>NZ_JAMOFV010000006.1:1010000-3820000 GCF_023656515.1 Clostridium swellfunianum
TCGAAGAGTGTAAAGGCAGAAGGGAGCCTGACTGCGACACTTACAAGTGGAGCAGGTACGAAAGTAGGACTTAGTGATCCGGTGGTTCCTCGTGGGAGGGCCATCGCTCAACGGATAAAAGCTACCTCGGGGATAACAGGCTGATCTCCCCCAAGAGTCCACATCGACGGGGAGGTTTGGCACCTCGATGTCGGCTCGTCGCATCCTGGGGCTGAAGTAGGTCCCAAGGGTTGGGCTGTTCGCCCATTAAAGCGGCACGCGAGCTGGGTTCAGAACGTCGTGAGACAGTTCGGTCCCTATCCGTCGCGGGCGCAAGAAGTTTGAGAGGAGCTGTCCTTAGTACGAGAGGACCGGGATGGACTAACCTCTGGTGCACCAGTTGTCACGCCAGTGGCACGGCTGGGTAGCTATGTTAGGACGGGATAAACGCTGAAAGCATCTAAGCGTGAAGCCCACCTCAAGATAAGACTTCTCATAGCGTAAGCTAGTAAGACCCCTTGAAGAACACAAGGTTGATAGGTCAGAGGTGTAAGTGTGGTAACATATTTAGCTGACTGATACTAATAGGTCGAGGGCTTGACCAAATATATTTTAATCTGTGCAATTTTGAAAGAACAAAATTCTTTCTACATATTCCGTGGTAGCTCAATGGCGGAGCATTCGGCTGTTAACCGAAGGGTTGGAGGTTCGAGTCCTCTCCACGGAGCCATTTATCTGGTGATGATGGCGAGAAGGTTACACCCGTTCCCATACCGAACACGATGGTTAAGCTTCTCAGCGCCGATGGTACTGCTCGGGAGACTGAGTGGAAGAGTAGGACGTTGCCAGGTCTACATATGGCTAGATAGCTCAGTCGGTAGAGCAGAGGACTGAAAATCCTCGTGTCCCTGGTTCGATTCCTGGTCTAGCCACCAAAAATAAGAGTTCGTAATGTACGAACTCTTATTTTTGTTTAATAAATTAAAATAAAGGCTTTGTTAAGGTAACCATAAGAAAAGTACGAACTTTACTATGCCTCGTAAATCCCATAAAAGAGGCGCTAAAGGTAGTTTAAGTAGTAAGGCTGAAAAGAGAAAAAGAGGTATCTCAAATGAGCAGGTTTGCGTTTTATGTGCTATGGACAGAGCGGGGAACCTTATTGCTGAACTTATATGCAAAGGAAGAATGAAGCATACAGATTTAGAAAGGCTCTTTACTGGTAGAATTGAGGATGAAGCCATCCTTTGTACCGAGTCACACAAGAGTTATATTCAGTTTGCACAAAATTTAGGTGTAGAACTTCAGCAAATTAAGCGTGCTAACCATAAAAAAGATGTATATCACATACATCATATTAATGCTTTCCATAGCAAACTCAAGAAGTGGATTGATAGGTTTAATGGTGTTGCAACTAAATATCTTGCTAACTATATGTATTGTTTTAATGGCTTGAAATCTTTAACACAGAAAATGATACTATAAAGAGCAAAAATTTATTAGTTCAATCACACACCTCTCATTCAGATACAAAATTGAAAGATTTTAGGCAAAGAAAGCCAATCTATATATAATTCAATACAAATATTTGTAATTATGTATTTGTTTCATATATAATTAAATAAATTGATCTTTAATACAAAGAATAAAAAGCCTAAAAACATATACTGGAATTACCATGAAAATACTGCAAATATTAAATGGGTAGATGATAACACTGTTATTATCAATAGTCATAAGTTGGATGTACTAAAGGACACTTTTGACTTTAGAAGAAGTAAATAATAATGTAATGAAGCTCAACCTGTATTTTTTAGGGAACTTGTAAAAAAATTCCCTAAAAAATAGTATATTATCAACACTATTCTTAAACAAAGCCAAAATAAAAAACTGCTAGTATCTTATAATACCAGCAGTTAGAGTTATGCATTAAAATTCTTTTGAGATATTACTATTGAGCTTAATAAATGATGCTAGTACTATGATTATAGATATAAGGTTATTTGCATGAAGATATCTATAGTCTTGCGCAGGTATAGCGGCTAAAATACTAAGGTTGTTAAGTAGTACTGGTGAAACTAATAATAAAAAAGTTATATCATTTTTACGTATACAAAGGAGCCCAGCAAAAAGTATTATGAATAATAGAAGAGCTGGCCGCCAAAATAGCCATATATTCTCTTTTTTCTCTGTAAAGTCTAATATTTTATATACCGAACTTGTTATCGGTTCACTAATAATTTTATTTTTAATGTTATAATCATTTCGAACAACTTCCCTATTTGCAGTAAATGTATAGCCTCTTCCTAATGGTTCTTTAATTTGCCATACTAGTGAGGTCTGATCGAGAAAAGCTTTAGTAACTATTGCTGGGTTTTGTATGCAAATATCAAACCATAATTTTAAAAAGCCAACTTTATCATTTACAATTGCATTCCTGTCAAATTCGTCATGAAATTTAATCAGATCCACTGAATATGGGTGATATGTTTCAGCCATAACATCTAGGGGCATTATATAATTTATTTTTTCCTTCTGTTGGGGAGTTAGATATCCGTTGTTTTTTACAACAGCAGCAATTTGTTGGGTTGGGATACCAAAGGCTTCATTTGAAGTTCCAGGTTTTACGTTTAAGTAAGAATAAATAGGACCTTTAACAAGGATATAAACTGACAGGACAGAAACTAATATTAATCCAATAGTTTTACGTTTGTATCTTAAAAGTAACAACCCTAGAAACATAGTGCCAATAAAACTCAATAAACCATTATGTCTAAAAAGTACAACTATAACTGAACAACATATAAATGCGACATTATTTAAATGATTATCCAGCCATTTACCTTTTGTAATTAGTATATTAAGTATAAATATGGTTAATAGCGATAAGGAAGCATTATATGGTATGTCTTTCCATATTGCTATACTCATTACAGCATTTGATGGATAGAGTGAACCTAGAATTGCTATTAAATATAGCAGTTTTTTATTTACGCCTAATTTATTAAAGATATAAAGAATGTATCCTAGAACTAAACTCTGTAATGTCATATGAGCTATTGCAATTGCAGCTGGTGAATCCCATAGTTTAGTAACAAAATAAATAAATATTGTATGAGGTACTGGATGCCAATCATAAAGTGAATGTGTATGAACCTGCATCCATTGATTAAAAGAGTCGTTGGTCATAATCCCAGGATATAGTGCTATTAAATAATAAAATCCTACTGCTATTGAAGGAAGAGCATAGTAGAAGATATATAGCTTGTTTATACTAGGCTTATTTGTGCTTATATATATACTTTCTAGAAATTTAAACAGCAAAAACAAAAAAAGTAATATGACAATCACTTCTATTGCATAGACAAATAAGGAATTTGTTAGAAAAGAACCTTGCTTTGATTTTGATTCAGGAATAATCAAGAGACTTCCCGGTAGCACTAGAGAAAATAGTAGCAGCAATAAAAATGTTAAAGAGTGATTACTTTTATTAAGCCGTTGCTTTAATAAGTTTTTTATCATTATTAAATCTCCTTTGGTATATTTAATTTTTGTAGTTGTTAATTATATTAACTTATGTAATAATTATTGTGAAAATAAAATAAATTGTCAACATATGTTACAACTTTAAAAAGTTTACACTGTAATTCAGAAGAGAAGTAGAAAGGAGAATCATAATTGAAGATAGCAGTATTGATCCCTTGTTATAATGAAGAATTAACAATTGGAAAGGTTATTGATGATTTTAGAAGGGAACTTCCTGAAGCTGATATTTATGTATATGATAACAATTCAAAGGACAAAACTTCAGAAATCGCAAGAGAGCGTGGTGCAATAGTAAAAAAAGAATACAGGCAGGGTAAAGGACATGTAGTTCGCTCTATGTTTAGGGATATAGATGCAGATTGTTACATAATGATAGATGGAGATGATACATATCCATCAGAGTTTGTACACAGACTTATTGAACCTATAGCCAAGGGGGAGGCTAATATGGTTATAGGAGATAGATTATCCAATGGAACATATAGAAGCGAGAATAAAAGGGCTTTTCATAATTTAGGTAATGATATGGTAAGAAATTTAATAAACAAACTATTCAAGAGCAACTTGAGAGATATAATGACTGGATATAGGGCTTTTGATAGAGAGTTTGTTAAAGGAATGCCTGTACTAAGTCCAGGATTTGAAATTGAAACGGAAATGAGCATACATGCATTAGATAAAAAGTTCTTAATTAAAGAGATACCAATTGATTATAGAGATAGACCAGAGGGAAGTGTTTCAAAGCTTAATACTGTGAGTGATGGTATTAAAGTTATGAAGACTATATTTATGTTATATAAAGATTATAAGCCATTGATGTTTTTTGGTGTTTTGACTGCAATATTCTTAGGCCTAGGACTTATAGTTGGCTTACCTGTTATTATTGAATTTATAAAAACTAGATTTATAACAAAAGTGCCATCTGCTATACTTGCAGTTGGTTTAATAGTTCTATCCACTATGTCTTTCACATGTGGAGTAATTTTGGATACTATAGTAAAGCAGCATAGACAAATGTATGAATTGATGTTGAACAATATAAGATCAAACTTAAATAAGAGGTAAGTTTATGAAAGTAGATATAATATCCTCCATTAAGAAAAACTTAAAAGGAATTTTAATAATAATAGCAGCGGCTCTATTAACATCAATTGGTCAAATGTTATGGAAGATATCTAATGGTTCAAATTTAAAGTGGCTTATATTGGGTTTTTTATGTTATGGAATTGGGGCAGTATTGATGATAATAGCCTTTAGATTTGGAAGTCTTTCTGTTCTTCATCCCATGCTAAGTTTTGGCTATATCTTTGCAATATTTTTAGGAAATTTTGTATTAAAAGAACATATTACTAGTATTCAGTACTTAGCAATAATTATAATAATGTGCGGTGTTGTTCTTATAGGAGGCGGAGATGTATAGGTATATATTACTATGTTTGATTTTTACTCTTGCAGGCGCCTTTGGAGGGCTTTTCTTTAAAAAGGCAGCTACGAGTTCAACAAACATAATAAAAACAGTATTAAGTCCATATCTGTATATAGGTGGAATTCTGTATGTTATTGGAGCAGTACTTAATATAGTTGTTCTCAAAGAGTTAAAATACACGATTGTCTTGCCCCTAACCTCAATTACTTATGTGTGGACAATAATAATATCTTACTTCATATTAAAAGAAAAAATAACCATTAAAAAACTATTTGGAATTGCCATGATTTTGATTGGCGCTATTATTTTAGGATTATATTCTTAGTAGAAAAAACCTGCACAAATCTGCAGGTTTTTTCTGTACAGTCTATTTTAAGGCATTTATAACTTCCCCTATATGTCCATCTACTTTGACTTTTCTAAAAGTCTTTTTCACTAATCCATTCTCATCTATAACAAAAGTACTTCTTTCTATTCCTATGGATTTTTTACCATACATATTTTTTTCTTTTAGTACACCATAAAGATTACATACTAACTCTTCTGAATCTGATAACAGTATAAAAGGCAGTTGATGCTTATCAATAAACTTCTTATGTGAAGTAATTGAATCTCTACTTATTCCAATTACAACAGCGTTTAAATCTTCAATTTGAGATAAACTATCTCTAAAGCTTACAGCTTCATTTGTTCATCCAGGGGTATTATCCTTTGGATAAAAGAATAGTACAACCTGCTTTCCTAAATAGTCAATTAGACTATGTTCTTTATCATCTGAGCCAATTAGTTTAAAATCTGGAGCTTTTACTCCTTCTTTAAGCTCTGCTAAAGTCATGTTATTCCTCCTTTTAGATAACAGCACTAAGTTATTAGTTCTAGTAATTGTGCTTAGTGTATAATATACGTTTTATATAATTATATCCTTATAATAAAAAGATAGCCATAATTGTTTGATAAATGGTAACAAAGATATATAATATTATTATGTGCACTATTATACATAGTAAAAGATTTATAGTAAAGTGATAAAAAATAATATTTAGCAATTGATAAATATTCTTAGGGGGGCAATATTCTATGGGGGAATTAACAAGAGAAAAATTTATTGTTACTGGGTGTGAGGAGAATCAGAATTTTGATTCTTTAGAAAGATACAGTATTACCTATTGGCAAAAAGCACGGAAACGATTCTTGGAAAATAAGGGAGCAATAATATGTTTGCTGTTTATTCTATTAATAATCCTTATGACTATTATTGGTCCGCATTTGACAAAATATAAGTTTAATCAGGAAGTTTATAAGAGTGTATTAAGAAATGCAGCGCCATCAAGAGAGCATTGGTTTGGTACTGATGGCAAGGGAAGAGATATATTTGCAAGGATGTGGATGGGGGCTAGAGGCTCTCTTTTTATTGGTTTTACAGTAGCTTTTATAAATATAGGGATAGGAGTTATTTATGGGAGTATATGTGGGTACTTCGGTGGTTTGGTTGATGAAGTAATCATGAGAATAGTAGAGATTGTTATGAGTATACCAAACATGATGATGATAATCTTAATGAGTATAATACTTGGATCAGGGTTACTGAATATAATTGCAGCGATGAGTATAACAGGTTGGTGTGGGGTAACAAGAATCATTCGAGGTCAGATTATGCAGATTAAGCGTCAAGAGTATATATTAGCTGCAGAAGCACTTGGAGCTAGTTCTTCAAGGATTATATCAAAGCATCTTGTATCTAATATTATCGGCATAACAATAGTAACTATTACATTGGAGATTCCTAGTGTAATATCGACAGAAATGATGCTTACGTTTGCTATGCTTATTGATGCTGGTAGCGCTATGACCTGGGGAACTGTAGGCAAAGATCTTGGAGCAGCACTTATCGTATATCCTTATCAAGTATATATCCCATACACAATAATAAGTTTAACTTTGATTTGCTTCAATATTGTTGGCGATGCATTAGCAGATGCTTTAGATCCTAAGTTAAACTAATCTAGTGTATAAGGGGTGATGTAATTGAGAAAATTTTTAATAAGTTTATTTATTATAGTTTTTGCAAGTATAACTTTCATGCAGTACAGTGAAAATCTCAAATTAAGAAGAGAGCCACCATCAAATAAATGGTCAAAGGAAGTGTTGCTTGCTTCAGGAAATATAGTAGACTATCCTCAGCTTATAAAATATAATGAAAAATATGTGGTAGCTTATACCGATGGAGAAACTATATATATAATGGCTGTTGATAATTTAGGGAAAAAAATAATTGAGAAGAGCTTTAAAGTTGAAGGAGACATAGCTAGAAGTATTCATGTTGTAACTGATGGTGAAAAGCTTAATGTAAGTTGGATTACAAGTGATAAAGAAATGAAAAGTATATATAGTTTGATTCTAAATAAGAAATTTGATGTTATAGATAGAAGTAAAATAAAAGATGTTGAAGACTTAAAACAAGTGGGAAATGATCTTCTGGTTATAGGATTTAAAAACACGATTAGGCTAGTAGATTATAGAAGTGGAAAAAGTTCTGAGTTTGAAGCACCATTAAATAGTATGATTTGTGGCACTAAGACAGGAGATAATTATGTGGTTGCATATTTAAACAATGAAAATAATTTTTGTTACTTTTTAGTTAAAAATGGAGTAGTAACTAAGCCTAAAGAAATTGGTATGTTAGGTGGTACTACTCGTGTTTCTTATTATAATGCAGCTATAGCAGTAGAGGATAATAAAGGATACATACTTGCAGAATATAAATTTCAGAGTGACTTTGGTGGTTCAAAAATGTTAGTGTTTGATCTTGATGGAGGAAAGCATTATGTAAGGGAAACTGCAAATAAAGATAGGGTAATATCTATTTTTAATGCTACTTCATTTACTGATAATGACCCTAATGAAAAAGGAATAAAATTTTTAGCAGGTGGATATAGGGCCTTAGGAAAAAAGCAATTATATAAAGATGTATTGGAATTAGAAGCCAGGGATAGCGTAATTGCAAATAGCACTCCTATTTCAAGAACAAGAGCACTATCTGGATTTCCTTCGGTATATGGGGATACTGCAGTTTTTTGTGATGTTATTGGAATTGATCATAGCAATTTATATATGTCTTCATACAGAGATGATTTTAAGAAAGCTAATAACACTAATAGAAGTTATGAATATTCTTTGGCTTTTGTAGACACAGTCCAAGGGATATTGTTTACGTTTGTATACTTAGTAGTTTTTGGCGCACTTTGGATTATTCCATCTTTCTGTACTGTATCTATATTGTCCTTAATAGAGCATAGATTTGATGATACTAAAAGAAAAATTCTATTTATTTGTGCTTATTCAATTGCGTTAGTTTTCAAAATTCACTTTATCTATACTATTGTATTCAAAAAATTTAGATATTATTTGCCAAGCTATTTGACTCCTGCTATAGGACTAGGGGCAATATTGATAATAAGTATTTTATGTTGTATTTACTGCTATAAAAAGTATTCTTCTGATCTACATAAGAATACAATAGCAGTTAGTTTTTCCACAATGTTTATAATTGATTCATGGTATACTTTATTTTTATTTGTACCATTTATTAAATAAACTATCTTAGGGTATATTAATTTATAAGTATTAATGCTTTTGCTTTGGAATTAACATTACACTATGTTATTATAAATAAGTAGACTTTAATAAATAACCTAAAAGGAGACTAATGATGGATAACAAAGTATTAGCTACAGTTGAGGGTAGAGAAATAACTCAGAGAGATTTAGAAAATGCTATTTCAAGATTTCCAAGGGAAAGACAAGGATACTTTATGGGTGAAGAAGGGAAGAAACAACTTTTAAACCAGATAATATCCTTTGAACTTATTTATAGTTATGCTAAAGATAATGGAATAGAAAAAGATCCAGCATATATTTCACAGGTGGAAGCTGCTAAGAAAGAAATATTAACTCAAACTGCTATTAACAATATACTTGCTGATGTAAAAGTAACTGATGATGAAGTAAAAGATTATTATGAAGCAAATCAACAGTACTTTAACAGTGAGGAAAGCGTTACTGCTAGACATATACTAGTAGACTCTTTAGACGAAGCTCAAGAAATTAAAAAGAAGATTGATGACGGAATGAACTTTGAAATGGCCGCACTTCAATATTCATCATGTCCATCGAAGGAACAAGGCGGAAGTCTTGGAAGTTTTACTAGAGGTAGAATGGTTCCAGAATTTGAGCAGGCAGCTTTTGAGTTAGAAGTTGGAGAGTTAAGTGAACCAGTCCAAACACAATTTGGATACCATTTAATAAAGGTAGAGGAAAAAAATGAAGGTACAGTAAAACCTTTAGAAGAAGTTTATCCAACGATACAAAGAGAAATATTAAATGAGAGAGAAAGCTTTAAATATATGCAGTTTACTGAGGGATTAAAGAGCAAGTATGATGTTGTTTTAAAGTAATCTAGTGATGTTAGTATAAAATTATAGGGGGATGCCAAAGGGTATCCTCTTATATTTTATAGTGAACCATGTTAAACAGTACCAAGAGTGTCATTATAATTATTATTGAGAAATATATAGAATTTTAAAGATAAATGAATATAAGTCTTGATTTTTGCTAATAATCTTATTGTGAGTTTTTGTAACACCTGATATATTAATATCTGTTGTTTGAAGCGAAGATGCTTCAAACAAACAAAAAAAAGTTAAAAAAGTTGTTGACAAATGTCTAAATGTGTTATATAATAATTGATGTACTGAAGATTTGTTATACAACAGTATGAATTGGTCTTTGAAAATTAAACAGAGAATATAAAGGTAAATGACCAGCAATTCTTTTGAAGTTGAAAAACTTCTAAAAATAAGTAAGCGATGAGCTTAAANACATTGGAACACCGTAACCGTTGATGGAACTGTACCAGAAGATAAATTGCTATTTTTAATTGATTTATCCTATGACTTGGTTTTTAAAAGTCTTAAGAAGAGTGAAAAGCTTGCAGTGGAGAAGGGATAGGTCCTCTGCTGCTGGCTTGGTGCGTAGTATTCATTACTTATCCCTCTCTTTTCAATTTATTTTAGTTTTTTAAGCAATAAAAAATCTTCTTACCCTAAGATAAGAAGATATCAATAAAAACAAAGCTCCTCTTATGGATTACTTAGCTTTTTCTTTAAAAATTCTACCCCATTGCACACATCCTGTTTGGAAACAAAAGGCTTAAGCTCAAGCACTTTAATAACCTCCAAGTTTAAATAGTCTTTAAGAAGCTCAAATCTTGTCTTTTTCATTCCTGGAGCATAGTGGTCGTTAATTCCATCCGTATCATGTATATGAAATCCTAGAAGCCTTTCCTTGTATTTTTCAAGCAAAGGAATACAGCTTTCTGAAAGAATATTATTGTGAACCTCCCCATGACCTATATCATACCACAAGCCAATTGGATACTGTTTTAACTTATCAAACCACAGATCATATTCCTCCCTGACAGGTATTTGGTGGTACCTGTCTCTGTTTTCTAATCCCAGCTTCACGTCATAGCCCTTTTCACATATATAATCAGATAGTTCGCAAATGCTCTTTTCTGCAGCCATGATATAAGGCAAACTTCTTTCTTTTCTTTCCTGAATTATCTTATTCCTTATTTCACTAAATCTAACTGTCCTCGCTTCTCCCTTGCTGAGCATATCTCTCAGGGCATCATTTAATTGAAAAATACCACCTACTTCTCCAGTGTGGAGAACTACTGCCTTTGCATTAAACCTATGGGCAATATCCAGTGTGTTTTTCGAAAGGCTCACAGCAAGTTTTCTTGTTTCCTCGTTAGTATGAGAAAGTGCAAGAGTAGAATCCAGATTTTTATAGCCTTTGGGAGTTGGGCATATGTTATGCACACTTGTTACCTTTACTCTACCTCTTTCCACATAGGGTGCAATATCATCAACAAACCTTTGAGAAACCTCATAATTTACTTCAATTTTATCAAAATCCATGTCCTCAAGCTCTCTTAAAAAGTCTTCTATGTTTTCATACCTGGATATATTCCAGGAGGTTGAAAGTGAAAACTGGTGTCTCATAAAAACCCTCCTTGCCCGAAAAGATTAACAAGCGGTCACTAAAATTTATACAACTCAGGTATATCCAAAATATCCTTAAAAACCTCAAGGTGGTAATCAGCTTTAAAATTCCCCTCATAATTAAAGGATATGGTCACCATTCCAGCGTTATGGGCCCCAATTAACTCCTCTTCGTCATGAGCCACATAGGCTACTTCCCTAGGTTCATATCCTACTCTTCTAAGGAATTCCTGATAAATTCCAACATTAGGCTTAGCTATGCCTATTTCTATAGAAGATACAACCTCCTCAACCACACAGCCCAGGCCAAGTCTTAAAAACCAGTCTGCCTTTTCTGCTGCTGATTGATAAGTATTTGTTATCATCCCCAGCTTGTAGCCTCTTTTATTAAGCTCAAGTATAGTTTCGCTCTCAGTAGGGTATAGCTCTACAGTTCTGCTGAACTCCATTTCCTTGTCAATAATGTCCTTGCGATGATTTAAATCAGTTATGCCTGCATAGTCAAGGTATCTTTCAAGCATTTCTAATTTGCTGAATTCATGACTGAAGGACCTTTCTAAAAGTTCTCTGAATTTCTTCCTGTTTTCATCCACTTCCAAATTGCTTTTATAATTAGTCTTTATATATTCCAGCACAGAATCTGAAACATCCTTGCTTCTATAATACAAAACTCCGTTACCGTCAAAGGATATTGCCTTTATCATATATATATTCCTCCTATAAAAAAGGGGCAGCCGGTGCTCCGCCTGCCCCTTTTCAATAATTATTTTTGAATAGACAACCAGAAATTATTAAGCTTAGTTTTGTTATTGTAGTCAAAATCAAGGTCAAGATTCCATAGTTTCAATGAATCTAGTGTTTGAGAACCAACTGGAGTCATATCAGATCTTGTAGGCCAAGAACCTTCAACTTTGAAAGGATCAAAGCCTTCTCCCTTTCCGTCTGCTTCCGCTGCCATAAATCTAATAAGAAGTTTAGCAGCATTCACATGAGGTGCCCGATCTACTATAAGAGTCATAGCTGGAGCCATAACACCATCTCTAGGCTTTAGATTTTTAACTACATCAATATAAAGACCATTTTTCCTCTCTCTAATTTTACTTGAAGTTGCTATTCCCACAGGTGGATTTGTCTGGCCTTTTGCTCCTATGGCCTTTATGATGTCGCCGTCAGAGGTAGTAAGAATTAAGTCGTTTGCAACAAGTCTTTTTATAAACTCATAGCCTGCATTTTCAGTGCCGTCTAATTTTATATCCTCTCCAAACTCTTCCTTGTAGGCTGCTGCCATCTCATTTGCATTTTGTATCATAGCTAAAAACAATCCCATATTTTCTGCAGTTGATGCAGGATTTGCTATCATAACTCTTCCTTATACTCTCGCCTTGTAAGATCCCACCAGCTGTCTATAGGGCTAGTTTTATTAACTTCATTGTTATAAAATATTTGCTTCATTTCAAAGAAAGCTGAGAATTGCGGGTCCTTGAAAGCCTTTTGTTTTATTTTGTCCCCTATGTCCTTTGGAATATAGTTGTGGAGGATACCAGTTTTCATAAACTCATTATACACTGCTCCGTCAGAGTCCTTTACAAAAACTAAATCCGCATTATATATTCCCGCTTCATTTTCCCTTTGAACCTTTTCAAATATTTCTGCCATTCTCATGTCGTAGCCTTCAAGTTCTACGCCTGGATACTTCTTTTCAAAGCTAGCCTTAATATCCTTTATTCTACTGGACATGGAGTAAACAACAACTTTCCCCTCTTTCTTCGCCTCTTCATAAAGCTTATCTGTACTGTCTTCAGCATCAAGAGCTGCTTTTTTAAGCCAGGAGCTGCCCTTAGTTTCAGTTGGAGCTGTAGTTTGGCTTGAAGCCTGATTTGAAGGCTCTTTTACATTTGAATTTTTCCCGCATGCTGCAAGTGTCAAAGCCATTATTGAAACCAAAATGCCTGACAAGATTTTATTTAATTTTTTCATTGAATACCCCCCAAAATAATTAATTTTTAATTCAGTCTGAAAATATCCCTTCCTGTGCCTTTCTCAAATACATTTATTTTTTCCTTAGCAAAAGAAATCCAGACTCTCTCGTCAGAATCATACTCAATTTGTCCAATCATTTTAGCCATAATGAATGCTCCGTTAACCATCAGCTGTATTAATGTTTCAGAGCCTGCAGGCAGTACGGAATAAATTCTGCCCTCAACGGTTTGTTCTGCTTCTTCCCTATGAATGCAAATGTCCTCAGGTCTTAATGCAAGTATAATCTCCTTATCATAAGTCTTATTTTCAGGCTCCTCAAAGATTACCTCACCCAAAGCGCTTTTTACTAGCAGCTTTCCCTTTCCAGAGCTGCAGGCGCCTTCTATAAAGTTAATCTTTGGATTGCCTATAAAATCAGCCACCTTCATACTCACAGGATTGTTGTATATATTTTTCGGCGTATCCACCTGAACTAATTCACCCTCGAAAAATATGGCTATTTTTGTTGACATGGTAAGTGCCTCGACCTGATCATGAGTTACATAAACTATAGTTGTTTTTAAATCCCTGTGAAGCCTTTTAAGTTCTGCCCTCATCTCAATTCTTAGCTTGGCGTCCAAATTTGAAAGGGGCTCATCCAAAAGAAGAATCTTAGGCTCAGAAACTATTGCCCTGGCAATTGCAACTCTTTGCTGCTGTCCCCCTGATAGCTCTGAAGGATAGCGCTCAGCATAATCATCTATTTTCATCCTTACAAGAGCATTTGTAACTCTTTCCTTTACCTCCTCCTTTGGCACCTTTTTAACATTCAGGCCAAAAGCAACATTTTCAAAAACCGTCATATGAGGCCAAAGGGCATAGCTTTGAAACACAAGGTTCAGCCCTCTTTTAGAGGAAGGTGCAAAATAGCTTTCCTCTGCATTTGTCACAATACTGCCATCCATAGTTATAGTGCCGCTCTGAGGATTTTCAAGGCCTGCGATAACTCTTAAGGTTGTTGTCTTTCCGCATCCCGACGGCCCTAGAAGGGTCATAAAATCTCCTTCGTCTATGGTAAGGCTTAAATTTTTTAAAACATGTACTTTGTCATAATATTTGTTTATCCCTTTTAGTACTATACTGCTCATTCTTATCCCCCTATACCCGACGTAATATCTGCATCTCCAATTTTTAAAGAAATGTAGTATACAACTATTATTATGAACACTATCAAAGTCATGATAACGTTAGAAAATTGCTGGAATCCTGACTCTGCATAGGAGTATGTGAGTGTTGTAAGGGTTCCAGTTTTAGGTGTAACCAGCAGCACAAGCAAATCAAGCTCCTTCATTGCGCTTATGAATATAAGAAGAAAACCACTGAGCAGTCCTTTTTTAGATAAAGGCAGCATTATTTTTCTAAATCTTTTAATCCATGAGCTCCCCTCTATAATAGCCGCTTCTTCTAATTCATAGCCTATTTGCAGCATATTACTTGTACCGGACCTTACTGAGAAAGGCAGATATTTAACCACACTAATTAAGACTAATATGCCAAAGGTTCCGTATAGAGTGGGCAAAAACAGCTTAGGCTTTGAAAACATTGACAGATATATTGCACCAAAAGCAATTGAAGGAATTATATATGGGGTAAAGGATAATTGATCTATTATTCTGCCAGACAACTTTTTTCTTCCCCTTGAAACTATATATCCTAAAATAAGCCCTATTAGTGTTGCTGTAACAGATACAACCAGTACGAGCTTCAATGTATTTAGTATGGAGGACCACAGCAGTTTATTTTTAAATACCCCCGCCTCCCCATCTGCAATACCGGGTGTAGGACTACCTATCCAGAAATGGGTAGTAAAATTCTTAAGGCTGTAAACACCATCTTTAAGCATAAAGCTCTGCACCACCATTACCGCAAGCGGAAGAATTACAGCAACAAAGATAAATGCGAATAAGGTTATTAAAATTGGAAGCTTCCATTTTCTTAGTGGTACCAAATTCTTTCTCGTGCCTTTGCCTCCTATAGTTGTATAGCTCTTCCTTCTACCAATTGCTCTTTGATTTAGGTATACCGTTAAGCATGCAACCAGTATTAGCACGATGCCAAGAACATAGGCTCTAACTGTATTTCTATTTCTTATGCTGGAGTAAATCATTGTGGATAGAGTGTAATAGTTCACCTTAAGTCCAAGGAATGCCGGAACTCCAAAGGCTCCTATAGCCTTGGAAAAAGTCAGTATAAAAGAAGACATTATCGCAGGCAGCACAATAGGAAAAGTAATTTTTCTTAGTATTGTAAACCTGCTGGCTCCAGTGATTTCGGCCATTTCCTCTAAATCACCGCCGATTGAATGAAGTGCTGAAGACATTAGTAAATAAGTAAAAACATAGTAATGAAGAGTCAATGTTATAATAATAGGTACAGGACCATAGGAAAACCAATCTGGTGGGCTAACCTTAAAAACCGATTGAAAGAACCCTGGATATCCCCCTATCCTGTTATTTTTAAATACAACTGTCCATGCCATAGCCTTTGACCAGGAAGGCAGCATATAAGGAACTACAGTCAAGAATGCAAGAACCTTCTTGCAGGGCAAGTCAGTTCGTGTTAAAAGCCAAGCTAAGGTTCCCCCTAAAATAATGGAAAATATAGATACTAAAGAAGCAATAATAATTGAATTTAACAAAGGCTTATAAAATAAGTTTTTGCTAATCATGCTGCCTAAGGTAGTTTTCCAGTAGTTCAGTGTTAAGGCTCCAGCCACAGCCCCTTTCACTGTCTTTGCATCCTGCGGCTGCCACTTCACTGTAGTGCTGATCATTTCCCATAGCGGTACTAGTATTAGATAGGTAAGCAAGATTATAGAAACAATACTGATAACATAATAAGGATTGGTTACAGCATTTTTCACTATATTTTTGTATTTATTTATCTTATGCGCTTTCACTTCTGTCACTATATGCACCCCCCAAAAACAATAAAATTTATTCCCAAAAGAAGCTACTCATCGCAATTGATTCTATCTAATATGTCTAAAATCTCCGCCATATTGCTTATTACATAGTCAGGTTTATAAGTCTGTTCTCCCACCTTTGAATCAGCAGTTCCAGTAAGAAAAGAAGCTATTTGTATTGCAGCAGCGTAGCCGGCATTTTTAGAACCGATTACATCCCTCGAAATGGTATCTCCTACATAAGCAGCTTTTTCCGGCTTTGAATTTAGTTTTTCAACTGCTCTATAAAATATATCTACTCTAGGCTTCCTCATGCCTTCGATACTTGACAGATACACACACTCAAAATAATTGTCTATTCCGTAGCCTTTCAAGGTTCTAAATACCTGTGTATGGCTTGAAGTATTGCTTATAATTCCAAGCTTATAACCTTTTCTTTTAAGCTCATCCAATACGGAAGGAACATCTTCCCTAAGGCTTCTTTTATAAAATTTTGTTTCCCAAATATATGCTAGTTCTTCACAAATGTCTGCCAGCTTTCCTTCTTCAATATTAAAGTCCTTTAAATGCCACTTATACCAAATTTCAAGTGGAGAAGACTCTATAAGGGACTTTTCGCACCAAGTCTTATATTCTGAATTTCTCTTTTGCAGAATGTCTAAAAATGCCTCAGGTTCTTCGTCAATACAAATATTTTTATCCTTAAGGCAGTTTAGAATATGCCTTGTTCCCTCTAGTCTAACGTCCCTGTTATAAGTTACATCCTCTAGCGTGCCGCCCATATCAAATAAAATAGTATCAATCTTCATAAAATCACCTGCTTCTTTATAATTAATTTCCTTTAAGCTGTATGCATGTCCCTCTTATTACAAGCTCCGGCTTAACAATTTCCCTATTTTTATAATCCGAATTATGGCTTTTTATAATTTTATACAGTAAATTAAACGTTTTCTTTCCCATTTCAAATTTAGGCTGCGCTATTGTTGTCAGGTTAATAGTAGGTAGAGATGCAAAAGCTGCATCATCATAACCAACAATAGAGATGTCTTCAGGCACCCTAAGTCCCTTTTCCAGCACTGCTTCCATAACCCCTATTGCTACCATGTCACTGCTGCAAAAGATAGCTGATGGAATTTTGCCCAAGGAAAGTATGTGTTTTGTCTGAAAATATCCACTTTCACGCCACTTTCTTCCAGCTCCATCAACGTAAACAACAGGATTACAGTTATTCTCCTGCATAACTGTTTCATAGCCCTTTATCCTATCGGCCATAGTCTTTGTGTTATCCCTGTCGCAAACCATATAGATTTCTCTATGCCCCAGCTTTATAAGGTAGTCTACTGCAGTTTTTGAACCATAGAAATTATCTACTGTTACGTAGTTGCCCATATTGTCGTTTACTTTTCCACCAATATAAACAATAGGTATGCTGTTTCTTGTAATTTCCTCAATGTGGTCTACGCTGTTTGATACAGGTGCAACTATAATACCACTGACTCTCTTTTCCATAAGTGTTCTAACATACTTCTTTTCCAGCTCAATATCTCTGTTGGTATCACATAAAAATAAACAATAACCATGTTCCCGAGCCTGTATATCTAATCCTTTAAATACTTCAGAGTATATAGGTGATGAGATATCCGGAATAAGCAGTCCTATCATATTACTCTTGCCCTTTGCCAAATTCCTTGCTATCTCATTTCGGGTATATCCTACCTGCTTGCATATTTCAAGAATTCTTGTTTTTGTCTCCTCGCTGATATCACTGTGGCCATTAAGCGCTTTAGATACAGCAGCTGCAGAAACTCCTGCCATTTCTCCTATGTGCTTAATTGTTATTTTCAAGTCATCACCTCACTTAATCGCTTAAGTTACTTAATTTTTTGCTACTTAACCGTGTAAGTAGCAAAAGCAAAAGTATATATACCGTAATAAGCATCTTAGTAAATAATATGAATATAAATCTCTCAGTATTCCCTTGATATAACCTAAAACTTAAATAATTTACAGCCTGAAAGGATTTATGTTTTCAATAAAAAATCTTCCTATCCTAAGATAAGAAGACATCAATTCATCACTGGATTTGCAAAGTCCTCACTTGCTAAGGGAGCTCAGATAGATTTTGCAAATCAAACCTACCTGAGCTCTCAAAAGCACCAGTACCTAAACTTCGGTGCTAAACCCTGTGTCTTAGTGCTTTATAAACGGGCAACAATATCTTTAGAGGTATAATCTTCTATTAAGGTTATTTTCTTACCTATAAGTTTCTCAATGCCCTTAAGATAATCCTTTTCTTCCACATCACAGAAGGAAAGTGCTGTCCCCTTTTGCCCTGCTCTTCCAGTACGTCCAATTCTATGAACATAGGTTTCAGGAACTTCAGGCAAGTCAAAATTAATTACATAGGGAAGCTCATCTACATCAATACCTCTTGCAGCTATATCAGTTGCAACTAAAACTCTAATTTTACCTTCCTTAAAACTATTTAAGGCTAGTTGTCTTGCACTTTGTGATTTATTACCATGGATAGCTTGAGCATCTATGCGGGCTTTATTTAACTCTTTTGTAATTATATTTGCTCCATGTTTTGTTCTTGAAAAAACTAAAACAGAGGATAGAGCTTTATCTTTAAGTAAATTTATAAGTAATTGTTTTTTGCTTTTTCTATTAACAAAATATAAACCTTGTGTAATTGTATCTACGGTAGATGAAACAGGTGTAACTTCCACCTTTACAGGATTTCTCAAAATAGAATTTGTAAGGTTTAAAATTTCCTTTGGCATAGTTGCTGAGAATAACATATTTTGCCTAACCTTAGGAAGCTTTACTATAATCTTTTTCACATCATTAATCATACCCATATCCAGCATACGATCGGCTTCATCAAGCACAAAGCATTCTACATTTTTTAAATCAATAAATCTTTGGTCAATTAGATCAAGTAATCTTCCTGGAGTAGCAATCAGTATATCTACCCCTGACTTTAGTGCCTTTGTTTGAGGATGTTGTGACACTCCACCAAAGATAACCAGGTTTTTAACAGCTAAGTATTTCCCATAGCTAGTAAAGCTGTCTCCTATCTGTATAGCTAATTCTCTAGTAGGAGCTAATATTAATGCCCTAATAGTTCTAGGTCCTTTTTCTAACTTTTTCCCACTAACAATGTTTTGTAATATAGGAACAGCAAAAGCTGCAGTTTTTCCTGTACCGGTCTGGGCACAACCTATCAAGTCCTTACCCTCTAATATATAAGGAATAGCTTTTTCCTGTATTGGAGTTGGTTTAGCATATCCCATTTCTTTTATGGACTTCAAAATCGCTTTATTTATATCTAAATTTTCAAATAACATTTTTCATCCTCCTAAGGATTTTTAAATTTATAATTTTAATTAATCAAAACTCTTATATTAAGAAGTTAAAACCCCCTTAAATAGGTTAACTATTTAAGGGGTTTAAATTAGAAAAGTCAAAGCATAAAAACATATTTATATCTTTTTAACGAATTCAGATTTTAAACTCATAGCTCCAAATCCATCAATCTTGCAATCAATATTATGATCTCCATCAACTAAACGTATATTTTTTACTATTAATTCATTTCCTCCGTTCGTTCTTATCAACTATTTACCACTCCACAAGAATAGCAATTGAAAACTTAAAATTTATAATAAATATATATTTTTTTATTTACAAAGTTACATAATACCATACTCTCTTCTGATTATCAAATTTAGGAACAACAGAACCATTTTTCAGCACAAAGGTCCTAAAGATTTCACACTCATTTTCTCAATTCTATTTGTAGCAAAAGCCCACAAATTACATAAAATATATTGTAATACTTTAAAGGAGTTTATTTTATGTATACAGATGACTTCAGATATCCATATGATGATAGCACCTCCTATGATTCCAACAATATCTATGAATTGGAAACCTATGATTTGCCTTTATATTGTCCATACAGACAAATGGTTCCGCCTCCAGGATTTCCTCAAGGACCACAAGGTTCTCAGGGTGGGCCACCTAGTGCACCTCCAAGCTTTACACCGCAGGAACCTCAGGCGCAGCAGTTTGGTGCTGAAACTTTTGCTATAGACCCTGGCGCAATTCAACCTTGTCTCTTTAGATTTGTATATATTTGGCCGAGGAGAGGAAATGGCTTTTGGGCATGGCTTACCTTTGTAGGAAGAAGATCTATTTCCGGTTTCCGCTGGGAAAGAAATAGATGGGTATATTTTGGAATGGACCTAAGAGATATAAGAAGTTTCCAATGCTTTTAAAACACGAACTTGGATGAAGTTTTAAAAGCATTACTTAATATGGCGCAAAGTTATTGGTGTACTTTTAGCAGAACCACGATAACGAAATAAATCGAAGGCATTATTAATATTGCCTTCGATTTTATAAATTTATCTATTAATTAACAGAGGTTCATTGCTTTTATATTTTATTTGTTATTAACGCCAAGTTTTTTACTGCCAAAAACTAAGGCTCCTGCTGATGCTAACATAAGAAATACTTGAAGACCAATATTTGAATTATCTCCTGTTTTAGGATTTTCGATCTTGTAATCTAAACTAAAGATTCCAACAGTACCACTAACTTCATTAGCAACTAAAAGCATAAGCTTGCCCATTAACAATTCCAACTTCAACACTCTCTGCTTCTGGACCTTTTTTACCGCTTCTTCTACTCATACAAAAATACATATCTTCGCGCTCAATATTATTGAATCTCAGCTCGAAGAGGGCATAATAAAGCATGCATATCACTTGCTCACACTATACTGATAATAGCTTATAATATCATAAAATATAAAAAGCCTTACGAGGAACTTGAATCTAATTATTTTAGTAAACTAAATGAAAAAGCTATTCTTAAACATTCAACAAAAATACTAAATTCTCTAGGATACGAAGTAACTAAAAAATTGGCTGAAGATACTTTTTAAGTTTTATAATAATTTTTTGAAAGACAATTTCATTGCCTTTAGTGGTATTTTTTTGTTTTTTTTCTAGTAACTAACGTAGTTTTTAGAATAGCACAACGAGTTATATTAATTAAATATCGA
This sequence comes from Clostridium swellfunianum, assembly GCF_023656515.1. NCBI lineage: Bacteria > Bacillati > Bacillota > Clostridia > Eubacteriales > Clostridiaceae > Clostridium > Clostridium swellfunianum. Next base: position 1,031,011 of record NZ_JAMOFV010000006.1, read on the forward strand.
GAGAGATACAAAATCTCAAACTAATATTAGTAAAATATTTTAGTTTGTGTTCTTGCACTTCAGAAATAAATCCGCCTATAACTAAAAAATATTTAAAGACATGCATATTTAATTTATAGGTGCCATTTATATGGTTAACCATATAAACATTTAGCCATTTATGGATAAAATAAGCTTAAATATTAATACAGGAGGTTTAGACTCACTGTCAATGTGCCTACTCCTTTAATTGACGGTGAAGGCTTTGATATAAAAAGAACCTACAAGCTGAGAGAATCTACCGCAAGAATGCTCAATGAAATAAAGGCAGTGCACCCAGATGTGAATGTTTATATGAATACTATTGTAGATGCAGCTATAAGGCATTATTATGAATTTATTTTCTCAAAACAAGAGAGTATTTAAATAATTGGCTAGGTTTAATAGTAATGTTGAAATTATGCATGTTATTTGTTCTCTAGGAAAGCCTTCGCTGCACATATAAGACTACGACTTCTTTTATATAACTCTGCTAAAATTATCAAACTCGCTTCTCTCAAACAGTAAAAATTTCTTAACGCAGAATTACATAAAAGAAGTCCAGTCTTATTGATGTTCGCTCAATGTTTTCTACGAGAACAAATAACATGCTTACTTCAACACTATTAAACATTGCCAAATAATTCATACTAGCTTTTCCCAATGATGTTATAATAAATAATATGAAAGAATAATTTTATGGGGGTTATATTATGGATTTAAAGCAATTCAAAAGCTATTGCCTGAGCAAAAAAGGAGTAACCGAAGCCTTTCCCTTTGATGAGGAAACCTTGGTGCTTAAGGTTGGCTCAAAAATGTTTGCCTTAACAAATATAAACAATCCAATTCTTGAAGTTAACCTAAAATGCGATCCTTTCATGTCCCAGGATTTAAGAAAAGAATACAGCTCCATAAAGCCCGGCTACCACATGAACAAAACCCATTNAGTAATACGGCGGAATAGCTCAGCTGGCTAGAGCAATCGGTTCATACCCGATGTGTCGTAGGTTCAAGTCCTATTTCCGCTACCAGTAACCCCTACAGAATTCTGTAGGGGTTTTGTTTGCTTAGATATCTAAGGTTATTGTAAATCTTGTACGAATATAGCAGAAGATATAGCAATCTTTTCATCGGAATGTATTACTTTTGCTACATACCAGGAGTAAGAACTATCTATACTCAATTCTAAATTCCACTCACAATTTTCTAGATTGCCGCAAAGTTTCTCTTTAATTATTTTTCCACCGTTTGATACTATTTGGATTTTATCTATAGGACTATTTTTATCTTCTGCTAATATATGAAGATGAAGAATATCATTCTTACTCAAATTTATAATACTACCCATCCACTGATTGTTTCCTTTTACAACAAGCTTTAAACTTTTAGACTCTGTTGAATAAATTCTTCTTAGCTTAATTGCAGCTATTAAGGCCTCCACTGAAAGCTCTCTTGATATTACTGCGGTTACATTGCTTGAGTCACCCCAATCGTCAATATGATTGTCCTGACCGTTAATAGCTGCTATATGCCAGCCTGAATCAAGAGTCTCATAGTAATTTTGTTCTGCACGGTTGTATTCCCGAGTTGTTGAACCATTACCTACCTCATACAAGTTAACAAAATTATCAAAGTTATGAGAAAAGGGGAGAGTCTTAGGTGATCGATAGGGATGATTTATGGATAAAAGCAGATTTTCTTCAGTACAAAGCCAGTCATAAAGCTCATCTAAGCTGGCGGGCCTCTTTTCTATTATACCTTGGCTGTTGATAATGTTGATATGTCCCCAAAACCTTGTGCTTAACTCAAAGCCTGAAAGAGCAATAAAGTTTTTGTGTTTTGAATTTATATGTGAAGCTTCAAGCTTGAGCATTTCCCACTTAGGGTGGCTGCTTCCGGAGATAAATATAGATTTATCATGGTTTATTTTGGTACTCACAAGTTTTCCTTGATGATCTGTAACAACTAAAAAATTCAAACCATTTTGTCTTGCTTTTTCATAGGCTTCTGTAGGAGTTCCAACCCCATCAGAGTAGGAGGTGTGAGAGTGTGGGATACCATAACTGAAGCAGTAATTTTTTAATTCATCTTCAACAATAAAACTCCAGTTAAACTCCTCAACTACTTGGTTAAGGGTATTTATTTTAATTTTACCTGTATGCGTTCCATAGCTTAAAGGTGTTTTAGGATAATATGTTAAACTATTAGCATCCAAGTTAAAGTTCACCTCTTCATCATCAATGAGAAGCTGTGCACTGGAGAAGTCTAAAAGCTCTTTTCCCTCTTTTAAAAAAGCACAAATAACAGGCTGTCTGTTTGAGGTTGCAGTAAGGTTTCCTGGAGAAAAGTAAAAGCGTACACTAACATTTGTATTACTAAGTCTATATTCACTGCAGCGCAGGGCTTCAAGCTTCAATTCTTTTATTATTTCATAATATTTATCCTTCAAAGTCTAACTCACCTTCCTATAAATCTTTTTCCTAAATATATAGTATTCATAGACTTATTAAATTGCTTCGCTGTATTATTCCAAAAAATAAAAGTCATCAGCCCAATGACTGATGACTTAATAGTATTATTTTTTATTAATATATTCTGCTATGATTCTTGAAAGATATATGCCTGTTGTTTTTGCTTCGTCAAGAGTATTAACCTGTGAGCCTACTTCTATAAGTACAATATTGCCGTTCTTGTGCTGATTAAATCTTGTACCTTTGCGATGATAGTAAAGTCCCATATCTGCACCATTTCCAGGCTTGATAAGACCTGGAAATAAGGATTGAGATATGCTTGAAAGTTTTTTGCTCACCGCTATATTCTTATCTTTGTTTGGATTACCAATTCCTATAACAAACATGAACTTAGCTAAGCTATCATTATTCATTTTAGCTGTCATAGCAGCCTTATTATCTACTGAATCTCTATGTAAATCGATTATGAGCTTTAAGTCTTTATACTTGCCTAGATAGGTATCAAGAGACTTTCCAGATTTTGCATAGGCATCAAGCTGCCTTTGCGCATTATATACAGTTTTATCATGGATCGTCGCGATACCATAATTATTTTCAAGGTCTTTAGCAATTGCTTCGCCTACAGAAACCATATTTTTATTTTCATCTAAATCATATATTCCGTAGGGACTATAGGTTTCTGTTGTATGAGTATGATATATAAGAACCTCTGGTTTTGAAGCGTTTAAGGTCTTTTTTAAAGATGGATCATGCACTTTAGCAACATTCACAGCAGGTGGAGTTGTACCGTTATCTGAATTATTGCTGGGGGTATCAGCCTTATTGATGCTTTTTTCTCCAAGCTTAAAGGGATTTATGGAGAAAGAAGGCCTTTCTTCTTTGCCTTCGGCTTGTACTTTTGTTGGAGTTAACAAGCTAACCTCTCTTCCGATTACAGAGAGAGGATTTGATACATCCAGGCCTAAAAATTCTAGAAACTTTTGTGATACAGAAAAATCATATTCCGCTAAATCATCTTCACTTACAGTAACAGACTTAACAATGGGCATTGCATAATTTATTAATCTAACATAAAAAGCGCTTTTTTCAGGTGATGCTGACTCTGCTGCTTCAGCTCTACTAATTGCTGGAGTAGATAGGGTAAGGATCAGCGCTAATGAAAGTGAGGCATATATTTTTCCTTTAGTAAATTTATTTTTAAACACTTATATCCCCTCCATACAAAAAAATATATGAATGGCAGGCTGTTAATATTACTTATAAATTTATTTGATAAAATTATTTCTGACGACATATTTTTAGTTTTAATCGCATAAAATATTAAGTTCTTAATTTTGCTCTGTTAATGGGAAAGTTAGGATGAGAGCTTTATGTGCCATAGTTTAAAAACAAATATTATATGAGCCTTGAAAATAAAATATTCCTTCTTATTGTCAATTATATGGAAAACCCTAGGGAACTTTGTCCTAATAAAATTAGAATATATGCACACCATGTGACAATTATTTCCAAAGCACTTTGCTATAATTTAGTTCAAGAGATATTGGAATAATATAACAGTTAGTGGATATGTTATATGATTCAAAGGAATACATGGTGTATAACAACTGATAATTATTATGCACTTATGAGAAATACAAATGGGTATAATAATTGATAATTATCATGTGCTCATAAGAAATACAAGGGGCATGATAATTAATAATTATCATGTGCTCATAAGAAATACAAGGGGGTATAATATGCAGTACGGTGCGGATTTGTCTGCTTATAAAAGAACACTGAATATTAACAAGAAAGAAGAGAAAAAAACAGTAGATGGAAGACTTGTGATTAAACTGCTTATATATTTTGTAAGTTCTATGCTAATAAGCAGAGTGCTTTTGGTAAACTATATAGCGCCATTTGGGGTAGCTTTTCTGATAGCTGTGGTTATATATGGAAGAGACAAGATCCCACTTGTTACAGCTTGTGGTTCCTTAATTGGTTATGCAAGCTTATACAGCAATTTAAAGGATATGCCTTCCTATATAATGCTTGTAGCTCTCATAACACTTATTGGTTATGTAACAAAAAATCTTGGAAGGAAAAAGCAGCTTTTAATAATTTTTGCCACTTTAATGCTTGAAGTTGCAGCCTATAAGCTTTTTATTTCAAAGTTAACAATAGGGGTAGCGGCTTTTACAGCCTTTTTTGAAGCGGTATGCATCTTCTCACTATATTTTATTATAAATTATTCTATTATATGCTTTAAAGATATAAAAACTAAACACCTTTTTACTAACGAAGAAGTTATAAGCATGGCAGTTACTGTGTCCTTAGTTATATCAGGAACTTGGGGGGCTGCTATATATGGGGTTTCTTTAAGAAATATTCTTGCCTTGTCGTTTGTTCTTATAATTAGCTATGTTAAAGGAAGTACAGTAGGTGCTGCCAGTGGTGTTTCTATGGGAGTTATAATTGGAATTTGTTCAACCAATCTCCCGCTGTTTGTAAGCGTATATGGTTTTTGCGGGCTTATAGCCGGTATATTTAAAGAAAGTGGAAAAGTATTAACAGGCTTTTCATATATAGCTGCTTTCTTTATCGTAACTATATACTCAAATATCCCTGGTCAGTTTAAAGTCATAGAGATAATTATAACAGCTGTGGTGTTTTATGTATTGCCTAATAAATTATATGGAAGATTGATGCTTGAACTAGACTTCTTTAGAAAGCAGGATAATATAAGCTCAAATTATGTGGACAAGATTAAAGGGATACTTGTAAACAGATTAGACAGCTTTTCAGATGTGCTTAATAATATGTCAAGCATACTTGAGAATTTGGCTGAAAATGACAAACTAGTCATGAAAAGTAAAAGTGCAGCATTGATTGAGAATCTAGCAGATAGAGTATGCAGCAACTGCAATATGAATTCTATGTGCTGGAAAAGAGAAAATTATTATACCTATAACGCTTTTGGAGAGCTTATTCAAAATTATCAGGAAAAGAAACCAGGAATGCCTGATGAGCTTGAAAGAAAGTGTATTAAGAGAACAGCTCTTATGAAAAACACTGAAGAAATAGTTAACAATTATATAATAAGTGAAATGTGGAGAAAGAGATTAAGTGAGGGTAGAGAGCTTCTATCAAGTCAAATAAGCAATATGGCTTCATCAGTTTCCGAAATTATAGATGATTTTAATGCAAATATTAAGATTAATGTTGAAGCTGAGAATAATATAAGAAGAATTTTAGATAGAAACAGAATTAAGTACACGGATGTATTTTGTTTAGATAATAAAAACGGTAGGCTTGTAGTCAAGCTTAAAATGGAAGCTTGCAGCGGAAGACAAACCTGTGTTAAGGAAGTACTTCCTTTAGTAAGCGAGGTACTGCACAAGAACATGTGTGTAAGTGATGAAGGTTGCAATATTGACATCAAGGATAATAACTGTACAGTTACCTTCGAGGAGGCTCCAAGATTCCACGTAGGTTCACATGCAAGAAGGCTCTGTAAGGATGGAGAAAGCTACAGTGGTGACAGCTACAGCTTTGGAAAGCTAAGCGATGGAACCTATATGACTATACTAAGTGATGGTATGGGTTCAGGTCCGCAAGCAGAGCAGGAGAGTAATGCAGCTGTTGAGCTTATTGAAAAGTTTGCGCATACAGGCTTTAATAAAATAACTGCAATAAATACAGTTAATTCTATAATGACTTTAAAATTTTCTGCTGATGAAAAATTCTCAACTGTGGATTTTAGCAGCATAGATCTTTATAATGGTGAAGCGGAATTTATGAAGGTTGGTGCAGTAGCAAGCTTTATAAAAAGCGGAAGCAGGGTGGAAGTTATAAAATCAAGAACACTGCCTATGGGTGTATTGGATAAAGTGGATATTGATATAATAAAAAAGAAGGTTAAAAATGGAGATTTGGTTGTTATGGTAACCGACGGCATACTTGATTACAACAACGAAGCAGCAGGAAGGGTAGATTGGGTTGTGGATTATCTTCAGAATACAAGCTGCAGCAACCCAAAGGATTTGGCTGATGAGCTTATAGAGAAGGCCAAGGAGCTAAGCGGAGGAAAAGTTAAGGACGACATGACTGTGGTAGTTAATAAAGTGTACTCTCTGTATTAAAAAAATTAAAGAATCAAGAGCGGTTTAAATAAAGAAATGAGGAATGAGTTCTTCATTTCTTTATTTATGATATAATATAAGGAAATTCAGCAATGAGGTGTTAATTTGATACATGAAGTCTTAGCTACAATTAAAGAACACAACATGATTAATAAAGGCGACAAAATTATAGTTGCTGTTTCCGGAGGGCCGGATTCCATATGCCTTTTACATATATTAAGTAAAATGAAAGAGGAGCTTAATTTAATCTTATATGCAGCTCATGTAAATCACTGCCTAAGAGGTGAGGAAGCTGATAAAGATGAGGAATATGTCAAACAGTTTTGCAAAAGCTTGGGAGTTGAATGTTTCAGCAGAAGAGTAGATATTAACAAGCTTTCAGGGGAAAGGAACATGTCAACTGAAAGTGTAGCAAGAGAAGCAAGATATGATTTTTTTGATGAGCTTTATAATAGTTTGGGTGCTCAGAAAATTGCTCTTGCTCACAATGCTAACGATCAGGCTGAAACTGTGCTTATGAGAATTATCCGAGGCACTGGTATGGAAGGAATTATAGGGATAAAGGCAGTTAGGGAGAATATATTTATTAGGCCGCTAATAAATATTAAAAGAGAAAGTATCGAAAAGTATTGTGAAGATAATATTCTGCTTCCTCGAATAGACAAGACAAACTTGGAAAGCATTTATACTAGAAATAAAATTCGTCTTGAGCTTATTCCTTATATTAAGGAAAACTTCAATGGTGATATTATTTCAACATTAAACAGGCTTGCTGATACAATAGCTCGAGATAATGAATATTTAGAAAATATAACCAAAGAAAAATATAAAAGCTATTGTGAAAGAAAAGGTGAAAAGGTTATAATAAACAAAGAAGCTTTTAAGGAGCATGAAGCAATTATAACAAGAATAATAAGGCAGGCTTTAGGTGAGCTTAGAGGCAATCTATATAATGTAGAAAAAGTACATATTTATGATTTAATCAATCTTCAAAAGAGTGGCACTGGCAAGAAAATTAATCTTCCTAATAATGTAGTTGGATACAACAATTATGAAAATATTGAGTTGTCCATAACAAAAACTAATGTAAATAATGAAGGGGAAAGGGAATATACTTTAAATATAAATGAAGAAAACAACCTGGAAGCGTTCGATCTAAAAGTTTTTACAAAAGTAATAAGTACTAATGGGAAAATAAATTTTAAAGAGGATAAACATATAAAATACTTTGATTTTGATAAGGTAAAAGGAAGTATAACAGTAAGGACAAGGAAAAACGGAGACCGATTCACTCCCTTTGGAATGAAGGGCAGTAAAAAGCTTAAGGACTTTTTCATGGACTTAAAGATACCGCAAGAAGAAAGAGATGGAATACCGCTTATTTGCTTTGGGGAAGATATAGCTTGGATAGTTGGCTATAGAATTAGTGATAGTTACAAGATTGATAAAACTACTAAAAGTATACTTAAAGTATCTATTGAAAATACGAGGGAGGACTAGTGTGAGAGAGGATATTAAAGAGATTTTATTAACTGAAGAACAATTAGCGCAGAAAATAAGTGAATTAGGGAATGATATAAGCAGAGATTATGCTGGACGTGATTTGGTGCTTATAGGTGTTCTAAAAGGTTCAGTTATGTTTATGTCTGATCTTTTAAAGAAGATAACAATACCATGCAGTATGGACTTTATGGCTGTTTCAAGCTATGGAAACTCAACTACAAGCTCCGGCATAGTTAGAATTTTGAAGGACTTGGATTTTGAAATTGAAGGCAAGGATGTGCTGGTTGTTGAAGATATAATTGACAGTGGAGTAACTTTAGCATATTTAGTTGAATACTTAAATGCTAGAAAAGCTAATTCCTTAGAAATCGCATGTTTGCTTGATAAACCGGAGAGAAGAAAATCTAACATTAGGGCTAAATACATTGGGTTTACAGTACCTGATGAGTTCTTGGTTGGCTTTGGGCTAGACTACGCCGAAAAGTATAGAAATCTGCCTTACATAGGAATTTTAAAGGAAGAAATTTATAGATAATTAATAATAAGTTTCTTGTAAACAAAATAACCTTATGATACAATTTTACAATAATAGATTAACAGAAAGAGAGGGGGGCCAGTATGAAGAAGTTTTCGAGTATTACGGCCTGGATAGTAGTTCTTATAATAGTTATTTTTGCAGCTCTGGCCTTAATGGAGACCGGCAAAAATGTTTCAACAATAAATTTTGATCAATTTCAAAAACAATGGATAAGTAAAAATATAGCAAGCTTTAAGGTAAATGAAGATAGGCTTACTGTAACTGGTCAGTATAAGGACGGCACAGCTTATGAAACAATAGTTATGCCTGAGAGACTGTTCCAGTTTATTCAGCAAAATCCAAGCAATGGAGAGGTAAAGGAGATTTATGCAAAACCTGCATCAATTCCATTGTGGATACAGTATCTGCCTACAATTCTTCTGATCTTGCTCTTTGTGGCATTTTGGTTTATGTTCATGCAGCAATCACAAGGTGGTGGAGGTAACAGGGGTGTTATGAATTTCGGAAAGAGTAGAGCTAAAATGGCTACTCCCGATAAAAAGAAAGTTACCTTTAATGACGTAGCTGGTGCAGATGAAGAGAAAGCTGAACTAGCTGAAATAGTTGACTTTCTAAAGCAACCAAAGAGATATATAGAGCTTGGCGCTAGAATTCCTAAGGGAGTTTTACTCGTAGGACCTCCTGGAACAGGTAAGACACTTCTTGCAAAGGCTATAGCAGGTGAGGCTGGGGTACCATTCTTCAGCATATCCGGTTCAGACTTTGTTGAAATGTTTGTAGGTGTTGGTGCTTCCAGAGTTAGGGATCTTTTCGATCAAGCGAAGAAGAACTCGCCATGTATAATATTTATAGATGAAATTGACGCTGTTGGTAGACAAAGAGGTGCTGGTCTTGGTGGTGGACATGATGAAAGAGAGCAAACTCTAAACCAGCTGCTTGTTGAGATGGATGGCTTTGGAGTTAATGAAGGCATTATTATGATAGCAGCTACAAATAGACCAGACATATTAGACCCAGCATTACTCAGACCTGGACGTTTTGACAGACAAATTGTTGTTGGAGCTCCAGATGTTAAGGGTAGAGAAGAGATATTGAAGGTTCACTCAAGAAATAAACCTTTAGAAGAAGAGGTTAAACTAGACGTGCTTGCTAAGAGCACACCAGGATTTACTGGAGCTGACCTTGAAAACCTAATGAATGAATCTGCACTGCTGGCAGTTAGAAATAATAAAAAAGCTATAGGTATGGATGAACTTAAAGAAGCTGTTAACAGAGTTATAATGGGACCTGAAAAGAAGAGCAGGATTATAATTGAGAAAGATAGAAGAATTACTGCTTATCACGAAGCAGGTCACGCAGTTATAGGTAAGCTTCTGCCTAATACCGATCCTATACATGAGGTTAGTATAATTCCTAGAGGTATGGCAGGCGGATATACTATGCACCTTCCTGAAGAAGACAGAACTCATATGCTTAAGTCTTGGCTTGAAGATGAAATGATTATGCTTCTTGGCGGAAGAGTAGCTGAAAAGCTTATTATTGGTGATATCAGCACTGGAGCAAAGAACGATATTGATAGAACTACCAATATAGCTCGTAAAATGGTTATGGAATTTGGTATGAGCGATACAATAGGACCAATCTCTTTCGGAAGCGGACATGATGAAGTGTTCATGGGAAGAGATTTTGGAAAGAGCAGAAACTTCAGTGAAGAAGTAGCTGCAACTATAGATAGCGAAATAAGAAGACTTATTGATGAAGCATATAAGAAAGCTGAAAGGTTGTTAAGCGAAAACCTTGATAAGCTTCATGCAGTAGCACAAGCTCTTCTTGAAAAAGAAAAGATTGATGCTAAGGAATTTGAATCAATCTTTAATAGTACAGTACAAGTATTATAATAAAAAGCACTGCTTTCGGGCAGTGCTTTTTATTGTCTTACCTTAAATTTCTTATCTATAAAAACATGCAAACGCTTGACCATACCTTATCAATTAGTTATAGTATAAAAAGGTGTTATAGTTATAAATCATAATAGTAAATGTAGCAACGGAGGCGAAACAATTTATGGAAAAGACATGGTGGAAAGAAGCGGTAGCTTATCAAATATATCCAAGAAGTTTCATGGATTCTAATGGTGATGGAATAGGTGATATAAAAGGTATTATAACTAAGCTGGACTATTTAAAAGAACTCGGCATAGATGTAATTTGGGTTTGCCCAATGTATAAGTCTCCAAATGACGATAATGGATATGATATAAGCGATTATCAGGATATTATGGATGAGTTCGGAACCATGGAGGACTTTAACCTTTTGCTAGAGGGAACCCATAAGCGTGGAATGAAGCTTATAATGGACTTAGTAGTTAATCACACCAGTGATGAGCATCCATGGTTTTTAGAATCTCGTTCTTCAAAGGATAATGATAAGCGTGACTGGTATATTTGGAGAGATGGAAAAAATGGAGAAGAGCCAAACAATTGGGAAAGTATTTTTAGCGGCTCTGCTTGGGAGTACGATGAGAAAACTAAACAATATTTTCTTCATATTTTCTCAAGAAGGCAGCCGGATTTAAATTGGAAAAATAAAGACATGCGTAAAGCTGTATATAATATGATTAACTGGTGGCTTGATAAAGGGATTGATGGGTTCCGTATTGATGCTATAAGCCATTTGAATAAAGAGGAGAACCTTCAGGATATGCCTAATCCAAAAGGTTTAAAATATGTACCTAGCTTTGAGGGGCATTTGAATGTAAAAGGGATTCAAGAGTACCTAGAAGACTTAAAAAAGAATACTTTTGAAAAGTACGATATCATGACAGTTGGAGAAGCCAGCGGCGTTAAGGTTGAAGAAGCACCTCTTTGGGTTGGGGAAGAAGAGGGAAAGTTCAATATGATATTCCAATTTGAGCATTTGTCCTTGTGGAACAAGGAAGGCAAGAAAGCCTTTGATGTCAAAGCTTATAAAAAAGTATTGACTAAATGGCAAAAGGGACTTGAAAACAGGGGATGGAATGCTTTATTTATAGAAAATCATGATTTGCCTAGAGTTGTATCCACTCTAGGAGAAGATACAAAATACTGGAGAGAAAGTGCCACTTCTTTAGCGGTTATGTATTTTATGATGAAGGGTACACCTTTTATATACCAAGGACAAGAAATAGGTATGACAAATGTAAAGTTTAATACAATAGAAGAGTACAATTGTGTTGGTACTAAAAATCAATACAGAATTAAGAGAGAGCAAGGAATTTCTCATGAAGAGCTAATGGAAATAATATGGGCAACTACAAGAGATAATTCTAGAACTCCTATGCAGTGGAATAGTTCTATGAATGCAGGCTTTTCAACAGGGAAGCCATGGCTTGGTATGAATCCTAATTACCCAGAAATCAATGTAGAGTCCCAGAAAAAAGATCCTAACTCGATACTTAACTTCTATAAGAAGATGATTTCTGTAAAAAAGAAAAACCCTATATTTATATATGGGACTTATGATTTGCTCATGGAAGAGGATGAACAGGTTTATGCATATACACGTACTTTAGATAATGAAAAGGCAGTTATTATATGCAATTTAACTGATAAAAAAGCTTCTTATGAATATAAGAATATTGATTTAGATTATAATGATCTGGTTATCAGCAATTATGAAGTAGAGCCTCATAATAATACTACGGGCTTTATATTAAAACCATATGAAACTAGAGTTTATTGGAAAAGATAAATTGCTTTAAGTATATCAATAAAAAGACAAAACCTATAATCAAAAAAGTTGGTTATAGGTTTTGTCTTTTTTGTTTAGTTTTAATAGCTTATTTTGCAGGTTAAGGTTAAAATATAAGTATCAAATTATATTTAGAATGGAGTGGTTATTATAGAATATAGTTTAAAAGAAGGATTATCCTATTCAAAAGAAATAGCTGTTGATAAAAATCAAACAGCAAGCTTTTACGGCTCTGGATGCCTTGAGGTTTATGCTACTCCAGCTTTAGTTGCCCTAATGGAAAATGCCGCAATGAATTGCGTTCAAGATGAGCTTCCTGAAGGTTTTACTACAGTTGGAATAGAAATAAATGTTAAACATATTAAGGCAACACCTGTAAATATGAAGGTTAGAGCTGAAGCGGTTCTTGAGAAGATAGATAGAAAAAGACTATTTTTCAAGGTTGAAGCATATGATGAAAAGGGAAAAGTAGGAGAAGGAACTCATGTTAGGTACATAGTTAATTCAGAAGAATTCCTAAGCAGATTAAAATAGTTGGGAGGGTTATAAATGAAAAATGATATTCAAATAGCTCAAGAAGCTAAAATGGAGCCTATAGTAACCATAGCGGAGAAACTTGGTCTAACAGGTGACGATATAGATTTATATGGAAAGTACAAGTGTAAGATATCCTTGGATGTGTTAAGGAAACGTGAAAACAAAGAGAATGGAAAGCTTATATTAGTTACTGCTATAAATCCTACAGCAGCTGGCGAAGGCAAATCTACAGTTACTGTTGGACTAGGTCAAGCACTTTGCAGGCTTCAAAAAAATGCTGTTATAGCTTTAAGAGAGCCTTCGCTTGGACCTGTATTTGGGGTTAAAGGGGGAGCTGCTGGCGGAGGTTATGCACAAGTTGTTCCTATGGAAGATATTAATCTTCATTTTACTGGAGATATGCATGCTATTACAGCTACAAATAATCTTCTTTCTGCAGCAATAGATAATCACATCCATCAAGGTAATGCTCTTAGAATTGATTCAAGAAGAATTATATTTAGAAGAGTTATGGATATGAATGATAGAGCTCTTAGAGACATAGTTGTAGGCATGGGTGGAAAAGCTAACGGATTTTTAAGAGAGGACGGTTTTATGATAACTGTTGCCTCTGAAATTATGGCTATTCTTTGCCTATCAAAAGACTTAATGGATTTGAAAGAAAGAATGGGAAACATATTGGTTGCTTATAATTTAGACGGTCAGCCAGTATTCTGTAAGGACCTAAAGATTCAAGGAGCTATGGCTCTTTTGATGAAGGATGCTATAAAACCTAATTTGGTTCAAACTTTAGAAAATACTCCAGCAATAATTCACGGAGGACCTTTCGCTAACATTGCACATGGCTGCAACAGCCTTTTAGCTACCAAGACAGCTCTTAAGCTGGGGGATTATGTAGTTACTGAGGCAGGCTTTGGGGCTGACCTTGGAGCTGAGAAATTCTTTGATATTAAGTGCAGGTATGGGGAGTTAAAGCCTGAATGTGTTGTTATAGTTGCAACAGTTAGAGCTCTTAAGCTTCATGGAGGAGTTAAGAAGGATGAACTAAGCACTCCAAATGTTGAAGCTCTTGCTAAGGGAATTGAAAATCTTGAAAAGCAAATAGAAAACATTAAGAAGTATGGAGTTTCGCCAGTTGTAGCTATAAACAGGTTTGTTACTGATAGCGATGAAGAGCTTAATTTTGTTGAAACCTTCTGCAATAAACTTGGAGTTGAAGTTGCTTTAACTGAAGTTTGGGCAAAAGGCGGAGAAGGCGGTGTCAAGCTAGCAGAGAAAGTTCTTCAGATTTTGGAGAATAATCAAAGTGATTTTAGGGTATTATATGACGAAAAATTAAGTATTAAGGAAAAAATGGGTATTATTGCTCGGGAAATATACGGAGCAGATGGTGTAAACTTTACGAAAGATGCCGAAAAACAAATAAAGGAATTAGAAAGCATTGGTCTTGATAAGCTTCCGATATGCGTTGCTAAAACTCAATACTCTTTATCCGATAACCAGTTCCTGCTTGGAAGGCCAAGAAACTTTGAGGTAACAGTTAGAGAAGTAAGAGTATCAAATGGAGCCGGCTTTATAGTTGCTTTGACTGGCGACATAATGGTTATGCCAGGTCTTCCAAAAGTTCCTGCCGCAGAGAAGATGGATATCTTAGAAGATGGAACTATAGTAGGATTATTTTAATTTGAAATAGTTTCTAAAAAGTTTATAACATAATTATACAATAAAATGCTAAAAATATTATAAAGGGAGTGATAGAAGATGAAAAAGATAAGAACCCTTATAATATTTTTGGCATTATTTATTTTAGTTCCTTTTTATGAAATTAAAGCTGAGGATATTCAGCAGGAATATAAAACAGGCAGCTTGATTAATTTGCCAAAGCTAGACCTGAAGGATAATACCTTCATAATTGACTATAAATATGAAGATGTAACTGGTGACAATGTTAAGGACAATATAATATTAGCAGGAAGCCAAAATGGTGGTATAGAAAGTGAAGATATTACGCTTATAATTCAAAATGGGAGTAGTAAGAAGTATTTTCAGCTTTTGTCAGGCAATTATAGCAGGATTGGATTCGGGAAAATCTTTCTAGGAGATTTCAATGGGGATAAGGCACTAGATATGTTTATTAGATTTGTAGGACTAGATAATAAGCCGTATCCTTTGTACAGCTTAATATCCTTCAAAAATGATAAGCCCAAGTACCTGTTTGGCGGAGAAAATTCCTCTCCAGGGCTTTCTTTTAACATTGATTTTGTAGATGAATATAAAATAAGTGTATTTAACAGAGATTTAAATAAATTTTACAGCATAGATGCGTCGACTAAGAAAGATACCTATAGCAATTTGGGGATTTACGATGATAAAGGTGAGCTTTTAAAGGCTCAGCCAGGAATTTCACAAGCAGCCTGTGAATTGAGACCAGTTGATATAGATAAGGATGGTTCCTATGAGCTTATAGGAATTCAAAGCTTATCAGGAATTTCTGAGAAGGATGTAGTCGGCTATGCAAAATCCTTGTGGAAGTTTAATGATAATAAGCTGAAGCTATTATCATTGGAAATTATACCATATGCAAAGCCTGGAAGCTCAGAGAATATGGAAAGCATAGTGCCTGTTAGCGGCTTAATTTATAGATTTTTAAAACCTGAACATCATTAATTTTGATGCAGGTTTTATTTTTTCAAAATTTTTAATAAATAATGTGTTATAAAGTAAGTTTTGTGGTAAAATTTATATTAAAATTATTTTACTAGGGAATTAAGAAATAATAATTCTTAACCTAATTAGGTACTACAAGGGGGGCTATTATGTACTACGGAGAAAAAGTAAAACTAAGAGCTTATAAAAGAGAGGATGTTCCTCTTGCTTGTGAGTATATGAATGATGCTGAACTTAAAGCTCATCTAGGAACCGATGTTCCATTTCCTATGACCTTTGACCAAGAGCTGAGATGGTATGAAAGCCTTGCAACAGCAAAGGACAACTATAACTTTGCAATAGAAGATTTAGAAACAGGAAAATATATTGGCGGCTGTGGAATAAATAATGCAAACTGGCTAAGCCGTGTGGCTACAGTAGGTATATTCATAGGTGACAAAAGCTATTGGAGCAAGGGTTATGGTACCGATGCTATGAAGGTTTTGATGAAGTTTGTTTTTGAGCAGATGAATATGAATAAAGTTAAGCTGTTTGTATTTGGTTTCAACAAAAGAGCTCAAAAGTGTTATGAAAAGTGCGGCTTTAAGGCTGAAGGTATTTTAAGACAAGAACTTTTTAGGGATGGTCATTATTACGATGAAATAGCAATGGGTATTTTAAGAGAAGAGTGGATTGAAAATAAGGAGTCTTAATGGACTCCTTATTTTTATGAATATATAAATATAGGAATATAAGAATATAACAATTTAAGAAGTTAAATTTGGATTTTTGTAATAGGTAATATATAATATTGGTATTATAAAAATGAAAAGCAGGTGAATTAAATGAATAGGGAACAGCTTTTGAACATGGATTCTTTTATGCTTTTGAGCATATTAAATATGAAACTTAGAGATGAATTTGATAGCTTGGATACCTTGTGTGAAGATTTTGATATTGATAAGCAGCAAATTGATTGTAAGCTATACCAAATAGGCTATAAGTATAAGGAAAGCTTAAATCAATTTGTAGCTGTAGATGCTGAATAACAATTAAGCAGAACTTATTTGTTTAAAGGAGGATTTTGATGAACATAAATAAAATACATCACGTTGCAATAATATGTTCTGATTACGAAAAGTCTAAGGACTTTTATGTAAACATACTTGGATTTAGGGTTATTAATGAATTATTTAGAAAGGAGAGAAACTCCTATAAACTTGATTTAGCAGTTGGAGAGCATGGACAAATAGAGCTTTTTTCTTTCGATAATCCACCTGATAGACCAAGTTACCCTGAGGCAAGGGGCTTAAGACACTTAGCTTTTGAGGTGGAGGATATTGAGAAAGCTGTTAAGGAGCTTGAAAATAAAGGAGTTATAGTTGAGGCAGTAAGAATTGATGAGATAACAGGAAAGAAATTCACTTTTTTCTCTGACCCAGATAAGCTTCCCTTAGAGCTTTATGAAAAGTAGCTTTAATGCTACTTTTTACTTGAGCAAACGTTTGACATGATTTTCAGGCAAGGCTATACTTAAAATATATGCTTAGAATTAGCTTGCCTATAAACGGGAAAGCTAGCATTAATCCATAAAGAAGAGAGGTTTTAAACATGGAAAAGGCTTGGTGGAAAGAAAGCGTAGTTTATCAGATATACCCTAGAAGCTTTAAGGACAGCAATGGAGATGGAATTGGAGATTTAAATGGTATAATTGAAAAACTGGATTACTTAAAGGAGCTTGGCATAGATGTCATATGGCTGTCTCCTGTTTATAAATCCCCTAACGACGATAATGGTTATGATATAAGCGATTATAAAGATATAATGACTGAGTTTGGCACAATGAAAGACTTTAATACATTGCTTCAGGAAGCTCATAAAAGAGGACTTAAGATATTAATGGACTTGGTAGTTAACCATACTTCAGACGAGCATCAATGGTTTGTTGAAAGTAGAAAGTCTGCTGATAATAAATACAGGGATTATTATATATGGAAAAAAGGCCACAGAAATCAGCAGCCAAATAATTGGGGCTCTGCATTTAGCGGCTCTGCGTGGCAGTATGATGAAAATACTGATATGTATTACCTTCACTTATTTTCCCCAAAACAGCCAGATTTAAATTGGGAGAATGAAACAGTAAGATATGAAGTTTACGATATGATGAAGTGGTGGATTGATAAGGGAGTAGACGGCTTTAGAATGGATGTTATAAATTTTATATCCAAAGATCAAGCTTTTCCAGATGGGGCTAAAGGAGAAGGCAGCCTATATGGAGACTTTTCAGCTCATTCCGTTAATGGACCAAGAGTCCACGAGATTTTAAAGGAAATGAACAGGGAAGTCTTATCAAAATATGATATTATGACTGTTGGAGAAACTCCAGGGGTTTCACCTAAGCAGGCGATGGAGTATGTTGGAGAAGATAGAAACGAGCTTCAAATGCTGTTCCAATTTGAGCATGTTTCTATTGGTGATGGGCCAGAGGGAAAGTGGAGCAACCTTCCAGTAAATATAGTTGAGCTTAAGAGAATTCTATCAAAGTGGCAGAAAGGACTAGAAGATGGAGGTTGGAATAGCCTTTACTGGAATAATCATGATCAGCCGAGAGTAGTATCCAGGTTTGGCGATGACAAGGAGTATTGGAAGGAATCTGCAAAGATGCTTGCAACTTGCCTGCACATGCTTCAAGGTACTCCTTACATATATCAAGGTGAAGAAATTGGAATGACAAATGTAGCTTTTGAAGCATTGGAAGACTATAGAGACATTGAAACCATAAATGCCTACGAGGAGCTTGTAAAGATAAAAGGGAAAAATCATGATGAGATAATGAAGGCTATTTATGCAAGAGGAAGAGATAATGCCCGTACCCCAATTCAATGGGACGATAGTGAAAATGCTGGCTTTACTGTAGGAACTCCTTGGATAAAGGTAAATCCAAACTATAAAAACATAAATGTTAAATCACAAGTTGATGATGAAGATTCTATTTTCAACTACTATAAAAAGCTTATAAGACTTAGAAAAGAAAATGAAATTATAGTATATGGAACTTATGATTTAATTTTTGAAGAGAGCTGTGAGATTTTTGCATACACACGTACTTTAGGAGATAAAAAGCTTCTTGTTATATGCAGCTTCAGCAAAGCTTTAATTGAATTTAAGCTTCCTGAAAATATAAAGTTCAGTAGTAAGAAATTTATTATTGGAAACTACAAAGATGTAGAAGTAGATAATATAAAAGCATTTACTCTAAAGCCATATGAGGCTAGAGTGTATTTATTAGAAAGTTAATAGTGAGTTTTTAATTTTTTATCAGCAGAGGAAAAGCTGTCTTGAATGATTATAGAAAATCATTTTAAGACGGCTTTTTTATACAGCTTTATGGCATTGTTTAAAAAATTTTAATTTATATTATGAAGCTTATTACTTTATAATAATAGTGAGAACATTTAATTTTAGGAAAGAGGTGGTTATTATAGAAGAAAGGGCAATAAGGACAAAAAAGGAATATTTGATCTTCACATTTTACTCTTTAAGTTTTATTATTTTTGGATTAATAGTAGACTCGATAAAAAATATAAAGAAGGGCATATTTAAAATAATAGAAGAACCAGATATTCTAATAACAGATTATATAGGAGTTGGAGGAATTGGAGCCACTTTTGTAAACAGTGGGATAGTGGCGTTAATATCGCTTCTTATACTCTATAAATTAAAAATTAACATTACAGGGGCTGCAACCTCAGCAATTTGGCTTATGGCTGGGTTTTCGCTCTTTGGGAAAAATGTTTTTAATATATGGTTTATTATAGCTGGTGTTTGGCTTTATTCCAGATATCAGAAGGAGAACTTTTCGAGATATGTATTTATAGCTATGTTTGGAACCAGCCTTGCTCCTTTAGTCACTCAAGTGATGTTTGGTACTGGACTTCCCCGCGTAATAAGCATCAGCTTAGGCATTATTGTAGGCCTTTTAGCGGGTTTTGTGCTTCCGCCTCTTGGAGCTTATCTAATGAGAGTTCACCAAGGCTTTAATTTATATAATGTTGGTTTTACTGCAGGTATTATTGGAACAATAACAATTTCAGTATTTAAATCCTATGGCTTTGAGATACAGTCTAGATTAATATGGACCTCTGGAAATAACCTTATACTAGGCATATTTATGTTTGTATTGTTTTCATCCATGCTAGTTATAAGTTATACTATGGATAAGCAGGTCTTTTCAAAATATAGAAAGCTGTTTAAGTATTCAGGAAGACTAGTATCAGACTTTATGATTTTAGAAGGCTTTGCACCAAGCTTATTTAATATGGGTATAAACGGAATTTTTGCAACTGCATATGTATTGATAGCAAAGGGAGACTTAAATGGACCAACTATAGGAGGAATATTAACAATTGTAGGCTTTAGTGCCTTTGGAAAGCATCTTAAAAATATGGTTCCTATATTTTTGGGGGTGTGCATAGGAAGCTTGACAAAGGTTTGGAATATTAATGACCCAACCATATTAATGGCTGCATTATTTGGAACAACTTTAGCTCCAATAGCAGGAGCTTTTGGCTGGAAATGGGGTGTGCTTGCTGGTTTCTTACATTCTTCCTTGGTATTAAATGTAGGATTTTTGCATGGGGGAGTTAATTTATACAATAACGGATTTTCGGGAGGCATAATTGCAGCAACTTTAATACCAATTATCGAAGCTTTAAGAAAGGATGAATAAAATGAAGCATGAGAAGCTTAAGATCTCTAAAATGGTTGGCGAGCTCATGAATTATTTGTTTTATATGGGAGCTACCAATATTAATATAGATTGTTGTGAGAATGATGGTTATTTTAAGATAGTTTTTACAAGTAATTTTGAGGAGGAATCCACCAAGAAAATTGAAAAACTAACTAAGCTATTAAAATCTAATAAAAGAGAAGAAATAGAAGAGTATTATTGGGCGCTTGCAGGGGACTCAGATGTAGCAAATGAATTATCCCTTGTAGGAATGATGGTGGATGAATCAAAGGTTCAATATGAGGGAAGAAACATTAAGATAACGCTATATCGGTATAAGGAATGAAAAATATCCCAAGAATTTAGGTATCTAAATTCTTGGGATTTATTTATTCTTAATTATCTTTTAGTTTTAGACGGATACTGTCGGCAACTATTGCTATAAATTCGCTGTTGGAGGGTTTGCTTTTGGCTGTTGTAAAGGTGCTTGCAAACAATGTATTGGTGTTTGGATTATCTGATCTGCCTCTTTCAGAAGCTACTTCTATAGCATGCCTTATAGCCCTTTCCGCCCTAGAGGCTGTTGTATTATATTTTTCTGCAATGGTAGGATATAGTTCCTTTGTAACAGCAGATATTAGAGATAAATTATCTATAACCATCAGAATAGCATCTCTCAAATACTGATAGCCTTTTACGTTTGCAGGCACACCCAATTCGTGCAGAGTGTAGGAAACTTCTGTCTCAATATCATCTATCCCTGTAGCCTTTTTTGCATATACACCTGCCTCGCTGCTTTGAAGATTAGCTATATTATCCTCAAAAAATAACTCCCTTAATCTTCCAGCAAATACACTGATATCAAAGGGCTTAACTATATAGTAATCAGCACCTAGCTGAATTGCCTTTTGCGTAATATTATCATGACCAATTGCAGATAACACAACTATTGTACATTTGCCCTTAAGATTTTCTTTGTGTATGCTTTCTAATACACCTATACCATCTAGATAAGGCATTATTATATCTAATATCATTAAGTCTGGCGACTTATTTTTGAATAGGTCTAAAGCTTGAATACCATCTGAGGCGATGCCAGTAATTTCAAAATCATCTTCAGCGCCAAGATATTCGTTAAGTATATTCGAAAATTCCATGTTGTCATCTACAATTAGGGTTCTAATTTTTGAGTCAGACATATCTAATGTCACTTCCTCTTATTTTATTTTATTGAGTTAATACATATTTTTTGTATAATACCTAAAAAATATTATATAAATAACGCTTTGTTTAAAGTTATTTATAATAATTTTCAATTAATCCTAATTTTTATATAATAGGGGAAGAAAACTATGGATTACGAGAATAAAACTAAGGAACAGCTTATTAGCATGCTTCAGGAAAAAGAAGGATATATTAGCCAATTGGAGAATGATTTAGAATCTAAAGACGAGATATATTATTTAAATTTAAAGCTGATTAGCTCCTGGCCTGATGCACTTATAATGTATAAGAACAGAACGGCAGTTTTATCAAATGATGCAGCTAATAGTATGTTTAAGATGGATGTGATTGGCAGAGACTTAGGTGACATAGCAGAGCATGATCCTGAGGTGCGGAATGAAGTTTACGATAGAGTGAAAAAGCTTCTTGATGGTGAAAATCAGGTAGAGTTTATTGAAGAAAGGCTTATATTAAAAGATGGGAGCACTATTGATTGCGAGGTTGGGGGCTTTTCTTTTAGTTATAATGATGATGTATATTTAGTTTCCATACACAGGGATATATCTGAACGTAAAAAGATTGAAAGACTTCAAAAGGAAGTTAAAAGAAAAATAAAGCAGTTAGATGAGGCAGAGCAGTACAATAAATTAATTACACAAGCATTTTTAAGTTTATCTCAT
Source organism: Clostridium swellfunianum (assembly GCF_023656515.1). Taxonomy (NCBI): domain Bacteria; kingdom Bacillati; phylum Bacillota; class Clostridia; order Eubacteriales; family Clostridiaceae; genus Clostridium; species Clostridium swellfunianum. Next base: position 1,053,213 of record NZ_JAMOFV010000006.1, read on the forward strand.
GAATTGAGAACACCACTAAATATTATTCTTGGAGGTATTCAGCTCCTAGACAGGCATTATACTAGAAATCAAAGTTATTTTGATTCTGATTTTGTTAATAAAAACTTGAAATCCGTAAGACAAAATTGTTACAGATTGATGAAGCTAGTAAATAACTTTATTGATATCAACAAATTCGAGCTGGGCTTTCTAAAGCTTAACCTTGAAAATAGAAATATTGTAGAAATTGTAGAGGAAACAACTTTATCGGTAGTTTCCTACGCTAAGGCAAGAGGAATAAAGGTATTGTTTGATACGGATATAGAGGAAAAGTTTTTTATGTTTGATGCTGATAAAATTGAAAGAGTTATGTTGAACCTACTGTCTAATGCAATTAAATATACAGACTCAGGTGGAAGAATAGAGGTATGTATTCATGATAGAGATAATAAGATATTGATAGCTGTAAGAGATACTGGTATTGGAATTCCTGAAGATATGAAGCAAAAGATTTTTAATGCCTTTATTAGAGTAGACTCATCATTTACAAGAAAGGCTGAAGGGAGTGGAATTGGATTGGCGCTTGTTAGGTCTATAGTGGAGCTTCATGAAGGGACTATTACGGTCAACAGTGAGCTTGAAAAAGGCAGTGAATTTATCATTGAGCTTCCAGTGAAGCTTTCGGAAAAAGAATACGAAGAAGAGGCTGTAAATAATTTCAGGAAAACAAGAGGGGAAATGCTTTCGGTAGAGTTTTCAGATATATTTACTGATGGTTAATACAAGCAAGGCACTAACTGTAGTTAAGACAATAGTGCCTTGTTTATTTTTGCGATTTAATATTTTGCAGCACAGAATATTATTTCTAAAATGATATTCTATTATATGTGAAAATAATCTATAATCTATATATTGAATTTCCACAAAAGAGAGGTATACACATATGAACATACAGATTTTTGGAGTAAAAAAATGCTTTGACACACAAAAGGCAGAAAGGTACTTTAAGGAAAGAAAGATTAAGTATCAATTTGTGGATTTAAATCAAAAGGCATTATCAAAGGGAGAGCTTCAGAGCGTTAAAGCTGCTGTAGGCTTAAAGGCTCTAATACATGAGAAGTCAAAAGAGTATGTTAAGTTGAACATAGGAAGCATTAGGACCGAAAGTGTTAAGGAAGAGCTTTTGCTTAACAATCCAAAGCTTTATAATACTCCTATAGTTAGAAATGGCAGGCAGGCAACTGTTGGATACGCTCCAGAGATTTGGGCCAGCTGGGAGGCTGTCACAAAATAGGGTTTTGCAAAAAATTACCGCTTCAATATATAAAATATGCTTAATGAGCTGACCGCTGTGCAAGAAAGTCTAAGCTCATACAGAATATTTTATATATTGAAGCTACTTTTGTACTAACATATTTTGTGACTGCCTCTTTATTATTAGTGTTAATCCCTTTGGATAACTTCAATGTCTCTTATATCTGTAAATCTAAGCATCGTTTCTTTAATTATTTTAATTTCTCTGTCTCCTAGCTTGCCATTATCATATCTTATGACAACTGAAGCTGCTCTTTTAGGGGCAATTGAAACAAAGCTGTCGGTAAAGCCTTTGGATTTAAGCAAACTCTCAATTTTTAATTCAGCTTCAGCAGCATCACTTAACGACTTGTATTTTTCTAGTACCGCTTGTCTGTTTTCTTGTGAAATATTTTTGTCATCAATTATAGCTTTATAGGTATTAAAGGATTTTGAATATTCCTGAGCCCTAAGAAGCCTTTGCTGAACAAAGAAACTTTCTTTTGCCTTTGATTTCACATGATGTATGTAATATATGCTCAGTAAATTTGCTGATGCGAGAACTATAAGCACAATTATTAAAGAACTTTTAATCTTATTGAACTGTAGTTTTATTTTCATATTTCCCCCTTCTAACTACTTTTGTATATTAATACTTGTCCTTTGCAAAAAGTATTCTAGAAGTTGTTAGTAATTTACTTAAAACGTGGAATAATTATAGAAAATATGATATAAAAAAGATATCTAATGAAACTAAGGGGAGAATACATATGAAACTGTCAAATGCGTTACTATGTACTTTAAGAGAAGTACCAGCAGAAGCAGAAATACAAAGCCATAAGCTTATGCTTAGAGCTGGAATGATGAGAAAGCTTGCTTCAGGGGTATATAGCTTTATGCCTATGGGGTTAAGGGTTTTAAAAAATATTGAACAAATCGTTAGAGAAGAAATGGATAGAGCGGGGGCCCAAGAATTTTTAGGTTCGGCTTTGCTTCCTGCTGAGCTTTGGAGGGAATCTGGACGTTGGGACATTATGGGACCTGAAATGTTCAGACTTAGGGACAGAAATGACAGAGATTTTTGCCTTGGACCAACACATGAGGAAATTTTCACTGACATTGCCAGAAATGAGATTAAGTCCTACAAACAGCTTCCATTAAACCTGTACCAGATTCAAACAAAGTACAGAGATGAAAGAAGACCTCGCTTTGGAGTTATGAGGTCTAGAGAGTTTATTATGAAGGATGCCTACAGCTTTGACAAGGATAATGAGGGCTTAGATGTTTCCTATAATAAGATGTACACGGCCTATCATGATATTTTTAAACGCTGTGGGCTTGAAGCTAAGTGTGTTGAAGCTGATTCAGGTGCCATGGGAGGTTCAGGCTCAGCTGAGTTTATGATTAAGTCCGAAATCGGTGAGGATGAAATAGCTTTTTGCACAGCTTGTGATTATGCAGCAAACATGGAAAAGGCTCCAGCTGCTGCAGAAATGCTTGAAAAGGAAGAGCTTAAGGAACTTAGAAAGATAGAAACTCCTAATATAAGAACAATTGATGAGCTTGTGATTTTCTTTAGTACTACCTCTAAAAAATTTGCGAAGACTTTAATTTATAAGGTAGATGAAAAGCTTGTTGCTGTAATGGTTAGAGGCGATAGAGAGGTTAACGAGGTTAAGGTAATAAATGCTGTTGGCGGTGCTGTAGATTTTCAAATGGCTGATGCTGAAGCTGTATTTACTGCTACTGATGCTGCTGTAGGCTTTGCGGGACCTATAGGTATTAAGGTTGATTATCTTTTTATAGATAATGAGGTTTCCAATATGAACAATATTATAGTTGGAGCAAATGATACCGGATATCACTACGAGAATGCAAACTATGGCAGAGACTTTGAGGGGATCGTAGGAGATTTTAGAAAGGCTGTAGAAGGAGACAAATGCCCTAAGTGCGGCAAGGTAATCACCATAGCTAGAGGAATAGAGGTTGGGCATATATTTAAGCTTGGAACAAAGTACTCAAAGGCTATGGGAGCAAACTTTATAGATGAAAATGGAGAAAGCAAGCCTCTTATCATGGGTTGTTACGGCATTGGAATAAATAGAACTATGGCAGCTATTATTGAGCAGAACAATGATGAAAACGGAATAATTTGGCCAGTTTCTGTTGCACCATATAAGGTCATAGTAATTCCAGCTGTAACAAAGGATGCACAACAGATGAAAATAGCTAATGAACTTTACGAAAGCTTAAAATTCTTGGGAATAGATGTGCTTCTAGATGATAGAGAAGAGAGGGCAGGGGTTAAATTTAAGGATGCTGATTTAATTGGAATTCCAATTAGAATTACTGTTGGAAAGAAAATAAATGAAGGCTCCATTGAATTTAAGCTTAGACAATGTCCTGATATAGAGCTTATAGCTATCGAGTCAGCAATTGAAAGAGTTAAACAAGAATTAAAGAAAAATAATATATGGAGGTAAATATATGTTAAAGGAATTTAAAAAATTTGCTATGCGCGGTAATGTAATAGATCTTGCTGTAGGTGTTATTGTGGGAGGTGCTTTCAATAAAATTGTTACTTCTCTTGTAAGCGATATAATATCGCCTATAATTGGACTTCTAACCGGAGGAATAGATTTAAAAGATATAACTATTCCTATAATAGGCACCGCAGTTGATATTAAAATAGGTATGTTCATGCAGTCGGTTTTAGACTTTTTGATTATATCCTTCTCAGTATTCTTGATGGTAAAGGGTATTACTTCTCTTAGAAGAAGACAGGAAAAAGAAGAGAAAGAGGAGAAAGTAGAACCAATTCTTACAAAAGAAGAACAGTTGCTTGAAGAGATTAGAGATATATTAAAGCAGCAAAACTCATAATATTTTTAATCTCTGAGCCATATTGATATTGCTAAAGTTTTAACGAATTGATATAGTTTAGTGTAGTAGATTTTATATTTGGGGGAAGTATTATGATTAAGTGGAAAGAAGATTATGTATTAGGGATTGAGATTATCGATGAGCAGCACAAGAAACTATTTGAAATAGCTGAAAGAGCCTTTAATCTTCTAAAAGATGAGTTTCGTACGGATAAATACGATGCAATTATAGAAATTTTGGGTGAGCTAAAGGATTATACTGTGTTTCATTTTAAATCAGAAGAAGATTATATGATGAGCATAGGCTACAGAAAGGTTTTATCTCACAAGGTTTATCACAATGATTTTATTGAAACTATCAACAATGTAGACTTAAGCAAAATAGATAAAAATCAGGATGAATATATTATGGAGCTTTTAGGTTTTGTTGTAAAATGGATTGATGAGCACATTTTGCAGCAGGATAAGCAAATAATTGCAGTTTAATAGTACATAAGAATCTTAATATGATTTCATAATAGCAGCTGGAGAACTAGTTATTTCAATACCTAGTCTTCCAGCTGCTTTGCTATATATTATTATTCAGCAATGGAATAAAGGCTGTAGCAATAATAGTACTAGACATTACTGGAATAATCATATATTTTAAGGAGTAAGCTTTAGGAGATAAATAATATGAAAAAAGTTGTTAGATTGATAATTGAAACCATATTCCTCTTGGGGGCGTTGTATGCTTTAGGTGTATTTACTCATGTTGTAGAAACTATAAATTTAAGTATACCTGTGTGAAAAGAAATAATGATGCTCACCAATTTTTTTAGGCTTAAATTTTTATATTTTATTTGTGCTAAAATAACTTAAAGGATATTAATACATTTTGTTGAATATGTACATAGAAATATTATTAATCTAAGGGGGCGTAAAAGGTGGAAAAGGCTGCATTAAATCAAAAAGTTATTCTTAAAAAATATATAGATGAAAAAGACTATGCAGAGATATATAAATTAGAAGAACTTTGTAAGGAGCAGGATAAAGTTAATTTGAAATTAGAGCTTGATTATAAGCTGCTTCGCACTAGGGAATATGAAAAGTCACTCAATGAAACCAACGAGTTTTTATATTATATAAATGAAGTTCTAGTTGGATATATAGGAATATCAAGCTTTGCTAGTAACTTAGGTGAAATAAACGGGGTAGTTCATCCTGAGTGGAGAAGAAAAGGTATCTTTACAAAGCTTTGTAAGCTGGCAATTGATGAAAGCAGAGATAGGAACTTCAATAAAATATTACTGCTTTGCGATGCAAAGTCCACTTCGGCATTAGGCTTTATTAAGTCTACTGGTGGCAGCTATGCTTTTTCTGAGTGCGGTATGAAAGTAAGCAACTTAGAAGCTTCTGAAGATTTTCAAATAGAAATAGCTTTAAGGAAAGCTGTTAATAGAGATTTACAGGAAATCAATAAACAAAACTCAGTATTTTTTGGCAGTGAAGGCAATGAACCTATGCTTCCAGAGGATGAGGAGAAAAATAATACTGTTACATATATGATTGAGCTTAAGGAAACTACTATTGGGAAGATAAAGGTAAGCAAGGAAATGGATTCTGCTTTCATAAGCGGCTTTGGCATTATGCCTGAATACAGAGGGAAAGGCTACGGCAAGCAGACACTAAGAGAAATACTGAGAAGGCTAAGAAGTGAAGGTATCTATGATGCAGCCTTGGATGTAGCTGTTGAAAACACGAATGCCTTAAAGCTTTATAAATCCTGTGGCTTTGAGGAGCAGTCAGTGATGAATTACTATGAGATAAAATAGCTTTTGAGAAACCATCTGAGGAGAATGATGCGATGAGAGATAAAAGAGGGCTTCAAGCTTTAGTTTTTGGAGCTGTACTAATGATTATATGTTTTTTGCTTTATTTAGCTGCCTATTTTCCAGCATTAATGAGTACAGATAGCTTAGATCAGTGGTCACAAATGGTTAGTTTGAAGTTTAATGATTGGCACCCAGCAGTGCATACATGGCTCAATTTAATATTAACTAAAGTATGGTATTCACCAGCAAGCATAGCTTTGGCTCAGATTATTGCACTGGTTTTCGTATATGCCTATGCAATGTATACGCTTCTAAAATTAGGTGTAGGAAAAGCTATCTGCTTTTTAACAATGATGATTTTTGCTTTGTATCCTATCAATGGTTTTTTAGTTATAACTCTTTGGAAGGATATACCATATAGCATTATGCTTTTATGGATAACTATAAACCTGATGAATATTGTTAAAACCGAAGGGGAGTGGGTAAGTACTCCAGTCAATGCTGTTTCCTTTACCATAAGTTGTCTTGGAGCGGTATTTTTTAGACATAATGGTATGCTCGTTTTTTTAATTGTAATGGTTGTTCTTTTTATTATTTATAGGAATTATAAACGTATATTTTCATTGATTAGTGTTATAATTCTAGCTTCATATTTTATTATAACTGGACCAGTATTTAATAAAATGAATATTGCTAAGTCACCATCAACGGAAGCTTTAGGAATTCCAATGCAGCAGTTGGCTGCTGTGGTTAGGGAGAATGGGAAGCTTGATGAAAAAGATAAGGAGTTTTTAAGCAAAATACTTCCTTTGGAGCTATGGAATAAAGAATATCTGCCCTACAGTACAAATCCTATAAAATTTAGTAAAGATTTTAATGGAGACTATGTTTCTAAAAATAAATCTGACTTTGTTAAACATTGGGCAGCTATAGTGATGAAAAATCCCCAAATAGCAGTAGAAGCTTATTTAAAGCAAACATCAATTATATGGAAGGTAAAACCTTATGCTGATTCATATACATATACAGTCACTAGAGAGATAAATAAAAATCAGTTTGGTTTGCAAACAAAACCCATAAACAGTAAATTAAACAATTTAGCCAATAAAATTTATGAGTTTACCTACGGAAGTAAATACTTCATATTGTTTTGGAGGCCTGCCCTATGGTTGTATTTGTCAATAATCAGTGCGTTAATTTCGGCGGTAATATTAGGTAGAAAAACATGGGTTATTCTAATGCCTCTAGCAGGTAATATTCTATCTTTACTGGTTGCAATTCCTGCTCAAGATTACAGATATTTATATTCTAATGTATTAATTGCGGCAGTACTAATACCTCTAGCTGTAAATGTAATATTTAGAGGGAAAACAGTACCCAAAAGACATGTAAATCAATGATTAAAATGTGTTGAAATTTATAATAAATATATCTGCACAGGTAACTAGAGACACTGCAGCTTTCAGTGTCTCTAGTTACCTGTGCAGATATAAAATCTAGTTGAGCAAAAATGTTCATTAAATTTTATTTAAGCCATTCAGGCTGATCTTTTATAAAGGGACGAGTTTTATATTTAGACTTATATTCATCAACAGCTTGTTTGATGAGTTCAGGATTATCTTTATAGCTTTCAGCAGTCTTCATTGTCTCAACCTCTTGGCTGAAGGGGCAGCCGGCTAAACATATGCCGCAATCGGTGCCTATATTTCGCCAAAGGTTGTAGCAGTTTTCTTGAGTTATTTGCCAGCGTTTTAAGCCGTTTATTTCTTTCATAGAATCCTTAGGTATAGCTTTACCTGGACAAATAACAGCACAGTTGCCGCAAAGCTCGCAAAAGTCGTGAAGCCCAAAATCAAAGGGCTTATCTGTTATAAGCTCAAGGTTTGTGGTTACAACTCCAAGCCTCACTCTTGAGCCATAATCTTTAGTAGTAAGGACACCATTCCTTCCGATTTGACCAAGACCTGCATCTCTTGCCACTAATGGAGCAATTAATAGATAATTTGCATCCATATGGTTTCTTGCTTCATAGCCTATATGCCTTAAATAGTATGACAATACCATTCCAATCACAGCTGCATCAACATAACACTTCGAGGTTTCAATAATTTCAGAAACCATGGGAGCTCGGTTAAGCATTTCCTTTTTCATTTCAACAGCAAAAACTATTCCATATTTATGAGTGTTAGTTACCTTTTCTCCATAGTTTTCATTATGACGGCCTCGATGACTGTAAAAGTGATAGTCTTCAAGTTTTGTAATCCCAACAAGCTTTGCGCCATACTGCAGGGCTAAGCCCTTTAATCTTCTAGTTGCAGCTTCAGGTGAAAATTCTACTTTGTTTGGGTTAACCTCTCCCTCGGAAAGGTGTTTTATATCAGATAAAAACATGAATGCTGCTTCAGCTATAGGAGAATTAACAGGGTCGTAAGACATTGTTCCTTCGCTGCAAAGATTAGGTTTCGACCTTATGACATCGTCACTATCCTTCTTGTCAGGATTTCTTCTATAATAATCCTCGTACTGAGGCGTGCCCTCTGAATAATTCATTCTTGCAAACATCGTATCTCTTTCGTCTATTCTTTTCATTTGCATCTCTCCTGTAGGTTTTGTTTATTATGATTATAACACCTAAATTTATATTTCGTTAGAATAATGATAATATTATATTTTGAAATAACTAAAACTTTTTTTAATGTATGTGCGTCTATTAAATGTAAAGCAGTTAAGATACGTATCTAAAGCAAAGGAGAGTTTATTGCTAATGCATAAGGACAGTTTAGAAAAGCAGCTAGCAGACTATGTTGTTAGAAACAAGGAAAGATATTACAGGCTAGCATACAGCTATGTGAAAAATGCTGAAGATGCCCTTGATATTATCCAAGAATCCATATACAAGGCAATTTCACATATTGATTCACTGAAAGGTATAGAACATATAAAGACTTGGTTTTATAAAATTGTTGTAAATACTTCTCTGGATTTCCTTCGCAAGCAAAGAAGGGTAGTTGTTGTTGAAGACGAGGTTTTAGCTAGTCTAGATACCGGAACAAATGATGAGTATGAAAACTTTGATTTGCAATCAGCATTGGAAAACTTGCCTGAGGGACATCGCACCATAGTGATATTAAGGTATTTTGAAGATTTAAAAATAGAGGAAATTGCAGAAATTCTAGATGAAAATATCAGTACAATAAAAACCCGTTTATATAAATCGCTTAGGTTGCTGCGAATAGATATGAACGACTATGAGGAGGCTTAACATGTCAAATAAAAGCTTGCATCAGCTTAAAAAAGAGTATGATGATATACCTATTCCAAAAGAATTGGATTTTGTAGTTAAAAAAGCCTTTAAAGACAGCGAAGTATATAGCCAAAAGAAAAAATATTTATTTAGAAGAACAAGCACAGCAGCTGCTTCCATAGCTGCATTGGCAGTCACACTTACTATTGGTATTAACACCAGTCCTGTATTTGCTGCAACATTGTCTAAGATACCTGTAATGGGAAATGTAGTAAAGGTTTTGACCTTTAGAGAGTATATTATAAATGAAGAAAATCATAACGCAAATATTAAAATTCCATCTATACAAGGCTTGAATAATAAAGAAATAGAAAAGAGCCTTAACGAGAAGTACCTTGAGGAAAATAAAAAGCTATATGAAGAATTCATTGAAGATATGGAAGAGCTAAAGAAAATGGGTGATGGACATACAGGTATCGACAGCGGGTATGAAGTGAAGACAGATAATGAGACTATATTATCTGTAGGCAGGTATGTTGTAAACACCGCAGCATCTTCCTCCACAACCTTTAAATACGATACTATAGATAAGAAAAAGGAAGTTTTAATAACTCTGCCAAGCTTATTTAAAGATAAGAGCTATATAGAAATTATTAGTGATAACATTAAAAAGCAGATGATTCAGCAGATGAAGTCTGACCCGGATAAAATTTATTGGGTTAGTTATGAGGGTGGCGAAGAGGTAATAGATGCGTTTGAAAAGATATTAGAACATCAAAGTTTTTATGTTAATTCGGAATCAAAGCTAGTAATCTCCTTCAACAAATATGAGGTTGCACCAGGGTATATGGGCGTGGTTGAGTTTACAATACCAACAGATATTATTTCAGATATTTTAGTTGGCAATGAATATATTAAATAAAGCTACAAAAATGCACTAGGACTCTGGCAATTGCCAGAGTTCTTTTATTGTGCTTATCTTTAAAAATATATATTAAATGATGATAAATTACGAAACAGAGAATTTCCTTGAAACTTTTAATACACTTTATTTCGTCTTATTTTTATGAGGACTACTTAATAAATTGTATATTTTAAAGTACCAGTTAAAAGGAGGAAATACATATGATAAATAAGATGCAAAATAGTGAATACATAACTGGATTAGATGGTTTAAGGGCATTTGCTGTAATAGCTGTTGTAGCCTATCATTTAAGCTTTAGCTGGGCAAGAGGAGGTTTTTTGGGTGTAGATATATTTTTTGTTATATCAGGATACTTAATAACCTCTAAAATTATTAATTCTCAAGAGAAGGATAGGAGCTTTAATTTTAAAGAATTTTGGCGTGGACGAGCAAGAAGGTTGATGCCAGCAGCCTATGCAATGATAATAACTATCTTTGTATGGGCGGCTGTATTTAATAGAAAGTTATTGACTAAACTCATGGGAGATATAACTGCTTCTTTTTTTCATGTAACCAATTGGTGGTTTATTTTTCATAAGCAGTCCTATTTTGATAGCTTTGCTTCACCATCGCCTTTAAAAAATTTATGGTCATTAGCTATAGAACAGCAATTTTATTTTTTATGGCCAATTGTTATTGTAGGTGGTTTTAAGCTTATTAAAGATAAAAGCAAGCTTGCCAATATGATTTTTATTGGGGCCTTATGCTCAGCTGCGTTTATGGGAGTTTTGTACAAGCCTGGACATGATCCTAGCCGTATTTATTTTGGCACAGATACACGTGCCTTTGAACTGCTTATAGGAAGCTGGCTGGCTATGGTTTATCCATTGAAAAGAAATTATAGAAATAATTTTTATTCAAAAGGTGCTTCTTTGAACAAAAAATTAGTGCTGAATATCACAAGTACACTTTGTTTAGCTATCTTTAGCTTTAGCATAATTTTTGTGAATGAATTCAACGCTTTTCTATACAGAGGTGGCATGTTTTTAATTAGCTTAAATGCGGCCTTACTTATAGCCTGTGTTTCTCATCCTGGCAGCTATTTGAGTCGTTTATTTTCCTGGAAGCCTTTGCTGTGGCTTGGGAGAAGATCTTATGGTATTTATCTCTGGCACTATCCTGTAATTGTTTTAAGCACCCCAGCTTATGAAATAGGAAATCCATCATATTTGCGTGTAGTAATACAAGTAGCGGCTACACTTGTTATCGCAAACTTCTCCTATAATTACATAGAAAAGCCTTTCCGAAAGTATGGGTTAAAAGAGGGGATTAAAAAAGTTCGTTTAGGCAATAAATTTAAATGTAAGAATTTTATATCCGCTGAAAGATTTCCTGTCATAGTGCTTATATTAGTATTTTTAATAGTTACAGCCACTATGACCAGTGTATTGAAGGGAAAGCAGCAAATAGAAAAGGCTGAAGCAGAGCCGACTGAAACAATATGCGAAGAAGAAAAGCTTTCTGAGGATAGGGGTGAATCGGCTAATTCTGTATCTGATACTGCTCCCTATAAGGAATTGCTGGCTATTGGAGATTCTATCATGCTGGACATTTCATCAGCATTAAAAAACAAATATAGTAGTATCACCATAGACGGAAAGGTTGGCAGACAAGTGTATCAGGCATTACAACTAGTACCATCTTACTCTAAATTCAATGCTCCTGACAAAGCAGTAATTATTGAACTGGGTACTAATGCTTATTTTACAAATCAACAAATTGATGATTTGCTTAATGCTTTTTCAAAAGCACATATTTATTTAGTAAATGTGCGTGTTCCGCGTCAATGGGAAAGCAATGTTAATAAAGCTCTAGAGAAAAAGGCTAAAGAATATGAAAATGTAACCTTAATTGATTGGTACTCTGAAGCAATTAATCATCCTGAATATTTTGCAGAGGACAGTGTACATTTAAAACCAAAGGGGATTATAGCATTAACTGAGCTTATAGATAAGGCTATAAAGAATAACAAGCCCATATCATAGCTTTTAAAATAAATTTTCATAAGATAAGAATATTGTGAAAATATAACCTTTAGATTATGGCTTATTTATGTTACAATTATAGGAAATATTATTATTTATATGGGGAAGGCATGGGATTATGTGGAAAATAAAAGAACTTTCTAAAAAGAAAAAAATAATTATTGCTTCCATATCTGCTGCAGTTGTAGTAGCAAGCTCAATATTAGGAGCATATTTTTATGCAAGACAATCCTACAGCAATATCGTAATTACAGAACCTCCAAAGGTACCAGATGAAGTCGAGATTCCTAAAGAAGTGCAAGAGATAGAAGAGATAGACTACGGTATGGAAGAAGACATAGTGAATATACTTTTGGTAGGGGTAGATACAAGGGGAGAATTTGAGGATGCAAGAACAGATTCAATGATTATTGCAACTGTAGATCCTATAAATAATAAAGTAAAGCTTGCTTCTCTTATGAGAGATATGTACGTAGAAATTCCAGGCAGAGGCTATAGAAAAATAAACGCAGCCTTTGAATTAGGTGGTATTGAGCTTTTGAAAAAAACTATAAAATATAACTTCGGACTTTCAATCGATAAGTATGCTGCTATTGATTTTAAGGGTTTTCAGGACTTAATTGATATAATGGATGGAATAGAAGTTGATATAAAGGATTATGAAGTTAATGAAACAAATAAATATATTGAAGAGGTGAATGGCAGTAGTTCAACCTTGCTACAAGGACCTGGCCTTCAGAAGTTAAATGGCCAGCAGGCTTTATCCTATAGCAGAATCAGAAAGGTCGGAAACAATGATTATGAAAGAACCGAAAGACAGAGAAGAGTACTTTCACTGTTGCTTGCAAAACTAAAGGATACAAAGGTTACCAGCTATCCTAAATTGTATTCAACAATATCTCCTTATATAAGAACAAATATAGAGTTTAACTCAATGCTTAAGCTTGTGTATACAGTCTATAAAATGAACAATTATACTCCTGAAAGCTTTAGAATACCTGTTGATAACCATTTTAAAGACACCAAAGTAAGCGGAATGTCTGTATTAATTCCAGAGTTAAAGTATAATGCAAAAGAGTTGTTTAAATTTATTTATAATACTGTTCCGGAAAATCTTACTGTTGCAAACAACAGCAAGGTATATAATGTGGATGTAATTGTTGAGCCAAAGGAAAATGGAGAGAGGAAATCAGATAACAATATAACACCGACACCAAATCCAACTCCATCTCCTACACCAACACCGACGCCTAATCCAACACCAACACCAACCCCAAACCCAGAACCGACACCTAATCCGACGCCAAAGCCAGACCCAACACCAACACCGACACCTAATCCAACACCAAAACCAGACCCAACAACACCACCAGCGCCAAATCCAGAGACACCACCACCAGCGCCAAAACAGTAACTAAATCATAACTGCCAGCAGCGATGGGATGGATGTTCTACCTAACTAATAACAAAAATAAAGCACCATCAAAGAAGTATACAAATAAATGCTTCTTTGATGGTGTTTATTTTATACCATATGCTTAAAGCTTGTTATCCTTTAAAAGTTTTTCGATATCATCAAGCATTAAATTAGCAGCCTTAACTCCTCCAGCTGTGTTCCAAATAGCGTCGTCAACCCTGTAAGCCTTGCCAGATTTAACTGCGCTAAGGTTTTTAAACATTGGGTCTTCTAGCCATTCCTTTTCTCTTGCAGAGCCTTCGCCATTTCCGGTTTCATAGGTGAAGTAGAACATAACCTGACCGTCTGCTTCCTTAAGTCTTTCTTTGCCGATTTCAATAGTAAATTCGCTGCTTCTTTGATTTTCAGGTCTTGCAAAGCCTATTTGCTTAAGAATTGTTCCAGAGAAGGTATCGCCAAGATAAATTCTTGTTTTTCCTGGCATGAAGCGAACTATAGAGATTTCTGTCTTAAGCTTATCTCCTGCTAGCTTAGCAATGCTGGCAGCTCTGTCATCAAACTTCTTAAGGATTTCCTTTCCTTCAGCTTCCTTGTTTAAAACTTTTGCGTAAAACTCGAAGTTTGGCTTCCATTCGCCTCTTAGAGTATTTGAGTAAACTGTTGGTGCAATTTTTGAAAGCTGATCGTATATTTTTTCGTGTCTCATCTTGTTTCCAATTATTAAATCTGGGTTTAAAGCTGCAACAGCTTCTATGTTAATTTGACTTTCATCACCTACATTCTTAACGCCTTCCATTTCTTTTTCAATATGCTTATACCAAGGGTTTCCTGTCCAGGATTTTGCTGCTCCCACTGGTTTGACATCAAGAGCAAGAAGGGCTTCTGTGCCTTCATTTGTAAGTATTACTATTTTCTTAGGAGTTCCTTTAATATCTGTTTTTCCCATTGCGTGTTCAATAGTTCTTGTTTCTGTATTTGTCACCTTAGGAGCAGCTTCTTCCTTTTTCTGTGCATTACAAGCTGTGAAGGTGACTGCTAATGCTAAAGTTGCTACGGTATGTAGAATTTTTTTTGCTTTCATGTGTACCTCCTGAAAATTTTCTAAAATATAATTCTTAATTACTATGGCAATAATATAACATATGATTTTTATAAATGCAAATAGTTTTCAAATAGAAATTTATCTCATTGACGGAAGTTTAACAAAATATTATAATTTAAATGAACTTATAAAGTAGTTTAACCAGGGGAAAAAATATTATTAACTAATAAAATGAGAGGATGTTTTAGTTGTTTAAAGTTACATACAAGAAAATCTCATTAGAAAGCAGCAGAGCAAAAGCAATAATTCTTTTTATACTTATATTAGTTCTTATTGTTTGTTTTTTGGGAAGCTTGTTGCTAGGCTATATAAAGACTAACTTTACTGATTTGATGAATACATACAAGGCTTATGAAAATATTACGGAACACATTATTATTAAAACTTCTAGAATGCCAAGAGCTCTTACCGCTCTTTTTGTTGGGGCAAGCTTAAGCGTATCAGGAGTTTTGATGCAGACCCTTACTAAAAACCCCATGGCATCTCCAGGGCTGCTTGGAGTTAATTCTGGAGCAGCGTTCTTTATGGTACTTGGCTACAGCATATTTCCAAGCCTTACCCAAGGGTACCTAATGGGGCTTTCCTTTGTAGGAGCAGCTTTAGCTGTAGTATTGGTTTATGCTTTAGCAGGAGGACTTAAGGGCTCAATTCAAACCTTTGACTTAACTCTTTCTGGTTCAGCAGTAGCAGCCTTCTTTTTATCCTTCACTCAAGTAGTTTTATTTAAGGACCAAAAAACTATGGAAGAGATTATGTTTTGGATGACAGGCTCTGTAGAAGGAAGAAGCATGAATGTACTTCTTTATATTGTTCCTTATTTAATCCTTGCATGGATACTTGCCTTTTTAATGGCGGGTAAGCTTAACATATTTTCTTTGGGTGAGGAGATTGCAAAGGGTCTTGGAGTGAATACAGAGCTTTTAAAAATACAAATGATTTTACTTACAGTAATTTTAGCAGGTGCTTCTGTAGCTGTTGCAGGACCAATATCCCTTGTAGGACTTATAATTCCTCACTTAACTCGTGCCTTGGTAGGCTCTGAATTTAAGTGGGCAATACCTTACAGTTTGGTGCTTGGCTCAATATTTCTACTGCTTGCCGACATTGGCTCAAGGTTCATAGCTTATCCAAAGGATATACCTGTAGGAGCACTTACAGCTATTATAGGAACTCCGTTTTTTATCTATATAGCTAGAAAGGCGGAAAATAAATAATGAAGAAGTTTTTGATTTTTAGAAGAGGAAAGTTTTCTATCATATACGAGAAAAAAAGCTTGATGATTTTGGTTATAACTATACTGATAACCATACTGTCTATTATCTTAAGCTTAAGTGTAGGACAAAAATTTATTTCTTTTGATAGAGTGGCTAAGGCAGTGCTTGGCATAGGAAGTGGTGGAGATAAGCTTATAATAAATACTTTGAGACTTCCAAGAACCTTGGCAGCGTTTTTTGTTGGTACATCGCTTGGATTATCCGGTGCAGTGCTTCAAGGAGTTGTAAAAAATCCTTTAGCGGCTCCAAACATTATTGGAATTACCGATAGCGGTTCAGTTGGAGCGTTGATATTTTTAACAATTTTTACTGACCCTAAAAACAACTCTTTAACTACAAGCATATTTTATATGCCTGTGTTTGCTTTTGCAGGAGCGCTCATTGCGGTAGTTTTAGTATATATGCTTGCCTATAAAAAAGGAGTTACACCCTTTAGGCTTATACTTATAGGTATTGCAATCTCGGGGGCGGCTAAGGCATTAACCTCTGTACTTATAATAAACGGTCCTGTGGTTTTTATTAAAGAAGCTCAGCTCTGGATAACCGGCACGGTATATGGAACTAACTGGACTCATGTAAAGCTAATAGCAAGCTGGTTTACAGTTTTATTTATACTAATTATGATTTTTATTAGAGAACTTAATCTTCAAAACCTTGAAGATGGAATAGCTACTGGACTTGGAGGAGCAGTTGAAAGGAACAGATTTATATTAATGGTGCTTAGTGCAGCTATGGCGGCAGGCGCGGTTGCAGTTGGAGGAGGCATAGGCTTCGTTGGACTAATTGCACCTCATATAAGCAGAAAGCTTACAAATTCCTCTTTTGAAAACATCGTACCTATTTCAACTCTAATTGGAGGAATTATTGTAGTTTTATCGGATACAGCCGCTAGGACCTTGTTCTTTCCGCTGGATTTGCCAGTTGGAATATTCACCGCAGGAATCGGGGCACCGTTTTTTATATATTTATTATTGAAAAGTCAGCGAAAGGGTGTGAGGGTATAAGTGAGTACTTTATCAGCAAACAATTTAACTTTAGGCTACGGGGATTATATAGTACTTAAAGATATAAATTTGAAAATACCTAAGAATAAAATAACAATATTAGTTGGAAGCAATGGCTGCGGCAAATCAACCCTGCTAAAGACTATGGCAAGGCTTTTAAAGCCTATGTCAGGGAAGGTTATGCTTGATGATTTAAGCGTTTTTGAAAAATCCTCGAAGGATATTGCAAAGGAGCTTGCCATACTTACTCAAACTCCTTCTGCTCCAGATGATTTAACGGTGTTTAATTTAGTAAAACAGGGGAGGTACCCTTATCAAAAATGGTTTAGCCAGTGGAGCAAGGAGGATGAAAAGGTAGTTGATTATGCTCTTGAGAAAACCGGACTTACTGATATAAAGCACAAAAAAATATCAGATTTATCCGGGGGGCAAAGACAGAGAGTGTGGATAGCAATGACACTTGCTCAGCAGACGGATATAATCTTACTTGATGAGCCTACAAACCACCTTGATATAAAATATAAAATCGAGGTTTTAGATTTGCTTAAGGACTTAAACAAATACGAGCAGAGAACTATAGTTATCGTTCTGCATGATATAAACTTGGCTGCCAGATATGCAGACAATATTATTGCAATTAAAGATGGCAGGGTTTATGCGGAAGGAGCTCCTAGCGAAGTTGTGACAGAGAAACTTATAAAAGATGTGTTTGATATAAACTCTGTGATAATTGAATGTCCTCTGTTTAAGACTCCTATGTGTATTACTTATCAAAATTTAGAGATGGTTAAGACTGATAAATAGATAAATATAAGAATATAGGAATATATAAATATAAAAACATAAGAATAAAAGAACATAAGAATATAAGAATATGTAGATAAATACTTGCGTTATATAGGCTGTCTTACAAATTTGTAAGACGGCCTATTTATTTGTAAGATAGCAGACATGGAGTAATTATTGCTCTGTGGATATAATTAAACCATAATGATTAAAGTTGAAGGAGCGATATTAATGGAAATATTAAGAGTTGAAAACTTAAATAAAACTTATGGCAAGGGAGATAACAAGGTAGAAGCCCTTAAGGGTGTGAATTTATCTGTTAATAAAGGCGAGTTTGTTGCAATAGTAGGGGCTTCCGGCTCAGGTAAAAGTACTCTTTTACATTTACTAGGCGGGCTTGATAGACCTACATCAGGAAAAGTTGTTATCGATGGAGAAAGTATTTACGATTATAAAGAAGAAAAGCTGGCTATCTTTAGAAGAAGAAAAATAGGCTTTATATTTCAGTTCTTTAACCTGATTCCTGTTTTAGATCTTGAAGAAAATATAGCGCTTCCAGCATTATTAGACAACGAAAAGGTAGATAAAAAGTATTTAAATGAGATTATTGAGATATTAGGACTTACAGAAAGAAAAGGACATTTACCTTCTGAGCTTTCCGGTGGTCAACAGCAAAGAGTATCTATTGGAAGAGCTCTTTTAAATAAGCCTTCAATAATACTAGCAGATGAACCTACAGGCAATCTTGATAGCAAAAATTCTAAAGAAGTTATTGAACTTTTAAAGTTTACAGCAAGAAAGTACAATCAAACCTTAATTCTTATAACACACGATGTAAACATAGCTTCCATGGCAGATAGAGTTATTACTATTGAAGATGGAGAAATAGTTTCTGATAAATACTTAAAAATTGCTAACTAAAGAGGGTGAAGTGAAATGATACAAAGCTATAAACAACTTACTGGCAGATATCTCAAGTCAAATAAAAAGAGAAGTATACTTACGATTATTGGTATAGTGCTTTCTGTTGCGCTTATATCTTCTATAGGTTTATTTTTTAAAGGTATTCAGATAGCACAAATACAAGAATATAAAGATAGATATGGTTCTTTTCATTTAGTGTTTAGAAATGTTAATGATAATCTTTATGCAAAGATAACGGGCAATCCTAAGGTATCTAAATATGGTCTTTACAGTTTAGGACAGGAAGTAAAAGTAGACGATAAGCTGACTATAGGAGAGGTTTTAGCTACAGATAAAGCTTTAGAATTTCTTCCTTATAAAGCGAAGGAGGGCAGGCTTCCTGAAAATGAAACTGAGGCAGCAGTAGAACAGTGGTCTTTAAGATATATAGACAAGGATGCGAAATTAGGAAGCAAGATTAAGCTTAATAATAAAGAATATACTCTTGTTGGTATACTGGAAAACACCATAGAAAATCAGATTGAAAATAAGGCTGTTATTTTGACCAAGAGCAAGGAAATCAATAAAGATAAGTCAATGCTTTTAGTGGAAATAAGCTCTAAAACCAATTTGAATAAGGCGCTAAAGGAACTAAAGAGCCTTGCTCCTAAGGAGGATGTACAAGAAAACATCTATCTGACTTCAGTTTTGGGTGCAGGAGAAGGCGGAGATGCCTTAATGGGCTTATTTGTAACAGTGGGTATAATAGTTGCAATAGTAGTTATTTGCACAATTGCAGTAATATACAACTCCTTCCAGATAAGCGTTGTTGAAAGAATTAAACAGTTTGGACTTTTAAGAGCTGTGGGAACAACTCCAAAGCAAATTAGAAAAATTGTATTTAGAGAAGCTACACTTTTAGCTGTCATAGGTATTCCAATAGGACTTTTATTTGGTGTAATTGCTATATATACAATAGGGTTTACCTTTAAGATAATTGGTGGGGAATCAGTATTGCCAATGAAGGCTTCAATGGATCTTGGGGTGCTGGCTATTAGTGCTGGTGTAGGGATTGCGGCAATATATATTTCTGCTTTAATGCCAGCCTTCTTTGCTGGAAAAATCTCTCCGCTTGTAGCTATAAGCAGTAGAAATGCTATAACTAAAGAAAAGATAAAAAAGGGAAAAAATATGCTTGCTCAAAAAGTATTTGGCTTTGAAGGAGCAATGGCTGCTAAGAATATAAAAAGAAGCAGAAAGAGATATAGAATAACAGTTTTTTCAATTGTTATAAGCGTGCTTTTATTTATTGTGTTTAAATCCTTTATGGACATGGCTTTCACAGTGACTAGTGGAATAAATGAATCAAAGGATATGCATTTTTCTGTAATAAGGGATGGTCAAGCTACAGAGAAAAACCTAGCTATTGAGGATAAGATAATAAAGGATTTAAGAGGATTAAAAACAGTAAAAGAGGTTTATGAAATATATGAGACCTATTATTTTGGTGGGGCTATAGATAAAGGCAGCGAAGTAAAAGAAGTTCAAAATATTAAAGATGTTTATGGAAAGACTACTGTGGAAGGCAATGAGAAAACCTTAATAAATGCATCAATAGTAACTTATGACGCTTTAGCGCTAGAAACTGCAAAGAAGTATGTTCAGTCTGGAAGCATCAATCTTGAAAAGATGAATAAAGAAGACGGAGTAATTCTTATAAATAAAAATAGAATCAGAAATATGGATACTAAGAAGGACTATTTTGGACCAGTAGCAAACCTAAAGGTTGGGGATGAAGTATATCTTCAATATAATCCACCTTTGGAAGGGGATGCGAAGCCTGTTGAGTTTGGTAAAGGAAAGCTTAAAAAAGCCAAGATTATGGCTATATTAGAGGAAGAGCCTTTCAACTTTAGAGGAGGGGAAAGGGGTATAAAGCTTATAGGTACTGAAGAAGTTGCTAAAAGCTTGACTGGAAATGAGAAGGTAGAACCTATTAATTTAAATATATCTATAAAAGATTTAAAGCAGGAGGATATGGCAAAGACAGAAATAGAAGCAGTGTTAAAGCAAAATCCATCCTTAAGCCTTATAAACAATATTGACTCTAATAGAAGAGAGAAAACAACAGTACTTATGGTGAAAATATTGATGTATGGCTTTGTAATTGTAGTCTCCTTAATAGGAAGTGTAAATATTATAAACACCATTACCACCAACATCATTCTAAGAAAAAGAGAATTTTCAGCACTAAAATCCATAGGTATGACACAAAAAGGCTTAAGAAAAATGATAGTTTTAGAAGGTATTCTGTATGGAATTGTGGGTACTGTGTATGGTTCTATCCTCGGCTGTGGATTATCTTACGTTTTGTTTAGAAGTATGAATGACGTTAGAGAGCTTGGGTGGCCAATACCTTGGGATGCCATGGCTATAGCAGGAGCAGCAGCCCTTATAATTGGATATCTTTCAGTTTTAACTCCACTTTCAAGAATTAAAAAGGAAAATCTGATTGAGGCTATTAGAGAGGAATAAATTAAGATTTACTTAAGGAAAAACTTAAATAATTATAATATTACTTTGATAGACTTATCTTACTAAGCTGTAAGATAAGTCTTTTTTCTGTAAGCCTGCAGACATGGAGTTTGAAGGCGAGGGCTTATATAATTTAAGTATACTAAGAATTAGGGGGTAGAGTTTAAAATGAATAGATTTAAATATGTGTTAGAAACTTTATATATATGTATATTATTGATGTTTTTTTCAAAGGAATTGATTAATGAAGGAACCTGTCAGCATAAAAAGGACTTTACTAATTGCGGAGTTTCAATTTAGTTATGGATAGCATTTAAGAAAGTAGTGTATAATTGTAACTAAATAGCAGTAAATACAAGTAAAAAATGAGTAGGTTGATGTGATGAATAAATTATTGTTAGTTGAAGATGACAAGTCGTTAGCTCTTGGAATAGAGTTCGCTCTAAAGGATGAAGGCTATGAAGTGGCTACAGCAGAAAGTATTGAGCAGGGAAAAAGACAGTTTGAGGATAGTAAGTTTGACCTTATTATATTAGATATAAATTTACCTGATGGCAGCGGATATGATTTGTGTAAATATGTTAGGTCTAAAAGCAATGTGCCCGTAATATTTCTAACAGCACTTGATGATGAGGTTAATGTGGTTTTAGGGCTTGAAATTGGCGGGGATGATTATATAACTAAGCCTTTTAGAGTGAGGGAGCTTTTGTCGCGAATAAAAGCTCTGCTTAGAAGAAGCTTGGTGAGTTCAGCACCAGAATCAAAGCTTGAAAGCGGTTATATAGAGGTAGATACTGGGGCAGCTTTAGTTAAGAAAAAGGGTGAAAGCATTACTCTTACAGCTCAGGAATATAAGCTTTTGCTGGCATTTATGCGAAAGCCTCATGTACTAATTAAGAGAGAAGAAATACTAAAAGAGATTACAGAGGGTGATCAGGTTTTCTTCGATGAAAATACTCTTTCTGTTTATATTAAAAGGCTAAGGGAGAAGCTTGAAGACAATCCTAGAGAGCCAGAGTATATAGTTACTCAAAGAGGACTAGGCTATAAGTGGAACAAGGATGTGAATTAGTAATGAAGAGATACTTTACAAATCCTGAGCTTAAAATCAGCTCAGGTATTCTTTTTGGGTTATTGAGTATTTTTTTAGTAATACAGGTTTCGGTTTTAAAGCTTCATAATGACAGCTTGAAAGAAGACTATATTAAAAGCTTAGGTGCTGTTGCCACTAGAATTATTGAAAAGCATCCGGAGTTAGAAAAGGAGATTATGCCTCTTATCTCTAAGGAAATATCAGAGGAGGAAGCATTAAAAGGAAAGACAGTGTTAAGCCAATATGGCTTAAGCAAAGACCTTGAAAGCGAGCTTTTTCCTTACGTAAATAAAACGGCTGCAAGAAATACTCAAACTGTTATGGTTATTTACTTTGCAATGGCTGCAGCATTATTTATGTTTAACTACTCTCAGCTTGGCTACTTCTATGAAAGGATAAGAAAGCTAACCCTAGGGGCAAGGCGTGTAATTGATGGAGAATATGATATAAGCATAAATGAAAATAAAGAAGGGGATGTTTCAAAGCTTGCTGTTTCCTTTAATTCCATGAAGGAGGTTATAAGAAATAATTTAAGCCAGCTTAGAAATGAAAAACAGTTTTTAGTTGACCTTTTATCTGATATATCTCATCAGCTTAAGACCCCGCTATCGTCAATGATTTTGTATAACGATATAATGCTGAGCAAAGAACTATCTAGGGAACAAAATGAAACCTTTTTGCTTAACAACCAAAATCAGCTTAACAGAATGCAATGGCTTATACAGAGCATGTTAAAGCTTGCAAAGCTTGACGCTAAAGCTATAGAGCTTCATAAAGAAAACCAATCCCTTAACGAAACTCTTAAAGAGTCTGTAGAAGCATTAGAGAGTAAGGCGCTGGAAAACAACATAGAAATAAGTATTGAAGAGAAGGCTGACATAGCTTTTCAGCATGACAGGTTATGGCTAGAAGAGGCTTTTATAAATATCATAAAAAATGGTGTAGAGCACACATCTTCAGGCGGGAAGGTTCATATAGAAATAATAGAAAACCCAATTTATAGAAGACTGATAATTGAAGATAGTGGAGAAGGTATAAACGAGGAGGATTTACCTCATATTTTTAAAAGATTTTATAAAGCAAAGACTTCAAGGAAGACGGATTCAGTTGGTATCGGGCTAGCTTTGGCAAAAGCTATAATTGAAGCACATAATGGAGTGATAGAGGTTCAAAGCAAAATAGGAGTGGGAACACGGTTTATAGTAACATTTTTGAAGTATTAGTCTATAAGCTTATTTAGCTTACTGCAATACCTTGCACAAAGGTTATCTTACAAGCATATAATAAAATATTGCTGTAGGAAAATATTAATACCTGCAAGGAGGATATAATGAAACAACGAATCATTAACGAAGAGTTAAGGAAAATAGCTTTGACAATAGTTATGATTGTAATGATGGTAGTGGTTTCAGCCTGTGCTATAACACCTAGGGGATGGTCTAACCATAAGTACAATATAAATCAGGAAGATAAATTTAGTGCAGAAGCATTTAAGAGCATAACTGTGAGTACTGTTGGCGCGGATATTAAAGTGATAGTTACAAATGAAAAGGAGTTAAGATTTCATTACTATGGAGATGTAACAATTGCATCAACTAGGAATAGTCTTGGACCGTATATTGATATAGATGAGACTGGTTCATCACTTGTATTAGCAGAGAAGCTAAGAAGTGGGCTTAATAGTATATCTTATAAGGGAAGGGCAAAGCTGGATATATACATGCCTAAAAAGTATGAGGGGCAGTCGAAATTAAATTCAGCTTCCGGTGATGTCTATATTAATAATTTCGGAGGATACGGTGATATAAACACTGCTTCAGGAGATATAAATATAGAGAATTGCAGAGGAGATTTTGATGTAAATACGGCTTCTGGGAATGTTACTTATAGGAAAGATGCTGCCTTAAAAAGTGACCTTGCTATAAATTTAGTATCTGGAGATATTGATATAAGTATTTCTAAAGATTCAGAGTTTAATTTTAAACTAAGAACAGTATCAGGAAAAATAAAGTGTGATTTTCCTGTAACGTTAGAAGGAAGAGGAGCGGAAGGAACTGTAGGCGGTGGAAAGAATGATATTTCCCTTAATACTGTATCAGGGAACATAACTATAAAGAATAATTAAGAACAGAGGGTAAGCCTCTGTTTTTTTCTTTTTAAAAAGCAATTAATATATTGACTTTATTACTTCATCATGATAAAGTAATGATGTAAAAGAAATTAACAGGGGGAATGAATAATGAATAAAATATTTAAAGCAATAGTAGCATTAGGAATCATATCAGTGACAGCTTTTGGTGCAGCAGGCTGCAGTAGCAAGACAAAGGACGTAATGGCAAAGGATAAGCTTGTGCTTGGGTTTGATGATACTTTCGTTCCAATGGGCTTTAAAGATGATAAGGGAGATGTTGTTGGCTTTGATATTGATCTTGCAAAAGAAGTTTCAAAGAAAATAGGTAAAGAAATAACTTTCCAACCCATAGATTGGTCAATGAAAGAGTCGGAGCTTAATTCGGGCAAGATAGATTTTATTTGGAACGGCTACTCTATAACAAAGGAAAGAGAAGAAAAGGTAAGCTTTACTAAGCCTTATTTAGATAATAGACAAGTTATAATAACCATAGCAGAATCAAATATAGACAGCAAGACTGATTTAAAAGGTAAAAAGGTTGGAGCTCAAAACCAATCAAGTGCAGTAGATGCAATAAATAAAGAAGCTGATGTTTTAAAAAGCTTTAAGGATGGAAAGGTATATACCTTTGAAACAAATAACGATGCCTTAATGGATTTAGAAGCAAAAAGAATTGATGCAGTTGTAGCTGATGAAATACTCGCAAGATATTATATAAATGCAAAAGGTAAAGAAAAATACAAAGTGCTAAAAGATGACTTTGGAAGCGAAGCCTATGGAGTTGGAGTAAGAAAATCAGATACAGCTTTACTTAATAAAATTAATCAAGCTTTTAGCGATATGAAAAAGGATGGTACAGCAAAGAAAATCTCTGAAAAATGGTTTGGAGAAGATATAGTTAAATAAGCTTCTACAGGAGGATTCTATGAACGGCATAACTAACTTATTGCCTCAGGTGCTTGAAGGACTTAAGGTAACCCTACAGGTATTTGCGCTAACTTTAATACTCTCAATACCGCTTGGAGTAATAATATCACTAGGAAGGCTTTCTAAAAACAAAATAATTAGCAAGGCAACAGGTTTTTACGTGCTTGTTATGAGAGGAACTCCTCTTTTGCTTCAAATTGTATTTATATTCTTTGGACTTCCTGTTATAGGTATAACCTTTGACAGGTTTCCGGCAGCAATAGCAGCCTTCGTGCTTAACTATGGCGCTTACTTTGCAGAAATTTTTAGAGCCGGAATAGCGTCTATTGATGAAGGTCAATATGAAGCAGGAAAGGTTCTTGGCTTCCCGCAAAAATATATATTTTTTAGAATAGTACTTCCTCAGTCTATTAAAAGAATACTGCCTGCAGTCGCTAATGAAGTTATTACTCTTGTTAAAGATACAGCTTTGGTTTATGTAGTAGGACTAGATGAGCTTTTGAAGGTTGGGAAGATAGCTTCAAATAAAGAAGCTTCCTTAGTACCATTATTCTTGGTAGGAATTATTTATTTGCTCTTAATAGGATTATTTACACAGATGTTTAAGAGACTAGAAAAAAGATATAGTTATTATCAGTAGGGGGAAGGACACTATGCTTAAAGTAGAAGGTTTAGAAAAAAGCTTTGATAAAAACAAAGTATTAAAGGGAGTTGACCTTGAGCTTAAGGAGGGAGAAATCACTGTTATAGTTGGACCTTCAGGCGGTGGTAAAACAACTCTTCTTAGATGTGTAGGTGGATTAACCACTCCTGATAAGGGTTCAGTAGAAATAAATGGAGCATTCTTGTTTAAGGATGGAAAGCTGGCTAAAAAGAGCAACGAAGCACAAATAAGGAAGGAGGTTGGTCTTGTATTTCAAAACTTTAATCTGTTTCCTCACATGAATGCTTTAGAAAATATAGCTGAGGCTCCAAGAGTTGTGTTAGGTATGGCAGGAGACAAAGCAAAGGATAGAGCAGTAGAAATTTTAAGCTATTTAGGTCTTGATGATAAGCAGCTTAATTATCCATGTGAGCTTTCAGGAGGACAAAAACAGAGAGTAGGTATTGGAAGGGCTCTTGCTATGGAGCCAAAGCTTATATGCTTTGACGAGCCAACCTCTGCCCTAGACCCAAGCATGACGGGAGAGGTTGCAAACCTAATTAAAAAGGTTAGCCTGGAAAAGAATATGACAGTTTTAATCATAACTCATGATATGAATTTTGCAACAATGGTTGCAGATAGAATTTTATCTATGGATAATGGAGTATTAAAGCAGGAGCATATGTATGCTTTAGATTGAAAGAAGATAAAAAATGAAAATGTACAGGTGATAGGTCTTATTAAGACAGTCAGCTGTATTTTTTATTTTTATATTATCTGTATAGGATAGATAAGCAGAAGGTATTGGTTTGAAAGCATCGGAACCTGCATGAATACTACATATTCTTATATTTATTTATTCATATATTTAAAAGAATATATATTTTTGAAAACAATGCCTGAAGAGTTAATGTTGACATTGTGCTAGCAGATTTATACAATTAAGTAAAATTACTAAATGCCATAATAACAGCAAAGCTGCTAATTAAAAAGGAGGAAAAGATGCCGTATTTTACTAGCTCATACAAACAAAGCATTAGTGTGTTCAAGGCAAGGGTAGAAGAAAAAATATATAACAAAATTGCCTTGCTGAGTATTGATGCATGGGTTACAGAAGAACCAATTCATTTTAAAGAAAGAACAAAAGGTAAGTATATTTCGCTAAATTTAGAAGATAGCTGGGGAAAACTTTGGGATTGTGCATGGTTTAAATTTACTGGAGTTGTACCAAAATCTGCAGCTCATAAAAAAATTGTATTATTGATAGACTTAAGTGGGGAGGCATGCATATTTGATGAAGATGGTTGTCCCATACAGGGGCTAACTAATGTTAGCTCTGAATTTGATTTAACTCTTGGAAAACCTGGTAAGAGAGTGATTCATTTTTTAAATGAAGCCCATGGGGGTGAGAAAATTGATATATGGGCAGATGCTGGGTGTAATGATCTTTTTGGATATTATAGAGATAGCGGAAAAATAAAAGAAGCCCATATTGCAATTTTGAATGAAGAAATGCATCAGCTGTACTACGATATAGAAGTGCTTCAAGAACTGATGGAGCAACTTTCAGAGGATTCCCCAAGATATCAGAGAATTTTATCTGCTTTGTTTTCCGCTTTTAAGGTTATGATAAACTATGATGAAGAAGAGGCTAAAAAAGCAAGAGAAATTCTTTCTGTAGAGCTTAATAGAAATTGCGGAGATGAAGCTTTAAAGATAAGTGCTATAGGACATGCTCACATTGACTTAGCTTGGCTTTGGCCCATAAGGGAAACCATAAGAAAGGGAGCCCGTACATTTTCAACAGTCTTGTCAAATATGGAGAGATATCCTGAATACGTATTCGGAGCAAGTCAGCCTCAGCTCTATGCATGGATTAAAGAACGATACCCTAAGCTTTATGATAAGATAAAGATGCGTATAGAAGAAGGACGCTGGGAAGCTCAAGGCGGTATGTGGGTTGAGCCTGATACAAATGTTTCAGGTGGAGAGGCTTTAGTTCGTCAAGTTCTTTATGGGAAGAAGTTTTTTAAAGAAGAATTTAATAAGGAAATGAAGATATTATGGCTTCCAGATGTATTTGGATATAGTGCTGCCCTTCCGCAAATTCTAAAAAAATCTGATATAGATTATTTTATGACAATAAAACTATCTTGGAACGAATACAACCAATTTCCGCATCACACTTTCATGTGGGAAGGGATAGATGGAAGCAGGATACTAGCACATATGCCTCCGGAAGGAACTTACAACAGCTCAGCTGCTCCAAGGGCTATAAAAGAAGCAGAGAGAAATTTTAAAGATAAGGGAGTTTCTGAGGACTGTTTAATGCTCTTTGGAATAGGAGATGGAGGCGGAGGGCCAGGAGAAGAACATCTTGAGAGGCTAAAACGAGAAAAGAACTTAAATGGATTAGTACCTCTTAAGCAAGAGCCCTCATTAGAGTTTTTCAAAAGGATTGAGAAAAACATATCAAATTACAAGGTCTGGTGGGGAGAATTATATTTGGAAAAACATCAGGGGACTTACACTACACAAGCTAAAAATAAAAAATTCAATAGAAGAATGGAATTTGCCCTTAGGGAATTGGAGTATGCATCTGTACTAGCACAAATAGAAGGTGTAAGGTTATATCCTCAGCTAGAAATCGAGGGTATATGGAAGGAAATACTGCTATACCAGTTCCATGATATATTGCCGGGATCATCCATAAAAAGAGTATATGATGAATCAATTGAAAGGTATGAATATTTGCTTAAGCTAACAGAAGAGCTAACCAAGGATACCTATAGAGCTTTACTTGAGAGTTCATGCCGCATAGATGAGGCCGCCTCTGATGCTTTGTTAACAAATAAAACCTCCAAAGAAGCTAAAGCTTTTGCAGTAATTAACTCGCTATCCTGGGATAGAGAAGAATGGATTAATATAAATGGAAACTGGATTAAGGCCAAAGTACCAGCTATGAGTGAAATATCTGTGATGTGCAGCAAATGCAATACTGATTCTTTTGGAGTTAGTTCAGAAAATAACTTTATAGAAAACAATTTACTGAAGGTAAGGTTTAACGAAGATGGCTCCCTCGAATCTGTATTTGATAAAGAATTTTCAAGAGAAGTTTTGGATACAAATTTTAAGGCAAATGTGCTTACTGTATATGAAGAGCCTTATGGAAATGCGTGGGATTTTTCACCAGCTTGCTATGATATACCTCAGGAGAGCTTTAAATTACAGTATTCTGAAAGTATGACTGATGGCCCAAAGGCAATTGTTAAACAAATTTATAAATATAATTTATCAACTGTTGAGCAGCAGATTATATTAACTGAAGGCAGCAGGAGAATTGATTTTTGCACAAAGGTTGACTGGCATGAGAGCAATAAAATGCTTAGAACCTCTTTTCCAATCAATGTATATACTAATGAGGTAAGTTGTGATATTCAGTTTGGAACTATAAAACGCTCTAATCACGACAACACAAGCTGGGATATGGCAAAGTATGAAATATGTGCTCATAAATATGTTGATTTATCTCAAAGAGATTATGGAGCTGCATTATTAAATGACTGCAAATATGGTCATAGAGTTAAAGAAAATATAATGGATTTAAATCTCTTAAGAAGTACTAATATGCCAGGTATTGAAGCAGATAAAGGGGCTCATGAATTTACTTATTCACTATATCCTCATAATGGCGATTGTATCAAAGGACAGGTTAATAGAAAAGCGTATGAATTGAATCTGCCATTAAAAACCATTGAATTTAGCTGTGATAGTTACATTACTGGCAGGAAGGAAGCCTTCATAAGAGTTGATAGTGAAAACATAATTGTTGAATCCATAAAAAAGGCAGAATATAGTGATGATATTATTGTAAGGCTGTATGAATGCAGTGGCAGCAGTGAAAAAGCAAAACTGAAGTTTGGATATAGAATTGAGAATGTACAGCTCGTTAATTTAATGGAGAAAGCTATAGAGAATGATGTATTTAATAGAGTAAGTAATGAATTATCATTCAAGCCCTTCGAAATTTTAACGCTAAAGGTAAGCTGTCCACAAAAATAATATCCTAAAAACATATTGATTTATAAATTATATAGTGTATAATTATATTAACCTATCAGATAGCTGATAGTTATATGATATCGTTCACATGTGAGGTATATATGAGCACAATTAAAAGATTGCCATTACAATCAGAGATAATTGAATTTATAAAGCAATATATTGAAAAAAATAATTTAAAGAATGGGGATAGACTTCCTTCTCAGTCGGAATTAATTGAGATTTTGGGAGTTAGCAGATCTTCAATTAGAGAGGCTATTAAAACTTTAGAAGCAAAAAATGTTTTGGAAGTTGCTAATGGTAAGGGCGTTTTTGTGAAGGATGGATCCTCAAATACTATATCTGCCGAAATAGAGTTTGGAAAAGAGAAAGAATCCATATTAGAGCTCTTAGAGGCCAGAAGAATACTAGAAAAGGAAATAATACATCTAGTTATTCAAAATGCTACAGAAGAAGAGTTGGATGGAATTGAGAAAATCTTGAAAGTATTAATGGAGAAATACCATAGAGGCGTAAAACAAAACGTTGAAGATAGGCAGTTCCATATGGCTATATATAACAGCTGCCACAATAGAATAATGATTCAGTTAATAGATTCCATAGATGGACTTCTAAACAAGCTGTGGGAGTTCCCTTTAGGAATGAAGGATCCTTTTACAGATACTATACCATTACACGAAGATTTATTTATAAATATAAGAAAAAGAAATGTTAAAAAAGCACAAGCAATTAATGATAAAATTATCAGTATGATATATAGAGATGTTAAGTCAGCTAATTAGTTGAAATTGCAATAAAGTTTTCTCTTTAATGACCTCAAAGTATAGCTAATGTTCAAGTACTTTGAAAGTCATTAAGGTATTATAACTTGTGCATTATGAACAAAGCTTGTATATTGATACAAGCTTTTTAGAAAAAACAACCTATCTGATAGCTGATAGCAGTTAGCATGCAGCTTGATTAGAAGTGCTTAATAGAAATTTAACCGGAAAGGTCGTGGCAATATTTTATGGTGTTTGAGATTGAAAGAATCGAAAGAATAGTAAAGGACTTAAAAATGGCAATCTACCCAGACTTAGAACCAATTCCAAGGTATAAGGTTTGTGAAGGAAAATTTGCAGGCGGAGAACATAAAGAATTTAAGGATGAGAATTGGAATGATTATATAACTGGAAGCTTGTGGGGTGGGTATGACAAGCATCAATGGTTTAGAACTACTGTTAAGATACCTGGGAGATTTGAAGGGAAAAGTGTAGTATTTAGAATTACTACAGGACGTGAAGGTCTCTGGGATGCAACAAACCCACAATTTCTTTTCTATGTTGATGGGAAGCTTATTCAAGGTCTCGACGTAAATCACCGTGAAGTATTATTAAGTGAATGCGCAGAGACAGGTAAAGAGTATTCAATAGCATTCTTAGGCTACAGTGGTCTTATTGATAGCAAAATAGCTATACACACAGCTATGGTTGTATTAGATCGAAGAATAGAAGATATTTACTATAATTTAAATGTTCCTTTATCAGTAGCTAAGCTGCTTGAAAACAATGATGATAATAAGGATCGCATCTTAATTAAGCTTGGAAAAGCCATAGATATGCTTGATCTTAGGAAGCTTTATTCTTGCGAGTTTTATAAGTCTGTAGAGGCAGCAAATAGTTATCTGCAAAGGGAATTCTATTCTAATATTAACTATAACAGTCCTGTTGTAACAGCAATAGGGCACACACATATAGATATTGCTTGGCTGTGGACAATTAGCCAAACAAAAGAAAAAGCTGTAAGAAGCTTTTCGACGGTTTTAAACCTTATGAAGCAGTACACAGAATATAAGTTTATGTCTAGCCAGCCTCAACTATACGAGTACATAAAAGAAAATGAACCACAGCTATATGAAGAAATCAAAAAGAAGGTTAAAGAAAAAGCTTGGGAGATAGATGGAGCAATGTGGCTAGAGGCAGACTGTAACATACCGTCTGGAGAGTCACTTATAAGACAAATAATATTAGGGCATAAATTTTTTAAGGATGAGTTTGGAATAGAGAGCAAGTCACTTTGGCTTCCAGATGTGTTTGGTTATAGCGCAGCGCTTCCTCAGATACTTCTAAAAAGTGGAATTAAGTATTTCATGACTACGAAGCTGGATTGGAATCAATTTAATACCATTCCTAATGATACCTTCATGTGGCGTGGAATAGATGGGAGTGAAGTGTTTACTCATTTAGTTACAACTAGCGATTATAAAAAACAAGGTGAAGCTGTAACCTTCAGTGAATCAAAAAATAAGACAACCTACACAGGCATAATTAATGCAAACCAGACTATGGGAACATGGAAAAGGTATCAAAACAAAGATATATCTGAAGAAACTCTAATGCTCTTTGGTTATGGAGATGGGGGCGGCGGACCTACAAAGGAAATGCTTGAAAATGCCAGAAGATTGAAATACGGTATTCCGGGATGTCCAAGAGTAGAAATAGGCTTTGAAACAGAGTTTTTTGACAGACTGTATGAAAAAACAATAGCAAAGGAAGAAATTCCAACTTGGGTGGGCGAGCTATACCTGGAGTATCATAGGGGAACTTATACCTCTATGGGTAAGAACAAAAGATACAATAGGAAAACTGAAGTTTTGTATGAGGATGCTGAAATGCTATCAACCTTAAACATGATGTTAGGAGAAGCTTATCCAGAGAAAGAACTTAAAAAGGGATGGAAGAAAGTTCTTATAAATCAATTTCACGATATTATACCGGGTTCATCAATAAAGCAGGTCTATGATGAATCTCATGAGCAGTATGAAGAAGCTATAGAACTGGGACAAGAATTAATTGATAGTTCTTTGAGAAAAATTGCTTCAAAGATTAACTTAAATGAGAAGTCTGTTGTTGTGTTTAATACTTTATCCTATGACAGAGATGATATTGTAGAAGTTATTATAAAAGAAGGAACAAAGGTTCAAGGGCTTCAGGATTTAGATGGAAAAAATGTTGATATACAGATAATAGATAATGGCAAGAAGTTTGTATTCTTTGCAGAAAAAGTTCCTTCTAAGGGCTATAAGGCATATAGCATAATAACTGAAACTCCGATGGTTTCTAACCAGACTATGAGCTTAGACAGAGAGTTTGAAAACAAATGTTTTAAAGTAAGTTTTGATGAAAACTATAATATTACATCTTTATATGATAAAAAAAATAACAGAGAAATAATTAAAAGTAATAAAAAAGCTAACGTGCTTCAAGCTTTTGAAGACAGACCAATGAACTGGGAGAATTGGGATATAGATATATTCTACAAGAGGAAGATGTGGGAAGTAAATGATATAAGTCATGTAGAGTTAATTGAGAAGGGACCTGTAAGATACTGTATTAGCATTAAACGAAAATTCTGCGATTCTGTTATAGACCAATATATTTATTTCTATAACAATATACCTCGTGTAGATTTTAAAAATAGCGTGGATTGGAAGGAAAAAAATATACTCCTTAAAGCAGCTTTTCCAGTTGATATAAACTCAAGCAAGGCAACCTATGAAATACAATATGGAAATATAGAAAGATCAGTACATAATAATACAAGCTGGGATTTAGCTCAATTTGAAGTATGTGCGCATAAATGGGCTGATTTATCTGAAGGTGCTTATGGTGTAAGTTTATTGAACGATTGTAAGTATGGCTATGACATTAAGAACGATACTATGAGGCTTACATTAATAAAAGCAGGTACCTATCCAAATCCTGATGCAGATTTAGGAATGCATGAGTTTACTTATTCAATATATCCACATAAAAACACTTGGAAAGAAGCAAGTACTCAAGAGATGGCTTATAACCTTA
Organism: Clostridium swellfunianum; assembly: GCF_023656515.1. NCBI lineage: Bacteria > Bacillati > Bacillota > Clostridia > Eubacteriales > Clostridiaceae > Clostridium > Clostridium swellfunianum. The sequence continues at coordinate 1,087,090 of NZ_JAMOFV010000006.1, forward strand.
ACGTACCAATGCATGCAGTAATTGAAGATTCTCATGAAGGAGTGCTGCAAAACAATATGTCTCTATTAAAAGTTAATAAGAATAATTGTATTGCTGAGGTAGTTAAGAAAGCTGAAACCGGTGACGCAGTAATAGTAAGACTTTATGAATATAAAAACATGAGGGAAAAGATAGAAGTAAGTTTTTGCAGTGAGATAGAAAGTGTTTATGAATGTGATTTATTAGAGAATCCAATTGGTGTTATTGAAAGTGATATTAATAAAATTAGCTTTGAGATAAAGCCATATGAGATTAAAACGTTCTTAGCTAAATTTAAATAATTATTTTAGAACAGGGGGTAATCCAATGCTATTAAAAGAATTGACTCAAGCATTTGGTGTTAGCGGTTTTGAAAAAGAGATTGCTAAGATCGTTATAGACAATGTAAAGGATTATGTTGATGAACTTACGGTTGATGCTATTGGAAATGTCATAGCATTAAAGAAAGGTACCGGAGACGAAAAGAAAAAAATAATGGTTTCAAGTCATATGGATGAGATAGGCTTTGCAGTGCTTGGAGTAACTGACAAGGGCTTTGTAAAAATTAAGAAGGTTGGAGGAATATCAGCACAGGTATCATTCATGAATAGAGTGCAGTTCAAAAATGGGGCACTTGGAACAATAAGTTCTTTCGAGAAGATGGACAAGGTAGGAGCAGCAGATATAAATAAGCTTTATGTTGATATATGTGCAATTTCGAAAGAGGATGCATTAAAGTATGTTTCCATTGGTGAGCCTGCTTCCTACATAGGAGAATATAAAGAACTTAATAATAATTGTGTTACAGCAAAGGCTTTAGACGATAGAATAGGCTGCTATATATTAATCGAGGCGCTTAAGAAAGCAACTAATCCATATCATGATATTTATTTTGTATTTTCAGTACAAGAAGAAGTAGGTCTAATTGGCGCTACTGTAGCTGCTGAAAGAATAAATCCTGATTTAGGAATAGCAGTCGATATAACAGGTTCCTTTGATGTACCAACAGATACTGATGGAAATGCAGTATTTGGAGGGGGAGCAGCTGTTAAGGTGCTGGATAATTCAGTTATATGTGATGAGGAACTAGTTGAAGTTATGATTAAATGTGCTGAAGAAAACAAAATAAAATATCAACTGGATGCTCTTGCAGGTGGAGGTACCGATGCTGGCGCTATAAATAAATCCAATTGTGGAGTAAAAGCGTTAGGCATATCTATACCAACAAGATATGGACACAGTCCTAATGGAATAGTAAATATGGATGATGTAAATGCTTGTATTGATTTACTTTGGAGGTTTACAGAAAGCACATTTAAGTTTGAGACTGTAAAGAAATATATATAATTAGTTAAATATTTAATTATATAAATATATAAAAAATTATAGGGGGTACATTTCTATGGGTAAAAAGAAACTTTTGGCAATCACTATCACAACAGTTTTGACAATGACTTCTATCCTTACAGGATGCAAAGGAAGTGACACAACACCAACAAACTCCAGTGCAAACAATACTCCACAAGTGATCAATGTGGCAACTACACAGGATCCAGCTACTCTTGATACTTCAAAATTGGCTGATTCTGCATCTAACACTGTAGCACAAGAAACTCAAGAAGGCTTAGTAAGACTGGAGAATAAGAAGCTAGTAGCTGCAGGTGCAGAAAAGTGGGAGACCTCGGCAGATGGGCTTACATGGACCTTTCATTTAAGAGATTATTCATGGACAGATGGGAAAAAGGTTACAGCACAAGATTATGTGTATGCAGTTAAAAGACTTTTTGAGCCTTCAATAGCATGTCCTAATGCAGGAATATTTTATGTTATAAAAGGTGGAGAAGCATACAACACAAATAAAGGTAAAGCTGAAGATATAGGAGTTAAGGCAGTAGATGAAAAAACCTTACAGTTTACATTAAATACACCAACGCCTTATTTCCTTCAATTAATGAATTTTGTTAATGTTTTACCACTTAGACAGGATATAGTGGAAAAGGCTGGCGAGTCTTATGGTACAGATCCTAAAGTATTAGTATATTCAGGGCCATTTGTTGTAGATCAATGGGTTAAGGGTTCAAAGGTAGTTTTAAAGAAAAATGAAAAGTATTGGGACGCTAAATCTGTAAAGCTTGAAACAGTGAATATAAATTTAATACCTGAAGAAGCGACAAGACAGCAAATGTTTGATGGAAAGAGCTTAGATTTAATACAGAATGTTAAGCAGGAGTATTCAACTAAGCTTAAAGATAAAATTGATAAGGGTGAGGTAACATCAATAATTGGATATTATCCAAGTGTAGGATATATAGCATTTAACAATAACGATCCAAACAAAATTTTTACTAATGCAAAGGTAAGATTAGCATTCTCATTAGCATTAGATAGAGAAGGCTATGTAAAGAATATTACTAAAAAAGATCAAGCTGCATATGGATTCGTTCCATACGGTTTAAATAATGGGGATAAGATATTTAGAGAAGTAGTTGCAGAACCTCTAAAGGAAGTAAAGGGACAAGACCCTAAGGAATTGTTAAAGCAAGGCTTACAAGAACTTGGTTTAGACCCAAGCAAGCAAATTGAAGTAACCTTCTTACAAAGAAATGCAAATGCAGATACAAGAGTAGTAGGTGAATTCTATCAGAGCCAATGGGAGAAGAACCTTGGAGTTAAAGTTAAAATTGACACTGCCAGCGATGGTGCAACCTTTAACAAGATGATAATGAAGGGAACTTACCAAGTAGCTCAAACTGGTTGGGGCGCTGACTATAACGATCCAATGACCTTTATGGGACTATTTATAACTGGTGATGGAAACAACTCAGCATTTTTCTCAGATAGTCAATACGATGAGTTAGTAAAAAAGGCAAGTGTTGAATCAGATATGAGTAAGAGACTTGAAATGTTTAAACAAGCTGAGAAGATTTTAATTGCTGATAAAGCAGGTATCGCTCCGTTAACCTTCAATGTTGCATCTAATTACATGCAAAGCTATGTAAAAGGTCTTGATATAGAAGCAGGCGGACCAGCATATGAATTAAAGCGTGCTTATATAGAAAAGAAATAATTCACATATAAATACTGCAGCAGGCTAATGCCGGCTGCAGTATTACTTACCTAGAAGGAGGTTTTAGTATGGCCCAGTACATTTTAAAAAGAGTAGGATACTTAATTCTTACTATGTGGGTAATTGTCACAGCAACTTTTTTTCTTATGAATACGTTACCTGGTGATCCAATACAAACTGGCACTAAGTTATTACCACCGGCAGTAGAAGCAAACTTAAGAGAAAAATGGGGCCTAAATAAGCCTGTAGTAGAAAGATATTTTATCTATTTAAAAAATGTAGCGCAAGGTAATCTTGGAGAGTCTATGAAGAGTCCAGGACTTACTGCTAATCAAATAATCAAAGAAAAGTTTCCAGCATCAGCTAGATTAGGACTTCAGGCTATATGCCTTGGAGTTGTAGTTGGATTATTATTTGGGATAATTGCTGCCTTTAGGAGAAACACTTGGGTAGATTATTCTGTTATATTTATTGCTTTGGTTGGTGTATCAGTTCCAAGCTTTGTTTTAGCTGCATTATTACAAAAAACGTTAGGTGGGAAAATACTTCCTATAATCGGATGGCCTTCTGAAAATATATGGACTTCAGGCTTTAAATATACAATTTTACCTACCCTGGCAGCTTCTTTTGGAAGTATTGCAACCTATTCAAGATTCATGAGAACCTCTGTTTTAGATGTATTAAATAATGATTATATTCAAACTGCAAAGGCTAAGGGACTTTCAAAGTGGGCAATTATTAGGAAACACATACTAAGAAATAGTATAACTCCAATTATAACAATGATTGCTCCACAAATAGCAGGCATTGTTACAGGCTCTTTTATTATTGAAAGAATTTTTTGTATTCCAGGACTTGGCATGTATTATGTTGAAAGTATAAATGGAAGAGATTTTACTATGATTATGGCAACTACTATTTTCTTCTCATTTTTCTTTGTTGTTTCAATAGTTCTTATGGACATACTTTATGGAATTGTAGATCCGAGGGTTAGAATAACTGGAGAAAAGAGATAGGAGGTGCTAATGCAATGGAAACAAAAATTGATAAAGAATTATTTGAAGTAGTTGGCTACGATAAGGAAGTTTCAGATGCTATCGTCAGACCAAGTATTACATATTGGCAGGATGCCTGGAGAAGACTGAAGAAAAATAAAGTAGCAATGCTTTCAATGCTCATGTTGATTATTATAATACTAGCATGTATTTTCATACCTATGCTTTCAAAAATGAATTTTAAAGAACAAGCTATTGAATTTGCTAATCAGGTGCCAAGCAAGGCTCATTGGTTTGGAATGGACGAGCTAGGTAGAGATATTTTTATTAGAATATGGGTTGGTGGAAGAGTTTCAATTGTAATCGGCCTTGTTGGAGCTTTTGTGTCATTAATAGTTGGAGCTATTTATGGTGGAATAAGCGGATATTTTGGCGGAGTGGTTGATGACATAATGATGCGTATTGTTGAAGTTATAGTTGGAATACCATATATGATTATTGTAATTCTTGTGTCTATATCCTTAGGGAAGGGTCTTGCTTCTTTAATTATTGCATTATGCATAACAAGCTGGACAGGATTGGCGAGACTTGTTAGAGGTCAAGTCTTGCAACTAAAAGAAAGCGAGTATGTATTGGCAGCACAAATGTTGGGATCTTCCCCTATGAAAATTGTTCTTAAGCATCTCTTGCCTAACACGTTAAGCGTAATAATTGTTAATCTAACCTTTCAGGTACCAGGATTTATATTTGCTGAAGCATTTTTAAGCTTCATAGGATTAGGAGTTCAGCCGCCATATACAAGCTGGGGAGCCATGGCTTCTCTAGGCCAGCAGCAGATGGCCTACTATCCTCACGAATTATTTTTTCCAGCAGCAGCTATAAGTTTAACTATGCTGGCATTTAATCTTCTTGGAGATGGACTTCGTGATGCATTAGATCCTAAACTTCGCCAGTAGGAAAAGGAGGAAAACAGCATGTCAAAACTACTTGAAGTAAATAATTTAAAAGTTTCATATCATACTTATGCCGGTGAAGTTCAATCTGTGAGAGGAGTTTCCTTTGCTTTAGACAAAGGTGAGTCACTTGCTATTGTTGGAGAATCAGGTTGTGGCAAGACTGTAACTTCAAAAACTATAATGGGGCTTATAAATACCCCTCCAGGAGAGATAAAGGAAGATAGTGAAATATTATTTAATGGCAGGAATATACTAAAATTTAGCGAAAAGGAATGGCAGCATTATAGAGGAAAAGATGTAAGCATGATTTTTCAAGATCCAATGACTTCATTAAATCCTACTATGAGAGTTGGAAATCAAATTGCTGAAAGTTTAATAATACATAGAGGCATGAGCAAAGCTGAAGCATTACAAGAAGCAGTAAAAATGCTTGAAATGGTCAATATACCTAATGCGAAAGAAAGAATAAAGCAATATCCTCACCAGTTCTCTGGTGGGATGCGCCAAAGGGTTATGATAGCAATATCGCTTGCTTGTAATCCTCAATTACTAATTGCGGATGAACCAACAACTGCATTAGATGTAACTATACAGGCACAAATTATGGATTTATTAAAGGAATTGCAAAAAAAATTAGGAACAGCAATAATAATGATTACACATGACCTTGGAGTAGTTGCAGGTATGGCCCAAAAAATCGCGGTTATGTATGCGGGAAAGATTATTGAAAAAGGCTTTGTTGATGAATTATTCGAAAATCCAAAGCATCCATATACTTTAGCGCTGTTAAATGCTGTTCCAAAGCTAGAGTTAAAAAATAAAGAAAAACTAGTTTCTATTCAAGGTACACCTCCAGATTTGCTGGCGCCACCTAAGGGGTGCGGTTTTGCAAGCAGATGCAAGTATTGTATGAAGATATGTAGAATTAAGTATCCAGAAGTAAGCACAATAAGTGATACCCATGAGGTAGCCTGCTGGCTTCAGCATCCATTAGCCTTTAAAGTAGACTTAGCTGAAGACATAAGGAGGGAATTGTAATGAAGCCTGATACTTTAGTTGAAGTGAAAAATTTAAAAAAATATTTTAATGTTGGAAATGATAAAATCCTTAAAGCTGTTGATGATGTTTCTTTTATTATCAAAAAGGGAGAAACGTTGGGTTTGGTTGGAGAGTCAGGATGTGGAAAAACTACCTGCGGAAGAACTATATTAGGAATGTATGAAGCTACAGATGGTCAAGCACTTTTTGAAGGTAAAAATATTTATGAGATGAATAAAGGAGAGAAGAAGGAATTTAGAAAGAATGCTCAAATAATTTTTCAGGATCCATATGCATCCTTAAACCCAAGAATGACCGTAGGAGATATAATCTCCGAAGGAATGGACAACTTTAAAATGTACAGTGAAAGCGATAAGCAAAATAGAATATATGAGCTGCTTCGATTGGTAGGACTAAATAAAGAGCATGCTGGCAGATTTCCTCATGAATTCTCTGGCGGACAAAGACAAAGAATAGGAATTGCAAGATGTTTAGCTATTGATCCAAAATTTATAGTTTGTGATGAGCCAATATCTGCTTTAGATGTATCTATTCAAGCACAAATTGTTAATTTGCTAATAACCCTGCAAAATGAATTTGATTTAACTTACTTGTTTATTGCACATGATTTATCTATGGTAAAACATATTTCAGATAGAGTTGGAGTAATGTATTTAGGGTGTATGGTAGAGCTTGCAAGCAGTGATGAGCTTTATAAAAACCCACAGCATCCATATACACAAGCACTTCTTTCTGCAATTCCTATACCTAACCCAAGCTACGAAAGGATGAAAAAAAGAATTGCATTAGAAGGAGAAGTACCAAGTCCAATAAACCCTAAGCCTGGTTGCAGATTTAGAGCAAGGTGCAAGTATGTAAAGCCAATATGCAATGAAGTGAATCCATCACTTAAAGAAATAAGTGCAGGTCATTATGTAGCCTGTCATCTATATTAAAAAACACTAAATAAAGAGGGATTAATGATAGTAGTGTAATACTATATTAATCCCTTTTTATATTATTCTAGTTTCTAAAGAAAGCTGAATAATCATCCCATAAAAGCAGATGAATAAAGACACAAACATTACAACAAATCCAAGATTTAATTTTGAAAACATTTTGTTCCATGAATCTTGATATGTAAGTGGTCGTGTAGCATTTTTCTGGATAAAAAATCCTGAACTAATAAGGAAACCAAAGCAGCCTACGTAATATAAGTTATTCTTAATAAAGTTAAGTAATGATATGTCGTTGTTACTATAGAAAATATAGTAGATTAATGTGAAGAATATAGCTATGCCCAAAGAAATAAAAAGAGCAATCTTAGTGCACTTGAAAATATCCTTTAGTATGGCAGATTTCAATAGCTCACCTTCTTTTTGTATAAGTGTATATAGTTTATTATAAGATAAAACTTTTAACTTTAAAATACCTTTTAGAATAATCATAAATTAAATTTTCAAGGTAGTAATTCATTGCTAACGAGCAGACCAATGCTTATTCGAGCCTTTTGATAGCTTGACTATTTCTCAGTGCTAAAAAGAGCATAACAATACCAACTGTCATTATAATATGTGCAATCCCTGAGATGCCTGATATAGCAGCGGACATTCCCTTTGATAGCTCTGTGCCAAGCACTTGAGTAATACCTCTTACATAAAACATTGTCACCACAAAAGGTAAGCCTACATTGTAAAACCTCATAAAATGTTTAAATTGTTTTTGCTCTGATAAATTAGTGATGCAGCTAAATATTGCTACCAGTAAAAACATTATGGTACCTAGAGCAAAGAAATGAAGATGTGTAAAGGCAAGGGTAGTTTTGCCTGTAAATGCGAATGCCTTTGTGAATTCGCGGTAAAACACACCACTGAAAAGAGCAGCAATTGCGTAAATAAATGATATATTAATATATTTTTTCATAATTAAATTTTCAACCCCTTTTTTATTATTGGTTCCAGCTGTGGATGCAAATCTTTTAAGAAATAAGATTCCTGCGCCCGCTAACGAGAAGCCTATGCCGGAATATATAACACCTATTGCAATTCCAGGCAGAAGATGCAAATTTCGGATTAGCAAGCCTCCTGTAATCATAAATATCATAATCAAATAGCTTTTTTTATCAAAGAATTGATAAAATGGAACCTTTTCTTCCTTAATCTGCGATATACGAAGATGATGTTTTTTACTAAGGGATAAAATATCAATCCCATAAATATCATAAAAACTAACAGAACTTCTAATAAATATATGATGTTTCCATGCCAGTTTAATATAAATTCTGTAAAACCAATCTTAAGAATATTTCCACCAGCAATTAGCCATACAATACCCGCAATCAGCAGCAGATATTTTGGTGTAACCTTAGGTATTAGCCTTTTCATTTTTTCTCACACCTTATCATGTCGTTATATCCAATCCATACAGTCCAAACATAGGCGCAGGTTTTTGGAATCATAAGCATACCGATAAGTGGGTAAACATCAGCCCACAAAACTACAGGAATATAAAAAGCAAAGCTTAATACAATAGTGAGCCACATGAAACGGAATGATATATCATTATGTTCTTTTGCACTTTTATAAAATATAACTATAATAATTAGCCCAATGATAGCAAACGGAAGGTTTCTGTAAATTCCCCAGGATATAGGTGCATTTGCACTTGTCCATGCATTTTGAGGGAATAAGCATAAAACAATTCTTATAGCTGCAAGAAGATAAAGTGCTATGGTAAGGCCTTGGTTTTCGCTGATGTTATAGCGCTTTCTCCAAACATAGTAAAGCAAGATATAAAAAATAGTCATGGTAATGGAGGTGATGAATTTACCTATTCCAAGTGGAACAGTGTAATTTTCAAGTCCGGTTGTACACATTGCAATTGCACGGGGAACAAGGTGGAATGAATCGCCTGCACCAAGTACCACTGCCATGATACCAAACAACATATATTGTTTATTGCCTTTAGATTTTTTTATCATAAGTACTCCGAGAGTAACCACTGTGGCTAAATATACCACATCAAATAAAGTTTCCATAATTGCTTGCATAATAATCCTCCTTAATCCTTATTGAACGTTGTTCACTTTGCTTGCTGCAAATACCCACCATAGGTGGGCATATGTAATGCTTACAGAGAATTGATTCTCTAGAAGTTAATATTTTATTTATAGTAACGGTAACCTGAACAATGTTCATTATAGCACATATAATATTGCTTGTCAACGAACTGAAGGTAATAATACAGAGGATTACAAATAACTAATAAAATTTAAAATACACTTTAGGATTTAATGTTAAATCAAAAACATAGATAATAATTTTAAAATTCTAAAGTTTAATCTTCAGCAATTACGTAACACTTCGAAAGCGAAGTATATACTCATTAATTGAGAATGAGGAATAATGTGACATTATTTTACATTATTATGTTATAATTATTTTATAGTTTATTTAGTTCAAACCCATAGAATTTTACGAATGTGAACATTTATGGAAAAGATACATTTCTTGTGAGACTATTAATGTAGCAAGAAGTATATACAAAAGAAGGCTAATGATAAATATGTGGTTTATTTGCATGATTTATATTTTTCGTTTATGCGTAAGAAAGCGACATTTTTATACTGTCTTAGTATGTTAATTATTATATATTAACATATTTTTTTATTTTAGAAATAATCCAACCTTTTGATTTATTGTGCTACTTATATTATATAAACAGTTTTAAAGTGGGTGATGATTATGGATATTGGACTTTATGCAAAGAAAATATTTGGCTTTGCTGTATCTAAAACAAATAATATACAAGATGCAGAAGACTTGTCTCAATATATACTTATAGCACTTTATAATTCTTCTGAAAAAATAAATAAGGTTGATAATATAGATGCATATGTTTATAAAATCTGTCTTTACAGCTGGTCAAATTTTTATCGCAGACAAAAGAAGCATTGGAATAATTTAAATATAGATATGCTTGGAGAGTTTAGCGGTATAAATGAGATAGATGAGATGATAGAGGAAAATGAAAAGCAAAGACTTATACTCATTATGCGTAAGGAGCTTGCTTATATGAGCAAAACCTATAGAGAAGTACTAATAAAGTTTTATTTTGAAGGTAAGCTTGTAAAGACGATATCAGAGGAACTAGGATTACCCCAAGGAACTGTAAAATGGTATATATATGAAGCAAAACGTAAATTAAGGGAGGAAATAAACATGACAGGCAGTATGGAGAGCTATCGTCCTATAAAAATGTTGGTTGGATATTGTGGGAGTCCGGGAAGAAATAATGAACCGAATTCCTATTTTAAGAGCCTTTTATATCAAAACATTGCATATACGGCTTATAAAGAACCCCTTACTATAGAGGAAATATCACGAAGGCTGGAGGTGGGCTGCGCTTTTATAGAAGAGGCAGTTGAAAACTTAGAGTATTCTGACCTCATAAAGAAAATAGGAAATAAGTATCAGACATCATTTTTTGTATATGAGCCTAAAGATAATATTCCTCTTCGCGATTTAATGATTGAAAAGTCAGGAAAAATCGCACTGACAATTTATGAAATAATATATAGTATACTTTCAAAAATAAAAAAAATTGGATTTATAGGTTGTGAAATTGATGATGATATTTTAATGTGGACCTTCTATCCATTTTACATTCAAAGACTATTGAATACGGTAGAGGATTATAAAAAACTCATCAAAGCATCACCCCCAGAACACAAGGATGGAGGGAAATATATAGCTAATGGGAGTGTAGAAATAGGAGAAGATATAAGATACAAGGACAGCAAATACCCTGAAATATATCCTCGCTATGAATGCGAAGGACTTAAAACAAGGGAGTCGGATTCTAACTTACATTCTTATCAGATTGATTCATACTTTGAAGGACTAAAATGGAGAGAATTTAATCAGAGTGACTTAGTTAAACTTTGGAGAACAGCTGAAGTAGTTAGAAACAATGTAGTACCGAATGAATTTGAAAAAATAATTATTGCAGAATATGTTGAACTTGGATATTTATCTGTTAAAGATGAAAAAGTAGCCTTTAACTTTCCTATAATGACAAAAGAAGAAAAAGAAACTGTTGATGAGATTATGGATGCAGAGTTTGAAAGGCTTAATACAAAGGAGCTTCTTAAAGGCTTGGCAGATAAATGCTATAAGCTTTGGAAGGGAAGAACCCCAGCTACCATACCTGATAATGATATTAAATACAGGGCAGTTAATGACGTATGTAATATTATAGTAGGATGCATGGAATATGTAGAACGTGTAGGTAGACTGCGTACACCAAGAGAAGAAGAAAAAGGTGCGCTGACAACTTTCCTGTGGAAGGAATAAAGGCGGTGATTTTATGCTAAAAAAGGTATTTAACTTTTGTAAAATTACTATAATATCATCTCCAGTATATTTTTCATTAAATATAGCGTTTATATTTTTAATAGCTTTTTCTTGGTTTGCGGCTAATTATTCAAGTAAACTGCTTGTAAATTCTATAATAGAAGCTCAGAAAACTCATGTATTTAACTTTTCTGTTGTATTACCTTCATTATTGTTTTTTATTGGAATAACACTTGGAGGCAACTATTTTAACTTTCAGAACATGATTGTATCAATATATACAAGAAAGTCCAAAAAGCTTTTTTCAAAAATGTTTTTATATAAAAGCTATATAACAAATCAGGATAAGTTTTATGACAATAGCTTTTACAATGATTACGAGTTCGTGAAAAATAATATTGGCACTACAACAGATATAACAGTATCTATATTTAATAATCTGTTGATGTCTATTTTTAGTATTATTCTATCTGCAACTGCCATAGTAAGTTTTGATTTATACATACTAATATGTATTTTAATTATTACATTTTGCCTTACCTTTCTAAATAAATACTTGGTGAAAAGGAAGATAGAGATAAATGAAGGGTATGTAAAGGATGAAAGAAAGGCAGTTTATTTTAAGGAGCTGCTTTCTGGAAGAGATAATGTAAGAGAACTTAGGATATTCAAACTTAGGGAATTATTTCTTGAAAAGTGGGAAGTTAGCTATAAAAAGTATTGTAAAGCTAAGTTTGACTTTGACGTAAAGGCTATATTACTTGGCAGCATAATAGGACTTCTCCAGATAGCAATGGAGAAAGGCATGTCTATCTATTTTGTATATATGGTTTTTAAGGGACGTATTGATGCAGGGGAATGCGTATTTTTAATAACCATAGTTGCTTCATTAAGTCGAAGTATAACAAATTTCGCAAGTATATTAAGCAGTGAAATTAATGAGAAATATAAATATGCAGAAAGGTATGACAGCTTCGTAGGCACGCTGGATAAAGAAAATATAATTAATAATAAAAATGATAGACCTAAGCTATGCTGTGATAATTTTGAGGAGTTAAAACTTACAAATATACGTTATAAATACCCTCACAGTGCAGAAGATAACTTGAAGAATATTAATTTTACATTAAAAAAGGGGGAGGTTGTAAGCATACTAGGGTACAATGGCAGCGGAAAGAGTACTTTATCAAAATTAATGTGCGGCCTTTTGGAAAACTACACTGGCATAATAAGCATCAACGGTATTGATATCTCAAAATTAAGGAAAGAGGAACTGTTTAAATATTTCGGTATAGCTTTTCAGGATTTTTCAAAATACAGTATAAGCTTAAAGGAAAATGTAGCTATTGGAATGACAGAAAAAATGAAAGATGAATCAGCGATTGATAAAGCTATTGGAAAAGGAAACTTAACCACATTAATTCAAAGGCTTTCTTATGGAGAAAATACTATTTTAGGTAAGCAATATGATAGAAATGGTCAGGATTTGAGCGGAGGACAGTGGCAGAAAGTTATTTTATCAAGAGCCTATATGGGCGAGCCTGAAATTTTAATACTTGATGAGCCTACAGCTTCTATTGACCCTATAGAAGAAATGCGAATGTTAAATCAGTTTAAAGAGATTATTGAAGGGAAAACTGCTGTTTTAATATCTCATCGTATAGGCTTCGCAAGGCTTAGCGATAGGATATGCATTATGGAAAAGGGCAGCATAGTTGAAGAGGGGTCACATGAAGAGCTTATGAACCTTAAAGGAAAATATTTTGAACTTTTCACATCTCAAAAGGAATTGTATGAGGAGGTAGGTTAAGTGAAGTACATGCTTAGCAGCTTTTTAAAAACAAATAAGTATATATTTAAATGTTCACCTACTAAGTATATGGTTTATGTTTTATTAAATGTAATGTCTGTTGTAGAAACAGTTGTAGTTCTTAAGTCAATGGAATTTATTACCAATGCGGTATACAGGCTCTTTACTAAAACTTCAAAAGGTTTTAACAGAGAAATGAATGTCATAATTCTATATGGATTAGCTTTAGCACTACTTTATTCAGCATCTATATTAAGGCAATTACTTTTGAAGAAAATAACTCTTGAGATTTCTTTTAGGTTTGAAAAAGACTTAAATTCAAAATTGAGTACGATTTTATGGGATTACTATGAGAAGCACGAAACCTCTGTGAAAATTTATGAGGTGAGAACAAAATCTCTTTCCTCCATGCTTTCTTTAATAGACAGTAGCATGTTTTATATTACTACATTCATATATATTTTTGTTTATGGATTTTTTTTGTCTCAAATAAATTTTTTTGCTGTTATAGTATATTTAACTCTAGTTGTATCTTCAATCAAAGTATCTGATAGAGTATTTAATGAAGTAAGAGATATATGGGATAAAATACAGCCTTACAGTCAAAAACAGAATTACTTCTTTGGCATAAGTGGAAATAAGACTGAGCACCAGGAGTATAGATTTAACAGGATGTTCAATTTTGTAAGCAGCAGGTGGGAAAAATATTTTGATGAGGAGTATAAGCTTAGACTTAAAATATTTAAAAAATATGAAATTACTCTTCAAACTGCTAGAATTATTTTAAATACGCCATATATACTTATGATGATTTATGTTTCTTATGAAATTGTAATCGGAAGGTATGAAATAGGGTTTTTGATACTTTGTCAAAGCATGTTTAACAATATTGTTAATACTTTCGGAGGAGTTCAGGATTGTATAAATAAAGATAAAATAGAAACCAAGTTTACGAAAAGCTTTTTTGATATTCTAGATTTAAAGGATGAAGAGAAGCGTTTTAATGATGAGACTATAAAAGGCAATATCAGTTTTAGTAATGTTGTATATTCTTATCCACAATCAAAAGCTAAAGCTCTAGATAATTTTAATTTTGAAATAAATCAAGGTGAAAAAATTGCCATAGTTGGACATAATGGAAGCGGTAAAACAACCTTTACCAATCTTTTGATGGCTCTTACTAAAAACTTTGATGGAAATATTGAAGCTGACAAAAACTCCGATAACGTGTTTTCTCTGCTTAGAAACAGCATATCATGTATACTTCAAGACTTTTCTCAGTATCAAATGACAATAAGAGAAAATATAGAGATTGGAAATATTGAATATAAGTTTAGCGATAATGAGATAATTGATTTTCTGGATAAGGTTGGTCTTAAAGAATATGTGCTTTCACTTTCAAATGGTATAGACACAAGGCTTGGTCAGCTTGAAGAAGGTATAGAATTATCTAAAGGACAATGGCAGAGAATGGCTATAGCAAGACTTCTAACAAATGATAAAGCAACAGTATGGATTTTAGATGAACCTACAGCTTACCTTGATCCAATTTCTGAGATTGAAATATATGATTTGATTTATAGACTTGCAGGGAGTAGAACCGTGTTTTTTATATCTCACCGTCTAGGTTTTGCTAAAAAGGCAGATAGAATTGTCGTCTTTGAAAACGGTAGGATTATTGAAGAAGGAACTCACCATCATTTAATGAATCTAGATGGGGAATATGCAAAGATGTATAAGAATCAGGAAAGTTGGTATGTAGCATGAGAAGGATATAAACAACATTAATTATTATTTTATTGCAGATAATTAGCAGCCTAAAATTGATTTTTAATTATAAAAATATTACAATAACAGTAAGTTATTGTAATTAAAGTTTAAATGGAGGATTTATGATAAGAATAGCAATTTGCGATGATGATGATGTTATACTAGGCTGCGTATGCAATAAAGTAAAAGCGGCTACTGATAAGCTTAAGATTGAGGTTGACATAAAGACTTTTGTAGATGCAAATATGCTGCTTAGAGATACAAATCAGGGAAATGAACTTGATATACTTTTTTTAGATATAGATATGCCTAAAATGAGCGGATTTGAAACAGCTGAAATTATAAGAAGCTTTAATAAGGAGGTAATTATAATATTTTTAACTTCAATGGAAGAGCTAGTATATGAGTCTTTTAAGTACAAGCCTTTTAGGTATATACGTAAAAGAAAATTAGACAAAGAGCTTCAGGAAGCATTAAGTGAAGCTATATTAGCTGTACAAGAAAACAGCGTTATGTACCAATACATATTTAAGACAGAATATGGTGAGGTAAAGTTTAATATTGAGGATATTTTGTATATTGAGTGCGTTAACAGAAAAGTATTCCTTAAGACAAAGGAAGAATATTACGGTATAATTGGTGTTCAATTTAGCGAATTAGTTACTGAATTTATAAATAAGGATTTTGTTATGCTTCATAGAACGTGTATTGTTAATCTTAAATGTATCTTTAGTATTGGGAAAATTGATATAACCTTGGATACTGGGCAGAAGCTGCCAATGAGCAGATACAAGGCTACCGAGGTGAAAAAAGCTTTCACCTTATTTGCGAGGTGATAATATTGGAACTTTTTAGCTGGAACTTACTTGAGTATATTTTTAGCTTAATTGAATGTGCTCTATTCTTTTACTTTCTATCAATGATATTAAGGAAAAGGTTTAATAGCGCTGCTAATACTCTGCTTGTTGTTTTATATTTTATTATTAATTCGTTTTTGTCAAAAAATCTCCCTTTCTCTAATGGCAAGCTTATGGTGATAGTTTTGATATCTATGTTATTTGCTATAGTCATATACAGAGGAAGTGTTAAAAGCAAAATGATTCTAACCCTTGTCTTTTTTATGCTCCTTGTATTATGTGATGTACTTACAGCAAATATATTAGGAATTATAATGAAGCTTAACATACAAGAAGTTATTTTTACTGAAGAATGGTTTAGGGTGTTCTTATTTTGTTTATCAAAGATGGTTTTATTATTTATATTAAAGTTTGTACATCATTTTATAGGTCATGATAAGCTTCATATTCCATTAAAGTATTGGTATATGATGATGAGCATCTTTATAATTTCATTAATAATACTGATGGTTATTGGAGAAATAGGAGTATCAACCCCTTACTATTCACATAAACCTGTTTATTTTGTAGTAACCTGCAGTGGGATTTTGGTAATAAACGTATTTGTTCAATATATTTTTATACAACTTAGCAGATATTACGAAAAGGAGCAGACTTATAATATTATTAAAGTAAGAAATGAGTCTATGGAAAAGTACTATTTGGACAGGGAACAAGTTTATAAAGAAACCCGCAAGCTTGGTCATGATTTCAAAAATCATATGTTTTGCATAAAAGCTCTTATAGATAGTAATAAAATTGAAGAAGCTAAAAAATATATTGAGGAAGTAAATGAAATTGCCTCGATAAATTCTAATTTAATTCGAAGCGGTAATGATATTGTAGATGCCATATTGAATCAAAAATCAGAACAAGCATCAAAGTTAGGTGTAAATATGGACGTAGCTGCAGCCGTTCCAAAGGAGATAGATATAAAACCTATGGATTTGTGTGCAATTTTAGCTAATGTTATTGACAATGCCCTTGAAGCTGCCATGAAGATCAATGAAGGGAATGAACGAAAAGTAAAAGTTAAAATTAATCCCTATAAAGACTATTTGCTCATTTTAGTTTCAAATACTTCTAATGTGAATCCGCTGCTGGAACCACATAAATTTAAGACTACAAAAGAAGATAGTAAAAATCATGGTTTAGGAACTAAAATAATCAAAAGTATAGTTGAAAAATATAGTGGTTCTGTTGAATACGATTATGATAGTAATGTATTTACAGTGAAGATTCTATTAAAGATTTAGAGCTGATTTACCATTCGGTAGGAAAAACATACCATTCGGTAGGAAAACAACATAAAAGCTTTTAAATATGTTATGCTTTTGGCAATAAAAGAGACAAGCTAAGACAGCTCTTGCCAAGGGGATAACATTTTTTTATTACATGCTAAACAACTATTAAAGAGGGGTTATAAATTATGAAAAAGTCTATCTTTGAGTCTAAGCTATTCAAAAAGATTATTGTTATAATTATTTCTATTTCTATTCCTTTGATTCTTATTGTACCAATTATGTTAATTGAACTTTTTACTAAGATGCTTAGTAAATAAAGTTATTTAGAGGAAGTTATCATCTAATTGAAAGAAGGTGGACAAGTGTTAACAAATATTGCTGAAGACATAACAATTGTTTTATTAAGAAATAAAATTATAGATATGGATGACAGGGACATTTACATATATGGACTGCAAGTTATATTATCGACTTTGATTGTTACGGGAAGCTTATTAACTTTAGGCATAATATTTCATGAAATACCTCTAACCTTAGGGTTTATGCTTACATTTATATCCTTAAGAACCTATACTGGCGGATACCATGCCAATAAATTCAATAGCTGCTTTACTATATCTATGACAATATATTTAGGTCAGCTGCTTCTAAGCTATATTGTGCCTAATGACTTAAAAATAACTGTGGGGATTTCTTGCGTAATTATTTCTTCGCTAATTATATATAAATTGTCTCCTATAGAACACAAAAACAATCCATTATCACAAAACGAAAAGACTAAGTACAGAAAAATCAGTAGGATAATAATTGCAATTATATTTTTCTTCACTCTACTAGGACTTTATTTTAACAAGTCCGCAGTTGATTTTTATTTTATGGTTAGCTTAACTGTGATGGCTGTAGCCATTCTTATGTTAATTTCACTTTTGAAGGGAGGTGTACAAGATGAACAAGGAAAAGATATTGAAAGTAGTTGCTAAACTAACTAGAAAAATTGCTTCAACAGCAAATTCAAGCGTTTCAACCTACTATGTGTATCAGCCTGAGGTGCCCAAGAAATTAAAGAAGTAAAGTTTGTCGGTAAATATATTAATGTTATGAACTGTTTATAATCTATTTCTACGAGTTCGAATGTGAATCCCACATTGACTTAGCTTTTTAAAGGGGTATTTTATTTTAATACCCCATTTTAGCATATCTAAAATTTGTTGATAAGGCTGTAAGCCGCATAATTACTACATATTCTTATATTTATTTGTTCTTATATTTAAATACTTAAATGTTTATCTATTTATTTAATAGCTGAATAGTTGGCTATTAATGAGATAGAAACAATAAACTTTAATAACAGTTCAACAAGACTAATCAAAACAGATCTTCAATACAGACTAGGTATTGAAGGTCTTTTTATTTATTTTAAACATTAATGTTTTACTTTGCTATTAGTTTGTGGCATAATAAAAAGGTTGAAGAATTATGTGGTTTTATGTAGTTTTATAAAATAGATTTTATAGCTTACGAAGGAGTGGAACATATGAAAAAAGGCTTTGATCATGAGAAGTATCTAGAGGAACAATCCAAGTTTATATTAGAAAGAGTTAACAACTACGATAAGCTTTATATAGAGTTCGGGGGAAAGCTATTATTTGATCTTCATGCAAAAAGAGTTTTACCTGGTTTTGATGAAAATGCGAAGATAAAGGTCCTTCATCAGCTAAAGGATAAGCTTGAAGTAGTTATATGTGTATATGCTGGTGATATTGAAAGAAACAAAATAAGAGGTGACTTTGGCATCACTTATGATATGGATGTTTTAAGACTTATAGATGATTTAAGAAGCTATGACCTTGATGTAAACAGTGTTGTTATAACAAGATATGATGGTCAGCCAGCTGCAACAATATTTATTAATAAGCTTGAAAGAAGAGGAATAAAGGTTTATAAGCATAAGTCTATTCCTGGATATCCTATGGACGTTGATACTATAGTAAGTGACGAGGGTTATGGTTCAAATCCATATATTGAAACAACAAAGCCAATAGTTGTAGTGACTGCGCCAGGGCCTGGAAGTGGAAAGCTAGCTACTTGTTTAAGCCAGCTATATCATGAGAACAAAAGAGGAATTGCTGCAGGTTACTCAAAATATGAAACTTTCCCTGTGTGGAATGTTCCTCTAAAGCATCCTTTAAATATAGCTTATGAAGCTGCTACGGTAGATTTAAAGGATGTTAACATGATAGATTCCTTCCACTTTGATGCTTATAATGAGGTATCTGTAAACTATAATCGTGATATAGAGACCTTCCCTGTTTTAAAGAGAATTATTGAAAAGATTACAGGAAAAGAATCTGTTTATAAATCCCCAACAGATATGGGAGTTAACAGAGTAGGTTTTGGTATTGTTGATGATGAGATAATTAAAGAAGCTTCAAAACAAGAAATAATTAGAAGATACTTCAAGGTGGGCTGTGAATATAAGAAAGGTTATGTTGATAAGGAAACCTATCAGAGAATAAAGCTTATTTTAGATGAGTTAAAATTAAAGCAAGAAGATAGAAGAGTTGTTATGCCTGCTAGGGAACGTTCAGCAGAGTTAAAGAAGGCTTGTGGCAGCAACGACCCTTGTCCTGTAGTAGCCTTAGAGCTTCATGATGGAACAATTCTAACAGGAAAAAGCTCAGAAGTAATGGATGCAACTGCTGCTGTAGTTATAAATGCAGTTAAGTACTTGGCAAATATAGCAGACGACATGCATTTAATTTCTCCTGTTATACTTGGACCAATTAGTAACTTAAAATCTAAAGACTTAGGAAGCAGAAATACTGCATTAAGCTGCGAAGAGGTATTAATTGCGCTAAGCATATGTGCTGCAACAAATCCAATGGCAGAAGCAGCACTAGGAAAACTTTCTCTTTTAAAGAGCTGTCAGGCTCACTCAACTACTATACTTAGCAGACACGATGAAGAAACCTTTAGAAAATTGGATATTGATATAACTAGCGATCCGGAATATCCTTCTGAAAATCTTTACTATAGCAATTAATATAAATTAAAAGCGTTAAATGTATGAAAAGCCAAAGTGCTGTGCATATATTTAACGCTTAAATTTTTTTATAAATTTGATAAAATTTTAGTAAAATAACTATTGAAAAAATTAATAAAATTCAGTAAAATATAAATAAGTAAATAATGTAATATTTTAACATGATTTATTTTAAAGAAGAGATGACTGTGGGGGGAATGAATGTGAGGGAATTAAAGGTATGGGAAAATATAAACATCAATCATATTAATAGATTGAATAGCAGAACTTATTTTAATTCATATGTGAATAGGGAAAGCGCATTATTAAATGAAAAAAAATACAGTAAAGCATATAAACTGTTGAATGGAATGTGGAATTTTTTATATTTGGAGGCGCCAGAATATTCTCCTAAAGGATTCTATGAAGAAAATCATGATTGTTCATCCTGGGATAATATTGAGGTACCAGGCAACTGGCAGCTGCAGGGCTATGGAAAAATGCATTACTCTGATGTATGGTACAACTTTCCTATAAGGCCACCGTATGTGCCAACAGAAAATCCAACAGGAATATATAGAAGAGAGTTTTATATAGATGAAGCCTGGCTTAATAAGAGAATAGTGTTGAGATTTAATGGAGTAGACTCAGCCTTTAATCTTTGGGTTAATGGAAGAGAGGTTGGATACAGCAAAGGAGCCAGGCTAACTTCTGAGTTTGATGTAACCGATTACGTAAAGTTGGGCAAGAATAATTGTACTGTGAGAGTATATCAATGGTCGGACGGCACATATTTAGAAGATCAGGATATGTGGTGGCTTAGCGGAATATTCAGAGATGTTGAGCTTTTCGCTGAACCTATAACCGGGGTAGAAGATACCTACATAATTGCAGATATTGATGACAGCTATAATGATGGAAAGTTAACTGTAGATACAGCTTTAAGAAATGTTAGCGATAATGAGGCAAGCATGTATTCTATATGCTATGAACTTATAGATGATAAAAACAATCAATTATTTTTAGAAGAGCAGCAGGTGACAAAACAAAAGTTAAGGTTTGAAAAAGTAGTGCCTAATCCTCTAAAGTGGTCTGCAGAGGAGCCTAACCTTTATACTTTGATTATAACCTTTAAGGAGAATGATGAAATAAAGCAGGTAATACCTCAGAAGATAGGGTTTAGAAGGATAGAGCTAAAGGAAGATAAATTTTTAGTAAATGGAGTTGCAATTAAGCTGAAAGGTGTTAATAGGCATGATTTTAATCCTGTTAATGGAAGGGTAGTATCTAGAGAAGAAATAGAAGAAGATATTAAGCTTATGAAGCAGCACAATATCAATGCTGTTAGAACTTCCCATTATCCTAATTCTCCGTACTTATACGATTTGTGTGATCAGCATGGAATGTATGTTATGGATGAAACTGACTTAGAATGCCACGGCTTTGAGTTAACTAATGATTATAAGTGGATTACGGATGACCCAAGCTGGCAGCTTTCATATGTAAGCAGAATTGAAAGAATGATTGAAAGAGATAAAAATCATCCAAGTATTATAATGTGGTCACTAGGCAATGAGTCCTGCTTTGGAACTAATTTTAAAGCAATGGCTAAAGCTGCTAGAGAAATTGATTCTACAAGGCTTATTCACTATGAAGGCGATAGAGAGGCTGAAGTGGCTGACGTTTATTCTACTATGTACACTTGGCTTGAGCATGAAAATCCAAATAGATTGACTATGGAAAAAATAATTGATAACTCGAAAAAGCCGCATATAATCTGTGAGTATTGCCACGCTATGGGAAATGGACCTGGAAATTTGAAAGAGTACCAAAATTTGTTCTATGCTCACGATAAGCTTCAGGGTGGGTTTATATGGGAGTGGTTTGATCACGGCATAGAGAGTTTTGGAGAGGCTGGAGATAAGTATTACAGCTATGGAGGAGATTTTGGAGATGATCCGACTAATAAGAATTTCTGTATAGATGGTTTGCTTATGCCGGATAGAACTCCTTCACCTGGACTTCTTGAATATAAGAAGGTTATTGAGCCGATCCATACTAATCCAGAAGATTTAGTGCTGGGAAAAATTAAGGTAATAAATAGATATGACTTTGTTGCACTCAAGTATGTTGATATGTTTTATTCCATCGTGAAGGATGATCAAGTTATATATACCGGAAAAGAGGATATAAGCTTCATAATGCCTAGAGATGAGAAAGTAATCCAGCTTGGTTATAACAAGGAGCTCTCAGAAGAGTTGAATGGTAGTTACTACCTAAATATATCCTACAAGCTTAACAAAGATTTAAGCTGGGCTAAATGTGGTCATGAAGTTGCAACTGCTCAGTTCAAATTACCATCAAAAGAAGAAATTATAAAGGTAAAGCCTCAAGGAAAGCTTCAGCTTTTGGAGGAAGATTACAGGCTGCTTGTAAGAGGAGCGGATTTTAAAATCTGTTTTGATAAAGTAAGAGGTACTATGCTTTGGGCTGAAAAGGATGGATACAAAATTATAAATAAAGGACCACAGCTCAATTTTTGGAGAGCACCTATTGACAATGATATGTACCTTTTGGAGGACTATTACAACAAGTATTTTATGCATCTTATGAAGGAAAGCCTAGAGGAATTCTACTTTGAAGATAGAGGAAGCCATGTATATATTCGTGCTAATACTGTTAACGGAAGTACAAATAGCGCATGGTATTATGATTCTTGTTATGAATATAAGATATATCCAAGCGGGGATATATTGTTTGAGGTTTGTGGAACACCATGCGGAAGAATTGAAAATGCCCCAGCAATGCTTCCAAGAATAGGGGTAAAACTTGGATTAAATAAGCAATGCTTTGCTGCTAGATGGAGTGGAAGGGGCCCTGGAGAGTCCTATTCAGATTCCAAGCAATGCAACCTTTATGGAATTTATGAAAAGAATATAGATGAGCTGTTTACAAGCTATGTAAAGCCGCAAGAGAATGGAAACAGAACCGATTGTAAATGGGTGAGGCTTATAAGCGATAGAGGCATGGGAATCATGGCGGTAGCAAAGGAAAAGTTTGATTTTAGTGCTATGTACTATGAGGCTGAGGATTTAGAAAGAGCAAAGCACACTATAGATTTAGAAAAGAGGGACTATATAAATCTGAATTTAGACTATAAGCAAAATGGTTTAGGAAGCAATTCCTGCGGTCAAAATCAACTTGAAAAATATAGATGCAAATTTGAACCCTTTAGAATTTCTATGAAGCTATCACTTTACAATAATAAGGAAGTATCAGATATTTCACTAGCTAAAGAAGTTATTTGCGATTAGGATAAACCGTTTGTTAATTTGTTTATTTGCATCATAAAACCAATGATGCATTAAAATATTAATTTTATTAAAAGGGGGACTATTAATGAAAACCAGACGAATGCTATCGCTTACTCTTGGTGCTTTGTTAACTATGACTGCTGTTGTGGGGTGTAACAAAACTAAACCAACCCAAGGTGAAAATGAACCCGGTAAAGGTGAAAAGAAAAATATATCAATAAAGTATTGGGTTCCATTTACTCCTAATCAACTTATAAAAAGCTTGAATGAAAGTGAAATGTATAAAGAGCTGGAAAAGAGAACTGGAGTACATGTGGATTTTATACATCCAGCTGAAGGGCAAGAACTTGAGCAGTTTAATATCCTTGTAAATTCAAAGGAGCTTCCAGATGTTATACAGACTTATGCTGGGGAGTATAAAGGCGGTATAGATAAGGCTATAGAAGATGGCGTTTATTTAAGGTTAAATGAGCTTATAGATAAATATGCTCCAAATTATAAAAAGCTTTTAGAGAATGACCCGGAATTAGCAAGACAAGTAACTACAGACAAAGGAAATATATATACTTTTCCTATAGTTCGTGAAGATAAAGATGAACCAGCATGGTGGGGGCCGGTTGTTCGTAAGGATTGGCTTGATGAACTAGGCTTGAAGGAGCCTGCAACCATAGATGAATGGTATAACGTGCTAAAGCAATTTAAAGAAAAGAAAAATGCTCAAGCACCTTTAATAATAAGCAAAAAGGGAATAGACCCTTATGGAACTATAGTAAGTGCCTTTGATATTGGACCTTATTTTTACAAGAAAAACAATGTGGTGAAATATGGACCTATGGAAGCAAACTTCAAGGAATACCTTACAACAATGAATAAGTGGTATAACGAAGGACTAATTGATAAAGATTTTGCAACCCGTGATAAAAAGAGTAGAGAATCTGTAATAACTTCAGGAAAAGCTGGTGCATTCTTAACAGAATACGCACTTGTGGATCAATATGCAGCTGCTATAAAAGGAACAGATCCTAAGGCTGTATTTGCACCTACAGTACAACCTTCTTTAAAGCCAGGTGAAAATGTAAATTATAGAGTAGTAAATGATGCAAATGGTGGTTACGAGGCGGTTATAACAACAGCCTGCAAAAATCCAGAAGAAGTTGTTAAGTGGTTTGATTATGCTTATGGCAAAGAAGGTTATATGCTGTTTAACTATGGAATTGAAGGCACAAGCTATACTATGGTCGATGGAAAGCCAAAATTCACAGATATAATGACTAAAAATCCTGATGGTCTTGATTTCTGGGCAGTATGTAATAAATACAAGCTGGAGGTTGGACCATACCTAAGAGACTACAAAGCTGTTCCTGAGTTTACAAGCTTTGATAAGGATGCTATGAATAAGTGGACTAAGGCTGGAGCTGATTATGTAATTCCTCCTGTAACACTTACTCCTGAAGAAAATGAAAGGTATTCTGAAATTATGGGAGATATAGATACTTATAGAGACGAAATGGTATTAAAATTTATAACCGGAAAAGAGCCAATCAGCAAGTTTGACAGCTACGTAGAGCAGCTTAAGAAGATGAAAATTGAAGAAGCAATTAAAATTTATCAAGCAGCTCTTGGAAGATACAATAACAGAAAAGTGAAGTAGGGGTAATAAATTCTGAAGAAGGCGTTGCCTTCTTCAGAACTAATCTGTTAGAAGACTAATAGTTAGGGGGAGCAGCATTGTGGCAGAATTAAAGACTAATAGGAAAACTATTAATAGAAAAAATACCAGTATTTGGAATAAGGTTCACAAGGATTTTAGGCTTAATAAGTATGTATATATGATGGCGATACCGATGATATTGTATTTTATACTATTTCACTATATCCCTATGTATGGCGTTACCATAGCCTTTAAAAGTTTTAATACTAGGCTTGGCATACTTCATAGTCCATGGGTAGGCTTTAAACATTTTAAATCATTTTTCGATAGTATGTATTTTGCTAGAACAGTTAAAAATACAGCTTTAATCAGCTTTTATTCACTTATGAGTGGATTCCCTGCAGCTGTTATTTTAGCACTTTTGCTAAACGAAATAAGGCTTGATAAGTTTAAGAGATGTGTTCAAACAGTTACCTATTTACCACACTTTATATCTTTAGTTGTAATATGTGGTATGATAATAGATTTTACATCAACAGATGGATTAATTAATTCAATACTTGTAGGTTTTGGGGTGGAGCCTGTTAATTGGCTTACAAAGCCTGAATGGTTTAGAACAATATATATTGGTTCTGGTGTTTGGCAGAGCATAGGCTGGGATAGCATTATTTACTTAGCTGCACTAGCCGGAATTGATCCAACCTTATATGAAGCTGCTACAGTAGACGGAGCTGGAAGATGGAAGCAGCTTTTGCACGTTACTCTACCTGGTATAGCTCCTACAATTGTAGTAATGCTGATACTTAATATAGGCGGGCTTATGAGTGTTGGTTCAGAGAAAATTATTCTATTGTACAACCCTATGACCTGGGAAACCTCAGACGTAATATCCAGCTATGTTTACAGAAAGGGACTTATTGGAGCAGATTACAGCTTTAGTACTGCTGTAGGTCTTCTTGAATCTCTGATAGGTTTTGTGCTTTTAATCTTGGCTAATAAGTTCAGTAAAAAGATTTCTGAAACAAGTTTATGGTGAGGTGAGTTAAGGTATGATTATTAAAAGAAGTGCCGGAGAGAAAGTCTTTGATATATTCAATGTTTTATTTATGGTTATATTAATGATTGCCTGTGCTTATCCGCTTTTATATGTATTGTTTGCTTCTCTAAGTGATCCTTATAGGCTTATGCAGCATAGGGGAATTCTTCTGAAACCTTTAGGATTTACACTCAGCGGATACGCACTAGTATTTAAAAATCCAAGTATTATAACAGGTTTTTTAAATACATTATTTTATGTTGTAGTTGGTGTAAGCATAAACTTATTATTAACCTGCATGTCTGCTTATGTTTTATCTAGAAAAAACCTACTTTTTGGAAAGCCTTTAATGCTTATGGTAACTATAACAATGTTTTTTAGCGGTGGGCTTATTCCTTTCTTTCTACAGGTACAAAGACTTGGACTTATAGACAGTAGATTGGCAATTATACTTCCATCAGCTTTATCTGTATGGAATCTTATTGTAATGAGGACTGCCTTTAGAAGCATACCAGAAAGTCTTATAGAGTCAGCGAAGATAGATGGAGCTAATGACTTTACAATATTATTTAGGATAGTAATCCCGGTATCAAAGGCTACTTTGGCAGTTATTGCTTTATTTTACGCTGTTGGACAGTGGAACTCCTGGTTTAACGCAATGATTTTTTTAAGGGATAGAAGTAAATATCCTCTGCAGCTTATACTAAGAGAAATTTTAATTTCTAATGAAACAAGAGAAATGATGAATCTTCCTAAGGGTTCAGCACAATTTATTAAAGCAGATGCTTATAAAACTTTAATAAAATATAGTACTGTAATTGTTTCTACAATTCCTATATTATGTGCTTATCCGTTTTTACAAAAGTATTTTGTTAAGGGTGTTATGATAGGCTCTATTAAAGAATAGGAAGAGTAAGGCTACTATAAGTTTTAAAAGAATATTGGATAATGCTGAAGATATTAAGTCGCAGAAATGATATTTGGTAAAACTATATTCCTTGAAATGAAAAAGGAGTCCAATGTATAAACTTTAGCTAATCAGCAGTAAGAATCTATTTGCTCGGTATAAAATATTTACAAAAAACAATAGCAAATAGCATTATTTCGATTAATTGTGTATTATATACTTATGGCTGATAAAAAAGGTTGCTGCAATTTAAAAAGCATTATAAGTCATTAGGAGGGTTTTATTATAAATGGCTACTATTAAGGAAATAGCTGAAAAAGCTGGGGTATCATTGGCTACGGTTTCCAGAGTTTTAAACTACGATGATACATTAAACGTATCAGATACAACTAAAAAAAGAATATTTGAAATTGCACAGGAAATGGAATATGTTACAACTAAAAATAGAAAAAGCAAAAAGGTTTTATACCAAGTTTGCATTGTTAAAGGATATTCGGAAAAGGAAGAACTAGAAGATACCTATTATTTATCCATCAGACTTTCCGTAGAAAAAGCTCTAAAAGAAGAGAATATAGATTATGTTGTGATGGCTAAAGATGAACTGATAAGTGAAAAACTAAGAACTGCTGACGGGGTATTAGCTATTGGGGTTTTCTCAAATAAGGAGGTAGAAAACCTTAAAACATTCAATAGCGATATAATATTTGTAGACAGTGATCCTGATGATGAAGATTTTGACTGTGTAGTGATTAGTATGAGAAAAGTAGTTAATAAAGTTTTGAGTTACTTGATTTCTCTTGGGCATAATGAGATTGGGTACATCGGAGGCATAGACAGCTTTAATGGAGAAGAAGAAAAGTATATAGATTATAGAGAACGCTGGTTTAGGGAATATATGAAAGAAAAGGGTACCCTAAACGAGAATTATGTTAAGGTAGGAAGTTTCACACCTTCCAGCGGATATGAATTAATGAAAAAGATTTTAGATTCAGGGGATTTCCCTAGGGCTTTTTTCGTTGCTAATGATTCTATGGCTATTGGAGCATATAGAGCAGTTATGGAAAAAGGTCTTGTGATTCCTGATGATATAAGCATTATAGGATGTAACGACATATCAACTGCTCAATTTATTGTTCCACCATTGACTACAGTGAAGATAAATACTAATTATATTGGTGAAACTGCCGTTGAGCTGCTAGTAGAAAGAATAAAGTCTGGTAGAAAAGCAAGTAAAAAGATAGTATTGCCTACTTCGCTGGTAGTTAGGGAAAGCTGCAAGAGTATCCTTTAAATAGAGGTTTTATAAAGTTTAAAGTAAGAAGCTAAGTTGATAGAAATATCAACTTAGCTTCTTACTTTAAACTGGAAATTAATTAGTGTTGACAAATATTTTTATAAAACATATAATGAACGTAGTTCATATAGAACTATTAATTATGAAATTTTAGGAGGATTTAATTATGTTAATTTCTGCAATAATTACTATAACTGCAGCACTTGTTTTTTATACTATCGGAGTATGGAGTGAAAAAATACAAGGTGAATTGAAGAAATGGCACTTAGGTATATTCTGGGCTGGCTTGGTATTTGACACTGTAGGAACAACCATTATGAGTAAGATTGCAAGTGGAGGCTTCAAATTAAACTTCCATGGTATAACAGGTTTATTAGCAATTCTTTTGATGCTTTTCCATGCAGCATGGGCTACGGTGGTTTTAGTTAAAAATGATACAAAAGCTAAAAAGGACTTCCATAAGTTTAGTATTATTGTATGGCTTATCTGGCTAGTACCTTTTATATCTGGTGCAGTTTTCGGTATGTCAAGATAAAAATAAATAAAGAAAAAATCTCCTAAATTACTGTATTAAGAGTAATTCAGGGGATTTTTGTTTTATATAATGCCAATTGAAATCTAGCTATGAAATCCTATATCCTCCTATGGTTAAAACAAGGGTGCTTTTGAATGAGGCGTTACATCCTTAAAAATATAATTTCTAATATGTTCTTTGGTAGCTTCAATTCCTGGCCTTGGGACTAAATACCACACTCCTTTTATTATTTCTCCCTTACAGTAGCCATCTAGAGGAAAACGTTGCTGTTCCACATTAGTTATGCCTGTTGAAATTATCTGTGTTCCTAGCTTTAAAATGTCAGAATTGGATAAGCTTGTCTCAATTAATGGAAAAATTTCTGAAGCTAGAGAATGATATTTAACTACCCCGCTTGCTTGAGCTTTATTTATAAGCTGGGTTAAGACAATTCTTTGCCTTGAGGTTCTCTCAAAGTCTCCTCCGCCAATTTTTCTTATTCTGCAATAGGCCACTGCTTGAATTCCATTTAAATTTTGAGTTCCGGATTGTTTTATAAGTACTGGAGCTTTTTTCTGAAGGTTTGCAGCTTCTTCAACTCTAAAGTTTAGTTCCTTAAGCTCATTGGCTTTTATATCTACAGTTACACCTCCAAGTACATCTATGGCCTTTTCTAGAGTAAAAAAATCTACTGTTGCATAATCTCTTATATTAAGTCCAAAATTTTCGTTAAGAGTTCTTAAAGCAAGCTGTGGACCGCCAAAAGCATAGGCGTCAGATAGTTTGCTGCTTCCGTGTCCCTTTATACGGACATAAGTGTCTCTCATAATTGATGAAAGCTTAATCTTTTTATTTTGTGGATCTATGGTAGCGATTATTATAGAGTCTGAATGAGGAACATCATATTTATCTCTGCCTGTGTCTATGCCGAAAAGCGCAATGCTTCGAATTTGGTTATTGATGCTTGTATCGTATTCGTTAAGTATGCTTTGTTGATTAATTATCTCGGGCTTTTGCTCTTTTGGATTTTCTTCAGTTACCCTAACAATTTTATCTTCGGGTTCCATATCAATAGATTCAGGT
The DNA here is from genome assembly GCF_023656515.1 of Clostridium swellfunianum. NCBI lineage: Bacteria > Bacillati > Bacillota > Clostridia > Eubacteriales > Clostridiaceae > Clostridium > Clostridium swellfunianum. The sequence continues at coordinate 1,117,059 of NZ_JAMOFV010000006.1, forward strand.
TTTATGTTTATTCCTAGGTCTTCGTCAGTTTTTGATATTTTAACGTTTTTTATTTTGTTTATTTGACTATATGCATATATACCCGAGGATGTTGCAAAAGCTATAAACAATAACGCAGTAATAAATAATATCTTTTTTAGTTTCATTAGTTAATCACCCCATGATTATTTTGCGTATAAAAGTCTCTACTGATACAAGGAATATTAATTGAAAATTATGGGAATTATGATATTATTTATATTAAGTATATTGTTAAAGTTTTAATAAATTAACGTGCCTTATATAAAGGAGGATAAATATGAATAATATAGAGAACTTACTAAATATAAAAAAACAAAGTGAAAAAGGTGGTGGGGATTCGAAGATTGAGGCTCAACATAATTTAAGCAAGCTAACTGCCAGAGAGAGGATTGGTGTTTTGCTTGATAGGGGAAGTTTTATAGAAACAGGTTCTTTAGTTGAAAAAAATGGTGGAGGGGTAATAACTGGATATGGAACTATTGATGGAAGGCTTGTATATGTCTTTAGTCAGGATTATACAGTAGAAGGTGGAAGCATAAACGAGGCTAATAGCAATAAAATAGTTAGAATAATGAACATGGCTATTAAGATGGGCGCTCCTATAATTCAGATTTTTGACTCTGTAGGCGCTAGAATCGATAGTGGTATGGATGCTTTGGGGGCATACGGATGCATCATTAGAAAGAATGCAGAGCTTTCGGGTGTCGTCCCACAGATAGCTGTTATAGCAGGAGCATGCACTGGTCTTGCAGCTGTAAGTGCAGCAATGAGTGATTTTACAATAATGGTTGAAAAATCAGGAGAGCTTTATATAAGTTCACCAGAGAGATTAAGCAGCAAGGAAGTAAAGTATGTAGATTTAGATATGTATGGTGATGCTATAGGTACAAGTAAAAATGGAACTGCGCAACTTACTGCAAAGGATGATAAAGAAGCTTTAGAGGTAGTTAGAAGAATCATGTCCTACATACCTTTAAATAATCTTGAACTTTCACCAGTTTACAGCAGTGAGGTGTTAAGTGTTCCTGAAAGTCGGTTAGATGAAATTGCAAAAGAAGAAAATTATGATATATACGAAATTGTAAATTTATTAGGTGACAAGGATAGCCTTCTTGAGATAAATGGAAACTTTAGACCTGAGGTTTTGACAGGGTTAGTTAAAATAAATGGATTAACTGTTGGAGTTATGGCAAGTGATAAAATAGAGAATAATGAAGGTATTTGTATAAGGGCTTTAGATAAGCTTACTAAGTTTGTTAAGCTATGCAGCTGCTTTAATATTCCTATATTAAGCCTTGTAGATACTAAAGGCTTTATTGTTAGTCTTGATGAAGAAAAGAGAGGCTTAGCTTTAGCGGTTTCAAAGCTTATTTATGCATTAGCGGAGTCTAAAGTGCCTAAATTGTCATTAATTATAGGAGAAGCATATGGAAGCGCTTATATAGTGCTTGCCAGCAAGGAAGCAGCATTTGATGTTACTTTTGCATGGCCGGGTGCAAAAATTGCTGTAAGTGAACCAGAAGCGCTTATAATGGCACTTCACAAAGAAGAAATCTTGCAGGCTAATAATCCAAAAGCAATGGAAGCCGAGATAATTAAGAAATACAAAGCTCAAATAACAAATCCGTATATTGCAGCAGAAAAAGGATACATAGATGATATGATTCTTCCTTCTGAGTCTAGGATAAGAATATTTGGGGTACTAGACATGCTTCAGAGCAAAAGGGAGATTGGTTATCCTAAAAAGCATGGGAGTGTTTTAGTATAAAGGAGAGTGTTATTATGGGAGGATTTTTTAATAGTTCGCTAGGTATAGCAGCATTAGTAGTTATAGTTCTTGTAATAATTTATTTTGTGAGTCCTAAACCAAAGCGCAATGAAAATGAAGAAGATAATCACGAAAAGCAAATTGCTGTATCAAGCATTCCTACAGCAAAGGAAGAAACTGCAGCAAAGCAGAAAGAGTTGGAACTTGTCGCGGCTATTATGGGGGCGTTATCTGCTTATTTAGAGGTGCCAGCTTCAAGTCTTATAATAAGAAGCATTAAAAGAGTAGATGGAAACAATTCTGTTTGGCGAGAACATGGATTAGAGTAATAATAGTAAAGATAGGAGTGTAATATTGAAATGAAAAAATATTATGTAACGGTGAATGGAAATAGATACGAAGTTGAAGTTGAAGAGGTTAAAAACAATTTTGATAATATGAATGAACCTGCTCCTCAGGCTCAACAGTCTCAAGCACAGCCAGCTGCTTCGACAGCATCTTCTGCAGCAACAAAAAAAACACAATCTAAGAATACTCCATCTGAAGGAGAGAAGATAAACTGTCCAATGCCGGGGACTATAGTGAACATTAACATTAAAGAAGGAGATTCTATTAAGAAAGGTGATTTGCTGTTTGTATTAGAAGCAATGAAAATGGAGAATGAAATTGTATCACCTGTGGATGGTACTGTAGCAAGTATAGCTGTAACTAAAGGAGAAACTGTTAATACAGAAGATTTACTAGCTGTTATTGAATAGATAAAAATTATAAGTAAAGTGCACTGCACTTTACTTATAATTTTACTTGACAAATTTAATATGAGGTTTACAATATAACCGTGCTAAATGAAGTTATAATAATTGATGTGTGATTTTGAGGAATACAGGAGGGTTTAAATTGATTTTAGTTTTAGATGTTGGAAATACAAATATAGTTCTTGGAGCCTATGAAGGAAAGGAATTAATCGCTGACTGGAGATTGGCTACAGACCATAAGAGGACAGCTGATGAATATGGAATACAAGTTACTCAGCTTTTCATGCAAAAGAATATCAGCCTTTCAAAGGTTGAAGGAGTAATAATATCTTCTGTTGTTCCTAATATTATGTATACTATTGAACATATGGTGAGAAAATATTTTAACAAAACAGCCATAGTTGTTGGTCCTGGAATTAAGACAGGCATAAATGTGAAGTATGATAATCCGAAGGAAGTAGGAGCAGATAGAATTGTTAATGCAGTAGCTGCTCATGAGATGTATCCCAATAGGCCACTTATATTAATCGATTTTGGTACAGCCACAACTTTTTGCGCTATAACTAGAAACGGTGACTATTTAGGGGGGACCATATGCCCAGGTATAAAGATTTCTGCAGAAGCCTTATTTGAAAAGGCTGCAAAGCTTCCAAGAGTTGAACTTGTAAAAACACCTGGAGTTATATGCAAAAACACAGTAAACAGTATGCAGGCGGGTATCATTTATGGCTATACTGGGTCTGTGGACTTTATAGTTGAAAAGATGAAAAAGGAAATGGAAGCCTATGGCGAGGTTTCTCCAATGGTTATTGCGACCGGAGGTTTAGCAACTTTAATAAGCAAAGATTCAAAGCATATAGAGAAGGTTATACATTACTTAACATTAGAAGGGTTAAGAATAATATACGATAAGAATAGAGAACAGGTGGTTTAATGAAGATAGCAAACCTAAAATTTAATAATAATGTTTTTTTGGCGCCTATGGCTGGAGTAACAGATATAGCCTTTAGAGGACTTTGTGTTGAAATGGGCTGCGGACTTGTATACACAGAGATGGTAAGCGCAAAAGGGCTTTACTATGGAAGCGAAAATACAGAGGAACTACTAAGGGTCTCCGAGGAAGAAAAACCTGTAGCTGTCCAGATATTTGGAAGCGAACCGCTTATAATGGCAAAGGCTTGCGACCATTTTAATAATAATGACGATATATGTATAATTGACATAAACATGGGCTGCCCTGTTTCTAAGATAGTAAAAAATGGGGAAGGCTCAGCATTAATGAGAAACCCAAAGCTTGCTGCAGAAATAGTTAGTGAAGTTAAAAAGGCTTCATCCAAACCTGTTACTGTTAAATTTAGAAAAGGCTTTAATGATAGAGAAATTAATGCTGTAGATTTTGCAAAAGCGATGGAGCAGGCTGGAGTGGATGCAATTGCGGTTCATGGAAGAACTAGAGAGCAAATGTATGAAGGTAAAGCGGATTGGGATATAATAAGGCAAGTAAAAGAAGCAGTAAAAGTTCCCGTAATAGGAAATGGTGATGTATTTTCTGTAGAGGCGGCTAAGAAAATAGTGGAGCAAACAAAATGCGACGGCATCATGGTAGCCAGAGGGGCTCAAGGAAATCCATGGCTTTTCAAGCAGATTAATCAAGCACTAAAGGGGGAAGAGGTAATCTACCCAACTGATGATGAAGTTATAGATATGTGTATAAGACACTTAAAACTAGCTATTCATTATTATGGAGAAGCAAGAGCAGTCAGAGAAATGAGAAAACATATTTCTTGGTACATCAAAGGTATGAAAAACTGCACAGATGTAAAAAATCTAATTAACACAGAAAAAAGTATAGAAGGTGTGTACAGAATACTTTACGATTATAAAGAGATTCTTAAGCAATAACTACAGCTGCAATATATTTTCTTATCTTATTATGCTACATGAGTAATTTTTATTGTTATTTTGAATATAATAGCACTGTAAATAAGCTTAATGAGGATGCGTATGAATCCCGTTATATATGTAAGCACTGATATTAAGAAAGCGTATCAAGACTACAGTTTTCTTGGAAAAATAAAAGACAGAGTTAGAATAAATGTGGAGGGGGAGAGCTTTATAGAGGAGCTTAAACTAAAAGTTGCTCGTATAAAACTCCCTCCTAATTTTAATGAAAAGGCTTATGAAAGAAATATTTCTGTCACACAGAAATATTTTAGAAAAAAAAGCTCTGTTATTGCTCCAAAAACCTTTAGGTATCTTGATTATAATTTACTAAATGATTTTCAAAAGAGGCTGTTTGCTTATGGGATAATAAATAGTATAAAACTAATATTAAGAACTAGTCAGAAAAGTATTAAATCATCATGCATTGTTATATTTGATGCTGAAGATGATATTAACTACAGTATTATATGCGAACTTGCAAAAGAATGCGGGTACTTCATCTTATTATCAGGCAATCTGAGCAAGACAAGCAATTTAAGTGACTACATTATGGCTAACTTTGGAGTTTCGCCTATTGTAACCTCTGATTATAATTATGCAATGAGCAAAGCCGACTTTGTGATAAGCTCGAGAAATATAGATGTTATTAAGCCTATTTGGTACATAAATAACTTTTATCTACCCAATACATCTGATGCTATAGTAGTAAATGATATAAGCTTTGCTGTTCCATGGAAGACTGATGGCCTTGAGTTTAGCTTTGAGCTTCTCGGTGCTGTACTTAGTCAAATGGAAGAAAAAGATATTGAGAAGGCACTTAAGTATAATGGGGTTTATTTAGATAGGATTAAGTTTAATGAATTAACGCTAAATAATGAGTAACTTTAAAATTACAAAGCAAGGCTGTTACTTATTGACACAACAGAAATGCTGTTTTATAATATGTACTTAATGAATTAGCTTGTTTACTTATGTAAAGCATTAAATATATAGGGAATTATAATACATTTGAAGGGGAGAAAAAAATGAGTGATTCAAAAAAATTTTTGATGACTTATGAAGGCGTAAAAAAATTAGAAGAAGAATTAGAGTATCTTAAGACTATAAAAAGAGTTGAGATAAAAGAAAAAATCAAGGTAGCACGCGGCTATGGAGACCTAAGCGAAAATGCTGAATACGACGAAGCTAAGAATGAACAAGCTTTCGTTGAAGGAAGAATAGCACAGCTTGAAAACATGCTTAGAAATGCTTCAGTAGTCGATGAAGCAGATATTTCTACTGATAAGGTAAGTGTAGGTTCAAAGGTTAAAGTTAAAGACTTTGAATTCGATGAAGAGTTGGAGCTTTTAATAGTTGGTTCAGCTGAAGCAAATCCAATGGAAAGTAAGATTTCTAACGAATCACCAGTTGGAAAAGCTCTAATTGGAAGAAAAGTTGGGGAAATCGTGGAAGTTCCAGTACCAGATGGAGTTAATAAGTACGAAATTCTTGAAATAAAGAGTGCGTAATTAGTTAATAATGCTTAAAAGTGAAAGTATAATAAGCTTTCACTTTTAAGCGCATAAACGAAACGGAGGGTTATTAAGTGGCTAATGATGAATTAAATTTAGAACAACAGACTGCCGAGTTTAACGAGCAGATTAGAATCAGAAGACAAAAACTCGCAGATTTACAGACAGCAGGCAAGGACCCATTTGATGTTTATAAGGTGAACAGGACACATACTTCAAAAGAAATCAAGGACAACTTTGAAGCTCTTGAGAATCAAACCGTTACAGTTGCAGGAAGACTTATGTCCAAAAGAGTTCAGGGTAAGGCTGGTTTCTCACATATTCAGGATAGATATGGAAGACTTCAAATATACATAAAAATTGACGATGTTGGAGAAGAAAACCTTAAGGAATTTAAGACTTTTGACTTAGGAGACTGGATAAGTGTTACTGGTTTTGTATTCAAAACAAAGACAGGAGAAACTTCTGTACACGTTAAAGAATTCCAGCTTATATCAAAGTCTTTAAAACCACTTCCAGACAAGTGGCATGGACTTAAGGATCCAGATTTAAGATATAGACAAAGAGAAGTTGACCTTATAATGAACGAAGATGTAAGGGAAACTTTTATAAAGAGAACTCAGATAATAAGATATGTTAGAGAGTTTCTTGACAACAGAGGCTATCTTGAGGCTGAAACTCCAATACTTTCACCAATAGCAGGCGGAGCAGCTGCAAGACCTTTCACAACTCACCACAATGCTCTTGATATAGATATGTATCTAAGAATAGCTACAGAGCTATATTTAAAGAGACTTATAGTTGGCGGTTTTGAAAAAGTTTATGACATGGGCAAGAACTTCAGAAACGAAGGTATTGATATAAGACACAACCCGGAGTTCACTATGATAGAGTTATACGAAGCTTATGCTGACTACAACGATATGATGGAGCTTATGGAAAACCTAGTTGCTTACGTTTGCCAAAAGGTAAACGGAACTACAAAGGTTATGTATCAAGGAACTGAAATAGACTTAACTCCACCATGGAGAAGAATATCAATGGTAGATGCAGTTAAGGAATATGCTGGAATAGACTTTAGTGCAGTTAAGACTGATGAAGAAGCTCAAGCCATAGCTAAGGAAAAGCATCTTGAATTCAAGAAGGAAATAAAGGATTGTACAAAGGCGGATGTATTAAATGGCTTATTTGAAGAATTTGCTGAGCATCACTTTATACAACCAACCTTCCTTATAGATTACCCTGTAGAAATTTCTCCTTTAACTAAAAAGAAGAGAGGAAATGCAGACTTTACTGAAAGATTCGAAGGTTTTATCTATGGAAGAGAAGTATGTAATGCTTACTCAGAGCTTAACGATCCGATAGTTCAGAGAGACAGGTTCGAGCAGCAGGCTAAGGAAAGAGAGCTTGGTGACGACGAAGCTTACATGATTGATGAGGAATTTATGAGCGCTCTTGAAACAGGTATGCCTCCAACAGGCGGACTTGGAATAGGTATAGATAGAATAGTAATGTTCTTAACTGATGCTGTATCTATTAGAGACGTACTATTATTCCCAACAATGAAACCAAATCAACAATAGTAATAGGCAAAGTCTTAGTGACGGCTAATGAAATAGCTGTCACTGAGACTTTTTATTATAAATATTAGATTTGTGCAAAAATAGTAAATACATAGTATAATTTAAACAATAAATGAGAATTATGAGATATTTGTCTTGAGTGATAAAAATGAAAAATTAAAGACGCGATATCTATAGTATTAGTAATTACATATGAAATATTTAGAATAAAAGAAATAAAAATCAATAATTTTTATGTATAGAATAAATTACAACAAGTGGAATTACGGTGTGTAGGGGGTAAAAAGATATGTTTGATACGCATATGCATACAAACTTTTCAACTGATTCTAAAATGACTATAGAAGCTGCAATAAGGAAGGCTTCAGAGTTAGACATAGGTATTATTACAACTGAGCACATGGACCTAAACTTTCCAGATAAAAATCAGTTTATATTCGATCCTGATCAATACTTTAACGAATATTCAAAGTATAGAAGTGATAGGGTTTTATTAGGTATTGAGTTAGGGATGATAACTAATCAGGTAGAGGAAAATAGAAAAGTTATTGAAAGCTATCCTTTTGATTATGTTATTGGCTCTGTTCACCTTGTAGATAATATGGATGTGCTTGATAAGAATTTTTATATAAATCGAAGTAAAAAAGATTCTTACGAGCATTATTTTAGATATATGCTGGATTGTATAAAAACTCACAGTTTTGTTGATAGCATAGGGCACATTGATTATATTTCAAGGTATGCAGTGTATGAGGACAAGGAAATTTACTACGAAGACTTTTCTGAATACATTGATGAGGTTTTAAAGGCTGTTATTAGTGCTGACAAGGCGCTGGAATTAAATACAAGAAGGCTCGGAAACAATGATGCGATAAATAATCTAACAAAGATATATAAAAGGTTTTATGAACTGGGTGGAAGAATGATAACTGTGGGGTCTGATTCACACTATGAGAACTCTATAGGCTTTAACTTTGATATGGCTAAAGTGATTGCTGAAAACTGCAAGCTTAAAATTGTCTATTTCAAGGAGAGAAAGCCTGAATTTGTGTAAAAAAGAAGTTAAGCAATGAATACTTTGATGATAAGGCAACTGGTTGTAAGCTAGTTGCCTTTTTAGTTCGCCCAGCATAGGATACAGCTTGATGGAGAAAGCCCGCTGCAGGGGTTGGCAACACCAAGTGCTAGCTTACGACAAGGATGTCCACCATGAGCGTAAAGCTGAAAGCAAAATTCTGTGCTGAGGACTACGAACCCCATATAAGTCTACTTATTTATGGTGAGTTTGATAAACAAAACAAAGTCCAATTCTATCTGAAGGATTAACGTAAAATAATTATTTTTCTTCTATTCGATTTATATAACAATCATAGCTAAATTGCAAGATAATTAATAAAGCGATAATTATTAAAACAAACTTTTATAATTTCAATGAGATTTCAACATAAAGTATCTTGTTTAGACATATATAGTATGATATAATTTCTCCGTATGTGTATTTTTGTGATTAATTTAACATTGATTTAGGCCTACCATAGGATATGAGTAGCGTAAAAAGGAAATAGGAGAGGATACAACAGTTTGAATTGCTGTGTCTCAGGAAACTCAAGAGACACAAGAGTTAAGAGGTCATAAATGCAGGGGAGAAAGTATTATGAGTAATAAAACAGACTTAGGTAACACTTTAAAGCTTGGTTATTTTAAAAGGTTAGGGACAAAGATAACATTTACATTCTTGATTCTATCCGTAATAATGATAACATCTTTATCCACATTGCTATATGGAATAAGCAGCAGTATCATATCTAAGAATATGGCAGAAAAAGCTGCCAGCATAGCTAAAGGTGCTTTGGAATATATTGATGTTAAAGAATTTCAACAGCTTAAAACTGTTGAGGATGAAAAGAAAGCCTCTTATATAAACATGAGAGAAAGTCTTTCGAAGGTAAGAAAAATAAGCGGTTCAAAGTATGTCTACACTATGAGAAAAACTGATGATGGAAAGTTCATGTATGTAGTTGATGGGTCGGATGAAGAAGGTCTGTCTCACATAGGTGATTTAGATAAGTCCAGTGTAGGCTATGATGTAGCTTATTCCGGCAAGGTTTTTACAGATACAAAGATGAGAAACGAAGGCCAGTGGGGAATTGTTATAAGTTCATATTATCCAATAAAGGATAATGATACGGTTATAGGTTTTATTGGTGTGGATTATGATGTTGAAAATATGTACAAGGGTCTTCAGAGACTTAAAACCTTAGCTGTATTTATAGCTTTTGGCGCAAGCTTTATTATTGCAATTTGCGGGCGAATGATGGCTTTATACATAACGAGACCAATTATTAAAATAGTTGGTATAGCTAACAAGGTATCAAATAATGATTTGCAAGTAGAGGCTCTTACGGTTAAAGACCATACTGAACTAGGAATTTTATCAGCGTCCTTTAACAAAATGATTGAGAACATCAAGAATGTGCTGTTAAGTATTCAAAACTCATCTGAGGAGTTGGCGGCAGCTTCACATATAATAGCTAGGTCAGCTGAAGAAACTGGTGCTTCTAGTGAAAGTATAGCAACAAATGTAGGAGAAATTGCTGCCGGCAGTTCTGACCAGGCAGAAGAGGCAACTAGAGGCTATGAACTTGCAAATGATTTGTCAAAAAAGGTGCATGAAATATCTGACAGATTACATTTAGCTAATACGAACACAACTATTATGAAGGAAAAAATGAATTAGGCAGTACTTCCATAAGCAACCTTGAGAAAAGCTTTGGACAATACTCAAACTTAGCATTAAACATAGCTGACAAGGTTGAAGGGTTATCTGCTGCATCTGCTTCTATAAATAATATACTGCAGACAATTACAGTTATTGCAGAGCAGACAAACTTACTGGCATTAAATGCCGCTATAGAAGCTGCAAGAGCAGGTGAACATGGAAGAGGTTTTGCTGTCGTATCTGAAGAAGTAAGGAAACTCGCTGAGCAGGCAGCTTTATCTGCTAAGGAAATTCAGCAGATAGTAAATGAGGTTTCTTATAGCATTGCAGATATAAGTAAAGCAACATATGAGTCTAAGACTCTTATTAGTAGTGTTAAAACTGCAATAGAAACCTCAAGAGAAGCATTAAATGGAATAAATGTCACGGTAAATGATACAGTAAACGAAATAAAATATCTGGATAAGGATATAAAAGAAATTGATCATTTAAGAATTAATGTGCTAAGCTCTGTTGAAAGTATAGCTTCTATAGCTCAGCACTCTGCTGCAGCAACTGAAGAAATAAGTGCCTCGGCAGAGGAACAGTCTAAAGCAATGGAAGAAATAGTAGCTTCGGTTGAAAGGCTGGATAATATGATTAATAATGTTGTAAGCAGTATAAAACAATACAAATTTTAATATAAATATTTGGACTTAACTATAGTAGTAGTGACAATAAAAATTATAGCTAAGTCCTTAATTTTTTGTGAATAATATGGTATAATTTTTAAAATGACAGAAATATTAGAAAATGGATGTGAGTATTAGTGGGATGGAAGAAACATATTTCAAAAAAACACCTTATTATTTTTTCTTCGGCATTAATTCTAATTTTGGGTGTTATCTTTATGACTTTGATATTAAATAATAGCATCACCTTATTTAATGACAGTACATCAGCAAATTCTATAGTTCGGGGAAAAGGAAATGCTAAGATTCAGGCAGAGAATAGAATAAGGATAGAGAAGTTAAATTTTTATGAAGATGTAAAGCAGCCTAATTCTTTTAGAGGGTTAAAAGCTAGGGCTAAGAGAAAAGTTGATAAAATTGTTCATAGAGGTGATAAAGACATTCCAATTTTAATGTACCATTATGTAGATTACTCACCTACCAATGAAATGTGTGTACCGAAGGAAAAATTTGCTGAACAGATGAGGTTTTTGAAGGATGATGGATATACAACCCTAAGCCTGGATGAAGTTTATGATTATTTTTCTAATAATGCTCCCATTCCTGAAAAACCAATAGTTATTACTTTTGATGATGGTTATGTAGATAATTATACTAATGCCTATCCTATACTAAAACAATTAGGATTTAAGGCTACTATTTTTGATATTACTTCAACGATTGATACCAATAATAAGTTTATTAACTCAAATCAAATTAAGGAACTAGATAAAAATGGAGTAAGGATTGAAGCTCATACAGTAACACATCCAAGATTAAGTAATCTTTCCTATGATGAACAATACAAAGAGCTAAGAGACTCTAAAAAAAGATTAGAGAATATATTGGGAAGAGAAGTGAAGTATCTTGCTTATCCATATGGTGAGTATAATGATGATACAATTAAGGCCTTAGAGCAATTGGAATATAAGGTTGCAGTAACGACCTTCTATGGACGAGCGAGGAAATCTGATGGGTTTTATAACCTATCTAGACATGCTATCAGCAGCAAATATGAGATTGAATATTTTAAAGAACTGGTAAAAGGTCCAAAGAAAAAGTAAAAGAAAGCTAGTAGTACATGTGGAATTTAGAATATGTATTACTAGCTTTTTTATTATTCAATAAACCAATTTAGCAAGTGCTTGTACTTATAATCATGTCCATAGGTCAACTGATTAAGCTTTATGATGGTGTCCTTTACGGTGGTGTGATAACCTGCATAATATTGATTTGTTTTACTGAAAGGATTTTTGCATAGTTCTGGACTATTAAATACGAGATATTTTCTGCATATGAAAGGTCTTGCTTCGTAAATGCTGCAGCAATTATTACTGTCTAAGAAAGCACAGGAAATGTTAGAGGATAAATAAGCCTGAGTACTTTCCTTTGAGAAAGAACCGTCCTTAAGAGGTAGAATGCTTTTAAGTAACTCTTTATGCTTTTCTATTTTTCTTTTAAATTCTTCAATTTCAATTTGAGAAAAATGAGTGGTTATGTACTGATTTATTAATTCTGCTTCAAGCTGGCTTGTTAAGACAAGTAAGTTGCAGCAGTGGCTGCAGCCTGCTTTGCAGGAAGTGCTGTTTGATATAGGTTTAAGCGCTTCTCCAAATTTCTGATAAAGCTTTTTTAATTTTCTTAAAGCTTCTTCAGCAGATAGCTTAGTGGCAATGTTATTTACTCTTGCTTCAATAAAGCTATTTAGGCTTTTTACTAAGTTTAAAATTTCGCTCTGATCATAGACTATTGTTGCCCCTGTTTCATCTATGAGCAAGCTTTCATAAGTGTGATTCTTATGAGAGCAGCAGTCTCCGAAGTTTTTACCGCTACCGCAAATGCATAAGTTCTCCTTTGGAATTGATACAGTTTTAGCTAAATTTTGCATATCAATAACCCCCCTAATTATATTCACGCAATGTACTGTATAATTCGAATAATCAATAATTTTAAATTCATAAATTTATTATAGTATAAATTAATTTATAAAACCATCTCTAAAAAAAGAATTGACACATAGAATTAATTAATAATTTGTTGTATATTATTACTTGACAATTATTATTAGTTATAATATTATAGTTACATAAAGTAAGTTGATGCAAATTAATCATGTAAGATTTAAGGGAGAAGATAATAATGTCAAAAGTATTATATATAACAGCTAATCCAAAAAGTGTGGAGCAATCCTTTAGTATAGCGATGGGAGAAGCTTTTGTTAGCACTTACAAAGAAGCAAATCCAAAAGACGAAATAATTAATGTAGATTTATACAACATGACAGTACCAGAGATAGATGAGGTAGTATTTAGTGCCTGGGGAAAATTTGCACAAGGATTTTCCTTTGAACAACTAGCTTCAGAGGAGCAAGAAAAAATAGCAGCTATGGGCTCTATACTAGAGCAATTTATATCTGCTGATAAATATGTATTTGTTACTCCTCTTTGGAATTTTACTGTGCCAGCAAGAATGAAGTCTTATCTAGATAGTATCTGTGTTGCTGGCAAGACCTTTAAGTACACTGAAAATGGACCAGTCGGATTATTAAAAGATAAAAAGGCTGTTCATATTCAAGCTAGAGGCGGGATATATTCACAAGGACCTGCAGCGGCTGTAGAAATGGGTGACAAATATATAAATGCTATCTTAGGTTTTGTTGGAATTACTGACAAGCAGTCTATTATAGCTGAGGGCATGAATGCAGCGCCAGACAAGGCTCAAGAAATAATGGTTGAAGCTGTTCTAAGGGCTAAGGAAGCAGCAAGACAGTTTTAAATAGTAAGATAGTAATAAACATAGGGATGCTAATAACTTTAAGGCTATTAGTGTCCTTTTTATTTTTGCATTTGTTATAAGTTTGACATGTAAAATTTAATGAGATAACATTATATATTGTGAAGTTTGAAAGATGAAGTCAAGTTCATAGCTAAGGGAGGGTGAAGTAAGTTTTGAGCGGATTTAATATACTTATGTATCACGAAATTATTAAAAAAGAAGACTACAATAGAAATACTTATGAAGGTATTGAAGTTAAGCAGGGGTATAAGGATATACTTCCTGAGGTTTTATTTGCTTTTAAGGAAGAATTTGAAAGGCAGATGGAGTATCTTTATGAAAATGGATATACAACTTTAAAACTACAGCAAGTAGTTGATTTTTATTATAATGACAAAGCGCTTCCAGAAAAATCAGTGCTTATAACCTTTGATGATATGTATAAGTCACAGCTTTTATATGCATATCCAATACTTAAGAAATATAATTTTAGCGCTGTTGGGTTTGTAACTTTGGATTGGCTATTTGATGAACCTAGGGAATATTCAACAACTCGTTCTGTTTGTTTATCTAGGCTAGAGCTAGAAGCTATGAGTGATGTGTTTGAATATGCAAATCATACAAAGGCCTTGCATACAAGAAAGGATAACTTGACTGCTATACAGGTGGTAGATAAGGAAACCTTTGATGAAGATTACAAAGCTTGTGAAGAGTTTGTAAATGTTAAGCATATGTTTGCCTATCCCTTTGGCGGCTATTCAGAGGATAATATTAAGTGGCTTAAAGAGCTTGGAACGCTGCTTGCATTTACTTCTGAAGCTGGAAGGAACACAAAGGGAACAAATCCTTTAAAGCTCCATAGAAATGCTGTAATACTCCCTTACAACCTAGAGAAGTTTAAAAGTATATTTAAATAATATTTATTGAGAGGATGAAAAAACTTATGAAAAAAGTATTAGCACTAATGTTAGCTGCAGCTACATCAATAACTATGCTAGCTGGTTGCACAAAACAGCAAACAGCTAGCAAAACTTTAAAATTTGGACTTTTGCCAGCTGAATCTGCAATTCCTATAATTGTAGCTAAGGAAAAAGAATTTTATGAAAAAGAAGGAGTAAATGTAGAGCTTCTTCCTTTTAATGCCCCTAATGACAGAAACGTTGCTGTACAAGCTGGAAAGCTTGACGCAACAATAGCAGATGTTATGACCTCATTAACCTTTCATGAGGCAGGAGTTAATATGAAAATTACCTCAGATATAAATGAGGATTTTAAGCTTTTAACTTCTCCAAAATCAGGTATAGATAGCTTTGAAAAGCTTAATGGAAAAGATGTTTCCATAGTACCTAACTTTGTTTTGGAGTATATAATGGACGAAATGGCTAAAAAGAATAATATAACCTATAAAACCGTTGTTATTCCTTCTTTTACAGCTCGTTTTGAGGCAATTTTAGCTGATAAGATAAGTGGAGTTATATTTACTGAGCCTCAAGCTGGCATGCTTGTGTCACAAGGAGCTAAGCTTCTTGCAACCTCTAAGGAATATAATTTAAAAGCTGGAACTTTAATGTTTGATGAAAAAGTTTTGAAGGATAATCAGAAGGAAGTTAAGGCTTTTTATAAAGCTTATAATAAGGCTGTGGAGTATATGAACACTACGAATGCTTCTGAATACAGCCAAATACTAAGCAAGTATGGCTTCCCTGATGCTATAGGAAAATACCTAAGCAGTGGAGTTAAGTATGAAAAGGCAGGAAAGATAACCCCTGAAACTTTTAGCAGCGTTCTAGAATGGACAAAGAAAAAAGGCTTAGTAAAGAAAGATTATAAATTTGAAGACGTAAGCAATTTCAAGTTTATAGAATAGGGGGTTAGACTGTAGACTAAGTTCGTAGATAACTGAGAGGTGCTTTTTAAAATATGATTCAGATTAAGAATTTAAGCTATAGTTACGGAAATGAAACTGCGCTTAAGAATATAAATTTAAATATTTATAAGAATACGACTTGTGCTATTATTGGACCCTCTGGATGCGGGAAGACTACTCTGCTTTATATTATTGCTGGGCTTTTAAAGTCTTGTGACGGAAATGTTGAAATTAATGAAACTGAGCTTAAAGGAGTAAGGAAAGAAACTGGTATAATACTTCAAAACAATGGGCTTCTTCCTTGGAAAACTGTATGGGATAATGTAGTGTTAGGGCTTAAAGCCAGAGGAGTTCATAAGACTATTACTGCTGAAAAGGTTGATGCAATTCTTGAAGAATTAAATATAATAGAGCATAAGCATAAGTTTCCAGAGCAGCTTAGCGGAGGTCAAAAGCAGAGAGTTTCCATAGCAAGAACTTTAGTAACGGAGCCTGATGTATTGCTTTTAGACGAGGCATCATCTGCGCTTGATGCTATAACGAAGGAACATATTCAAAATTTGATTTTAAGTATATATAAGAAAAAACCTATGACTATGATGCTTGTAACTCACAGTATCGAGGAGGCTGTTTTTCTGGGACAAAAAATAGTTGTAATGGAAAGGTCAGCTATTAAGCATATAATTGATAATCCGTACTTCGGAGATGAAAATATAAGGTCCAAGCCTGAGTACTACAGTATATGTGCAGAAGTTAGACAATGGCTTTATGAAGGTGAAGGTTAATGAATTTTCTAAAGAGAATTATTAATAGCAGAACTTTAATAGGTATGTTTATAGTTTTGTTAATGTGGCAGCTTATGCATATGACTATAAATGCTAGGGTTATCCCAGCACCTCTAGAAACTACAATTATGTTTTTAAAGCTGCTTAGTGGAGACTTGCTGCTTCATGTAGGCACAAGTCTATATAGGATATTGGCAGCAGTATTAATATCTGTTTTAATAGGAGTTCCTTTAGGATTGTGGATAGGCATGAACAAGCTCGCAGATTCAATTCTTTCGCCTGCAGCCTACATTTTGTATCCAATACCCAAAATAGCTTTTTTACCGGTTTTTATGATATTACTTGGGTTAGGTGATAGTTCAAAGCTTGTGCTTATTATAACTATTATAATTTTTCCAATACTCTTGGCAGCAAGAGATGGAGTTAAGGAAATTTCGCCGCAGCTTTTTGATTCGGTGGTATCACTAGGGTTAAGCAGAGGCCAGATATTTACCAATCTAGTTATACCGGCTGTGCTTCCGAAGATAATTTCAGCACTTAGGGTCAGTATAGGCATAAGTATATCCGCTTTATTTTTTAGTGAAAATTTTGCTACTACCTATGGATTAGGTTATTTTATAATGAACGCATGGACAATGGTTAGGTATGTAGAAATGTTTGCAGGCATTTTAGCTTTAAGCTTGATGGGGCTTTTTATACTTAAACTTATAGATTTAATGGAAAGAAAGCTTTGTCCATGGATGTTTATATCGAAATAAGAACGGTTAACGATTTTATGCTTTTATTAAGCTAAGAATTGTTAACCTTTTTTGTTTATGAATTTATTTATTGATATATCTAGATGATATGCAAATATGGTAATATTAGTATATAGATAGAAAATATTTTTGGGGCGGGGGAAAAATGAATTACAGTAAAAAGTTAATAGTGACAGGTCTTATACTTCTTGCAGCAGCTTGGACAGTAAATGTATTTTATTACAACAGTCGAGTTCTTAAGGAGCCTCTTTTTTTAAAGCATTATTATAATATCAATTCTGGATGGTCTGAATTTCAGCTTTTTTATCTTCAAAATATCAACTCTGCTCAGAATGTAGTAATTATAAGTTTTCCAGAGCTTAACAAGCAATATGTGCCTTTTGTTGAGACTGAATGGAATTCTGAGCGAATATATTACAAAATGAAAAATTTAAGAATAAATATGTTTAACGGAAAGGCAGAACAAATTCCTGCTGATTTAAAAAATAAAGTAATAACAAAAGCAGAAGTACATTTTTCTGATGGCAAAACCATGACTGTAGATTTGGGAAAAATATATTTATATAGTGATACGCCAGACAAAAAGGAAACATTAAATCTGAAGAATAGCGGTTCTACTTCCAGCAGTGATAATACTGGATCAGCAAGCTTTATTGCAGGAAGAGATATAAAAATACTTGGACTAAGCTTTAGATTTAATGAAATTGTTGGTGATGCGTTAAAGTTTAGGATTAATGGTCAAGATTATAACGATATTTCCTTGCCAATGAATATTAAAGCAAATGAAAATGTCAGTATAGAGTATAGTTTTAGACTTGATAAAAATGATATAAGAAGTTCTTATGTGTATAGCTTGCCGATAGAGGTTTTAACTGAGGATTCAAATGGTTACAGGGAGAAAAGCACATTCCAGATTATAAACTACTGGCAGCAGCATTCTAAGGGGTATAATATCAAGGAGTTGCTGAAAGCACAGGGGAGGGAATAAGTATGTATTATGATAGCTATAACAAACTGTTCTGGGGAATGTTTTTAGTAGTTTTCAATTTCAATATTGGATTTTTTGATATCCTCCCCAATTTTGTGGGATATATGTTGATTTTATCAGCCTTAATTAATCTGGAAGAACAAAATCCCATATTCAAGAGAGGAAAGATTCCTGCTTCAATTTTAATTGTTATAAGTTTGATAGAACTTTTTAAGCCTAAAAATGTAAATTTGCTAGAAGGTCAGTTTGGTGATGCTTCTATTTGGATTATGATATTATCATCTGCATCTGTACTAATTAGCTTGTATATGTACTATATAATTTGCAAGGGAATATTTTTAGTATCTGAAAGCAGGGGAGAAGAGCAGCTTAAAGAAAATGCAAGAGATCGTTACAGATTTTATTTTATACTGAATGTTATATTTATCTTCTACATGCCTTTTTCTTTAAATATGCCTAAAGATGTAGCTGGATTTATGTTTATTCCATTAATACTTAACATAGTTGCAGCTTTACTCTTAATGGGCTTATTTAGAAAATCCAAAGAATTAATAAAAGATTAAAGATAACAAAAAAATCTGCAGCCAAGGGGGAGTGGCTGCAGATTTTTTATTATAAGGTTTTATTGCTTTTGAGAACCTCTAGAAGATGAATTATCATTGTTCTTACCATTTTGTTTATTCATATTAGGATTGTTAGGCAGCTTCTGATTTATTCCAGGTCTATCCTTAAAGTTCCTATTTATTCGTCTACCTATAAAAGCTCTATCAACTCCAATACCAGCAGCAAAGCATATGATACCTACAAGTATAAGGGGAATTGCTTTTTTAAAGCCTGGCTTCATATTTTTAAACCTATGCTTTAAAACACTTACTATTTTTACTTTGCTTATATCTGATGAGGAAGTTGCTCCTTCTACCTTTTGTTCATTAGTAATATTCAAGTTTTGCTCAACTGGATTTTTATTTTCATCCATTGCTTTTACAGCTCCTTTTCTTATTTGATTTAACTATATAATAAGGCAGCTGTATTGCAGTATGGTGGCAACATTGTAAATAATTAATTAACATAGCAATACTCAGCTTTTTTCTTTTTTTATTGCTTCTTCAATGTTCATCTGGGAATCAGTTAAAAACTTTGTATGTATATGACTGTCAAATAAAATCAAAATATCACCCATTTTAAAACTTAGTTATATGAAATTATGCACTTTATTTTACTAAAAATCTTTATAGAATGAGATAAAATAAATTATTTCTAACATATAATTTTTTTTCAAAAAACCTATTGCATTTTTTCTGCAATCTGCTATAATAACAAATGTAGTGAGCATTCCGTGGTAGCTCAATGGCGGAGCATTCGGCTGTTAACCGAAGGGTTGGAGGTTCGAGTCCTCTCCACGGAGCCATTTTTATTTTTTGAACATTTACATAAAGTTAACCAGCAATGTCAGTTTTGGCATTGCTTTTTTATACTTAGCGATAGTAAAATATTAACATATTATGCTGTAAATTGATGCTGCTGAGTTTATAAAATATTAAAGCAGGTGAAATGCTGTATGACAAAGATGGGATTGGTATTTGCCGGGGGCGGAGGCAAGGGAGCTTATCAAATAGGAGCTTGGAAAGCGCTTAAGACCTATGGAATTGATAAAGATATAAAAGCTGTTTCGGGAACCTCAATAGGAGCCCTAAATGCTATGTTGTTTTTGCAGGAAAAGTACGATGAGGCAGAGGATATATGGATTAATATATCTCAGGAGAAAATGCTTCCTATAGACGAAAAGCTTATACTTAGAAATTTATATTTTATTCGAAAAACTAAAAATAACCTGAGAAATCTTTTGGAGATGGATGAGAAGCTAAAGGAATATGGAACTGTTTCAAGGGCGGGGCTTGAGGAACTCATTGAAAAATATGTGGACTATGATTTGCTGAATACCGCGGGTAAGGAATGTTATGTATGCTGCTCTGAGGTTCCAGAGGTGAAGGCAGAGTATTTTAATATTAAGGATTTTAAGACAGAGTCATTAAAAACTCTTTTATATGCTACTTCTGCTATACCTCTCGTATTTGAAAAAGAGTGCATAAATGAGAAGTGGTATATGGACGGTGGACTTGTAGACAATATTCCTGTTAAGCCTCTCTACGATGCTGGCTGCGATATAATAATCGTTATATATTTCAACAAAAGAAGACGAATTGACAAAAGCTTGTATCCGAACGCAAAGATAATAGAAATGCTTCCTTCAAAGGATTTGGGAGGATGGCTTAGAGGAACCCTGAATTTCTCAAAGCATGATGCTATAGATAGAATTCTTGAAGGTTACAAGGATGGGATAGCAATTTTTGGGGAGGTCTTTGCGGGCTACCATAGTGGTAAAGATATGGGTGAATTCATAAGTGAAAATTATGAAGGCATAAGTAAAAACCTAGAAATACTGATGCTCCAAAAGCAAACTATGGATGATGAATTCAGAAAGCTGAAGCAGCTAATGAATCTAAACAACGGCTTTAGAGAAGTAAGAAAGTTGAAAAGAATGGATGTTTAACTATTGGATAATGGATAATTTATAGTTGAAAGTATTTATTTGACATGCTATGATTAAGGTGTAAAAATTAATATCGTTTTTGACACAGGGGTGTTGGATAGGCCAACTGAGATTAAGAACCATAATTCTTTGACCCTATGAACCTGAACTGGGTAATACCAGCGTAGGAAGATGTTTGTAGTGTATTATTATTAGCTAGTAGTACAAGATTTTTAGCACGAATCCTATGGATTCGTGCTTTTTATTTTTTGATTATTTTAGTAAGCACTGCATGAGGAAACTTAAAATCTACATAATGCTCAAGGTATTAGATTAGTCAAAGTTGTTTCGTGCCAATAAGGATACTTAATTAGTTTAATGAAAGGTGGAGAAGAAATGAAAAAGGTATTGACTATTGCGGGTTCTGACAGCTGTGGAGGTGCAGGAATACAGGCAGATTTGAAAGCCTTTAGTGCTAATGGAGTATATGGAATGAGTGTTATTGCCGCTATAACTGCGCAGAATACTCAAGGGGTCTTCGCTGTTCAGGATATAGATGAGGAAATAATTAAAGCGCAGATTGATGCTATTTTTACAGATATAGAAGTGGATGCAGTAAAGATAGGAATGGTTTCTATAGCTTCAACAATTAATGCTATAAGTCATAAGCTTCAGCAATACAAGGCTCAAAGAATTGTGCTTGACCCTGTAATGATATCAAAAAGTGGATATGCTCTTTTAAAGCCAGAGGCTAAAAGTGCTTTAATTAAAAATTTAGTCCCATACGCTTATGTTATAACTCCTAATATACCTGAAGCCTTAGAGATTTTGAAGGAAGTAGGTTCTAAAATTAAGGTTATAGAAACTGTTGAGCAAATGGAGGCAGGGGCAAAAGAAATTTATAAGCTTGGTTGCAAAAATGTACTTCTAAAAGGAGGGCATATGGAAGGAGAAGCTGTGGATGTACTTTATGATGGTAAGGAGCTTACCTATTTTCATTCGGAAAGAATACCTACAAAAAATACCCACGGAACTGGATGCACCTTATCCTCTGCTATAGCTGCAAACCTGGCGCTTGGCTGTTCTATAAAGGAGGCAGTTAGCAGGGCCAAGCAATATATAACTACAGCTATAGAACATTCCTTAGATATAGGTCATGGCTGTGGACCAACCCATCATTTTTATGAGCTATATAAGAAAGGAGGATTGCTAAATGATTAATGCTGATGAAAGACTTGGATTTTGGACCTATGTATTTCTTTGGTTTGGAGCTGCAGTTTCAATTGCAGAAATCTTGACTGGAGGGCTTATAGCTCCACTGGGCTTTAAAACAGGGGTGCTTGCCATTTTACTTGGACACTTAATAGGAACAGGAATTTTTGTACTAGGTGGAATTATTGGCGCAAGAGAAAAGATACCAGCTATAACTTCAACTGGGATTTCCTTTGGGAGGTATGGGACTTACTTATTTTCTGTTTTGAATGTACTTCAGCTTATTGGATGGACTGCAGTAATGATAAGATCTGCAGCAAATTCCATAAATCTAATATCAAAAAATTTATGGAACTTTGACAGTATTCTATTATGCAGCTTATTTATAGGAATTCTTACTGCCCTGTGGATTTGGTTTGGAAAAGCTGGCATGAAAAAGTTAAATACTGCTGCTGTATTATTGCTTTTTCTCCTTACTTTAGTTCTAGGCTCTATCATATTTAAGGATGCAGCCTTGCTTTCAAAGGCAGCTAGTGAAGGGATTTCCTTTGGAGGAGCAATAGAACTAAATGTGGTTATGCCACTTTCATGGCTTCCGCTTATAGCTGATTACACACGTTTTGCCAGAAGTGAAAAGAGTGGAGCCTATGGAAGCTTTGTAGGGTATTTTTTAGGAAGCTCCTGGATGTTTATAATAGGTCTTGGTGCTGCTATTGTATCCAATAATGCTGACCCTTCAGCTATGATGCTTGCTGCCAATTTAGGCATTACAGCCCTTGGGATAGTAGTTCTTTCAACAGTAACAACCACCTTCCTGGATGTTTACTCAGCAGGTATTTCCTTTATAAATCTTATGCCTAAAATGAGTGAAAAAACTATCGGAGTCATAATGGCTGTTGTTGGAACTGTAGTAGCAGTAGTATTTCCTATGGAGAATTATGAAAGCTTTCTATATGCAATAGGTTCAGTTTTTGCACCGCTGTTTGCGATTGTAATAACAGATTACTTTATCTTAAAGAAAAACACAAAAGTACAACCCGGAATACTTATAAACTGGGGAGCTGTTCTTATTTGGATTATTGGAATTGGAATTTACTATAGTTTTATTAAGCTAGACTTTTTCTTAGGGGCTACTGCTCCGGTAATGGTTATAACAGGAGTAATATATATTTTGTCATGGAGGATGATTAATAAATGGAAGCTAGTAAAAGAATCTCAAAACTATTATACAAACTAAGGGAAAAGAAGCCTTTGGTGCATCATTTAACAAACTACGTTACAGTTAATGACTGTGCTAATATTACTTTAGCTATTGGTGGCTCACCTGTAATGGCAGATGATATAAATGAGGTTAGGGATATGGTTTCTTTAGCTTCATCATTAGTAATAAACATAGGAACCCTAAACAGCAGAACTGTTGAAGCTATGCTTGAAGCAGGAAAAAGAGCCAATGAACTAGGCGTACCTGTAGTTTTAGATCCTGTTGGAGCTGGAGCTACTTCCTATAGAACAGAAACTGCCAAAAGGATAATGAACGAAATAAAACTGTCAGTGATAAGAGGAAACTTATCTGAGATAAAAACACTGTATGGTATAGAAGCCCAAACAAGAGGTGTAGATTCTTCAGAAACATTTGAAGGCAAGGATGGTGGGCTTGAAGCTGTAAAGAAGCTGGCAAAAGACTTTGCGCTTAGGCTTAATACGATAATAGCTATAACCGGCGCAATTGATATAATAACCGATGGAACTATACTTTATTCAGTTGAAAATGGACATGAAACAATGTCTAAAATTACAGGAACAGGCTGCATGTGCACATCTCTTATTGGTTCTTATTTAGGTGCGGGAGAGGATAAGCTTTTGGCTGCCCTTTCAGGAGTTGTATCTATGGGCATAGCAGGGGAAATTGCTTATGAAAGCTTGAATAAAAAAGATGAGGGAACAGGTACACTAAAGGTCAAGCTTATAGATGCTATATTTAATTTATGTGAGGAAAATTTATGTAAAAGGAGTAAGATAAATGAAGCCTAATATAGATTATAGTCTTTATCTTGTTACCGACAGAGAAGTTCTGGCTGATAGAGAATTATGTGCTGCTGTAGAGGAAGCTATAAAAGGTGGTGTTACAGCAGTGCAGCTTAGAGAAAAGTGCACAAACTCAGCAGAGTTCTATGAAATTGCTTCTAAGGTTAAGGCTATAACTGATAAACATAATATACCTTTAATTATTAATGATAGACTCGATATTGCCTTAGCTGTAAATGCTGCAGGAGTGCACTTAGGACAACAAGATTTACCTGCTAAGCTTGCAAGAGAACTTATTGGGTCTGATAAAATATTGGGAGTTTCTGCAGCAACCTTACAAGAGGCTAAAACTGCTGCAGAAGATGGCGCAGATTATATTGGTGTCGGTGCTGTATTTCCTACACTTACAAAACAGGACGCTAGAGCTGTTTCTTTAGAGGATTTAAAGCAAATAAAGAAAAGCGTATCAATTCCTGTTGTAGCAATTGGAGGAATTAATGAAAATAATGTAGAGGGATTAAAAGCTGCAAATATTGATGGAATAGCTGTTATCTCTTGTATTCTTGGTAAAAGTGATGTAAGGGCAGCTGCAGAACTTATGAAGAAATTAGTGCAAGTATAAATTATATAATTCTGCTAATAATATCATATTATTGACAACACTTTCTAATATGCTATAGAATAGTATATAAATAAATATTACATGATGAGAAAGAAGAGTAGCGGTAGAAGTTTTAAAGAGAGGCTGTGGTTGGTGAAAACAGTTAAAGGACTATTGCGAAGGGAGCTTTTGAGTGTTTAAGTTGTAAAGCAGGGCTTTTGCCAACAAGGGTGGAACCGCGGAAGAATTTCTTTCGTCCCTTGATGGCAAAGGCTTTTTTTATTTACAGCACAAAATAACATGAAGCAAAGAGGGAAAGGAATAGCTGTTTTAAACAACAGCATAAAAAGTTAACTTGTTAACTTTTTAAAAATATAAAAATATAACTTTTTAACAATTTATATTCTTATATTGTAATATTCTTTTCTCGTTATGTCTTAAACCAATAATTTATGAATGGAAGCGAGTAAGCTTAATTGCTCAGTGCTTCCGACTAAAATAAAAGGAGGAATTATCATGGCAGTACAAAAAACAATGGATAAGATCGTAGCCTTGGCAAAAGGCAGAGGCTTTGTGTTTGCGGGCTCAGAGATATACGGAGGTCTTGCAAATGCTTGGGACTACGGTCCGCTTGGTGTTGAGTTCAAAAACAATGTTAAGAAGGCTTGGTGGAAAAAGTTTGTACAAGAGAGCCCATACAATGTTGGTGTTGACTGTGCTATACTCATGAACAGCCAGGTTTGGGTAGCCTCAGGTCACGTTGGAGGTTTCTCAGATCCACTTATGGACTGTAAAGATTGTAAGTCAAGATTCAGAGCAGATAAGTTAGTTGAGGACCACATGACAGAGCAGGGTGCTGCTGCTGCAAGCGCTGATGGTTGGTCAAATGAACAGCTTAAGGGCTATATAGAAGAGCACAATATAGCTTGCCCTAAGTGCGGTAAGAAGAACTTTACAGACATAAGAAAGTTCAATCTTATGTTCAAAACCTACATGGGTATAACTGAAGACTCAAAGTCAGAGGTTTATTTAAGACCAGAAACAGCACAAGGTATATTTGTTAACTTTAAGAATGTTCAAAGAAGCTCAAGAAAAAAGGTTCCATTTGGTATAGCTCAAGTAGGTAAATCTTTTAGAAATGAAATAACTCCAGGAAACTTTATATTTAGAACAAGAGAATTTGAGCAGATGGAACTTGAATTTTTCTGCAAGCCTGGAACAGATTTAGAATGGTTCAAATACTGGAAGGATTATTGCTGGAGCTTCCTTTTAAATCTTGGCATGAAGCAGGATAACTTAAGAATGAGAGATCACCAAAAGGAAGAGTTGTCCTTCTATAGTAACGCAACCTCAGATATAGAATTCCTATTCCCATTCGGATGGGGAGAGCTTTGGGGTATAGCTGACAGAACAGACTATGACCTTAAGAAGCATGCTGAGCACTCAGGCGAGGATATGAGCTATATGGATCCAACAACAAATGAAAAATATGTTCCATATTGCATAGAACCATCACTTGGTGCAGACAGAGTTGCTCTTGCATTCCTGTGCGATGCCTATGATGAAGAAACCTTAGAAGACGGTGATGTTAGAACAGTGCTTCACCTTCACCCAGCACTTGCGCCATTTAAGGCAGCAATACTTCCACTAAGCAAGAAGCTTTCAGAAAAATCTACTGAAGTTTATGATATGCTAAGAAAGAAATTCAACGTAGAATACGATGAAGCAGGAAGCATAGGAAAGAGATATAGAAGACAAGATGAAATAGGTACTCCATACTGCATAACTATAGACTTTGATACTCTTGAAAATAACACAGTTACTTTAAGAGACAGAGATTCTATGCAGCAGGTTAGATTAAACATTGATGAGCTTGAAAAGTTTATTGAAGAAAAGTTAGAGTTTTAATTAATAGCTAGAAATAAATATTTATAATAATACAACTTGTATTAGATAAAACGCAAAAGCACACTTGAGAGTAAACCAAGTGTGCTTTTGCGTTTCAAGGTAATTCTGCTGTATTCATCTCTTTCGTAACATTTTACTACCTTTTGAATAACCTATAAGGGAGATTAATAATACAAGGTGTAATTTTATGAAAAAAGTTTATATCTTTACTTTAATATCACTTGTACTTATATTTGTGGAAACTCCCTCAAGCCTAATCAACGCTATTCTATATTCCATTGGCATAATTCCTATTGCTATTTTGTTAGGCGACTTTACTTCGGATATATCTGAATTGATTGGCGATAAAAAAGGAGGCCTTCTAGCTGCCACTATTGGCAATCTTCCGGAGCTTATGATGGGGCTTTTGTCCATTCGATATGGGATGCTTACAATGGTAAAATCCTCTATTATAGGATCAATTATAGGAAACATGCTTTTAGTGCTTGGGATTTCAATATTTTTTGGAGGCATTAAATATAAAGAGCAGGAATTTAATAAGCTCGTAGCCAGAACAAATTTTAATATGCTGCTGCTTGCAATGTCAGCTATAATCCTTATGGCTTCCTTAAACAGATACAGCACATTAACAGTAAAAATGTCCTCTGCCATAAGCGTTAAAATGGCAGTAGTACTTATACTGGTTTATATTTTAGGACTTATATTTTCACTGTATACGCATAGTAACTTGTTTGTAGTTAGTGAAAATAAAGAAGAGATAGAAATAACGAAATCCAAAAATATAAAGGTGCTGTTTATGGGCCTAGTCTTAGAAACGGTACTTCTGTATATCTTGAGCGAGAAGCTTATTTATAATATTAGGGACATAGTTAATACCTATAAGATTTCTCAGGAGTTCCTAGGAATTATACTTATTCCCATACTAGGCAACATTGGAGAAAATGTTT
Source organism: Clostridium swellfunianum (assembly GCF_023656515.1). NCBI lineage: Bacteria > Bacillati > Bacillota > Clostridia > Eubacteriales > Clostridiaceae > Clostridium > Clostridium swellfunianum. The sequence continues at coordinate 1,144,466 of NZ_JAMOFV010000006.1, forward strand.
CAGCAATAATTAGTGCGCTTAACAATAAGGTGAATTTAAGTTTGGAAATAGCTATAGGCTCCAGCATACAGATGTCTCTATTTGTTACCCCGATTTTGATTATATTTGCATTCTTTACAGCAGTACCTATGACTTTCGTATTTACCACCTTTCAAATTATAATTGCACTTATAGCAGTAGGAATGTCCTTCTTTGTGTTTCAAGATGGAAAAACCTATTGGCTAGAAGGGGCTATACTCATTTCTATCTATGTTATGATAACCATTGGATATTATTATATTGCATAATTTTAAATAAAAAAAGACACCGGATATGGGGGTATCCGGTGTCAAATGGGGTTTATCATGGGGATATATTATAATATTAAAATATGGGGAATTATATTAATGTTTCCTTACGGCACGAGATTAGTATAGCACACATATTTTGTGCTTTACAATAGTAAAACTTAAAGTTTTTATTTTAAATAAATTCGCACAATTTCGACATGAATCTTTTTATATTTTAAATAGCAAAAAAGATAAATAGCTTAGCAGTAAACTTATTATCCCAATCAAAAGTGCAACCAGCTTTGATTTTCTGTTGTTTTTAGATTTGTAAACGATTAGTATAGCACATATAATTCCGACAGGCATGCGAAATTTGTCGTTGATGGTTATGTAGACTAAAGTTAGCAGCCAAATGCCTAAAAGTTTTAAGGAAATAAAGCGCTCTTCTTGTTGCTTTTTATTTTTTGCTATAAAAATAAAAGGAGAGGATATTAATAATGTTAGTAAAGGCATATTCACCACACCTAAGATTAATTCTGTATAGTATATGAAGGATATAACCATAAAAATGAAAAAATATATTATATACTCTCCATTAAATTGAAGAATTTAATGGAAAAGTGGTATAATTATAGAAGAGCACTTGTTTATAAAGAAGACATTAATAATCCTTATGTGCTTATAAGGAATACAGAAGGCGTAAGAATCGATAATTCTTATGGACTTTTTAGGAATACAGGAGGCATAAGAATTGATAATTCTTATGTGCTCTTAAGGAATACAGGAGGGGCATATGAAGAAAAAGTTTCAGGAATTCAAGGATTTTATAAAAGGTAAGAATACAGCTGTAGTTGGAATAGGGGTAAGCAATATTCCTCTTATAAGATTTCTTTTAGAATTAGGGGCTAAAGTTAGCGCCTTTGATAAAAAAACTGAAGAACAGCTTGGAGAGGTAGCGGAAGAATTTAAGTCTAAGGGTGTTAACCTAGTTCTTGGAGAAAACTATTTGGATAATTTAACAGGCTATGAGGTTGTTTTTAAAACTCCTTCTATGAGAATTGACAGCCCTTGCTTGGTTAGAGCTAAGGCAGAAGGAGCTTATGTTACTTCTGAGATTGAGGAATTCGTTAGATATTGTCCAGCTAAAATGTTTGGTGTTACGGGCAGCGATGGAAAGACAACCACTACAAGCCTTATGTATAACATTTTAAAGCAAGAAGGCTATAAGACTTGGGTAGGTGGGAATATTGGAACACCGCTTTTTGCTCAAATTGAAGAAATAGAGGAAACTGACAAGGTTGTGCTGGAACTTTCAAGCTTTCAGACTATGACTATGACCGTATCCCCTGAGGTTTCTGTTATAACAAACTTAAGTCCAAATCACTTGGATATTCATAAGGATATGGAAGAGTATGTAGATGCAAAGAAAAATATATTTAAATACCAAGACACCAATGGGATTCTAATACTAAACAGAGATAATGAAATTACTAACTCTATGGTTGGTGAAGCCATGGGTTTAGTATTTCAGTTTAGCACTAAGGAAGTCATCGAAGATGGAGCTTATTACAAAGATGGAGCTTTGTATTTAATGGGGCAGGAAGTGTGTAAGGCTGAGGATATTGTTATTAAGGGAATGCACAATGTGGAAAACTATCTTGCTGCCTTCTGTGCGTTAAAGGATGATGTATCTATAGAAAGCATGAGAAAGGTTGCTACAACCTTTCCAGGAGTTGAACACAGAATTGAATTTGTTAGAGATTTTGAAGGTGTTAAATATTATAACAGTTCTATAGCTTCCAGTCCTTCAAGAACACTTGCAGATATTAAGGTGTTTGGAAAGCCTATTATTTTAATTGCAGGAGGCTATGATAAGAAGATTCCTTTTGAACCTCTTGCAGAAGAAGGCTATCCCTATATAAAGAAGCTTGTACTTCTGGGAGCTACGAGGGAAAAGATAAAGGCTGCCTTTGAGAAAATTATAGAAGAAAAGAATTTAAATATGCCAATAATAATGGCCAATTCCTTTGAGGATGCAGTGGAAAAGGCTAGAACAGCTTCTGAAGACAAGGATGTAGTGCTCCTTGCTCCAGCGTGTGCCAGCTTTGATATGTTTGTTAACTTTGAGGTTAGAGGAAATAGATTTAAAGAAATAGTTAATGAATTGAAATAAATTAGTCTAGATAGATTAACAAGACTGCTGATTAGTTTGTTTTGGAGGTGCAAAAATATATTGTTTTTGCACTTTCTTTATTCTGTTTAAATAAATCCTTATTTAGTACATATAACTAAAATACAGTATAAGAAAGGAGGGCAAGCCTTGAGTTCTAGGATATATATAATTATTGCTTTAATATTAGCTATCAGATTAATAATTGCGTATTATCAAAGAATTAATAGATCTACATTTACGGTTATGACATATAACATAGCTTCGGGGCATAAGCCTGATGGTGAAAGAAACGAAAGTCTTATAAATAGCTACTTCAAAGCAAAAAAACCAGGCATAATAGGTTTAAATGAGGTTGATATCAATACTAATAGAAGCAATACTACAAATCAGCTATCTGTAGTATCAAATAACTTGAACTATAATATGGCTTTCTCAAAATCTTTAGATTTTCAGGGGGGATATTACGGAAACGGATTACTTACAAAATATGATATTTTGCAGCAGAAACAAATTTTGTTATATAATGAGCAGAATTCTGAGCAGAGAAGCTTGCTTCATACTGTGATAAATGTACAGGGGGTTAACGTAAATGCACTGGTAACTCACTTGGAGTACAATAGCAAGGATGTAAGAACCAAGCAATTGGCGTATATTAAAGACTACATAAAAAAATTAAGTGGGCCTATTATAATAATGGGTGACTTTAATTTAGAGAGCTCCTTAGAATTAGAGATGATGACCAATGAATTTAATATAATATATGGTTCAAGCATTCTGGTTACATTTCCATCTGAAAACAGTACTCTTGATTATATACTTTATTCTAAAAATTTAGATTTAAAAAGCTATGTTGTTGATAAGAAGAATTACTCTGATCATTATCCTGTTTCGGCCACATTTTCATTTAAAGAATTAAAATAATAAAAAAGGATTGTCACACTTAGAAATTATTTTCTATTGTGAGACAATCCTTTTTTATTGCCTCAGAATTAGAATATAGTGAAGCTTGTTTTAATATAATGAATACTGAATTCAAGTTATTTAATAAATACAAAAGGAGTGAACAAATATGCATGATACTATTTTATTGAATAAGATTTCTGATGCTGTAAATCAGGTTTGCGGCATGAACAATATTAAGAAGGTAAATAAATTGGCTGTTGTTGTAAATAATAACAGTCACGTAAATGAAGAAAATCTTTATGATCACCTACAATATGCATGTGCAAACTTGATAGGAGAGTGGACGGAAATTCAAGTTCAAAGAGATGATATATTAGAGCAAACAGCTATCCTTCACAGCATTGAGGGGGAGAAGAGTGAAGAATAAAAAAGATGAGGCTGATGTCAGAAGCTATCTTGTAAAGATATATGGCGTTGTTCAAGGTGTGGGTTTTCGCCCCTTTGTTTATAGGAAAGCAAGGGAGTTTAAAATACTAGGCTGGGTAGAGAATGCAGGTGGTGCAGTAATAATTGACTGCAGTGGGACAAAGGCTAATCTTAAACACTTTCTTACAGAGATTGTAAAAAATCCGCCAGCGCTTTCGAAAATTGAAAGAGTTCGGTGTATTTCTAAAGCTTATACTTTTGCAGAAGGGTTTGTAATTAAAGAAAGTATTCAAGATAGAAAACAAGTAAGGTTCATATCCCCAGATGTTGCAGTATGTCCAAAATGCCTAGAGGATGTTAGAAGAAGTGGAACCTCTCGATATAGGTATGCTTTTACAAACTGTACAGAATGTGGACCTAGATATTCTATTATAAAAGCTCTGCCTTATGATAGGATTTCCACAACTATGCAGACCTTTTCTATGTGCAGTACTTGTGATGATGAGTACCATAATCCGCTCAGCAGACGGTTTCATGCTCAACCTAACTGTTGTGATAAGTGTGGTCCTGAGCTTTTTCTAACTGATAACAAAGGAAACAGGATTAGATGCCAGGATGCTATAAAAGAGACTATAAAGCTTCTTAAGGACGGAAAAATACTAGCTATTAAAGGAGTTGGCGGTTTTCACCTAGTTTGTGATGCGAGAAATGAAGTTGCAATTAAGACTTTAAGAAATAGAAAGCTGAGGAAACATAAGCCTTTTGCTTTAATGGCAAGAGACATGGAGGCTGTAAAGGAGATTTGTTATGCTTCAGAAAAGGAAGAAGAACTTTTAACGAGCAATAAGAGACCTATTGTAATTATGAAAAAGATAGAGTTTTCTGCGTTGACTGATGTTATAGCTCCAGCGCAAAAGAGTCTTGGAGTGATGCTTCCCTATGCTCCCTTGCACTACCTATTGTTTGACGAAGAGCTAAGACTTTTGATTATGACAAGTGCAAATATCAGCGGTATGCCTATAGAGTATAGAAATGAAGAAGCAATTGCACATTTACATAAAGTTGCGGATTACTTTTTAATGAATAATAGGGATATTTATGTTCCTATAGATGATTCTGTAGTTAAGGTGATTGAAGAAAGAGAAGCTATTATTAGAAGAGCAAGAGGTTATGTACCTTATTCAGTGAGAGCAGATACTGAAAGGCAGATAGTTGCCCTTGGAGCAGAGCAGAAGAATACGGTGTGTATTTCTAAAAACGGCTATATAAACATGAGTCAATATTTAGGGGATTTGGAGCAATTAAGCTGCTACGAGAATTTTCAGTATGTGCTAAAACACCTAGTGGAACTATTTGACGTGAATGCGGAAATTATTGTACATGATATGCACCCAGGTTACTTAAGTACGCAATATGCTAAGGCCCAAAAAGTAGAGACTCTTGAGATTCAGCATCATCATGCACATATGGTAAGCTGTATGGCTGAACATTTACTTTATGAGCCTGTAATAGGAGTTGTCTTTGATGGTACAGGTTTTGGATTAGATGAAGCAGTATGGGGTGGGGAGTTTTTAGTAGGTACAAGAAAATCCTTTATAAGAGCGGGACACTTAGAATATATAAGCATTCAAGGCGGTGAGAAGGCTGTAAGAGAGCCTTGGAGATGTGCAGCAAGCTATCTTTATGCTCTGGGATACGACTCAGTAAAGGTAATACAGGGCGTGGAAAGAGAAAAGCTTGAAGGTGTTAAACAAGCTTTGAAAGCAGGACTAAACTGTTTTTTATCGTCCAGTATTGGAAGGCTTTTTGATGCAGTAGCAGTACTAATAGGGCTTAGAAATAATATAACTTATGATGGACAGGCTGCTATTGAACTAGAAGGTATTATTGAAGAGGATATAGATGAACTGTATTGCTGTCAGATTAAAGATAATGATGGTTCACTTTGTGTTGAGTATGAATGGATTATTCGCGGAGTAGTACAGGATGCTGAAAGAGGAGAGTCACCCTCTAGGATATCTGCAAAATTTCATAATACTTTAGCTCTTGCAGCATCCAGTATGGTTTGTTTATTAAGAATAAAATACGGAATAAATAAGGTTGTTCTTAGCGGAGGAGTTTTCGAGAATCAATATCTCTTAAAAAAACTTCATAAAAGTCTATTAGAGAATGATTTTGAAGTGTTTTATAATCAGCAAATACCTATTAATGATGGAGGAATCTCATTTGGACAGCTACATGCTGCCAGTGCAATGATGGAGGATAGATATGTGTCTTGCAGTACCAGCTAAAATAGTTTCTATAGAAGAAAATGTTGCAAAAGTAGATGTTATGGGAATGGAAAGTAGTGTTAATATACAGCTTATTGAAGAGCCTAAAGCTGGGGAATATATATTGGTTCATGCTGGTTGTGCTATTCAGAGAATCGATAGTAATCATTTTGAGGACTTGCAGAGTATCTTTCAAGCAATTTTAGAGGAAGATTATAATTATGAGGAACCAAGAATTGATTAAGGAAATGGTCTTAAGAATTAAGCAGTTTCCTAGTAAGGAATTGAATATAATGGAGGTTTGCGGAACCCATACACAAGCTATTTCAAGGTTAGGTATCAGGCAGCTGTTTGAGCCTAATATTCATCTATTATCTGGTCCAGGCTGCCCTGTTTGTGTAACCCCCGAGGCTTATATAGACACTGCTATAGAAATTTTACAGTATCCGAATACTGCTATAGCTACCTTTGGGGATATGATGAGAGTAAGAGGGACTAAAGAAACCTTAATGGAGCAAAAGGCAAAGGGGAAGGATATTCGCATAGTGTATTCGCCTTTAGCTGCAATTAGCTTGGCAAAGCAGAATGTGGATAAGGAAATTGTGTTCTTAGGAGTAGGGTTTGAAACTACTTCACCTTTAATTGCTTTAGCCGTTAAGCTTTCCAAGGAGAGGAGTATAAAAAATATATCTTTTCTTATGGGGATGAAGAGAATGGAGCCTGTATTGAATCAAATACTCTCTAATAATGATCACAAAATCCATGGCTTAATATGTCCGGGGCATGTTGCAGCTGTGGTGGGAGAAGATTATTTTAGGTTTGTTACAGAACAGTATAACGTTCCAGCGGTAATAGCTGGCTTTGAGGCTGAAGATATTTTAGGAGCCTTATATTTTTTGATAAGACAGCAGGAACAAAATAAAAAATCCTTTGTTAATTTATATAAAGCTTGCGTAGCTCCTAATGGAAATAAAAAGGCTAAAGAAATTATAGAGGAGGTTTCTACATACTGTGATGTTGAGTGGAGAGGCATAGGAAGGATTAGGAGCTCAGGGTTTGCTTTAAGAGCAGAATATAAAGAGTATGATGCGTTGCTCAAGCTTGGTATAAAAAGCTGCAGCGGTTCAGAAATACGTTGTGTTTGCAGCGAGGTATTATTAGGCAAAAAGCTGCCTAATAGATGTAAGTTGTTTGGAACAGTTTGCACACCAGAATATCCAGCTGGTCCTTGTATGGTATCTTCTGAGGGCGCATGTGCAGTTTATTACAAATATAAGCTTTAGTATAATTGGGGTGATGGGATGGAAGGAGTTATTCAACTTGCTCATGGTGATGGAGCTAAATATACTCAAAGGCTCATTCGGCAGGTCTTCTACAAGTATTTTAACAATAAGCTTCTATTAGATGGACAGGATTCAGCTACTTTCCCAGCTATGCAAGGAAAAATGGCGTTCACTACGGATTCATTTGTTGTAAAACCTTTGTTTTTCTCAGGCGGTAACATAGGTAAGCTTGCTGTTTGTGGTACAATAAACGATTTGGTCGCATCTGGAGCAAAGCCTCTCTATTTGAGTGCAGGATTTATACTAGAGGAGGGGTTTCCGATTGGAAAACTAGAAGAGATAGTTAAGTCTATGGCTGAAACTTGTATGGAAACAGGGGTTAATGTTATTGCTGGAGATACAAAGGTAGTTGAAAAGGGCAGCGTAGACGGGCTGTTCATTAATACAAGCGGTATTGGGAAAGTCTTAAAGGGATATGAAATTAAGCCCATAGAAGCAGGAGATAAAATTATAATAACTGGTTGTATAGGTGAGCATGGTACCACTATTGCCCTTGAAAGATATAATGTAAATATAAGAGGAGATATAAAAAGTGATTGTGCACCACTGCTATCATTTTTGGAATTACTTCAGGAAGATTTACATTGCATAAAAATAATGAGGGATCCTACCCGCGGAGGATTAGCTACAGTGCTTCATGAATTTTCAGAGCTTTCTAATCTAGGAGTGCATATTTTTGAAGAGGATATTCCGATAAGCATAGGGGTTAGAGCTTCTAGCAGCCTTTTGGGGCTAGATCCATTCTATATGGCCTGCGAAGGTAGAATGATTCTAGTAGTCAAGGAAGGCGAAGCACAGAAGATACTAAATAAAATTCAGGCTGTAGAAAATGGTGAGAATGCTAGAATTATAGGAAGCTTTGTGAAGGGCCCTCAGGATAAGATATTTGTAGAAAATTACTTCGGAGGCAAAAGAATATTGGCTCCATTAGAGGGAAATATGCTTCCTAGAATATGTTAAGATGGTTAGTGCATCTAAGTCCGTGGATATGAGGCGCGGGCTTTTTATTTTAGGTTGTATTCAAGTACATTATTGAAATTTGAATTGTATCGTAATTTACAAGATTTCAATTATATATGGCAAACTTACCGGGTGTATCAATTAGCGAATACTAAAGTAAGATGTAGAAAAATAGAGGAATTAATATCTAATTTAACATATTGCTTACTAACTCTATTATATGATAAGCATAATGTGATAATATTAATGACGTCGCTTGAAGCGGTAAGAGTGCTCAATATTAGACGAACTGTAAGAAAGTATTACCAGTAAGTTTGATGTTGACAAGGTGGATTAATCCTGATAAGATAATTCACACAGTAGCAAACAGCTACTAAAACAAATTAGTTTCACCACAAATTACCAACAAAAAAATGTTGACAAATTGATGTGGAATTGATAAAATATAAAAGCTGTCAGATGACGGCAAACAAATTGGTCTTTGAAAATTAAACAGAGAATATAAAGGTAAATGACCAGCAATTCTTTTGAAGTTGAATAACTNCTTTTATATATTTCAGCTGCTTTTGTGCTAACATATTTTGAGGCAGCCCCTTTAAGCTTGTTTCCCTATACTTTTAAGCTTGAAGCTTTTGGAAGGTTTTGATTCCATATGTGCTTAGAATATAGTATAGAATTATATCTACTACAGCAAAAGCACCTGCAAGAATTCCAAAGGAAATCCAAATATTGAACCCCAGCTTTATGATGCCAAACACGGTTGCACCGCCTATAGCAAAGCCAAGAAACATTACTATAAGAACATTCATATTTTGCTTAACAGCTCTTTGCTCATTATCCCATTGAAGCTTTGGAAAGCTTAAATCTACTAGTAGCCCTATAAAGGCATCAAAGATTGTTATTAAAATTCCTAAAACAACAACTTGAACTAACAAGTAAACTGGTGGAATTATTATTACCATTGCTGCAACTATCATAAGACCTATACCAATAAGGTTTAGCAATATTGATGATAAAGCTTTTGCAATTAACTGCTTTTTATAGCTTATTGGCAAGTATTTGCACACAAATATGTTTTGACCCTCTCTTGATATTGCAGTACAGGATGTTGGATTAGCAACTGCTATAAACATCATAATACCAAAGGCAGCTGCAATTATAAATCCTGGAAGATTACCTGCATTTACTACTGCTCTCACTTCCTTTAAGCCTTGCATCGCATCAGGCTGAGAAAAAATAGGTACCATTAGAATAACAGGAAACAAGAAACTTATAAGCACACAATTCATGAAATAAGCAGGCGTTCTAAATAGAATTCTTAATTCCTTAAACAAATATGATTTAATTGCTGAACTTTGTGTTGTGCTTTCTTCAAATTCTTCACTGCTTAGCTTCTTTCTTTTCGAGGAGGATTGTGTGATTCCTATTACTCCCTTGAAATAGAGAGCTTCGCCAAGTACTAACAGTATTAGTAAAAATGCTATAGTAATAACCAAGAATAAAAGAATATTTATTAACCCCTTTAGTTCTCCGCTAAAAACAAGCGCATTAACTGCTAGCTTCGCACTAGGAATGAAGCTTGACATTGTATTCACTAGAGAATTATTGCCTTGAGCCATAAGCATCAGAAGCTGCTCTGGATCTTGGTTATTTGCTCCTAGTCTTTGGAAAAATATATTTATGCCTACTGATAGGATAATTACAAATATACCTGCAACGGTATTAAATAAATCCTTGTTTTTAGCAAAAGGAGTAAATCTCATTATAACCATGGTTATAAAAGCTGCAATAACAAGCGGCACAACAGGAAGAGTTAAAAATACCAAAATCGCGTATAAATAATAAACTACTCCTGCTTTACTCATAACTCCGAAGGTAATCATTATTGGGAGCAAGAATACAAGCTCAGTCAAATATTCATAAATTGCTACTACTGTAAACTTAGCCCCAAGTATTGTTGAAGGCTTTAAAGGCAAAGGCAGCAGCTTCTCTATGTCCATTGAGAAATAAAAAGTGGACATAACATAGAATATACCGAAAATAAATATTACTAATGAAGCCGCTGAAACTCCAAGCACAAGTATAAAACCTTCCTGATTCATGCTTACAAGAGAACCATAGGAACCAGCTGCCATTGCTACAAAACCTGCAACCATAGGAAGGAAGGCAACTGCCATAAGTACTAAAAGAGCTATAGTTTTAGGGAGCTTTTTCTTATCCTTTTGTACTAAAGCTTCTCCTGTATTCTTTAGTAGAACCTTAGTTAATGCAAAAAACTTATTCATTTTCTGTCAACTCCAAGAACATATTCTCAAGTGAACCATTGGATTTAAAGTGCTCCCTCATCTCTTCCAATGTGCCGCTGAATAGAATATTGCCTTTATTTATTATAGCAACCTTGTCGCAAATTTTTTCTGCCACTTCAAGCACGTGAGTTGAAAAAAATACAGTCTTTCCACTTGAAGCATGTTCTCTCATCATTTCCTTTAATGTGTATGAAGCTTTTGGATCTAAGCCTGTTAGAGGTTCATCTAAAATCCATACAGAAGGATCATGAACTAATGCACCCATAAGTACAATCTTTTGTCTCATTCCATGAGAATAACTTTGAATTTTATCCCCTAAAGCATCCGCAAGTTCAAATCTTTTGGCTAGGTTTTGAATTCTCTCTTTTCTAACTTCCTTGGGCACATCGTACATATCTGCCATGAAGTTTAGATACTCAACTCCCTTGAGTCTTAGAAACATATCAGGACTATCTGGAACATAGGCAAACTGTTTTTTAGCTTCAAGAGGCTTATCCTTTATGCTTATGCCATTTACCTTTATGTCTCCGCCGTCTGGATTAAGTATACCTGTAATCATTTTTATTGTGGTACTTTTCCCAGCACCGTTTGGTCCCAAAAATCCGAATATCATTCCTTCCGGGATATTCAGGCTTAAGCTGTCTACTGCTTTGATAGAGCCGTTATAGCTTTTGCTTACATTATTAATTTCTATCATTTCTATTCCCCCTTGTTTTTTCTTCTTAGCACGTAAAGATTATTAATTCTTGCATGCCTTAAGTTGTTTGTGCAAAATTTAACAACTATGTAATAATTATATACCGCTATAGTATTAGTTTCAAGTTATCCTAATCATTGTTATATGTTATTTAATAACTCTTTTAAGCATATTATAAAACTTTAAATACTTTATCTCCTTCTATCTTAAATTATCTCCCTTTATCTCAACTTTAAAACATTATTCTAGTTAAAGTTATTGCCATAATTACAGCTGTTATATCAGCTAAAATTGCCGCCCAAAGCGTGTGCCTGATTTTTTTTATATTTACTGCGCCAAAATAAACAGTAAGAGTATAAAAAATTGTTTCTGTTGTACCCATAATTACCGAGGACAATCTTCCAATAAAGCTATCTGGCCCATGCTTTATAAGAATATCTGAAAGCACACCTAAGGCACCACTACCCGATAAAGGCTTTATCAATACTAAGGGAACTACTTCAGGTGGAAGTCCTATTAGTTTTACTGCAGGCTTTACTAAAGCTATAAAATAGTCTAATGCTTTAGATTCTCTAAATACAGCTATGGCAACAAGCATTGCCAAAAGAAACGGAAAAATTCTTAGACATATAGTTAACCCTTCCTTAGCCCCTTCAACAAAACATTCATAGACTTTAACCTTCTTTACCATGCCGTAAACTACTATAGCCATTATTATTAACGCAATTATGGATGTAAGCAGATAGTTTCCTAACCAACTAAGCATATCAATCTCCCTCCTAAAAATATCTTTGCAGTATTTTGCAGTATATTACTCCCATAACAGCTGCCACAGTAGTAGCAAGTATGGCAGGAATGATTATTTCTCCTGGATTTGCAGCACCGCTTGCTGCTCTAACTGAAATTACTGTAGTAGGAACAAGCTGTATACAAGCAGCGTTGAGAACTAAAAATAAAGACATATCGTTGCTGGCTCTTCCTTTTTCAGGGTTAAGCCTATCCATTTCTTCCATTGCCTTTATACCAAAGGGGGTTGCTGCATTAGAAAGTCCCATCATATTTGCAGTAAGATTCATCACTATAGCGCCCATAGCTTTCTCATCTCTAGCTGCATCTTTAAAAATAAGCCCTAGTATAGGTCTAAGAAGCTTGGCTAATTTTTCAGTAAGCCCACTTTTCTCGGCAATTCTCATAACACCGCACCAAATACACATTAGTCCTGCGAGTTTAATAATAAACTCAACTGTTGATCCAGCACTAGTGACTACAGCTTTTGAAACCAAATCTCCTCTACCGGTAAGTACTCCAACTCCTATGCCGCAAACTAAGATAATAAACCAAATTACATTAATCATCTTTTTCTCTCCTCCCAATAAAAATGAGAATATAAGAATATAAGAAGTTATATTCTTATATTCTTAAGTATTATAGATATCTATGAAAAGCCACATTTATTTATATGTTAGAAGATGCATAGTCTTGCATTTAATTTTATATAATGATACCATTTAAGAATATAGAGGCTTAAGCTGGAGGATAAAAATGACTGTTAGAGATATAATGAAATATATCGAAAGCGAATTTAAGATTATCAATCACACTCCCTGTGAAATATGCGGAGGCGATTACTTTGCTGAAGATACACATATTGCTATAATAGATGATGTTCCGTACGACCTATGTACATGTACTTGTTCAAACTGTGGGCATGAAAAGACTTTTGAATTCTCTGCTCCATTTTTAGAAAATAAACAATCAAGAAAGAATTTGAACTAAAGGAAGGGAAACTAATGAAGGAAGACAATTTAAAACTAGTTCACCAAGATATTGATGAAGCATTAGCTGCTATCGAAAACATGGAAGAGGATTTAAAAAACGAAACTCTTTCAACAGATGGGGTTAAGGAAAAATTCATGTTCCTTTCTCAAAAGCTCCAAGAGCTTGAAAATATTTTAAAAACTGAAGGAATAATATAAAATAATGCCTGAAGCAAATAGCTTCAGGCATTATTTTTAATCTCAATTATATTTTGAAAGAATAATCTCAAATTCTTCCTTAACAACAGGCTTACTAAATAGAAAGCCCTGCATCTCATAACAATTCTTTTCAATTAAAAAGCTGCTCTGCTCTTCTGTTTCAACACCCTCTGCAATTATTCCAAGCTTTAGTTTTTTAGCGATGTCTATAATAGCATCAATTATTGCACCATAGGCAGAGTTGCTGTTTATATCATTAATAAACGACCTATCTATTTTAAGAGTATCCACTGGAATGTTTCTTAAATACTTTAAAGAGGAATAGCCTGTTCCAAAGTCGTCTAGAGCAATACTTATTCCCATCTCTTTAAGTTTCCTTAGATTCTTTACGATAAGCTCCATATTTTTCATAGCCATAGTTTCAGTAACTTCTAACTCCAAATACTCAGGATTTAGCCCTGTTTCTTTTAATATCTCATCTACTACCTCTTGAAGGTTATTTTCCTCAAATTGCCTAACAGAAAGATTTACAGCTACTCTCATAGGTGGATATCCTGAATCCTGCCAAAGTTTATTTTGTGCACAAGCATTTCTTAATACCCACTTTCCAATTGGGACTATAAGACCTGTTTCTTCAGCCAAGTCTATAAATTTTCCTGGCGGTACAAGACCAAGCTTAGGACTTTTCCATCTTACTAAAGCTTCCATACCTACAAGCTTGCCAGTAAGCGCATTAAACTTAGGCTGATAATGCAGAACAAGCTCATCATTTTCAAGAGCATGGTGAAGAGAATTTTCAATAACTATCTGCTCATAGGCTTCTTTGTTCATGCCAGTATTATAAAACTCATAATTATTTCTACCGCTATTTTTAACTCTATACATTGACATATCAGCATTCTTCATAAGAGTAACCGCATCTTCCCCGTGCTCTGGATAAATACTTATACCTATGCTAGTTGTTATATGAATCTCAATACCATCAAGCTCAAAAGGAGTTTTAATAAGTTGTAAAATTTTATAAGCAAGCTCTGCAGCCTCTTCAGCGGCTTTAATATTTGATTGAATAAAAATAAATTCATCTCCACCAACCCTGGCAGTAAATACAGAATCATTTGTAAGGGTTTTGAATCTATCTGCAGCCTCCTTTAGGAGCTTGTCTCCAATAAGATGTCCCATTGTATCATTAACCTTTTTATATCTATCCAAATCTATAAAAAGTACAGCTATCCTTTCCTCGTTAGCTTTTGCCTTATCTAAAGCCTTTATAATATATTCGCTAAAGTGCTTTTTATTAGGCAAATCAGTAACAGGATCATAATAGGCCAATTTATTAAGCTTCTCTTCTGATTTCTTTCTTTCAGATATATCTCTAACTATATCTAATGAAATATACTTTCCATTAAATAGAGCTCCTTTAGAGCTTACTTCAACATAAAAGGTTGAACCATCTTTTCTTTTATGGACAGCTTCAAAACGACTTTCCTCAGGAACATAATTATATTTACTTTCTCTTAAATCATTAATATTCATGCCCAAAAGCTCGCTATACTGATACCCATAAGCTTCTTCTGCAGCTTTGTTAGCTTCTAATATAGTTCCATCTTCTTTTATAAGAAGCATTATATCCCTTGCATTATCTTTAATAAATTCATACTTTAGAGCAATATCCCTTAGTCGTTTTATCTTATCCTCATCATCTGAAATCTCAATTTCATTATTCATCCACTTCCTCCTTTCCACATTATTAACACTATACTGCGAAATATCTACATTTTTCGCACAGAGTATATTATTTTATCGGCTAATTTATCGATTTTCTTAAGTATAACTTTAACATTTTCATATATATTATAAGAATTTAGAGAAAGCATTACATATCTATTTTAAAATCTACTTAAATATAAAAAATGAAGAACGAAAAACTTATTCAATTTTTCGTTCTTCATTTTTTATATTTAATATATTTTATGCAAAGTATCTATCTAAAAGGCCCTTAAACGCCTTTCCGTGTCTTGCTTCATCCTTAGCCATTTCATGTACTGTATCATGAACTGCATCATAGCCTAATTGCTTAGCTAAAGTTGCAAGTTCTTTCTTTCCTGCAGTTGCACCATTTTCAGCAATAACTCTCATTTCAAGATTCTTCTTTGTTGAATTTGTAACTACTTCGCCAAGTAATTCGCAGAACTTAGCAGCATGCTCAGCTTCTTCATAAGCAGCCTTTTCGTAATACATTCCTACTTCTGGATAACCTTCTCTGTGGGCTTGTCTAGCCATTGCTAAATATAAACCTACTTCAAAGCACTCTCCATAAAGATTTTCCTTTAATCCAGCTATTACTCTCTCGTCTAAACCTTGAGCGACTCCTACTCTATGTTCATCTGCCCAAACAAGTTCACCTGATTGCTCCTCAAATTTTTCTGCTGGAGCCTTACATACTGGACACTTTTCTGGTGCAGCCTCTCCTTCATAAATAAATCCACATACCTTACATACAAACTTTTTCATTTTAAACCATCCTCCTAATAAATTAAATTCATTCCCTTTAAATAATTTATATTTATAAATAATTATTTTCCCAACAATTAATATGATACCATTTTTTCCATTTATGTCAATAAGGAAAATAAAAAAAGATTACCACATGGTAATCTTTTTTTTAATATACTATATTTTATAAACCTAGCAAGGAATCAATTTTTTCTTTATCGAAGCCAAGAACTGTGTCTCTCTCAATCTTTATAACAGGAACGCTCATAAATCCCATACTCATTAGTTCTTTTCTATAGGTAGGTTCTTTAATATTTCTTTCTTCATAAGAGATTCCATTTTCCTTTAAATATTCCTTTGCCTGTCCGCAGTATGTGCAGGTATTTGATGTGTAAACTATAACTTCTTTCATTATATGTCCCTCCTGTATTCCTTTTTTGTACGTAAAGATTATTAATCTTTACGCCTCCTGTATTCCTTTTTTGTACATAAAGATTATCAATCTTTATGTCTCCTGTATTCTTTTTTTATACATAAAGACTAATAATCTTTATGCCTCTTATATTAATTGTATGCCATAATAATTACTAGTATCCATTACTTAAATAGTATTTAAGTAATAATAATTATTAATTAAATTGTACTCTATGGACAAATTGTTTGTCAATCAAAATATAAGTTTGATTATGTTAACTTTTTTTATACAATAATATATACTAAGATAAGTTGATTATTTTAAGTCCTTAAGGAGTGATAAGCATGGTTCATAAAAATCCAATTATACATCATGATAAAAACGAAGAATTAAGAATAAATAAATTTATAAGCGAAAAAGGCATCTGCTCTAGAAGAGAAGCTGATAAGTTGATTGAAACTGGCAGAGTTACTATTAATGGCTTAAAAGCTCAAACAGGATCAAAAGTTAAATCTACCGATGAAGTAAGGGTTGATGGTAAGCTTCTATCTGAAAGAGAGAAACTTGTGTATATAGCATTAAACAAGCCTGTAGGCATAACCAGTACTACTGAACATAAAGTGAAAGGAAACATAGTAGATTTTATCAATTATCCACAAAGAATTTTCCCAATTGGAAGACTTGATAAAGATTCTGAAGGCTTAATAATATTAACTAATGATGGAGATATAGTTAATAAAATACTTAGAGCAGGCAACAATCACGACAAAGAATATATAGTAACAGTAGATAAGCCTATAACTTCTGAATTTATAAAAGGGATGTCCAGCGGAGTTAGTATCTTAGATACCATAACCAAGCCCTGCATAGTCACTAAGGAAGGAAAAAACACCTTTAGAATTATCCTTACTCAAGGATTAAACAGGCAAATAAGAAGAATGTGTGAGGTTTTTGGATATAAAGTAGTAAAGCTTAAAAGAATTAGAATTATGAATATACATCTAAAAGACTTATCCACAGGAAAGTGGAGATACCTCACAAAGGAAGAACTAGAAACCTTGAATTCATTGATAACTTCATCTGTAAAAACTGAGGAGGCCTCAAAGCTTTAAAGACATAATTCACATTATCCACAGCCATTATGTTGATAACTTGTTATTTTTAGATAATAAACTTTATTATTTGATGATTATTAAAAGACCTGGTGAAAAACACCAGGTCTTTGTCTTATACTATTTTACTTCTTTAGCAAATTGAGTTTTAAAAGCATCGTTTATAGCATTGTCAACTTTTTTAACATCCTTTAATGCTGGCTCGTCTTTATCGTTAACTGTCATATTAACTTCATATAAATCTGTTGGAACCTTGCTAGCATCAATAGCAACAACATATACCTTATGCTCTTTGTTCATTTTAACATTTTTGTAGTAGTTGTATGTCTTAGCATTAGCTTTAACATCAACATTTTTTTCTTTCATTGCATTAGCTACAATTGTGTCAGCCTTAGCTGCATAAGCCTTGCTAGGAGTTGTAAGCTTAATAACATTTATATCTGTAAAGTAATTATCTTTGTTTGCCATATTATCTAATATGTCTCCAAACTTAGTTACTTCCTTAGGCTTAAACTCATCTTTCTTTGGTGCTGAAGTAGCTGGTGTGTTTGCGTTTTGTTTAGTATCACTAGTATTGCTTTTGCTGCAGGCAGCTAATGAAAATACTAATACTGATGCAAGAATAACTGATAAGAATTTTTTCATTCGAACCCTCTCCTTTTATATAAAATATGTACATGCTTATTATAACACGTTTCACAAATTATTCAATATTTATAACATTTTTTATTCTGATTTTTACAAATCTGCAACTTTCTATTCATACCCATTAATTAGGTGTAAAACAAATCCTTCAACATTATCCACACCCCCTGTTAATAAGCTGTTAATTTTATGTGAGTTATGTCTCTTCAAGCATAGATTTCTATAAAAATTGTGTACACAAAAAATTCAAGCAATATATATTGTAGATAACCCAACAAAATATATTGCTTTATAAACATTATCCACAATTATGTGGATAACCTGTGTGTAATTTTTTGAAAAGTTTATTTTACTGAAGTTTTCCTTTTATAATGAGTCTGTGCGTTGCAACTCGTATAGGTGTGCAGGTAACGAGAGTTATTGTAGCATCCTTAGTCTTATCAAGTACTGATACTTCAGTAGGTTCTACAACCTTTTTTTCGTAAACTCTATATGTAAATTCACCTTTTTTAGTTTTCACGGTAATATCATCACCAATGTTAAGCTCGTCCAACCTATTGAAATACTCGCTATAAGTATAACTTCTATGCCCAGCCACTGCAAAATTACCCTTTTCTCCAGGCATGGCAGTTCCTTCAAAATGCCCCACTGCATATTTTAAAGTATTATTGTCTATACCTTCACCAACTGCAACCTTTAAATCTATTTTGGGGATTTTGATTATGCCAATTGCAGCATTTACATCTTCTGAAGGAGGTTTTGCATTTGGAGATGCTTCTATTTCAGAAGATTGAGCATTTTCATTTCCAAGATCTTCATCAACCTTTTGAATAGTTTTCTCAAAAGCCTCCAACATGGCCTGCTGTTGCCTATTGGCGCTATATCTCATAAATAATGCACTTCCTATAATACTTAACCCCATAAATATAAAAATAATTCCTATTATTCTTCTCTTCAAGCATACCCCTCCCTAATAATTAACATATTTTTCAAATACAATTATATCATAGAAATTAAGTGCCATCGAGTTATAGGTAGAATTGTATATTATCTTTACAGAACGTTCATAATATTATCAATTAACATTTATATCCATATATGGTATGCTTATAATAAGGCTATTTAAATTGTTTTTTGGGGGCGGTGTTATGAAAAATAATATAATATGGGTTGATTTCACTGCAAAAATGAAAAGCAAGAGTGAACCTAAAGGTTTTTTTGCGGACATTATAAACAGTATAAAATCAAAACTTAAATCTTCGAAAAAATACAATCCTAAACCAAAACTTTTGGATAATAATCATAAGTCTATTTTATGAAAATAATAAACTCTCATAATCCATTTCAAAGGAAAATGAGAGTTTATTTTTATGTTCTAAAGATTACTGTTTCTTTACTAAACATATATCTGGCAAACAATACCGAACCTATTATATAAACAGCTATCCAACCAAAGGTTATTCCTATATGGCTATAGTTATATATTCCTGAAATAAATTCCTTCAAAAGGCAGGATACATTTGCAAGAGGAATGTGGAAGTAAAAGCTTTCAATATTTTTAGCATCAAGCATATAGGTAGCATAAGTCGGCACGAAAGATATCATCATAAGAGGGGATATATAAGTTTGTGCTTCCTTAAAGGAACGAGCATAAATGCTTATAGCAAGCTCTAGCGCCCCAAATACCATAGTGAGCAGCAGAGTAACTAATCCTATTAAAAGTATAATTGTTGTACCAATGTTGCCTGAAGCTCCTTCAAAAAGCCCGCCTTCTTGCCTCATAGCTATAAAAAGACCAGCCAACGAAGCTACTGATGTTAAAAGCCCCATTACAGTTATAGCAAAAAACTTTCCCCATAGGAGTGATAATCTTCCGGCTTGTGTCGTTAAAAGAGGTTCTAAGGTGCCTCTTTCCTTCTCCCCAGCACCAAGATCTACTGCTGCTCCCATTGGTCCTGCTACGCTGTAAATAACCAGCATAAGCGGCAGCATTAAAGATAACATAAACTTTCCAAATCCCTCTTCTTCCTTTACCGAAGTTTTCATTTCAACATTAACAGGATTTAAAATTTCTCCGCTTATATTTCTTTTTGATAGTCTTTGAGATACCACACCTTTTGAATAAGCATCTATAAAACCCTTAAGATTATTCATTGCAATTTGTGAAGCCTGACTTGAATTGTCATAAGTTATTTTAAGGCTTGCTAGAATTTCCTTTTCAATGCTTCCATCAAAATCCCTAGGAATCTCAAGAGCCGCTAGTATCTTTCCACTCTTGACGTCTTCGTCTATATTATCTGATTGTATGAGGTTTATATTCTTTTGAGTCTTGATAAACTCTGCTAAACTACTCTTCCCACTATTATCTACAATAGCTACCTTAAGATTATTTTCAACCTGCTTGGTTGTTTTATCCATGCTTTTTCCCATAACTAATGATAATACAGGAAACATTATAAGTGGGATAAGTATTCCGAGGATAAAGGTCTTTTTATCTCTAAATATATCCATAAGTTCTTTCTTAAAAACTATCCAACTGACTTTACTTCCCATAGCTATCACCTACTAACTGCATAAATATATCTTCCATGTTATCATTTCCATACTTTCTCTTTAAATCATCTACAGTTCCCTCTTCAAGTATCTTGCCTTTATGTATGATGACTATTCTATCGCAAAGTCTTTCTACCTCTGCCATGCTATGACTAGAAAATACTATGGCTTTATTATCTTCCTTGCATTTAATAATGAAATCCTGTACTATTCTTGCAGCGGTTACATCTAGTCCTGCTGTAGGCTCGTCAAACAGCATTATAGAAGGCTTATGAACTATAGACCTAGCTATTGCAACTTTCTGTTTCATGCCCCTTGAAAATTTCCCTACTCTTCTATCCATATATTCACTCATGTCCAAAACCTTAACTAAATAAGCTATGCTTTCATTAATTTCAGCCCTTTTCATGCCATTAAGCTCCGCGAAGTATCTTATGTTCTCTCTTGCTGTAAGTCTGTCATAAAGACCAACTTCACCTCCGAAGAGAATTCCGATTTCCCCTCTAACCTTGCTTTGATCTTTGGTTATATCATAACCATTTATAATAGCTGTACCTTCTGTAGGCTTAAGCATTGTAGCTATCATTCTTAGGGTTGTAGTCTTTCCAGCTCCATTTTCTCCTAGCAATCCAACTATTTCGCCCTTGTGTACCTTGAAACTTATACTGTCTACTGCTTTAATATTTTTAAAGTTCTTGCTTAAATTTAAAATCTCGACCAAGCTATTACCACCTTTTCTATAAATTAAGAATAAATGTCAGAAAATTCTATGTGAATTCTCTCAACCTTTCCATGAGGAATATCCAATGTTGCTGCCACTTCATCATAGGCAACAGTTCTTGAAGGAAGTTCAACTATAAATTCGCTTCCCTCACCATATATGCTTTCCACAGATATCTCTCCTCCATGAAGCTCAACAAGAGACTTAACAAGATTGAGCCCAATTCCACTGCCCTCAGTGTTACGAGTAAGGGATTTATCAACTTGCCTGAATCTATCGAATATAAGTTCCAATTTATCTTCTGGAATACCTATACCTGTATCCTTAACAGAAATTAATATAAACTCTCCTCTATCATAAATATTAACAGCGACTTTTCCTCCTGCGGGTGTAAATTTGACCGCGTTTGAGAGCAGGTTAAGCATTATTCTTTCAATCATATCAGCATCGCAAGCCAAGTGCTTTTCTTCTACCTCTGTATCAAATTCAATTTTTAAGTCCTTGCTTTCAATATATTGTGCAACTGACAAAGTTATGTCTTCTACAATGTTTATTATATTATGATTACAAAGATTAAGTTTTAAGAATCCCGAGTCCAGTTTAGTTAAATCAATCAGGTTATTAACAAGCCTCAACATTCTATAGCAATTTTGTCTCATACTTTTTGAATACTTGGATATATTTGCTTTATTTTCTAATACAGAATTGCTTTCAGAGTAATATTCGATAAGCTGTACAGCTCCAAATATTACATTTAGCGGAGTCCTAAGTTCATGAGAGATATTAGCCATAAACTCATTCTTTATTCTATCGTATTCAATAGCTTCCTTTAAAGCCTTATCTTTTTCTTCAGCTTTTTTCCTTTCGCTTATGTCTCCTAACACAACCAAACCTGCTGGTTTGTCTTTGAATACATACGGAACAGCCTTTGTTTCAACAAATATCTCATCACCATCGCTAGAAATCACTTTAATCTCATCTATATCCCCTTCAATGCTGTTATATACATCTTGTATTCTCCTTCTTGATACAGCTCGATAATCTGGATGTATAAACTCTAATATATCTTTATCTAATGCATCTTTATAATTTTCCAATTTAAAAAGTGATAAGGCAGCATTGTTTAAGTACACTATTTTTTCTTCACAATGAGTTATTATTGCATAAGGAAGAAAATCTAAGAGTTCCTGATATCTTCTTTTACTTTCCCTAAGCTTCTCTTCAACAGCCTTGCGCTCATTTATTTCTCCATTTAGCTTCTGATTAATCTTCATAAGAAGTCTCGTTTTAATTTCTAAACTGCTATTTATTTCAGTAAGCTTATAAAACAGCACATTGTATGGATTTTCTAAAGTAGTTTGAACTATTGCCTTATAAAGCAGATAGTAACTTATAAGCTTTAGTATATGCCCCGTAATTCCGATAAAATCTCCATAATACTTATAAAAAATAAAACATAATTCTGATGCAGTAAGAATACCTATTGAAGATATTAAAAATAGAGATATATTTTCATGAATCTTTTTCTTGTTTTTATAAAGAACTAAAACCACTAACATAAAAGTTAAGCATATAAAAATTTCGCTAATATATTTAAAACTAGCCCACCTTCCATAGACTGTATAAACCTTTGGAAATATTCTTAAGTTAAATATTGAAACAAACATCATAATTGATAAGGCATAGCAAATTCTTAAAAGGTTTGTAAGCTTGACAGGTTTGTTTTCTCTATTTATAAGCAGGCAAAATACTAAAAACGAAAATGCTTGTATCCATCTTGCAACTATTCTGAATTGTATTGTAACATCTCTAGACACTGCAGATATTAGATTCATTCCATCATAGGTTATTAAGTGCATAAAATCGAATATACTGGCAATAACAAAACATATTCCTAAAAAAATAAAATAATTGTTCTGTGATACCTTATGGGTATTTTTCGTTATTATAAATATACTACAACCAATAATAATACACGCTGTTTCATATACCAAATGAAATAGCGTATAGTTAATATAGCTTAAATAGTATGAACCAATTAAAACTAAAACTATAAACAAGCTGTTCTTTATCAAAGTTCCCTTATCAGAAAATCTATTCAAATTAGCCCACCTTTACCCTTCCTATAGACTATCCATAGCAATATATAAAATTACATTATTTGCCTTTATTTCATTTCCCCATAAATATATTCTACAATTACCTAATAATTCCTTCACATAAAACGGCTTAATGACAGCATTTGTACTCAAAATCGTTCCTTATATTTCTTCTTTTATCGACCGCTTTAGATAAATGTATTCTTCTCAGAATTTATGATAAAATAAAACTAATTAACTTATTGAAAGGAGAACTTTTATGAGAATTGGAATGGGCTATGATGTTCATAGATTAGTAGAAGGGCGAAAACTTATTATGGGAGGAATACACATTCCTTATGAAAAAGGTCTGCTTGGCCATTCAGACGCAGATGTACTGCTTCACGCAATAATGGACAGCCTTTTAGGGGCAGCTGCTCTTGGGGATATAGGAAAGCATTTCCCAGATACTGATGAATCTTATAAAGGAATATCAAGCATATTGCTTTTAAAGGAAGTTGGAAAGCTTATTAAAGAAAAAGGCTTTAAAATACAAAATATAGATTCAACTATAATAGCTCAAAAACCGAAGATGGCGCCTCACATACCTGCAATGGTAAGAAATATTGCTGAAGTCTTAGGAGTTTCAGAAGATAAAATCAATGTAAAAGCAACTACTGAAGAAGGGTTAGGCTTTACTGGACGAGGTGAAGGCATATCTTCTCAAAGCATTTGTCTGCTTGATTAATTGAAGCTGCTGAAAAAAACCTTCTATTTATTCTTTTCTACATACTTTTAAAACAAATATACGATATAATAAATGTAAAAAAGCGCCTAATCTAGGAAATTAAACTCTCCTAAATTAGGCACTTTTATTCTTCTACATTTACATTTAATAAGTCGAGTAAAAACATAAAAAGCGGTATACCTATAAGCAGTCCCCATACTCCCATAAAATGCTCTGATACTAGCAGTACAATAAATATGATAAATACCGGCAATTCTGTCTTTGATGCCATAAGCTTAGGATTTAACACATAACTTTCCAAAGCATGAAGTGCAGCAATCATTGCAAGAACATAGAGTATTTTTACTACTCCTCCTATGTTAAAAGCAATTATAGATAAGGGTATGAGTGAAGCAATCGTTCCTGCTACAGGTATTAAGCTAAAGAAAAATATCATAACTCCCAAACCTAAAAGCTGCTTAAACCCTAAAAACTTTAAAAATATAACTGACAGTACAGAGTTAGTCAAAGCTATAAGTATCTGTGCTTGAATAACTTTTCCAAAAGAATTTAAAAAATTAGAGCCGAAATAGTGAAGGTATGTATAAAAACCTCCTATTCTGCTGTTCTTAAATCTTCTCATAAAGTCTGCCACCTTATGCTTTTCAAGCATAAAAAACATACTAAGCATAAGAGCAATAAAAATGTTTATACTCCACTTTCCAATGTCTGCAGCAAGAGCCAAAAGGAAATTAACTCCTCCTTTTGTGTAGCCTTTAATATCTACTTGATCAAACACAGGCAATAAATATTTTTGAATATGTATATTAGACTTAAAATCAAATTCTGCAACTTGATTTGTTATGTTTATAATTTGATTTATAACTACAGGAACATATTTGTAAATAAAAAATGCTATTAGGGTAGCAAACACCACGTAAAAAACAATAGTTACTGCAGCATAGTTTAAAGGAATTATCTTTCCAAGCTTCTTCATAATTATGCTTTGCAGGCTGTAGATAAAATAAGTAAACACAAAGGTTAATAGAAAAAGATTTAAAAGACCTCCCATAAAATAAAATATCAATATTAAAGCAAGTAAAACTAATATCCTCTTAGTAATTTCCTTGTCAAGAACCTCCTTAATAAACCCCATTCCCAAGTCACTCTCCTACGTTAAAGCTATTTAAAAAAATCATTATAAGTTCATTGTACCTGTATAACAAAATTCCTGTCAATACGATAAATGGCGACAAATCACTTCTTCGATACGTATGGATTATTTTTTATGTAAAATCTCCAAAGGAAGTCTTTTGCTTCTTCTGCATAGTCTATATTTATCCTTGTGGTAGCTACTATCTCAAAACTTTCTTCATTATCATCATGTAAAATGTAAAGTTCGTCTCCGCATAGATCCAGTCCATTATGTGACCTATCTATATTTAGTGCTCTACAGAGTTTTCCAGGGCCGCTGGTTAACCCTAATTTTTCTCTTTTTGTAAGCTGCTCTAACTCCTTTTCATATCTAAATTTACTCATACTCTCCATACCCTCAACAGGCTCAAGAGCACGGATCAAAATAGCCTGCGGCTTTTCTGGCTCCTCAACTACCACGTTCATACAATTATACATTCCATATATTATATAAACGTAAGAATATCCAGGGCCGCCATACATAATTTCATTACGTTCTGTCCTTCTATTGTTATAGGAGTGAGCCGCTTTATCAGTAGGCCCCATATAAGCTTCTACCTCTGCAATTTTTCCAATGAGCTTTTCACCTTCTACTACATGAACTAAGTATTTCCCTAAAAGCTCTTTTGCTACTGTAACACTGTCTCTATTGTAAAATTCTCGATTAAGCTTTTTCATAATACCCCCAAAATATAATGAAGAATGAGTAATCATTCTTCATTGTTGATTAGTAATTTACTTATTCTTTTGATCTGATTTTTGATCTGATTTTTGATCTGGCTTTTCTTTTTCCTTCTGTTCTCCTCCCTGTTGTCCCATACCATTAAGCTGCTGCTGAGCTTGATCTATAAGCTGATTCATTTGAGTAAGAGCCTGATTAGATTGTATTTGCTCATTTGCTTGCTGAAGCGCAGACATAGCCTCCTGAATAGATTTTTGAACCTGCTGTTGTACCTGCTCCTGCTGCTTTTGAGCTTGGTTTCTAAAATCGTGCATCTGTTTTAAAAGTTGATTTAAACTCTCATTTGCTCCATTTTTACTCTTGTTTTCCTGTCCTTTTTTCTCCTGCTGCTGACTTTCTCCGCTGCTGCTCATGTTGAAATTGCCGCCAGTAATAGAGCTTGACTGCATATCATAAAGAGTCTGCTGCATGCTGTTAAGCTGTTCCTTTAGATTGCTTATTTCTTGAGCCATCTCTGTGTCACCGTTACCGTTATAGTTAAAAAAATCGTCTAAGGATTCGCCGTTGTTGTTTGAAGCCATATCCATTCCTCCTATAAAAATACTAAATAATAAAGAAAAACTACGTACATATAACGTAGTTTTTCCATAAAATATAGCTTTATTCCACTATCTACTTCTTATTATATTTTTTGTAGCGTTTTATCCCAAACACAGCTGCTATAGCTAAGAAAGCAAATACAATTATATTTGATAATATAAATATTAAAATATTTTGTACTGCTAGCACCAAAGTCACAGAGGTGTTTCTAAAGCCAGTACCTATGGCCTTGAAAAATTCATTTCCACCTAACACTGTCTTTTTGTTATCTATAACGCCTATTTTTTTGTCAGCATTAAGAGTTATGGTTGCATAATCAACCTGCTTATCCCAGCTCTTTTTTCTAGCTTCCAAAGCTTCTGCTTCTCCTCTTATCTTATAAAGCTCGGTCTGAACCTTTAACACTTCTTCAACAGTATTAGCTTTTTTCAATATAGTAAGCACTTGCTCTTCTTGAGCTCTAAGATTCCTAAGTCTTGCTTCGTTATCCACGTATGCATCAGTAATATTTTCTGCAGAAACATTTTTATTTCTTACTGTAAACCCTTTTTCTGCATAGGCTATAAATTCATCAAATCTTTGCGCCGGAATTCTTACCCTAGCTTCTAGTCTTACTTCCATTGTATTTTCACTTTCAATATAGCCACCAAGTTCTTCCGCCTTTTTACGTATACTTTCAGAAAGATTGGTCAAGTCTTCCTCAACTATGGAGAGTGAAGCATTTTTAATTATTTTTTTGCTTTGCTCTTGTTCCTCTGCTTTTTTGTCTTTCATGTCAGCCTTTGGTGCTTCTTTTATTGATGAATTACTAGATGAATTTTTGGCTTCATTTTTCAAAGCTAAGCTGTCGTAGGCAGCACTAGGTTTTCCATTTGGTGAACTTGCTGCAGACATGCCGGTTTCAGCCTTCTTAGCACAAGACGATAGTATAATTGACAATGCCATAAAGCTGCATAGTAAAACTCTCTTTTTCATTATAATCCCTCCTGTATTCCTTTAGGGTACATAACAATTATCAATTATTATGCCTCCTGTATTCCTTTAGGGTACATAACAATTATCAATTGTTAAATACCAAATCCAATTAATCCCATCATACCCAACTTACTTATATATACGAGTCGAAATTAAAATCGATACCAAAAAATAAAAATAGGGCAGCTAAGCGCCCTATCTAAATACCTTTGCTTTAATATTCTAAAAATGCATCCTCAACAGTAGAAACATAACCATCACTGCCTTCTCTAACCATGGCAACAATTTTAGGCGCTTCTCCATTCATAATGTGCACATTATAAGCCTGAAGCCCTACCTTATCCATCTTTTCATTTCTATCTACAACAACTACAGGCTCTCCAGCCATCCCTGGTACCTTACAAGCAGCCGTTATATTTTCTTTTAGCTTATCAACAGGACAATCAATCATTTTTATATTTCCTATAACCTTTTCAACATCCATTTTAATCTCTCCCTCTTACATTTTTAAGCTTTTCATAATAAAATTCATAGTTTTATTATGCTGAACTTCTTACATTTTTATTATTCAGCTTAAAAATCTGAAGAGTTTGTATCAGAATTGTTGTCATAACTTCCAGAATCACTAAAATTTGATAAGTCACTATAGGAATCATCGGAGTTAGAAAAGTCGTTTAAATCCCATGAACTACTGTCATCGTAGTAATTGTCCTTCCATTTTTCCTCTTCACTGCTTAGGCCTTCACAGTTATAATCCTGTTGGAAATCACAGTTATCATATGGTTCAATAGTAGAGTTTTCTTCGGTGTCCGTCCAATCATTAAATTCGTTAACTATTTCTTCCGTAACCTGAATATTGTCATTATCAAGCATTTCCATGAACTGCATCCTTTGTATATCGTTTAAAGTATTCATATAGTCCACCTGTGAATCCTGTGGAAGTGAGTGAAAATAAGTTCTGAAATTACTCGGTAAACTTTTCCTTACTGTTCTTCTAGTTTGTCTTTGTCCTGATGATAATGCAGCAATAAGTATTAAAGCTCCAAAAAATAAAAGTAATATTTCCATTCTATCCCCCATCTCTTTACTATTTATAAAGTAAAGCTTCTTAATTTAATTATATAACCCCTAGCGTCACATTGAAATAAGCTAACAAAATATTTTTTCTTATTCTTTTACAAGTATCAAAACAATAACTTATGAATAAACTATTAAAGAAAAGGCCAATCTAATTGAATATGTTTAAAAATTGTCAATATATTTCAAAAAAACCTATTGACAGAAGTTGTAAAAGGTTGTAACCTTAAATGGAAGTAATTATTAAATTTTAAAAAGGAGGTAGGAAAATGTTAGTAAATATGTCAACAGTAAAAAATAGACAAAGAAATAGCAGTATTAACGGCAATTTTGCGTCCTTTACAGGAATAGCTGTGTCTTTTAATGGCATGTTTGCGCTCAAAATTTCATATGGTAGCCCTACCTCAGTATCGGTTTCTACGCCTTGATACTTAACCAGTTTTCATTGATTGTGAATACAGGTCATGGGCTACGATAACCCATGGCCTTTTTATATAGGTTTTTTGAGGCATATTTTGCCTTGGAAAGTTATTGTTTTTAAAGCCATGGGATAACCATGGTTTTTTTCATTCTAAAAATTTAAGTCGCAAATTGAAAGGGGGACTCACAGAATGAAACGGATTTTTAAATATGTTTGGGAATACAAACTACTTGTACTCATACCTTCTATTGCTATGATGCTTTCTATAGGCTTAGATATGTTCAACCCATATCTGCAACAGCTTATTACTGACAAGGTATTTATAGGTGGAGAGATGAATCTTCTATGGCCTATACTTGGGGGCTTTATCACAATAACTGCATTAAGAGCATTACTAGGCTATGCTAAGGAATATTTATTCGATGTGCTTTCTGCAAAAATCAGCATAGACATCAAAAAGGATGTCTTTAATCATATTCAAAAGCTTCCCTTCAAGTATTTTGATAGTATGAATACAGGAGAGCTCATGTCAAGAATAGGTGAAGATGTAGATAACGTTTGGAGGAGCGTATCCTTTGGTATTAGACTATTTATCGAGAATATGATTTACTTCTTAACTGCTTCTACTATACTGTTTTCATTAAACTGGAAACTTACTCTTATCTGTCTTGTAGGAATGCCTCCTATCGCTTATTTAGCTTTGAAATTTGAAAAGAAGATTGGTGAATCCTATGGAAAAATAAGTGATCAGGGAGTTTTGCTAAACACAGCTGCTCAGGAAAATATAGCAGGAGTTAGACTTGTTAAAGCTTTTGCTAGAGAAAAGCATGAAATACTAAAGTTCTTAAAGCTTAATAATCAAAGCTTTGATTTAAGTATGGAGCAAAACAAAATTATTGCTCGCTACTTTCCTCCTATTGAGTTCCTAACAAACCTTGCTATGGTGCTATTAGTAGTACTTGGTGGAATATTCGTAATGGGCGGCAGCATGACTATAGGCCAACTTGTTGCCTTCAACGGTTACATCTGGATGCTTATATGGCCAATGAGAATGCTGGGATGGCTTACGAATTTAATAGCTCAAACAAACGCTTCTGCTAAGAAGATAGAAAAGATTATGGATACAGAACCAGAAATAAAGGATAATGATGACTCCTTTAGAGTTCCTAGTGTAAGAGGAGATATCGAATTTAGAAATGTATCCTTTAAGTACAGAGATGACTTGATCTTAAAAGATATAAATCTCAAGGTTAAGTCCGGAAGTACAGTTGCTATAATGGGAACTACAGGTTCAGGAAAATCCTCAATTATAAATTTGATTGGAAGATACTACGATGTTTCCGAAGGTGCTGTTTATGTCGACAACTATGATGTCAAGGAAATGAATCTCAAGGATTTAAGAAGCCGAATGTCAATAGTTCCTCAAGACACCTTCCTCTTCTCAGCTAGTATTGAAGAAAATATTCGTTTTGGAAAAGAAGATGCTACTTTTGATGAAATTAGAGAAGCCTGTAGACTTGCCTGTGCTGATGAGTTTATAGAAGAACTTGAGCACAAGTACGATACTGTAATAGGCGAAAGAGGAATCGGTCTATCCGGTGGTCAAAAACAAAGATTATCTATTGCCAGAGCTCTAATAAGAAACTCCAGCATACTAATTCTTGATGACTCAACTTCAGCTTTAGACATGGAGACAGAATACAGACTTCTTAAAAACTTAAATGAAAAGCATAAGAAGGCTACAACCTTCATTATCGCTCATAGAATTTCAGCCGTAAAAAATGCGGATATAATACTGTATGTTGAAAATGGTCACATTGTAGAGAGCGGAAATCATGAAAATCTACTTGCTAAAAAAGGTAAATACTACGAAGTTTATTGCGAGCAATTTAAGGACTTTGATAGTGCAGACAGTGAACAGGAGGTGGGATAATTGGCTAGAAATACAGTTAGACAAGATGAAGATATAAGAAAGTTTTCTAACAGTGAAATATTAGTTAGGCTCTTTAGCTATCTAAAAGCCTACAAATTTAAAGTTTTTATAGTGCTTATGCTTTTAGTGTTTGTAATGATTGTTAACCTTATTAATCCTTACTTATTAAAGGTAGCTATAGATACTAATATTAAAAACAATGATATGAAAGGGCTGCTCTTTATCGGAGCAGCAATGATTGTATTGAATATTTTATCCATGCTTGCTTCGAGTCTAAGAATAATAAAGATGGCTTCCGTTACTAATGACATACTTCTGAAAATAAGACATGATCTTTACACTCACATTCAGAAGCTATCTTTTTCCTTCTTTGACAGCAGGCCTGTAGGAAAAATACTTGCTAGAGTTATTGGTGACGTTAACTCGCTTCAAGAATTATTTAACAATGCAGTAACAAACTTTATACCTCAAATATTAACTGTAATTTGCGTTGGTGGAATGATGTTTTATCTAAACCCTAAACTAGCGCTTGCTTCAATAACAATGCTTCCAATTCTTGCCTTTAGCTTGTTCTCTATAGAAACAATTTCAAGAAGAAGATGGCAGGATTACAGAAGAAAGCGTTCTACCTTCAATGCTTATACTCATGAAGACTTTTCAGGTATAAAGGTCGTTCAGGCTTTTGCAAATGAGTCAAAGACTTCAAACAACTTCTCCGACCTTGTTAAGGATATGATGGGAAGCTTTATAAAAGCAGTTAGGCTTAATGACTTATTCTGGCCTTTGGTTGATACTTCTTGGGGTATTGGTACAGTAATAGTTTACTGGTTTGGTGCAAAACTAATAAGCAGCGGCAGCCTAAGTATAGGTACTATAATAGCTTTTACTATGTATATAGGGATGTTCTGGAGACCAATACTTGAAATAAGTAACTTCTACAACAATCTTATTATGAGTTTCTCTGCTGGTGAGAGAATATTTGAAATAATGGATATTGAGCCAGATATACTTGATATAAGCAGTGCTTTAAAGATGCCTAAAATCAAAGGTCAAGTTGAATTTAAAAATGTTACCTTTGGTTATGATGACGGTACAATAGTTTTAAACGATGTAAATTTTAAAATTAATCCTGGTGAAACTATTGCTCTAGTTGGCCCAACAGGAGCTGGCAAAACTACCATAGTAAATCTTTTAAGCCGATTCTATGATACTCAGTCTGGAGAAGTTTTAATAGATGGCAAGAATGTTAAAAATGTTGAGCTTGAATCTTTAAGAAGCCAAATGGGAATAATGCTTCAAGATACCTTCCTGTTTTCTACAACAATCAAAGAGAATATTAGGTATGGAAAGCTTGATGCCACAGACGAAGAAGTTATTGCAGCAGCAAAAGCTGTTAGTGCTCATGAATTTATAATGAGTCTGGAAAACGGCTATGACACAGAGGTTAACGAAAGAGGTTCAAGACTTTCAGTAGGTCAAAGACAGTTAATCTCCTTTGCAAGAGCTCTTCTTGCTAATCCAAGAATTTTAATTCTTGATGAAGCAACTTCAAATATCGATACTCAAACAGAAAAGCTTGTTCAAAGAGGTATTCAGAAGCTTCTGCATGGCAGAACTTCCTTTGTAATAGCTCATAGACTCTCAACCATTAGAGACTGCGATAAAATCATGGTTGTAAGTGATGGGAATATTGCTGAAGCAGGAACTCATGACGAACTTATGAAAAACAAAGGTTTATATCACAATCTATACATGTCACAATATAAGTTCCTTAGTGAAGGAGCATAATAGGAAATCACAGCTTATTCTAGCTGTGATTTTTTTATTTGTATAAACCATTTTCTTAAGTGGGAAACTAGCTTTGTCACAATACAAGGAGGAATATCATGGCAGAAAAAACTTTAGCATTACACGAAACACTTCAAATACACGAATTGCTTAACTTTAAAACTGTATGTATGGCTACAGCTAAAGCTATGGAAGGCGTTGTTTTTGACCAAGACCTTAAAGCGCTTTTTGAAAAAGATGTTCAACAATCCCTTCCAGCCGTTAAAGAGCTTCAAGAACTTTTAGCAAAAGCTCCATTAGGAGAGACTAGATTGGAGGAAGGATTAAAATGATTAACGACTATTTAGAAGTAAGAAATGCAGAAGGCATGCCTAAGTTAGTTGATAATATGATGGCACTTACTTTTTTATTAAATGCTAAAAGCGGAGTAAGAAATTATGCTATAGCCTTATCAGAATCTGCTACTCCAGAGGTTAGAGCAGCTCTAAAAAAACAACTAGACGAAGCAATTATTATGCATGAGCAAATTTCTAAGATGATGATAGAAAAAGGCTGGTTTCATCCTCATGCTTTGAGTAAGCAATTTCATATGGACA
The DNA here is from genome assembly GCF_023656515.1 of Clostridium swellfunianum. Classification (NCBI taxonomy): domain Bacteria; kingdom Bacillati; phylum Bacillota; class Clostridia; order Eubacteriales; family Clostridiaceae; genus Clostridium; species Clostridium swellfunianum. Next base: position 1,177,799 of record NZ_JAMOFV010000006.1, read on the forward strand.
TAGAATCCTCTGAAACAGTGTCTCAAATTGTCAGCTTAAATCTTTTCCCTGGCGATACAAGCAGACTAGGAACTTTTGCAACACCAGAAAAATAGAGAAAGGAGGACATTCAAATTATGAAGGCTGTAACATTTCAAGGTATAAAGAGAGTTGAAGTAAAACAGGTAGAAAGCCCTAAAATACATAAACCTGATGATATAATTGTTAAAATAACAAGTACCGCAATATGCGGATCTGACTTGCATCTTATTCATGATATGGTTCCAAATCTGCCCCAAGGCTATATTATCGGCCATGAACCAATGGGAGTAGTAGAAGAAGTTGGTCCTGAAGTTACAAAATTAAAGAAAGGTGATAGAGTTATAGTCCCCTTCAATGTAAGCTGCGGAGAATGTTTTTACTGCAAGCATGACTTAACCTGCATGTGCGATAATTCAAATCCTCATGGTGAAAATGGCGGCTTCTTCGGTTATTCAGAAACCTTTGGTGGCTATCCTGGAGGTCAAGCTGAATATATGCGGGTACCTTATGCTAATTTTACCCCTTTTAAAATTCCAGAAGACTGTGAGGTAGAAGATGAAAAGCTATTATTAATGTCTGATGCTATGGCAACTGCTTACTGGAGCGTTGAAAACGCTGGAGTAAAGAAAGGAAATACAGTAATTGTACTTGGGTGTGGTCCTGTTGGACTTTTAGCTCAAAAGTTCTGCTGGCTTCATGAAGCTGAGAGAGTTATTGCAGTAGACTACATTGATTATCGTTTAGAGCACGCTAAGAAGTACAATAAGGTAGAAACAGTAAATTTCGAGCAGCATAAAAATACTGGAGAATATTTAAAAGAAATCACACATGGAGGTGCAGACATAGTTATAGATTGTGTTGGGATGGATGGGAAAATGACCCCACTTGAATTTGTTGGTACTGGCTTAAAGCTTCAAAGTGGTGCTTTAGGTGGCTTTATTATAGCTACTCAAGCTGTTAGGAAAGGCGGAATGATTCAAGTTACTGGTGTTTACGGCGGCAGATATAATGCTTTTCCTTTTGGAGATATTATAAATCGAAATATAAATATAAGAACAGGTCAGGCACCAGTTATTCCTTATATGCCTACACTATACAATCTGCTTGTTGAAGGAAAAGTTGATCCTAGCGATATCATTACCCATAGACTACCTCTAGATGATGCAGAACATGCTTATCATGTTTTTGACACAAAAACTGAAGACTGTATCAAGGTAGTGCTTAAACCATAAACAAAGGAGAGAATATGATGGAAAATAAGGGTATTGAACCTAATGAGAATGTTCAACTGCTTGAAATGCTGACCTTCAAAAATCTTTGCTTAACAAAATCAGTTGCGATGTCTCCATTAGTTTCTGACGAAGAGCTAAAGGCAATTCTTAAAAACGATGTTTCATTAGGTCAGCAGCATGTTAAGGAACTGCAATCGCTTTTGCAAAAGTCAGGCTTAAATAAATAATTGAAGGCAGGTGAAACTTGTGAATGCATTAATAGAAAAGCTAACTGGAATGGATAAACTTAGCGATCAGGTTATCGCAACAGATTTTTTAATATCAGCTAAGGCAGGTATACAAAATTACGCAGTAGCAATTACCGAAACAACCTCCGATGAAATAAGAGAAACTCTAAAAAGGCAACTCAATGATACTATAGATGCACATGAAGCGATTACGAATTATATGATAAAAAGAGGCTTTTACAATGCTTACGATCTTCACGAACAGTATAAAGTAGATATGCAGGTAACAGAAACAGCTTTAAGCTTAGCTGAAAAGATGATTCTTTAAGGAAAATGAAGAATTAAGAAACAAAGTTTCACTCTTAATTCTTCATTTTGTTTATATGTTTATAGCATTTAAAGGAAAATCATTGTATAATATTTAATACATTAGTAATTTATGTCTTTTTATGTTGGCAATAATGCTTGCATCAGGGGGAATTTATGATTGATAAGAATATAAGGGATGGGTTAATAATAGAAAGTATACTGGATTGGGTTTGGGAAATTAATATTGAAACAGGAGAAGCAAAAACATCTGACAATTTTAAAAAGTCTTTAGGCTATTCAGCAAGTGAAATTACCGATAACATAAACTACTGGCATGCAATTATTCATCCTGAGGATGTTTTAAGGTATAAAACTATTATAGAAGATATACTAAATAATAACCTTGATGTTTTTGAAAACGAGTTTAGGATAAACACTAAATCTGGTGAATATAAGTGGGTTTTGGGCAAAGGAAAGGTATTTAGAGATGCTTTTAAGAAACCCCTTTATTTATCAGGTATTTTTGTAGATATAACTGCAAGAAGAAGAGCAGAAGAAAATGAGAGGAAATTTAAAAACCTTGTAGATTTGTCCCCTCATACTGTTGTTATACACAAAGATGGTATAGTAACCTATGCCAACGAAAGGGCCTTGGACTTGATTAGAGTAGATTCTATGGATAGTATTATTGGAGAGCCTATAGAAAAGTATATTCTCCCTTTTTACAAGGATATATCCTCCAAAAGGCTTAGTCTTTTAGCTGACGGTCACGGGATACTTCCTATGGAAATGGAACTTCTAAGGCCTGATGGTTCAAAGATTTTTGCTGAAATATCTACAACTATAATACCTGACGAAACTGGCTATTCCTTTATTAGCTATGTCAGAGATACAACTGAACATAAGCTTATCTTAGAGCAAAATAAAAAGCTTCTTGATCAAGCGTTGGAATATGACAGGCTAAAAACAGAGTTCTTCTCCAATATATCACATGAGCTTAGAACTCCTTTAAACATAATGATGTCTAGCATTCAACTATTAAATATCTTTTATGAAAATAAGGCTACAAATTTAAATAAATTTTTTTATGCCTACGAAAAATACATACCTGGACTTCAGCAAAACAGCTATAGACTTCTTAAGCTTATCAATAATCTAATAGACATAACTAAATTTGATTCTGGTTTCTTTAAGATGGAATATACAAATTTAAATATAGTCGAAATGGTTGAGGATATTGCTCTATCTGTAGCTCCGTACATAGAGAACAAAGGCATCTCCCTTATATTTGATACAGATGTAGAAGAAAAAATTCAAGCTGTTGATGTACTCAAACTTGAGAGAATACTTTTAAACCTGCTATCAAATGCAATTAAGTTTACATCCCCAGGTGGAACTATAGAGGTAACAGTTAAAGCTAAAGAAAGCAGCGTTCTTATAAGCATAAAAGATACAGGCTGCGGCATCCCATCTGACATGCTTCAGGTTATATTTGAAAGATTCAGGCAAGTGGATTCATTGCTTACAAGAAGAGCTGAAGGAAGTGGAATAGGATTATCCTTAGTTAAAGCACTAATTGAAGCTCACGAAGGAACAATTACAGTAAATAGTACTGTTGGGGTTGGGAGTGAATTCATTATTGAACTTCCAATGAAAGTAATTCCTGCCTGTAGAATAGACTCAGAGCAAATAACTTCAGATAGCCAAATGAAAGTCGATAGAATTAATATTGAACTTTCAGATATATATACATAAAAAAATGAAGAATGAAGCCCCATTTCATTCTTCATTCCTCATTTATTAAAGTACTTTTTTCAAAAAGTCTTGTGTTCTTGCCTGTTGTGGATTTTTGAATATCTCTTCTGGAGTTCCCTGCTCTAGTATAACTCCTCCATCCATGAAAAGCACTCTGTCTCCCACTTCTCTTGCAAAGCCCATTTCGTGTGTAACAACAACCATTGTCATACCTTCGGCAGCAAGCTCTTTCATAACATCTAAAACTTCTCCAACCATTTCTGGGTCCAGTGCTGAAGTTGGCTCATCAAACAGCATTACATCAGGCGACATAGCAAGCGCTCTTGCAATAGCTATTCTCTGTTTCTGTCCACCTGATAGCTGAGCTGGATATGCTTTAGCCTTATCTTCAAGTCCAATTCTCTTTAGAAGTCCGTAAGCTATTTTTTCCGCTTCTTCTTTAGACTGTTTCTTTACCTTTATAGGTGCTAGTGTTATGTTATCTAATACAGTCATGTTAGGAAATAAATTGAACTGTTGAAAAACCATTCCCATTTTTTCTCTTAATTTATTTATATCTGTAGATTTATCAGTAATGGAGATATTCTCAAATACTATCTCTCCCCCTGTAGGCTCTTCTAATAGATTTAGACATCTTAAGAAGGTACTTTTACCAGAGCCGCTAGGACCGATAACAACTACAACTTCACCTTTACTTATTTCAATATCCACTCCCTTAAGCACATGAAGCTTGCCGAAGCTTTTATTTAAATCAGATACCTTAATCACTATTTTTCAGCCTCCTCTCAAGTCTTCCCATAAGCTTTGAAAGCGTAAAAGTCATAATAAAGTACATAAGCGCTGCAATTAAAAGAGGTTCGAATGCCTTGTAGGTATTTCCTCTTACTGTATCAGCGTTATACATAAGTTCGCCAATACCAATTACTGAAACTATTGAAGATTCCTTTATAACAACTATAAATTCATTTCCTAGTGCTGGTAAAATGTTCTTAATAGCTTGAGGTATTATTATATGCCTCATTGCCATTCCATAGTTCATTCCAAGAGAACGAGCAGCTTCCATTTGACCCTTGTCAACTGCTTGTATTCCTGCACGAATTATTTCAGCTATATACGCAGCACTATTCATTGAAAGTGCCAATATAGCAGCAAGCATATCAGGCAGAGGAAAACCTATAAGATTAGGAAGCCCAAAATAAATTATGAAAAGCTGTACCATAAGAGGGGTTCCTCTTATAAACTCAACATAAGCGGTTGCTATAAAGTTTAAAACTTTATTCTTAGATAATCTTAACAGAGCTAATAAGACTCCAAATAAGACTCCAAATAAAACTGTAAATATTGCAAGTATTATAGTAAATTTTGCTCCATCCAAAAAGAACGAATAATACTTAGACATGAATGAAAAATCCAAATTTGTTTTCCTCCCTCATTCTCTATTAGTAATTGTAATTAAATTATTCTGCTAGTTTATCAGCATCTTCGTTTGCCTTATTTACCCAAGTCTCAATAGTCTTGTTGGTTGCTAGTTTATCTAAAGTCTTGTTTATTGTGCTCACAAGCTCTTCATTTCCTTTTTTAACTGCTACTGCAGAACCTGCTTCTTCAGTCTTTAATTTTATATCTGCTATAACTATATCCTTATTTGCATTAGTATAAGCCTTTGCTACTGGTCCTTCAATAATTGCAGCATCCATATTCTTAGTCTTTACTGCTAAAACTAAATCAGTAATCTTTCCAAGAGCCTTTGCCTCTGCACCAGGAACCTGTTCTTTTGCTATATCTTCTTGAATAGTTCCCTTTTGAACTCCTAACTTCTTACCCTTTAAATCATCTGTTGACTTAATCTTATCTTTATCCTCTGCCCTTACTACGATATTTTGAACTGCTGTATAATAAACCTTTGAGAAATCTACGCTTTGTTTTCTTTCTTCATCTGGAGTCATACCGGCAAGTACAAAGTCAACACTTCCTGCTTGAAGAGCTGGAAGCAATCCTTTAAATTCCATATCCTTTATCTCAAGCTTAACTCCTAAATCCTTTGCTATTTCTTTAGCTATTTCTATATCGAAGCCAACAACCTCTTTGTTTGAATTTATAAACTCATAAGGTGGATAGTCAGGACTTGTTCCTAGAACTATCTTTCCGTTTTTCTTTATTTTATCAATAGTTGTTTCTTTTTTGCCACAAGCTGAAAGTGATAATGTAAGCACACCTGTAAGTAATAAAGCCACTAATTTTGTATATCTTTTTTTCATTTAATTTCCCCCCGTGAATTTTTATAAATATTTACCTTACACGAATTATTATACATATATATTAATATTTATGCAACAAGTTTTTTGCGGTAAATATACCCATAATCTATTTTATTTCGATACCAATCTATATACACCTTTAATGGCAGTGTCTTGAGAAACCTATCCTTATATTTTTGTAAACGTTAATATCCAGAAAATTTAATATTTATGCATGAAATTCGAAATCAGTGCATATAATTTTATATTTTTTTATTTGGCTGTGTAAAAATATAAAACTTGGCAACACTATAAATGTTATATTAGTTATAAAAATGGAGGCCTTTTTATGAGAAATTTTCTAATAGCTGCAGTTTTAGATATCGTACTTATTCTTGTGTCCTATTTTATATTTAGAGGAATAGTTAGCGGACCAACAAGACACAGACTTTATGAAAAATTTTTAAGCTCCTTTGCTAAATTTGTTATACTTATATTCTTAGCATCTTTGATAATTACAGGAATTACCGCTTTAGTTCTTTATAAAACTAGATATATCCAGTATATAAACATTGTTGCTCCTGCTCTTGTTTCAATATTAGTAGGCTTTGTTGTTTCAACAGTGCCTACCCGAGGTTATGGAGACAAAGAAAAAGAAGAGAAAAAGTAATTTTTCCGTTTCTTATATTTCTTTGTTGACCTAAAATTTTTAAAGACCTGAAGTTTTATATAAAACTTCAGGTCTTTAACTTTTCTTATTGGCTTAATATTATATAGGTTTTAAATTCAACTATTAACGTATACATGACTCAAAAAGTGTTGAAACCCAACTATTTTGAGTCATATATACGTTAAGCTTCACAGTTAAAACCATATAGATAGCAATTAGTTTTTTAATATTTACACAAAAAAACATTGACTTTTATACAATTAGTTTATATAATTATTTCTGTACTACGGGGTGTGGCGCAGATGGGAGCGCGCGTGCTTTGGGAGCATGAGGTCGCAGGTTCAATCCCTGTCACCCCGACCACAAAAAAGAGTTATCGCAAGATAACTCTTTTTTATTTTCTATGTATATACAATGCAATAAAATCCTTATATTAATGATGTCATAAAATATCCAGTCTTCAAGGATTTTTAGGACATCATTAATGTATTAGAATTTTCCCATTGTATGTATTGAATTTATTACTAGCCTTGTATATAATAATTGTATAATAATGTAACTTTAGTCGGGGTATAGCGCAGATGGTAGCGCGCGTGCTTCGGGAGCATGAGGTCGCAGGTTCAAGTCCTGTTACCCCGACCAAGAACTATTCAAAGCTCCATTCGTTTTCAAGCAGTCCATATAAGTAAAGATCAGTTCTTCTGCCTCCTCTGTTTACAAATTCTCTATAGGCACCTTCCCTTACAAAGCCTAAACTTTCATAAAGCCTTATTGCCCTTTCATTATAAGCTATTACGTTTAGTTGAATTCTATGTAGATTTAATTCATAAAAACCAAAATTTATAAGCATTCTTAACGCTTCTCTTCCAAATCCTTTTCCTGTATGTGTTTTATCTCCTATTCCTACAAACAAAGTTGCCGTTCCGTTATTCCACTGAATATCATCAAAACCAGTAATACCAATTATATCTTTTGTTTCATTATGTCTTATTGCAAATATAACTCTGTTTTGTGGCTTTATAAAATAGTCTAAGGTATCGTTAACCTGATCTTTTATTTGCGGGATGGCTGGAAGTATATCAAAATATGTAAGAAATTCATAATCATCAAACCATTCCATAATTATATCTATATCTTTTTCTTTTATGGAACTTAATCTTATGTTTTCACCTAACAATAAATTCTTCATTTGTAAATCTCCTTAAATCATAACATTAATAATATTTTACATTATTTCATTATCCAAAGCAAAAGGAACTCAGTTTAAGCTAAGTTCCTTAGAATCTTTACTCTTCTTGTTCTTCATTATTGCCTTCATTATTGCCTTTATTTTTTCTCATTGCCATATAAGCAATTCCTGCTCCTGCTAATATTCCCACTGTACTCATACTTGGAATGAGCATGGTTTTCTTTCTTCTTTTTTTAGGCATAAATACTGACGCCATTGTTCTTGCACCAACTAATTCTCTAATCATATCATCACCCGCCTAATCATTTTTTCTATTTTTTCTTTGTTTTTCTTGAACGTTGCTAGGCTGTGTAACCTTAGTTTTAGCTTTCTTTTCTTTAGTCATGCTTAAGCAACTCCTTTAAAATATTATTCTTTATTATATTTCCCTCCTGCTTCTAGCTATATTCCTTGTACAATTTGTTAATATAGGCAACATATTTTATATTAAATTGTAAAAACTATTTTTAAAGCTTTATAAAGGAGATTTTATTTATGATTAATGAAGAATTGCTTAACATATCAAAAGTTCAAGAAACTCACAGCCAGTCAGAAGCTAATGAGCTTCTTGAAAGTGGTTGGAAACTTTTAAATATTTACACGGGAAATTTTTCTGTTGAGTTTGAAGATCATATAAACATATATGTTTTAGGAAAGCCAGGAGAACCTAAGAACATATAATGAAAAGCGTCCTTAGGTGTTTTTTTCCTAAGAACGCTTTTATTATTTAGCTAAGACTTCCGTCCCATGAATTTGTGTGCTGAATTATCTTCTCTTTAACCTGCTCTCCAATATCACTGGTTATTTTTCTATTAAGTATAAGCTCATCTATTGGTCTAACTCTTTCCTGATTAATAAACGTCTTCAGCTGTTCTTCGCTAAAGCCCTTTTCATTTGCCAAATCATAAGCAGTTAAATTTAAAAGCTTAGCTTCTTGAAGCTCAGAATCAGTAGCACCAATTTTATTAATCAGAACATCATTTGCACTTTCAACAACTTTTTCGTTTTCATTTTTGATGCTTTCCGAATCCTCATTATCATTGCTTCTTTTCATATATTTATAAATTCCATATGCGGTTGCACCTACTGCCACCGCAGTAATAGCACTTCCTATAGCTATGTTACGAACTCTATGTCTATGTCTTAACCTCATTGAAGCTTCCTCCTTTACAATGATTTTCAAATATTAGTTTATCCAAAAAAGAAAGCTTAAATACAAAACAGCAGCTAGATTTTAAATCTAGCTGCCTATATTTAGGGGGTCAATTGGGATTAGGGGCTTTTCTATAATATTATTATAAATAATTATTATTAAGTAAATATATACTTTATTAAAACTTTTTGTTAAGTTTACTCCTCACTGCCTAGTTCCTTATCACTTATAGACTCGTACTTGGCTTCAGTATCTCTGCTTAAAGTTGTTACATCTTCAGAACCCTCATCTATCATGTCTACAATAGCTTTTTCTAGCTTATGTTTTCCATTAATCTTTCTATTGTCCATTATTATTTTCCTCCGCCGCTATTTTACTAATGCTAATATATTAATTATAAGTAAGAGTTCTTTGTTTTATTCATATATATTTGCTGTGATCTTTATCAGTGTTTTTAAACTCTATTTTAGTTGCATTTATTGATATTCCGGTAGCCTTAAAGCAAGCTGCTATAACAATTATCGTTACTGCTCCAATGACAGTTGCCGCCCCCAATATCATATTTAAAATCCTCCTTTTAATCGGAATACTAAGTAGCATAAGGTCATTTACTCATATTATAAGCTATAAATTAAAGTCTATTTACGATCTGATAGTTGTCTACTATTAGTCTATGAAAAAAAGCTCAAGACTGTGCCTTGAGCTTTATAACTTGTTCCCTCTCCAATTTTTCAGAATTTCTCTAACAGATCTGGTCATTTCTATAGAAAAATCTGCTCCAGTTTTTCTTGCATACATAAATTGTCCAAAGTTACTAGCACCTGCTTTATTATCAGGAGCTATTCTTTTTTCTCTTTCAATATACATATCCTTAAAATCTTCATCAGATAGCCTTTTATACTCTTCATCAAATACAATATATTCTTTATCAAATCTAGGACTTATTATTCGATTCTGTCCCTCTGGATAATATCCCATACAAAGCATTGCGGCTGGAAAAACCCATTCAGGAAGCTTTAGAAGTTCTCTATGTATTTCCCAATTTTCTATTATATCACCAATATAGCATGAACCTATGTTTAATGCTTCCCCAGCTATTACAGCATTTTGTGCAGCTATGACAGCGTCTGCTATTGCTAGCATTAAATCTCCCTCATCAGGGGCATCAAATTCTAAATCTTTTTTATTGCAATATTCCTTAACCTCACAGTAATTATAATAATCAAACCATCTTTGCATATCTGCAAGAAAAATTAAGACTACCGGCGCCGAGGCAATAAAAGGTTGATTATCACAGGTCTTGCTCAGTGTTTTCTTTTTTTCTTCATCTTTAATAACTAATATAGAATATAGCATCATGTTTCCTGCTGAAGGCGCTCTCATAGCACTATCAAGAATAATATTCAAGTCCTCCCTTGAAATGGGTTTTTCAGCATACTTTCTGAGAGACATGCGATTTTTTAGCAAATCTATTGTTTCCATTTGTCCTCCTAACTCAATAACTATCTATTCTATTATATATTATAAAGTTCTACAAAAAATACTAAATTCCTTTAAAATAAAAAAAACACACACAAATTGAAGTAAAAATCCAATCTGTGTATGTTTTTTTAAAGGAATTTATTTTCTATGCTCTACTAAATCTATTGCACCTAAAACTATATGAGCAAGGCCAAACCCTGCTACTCCTGCTGCTAACATTGAAGCTGTATCTTTTGATTTATATTTTGTAGCTGCTGCTGTTGCTGCTGTTGCTGTTACAGCTGTTCCCAATAAAGTTGGAATTAAACCTTCACGATTTTTCATAATATAGCCTCCTTTTAAAAACGTATTACATTATTATAATGCTATTAATATCGCTCTTTTATCCGAGTGAACTATTTCATAGAAGCTATCTATTTGGCTTAATAGCCATTTATTATATTAAAGTTTCTTTTTCTATGCTTATACTTTCTTCAACCAAATCTGGCACCTTTTGTGCTTCAGGTATTATTCCATCTGCAATTCTGTGCTCCTGTTCTTCTAATATTTCTATATTTCTATCTGCCCTTCCTGCCGCCTTGCATAGTGCTGCTGTAAAAAATCCAATTGTTCCGCCAACCATAACTAAAAGCAATGTTGTCATAGTACTGCCTCCTTTATTGAAACCGCGAAAATCACATACTTTTATCTTATTATTTGCATAATTATATCTTTTTATCCAAAATGTTTTTTATTTATCTCAATAATATTTGCAGAAATAAAAGAAATTATGTAAACGTTATGCTATAATATATTTACAATTCTACAAAAACAAAAGGAGCCACTATTATGAATAAAAACTATTTATTCAAGGCTATTGTGAAGAGTTACTATGAAAATCGTTTTGAAGAAACAGTAAATGATTTACTAAAAGAAAACGAGAACTCTAAAGAACAGTTAGCTCAGATTATTTCAGCTCTTTGTGGAGTAGAAGTTAAATATTCTACTACAGCTTATGCTGAGGAACTTAAAAAAGCTATCGAAAGCTATAGCTCAAATCATAAGGTAGTTACAAAAATTAAAACCTGCAGCCTGGAATGTAAAAAAGACAATCAGCAGACCTGCTGCCAGGAAGCTTGTCACTTTGATGCAATAGTAGTAGATGAAGAAAAACATACTACCTTTATAGATGATGAAAAGTGCACTGATTGCGGCTTTTGTGTTGATGCGTGTCCTTATGGCAATTATATGGACAAGATCGAATTTATTCCATTGCTTAAATCCTTATAAAAGAATTTTACGAGCCTTTACGGCTCGTTTTTTTGTATAAAAAGATACTATTTTCACAAAATATACTAGTATATTAAAGTAGCCCCATTTGTTAAGGAGATGGTATTTTGAAGGCTAAATATAGCAATTTATTCAAGGAGCTTGTGAAGGTTTATTATGAAGGCGGTTTTGAAACAAAGCTCGAAAGCGTTCTTTCAGATCCAGAGGTTAATAAGGAAGACTTAGCTAGAGTAATATCCTCTCTATGCGGCGTTCAATTAGACTTTACTGATAATTATGTAAATGATTTGAAAAAATCTATTGAAAATTATCACATTGATCATAAGGTTGTAAATAAAGTTAAGACTTGCTCAATGGATTGTGTTGATATCGAAGGAAAAACTATGTGCGAAAGATCTTGTCCATTTGACGCTATCTTTATAGATGAAGAAACACACACCTCTTCAATAGATGAAGATAAGTGTACTGATTGCGGTTTTTGCGTTGAGGCTTGCCCCACTGGCTCAATATTAGATAAGGTTGAATTTATTCCTTTTGTCAATTTGTTAAAAGAAAAAGTGCCTGTAATTGCTGCAGTTGCTCCTGCAATACAAGGTCAATTTGGTCCAGATGTATCAATCTATAAACTAAGAAGCGCTTTTAAAAAAATAGGGTTTACCGAAATGGTGGAGGTAGCTTTTTTTGCAGATATGCTTACCTTAAAAGAAGCCGTAGAATTTGATGAGCATGTTCATACTAAGGATGATTTTATGATTACCTCTTGCTGCTGTCCTATGTGGGTTGCAATGCTTAAGAGAGTATATACTGACTTGGTAAAACACGTTTCCCCTTCTGTATCTCCTATGATTGCTTCTGGGAGAGTTATGAAGGAGCTAAATCCCAACTGTAAAGTTGTTTTCATCGGACCATGCATAGCTAAAAAAGCTGAGGCAAAGGAAAAAGATTTGCTTGGAGATATAGACTTTGTACTTACCTTTGCAGAGGTTATGGATATTTTTAAAGCCCTTGATATAAATCCTGCTGCTATGCCTGAGGATTATTCTACCGAATATGCTTCCATGGGAGGAAGACTTTACGCTAGAACTGGAGGCGTATCTAAAGCTGTTAGTGATGCTATAGAAAGAATCTTCCCAGAAAAATTCAAAATGCTTACTACTACTCAAGCAAATGGAGTAGTTGAGTGTAAAAAGATGCTTGCTGATGCAAAAGAAGGTCATATAGAGGCAAACTTCATAGAAGGAATGGGCTGCATAGGCGGCTGCGTAGGTGGTCCTAAAGCAATCATTCCAAAGGAAGAAGGTCGAGAAAGAGTTAATGCTTTTGCTTATAACTCAGATATAAAAGTAGCTGTAGATAGCGACACCATGAACAAGATTCTTAACAAGCTTGACATAGATTCCGTTGAAGATTTTATGCACAAAGAAAAAGCTCAGATATTTGAAAGAGATTTTTCTTAACCCTTATAAATAAATAAACATAAGAATATAAGAATATAAAAAGTTATATTCTTATGTTCTTTTCTTCTTATGTTGTTCCGTTTTTCTTTATGTTTATGATATACTTAGTATTACAATTATAAATATAAGGAGGACTAGGATTTGCTAAACAACATTAAGGCTGCAATTTTTGATTTGGACGGTACTTTAGTAGATTCTATGGGTATCTGGGAAAAGATTGATATAGAATTTTTAAAAGAAAGAGGACTCCAGGTTCCTTCTGATTTAAGAGATCATATAGAACATTTAAGTTTTATTGATACCGCTAAATATTTTAAAGATAGATTCAACTTAAATGAAACCGTGGAAGAGATAATGGCCGAATGGAACAACATGGCTAATTATGAATATTCAAATACAATTACTCTCAAACCTGGAGCTAAAGAATATTTGAACTGCTTAAAAGCAAAAGGAATTAAACTTGCACTAGCTACAAGCAATTCTCACCCGCTTCTTGAAGCTGTATTGAAAAACAATGGAGTGTTTGAATACTTTGATTCCATAACCACTACAATTGAAGTAGATAAGGGAAAAAATCATCCTGATATATATCTGCTTTCCGCTAAAAAAATGAATGTATCTCCTGACAATTGTATAGTTTTTGAGGATATATATCCTGCTGTGCTAGGAGCAAAAGCTGCCGGTATGACAGTAGCTGCTATATACGATATATATTCAGAACATCAAAAGGAAGATATAATTAAAACTGCCGACTATTTTATTTATGAATATAAAGAGCTTATAGAAGCTTGCTAATCCTGCAATATTGCAGGATTATTTTTTTTGTAAACCTTAGTTTTATTGTGAATATACTATTATAAAATAATAAGTTTAAGCTTATATAAAAATTAAATGCTTAAACAAACTTTCTAAATTATAGAATGCTCCACAGTTAAAGGAGGGATTGCTTTGTTTACTTTTCTAGTGTTTATACTTCTAATAGGTCTATGTTTCTTTGTATATGTATACTTAACAAATCAAATTGTCTCACAGCGTAAACGCATTATGCTTCTTATGAATCAGAACGCTGAATTAAAAAGAAAACTAAATAAGCTTATATATGATAATTCATCCCCAAAAACAAATAATATTCCTCTTCTAGACCTTCCAAAAGAAGAAAGTGAAGCTATGGAGGATGACCTCTAAAGCATATATCAAAATGGATGTTAAACAATCTTTAATGCTTTTAAAAAGCTTGATGAGATTGTTTAACATCCATTTTATTTTAATAACATTGAGTAAAACTTATTAATATTCCCCAAGTTCTGTAACACTTTTGAAACCTAATCATAAACTAAAAGTAATGGTATTCTATTACATACTAAGAGAAACAAGGAGGTTTAAAATGTATAACACCCCATTTTTCTATTGTCCTTATTGTATGCAGGCATCTGCATGTCCCTTTATGAACGACCAAATGAGAAACTTTGATGACTTTGAGGATTACGATGATTACGATGATTCTGACGACTTTTACGAATTCGACTCGCCTTATAGAGCTCCTCAGCAAGAGGTGAACAGAATACTATTACAGCTTAATCGCCAGAGACCTGAACTTAGCAGAGAGCTTCAAAGATACGGAGTAAGACCAGCCATAGTTAATACTTACTTTAGAATTGCTATTGCCTATACAATAGATAATGCTTCAAGATACACTGGCAACATAAATCAAAGAACAAATGCTATATTTGATAGCTTTAGGAGAAGCAATATTTGGATATTTGCTACTCTTCGTGCTTCAGGAGTGCCTGCCAATGTATCTAACCGAATTTTTAGAGAAGTAATTGAATTCACTTTAAGAAATATAAGCACTCCACCTGGACCTGGCCCATCACCAGGTGATAGATGGAGTCAATGGGAAGATCTTGGTGGAGTTTTAAACTCTGCTCCTGCTGTTTCCTCATGGGCACCTAACAGACTTGATACCTTTGTTGCAGGCAGTGATAATGCTCTGTACCATAAGTGGTGGAATGGCTCTCGTTGGAGTGATTGGGAAAACCTTGGCGGCACCCTAACTTCTGCTCCTGGTGCAGTTTCATGGGGACCAAATAGAATCGATGTATTTGGTCGCGGTACTAATAATTCAATGTGGCATAAATGGTGGGATGGTTCTCGTTGGAGTGATTGGGAAGACCTGGGTGGTGTATTAACCTCCGCTCCTGCCGCTGCTTCTTGGGCACCAAATCGTATAGACACTTTTGTAAGAGGTACTGATAATGCTCTTTATCATAAATGGTGGAACGGTTCTCGTTGGAGTGATTGGGAAAATCTTGGCGGAAACCTAACCTCTTCTCCTGCTGCTGTTTCATGGGGACCAAATAGAATCGATGTATTCGCTCGTGGTCAAAGAAATAGATTATTCCATTTATGGTGGGATGGTGCTCGCTGGAGCAGATGGGAAGACCTTGGCGGCAACTTAACTTCTGCGCCTGCTGTTTCCTCTAGAGCAACAAATAGGCTAGAGGTATTTGCTAGAGGACAAAATAATCAGTTAATGACAATGTCTTGGAACGGTTCTCGTTGGAGCAACTGGAACAATCTTGGCGGAAATATCACCTCTGACCCTGCGGCAGTATCTTGGGGGCCAAATAGAACAGATGTATTTGCTAGAGGCAGAAATAATGCTATGTGGCACATTTGGAGAGATTAATGCTATAACAAAACAATATTTCCAATAATCTTATAAGCTTTAAAAAAGGATATCATTTTTTGATATCCTTTTTCTTATTCAACTATACAGATATTTGTCTTACTTCTTTATATTTATTTAAATCAATATAAAGTTCTCCTTTATACGGATTACGTTTTGTTTTTACAGTTTTATTAATCATATAGATAGTAACTAAAACATTGGCAACAAGAGCTAATAAGCTAAAGATAAACAATGGAGTTTCATTATAAGTTGATGAAACAGCAAACTTACCTTTGTCGATAAATGCTGGAAACGTCTGTGCGAACATACACCATAATGCCAAAGTGTGTGCACGATGTTGAAGCCATGCGCCTTTTCCTACAGTAAATGCACATACAGTAGGTGCAAGCAATAATGCAAAACCACAATACCAAGAATGACCTGGCAGACAATTATAAGTATAGGCAAAATTCCATAAATCATATGCTATAATCCAGAACCACAACATGTCAGGCCACAACATATCTTGGCTTCCATCTTTATCTGTTTTTTTACGAATACAAATGCCTGCCCAGCCTGTAATTGTTATAATATTTAAGATGCCCGCAATAGCATTCATATAATTCCATGGACCGCCAAGTACATACATAGAGCCATCTGCTAGAATACCTCCCCCAGCATATTGAGCTCCAACTTGGATATCACGTGCTACAGCTTCAAGAATGTTGATTGCTAAGATTAAAGGTGGGAAGCAAAGCGCAATCTTATTGTCAGCTAATCTCCATTCCTTTCCCGTCTTCTTGTTTTTGCCTTTCAAATGCCTTATAAACCAGAATCCAATACATCCTGCTGTGGCAGAATAAACCTTCGCTAAATGAAACCAATCTGTATAAGTTGTATCCTTTAATACAGTAAACCATAAAACCGAAAGCACTACAGGCAATATTACAAAGCATACAAAGCCGCAAACTTTAGAACGCCTTGATACTTCATTAAGTAAAAATAAAATTATAAATACCGCAATCCAAACAAGCCACACGGAAAGTGCAGAAGCTCCTGCTTCAAAATTAAAACTAAACATTTTTATCCCCCAATTATCATTATTATTTTTTATTAATAGCAAACAATTTCCTTTATATAAAACTCTTTACCGCTTAGCATCTCCCAATTTCTTGCTTCGCACTTTGGACATATCCCCTTATTTGAAACCAAATTAAATACCTTATTGCACTCCTTACATAAAGCATTAGCAGGCAATATTTCTATTTCAAGTTTCGAATTTTCCAATATAGTCCCTTCAATTGTTGCTGGATAAAGACTTTTCATATATTTAGGAATCATTGAAGAGAGTTCTCCAATTTGCAAAACTAAGGTTTCAATTTTCTTTACGTTATTTTCTTTTGCAAGTTTTTCTACACTCTTAATAACTTCAAACAGAACTCCTATTTCGTGCATACAAACTCCCCTCTTTATAGATCATAAATTCTAATATCTCTAACTTATTTTAAAAATATTTTTAACTTTTTTAATTGTAATTCTCCCCTTGCGTTTAAGCACCTGTTTAACAACTACTGGTTTTAAATTTTCAAAAGCAACGCCTTCACCATCATACTTTCTTACAAGTGAAATCGCATCAAATTTACATTTTGTCGTACAGGCTCCGCAGCCTACACATAAGTATTCATCTACAACTGTTGCACCACAGCTTAAACAACGCTCAGTTTCTTTCTTAATTTGCTCTTCAGTAAAGGTACCCCGTAAATCCTTAAAGGTTTCTTTTGCCTTCATTCCATCCTCATGACATGCTTTTTGTCTTGGAAGATTATCATATCCTTCGAATTCAATATTTTGTTTATCTAAGGAATGATACTCCTTCCTGTCACGGCCTATTATTAAGCTTTGTCCTGGCTGGACATAACGATGTATAGAAATTGCACCTTCCTTGCCTGCTGCAATAGCATCGATTGCAAATCTTGGGCCAGTAAAAGCATCGCCGCCGGCAAAAATATCCTTTTCTCCTGTTTGGTAAGTAAAAGAATCTCCTTTAATCGTATTATTAGGATTTAATTCTATATTACTTCCTTCCAAAAGGTTTCCCCAGTAAATTGACTGGCCAACTGAAAGAAGTATAGTATCTGCCTTTACAACAATCGTTTCATTCTCATCATAGCTAGGATTAAACCTTTTATTTTCATCAAATACAGAAATGCACTTTTTAATTTCTATTCCTGTAACTCGTCCACCCTCTGTAATAATTCTTTTTGGTCCCCAGGAATTATTAATTGCAATTCCTTCTGCTAAGGTTTCCTCAATTTCTTCATCAAGTGCTGGCATTTCCTCACGACTTTCAAGGCAGAAGATACTAACACTTTCCCCTCCTACTCTTGCTGCTGTTCTAGCAACGTCTATAGCAACATTACCACCGCCAATGACAACTACATTACCTTTAAGCTTCACATCTTCTCCTAAATTAACTCTGCGCAGGAAATCTACTCCTGCAAATACACCTTCAGAGTCTTCGCCTCCAACTCCTATTTTTCTTCCTGCTTGAGCTCCAATTGCAAGATAAAATGCTTCATAACCTTCAGCCCTTAGATCCTTTAGGCTTACGTCCTTCCCAACTTCAATGCCTGTCTTAAATTCAACACCCAACTCTTTTAATATATCAATTTCTGCGTTAACTACATTTTTTTCTAATCTAAAGGATGGGATACCGAGTGTCAGCATACCCCCAAGCACCTTTTGCTTTTCAAATACCGTTACCTTATAGCCATCTATAGCTAAGAAAAAGGCACAGGAAAGACCTGCTGGCCCAGAGCCTACTATAGCAATTTTTTTGCCATACTCGTGTCTCTTTTTAGGTACATAGCGATTTTCTGTATTTAAATCCTGCTCTGCTATAAACTTTTTAATTTCATCTATAGCAATTGGATCATCTATATCTCCTCTTGTGCAAACTGATTCACACTTTCTTGGACAGATACGTCCGCATACTGCAGGAAGAGGATTATCCTGCTTAATTAGTTCAAGGGCTTCTTTATATCTTCCTTGAGAAGCTAATTTTATATAACCTTGAATGGCAATGTGAGCAGGACATTCTGTCTTACAAGGGCTGGTTCCAGTTTCAACAACATTTTTTCTATTAATTCTATAATCTGGATTCCACTTCTCAGGTCCCCACTCTGTATCGCGTGGAGTTTCAATCTTCTTAGCTGCAATCGGTTTTATTGAACATAATTTCTGACCTAGTTGAAGAGCATTAACAGGGCAGTTTGCAACACACTCTCCACAGGCAACACATTTATCCTTGTCTACATGAGATACGTAATTTGAACGTACCATATCAACATTTTTAAACATGCTAGCAGTTCTTAAAGAAAGACATGAACATCCGCAGCAGTTGCAAATTGCATGGGTTTTTCCTGAGCCATCAAGGTTTGGTATCTGGTGCATTAAACCATTTTCTTCTGCTCTTTTAATTATTTCAAAAGCTTCTTTCCTTGTAATCTGACGTCCTCTTCCTGTACGAATATAATACTCAGCAGCATGACCCATTTGAATACACATATCTTCTGCCAAATGGCCGCAGCCTTCCCCCATTACTTTTCTTGCTGTACGGCAAGAGCAATCGGAAACTGTAAAAATATCATTTTCGTTAAGGTATTTAGAAACTTCTTCATAGGAAGCCCTTCTTGTTTCACCATCAATAGCTTGTTCTATTGGAATAACACGCATTAGCCCTACACCTACTGGGAAAGCTCCTGTAGTCTTTGGTCCTCTTACTCTTCCATAAGCTTCAAAGGCTTCTGCAATTTGTGGATATTTGTTAACGTTTTCTACATTGTTAACCATCATCTCCATTATGCCAGGAACCCAAGTATCAAACCAATAATTATCAACACCATCAATTTTATTTACAAAGCATACCCCAGCAACCGCCAATTCCCACAAAAGTTTTTCAGTTGCTTCTACAGATTTACCGCATAATGGGGCAAGTTTTTCGGCGGTAGCTTTTTTGCGGATTTCCATGCAAAGTGCAACTTCTGCCATTTCCTCCGTGACAACTGGTTCTAAAATCATGTATTCTGGATCAGTAGCCTTTATCTCATTTTTCGACCCACGTTTTTTTCTGCTGATATGATTAGCAAGATCTAATACCTTTTCCTTTACCATGCCTTTATCCCCCAATTTTATATAAATATTAAACTTGATTCCATTTTCTCACTTCTTCTCGAATCCAATCTGCAAATTTATCTATACCTTCTCCTGTTCTTGCAGATATAGGAATAATTTCAACATTTGGATTTAACTTTTTAACTCGCTCTTTACAGACTTCCAAATCGAAATCAAAGTGTTCTAAAACATCAATTTTGTTAATTAATAAAACATCAACAATTGAAAACATTAGAGGATATTTAAGTGGCTTATCGTCTCCCTCAGGTACACTTAAAACCATGGCATTTTTTGATGCTCCAGTATCAAATTCTGCTGGGCATACTAAATTACCCACATTTTCCAAAATAGCAAAATCGATATCTTCAGTCCCTAGTGCTTCCAAGCCTTGTTTAGTCATATCTGCATCAAGATGACACATTCCACCTGTATGTAATTGAATAACTTTAACACCAGTTTTTGAAATAGTATGAGCATCAACATCAGAATCAATATCTGCTTCCATAACCCCTATACGCATTTCATTCTTTAGGGTATTAATTGTTTTTGTAAGAGTTGTGGTTTTTCCTGAACCAGGAGATGACATTAAATTCAACAAAAATGTCTTATCTTCTTTTAGCCTCTCTCTGAGCACATTTGCCTGGTTATCATTGTCCTCAAAAACACTTTGCTTAATCTCAAGAATTCTAAAATTGTTCATGCTTTCCCCCTATCACTAATATCAAGAATTTTCAGACATAAATAAAAATTTCTATCCTCATTTTACTTACATCTAGGTAAAACTTTTATTGGTATTTTTAAATTAATATTTTCTGGTCATACCAGCATAATTACGTTCTTGATAAAACTTTAACACAGCTTATTATATAAGTCAATGTTTTCCTTTAACTATAGCAATTATCTACTATTATCAATACTTATCAAAGTTTTAAGTTATTTATATATAGTTGATTTTTGGCTAATATTACAATATAATTATTATTGGTATGTGGCTATACCAGTGTCAGTTTAAAGGAGTGAACATACATGGAATTTACAAAACTAACTTCACCTTCATTGAAAGACCTATTTATACGTGAACTAGAAACTATGATTTTATCTGGAAAACTTCCGATTGGCGAAAAACTTCCTCCTGAAAGAGAGCTTGCTAAATCAATGCAGGTCAGCAGAGCTGTAGTTAATTCTGGAATCTCTGAATTAGCGCGAAAAGGTTTCTTAACCATCAAACCAAGAATAGGTACATTTGTAGCTGATTATCGTAGAAATGGAACTATGGACACCTTAATTTCAATTATGAATTATAACGGAGGAATATTAAGAAAATCAGATATTCGTTCAATAATAGAAATTCGTATTGCATTTGATTCTATGGCTGTGGAATCATGTATTCCTAAGATTACAGATGATGAAATTGCAATTTTAAAAGGCTATGTAAAACAAATGGATGAAACAAACTCTACTAGAGAGATTTCCGAATTAGCCTTTAAATTTTATCACGAGCTAGCTTTCCTTTCCGGAAATACCCTTACACCTATGATTTTTTCATCCTTTAAAATCCCTATCCTTTCATTATGGGAACGCTTTTGCATATTACACGGTTTGGAATCCTTGCGCAAAAATGCAGCTACTTTATATCACTTTATTGAGCAAAGGGATAAAGAAAAAGCTCTAGAATGGTTAAAGACTTCTCTTAACGATATAATAGATGGCAGCACACAAATTTACTATTAATTTTGCAATTCACTGCATTCTATCATCTATCTTGCTCTTACTAAAAAAACAACCTCCTTATGTTTGACTTCTTTTTTAATCTCATCAAACATAAGGAGGTTTTAAGTTTATTTATTATATTTCTGCAACTTTTGAAACTTTAGCTTCTGCATTATTTTTTGCAGAGGCTTTTAACATTGTTATTGAAGTATAAATTACAACTGCAATAACTACCCATCTTAATATATCAAGAGGAAGTGATTTTACTACAAGTGCAGCAATTAAAGTCCCTATAGCTCCAGGTATAGCCATTCCTACAGCTGCCTTCCTATTATAAGCCTTTTCCTTTATAAATTTAGCTGAAGCAGGAGGCATCAAAAATGCACAAGAACCCATCATTATTGGAAAAGCAACCTTAGGTGACATGCCAAGTGCAAATACCAGCGCCATGCATGGTGCATATAGTCCTATTCCAGCTGTCATCAAAGCGCCTAAAATAAAGTTTATAACTACTGCAGCTACAAGCTTTACCCCTGAAAGTCCGATAGCATTTCCGCCTCCTTGAATCCAACCCATTTTACCAGCAAACATAAACGAGGCTGTTACAAGCAAAGCTATTCCCATAACTAATTGAATTTTTCTTTCTGGCAATTTTGACACTATACCCGCACCAATTACAGCTCCTGCTGTAGCCGCCGCCAGCATTAATACAAGTGTGACAGCTTCAACTTCAATAACTTTTATAAATATTATAGCTTGCAGCAATACTGCAATTGTATTAGCAGCATTCATAGTTCCTGGAATTAATCTATCTTCTGTTTGCTTTGTAAATTTTAGTAGAGCAGTTTGTGGTGCAAAAGCTCCAATACCAAGCACATCAAAAAAATTAACTCCAAACCCTATTAAGCCTACCTTTGTCCAAGAACAATCTTCAAGTTGATTTCTATGTTTGATAAAATCCTTAAAAAATAATACCCCATACCCTATTGCTAATATTATAAGCGCTATCCAAATAGCCTTAACCATAAATAAAACACCCCTATTTTATAAATTATTTTTAATTCTATTTTGACATTTCTTTTGATTTTTCAATGCAACTCTTCATAGCTGATATAACCGCTGTTCTTAATCCTTGTTCCTCAAGCTTAGCAACTGCTTCTATAGTTGTTCCACCCGGGGAACATACCATATCCTTAAGAGCTCCTGGATGCATGCCAGTTTCCAGCACCATTTTTCCAGAACCAAGTACAGTCTGTGAAGCAAATTTATAGGCTTGATTTCTTGGCATCCCTCCTAATACTGCCGCATCTGCCATAGCTTCGATAAACATATATACATAAGCTGGTGCAGAGCCGCTAACTGCCGTTACAACATCCATTAATCTTTCACTTACAAGTTCTGCTTCACCAAAGCTTTCCAGAATCATCATTATTTCTTTAGTTTCTTCTTTGGATACCATAGTATTAGGACATGCAGCAGACATACCTTCTCCCACAAGAGCTGGCGTATTAGGCATAACCCTTACAACCTTAACTTTCTTTCCAAAAGCCTCTTCAGTACTGTTTAAGGATTTTCCAGCAGCTATGGTAACTATTATTATATTTTCTTTTATATAATCTTTAATTTCATTAATCACTATCGGGTATAAATTAGGCTTTATCGATAACACTAATATATCTGCTTTCTTAGCAACTTCCTTGTTATCCTTCGTTATATTAATACCATATTTTTCAGTAACCGCCTTTAAACTATCTTCATTTAAATCTGACACTATAATATTTTGTGGCAAAACCAACTCAGCTTTTATAATTCCGCCTATCATGGCCTGCCCCATATTGCCGCTTCCTATAAATCCAATTATTTTATCCAATTTAGCTCCTCCTATTAGCAGCCGCATCCTTCAAAAGACTGCTCTGTTCTTTCGATTATTTCATTTTGAAGTACTCTATCTAAGTTATTGAAGTAATCACTATAGCCTGCTACACGCACAATTAAATCACTGTATTGGTCTGGATTCTTTTGAGCTTCTATTAGCACTGCCTTATCTATTACATTAAATTGAATATGATGTCCATCCATCGTAAAATAAGCTCTTACTAAACTAGCCATATTATCAAGGCCATTTTCTCCTTCAACTACTGATGGGGTAAATTTCTGATTTAGCAGTGTACCTCCAGTCTTTAAGTGATCCATCTTAGCAGCTGATTTAACTACAGCTGTAGGTCCATTTGTATCAGCACCTTTTTCTGGTGATATACCTTCTGAAAGTGGAGTATGGGCTTTTCTTCCATTTGCACTCGCCCCCATAACTGAACCAAAATAAACGTGGCAGGTAGTTGGAAGCATATTAATTTTATAATATCCTCCTCTTGTATTCTTTCTTCCTTCAACTGTGTTATAGTAAGCTTCAAATATTTCTCTCATAATGCTGTCAGCGTAATCATCATCGTTTCCATACTTAGGAGTCTTATTTTTAACTAGGTTAAATACATCCTCATAACCCTCAAAATTACTAGACATAGCTTCCATAAGCTCAGTCATGGTTATATTTTTCTTGTCAAAGACCTGATACTTTATAGCTGTAAGACAGTCTGTTATAGTTCCAATACCAACGCCTTGAATGTAATTAGTATTATATCTTGCTCCGCCAGCGTTATAATCTTTTCCTCTTGATATACAATCATCAGTTACTACTGAAAGGAATGGCACTGGCATCATGGTAGCGTACAATCTCTCAATTACCCTGTTTCCTCTCATTTTTATCTCAATAAAGTGATTAATCTGCTTCTTATAAGCCTCAAATAATTGCTCGTAGCTTTCAAACTTAGAAGCATCACCGGTTTCTAGTCCAAGTTTCTTTCCTGTCATTATATCCACGCCATTGTTTAAGGTTATTTCTAATATCTTAGGTAAATTAAAATAGCCAGTTAGTATATATGCTTCTTTTCCAAAAGCTCCTGTTTCAACACACCCACTGGTTCCACCGCATCTAGCATCAATTAAGGATTTTCCGGCATTAAGCATCTCTTGAATAACTGCATCTGCATTGAACATGGATGGTTGTCCCCATCCTTTTCTAGAAATTTCGCAAGCTCTCTTAACAAATTTCTGAGGACTCTTCTTGCTAACTTGCACATTAGAACTTGGTTGAAGCAGTCTCATTTCATCAATTACATCTAATAATAAATAGCTTACGTCATTAACTCCATTTAAGCCTTCCGGAGTAACTCCGCCTATATTGATATTTGCAAAATCCGTATAAGTTCCACTTTCCTTAAGGGTTACTCCAACTTTAGGAGGTGCAGGCTGATTATTAAACTTAACCCAGAAGCATTGCAGCAGTTCTTCAGCATCATCACGTGTCAAGCTTCCCTCGTCTACTTCCTTTTTATAGAAAGGATACAAGTGCTGATCTAATCTTCCTGGATTATATGCATCCCATGGATTTAATTCTGATATAACACAAAGGTGAACAAACCAATACATTTGAAGCGCTTCTCTAAAATTTCTTGGTGCATAAGCTGGAACATGACTGCATACCTCAGAAATTTCAAGTAGTTCTTGTTTTCTTTGCTCGTCACTTTCTTTCGATGCTAATTCTCTTGCATATTCCGAATATCTCTTACCTAAAGTCATTACGGCATCGCATGCTATATCCATAGCCTCAAGCTGATGTTTTTTATCAACAGCCTCATCGTCATTATGGTAATCTAAATTCTTTATAGCTTCAGCTATATCTTTTTTAAAATCTACAAAACCTTTTCGATAGATCTTATCATCGCATACTGTATGTCCAGGTCCTCTTTGCTCCATAAATTCTGTAAAGATACCAGCACCATAGCAATCCTTCCACTCCTGGGTCATTCTATCCAAAATTTTATGTCTCATAGACCTTAATTCCCAATACGGAATAATAACTTCCTTTTGAACCTTTTTAGCTTCTTCGTCAACCTTGAAAGATATTTTTTCGCGTTTATCCATTATTTCAAAATCTTCTACAGTGTGGCAGCAAAGCTCTGGATAAGTTGGAGTTGCTGCAGGCTCTTCTCCTCTTTCTCCAACTATTAATTCCCCATCATTAATACAAAGCTTCTTTTTAGACATTAACTCCTTTAAAGCTATTGCCCTTAATACTGGAGTTGGAACTGCTCCTTCATATTTTTTATAGACCTCATCGACAATTTTAGCCCTTTCCATTGAGATCCTTGGAACAGCCTTTAAACTTTGATCCCTTAGCTTTTTAACTCTTTCTCTCATCATACTTATCAACCTCCATCCTATAATTAAACTAGCAAATACTAGTTAGCCACCTATTTTAACTTTAATTCCACGCCTTAAAAATCTATCTGCAATTTCTTTCATTCTTTCATCTGTAGGTTTTTCCATTCCTGATAGCTTATAGTCCATTTCAAGCCTTCTATATTTGTCCATCCCCATTTTATGATAAGGTAAAAGATTAACTTGTATAATATTAAGACTTGAAAGAAAGCTTATAGCTTCTTCTATATTCTCAAAATCATCATTTATACCAGCGATTATAGGCATTCTGACAAAAATATTAGCCCCCCTATCAGAAAGCTTTTTTAAATTGTCAAGTATCAAACCGTTTTCAAAGCCTATATATTTAGTATGTCTTCTATCATCCATAAGCTTTATATCATATAGAAACAAGTCTACATAATCGA
Source organism: Clostridium swellfunianum (assembly GCF_023656515.1). NCBI lineage: Bacteria > Bacillati > Bacillota > Clostridia > Eubacteriales > Clostridiaceae > Clostridium > Clostridium swellfunianum. The sequence goes on from NZ_JAMOFV010000006.1 coordinate 1,204,078, forward strand.
TTATTTTCTCAAATTTATCAAAGGCTACAAAACCGCTAGTATCAATTGCTGTATGAATACCTCTTTGCTTGCAGGCCTTTAATACTTCTGCTAAAAAATCTGCATAAAGCATTGGCTCTCCCCCAGAAAAGGTAACCCCTCCGTTAGACTCATCATAAAAAACTTCATCTTTTATTATTTCATCCATCAAAGCTTGAACTGTTATCTCTTTTCCTACATATTCTCTAGCCTTGTTTGGACAAAAATCTGCGCATTTGCCGCAAAGCCTGCACTTTGTTTCATCTGTCAAAGCTTTATTATCACTTATCTTTATAGCTTCATTAGGACACCTTTTAACACATACTCCACAGCCTGTACATCGTTCTTGAAAGAACATTATCTCATGCCTTGGATTTTGGCTTTCTGGATTATGACACCACCAGCATTTTAAAGGACATCCTTTTAAAAAAACAGTAGTTCTAATTCCAGGTCCATCATGAACAGAATACTTCTGAATGTTAAATATTGTGCCTTTATTCATACGCACCCTCCCCTTTATACCAAGCTAACCACCTATTGTTACTTCTTTAACAATATCAATAAAAATATATAAGCTTATAAAGCTTATATATTTTTTATATCCTAATCCTTGAAAACATTAGGAGTATGAACAGTTAGAATCTTAACCATTTTATTAGTATAATTTGCCCAGTTGTGGACAACAGTTGACTCATAGTGGGCACTATCTCCAGGATATAACTCATACCTTTGATTATCAATAAATAAGGTAAGTATACCTTCTAAAACATATACGAATTCTTCTCCCTCATGTTGATAAACAGTAACTTCTTCCTCACTTTTTGTGGGCAAAATCTTAATTAACCTTGGAAGAAGGTTTTTCCCTTTTCCATCGTTAGTCAAGTGATAATGTATAAATTGATTATTTACAATTTGAAACACTTCATTTTCATATTCCTTAAGTACAGGCATCCGATTACTTGCTTTTTCTTCGAGGAAGTATGATAAATTAACTTGAAGAGCCTTAGCAATTTTATCTAACGAATCAATTGCTACTGTAGTTAAGCCTCTTTCCAGCTGCGATAAAAAACCTATTGATAAATCTGTTTCAAAGCTTAGCTCTTTTAAAGTTAAATTTCTGCTATTTCTTAAATCCTTTATCTTCTTTCCAACATCATCTTTCATTGTTCTTACCTCTTTTTTATAATGTAATAAATCAATTATATCACAGTTATAAAATCAGAGTTTTCAGTTTGTAACACTAAATTTAACTTCATTCAGCTTATGGTTAACATTTACATCACTTACAATATGATTATATTTCATCATTGTTAAAAAGTAAACTATTTTTTCGTCTTCATGAAATTATTTTCATATTTATAAAATTTATATCGTTATTTTTTATATTATTATATAAATTTAAACTTAATTGCTGAATTAATTTTACTATTATAAAATTTAATTGTTATTTTACTATAAATCATATTCGTTTATGCTATATAGCACTAAAAATTTCTTAAGATTATTTACTTAGCATCTTTAATGTTAAAATCTTTAGAGAATTAAGAAGTCCAAAACTAGACCTTGTAATCTTTGTATATACATACTTACTTTAGATATCTTAAGCTATATAAAAAGATGAGAGTAATATGTTTTGCTAATTTAAACAAGGATAATTCTTCTTTTAAATAAAGTTTGTAACTATTTATATAAAAATCATTATCAGCGCAATAGCAGATAAAATCTGAACTGCAGCAATCCCCAGTGCATAAATTGAAGCTTTAGGCCCTTGTTTTATAAGCTGTCTAAAGTTCACTCTCATTCCTATTCCCGCAAGGGCAATTACTTCAAAGTTATTGCTTACCAATTTAAACACCTTAGACAACTCTATTGAAAACACACCCATTGTAAACAAAGTACACATAATAAAGAACCCTATTACATACCAAGGTACTCTTACCTTGGTATTAGATTTTTTACAATTTGCTTGTGAAGCCTTATTTTTAATCGTTCCAAAGCTTAGTACAATAAAAACCAAAAATATTATACGAACGATTTTAAATAAAGTAGCTAGGTCTTTTACATTTTCATTTACTAAACTACCACTTGCAACAACTTGTCCTACAGATTGAAGTATACCTCCTATTAAAGCAGAAGTTCTTACTGTTTCTGTTTCAAATACTACTTTAGCTATAAATGGCAGCAGCAGCATTAAAACTGTTCCAGTGACATTTACTATTGTTATAGTTATACCCTTTTCGTTGTCGTCTGCATCAATAACAGGAGCTGTAGCAGCTATTGCAGAAGATCCACATACCGCGTTACCGCTTGCCATTAAAAAACGAAAGTTTTCGGAAAAACCAAGCTTTTTTCCAATTAGTATTGCAGAAATAATTGTTATAATCATTTGTAGTATTATGAAAGTTACCCCTGAGACTCCTAACTTTAGCAAAGTCTGAGCGCTTAAAGTTCCTCCAAGCAGAACTATGGAATAAGATAGTAAGTCGCTTTCAGCAAACTTAGACCCTTTTGCATATATCTGTTTATTTCCAAATGTATTTCCAACTAGCATACCTAAAAAAATCGCTATAGATGCTCCCCCTACGCTAGGTATATACCTTCCGATAAACTTTCCTATGAAAGCTATGATTATACATATAACAAGACCAGGTAAAATTTCTAATAGTCCATTTAATCTTTTACAATTAGTAGAACCAGTTGTAAATAAATTCGACAGCAATTATATCATCCTTTCAAATCGTATTTTTTATATTGATTAATTTCATTTACATATTCGAGTATAATAAGTAAACAGTCATAAGTAAAATACATATATATCATGATAATCATTAAAATTTTTAATGATTATAGAAGAGAACGGCGCTTACTGTTATCAGAAGAATAGCAAATAAGACAAAGGTTGTTTCAGCAGCAATAGAAAAAGTATTGCTGCTGATTTTTATTCTAATCTACAGCTATTTTATTATTTTCCAAGTTTTATGTATAATTACCAATATATCATTGACAAATATATCGCATGATGATATATTGTATATATCATCATGCGATATATTGGAGGTTGATACATTTGGATAATAATACACCTTTAACTGAAGCTTTATTTTATATCTTATTGGCTGTACGTACACCAAACCATGGATATGGAATTATTCAAGATGTAAGTGAAATGACTAATAAAAGGGTAACCTTAGGACCAGGAACCTTATATGGAGCTATTAATTCAATGCTTACAAAAGAATGGATTAGCTTGTATAGCGAGGATAAAGAATCTAGAAAGAAAAAGGAATACCTCATTACAAATGCAGGTAAAGAGATATTTCAAAATGAAGTAAACAGATTAAATGAGCTCATAGAAAATGCAAAAAAGATGGAATATTAGGAGGTAAATATATGTTAAAATTCAGATTATTTTATGACAAGGATGAAGAAGAAGCTTGGCTTAAGAAAATGAGTTTAAGCGGTTGGGCTTTTAAAAAATTCTGGCTTGGCTTTTATACCTTTAAAGAATGTAAGCCTGGAGAATACAATTATCAAATAGACTTGCTTGATAATTGGAATGGAAAAAAACATGACTATGCAGATTTTATGAAGGATGCTGGCGTAGAAGTGGTAGGTCAATGGTGGAGATGGGTATATCTACAGAAAAAGGCATCAGATGGTCCCTTTGAAATGTATACAGATGCAGAATCAAAAATCGCTCAATACAGTAAAATTAAGAACTTTTTCAAGGTAGCGTTGGTTATAGAAATACTCTGTTTCTTAATAGAGTTGATTGCAACAATTAACACTCATTCTTATATTTTCGGTATCTTCACATTACTGCTTGCGGCGATAACTTTAACAATATTGAAAGTAATTTGGAAATGCAGGTGGAAAATTGAACAATATAAATACGGAAAAGATATGTGATGATATAAAGAAAAATTAAAGCAAAAGCCGCAGGATAGGGGGGATCCTGCGGCTACTAGATTTTCGCCATATTAATTAGTTTGGTCGAGTTTCTTATATGCTAGTCTGCTTCCTTGAATTTTTGTCTCTAGTCCCACATGTCGATAACGTTCGCTAAATTGTAATTTCTAAAACCTAAACAAACCTTAAATATCGTGGTTAATTTGTTCTACTTCTTTCTTACCAAGTTCTCAAGCATAAATTGAGCATCAGCATTTAAAACTGTCTTAACTTTATCCTCTGAGTGATTTCTTAATGCTTCATTGTTAAGATGCTTTATGAAATCCTCCATGTGCTTTGCCGCTTGGTCTGATTGACCTTTATTAATCTGGTGCTGTGCTTGGTCAAGGCTATTGTTAAGCTGGGCTGGCAGTGGGCCGTCTAACTTATTTGATTTTGCGTACTGATCTATTAGTATTTTCATTGATGCAACGCTTGTTGTAACATTAAACGATAATACTGTTTCAAAGGAATTACCAGCATAATCCTTAACAGTAATATTTGCAGAAAAATATCCAACCCTTCCTGCCATATCTATGTTTGTAAACTGTTCCCCTTTGCTTATATTGTAGGTTTCTCCATCGACAGTTATTTTAGCTTCACAAACACCTGACAGGTTGTCCCTAGCCTGGAAGGTCAATAATTGCGAGTCTTCAAATGAGCCGTCTTTGTCCAGTGGATTCCCATCCACTGTCAACGTAGAGACAGGTCTAGTTTTATCTATTCTTATTGTTTCTGTCCTGGTTTCTTCTATATTACCTGCCTTATCTATAGAACGATACTGTATGTCCTGCGTCCCTTCTTCTGTTATGTCTATAGGTTTTGTGTAGTCTATCCAGTCTACACTATCTCCCAATCTATACTCTGTACCAGCCAAACCTGATAAATTATCTTCACCGCTTAGTATCAAATTTATTTCTGACAAATACCACCCCTCTCCTTTTGTTCCCTCAATCTCTACCTTGGTAGTTGGTGCGGTTCTGTCGACTATTATATCTATAGCTTCTTCTGCCTTGCCATCGGATGACTCTGCATCAGCCTTTATAGTATACTTTCCATCAGTTATATCCTCTATATCATAGTTCCAGCTGCCATCCTGTGCCGTTTTTATTTGAGCACTTTGCTCACCAATTGTAAGATTTATATTGCTGGTATTGACACTGGTACCTGATATAGTAAACGGAAGTTGCTTTATTATTTGATTATTATAAGGAGTTGTAATAGAAACTGGACTTCCGCCTGTAAGTTTATAATCATGGCCTGGGGTCAATTGAAATTTAAAAGAACCTGTCTTTGATTCATAACTAAATTCAACATTTGTATTTGCTGTTACATCTCTAATAACCATATTGCTTGGATTCCAACCTGTATTATCATTAGTTATAGTGGAAGTCGTATTGCCATCTATATAGGTATATCTATACTGCGAACCATTGTTAGCTATAGGATAAACTTTTACATAAAATTTGGCTTCTTCTGAATTTTGGAATACAACTACTCCTTTCCCACCAATAAATGCAGGTATCTTATCCTTGGGAAGACTAAAATCATCTAGTACTTTAGGTCCATAATAGACTTGTCCCGTTTCAAAGTCTATCCATTTACCAGCAGGCAAGTAAATATCCCTTGAAGTAGCACTTGCGTAGTCATTGCCATATAGTGGTGCTACAAGCATTGATGGCCCAAGCATCCACTCATACTGTTTAGTTGTCTTGTTAGCAAGATTGTAAGTATTAGAATCAGATGAAAATGCGATAGGCAGTGGTGTCATTGTATAAGGATACCCTGTGTTAAAGCTGTCAACAGCTGCGCTGTAAATATATGGTGCAAACTTAGTGTGCCAATCTGCGGCCTTCTTTACTATTGCTTCATATTGAGTATTATTCATTTTCCATGGACCAAGGCCCATGGACATTGCCGGACTAACAGCTGCAAACATTGCATTTCTTACAAAGTACTCTTTTTGATCGGCAGTTAAAGTATTAGGCAAATATTTACCAGCAACTATATCAGGATAAAAATTAGGTGCACCGCCGGCAGCATAGTTAAGACCGTTTATTACAGGTCTGTCCTGGTCGGAGCCATACTGAGTGTCCTCGAGCCTTATAATATCACCAGGTACTGAGTATGCAGAATTTCTCACCATCATATAATATCCACTTTCCATAAGCTTGCCATTTGTTTCATTAGTCTTTGCATCATTGTACAACTGACTTCCATCACCAAGCATGGTGTCTTCTTTAAACCCATCCACTCCCCAAGTATCCACAAGAGATGTATACCAGTTCACAGCTTCTGGATTCTTATTATCTAACAGATAGACTTTACCCTTAGGAAAATTCACATTAAATGTACTAGCCTTACCTGAGGCATCCTTCATAAAATATCCATTCTTCAAGCCTTCTAGCGGAAAGTTCCCATCATTAGAAGGATTATAATTACCACCATCTGCTGTGGTTGCTTTAAAATTAGTTCTTAGTCCCAACATCAGTTTTATGTCGTTACTGCTAAAAAATTGTTTTAAGCCTTCTACATCAGGATATCTTGGGTTTGGCAAAGCGTCAGTCCTACCTAAAGGATCGTAGGTATCGTCCCATATTCCAAAACTTGTCGTACAGCCTTGGTCATTCTTATTTCTATCACCCTTCCAGAAGCCTGACCCTATAACCCCCCACTTTAGGTTGTATCCTTTATTCAGGTAACTCTTTAAATCATTCATAACAGATTCCTGATAAGTATTCCAGCCAAGTGATCCAAATGCTTCGTATCCAACCTCAAAGAACTCATACTTAGGCTTATAGTCAGGATATCCCTCGTTTATTCTTGCCTCCTTGTAATCCTTATATATCTGTTCCATGCTTCCCATAAAATAATATAATCTGCTTACATTATCTACATTCGCAGCCCCAAGGGTATTTTCATTAGAATTTATATATACCCTTTTCCTGCCATCTTCAAATAAAACCTCAGCAAAGTTCTGTTTAGGAAATACGGCAAAGTTGGATTCAAAACGCATTGCATTATCAGTATCATGGAAATCAGAATTCGATATTCCAAATACATTTGTACTACTTCCGTAGCCTCCCTGATCACCTAAACCATATACAGGGCTCATGGGAGCTGTCCTTGCATCTATTGTTACCTTAGTAGATTTAGTAATGGTAGAGGTATTGATTGCCCATGAACCGTTTACTTTATTCCATAAGACAGTGCCCCCACCTTGAAAATCTTCACTTAGAAGTATACTTAAATCAGATTTTACAGTAATATCATCAAAACTGCAGACATCTTTATAAGTTCTCAGACCTATTGCACCACTTGTAAGCCCTGAACCGCTATCAATAATATTAATCTTTTCAATATCATTTAGATAACACTTAATTGTGTTGCCTGCAACTTCAGCTTTTAACTTATACCAAGTGTCCTTGCTTATTTTTTCATCTAATTGCTTCAGGAAGGTAGTAATACCATTTTCTTTTTTAAAAAGCTCCAACTTTCCGCTGGAACTCAGCCTTAAATGGTAGTAATTATTAACATCTTTATATCTGAATAACAACCCTGATGCACTGGAGCCAATAATTGAATTAGATGGCTTTACCTTACCTTCAACGGAATAGTCTGTCCATGACTTGTCTCCTGTCCAAGTAAGGCCTTCTCCAGCATTGTTTGTACCTATATAAATACTTTCCTCAACTGGTTCGGTGCTACCGGAGGTATCTCCCTCCTGCACTCTTGGAACTATCTTGTATTTTGCATAACTTTCGTTAGGGTATATATAAACATCTGCCTCGTTGCCATTGCTGTTGGTAACCACCATATGTACTTCTTTGTCATTATAAGCTACAAGTGTTGTTGATTTTGCATCGTAAAGTGCAGTTCCTCCTGGTGCTGTGAACCGAAGCCCCGATATTCTATGAGCATCTGCTATTACTGTCCCATCCGGACCTTTGAATGCATATTTAAAACCTTCTTTAGCTATTACAATTTTGTAGTTTGCTTTATTAATTATAATGTAATTGCTGTCTTCACTTACCATACCTTCTGCTGCCAGAGCCTTTACGGGCATGGTCGAAAGCACTGATACGAAAAGCATTACAAATGCCATAGCAGTGCTGAGTATTTTTATTTTTCCCTTCATTATCTATCCCTCCATAATACATATATAACTTGTGTTATGGTTAATATGGATATCATCAAAAATTATCAAATATTATCAGAATTATTTTTATGAGCTGAAGGTATTGCTATAATTATACTTGTTCCATTATTAACCCTGCTTTTTATCTCTATGCCGTAGTTCTCTCCAAAACTAAGCTTTATTCTTTGGTTAACATTCTTTATTCCAATATGGTTTTCTTCCTTTATATATTCTGTCTGAAGTTCGTTGTTAATGGCGCTGCACTTCTCTTCTTCAATTCCTGTTCCGTCATCGTTAATCTCTATTAGAACCATGTTATCTGAAGTATAGGATTTTATTGTTAAGGTGCATTTTTTATTGGTTGGTTTTATCCCATGATAGATTGCATTTTCTACAATAGGCTGTAGAGTTATCTTTGGAAGTACTGTTTCCAGAGTTTCTTCCTCAATATTGTACACAACCTGGAACTTGTCTTCATATCTTACCTTTTGTATCTCCAGGTATATCCTTACATGCTCAAGCTCATTTCTTAAAGTGTTCATATATTCCTTTGTATCAAGGCCTATTCTGAGAAGCTTTGAAAGATTGGAAATCATATGGCTTCCTTCATTTTCTCCATTAGTAAACTCCATAACCTTCCACTTTATGTTCTCTAAAGTATTAAACAGGAAGTGAGAGTTAATCTGTGACTGAAGGGCTATAGATCTTGCTTTTTTTAAAAGGCTCATTCTATTATTAAGCTCTTCCTTAAGCTGTTGTACGTCGCTTATAGAGCTTTCCAAACCTCTGGATATGATTTTAAGTTCATTTATCTTTGTCTTACTGTAAACTTTAGTATCGTTTAGATTTTTCTTCTCCAGTATTCCAAGTATCTCTTCTATTGGAGTAAAAAGCTTAACCGCTATAAGAAATGAAATAATAAGTACTATACTTATGCTGAAAATTAAAAATCCAATCATTAAATCTCTTATTCTATTTACCTTCAATTTATTGTCTTTGGTACTTACTAGAGCGACAAAACTCCAGTCATTGTAGTCAGAATGAATATTATTTATGAAGTATTCTTTTCCATCTATGGTTATTGTACTTCCTTTTCCTAATCTCGACAGATCTATACTCTGCAGAGCTTTTACACCGCTTATATCTTTATTCAGCAAGCTTTTATCCTTATTAAATACAACTGAATTGTTGTTAAATATATAGAAATCTTTAATAGTAACGTCCTTGTTCTGATTTATGAGCTTATTGATTCTATCAATGTCAATGCTTACCGCAACTAGTCCACTTTTCTCATTTGAGTATAATGGTATAGCTCTAAAAAAAGATATGGTATTCTTTTCAGGAAGCACCGAGGTCCAGTACTTCTTATTTTTGTTTTCTTTAAACTCTTTTTCAAGAGTATCGCTGTACTTCCAATCTGAATAGTCCAGGTTGCTGCTAACAACCTTATAATTACTTTTATCCGCATAAATACATATGGAGTTGATAAAATCTCCGTAGTACACATAGGTATTCATAGCCTTCTCTATACTGTTTATACTTCTAAGCATATCAGAATTTTTTTCATCATAGTTTTTGCTGCTGTACCTTAATATGTTTTCTACCTCTAGATCCGTAGCCATACTCAAAAGGGTAGTTTCCACCTGTCTGCTTATCATATCTATGCTGTCTTTTGTTCTGGAAAGCGCAGCAAGATTCGCACTCATCATCTGATCCTTATAGATGTTATTTAAATAATTAAAAGCTAAGAGTATAGATAAAAATAAAGGGAGAGTTATAAAAAGATTTATGGTTATAAAATACTTAACTAAAATACTGTTGAATCTATATTCCTTTATATATTTCCATATATTTAAGCTCTTAAATTTCCTCATAACAACACCTATTTATCTTCTTTGCAGTTAGTTGATTTGCGTTTCATAAGCATTTCTCTATAAGTATTTGGAGTATAGCCAGTATAGTTTTTGAATAGCTTATAAAAATACTTTAGATTTTTATAGCCTACAAGGTTTGATATCTCATAAACCTTTAGGTTTTTATTGCTTAATAGTTCCTTGGATCTCTCTATCCTTATCTTTGTAACATAATCAATAAAATTAATACCCATCTTTTTCTTATAAACCTTGCTTAGATATACAGGGCTTAAAAAAACAACTTCAGCAACCTTCTCCAAAGTTAAATCATCCATATAGTTTTCTTCAATATATTTATTAGCTTTTTTTATAATGAGCTCAGTATTGCTGTTGTTATTTTCTTCAATAGCATTAACAGCTTTATTTATCCATTCTTCAAAAGCCTGTAGCGCACTACTATAGCTTTCAGCGTTTCTGATATTTCTAATTTCTGACTTTAACTCTTCCTTTATAATGAGACCTATATAAGAATTGGCTATCCTATTTAACAGAAGAACTAATGTATTGTCCAAAAATTTCAGCCCAGAATTAAAAGGTATATTCACTATCTTACTGGAGATATCCTTAAAGGTATTGTAAATAGAAGTCTTATTAAATTCTAGAAAATGCTCTATTAAGTGAGATTGCTGCTCTATAAGAGTCTTGTAGTCATGCTGAGCACTTTTGTTATTCTCTGCTTCTACTCTTGTTTCTTCCAGCAATTCATATACATCTTTGTATACGCCGCCCTCTTTCTTAAGTATTATGTTTTGAGCTTCTACAGCTTTTTTCTCTTCCTGCTGCATTTTCTCTTTGATATTTTTCGTGCGATCAAAGTCGTTTCTTACCTTTGCAAATTTATCTTTAATCTCTTCAAGCTCAATTGGCTTTACTATATAGGAAACAACATTGTACTCCAAAGCTTTCTTAGCATATTCAAACTCCTGGTATCCACTCATTAAAACAACTTTTATATTCAGAGAGTTTTCAAATATATATTTGGCTACGTCCAGCCCTGATTTTCTGCTCATTCTAATGTCGCAAAGCACAACATCTACTGACATGGCATTTATATAATCTATTACTTCATCACCATCTTCGCATTTCATTACAACATTAAAGCCCAGCTCGGCCCAGTCAATAAAGCGGCTCAAGCCTTCCCTAATATTCTTTTCATCATCTGCTATAACAAGATTATACATACACATCACCAGCCAATCAGCAACTTTGTATTTTAATATTTTCTTATATTATTCTGCACTCACCCAGTAAAATCCTCTAAAACAGCTTTTATTATAGATAGCAGACAATGGACAATTGTCTGCAGTCAATTGTCCATTATTTAATACACTCTAATCTCATAAATGCAAGTCTGCTCAGCTTCCCATGTGCTTAAAGCCTTAACCCTAATTCTGTCGCAGCTGATGTTATCCACCATAGTACAGCTAAGTCTCCTATGATTATCCCTAATTTCTTTAATAGCTACTAACTCTTCTCCGTTGTAGAACTCAATATCATAGTCTTTTACTATTTCCTTAGGCGTGCCTTCCTGCTGGCGGTTTCTTACGCTGTGAGTTAAGGAAACCATTATCTCCTTAGAAAGATTAGAGTCAAATTTCATTCTTATTTCCTTAGGTGAAATTTGATTTTCAAATGCTAACTCAATCCATGGAGCTTTATCATTACTATCAGCTATCCATGCATTTGTTTGATCTTTAACCGTTCTTGGAAATCCATTTATTATATTCTCAGGTTCACAGTTTTCCACAAAGCTGGAGGCACTAACCTTTGAAGTTAAAGCTAAGTCATTTTTATCTTCGTTTTTAAAGCCTGGTATAAAACAGTCATCCTTCATAAGCTTTTGCTGAAGTTCGTGGACATGTTCGTTAAGTCCTCTTGGTGATATTTTTTTACTTATACACATAGCAGCCGCAGTTCCAGCGGCCTGACCGATAACAGCACAGGTTGCCATAACCCTTGTAGAGCCAAAAGCCATGTGAGAAGCGCTTATATCTCTTCCTGCCAGCATTAAATTGCTAATATTCCTTGAGTATATTGATCTATAAGGTATTGTATATAAATCCTCCATCATAATAAAATCAGTTGGCTCTCTTCTAGTCCTTATGCCTCCTACCGTATGCATATCCATTGGCCAGCCGCCATAAGCAATGGCATCTTCAAATATTCTGCCTGCAAACAGATCCTGCTCCCTAAGAATATAATCTCCAACTATTCTTCTACTTTCTCTTTTCCCTGGCAAAAAGCCTACCCAGTCAAGAGCAAAATTATCTGCGTAGTGGTGTCCGGAGTTTTTGATGTGATCCCATACACCATATACAGCCTTTAAGAGCTCATCTCTTATTTGCTCTCCATCCTGTATAACCTCCAAGTCATCTCCACCAATTTCAATCCACCAGTACCCGCTGTTGATTTCATGGTGTTCTCTGTAGGCTAAGTCTTCCTCTTTATAAGTATTAGCCCACTCTGGTTTTACAAAGTCCACTTTTTTACCCATATCTATAGCTGTAAACAGCAAGGTGTTACCCATAGTATGATTATCAGGGGCATCTGGAGCATATTTTTCTCCAAACCTTTCTTTTCCCTCTCTTCCACACATGTATTCAGCTCCAGATAAATAGGCAATAGTACCATCACCTGTAGCATCTATAAATAATTGTCCATTAAGCTGAAATACCTTTTCTGTGGTTAATTGTTCTCCCATAACCCTTACAATTTTATCTTCTTCTTTAATTACGCTTGTAATATGAGTATTTAAATATAAATCAAGATTTTCTTGAAATCTTGTTTTTTCCCATAGTATTGTATCAAGTATTGAGAAAGAGTTGCTTCTATTAACTCTTTTATTATCTAGTAAAATTTCTTCTATTATTCCTGTCTCTCTAGCATTTTGCCTAAAACCATGATAATCCGCTCCGCATATATGCATTCTTATCTCAGAGCTTGCATTACCTCCTAGTACAGGTCTATTGTTTATAAGAGCAGTTTTTGCACCTTCTCTGGCACTGGCTATGGCCGCACATACACCAGCCATGCCTCCGCCAATAACAATTACTTCATAATCCTTAATTATTATTTTCTTATCCATTTTTTCTCCTTTCAGTGGAAACACTGGGTAGTTTATAACGCTTGTTCACACTCGCAAACTACCCGTACAAGATCATTTAGATTTTGCACCTCGCAACTTTAACCTTTTACTGAACCAGAAGTGATTCCTTGAATAAAGTATCTCTGAAGGAATATAAAGATGAGTGCCACAGGTATGGATACAAATATAGATGCTGCCATCATATTAGACCAATTGTTCTGGAACTCCCCCATATAAGTTAGTGACAATCCTGGTGCTAAGGTTCTTTTCGATGCTGAAGTGACAAGAGTTAATGAATATAAAAGGTCATTCCAGCTCCATACAAATCCATATATCGCGGTAGATATTATCCCAGGCACTACAAGTGGAAATATAATCTTATGCATTATAGTCATTCTTGAAGCCCCATCTATGTTGCCTGATTCTATTAGTGAGTCTGGAATCTCATCAAAGTAGGATTTCAGTGTGAGTGTCCCCATTGGCAAAGTGAAGGTTACAAAGGATAAAATTAGTGATATATAATTATCCAATAGATTAAATTGTCTCATTACTGTGTAGATTGTAAGAAGCAGCACTGCAAAAGGAAACATTTGTGCTGTCATTACAAGCATCATGAAGGACTTTCTCCCTCTGTAGCGAAATTTTGAAAAACTGTAGCCTGCGTAGGTGCACAAAGCTGTAGTTACAAAAGAACTGGTGAATGATACAAACAAACTATTTTTAAGGTATGTTAGTATTCTTTTATCTGTTATTACTGACTTGAAGTTATCAAAGGTTATAGACTTAGGAATCAAACTTGGGTTTACGTTAAAGGCATCCTTTGCTGGTTTTAGTGCAGTTATGATTATCCAGTACAGTGGGAATAGTACAAATAGTCCTACTATAACTAAGGAAATTATAAAGAATATCTTAAACCCTGTGCTTTTACTGTCAAACAACTTATTTTCTGGCATAGTAGTCCCCCCTTTACTTTTCTCCCTGCATTTTTAGGTATAAGAACATGAACACTGATAATATAGCAACCCATATGGTTCCCATTGCAGATGCTCTACCCAAGTTCCAGTTTTGGAATGCAGTTCTGTATACTTCTACTGATAGTGTAGTTGTTGATATTCCTGGACCTCCTGTAGTCATAACCCATATAATATCAAAGTGCTGAAGACCTGCTATAATACCTAAAAGCAAAATGAAGAATATGATATTTTTCATAGATGGAAGAACTATTTTAGTAAATACTTTAAAGTTGGTTGCACCATCTATTCTTGCCGCTTCAACAATATCATAGGATATTCCTTTTAATCCACCTATAAGAAGAGCCATAAACCAGGGCATGTACTGCCAGGTTCTTGCTATTATAACCGCCATCATCGAAAACTTTGGATCCGCAAGCCATGTAATATTTTCTTGTATTATTCCTGTACTTCTCAATACATAATTTAAAACTCCGAATTGGCCGTGGAATATCCACATCCATAAAAATCCTATAGCCGTTCCGGGTATTATCCAGTTAACAAGGGTAATACCTCTTAAAATTTCTGATCCTCTAAAGCCTTGGTTTAACACAATTGCCCATATAAATCCAAGTACAAAGGAAAGAAGTGTGGTTCCAAAAACAAATATAAACGTATTCACAAGTATTTTGGTAAAGTTAGGATCAGAAAGAATCTTTCTGAAGTTATCTAACCCAATAAAACTCTTTTGAGTAGTTAACATTCCAGCCTTATAAAAGCTATGTGAAACCGATGATACAAAGGGATATAAAACTATTAAAGAAAATACTATTATAGCTGGAAGTACTAACAGAAAGCCAAATTGGCTGTCTGTTAGTTTATTCTTTTTTATTTGATCATCAGCTTTGTTTCTTACAAACAAATTTGATTGCATATAGTCACCTCTCTAGTTGATATTCTGCTGAAGTCTGTTTTGTGCGTCCTCCAATGCCTTCTTAGGAGTTTTTGTTCCAAGCAGTGTATTTTGAATTTCTTCAGTAACTATAGTTGCTAATTGGCTATCGTTCTCATATTTTTGAGTTTCAGCTTTTTTACCTGTTTCAGTAATCTTTAGCCACTGACTTGACCACTTGTCATTTTTAACTTTATCATCATTTATAGCTGAATTTATTACTGGTACTGAGCCTGTTGCTCCAAAGTATTTTAAGGAAGTATCTTTACTGATTAAGTATTTTATAAAGTCTCCAGCCTTTGCTTTATCCTTGGCACTTTTAAATATTACTAACTGGTGACCCCATAAGGTGGACTGAGGTTTATCCCCTGCCTTTAAAACTGGTCTTGGCATTGGCTGTATTGTAGTATCAAGCTTATCTGCTGCAACACCATTGCTCTTAGCTATACCTCTTGCTAAGATAGCATCGTCATAGAAAGCAACTTTGTTTTGAGCAAATAACTGTCTTGCATCAAATCTTGTTAAATCCATTGCTATATAGCCCTTATCCTTTAAGCCTTTATACCAGGTTAAAGCTTTTTCATTTGCTTCACTATTTATAACAACCTTCCCCTCATCATTTATATATTGACCTCCAAAGGTCCAGAACCAAGCATTTACGTCCTTTGCTATACTTCCTGCTTCTTTAGTTGCTGCTGCATAAGGAATTATGTTTTTATCGTATTCTTTTATCTTTTTAAGAGCTGCTTCAAATTCATCTACAGTTTCAGGAACCTTAGCAACTCCTGCGTTTTTTAATATTGTAGGATTATAAACCATGCCAATAGATGCCTGGGTCCAAGGTACAGCAACCTGTTTTCCACCTATATTTCCAGACTTTAAAGCTGCTTCAGAAACATTTTCCTTCATCCAATCCGCGCCTAATACTTCATTCAAATCTACTAACACGTCCATCTTTGCCAGTGTTGCTACCCAAGCCATATCCACCTGTGCCACATCGAGGTCCTGATTGCTCTGGGTTCTTATTATAAGCTGCTGAAGTGTATTAGCCCATGGCCAACCTACCCAAGAAATCTCAGCCTTATCTGTTGAAGTGTTGTAGGTACTTATAATATCTTTTATTATTCCTTTATTTGCTTCTTCTTCGCCTGTCCAGCCTGCCCAAACTAACTTAGTCTTTTCATCAGGCTTATTGCTTACTTCATTTGTCTTACTGGAGCAACCAACACCAGCAAGCATGCTAAGTACTAAAAGACCTGAAACTAAAATTTTAATCTTTTTCATTTTATCCCTCCATAAATTTTATCTATTTATTAGTCCTAATCTCTTGTCTAAGCTTATTGTAAATGTTTACTCTCACTAATTAAATGGTACTACTTTTCTAACTTGGTACTGCAATTTTAACATAATACAAAAAAATAAACTTTAAAAAATAAAAAGTATACTTTTTTATCCTCAAAGTCATGTTTTATTATCTATAAGTAAACAAAACAATTTATCTGCAGTCCCCTACGGCTAATTCTCTTGCAGGCCAACAAGTTAACTTTTTAACTTGTTATAAATATAAAAAGAAAACAAGTTAACTTTTTCTCTGTAATCGAAAAAGCCCTTGCCGATTAGGCAAGAGCTTTTTATTTACCAATTATTCAATTCAATTGTTATCTTCTTTTAACTGGTATCCAAATCTCGCTTTTAAAAGTTGGTGAAGATACATCTTTATTTTCGTTCCATAAAATTTCTGGACCTTCTGCTTGTTCATAGTTTGAAGCTGGAAACCATTCTGCATATATTCTGCCCCATATATCCTGCAGTGCAGCCGGAAATGGACCTACAGCTTCAAATACAGCCCATGTTGATGCTGAAACTTTAAGCTGTGTTAAGTTAGCTGGACACTCTTTTGTTGTAGCAACTCCAATATAATGATCAAGCTCCCCTTTTTCCTCCATTCTCTCCTCTGAAAAGTTAGTAGATGCACTTATTATCCCCTTAGGCTCTGTATTAGAAAGTTCCTTAAGCTGATGAATCCTTTCTTCGTTTAAGCTTTTCCACATTTCTGCAATCTCTGAATTAACTCCATTAAAAATAATTGGAACTCTTTTCTTTATACCGACTATGTTAAATGCCTCTTTTTCTACTATCCTATAATTCATCTCATTTCCTCCTCTAATTGATAATTGAAAGGTCATTCTTGGATATGCTTTCAAAGACTTACCATTTAATCTTGCCTCTGAAGGCGTTATACTGTGTAAATTTTGAAAAGCTCTTGTAAATGAATCGGGTGAACTATATCCGTATTTAACGGCTATATCAATTACCCTAACATTACTATTATTAAGTTCAAAAGCCGCCA
The DNA here is from genome assembly GCF_023656515.1 of Clostridium swellfunianum. NCBI lineage: Bacteria > Bacillati > Bacillota > Clostridia > Eubacteriales > Clostridiaceae > Clostridium > Clostridium swellfunianum. The sequence goes on from NZ_JAMOFV010000006.1 coordinate 1,221,432, forward strand.
TAGTAAGGCGCCTTCTACGAATGTACTCTGACAGAGAAATACCTGCAAGGAAAGAAAACATTCGTTGAAAATGATATTCAGAACATAAGGCTAATCTGGCCACTTTTTTTAAATCAATATCATTAGCAAGATTTTCTTCAACATAATTCAATGCGTCATTCATGCTTTTAAGTGAATCCATTTTATGACCTCCTTTCATCAATAGAATATCAGAAATTAAATTTGATTGTCCGACTTTTTCTGTACGATTTTGTGGGGTTAACTCTTTATACCCTATATAAATTAAACAGCAATCATATATGTAAATATTATTGCTGTTTTTTATAGATTTTATATTAAATTAACATACGATTTTTGTCTAATAAATTTTTATTTATTATTTAGGAACCACTGGAACCCATAGCTCATGTCTAGGCTTATGTTTTGGTCCATAATAACATTCAATACATGGTAAACTTGCAAGTTCATAGCCTGAAGTTGGAACCCATTCTGTATATAAACGCTTCCAAGCATCTACAACATTAGGAAAAACTGCCCAAGTACTTTGTGGGATTATAAGAGTTTCCATATCAGTTGGAGCCTCCGTTTCATATCTTACTCCCATAAAGTAATTAAAATCTTCATCTGTAATTGCTGCTTCCGTGCCGCAAACTCCTAGAAGGCCTTCAAGCTTACACTTTGGATTTTCCCATGACATGTCAATCAACTTTTGCATAAATCCATCTTTTTTAGCACTATTCCAGAGTGTTGGAATAGTTTTAAATGCTCTGCTTGTTTTTACTGATTTACTTCTACCTATTATTTTTAATTCAAAATCAAGCTTCTCAATCCTATATTCCATTTCTACATCCCCTTTTATAGATATTTGAAAAGAGATTCGTGGAAAGGCTTTTAATTGTACTCCTTTATTGCGAGCTTCAGACGGTTTTATTCCGTGTAGCTTCTGAAAAGCTCTTGAAAATGCATCAGAAGATTCGTATCCATATTTAATGGCAACATCTATTATCCGAGCATCAGTTTTTTGAATCTCAAAAGCTGCTAGTGTTAGCCGTCTGCGTCTAATATATTCCGAAAGGGAAATACCACTGATAGACGAAAACATTCTTGAAAAATGATACTCTGAGCAATACGCTGCTCTTGAAATTTGAGTATAGTCTATCTCATCCTCCAAATGATTTTCGATGTAATCCAAAGCATAATTCATTCTCTCCAGCCAATCCATGCTCTCACCTCTTTATATATTTATTTTACATGAAATAAAAATTACATAACCGATTTCTCATGCACGGAAATGTAGGCCAACTTTAATAATATTAATTTTGAGACGTTGACAATGTAATTTATATTATATTTTACTTATGTACGAAATTCAATTTACTAATAATAAAACTTAATCTTTAAGGCAGTCTTTTATTATACTTCCAAAATAGCATTATCTTGTATCACCAAAGTTTAACTATAGTATATAATTTAAGTATATATAATTTCATTTGCTACAGGAGGTAACAATCATGGAGGATTATATTAATTTTATAGCCGAAGCTTGGAGAGAGTTTATAGCTACAGGTATCATACATCCTAAAGTAAGAAGTGAAATAGCAGATTCTTGGAGAAGATGCAAAAGCTATGGTGTAGATCCCATGAATGGCCGAGGTATTAACAACTATAAGCATCCTGAGATTTTAACAGGTGAAAATGTTGAGCTTATATCTGTGGCAAAACCTATAATGGAAAGTATATATAGCATAGTTGCTGGTTCTGGTTTTTCTATAATCTTAACTGATAAAGATGGATATATCGTTGAGGTAATTGGCGATAAAGAAATAATGGAAAGAGCTGATAAGTTAAACTTTGTTAAAGGCGAGCTATGGACAGAAGCCTGCGTTGGAACTAACGCTATAGGCACAGCACTTTATTTAGACAAGCCTATACAGACTATTGGAGCAGAACACTTTGGAATTAAACAGCATTCCTGGACATGTTCAGCTTCCCCAATTCATGATGAGGATGATAATTTAATAGGATGTATTAATATGTCAGGTAACTTTTATAGTGCCCATTCCCATACCTTAGGTATTGTTACCTCAGCAGCTCAATCCATACAAAAGCAATTAGCTCTTATAATATCTTATAATCTTATGAATACAACCTTTGACTCTATTTCAGAAGGTATGATTGTCTTGAATGACCAATTAAGAGTAAAAAGAATCAATGATAGAGCCATGGAGATTTTGAATATAAAGGCTGAGGAAGCAATAAAAATGGATATTGTCCACACTTTGTCCAATATTAATTTTGATGAAATTATATATAACGATCACAAAGCCTTTAATAATGTAGAATGCGATTTTTATATAAAAGGAAATAGAATTAAGTGCATTATAAATGCTGTACCAATGAAGGTTAATGAAAAACTTGTAGGTATTGTCATAACCTTTAGGGAGTCTCAATATGTTCATAAGCTTGTTAACAAAGTAGTTGGCTATAAGGCTTCCTATAATTTTGAAGATATAATAACTAAAAATGAAAAAATGAAGGCTATGATTAGCTTTGCTAAAAAAGCAGCAAAAAGTGATTGTAATATTCTAATTCAAGGAGAAAGTGGAACAGGAAAAGAGCTAATAGCCCAATCCATACACAATTATAGCAAAAGAGCCTCTGGACCCTTTGTAGCTGTAAACTGTGCTTCTATTCCTAGAGAATTAGTCGAAAGTGAACTTTTTGGTTATGAAAAAGGAGCCTTTACAGGTGCATCTAAGGATGGGCACCCAGGAAAATTTGAACTAGCAGACGGAGGAACTATATTCTTAGATGAAATAGGCGAATTGCCTTTAGATATACAGACAAAGCTTCTCAGAGTTCTGGATAACAATAAAGTTATAAGGGTTGGAAGTACCTATGAAAAACAGCTTAACGTACGGGTTATAGGCGCTACTAATAGAGTTTTAAAAGAAGAAATAAAAAAGAAAAATTTTAGAGAAGATCTTTATTATAGATTAAATGTTATGAACATAAATACTGTCCCTTTAAGAGATAGGAAGGAAGATATAGAGGTTCTAGTTCAACATTTTGTAAAGATTTTATCTATTAAAAATGGTCACTTGAACAAAGCCGTGAAAAAAGATTATATAAATAAACTAATAGAATATCCTTGGCCTGGCAATGTAAGAGAGCTTAGAAATGTAGTAGAAAGGGACTACTATTTAAGTGATGGAGACTTAGTGTCCGCTTATGCCATAGAGGATACTAATATAGAGGATAATAATATGGAGAATGTTATTGCAGAAAATCCTATAATACATAAAGTAGAAGAAAATACCACATTAATCTCCATGCAATCCTTAGAAAAACAAGGAATTGAGCAGGCATTAATTAAGTGTAAAGGAAACATAGTTAAAGCATCTACAATTTTAAACATAAGTAGATCTACCCTATATAGAAAAATTAAAAAATATAATATCCAAATCGAGTAATATAGTTAAAAAATGTATCAAAATGAGATTGAAATCTTTTTTGTAGCATAATGACACATAATTATTGTTTCATTATGCTACATTTTTTTATTCATCAGAAAAGTGTTTAGATTACACTTGTATAAACTTTATCAAGTAATTGCATATGTATTGCTGTTTTGTCTGCATAATCCGGGCTATTTCATAGCACTTTTCAACATATTCTATGCCTAATAAAAAAGTTGGCAAGATTATTGCTGTTATTTATTGTGAATAAATTAACACAACAATGTATTTTTAGGAGGCTAAATTATGAAAGCAGCATTATGGTATAAAAAGAATGATGTAAGAGTTGAAGAAATTAGTGAACCAGTGGTAACAAAAGGTTCAGTAAAAATTAAAGTCAAATGGTGTGGAATCTGCGGCTCAGACTTACACGAATATTTAGGAGGACCAATATTCATACCAGTTGGACAACCTCATCCACTAAGTGGCAATACAGCACCTGTAGTTTTAGGCCATGAATTCTCAGGAGAGGTTGTAGAGGTTGGTGAGGGCGTAACTAAATTCAAGGCTGGAGATAGAGTGATAGTAGAACCTATTGTAGCTTGCGGTAAATGTCCTGCTTGTTTAGAAGGCAAATATAACCTTTGTTCTTCTTTAGGTTTCCATGGACTTTGCGGAAGCGGTGGTGGATTTGCTGAATACACTGTATTCCCTGAAGAATATATTCATAAAATTCCAGATACTATGTCCTATGAAAAAGCTGCTTTAGTAGAGCCAATGGCAGTAGCATTACATTCCATAAGGATTGCTAACTTTAAAACTGGGGATACTGCTTTGGTGCTAGGCTCTGGACCTATAGGCTTAGCTACTATTGAATGCTTAAAAGCTGCCGGTGCTAAGCTTGTAATAGTTCTTCAAAGAAAATCCATAAGGCAAGAGTATGCAAAAAGAGCCGGTGCTGATATAGTACTTGACCCAAATGAAGTAGATATTGCTACAGAAGTTAAAAAGCTTACAGATGGTGTTGGTGTAGATGCAGCCTTCGAAACTACAGGAGCTAAAGTAGGCTTTGATGCAGGACTAAACAGCTTGAAATTCGAAGGCACCCTAGTAGTAACTAGTATATGGGAAAATGAAGTAAGCTTTAATCCAAATCTTTTAGTATTTAGCGAAAAGAAAATTATAGGAACCTTAGCTTATAGACATGAGTTCCCAGCAACTATTGCTCAAATGAGTGATGGAAGAGTAAAGGCTGAAGGCTATATAACAAAAAAAATACATTTAGATGACATAGTAGAAGAAGGTTTTGGAGCATTAACAGGACCTGAAAAGAAAAAACATGTAAAAATCCTAGTAACTCCAGATAAATCTCTCTTATAAAAAATTAATAGTAAAATAAAAAACAGCAATAATACTTTTTGGTATTATTGCTGTTTTTGTTATTTTAACTTTAATTAATAATTTTCTTACTTATTACCACTACACACCTTAAATATTGACCCTACTTTATTATTCAAATCAAAGTAACCTGTGTCCATTAGCACTGTTGGCTTAACTTTTAGTGCATTTGGCCTTCCGTTATCCAAACACTCTTCATTTGCATATACAGCAACAATCTCCCCTATAAACATTGTAAAATCAAATATAGGGATAGTTTGTATTACTTTACAAAGATAATTTACAGGACACTCCTTAATCATTGGTGCATTTCCTGCTTCATCGTAGAAGGATTCAAAAACACTTGATTTATCTACTTTATTGCCAGAAACAGTTCCACAATAATCAGTTTTCTCAATTTCATCAGAAGTAGGAATATTTACAGTGAAAAATCCATTCTCAACTACCCCAGCTGTTGTGCAATGAGAATTCTTTAATGAAATATAAAGTACAGGCTTTTGACTTACAACTCCATAGGCTCCAATTGTAGCATAGTTAGGTTTTCCATTAACAGTAGCTCCTGCTAATACAGTGATATATGGTCCAAAAGGAATATTTGCGATTTTTTTCTTTGTCATAATTTTTCTCCTATATAATCATATTCTTGTTGCAACAAAGAAAATTATAGGACAAAAATCAACAAATTTATAGACTTTTTCTTTCATATGAATTATCATATAGATAGAGTACGCCCCTTGCGAGGCATACTCTTTTTTATTTGTAAAAACTTTATATTTATACAATCCCAAATCTGTTTTAATACTAGTATTTATTATTCTCTATAATGCATGTAACTGCTAAACAATTTTCGTTGTCTAGTAAAGATTACATGGGATGTATCATGGCTACCTAACCTAACTTCGTTGCTATAGGCCTATTTTTTAATCAGGCTTTCAAATTGCTTATATCTTATATAATCTGATTCCTTGCATTCTACAGATATCAACACTCCATTAATACTATATTCAGTTGATTTTATATCTGCATTATCCTTAAGATATGACAGTACACTACCTTCTTTATAAGGGATTAACAGCTGACAGCAAACATGCTGCTCTAACGCCCTTTTGCATATCTCATTTACCAGATTGTTTATTCCAGTTTTACTTTTAGTAGAAATATATATGCGGTCTTTTTCTTCTTTTATAATTTCATCCCCTACTAAATCTGCTTTATTATAAGCATAGATAGTAGGGATATTATCCGCACCTATTTCTTTTAGTGTCTCTTTTACAGCTACGATATGCTGCTTATAATTAGGGTTTGAGCGGTCAACCACATGAATTAACATATCAGCTTCAGTAATTTCTTCTAAAGTCGATTGAAATGCCTTAACAAGCTGGCGGGGTAGTTTGCTGATAAACCCTACTGTGTCGCTTAGCAAAAACGACCTGTTATTAGGCAGCTTTATGCTTCTTACATAAGTTTCTAACGTAGCGAATAGCATATCCTTTTCAAATACGTACTTACCAATTGAGGAACTATACAAATCAATCATAGTATTCATAATGGTTGACTTACCTGCGTTTGTATATCCTACTAAAACAATCACTGGTATTCCTGACTTTTTACGCTGTTTCCTTTGATTTTGACGTTGAACCCCAATCGTTTCCAGATCAGCGTTCAATGCACTAATTCTAGCTCTAATCTTTCTGCGATCCAGTTCAAATTTTGTTTCTCCTGGACCTCCATTTATAAACCCGGCACCGCCAATCTTACGGCCTAATACTTCTCCAAGGTCTGTTAACCTCGGCAGCATATATTGTAATTTCGCTATTTCTACTTGCAGCTGCGCTTCTTTTGTTTTAGACCTCTTAGCAAAGATGTCCAAAATCAGAACCGTTCTGTCTATTACCTTACATTTTAAATCTTTTTCCAGATTACGAATTTGTGTAGGAGATAACTCGTCATAAAAAATAACCATTTCAGAGTCCTTATCGCGAACTAGCGAGATTACTTCCTGGACTTTTCCTTTTCCAATATAATGCGATGAATACGTTCGCTCTAATTTTTGAGTAATCTCACCAACTATCTCAATATCACATGCATCAGCTAGCCCGGACAATTCCTCCATCATATTAAAAAATCCTTTATCATTATTGATATTACACCCCACAATTACTGCTCTTTTTCTATGCTCCATACAGCTTCCTCCGTTCATCACCATCTTATTACGAGGAAAAAGGAGGCAGATTATCACTACCCCCTTTAACACACTCTCGCCCCTTCAGCTAGAGCTCAAACACCTTTGTTGCAACATTTTTGCAAAACTCGCTGTCATGCTCAACAAATAATAAAGTTGGTGAATATTCGAGCAGTAACTCTTCTATCTGCATTCGGGATATAACATCAATAAAATTAAGCGGTTCATCCCAAATATGCAAATGAGCTTCCTCACAAAGACTCTTTGCAATAAGCACTTTTTTCTTTTGACCGCCACTAAAGGATGACATATCTTTTTCAAATTGAGTTCTTGAAAAATCAAGCTTCCTTAAAGTAGCTTTAAAAAGACTTTCATCAATATTGTTTTTAAAGGCGTAATCGGTTAAGTTACCCTTAAGATGCGATGTATCCTGTGATACATAGGATATTTTTAGATTACTTCCTTTTCTAAAAGTGCCTGTATAATTTATTTCTTCACCACACATAAGCTTGATAATGCTTGATTTCCCTGAACCATTTTCACCTTTGAGTGAAATCCTATCACCTTGTTCAATACTGAAGCCAACATCCTTGCAAACCATGATATCACCGTAAAAGATTGAAACATTGTCAAGTTCCACAAGTTTGTTTTTATGATAAGCATGTTGGGACATCTTCAAGCTGTCGGAGCTTTCAATATTTTTAAGAAGCTTAGACTTTTCTTCAATAGCGGCTTGTTGTCTGTTTTCAATGGACTTTGAGCGCTTCATCATTTTTGCAGCCTTGTGGCCAACATATCCTTTATCCAGCTTGCAACCTGAATTTGTGGTTCCTTTTTTGGATTTCTCCACTTCATCTGACCAGTTGCTTGTTCGTTTAGCAGACTTAGATAAACGGTTTATATCTTTTCTCAGCTTTTCGTTTTCTGCCAGTTCAAAACCATCCTGCCTTTTTTTATTTTCCCACCAGCTGGTAAAATCACCTTTTTGTATTTCTATATTTGTCTTATTTATTGAAAGAACATGATCAATACAATTATCCAAAAAGAACCTATCATGCGAAATTAGGATAAATCCTTTCTTTTTTTTGAGGTAATTACTGAGTTTTTTTCTAGCTTCAGCATCCAAATGATTTGTAGGCTCATCAATAAGCAAGAAGGAGTTCTCTTTCAAAAACATAGCCGCAAGCAAAGCTTTTGTCTGCTCACCTTTTGATAGTGTATAAAACTGCCTGTATAAAACATCGTCGTCTATAGAGAGCAGGGATAATTCCTTCATTATTTCCCAATCCATTGAATTCGGACTGATATCCTTTATGATATCTATGGTGAAATTTTCTGGTTCCTGCACCTCATAAGGAAAATATTCAAAAGTTACATTAGCTGAAATATTACCAGTATATTCGTATTTTCCAAGTAAAAGGTTCAGAAAGGTAGTTTTTCCTCGTCCATTTCTTCCGGTAAAGCCCAATTTCCAATCCGTATCAATTTGAAAGCTTACATTTTCAAAAATATTATCATAACTGCCTTCATAAGCGAAGGTCAGGTTTGTAACGTTTATTATAGACATATTCTTGTCCTCCTTTGAAATTAGTAGTACAAATACCAAAGTCGGAACAATAGGCGACTGGTATTACTCCATATAAATGTCGCCCGAAGTATCCGGCTCTATATGAAGATTATCATGTGTTATAAAAAGATCTTTAATGTTCATTATATTAATCATCCTCCTTATCTTCATAATCTATAAAAAAATAAGAGCTGCAAGAAAGTTATTTCTTGCAGCTCATAAATACAGCAAAGCCAAACCCCAATTAGGGTAAGGTAAGGATATACCGTCTGAGTGAAAAAATAAATTAACTTTCTTGCATAAGCACAACAAAAAAAGCGGTATTAAACGAATCCACAATTTTATTATGCTTTTTAAAACTAGCAAGAAAATTTAATCATTTTTTCACCTCAATTTCAAATATGTTGCCATTGTAACACTATTTGTCGAAAAAATCAACAATGATGGATAAATAAAGAACGGCAGCAATACTTGTTAATATTACTGCTATCTAAATTGAACTATTTACTAACTTGGAAACATTAAGTTTCTAAACAATTTTTGTCGTCCACTGCTCACAGTTCCATACATCAGTAACAACATCTCTATAAAACTCTGGCTCGTGACATACAAGCAGTATGCTTCCTTTGTACTCCTTAAGAGCCCTCTTAAGCTCCTCTTTTGCATCTACATCCAAGTGGTTCGTAGGCTCGTCAAGGATTAATAAATTTGTCTCCTTATTAATAAGCTTAGCTAATCTTACCTTTGCCTGCTCTCCTCCGCTTAGTACTACAACCTTGCTTTCTATATGCTTTGTAGTAAGTCCGCACTTAGCAAGAGCTGCTCTAACTTCATACTGGGTATATCCAGTAAACTCATTCCAAAACTCTTCTATACAGGTGTTATAGTTGGCTTCCTTTATTTCCTGCTCAAAGTATCCTAAGTGAAGATAATCTCCAAGATGGACATTACCTGATATAGCTGTTTGTAACCCTAGAAGACTCTTTAATAGAGTTGATTTTCCAAGACCGTTTGCTCCAACTAAAGCTATTTTATCTCCTCTTTCCATTCTAAGGTTTAGAGGCTTAGATAAAGGAGTATCATATCCTATAACTAAGTCTGTAGTTTCAAAAACAACCTTTCCTGAGGTTCTTGCAGACTTAAAATTAAAGGTTGGCTTAGGCTTTTCTTGAGTAAGCTCGATTCTTTCAATTTTGTCTAGCTTCTTTTGTCTGGATTTAGCCATATTGGCAGTAGCAACATTAGCTTTATTTCTAGCAACAAAATCCTCCAGTCTTGCAATTTCTGCCTGCTGTCTTTCGTAGGCCTGCTCTAGCTGTTTCTTTTTAGCTTCATATATTCTTTCAAATTCCTCATAGTTTCCAACATATCTTGTAAGCTTTTTGTTTTCTACATGATATATCAGGTTTATTACTGAATTTAAAAATGGTATATCATGAGATATCAGAATGAAAGCATTCTCGTAAGCTATTAAAAATCTCTTAAGCCATTCTATGTGAACTTCATCTAGATAGTTAGTAGGCTCGTCTAAAAGCAGGATGTCCGGAGTTTCCAATAGAAGCTTAGCAAGTAGTACTTTAGTTCTTTGACCTCCACTTAAATCTGAAACATCTTTATCAAGACCAACATCTAAAAGTCCTAAACCCTTAGCAGTTTCTTCAATTTTAGCATCAATAACATAAAAGCCATTGTGATCCAGCATATCTTGAATTACTGCTGTTCTTTCAAGCATCTTATCAAGCTCTTCAGGCAGAACTTCACCCATTTTCCCATAAAGCTCGTTCATTTCAGCTTCTGCATCAAATAAATACTGAAAGGCTCCTCTTAATACATCCTTTATACTTTGACCGCTCTCAAGTACTGTATGCTGATCCATGTAGCCAACTCTAACTCTATTAGACCATTCAATCTGTCCTTCATCAGGCATTAGCTTTCCTGTGATTATATTCATAAAGGTAGATTTACCTTCTCCGTTTGCGCCTATTAGTCCAACGTGTTCCCCCTTTAAAAGTCTAAAGGACACATCTTCAAATATAGCTCTATCTCCAAAACCATGACTTATATTTTTAACTGTTAATATACTCATTAGTTTCTCTCCTTTTTAGCCGTTTAATTACACATAGTATAGTTTAAGATATTGAGGCTGCTTGTGTCAAAGGAAATTTTGCTTAAATGAGGTGGATTAATAGCAGACTTATACTATATAATGCCTAAATGTGGTATACTACATAATGAATTTAACAAAGGGAGTGTAATACACATGGCATGCAAGTTTTATTTATATAAAGGAAAAGGCAGAAAAGTTGAAAGTGGTCACCCTTGGATTTTTACTGATGAGATAGAAGAATATGATGGCGAATATACTAACGGAGATATTGTTGAAGTTTATAACTTTAAACATGATTTTATTGGCAAAGGCTACATAAACGACGTTTCCAAGATTTCCATAAGAATACTTACAAGAAATATTGATGAAGAAATAGACGAAGACTTTTTTAGAAGAAGACTTAAGGATGCGTGGGAATATAGAAAAAAGATTATTGATACTTCAAGCTGCAGATTTGTGTTTGGAGAAGCTGACTTTCTTCCAGGCTTAACTATTGATAAGTTTGAGGACTACTATGTTATTCAATCTTTAGCTTTGGGCATTGATAAATACAAGGATATAATAGTGAAAATTCTTAAAGAAGAATATGGAGCAAAAGGTATTTATGAAAGAAGCGATGCTGCTGTTCGTGAGCTTGAGGGTATGGAGCAAACAAAAGGCTTCCTTTCAGAACCCTTTGATACTATGGTTCAAATTGTTGAAAATGGTGTTAAATATTATGTAGATATTGAAAACGGACAAAAGACAGGCTTCTTTTTAGATCAAAAGGAAAATAGAGCTGCCATACATAAAATCTGCAAGAATGCAGAAGTTTTAGATTGTTTTACTCACACAGGTTCTTTTGCTTTAAATGCAGGAATTGCTGGAGCTAAAAGTGTTCTTGGCATAGACATATCACAGCATGCAGTAGATTTCGCCACAAGAAATGCTGAACTAAACGGACTTTCAGGCAGAGTTAAGTTTGAATGCCACAATGCTTTTGATGTGTTAACAGAATGGTCTAAAGCAGGAAGAAAGTTTGATGTAGTAATTTTAGACCCTCCAGCCTTCACTAAATCGCGTGAAAGCGTTAAGGGAGCTATAAGAGGCTACAAGGATATAAATCTAAGAGGTCTAAAAATGGTTAAACCAGGCGGCTTCTTTGTAACCTGTTCCTGCTCTCATTTTATGAAAGAGGACTTATTTAGGCAAACAATTGCAGATGCTGCAAGAGATGCTAAAAGAACCTTAAGGCAGGTAGAGTTTAGAACCCAAGCCGCAGACCATCCAATTCTTTGGAATTCTGACGAATCCTATTATTTAAAGTTTATAATTTTCCAAGTAATTTAAAAAATCCCCTAGGGGATTTTTTTATTACATACAATTCAGCTTATAAGGATAATCTAAAATTACTAATAAAATTTAACAAAATGAAAGTAATTCAGGAGAGTATCATGATTAAGCGTCGTCCTAGAGCATATGTAAGCACGGTTGGAATTACACAACTGCATCTTAGAAATCCTTTTATCGTATCATTCTGGTCCATTATGTTTCCTGGTCTTGGACATATATTAATAAATAAGCATATAAGAGGCACTGTTCTATTTCTTTGGGAAGTGTTTATAAATTTAAAATCTAACGTTAACCTTGCTATTTTATATTCCTTTACCGGAAGATTTGAGATGGCTAAAGGTGTTATGCACAAAGAATGGGCACTTTTATATCTTCCGACTTTTATGTTTGCAATTTGGGACAGTTACAGATCAACAATAACTATTAATAATATATATAGATTGGCAGCACGAGAAGATTGTCCAATAACTCCAATAAAGTTCAACGGAATGGGATTTAATTATTTAGATAAGAGAAGTCCTTGGGTTGCTGCTGCTTGGACAGCGTTGACGCCCGGAGCTGGTCAACTGTATCTTCACAGGATTGTTACTGCATTCTTTGTCTTGGCTTGGTGGATTGCAACAGCTTATTTTTCAAAGCTTCTTCCTTGCATACACTATACTCTGCTTGGAGACTTTGAAGCCGCAAGAGCTATTGTTAACCCTCATTGGTTCTTAAATGTTCCTTCAATATATATGTTTGCTATATATGATGCTTATGCAAACTGTGTAGAATACAATAATTTATATGATTGGGAGCAATCAAAATTCCTTAGAACGGAATACCAAAATAAATTCTTCAAATTACCTTCTATAATAAGGAGAACAGATAAAATGCATATTGTATCTACCTTTGAATATTCTAATTACCTGGAACTAGCAGTAACAGAAATAGAAATGAAGGGAATCCCAAAAGAAAATATTCTTGCAGTTCCAATGGATAAAAGACAAGAGGAAAGGAGGCTTTTTGATACCATACATCATTCTGATGGGGTAAGCCTGTTTGACTTGCCTATGATACTAGCAACCCTCTTTATGATATTTGGTGCTGTTTATGGCTTTGTTTTAACCTGGGGACCTCTGTTATGGGGGCTTATAGCAATGGCAATTGGCTTTAGCATTGGTCTTATTATAAAATTATTTATGACTAGAAATGAGCTAAGAAAACAACCAGGTCTAAAAAATACAGAAGTAGTTTTAATTATTGAATGCCAAGAAAATCAAATGTATATGGTCCAAAATGTGCTTTGGCAACATCATGCCCTTGGTGTAAGTAAGTTAGACTTATAGAAGAATCTATTCTTAACGTATTATTATCATTACTTTGTTGCATAATAAATTTGAGATAATAAGCTTAGTAAAGGAAGGTAATATAATGGAAACTGGTGTAGTTAAATGGTTCGATCCTGAAAAAGGCTTTGGTTTTATAGCTCAAGATGGCGGAGAAGATGTATTTGTTCATCATACTGCTGTAGCTATGGATAAGCAATTAGAAGCCGGTCAGGAAGTTAAATTTGAAATAGTAAGCGGCAGAAAAGGACCCCAAGCTGCTAATGTAAGTATATACTAAAATAAAGAGGAAAGTGATGGCACCTCCACACTCTCCTCTTTATTTTTTAAAACCACTTAAATTGTTAAATTGTTATATTCTTATATTGTTATATTGTTATATTCTTATGTTTCCGTCCTTATACTCTGGAACCACATCGATTATACTTTTTCTACAGCAGTATTCTAAGTCTTCCTGTAAACCTAATTCTTCTATCCTCTTATAGTGACTTGCAAACTTTATAAAACCAAAGATATCTTCATTGTTTTTATATATATAATGAGCAGTTGTGGCTATATCACTTAAAAGAACATCACACTGGTCTTTTAAGCAATCAATAATATATCCGCTGCAAATAAAATCATCTATTGAAAACTCATCATAAGTTCCAGCATTCACTATAACTAAATCGTTATTAAGCTCAGCTGCTTTAATTGCAGCTGATGCTCCATTTATCATTGCTGCAATTAAAATATTCCTTGCACCTTCACATCCTTTAATTGCTCTAGTCCCATTGGTGGTTGTGAGAACAATACTCTTTCCTTTAACTAGCTGCGAGGTGTATTCAAGAGGTGAATTAGAGCAATCAAAGCCTTCTATCTTCAAAGCTTTTCTTTCTCCACCTAGTATGTATCTTGATCTTTCCTCTCTAACTAAATCCATAGCCTCATCAATAGTTAAAAGAGGAATTACTTCATTACAGCCATTAGCAACTGCTGTTGTTATAACTGACGTTGCTCTCAACATATCTATCACAATTACAGTTTTATCTAAAACCTTTTTTTCTTTTATATCTCCTGCTGAAATTATTATATCTACTTTCATTGGGCGCCTCCAAAATTATCACTGTTTATATCTATTATTTCTAACAGCATTATATCATATTTAAGAAGAGCCTATTCATGATTATAACTTTTTTAATTCCTTATACCTTAGTTTAGCGCAGATAAATATTATTAACGGCAGAATTACCTCAAATATAAATGCATAATAAGGATATACCTGCTGACTCCATATTCTTAAATCCATTGCATCCTTAGTTACTATAAAGCTAAAATTTAATATCATTAACGCTTGTGGAATGACAATAAATCTATAATCTTTAAAGTTAAGCACCTTAGCAAATCCTTTAGAAGCCGCTAATAAGCATATGCATATCTTTACAAAACCTGCAATCAAAAAAGTTATCGATAATGCTGATTCTAATCTTTGAAGGAAGTTACCAATATTGATTCTAGCCACAGCAACAAAGGTTGGGTAATAATTTATGGATATTACATATTCACCCAATACCAATATATTTCTCAGCACTGATATAACTAGTGTACCACCAGCAATGATAAGCGCTAATATATAAGTTTTTAAAGCCGCTTTACTATTTTTTAGAGAAGAAAATACAACGGTAAACAAAACTGCTTCTGTCAAAGGAAATGAAAATGTATCAAAAGCTCCCTTAGCTATAGGATTAATTCCATTTGCGGCTATGGGTAATATATTATTTATATCCAGATTGGGTATGGAGAACATAGCTGCTAAAAAAACTATACTAATCAGTATTGGGAAAAATAATTCTCCCCACCTAGCAAGCCCTTCAATTCCCTGTTTTAGCATCCAAATGCATAAAACCATCATTATACTGCTTGGTATTATCATAGGGGTTTGTTCTAATCCAACTGTGCCTATAAACTCATTAAAGTTATAAACTACTAATCCTCCTAAATGCAGGCTATAGAATATGTATAAAAGTATTATAGCTTTTCCTAAAAGCTTTCCAAAGACTAGTTCTACAATATCATATAAGTCCTTTTCAGGAAAACTCATTAAAAGCTTTGCATAAATAAAGTACATTGGTAGGGCTCCAATTATAGCTATTATAACTGCAAGCCACATATCTTTCTTTGCCTCTCCTCCAGTTCCTACTACAAATGTACTCCCGAAAATAAATAAAATTAACAAAGTAACCCCTTGTTTACTTGAAATTATCTCTCTCCTCATTCTACTTCCCCCAAAACTGCATTATGGCCGGCCAAATTAGTTTTCTTATAATTGAATTAATATTAGGTACAGTTGTGCCTACTGCTATATTTATACTTAGTATAAATGGCATAATCATTGCAAAAATAAAAATTATGCTTTCTTTCTTTTGTTTCTTCCCTCTAAGTGAAATCATCTCTATAGCTGATAAGGAAACATAGATTATTATTATAGATATAACTCTCATTTGCCACTTTCCTCCTTAATAGGTCGTGAAGTCATGGCACTTCCCTTTATCTCTAATTTAACATTAACTTCAACAGCTGCTGTTAAAAATTCCTCGCTCCAGGTAGGCTTTATTTTTTTCCAGATGCCTCTATTTTGTATCTCGAATTTTTTCCCAAAAGAGAATACATCACTCTTGCATTCATTCTGCATTTTTTTAATTATATATTGCACTTTATCTTCAAAATACCTTTCCGCCTCATTCCTTATTTGTTCTTTTACTTCCTCCTTTTCAAATTTCACATCATTACTGACCTCACCAATGGATACATCAGCAGCTATATCAACTTTTATTTTGGCATTATTGTCAATATAATCAGTTTTAATTTTTGTTTTATTACCAAATATCTCAAAGGTTATATTATTATCTCCAATTATATTTTGAACCACCAGAACTCCTCCATCTATCTTCCCCATAGCCCAAAGAGCATATTGTGTCTCCTCTGGTGTTAAGTATCCTACTACCTTATCTTGTTTTAATACAGCACTACCATTAATTTCTGTAACTAGCCCATCGTCTGACGCTCTAAAATCTATAGTAGGAACTAGTATTGCCTTATTCTTAGATTGCAAATTTTCTATAATCTCCCTTAGCTGCGTTTTAGGAAATTTTTTAGAGCTTTTTTGATTTTCCATTACATATCTAAGCTTTATAGCCCTTAGTTCCTGCGGGTTATGGTTAGTTAGTAAGATTTCTTTTGCTGTTTCTCGTTTTGATATCAATATATACATATCACCTCTTGCTTCAGGATCTCTATAGAAAAAATCTATAGCAGACCCAACATCCTCCCCTGCAACAGCTTTACCCAAAATACCAATGCTTACATGGCTCCAATAAGCCTTTTTGCCTATCCTTGGAATTAAATTTCTTATGGCTTCAAATATTGTGTTTCCTCTGCTTTCATAAATGTCTGACATATACTTGGCTTGATTCTGACCTGACTCGGGTCTGGCAACTTCAACAGTTAAGATATATTCATTGCTTTTTGTGTCCTTATCAATGGCAAAACTCATAACAACATTGAGTCTCTCTACATCCTTATAATCCCAACAGGAAGTGTTAACAAAACTACTGATAATAATTAATAGAACAAGCATAAATTTTTTCATTAATTTCATTAATACCCTCTTTTCTAACTCCTGATTTTATCCTGTCGTATTTTATTCTTAGTTATTAGTTTTGGTCTAACATTCATAAGCCACATAGGAGCACGAATTGCTGTGTCTCTTATGTCATGTAATTTCAAGTCTGAAATACTAATCATGTAAGGCACTCCAAAGGATCTTAAGGAGACTAGATATATAAATAGCCCCATGACACCAAACATATATCCATACAACCCTAGTAATGCTGCAAGAATCAAAAATATAAACCTTACTACAATAAATACCCCGATCATCTTTGGAATTAAAAAAGAGGATATACCTGTTGCCGCAACCACGATTACCATTGGTGCACTAATAATTCTTGCATTTACTGCTGCATCCCCAAGTATAAGAGCACCTACAATGCTAACAGCCTGACCTATAGGCTTAGGCAACCTCGTTCCAGCCTCTCTCAATATTTCAAATCCTATAAGCATTATTACCGCTTCAACAACTATAGGAAAAGGAATACCAAGTCTTGAGGAATATATGCTAAGAAGCAGCGAGGTTTGTATTAGTTCCTGATGATAAGCTGTAACGGCCACATATAATGCCGGCACACTTACTCCTAGGAAAAATGCTAGAAACCTTAGCATTCTGTTAAAAGAAGAATATATGTAATTGTTATAATAATCTTCATATACCTGAAAATATTCTAAGAAAATGAATGGAATAGTAAGTACAAAGGGGGTTCCATCACAAAGCACAGTAACTCTCCCATCGAGAAGCTTTCCAGCCACTACATCTGGGCTTTCGGTATTGCCTATAGTTTTAAAAAGAGAGAATGGAGCATCTTTTATGTATTCCTCTATATACTCAGACTCCAAAATCCCGTCTATATCTATATTCGAAAGCCTATTTCTAAGCTCCTTAACAATCTCTTCTCTTGCTAATCCTTCTACATAGCATATTGCTATCTTCGTCTTAGTTTTTGTCCCTATTTCCATAAAATTAAACTTCAAATCTTTATTTTTAATTCTTCTCCTTATTAAAGTTGTATTTGTCATTATGCTTTCTGTAAAACCTTCTCTTGATCCCCTAACAGCTTTTTCGGATGGCGGTTCATCTATTGCTCTTACAGGCCATCCCTTTGTATCAGCAATAATTGCCTCTGCCATACCGTCTATTAATACAATTGTATCTCCATACAGCATGCCATCTAAAACTTCATCAAGACTGGAGTTCTTTTTTAAATCTCCAGCAATAACAACTTTTTTAATTAATGTATCTATAATTGTTTGTGGAGATACAGGTCCACTAATGTTTATATTCTCCATGTTTATATTCATTAGCTTTTCTATAATATGTTCATCAACAATTTCCTTATTTATCATCCCATCAGCAAACACAATGCAAAATTTCAAGTTCCTGTTATATCTATTTTCAAATTCCCTAAATTTAATTGTGTCATCTCCATTAAATATCTGTTTAAGCATAGTTACATTTTTATTTAGATTATTTGAAAACTCCATAAGCTCACCTTACCTTTATTTTTAATTATTATTTGTATTTTTTTCTAGCATATACTTATTTAGTTTAATAAGGTATAAGTATTTAATTTTCACACAAAATAAATTATAAAAAGGTTTTTATAGTGAGATATAATTTTATGGTCTTTATATTTCATAAATAAAGCAGGTGATTTACCATATTTGATTTTGTAAAGAAAATATTATATAAAAATGATAAGTCTGAAGGAATACAATACAAAGATATAGAGACAGCAATAGATAATCGCTTTAATAATCCTTCAAGCAATCCACCTTCAAATCAAAATAAAAAGCTTGCTCCTTCCAAGATTTTACAAAGAAACAAACAGTATCTTCAAAAAGTTTTTAATAAATGTGGTGATTTATTAATTAGAGAAATTAATATTGCCGGCGACCCTAAGTACTCCGCCATATGCATTTACATATCGAATATGATTCCAACAGAGTTTATCGAGAATATTGCTCTGAAGAGGCTAACCTATACACCAATGCATCCTATAGGAGATATTAAAACCTACTTAATGTCTTTACTAGGAATTGCTAAAGATGACGTACTAGATGACATGAAAAAAATTACAAGTTCTATTATTGAAGGTGAGCTTATAATTCTAGTTAGTGGTATAAACGTAGCTTTCACTATAGATATGAAAAAGCCACCGGCAAGAACTGTAGAACAACCAGTTACTGAAAGTGTTATTCGCGGCCCTAGAGAAGGGTTTACGGAATCCTTTGGCACTAACGTATGCCTTATAAGAAAAAAGATAAAGAGTCCTCATCTTAAAGCAGAATTATTTAAGGTTGGAAAACAAACACAAACCAATGTTGCCATGGTTTATATGGATAATATCGCAAACAATAAAATTGTAGATGAGGTGAGAAAGCGAATTAGAAAAATTGAAATTGATTCAGTTATTGCAGCTAGCTATATAGAAGAGTATATAGAAGATAGTCCTCTTAGCTTCTTCCCTACTATATTTAGAACTGAAAAGCCTGATGTAGCAGCAGGAAAGATACTAGAGGGACGTATTGTACTTTTTGTTGATAATGTACCTGTAGTCTTATCTCTTCCTTGTATCTTTGGGGAATTTTTTATGTCTCCAGATGACTATTATCTAAGATTTTATGTAGCTACTTTATCCAGGTGGATTAGAATGCTAGCTTTTTCAATGTCTATGGCTCTTCCTGCAGCTTATGTTTCCTTAATAAGCTACCATCAGGAATTGCTCCCAACATCACTTGTTATAAGTATTATCCGCGGCAGAGCAGAAATTCCCTTTCCTCCAATTTTTGAGGCAGTATTTATGCTTATTACCTATCTAGTTCTTCAGGAGGCAGACATAAAAATGCCTAAAACTATGGGGCAGTCTGTAAGCGTAGTTGGTGGTTTAGTCCTTGGTCAGGCAGCAATAAACTCAGGTATTGTAAGCGCACATATGATTATAGTTGTAGCTTTTTCTGCGGTATCTGCTCTTGCAATACCCACTCCTGAACTTCAAATGCCGCTGGCATATATTCGCTTTGGTCTTTTAGTCCTTGGCGGATTGGGAGGAATGGTTGGTCTTACCTGTGGGCTTATTGCCATAATTATGCACCTTTTGTCTCTTCGCTCCTTTGGAGTTCCTTTTCTAGCTCCTGTAGGCCCATTAAGACCTAAAGAGCTCAAAGATATATTTATACGGGCTCCTCTTTGGAGTCTAAAGAAGATGCCCAAAACTATTACCTGGAGAGATTCAACCAGAAGAGTAGGAAGACCAGCTACAAATCCTATAACTCAAGAAGATAAAAATAATGAAAATAGTTCCTAGTGCAACTCAAGATAATTTACTTTAATATTTTGAGGGCAATAGTACGGTGATTTTAATGAAAAATTTCGCAAAATATTTTAAAAGGACAGTTATATATCTTCTCATTATAATTTTTGTTATAAATCTTACAGGTTGTACTGGAAAAAGGAAGGATATACAAAGGCTTTTTTTGGTACTTGCAGTTGGTATTGATTTGATGCCTGACAACAAACTTGAAGTTACTATGCAGATATTAAATCCAAATGTTCCTACCTCCCAGTCTGGCAGTTCTTCAGGTAGCTCTGGAAAAGATATAATAATTATTTCTGGTGTTGGATACACTTTGTTTGATGCAGTTTTTGAAGCTTCAAAAACTATGAGCAGAGCACAGCATTTTGGCCATGTAAAATACATAGTAGTTGGCGATAGTCTTGCTCGAAATGGAATTAAAGATGTATTTGATTCCATTATTAGAATACAGGAATTTAGGCTTAACACACCTTTTCTTGTCACTAAAGGAAAGGCTTCTGAAATTGTGAAAGCCCAAACTTCTAAGAGCCCTATACCATCCATTGTTATAGAAAACTTATTTCTTAGGCAAAAGGATGTTGGCTATAGGCCCTTTAGTTATGTTATAGATGTACAAAATTCATTAACTAATCCAACTTCTGCTGCAGTAGCAGCCGTTATAAATACAAAAAGAGGTTCAGAGGATAGCCTAGACATGAACTTTGAATTAGCTGGGACAGCAGTATTTAAAAAAGATAAACTTATAGGATACTTAAATATTAAGGAAACAAGAGGATTGTCTTGGATTATGGGCACAGTAAAAGTAGGGAATATAACCTTTCCTGCTGACAACTTTGGGATAGTTTCAGCTGAGATATTAAGAGGTTCTAGCAAGATAAAGCCTATTATAGATGAAAATGGTATTAGCCTCCAGGTAAATGTTAAGGTTTTTACAGATTTAAGGCAGCTTCCTAATCCAGCGGATCCTGTTAAAAATCCTGAAGTTTTAGATCAAATAGGTATCTTTCAAAGTAAAGCTGTAAAAGATGAAATTGAGCTTGTATTAAATATGGCCAAAGGTCAGTATAAAGCAGATATCTTCGGTTTTGGAGAAAGTATACATAAAAGTTATCCAAAGATCTGGAAAAGCATAAAAAAGGATTGGGATACTATATATGAAAATTTAAATGTTATTATCAATGTAGAAAGTATAGTTAGGAGTGCAGGCTTAAATAATAAGTCAGCTACGGAAGAAGAGTAAATCGTCTAGGAGTGATTAATCCTATGGAAAGAAAAATATCAGGCTATCAGCTGTTTACAACTCTGTTTATACTCCCTTATGGAAGTGCTGTCCTTTTTTTTCTGGCAGCTGATACTAAACAGGATGCCTGGATTGCTATACTTATCTATACACTTCCAGGTATTCTGCTGCAATATGTATATATTGCACTTTTCAAATACTATCCTAAGGATACTATAGTAACTTATATGCCAAAAATATTTGGTAAATATTTAGGTACTCTTATAAGTATAATTTACACCCTATATTTCCTTTACTTGTCTGCAAGAGTACTTAGAGATTTCACTGGACTTATATCTATATCCTCTATGCCCCAAACACCTAGAGTATTTATAGGCTCACTACTTATACTAACTGTAGCCTATGGAGTGATGACTGGCTTTGAAACTATTAGCAGAGCTGCTGAGATACTTTTTCCTCTAATGATGCTTGGCCTAGTTGGTGCTTATATACTACTGCTTATAACACAGGGTGTATTCTTTTTTGATAGACTTGAACCTATAGCTGAGAAAGGTTTTCTAAATGTTATTCAAAAAGGATGGAAACTCATAACTTTTCCCTTTGGCGAGCCTATAGTCTTTTCTATGCTCTACAGCACGGTAAATGAACCTTATAAGATTAGAAAATTAGTAACCTGGTCTATTATAACTGAAGGGGTAGCATTATCTGCTATTACCATAATGTTTATCGCTGGTCTTGGTGTAACCTTTGCTTCAAGCACTAACTTCCCTCTCCTGGAAACCTTAAGGCTTATACAGGTTGGAGGCTTTTTAGACAGGTTAGATATTATTATAGTTGTTACATTAGTTGTTGGAGGATTTATGAAGATTAGTATTCTCATGTATGCTTCTATCCTAGGAACCTCACAGTTGTTAAAAATCAATAATTTTAGATTTTTAGCTTTTCCTTTTGCTGCAATAGCTCTAATACTTTCAGAGGTTATAGCCAGAAACTATCCCCAACATATTAAACTTGGATTAGATTTTACGGTTAAGTACATACATCTTCCAATACAGATTATTATTCCACTTTTGGCATTAGCACTTGCTTACTTTAAAAATAAAAACAAAAACTCCCAAGTCACAAACTAAAGACTTAGGAGTTTTTTATTAGAGACGAGAAGTCTCTCTATATACAATTTTAGTAGGAACAATAACCTTTTCCCTATTAGCTTCTCCCTTAATCTTTTCAATAATAAGCTTTGAAGCTTCGTATCCTAAGGTAAAGGCATCTATATCCACAGATGTTAAGCTTGGATTAGTAAGCTCTGAAGAAGGTACATTATTAAAGCTCATAATTTCAATGTCTTCGGGAATTCTTAAGCCACATTCCTTAATAGCATCCATAGCTCCAAACGCCATAACATCATCAGTTACAACTAAAGCTGTAGGTCTTTCACTAAGAGTCAACAGCTGTTTAGTCTTTTCATATGCGCCTTGTGTTATAAACTCAGAGAGTTCTAGTATATACTCTTTTCTAAAGGGTATATCATGTCTTTTAAGAGCATTCATATATCCATCAAGTCTGTCTAGGGATACTACAAACCTAAAGGACCCACTTATGAAAGCAATTTTTTTATGACCGTTACTTATAAGCTTTTCAGTAACCTTAAAGGAAGCTTCTACGTTGTCGTTATCTACATAAAGCACGTCCTTAGACTTTAAAGGCTTTCCTATAACTACAGATGGCGTTCCAAACTTTTTAAGTATTTCCATAGGAGAATTATCTACAGGGGAATACATTATGATAACTCCATCTACTCTTCCACCAGTAACAATGCTTTGCAAAGAATCAAGCTGCTCTTTTTCGGTATTTCCTGTAGATAGAAGGATGCAGTAGCCCTGCTCATGAGCTGCAGCTGAAACACCGCTTAGTGCTTGCGGAAAGAACGGATTTAAAAACGCTCTTTCCGTGGATTGAGGCATAACTATACCTATGGTATTTGTAGCTTTACTTACCAAGCTTCTTGCTATAGCATTAGGGTGATAACCTAATTCACTCATTGCATCTCTTACAATTCTCTTTGTTTCATCACTTATTCTAGGACTATCAGATATTACTCTTGATACTGTAGAAGGTGAAACACCTGCCAATTTTGCTACTTCTTTTATTGTGACATTCATATCCATAACCTCTTTATTATAAAGATATACGTGCAAACGTTTAGACACTTTATGCTTAAAATAAGGGGTAATTTCTTACCCCTTTTGAATTCCTTATTCTGTTCGCAAAGATTGATAATCTTTACGCCTTTTGAATTCCTTATTCTGCTCGTAAAGATTCATAATCTTTACGCCTTACATATTATCTTCCTTCCAAACTAGGAAAGCAATTATAAAAACTGTTGCTTCCTTAAAGTTTCTAATATCAAAGCCTGTTTCTTTTGTTATCTTGTCAAGCCTATATATAAGAGTGTTTCTATGTACATAAAGTCTTCTAGCCGCATCACTTATATTCAAGCCGCAATTAACAAACTCTTCAATAGTATTTATAATTTCATTATCAAAAAAATTGAATTTGTCTCTGAATCTATGTAAAAGCTCTTGTTTTACATTTTCAGTTATATTATAAACTATTTTCTCAAACAGCATTCGATCATAAAAATATATTTCTTCTTTTATACCAAAGTTTTTGCTTAAAATCAAGCATTCATTAGCTTGCTCATAGGATTTTTTTATATCCTTTATATTATAAATAGTACTTCCATAGCTAACATTGCAGCGGCAATAAAGATCAGATACTATGGAATCTTTAATACTTCTTGCATGCTCATCTACTTCTTCAAAAACACCGAGCACTATAATTCTATCATCGTAAATCATACTCACTGCTTCACTTTCGTTATAAAGCTGCCTAACAATATTAAGTGCTTCATATCTACTTCCATCAACGCTTACAAGAAAAAGTGTACATCCTTTTGCAAGAAAAGGAAAGTTCCTTTCAAGCTTATCAGCTGAAATATCCTTTCCTTCTAAGATATCAATGAGGGATTGTTCCCTCATTGAAAATATTTCTCTGTATTTATTTTCAATAGTATATCTTAGAAGCGATGTACAATTTTTATATTCCTCTGTTAACTCCAAAATTGCTTTTGAAGCTCCAAGATTTATCATTTCAGATACCCTGTCAGAGCGTTGGTCATCTTTAATACTTGAATATAGTACGGTATCATCCTCAAGCCTAATGCTGAAGCTTATGCCCGTATTCAAATCCAAGTCACTTAGAAAACTCTGAAAATTGTACATTAAACTTCCACCTCGCACGTTGTTTCTTTTGTATATATTGCTATAAAGCTCTATATCTAGATTACAGTATTTTCTGTTTCTTTGTCAAATACGTGAATCTTAGTTGTATCTAAAGCAAGCTTTAATACATCTCCAGGTTTAGCCTTTGAGCTTCCGTTTACTCTAGCAACGATATTTGACTTTCCTTTTGCAAGGTAGATATAAGTTTCAGCTCCCATAAGCTCTGTAACTTCAACTGACGCTGTCATTATAGCTTCTTGGTGCTTAGCTATAAACTCTTCACTATCATCTATATCTTCTGGTCTAATACCCATTATAACATCCTTGCCTACATAACCAGCCTTCTTAATAACAGCTGCTTTGTCTGCTGGAAGTTCTACTGATTCTTCTCCGAATGCAAGAACAATCTTTCCACCCTTTTCTTCTACCTTTGCATCTATGAAGTTCATTTGAGGTGACCCTATGAATCCTGCAACGAATATGTTAGCTGGATGGTCATATATGAATTGTGGAGTATCAACTTGCTGAATAACTCCGTCCTTCATAACAACTATTCTTGTTCCCATTGTCATAGCTTCTGTTTGGTCGTGTGTTACATATATGAAAGTTGTTTGTAATTTCTTATGAAGCTTTGATATTTCAGTTCTCATTTGAACTCTTAGCTTAGCATCAAGGTTTGATAATGGTTCGTCCATTAAGAATACCTTTGGCTCTCTAACTATCGCTCTTCCAAGAGCAACTCTTTGTCTTTGTCCTCCGGAAAGTGCTTTTGGCTTTCTATCTAATAAGTGCTCGATATCAAGAACCTTAGCAGCTTCTCTAACCTTCTTTTCAATCTCAGCTTTTGGAACTTTTCTTAACTTAAGACCAAATGCCATGTTATCAAAAACACTCATATGTGGATATAACGCATAGTTTTGGAAAACCATCGCGATATCTCTATCCTTTGGTGCTACGTCGTTAACTAACTTGTCTCCTATATTAAGCTCACCTTGTGATATTTCTTCAAGACCAGCTATCATTCTAAGAGTTGTGGACTTACCGCAACCAGATGGTCCTACGAAAACTATAAACTCTTTGTCTTCTATATCCAGATTGAAATCTCTAACTGCAGTTACGTTACCAGGATAGATTTTATAAATGCTTTTTAGTGATAAATTTGCCATTTTATATTTCCCCCTCTAATCGTTAGGTTTATTATGTTCAATAATCATAATGTTATTTTAACATGTAAACCTTTTTAAATCTATTCGTAAACTTTACAAAAGTAAAACTATCCTTTTGTAGAAAAGTACAAACCCTGGTACCAATCATTTTCTATAAACTTTCTATCAATTGCATTTAGTATTTCCCATTTTTTAAGACTCCACATAGGCCCAATCAGAAGTTCTCTAGGTGCATCCCCTGTGAGGCGATGAACTACTATATCTTCTGGAAGCATAGTTACAGCTTTACAAACTAATTCTATATACTCTTCTTGGTCCAAAAACTTTAATACCCCCGTCTCATATAGCTTAACCATTGGGGTTTGTTCCATAAGGTGAAGCAAGTGAAGCTTTATACCTTTAACTTTTTTGTGAGCTATATAATCAATAGTATTAAGCATATCCTCTTTACTTTCTCCAGGAAGTCCAAAAATTGCATGGACTACTACGTCGATGTTTCTTTTATTTAGCTTCTCTAAAGCTGTTTCAAACACCTCAATCTTATAACCCCTGTTTATAAGCCTTGCTGTTTTATCGTTTGAGGTTTGAAGCCCTAATTCCACCCAGACATATACCTTTTTGCTGAACTCCTCTAGTAAATCTAATACCTCATCATCAAGGCAATCAGGTCTTGTAGCTATAGCAAGAGCTACAACCCCCTGCTGATTTATAGCCTCCTCATACTTCTCTCTTAAAACCCTTATTGGAGCATAGGTATTAGTATAAGCTTGAAAATAAGCTATATACTTTCCTTCCTTCCACTTCTTATTCATCATTTCCTTTATATCTTCAAACTGACGAGTTATTGAAAAGCATCTATTTCCTGCAAAATCTCCTGAACCTCTTTCGCTGCAGAATACACAGCCACCCTTGCTTATAGTCCCATCTCTATTTGGGCAAGAAAATCCTGCATCTAGTGAAATTTTAAACACCTTCTCGCCAAACTTCTCTCTCAAAAAATAATTGAGACTATAATATCTTTTATCGCCCCATTCCTTTTTCATTAGTATCTTCCTTTCAAAAGAAAAGAATATAACAACATAAGAAGTTAAGAAGTTATATTCTTTTCTAGTTATATTCTTTTTTTATTTTACTTATATTATATCTTAAAGTCTCTTTATCTTAAACTCTTCCTTCAGGTTCATTTGATACTTACCTGCTAATTCAGCAGCTGCTTTATCATTCATATCTTTTTGAACCACTTCAAAGTTTACCACATCTTTATCAAAAGAGGAAAATACAATTTCAACCTTCCCATAAGGATACTTCTCTTCAAATTTTTCTTTTATAAGTTCTCCGCTGTCTGTATTATAAATCCTTATACATCTTCCTAGGTTAGATTTATTATATTGAACTACCAAAAATTTCTCTCCATTGGAAAATGTCATAAATTCTATTTTTGCATCTTTTAATAAATCCAGCGAAGTCATTTCTTTTCCTATTGGCTTTTCTCTGGTCATAGAGCCTTGTGAGCCTTTTTTATTGCCTCCGCCACCTTGATCTCCTTCGCCCTGACCTTCTCCACCTCCGCCGCCTCCACCGCCTTGGGTGGCCATGCTTTCATCAATCTTGATTATACCGATGTATGAATCTTTATCATAAGAGGATATGGCTATTCTTTCACCTTCATATCCAAAGTTCATAACTGAAAACTTGTTTCTAGGAACTATCTGCTTTGATAGGTTCCCTTTATCATCCTTAGAAAAAGCATATTGAGGAAAACTGCTGCTATCTATAAGCAAATTAGTTTTAATATTATTTTTACTTCTAACTCTAATAGTGTCTTGTTCAAGAAAAGCTTCTTTTTCTGTTTCATTTTTTACTTCGTCTATCTTGTAGTCTGTACCTTCCTTAACAACCTTTACACTGCATTCTTCCAAAGTTGCAACAGGCTTATCCAAACTCATTCTTGTTACTTTAATTTTAAAGAACCCGCTCCTTCCAACTTCACTTGTTTCCTCAACACTATAACCCTTAACCTTTAAATCGCTTTTACCTGCTTCCTTTGATTTTTCAGCTAGTTCCTTTGTATAAAGTTTCTTTGCATTCTCCATATCTTCCTTCATTAAGGCTTTCATATAGACATCTACTACATTTTGAGCTACTTTAATTTCAAATTCGTTTCCCTGTTCAGTTTGACCTTTTTTCTTTTCACTTTTACACGCTGAAAAAGTTGTTATAATGCAACACGCTAAAATACAGGACATAAGCTTTTTTATATGTATACGTCTCATCATTTGTATCCTCCTCAAAGCAATATCTAGCATTTTTCTTATATATAGTTTCCCAAAAAATAAAAATTTAATTTGCGAATACATTATTTTAAATTTTTTTTATATATTTATATAGAACGAACAAGTATAGAGGAGGAATTTTTTTGCGACGTGGTGTTGGACTTGCATTTCAAATTGCAGCGGTTTTTATTGGAACCATCGTTGGTGCTGGACTTGCCTCTGGGCAGGAAATAAGGCAATTCTTTACTGAATATGGCTATAAGGGCTTTGGAGGAATAGTATTATGCTGTCTTATATACATAGCTATGGGATATATGATATCTTCTATTAGTCTTAAATTTAATCTAAAATCCTATAATGAGCTAATAAATCTAGTAATCAGACCAAAATTATTTGCAAACTTTACCGATGGAATAACAAGCTTATTCCTAATAAGCGGAGCAGCAATTATATTAGCCGGCAGTGGAGCTTTAGTTAATCAATATTTTGGTATCTCCAAATGGATAGGAATTATAGCTATGGCTGTTATTTCACTCTTAGTACTGCTTAGAGATACAAAAGGACTTATCGAAGTTAATTCCTTTATAGTACCGTCACTTATAATAGTTCTTTTAACTATTTT
The DNA here is from genome assembly GCF_023656515.1 of Clostridium swellfunianum. NCBI lineage: Bacteria > Bacillati > Bacillota > Clostridia > Eubacteriales > Clostridiaceae > Clostridium > Clostridium swellfunianum. The sequence goes on from NZ_JAMOFV010000006.1 coordinate 1,250,357, forward strand.
TGCAATGTTCATATTTTTCAATAAGGATATTGTAAGCCTTAATACTGTTAAAAGCGCTCCAACTTATAAAACTAATTGGCTTATATCATCCTTGCTGTACAGCGGCTTTAATATTTTAGGCTGCAGCGGAGTTATAGTTCCGCTCAGTGCAGAGATAAGAAATAGAAAAAGCATGTTATGGGGTATTGTAATGGGTGCTCTTGTCCTTACCGGACTTACCTTTATAATAAACTTCATGCTGCTATTAAACGTTCCTTACATATTTAAATATGAAATACCACTTTTATACATATCCCATAGATTTGGCACCCTACTTCAAATGATGCTTATGTTTATAATATGGCTAGAAATGTTTTCAACAGAAGTTTCGGATGTTTACAGTGTGGGAAAAGCTATTACCCAAATTTTTGATATTCCTTATAAAACAGCAGTAGTGTTAGTAATCTTAATAGCTATCCCAATATCTCAGATTGGATTTGTTAATTTAATAAGAGTCATTTATCCTGCTTTTGGAGTGATAAGCCTTTTATTTATGATTCAATGTACATTCTTTTATTTTAAAAAATGCAAATAAAAAAAGTCAGCTGATTATTCCTCAGCTGACTTTTTATTTGCTAATTCAATTTTTTCTATTCTAACCTTATATTCTCCTTCAGGAGAAACAACATTAACCTTATCTCCAATTTTATGCTTATAAATAACCTTGCCTATTGGCGACTCTATGCTTATCATGTTGTTCATAGGGTCTGCTTCTATGGTAGTTACTATCTTAAATTCTTCTGTATCATCATCATCTAAAAACCTTAAAGTAACTTTTTTACCTAAGCCAACCTCATCATTAGCAGTAGTATCTTCTATTATCCTAGCAGTCTTTATCATTCTCTCTAAATATCTTATTCTGCTTTCATTTCGTGCCCTATCCCTCTTAGCTGACTTATATTCAAAGTTCTCACTAAGGTCCCCATGAGATTTAGCTTCCTTTAAGTCCTCATTAATATGTTTTCTAACAACAACTTTTCTATGCTCAATTTCCTCTTTAAGCTTGTTAATTGCTTCTTCCGTAAGGTAATTATGCAATACTACTCAACCCCTCTTAAATCAAAATCCGGAATAAAACTTTCAGACACAGTTCCTTCATCTTGAATAAAGGCATTTTTTATTCCTAAAGATAAACAATAATCTATTAAGCTTTCGTAATGCTTCTGATTGAGCGGCTTGTTTATTTCTGGATACTGAGAAACATTATTTACAGGAGTATATTGATTCATAATACTTATAAAAATAGAATGCTTAAAGGTTTGCCAAATATAATCAATTATTTTTTTAGAATCAAATAAAAGTCCAGGAAGCATTAAATGCCTAATAATAACTCCGCTAGTCATCATACCATCTTCATCAAACTTTGGCTTTCCAACTTGAGAAAACATCTCCTCTATTGCTTGTGAGGCAACCTTAAAATAACCTGGAGCATGTGAATACCTTACAGCATACTTATCCTCATAATATTTTAAGTCTGGAAGATATATATCTATATATCCTCTAAGTGCCTTTACAGTCTCTACATTTTCATATCCATTGCTGTTATAAACGATAGGCAGCTTAAGCCCGTTATTCTTAGCAAGTTTCAAGGCCTCTACTATCTGAGGAACAAAATGTGTTGGTGTAACCAAATTTATGTTATGAGCTCCTCTTTCCTGCTGCTCTAAAAAAATACTTGAGAGTCTCTCAACTGTTATTTCTTTACCCACGCCCTTATGGCTAATAGAATAATTTTGGCAAAATACGCACTTTAAATTACACTCAGAAAAGAATATAGTTCCTGATCCTTTTTCGCCAGACAAACAGGGTTCCTCCCAATGATGTAGAGAAACTCTAGCAACCTTAATATTTTTACCAGAACCGCAAAATCCAACCCTATTATCAAATCTATTTACACCACAATTTCTAGGGCAAAGCCTGCAACTTCTTAATAAGTCCATCATTATTAAATCTTATACCTTCCTAAGTCAGACTTAAAGCTTTGAGTTATCTTCTTAAATTCTTGAATGTTATCAATTAATTTACCTATTTCATTTGTATAGTTAGCAACACTTGCACTAACCTCTTCTGAAGAAGCAGAATTCTCCTCAGCAATTGCAGCAAGGGATTCTAGAGTATCGTAAATACTCGCTATAGAATCTGTTTCCTTATTAAGTTCCTCTATTGTCCTTATGGTTGATTCTGAAACGGTTTGTATCGAAGTAGTTGCTTCATAGCTTATATCTCTTACCCTTTGAAGATTACCAGTCTCGCTTTCCAGTACACCATATTGATCCTCTATCTTATCTACTAAAACCTTTATCTCATCAACAAACTGAGCAAGATTGGAGTTTATTTCTTGTACAGCTCCTGTAGTCTGTTCTGCAAGCTTTCTTACTTCTTCAGCAACTACAGAGAATCCTCTTCCTGCCTCTCCAGCCCTAGCAGCCTCTATCGATGCATTAAGAGCAAGCAGATTAGTCTGTTCTGAGATACCAGAAACAATAGAAACAATATTTGTTATATCCTTAGCCTTAGACTCAAGATTTTCTCCCTTGTCCTTAACCTCTTGGAATTTTTCAAGACTTCCTAATATATTTTTGCTTGTATTTTCAACATTCCTATAGCTGTTGTTAATCTTGTCTATTGCTTGCTGCAGCTCATCCTTATTAGTATTTTCATTCTTGACAATGCTTCTTAGAGCCTGAATATTATCGTTGAGTATGGAAACAGCTCTCTCAGTATTTTGGGCCTGATCAACCGAGCTATTTGCTACCTGTTCAACTACGTCTGTTATCTCAACTGAAGTAGTATTCATAGAATCTGTAATTATATTAATTCTATCGGCAAAAGTATTCATTTCATCAGTTATGCCTTTAAAGCCAACGAAATCAGCCCTAATAGTCTTCTTATGTCCTGATACACATTTAAACAATTCCTCAAAGAAGTCTTTTGTATCAATCTCAATATCTTCAACAAAATTGTTGGCACTCATTTTGTTTAAAGTTTCCTCTAGTAGACGCTTCGGTGCAACTAATACAGATGAAGCAATAAAGGATGCTGCTGCTGGCACTAGAGCTGCCAACAAAAGCCTTGCTATATTATCTGTACCCATTAATAACACTGAGCTTAAAGCAGATATAATAAAAGTAAATACCGAAACCTTAGCACCAAAATTTCTTATAAACCCTAAAGATAATAACTTACTAAAATGATATTTTTTCTTGAAGAATATATCTTTTTCAAAGGTGAGTTTAAGCTTTAAAGAATCGCTTGTCCTTTCAAGCTCCTGAATTTTAATTTTCTCATTAAATCTCTCGCAGCTGCCATCGAGCATCCCAAGAAAATAATCAAACATAGCTCTCTTGGATTTATAGGAAAAAATAGCATCTTTGTTTGATATTGCTTCTATTCCAACAAGTGGAGGTACTGCCCCTGGAAGCCTTTTAACCATAACAATATGAACATCGTACATAGATTTTAAGAATGAATATAAATTTTCATGTTCAAAAAACGCAGGAAAGTCCTCAGCAAAAGACTTTAAATTATCTTTTCCTATATTTCTCCATAAATCCTTAACTTCTAGGTTTTGACTCCTAGCTATTTGAACTATAACAGAAATGATCTTTTCATCGTCAACATTTTCTGCTGGTGAAAAGATTTTACCACTGCTCCAACCATTTGCAATCATAGCCTTGTCCACTACGATGTCACCATATAACCTTCTGCAGGTTCTTATCCAAGTTGCAACTACTGTCCCTTTCATTTTTGCACTCTCCCTCTTTTCTTGACTCCTAGCTTTATATCTAATAATAATTATCGCCTACTAAGCAGGTTTTATTAATATCTTCATAGAACAATTTTAACTATAACTATTTTTAAGTTTTTATACTGCAAAAATGCTAGAAATGCAGTAAGTGTTATATAATATAATATAATGTATGTACTAACAAAATGAAAGGGGTTATATAATGAAAAATATACTTAGAGTTTTTATACTGCTTTTAATAGTAGCAGTATTAGTAATATTTTTCCCTCGTCAAGTAGAACATGGAATTGTTATTAATCAAAATCCTACTGTTATTAAGTTATTAATTAATAACAAAACAAAAAGTTTTAAGGCATCTACCAAGTTTCCCAAATTAACTGTTGTTAATTTTAAATATAATCTATTAAGAGCCTACAGCTTTAAAGAAGTAGCCCCCATATCAGATAGGATTATGATTAAAGATAATTATCAATATGATTTAGAAACCTTGGGAAAAGCAACTGTTTCCAATAAAGCTAACTTTTATTCTTTAGATAATTCTAATAACATTACAATCTCCAGCAGCAAGAACCTTATAGTTGGAAAACCAAACGTAAAGTACTTTAAAGATAAGAGCAATCAATTAAAAACCTTTTTAGTTTTTCCAAGCAATTATTCTACCATGAGAGTTGGACTCTCAAACACTGGTTTTAGCTCTACATATCATGATAAGGTTCAATTAAAAACCGACTCTGTAGCTAAGCTTTACAGTCTAAGAGAAAACTTAGCCACAGATATTCCTAAAAACACTGTTTTAATAGTTGAACGTGAAGGAAAAAATCTAAAGCTGACTATTAACAATAAAACTGTAGCTTACAAAGATAGAATTTATTTGAAAGGTGATGCACTTACCATACAATCAGTAAAAAGAGGCTCAGAGAACTTTAATCCAACCTACAGTGGTGTTCTAGAGTTTAATATACTGGAAAATGGAATGAATGTAATTAATGAGGTCGATCTTGAGGATTATTTAAGAAAAGTAGTTCCCTCTGAAATGCCGGCTACTGGAGGATTAGAGTCACTAAAGTGCCAAGCAATAGCAGCAAGAACCTATGCTATATCCGACATGCTTGCAAATAGATTTGCAAACCTAGGCTTTTATGTAGATGACAGTACAAGAAGCCAGGTTTACAACAATACTCCTATGCAGTCGCTTTCAACCCAAGCCGTTAACACTACAAAAGGAATGATAATGACTTATAATAATCTACCTATTGATGCCAAATATTATTCAACTTCTGCTGGTACTGGCGTTGATTATCAAGATGTATGGTTTAATCCAGACGGCAGCAGTGAAGATAAACCCTATATTGCAACAAACAATTACCTGACTTCTAACCAACAGCTTCCAAAATCTGAAGAGGAGTGGTTAAATTTTTATAAAAGTACTTCTATAAAGGCAATAGATAGCGATTACCCCTACTTTAGATGGAAAATAGAATACTCATCTTTAGGCTTTACTACAGCACTAAATAAGACTTTAAAAAGCCTTTATGCTAGCGAGAGAGGCAAGAGTTTCATAACTGTTTATGAAAATTCAAAAGAGGTTAAAGACATGCCAGAGCTTAAAGAGCTTCAAGACACTAAGATACTTAAAAGAGGAGCTGGCGGCATAGTAATGGAGATTTCTTTCATATTCTCAAATGCGACAGTTAATGTAAGAAGCGACTCTTATATAAGAAGTTCCATAAAGTGTAATCAAGAATATACAAATGAACCTACTGCATTGGTACGGCATAAAGGAAACCCTCTCACAACAGTAAGTTCTCTTCCTTCAGCCTTCTTTTCTGTAGAGAAAAAAGATGGAAAGTTTATCGTATACGGTGGTGGCTTTGGACATGGTGCAGGAATGAGTCAATATGGAGCAATCGAGCTTTCTAAAAATGGAGTAAAGTTTGATCAAATTCTTAATACTTTTTATAAAAATGTAAAACTAGAGACAGTATACTAAAATAGGGAGGATTAACAATAAAAACTGTTAATCCTCCCTACTTTACTATAACTTTATTTCAACCCTATCAAGTCTTGCAATAACATTTATATCTTTGATATATGCTGTCTCAGTCCTCAAGCTTCCTTTATTGCTTATTAAAAGCACCTTGCTGTTGTCAAGCTTTTTAATTTGTCTTATAACCCTCTCTCCATTAATTTCAAGAAGGCAGATAGCGTTATTTTCTGCTTCATGGGTTAAATGAGCAAAGGCTATATCTCCTTTACCTATTCTAAAACCTATCATGTCGTCCTCTTCAATTAATAGATATATTACTTTATCTAGGGCATGACCTTCCACCTTGTTAGATACTACTGGAAGCTGTCTGCTGCCTACTGTTTCCTTTAAGTCATATTTGCATACAGGTATAGTTTTTAATACTGAATTTAAAGCGTCGCTCCACACATCATTTACCTTAGGCAACTCTTTGTTTGATGCTTTTGTTGATGCAACTCTATTGACTCTTACTGCATCTGATTTTATATCAACTTCTTCTCTAGAAGCTTCTTCCTCGATGGACATAGTTATATCATTTATATCTTTTCCTGTAAGCTTAGAAAGCTTATTTATAAGTGCCTCACTTAGAATCTTTCTTCCCTGCTCTACTTCATTTATAAAATTCTCGGCTACACCAAGCTTCTTAGCTAGCTGCTTTTGGCTTAATCCAAGTTGTGTTCTTATATTTTGCAATCTCTCTCCTGCTCTACTCATAAGTAAATCTCTCCTGCCTTTCTCATGTACACGTAAAATAAATAATAGCCACTACATACATTTTATTATAAACTAAATAAATTTTCTATGTGATATTTTAATTATCTAAATTATTTTATTTTTAAGTGTTAAATAAAATATAAAAAACGCTCTGAAAAATCCAGAACGTTCTATGTATATGGAGGCGCCACCCAGATTTGAACTGGGGAATAGAGGTTTTGCAGACCTCTGCCTTACCACTTGGCTATAGCGCCTTATTCACTTTTTGGTGGCTAGACCAGGAATCGAACCAGGGACACGAGGATTTTCAGTCCTCTGCTCTACCGACTGAGCTATCTAGCCAAATAAATGACCTGGCAACGTCCTACTCTTCCACTCAGTCTCCCGAGCAGTACCATCGGCGCTGAGAAGCTTAACCATCGTGTTCGGTATGGGAACGGGTGTAACCTTCTCGCCATCATCACCAGATAAATGGCTCCGTGGAGAGGACTCGAACCTCCAACCCTTCGGTTAACAGCCGAATGCTCCGCCATTGAGCTACCACGGAATATGTAGAAAGAATTTTGTTCTTTCAAAATTGCACAGATTAAAATATATTTGGTCAAGCCCTCGACCTATTAGTATCAGTCAGCTAAATATGTTACCACACTTACACCTCTGACCTATCAACCTTGTGTTCTTCAAGGGGTCTTACTAGCTTACGCTATGAGAAGTCTTATCTTGAGGTGGGCTTCACGCTTAGATGCTTTCAGCGTTTATCCCGTCCTAACATAGCTACCCAGCCGTGCCACTGGCGTGACAACTGGTGCACCAGAGGTTAGTCCATCCCGGTCCTCTCGTACTAAGGACAGCTCCTCTCAAACTTCTTGCGCCCGCGACGGATAGGGACCGAACTGTCTCACGACGTTCTGAACCCAGCTCGCGTGCCGCTTTAATGGGCGAACAGCCCAACCCTTGGGACCTACTTCAGCCCCAGGATGCGACGAGCCGACATCGAGGTGCCAAACCTCCCCGTCGATGTGGACTCTTGGGGGAGATCAGCCTGTTATCCCCGAGGTAGCTTTTATCCGTTGAGCGATGGCCCTCCCACGAGGAACCACCGGATCACTAAGTCCTACTTTCGTACCTGCTCCACTTGTAAGTGTCGCAGTCAGGCTCCCTTCTGCCTTTACACTCTTCGAGCGATTTCCAACCGCTCTGAGGGAACCTTTGAGCGCCTCCGTTACATTTTAGGAGGCGACCGCCCCAGTCAAACTGCCCACCTAACAATGTCCTGTGACCAGATTCATGGCCGCCAGTTAGAAACTCAGTACTGTCAGGGTGGTATCCCAAGGATGACTCCGCAGGGCCTAACGACCCTGTTTCCCAGTCTCCCACCTATCCTGTACAGACAATACCGAATCTCAATGCTAAGCTACAGTAAAGCTCTACGGGGTCTTTCCGTCCAATCGCGGGTAGCGAGCATCTTCACTCGCAATACAATTTCGCCGGATTCGTTGTTGAGACAGTTCCCAAGTCATTACGCCATTCGTGCGGGTCAGAACTTACCTGACAAGGAATTTCGCTACCTTAGGACCGTTATAGTTACGGCCGCCGTTTACTGGGGCTTAAGTTCATGGCTTCGCCTTACGGCTAACCAATCCCCTTAACCTTCCAGCACCGGGCAGGCGTCAGCCCCTATACATCAGCTTTCGCTTTAGCAGAGACCTGTGTTTTTGCTAAACAGTTGCTTGGGACTATTCTCTGCGGCCACATTGCTGTGGCACCCCTTCTCCCGAAGTTACGGGGTCAATTTGCCGAGTTCCTTAACAACGATTCTTCCGCTGGTCTTAGGATTCTCTCCTCACCTACCTGTGTCGGTTTGCGGTACGGGCACCAATTACCTCGATAGAAGCTTTTCTTGACAGTGTGGAATCAGATACTTCGCTACTTAAATTTCGCTCCCCATCGCACCTCAGCTAATCCAGGCGGATTTGCCTACCTGAATACCTAAATGCTTAGACAGACTAATCCAACAGTCTGCACATCCTATCCTTCTGTGTCACTCCATCTCTAATAACGCCATTGGTGGTATCGGAATATCAACCGATTGTCCATCACCTACGCCTTTCGGCCTCGGCTTAGGTCCCGACTAACCCTGAGCGGACGAGCCTTCCTCAGGAAACCTTAGGTTTTCGACCAATGAGATTCTCACTCATTTCTCGCTACTTATGCCAGCATACTCACTCCTGTACAGTCCACCACTCCTTACGGTATGACTTCTGCCCATACAGGAAGCTCCTCTACCACGTACCTTACGGTACATTCATAGCTTCGGTGGTAAGTTTTAGCCCCGGACATCTTCGGCGCAGGATCTCTCGACTAGTGAGCTATTACGCACTCTTTAAATGAGTGGCTGCTTCTAAGCCAACATCCTAGTTGTCTTAGAAATCCCACATCCTTTTCCACTTAACTTACACTTTGGGACCTTAGCTGATGATCTGGGCTGTTTCCCTTTTGACTACGGATCTTATCACTCGCAGTCTGACTGCCGGGATAAAAGTATATGGCATTCGGAGTTTGATAGGGTTCGGTAATCTAAAAGACCCCTAGCCCATTCAGTGCTCTACCTCCATTACTCAATTACCCGACGCTAGCCCTAAAGCTATTTCGAGGAGAACCAGCTATCTCCGAGTTCGATTGGAATTTCTCCGCTATCCACAGCTCATCCCATGGTTTTTCAACACCAACGTGGTTCGGTCCTCCACGGAATTTTACTTCCGCTTCAACCTGTCCATGGATAGGTCACCCGGTTTCGGGTCTACGACATGCAACTATTTGCCCTATTCAGACTCGGTTTCCCTTCGGCTCCATACCTTAAGTATTTAACCTCGCTACACATCGTAACTCGCTGGCTCGTTCTACAAAAAGCACGCCGTCAGGCTTTAATGCCCTTCGACTGTTTGTAAGCACACGGTTTCAGGTTCTATTTCACTCCCCTCCCGGGGTTCTTTTCACCTTTCCCTCACGGTACTTCTTCACTATCGGTCACTAGGTAGTATTTAGCCTTGGGAGGTGGTCCTCCCTGCTTCCCACAAGGTTTCACGTGTCTCGTGGTACTCTGGATCAGTTCTAAAAGCTTCCACTTTCACTTACGTGGCTATTACACTTTATAGCGGAGCTTTCCAGCTCTCTTCAGTTAGTTCCTGCTTCCATTTATGAACTGTCCGCAACCCCAGCAATAAATTGCTGGTTTGGGCTCTTTCCCTTTCGCTCGCCGCTACTTAGGAAATCGATTTTTCTTTCTCTTCCTTCAGGTACTTAGATGTTTCAGTTCCCTGAGTTACCTTCCTGCACCTATGTATTCAATGCAGGATCCACAGTTTTAACTGTGGGGGTTGCCCCATTCGGAAATCTCCGGATCACAGGCTATTTGCGCCTACCCGAAGCTTATCGCAGCTTATCGCGTCCTTCATCGGCTCCTAGTGCCAAGGCATTCACCATGCGCTCTTCGTAGCTTGACCAATCTAAAATGCTTTACTAAATCTTATGTTGTATCAAGTAATGTTCGGATGTTTTTACCGAACTTTACGCAGATATAATATTAGATTTTGTTGCACTTTTAGAACATGCTTAAATCTATCACTAAACTTAAGACTTTTATTTATGAAGTAATTAAAACGCGAGTAATCATTACTTCATTTGCGAAATTGTATACCCTTTTAATTACTATATAGTAGTTAGTTTGAGTATAACAATTTTAATTGTTTAATCTGTGCAATTTTCAAAGAACAATTGAGATTTACCTACAGTCTTTCGACCATTGGTCTCTCAAAATTAAACAGAGATTTAAGGATTTCCAGCTACCAGTTGTTCATTGAACAATCTGGATTTCTCCATAGAAAGGAGGTGATCCAGCCGCAGGTTCTCCTACGGCTACCTTGTTACGACTTCACCCCAATCGCTACCCCCACCTTCGGCCGCTGCCTCCATACGGTTAGCTCACGGACTTCGGGTGTTGGCAACTCTCATGGTGTGACGGGCGGTGTGTACAAGGCCCGGGAACGTATTCACCGCGACATTCTGATTCGCGATTACTAGCAACTCCGGCTTCATGCAGGCGAGTTGCAGCCTGCAATCCGAACTGGGATCGGTTTTATAAGTTTTGCTCCACCTCGCGGTATTGCGTCTCATTGTACCGACCATTGTAGCACGTGTGTAGCCCTAGACATAAGGGGCATGATGATTTGACGTCATCCCCACCTTCCTCCGCGTTAACCGCGGCAGTCTCGCTAGAGTGCTCAACTTAATGGTAGCAACTAACGACAAGGGTTGCGCTCGTTGCGGGACTTAACCCAACATCTCACGACACGAGCTGACGACAACCATGCACCACCTGTCTTCCTGCCCCGAAGGGCTTCCCGCATTACCGGTAATTCAGGAGATGTCAAGTCTAGGTAAGGTTCTTCGCGTTGCTTCGAATTAAACCACATGCTCCGCTGCTTGTGCGGGCCCCCGTCAATTCCTTTGAGTTTTAATCTTGCGATCGTACTCCCCAGGCGGAATACTTATTGTGTTAACTGCGGCACGGAGGTCATGATAACCCCCACACCTAGTATTCATCGTTTACGGCGTGGACTACCAGGGTATCTAATCCTGTTTGCTCCCCACGCTTTCATGCCTCAGCGTCAGTTACGGTCCAGAAAGTCGCCTTCGCCACTGGTGTTCTTCCTAATCTCTACGCATTTCACCGCTACACTAGGAATTCCACTTTCCTCTCCCGCACTCTAGATACCCAGTTTCAAATGCAGTTCCCAAGTTAAGCTCGGGATTTTCACATCTGACTTAAGCATCCGCCTACGCATCCTTTACGCCCAGTAAATCCGGACAACGCTTGCCACCTACGTATTACCGCGGCTGCTGGCACGTAGTTAGCCGTGGCTTCCTCCTCTGGTACCGTCATTATCGTCCCAGAAGACAGAGCTTTACAACCCGAAGGCCTTCTTCACTCACGCGGCGTTGCTGCATCAGGCTTTCGCCCATTGTGCAATATTCCCCACTGCTGCCTCCCGTAGGAGTCTGGACCGTGTCTCAGTTCCAATGTGGCCGTTCACCCTCTCAGGCCGGCTACGCATCGTCGCCTTGGTGAGCCGTTACCTCACCAACTAGCTAATGCGCCGCGGGTCCATCTTGTAGCGGATTGCTCCTTTGATACATTCTTCATGCGAAGCATGTATGTTATGCGGTATTAATCTTCCTTTCGGAAGGCTATCCCCCTCTACAAGGCAGGTTACCCACGTGTTACTCACCCGTCCGCCGCTGGGAACCGAAGTTCCCCGCTCGACTTGCATGTGTTAGGCACGCCGCCAGCGTTCGTCCTGAGCCAGGATCAAACTCTCAATTTAAAAGTTTGAATCTTTTAAGCTCATCGCTTACTTATTTTTAGAAGTTTTTCAACTTCAAAAGAATCGCTGGTCATTTACCTTTATATTCTCTGTTTAATTTTCAAAGACCAATTTGTTCGCCGTCATCCGACAACTTCTTAATATTATCATTTCTTTTTTTCTTTGTCAACGATTTTTTTGCAAGTAAATTAATCCCAAATGTAATCTCAGCGTCGATGAAATAATTTATAAAACAAGTATCTGGCAGGGCACATACTTTACTGTATTTATAAACTACTTTTTATTAGCTATTTAACGAAGTCTTTAGAAGCTCATTAATTTAAAAATCATTGTTAAAATCACAACATAGTAAGCCTGTCATATACTAATACAAAATAGAAGTGTGCAGGTGAAGTAAATGAACTATGAATATCAGAAATCACCATACAGAAACTTAGTAGTAGGAGTGGATACTGAAGTCCCTATACTTGGAGGCAGAAGTGTTCCTTATGTTAACTTTGATAATGCTGCTACTACTCCGCCTTTTATATCAGTACTTTCCGATATAAATAAATTTTCACCTTGGTATTCCTCAATACACAGAGGGGATGGGTATAAGTCTCAAGTTTCTTCTAATGTATATGAAAATTCAAGGAAGTTAGTTTTAGATTTCGTAAATGCAGACCCTAATAACGATACAGTTATTTATGTGAAAAACACTACTGAAGGCATTAATAAACTCAGTTTTAGACTCTGCAACGGCGAAGGAAAATGTGTTATTCTTTCAACAGATATGGAACACCACTCTAATGACCTTCCATGGAGAGGAAAGTATAAGGTAGATTATATTAAACTAGATAAATATGGTGGATTATCTTTAGAAGATTTAGAACAAAAACTAATTCATTACAATGGTCTAGTAAAGCTAGTTACAGTATCAGGCGCTTCTAACGTCACAGGCTTTATTAATCCTATTCATGAGGTAGCTACTCTTGCTCATAAGTATAATTCTAAATTGTTAGTTGATGGCGCACAGCTCGCTCCACATGTACCTATCGATATGAAGCCTGTAAATTCTATAGAACACATTGATTATCTTGTGTTTTCAGGGCACAAGATGTATGCTCCATTCGGAGTTGGGGTTCTTATAGGACCGAAAGATAATTTTAGATATGGAGAACCAGACTATAAAGGTGGAGGAACTGTTGATACTGTCACCCATGACTATGTATATTGGAGTGATCCTCCTGAAAAAGAGGAAGCCGGAACCCCAAACGTTATGGGAGTTGTAGCTCTCGCAGCTGCTATAAGAACATTAAAATCCTTAGGTATGCACAATATAGATATGTATGAAAAAAAACTAGCCCAATACGCAACAAACAGGTTAATGTCAATAAAAGATATTGAACTATATGGAACTAATAGAAGCTTTAGAAACAGAGTAGGTATTGTTCCATTTAATATTAAGAAGTTACATCATAATACAGTAGCCAAAATACTATCTGGAGAAGCAGGAATAGGAGTTAGAACAGGTTGTTTTTGCGCCCAACCCTATGTGCAAAAACTTTTAAACATTACTGATGAACAAGTAGCAAATTATTCACAACTTCCAAAGGATAAACGACCAGGAATGATACGCTTAAGCTTTGGCTTATATAATGATACAAATGAAATAGACTATCTTATCAGCGCTTTAGAATATATAGTAAAAGATTATAAACGACTTGAGCGCAAATACGCTAAGCCTTGAACTTAATGCCTATCCTTTTAAGGATGGCATTTTTGTTTTGTATAAAACTTTTTATTATGCTCAAACTAAGATGAGATTTTTATAAAACCAATTAGCAGCAGGAGGAATACTTATGAATAAAAAAATTAATCTTTTAGTATTCAGTGGCGAGTATGATAAAGCGCTTGCAGCCTTAATAATTGCTAATTCAGCAAAAGAATTAGGTGCAGATGTTACTATGTTTTTTGCCTTTTGGGGGCTCCTTTTAGTAAGAAACCCAGAAACATCAATTTCTGATGACAAAAGCATTTATGAAAAAATGTTTGGAATGATGACACCTAAAGGTCCTGAAGAACTTCCACTGTCTAAAATGAATTTTAGTGGTATAGGCAAAGAGATGCTTAAGGCTATGATGAAGGAAGAAGATGCCCCTGAACTCACCGATTTTCTAAAGGGTGCAAGAAAGAAAGGAGTTAAATTCTACGGCTGTAAACTGTCTGTTGACGTGATGGGCTTTAAAAATGAAGAACTTATACCTGAACTCGAAATAATAGATGCAAAAGAATACCTTAAAGATGCCTTAGAATCAGACATGCAGCTATTTATCTAATCAGTTCCAATTGCATTACCACCTTATTTATTATAGAATTATCATAGATTAAATTTGGTGGAGGTTCTCATGAAAAAAAAACATAATATGCTGCCAGTTCTTTCTGGTATAGGTGCAGCAACAATCTTTGGCTTAAGTTTTTTATTTTCCAAGATGGCTTTAAATTCTGCAGGAATTTTTGAACTTTTATCTTTTAGATTCTTAATCGCTTTTTTAATAATGTCTTCACTTATAGTTTTAAAACTTATTAAGGTAGATTACACAGGGAAAAACTTGAAAGGTTTATTTCTCTTAGGCCTTATGGAACCAATAATATACTTCATTTTTGAGACCTATGGAATTAAATACTCTTCTTCTTCCATTGCAGGACTTATGATAGCCCTAATCCCTATTGGTGTAGTCATACTGTCTGCTTATTTCCTAAAAGAAAAACCTTCAGCAGTCCAGCTGATATTTATAATAATGTCTGTACTTGGAGTTGCGCTTATAGGTGTTATGGGAAGTTCAAGCTCAACTGGAGGAAATTTGTTTGGAATTATTCTTTTATTAGGAGCTGTAATGTCGGCAGCTTTCTTCACTATTATATCAAGAAAGCTTTCTTCAGACTTTACACCCATGGAATTAACATATTCCATGATGTTTTTAGGAGCTGTATTTTTCAACGCTATATCTATAATAAACCATATTTCGACCGGTAGTTTATTGAGCTACTTTGCACCACTAAAAAATGCAAATTTCTTAATATCTATAGGGTACTTAGGAATATTGTCTTCTATAGTTGCATATTTCCTCATAAATTTCACACTTTCAAAGCTTGAGGCTTCAAAGTCAGCAGTAGTTTCAAATCTAGCTACTATAGTGTCTATAATTGCAGGTGTAGTAATCCTGAAGGAGCCCTTCTACTACTATCATATTGTTGGATCAATACTTATAATAGTTGGTGTGTGGGGAACAAATAATTACGAAATAAAAAGAGTTGTAGATACTACAACTCATGAAGCATAATAAAAGATGGCTTAAAAAAGTCATCTTTATTATTTGTTTTTCACTACCTTTCTAAGCCCTGACTCTTCCTTGTTCATTATCCTTCTGATGTTTATCATATGTTTATATATACAAAGAAAAGCAAGACCAATACCAATTATTGTGCATATCATAGGATAGTTAAATGCATAGGTTGTTATTGGCAAGGCTGAAAACATTCCAATTGATCCTAATGCTATATAGTCTATAGCTATAGTTATTATTACTATGGTTAAAATTGCTATAGCAGCTATCTTTATATCTATGGCAAGCAGCATCCCTATAAGAGAAGCAGCTCCCTTCCCTCCTCTAAACCTCAAAAAGAAAGGGAATATATGACCTAGTACGGTAGAAGCACCTGCAATAAAAACTAATTCCTTTGAGTTAGGAAAGATAATTCCCACCAGTATTACAGCCAAAGCCGCCTTAAAAATATCAGCAAAAGCAGTAATAGCCCCAAACTTCCATCCCAATACCATAGTTACATTTGAGGCACCAGCATTTTGACTACCTTGTGTTCTTATATCAATCTTCTTAACAACTCGTCCAATTATATACGCTGTTTGAAAACATCCTAGCATATATCCAATGGAAATGGTGATTATTATATCTAAAACCCCCATGTAATACATCCTCCATATTACAGTATTTAATATATTATATCATAGGATGCACTGTTTATGACATAAAAAAAGCAGCCTCTTTTACAAGGCTGTTTTTTCAAAGTTATTATTCAACTTCTTCAAATTGATCCTTACCTACTCCACAAAGTGGGCAAACCCAATCCTCAGGAACATCTTCCCAAACTGTTCCTGCATCAACACCATTGTCTGGATCGCCTATTTCTGGATCATATATATATCCACAAGCTATACATACGTACTTTTTCATAGTTTCATTCCTCCTAAAATTAATTACTTATTAATATTAATTATATTTTATCAACTAACATATGAAATGTAAAGTTTTATATAAAATATAAATGTTAAATTATTGTATCGATTATATTATATCCTTACATATAATCTTATTATTCCTAATATCAGATTATTATATCCAGCTTTCAGCTTCTTTTATAATGTTAAAGTTGGTTAGGTCATAATGAAGCGGCGTTAGGGTAATGTATCCTTGCTTAAAGTAGTCTACATCGGTATCTACATCAAAAGCATCATTTACCGTGCCGATTATTTCATAAACTATATTCCCTTCTGCATCTTTACTTTCTATAAAGCAGTTGTTATAAGTTCTACTTCCTATTTTGCATATCTTCATCCCCTTAATATCCTTTTCTTTAGCAAGAGGAACGTTTATATTCAAAACAACATCTTTTTTGATTTTTTTTACCTGAAGTTTTTTCAAAACACTTAATACAGTCTTAGCAGCAATTTCGTAGTTTTCCTTTTCATCTTTAAATTCAGAAGAAATTGCTATAGATGGTGTTTTGTATATAGCAGCTTCTATAGCTGCAGAAACAGTTCCTGAATATATAACATCCGTACCTAGATTTACCCCCTTGTTTATCCCAGATATAACTATATCTACTTTTCCATCTACCAGCTTATCTACTGCAACTCTTACGCAATCTGCTGGAGTTCCGTCCACGCTATAAGCCTTAGATTCTACACCTTCAAGCTTCACCTCTTTAATAATAAGCGGCCTTGTTAAGGTTATAGAATGTCCACAAGCACTTCTTTGATTATCTGGCGCGGCAATAATAACCTCATGTTCCTTTTCAATTTCTTTTGCTAAAACATATATACCTTTTGCATTAATTCCATCGTCATTGGTTATAAGTACCTTCATTGTCTCTTTTCCTCCTTCTCATAGCATTCTTAATTTTTATTATATGTATTTTACAATAATAAATATGAAAAAACCATGTATTATTTCTTCATTTTTCAACAAATCTAGAATAGATATCTTGTTTTTTTAGGTTATTTTACACAACATTCAAATTCTTTGATACTATTCAAAATATATTGCTTATTGACGTTTAATTCGAAAAAATGTACTATATATTTATACTTTTTCTTCCACTTATTATTGCAATATTACAGCATTGATCATTCAATTTAAAATAGGCAGAACAAATATAGTTCTGCCTTTTCTCATATAAAACTAAAGGAAGTGTATCTATGCATAAGCTGAAAAAGACAATAAAACTTAATCTTAAAAATATACTTAAAATTAAAAGCTACGATATATTTGGAAGTCATGAAGCTATTATTAGCGGAGTAAAAGGTATAAGATTTACACTTTGGGCGCCTAATGCAAAGTCAGTACAAGTAGTTGGAGATTTCAATAACTGGTCTGGCAAAGAGCATTCAATGAAAAAAACTAAAAAGCTTGGTATATGGACTCTTTTTATTCCTGGTTTAAAACTCGGAACCATCTACAAATATGAAATTTTGACTAGAGAAGACACACTAACTCTTAAGTCAGATCCCTATGCCTTCTATTCGGAACTTAGGCCTAACACCGCATCCATAGTAACTTCATTGGATGATTATGCTTGGAGCGACTCAGAATGGCTGCAAAAAAGAAGTCATACCTCTCTATATGACAAGCCGCTTAATATATACGAAGTTCATCTCGGCTCATGGAGAATGAAAGACGGTACATTTTTAAATTATAGGGATATTGCCGAGGAACTCTTACTTTACATATCTGATATGGGCTACACCCACATAGAACTGCTTCCAGTTTCAGAACATCCTCTTGATGCTTCTTGGGGTTATCAAAGCACAGGATATTACGCACTAACCAGCAGATATGGTACCCCTGAAGACTTTATGTTTTTTGTGGATAAGCTTCATCAAAATAATATAGGAGTTATACTGGATTGGGTTCCTGGTCACTTCTGCAAGGATGCACATGGTCTTTATAGATTTGATGGAACAACCCTCTATGAAAATGGAAATCCTGATATAGCTGAAAATTATGATTGGGGTACTGCTAATTTTGACTTAAGCAAATCTCAAGTTAGAAGATATTTAACTGCTAATGCCCTTTTCTGGTTTGACAGATATCATATCGATGGGCTAAGGGTAGATGCAGTTGCAAACATGATTTATCTTAACTATGGAAAAAAAGAAGGAATGAACATACAAAATAAATTCGGTGGTAATGAGAATTTAGAGGCGATAGACTTTCTTAAAAAGCTAAATTCTAATGTTTTTAAAGATTTTCCTAATGTACTTATGATAGCAGAGGATTCAAGTACCTTTCCAGGTATTACAACACCAACCTACTTAGGAGGTGTAGGCTTTAACTATAAGTGGAACATGGGTTGGATGAATGACATGCTAAAGTATATGCAGATGGATCCTATACATAGAAAATGGCATCATAATCTTATAACCTTTTCTTTTATGTATGCTTTTTCAGAGAATTTTATCCTTCCACTTTCTCACGATGAAGTTGTACACGGCAAAAGTTCTCTTCTAGACAAAATGCCCGGTGACTACTGGCAGAAGTTTGCAAACCTCAGATTATTCTATGGGTATATGATGGCTCACCCTGGCAAGAAACTTTTATTCATGGGTGGAGAATTGGGTCAGTTTATTGAATGGAGATTTTATGAACAATTAGATTGGCATTTGCTAGATTATCCAATGCATACAGCTATTCATACCTGTGTTAAAGAATTAAATTCCTTCTATAAAGAACATTCTTCTTTATGGGAAGTTGACCATAGCTATAAGGGTTTTCAATGGATAGATCATCAAAACTACGATCAAAGCATAATATCTTTTATGCGAATTGGGACTAAAAAAGATGATTTTATTATTGTAATTTGTAATTTTACACCAGTAGTTTATCATAACTATAAGATTGGGGTTCCAAACTTCATTCATTATAAGGAAGTTTTTAATAGTGATAAAGAATGTTATGGTGGGTCAAACCAATTAAACAAAGGTATGATTAAGCCTGAATTAGAAAATTGGCATAATCAGCCCTACCATATAGAAATAACAATACCGCCTTTGGCGACTATTTTTATAAAACCTGAATTTAATTACAAATTGGACAATAAAAAGGGGGAATGAAGAATGCAGAAAAAAGAAATGATAGCGATGATACTAGCAGGTGGACAAGGAAGCAGGCTTGGAGTGCTTACTAAAGAAATAGCTAAACCTGCTGTACCTTTTGGAGGCAAGTACAAAATAATCGACTTTCCTTTAAGCAACTGCTCTAACTCAGGAATAGATACTGTTGGTGTTTTAACACAGTATAGGCCATTTGCTTTAAACTCACACATTGGTATAGGTACTCCCTGGGACTTAGATAGAAATAACGGCGGGGTAAATATATTGCCTCCTTACATGAGAGAAACCGGCGGAGACTGGTACAAAGGTACAGCCAATGCCATATATCAAAATATAAATTTCATAGATAAATACGATCCTGAATATGTGCTTATACTTTCAGGAGACCACATATATAAAATGGACTATTCTCAACTACTGGATTTTCATAAAGAGAATAATGCAGATGCTACAATAGCCGTAATTGAAGTTTCACTGGAAGAAGCAAGTCGTTTTGGTATTATGAATACTAGAGAAAATTATGAAATCTATGAGTTTGAAGAAAAGCCAAAACACCCTAAAAGCCAGCTTGCTTCTATGGGGGTTTATATGTTTAATTGGAGTGTGCTAAGGCACTTCTTAATAATTGACGAAGCTGATGAAAATTCAGACAATGACTTTGGAAAAAATATAATACCTAATATGCTTAAGAAAGGCAAGAGAATGTTTGCTTATCCTTTCAAAGGCTATTGGAAGGACGTTGGTACTATAGAAAGCCTATGGCAGGCAAATATGGATCTATTAGATGAAAATAACGAGCTTAATATACATGATAGAAATTGGAAAATATATTCTACCAGCCCCACAATGCCTCCTCAATATATCGGCAGCAGTGGAGTTGTTAAGAACTCCCTTATCACTGATGGTTGCGAGATACTGGGCGAAGTTACTAATTCTGTATTGTTTTCAGGGGTACACGTTAGTGCTGGCGTTAAAATTAAAGATTCTGTTATAATGCCTAATACCAAAATTAAGGCTAATGCTTTAGTTGATAAGGCAATAATTGGAAGTGATGTTATAATAGAGGAAAACACCAGGGTTGTAGATAATAGTAACATTATAGTTATTAGCGAAGGCTCAGTTGTTGATGCCACTACAAATATTTAATGCGGATGGGGGCTTGGTGATAAAATGTTAAAAGACTACATGGGAGTATTAATGCTAAATGAAAATGATGATTTGTTGAAGAGACTTACAAGACACAGACCTCTAGCTTCCATACCTTTCGGTGGAAGATATAGAATAATTGACTTTGTACTTTCAAGCATGGTTAACGCAGGTATGACAAACATAGGAATATTTACTGATGGAAAAACTCGTTCCTTGATGGATCATCTTGGTTCAGGCAAGCCTTGGGATTTAGCAAGAAAATTAAACGGGTTATATATATTCAATTTTGGATATTCAAATATTTATATGAATGAAATAGAGACCTTGAAAAACAACATAGAATACTTCTATAAAAGCAAGGAAGAGTATGCAATACTGTCTTCTTCAAATATGATTTGCAACATTGATTATAAAGCTGCGGCAGAATTTCATGAAAGTTCAGATGCTGATATAACAGTAGTCTATAAAAAAATTACAGATGGAAGAGTAAATTTTATAGACTGCAATGCGCTAAATCTAGATAAAAGCAACAATGTTTTAAGCGTCGGAAGAAATATAGGCACAGAAGATAATAACAATATATGTATGGAAATGTTCATAATGAAAAAGAAAACACTTGTAAGTTTAATCCTTGAATGTATTAAGACAGGGTACTATTCCTCAATCAAAGAAGCAATCTTTAAAAAGCTTGATAGCTTATATGTAAAAGCTTATGAATTTAAAGGATATCTAAGCTGTATAAACTCAATAAATTCTTATTACGATACAAATATGGATTTATTAGATTTGAAAATAAGGAATGAATTGTTCTTTAATAAAGACAGACTTATCTACACAAAATCTCAAGATGAAGCTCCAACTCATTACTCAGTAGATTCAAAGGTTTCTAACTCTCTAATTGCTAATGGATGTCTAATTGAAGGAAACGTTGAAAACAGTATTATCTTTAGACGAGTTAAAATTCATAAGGATGCAGAAATTAAAAACTGCATTATAATGCAAAATAGTGAAATTAAGGGTGGAGCAAAGCTTTCGAACATAATAATAGACAAACATATAATTATTGAAGAAGGAAAGGAACTAAAAGGAGATTTAGATTTTCCACTGGTTATTGAAAAAAAGTCGAGTTTTGAATAACTAAAAAAGGAGTTGACAATAATGAAAATACTATTTGTTTCCTCGGAAGCACATCCTTTTATAAAAACTGGAGGTCTGGGTGATGTTGCATATGCTCTTCCTAAAGCTCTAAGAAAACTTGGTATTGATGTTAGAGTTATAATTCCTAAATACTCTGACATCAAGGAAGAGTTTAAAAGTAAAATGCTAACACTTTCAAACTTTAATGTTCCAGTGGGATGGAGAAACCAATACGGCGGATTGCAATACTTAGAATACGATAATATACCTTTTTACTTTATAGATAATGAATATTACTTCAAGAGGCCTAGCTCCTATGGGTACGGAGATGATGGTGAGCGCTTTTCATTCTTTTGCAGAGCAGTGCTTGAGGGTGTAAACCACATGATTGATTTCACTCCAGATGTAATACATTTGAATGACTGGCATAGCGGAATGATTGCTCCACTCATGAAAGAGCACTTTAAAGATAACCCCCGTTTTAATAGTATACAGACGATTTTTACTATACATAACCTTCAATACCAAGGAGTATTTCCAAAAGAAACACTTGGTGATTTATTAAATTTAAGTGAGGAATACTTCTCTGAGGATAAGCTTAAATATTATGACAGCGTTTCCTTTATAAAAGGCGGATTAAATTTTGCTGACAAAATAACTACTGTAAGTCAAAGCTATTCCGAGGAAATTAAAACTCCATTTTATGGAGAAGGACTTCATGGTTTGCTTCAAGTTAGGGAAAATGATTTATGTGGTATCGTGAATGGTATTGATACCGAATTATTTAATCCTAGTTCAGATAAGGAATTATCTTATCATTATGATTACAATAATTTAGCTGAAAAACTTAAGAATAAGACTGAACTTCAGGAAAGCTTAAACCTCCCTATTAATGAAAATATTCCTATGATAGGAATGGTTACAAGACTAGCTAGCCAAAAGGGACTGGATTTAATATCCCATATAATAGAAGAACTTTTACAACAAGATCTTCAGCTTGTAGTGCTAGGAACTGGAGAACAAAAGTATGAAGACATGTTTAGATATTATTCCGCCATTGCCCCAGATAAGCTTTCAGCTAATATAACCTTTAACAATACCTTAGCTAAAAGGATTTATGCAGCTTCCGACCTCTTTCTTATGCCTTCCCTATTCGAACCCTGTGGAATTGGTCAGTTATTGGCACTTAGGTATGGAAGCCTTCCAATAATTAGGGAAACCGGAGGTTTAAAAGACACAGTTCAAGCTTATAACGAATATACTAATATGGGGAATGGTTTCTCCTTTGCAAACTATAATGCACACGATATGCTTTTTACTATAAAGAGAGCTCTTAGTTTCTATAAAGACAAAAATCTCTGGAACAATATTGTTACAAGAGCTATGATGGAAGACAATAGTTGGAGGAAGTCAGCAGAAGAATATAAAAATCTTTATGCATCCCTCTTATAATTATTTTAACTGATAGACAGCAGATTTTGCTGTCTATTGTGTTAATGAGGGTATATAAACGTATACATTAATTTAAATGGAGGGTAAAATGATTTTAGATAAAGAAAAGTTTAAATCAGACTATGTAAGAAAATTAATGAACAGCTTTGCTGAAGAAATAGAAGGGGCTTCTAAGCTTCATAAGTATTTTGCTTTAGGTGGTCTAGTTAGAGATTATGTTACTGAAAATTGGGTGAACACAAATAAATATTATTTAGAAAGCGGAGAAAAACAGATTTACTATTTTTCAATGGAGTTTTTAATAGGAAGACTTCTTGGAAGCAATCTTCTAAATTTAGGTATTAGGCAGGTTTGTAAAGACGGTCTTACTGAACTTGGAATATCTCTAGAGGAGCTTGAAGAGATTGAAAATGATGCCGGTCTTGGAAATGGTGGCCTTGGAAGGCTTGCTGCTTGTTTTCTAGATTCTATGGCTTCCTCAGGAATTCCTGGTCATGGCTGCGGCATACGCTATAGATACGGACTATTTGAACAAAAGATTATAGATGGCTATCAGGTTGAAGTTCCTGACTACTGGCTTAGAGACGGTAACGTTTGGGAAATTAGAAAAGAGAATAAAGCTATAGAAGTACGTTTTGGCGGTAAGATACGAATTGATTATATAAACAATAGGATGACCTTTATACATGAAGACTACGAACCAGTTCGAGCCGTTCCTTATGATACTCCAGTGGTTGCTTATGATAAAAACATGGTAAATACCTTAAGGCTCTGGAGCGCTGAGCCTATAGCCTGGGAATTTGACTTTAACACCTTTAGCCGCGGAGATTATGTTAAAGCCGAAGCCTATAGAGCCTCTGTTGAAGCTATATCTCAAGTTTTGTATCCTGATGACAGTAACTGGGAAGGAAAGCTTTTAAGACTTAAGCAACAATATTTTTTTGTGAGCGCAGGTCTTCAAAGTATTTTAAGAAGCTATAAGAAGTCCGGTCTTCCAATAAATGAACTTAACAAACATATTGCAGTACACATCAATGACACCCATCCTTCTGTAGCTGTTGCTGAACTTATGAGAATTTTAATTGATGAAGAGTTGCTTTCTTGGGATGAGGCTTGGCACATAACTACAGATATTATGGCTTATACAAACCATACAATACTTTCAGAGGCCTTAGAAAAGTGGCCAGTAGATATGTTCAAGAATCTTCTGCCAAGAATTTATATGATTATTGAAGAAATAAATAGGCGTTTCTGCGAAGCTTTAAACAGAAAATGGCCTGGTCAATGGGGGAGAATAAATAACATGTCCATCATAAACGATGGACTTGTAAAGATGGCTCACCTTGCTATAGTTGGAAGCCACTCAGTAAACGGTGTTGCAGAACTTCATACAGAAATACTAAAACATCAAGAGCTTTCAAATTTTTATCAGTTCTATCCTGAAAAATTTAACAACAAGACCAATGGAATTACTCATAGAAGATGGCTTATGAAATGTAACCCAAAGCTTAGTAATCTCATTACCGATACTATAGGCAGTTCTTGGATTAAAGCTCCTATTGAATTAAATAGCCTTGCTAAATATAAGTACGACCCTGCTTTCCAAAATAAAATTGCTTCTATAAAAAAAGCAAATAAAGCTAATTTTTCGAATTTAATTAAAAATAAGTATGGCATAGTTATAGACCCTAACTCAATTTTTGATGTTCAGGTTAAAAGGCTTCATGCATATAAAAGGCAAATACTTAATGTACTTCATATAATGCATTTGTATAATAAACTTAAAGAAAATCCAAGCCTTGATATACTCCCTAGAACCTTCTTCTTTGGAGCAAAGGCTTCACCAAGCTATCACCTGGCTAAACAAACCATAAAACTTATTAACAGTGTTGCAACGAAGATAAACAATGACTCAAGTATAAATGACAAGCTTAAAGTTGTATTTCTTGAAAATTACAGTGTATCCCTTGCTGAAAAAATTATCCCCTGCGCTGATGTTAGCGAACAAATTTCTACTGCTTCTAAAGAAGCCTCTGGCACTGGAAACATGAAGTTCATGATGAATGGAGCTGTTACCGTAGCTACACTTGATGGCGCTAATGTTGAAATGAAGGATGCCGTTGGCGAGGACAATATAGTTATCTTTGGATTAAAGGCTAATGAAGTTATTAGTTATAATAAATACGGCGGTTACTCATCCTGGGATGTTTATAATAATGATATGAGAGTTAACAAGCTGATAACCCAGCTTGTAGATGGAACCCTAAGCCATTCTAGGGCAGAATTCAAAAATATTTATGAGTCACTGTTAATGTTTAATGATGAGTACTTTGTTTTAAAAGATTTTGATGCTTACGCTAAAGCCCATGAAAGAGTTGACAGCTTGTATAGAAATAATACTAAATGGAATGAAATGTGCATAATGAATATAGCTCATTCAGGTGTTTTCTCCAGTGATAATACTATTAAGCAGTACTCAAAGGATATTTGGGGCACTAGAGAATTGAAGCTTCTTCCTGAAATGGATTAGCATACTTAAATGCAGAATAGACAGCCGATGAGCTGTCTTTTCTGCATTTAATATATTAAAGGAATCTATTGGGTAAATAGCTGTTAACCCTCATTAACCCTACATATTTATATGTTGCTTTATTTATATATTGTTTTATTTATTTGTTTTTATATTTATATATTACAAGTAAAAGAGGAATGTACATGAAACACTCACATGTCATTCCTCCATTTATGACTTTAACCTTCTTTTTATTCATTCAAATCAACATGTTCGCCAGTTACTAAATAAATAGTCCATTCGCAAACATTTGTTATATGGTCTGCTGCTCTTTCTAGGAATTTGCAAATGAATAAAAACTGCGTTGCTTGCTTTATAGTTGATGAATCACTCATCATTAGAACTAAAAGCTCACTGAAAATCTGTCTGTATATGCCATCAATTTGATCATCCATCTTGCAGGTTGAGTATGCCTTCTCAACGTCGCGTTGAACATAAGCCTCAAGGGCAAGGTTAATCATTTCTTTAACTATGTCTCCCATTCTAGGAATATCGATTAGCTGCTTTATATATTTTTCGCCTTTAAGCCTTATAGTTATTTTCGCTATGTCAACTGCATAGTCTGCCATTCTTTCAAGATCCGTTACAACTTTAATTATAGTGAATATGTTTCTTAAATCATGAGCTAAAGGCTGCTGCGTTGCAATAAGCTTTATGCATTTATTCTCGATATCCTTTTGCATGTTGTCAACTATGTCATCGTCTTTCATTACCTGCTCTGCCAAATCACAATTTTGATTTACTAAGCCTTCAATGCACTTATATATTTGTTTTTCTACTACACTTCCCATTCTTAATAAATCATTGTGAAGCTCATGTAAATTTGTATCAAAGGAGTTTCTAGTCATTACTTTCACCTTCCTCTATTTTTTAACCAAATCTACCTGTTATATAATCCTCGGTTCTCTTATCCCTTGGCTTGTAGAAAATATCCTCTGTTTTATTGTATTCAACTAACTCTCCAGTTAGGAAGAACGCTGTATTATCTGATATTCTACCTGCCTGCTGCATATTATGTGTAACTATAACAACAGTATATTTCTCTTTAAGTTCATGCACTAATTCTTCAACCTTAGCTGTAGAAATTGGATCAAGAGCCGAAGTAGGTTCATCCATTAAAAGTACATTAGGCTCAACTGCTAGAACTCTTGCTATACACAATCTCTGCTGCTGACCACCTGACATGCCTAAAGCGCTTTTCTTTAATCTATCCTTTACTTCATCCCAAAGTGCTGCACCTTTTAGGCTGCTTTCCACTATTTCATCAAGCCTGTTCTTATTTGTTACACCATGTATTCTAGGACCATATGCAACATTATCATAGATGGACATTGGAAATGGATTTGGCCTTTGAAACACCATTCCTACCTTTTTTCTTAATTCAATTACGTCATAATCCTTATATATATTCTTACCTTCGTAAAGAACTTCTCCCTCTATTCTAACATTTTCTATTAAATCATTCATCCTATTTAGTGTTCTTAAAAATGTAGATTTTCCACAGCCTGAAGGTCCTATAAATGCTGTAACTGATTTTTCTGGTATGTGAATATTTATTCCTTTTAAGGCTTGATTATTTCCATAGTATAATTTAAGATTTTTAGTTTCAATTATGCTCATATCGCTTCCCCCTATTTACTTCCTGTGAAAGAGTTGTATAACCATTTGCCAAGCATTCTAGCAAGCAGGTTAAAAATCAACACCATTATTACTAGAACCGCTGCTGCTCCTGCAGCTATTTGAGCTGCATCAGGAACCATTCCTTCTGAATTTATCTTCCAAATATAAACCGCTAAGGTTTCTGAAGGCCTGAACAAACTAAAAGGTGACTTTTTATCTACTAAACTTATATAATTAAATCTCAATCTTGGAGCGCTCATACCTGCAGTATATAAAAGCGCTGCTGCCTCTCCAAAAATCCTTCCGGCTGCTAGTATTATACCTGTAAGTATTTGGGGTATTGCAGAGGGTAAAATCACTCTTCTTATCGTCTGCCACTGAGTTGCTCCAAGTCCAAGGCTTGCTTCCTTGACTTTTTTCGAAGCTTCTCTAATAGCATTTTCACTAACTCTTGTTAAGGAAGGGAGATTCAAAATAGCTATTGCAAAGGCTCCTGATAAAAGTGTATATCCCCACTTTGTAAGCTGAACAAAAACTAACAAGCCAAACAACCCTACAACTATAGATGGAAGCGAAGCCATAGTTTCAATGCTAAGCCTTATAGCATTTAGGAGTTTACCTTCCTTAGCATATTCAGCAAGATATATTCCTGCACCTAATCCTAATGGAATAGTTATAATGAGAGTTACTATGAGAAGATAGAAGGAGTTGAATAATTGACGCCCTATTCCACCTCCTGCTTCACCAAACTTTGGGCTGCCAAACAAGAAGCTTGGATTTAAGGATTTCCTTCCGCTGTATAGAATGTACGCTATAAGGGAAACTAGTAAAGCTATAACAAGAGCGGATATAATATACAAAACTATGGTAGCAATTCTATCCTTTGCTTTAGCGTTCATTATACCTCACCCCTCTTTCCAATTCTTCTTATTAACAGTATAAATAAAAACGATATAATCATTAATAACAGCGCCATAGACCACAGAGCGTTATTCCACTGAGAACCCGCTACAGTATTAGCCATATCCATTGTTAATATGCTTGTAAGAGTTGTTGAGGTACTAGTTAAACCTTTTGCCATCCCTAAGGAATTTCCAATAACCATCTGTACTGCTAAAGCCTCACCAAAGGCTCTTGCTATACCAAGAACTACACCTGTCATGATTCCACTCTTCGACGCTGGTATTATTACCTTGCTAATAGTCTGCCATCTTGTAGCACCCAAACCATAAGAGGCTTCTACATAATCCCTTGGAATTGTTCTTATTGCATCCGAAGCAATACTTGTTATTGTAGGTAGTATCATGATACTTAAAACTAAGATACCAGCCAGCAGACTAAAGCCAAGCCCTCCAAAGCTATTTTTTATGAATGGCACAAGCACTGTTACTCCTACCCAACCATAAACCACGGAAGGTACTCCAACGAATATTTCCATAGCTGGCTGCAAAACCTTATTCCCAAGCCTTGGAGAAATTTGATTCATGAAAACTGCCAAAGCTATTCCAACTGGAGCACTAATTATAACTGCACCAATTGATACAGATATGGAGCCTAATATAAAAACTAAGGTTCCAAACTGCGGTCCACCTTTGTCTGCAGCTAAATCCGGCTTCCAATTGCTTGAAAATAAGAATCTTAGTATTGAATACTTATCTTTAGTGAACAAGTTTAAACCTTTTGATGCAACAAAGAAAATTATAGCTGCTGTAAGTATGATTATAAATAATCCGCAAAAGGTTGCAAAACTTCTACCTAAATATTCATTCTTAATCCTTCTCATCAAATTTTTATTCTGCATATTTTCCCCCCTACCTAGTAACCTTCATTTCAGAAATTGGTACATACTTCATGAACTTAATAATCGGCTTTGCCTCGTCGCTTACAATATATTCCAAGAATAATTTTGCTAGCCCCGTTGCTTGTCCTTTCGAGTACATATGCTCATAAGACCAAATTGGGTAATTTCCGTTAGCTATATTCTCATTAGTAGGCTCCACATTATCAAGGTTTATTACCTTTATAGTTTTTCTAACCTCTTCTGTTAAATAAGGTATAGCTAAATAACTTATGGCGCCATCCGTCGCTTCAATGGCTTTTCTTACTGCTCCGCTGGAATCTTGCTGAAGCTGTGATCCTTCAGCTTCCTCCTTATTGTCCAGCCCATATTTTTTAAAGGTTGCTCTAGTTCCTGATGATTTAGGTCTGTTAATTAACTGAATTCTCATATCACTTCCGCCTACTTCTTTCCAGTTTGTTACTTGACCCGTAAAAATTTTAATTAAATTTTCTTTACTTATGTTATCGATGTTTACTTTATTGTTAACAACTGCTGCAATACCTACAACTGCTACCTTATGATCTACTAAAGTTTTTGACTGCTCCGGTTTTAGTTTTTCTTCCGCAAATATATCTGAATTTCCTATATCAACTGCACCTTGAAGCACCTGTGCCAGTCCTGTTCCACTTCCTCCACCTTGGACATTTATAGTAACCTCAGGATGCTGATCAACAAATTTATTAGCTACCTGTTCTGCAAGAGGCTGCAATGCCGTTGAACCTGAGGCTGTTATAGTTCCTGACAGCTCTGAACTGCTTTCTTTATTAAGCTCACTACCGCAGCCTGTAAGTACTCCTGCGGAAAAAACTATGGATAAAAAAACTGCAGCTACTGAAGATTTTTTTAACTTCATGTATTTTTTCCCCCTTCGAATCGTAAACATTCCATTCTATGTAATCATATCTAGTGTTTACATTTTAGATTATAATTAATCAAAGTTAATGCAGTATTATCCCAATGTTAATTAAAATTAACATACTTTATTCTGAGGGGAATATCTAAA
Source organism: Clostridium swellfunianum (assembly GCF_023656515.1). Classification (NCBI taxonomy): domain Bacteria; kingdom Bacillati; phylum Bacillota; class Clostridia; order Eubacteriales; family Clostridiaceae; genus Clostridium; species Clostridium swellfunianum. Next base: position 1,280,431 of record NZ_JAMOFV010000006.1, read on the forward strand.
TAAAAAAGAGATTACTGATACAAGTGAAGTATGTATCAGTAATCTCTTTAAATTATAGCCTTATTCTTCAAACTTAAAATTCTTAAACTTATCCTTTAACAAATCTCCTAAGGTTACCCCTTCAGATTTATCACCTAGGAAGTCTTTAATTTCTTCTCTTTCTTGAGTATTCTTAGCTTCTTTAACACTAAGACCAAGCCTTTGATTTTTTGAATCTATTTCAAGAACCTTAACCTTTACCTTGTCTCCAATATTGAGCACAGCTGAAGCTTTAGTAACTCTTTCTTCTGCTATTTCAGAATTTCTAACAAGTCCTTCTACACCTTCGGCAATCTCAACAAAAGCTCCAAAATCTGTGGTTCTAACTACTATTCCTTCAACTATGTCATTAACTTTAAATCTAGCTGTTACGCTGTTCCATGGATTTTCAGATACTTCCTTAAGTCCTAGAGATATTCTTCCCTTAGCCTTGTCAAAATCTATTACATAAACCTCAACCTTATCTCCTACAGAAACAATTTCTGATGGATCAAAAATTCTCTTCCAGGAAAGGTCTTGGTTGTGTAAAAGTCCATCCACACCACCAATGTCTACGAAGGCACCGAATTTAGCAAGTCTTGTAACTGTACCAGTTCTTCTTTCACCTTTTTTAAGTGATTCCCAAACATCATTCTTCTTAGCTTCTGCTTCGGCCTTAAGAACTCCCTTTCTTGAAAGTACAACCTTCTTTTTATCCTTATCAAGTTCTACAACTCTAACTGTTAAAGTCTTTCCTACAAAACTATTTAAATCCTCAACATATTTTAAAGATAGCTGTGAACCTGGTATAAAGGCCCTTACACCTTTAACATTTGCAGTAACTCCGCCTTTTACAGCTTCGCTAATTTTTACATCAATAGTTTTTCCTTCCTTTAAAGATTCTTCAAACTCATCCCAAACTTTGTACTCTTCTGCCTTTATCTTTGAAAGAGCCACGTTCCCTTCTCCATCATTCACTTCTAATATGTACACATAAAGCTCATCCCCAGGTTTAACTTCATCCTTTAGACTAACCATAGGGTCGTGTGAGAATTCTTCTCTTGTTATTACTCCGTCAGCCATGTAGCCAATATTAACAAATACAGCATCCTTTGATACTGAAATAACAACTCCTTTAACAACATCACCACTGTGTATTGTTTTGATACCTCCATCAAAGGAATCCATCAATTCCTGCATTGAAGCTTCTTCAAAATTGCTCATGTTTCTCTCTCCTTTTGTCAATAAATTTACTTGTGCTTTACTAGATAACATTATTTTACCACAAACCTGAAAATGTTAACATACAAGCTTTACGAATATTGGAGCTCATAAAGCCGCTTGTATATGCCGTTTTTCTCTAGAAGTTCGTCATGTCTTCCAATTTCTCTCACTCTGCCTTTATGAATTACAATTATCTTGTCGGAATCAATTATAGTGGACAATCTATGGGCTATGATTAAAGTAGTTCTGCTAATAGAGTTTTCTGATAAAGCTTTTTGAATTATTCTTTCGTTTTCAGTATCTATATTTGAAGTAGCCTCATCTAGTACTAAAATTGAAGGTTTAAACGCAATAGCCCGTGCAAAAGCTAGAAGCTGTCTTTGTCCTGAAGATAGTGTGCAGCCTCTTTCCTTTACTTCTTCATCAAATTTATTTGGAAGCTTATTAATAAATTCGCTGGCATTAGAATAATCGGCGGCATTTTTTATATCCTCAAAGGATAGCTTTTTATTTTGAAGGCTTATATTAGACTTTATGTCACCGGAGAATAAAAATACATCCTGCATGACAACTGCAATAAAACTTCTTAAAGTTCTTAAGCTTATATCTTTTATATCAATCCCATCTATTGTAATACTACCCTTTTGAATTTCATAAAACCTTCCTATTAGGCTTATTATTGTTGATTTCCCAGAGCCTGTGGCACCAACAAAAGCCGCTGTTTCTCCTGCTTTTATACTAAAGCTTACATCTTTAAGAACCCACTCATCTCCTGTGTAGGAAAACCACACATTTTTAAATTCTATATCTCCTCTTAGTTCTTCTATCTTAAATCCCTCATCTAAAGTCTCTATTCCTTCATTGTTGTCTAACAGCTCAAATATCCTTTCTGCAGAAACTATACCTGACTGAATAGTGTTATACTTATCAGCTAAATCCTTTATTGGATCGAAGAATTTTTTAACATAATTTATAAATGCATATAAAACACCAATCTCTAAGGTACTGTTTAGAACGCCTCTTGTACAGTACCAAATTAAAATAGATATGCTTAAGGAGTTGATAAGCTCTGCGCCAGGCTTGAAAAACGCCATTAGAACAACTTCAAAAATACTGGCCTCATTGTAATCATTATTTAATTTTTCAAACTCCTTATACTTTTCTTTTTCTCTATTAAATATCTGAACTAGCTTCATTCCAGATATATTTTCAGCAAGAAAGCCATTTATTTGCGCTATAAGTCCTCTTACTCTTTTAAAATTCCATCTAGCCTTTTTGTTATAAAAGTAAGTTATCAAAACTATTATTGGAACAATTATAAAGCTTATTAAAGCGAGTTTATAATTCATCTGAAGCATTACTGCTACAATTCCCATAATCATAAATAGGTCTTTGAACAAGTCCACTATAACCCCTGAGTAAAGCTCACTTAAAGCTTCTACGTCGTTAGTTGCTCTGGTCATAATCCTTCCTGAGGAGTTCTTATCAAAAAAGCTTGCTGGCATATGCTGAATATGTGAAAAAAGCTCTACTCTTATAAAATGAATTATCTTTTGTCCAACGGAATTAAGCAAGTAGACCTGAGAAAAGTTAAATACTGCACCCCCTACTACAGCGGCCAAATATAAAATCCCCATAAGCTCAATTCTTATACTTTCGTTTCCTTTGATTATATACTCATCTATTACAATTTTAGTTATATAAGGACTTAAGAGCTCTGCAGCATTAACAAGCAGTGCAAATATCAGACCTAAAGACAAAAAAGGAATGTGTGGCTTAAAATAGCCTAGAATTCTTAAAAAACTACTCTTTCTCATCCTATCATCTCCTTTCACTGGAAACACTGTTCAGTTTTAACTTGCCCGTTAAAGCCCTTTTAGAGCTTCAACCTCCATTCCTTTCTGTTTGCTTTCAGTTGTTTGTGCACAAAAGAGCTTGTAGTATTCCCCGCTTTTAGCTAAAAGCTCCTCATGATTTCCTCTTTCTATTATCCTGCCTTTATCCATAACTACTATTTCATCAGCGTATCTTATCGTTGAAATCCTATGAGCTATTATTATTCCTGTCCTACCCTTTAGTATGGATTTAATATTAGCGAGTATTTCTTCTTCTGTCTTTGTATCAACTGCTGAAAGGCTGTCATCCAAAATCAATATGGATGGATCTTTTATTATTGCTCTTGCAATAGAAATCCTTTGTTTCTGCCCTCCTGATAAAGTAATACCTCTCTCCCCTACAACTGTTTCAAAGCCTTCAGGAAACTCCACAATGTTTTCATATACACTTGATATTTTAGAGGCTATTTCAACTTCTTCATCAGTATAGTCTTCATTAAAAAATTCTATATTGTCTTTAATACTTGCAGAGAACAAAAAGTTGTCCTGAGGCACGCAGCCGATACTGTCTCTTAAGGTTGTTATAGGTACTTCATTTATATCCGCACCATCAATAAAAATATGCCCTCTTTCAACTTTGAAAAGTCTAAGCAAAAGATTTACTATAGTTGTTTTCCCGCTTCCCGTAGTTCCTATAATTCCAAGAGTGTTTCCTGGCTTAAGGCTTATACTTATATCCTTTAAGGCTCTTTTTTTGCTTCCTGGATAAGCAAAATTCAAGTTTTTAATTTCAACTTGTCCTTTAAACTCACTTCCTTCAAAGCTCAAATTCTCCTCAATAATGTCCGTCTTCACTTCAAAAATACCATCAAGTCTCTTGATTGAAGCCAAAGCCCTCTGCCAAACCTCCACAAGCTTTCCTATATGGTTTATTGGTGTTATTAAAATGCCAAGATAGGTGTTAAATGCAATAAAATCTCCAAGGGTGATGGTACCTCTTTTAACAAGAGTGCTTCCAAGCACCAGGCTTAAAGTAAAGCTTATTCCAAAACTGATTTGAACTATTGGCTGGAGGGCTGCCGAAAGTCTTGTATACTCCATCTGCATTTTTCTTCTATGTTCGCTTGCCTCAGTAAGCTTCTCTATTTCTTTTTCCTCTTGACCGTATGACTTAATTACGCGAATTCCAGATATGTTTTCTTGAATTTTTTCAGATATATTTGAATAACTTTCTTGAACTTTTATAAATTTTTCTCTCATCTTTTTTTTAAGTGTTAAAATTATAAATATGGATATAACTATGGGAATCAACGCAGCTATCGTAAGAACTGGATTTATAGTTTCCACCATAACTACAAGTGAAGTTAGATTTATAATTATTCCGTCAATCAAGAATACAAGACCAAAGGCAAAGGCTCTTCTTATAGCGTTCAAGTCATTAGTTGCGTAAGCCATAAGCTCTCCAGTTTTTTTATTATTATAGAATTTTGGCGGAAGTGTTTGAAGATGTGAAAAAAGCTTTGCTCTTAAAAAACACTCAAGATCTCTAGCTCTTCCCATGAGAAAATACCTAAACATGAACTTTAAGCAGAAAAGTATTGCAGCTATGCCAAGCATGCCAGCAGATAGCCACATTATAGTGTTATAGCTATGTGATTTATCCTTTAAACTATCTGTTATATAACCTAGAAGTTTTGGCAAGGTAAGCTGCAGCAAGCTTGAGGATACAAGCGCTGCTATACCTATTATGTATTTTAATAGATTGTCTCTAAAAAATTCTTTGAATATCCATCTCTTAACCATTTTCAGCCCCCTTTCAAATTAATTCCCCACATATATTTTACACCTAAAAAAACAGCTTAACAATTTATTATACTTGCAAAGAATAGTTTGTATTCATATTAAAAATCCAAAAAAATAAAGCTAAAATTTACCTTCATTAAATTTCTGAATAATGATAAAATAATATATATTGCTAAATGGAGGTTAATTTTATGAGTAATTTTAATAAAAATCTAGAAAAATATGCAGACTTGGCAGTTAGAATAGGCATAAACATTCAAAAGGGACAGACTCTTGTAATAAATGCACCTATTACAGCTGCTGAATTTGTTAGAGCAGCAGCTAAAAAAGCTTATGAAGCTGGTGCTAAAAATGTTCATGTTGAATGGGCTGATGAGCAGCTTGCAAAAATTAAGTACATGAATGCTCCTGATGAAGCTTTTACAGAATATCCAATGTGGAGAGCTGAAGGTCTTGAAGAAATGGCTAAGGGCGGAGCAGGTTTTATAAGCATAACAGGTTCAAACCCTGATTTATTTAAAGGAGTTGACCCTGAAAGAATCTCTACAGCAAATAAGACTGCTTCAAAAGCGCTAGAGGGCTATAGGAATTATGTTATGGCTGATAAGGCTCCATGGTGCGTAATCGCAGTGCCTACTAAAGAGTGGGCTGATAAAGTATTCCCTGGCTTAAACGAAGAAGAAAGCATGGAAAAGCTTTGGGACAACATTTTTAAGGCTACAAGAGTTGATAGAGAAGACCCTGTTGCTGCTTGGAAGGAACATACTGACAATCTAAACAAGAAGCTTGATTACTTAAATGAAAAGAGATTTAAAAAACTCCATTACAAATCTGCTGTAACTGATTTAACTGTAGAACTTGTTGAGAAACATGTTTGGGCAGGCGGGGGTTCAACAGTTGAAGGCAAGGGTACATATTTTGTAGCTAATATGCCAACAGAAGAAGTATTTACAATGCCTAAGAAGGATGGAGTTAACGGCACCGTTAAGAGTACAAAACCATTAAACTACAGTGGAAACCTAATAGATAACTTTACTCTTAAGTTTGAAAATGGAAAGATAGTTGATTTCTCAGCAGAGCAAGGCTATGAAACATTAAAGAAACTTATCGAAACTGATGAAGGTTCACATTACTTAGGTGAAGTTGCTTTAGTTCCATTTGACTCACCAATCTCAAATACCAATATTATTTTCTTCAACACCTTGTTTGATGAAAATGCGTCCTGCCACTTTGCTTTAGGAAAGGCTTATCCTACAAACCTTGAAGGCGGAGCTGAGATGAGCAGTGAGGAACTAATAGAACATGGAGCTAATATGAGTTTAACTCATGTTGATTTCATGGTTGGTTCACCAGATTTAAGTATTGATGGCGAAACAGCTGATGGAAAAGTAGAGCCAATATTTAGAAATGGCAATTGGGTATTTTAAATCTAATAAAAAGTTTTTTAGAAGGAGTTTTTAATAGAACTCCTTCTTTAGTTTTCTAATCAAATTTTAATTTCTGTTTAACTGTTCCCTAATTTCTCCTTGTTACAATGAAAATAAAACACTGAAAAAATATACAACTACTCAATGACCAAAATTTATAGCAGAGCTACAAGAAGCAGTGTCTAATGCTTTTCCTCAGATAGTTAATTACAAAATATTAAATATTGGCTATAATTAAGCTATAACAAATACAAAGGGGATTTATGAAATGCCAGGTTATAAAATACTTATTATTGAGGATGAAGTTAAGATAGCTCGCTTTGTGGAGCTAGAGCTTAAATATGAAGGCTATGAGGTTGAACAAGCCCATGATGGCAGAGAAGGACTTCAAAAAGTACTTGAAGGAAATTTTGATTTAATAATTCTTGATGTAATGCTGCCTTCATTAAACGGTATGGAAGTTTTAAGAAGGCTTAGACAACATTCCGAGATACCAGTTATTATGCTGACAGCCAAGGATGATATTATGGATAAAGTTATGGGCCTTGATAACGGTGCAGACGACTATGTAACAAAACCTTTTGCAATTGAAGAACTATTAGCTAGAATTAGAGTTGCTTTAAAGAGAAAACGAGTTGAAGCTGTTTCTTCAAAAACTCTACAGCTTGAAAAGCTTGTTGTAGATTTAGAAAAATACACTATTAGCTATGATGATAATGCTATTGATTTAACTAAAAGAGAATTTGATTTATTAAAGTACTTGCTTGAAAATAAAAATATAGTACTTTCAAGAGATAAAATTCTAGAAACTGTTTGGGGCTTCGACTATTTTGGTGATACTAATGTAGTAGATGTTTATGTTAGATATTTAAGAAGTAAAATAGATGACAAGTATAACAAAAAATTTATTCACACCATTAGAGGGGTGGGATACATGATAAAGTATGAATAAAAAAAATGAAACTAACAATCCAGTTGGTTTTTTATTAATGACAATTTTTAAAGGCATTAAGCTGCTGATTGTTATTTTACCTAGGCTAATATCAAAGCTTTTTAACTATATTAACGACCGACTGCGTTTTTCTATAAGCTTTAAGATAACAACCTTTTATGCCTTTATTTTTTCTTCTTTACTTCTCCTTTCAAATATAGCTGTTGCAGGTGTATTTGTATACTTTTTAAGACAACAGGTAGTAGATTTTAGGGTAGACCAAAATCTTTTATATCTTCAATTTTCTAATAATACAATAGAAATAACAAACTATATTGCTGCTATTGCCCTATTTATAATATTGTCCGATATAGTTCTCCTATTTATGATGCTGCCAATAGGCTCAAGAGTTAGCCGAAGACTTTTGCTGCCTGTTAGGAAGATGACCGAAACAGTCAAAAACATATCTGCTAAGGATTTGAATACAAGGCTAGACGTAAGCGGCTCCAAGGATGAACTTAAAGACCTGTCAAAGACTTTTAATGATATGCTGGATAGGCTTCAGATATCCTATGAGCTTCAAAATCAATTTGTATCTGATGCTTCTCATGAGCTCAGAACTCCTATAGCCGTTATTCAAGGCTATGCAAACCTTTTGGATAGATGGGGAAAAGAAGATAAAGCTGTGCTTGAAGAATCTATTACTGCTATAAAATCTGAAGCAGAAAGCATGAAAAAATTAGTTGAGCAGCTTTTGTTTCTAGCTAGAAGTGATAAAAGCACCCAAAAGGTTGAAATAGTAGATTTCAACATAAATGAGCTTATTGATGAAGTAGTAAAAGAAACAAAGATGATTGACAGCAAGCATCAAATACTTAACAAATATAATGAACCACTAACCATAAGCGGGGACAGAAATCTGCTTAAGGAAGCTCTAAGAATATTTATAGACAATAGTATCAAATATACTGAAGAAGGCGGAGTTATAAAAATAAATTCCTTCAGTAAAAATAAAAATCTTATTATTGAAATTGAAGATACAGGCTCAGGTATATCAAAAGAAGATCTTTCTCATATTTTTGACCGATTTTATCGTGCAGATAAATCGAGAACAAAGGAAACAGGTGGGACTGGGCTTGGCCTATCTATAGCCAAGTGGATTATCTTAAAACACAAAGGAAATATTGAGGTTCAGAGCAAGCTTGGCTGGGGAACTAAGATAAGCCTAGTGCTGCCGCTAAAAAATTAATTTATTTGGAGTGATAAGAAATGTTAAGCTTTGTCGTAGCAATGTCAGAAAATCATATTATAGGTAAGGACGGAACTCTCCCTTGGCACTTGCCCGAGGATTTGAAAAAATTTAAGGAAATAACCTTATCTGGTAGCAAAACAATGATAATGGGCAGAAAAACTTTCGAATCCCTTCCAAGGATACTTCCTGGAAGAAAACATATAGTGTTAACCCAAAACAAAGACTTTAAGATAGACAACGGACAGGTTGAGGTTATTCACAGCATTGAATCTTTAAAGCCTTATATTGATAGTGAGGAAGAATTTTTTGTTATAGGCGGAGGAAAACTTTTTAGCATACTTCTTCCTTACACTAAAAGAATATATCTGACCGTTCTTCATCACCACTTTCAAGGAGATACTTATATGCCTCAGTTTGATATGAAGGACTGGAAGATTGTTGATTCCTACGAAGGACTTGTTGATGAAAATAATATATACAGACATACTTATATGACTCTAGAAAAGCTCTAATAATAAATTAGCCTATTTATTTCTACTTTTCTCTGTTTTTATGACTTATTTATAATGAAAACAAGATGCCTCAAATTGATATAAAAAATCATTTTGAGGCATCCTTTTTTGATTATTGTATTGTCATCTAGAACTTGTTTATTTTAAATGTTTATTGTGTTGTTTACTGTTTCTTGTCCAATAAAAGGAGGATCATCATCCTTATTAGTAGATGCTATAAAACTAGCAGATAACACCATTAAAGCAGATAACAAAATTAAAAACTTATAGACTCTTTTTTTCATTTGTATCCCACCCCACTTAAAATAAATTATACCTATACTTTGCCATAACAAATAAATTTTGTAAACACGATTTATAAATATATATATTTAGGATATTATAAATCTACTGCTTTTTTTAAGTATTCCTCATACTTATAGGGGTCATATTTAGTTAGTAATGATAATTTAATATATATTTTTATCTTATCATCTTTTTTGTCGATACCTTCTAATAGCTCTATTAAATTTAGATAAACCTCTTCCATCAAGTCTAATCTATTTGTCTCATCATAAATTTTCTCCAGCTGATAATATCCGTCTATTATAAATTCTGTATCATTATACTGCTTGGCCGTTTCTATTGCATTTTTTGTCATGTTAGTAGCCTGTTCATACATTTTAAATTTCATAAATACTTTTGCTTTTTCAATCTGAGTACGTGCTAACTTTGATGGATTAGATAGTTCTCTTATAGTAATTGCCCGATTATAGCATAGCAAAGCTTCTTCAAGCATACCCTTTTCTAAATATATGAGCCCTAAGTTATGATATACATAACCTAAAAGACAATGGGTTTCATCTGTAAATACAGGAATAATCTCATTATACAAATCTATAGCCTGTTGATACTCTTTTATTGCAAGAAGACAATTTGCTTTTATTATTATCGCGCTAATAAAATTTGTAAAGTCATTTTCCTTGTAAAACACATCAATAACTTCATTAATGGATTTAAGTGCATTTTCTATATTACCTAGCTTTTTATTACAGAGAGCAATGTTGTAGAGAGAATTGTTTTGAGTGCTTATGTCGCCTATATCTAAAGCATTTTGATACGACTTTTCAAAGTACTTTAAGGCTTCTAAATAATCCAAGGTGTTTCCCTTGCATTTTCCAAGCTTGTTATACAGAAAAGCATTCTTATCATGCTCTTTTATTTCATTATATAAATCAAGAGCGTTATAGTAGTATACAAAGGCTTCTTTATATATTCCCTTGTCAAATACTCTATTTGCTTTTAAAATATAAGCTTCTGCCTGAATTTGATGCAAACTATATTCTAAGGATATTTTTAAAATATAGTCAATTTCATCATTAGATAAATCCTCTAATAATTTTTTACTGCAATAGATTAACGCTGCTTTTTTAGGGCTTGTAGACAGATAATCGCAATCTATGTCAAGCGTTAATCCCAATTCATCTGCTTTTTTCAAGAATATCTGAAACATAACCCTAGCTTGTTCTTCTCCCAGCCTCCTCCTGTTACCTTCTACCATGCTTATGAAATTACGTGTAACACCTATATTTTCTAGGTCACTTTGTCTAATCCCAAGAAGCTTTCTTATCTCTTTAATTTTTTCGCCTGGAGTTTGAAAATACAATTACATCACCCGATTCTGATATAAAATAAATATTATCTCTAATTATACTGCAATATTTTAAATTTTTAAACAAAAATTCTCATATCTTTGCTCTAAAATACGAGAATTTTGAAAAATATTGTTTAAAGCTCGGCAAAAACTGCCGAGCTTTACCTTATGCTTTGTAAGTTATTAGTGGTTTTAACGAAGCCACAAGCTCTATCATATCCTCGCCGAGCATATCTTCAATTACTTTATCTATGCTCTTATAGGCTTCAGGAGCCTCTTCATATAGTACTCTTCTATCATTGTAAATTAAATTGCTTCCTAAAAGCTTTTCTCTTTTTGATTTATCCGGGTATACAGTTTCAAGTCTTTCCTTGCAGGAAAAACGATTCCATCGTCTACCTGCTCCATGAGCAACTGAGTAAGCATACTCTAAATTATTTGCTTTTGGCTTAACTATATAGGAATTGGATCCTCTAGTACCAGCAATTATGATATAGCCAATATCAGCTGGAGCAGCTCCCTTTCTGTGAACATATAATCTTTTTCCCTCATGCTCTTTTATAGCTATGCTGTTATGAGTACTGTCTAAAAGCTTATTGCTGTCTTTTGCACCTATAGTAGTTAAAAGCCTGTAAGCAATCATTTCTCTGTTTGTTTTTCCAAAATTAACAGCCTTATCATGCTCTTCAAAGTATTCCTTATAGCCTTCGCTGTTTTCTCTAAGCCCATTCTGGCAAGAATACTTATCTATATATTTTCTTAAAATATATTCTCCATAGCCTGTTGAACCGCTGTGAACTAAAAGATATATTTCACTTTTGTTTAAGCCTATCTCTTTTAGAGCAGCCTCATCATATATCTTATCTACCTGCTGAAACTCAGCAAAGTGATTACCTCCTCCGATTGTTCCAAGCGCTTCCTTCATCGGAAGCTCTACCTGCTCAAGCAAGTGAGATATATCTACATTTTCAAGTCCTTCCAGCCTTTGAAGCTTTCCTCTAACCTTATCAAATTTAAATTTACCCTTATTTATACCTGTGCTAAATAATGCCATCCCACAGCCAACATCATTACCAACCAAATGAGGGTATATTATATCAGTTGTAACTAAACTTGCCCCAACAGGAGTTTTTCCAAAATGAAGATCTGGAAATCCAACAGCTTTAATAACGCCCTTAAGTTCAGAAACTTTTTCAAGCTGCTCTATGGCGTTGCTCTCCATCCAGGACTTCTCGGTCTGAATAACCTTAACTTTATTCTCCATATTTTCTCCTCGCTCAACTTGTTATCTAGATAACAAGTTATATTGTTATATTCTTATATTGTTATATTCTTATATTGTTGTATTCTTATATTCTTATGTTTTTATATTGTTATATTCCTATGCGAGGGAGCGCTGCAAAACTAAACTAATCTCTATATTTATTCCCTCATCGAAACCTTACTAAACAACATTATAACCACAACCTTTCAAATTTATATACTATCAGTATAGTTTTGTCTAAATAAAAATAAAACCTCACACCTAAGATTAGGCATGAGGTCTATCATTAAACATTAGGCACATTGATACCAAAAAATATTTCTGTCATTTCTCTATCAATCTTCTTAATTATTTCTTTTCTTTCAGCTTCGCTTAAATCTTCTTCTTTTATTTCAAAAAGATAATTTGGAAGGTCTATATCCTTCACTCTCATCTTTGTATGGAAGATGCTTGACTGATATATATTCATGTCGATAAGATTGTATCTTTCGATAGTCTTCTTATCAATAAAATTTTGTATGGAATTTATATCGTGATCTATAAAATGCTTATAACCATGAATATCTCTTGTAAATCCTCTAACTCTATAATCAATTGTTATAATATCTGAGTCAAAGCTGTCAATTAAATAATTCAACGCCTTAAGGGGCGATATTGTTCCACAAGTTGAAACATCAATATCAACTCTAAAAGTACTAATATCATTTTGCGGATGACTTTCAGGGTAAGTATGAACTGTCACATGACTCTTATCCAAATGTCCAACAATATTTTCACGAACAGGAGTTAGAATTCCTCTATTACAGGATGGATCAAGCACGTATAGAGGCACTTCTTCCTCAGAAATTAAAAGAGTAACACTTGCGCCTTGTGGGTCATAATCCTGCTTTGCAATATTTAGCACACTGGCTCCAATAGTTTCTGTAACATCTGATAAAATCTTCGTAAGTCTCTCAGAGTTATACTGTTCATCGATATAATCAATATATTTTTTTCTATCCTCTTCAGTCTTCGTATAACAGATATCATAGATATTAAAGCTCAATGACTTTGTTAAGTTATTAAACCCATACAATTTTAATTTATCTTCTTTGTGTTGCTCCAATTTCATCCCTCGATTCTATTTATGAAAATACCCATATCATATAGTATATAGCTTTTTCTATTCTAAAACAATGCTCCCATTCTGTAAAGATATTTTTATATTTGAACCTTCATGGAATCTCTTGTGAAGGTAAGCTTCAGAAATCTCATCCTCCACATACTTTTGTATAGCTCTTCTAAGTGGCCTTGCCCCGTATTTTTCATCATATCCTTCCTTAAGGATAAATTCTTTAGCTTCCTCAGTTATATCAAGGGTAATATTTCTTTCTCTTACTTCCTCTTGAACTTCTTTAAGCATTAAATCTACTATCTTAATAAGTTCATCTTTAGTTAAAGGCTTAAATACTATAGTTTCATCAACCCTATTCAAAAACTCTGGTCTAAAGAATTCCTTCAAAGCTTCCTTAACCTTATTTTCTAAAGCATTGTAGTTTGCCTGAGCAAAACCAATGTTATTGCCTTTAAAGTTAGTTCCCGCATTAGAAGTCATTATTATAACTGTATTTTCAAAGTAAACAGTTCTTCCTTGACTGTCAGTAAGCCTTCCATCCTCAAGAATTTGAAGCAGCATATTAAATACGTCTGGATGAGCCTTTTCTATTTCGTCCATTAAGATTACCGAATATGGCCTTCTTCTAATCTTTTCTGTTAATTGTCCGCCCTCATCATATCCTACATATCCTGGAGGCGCTCCAATAAGCTTGGAAACTGTATGCTTCTCCATGTATTCCGACATATCTATTCTTATAAGTGCATCTTCACTTCCGAAGAGTTCATCAGCAAGTGCTCTAGCAAGCTCAGTCTTACCTACTCCTGTTGGGCCAACAAATATGAAGGATGCTGGTTTTCTCTTTTTTCTAAATCCTAATCTATTTCTTCTTATAGCCCTGGAAAGACCAACTATAGCTTCATGCTGTCCAATTACTCTTCTGTGAAGTCTCTCTTCTAATTGCAACAGCTTTTGAGCTTCTTCTTCAGTTATGCTCTTTACAGGTATCTTTGTCCACGCTTCTATCACATATGCTATATCTTCAGCTGAAAGCTTTACTTCACTTGTTTCTTTCTCGAGCTTAGAAATCTTATCCAGTAATCTGAACTCTTCAACTCGATACTGAGCAGCTTTTTCATAATCAGTGTTTTCAGCAGCTTCTTTAATTTTTTCTTCTAAAACTTTATATTCTTCTCTTAAAGCTTTAAGTTCTACTAAGCCCTTATTTTTAAGATTTGCTCTAGAGCTGGCTTCATCTATAACGTCTATTGCCTTATCTGGCAAAAATCTATCTGTAATATATCTTTCAGAAAGTGTTGCAGCTGCTGTTATTACTTCATCTGATATTTGAACCTTATGATAATCCTCGTAATAGTGTCTTATACCTTTTAAAATTTCAATTGTATCTTCAATAGTTGGTTCTTCTACAATTACAGGTTGAAAACGCCTTTCAAGAGCTGAATCCTTTTCTATATGCTTCCTGTATTCTTCAATGGTTGTAGCACCTATAACCTGAATTTCACCTCGAGCCAAGGCTGGCTTAAGGATGTTTGCAGCATTCATAGCACCACCTTGAGCTTCACCAGCTCCAATTATGTTATGAACCTCATCTATAACTAGTATTATATTTCCGTTTTCCTTTGCTTCATCTATTATGGACTTCATTCTACCTTCAAACTGTCCTCTGAATTGAGTTCCAGCAACTACGGCAGTTAAATCCAGTAAATATACTTCGGCATCAAAAAGCTTTGCAGGTACTTCCTTTTCAGCAATTCTAACGGCTAAACCTTCAGCAATAGCTGTTTTACCAACACCAGGCTCACCTATCAATATAGGATTATTCTTAGTTCTTCTATTTAAAATTTGTATAACCCTGTCTATTTCCCTATGTCTTCCAATAACCTTATCCACTCTCTTTTCTGCAGCTTTATCAGTTAAATTAATGCCATAGGTATCTAGATACTTTCTCTTTGCTTTCTTCTTACCGTCTTTGTCTTTATCTTTTTCCTTATCTTTTGTATTAGTATCAAAGGCAGCTTCTTTTTTGTGTTCTTCTTTGTTGAAATCCATAGATTCTGGAAAAGATCCACTCATAAGGTTCATAAACATATCGCTTTTCCCAAGTTCATCAAAGTTCATGTCCTTCATCATATCATTCATCTGATCTGTAAGATTTTCAACTTCTTCAGGACTCATTCCTGTCTGCTGCATAAGCTGATCTATAACAGGAAGTCCCATCTTCTTTGCACAAGGCAGGCATACTCCAACAGTTTCTGTTTTGCCTTCCACCATTTTAGCTGTAAAAATTGTAGCTATATTTTTATTGCATATTGAACATAATTTCATAATCGCCTCTCCGTAATAAATAAATTAGTAAGTTAACTATATTATAATTTATTTTAACAAATTATCTACTGCAAAATTAACTATAAAATTAAATTAACAAATATTTATTATTTTTAAACTCTTTCAAATAAAAAGCCCCGCATATCCAATACAGGGGCATAAATGTATTATATTCTTGTTTTAGATTTTAATCCATTAAGAAATCCTTAAAATTTCTTATACTAAGACTTCTAAAAATTCTCCAAATCCAGTTTCTAGGTTATAAATCGAATTAGAGCTCTGTCGTCAAAAGAAACATTTCCCTTTACTAAACCCTTTGTAGATTTATACTTTCCTATAAGAAGCGGGTCTTCAGCAAGTACAGCTTTTAGATGTTGTTCTGTTTGAAATAAGTCTTCCTTTAAAGAAAAATATCCATCAGATGCTAAAATTATCATACTACTTTTTTCTATACCATCAATAATTTTAATGCTTTCAGAGTTAATCTCAAAACCATCTATAACCCCATAAGAATATTGACTTAAGGAATTGTTTTGAAGTATATACTGCTCCTTCAATAAATTCATTATAAAACCTCTTCCCAAATCTTCGGCTATAAGCTCTTCAATGCTCTTTCCCCTTAGCAACTGAAGCTCTATAAACAAAGCTCTTGCTTCTGCCAGTATTGTATCTACTTTTTTTACATTTTCGTATTGAACACTATTAATGCTGCACTTACAATCTCCAATAATCCAAATCTGATTATGAAATTTACTGTATATAATCATACACGCTGTAATTCTATCTACTGGATTATTAATAAAATAATTAATTCCCTTTGATTCTTCATATATATCTTTAATGGCATTATTTATTCTGAAAATTAATAAATCCAAGGTTATATCACATTCTGACTGTTTTAAGGTATCACCTATAATCTCACCTGCAATTGCTCCCGAGGTTTTTCCATTCCACCTAAAGCTTGACTTGCTAGTTGCGCCATCTATCACTGCTAAAAAATCATTACTTATAAATATCTTGTCTTCGCACTGTTCAAGAACGCCCGTTTTTGACATAATAAAGCTCTCTATTACTTTCATATTTTTTACCTCATACAATCTTATAAAATATAAAGACCTAGGTATTATATATTCTACCTAAGCCTTTAAATATTATAATAATCCTTCTTCCTTTAAAACCTCTTCAAAGCAGGCTACTATTTTCTCATCATAATGCTTCCCTACTAAGCTTTTTATCTCTGCAAAGGCAACTTTAGGATCCATACCTTTTCTATATGGCCTATCAGACGTCATTGCATCGTAGGTATCAACTACAGCGATTATTTTTCCCTCTAAAGAAATTTCATCACCTTTTAATTTATTAGGATATCCGCTGCCGTCCAATCTCTCATGATGCTGCAGGATTGCCATAGCACAATCCTTTATGAAAGTGTTTTCAATTATAACTGCACCATCAGCTGGATGCTTTTTAATATATTCAAACTCTTCGTTAGTAAGCTTACCTGGCTTCTTCAAGACTTCATCTGGTACATTTATCTTTCCTAAGTCGTGAAAGCCTGCCGCATAGCCTAAATTTAACAATCTTGCTTTAGTCATATTTAGTTTCTGCCCAATCCTTATAGCATAACCTTCAAGTCTTAAGCCGTGATCATGAGTATACATATCCTTTTTTTCAACCTGTTGCCTCATTTCAGTAATATTTTTTATTACGTCACTAAGAAAATGGAAAACTGGCTGATTTGCTACATAAAGCATAGACACCTCAGTTATAGTCTTAAGGTATACCGATTCCTTCAAGTCTTTAACATAAAAGTATTCTCCTGCACCTAAAGTTATAGTTTCTTCTCCTTTTTCACAAACCACTGTTCCGCTAATAATATAAAAAAACTCCATTAGTCCTTCATCAATTCCTGGGGCAACATGAAATATTACATTAGGCTGCACTACTTCCTTCATTATTTCAATCCCATCACCCCTGGCTAGGAGACTTAGTTTCTCTACTTTTTTCTCAACTCTTTCTATACAACTATCACTTTTTCCTAAATATAAACCCATAATGCTTCAACCTCTATTTCAACACTAATATTACATATTCTTATTTAATTCTACCTACTTTTAATTTTCCTTTCAAGGGTTTTCCATAATTATAAAATTAAAAGAGACTATAACTACTAATTTAAGTTTTTATAATCTCCTAAAATCTATTATAATATTAATTTAAAATCCACCAGTAATTAAAGGATCTACCAGTACAGTTCTTCCACCAATCTCAACTTCAATCCATTGAGCTTCCAATTCAACTCCATTTTTAGCAGCCTCTTTTATAACCTTCTCTGTTTTATTGCTTGTGAAATCTATTAATTGCCCGATAATCTGGTCCAATTTATGATTTAGCTGTTTTTCACTTATCTTGTTGGCTTCATAGCTTATAACAAGAGCATCCCCTTTATCATCTGCCTCATTAATTAATTCGTAGATTTCCTTGTTAGTCTGTTCAATCATCTGTTTAAGTTCTTGTGTGTTTAGCTCCTTAGCTTGTACACCTGTTGTGAACAAACCAATTACCAGCATCATTGTAGTAATTCCACTTAAAAGTTTTTTCATGAGTATACCCTCCCGTACAATATAAGTATAAATTTTAAATTAAACTTATAGAGTGCCCGAAGTGCAAAAAAAGTAATAGAACGCATGCCTATCACTCTTAGATATACTTCCATAGGCAACCCGGCCGTCATAGACAATTGCTTGTCCTTAGACCCGTGGCTTTGCGTCTTCCCCTTTCAGAGAATTTGCTCTTTTCTATATATTTAATTCTATTCCATATTGTACCATAGTAGCTTGTACAATACAATGAGTTATTCATAATTTTCTAGAAATTTTAAAAGCTGTATTAATATTATTAATACCTAGGTTGTCAAATATAGAAATTATCTATTTTACTTATTGTGCAGCCCCTCTTAGAATAAATATTGATATATACTCTTAAGAGCGATAAGGTTAATAGCCTTTACGAGCTTAACAATAATACAAGGGGGTTTACGATGAATAACAAAAAAGTATTTTTACTATCTATGGGTGCTATGGCTATTGCTATGAATATAGTTCTTGGCACAGTTGTAACGAGACTAAATATTCCACTTTTATTTTTAGATACTATAGGAACAATTTTTATTGCAGTTTTATTTGGCCCTTGGCAGGCAGCAACTGTAGGCAGCTTAACTAATATTCTTACTCCTATACTTTCTGGCAGCCCAAAGGATATTCCTTACTTTATTATTAATGCAGCAGTGGGCTTAATTGTTGGGTATATGGCAAGAAAGTTTAAATTTAACGTAGTTAATGCCATAGCTTCAGGCTTAATACTCTCAATAGTTTGTCCTATTTTAGGGACACTAATTACGGTAGGTTTCTTTGGTGGATTGACAGGCTCTGTAAATGATTATTTTACTTTATTTCTTCAAAAATCCGGCATGAAAATCTTCACAGCCGCCTTTATTCCTAGAATTACAGGAAATTTTATCGATAAGATAGGCTCATGTCTTTTGGTACTTTTAGCAATGAAGTATGTGCCCGTTCAATACAAAAATAGGGCTGATCTTTCAGCATAGCTTAAGAGGATAGATAGTTTTAAAAACTACTCTGTCCTTTACTTTTAATGGAGGTTTATAATGAGAAGCAAAAAAATATTATTAACAAGTCACTGTATTTTTAATCAAAATAGCGTAGTGGAACCCCTTGATAGAGCAAGAGGGGCCTTTAGCTTTGCAAAGGATATAATAGATAGTGGAGTAGGAATAATTCAACTTCCTTGTCCTGAATTTAGATATCTAGGAATCACAAGAAAGCCAATGAATAAGGAGGAGTATGATACTGCTGAATTCAGAGAGCTTTGCAAGAAACTTTTTGAACCTATATTGGAGGATTTACTAATATACATGGAGAATGGCTATGAGTTTTGTGGCATCATAGGAATTAATCATAGTCCAACCTGCAGTATCTCTGATAGAAGAGGAATTTTAATGGAAGAAATATTTGCTATGCTTGCCTCAAAAGGAATTACCCCAAATTATATTGAGGTTCCTACAGACTATGATGATAAAACCTTCAACGACTTTGCAGCTAAAGTTAAGACGTTCCTAAAAAATTAAATATTAATTGCTTAAAGGGTAGTTCAACTGAACTGCCCTTTTTCGTTTAAAACTACATTCTTAATAAATTTGTAAGAAATTTAAATACTGAATCGTAATAAATAACTTCTATAATAAATATGTAACTAAAAAATCACATGAGAAGGTGGTATAATCTTAAAGGAAAGGCGGGGGACTTATGGGTAAATATAATGTTTTAGTTGTTGATGATGAAGACGAAATTAGAGATGCTATAGAAATATATCTAAAGAATGAAGATATAAGTGTGTTAAAAGCTAAGGATGGCATTGATGCTTTAATGCTGCTTGAGGAAAATGATGTTCATTTAATTCTTATGGATATTATGATGCCTCGTATGGACGGCATCAAAGCCACTTTTAAAATAAGGGAAAAGAAAAATCTTCCTATAATAATTTTATCTGCTAAGTCCGAAGACACAGATAAAATATTAGGTCTTAATGTGGGTGCAGATGATTATATAACCAAGCCCTTTAACCCTATGGAGCTCGTGGCAAGGGTAAAATCTCAACTTAGGAGATATATGAATTTAGGAAACTTTAAAACAAATAATAACGAGCTTTCTGTTAATGGTCTTGTTCTTAATCAGGAAACTAAGCTTGTAAGCGTCGATGGTGATGAAGTAAGACTGACTCCTATCGAATATAAAATTTTAGAACTGCTTCTAATTAATAAAGGTAGAGTGTTTTCTATTGAAGAGATTTATGAAAGAGTTTGGCGAGAGCCTTGCTACAATGCAGAAAATACTGTAGCAGTGCATATCCGAAGAATTAGAGAAAAAATCGAAATAAATCCAAAGGAACCAAAATATTTAAAGGTGGTGTGGGGTATTGGATATAAGATTGAAAAATAATAGTTTAAAAGTTGTTTCATTTATTTTGTCTTTATATATGCTTTCTCTTTCAGTCCTAGCTCTGAAAAACTTTAAAAACGATGTTCAATTTTTAGGAAGTCAGGCCTACTTTAAAAGTGAAGACTTTAAAAATAATCTAGTGGAGTTTATGTCCTTATTCATGGAATACAACATTAATTATAAGGACTACTTGAGTAAGCCAGCAGATGAAAAAATCAGTAAGGAAGAACTAAAGTCATCCATCCTTTATCAAGATACTAAGCTTAAGGAAGCTATACAGGAAGCAGAAAATTTTTACAGCTTACAAATTGAGGCGGCTGAGAGTTCAGGAAACAAGGATAAACTTGCAAAGCTAGAGGAAGAAAAAAAGAAAAAATTAGAGGATATAAAAAAAGAATATAATAAAACTGAAGAGGATTTTAAGAAGGAACTTATCGATAGAAGCAGTGACTATTATTCCAAACTTAAAAAGAGATTTGAAGCAAAAACTGATTTGCGATATTACCTTAAAGACTCTGTAACTAATACCATATATACTAATTTGCCAAATATAAACGACTTTAAGGAATATATAAAAAACAATGCTATGTACACAATAAATCTACCTCTTACATCTTCTAAGCAAGAAATCTATAACCACCCTTTTTTAGATTTAGGCTATGAAGGTTACATTATTGTTCCTTATGGTGGAACTCATCTTTCACTATCCAGAAGTTTTGATGAAAATAGATTCCGAGCAATAACTGAACTCATGATTTTAGCTCTTACATTACCACTAGGTATCATTTTATTGACATTATCTCTAAAAAGTAACCTTGCTGTCACTGAGCCTATCTCATCTATACAAGCTTTATATAAAAAAATACCCTTTGACGTAAAATTTATTGCTTTTGTTATAGCCTTACTTTTTATCCCAGGGTTTTTAGAAGACGGAACTCTATTTTACGGTAATCAATTAAATCTAAGTATATTACTTACGCTTACTTTAAAAGTCATTCTTTTATTCTATTTTTATCTTTCTTTACCAGAACTAATAGATATACTTAAAAATAAGAAAAGACTAAAACCTCTTCTTGCTGGAGGAGCTGCCTATAAACTAAAAATCTTGTTTAACAAAGGTTTAAAAGATAAAAGTTTACTGCTTAGAAGTTTTGTTTTTATTACAACTATTATTATTGTTATTTCAGCAACCTTTGCTATTACCATGTCCATTACTGGCGGAGACCAAGATTTATTTGTTATTTGCCTTCTTTTTTATATAGCTCTGTTTACTGCTTATATTATCAAGCAATCTTCATTATTAAATAAAATAGTTGCAGGAACAGGTGAAATAGTTGCAGGGAATTTGAGTTTTTCAATAAAGGAAAAGGGAAACAACAGCTTTTCAAGACTTGCTCACAATATTAACAATATGAAATTGGGCATCAGTAAAGCTGTAGAAAACCAAATGAAAAGTGACAGACTAAAATCTGAGCTAATAACAAATGTATCTCATGATTTAAAGACACCTCTCACCTCCATAATAAACTATGTAGATTTATTAAAACGTGGGGAACTAACTAAAGAAGAAATGAAAGACTATATCGGTGTATTAGATAGAAAGACACAAAGACTGAAGGTACTGATAGAAGACTTATTCGAAGCATCAAAAATGGCTTCAGGTTCTGTAGAGCTTAATATTGAAAAAGTAGATGTTGCTCAACTTTTAACACAATCTCTTGCTGAATTTGATGAAAAAATAAAAACTTCTGCTTTAGGCTTTAAAGTAAATATACCTCATCATAAGGTTTACGCAAATCTAGATGGAAAAAAGATTTGGAGAGTTTTTGAAAATCTTATTGGAAATACATTAAAATACTCTCAAGTAAACACGAGAGTTTACATTGATTTAGTTGAGACTGAAAACCACGTCACCATAACAATAAAAAATATATCAGCCTATGAGATGGACTTTGATGTAGTTGAAATATTTGATCGTTTCAAGCGCGGAGATGCCTCTAGAGCAACTGAAGGATCAGGGCTTGGACTTGCTATTGCAAAGAGCATTGTCGATCTTCACAATGGCAAGCTTAATATTGAAATTGATGGCGATTTGTTTAAAGCCATAGTAGAATTTAAAAAATAATCCTTTGTCAGCATACTCATTTATTGAGTGTGCTACTTTTTATAGATTGAGTAAGCTTTGGTATAAATATGACTAGTATAACCCTCAAATATATGATATAGTTCAATTATATTAATAAAATAAACCTTAAAGAGATATAATAAATACTGATTATTTCTCTTTATTATAGAAGTACAATGAGCAGTACTAATAATTTAAAACCCAGCAATATAAGGGGGAATACATATGGCAATAAAAATAGTAGCAGACAGCAGTTGTGATTTATCTGATGAAATGAAAAAACAAATGAATGTTGAAATAGCTCCTTTAATTTTAGAATTAGGCGATAAAAGCTATGTTGATGATGAAAGCCTAGACGTAAGACAATATGTAAAAGCAATGGGTGAATGTGAGACTCCGCCAAAGACGGCTTGCCCTTCACCTAATGATTATATGGAAAGATATAAAGGACCTGAAAGTATTTTTGTAGTTACACTGTCCAATTTTTTAAGCGGTTCTTATAACAGTGCAGTTTTAGCTAAGGATATGTTCTTAGATGAGGTTGGAAACAAATTTATTCACGTGTTTGACAGCTTTAGTGCTTCAGCTGGAGAAGTTGTTGTATCTCTAAAAATAAGTGAACTTACTAAGCTTAATTTATCTGAAACAGAGATAGTTGAAAAGGTCACAAAATTTATAAAAGAAATGAAAACCTTCTTCCTTCTTGAAAGCCTTGAGCACCTAGCTAAAGCTGGAAGATTAAACCCTATAATTGCTAAGGTAGCTTCGATGCTTTCTATCAAACCAATAATGTGCGGCGATGAGGGAAACATAAAGCTTTTTGAAAAGGTAAGAGGCTATAAAAAAGCTTTTAACAGACTTATAGACGTTATAGGCGAAGAAGGCAAGAATTTTGAAGAAAAAGTTTTGGGCATAGCTCATTGCAACTGTTTAGAAAGAGCTATCGAATTTAAAGAAGAAGTTATGAAAAGATATAACTTTAAGGATATAGTAATTGTTGAAACAAAAGGACTAAGTTCTACATACGCCGATGACGGCGGCATAGTTATTGCCTTTTAATAAAAAATACTTGCTTAGCTTAGTTAAGCAAGTATTTTTTATATAAAAAACTCTGAAGTATATACCTCAGAGTTTACTTATTACTTTTTTGGCTTTGAAATTTCAATATTAACTTTTCTTCCACAAAGCTTTCTGCCTGTGCAGCGCTTTAATATTGTATCTGCTACTCTTTCACTTACATCAACAAAAGTAAACTTCTCAAGAATATCAATATCTCCGATATCCTCTCTGTCAACCTTGGCAGTTTCATTAAGGAATTGAAGCAGCATTTTAGGATTTAGTCTATCCATTCTTCCAACAGTCATAAATAGTCTTATGCGGCCAGCAGTAACTCCTATTGAATTTTCAGTATAATCAAAGCTTACTTCTTTGTTATAAACAATATTCATTAAGGCTGCAGCTACGTCTACAAGGTTAAATTCGTCATCTAGCTCAGCTGCTAATGGTACGAATCTCTTGTATTCTTCCTGCTCTAGAGTTTCTCTAACTCTTCCTAAGATATTTTTAAACTTAGCTTGGAATATATCATCAATTGTTGGTATTTCTTTTCTCTTTATCTTGCTCTTTGTTACCTTTTCAATCTGCTTAAGTGTCATGTATTCTCTTGGAGTAACAAGAGTATAAGCTATGCCTTCTCTGTTAGCTCTTCCTGTTCTTCCTATTCTATGAACATAGGATTCAATTTCTTGTGGAAGATCATAATTAATAACATGAGTAACATTCTCAACATCTATTCCTCTTGCAGCAACATCTGTAGCAACTAAGAATTCAAGATTACCTTCCTTAAACTTTCTAAGGGTGTTCATTCTTTGATTTTGGTTCATGTCTCCATGCATTCCTTCAACGCTGTAGCCTCTTGCCTGCATTGCTTCAACAAGCTCATCTACACCCCTTTTAGTTTTACAGAAGATTATAGCTGAGGCTGGCTCATCAACATCGATTATTCTACAGAAAGATTCAAAACGATCCTTTTGCTTTATTTCATAATAATATTGGCTTACTGTAGAAACAGTCATAGTATTTTTTATTATTGAAATATGCTTGCTGTCTTCCTTTAAATATCTTCTAGTAAGCTTTTTTATTTCGTCTGGCATAGTTGCAGAGAAAAGCATTGTTTGTCTTTCTTTGCTAGCATTCTTAAGAATTTCCTCTATGTCATCTATAAAGCCCATATTAAGCATTTCATCTGCTTCATCAAGCACAAGGAACTTAATATAGCTTAAGTCGATTAAATCTCTTCTTATTAAATCAAGCACTCTGCCTGGAGTTCCCACAACTATGTCTATTCCGCTTTTAAGAGCTCTTATTTGTCTGTCTATAGGCTGACCTCCGTAAACTGGAAGCATTCTTACTCTTGAATACTTAGCTATACGCACTAATTCATCGTTAACTTGAATTGCAAGCTCTCTTGTCGGAGCAAGTATTATAGTGTGAATCTTATTATTCTCGCTTCTTTCAAACTTGCTTAATATAGGCGCTCCAAAAGCAAGTGTCTTTCCAGTACCTGTTTGCGCTTGACCGATAGCATCATAGCCTTCAAGTAAAACAGGTATTACTTCTGCTTGTATTCTAGATGGCTCTTCAAACCCTAAATCATCTATTGCCCTTAGCACTTTATCATTAAGTCCTAATTCATTAAATTTTACATTTTCCATTCATTATCCCTCTTTCAACGTCAATTATACTATTATAGTATAGTATTCCGATATACACAAGGAAATATTATACTACAGGCTGATTTTTTAAGCATATAAATCTGTAAAAACTATAAATAAAAACAATAAAATACTAATTTAAGAATTTTTTATAACAAAACTTGGAGCGCATACCTTATTTCTCTCGTCTAATAAGTAAGAGTTTAATCAAACGCTTATTTTCATAAGATTGATTTAAACTCTAACGAAAAAATTAGTATTTAGGAGGTAATATCAATGACAAAAAAATTATTAGGAGTTAAGTTTATCCTAGCCTGTGCTACTTTATTAGGAGTTTTCTTAGTTGCAGGTATTCCTGAAGCTGCCTTTGCAAAATCCAGTAACACACCCGAGGCTAAAGTTCAAGTTCAAAACGCTGGCAATGAGAAGCTTCTCCTTGAAAAACAAAGCCAAATTGATAAGTATATCTTCGAAGAACATGCTGGAGAAATTAAACAAAAGGGTTTTAAGGTTACTCATACTGGCCAGGCTAACGGATATGTTGAAATCGGCATCACGCCTTTCAACAAGGAAAACGCAGACTATTTGTATAAGATATTTGGAGATGATATTGTAAAAGTTGTTAAAGGCGAGCAAGCTGTATTGATGAATGATATGAAGCTGAAAAATGAAGCTATTCCTGATAAAACAGATAGCTTTAATGTTAACGGTCTACTAATATTTGTTATTCCAGTACTTGCTGCTATCATATTAATAGCTATTAAAATCCGAACTAAAAAAGCATGAAGCTAGTTTGTATTTACTAATACAAAAATTATTCTTAATTAATATGAGAACATCATGAAATTACATGTATCCTATGTAATTTCATGATGTTTTATTGTAAAAATTGAAACATTCTATGAGAAGCTTACGTCTAAATAAGTGATTTAACAATTAAAAAATTAATAATACAAAGACTTATATAAAACACCAACTGGAGGTGAATACATGAATCCTCATACGGCAAAGAATGAAAAGATAAAATGTAATGAGTTAAATTTGGATGCGGAAATTGAAAGGATGATAGATATTTATGGCAACGATGTTCTAAGGATTTCTTATTTATACTTAAAAGATGTTCAAAGAGCAGAGGATGCCTTGCAGGAAGTCTTCATGAAAGTTTACACAAAATATGGCAGCTTTAAAGGGCATAGCAGTGAAAAAACATGGATTATGAGGATTACAATAAATGTGTGCAAGGATATTTTAAGAGGTTCATGGTTAAAAAGGGTATTTCTTGCAGGTGATGTTATACCTATGAATAAAGACGAAGATAATCCAGAACCAACTGCACTTAGGCTTTTAGAAAATAGAATGGTCTTTGATGAAGTCGTATCGCTCCGTTCCACTCTAAAGGATGTGGTGATACTTTATTATTATGAGGACTTTGATACTAACGAGATAAGTAGTATTTTAGGTATAGCTGAAGGTACAGTTAGAAGCAGGCTCCATAGAGCTAGAGACATTCTTAGGAATAAGCTGAAAGGGAGGATTGAGTATTTTGAGTAATCTAAAAGATTTTAGGAACTTAGCTGATGAAATAATGAAGGATATAAATGTTAGCAAGGAATTAAAACAGAAAACCCTATATAATATCCGTAAGAGAAGAAATAACTTTATATTAGCTCCTCTTTTTGCTGCAGCTTGCGTAGCAATTCTATTAATAGGTACTTCAATATGGAAATATTCCTCCAAAGTCCTATCTCCTAATAATCTGCAAAATCCAAGCGTAATGAATACTGTTGAAAATTCCACTCTATCAACTTTGCCAGAAGGACAATCAATAAATCCTTTAAAATCAACAGTTTCCTATGAATTAAAATCCATGGAAGAGGCAAAACAGTTTTTAAACGATATTACTGTAGTTCCTTCCTATCTTCCTAAAGATGCAGTTCTTGGAGTTATTCAAGGAATAATCTATAACAATGAAAATAGAAAAAGCTTATGGCTTCATTTTAGCATTGAAAATAACGGTTTTATAATAAATATTGAAAAAAAATCAACTTGGAAAAACTTTGATGGATATGACCAAACTAAAATTAATGGAACAGTTGGATATATAAAATCAATTGAAGAAAGTAATTATAGAAATACCGAACTTAGGTGGTTTTTAGATGATGACCTTTATACAATAGAGGGAGGCATATCTGCAGAAGAAGCAGTAAAGATTGCATGTTCTCTCAAATAATCTCTATAGAAATTAAGTTAATAGCTAAAATATTAAAAGGAGCAGCTAAACCTGCTCCTTTGTCATACTCATTCTATTGGTATTTCTCAATACATGTTTTGCATATACAGGCCTTTCCTTTTTTGTCCTCTGGAACTAAATCTAATACATGCTTTGGTACCTTAACGCTATTGCACCAGCAATTATCTTGACCATGCTGGCAGTTATTATCTTTTCCGCAAATGGGGCAAATCTTTTCTGATTCCTTTAAGTTCATTAGTATTCTCCTTCCACTTTTTACTTAAAAACTAAAGCAATTGCTAATGCTATAACTTGACCAACATTCATAAGTACCATATTTTTCACTGAAAGAATAAAGGTCTCAGCTTTGACTGGCTTGCTCCTGAAGGTCTTTATATTTTTATAAACAGGTATCAAGGTTAATAAAGCTAGCAGCAATGTTAAAGGGGCAATCCTTAAAATAACTGCAGCTATTATAGCTGCATAACCTATATAGTATAAAAATGCAAAAAGCTTTAATGAATTCTTCTTACCAATATAGTACACCAGGGTAAACCTCTGATTTGCTATATCATCTTCTAAATCGCAGGTGTTATTAGCAAGCATTATATTTGCTATTGCACCTACGGTAGGTATTGATATAAGAAATATTCTAAATATCTCTAAAATATTAATGTTTAAACTCAGAATATCATATGAGTAGGTTAAACTTGCAATATTTTTATCATATACATGTATAAAGATAGCTAAAAATAGTATTATAAAACCCATGAAGAATCCTGAAAAAGCTTCACCTAATGGCATACGGGATATTGGTAAAGGTCCGAAGGTATAAAAGATACCTACTGCAAAAGAAAGCATACCAATCAATAGTACCACCGTACTGGTTCTTACTGTGAGAATAAGGCCTAAGGTTGACGCGACCGTTATAAGTGTAAATATTATTCCTAAAGCTGTTTTCTCTCTGATTCCATGCTTAACCATTGCATTATGATGTTCATAACCAAAACCTTCTTTTTTTATAGCTTTCTTAAAATCTATATAATTATTTATTGCTGTAGTTGCCATGTCAAAGCAGATCAAAGAAATAAACATAATTATAAAATTACTTGACTTAAAGCTGCCATATCTGTATACTGCATAAAGTGTCCCTATTGCAAATGGGATTACACTTGCAACCTTTGTTTGAATCTCAACGAACTTTAAAAAGCTTATTAACGTCACTTTTTTTCCCCCAATTCACATATAGATTTTATCTTATCATTGTTTATATCATTTTAATTATATCTTATTTTTATAAATGTAAAAGCTTTAACTACGTCAAATTTGACAAAATAAAAAAAAGAGGTTATTATTTTACATATATTTACTGCTAATAGTAAAATAAAGAATGGAGGGATTATCATTACTTCGATTCAAAACTTTCTAACAAAAGTCAAAAACAAGAAAACCATAACTTTTATAATATCAATCTTAATTGCAGCGGGATTAATTACAGTAATTTACATGAATATAAAAACGATTACTGTAGTAATCGATGGTAATCAGACTAAGCTTATAACTTTTAAAAACAGTTTAGACAAAGCCTTAGCTGAAAAAAACATCGTTGTAGGTCCTAAGGATAAAATTGAGCCTTCTATAGATTCAAAGGTTGTAAATAAGTCAACTGTAACAATAAAACGTGCAGTTAATATTACTGTTCAGGTAGCCAATGAAGAAAAAGATATATTATCTGCCGAGGAGGATATAGACTCCATGCTTAAGGCAGAAGGCATATCACTAAACGAGATAGATAAACTAAGCCTGCCTAAAGAAACAAAATTAACTGAGGGCATGAAACTTGGCATAGTAAAAGTAGAAGTAAAAGAACTTACAGAAACTGAAGCCATAGATTTCAGCACTGTTGTAAAAACCAACAGCAGCTTAGCAAATACTCAGAAAAAGATTGTTCAAGAAGGAAAAGAAGGCGAAAAGAAAACAACCTTCAAGGTTACATATGAGAATGGAAAAGAAGTACTTAGAGATGTAGTGAATCAAATAGTTTCTAAGCAGCCTAAAGAAAAAATTATAGTTCAAGGAACTTATCCGCTAATGCCTGTATCAAGAGGTGGAGATCCTATGCCTTACTCAAAGGTTATAAAGGCTAGAGCGACAGCTTACTCTCCAACTGGTGGCAGGACAACGGCTTATACTGCTACAGGTCGCAAAGCTGTTAGAAACCCAGAAGGCTACAGTACAATAGCAGTTGATCCAAGTGTTATTCCTTATGGCACAAAGCTTTTTGTACAAGGTTATGGCTTTGCCATTGCTGCAGATACCGGCTCAGCTATTATTGGAAATACTATAGATGTATTCTTTGATACTAAAAGAGAAGCTCTCAATTGGGCAGTAAAACATGTTAATGTATATGTATTAAAGTAAGAAAAGCCTTTCAGCGAAATTTTAATTTCGCTGAAAGGCTTTTACATTTGTATTATTTATTTAAAAAAGCTTTCTCTTTAACATCCATCTCATTATTATCAGGTACTCTAGTTAAAATTATTCCCCCAACTATAAATAGAACAATTATACTTAACACTCCATTATTGCTCTTTCCTGTAATCTGAGTTGTTATACCCATAAGCAGCGGTCCAAAAACAGCTGCAAATTTCCCAAAGATATTATAGAAGCCAAAGAACTCATTAGAATTTTCCTTAGGAACAAGCTTCCCAAAGTAGGAACGACTTAATGCTTGTATGCCACCCTGAGAGGTTCCAACGAGCATAGCAAGTATCCAAAAATCCAGCTTAGTTTTTAGGAAATATCCATAGATACAAATAAGTGTATAAATTATTATTCCTACAAATAGCATTGTCTTTGCTTTATATTTTTCAGCAAGCCTTCCGTAAAGTATTGCAAAAGGAAAAGCTACAAATTGAGTTACAAGCAAGACTATAAGCAGCGTGTTTGAGTCTACACCTAAATCTGAACCATAAGAACTTGCCATCTTTATTATAGTGTCAACACCATCTATATAGAAAAAGTATGCCAGTAAGAATAAGAAAACCTTTCTATGCTGCTTAATATTCTTGAAGGTCTTTCCTATTCTTTTAAAGCTATTAAATATTGGATTTGGTTCAACATCAATTCCATGAACCTGGTGAACTCCTTTAAGCATAGGTATTGTAAACACCAGCCACCAAACAGCGGTTATAACAAAGGCAATTTTACTTGCTGTTGGAACTGATATGGGAAGTGTCTTAATTCCTGCAAGCATTACTATTGCCATGCTTATAATGAAAGGTATTGTACTGCCTATATAACCAAGTCCAAATCCCCAGGTTGAAACCTTATCCATTCTTTCTTCAGTTGTGACATCTACCAAGAAAGCATCATAGAAGACATTAGCTCCCGAAAAGCCTATAGAGGATAAAATATATAAAACTAAAAGCATTACCCAACTAGCATCTGGTACTAAAGCAAGCATTGCTGTTGCTATTATTCCCATTATAAAAAATATGTTAAAAAACTTCTTCTTATAGCCCTTATAGTCAGCAACTGTTCCCAGTATAGGGCCAATTATTGCGAGGAATAAAGTTGCAATAGAACTTGCATACCCCCAATAAGCCGTAGATACCTCTGGTGCACCACCTGCATTGTTAAACACAGATTTAAAGTATAGAGGCAGTATTGCAGTAGTAACTGTCATTGAATAGGCTGAGTTAGCCCAGTCATAAAGCGCCCAACTCTTCTCCGTTTTGGTAAGCTTAAACATATAATCCCCCTTGTATTCCTTTTTAGATATGAAACTGGCGAGTCTTTATATTATTATACAAATGCTTGTACCTATATTATAACAGCTGATAATTAATATTTCATTAATTTATTTTAAGAATTGTTTAACAATTGTTCCATCTGTATGTTCAAGCTCTACTCCTAAAAGCTCCGCAATTGTTGGCGCCTC
Source organism: Clostridium swellfunianum (assembly GCF_023656515.1). Taxonomy (NCBI): domain Bacteria; kingdom Bacillati; phylum Bacillota; class Clostridia; order Eubacteriales; family Clostridiaceae; genus Clostridium; species Clostridium swellfunianum. The sequence continues at coordinate 1,311,799 of NZ_JAMOFV010000006.1, forward strand.
GTCCACTAGACTCATTTCCTTTATTATTTCGCCTTGCCTTATTCCTTTGCCTGATGCCATAAATACAGTTGCATAATTTTTCTTAAAAGGTGAGTAGCCATGAGTAGCTCTAGTTCTATGAGGCTTACGACCGATTTCTTCAGTATTAAGTTCTTTTATTGCATCCCCCTGAAACTCGTCTGTAAAATAATATCCCTGGTTTGCTTCCAGCATAAAGGTGCAGCTTGGATCAGCCCCTAGCTTTTCCGCATCATGTGCAGTATAGATTGATTCTAGACAGTCATACCTCTTATTAAAATTATCTATAAGAGAATATACTTCTTCTTTTAGCATATCATCGTTTTTATCTTTCAAGTATACATAAGCAGATCCATCACAGCTTTTAACTACAGCTCTATAGTTAGTTATTTTCCCACTAGAATTAACTTTTATATATCCATTATCTTTTAAAAGTACATTTAAACATATAATTTTATTCTCATCCAAGCTACTGTGGTCTCCTAGTACTATTACTGTACTTTCTTCATACATATTGCATTTTTTAAGAGTCTCAATAATTTCTCCAAGCCTATTATCATGCCTATTTAACGCCTGCATTGCTTCTTTTGAATTAAAGCCATGATAATGCCTCATAGAATCTAAATCAACATAGTGAACCATTGTAATATCAGGTTTCTTTTCCTTAATTGTATACAACATAGACTGATGAACAAAGTCATCCAGGTAAGGCTGCTTTAAGCCTCTCTTTATATGACCAAATCTCTTGTTAAGCTCCAGCTGATAAATAGGGCTTCCGTTAAAAAGTGAAATCATAACTTGATTTTGCCATGGTCTGTTTGCAAATATCTCAGGCATATTGTACTGAATTTTTGACTTAGCTGTAACTGGCCACAAAAGTGCTGCAACCTTCATACCTTTTTTAATTGCAGCATCATAAAAGGTTTCACCCTTAATATATTTTCTCTGCCAGTGCCAGTCTGGAGACTCTCTTTCCGGCTGCAGCAAGGTATTATTAACAATACCGTGATTTTTAGGATACTTACCCGTAACTATAGTTGCATGTGCAGCGTAAGTAACCGTTGGATACACACTATATACATTTTTACAATAGGAAGCTTCTTTAAGGTACTCTTTAAAGTTTTGAAGCTCCTTTATATAATCAAAATCCAAGCTAGATAATCCATCGAAGGATATTATAATTAAATGCTTAGCTTTTCTACTCATTTATTCTCCTTTTCTTTTTCAATTCTTTCTGCTAACTCATTTAAATAAACCCATCTTTCCATTTTTTCCTCTAGCTGCTTTTCTAAATCTTCTTTCTCAGCTAAAAGCTCTTGAAGCAAGGTGTAATCTGTAGAAGCACTGCTAATCTTTACTTCACTTTCTTCTATTCTGCTTTCCAAATCAGCAACAACTGAATCTATCTCAGCATATTCCTTTTGCTCCTTAAAAGAAAACTTTAAAGGTTTTTCTTTCTTTTTATCCACAGCTTCCAAACTTTTGTTCACAGCATCCTTACTTTTATCCACTGACCTGTTATTAGTTTCTGCTTCAGCTTCATTTACTTCCTTAAAATCTGTGTAATTTCCTGTATACTGCTTTATCTTTCCCTCACCTTCAAAAAGAAATATTTTTTCAGCCATTCTGTCTAAAAAATATCTATCATGGGAAACAGATATTACTGCTCCGGGAAAATCCTCTAAATAGTCTTCTAATATTGTAAGAGTTTCTATATCCAAGTCATTTGTAGGTTCATCAAGCAATAGTACATTTGGTGCTTCCATAAGAACTCTTAATAGATATAACCTTCTTCTTTCACCACCTGAAAGCTTAGATATAGGAGTCCACTGAAGGGAACCAGGAAACAAAAATCTCTCCATCATCTGTGAGGCTGTTATTTTATAGCCTTCCGCATTTTCAATATATTCGGCTGATTCCTTTATATATTCAATTGCTCTCATATTTTCATCCATATGATGAGTTTCCTGAGAGTAATAACCTATTTTAACTGTTTCACCAATATCCACAACTCCGCTGTCCTGTTTAACGATGCCTGCAATTATATTCATTAATGTAGACTTACCGCTTCCATTTGGACCAACTATACCTACCCTATCATTTCTTAAAACTATATAGCTAAAATCATTAATAACCTTTTTATCTCCAAAGGACTTACTAATATGTTCAAGCTCAACTACCTTCCTGCCAAGCCTGCTGCTTCCTACTGAAATTTCAAACTTCTCATCTGCCACACCAACCAGCTGCTCACTCAGGTTTTCAAATCTATCAATTCTAGCCTTTTGCTTAGTTGTTCTAGCTTTTGCTCCTCTTTTGATCCAAGCAAGTTCTTTTCTAAACAGACCTTGAAGCTTCTTTTCTGTTGCCGCCTCAAGTTCCTCTCTTTCTGCCTTTTTTTCAAGGAAGGTACTATAGTTTCCCTTATATAGATACAGGCTGCCCCTGTCTAACTCAATTATTTCATTTACAATTCTGTCTAAAAAATATCTATCGTGGGTTATCATAAGTACAGCGCCTCTTCTTTTGTTAAGGTACTGCTCAAGCCAATCTATTGTATCATTATCAAGATGGTTAGTTGGCTCATCCAATATTAATAGGTCTGACGGATTGATAAGAGCAGAAGCTAAAGCTATTCTCTTTCTTTGTCCTCCTGACAAACTCCCAACCTTAGCGCTAAAGTCAGAAATTCCAAGTTTAGTTAAAACAGTCTTGGCCTCACTCTCGATGTTCCAAGCATTCATCTCATCCATTTTATGAGTTAGTTTCACTATCTTATCGCTATTCTGAGAATTCTGGAGCGCTTCTTCGTATTCGCTTATAAGTTTCATTATAGGCGAATTTCCCTTGAAAACTTGCTGAAGTACTGTGGCTTCAGCATCAAACTCTGGATTTTGGGACATATATTCTATCTTAACGGAATTACCTACTATCACTCTTCCCTCATCAGGATATTCTATGCCTGCTAGTATCTTTAAGAAAGTAGACTTTCCAGTACCATTAACACCGATAAGCCCTATCTTGTCTCCTTCATTTATTCCGAGGCTTATATTATTTAAAAGCTGTTTTTCGCTATAGCTCTTCCATATATTTTCTGCACTTAATATGTTCATACTGCTCTCCTTATTGTAGTCTATTATTTTTTATTTCTTTATAACACACAAGCGGAAAAAGAGCAATTAATTTCTAAATGCACGAATTTTATCATTAAATATGGTAACTCTAATAATAAAATCACACTACTTATAAAATGAAAGGACAACACATATGAAGCTTCATAAGATAAAGTTTATAGTAGCTGCAACAATAATTTCTTTAGGCTTGTTCTTTTCTATAGCGTATAGTAAGGATATTAATAACATCCTTAAGCCTGACCTGAAATTTAATACTGACGGCAAATTTAAAATAGTTCAATTTGCTGATATTCAAGACGGTCCTATGACTGATCCTAGAACTATAAGCTTGATGAATAAGATATTGGATTATGAAAAACCTGATCTGGTAGTGCTAACCGGTGATAATATAGATGGAAAGTGCAGATCTGCTTCTGATGTAAAGACAGCAATTGCTAACATTGCAGCCCCTATGGAAAAAAGGAAGATTCCTTGGGCTGTTGCATTTGGTAATCATGATGATGAGCATAAAATAATGACTAAAGAAGAAATGCTGAAAATATATATGTCCTTTCCATACAATATAAGTCAAATGGGGATTATAGATAATGATAGGGTAGGCAACTATAATCTTCTTGTTAAAAGCTCAAGGGGTGATACCCCTGGATTTAATGTTTATATGATAGACTCAGGAAAGTATTCCCCTGATCAAAATGACTTTGAATACATTAAGGAATCTCAAATCGCTTGGTATAAAAATACTTCAGCGCAATTAAAAGAAAAGTATAAGAAACAAATCCCATCACTGATGTTTTTTCACATACCTATTCCTGAGTTTAAAGTTATGTGGGACAGCGGCGCTGCTTTAGGTGCGAGAAACGAAGAAGAGTGCAGTCCAAAATTTAATTCTGGACTCTTTGATGAGCTAGTAAAAGCAGGAGATGTTAAAGGCGTATTTGTAGGACATGATCATATAAATGATTATGCTGGGAAGTTCCAAAATATTATGCTAGGTTATGGACGCAGCACTGGCTATGCATCTTACGGTAAAGAAGGATACTCTCATGGTGCACGAGTATTTCTGATACATGAAAAAAAACCTTCCGACTTTGAAACTTGGGTAAGACTTGAACAAGATTTTTAGATTAAGATAACTAGTATATTAATTCAAGGTTTTATGATGTTATATTATCTATTAAAATAGGGCTGCATACATTTAATTAAACTGTATGAGCCCTGTTTATTTTATCTATTTGCTGCATTTTCTAATAAGTTTTATATCGGCCCTTAAAGATGCAGCAGATGCTTTCTTTCCTCTAACAGAAACTTCATCTATAGGAATCTTAAGTTCCCTTGCTATAATTGCTGCTACCCTGTTTCTGCAGAAATTTCCCTGACAGTTTCCCATCCCTGCCCTTACTCTTCTTTTTACAGCATCAATTGATTTTATAGGTATTCCTCTATGAAGTGCATCTACTATTTCAGCTTCCGTTATTTTTTCGCATCGACATATTATATTCCTTTCAGGCTCTTTGTCATCAATCCTACCATAAAAACTTTCATCCTTTATTCTTATTAAAGGTTTTCTGTATGGATTAAAATGAGGCTTTTCCCTTAATTCTAATCCTGAAGCTTTTACGATATCAACTACCTTCAAAGCAATAGCCGGTGCTGAGGTTAGCCCTGGCGAATCAATTCCTGCTACATTTATGAAACCTTTTACTCTGCTCTCTTCAATAACAAAATCACCTGTACTGCTTACTGCTCTAATTCCTGAGAAACTAGTTAGCGCCCTTCTAATATCAAAATCCTTTATGGATTTTCTTGCTGTTTCAATAACATTCTCAAGACTTTCTATTGTAGTAGCAACATCATCCTTATCATCTATTTCTTCAGCATTTGGCCCTATCATAAAATTCCCATGGTAAGTTGTTGTTACTAGTATTCCTTTTCCCTTTTCCGTTGGTACCTGGAACACAACAGTATTAACTAAATGCCCTTGATCCTTGCCGAACAATATATACTGTCCCCTTCTGGGGCATATTTTAAAGTTGTCAGCTTCAATCATACGAGCTATTTTATCACTATATAGCCCTGCTGCATTGATAACATATTTACTATCTATATTTCCATTGTTAGTCTTAATATTAAAGTACTCATCTTTAATTTCTATGCTTGTCACTTCTGTTTCAAGCTTAAGCTCCACACCATTCATAATAGCATTTTCCACTAGAGCAATAGTAAACTCATAAGGCGAGGTTACTCCTACACTTTTTGAATATAAGGCTGCTGTAACCTCTTCACTAATATGTGGTTCTATTTCCTTTATTCTATCTTTATGGATTATTTCTAAATCATCACTGCCTAACTTTAAACCATTTTCATATAGCTGTCTTATTTTTGTTTTGTCCTCTTCACTAAAACCAACCACTAGCGCCCCTGTCCTTCTAAAACCAAAGTTTAATTCCTTGTTCAGCTGCTCGTACATCCTGTTGCCCTTGCCGCACAGTTCACCTTTTAAGGTTCCATATTTAGCTGAATAGCCTCCATGTACAATACCGCTGTTAGCTTTAGAAGCTCCAGTAGTAACATCTTCTTCTTTTTCTATTAAGCATATTCTTATTGAATACCTTGAAAGTTCTCTTGCTATAGATGCACCTACTACCCCTGCACCTATTATTGTTATATCATACACATTTTCACCTTCCCCACACACAGGCTATATGTTTTTTATCCAAGTTAAAATATCCTGATAAACCTCTTCCTTTCCAATTTCGTTTAAAATTTCATGTCTCATGTCTTTATACAGTTTCATCTGTACATTTATGATACCTGCATTTTTATATTCTTTATAAGCTCTCTTAACCATTTTTCCGTTACTTCCAACAGGATCTTTTTCTCCTGACAAAATAAGTATAGGCAAGTTTTTTGGCGTACTGCTTATATTCTTCCTATCAGTTATAAATAGCAAGCCATCAAACATATCTCTAAAAGCACTTGAAGTAAACACAAAACCGCACAATTCATCTGATCTATACTTATCGACTATGGACTCATCCCTGCTAAGCCAGTCCTGTTTTGTTCTTATAGGCTTGAATTGATTGCTGAAAGAATCATAGGACATACTGTTTAAAGTCATATTTCTGTTTCTTGCCCCATTTTTCTTAATATCTCTTTCAGCAAGAAACTTCCCAAACTTTGTTATAATTCTTGGGTTATGAGCTGTTCCTGTAACAATAAGTCCGTCTAACTCTTCACCATGGATTGATGAATAGTGTCTAGCTAAGAATGACCCCATACTATGCCCTAACATAACAAGTTTAAGTTCCTTATGCTGCTCTTTTATATACTTAGTTAACTCATATATATCTTCTACGACCATGCTCCAGCCATTGTTTTCAGAAAAATATCCCAAATCATCTTTACACTCAACAGATTGTCCATGTCCTCTTAAATCGCTGGAATATACCAAAAAACCGTTCTGAGTTAAAAAGTCTGCAAAGTGTTCATACCTTTTTGAATGCTCACAGGAACCATGCACGAGCTGGATTATACCAATTATCTTATTTTCACTTTCCGGCTCCCATTTGAAAATGCGACTCTCATGCCCATCTCTCATTGTAAGTTTAAATTCTGTTGATATCATAAAATCTTCCCCCCAAAAACAAAATGGTATCCCCGTAAAGGAAATACCATCTCACACTCTAATACTATTATACTATATCTTGTAAAAAATTAGAAACATTATTTTTCAAACATTTGTTTGTTCTCTCTAATAATTATAACAGCATTTTTTATAATTGCATATATAGGTACCACTGCAAAAGCAGCAAAAGGTCCTCCTGCAGCTATGGCAGCTATAACTAAAAAGATATCTGTGAGTGGATGTATTTTCATGCTTCTAGCCATGATTGCCGGAACAACTACTCTTCCTTTAAGGGTTTGAACAATTATAAACACAACCACAAGCTTTGCAAACATTAATATTCCCATACCTAAAGCTATTACTACAGGAATAATCATAGATATAAAAAATCCTACAAAAGGTATGAAGGCAAGAATGAAAGTTATAGTTGATAAAATCATAGCATTTGGCATTCCTATAATCTTATAGCCTGTAAAAATCATGAGGCTCAAGGATAATGCAACCTTTGCCTGACCAGTGACGTAATGGCTTAGTATTACATCGCTTTCGGAAAGAAGCTTATCTGCTACACTTTTATATTTTTCAGGCACAAACCTTAACGTTTTTTTCTTGAACTTGTGTCCATCCTTTAGCATGTAAAAAACAATAACTATTATGAGAAATACCATTGAAAAAGTATTCATAAAGTATCCCGCCATTCTCATAAAGTTTTGTCCTATCTTTTGAATATAGTTCTTGGTCATATCCACAGCTAAAGCATAGAATTGATTACTATTTATAAACTGATTTAAATAGCTTATAATTCCCTTAATATCACTGTTTTGCTTAACTGTTATAGTAAGGTTATTTCTTAAATCTTTAAATTGTCCATAGGCATACTGACTGAAATAGTATACTAGTCCACTTAAAATAAAGCCTGATATAAGCAAGCTTAGCAAACTCCCTTTGCCAGTTCCCAACCCTTTTTTAATAAATATATTGTTAAGCGGCCTTATAATATAGAAAAAAAGCGTTGAAATAAACAGCGGCACTAAAAGTGTCTTAGTAACAGCTGTTGTAAGTCTATGGATTAAAACTATCCTTCCTAAAAGGATACTTCCTATCAAAATTAAATTAATAATTATTAGAACATGAAGTACTTTCTTATATATAGGTCATCCTTCCCTTCACCTAAAAAGGCTAACATTATGTTAGCCTTATTGTGAACAGGAATGTCTCAATCTATTCATCCCCCGCAAACTGTTCTCCTAGTATATCCTTTAAATCAGAAATAATTTTCTTATCCTCACCAATATACTGAACAATAATACTTCCTTTTTTAAAGAAATGCGGTTTTGAAATCCAATCTACCTTTATTGATTTGCTGCCATTGCTATATCCACTTCCATATTTATCAATACGCCCTGCTTCCTTCTCCATTTGCTTGCTGCTGTTGAACAAATAAATATCTATAGCTTTATCGCCAATTATCATTCGTTTTCTTTCAGTAGGAAGAAAATCCTTATTTACATCCTTTATTTCAAACTTATAGTTTTTTGCTTTCATTTCACTTTGAAAATGTTCAATGCTAAAAACCTTTTTTGTATCTGGCTTATTGCCGCATGCTCCAAGCGTTAAAAATATTGCCAAAGAGAAAATAGTTAAAACTATTTTATAGCTTGACCTAATCATATATCTCGTTCCTCCTAAAATTATATCCCTCTATAAATTACATCTCTCAATGTTATATACGTAAAATAGATGAACTAGTTTGAGTTTTTTAACAGAAATAATAATTAGTTCAAAAAAACGTTAATCTATATCTAATCAAAAAAACAGGCAAATAATCTTTTCATATGTATCTGCCTGCTCTCTGTATATAATTCTATACAATCACAAATTTTGTTATTGTATCGTAAACTCTAAATAATAGTTGATTCATATTCTTATCCTTTAAAAACTGAAGCTCAATTCTAATGCCACCTGAAAGGGTAAGCTTAATTTCAGCATCCAAATCAAAGGTTCCAGCAGTTTCAATCGCATAAGTGATAATCGATTTATAAGGAATGGTGGCATATTCAATTTTCTTCCCGGTTATCCCCTGCTTATCACCAATTAATATTCTTTTGTCAGTAAATACAGCAGTATCTCTAAAGGTTTTTACTGCAAATAAAGGTGTTTCTGTATCTGTTAGAAGCCTTCTCATATTATCTGGTATTGATACCTCGTTATAAAAAGTATAAACATTAGATATTACATCAGCCATCTTTACTTCCCCCTGTTTTAAAATTTATTTTTGAATTCTTCCCACTGATTTGATAGGCCTAAATCTTGAAATTTCTTGCTAAAATAATTTATTAATTCCTCCCTTAATTCTGAGTAATCTGTCATGGAGCTTTTTCTATTAAAGTAATCCCTTAGAAGTTCCTGTTCTTCTTTAGATAGGTAATAACTCAAGTTATCCCTGTCTTTATAAAGATCCTCCAAGGTTATTGGTCTGCTCTTATTCTCTTCTACAACCACAATCGTGGATGCTGCCATATCTCCAAGTCTTTTATGCTGCTTGTTAAAGAATATAAGTATTGCTCCAATACCTAACATATCTGCAAATACTCTAAAAAGGTTTCGTATAGCAGAATGCTTCAAGGTTATTGGTTGACCATTAGTTCTTATAGTTCTAAGGTGCATAGCCTTTTTACCTAAAGTCTGCCCATTCATGCTCAGTTCCATTGCTATAAAATATCCATAGGTAATAATTGCATAAGTAAGAAGTGAAATTCCAACGATCCAACCGTAGTATCGCTGCCAAAAATCTTGTGAGTATACCATTATAAGAACTATTGCAATTCCTAAAATCAAAATAAATAATCCCTGCACTAAAGAATCTATAATTACAGCCGCGGTTCTAGAACCGATGTCGGCCAAAGTATATTCAACTTCTATATTTTCCGGAGTTGTAATTTTTATTTTTTTCATACTAGCCTCCTAAAATCCAATTATATACAATTACCTTTATATTTGTTAAAATATATCTGAGGTGAAAATTTTGAAAGAAGAACAATTTATTAAAACAAATTCAAATACATGGAGAGAGCTTGAAAGTCTCTCTACTGTTATCAATAAAAAAGGCATTAAGTCTCTGCCTTCAAATGAAGTTAAGAAGTTCCTAAGCATCTTTAGACAGTGCAGCCACCACCTTGCCTACGCTAGAACTCACTACCCTAAAAGCAACACCGAGAATTATTTAAACTCTCTTATTAGCAGTTGCCACAGCCATGTTTATGCTGTAAGAAAAGTATCTCCTGGAGAGTTTTTCAAGTACGTAGGCTACGAATTCCCAAGGCTTTTAAAGGAGCAAAAATGGTTTGTGTTAAGCTCCTTTGGTGTTTTTGCTTTTGGACTGTTGTTAAGTTTAATATTAGTTGCTGCTAATCCTGACAATGCTAACATGTTTCTTCCTGAAGCCATGGTAGAAGGAGTTAAAAGCGGAACTGCTGGAGGTGGAGGAGGTCAGTGGAATTATCCTCTAATGTCCAGCTATATAATGTTTAACAATATTTCTGTATCTCTAAGAGCCTTTGTATTTGGTATTACTCTCGGACTTGGTACTATATACGTCTTGTTTTTTAACGGTGCTCTCTTAGGAGCCCTTACAGCACTTATGTATATGTACGGAAATCCTAAGCATTACTGGTCCTTGATACTTCCTCATGGAGTAATCGAGTTAACTGCTATCTTTATTTCAGGTGCAGCTGGTTTAACGATTGCTAAAAGCATGTTCCTTCCTGGAGAGCTAACAAGAAAGCACTCCCTCATAAATGCTTCAAAAAAAGCTGTATCCCTTGTTCTAGGAGTAATACTAATGCTCGTAATTGCAGGAGTTATTGAAGGTTTCTTTACTCCACTTAACATTTCCGAGGAAATAAAGTTAATTTTTGCAGCTATAACCGCTGTATTACTATCACTATATTTTGCTGTACCATACTTAATTAAAAGAAAACATAATTAACAGAATATCGTTGATTCATAATGTAAAGTACACTATTTTAAAATAATGTTGATTTAGAGGATGAGCTTCATAATTAAAGCCATTAAGCAGACTAAGGGAGCTCTAGACTTCTTATGTGAAAGCAAACTGCTTCCAGATGATCTCACCCTCTACAAGTCAACACAATTTAAAAATCTAGACCTACATAAAGGTCTTATTCTTAATCCTAATGTACTGATTTATTGCCTCAACTTCTATTTTCTCCGCTTCACATTCCAAGCAGTAAATTCCTCTCCTATTTAAGAGATTTTTTATTTTCTTTCTTTCATTTAGCAGCTCTAAAGCCACACCTTTATCAAAAAGCTCCTGCTGGTTTTTTATTTTCTGTGCAGCTAAACTTTCCAAGCTTTCATTCCTTATAAGCATAATAACCACAAGATTATTTTTGCTTATTACAGGCAGTGTCCTAAGCATATTTTCCGCTTCCTCTACTGTCTCAAAGTCGGTAAAAAGAAACACTATACTTCTATGACGTTCCTTTCTCTTAAAGTAATAAAACGCTTCTTCATAGTTTGAGGTTTGATTTGTATAATCAATGTGGTAAAGCTCTTCAAGCATTTGATTTCTATGTCCTGCTCCCTTTCCTGGTGGCAGCATATTGCTTACTTCTGTATTAAAAATAAGCAAAGCTGATTGGTCTCCATTTTGATTAACTATGTCAGAAAGCACTAAAGCGGTATTAACTGCCAAATCCAGCTTTCTGTAACCTCTCACACTGTAGCTCATAGGTCTTCCAGTGTCTATAAATATGTGAACATGCTGATTTTTTTCTGGCTCGTATTGATTTACAATAGGCTTATTTTCCCTGGCTGTTGCCTGCCAGTTAATCTTCCTATATTCGTCTCCTGCTACATACTCTCTGAGAGACTCAAAGGAAGTTCCCCGTCCAAGCATTCTAAGACTTTTTTCACCCTGCTTTAGCTGGCGGTTATTTGTTATGCTCATTCTGTACTTTCTCAAATTTTTCAAGTTAGGGTAAACCTTATACTCTTTATCTAAATCCAGCTTAAATTGCTTAGCACACAACTTTAGCTTCCCCTCATATCTCACATGAACATTTCCAAATTTATAAGCTCCACGTTTTGTAGGTGTAACAAAATATTGAAATAATTTCTTCTCATGAGGATTGACAAAGCCTTTCATAAGCTTATTTCCTGTTTCAAAATTAAATTCTGGAACCTCATCTATTAATTCTATGTTAAATATACTATCACCTTTGTTATACACCTCAAACTCTATAGCTTCTCTTTCGTATATAGATAATTCTTCTCTGTCTCTTCGCTCTATGTGCAGAATCTCTTGTCCTGGAGATATAAAATAGTCAATTAGAAGCAGCAAAGCACATAAAAGGTTATATACTATAAAAATACTAAAGGAGATATTCAACATAGCCCCAATTACCAAGAGCAAAATACCAAAGCAAAGTAAATATATAAACCTTCTGGTTATATTCAAAGCTATCACCCTGCTCTCTATCTTGGTACTTTTACTTTAGATAAAATATCTCTAATAACTTCATCGGACCTCACCCCTTCAAGCTCTAATTCAGGCTTTAGGGTTATTCTATGTCTCAAGGTAGGTATTGCCATTTTCTTAATATCTTCTGGTATTACATAGTCTCTTCCATTGTAATAAGCACAAGCCTTAGAGCACTGGAGCAGTGCAATTGAGCCTCTTGGCGAGCTTCCTATTTCAATGGTAGGATTAGTTCTAGTTTCAGAAACTATGTTTACTACGTATTCCAACAGTGCTTCTTCCACCTTAACCTTTTTCACTTCTTCTCTAGCTCTTAAAATGTCCTCTGCGGTATATACTCTTTCTAAATTACATTTGCCTAAATCAATACTTGAGAATCCTTCATGATGCCTTTTTAAAACCTCTTTCTCCGCATTATTAGAGGGGTAATCAATAATAATCTTCATTAAAAACCTGTCTACCAATGCTTCAGGAAGAGGATAAGTGCCTTCATACTCTAAAGGATTTTGTGTTGCAAACACCATATAAGGTATAGGCAGTTCATGCATCTCTCCATCGATAGAAACTGTGTTTTCAGACATTGCCTCTAAAAGGCCTGCCTGTGTCTTTGGTGGTGTACGATTTATTTCATCTGCTAAGATAAAGTTTGTAAATACTGGGCCTTTTTTAAGTTCAAATTCTCTTGTCTGCAGATTAAAAATTCTTGTACCCGTTATATCTGCTGGCATAAGGTCTGGAGTAAATTGAATTCTTTTAAAATCCAATGAAAGTGTCTTTGCAAGTGCTCTAACCATCAAGGTTTTTGCTAGTCCTGGTACCCCTTCAAGAAGTACGTGCCCTCCGCTTAATAGGCTTATTATTGACTGTTCTATAAGCTCTTCCTGCTCAACAATAACTTTTTTAAGCTCATCATTTATTTTCTTAAGGTTTTCCAATATAAATCTCTCCTTTTCTTTAACACTTTATTAAGCTGCTCAATAACGCTGATAATTCTTGTATAATCTTTATTCTTTTTCTTTAGTTTTGTATCCTTCATAAATTCATAAACCTGCTTTGCTTTGTTAAGTTCTGCAAGCCCCTGTCTTTCCCACTCCTCAATCCATTCTTCTTCATTAGATTTCAGTTGCCTTAATAGATTGCTGTAGTATATATCAGCTATCAAATCGTATGCTTTCGTCTGTCTATATAAAGAAGAGGCTGAGTACAGATATTCATTTTCAGTTCTTTCAACTTCATCATATAAGGCTATAGGCTTTCCAAAACGCTTGCCCTTGCAGTAGAAAAATGCTGCCAGGCTCAATATAATCTGGAATACTAAAAACCTTAACCATAAAGGCACATAATCCCATAAAGTTTTATTTGATGGTTTATCATACAGATGGGACTCATTAAAATATATCTTTTTATTACCTTGCTTGCCTATCTCTTCGAGCAATTCATAGGCTCCAGCCGTATTGCTCATGAGTTGTTTATTTGTTATTTGAAAAGCATCATATCCTACTACTATTCCATTTCCATATTTATAAATTATAAACTTTCCTCTTATTTCAGGCTTCAAATCAAATTCTACAACACGGAAGCTTTCTGGAGCTAAATGTATTAAAGTTCCACCTTGATTAAGCCATGTTTTAAGCTCCTCGCTATTCAAATTAAAGCTTCCTCCAGATGCAGCAATTTGAATTGTATTTATATCATGTTCAATTACAGGTTTCAAACTTCTTTCTGCTGGAAGCTTTAGCTGCCTTAATGTTTCATAAAACACACTAGATCCCATAGAAGATTTGTTTATAACAGAATAAGCTGGAAGCTTATTTTCCATCCTGCTTGAAACAAAAAAAGCTGCCCAAAGAAAAATTGGAATAAGGATTAAAAATATAATTAAATCTCTGCTTTTTCTAGCCTTCATATTCAATCACCTTCTTCCACAAAAGCTCAACCCCTTCGCTCCACTGATTATAACTTTCCTCATCAGCTAGCCTGTGTCCATACCAAGTTTGATTGAATATATCTGAAATTCTTTTAAATACATCTGCCCTATCAAAATTACTCTTTCGTAAATACTTAAATATTTCTTCATTTGTTTTAGTCTCATCAAGATAAACTAAATTTTTCTCATGCATTAAAAGCAGAAGTGCAATAAACTCAAAACGAACAGCCTGTCTTAAATCTCCTGTATTCTTAAAGCTTAAAGCCTTTTGTCTTAAAGTAGCTGGTGTAGTCCTGTGGTCAATTTTTTCTCCGAGTATCTCCTTAACTCTTTTCTTTCTTTCAAAGGTCTTATTAATCTTAACTATTATAATTACTATAATAGCCATGATAGCCAATATCCCAATTATCATGAACACTGTTGAAAGTGTATCTGAAACCTTAGCTGGATTATCCATATTTAAAAGCTTCTTCTTAAACCACTTTTGTAAGGCATTTGACAGATTATCCTTAATATCTTTTATAAAATCCTTTATAGGATTCTTTAAATGCGCATATTCTGTACGGTTTAATATACCATGTACAGCATCATCAAACTTATCTTTAGAGGGAATCATTAAACTCAGTAACTTCACTTACTTGCTTCCTTTCCTCATTTTTTTGAATTTCCTTAAGTTTTAAGGCTATATCCAAACCTTCCTTCTTAAATCTTTGATTAAAATAAAGCATAGATATCATTATGATAGATATAGGACTTATCACCATCCATGTAATAAGGCTTATAGGCCAATTTGCATATCCATAAATTATACTAAAGAAGGTCATAAAATCTTCGCTAATATTTAAAAACTTGGCAATTAGATAAACTAATCCTGAAACCACTGCTAATAAAGTGTCAATAGAAGCCCTTAATGCAAATACAGTTAGGCTAAATAAAAGCGTATACCCAAATACCTTCCAGTAGCTGCCTCTAATCAAACTAAAGCTTCGTTTTATAGAAGCAATTATGCCTCTTTTCTCTATTACTAAAATATTTAGGGTAAAGTCAAACCAGGTTGCATATGCCATTATCACAAAGACTATAGCCAGCACAAAAATAAGCGGTGGTATTATAAATAAAAAACCTCTTCCTGCATACATATCAAGGTTAAACATCATCTTGTCAAATATTCCAAATGCAGACTTACCAATAAGCCAAAATATGCCCCCAATTGGTACAAACATTAATACCCCAATAAGTATTATTCCATAAACCTTAAAAATGCTCTTAAAGGAAATTTTTATTGCATCTTGGGCAAAAACTGTTTCACCTGTGTATTCCTGACTAACAATTTTAATAGTTCCAGCATAAAGGCTTATACCAAAAGCTGCAGCTAGTATACCTATGAAAGCTAAAAATATACCCATAAGCCAAAAGCTTTCAAGCAGTCCTGCAAACAAAGCTGATATTATAACACCAAGAATTATAATTAATAGGACAGAAATAAAAGCTACAATTCCATAACCTATAGTAAATAACGCTATGCTTTTCACATGCTTTCGTAAAATCTCAATTGATTTGTCCATTATCTCTGAAAGACTCATTATACCCATATAAAATCTCCTATGCCAATTTTTTCTAACAATGCTAATTTCTATTTTACTATAAGAAGTAAAAAATAAAAAGATATAATCACCTAATAAGGATTACATCTTTTGTATATATTTACCTTCTAAGCTTGAAGCTTGCCTAATCTCTTGGAAGCCTCCACAAGCTTTATATGCTTCTGATTATATTTTTCATAAACTTTTAGCTTTTCCTTAAGTCTAACTCTAGCGTCTCTATTAGGATGAAGCTTCACATGTTCAACACATTTATCAGAACAAAAGCCCTCATGCACCTTCTCACAAGCTTCACAGCAGATGTGCTGATCGTGGCAGTCGTCATTTGTGCAATTTATATATCTATCGCTAGGCTGTCCGCAATGCTTGCACCTCGATACAACTACATCTTCCTCAGTGTTATTTATTTTCACAGAAATTCTTTCATCAAACACATAGCACTTACCCTCAAAAAGTCTTCCTTTGGTGTTCTCATTCTTTCCATAAGTCACTATGCCGCCTTCAAGATGATACACCTCATTAAAGCCTTGATTTAAAAATACTCCAGTAAGTTTTTCACATCTAATTCCACCTGTGCAGTAGGTTAATATTTTCTTATCCTTATATTCAGACAAGTTTTCTGCTATCCATTGTGGAAACTGCTTAAAGTTTTTTACTTCTGGCTTTATAGCACCTTTGAAGTGTCCTAGTTCATATTCATAGTCATTTCTTCCATCAACTACTATCACATCATCCCTTTGAAGCATTTCGTACCATTCCTCTGGTTTTAGATATTCACCTACCTTTTCATTGGGACTAATATCATCCTCTGGAAGCAAGGTTATAATACTTTTTCTATTTCTTACATACATCTTCTTAAAGGCATTTTCTTCTACTTCATCAATTTTAAAAACCATATCAGCAAACCTTGAGTCTGAATGAACTTTCTCCATATAAGCATTAGTTTGCTCTACAGTTCCTGAAACTGTGCCATTCAAGCCTTCTTCTGCTACTAAAATACGCCCTTTAAGCCCAAGCTGCTTGCAAAGCTCTAAATGCTCCTTAGCAAAATTCTCGGGATCTTCTATTTTAATAAATTTATAATATAGCAAAACTCTATATTCCTTGTTCATCTTTAGCCCTTTCTAAATCTCTATTATCATTTTTAAACTTTTTTAGCTACTAATATAATAAAACAATCTGCATAATTTGTAAATGATAAATATTATCACCTAAAACTTTATATCAATTTCCAATAAAAAATCCCTTGAGAATAAAAAATCTCAAGGGATACGTCTTTAATTGAAGGCCTTCCAGAGGCTGCCCTGTGTGTTTATTATTGACATTATATCTTTAAATGGTATTTTAAACGTCGGAAATCCTGCTGCATAAGGTGCTATTTCATATGGTGTAAAATAAAGGTATAGATTATTTTCATCTATATAAAAAGGCTGATTGGGTTGTATGCCTTTATAAGAATCAGGAAATACGTATTCATACTGTGGCTGGGTTTTTATCATATTTCCTACGATATCGCTAAGCACTTCTACATAATTACTGTTTAGCTTAAATAAATCTTTAAGCTCATAAAAGCTTCCACTTACTAGGTCTATATGCGGATAAGCCTTTGTAGGCATGCCATGAGCTGCACCAAAAGGAAAATCATAACCATTTAATTCGAGAACAAGCAAGTTCTTTTTGAAAAACTCTACTGAAAAGTCTCCAGAATAGCTTGATTCAAGCTGAACATTTCCTGGAATGTCTTTAACCTGCGAAAGCTTCTTTAACTTATTATTTACATCAAGTTGTACCCTTTTGTTCTTCATTCCCTCTATTTGTGGATAGTACACCAAATAATCCTTATTAGGATTAAACTTTTGTTCAATTACTTTATACTGATTATCGAGAGGAATCGTTGTATTCTGCTTCCAAACCAGCTTTCCCTGCATATTATAGTAGGATGTTCTATTATCCACAAAAGCCTTTATTAATTCTCCTTGAATTATCAAACTTCCACCTCCGCTGACAATTGGCATTGTTTTTACTATCCTTCCACTCTTATCAATAAAGAATGTATTTTTATTGTCTGAGGCAGAAGCTAAGCCTCTATTATATTTTTCTATATTATTATAAATAAAATCTGTAAGGAAGGTTCCATTTGTATCAGCAACAGCATACTTTGAACCCATATACGGCTTTTCAATGTCTGTAGCTTTTCCTACACTTACCCTGTTTTCTCCAAGCAAATTCAGATTATCATACAGAGGCTTAATTACAATACTTCCCTTCCTATCGATAAGCCCATATTTAGTTTTATAACCAGCTGCAGCATTTATAACAGCTCTTCCATTCTCAAAACCTTGTGTCCCTTCAAATTGAGGCTGTATTACGATGTTCCCTCTTAAGTCAATATAACCATATTTTTCACCAGCCTCTTTTTGGAAGATTAATAATCCGTCGCCTAAATTTCCAACAAAGTTATAATTAAAAGTTTGAAGCACCTTGCCCTTTAAATTTATAATAGCATAATGCTTATCATTTATTTTAACCAAAGCTATTCCATTTATAAAATCGCTAGCCTCTTCAAATTTTTGAGGTATTACTTCATTGCCCATTCTGTCTAAATATCCATAAATATATTTTTCTGAAGATCCTAATCCCCCAAATTGTGCTCTACCATTTCTAAAACTTCCTATATAATTATAGGCCTTTGATGTTATTTCTTTTCCAGCCTCATCTATTATCTTAGCACCCGACTTGTCTCTAACTATAGCCCTGCCTTCTGAAAATTCGTCTATGCTGTCATATTTAGGCTTAAGTACATAATTTCCTTTGGTATCTATAAGCCCAAAAATATTATTTTCTCCTGCAATAGCAAGACCACTCTTCTGGAAGTTAAAAGCATAGTCGAACCTAGGTTTTATTACAAATTGGCCTTTATTATCAATGTAGCCGTATTTAATTCCACCTATAACCTTAACAGGAGCTAAAGATAAATTCCTTGCTTTATTTCCTAAATCCAATCGTGATTTTTGACTTACATTAGATAAAACATACCAGTTATTTTCTTCTCTCTTAAGAGCTATAGTATATCTTGCTCCCTCTAAGCTATAAAAAGCAATCACTTCGTTTTCATAGTCATTATCTACATCTCTTAAAAATATAGCTGGTCTCTTATATTGATCCTTACTTATAAGCAATCTGGCTTCAGGCGGTAAAAAATTATTAACAATACTAATTAAACAGTTTCTGCACGGCATATCATATTCCCTTCATTAAATTGTTGCTATAAATATCATATGAAATATAAGTAGTAACTGTGCTTATATACATTTCTACAGCATTGGTAACAATACAAGAATATAGGAATATAAGAATTTATATGGCTAATAAATTTCAATTTATATTTTAAAACACAAAAAACAGGAGTCCCCTCCTGTTTTTGATTATCTTCCGTTTGCTTTTAATATATTTGCCTGGTGAACTGGATCTATTACTGGATCTGAATGCCCTACTGAATTGTAAAAATATAGGTCACAATGTCCGGCCATGCCGTTTGTATAATTGTCTGTGGAACTATGAGGCATACCCGTTAAGCTTACTGCCATCTGATAATTTACTCCACCCTTAGTGAAAGTTAACACCATTGGTCTTTTATGATCATTGTTCCAAGACCAAGTTCCGTATATAGATTTCATTATATCCGTATCCTGTTGAGTTAATGTTACTATGTCACTGTGGTTTGAGCCACCATAGTATCTAATGTTAAAAGTCTTTCCTGTTGCAAGGTCTCTTAAAGTTCCTGTTGTTCCTACTGTCCAGAGTCTCATGGCATTATCCCAAGTATAGATATCACCATAGTTGCTATTTACTCTTGCAGTCATCATTGTTATACCTACTGGTTTTGTTGCTACATTTGAGTTAACTGGTATAGTCAATATTTGATTTGGCATAACGTAATCTTTAACAAGCATGTTTGTTTTCATTATTGCATCTACAGTTGTCTTATACTTTTGAGCTAAAGTCCAAAGATTATCTCCAGATACCACTTTGTAGTTCACAGTTTCAATAACTGGTGCAGATGGAACCGGCGCAGGAGCAGGAGTCTGTACTAAACTTCCTTGTATCTTCAATACTTGTCCAACATATATCGTTGTAGAAGTTAAATTATTAAGCTTCATTATATCTTCAACTGTAGTACCATATTTCTTCGCTAGAGTTGATAGATTATCTCCTGAAACCACTTTATACTCAATGGTTCCTGTTGAAACAGAAATTGGAGCTGCTGTTTCAGCTATCTTTATCACTTGCCCAATCTTTAGGGTTGTAGTAGTTAAATTATTAAGCTTCACTAAGCTATCAACAGTTGTCCCATACTTTCTTGAAATTAGCCATAAAGTATCCCCAACTTGAACTATATGTATTGGGGAAACCTTTAGAGTTTGTCCAACATAAATAACATCGGAAGTAAGTCCATTCCAACTCTTTAAATCACTAACTGATACCTTGTAAGCTGCAGCTATCCTCCAAAGTGAATCACCAGAAACCACGTTATAGGTTGTTTGAGTTTCTGCAGCAAAAGCCGCTGTAGGAATAAATGTGCTTGATAATATAATTGCTGACACTACAACTGAAAGAAGTTTTCTTTTCATAAAATAGCCCCCTGTATTCGACATTTTTTGTAGTTCCATTATAACCGATTTCAGGGTAAAAAAAAGCAGGGAACTAAACCCTGCTTTTCCATCTAATTTACCTATAGCAGTAACCCCTGCTATTTTTTTGCTTGCTCTAAAGCCTTGCTAACAGCTTCTAAAACTCCCTTTGAGGAATTTGTTGCTCCGCTTATAGCCTCAACTCCATCAGTTCCTTGCTTTTTAATTATATCCGGAATCATGTTTTGTTGGACACCTTCAACTAAAGTTTTAGTTTCCTTCTGTTCTACAAGCTTAACATCTTTAATCTTTCCCTTTTCAACTTGTACAGAAACCTTTATATCAGAAGAAGCTCCTCTTCCAGTACCTTCATAAGTTCCATCTTTATATTTTCCACTGCTGCAGCCAACTAATAATACTGCAGTTAAAGCTGCTGCTGCAAATATATTAACTATTTTTTTCATACGTTTTCTCTCCTTCTATTCTTAATAAGGGGTATTGACTAAGCTAGTTGTACATTAGCTTAGTCAATTATCTATAATGAAATTATTGGGGGCTATTGTTATTTTGCTAAAGCAGCTGCATTTCTTCCTGCTATTCTACCGAATGTAACTATATCAGCAAGCGCATTTCCACCTAGTCTATTTCCACCGTGAACCCCTCCAGTAACCTCTCCTGCTGCGAATAGGCCCTTTATAGGTTGTCCATCAGCATTTACTACTTGAGCATTTGTGTTTATAACTATTCCACCCATTGTATGGTGAACAGCTGGAGTAACCTCTATTGCATAAACTTTGCCTTGATTTAGTTGTCTTGGCATATCTGCTCTCTTAAATTCTGCATCACTCTTAGCTGCAACTGCATCGTTGTAGGTTTTTATTGATGCTTCAAAAGCTGTTTTATCTATCTTAAGCTTATCTGCTAACTCTGAAACACTGTTTGCCTCAGTTACTAAATTCATGTTGAAGTATTCTTCTGTAGCTTTTAAGCTTTTCCTCATACCATCGTCAAAGAAAAGATAAGCAACTTTATCCTTCTGTGAAAGAATAGCCTTTGAAACTACGTCTCTTGTTTCAAGCTCATTTATAAATCTTTTTCCATCTTTATTTATAAGGATTGCTCCATTTCCTCTAACAGCTTCAGTAACCATTACAGCCTTACCTGGCACAACTGTTGGGTGTGTTTGGATTTCCTTCATATCAACTAAATTAGCTCCTAGCTTTGTAGCAAGATCAATTCCGTCTCCGGTTGCTCCTGCATGGTTAGTTGTAGCAAATCCTTTAAGGTTTGGATCATACTTAACAACCATGTTTTCATTAGCTGAGAACCCACCTGCTGCTATAACTACTGCCTTAGCATTTATTGTGTATTCTTTTCCTTCTTTGTTTGTTGCCTTAACTCCAGAAACCTTTCCTTCCTTATCAACAACAACTTCTGTAGCCTTGTTCCAAAGTCTTACATCTATCTTTCTATCCTCAGCAGCCTTCTTAAGAGTTGCAACTATTTCTGCTCCTACTGCTCCTCCACCTGTTGGTCTGTGAGTTCTGTTAACACTTGCTCCTGCCATTCTACCAACGTCGCTTAGGTCTCCACCTAGTTTAGTTATCCAAGCAACTGAGTCTTTAGCATTTGTTGCTAATACTTTAACTAATTCAGGGTTGTTCTTATTGTATCCACCCTTCATAGTATCCTCTATCATAAGTTCAACGCTGTCTTTTACTCCAGCCTTTTCTTGTTGAGGAGTTCCAGCTGCGTTTAGTCCTCCTGTTGCTCTGTTAGTGTTTCCACCAACTATAGGCATTTTTTCTAAAACTACTACTTTTTTTGTTCCATTTTCATAAGCTTCAACTGCTGCTGAAAGCCCTGCTCCACCAGCTCCTATAATAACTATATCTGCACTTTCTGTCTTTGCGCATCCAGCAAACATGGCTGTAGGTGCTGCAATCAATGCTGCCATAACTAATGATAATACCTTTTTCTTCATTCCTATTTCCCCTCCCAATGTTGTTATACCAAAAGTATATTTGTTAATTAACAAACAATCAATTTTATGGTCTTTTATTTCTTTTTGGTCTTTATGGTCTTTAAGTGGGTAATAGCTGGCAGCATAAAAATTATCTGAATTTATTCATTGTAATTGTGGTGTAATAAGCTACACTGATACTTTAAATACAAGATATGGTATAATTTAATTATGGTTTGTTTCAAACTTGTAAAATGGGTGAACGAACTTAATTATTAGTTGAGCTTTTTTATGTATCAATTATCAATAATATGAGAGTGTATATGTTTTAGATAAAGTGTAGACAAAATAAATATATAGAAAAATATATTTTGAAATGAAGGAGTGATAAAGTATGGCCCTAGGTCTTATTTTAACAATAGCTGCAATTATAGGAATAATCTACGGTAAAAAAAATAAAAATCAAATCCTAGTAATAACCTCTGCAATCCTGTTGGCTGTGATTGCAGCTATAGGAATATATTTTTTTAAAGACCCTTATTAAAGGTTAGGATTGAAATAGAACAACTATGGCACGAGAATACACTAATTATGCAATCAAGTTATGTATCCTTTTCTAAGTCAACGAAATACTTGAAGTGATTATAAATAAAAGGCCTTGCAGCCTTCTCCTTCACAGAGCAAAAAGTTAAAAAGTTAAGAAGTTAACTTCTTAACTTTTTAACTTTTTAACTTTTTCTTCCGCGAGATAAAGCAGCAACTGATGATTTAAAATGTTTTGCTAGCATATAGCTCTATAAAAATGTGTCGGCCTTCCTATCTTTCCGTACTCAACCTCTAGCTGCAGCTTGTTTTCTTTAACCATATAGTCTAGATATCTTCTTACTGTAACTCTTGCCATTCCAAGGTCATCTGCCAGTTCATCCGCAGTAAAGAAGGATTTTTTATTTTGCGCTGCCATCATTATCTGCTCATAGGTATGCACACTTAAACCTTTAGTTAGATTCATTTCCTCCTTAACCATAGGCTCTTTAACTGAACTTAGAATAAACTTATCTATAGTATCCTGCTGCACTTCCTCACACACGTTTATGCTCTCATATCTTTTTTTGTACTGTGTTAGAGCTTCCTTAAATCTTTCGAAGGTGAAGGGTTTTACAAGATAATCTACAGCACCGTATCTGAAGGCTTCCTGAACAGCGCCAATGCTTTTGTCTGCTGTTATGAGTATGGCGTCTGAACTTAATTCTTTGCTTCTTATCCATTTTAAAAGTTCTAGACCATTGCCCTTTAGCAGGAATACATCCAATAAGATTAGATCAGGAGAAAGCTCCTGAATTTTTTCTTTAGCTTCTTCAACATTTCCAGTGCGATGAATAACCTTGAAGCCGCTTAATTTACCTACAAATTTTGTATTTATATCCATAACCATTGGATCATCTTCAATTAGCATGACCTTTATCATTTAAAACACCTCCATTCTAAATAGTTACATACCAAGTTGTTTCATTTCCCGTTGTATAGTTTATCTCTCCACCAACCTGATCTATTATTTGCTTAACATTATTAAGTCCAAAGCCTCTAAAGCCCTCTTTACTTGACGAACCTCTTTCAAAAAGCTTCTTACCAAACTCTTCTGGTATTGGTGCCCCATTGTTTGAAATTTTAATATAAACTTTACTATCCATTTCTTCGATAGAAAAACCAATTTTGCCGTCTGAACTCCCCATAACAGCCTCTATGGAATTTTCAATAAGATTCCCAACTACACAAATCAACTCGTCTTCGTTAATACGGTCAGGCAATCTGCTTAAGTAGGATTTTTCATCTATATCAAACTGGATTTTTGCTTCTGCAGCTTTGTTATACTTGGATAACAATAGTCCAGCTAAAGGTGCAACTTTTATACTGTTGCTTAAAGTGCATATAAGCTCATTTCTTACATTTGAAGTATGCTGTATAAATTCCACAGCCTTGTTATACTCCTCAAGCTGAATTAGTCCAGAAATAGTCTGCAGCTTATTCATAAATTCATGATTCTGAGCTCTTAAGTTCCATGCAACTTCCTTAAACCCTGTCAAAGCTTCTGCCATTTGCTTGGTTTTAAGTTTCCAAGCAATTTCATTGGGTTCCATTCCAAAAATAGTTTTCTTAATGTTATAGGCCAGGATAACAGAACCTACAACCCCTATAAAAAGTCCTATGCCTATATAAGGTATAAACCTTTTAAGCAAGCTAAAAAATTCTTTATTCAAATCACCAATAAGTATTCCGACACACACTGCCCCAACCTGTGTTCCCTCTTTATATATCGGAGTAAATGCTCTTAACGAATATCCTAGACTTCCTTGTGCTTCACTTACATAGGTTTGTCCATTTTTTAAACAAGATTCCTCGTCATCTCCAGTAAATTTTTTACCTATCTTCTCGGGTAAGGGGTGAGAGTATCTTATCCCATCCATATCCATAACGGTTATAAATTGAACTTTTGTCTTAAGTCTTATTCTTTCTACTGTTTCCTGAATCTTATCAGCTCCATTAGGATCTCCAATAGCCTCTTGAATATCTTTCATGCTTGCAATTACCGCAGCAGTGTTTTGAACATTTCTGCTCATTTGCTCCTTAACATTTTCCTGCATTTCATAGTAGGAAAATAAACTTACTATACCTAGAGTAACTGTAAGAATAATAGTCATAAAAACCATTATTTTATATTGAAGCTTCATAGTTCCTCCCATTGGCTTAATAAATTTTTAACAATCTAATCACATTATATTATATTTCGACAAATTTTGAAAGAAAATTTCTTATTGCTTATATAATTTTAATATCACTAATAGGTAAAAATAATTCTATATGAAAGGAAGTGATCATGCTTATGAGCATAAATGGATTTTATTTAATGCCTCATCCTCCTATTGTTATTCCTGAAGTAGGAAGAGGCGAGGAAGAAAAAATAAGTACAACAAGTAGCAGCTTAAATAAACTTGGAAAAGAAATCTCTGAAAAGGCTCCAAGCACAATAATTGTAATTACACCTCATGGCACCATGTTTCAGGATGCCATTGCACTTGCATATGAAGATAAAATTAAAGGTAGTTTAAAAAACTTTGGTGTTCCTGAAGTTTCACTTAATATTGATATAAACAAATCACTTACTAGCAGAATATTTGAACTTTCAATGCAAGAAGATATACCTGCTGTAATGGCTACTAATGAGCTTTTAAACCAATATAACGCTTCTATTAGCATAGACCATGGAGCTCTAGTACCACTGTATTTTATAGATAAATACTATAAGAACTACAAACTTGTTCATATAACATACGCTCCCATTAGTGATATGGAGCTTTACAAGTTTGGCATGATGATAGCTAAAGCTGTAGAAAACCTAGATGAAAATGCTATTTTTATAGCTAGTGGAGATTTATCTCACAGGCTTAAGGAAGAAGGACCTTATGACTTCAGTCCTTATGGGGAAAAGTTTGATAGGGAATTTCTTTCTAAGCTTCAGGAAGGAGATGTACTTGGGCTTTTTAATATGGACAGAGAGACTGTCTGCAGTGCTGGGGAATGCGGCAGACGTTCTGTACTAATAATGCTTGGAGCCTTAGAAGGTAAAAAGTTTACTGGAGAGCTTTTAAGCTATGAAGGAACCTTCGGGGTTGGCTATGGAGTTATGAGTCTGCACTCTGCCTCTGGGAGTGAATCAATGTTAAAAAAGTTAGAAGAGCTTAAAAATGCAGCTCAGCAGAAGAAATTAAGTCAAAGCAATCCTTATGTTAGACTTGCAAGAGAAAGTCTAACAACCTACCTAACTACAGGAAAACCAATGAAACATATACCAAACTATGTAACTGAGGAAATGAAAAATACTAAGCGAGGAGTTTTTGTATCTTTAAAAAAATATGGTGAGCTAAGAGGCTGTATAGGAACATTTTTGCCTACAACTGATTCTGTTGCAGAAGAAATAGTACGAAATGCTATTGAGGCAGGTGTTGAGGATCCCCGCTTCGGTGAGGTTCAGGAAAGCGAACTTTTGAATATAGATTTCTCTGTAGATGTGCTTACAGAGCCTTTACCGGCTGAAAAAACTGAACTGAATCCAAAGGAATACGGAGTAATAGTTGCAAGCGGAGGACGAAGAGGCTTGCTGCTGCCTGATCTTGAAGGCGTAGATACAGTAGAGGAACAGCTTTCTATAGCACTTCAAAAGGCTGGCATAGGACAGCACGAGCCTTATACTATAAAAAAATTTAAGGTAATAAGACATAAGGAAGAATAAGCTTAAAGGATGATAAATTATGAAAGTAAAAGCTATGTATTATGAAAAGCTAAAAGATAAAATACACTGCTACCTCTGTCCTCATAATTGTGTAATAGAAAATGGACACTTTGGAAAATGCAGTGTCAGGCTTCATGAGGATGGTGAACTTTATAATCTAAACTACGGTGAAATAACCTCTCTTGCCCTGGACCCCATTGAGAAAAAGCCACTCCATTATTTTAGGCCTAATACCTGGATTCTTTCTGCAGGGAGTTTTGGTTGCAATTTTACCTGTTCATTCTGCCAAAACTACAGTATATCCCAGCATAAACCTGACAGCCAATTTGTTTCAAAGGAACAGCTTGTCTCAACTGTTCTTACGACAGAGGACAATATAGGAATCGCCTTTACCTACAACGAACCAAGCATATGGTATGAGTATGTGTATGACTGTGCCAAACTTTTGAAGGAAACAGATGAAAGTAAAGCAGTAGTTTTAGTAACTAACGGCTATATAAGCGAGGAACCCTTAAAAGCCCTTCTTCCTTATGTTGATGCAATGAATATAGATTTAAAAAGCTTCAGCAATCGATACTATAAAGATATTTGCGGCGGCAGCCTAAAACCTGTACTAAGCACAATTGAAATCGCTGCTAAGTCCTGCCATGTAGAAGTGACTACACTAGTGGTAAGCGGCGAGAATGACAGCCTCGAAGAGATTGAGGAAATTGCTACGTTTTTAGGAAATATAGACAGAAATATCCCTCTTCATCTATCAAGATACTTCCCTAGATACAAGATGAATAATCCTCCTACTGACGTGGATTTTATGTTCAAGGCTGAAGAAACAGCTAAAAAATATCTCAACAGAGTAGGGCTTGGAAATGTTTAAAATATAAATCTTTAAAGAAATGTAGCAAAAAATCACCTCAAATATATTGATTATATTTAAGGTGATTTTTTGATCCAAATTTATATTAAATGCTGCTGTCTTTCTTTTCCCATAAAGAATATAGCTAAATTACCTGGACCTCCGTGAGTCCCGACTGCTGGCCCGGTATAGTTCATAATAACATCTTTCACTTTAACCAGCTTTAAAATACTATCTTTTAAAGCAAGAGCTTCCTCAATACAATCCCCATGACATATTCCAATAGTCTGTTCCTCTGGATTTTCTATTCTCTCAGCAAGGATTTCTGCAAGCTTCGAAATTGAGCCCTTTCTTCCTCTAACCTTTAAAAGAGCCATAACTTTTCCTTCGTTATTTATTGTGAGTATAGGCTTAATATGAAGCACCATTCCAAGTATTGCTGCAGTTGAAGATATCCTTCCACCCCTTTTTAAGTGGCTCAAATCATCTACAGTCATATAAGTATTGAGGTTCTGCTTGTTAGTTTCAATGAACTGTGCTATTTCCTCTAAGGAACTTCCTGTTTCTTTCATTTCAACAGCTTTCATAACCATAAGCCCTTGTCCAAGGGATGCGGTTAAAGTATTTACGATTACTATATTAATCTCAGGATTTTCATCTAAAATCATGTTTTTAGCTATAGTGGCACTATTTTCTGTTCCACTTAAGCCAGTAGATACACATATATACAGTATGTCCTTTTGTTTGTCTGCAATCTCTTTAAACTTTCTATAGAATTCTTCTACACTAGGCTGTGAAGTAAGTGGCATTTGACCATTTCTTAAATCATCAAAAAACTTTTTATGAGATAAGTCTTGACCAAAGTCATCCCTATATTCTTTACCATTGTAGCTACAGCTTAAACTTGCAAATTTAATTCCTTTTTCATTTATATAGTCTATAGGTAAATCGCTGCATGAATCCGTAAATATCTGAAAATCCTTCATATAATAGCTCCATTCTTTTAAATAATTTGTCGTATGCTGTTAAAATAATGCTATCATACAATAGAAACCTTTACAACTTTATTATATATACTATTGATGAAAAATTTATCTCTTTATAAGCTACGGCTTTTCTACCTTCCCCATAAAGACAATAAGACCAGTTTTCTTATCAGCTATAGCATATATAAACGGCCTATCCGCAGTAAAACTTATTGGTTTATCAGCTTCAATAGACACACTCTTCATAACAACTGCTGTAGCAGAAGCTGCTTCTGTACCCGCCTCATTGACATCTATATAGCTTTTTTGCTTTACAAGGCTTATATACAGCTTTGTTTCCTCTGTAATATTTCTAAAGTCTGCCTTACCTCCAAAAGCTTCTTTCATTCCAAAATCCATTAGCATATCGTTTAGCTTTTCTTCAAATTCTATTTTAAACCTTGGAAGTGAAACCTGAACCTGCGCTTTCTTAAAATCCTTCATCCAGTTGCCCCAGCTTTCCAAATTCATATCCTTCATGAGCTTATCTATACTTCTGCTCTTGTTTGGCAAGAACACATACATACCAAAGTTATTGTCCTCATAAGGAATTCTTACTGCTTCAAAGCTGTCATTTTTAAGATATTCCACACTCAAGCTTTCCTGCATCATATCTACATTCTCAGTTCTGCTCTCTGAATTAGTAAAATGAGCCTTCTTAGTATGACTTTCAGTAAAAGGCTTACTCCATTTACCTTTGAAGTAAACAGTGTTAATAAGAGTCATGTAGGTGTTTAAATCAAAGGAATCTACTATCTTATCTATTTTTCCCGCTGTATGATTATAAACCCACTTATTCACAGAATCTACTGAGCTTTTCTTTGAAAAATCAAGTTCATTTATTTCAGCCTCATAATACTCTTGCCCTGCTGCCTTGAAATCCTTTTTCACAGCTGCGCCTTTCTCAATCCAAACAGAATTTCCAAGCTTGGTCTCAATTCCTTTTAAACTGTTGAAATGAGCTATGATATTTTTATAGCTATCGTTTATAGTCTTATCATCATAGCCTTCCATTTCCAAAGCCTTAAGCATTTCCACCTTAGTATTTCCTGCTGCCCCGTTTTGCGTAAGGGACAGTATAGTGTTTAAACTTAGCGGAGATATTACTATATTATCCTTACTGTTAGATTTTATAGTTTCTCTTAGAAACTTAAAAGCTACCTTGTTGTTGGCGTTACTAATTTTATCCACTGGTACAGCAAGCTGCTGAGCCTTTATAGTATATTTATTATTTACCTCTATTGGCTTTCCTGCTGAACAGCCTGAAGCCGACAGCATAATAAAAGAAAGAATAATCCCTAATATTCTTTTGGTTCTATACATTTTACCCTTCTCCTCTTCTTAAAAAATTTCTCAACCCTCTATAGTTTATACGTTTGCTCATTGAAAAAGTTATATTGTTAACTTTTTTATCTGTATATAATGCAATAAAGTTCTTACATTAATGCTGTCACAAAATACCCAAGCTTTAAGGGTTTTTGGGACACCATTAATGTATTAGAACTTTTGCATTATATATGTAATAAAAAAATCCTGCGAGTATTAAAAATTCTCGCAGGATTTCTTAATTTCTATTTTACTTTACAAACTCATTATCCTTAAACTCACCAATTTGCACTTCTCCATCAGCAAACACATACATTCCTTTTCCTTCTCTCTTATCGTCCTTCCACTCACCTGTATATTTATCTCCATCTGCCCAGTTATGAATGCCATGACCGTGTCTTAAATCTTCTTTCCATTCTCCAATGTAGGTTTCTCCATCATACCAGGTATATATTCCCTGACCTGACTTCACTCCATTTTCCCAGTTGCCAACGTACTTGTCGCCATCTGGCCAAATATATATGCCATGACCATGCTTTTCATCGTTCTTCCACTCACCTATATATTTTTCTCCATTAGTCCAAGTATGAGTGCCTTGACCGTGCATTTGGTTATCCTTCCATTCTCCTACATATCTACTTCCATCCTTGTATATATAAATGCCCTGACCATCCATCTTGCCGTCCTTGCGTTCGCCAAAATAGGTTCCGCCGTGAACATGCTCGCTTTGGTGTGTTTTAACAGTTCCTGCTTTAAGTTTATTTAAACTAGCATCACTTAGTTGAATTTTCTTCATATCTTTATCTCCTTAAATTTTATAGTATAGGATAAACTTTATTTTAAACTAAAATTCAAAACTATACTATAGTTTCTCACGAAGCTATACACTTTATTTATCGAAAAGGATAGGTAATGAATACTGATTTCCCATAAGCAAGTCATATTGTATAAGCTCGTATTCTGCTAAAAGATCCTTCTCCTCGCTTTCAAGTTCAGCATTTAGCTTTCCTTGCGAATTTATAGTTATTCCAGATTTTAAGCCTGGAAGCTTGCTCTTCAATTCTTCCAGCATGGCATAGTAAGGTATAACAGGCTTGTTGAGCAAGTCAAACAAACTAACTCCAAGATAAGCCGGACTTATAGTATTAAGTTCCTTTTTGTCCAACTTATTAGTTGAGTATATTAAAAGAGGTGTTTCTGAATATAACTTCTTTCCTTCATTACTGTTTTCATCTGGAAAGCCACCCTGCTTATAAACCACTGAGTTTAAGCTTGGAAGATGGTCTCCAAAAAACACTACTATAGTTGGTCTATCCAATTTTTCCAACCCTTCAAAAAGATTCTGCATTGCAATGTCTGATTCTTTAATTCCTTGGGAATACGCTTCCAGCTCCGCAGTAGTTTCCTGAGTTAAACCCTTTATAGAAATTGTCTCCTTACCATACTTGCCCTCATAGGCAGGAAAGTGATTCTGCATTGTAACTACGTGCATAAAAGTAGGTACATCCTTTTGCTCTAATTGATAGAGTATTTCGTCTACAACGGATTGATCAGAAATAGATGTATTTTCAACTAATGCATTTTGATACCTCATATCACTGTCACCGATAAAATTATTAAATCCTAAAGTATTATAAACTCTGTCTCTTTTATAAAACATTTTTTTATAAGCATGCAACGCCAAAGTATCATAATTTTCATCTTCAAGAATGCTTACTATTGATGGTACCTGCTTCTTCTTTTCCATGGAATCCTGATAGGGTATAGAACCCGGGAGAATATTATACATAGAAAACCCAGTAAGAGCTTCAAACTCCGTGTTTGCTGTATTTCCTCCAAATACTGGTGAAAGAAGCAAACCAGAAGATTGTTCTGACATAATCTGTCTTAAATTTTGCATAGGGTCTTCGCTAAATTCTAATGTACTAAGTCTTGTAGGATCCCAGAAGGCTTCAGACATCATAAAAATGATGTTTGGCTTTATCTCCTCTGAACCAGCTGCTATCCTTGTTTCATTAATTTTATTTGCTTCCAATCTATATTTTTCAGCTATCTGCTTAACCGTTTCCTGGCTGTAATTCTCGGGTTTACTCATGGAAACACTTTGTAAATTAAATAAGGTTCCAAACACAAATCCATTATAGTCATAATTTCCACGCTGATCCCAGGCTATCTGCTCTATACCAGCTAAAGCAAAGTACTTTTTAACAAAGGTCTTATCATAATTAACATAGCAGTAAACAATTGTTACTGAAAGCACCAGCATAGCAAACCGGCTTGATAGCTTTATAGTAAACTTAGGTGCTTTCCTTAGTACTATAGCAATCAATATAATAAGTATGCCTGCCCCAATAATTATTTCTTCTATATTTCCTCCAATCATTTCGATTAGCGGCTTAATGAATCTTATTTGATAAAAATCTATAGGGTAAAGAGGCTCACCCAAAATAGACAGCTTTTGTATATTGGCAAATGCAACTAAATAGAAAAATATTAAACCAAGGATGGAACTCACACTGATATTTCCTATTAATGAGGCTATAATTAAATAGATAAAAAATATTAAACTTGTTCCAACTGTAAAATTAATTATATTTTCTCTTATCCACTGAACTGTTAAAGGTAAGCTTTTTAACAGCTGAGAATATTGAAGAATGAAATTAGTAACAACTGCCAAAGCAAAAGATAAACAAAGCGTTATAATGATTGAATGTTGTTTGACACTCTTTGGTACATTAATAGTCATCCTCAATCCTCTCATCTCCCTTCCTTTTAGTCAACATTAAAATTTTAATGTTTTTATATGTCCATTCAGTGGTCATTCTATGAATATTTTATTAATAAATATCTTGCTAATTAGCTCATGTATTTATTCATGTAAAAAACTATTGCATTTTATATAAAATAGAGGCATAATAATATCATTGCTGATAATAATTATCAATTATCTTAATTTACAGGAGGATACATAATGGAAAAAGTTATATTAAGCGATGAAGCTTATAATGAATTTAAAGCCTTCCTAGATGAAAATAATGTAGGAAATAATAGTATTAGAATTTATCTAGCAGGCTCTGGCTGAAGCGGCCCATCATTTAATATCTCAGTTGGAGATAAAGAAGAAAATGATATTGTTGAAAAGGTTAAGGATATTACTTTTGTAATTAAACCTGAAATTATAGACGAATTTGGCGCTATGACTATTCTATCAAGTGAAGAAAATGATGGAATGGGCCTTTCACTTAGACCACTTCTAGAATCAGAAGGTGGCTGCGGCGGAGGCTGTTCAGGCTGTCATTAAAAACAAAAGGACTTTAGATTACTCAACATAGCGTAATCTAAAGTCCTTTTGTTTAAGCCGTCTTACGTAAAAAAACTATATCTTTCAGCATAACTAAAGCAGCAAGGATATTTATAATAAGTCCAAACAAAATTGCTGAATTAGTACCAAACTTTGCAAAAACAAAACCAAATATAGGTGCACTAGTTATAGCAGATATACCTATTATGGATTCGGAAAGACTTAAACAGCTTGCCTTATATTTTGCTGGAGCCAGATTATATATATATGTTTTATACGATGCTGTAACTAACCCAAAGGCAAAGCCAGACAGTACACCCATTGATATTACAGCTACTGCATTACTGAATATCAAAATAACCGTAAGCCTTATTATCTGAAGTACAAAGGCTGCAAGGATAAGCCTTTTGCTGTGAAATTTCTTCAAAAGCCTTGATGTAAGGAAAAATGTCACTATTTCTGGCGAAGCATCAAAGAAATATGTAAGCCCTAAACTTAAAGCTCCTCCTCCAAAATCTCCAACCAAAATCCCAAGATAATTATATATTCCTCTCATCGCAAAATTGTAAGTAAACATGATTATAATCATGATAACAATCTGCCTAGTCCTAAAGATTACTGATATTGCTTCTTTAAAGGAAATATCCGTTTCATTTTTCTGATTTTGATTGCTGCCATGAGCATTTTCATTATCAGATATGGTGTAAGTAACAGCAAGCATTATAATAACAGCTGCTGTGATATAGAAACCGTAAATTCTCCATCCAAAGCTTTGAAGCAATACTCCAAGCAAGGCTCCTGAGAATCCATAACCTATAGATCCAAAGCCTCTCACTCTTCCAAAATTACTCTGCTGATTATATTTTTTAAGGATATTTATGCACCATGCATCATTTAAAGGACTAACACCTGCAACGAAAAAGCCCCATATTAAAATAAGCAAATATATCTGCCAGCTTGCTCTTGTAAAAGGAAATCCTATACCAACTATTACTCCCATGCTTATTGAAACTAAGACTATATTTTTTATATGTCCAAATTTATCTACTAAATATCCGATAAAGCTTTGTCCAACTAGGCTTGACATAGTATATATTGTAACTGCAATACCTACTTCTCGTTTTGAGTAACCAAGCTCTAGAATATACATAGTATACATTCCTACCACACTTAACATCATTGCCCAATAAAAAAACATATAAATTCTAAATTTCTTTATCTCTTTGTTAATTAGAACCATCCCCTCTATGCATTTCTTTAATATTCTAATAAAGTATACCACAGCAAATAAATAGCTAGTAGTTATTAATAAAATTAAGATAATTAACTTAAATATTTTAAACCTAAGTGTAGAAATTACGTAATTTAAAAAGGTTTATATATCAAAAGGTATTTTAGGATATACTGAGCAAGAAAGCCCTCGCGCAAGTTAATGCTTGAGGGCTTAAATTTCATAAATTAATTTTTAAATATTACTGCTGGCAGTCTGCCTTAGAAGTACTTGACCTACATACCTCCACACCAAAAATATAAGCAATGTTTGTATTGGAAACATTATACCACTAGTTACTAAACGAGTTGGCAGTATTGCAAATATGGCTTTCTTATAGAGGATATTCAGCCAAAGGGTATTAAGTCCTAAATCAATAAATAGTTTTATAGTTAAAACTGCTGCTCCAACTCTTACTACTGTAACCTGCTTTCTATAAAGAAATAAGCCGTAGATAACTCCGCCTAATAACGCACTAAGAGTAAATCCTGGAAAAAATGGTCCTTTGGGAAAGAGAAATGTACCTATTAAATCAGAAAGTGTTGCAGTTATTCCACCTACCATAGGACCAAACATTATAGCTGCTAAAGCAATTGGAATAAACCCGAAGCCTATTCTTACTATTGGTGTTTGTATTGCAACAAACCTTGTCAGCACTACCTCCATCGCAACGAATAATCCCATGAATACTATGATCCTCGGATTTCTCATAACGCCCAAGTGTTTTTTGATAGAATCAATAATTTTTTGCATAAAAAAAACTCCTCCTCTTAATATTAATGGCAATACGCCACAAAAAGAGGTTGAGCCTCTATTCTGTGGCAGCGGAATGCGACAATTGTACCGCAGCTTTTAAAGCTTTCGTCCAGTGGCAACTTCCCGTCCAACTAGCACTTAACGCACAACTATCTACTCTGCCTTTCTATACTTTATATTATATCTTATTTTTCTTTATTACTAAATACAATATATAAATTTATTTTCTTCCACTAAAAGTTTTGACATAGAAACCATGGTTTATATAGTACGGACTATGAAGAATCTCAACATTTTTTAGCTCTAGTTCTTCTTTGGAATCAATTGCAAAGGTTATCCCCTCTATAGTTCTAACTATATCCTTCTCTTTTTGCTCCTCCAGAGCAAGCCCAAGCGCCGGCTTTCCTCAGCCCCTTGATAAAACCTTTAGCTTTATAACTTTATTAGGCTGCTGAGCAGCAAAAGCTTTTAGAGCTTCTGTTGCCTCAGCATTAAATCTTATATTCATATTATCACCAACTTATTTTTTAGCTGTATTTTTAGCAAGATAGTATAGAGTTCTAACTCCTGCTCCTGTTCCGCCCTTTGAGAAGTAATCCTTGT
The DNA here is from genome assembly GCF_023656515.1 of Clostridium swellfunianum. Lineage (NCBI taxonomy): Bacteria > Bacillati > Bacillota > Clostridia > Eubacteriales > Clostridiaceae > Clostridium > Clostridium swellfunianum. The sequence goes on from NZ_JAMOFV010000006.1 coordinate 1,347,617, forward strand.
CAGCATCCGTCCAAGCAGTACCTGCTATATCAAGGTGAAGCCATGGTTTGCTCTGAACAAATTCGCCAATGAATAAGCCAGCAGTTATTGTTCCTGCATGTCTTCCTCCAATATTCTTTAAATCTGCTATATCAGACTTAAGCATTTTCTTGTAGTCCTCAAAAGCAGGAAGCTGCCATACCTTTTCGTCTGATTTCGCTGAAGCTGCTTCAAGTTCTTTATAAAATGCATCATCGTTAGTTACTACCGCAGTTGTTGTAGTTCCAAGCGCTATCAAAGCTGCTCCAGTTAAGGTTGCTAAGTCTATAACTCTAGAAGCTTTTTCTTTCTCCACAATGTAGTAAACTGCATCAGCAAGAGTTAATCTTCCTTCTGCGTCTGTATTTAGTACCTCAATAGTCTTTCCTGCCATGGAACCAATAATATCTCCAGGCTTATAAGCTCCACCAGAAATCATATTTTCACAGGCAGCAACCACTGCCACTACATTTATCTTAAGCTTTTGATTGGCTATAGCGCTCATAGCACCAATAACCGCTGCAGCACCGCCCATATCTGATTTCATTGTTACCATTCCATCAGTTGGTTTTATTGAATATCCGCCCGAATCATAAGTTAAGCCTTTACCTACAAGTCCAAGAATCTCTGATTTATTATCTTCATTTCCAAAGTATCTCATAACAATAAGTCTTGGAGCTTTGTTTGAGCCTTCAGCTACAGATAAAAACGCATCCATCTTTAGCTCATCTATTTGAAGTTCATCAAATACTTCAACATCAAAACCAAACTGTTTTCCATACTCCAAAGCCTCTTCTGCTAGAGTTTCTGGATATAATACGTTTGAAGGTTCATTAACCAAGTTTCTAGCTATTATGGTTGCATTGGAAATGTTATTAGCTTCTTTTATGTATTCTTCAGTTTCTTTTAATTTATCCTCTGATACACCACCAAGACATATATCTAAATCAGTATGTTCCTTCTTATCTGTTTTGTATCTGTCAAATTTATAATCTCCAAATCTTAAGCCTTCCACCATGGCTTTTACTATAGTCCCGTAGCAAAGCTTGTCACTGTTTATAAGCTGAACATAAAGTGATTTTGCTTTAAGCTCTCTAGCTTTTTTAACTGCTTTTGCTGAAGCTATTCTTACCTTTTCACCATTAAGCAATTCTTCTTTTCCAAGACCAATAAATATGATATCCTGTGAAGCAGTCATTGTGCTGAATACCTCACCATGCTCACCTTTAATTTTCCCTTTAGTTTTAAGCCTGTTTAAAAGCTCTGCAGTATCCTTTGTTGCCAGCTTATCACTATCTAGTAAAACCGGAACTATAACTGCCTCTGCATCTTGGGGTTTTATATTGTTTAAGTCTATATTCATTCTTATCTCCTCCGTTTCTTAATCAATACCCATTTAGTATATGTTTATTGTGATTATAGCATTCCACATAAAGTTTATCAACTAAACATGATTATCAATTAAACAATTATCTGTAAATATAGTATTGAATTTAATCAAAAGCTCTGGTAATATATGTATGTTCACAACTGCAACATACTAAGGAGGCTAACACAATGAATATTACTAAAGTAATTAAAAAATTAATTCTGCCTATGACATTACTTACTATTTTTATTCTGTCAGGCTGTTCTCCAAAACCAGCTTCTGAGGATAAGCAAAACACAGCTAACTCAAATTCTGCTCAAAAGCCTAACAGCACTGAAAACTCTGATAATAAACCAGATCCAAATTATAAAAGCCAATACAGTGGTAAAAAGCCAATTGTTACAATAGAAATGGAAGATGGTTCAAAAATAAAGGCAGAGCTTTACCCTGATATAGCTCCAAAAACTGTAGATAACTTCATAAGCCTAATTCAAAAGAATTTTTATGATGGTTTAATTTTTCATAGAGTTATTCCAGGTTTCATGATACAAGGCGGCGACCCAAATGGTAATGGTACTGGAAACCCTGGTTACAGCATTCCCGGGGAGTTTACAAACAATGGTTTTAAAAATGATTTAAAGCATACAAGAGGGGTTCTTTCCATGGCTAGATCAAAAAGTCCTAATTCTGCTGGATCACAATTTTTCATAATGCATAAGGACTATCCTGGTCTTGATGGAGAGTATGCTTCCTTTGGCAAAGTCATTGAAGGCATAGAAATTGTTGATAAGATAGTAAATGTTAAAAGAGGACAAAACGATAAACCAGTTGAACCTCAAAAAATGAAAAAGGTTACTGTAGAAATAAAATAATAATTTATTTAAATAGAAAGAGGCTCCACCTAGGAACCTCTTTCATTATTATTCTGCTAGCTTATAAATATTGATTATATCTTGCTTATTTAGCTTAACAAAACTTCCCTGTGTAAGCGTATCCGAAGCGGTTGCTTTGTCAGCCATTTCTTCAAATCTTTCAACATCAATTCCTGCATCTCTTAGGGTTACTGGAAGCCCTATTCTTTTAAAGAAATCAGTCATTCTTTTAATGCCTTCAAATGCAACAACTTCTAAATTTCCAAATGATAAGTCTACATCCCATACCCTTACTGCAAATTGCACAAATCTATTTATATCGTGCTTGTAAACATATTTCATCCAAGCTGGGAAAATTATTGAAAGTCCAGCTCCATGTGCAATGTCATATATAGCACTCAATTCATGTTCAATTCTGTGTGAAGCCCAATCCCCAATTCTGCCTGTGCTTAACAAATCGTTATGCGCAATAGTTGCAGCCCACATTATTTCTGCTCTTGCTGCATAGTCGTCTGGCTTATCTAAGACTATTGGAGCATTGTTAATAATAGTCTTTAAGGTTGCCTCACAAAGTCTGTCTGTTAAATCTACATTCTTCTCATTGGTAAAATATCTTTCCATTATATGTGCCATAATATCAGCAGCCCCACAGGCAGTTTGATATGGCGGAAGTGTGTATGTAAGCTCTGGATTCAATATTGAAAACGCAGGTCTAATAAATTCTGAGTTAACCCCTTTCTTATACCAGCCATCTTCATTTGTTATAACTGAACTTGTGCTGGCTTCAGTTCCTGTGGCAGGAATGGTTAAAACAACACCTATTGGAAGAGCTTCTTGCGGAATAGCTTTTCCAGTATAAAAGTCCCATACGTCACCATCATAAGGAACACCTACAGCTATGGCTTTAGCAGTGTCTGCAGCACTTCCTCCGCCAACTGACAATACGAAGTTAATATTATTCTCTCTACAGAGCTTTATGCCTTCTCTTACAAGACTTAATCTTGGATTCGGCTTAACTCCAAAAAGCTCTATAACTTCAATGCTACTTTCCTTAAGAGACTTTATGACCTTATCGTAAAGCCCGCTAGCTTTTATGCTGCCTCCTCCTGAAACAAATAAAACTTTGTCTGTATATCTTCTAACTTCGGTACCTACGTTATTTTCAGTTTCTTTACCAAAAATGATTTTCGTTGCAACTTTAAAAGTAAAGTTTTGCATACTTATCACCTAGCCTTTTCTATATATTTCCATGCAAATTATATTATAGCCATATTTCTTATAAAAGAAAATACCATTTCTACTACATGAAGTGAAAATAACTAACATATATTTATCGGATATGCATTTAAATGTTCTTCATAAATCTTCCCAGTAACAATCAACAACACACAATAATACATTATATTATGGGTAGTAATTGTTAAGGAGAAGCCTGCATGTTAAAGTTTCCTGGATACGAAGCTGATATTAAAACTCTTACAAGCGAATACTCTGATGATAGTTTAGAAACTAAAATTATTAATACAATGGCTGCAAGCAAAGATATTTATAAATATAGTTCCTTAAACCAGCTTAAGTTCGAGCTGAATATGAGAAAAAATATTATCACCTCCTCTATAGAGCTAAATGATGGGAATATTAAATTTAAGGTTTTTAAGGAATCATTTTGCAATCCTACGTTTTGGGAACGAACTGAAGAAGGCGGTTTTAAGCTTAAAACTAGTGCAGCATCTTCCCAAGGCATAAATGATATTTTTAAAAACAGTTCAAAATATGGAACCGAGTGTTCTACAGCTATAGTCATGCTTTACTACAAGGCTATACTGAATATATATCCTGAGGACCTATTTGATAAATTATTTAATAATATTATTCTTCTCAATTGGCACTATTTTGATAATGACCTTCGAGTATTTAGCAGCGAAATTGAAGGAGATTTTATTCCTGGAGACTGTCTATACTTTGAAAATCCAGATTATAATCCAAAAGAACATGAATGGCAGGGAGAAAATGCCATAGATTTAGGAAATGGAAAATATTATGGTCATGGAATAGGTATTGAGGATGCTAATAACATTATTAAATCACTAAACAAGCATAGAAAATCTCATGCAGAAAAGTCTGCCTATCTAACAAAAAATGTTGCCCGCCCTAATTTCAGGCATCTGGCAGACATATATATTAATTCTCTAGAAAGATTACGTCTTGAAATGTTTAGATACTATCCTTTCTACAGATACTAAGGTATAATACTTTTAAAATAATTTATTGTAGATTGGAGTTGAAGCAATATGAAGCCTATATATATGCTCATAACAGACTGGTGCCCTCACTGTAAAAGAGCACTTGGATGGATGGAGGAATTGGTACAAGAAAATCCTAAGTACCTGGATCTTCAAGTTGAAATCATAGATGAAGAGTCAGAACCTGAGAAAGCTAAGAAATTTGATTATTATTATGTTCCTACTTATTATGTTGGAGATACAAAGGTTCATGAGGGCGTGCCTACTAAGGAAATAGTTAAAAACGTGTTTGAAAAAGCTGCAGAGGAATAATCTGCAGCTTTTATAATTTGTTTGCTTATGAGGAACTAGCTGAAGCAGCCGCTGAGGCGCTGGCAGCACAAGCTGCCGCTACCGCAGCCTGCTGCTGAGCAATAATTATTGCACTTATGCTGTTTCCCAGCGCTACTTGCATAACACCTCTTTTGACTTCATCAACATAAACGTCTGATACTATTGTAGCAGCAAGCATTGTTCTCATATTTTTATCAAGGCTCCACAAGCCATATCCATCCTCTGCATAAATATAGTCATAAACATCTCTAATATCTTTTGCTATACTATCAAGGTCAGTGGTTATGAGTGCTAACAACCCTAATGTTGCTAAACCATGATATTGAAGCTTACAGCCTTGTTTCTTAAGCTTGTCATTTAACTTAATTGCTTTACTGCATTTTTCATCTACAGTCTCTTCACCAATTGCAAGAATATGTGATAAGGTCTGAAGATAGTTTCCCTTGTAAAATCCTTCACTGTTAAGATAGTTGTAGCACCTCTCCATATCGTTAGTTGTTTCCCATACATTTAAATCTGTTGATGCTAAAACAGCTGCAAAAACATAATCATCTGCTGATGTAATCCAAAAGTGATTCTCTTTCATTTTACTATAGAATTCAGTCATTCTAACAATCTTATCATCCCATTGTTCTCTAGATGCTTCCTTGACTATTGTATAAGCTGCTATTGGCAGCTGAACACTTCTCTTTAGTCCTTTGTCTCTCATTTTGTCATAAACCTGAAGCATATTTCTAAAAAATTCCTCGTAGTTTTCTTCAATGCTTAACAAGCTAGCTAGCATAAATTCATTCGTTCCCCTAAAATAAGACGTCCAGCTTGTTTCATTCTTTATAAAATTCTTCACTTCTTTAATTTTATCCGCTTTCACTCTTTTTCCCTTTGTAGCGTATATCATAGCTGCAAAATGTTTAAAAAGATTTGTATCCCATTTGAAAGTATTCTTAAGCTCATGATAATTCTCGATCATTAAGTCAGCTTTTTCTTTTAATAATAGATCCATAATACCCTCCAAAAATGTTTTTATTAATTCTATTATAAGTTATTAATTACTATATTTCAATAATTGCTTACGTTATTTAGAATTAAATTTCCTTACAATTAATTATATAGGACTGATTTTCAAAAATAATGCATCAGAGCTTTAGTTATCGAAAGTTTTCTTCGTTTTATTATAATTTTCTATAGTTAGCCAAGCATCTATCATAAATACAAATAATAGTTTTAAGAATGTCTTAAAAGATAGTATACTTAACATGGTGTTTTAGTTTTAACAATGATTAGGGGGAATAAATAATTATGAAAAAAGAAGTTAGCATTAAAAAAATAAGACAAGATGCAGAGGATGCTTTTAGAAGAGGAGATTTCTACTGCTCAGAGGCAATTGTCAGTTCTATAAAAAATAATTTTGAACTTGATATGCCTGATGAAATGATTGCAATGGCTTCAGGTTTTCCAGTTGGAATAGGCAAATCAAAATGCGTATGTGGAGCAGTATCCGGAGGAGTAATGTCTGTAAGCTATTTCTTTGGGAGAACAAAAGGTGGAGATCCAAAGGTTCAAAGAAATCTTGAGCTTGCTAACGAACTTCAAGAAAGCTTCAAAAGTAATCACAAGGTTTTATGCTGCAAGGTTTTAACTCATGGAATGGATATGGGTTCTGGAGAACATAAAGCTCAATGCATATCCTTTACTGGCGAGATTGCACAAAAGGCAGCTGAAATAATAGTTAGAGAACTTAATCTAAAAAATATTGATGAATAATGAGGTAGCAGTATGAGATCAATACTTAAAAAACTACCTATCCCTATATCAGGACTCATGCTTGGATTAGCAGCAGCAGGAAATCTAGTATTGTCCTATGGAAACATATACAGAAATGTTTTCGGGTTTGTTTCCGCAATTATTTTAGTGCTTTTACTTCTAAAAGCACTAACTGAGCCTAAAGCTGTCACTGAAGGGTTAAATAATCCAGTAGTATGTGGTGTTATGTGTACCTTTCCAATGGGAGTTATGCTTCTATCCACTAATGTAAAGCCTTATGCGTCCAGCTTAGCTTTCGCAGCTTGGATCATAGGAGTGCTGCTTCATTGCGTAATGATTGTTTATTTTACATTAAAATATATTGTCAAGTTCAATATCAAAAAAATCTTTCCAAGCAGCTTTATTGTTTATGTTGGAATTGCAGCAGCAAGTGTAACTGCACCAACTTATAGCTTATCTGCTCTTGGAAGATATATATTTTGGTTTGCATTTATAGGCTATTTAATTCTACTTCCCATAGTTTTATATAGAGTTTTAGTAGTTAAGGAAATTCCAGAGCCAGCACTTCCAACCATAATTATATTTGCAGCTCCTGCAAGCCTTTGCTTAGCTGGCTACATGAACTCCTTTCAGACAAAGAGCATGCTAATTATAGTTTTTCTAGCTTGCTTGTCACTAATTATGACTATTGCAGCACTTTTACTTATGCCAAAAATGCTTACACTTAAATTTTATCCCAGTTATTCATCCTTTACCTTTCCTTTTGTAATAAGTGGAATAGCTATTAAGCTTACTAATGGATTTTTAATTAAAAGCGGCAAGAGTATCGGATTTCTAAAGTATATAGTAAGTTTTGAAGAAATAATAGCTGTTGCTATTGTTTTGTATGTTCTATATAGATACGTTAAATTCATTTTTGCAAATGAACGCGCTATAGAAAAAAAGTAGTTCAGCAAAAGCTTAGCACACACAAAAACAGCATGCTGGTATATATGAACTGCCCCCTGTCTACTTGGCAGTGAGCAGTTCAATATCCAGCATGCTGTTTATATTAGCATTAATTAAAACGAATCTATAAGGATATAGTTTACTTAGGATTGATAATTATTTAGGTGAAAATCTAAAAGTTGTACTTAAGTAGTACTTTTTCAGCTGAGTCCTTTAAGTCCTCCAAGGTTCCATCATTTAAGATAACCTCGTGGCAAAGATTACTTATAATGTACGGCACATCAATCTCAGTATTATGCTGAGAGCTGCTGTTTTTAACCATCTCTTGTCCGTCCCTAGAAATCAGCCTATCCTTTCTAACCTCTTCACTTACCTTTATTCCTACAATTAAATAGTTTTTATTTCTCCAATAATTTAAATCAGTTATAGTTCGCCCACCTACAACGATTGAAAGTTCATCGTTTCTTATTACTGAAAGCTGCTCTAAAAGGGCGTTGTTAAAGTCTTCTACTTTAAGATGGCTGTTATCCCATCCATACTTTCTTTGCCCTTTTTCATAGATAAGAGTGAGTATATAATCGCACATTATATCTATATCTAAATCCCTTATTCTATCTGCAAGAGTTTGACCTATATATCTTTCTTTACCTCTCCACATTGGGTTAACCTTAGATACTTTCATCATTTCTCTGCATAATACGCTTATCTTATATATTTTAGCTTTTTCTCTTAACTTACAAATCAACTCAGCAAGAGCATCCTTACCTGCACCCATTTCACCAAATATGACTATTCCGTTGTATATCTTGTCCACTTTAACCCTCCGTTAATTTTACCCTATACTAAAAGGTTATTAATCCTTTTATTCCTAGCCTCTGTTTCCATATATCAATAGAATTTTATCACATAAAACCTTAAGATAACAACTATAGAAAACTTGTATAAAAAACTTAATTACCTTAGTTAATTTTCATTTAAACCTTTATGTTTTCCAATAAATCAAAGAAATCCTCCTGGCTCTTTTTCTCTAAATACATATTCAAAAGAGTTCGAGTTGACATTTTATTAAAGCCCTTGCAGCCGTTGTCTAATATTTCTGTCAATATAGTCATAAAAGTTTCATTGCTTTTATCAACATCTTTAAGCATTCTATCAGCAAGCTCTTTGGCAAGCTCTTCCTTAATTTTTTCTCTAAGCTTGTCTGTATACTTTCTCATATATTCTTGAGCTTCCAAAGGGTACTTTGAAAAATCTCCTGAAAGTATATCTTCAATACTAATCACTAGCCTCACCCTTTCATTAATAAATAGAAGAATATATCTGCAATCTTCCCCTTCTAGTTCTTAATCCTTTTTCTTCTTTTTCTTTTGTACAGAATAACCAAACTTACCTAATGGCTTATTATAAAGTTTAAAATATTCGCCATGGGAATAAGCAATTAAATCTGCCTTTTCTAGATGAATTTTTCCTTTTTCGTCTATGATTCTATCATCTACAGAAACAGAAAGTACATCTGCTAAAAATAAATCATGGCTGCCTAGTTGAGTAATGCTCCTAAGCTTACATTCTATATTCACAGGACAATCCTTTAATGAAGGTACCGATACCTTCTCAGAAGCCTCAAGCTCAAGCTTTAGCTTCTCTATTTTATCTTCTCTCTTTCCAGACACAACTCCTACATAATCAACTATTTTTGTCATTGAAGCTGATGGAAGATTTACAACAAATTCTTCAGTTTCCTTTATGTATTCATAAGATAATCTCTCAGGTCTTATTGCGACAGTTATCATAGGTGGGCGTGTGCATGCCGTTCCAATCCATCCTACTGTAAAAACATTTACCCTGCCTTCGGAATTTTGTGAAGTTATCATAACAGCTGGCACAGGATTTAATATTGCACTGCCTTTAAAAGCTATTTTAGTCATATCTCATTTCCTTCCTTGCAATTGTATAGAATATATTATAGCTTTTTTATATTGTTTTTCAAACAAATTATAATTTTCACCTTTTGTGTCAAAAATATAACCTATAATATGATGCGTATTATTTGATTTAAGGAAGGATGTAACAAATTGAATAACGATATTATTGACTTTTGCAATAAAACTGATACTGTTTATGGAATATTAGATATATTCAAAAATGAATTTTTAACTGAATTTTGCCATTACAAACCAAAAGAAAGGCCCCCAATACTCAAGGCAATACCTTATTTATACAGGCTTTGGTTCTACTCAGTGCTTATGCTCGATACCACTATCTCTCCAAGTAGTTTTATAAACTCACAAATTAAGCAAGAATACAGCGAAGATTTCAGAGTTGTTCCCATAATTACCCCCGTCTTTAAGAACAGAGTTTTAAGAGATTTTAAATTTGAGTTTAAGACTTTTAGCGTTGAAAATCATCCTGTATTGGAAGATTTACAAATTTTTATTGAGCACTGTATTCCTGATGTAGCAGTAGATGAAAACGGCTTGCTTTTAGAAGTGGAAAGAGATGAGCTTATTAACTGTCTCACCTTTAAGGAAATTTTTTATGCTACCTTTCTTACAAACCTTGCCTACAGTTTGAATTTAATTGAAAAAATGCCTTCAATTAATACCTATAGGGCAATGGCGAATAGAATAAGAATTGAAAGTTTTTTCAAGCTTTCAGCATATGAACAACTTCAGAAAATTATTGATACAGTTATTGGAACAGCTTCAAAATCTCTGAGCAGCCTCTTTGAATTTGACAGAAAAGCCTTTTCTAAGGAAAGCTTAATGAAGCTTTTTCAGGATTCTCAAAACTTAGAGGAATACTCAAGAAATACTTTCAAGAAATACAACTTAGATATAGGTGATTTAGACCTAGAGGATCTTTACTTTAGCGCCATTGAAAATGGTGAAGAATTAAATATTCCAGAAGAAACCTTAATTGCATTGAGTATAAACGTTGAATTTAACTTTATAATGGATGCTCAGCTTTTAACCCCACTAGGACATTACCTTCAGGTTATACAGCCAATTTATAACGAAGAAATGGTATTTCAATTTCACTTTGCGCAGCTCTTAGAAGCTTATAATACAAATGTTCCTCCTATAAAGCTTTATTTTTTTATGGGGAGTGGCTTTGATATAACTTCCTTAGGAAAGAAAATACTTTTAGGTGGGAAATCTCCTAAGAATATATTTCAAGAGCTTGAAAGTCCTTATAATTATCAGGTTATGTATAACGAACTCATAAGCTACTATGACTCCGATGAGATTTTAGATGGTGATTTCGGGGACTTCAATCTTTCTGATGAGGAACTTAATAAGCTTATTAATGAGTTTAGGGATATTTTAACCCCTATTAAGGAAAATGCTAACAAATCAGCTTCATCAAAAACATCGCACAAATCCTTAATAACAAAGCCTAACCTAGCCTATACTTTTAAAGTAAAGCACTACTACAACAAGCGTTCCTGGAAAGCTATAGAGCTTAAAGGCACCCAAACCTTAGATAATTTAGCTAACTCAATAGTCAGTGCTTTTGATTTAGAATACGGTTCCCAATATTCTTTCTTTATGAACAACAAAGCTTGGGATAAAGAGTTTGAAATCACCTCACCGTATAATACAGAAAAAAAAGATATGGCTATTAACTATAAGATTCACAAACTTAAGCTTCATGAAAAACAAAAACTTTTATTTCTTTATGACTTTAATGAGGAAATAAAATTTGAAATTGAATTTACAGTAGCTAGGCCTCTTGATAAAACCATTGATTATCCTAGAGTAGTTAAAAGCAGCAGAGATTATACAAAGTAAAACTTATTCCTGTACTAAAATAAAAAGCAGTCAGCTAGGGGGACCGGCTGACTGCTTTTATGAGCTTTAAAAGCTCATATATAACTTTATGTTTATATTATTGCCAACTTCTCTCCACTTAAACATAAAAATAAAAAACCTGTAAATTAAATTTACAGGTTTGTAGGTTTCATTTATTATCTTCTGAAGCCTCTGTTGTTATTGTTGTTTTGTTGCTTTCTTGCTCTTCTGCAATCAGCACATCTTTGAGGTTCATTATCGAATCCTTTTTCTTTGTAGAAAGCTTGCTCGTTTTCACTGAATATAAATTCCTTTGAACAATCTTTACAAACTATTGTTTTATCTGCCATTTAAACATTCCTCCTTTTCGAATGATTAAGATCAATTTAGATCAACAAGTATATTCTTTATAAAAAAAGAGGATATGTTGTTTACCATATTAAATCTTAGTGTTAGACATTAATTAGTCTCTATCACTTAATCAGTATAGCAGACATATTTATAATGTGCAACATATTTATTTTTCAAAACATGGTCAATTGTTCCAAGCTATCTTCTCTTAAAGATGAAACTGATATTCCTATAAGTCTAATAGTTTCATTAAGTTCAATATCTTCTAGAATGCTGCTGGCTTCATTATATATGTCTTCTTTAGTGTGTATATAATGCATTAAGGTTTTGCTTCTGGTATGGTTTATAAAAGAAGAGGTCTTAATTTTTACTGTTACACTTTTTCCACTTACATTCTTAGCCTGCATAGTACTAGCTATAGAATCTGCAAAACCCTTCAAGTAAACCTTCAGCTCATCTTTATTCTTCGTGTCAACTCTTAGGGTTGTCTCTCTACCTATAGACTTTCGCTCTCTGTATATCTCTACCTCTCTTTTATCAATACCTCTAATTCTATCGTATATTTCAGTTCCAAACCTACCAAAAAACTCTATAAGAAGTTCCTTAGGAAGCTTATAAAGCTCCTCTACTGTAAAAATACCTATATCATTTAACTTCTTAACCGATTTTTGTCCTAACCCGTAAACCTTGCTTACTTTAAGTGGAAATAAAATATCTGGCAGCATATCCTTAGTTATCACCTTCAAACCATTCGGCTTATTCCAATCGGAGGCAAGCTTAGCTAAAAATTTGTTATAGGATATTCCTACAGATATAGTTAATCCTGTTTGCTTTTTAACCTGATTTTTTATATAGTTAGCAACTTCTAAAGGCTTTATATCTACATTTGATATATCCAGATAAGCTTCGTCTATGCTAAGCGGCTCTACATAAGGGGTCAGCTCATAAAAAATATTAAATATCTTGTTTGAAATCTCTTTATATCTTCCATATCTCACGGGAAGAAAGATAGCATCAGGACATTTTGTTCTAGCAATATAGGCAGGCATAGCGCTCCTTATACCATAAGCTCTAGCTTCATAAGAACAAGTAGCTACGACCCCTCTTTCAGTTGTACCTCCTACTATTACAGGCTTACCCCTAAGACTTGGATTATCAATTACTTCTACTGCTGCAAAAAAAGCATCCATATCTACATGCATTATTACTTTATCCAATTTAAGTCTGACCTCCGTAGAGTTTCTTGCTTAAATTATAGCACAATAAAGTTAGTTATTCTTCTTTTTCAAATAATAGTAAACAGGAAAGCCTAGCAAAGTTATTATTGTCCCGAAGATAGCATAAGACATATTCGCAATTAGTGTGCTCACAATTATATAGATGCTTCCCACAATTCCTATAATGGGTACTATAGGATACAAAGGAACATGATAAGAGGTTTTTATATGTTTAAATTTAGTTCTTAAAATAAAAATTCCTGCTACAGCCATAGTAAAGAATATCCATAGTATAAACATTACTAGGTCAGTAAGCGTATTAAAGGATCCTGATAAAACATATACGGAAGCTAGAATAACTACAAGTATGAAAGAATTTAAAGGTGTTTCAAATTTTTTATTTACCTTTCCTAAAAAGTTTGAAAATGGTAGCTGTCTTTCCTGAGCCATAGCAAAAGGAATACGTACCCCTGTCATCATATATCCATTAAGTGCACCAAAAATCGAAATGGCTATTCCAGCAGAAATAAACTTAGCGCCCAAGCTTCCAAACAATACAACCGATGCATCTGAAGCAGGCTTGCTTGAAGCTATTATAGCTTCAACAGGCATTATTTTAATAAGTGCAACATTTACTAAGGCATAAACAACTATAACTAAGAAAAGCCCTAGTATAATTGACTTTGGCAAATCCTTTTTAGGATTTTTAAGCTCCCCAGCCATATTTCCAACACTCACCCAACCATCATAAGCCCATAAAGTACCTAGAATTGCAGCACCAAGGCCTGCAGATGCGGCTCCTCCTGGTATATTAAATACGAGTCCTTTTGCCGTTCCTCTTGCAAAACCTAAAGTAATAATAATTATTATAGGTAGTAGTTTAGCTATTGTTGCTGCAACTTGTATTTTCCCTCCAAGCTTTGTAGATATAACATTCATTACAGCTATAAAGATAAGGAAAAATATAGCCACCAGCTTTTGCTGAACAGGAGTTAAATCTACAAATGAGGTTATTTGAGTTGATAAAACAATAGCTTGTGCTGCAACAGAACCTGGGACATATACTACGGTTTGTACCCATCCAAATAAAAATGCCCACTTTTCCCCATATAACTCCTTAAGATACACAAATACGCCGCCTGTTTTAGGAATTGCCACTGCTATTTCTGCAATAGTAAGTCCGGAGGCTACCGTAATAAGTCCTCCTATAACCCAAGCCATAATTCCCATAAAAGGCGAGCCTGCATTTTTAAAAACTATAGCTGGCTTAAAGAAAATCCCTGAGCCAATAACCATTCCTATAACTATTGTTATAGCTGAAAATAGTCCCAATTCCCTTTTTAATTTTCCGTTAGTATTCTCCATTTTTAATCACTCCCCATAATTATTTCATTAATTATCATATTTATGAAAGAACACCTTCATTAATTACTATTCGATGCAAGATAAAAATATCCTTTATTATTGACAAAATATTAACAATATTCTTCTTTATATTAAAAAATTTGGTTGAATGGAACGAGCAATAATATGTATAATAAATGAAGAAATTATTGCCGAAACCTATTAATGGAAAATGAGGAGAACGTTATGAGAGAAAATAGAATAAAAAAATTGACTTCACTTGCCGAAAGCAAATTCCTAAGTCTTTATGATGCTCAATATGAAAATAAAGCAGGTAAAGAAAAGCACTGGATTATAGCCTCCAGAAAAAACTTTGAGACACTAAAGGCACAATATTCAGGCGAGAAAGAAGAAAGGATAGATGCTGTAATTATTGCGGCTCTTCATAAGGAGACTAATAGCCTTGTTCTTATAAAGCAATTTAGAATTCCTCTAAATGACTATGTTTACGAGCTTCCTGCCGGGCTTTTAGATGCTGATGAATCTATGGAGACTGCAGTTAGACGCGAGCTTAAGGAAGAAACAGGCTTATCTTTAATAGATATAAACTATAATAGAAGCAAAAGAAAGGTATATATATCTGCTGGCATGACAGACGAGTCTGTTGCTATGGTTTACTGCACCTGTGAAGGTACTTTATCCAATCAATACCTAGAAGCAGATGAAGATATTGATGCAACTTTAGTATCCCAACAAGAAGCAAAAGAATTTCTTAAGAAAGATGTGAAGATGGATATAAAAATTCATATGATACTTGAAAGCTTTGCCCTTCTTGGAGAAGAATTATTTAAATAGGATATAAAAACTCCTTTTCCATAATCAAAGCTTATTGCCAAAATAACATCATTGTTTAGTTAACTAAGGCATGTTATTATTAGTACATCAACAAGTCGTGCTAGACGGGGAGCCAGCGGTGCCCTGTAGCCTGCAATCCGCTACAGCAGGGTTGAATCCCTCGTTTAGGCTTTAAGCTGTCAGGTCAGTGTAATTAAATCAGTGTTGAGAGTTTGGTCCCATGCGTCAGAGAGTCATGAAACTCGTCAGGTTCGGAAGAAAGCAGCGATAAGTGAGCCTTTCTGAGTGCCGTGGATAAACCTAACTTGAGCTGAGATAATTGCAAACGCTGATAGCTTAATTGTCAAAGCGAGGTGCACGATGTACATATAAGTACTAAGCTCGGAAAAGCCACAAATTAAGTGTTTTCGTAAAACTTGCTTTGCTGCAAATAAACGAACAACACTAAAATTTGTGGCTTTTCCTTCGTTAAGTACTTCTAATTGTTCTCTTTAATTATTTTTATCCTATTGACATCATGCATATATTCGTTTAACATTATACCTAGATTTACTATGTATCGTTATTCTATGTATAAGGAGGTTGTATTATGAAAATTAATAAGGAATTGCTTAAAGGCAGCACTGCAACTTTAGTTTTAAGTCTGCTAAACTCAAGACCTATGTATGGTTACGAGATTATTAAGGTAATCGAAACCAAGTCCAATGGAATATTCAGTTTTAAAGAGGGAACCTTGTATCCTATTTTACATTCTCTCGAAGGTGATGAAATGATTGAAGCCTACTGGAGTGACAGTGAGGAAGGCAGAAAGAGAAAATACTATAAAATTACTGACAAAGGTAGAAATCATATGGAAGAACGAAAAGAAGAATGGTCTTTGTTTAGCAATACTGTAAACAAAGTTCTGGGGGAGGTTTAAAATATGGGAAAAGATAAAAATAGCTCATTTGGCGAATACATAGAAAAAGTTTGCTCACTAGTTAAAAACAAAGATGTTCATAATAGTATAAAATTAGAACTTGAAGACCACTTGGAAACCCTTAAAGAGGAATTTATTTCTTCCGGTGTTTCTGAAGAAGAGGCAGCTATTAAGGCTGTTGCTCATATGGGTGAGGCTTCAGTAGTTGGAAATCAGCTTAATAAAACCCACAAGGCAAAACTGGACTTAAAGATTTTTGTACCTGTTATTGCTTTTTCAGTTTTAGGCCTTGTTGTAATGTATATAATACAATCCAGTAACGCTGTATCTCATGCTAAAGATATAAGAATGTTTCAACGCAGCCTTATATTTTATATAATCGGTATTTTTATTACAATAGGCTTGTATTTATTTGATTATAGAAGAATTTTACCTTATTCAAAGTATATCTACTTAGCAACCTTGGCATTAATGTTCTTAACTGTATTCTTTGGAAAATATGCAAATGGACTACCATATTTAAGCTTTGGCGGAATGAGTATTGACTTTATATACATTAGTCCATTTCTTATAACAATTTCGTTATCTGGAATATTTCAAGAATGGGCTTGGAATAGCCTTGGTGGTTTTTCCTTAGGACTATTTCTTATGATTATACCTGGCTTATTTTTATTTTTGGCTCCTAGTTTATCTGCAATGTTTATTTATATGAGCGCATGCGTGGTGTTAATGCTAGTTTCAAAAGTAAAACTTCGCTGGATTCTTGTTCCACCAGCTACTTTGCTATTCTTTGTATACCTATTTATAATTAGTGCTCCTTATAGGATTGCAAGGTTTCTTGTTTTTATTAATCCTAATCGTGAGCCAAATGGAGCTGGCTGGATATATATTCAGCTTCATAATGCAGTAAATTCAGCTGGCTTTTGGGGAAACAGAAGTAGTGATAAGTTAAATATTCCAGAGGTTCATACTGACTTTGTATTTGCTTATATGACTCATACCTTTGGATGGCTTGCCGCCTCAGCTATTGTCCTATTAATACTTTACTTTATTTTAAGAATGATTCGTGTGTCTAGCTCAGCGAAATATTCCTACGGCAAACTTTTGTCTGCTGGGCTAGTTACTATACTGTCTGCTCAATTTATATTGAGCATATTAGTTAATTTAGGCATCTCTCCAATGCTTGGTGTGAGTTTGCCTTTCATGAGTTTTGGCGGTTCTCACTTAATTATGGATATGATTTCAGCAGGGCTTATGCTTAGCATTTACAGACGAAAAAATTTATCTACTGCACCTCTGACCAGCAAAGCTTAATAAAAATTATAATAATAATATATAGCAAGGCTGTTTCTTATAGAAGAATTCTTCTATAAGAAACAGCTCTTTCATTTCGTCTATATTATCAGCCATATAAATTGTTAACAATTTATATGGTTAACAATTTATGTTCTGATGGATAAGAAGATATCATGATATCTTCTTATCTTGATTTCTTCTTATCTTGATATCAAGATAATTCCGTACTAATTGATATACTTTATTTCGCCACAATATAAACTACCAATTGTATCAGTTTTTGTATTGACTTCTCTAACAAGTAAGAATATAATTATATTTCTTGTAAAATAAAGGATGCGAGGTGATAATATGATTGAAGTCCAAAACCTAAATAAAACCTTTAAGGTAGCCAAAAGAAAAGCTGGCCTCGGTGCTGCTGTAAAATCTCTCTTTAAACCTGAATATACTACAGTTCAAGCTCTTCAAGACATTTCTTTTAATATTGATGATGGTGAAATCGTTGGCTACATTGGTCCAAACGGTGCAGGGAAATCTACAACAATAAAGATTATAAGCGGTATACTTGTACCAGACAGCGGAAATTGCAGTATTCTTGGACATACTCCTTGGAAAAATAGAATTGAGCATGTTAAAAATATTGGTGTTGTCTTTGGACAGCGTTCTCAGCTCTGGTGGGACGTGCCAGTTATTGACTCTTTCAACCTGCTTAAAGATATTTATAAAATACCTGATAAAGAATATAAAAACTCTTTAGATTTATTAACATCCACTTTAGATTTATCCACATTACTCTCAACTCCTGTTAGGCAATTAAGCCTCGGTCAAAGAATGCGCTGTGAAATTGGCGCCTCACTGCTTCACAATCCCAAGATATTATTTTTAGATGAACCAACTATAGGACTTGATGCCGTTTCTAAAATCGCTGTGAGAAATTTTATTAAAACTATAAATAAAGAAAAAAAAGTTACGGTTATACTAACAACTCATGATATGAATGACATAGAAGCTTTAGCAGAAAGAATTATTCTTATAGGTAAAGGTAAAATTCTTCTTGATGGCACGCTTACTGAGCTAAAAAATAGATTTGCAACACATAAAACACTAACTGTTGATTTTGCAGAAAATAATGAAGCTATACATATCGAAGGAACAACTATTCTATCTCGCTCAAGCGAGAGTCTATCTATGTCCATTGATTTAGATAAAATAAAAGTTTCAGAAGTAATTGGTCTTCTATCAAATAAACTAGATATTCTAGATGTTTCAGTAGAAAGTCGGCCTATAGAAGAAATCATAGTTGATTTATACAAGGAGTACGAGATATGAGAGCCTACTACTCACTGTTTAAAATGAGACTGTTAAAAGGACTTCAATACAGAGCAGCTGCCTTAGCTGGAGTTTCAACTCAATTTTTTTGGGGCTTTATGTATATCATGATTTTCGAGGCTTTCTATAAAAGCAGCTCTGCTACCCAACCCATTTCCTTTAGAGAATTAATTCAAGTGTTATGGCTTCAGCAAAGTTTTCTAGTCTTCATCATGCTGTGGATTAGAGATGCCGAACTGATAAATCTTATAACCAGCGGCAACATTGCCTATGAGCTTTGTCGTCCTGCTGACCTGTATAACTTTTGGTATGCAAAGCTTATAGCTCAAAGATTATCGGGGGCACTATTAAGATGCTTTCCTATATTGATTGTAGCTATACTTCTTCCTTACCCCTATAACTTTACGCTGCCGCCCAGCGTTGCAAGCTTCTTATTGTTTATTATCACTCTGCTTCTTGGGTTGATTCTAATAGTAGCTATTTCCATGCTCATTTACATATCAATTTTCTAT
The DNA here is from genome assembly GCF_023656515.1 of Clostridium swellfunianum. NCBI lineage: Bacteria > Bacillati > Bacillota > Clostridia > Eubacteriales > Clostridiaceae > Clostridium > Clostridium swellfunianum. Next base: position 1,366,778 of record NZ_JAMOFV010000006.1, read on the forward strand.
ACTATGTCAGGTGTAGGCTCCTTGCTTATCTTCGGTGTGTTTGGCGAGTTTTTTTCTGGCTTGGTAATTCCAGTTCCTCTAATGCCAGATGCTTTAAAAACCATAGTTTATATTCTTCCTTTCAGATACACCTCTGATCTGCCATTTAGAATTTATGCAGGTAATATAGGAATGAAGGAAGCTATACTAAGTATTGGTGTTCAGCTTGTATGGATAACCCTAACAGTTGGCATAGGAAAACTGTGGATGAGCAAGGCTTTAAAAAGGATTGTTGTGCAAGGTGGTTAATTTAGCTAATAGAACTACCAATTCAGGTTAGCTCAATTTAGAATTGAAAGGAGAAAGCATCATGAAATTATATCTAAAATACTTATCCATACTTTTCAGAAGTCAGATGGAATACAGAACCTCCTTCATACTACTTTCCATTGGACAGTTTTTCGTGCCTTTTTTAGTTTTTACTTCTATATTTATGTTCTTTCAAAGATTTGAAAGTTTGGCTGGCTGGTCTCTTTACGAAGTTGCATTATGCTACTCAGTAATTCATATTGCTTTTTCACTAAGTGAATGCTTTGCTAGAGGCTTTGATTCTTTTTCTTCTCTTATTATAAATGGAGATTTTGACAGAATTTTAGTAAGACCGAGAACAACCATACTTCAAGTGCTTGGCTCAAAGTTTGAATTCACAAGAATAGGCCGTCTCGCACAAAGTCTTATAGTATTAGTCTTCTCAATTGCTAATCTTCAAATCAGCTGGAACATACACAAGATGACTACTCTTTTACTTATGATAATAAGCGCAGTATTTATTTTCGCAGGTATATATATGCTTGGTGCAACCTTATGCTTTTGGACTGTAGAAGGACTTGAAGTAGTTAACATTTTTACAGATGGCGGCAGAGAAATGGCTCAGTATCCACTGAGCATATATAAAGAATGGTTAAGAAAATTCTTCACCTTTATTATACCTTTTGGTACAGTAAACTATCTTCCGCTTATGTTTATATTAGATAAGGCTGAAGGCAACTCTCTATTGTATATGTTTACCCCACTTTTAGGCTTAGCTTTCATAATTCCATGCGTTTTAGTTTGGAACTTTGGGGTAAGGCATTATAAATCAACAGGTTCATAAAAAGATTAGTTTTATATCAAAAACAGCGTAAATATAAAAAATATGGTTCATGAGGGTTCATTCGTATCAGCCAACTCATGAACCATATTTTTTATAATATATCGGTAATATTAAAATAATGCTTTTTAAAAAACGTCCAAATGTCTTTCTTCATCAAGATTCTTTTTAAAATCATTTTTTATCTGCAGGAACTGCTCAAGGTCATTTAAAAACTGATAGAGCATGGCCCTATTTTCGAATTCCTCTCTAGTCTTTGGAAGTTCCATTGCTTTAAAACTATCTTTCAACTCTTGCAGACCTTTCAATAACCCCTCAGCAGTATTATATTCATGAATAGAATTAGAAAGTCTTAAGGTAAAACCAGCAATCATCTCCGTCTGCTTATATGTTATAGAAAACTTTTCAAAGTGTTTTCTCATATTTTTTAAAGTTTTTAACTGCTGATACCTCATATCCATATACTTTGCATAGTAGCTGTTATCTGAAAACAAAGAATTATTAAGGCTTTTGTAAGCTCTTTCCCTTCCCTTTTTAATTTTGCTCTCAAGACTTCTAAAAAGCTCGTCTTCTTTAAGAGAAACTGCACTAAGTCTTAAAGCCTCAGACATATGCTTTAGAACATCTCTAATAAGATCTTCAATCTCAGCTTGATTAGTCTTAATTTTTTTATCGATGCTTGGCATATACAAATTCATTATAAGTGCTACACCTATACCTATAATCATTAAAAGAAGCTCATTCACAATCAAGGAAACTTCTGTGGACTTCTCCACAAGCAAATGTGTTACCAGCACAGAGCTTACGACTATTCCTTCATTAAATCTAAATCTGGCCGCTGAAGGAATAAACATTAAAAGAAATAAGCCAAAAACATAAGCATTATAGCCTAGAAAATTGAATAATACAGAGGATAGAAATAAAGCTAAAACACATGCTCCCATTCTTTGAATTGCTACCCTTATTGATTGTCTCTTGGTGCTTTGAACACTTAAAATTACTATAACCCCTGCTGCTGTACCATACTTTAATCCAAAGCTAGCTGCTAAAATCATAGCTATAGCAGCTCCTATAGCTGTTTTTAAAGTTCTATATCCTATAAATTTCATCTTTCCTCCTATTATTCTCAGTTACTGCGCTCGACACAGGTCCCATTCAAGCTCATTTATAACTTTAATCGCATAATAATTCTCATATTAGAGTAATTTTATGATAACAAAAATAACTTGTCAATTAACATAAATTATACATTAATATTCTAAATCCACTTGGTAAATACTATTTGATAGTATATTAGAAAGGATGTTTTATAATGACTTTGGCATTATTTGTACTAATTACCTGGCTGACTATTTGCACATTCTTTCTTGTCCCTAAAAGCTTGACAAAAGAAGAAAATGTTATTTTATTCTTCATCATCGATATTATCATTTCAAATATATATATTGTCCTTACTTTGAATCTGAAGCTTGTACGATATAGTTATCATTATACAGCGATTATTTCTCTTTTTCTTCACAGAAATATAATTATTCCCTTTTGCCTTTTGATATTCGCGAACCTTACCTTTAAATACTATAAACTATCTAAAAGAATATTGATAATATTGTTTTCAGTGCTGTTCCTTGTTTTCATAAAATTGATAACTATATGGGATAAGTTAGTAAACTATACAGCTTGGACTTTCTTCTTTACCACTTTTATCTATGTAGTATTACTGGCTTTTGCTTTTGTATTTATAAAAGCACTGAAGAAACTACCATGAAGGAGGGATTTTCTAAATGGCAGATTTATATGACACAGCCTTCAATAAAAATGAATGGACAATTATAGTTTTTTTATTTGTAGGACTTATCTTAATGGTAAAACTAAAAAAAATCTTCTCCTTTAAGCAAACCATAGTTTATTTTCTATTTGGCTTTTTTACTGGAATCTTATGTGATCATATCCTATCTACTCCTCCAATTGATTTGTATGATGTAGGTGATAACTCTTCCTATGAGATAATGGACTTTATTACCTATCTTATGTTTAGTCCTTTCTCATATATCTTTGTTTACGTCTATAAAAGGGCCAATATTAAACTCAAGTATACACCTATTTACATTCTTCTCTACAGCATTATTGCAACCTTGAGTGAATTGTTGGCAGATTTCCTTGGAGTTTTTCACTATAAAAATGGTTATACTCTTTACAATTCCTTTCCAACTTATTTATTAGTATTTACCTGCGAAATATATCTATATAAATTTTTAAGCTCAGGCCCTAAGGAAAGTACTTGAGACTTGTAATACTTATATGCACCTATAGCTTTATTTGCATTAAGTATAGAGAATTTATGAAATTTTTGGTAATATATTAATGTAGTAGTAATCAGATTCATAGAGATTAGTAATCTTTGTGTACTTACAAGGAGGATTTAAAAAATGCCTGATCAAAGACTAAATAAACTTGCAAAACTTTTAGTTAATTATTCTACTGAAGTTAAGCCTGGTGATTTTGTATTTATATCCTGCGATGAAGTGGCAAAACCTTGGATGGTAGAAGTTGTTAAGGAAGCTGTAAAAGCAGGAGCTCACGTAGAAACTGTGCTTTCCTCTCAGGATGTAGCAGAGGCAAGACTTAAGTACAGCAGTGAAAATCAGCTTCTTCATGAAAACGTTCTTATGAAAACCATGCTTGAAAATGCTGATGTTTGGATTTCAGCCTGGGCAGACAGAAACACGAAGACAAATTCAAAAGTAGATGTAAATAAACTCAAGCTTTCTTCTAAAGGCGCAGCAAGCTGGAGAAAGATTTATTCAGAAAAGATGGGGGACGGATCTCTAAGATGGTGTGGCACTCAGTACCCTACTTATGCTGATGCTCAGGAGGCTTCCATGAGCTTTAGCGACTATGAAGAATTTGTTTATGGTGCAGGGCTTCTTGATTTCGAAGACCCTGTAGCTGAGTGGAAAAGAGTTAGTGCTGAACAAGAACGCTGGGTAAAATACCTGGATACTAAAAAAGAACTCCATTTTATATCAGAAGGAACTGACATAAAAGTAAATGTTAATGGCCGAAAGTGGATTAACTGTGATGGAAGAGTGAATTTCCCAGATGGAGAAATATTTACTTCACCTGTTGAAGATGGTGTAAATGGAGTAATAACCTTTAGTTTCCCAGGAATATATATGGGTAAAGAAATTGAAGGTATTGTTCTTCATGTTGAAAATGGCAAGGTTGTAACCGCTACTGCAACAAAGGGTGAGGAGCTTTTAAAGGCACTTCTTGAAACTGATGAAGGCGCAGTAAGATTTGGTGAAGTTGCTATAGGCACTAACTATGGCATCAAGGAATTCACAAGAAACATGCTCTTTGATGAAAAAATAGGTGGAACCATACATATGGCCATCGGAGATTCAATGCCTGAAGCTGGCGGACAAAACAGATCAACAATTCACTGGGATATGCTTTGTGATATGAGAAGCGGTGGCAAAATTTATGCCGATGGTGAGTTGTTCTATGAAAACGGCAAATTCATCGACAGCATATTAGAAAAATATAATTTATAAAATAATGGAACCTAGCAGCTAAATCTGCTAGGTTCCATTATTTTAGTCAAAATTAAACAATTCAATCAATTCTTCATCACTTAGACTCATCAAAGTTTCACCATTAGATAAGTCATCTCCCATAAGTTCAGCAATTAGCTTTTTCTTGTCTTGCTGCAGAGCTAGTATCTTTTCTTCAACAGTTCCTTTAGCAATAAGCTTAATGACCTCGACAACATTTTTTTGCCCAATTCTGTGGGCTCTGTCTGTAGCCTGCTCTTCAACCGCAGGGTTCCACCATGGATCAAAATGAACTACTATATCTGCTGAGGTTAAGTTTAGGCCTGTTCCTCCAGCTTTTAAACTTATTAAAAATACAGAGTTTTCACCTTCATTAAAAGCCTTAACCATACTCATTCTTTTCTCGGAAGGTATTGACCCATCTAAATAACTATAGGATATTCCTTCTGCAGTAATTTTGCTTCCAATGTTTTTAAGCACAGAGGTAAATTGAGAAAACACTAGGATCCTATGTCCTTCTTCAATACTTTGCTCCAATAATTCCACTAACGCCTCAAGTTTTGCACTTCCTCCATTGTATTCCTTCATCAGCACAGAAGGGTCCAAACATATCTGTCTTAGCTTTGTTATATAAGATAAAATTTCAATTTTACTGTTTTGAAATTCATAATCTTCAACTCTCTTCTTAATAAGGTCAACAGCATAATTAGCATAGGTTCCATATATTTTTTTCTGTTCTTCCTCCATGGTTACCACAAGAGTTTTTTCAATTTTATCTGGAAGTTCTTTTATAACTTCCTTCTTTCTTCGCCTTAAAATAAATGGCTTTATAAGTCTATTTAATTCTTCTAGCACTACTGGTTCTTCTCTAAGCTTTTTATGATACCTAACGCTGAACGTTTTTTCATCATAAAGGTAGCCTGGCATTACAAAATCAAATATGGACCAAAGCTCCATAAGAGAATTTTCAATCGGAGTACCTGAAAGTGCAAACTTTCTCTTTGCCTTTACTTCCTTAACAGCTACAGCATTTTGAGAACTTGAATTTTTAATGTATTGTGCTTCATCTAAAATGCAGTAGTCAAACTCTATGTCTTTATAGCTTTCAATATCTCTTTTTAAAAGATTATAAGTTGTTATAAGAACATCATAATGGCTTAAATTTTTAATTAGCTCTTCTCTCTCTTCCTTAGAACCATTAACTGCTGATATCTTAACAGAGGGCGCAAATTTTTCAAACTCGCTTGCCCAATTGTATATTAAAGAAGTCGGAGCTACAATCAAGGATTTACTTCCTCCATTAGCAGCTATAAAGCCTATAGCTTGAAGAGTCTTTCCAAGTCCCATTTCATCACCTAAAATCCCTCCGAAGCCTAAGTAATCTAAAGTCATAAACCAATTAAAGCCTACCTTTTGATACTCTCTAAGATTTGCCTTTAAATTCTCAGGCTGCGCAAAACTTAATGACTGTACATTCTTAAGTTTTTCAGTAACTTCCTTAAGCTCTGATTTTCCTTTCATATACCTAATGCCGTTTTCCTCTAAGTAGTTCTCCATATAGGGAGCCCTGCTTTTAGAAACCTCCAGCTTATTGTCCTCCAAACCTTTTGAAGCAACAGCGTCTAATAACTTTAGAAACTTTTTTAGCTCCAACTCTTCTAGGTCAATATATTCTCCATTTTTAAGCTTATAAAACTTAAGGTTATCTCTAAAAGCTCTCAGTATCTCTGCACTTTCTCTCGACGGAACATCTCCGATTTTAAAAGTCAGTTCAAAGTAATCGTATTTCCCAGACTTGATATCTCCTTTTATGCCCTTGCTTCCAATAGACTTTAAGCCTTTAAACCTTTCTGAATAGTATACCTCTCCTATTTCCTGAAGCTTACTTATTTCATATTTAAAAAATCTAAATATGTTTTCATCATCCTTTAAAAGATAAAACTTGTTCTTTATTTCTTCAAAGCCTAGATTTTTTAGCATTGCAATAACCTGAGCTTCCTTTTTAGAATCCCTATAAATTACTTTCTCCTGAAAATCTTCAAATACGTTAAACTCATAAGCTCCATATTTAGCTTTTAGAATAAGTTCTATATCGTTTCCTTCCTTATCAAAATAAAAACTAATCTCACATTGCCCAATAACTATTTTGTCTTTTATGGCTTTAGATAAAGCAACGTTCTGAGATAAAAGGTTTAGCTCTGGAATGAGCTTCCTAAGTACTGTATCCTCTTCATTTTCAGAAAAAGTTACAACCTTTGCCTGGTTAAATACTTGTAGATATGGTGCTATTTTATAGCAAAAATCATAACCTGGAAGGTATATTTCAGTTCCATATAAAAACACATCATTTTTAGAACCTAATACTGCTGGCATTCCACCGGGAGACTTTAAAACGTAATCTTTTTTTATTATCTTTAAATCAAAATCTACTGGTGGAGTCTCATACAAGATTTCTGTTTCCACTGGCCTATGAAAAAAGCCTTCATTTAAATAAACCCTATGTTGTTTAATTACATTAAAAAATTCTCTAGCCATAAACTTTGGTATATTTAAATATTTTCCATCAACTGCATTTGTTTTGTTATTACCAAAATATCTTGTATTTCCTTCAATTTCTTTTAGGCTTTCAATAAAATCAAGGAGTTTTTTATCTCTGACGCTAAATTTTTGCTGCTTTATATCGAAGATAAAGTTCTTACTGTAAGCAACAGGCACCTTGTTATAAAGTGCAACCAAAAACTGCTCAAGGTCTTTTAATATATAAAGGCTGTTCGAACTCATTGAGTTCAAGCCTATTTTAAATTCCGCCTGAAGACTATCATCCCATTCCTTCTTATTTATATAAATTTCAATTTTTATTTCATCCTTATCTTTTTCCTCACCTAAAAGCAGGGACAATATATTGCCACTACTTTTCAATATTCCATTATCCTTTTCCTCTTCATCCTTAAAAAGCTCGTGATTTGATAGTTCATCCACTGCTTTATAATAAGTTGCCACTAAATGCTTGCAGCAGTAATTTCTCTTCTTGAACTCATTCTTCTCAAAATCCTGACAGCTGCAATAGGTAGAAAATATATTTTTCTTATCCGCATCCATCTCAATCTTTGTGGTATATTCATTAAAAAGATTTTCCGAAATAACAAAACCATTTATACAAAGCATATTATCGTTACTAGTAATATTCACCGAGGAAACCAAGTCATTGTTTAACACTCTTTGTCCATCGGCATGCTTTTTACCGCTAGTACCTTCATTAAATATTTGAAGTAGCATATCTTCTTTCATAGTTACCTCTCATGCACTCCTAATTCTGATTATAGCTATTATATCTTTGTATCCTTGTAAAAAAAACTTAATAATCCCTTTATTATATCACAATTTATATTTTTCTGCCTAAATACAAAAAAGCCTCAACATGCTGCTGAAGCACAACTTCTATATTTATTAAATAGTTTTTAAAAATTCATAGTAGCTTAGAAGCATCTTCTTTTTCTCTTGACTAAGCTCTGATATATCTAAAACCACCTTTTCTCCATCATGGACTATTTCACTTTTTTTCTCATTGGTCTTTGTTATAAAATAAGTAGATACTGTACTTGTGAGCATACTCAAAAACCCAATTCCAGACAGCATAAGTATGGCCGCTATAATTCTACCTGCTGTTGTAGTAGGGCTAATATCTCCATAGCCTACAGTAGTGACGGTAACAATACTCCACCAAAAAGCATCCCCATAGGACTTAATTGTAGCGCTGGTATCCTTCTCAAAAAAATAAATAGCAAAGGAGCCTAAAATAGTTATTACCGTTGCAGAGCCTAGAGAATATATAAAACCATTTGTATATAAAACATCTTTTATATTATGAATAAGCCTCATTGAGTAAGTTAAAACTCTCATTAGCTTTAGCAAGCTCCCATATGGAGAGTTTGTAAAAAAGTGAAAGGGAAGTATAGCAATTAAATCCACATAGTGATTTCTTATAAATGCTGATTTATCCTTTGATAGCCCCCATCTTATAAAAAAATCAAGCACAAAAATAAAATAAATTACATTGTCAGCTATACTCAAGTAAGCAAGCTGACTGTCACTAATATTTTTATTGAATTGCAGCACCACAACAAAGGTTGCTACAATGGCTAAGATTCCAACTATAACATCGTAAGCAAATTCAATTCTTTCATTATTAGTAAAATCTAAATCCCTCATAATATTCCCTTCCCCCAAAAACATATATCTAGTATGATTCGCTAAATTTATTAAAATTCCTTCTAAAAAAGAGCCGGATTTCTCCGACTCTAGCCTGCTAAATATGCATTTTTAACCAATTCATCCTGAAGAAAGTCTTTTGCGCTTCCTTCCATTTCAATTTCTCCATTTCTTATTATATAGGCTCTATCAGCAGCCTGAAGTGCTAGGTTTGCATTCTGCTCGACCAGTAAAACTGTTGTACCAGCCTCATTAATATTCTTAATTATAGAGAATATTTCTTTTACTATGATTGGCGCAAGTCCCATGGAAGGTTCATCTAATAGAAGAAGCTTTGGTCTGGACATTAATGCACGACCAATAGCAAGCATTTGTTGCTCTCCACCAGATAAAGTTCCTGCTAGCTGCTCTTTTCTCTCAAGAAGCCTTGGAAACAGTGAAAATACTTTTTCATAATCTTTTTTTATTTCCACTTTATCTTTTCTTGTAAAGGCACCAAGCTCAAGATTCTCCATCACCTTCATCTTGGAAAAAACTCTTCTGCCTTCTGGAGAGTGAGATATTCCAAGCTTAACAATCTCTGTTCCATCTACTGAGCTTATATCTTTCCCATTTAGCTTTATGATTCCGCTTTTAGGTTTCAACATTCCAGATATAGCCTTTAGGGTTGTAGTTTTTCCAGCACCATTTGCCCCAATTAAAGTAACTACTTCACCTTCTTCTATTCTTAAATTTATATCTCGTAAAGCATGGATAGCTCCATAATATACATTTATACCTCTAAGCTCTAGCATATTTTTCCCTCCTGTATTCCTTATGAGAACATAAAAATTATTAACTTTTATGCCTCCTGCATTCCTAGTGAGCACGTAATAATACTTAATTATTACGCCCTTATTCTGCTTCTCCTAAATAAGCCTTAATTACCTCTGGATTCTTTTGAATTTCCTTTGGAGTACCTGATGCAATAAGTTTTCCATAATCAAACACCATTATTCTTTCACAAATCCCCATAACCAGCGACATATCGTGTTCTATAAGAATAACAGTCAAATCAAAAGCTTTTCTAATCCAAATAATGAGCTCTGTTAGCTCCTGAGTCTCCTTTGGATTCATACCTGCAGCAGGCTCATCTAAAAGCAGAAGCTTTGGCTTTGCAGCCAGTGCTCGTGCTATTTCAAGCCTCCTTTGCTCTCCATAGGAAAGATTTTTAGCAAGTTCTCCTCTTTTATCCTTAAGATTAAACTTTTCAAGAAGCTTAAAAGCTTCCTCCTCAACCTCTGCTTCTCTCTTATAAAAGGAAGGAAGCCTGAATAATGCTGATTGAACTCCATACTTTAAATTATTTTGAAACCCCATAAGCACATTGTCTAAAACACTCATGTTCTGAAAAAGCCTTATATTTTGAAAGGTTCTTGATATACCATAGTGCGTTATCTTATAAGGCTTTAACATCTTAGAGGTTACCTTTTTATCAAATTCATATACTATCTCGCCTTCTGATGGAGTATATATGCCTGTTAAAAGATTAAAGAAGGTAGTCTTTCCAGCACCATTTGGGCCAATGAGGCCAATTATTTCTCCTTTTTCTATACTTAGGCTTACATCAGTAACAGCCTTAATACCTCCAAATGCCTTTGAAAGCTTATTCACCTTCAGCACTGACATAAAGTTTGCCCTCCTTTCTCTTTCTGCTTGGCAATTTAAATTTATAACTTCCTAATAAACCTTGTGGTCTGTAAACCATAATTACAAAGAGAATTAAAGAATATACTACCATTCTAAGCTCAGGTATTCGTTGTAGAAATAAAGATATCAGCGTTAGTGCTACAGCCCCTACTATAGACCCGCTAATGCTTCCCATGCCTCCAAAAACTACTATTACTAAAATATCTATAGATTTCATAAATCCAAAGGCATCTGGTTTTATAAAATAAAAATAATTTGCGTATAATGCTCCACCAATACCAGCAAACAGCGCCCCTATACTGAAAGCCAATACCTTATAATAGGTTGTATTAACCCCCATAGCTTCTGCTGCTATTTCATCTTCTCTTATGGCAATACAGGCTCTTCCATGATAGGAATTAATAAAGTTTTTTATTATTATAACTGTTGCTGCACACATAAAAAACAGCCAAGTCCAGCTCGTATACTGAGGTATGTCATTTAAGCCTGTAGCTCCTCCAATATACTCTGTATTAAGAGCTACAATTCTTATTATTTCTCCAAAACCAAGGGTTGCAATAGCAAGATAATCCCCTTTAAGCCTTAAAGTTGGAATTCCTATAAGAACTCCAGCTACAGCCGCTGCTGCCCCTGCAAGCAATATTGCTACTATAAAAGGCGCTTCAAGCTTAGCTGTTAGAATCCCAGAGGTGTAGGCTCCAATGGCCATAAAGGCAGCATGCCCCAATGAAAACTGCCCTGTAAAGCCTGTTATTAGATTTAAGCTAATCGCCAGTATAATATTAATTCCAATCAGCACAATATTTAAAAATATATAACTATCAATAGCCCCCGTAGTTATCATAAGCTGACCTAGACCATAAACCGCGATTAGAACTAACAATGAAATTATATTCTTCTTATTAATCAGCTTCATATTATCTTCCCCCTACACCTTTTCCTTTACTACTTTTCCAAGGATACCATTTGGTTTTAATAGTAAAACCAGTATTAAGATTGCAAAAGCAACAGCATCCTTATAAAGCGATCCTCCATAAGCACTTACCATGGTTTCTGTTATTCCAAGGAAAAAGCCTCCAAATACTGCACCTGGTATTATTCCTATGCCCCCTATAACCGCTGCAATAAAAGCTTTTAAACCCGGTATAACACCCATGAGTGGATTTATAGAGTTATAGTAAATTCCCACAAGAACTCCTGCTGCTCCAGCTAATGCTGAACCTATAGCGAAGGTATAGGATATAGTCTTGTCTACATTAATGCCCATGAGCTGAGCAGCTTCTCTGTCTAAAGCTACTGCCCTCATAGCCTTGCCAGTTTTAGTTCTATGGATGATATATTGAAGTATAATCATAAGCATTATTGTAATTAGCACTATATATAGATTTTTAGCGTCCATAACTACGCTTCCACCAAAAAATGTTATCTTTTTATTAGATAAAACCTGCGGAAATGATCTAGTTTCAGCTTTAACAAAATACATCATTGTATATTCTAGAAACAAAGAAACACTTATAGCTGTTATGAGCGCAGCAATTCTTGTAGATTTTCTTATAGGCTTATAGGCTACCTTCTCAATTACCATTCCTAAAATACTAGAAACAAGCATTGATATCAATAAGGCCGGTAAGAAGTCCAAGTGGAAAAAGGTAGTTACTGCAAAACCAACATAAGCTCCCACCATGTATATATCGCCATGAGCAAAATTTATTAAATTGATTATTCCATATACCATGGTATATCCGAGAGCAATAAGTGCATATATACTGCCTAGAGACAGACCATTAATAAGCTGCTGAAATAGTTCTTTCAATACTCGACACTTCCTTTCCTATGCCCTTATGATAATTAAAATTTACTGACTAATGATTATGGATTTAATTTCTTTAAGAAAGTTGGCTCTCCATTTTTCATTTCTATTACTGTTACTGATTTAACTGTATTGTGATTTTTATCAATAGTTACCTTACCAGTAACTCCTTTAAAATCCTTAGTTGCTTCTAAAGCTTCCTTAAGCTTTACTGAATTAACTTCTCCTGCTCTCTTTAATGCATCTGCAATTAAATAAGCCATATCATAACCTAGAGCATTGAATGCATCTGGTTCTTTTCCATACTTTTTCTTATAAGCGTCATTGAATTTTACTACTTCAGCTGAAGTATCTTTTGATGAATAGGCAGTTGTATAATAAACCTTGTTTAAAGCATCCTTGCCTGCAAGCTCAGTTAGCTTTGGTGACTCATACCCGTCCCCGCCAAGTATAGGAACATTTAGTCCAAGATCTCTTGCCTGTCTCACAATTAGTCCAACTTCTTCATAATAACCAGGAAGAAATAGCACTTCTGGATTTAAAGATTTAATCTTTGTAAGTACTGCTTTAAAATCTGTTTCCTTTGCCTGATAAGCTTCTTTGCCTACTACTTGCCCACCTTGCTTAGTGTAGGTTTCTTCGAAGTTCTTTGCTAGCCCTTTACTGTAATCGCTAGTTGTATCCACGAGTACAGCTGCTTTCATAGCCTTTAAATCATTTACTGCAAAGTTAGACATCATAACGCCTTGAAAAGAATCACTAAAACAAGTCTTGAATATAAATTCCCTAACCTTTCCATTGCTGTCTACCGTTACATCATCTGAGGTTGCAGAAGCAGAAACTAGCGGAACCTTGTTCTGTATTGCTGCCGGAGATGCTGCCTTAGTATTTCCTGAAGTTGCTGCCCCTAAAATAGCAACTACCTTATCCCTAGTAGCAAGCCTTGTAGATACATTAGCTGCTTCAGTATTTTCAGATTTATTATCCACCTTAACAGCCTCGATTTGTTTTTCTAAAACTCCACCGTTGCTATTTATTTCTGTGATAGCAAGCTCGATACCGCTGACAAGACTTTGTCCATAAGTTGCAACATTTCCTGAAAGTTCATAATTTAGGCCGACCTTAATTTGACCTGCATTATTTTTGACAGTTGCAGCAGAACATCCTGCAAAAATACTCATAACAACGCATGCTGATACTAATACTGATAACTTTTTATTCATTTTTAATTTCCCCCTCTTATTCGCGACTGACTTTAATAAATGGCTCTTGAGTATAATGCCATCTTCATCCTGACCTGCAGTGAGTCCCAACTAAACCGCCCCCTTTTCTAAAAAATAATATAAAAAAACCTCTATATGTATGCTAAATACATATAGAGGCGTTATATCGCGATACCACTCTACTTCATGATTACCTCACAATAATCATCTTTACGGGTTCTAACAAACCCTGGCCTTTTAACGGGGCCCAACGGTGCAGCCTACTAGTATTCAGCTGCAAAACTCAGAAGTGATTGCTCACTATCAAATCAATACCGGCTCTCAGCTAATCCCAGTTCTCTGTAATTGATTTTATGATAGCTTGCTCTTCATCATAGTTTTAATATAGAGGTTTTTGATGCTAAAATCCCATAATTTGTTTGGCTCTTGTTTAATAATATATCACGATAAAGTATAGCTGTCAACACTTTTTGCAAGTAATTTTAATTTAAATTGCAATTAATTCTTTATTATTAAAATTGAAAGCTAATCTATAGTTTTTAGTTGTAGGACAAACTATAGATTAGCTCTTATCATTATACTTAATTACATGCTTTCATGGAAAGTTCTATTTATAACTTCAAGCTTTTGTTCCTTTGTTAATCTGTTGAAGTTAACAGCATAACCACTAACTCTTATAGTTAGAGTCGGGTACTTCTCTGGATGTTCAACTGCATCCATTAGAGTTTCTCTTTTTAAAACATTAACATTTAAATGATGACCGCCTTGTGCAAAGTACCCGTCTAAAATAGAAGTCAAATTATCTACTCTTTCCTCACTTGCAACAGAAGCTCTTTCTAGTTCCTTTGCTTTTTCTTTATGTACTGCTGTTATTTCTAAGTGTATTCCTTCTTCATCCTCTACCAATTGAAATTTAGGCTCATAACCTTTATCATACATGTCCTTAACTATTTCCAAGTGTGAATTAACTGCTTCAATTAACATTTTGCTATCCATTTTCTACTCCCCCGATACAAAGTTATTTCTACACCAGAATATACTAATAATTTTTATTTGTCAATAATTATTACCTATTGTTTGCTGTCTGATCTTGTATTAAGTGATTTATTATCTTTTCTTTAGCAATTTAAGCTGCTCTTCGTAAATTTTGCTGGAATATATTATAATCCTGCTAACTTCTATTCCTGCAATTATAGAGTAAGTTATGTCTCTCATTATACTAACTGGTTCATCGTTATAGCTTTTTCTTAGTTTCATTATCAGAATTTCAATATTTTCTTCTTTCTTGCACTTGTATCTTATATTCAAAGTTCTATTTCCAGTAAGCTTTATGAGCTTCGTATGCAATTCAAGTTCATAGAGCCCATGCTCAAGTTTATTCTTCTTCCAATAACTCGCACTATGCTGCAAACAAAAGTAATCACAAATAAAATGACAAATCACTCCTAACCCCTCTGAGAAATCTTTTAGTGATAGCTTTGCTTTCATAAGCTTATAAGAATATGAAATTATATTATTTATACTCTCTTCGTAGGTATGCTGTAACTTGATATATCTTTTATCTATATCAGGTCTAATGTTCCCATATGCAAAGGAGGAATAATCCAATTTAAAATTGGTAGTTTTAAAAATATATTCATTTATAATTTTTGATATAATCAAATGAGTTCCAGGAATCATAATACTATCTCTGCCTTATAAAACTTCTATTAATTCAAAAGTATGCTGGAAATATTAGATAAATGCTGCATTAAATATCATATTGAAATTTAATCATTAGTTATTTACAATATCCTTAAAAAATAAATTTTAAATTTTGTAACAACATTGTCATCAAATTGCCACAATTGAGTTTTATTATATACTCATCAGCTAATAATAATTATGTTAATATAGATTTTGGAGGGATTGATTATGGAGACTAACAATAATCATGAGTTTAATTATAACAACGAACAAGACATTAATTACAGTGAGGAAAAAACTGAGACTACTAGTCATTTTATTAATTATGATGATTCTAAATCAGAATCTGCCAGTTCCTATGCATCCTATAGTGAGCCTAAGGTTGAAATACCTAATATGTTAGTTCCAAAGAAAAATCGTGGAGGGTTAAAGAAAACCTTGGCCTATGTCGCTTTTGGATTAACTTGCGCAATAATAGGTGGAGCTGCCTCTGGAGCTGCTTTGCTTTACGGGCTTCCTAAAACAAAGCTTTTTGAAAACAGTGCCCTTTATCAGTCTCTTAATAAAGGAGGATCCACAACCCCTGCAGCTGCTCTTTATGACGGCCATCCAACGCAATTAGCTTCAAAGGGAGAAGCTTTGACAGTATCAGAAGTTGCTAAAAAGGTTGGTCCTGCCGTCGTTGCTGTTACAACGCAAGTTCAAGGAAATGTAGATTTATTTGGAAAGAGTGGTGTTCAGCAAGGCGTTGGTACTGGTATGATAATTAATCAAGAGGGTTATATCCTTACTAATTATCACGTAGTTGAAGGCGCTCAACAAGTAAAGGTAATATTAAGCAACGATAAAACTGTAACTGCCAAAGTTGTAAACTATGATGCCAACTATGACGTTGCAGTAATAAAGATAACCGAAAAAGTTGATATACCCGCAATAGTTGAGCTTGGTGATTCAGATAATCTTCAAATTGGTGAATCAGTTGTAGCTATAGGTAATCCTCTTGGAACAGATTTCTTTGGTTCTGTAACAACTGGTGTAGTGAGCGCCTTAAACAGAAAGATTGATGGAGATACAAACAAAGCTTCATATATTCAAACTGATGCCGCTATTAACTCCGGTAACAGCGGTGGGCCGCTAATAAATTCCCAAGGCCAAGTAATAGGTATAAACACTGCTAAAATAAAACAAAGCGGTGTTGAAGGACTCGGGTTTGCAATTCCAATCAACGCTATAAGAAATAAGATTCAAGACTTGTCAAAACCAATATTGATGGTAGGAATTCAGGGAAGAGAAATAGATAAGACTTTATCCACACAGTACAATCTTCCAATAGGTCTTTATATTCAAGATGTTACTGAATTCAGCCCAGCTGAAAAGTCAGGTTTAAGACGAGGAGATGTTATAACTAGCTTTGATGGCAAAAAGGTAACTACCTTTGCAGAAGTTAATGAAATAAAAAATAAGCACAAAGCTGGAGATGAAGTTTCATTAACTGTAGAAAGAAGTGGAAAACAAGTAAACTTAACCTTAAAATTTGAAGAGCAATAGTAGATAGCAGAGGACCAGTTCCTCTGCTATTTTTGTTATAGCTTACCTTCTAAAACTAATATATATTTTATTTTTGGGTATAACTATTTTATACGATAAAAATATATGAAAGAAGGTATATTGATGGAAAAGCTAAAAAACAAAAAACTGATATTCTTGATTTTTGGAGCCTTAATACTTGTTCTATTACCTTTTGGGTTTACAAAAGCTGAATCATCAGCCGAAACAGGCGAAGTATTTAAACTGCCTGAGCTTTCTTATAGCTATGATGCACTAGAACCATATATAGATGCACAAACTATGACTATACATCATCAAAAACATCATGCGGCTTATGTAGATAACTTGAACAAGGCACTAAGCAAATACCCACAGTTTACTGGCAAATCTCTTGAATATTTACTATCCAATTTAGATAGTCTTCCTTCAGATATAAAGGAGGCTGTCCGAAACAATGGCGGTGGTCATTACAACCATAGCTTATTCTGGTCAATAATGGGCAAAGACAAAGGCGGAGAACCTAATGGTAAACTTAAAGCTGATATAATAAAAAACTTCGGCTCCTTTGAAAACTTTAAGAAGGACTTTAAAGCTGCTGCACTTGGTCAATTCGGCAGTGGCTGGGCATGGCTTATAAAAGATAAAGATAAGCTTAAAATAATATCAACACCAAATCAAGATAGCCCAATGATGATTGGTATAACACCTATTATGGGCCTCGATGTTTGGGAGCATGCATACTACCTAAAGTACCAAAACAAACGCGGAGATTATATTGACAACTGGTGGAATGTTATAAATTGGGATGAAATTGAAAAAAGATACAAATAAATTTAAGCTGCAGATCTTACTTCTGCAGCTTTTCTATACATTCTCCTATGATTCTAAAGCCCTTTTCAATATCCTTTAGTCCTACTCTTGAAAATCCGAGTCTAAGAGTATTCTTAGACGATTTATCAATATAAAAAACATCTCCAGGCATAAAATCAACTCCTCTTTTTATAGATTCGTCTAAAAGCATTCTAGCATCTATTCTCTCAAGCTCTAAAAATATATGAAGCCCACCTTCGCCATAAATCTTGCACCCAGGAATATACTTTTGAGCACAATTTACAGCAAACATATACTTGTCTTTATAATATTTTCGTACCTTTTTCAGATAGATTTCAAAATTTCCGCTTCTTAAATATTCATATAAGAATGCCTGATCTAATACGGAATTATGGATGTTTCTGCTTCTCTTTATACTTTCTAGCACATCTATTAATTTTTTGTCTGCTGCAATCCATCCAATTCTAATTCCAGGAAAAAGTATCTTAGAAAAACTTCCTATGTACACAACACTATTATCTTCGCCAGCTAAGGCTGCTATTGAAGACACATGAGAGGAGGAATAAAGCAGTTCCTCATTAAATCCATCTTCAATAATTGGAACCTTAGAGGTTCTGCAGAGCTCATAAACTTCCTTCCTTTTATTCGCTGACATTACAGTTCCAGTAGGATTGTGGTAGGAAGGCGTTAAGTATATAAGCTTAATAGTATTGTCAGTTAGTTCGTGTTTTAACTGTTCCGTATCCATAACACCATTTTTAAAATTTACCCCTATAAGCTCCAAACTATGAAGCATCATAAGCTTTATTGCTGTATTATGAGTAGGATTTTCACAAATAACTCTGTCGCCTGCTGATGTTAAAGCTGATAAAACAATATCAAAACCTTCTGTAAAGCCATTAGTGATAAGTATGTCCTTGTCACTAAGATTAACTCCCTTATTTTGCATATAACTTTTTAAATAATCTATAAGAGGCTTATAACCTTTTGCATATCCATAGTTAAATAGTTTTTCTCCATCTACAGAAATACTGTTAAGAAAATCTCGTCTAATCTGTTCTAAATTAAATAATTTTTCATCTGGAGCTATGCTTTTGAAAGATATCATACCCTTTTGAGTAGGCATTTCACTTTTAATTATATCTAGCTTCACAGCCATCTTGCCAAAAGAACTAACTTTATCCTCCCAGCCTATTCTCCATCTCAAGTCATGCTTCTTAAATCTATGAGAAACAAAAGCACCCTTGTTTTTAGTTATTTGTATATATTCTTCATCCTCCAGAAGTTCATAGGCATGAACACAGGAATTCCTACTTACCCCAAGTATATTAGAAAGCTCCCTTGTAGAAGGCAGCTTGCTCCCCTCTACAAGCATTCCTTCCTCAATCATTCTCTTTAACTCATTACTTATTTGTTTATATATGGGCTCATTATCATTTAATTTAAATTCAGATAGAAGCATTTTTAACCTCGTTAACGATTGATTTTTAATGACAGCTCAATTATAGAATTTAAAAGTTCTGTAAAGCTTAAGCCATAAGACTTAGCACTTTTAGGAAGAAGACTGTTTTTAGTCATTCCAGGCAAAGTATTTACTTCAAGCACATATGGCTCATTATCCTTTATTATCATGTCTATTCTACCATACACACTGCATTTAAATAAACTCCAGCATTTTCTGCAAATATTACCAACCTTGCATTTTAATTCTTCATCAAGCTCTATAACTATTTCCTCCGAGGCTTTATCATCATATTTAGCTCTATAATCAAAGAACTCAGAATATGGTTTTATCTCAATAATAGGAAGAAGTTTACCACTTAGAATACTGCAGGTTATTTCTCTGCCTCTAATATATTTTTCTATTATAATTTCCTCATCATAACTAAAAGCTTTTAATACCGCATCAACTATATCATCACTGTTTTTTACTATATAAGTTCCGAGACTTGAACCTCCATTAACAGGTTTTACAACTACAGGGTATCCTATTCTATTTATTAGCTCATAGTTTAATTCTTGATGCTTTTTTATAGCAATCCACTCTGGTGTTGGGATTCCCTCAGCCTTCATAAGCCTTTTAGAGATATCCTTATCCATACATAAACTACTGGCTAGTATGCCTGATCCTGAATATGGTATATTCAGACTTTCTAAAATTTCCTGCGCTTCTCCATCTTCACCAAACTTTCCGTGAAGGGCAATAAGAGCAAAATCTATATTTTCTTTTAGTAGTTTATCAATTAAATCTCTTCTGTTGTTTATCTGTATTTCTATTGCCTTATATTTATTTTTATCTAGGTTCTTCATCATTTCTATTCCTGTTTTTATAGAAATTTCTCTCTCTGCTGAAGTACCACCGGTTATAACACCTACTCTCATTTTAATTCTCCTTTACAAATTTCTATTAAATATACAAAACAATTAGATTGCTTGTTGTAAACAATTCCTAATCTCTTATAATTCAATTTTACTCTTTAGAAAAATAAAAAAAAGAACCACAGTCTATGAACTTTTCATTAGCTGTGGCATCATAGCAAGATATATTTTTGTCTTGACTGTTAATTTTTGATTGATTTATAAAGTGCTATGATTGTGATAAAATAATATATAAAAATAATAAGGAAGTGAGAGAATTAATGGAATTAAAGGAGAAAGTAAAAAACCTGCCTTCATCTCCTGGAGTGTATTTTATGAAGGATTCACAAGGTACTATTATTTATGTGGGCAAATCTAAGAATCTAAAAAGCAGAGTTAGTTCTTACTTTCAAAATTCAAATACTCGCACTTCAAAAACAGAAAAGCTTGTAATGAATATTAAGGATTTCGAATATATACTTACCGACACAGAATTTGAAGCCTTACTTTTAGAGTGTAAGCTAATAAAAGCTTTAAAGCCAAGTTATAATAGAAAAATGAAAAACCCATTGTCTTATGTTTATATAAAAATAAATATAAACGAAGCTTACCCTAGCATTATAGTAACTAATGTATTAAACAAAGGTGATAGCTGCTTATATCTCGGGCCTTATACAAGCAAAGGGACTGTGGAGCGTGCTATTCAAGGAATAAAGGAAACCTACAAAATAATGTGCAGCAATCCTTCTCAGAGCAAAAATGCTTGCTTAAATTATTCCTTAGGACTATGTATAGGCATATGTTTAGGTAAATCAAGTGAAGTATACAGGAGCATAATAGATAAGATTATTGCCTTATTTAATCGCACTGATGAGAGCATTCTTGAAGAAATGGAGAAAAATATGCTAACAGCTGCTGAGCGCTTTGATTTTGAAACTGCTGCAAAGTATAGGGACTACATTGCTTCCATAAATGCGCTTATAGGTACTGCAAAGGTTAAAGATTTTACTGAGCAGAATAAAAACTTTATAGTTATGGAACACCTCGATGAAAGTGAATTGAAATATTTTTTAATCAATGGGAACAAAGTACTTGCTAGTGATAAAATTGATTTAAATATCATAGACAAAATCAAATTAAAAGATGATTTAAATATGAAGATTTTGGAATGTTTCACTTCTAGTAATATGGAAAACTCTCAAGAAGTTGATAGAGATGATATAGATGAGTCTCATATAATATACAGTTACTTAAAAAGCAGTAATTGCAGGTATGTTATTATACTAAATGTATGGATTGCAGAAAAAAATTCTGTTGAAATTAACACTGCTTTGGATAATTTATTATGTTGAAAAGAGTGTAATGCAATTATAAATCGCCTTACACTCTCAACTATAAACTTACTAAACTCTTGCCTAAAATTTCGATTTACTCCCAATTTAAAATAAGCTTTACTCCTTTAGGACTTTTTTGATTACCTATAACAACCTTAGATACAATCATGTCAATCTGCCTTGCAGCGATTATCTTTATGCCCTTATATTCAAACTCTAAATCATTTTCATTCTGCGCATCCAGCACAGCCATAAAGCTTAAATTGCTTCAAGTATTTTCATCATAATCTATTCTTAGAGTATATATATTTTCCTGCTTCATCATGTCTTTAATAACTTGTATTGTACCGTCATCAATTTCTATTATCATATAATAGGCCTCCTTATTATCTCAACACTATTATATAGCTTACTGCCGACAATAAAATTAAGCTTATAAAATTATACAGACTAAATCTAAGCATATAAATCTTGCCTTCCTTTGGATTTTCCTTAATAAAAAGCTTATAAGAAATAACGCTTGCCAGTGAAGCGATAAGTGTTCCCATACCTCCCAAATTAACTCCTAAAAGCAGGGCTCTCCAATTATCAGTAAACTTTGATAAAAGAATTGCAGCCGGAACATTGCTTATGAACTGGCTGAAAAATATAGAGCTTAAAAACACTGAAGCTGTGCCATTAAGCCAGCGAATCACATAGCTGTATATAAATTCTATACTAGAAACATTTCCTATAAATATAAAAAAGCAAATAAAGGTTACCAATAGTAAATAGTCTATCCTTGCAAGCAAGCTATTATTAAAAATCAATACTGCGGCAATTGTAGCTATAAATGCAAACTTATAGCTTACAGCATCAAGTATAGAGACTGTTATAATACAAAATACTGCTGCCCATACTAGGGCTTCCAGCTTGTCTTTTAATTCAATTTCAGCAAGCTTTATATCCAGAGTTTCCTTGTTAAGCTTCAAGTTTACAATATATAACCAAGCTCCACCTAATATAGTCATTACTCCAATAGTGGTAAAAAATTGCACTGAGGTAAGTTTATAAAATGAGAATATATATAAGTTCTGGGGATTTCCCATTGGAGTCAAGCTACTCCCTATATTAGCAGCTAAGGTTTGAAAAATAACAGTATTAAGCATAGCTTTTCCTGTTTTTCTGCTAATAATTAAAGTTAATGGGACAAAGGTTATTAAAGCTACATCATTAGTTATCAGCATGGACGTAAAAAAGCATATAAAAATTAAAACTAGCGAAATCCCTCTTAAGCTTCTGCTTCTGTTTACAATAGCTATAGCAAACTTATCCAATATTTTTAGTTCTTCAAAAGCTTTTACTACAATCATAAGATTAAACAAACTAAATAGCACCTTAAAATCAATGTATTCAAGCTTTGGATTATTTACAAAGCAGCTTGCGGCTGCCAGTACAAAGGCTATAGCAAATACAATGTCTCTCTTGATTATACTATAGCCATGGTAAACCATTTTTTTGTTTAACTGAAGTAGATATTCTGACATAAGTCTTCCCCCTTGTTTGCTTTAGCTGCTACTTTCTTTTATATACAGCAAACACATGGGGATGCTTATGAAACAAATTTTCTTTTTCTGCAGTTATATTTTCTACTTCCCAGCATTCGTCTATTTCAGGAAAAAATGAATCTGCCTCAAATGAATCAAACACATGTGTTATGTATAACATGTCTGCATAAGGCATCATTTGCTTATATACTGAAGCCCCACCTATTATGTAGATCTCTTTCTTATAGTTATCTAAGGTATCAATCAACTCATCAATGCTAGATACAACAATAGCACCTTCCAGTTCTATATTTTTCGACGTCAAAACTATGTTAACTCTATTAGGTAAAGGCCTTTTAGGTATAGACATATATGTATTATATCCCATTACCACAACACTGTTTGCTGTAACTTTTTTAAAATACTCCATGTCTGGTTTTATTTGCGCAAGCAGCTTATTATTACAACCTATGCCTAAGTTTCTGTCTACTGCAACTATCATATTAATCATATCTATATTCTCCTAGCCTTAAATCCCTAATTCAAATTTCAGCTGTGGTTTAACTGGCTCATAGTCCACAAGTTCAAAGTCATCAACAGTAAAGCTGTAAAAATCAGTCTTTCCTTCTTTAAGTATAAGCCTAGGAGTCTTTTCGCTTGGAGTTCTTGATAAAAGCTCTCTTGCTTGTTCTAAGTGTCTGTCATAAATATGAAGGTTTTGAACAACGTGCATGAAATTTCCTGGCTTTAAGCCTACGTGTCTAGCAACCATCATCATAAGAGCAACATATTGCATTTTATTTATATGCCCAGCCACAAGATAATCTGAAGATCTTTGTGAAAGAGTCATGTCAAGATATTCTCCTCTTACACTCCATAAAGTCTCGAAGGCACATGGGTAAAGTCCTTTGCTTTCCTTAAAATCGGCATATTGATAAAGATTTACTATATGCCGCCTCCCATAAGGTTCGTTCTTTAACCCTTTTAAAAGACCATTCATCAAATCATACTTTCTTACAGTAGCACCATATCTTTGACCTATAGTTCTGTTTCCAATATCCCATTCATCCCACCAAGTAATACCGTGCTTATCCTTTAAGACTTCAAGATTTTCTGTTTGATCTTGGTAAATCCATAGGATTTCAGATATTGCTTTTTTAATGTAAATAGGTCTTAAGGTAGTTATCGGAAACTCATTATTTGCTATATTGTATTTTTCTACTACCTGTGTAATAAAAATAGTATGAGCCTCTACACCATCAGCATAGTGGGGTCTAACCTTTTGCCCTTCATCTGTATTTCCGTTTTCCATTATTTCTTTTATGTTCTCTATAAATACTTTATCTGCTTTCAACATTTAACCCTCTCCTTAGTGATCAACCTAAATTAGTTTTCTCTTAACTATTTTAGACTAAACACAATAAAAAACCAATGTTTTTTATCACAAAGCTTCATCTAGTAAATCATATATAAAACAAAAAGATTAAGACCGCATGTTTTCATAATGCGGTCTTAATCTTTTATTCTCTTGAAGAAGTACCTGGCTCCGTAAAAATTCTCACGAATTTAATTGAATAAATATCACAAAGCAACTGTGTCCCCTCAGGTTCTCTTAAAATAATATAGCTTATTCCAACCCTTTCTAAAACTCCAGTTCTATCTTGATAGGTGTTAGTTCCAATTAAGAAGCTTACAAGCATTCTTTTTCCAATTTGAGTTCTTAAGTAACCCTGAGTGTAATTTATATCTTGTTGAACAGGTGCTCCCTCTGCCATTTCAAAGCCTCCTGCCTGCTGCATACCTTGAAGAGCTTGTGGAGTTGGATATGGAGGTACTGCAGTAGTTCCTCCTGGTGCTAGAGATGGCATTCCTGCTGTAGGTCCAGGGGTCATAACCGGCATTCCTGTTGGCCCCGGCTGGAACATTGGCATGTATTGAGGCATGGCTAACTCATCCTGCATTTCCCTAAAAGGGCATTCATTGTAATAATCGTTATACATTTAAATCCTCCTTGATATATAAAATTAATTATGTTTGAAAATAAAGTGATGTCGGGTTGTAGAAGCAATGCTGAACCACTCTTACCTGGAATCTACCAGTTCCATTGTATGGAAAAGAGTACGGACATGAAGGGATAAATGGATTAAAGTACCATAGGGAAGCACCTACTGTAAATATCCTATTTCCAGATAACGCCCAGTCAGCAATTGCATAATGTATTTCTTCTGGTGGATTAGCCCAAATTGTTTGGGGGTTTGGTTGACCTCTTAGCGTAGAACGAACACAGTCAAATTGTCCTTTTTGATATATTACCTTTCTTACATCGCCTTGACCTATTCTTAAATATTCACCACCAGGAGCATTAACTCTATTCATAATTACAGAAGCAACCGCCTTCATACCGTTTTCGCCTTCGCCGCCAGCTTCACACCTGAGTATTCTTGCTAATAATTCTCTTGCACTATATGCCACCGCAAAGTCACCTCATTAATTGAACTCATATTACTATTTTATTCAGCTTCAGTAAAAAAGGTTCTTTATTTTTTCAAGTAATCTAAAAATATTTACAAATAAAGGTATCTATATCTCTCAATTGTATCATTTGTGAAGCCCACCTTGATCCATTCCATATCCAACATGTCATTGAATTCTGATTTATATTAACAGGCTTACACCAAAACTTATTATTATTTTTTAACCATACATAAGTAATTTCATATTGGCATGGAAGAATGGTTGTTTGAAAAACCAGATTAGTTCCAGGCGTCTTAGTGAACCCAAGTGCATGAGCCTTATCTTTATCAGGAATAAAATTTGGCGGTTGGGTCTTTGGTGGATCTGGGGAAGCAATCTCTCTGCCTACAGGCATAGGTGCGCAACCTCATCTGGCATATGGTTTATAGCTAGACATCTTCATCCTCCTTATTTATTGCTACATATTATAATATGATTTCACTATTACTATTGCTATTATTTTTCTAAACAATAGTCCTAATAATAAACCCTTTGCAAATCTTATATTTTTTTATGATATAATATGTTCAAGGGCCGTAAAGCTTTATAGTCTTTATGTGCTTATAAGAAATACAAGGGGCACGAGGATTGATAATCTTCGTGTACTTATAAGAAATACGAGGAGGAATTTACTAGTGATAAAAAGATTAATTTCTTTACTTACAGCAATTGCTCTTTTGTTTAGTGCAAGCTATCTAGTTTATGCTGATGATAACCCACAAGATGCAATAGCACAAAATAGAATAAAATTTCAGCAAATGAGCGACAATATCATTGAAATTAACCAAAAAATTATTGACATGAATGATCAACTAGATAAATTTAAAAATGACATAGCAAAAAATAATAAAGATATAAATGAAAACACTAAACTTATAGAGGCAGAAGCCTCAAACATGGAAAGGCTTGTTAAAGAGGTTGAAAGCAGTCAGGAGCTTGCGAACAAAAGAATTAGAACTATGTACATAAGCGGATACAGTAAAAACTTCCTTGAAATTCTTCTCAGCTCTGAGAATATGTCAGATTTTTTCTATAAATATGAAGCTATAAAGAGAGTCATATCCTTTGATAAAAAATTAATAGATAATTTGATAACAAAAAAAGCTGCATTAAACGAAAGTATCAGCAAATTAAACCAAAAAAAACAGAAGCTTGATGAATTAAAAGCCTCCAATGTCGCAGCACTTGCTAAGTTAGATGAGGACAAGCAAAAGCTCGAAGCTTTAGTAAAGCAATTTAATCAAGAAAAACTAGCTGCGGCTGAGTTAATAAAAGAAAATGAAGAAAAACTTATATCCCACGCGATTTCAGTTGTAGATTCAAGTTCATCAGGTATAAACGATGTGAAAAGTGCTCTTCAGACTTTAAACAGCCTTATACCACAGCTTAGTACAGCTTCAGTTAAAGCCAAAGCAAAGGATTATGTAGCTAAAGGAAATACAAAATTGGCTGATTTAATAGCCAAGGCAGCTCAAGAATCACAACCAGCATCAAATAGCAGTGATACTTACAAAGCTACCTACTCCATGACTGCTACAGCTTACGCTGGAGGTACGTTAACAGCTATGGGCCTAAAGCCTATAAGAGACCCCAATGGATTAAGTACTATTGCCGTGGATCCAACAGTTATTCCATTAGGCTCAAAAGTTTTTATTCCTGGATATGGATATGCTATAGCCTCTGATACTGGAGGTAAGATTAAAGGAAACATTATAGACTTATATATGAATTCTGTGGCAGAATGTATTACATGGGGCAGAAGACCAGTAACTCTAAATTTAGTAGCTTACCCTGGTGAGTGGTAAAATTAAAATTAAAGGGATGTTCATTATAACAATGGACATCCCTTTAATTTTAGTAACCTTTTTCTAAATCAACCTTATTTACCAAATCTTCACCATTTATATATCTTCTCAAATTTTCATATATAAGCTTCCATCTTCTTTCATTTCTCATTTCTGAAATCCATGAATTGTGTGGAGTAATTATTGCATTTGAAAGTGTCCAAAGCTCACTGTCTTTTCCTAAAGGCTCCTCTTCAAAAACATCAAGAGCTGCACCTGCTAAGTTTCCAGTCTTTAAGCTTTCGATTAGGGCACTCTCATCTAAAATGCTGCCTCTTGCTACATTAACTAAAAAAGCCCCTCTTTTTAGTTTAGAAAATGCAGCTTTGTCTATTAAATGCTTTGTTTCCTTAGTGGAAGGCACAGTTATAACTACGACATCACAAATAGAAAGTATTTGATCTAATTGCTCTATACTGTGACACTCATCGAAATAGTCTATATTTCTTCCGTTTGTGTTAATGCCTATAAGCCCTACGCCAAACCCCTTAAGTCTTTTGGCTGCTTCTACAGCTATGCTTCCAGTTCCTATAAATCCAATAGTCTTGCCATAAACTTCAAGTATGTTAGTTTTCATTTTCCAAAGCTTATTTAGCTGATTTCTATAAAGACCATGACTATTCTTCATAAGCTGCAGTATACTCATTACTATCCATTCCCCTATTGGAATGCTATAGCCACCTTTATTATTGCAAACCTGTATATTAGATTGCTTTACTATATCTATAGGAAGCTGATCAATACCTATGCTAGACAGTTGTATATATCTTAAGTCTTTTAGCAGGCTAATATCCAAAGAATTAAAAGGATTATAGCAAACCAGTACTTCTGTATCTTTTATTGACTCACTAAATGCAGCTTTTTTCTCATCAATAATTGAAACATCATAACCAAGCTCTTTAATGCTATTCATATTTTCTTTTCCATAATCATAAGTAAAAAGTACCTTTACTGCCATGCTTTCTTCTCCTATCATCCAAATATAATAATAATTATTATATGTAATTTTATAAAAAAATCATATTAACAGCTTGTAAAAAAGCACCTCTGAACTACAGAAGTGCTTAAACAAACTACATTAACTTTTCAAATACAGTATAGCTAAATATTACTGCAAAACTCAATACCAATGTCATAATTTTATTTTTCATTTTTATTATCTCCTTCCGATATCTCTAACAACCCCAATTTAGCTCTTGAATTCATTGATAATAATTTTCATTTATTAATTTATTATACTCTTCTTTTATCTTACTGTAAATACAAAAATTAGATACATTTCGCATAACTTTATGATTTTTATAAACACTGAAGAAAATATTAGAATACCA
This sequence comes from Clostridium swellfunianum, assembly GCF_023656515.1. Classification (NCBI taxonomy): domain Bacteria; kingdom Bacillati; phylum Bacillota; class Clostridia; order Eubacteriales; family Clostridiaceae; genus Clostridium; species Clostridium swellfunianum. The sequence goes on from NZ_JAMOFV010000006.1 coordinate 1,395,364, forward strand.
TAACATAATATTATATAAATATTTGTTTGATAATTACTATTAAGTAATGTATAGTATTATTGTAGGTCAAGGAGGAAATAAAATGAAATTAAGAAATAAACTAAGTACAAAACTCATATTATCAATATACGTTTTATTAATAATAACTTTGGTTTCAATAGCAGTTCCTAGCTATTTTGCTATTGTCAACGAATCGGACAAGGTTCTAACTACTCAAATGGAAGAAAGAGTAATGTGTGCTTGGGACGTAGCTAATGGTCTGGATACTACTTCAATAAGCCAGGAAACTGCTAAGAAAGCTTTTGAACAATATATTGTATCGAGAAAAGTCGGTGACAACGGCTACGGTTATGCAGTAACCTCAGCCGGAGTTGGATTGTACCATACTGATAAGTCTCAAGTTGGGGTTAGTTTGGTAAATCAGGAACAAATTAAAGTGATGCTATCCAATATTTCAAAATTTGATATGCAGCAATATGGAATGGCTCAAGTATTAAAGGTCAATTATGTCCATAATGATGAAAATAAATTTGCTTACTATACATACTATAAACCTTGGGATATGATAATAGCACTTTCAGGCTACACTTCTGAATTCCAGGGTGCTAAGGACAAAGCCTTGCAAATCACTGTATTTGTTGGTATTTTCATTTTAATTATCGCTTCTTTAATAGCTTATCTTCTATCCAAGAGTATAACAAAGCCAATAGTTAAAATCTCAGAAGCTATGACAGAAGTTAAAAATGGGAACCTTAGAATTAATAATATTAAGATTGAAGGAAAAGATGAAGTTTCAGCACTTGGAAACAACTTTAACGCTATGGTTTTAAATGTTTCGAGCATGATTGAAGGCATACAAGCTAATGCTGATAGGCTTAAGATACAGTCAAGTACCTTATCAAATGTATCTATAGAATTATCAAAAAGCTCTGAGGAAGTTTCTTCAGCAATAAACCAGGTTGCAAATGGGGCTACTGAACAGGCTTCTAACTTGGTTGATATTAGTGGAATATTTGAGGACTTTGGAACTGAGCTCGATAAGATATTGGTTTTGATTGATAATGTGCACGGCAATTCAAAAATTATTAATGGCAAAGCTAGTGGAAGCAACTCACAGCTCCAGAAGCTAGTAGATTCTATTGAAAAAATAAGGCAATCCTTTTTAGGGGTAAGCAACAAAATAAATGAACTTGGCGTCAACATAAATCAAATCCAAGAAATTACTACAGCCATAAACAATATAGCTGACCAGACAAATCTTCTTGCGCTTAATGCAGCAATTGAAGCAGCAAGGGCTGGTGAAGCTGGAAGAGGATTTTCAGTTGTAGCTGATGAAATAAGAAAGCTTGCAGAGCAATCCAAGCACTCCTCTAAGAGTATTAGTAAAATAATCGGCCAAGTTACTTCAGGAGCTGGGGATGTAATAAATACAACAAACGATGTAAGTTTAGAGCTGAAAGCTCAAACTTCAACAATAGAAGCGTCTATTAACTCCTTTAGAGACATAATTACTTCAATTGAACAAATACTTCCTAAGGTTGAAGAAATAAATAATGCAACACAGCAAATAGATAGAAGAAAATCAGAAATTATTAACAGAATTGAATCTGCTTCTTTAGTAGCCGAAGAAACCTCCTCAACTTCTGAGGAAATATCTTCATCAGCTGAAGAAATGAACTCCTCAGCTTCTGAGGTATCTAATTCGGCAAGCTTGTTAAGTGAAGCTTCACAAAAGATTTCTGACCAGCTTAATAAGTTTAAGGTTTAGATAGATGCAAATAGAAAAGGAGATTAGGCAGCTAATATCAAACTGCTTAGTCTCCTTTTATTTATATAAACTAAAGCCTTTTATAAACTCAATCTTAACTCAATTTAAATCTTGTACATAAGCAAATTTCGCTATTACCGGATCCATGTTAGATAAACTTATTTTCCCTAAATAATCACTATTTATTAGTCAATATTATCAAAATCACTCATATAATATTAATAACTATAAAAACATGGAGGTTGAATATGAATTTAAATCCTACTCAACAAGAGCTATCATCAGGAATAAAGCTTCAGGAAGCAAAGACATTTGTTGGCAAGAATGCAGATTATTACATTAATAAATGGTCTATCCTAAAATCTTCGCCTAAAAGAATAAATTGGAACTTTGCTGCATTCTTTTTAAGCATTTTCTGGCTTGGGTATAGAAAGATGTACAATACTCTGCTGATTATATTAGGTATTTTCATAGTAACAGATATAGTTCAGGTATCGATTGGCATAGATATAAATAACGCTATTGGATATGCCATATCAGGCGCATTAGGTGTTATGGGCAATAGCTATTACCTTAATCATATGAAGAAAAAAATATTTAAAATAAAAAATTATTCATCTACTGAAGGTGAATATTATGATATGCTAGAAAAAGCAGGGGGTACTAGTTGGTTAGGTGTGCTAATTTCTATAGCTGCAGTAGTTGTATATTTTATAATAAGCGTATTTATATATAATTTCGTCTAAATATAGTAGTAAGAAACCCACACCCCTTTCATATCTATCACTATACTATAAGAATTTATTTTTAAAAATAAAGCACTCTAGAAAATCTCAAGTTTCTAGAGTGCTAAAAATTTCTTTATTAAGTTGGCTGGGGTGGCAGGATTCGAACCTACGAAGTACCAGAGTCAGAGTCTGGCGCCTTACCACTTGGCGACACCCCATCAGTATTCCACCTTTTAATGGTACCAAATCTACCCTATAATGTCAAATTAGTTTTCATAGTACACAATATAATTATAGTAAAATCCAGCAGTAACTGTACCGCTGGATTTTATAATTAGGAGTTGTATTTCTATATTGCTCTTGTTGCCTTTTTTAAATATTCTAACTCTTCTCCATCTAAATATGAAGAAAGCTTTTCAAATACAGTTTTGTGATAGTTATTTAACCAATTCTTCTCTTCATTAGTTAACAAACCTTCATCAATAGCATCAAGATCTATTGGGCATAAGGTTAAAGTTTCAAACTTCATAAATTGTCCACCGTATTGAGTCTTTTCATCCTCTTGAACAACTACCAGGTTTTCAGTTCTTATACCATGCTTATCAGCCTTATAAACTCCTGGTTCATTAGATACTATCATTCCCTTTTCAAGCTTTATAGTATTAGGAACCATAGCTATTCTGTGTGGTCCTTCATGAACATTTAAGAAGAAACCTATACCGTGTCCTGTTCCATGCTTATAGTCTAATCCTGCGTTCCACAGCGGAGTTCTAGCAATTATATCTAGATTTGATCCAGTTGTTCCGTATAAGAACCTCTGCATAGTCAAATCTATCATACCTCTGAGTACAAGAGTAAAATCTGTTCTTTCTTCTTCTGTAAGCTCTCCCATAGCAAGTGTCCTTGTTATGTCTGTAGTTCCATCTAGATATTGTGCACCAGAATCTATTAAGTATAGACTTTCTGCCTTAATAGTTGCCTGATTTTCCTTTGTTGCATGATAGTGAGGCATTGAAGCATTTCCCTTATAAGCTGATATTGAACCAAAGCTTAAGTCATAGAAATTTTCTCCTGCTCTTCTTATTTCTTCAAGCTTATCTGAAGCTTCTATTTCTGTAATATTACGTGTTTTTATGGTTTTCTTTATCCAATTAATAAACTTAACCATAGCAACGCCATCTCTAACCATTGCATTTCTTACATTTTCAATTTCTGTTTCATTCTTTACTGCCTTAAATCTTGTAGTTATATCCATAGCTTCTATAGTTTTAATTTTTATAGAGCTATAAACCCAAGTATTAGTCTTAGATGGATCTAGTAACATTATTCCCTGGGAAATAGTTTCCAAGAAGTCAACTACACTCTCATAAGGCCTTAATTCTACTTTAGCTTTTTCAAGTGCAGCTCTAACCTCTGAACCTATCTTATTGCTGTCTATAAATAAGTAGCACTTTCCTTCTGAAATAACAACATAAGATATTGTTAGTGGGTTGCACTGAACATCTCTTCCTCTTATATTTAAGAGCCATGCTATATCATCAAGTCCTGATATAACATAATGGTCTGCTCCTATATTTTTCATTTCTTTAATTACTTCAGCAAGCTTTTCTTCTCTTGATCTTCCTGCATATTTCACATCATGAACAATAACGTCTGTGTTTGGCTTTACAGGCCTATCTTCCCATACTTTATCAATTAAATCCTCACCAAGCTCATAGGAGAATTTCCTGTTTTCTAAAGCCTTCTGCAGACCTCTAAAATAATCTACTGAGATAACCTTTCCGTCAAAAGCAATCTTTGCACCTTTATTTACGGACTCCTTAAGGAAACCCTCAATTGTTGGTACACCTGCTTCTGCCATTCTAAATAATGTTACACCTGTACCTTTAAGCTCATTCTCAGCTTGTATAAAATATCTTCCATCTGTCCAAAGTCCTGCATCATTCAGTGTTATAACTGCAGTACCAGCTGAACCAGTAAAACCAGTAATAAAAGTCCTAGCTGTATAATGCTCTGCCACATATTCGCTTTGGTGAGGGTCTGAACTTGGTACTATGTACGCTTCTATTCCTCTTTCTCTCATTAAGCTTCTAAGTGCTTCAATCCTTTGTTTAATATCCATTCTTGTCACCTCTTATTGTAAACATTTACTTTTAGTATTTTGTATTATAGCTTTTATTATAACACAAAGCTATGCAAGTTAAAGATATATGTTTATGTCATTTTATTAAAAAGGCAGAGGAAAACTCCTCTGCTTTCTATTTGCTCGCAAGTTTTGGCGAAGTGATAAATAACCCTTCAACTTTATGAGTTTCATCTCCGTTTTTGAAGGTTATTGTAACCATAACGTCCTTAGGTTCATTAGAATATTTAGCTTTATATATTGCAACTGTATAATCTCCATTTGCTTGTGTCTTAACAAATTGCTTTGACTCAAAGTTGCCTATTTTATCTTTAATTAATTTGTTCTGCTGCTTGAAGTTAGTTTCTGTGAGTGCTGACTTCATTTTATCGCTGAAATCTTTTGAATATGAAGAGTAGTCATCCTTGTTAGATGCTATTAGGATACTTTCCAGTATAGTATCTGAGTATGCTTTTACTTCTGCTTCATTTGTTTTTGTCTTTTGTCCACAACCAGCAAGTAAAGTTAATAACATGACTAACACAAGAATAGGATTGAACTTTCTCATCTTCATTTTAATACCTCCATTAAGATAATATTTTTCCACTGCTTGATCTTTTTATTTTTATAATTATCGAAACTAGCAATGTAATAGCAAGTATCCCAGCCCAAGCTTCAAACAATGCTATATTTTTAATAAAGCCTATAGATGAATCCAGCAATCCGTGCATTAAAATAGCATAAAAAAGATATCTATATTTTCTAAACTTAACTCCATATAAAACTATGAGAGAAGCGGCTACATGAAAGGTCATAGCGAATATTCTTTCTAATCCCCCCACTAGGTAAATTGCTGAAGGCTGATTTAATAAAGCAGGATTACTTATGCTTAAAAGAATAGAATTTATTAGAGGAATTCCTGCTAAAAGTATTGCTTCTATACCTCCGTGCCCAATCCCATAAGCGATACCATTTTTCCATTGACGGTTTCCTTTCAGAAGAAACTTAAAAGCAACAAACCTTCCTATGTTTTCAAAAACGGCTGCACTAAAACCTAAGACTATAGCTATAAGCCAAGGATTAACCACAGAGTTATAGCTATACCATGAGGTTCCCTGTAAAAGCCTTAAGAGAGGAAACCTTAGCACAGGCTGAAACAAAATAAAAATTAATGCACCAATACCAACTGCCTTCCAAGAAGTTTGATATTTACTTCTTAAATACAAAGCCACTCCTATTGGAAGAATAGTAGCAGCTGCTGCACTTAGAGACATAAATAAAATAGAAACATTGAAATTCATAAATATCCCCCTACCCAATAATACAATTCTAGCATTTTTAACTATTTATATGTTCATATACGTACATATTCTTATGTTCTTATATTTACATATTTTTATGTTCTTATAAATACAACTTTTTTCAGAATGTATTTTTAGAAGGAGCGATTTAGAATCGTCTCCTCCTCTTTGCTTTCCTATTTTATACTATTGTTTTTAAAGCCAGTGGTTGAAACTATATTATTATCTTTAATATCTAGATATTTAATTTCAACCAGGTCTCCTTCTTTTGTAAGAACTATATCAACTCCTGCTGATTTATTAACCATATAAATAGTGTTTTCTTCAGCAAGCTTAACATAGAAAATTGTGTTTCCTTCTTCTGTCACTGCATTTACTCTCGATACTTTTCCTTCAATAGTTTTTTCTTCTGCCTTTATGCTGTTTGCATTTTTATCATTTGCAGCATTTATCTTACCGTAAGCTATAGCATTTTTAAAGGATTCAATAGCAGCTTGCTTATTACCTTCAAGAACTACGTAACTATTTTGTGCTGCAACTATAGCAACTTTTACTAAGGCACCATCTGTTTTGTTAACTACAGGAACTATCCAAGCTTCAGTGCCAAATAAATTATAGAAAAGCGGCTGTACTGGAGCCCAATTAGCTTTATTCGCTCCAAGAGTTTTATCAACTGCATTCATTGCTCCCTTTCCATTTATATAGCCAGAAGTTTTATAATAAATCATGTCTCCACTTCTCATATCCATTAAGGTATATCCTGTCATTGTAGTTGAACTGCTTGAAGTATTTGTATGGTCAGTAAACCACTTCATCTTTCCATCTCCATCAATTACTCCTGTTACTTCTTTTGAGTTAACCTGAAGTCCCTCTACACTTGTTTCTCCAGTCCAAGCTGTAGGCACATGTACACCAACCTTTGCAAATATCTTGTTTATAAGCCCCTTTGAAAGAGTACCAAAATAACTATTATAAACCTCTGAAACATCAGAAGGATAAATCTCATCTACCCAAGCAGGCACCTTATCCTTGCTGTAGTCTGTAATCTTTCCATCCTTAAAGGCTAATAAAAGTACACCATCAATTACAGGAGCCTTACGTCCATATTGATAATGTCCATAGCTTCCTACATAGTATGGATTTCCTTCATCATCAAGCTCAGCATTAGCTTGGAAGAGTATAGCACCTGGTTTAGCTCTACGCATAGTTCTTTCAAGATCACGACCAAGTATAAGAGATTCTGCAGCTGAGACTGGCATACTTATAATTTTTGCTTCCTCCTGCTTTTCTGCTGATACATACATAACTCCAGGTATTTGCTTGTTTGTAACAGCTCTAAAGAAACCATCTACTTCAATAGGAGCCACATACACCGCCCCATCCTTAGTCATTGTTACACCAAGTTCACCAATTTTATAAACGCTTGGATTTGGTAGAGTACCAATCATCTTCTGCATCTCATAGTAAGCTGTTTCTGGAGATATAACAACAACATGCTCTGCATCTACCTTAGAAACCTTTTCTGTACTTTCTTTTACAGGAACCATTTTAGCCAATTTCTTTGCACCAGCAGTTATATAAGGATAATTATTGTAACCAATGCTAAAAATTAATGCCGCAATCATAATTAATGGAATTGCAGTTGAGGCCTTTTTCTCTTCCTTAATTCTTTTGCTTTTATAACCTGCTTTACTGCCCAAATAAAATATTATCTGCATCAAAGCTGGAAACCACATCATAGCTAAAATAAATGAAAGACTTCTGTCCACCTTGAATACATAAAGAAGTAAGAAGGACGCTAAAGCACCTAAAATTAATCTTCCTAGCTGTTCAGGCAAGTCTTCTTTTTTAAAGCTCGGTTTTAGAAACAATACGATAATTAATAAATAAAATAACATTTTTCTCCCCCTATTTTCCTATTAGTTAATAAATATTTAACATTATTAATAATTCTATTATATGTTATCTAATACCATATAACAAGTTATGATATAGTCTTATTTTCTCCAAATCTATAAGCAAAATATTATTTAAGCTTGAAATCTTGTATTAATATCTCATTTGCTCTTATTATCTCATGCTTCCTTTATCTATTCATTATAATCTTGTTTCCATGGTAAAATATAAAAGGAATGCCTTACATATATCAATTCAATATACAAAGCATTCCATTATAGGGTTTTAAATTCTTTTCTTTATATATTCACTTGGAGAGCATCCCTTGACTTGTTTAAAAATACGGTTAAAGGTCACTAGACTGTTAAATCCTGAAGCATACGCAGCTTCAGTTATAGTTACGTTATCAAAAATAAGTTTTTCTGCCTTCTTTATTCTATACTCGTTCAAGTAATTGCAAAACTTTTTTTCAGTGGCTTTTTTAAATACTCTTGAAAAATGATATTCGCTAAAGCCTGCTGCTCTAGCAACATCCCCTAGGGATATCTGTCTATTGTGATTTTCTTCAATATATTCAAAGGCTTTATGGAGCTTGGTCAGTTCGTAAGTTTTATTTATATTATTGCTATGTTTATTGCTGCTTGAAAAGCTTCTGGATAATATAACTGCAATATCAAGAAATCTAGCATTTATATAAATGTCAGATGCAATTTTCAAATTATCATGCTCTCTCAAAATCCTTATTATCTGAGTTTCTAATTCATAGTGAATTTCCTTGCTGTCATATAAGGTAATTAGTTGAGTAAAATATTGGGAAGACTTGTAATCATGAGAATTACTAAAACTCAGGATTTTATTATAATCAAATTGTATAAAATATACTACTCCTTCACCGTCATAGGTATGATATCCATGAATATCTCCTGGGGCAACAATAAGTATATCTCTTTCATTTAATTTACACTCTTCATTATTTAGGCTTACAGTGCAATTGTTTTTTTCTACATAAATTAATTCTAAAGCATTATGCCAATGTGATGGATAATTATAATTTGCTTCTGTATTCACTGCAATTCTAAAAATATTGTTTTCAGTAAATATTTCTTTCTCTCGCAGTCCTTCTAAAATCATACAATCACATCCTTCAAACTAGAAATAAAAAAATATCCTCATTTCAAATTCTATCATAAGCTTTGAAATGAGGATACATAATTAATATTCTAACTCTATGGCTTTACCATTTACAGTATAGGTTCCCTTAAGAACTTCAGTATTAGTAAGCTTTATACTTCTTGAATCCGGCTGACTTCCTCCAACAAACACTTCAAAGTCACCTGGTTCAAGAATACATTTTCCGCTATTATCAATAAGAGCCATTTGCCTAGCTGTAAGCTCAAAGCTTACTTCTTTTTCTTCTCCCGGCTTTAGGCATACTTTTTGTATCCCTCTAAGCTGCCACCTAGGTACTTCAACGCTAGCTTCTACATCCTTTAAATAAAGCTGAACAGTCTCGTCAGACTCATAGTTTCCTATATTTTTAACTGTTGCTTTAACTTCCACAGCTTCACCAGCTTGCACGGTATCTTTATTAAGTCTTATATTACTATATTCAAACTTTGTATAGCTTAAGCCGTATCCAAAAGGATATAATGCTTCATTTTGCATATATCTATAGGTCCTATTCTTCATTGAATAATCTTTGAAATCAGGAAGTTCCTCTGTTGTCCTGTAGAAGGTTACAGGTAGCTTTCCAGATGGACTAAACTCACCAAACAACATTGAGGCAATTGCAGTTCCACCTTCTTCTCCTGGATACCAGCCCTGGATTATGGCAGGAACATCTTCATCTGCCCAAGTAACCGCAAGCGCACTTCCAGATAATAGCACTAATATTATAGGCTTTCCTGTTTTATATACTGCCTCAAGCAAATCCTGCTGAACTCCTGGAAGATTTAGATGTTTCTTATCTCCACCTGCATACTCATTTGAAACATCTCCCTCTTCACCTTCGATACTTGCGTCTAAGCCCATACACATAATAACCACATCCGCTCTTTCTGCTACAGAAACAGCTTCCGCAAAGCGATCCTTAGCTGCAGATAATCCATCTATTTTATCTCTGTATAGGTGGCAACCCTGTGCATAGTATACTCTTGTATCCGGATTTACTGCATTTTGTATTCCTTCAAGTACAGTTACATATTTTGAAGCAGTTCCAAAGTAGTTTCCGATTAAGGATTCATGGGTATTAGCATTTGGTCCTATAACAGCAATGGATTTTAGTTTGTTTTTATCAAGAGGAAGCATATTGCTTTCATTTTTAAGAAGCACTAAAGTCTTTTTACAAACTTCTCTAGCTAAATCTCTATGCTCCTTACAATCATTCATTTCATAAGGAATATTTGCGTAAGGCACCTTTTCAGGATCATCAAACATGCCTAGCTTCATTCTTGTATTCATAAGTCTTGTAACCGACTTATCAATAGTTTCCTCTGTTATAAGTCCTTCCTTATGAGCACGAATAACATTTAAGTACATATTCCCACAATTTAAGTCACAGCCATTATTTAAAGCCAAAGCAATGGATTCTAAAGCATCTGAAGTAACCTGATGATTTTCATGAAAATCTTTAATTGCCCAACAATCTGAGGTTACATGACCTTTAAAACCCCAATCCTCTCTAAGAATATCATTTAATAATGTTTTGCTTCCACAGCAAGGCTCTCCGTTGGTTCTATTGTAAGCTCCCATAACAGCTTCAACCTTAGCTTCCTTTACAGCTTCCTTAAAAGCTGGAAGATATGTTTCATACATATCCTTTAGGGATGCTAATGCATTAAAGCTATGTCTTTCTGCTTCAGGTCCGCTGTGTACAGCGAAGTGCTTAGCACAGGCAGCAGTTTTTAAGTACTTTTCATGCTCACCCTGTAAGCCTTTAATATAGGCAACACCTAATCTTCCTGTTAAATATGGATCTTCGCCATAGGTTTCATGACCCCTTCCCCATCTTGGGTCTCTAAAAATATTTATGTTTGGAGCCCATAAGGTTAGACCTTTGTATATATCATAATCACCTTTTCTTGCAAATTCATGATGCTTTGCTCTTGCTTCTGTAGCGACAGCATCTCCAACCTGTTGAAGCAAGTTTTCATCAAAGGTTGCAGCCATTCCTATTGCTTGAGGAAATATTGTTGCAACCCCTGCTCTCGCCACCCCGTGAAGTCCCTCACCCCACCAATTGTAAAACTGTATTCCAAGCCTCGAAACTGCAGCAGCACTATGAGTCATTTGGCTTGTTTTTTCTAGAAGGTCCATTTTTGAAACAAGGTCTTTTGCACGTTCTTCAAAGCTTACGCTTTCATCTTTATATAAAGGCTTCTCTAGCATAATATATCCCTCCGTAATTATACTTAACTTAGTCAATATAATTACATTCTAACTGCTAAAGCCAACCTTCTCTAATCACTTCTTGCTAATACCTAATCATTTTTTGCTATTTATTTTCAGAGCTGTCTTTTTGTCTTTTAACCTTGAAGCCTTCCTTTAAGGTTACTATTTTTATATTTAAGCTGCTAAGAAGTTTTTCCAGGCTTCTTGTATTATTAATGAACTTAACATTTTTTCTTCTTACTAAAAGTTCTATGATTTTAACAATATCCTTCTTTTGATTTTCACTAAGCTTGTTATCTTCTTTTAAAAGCCAACCATTTATATAAGCTAGTGTAGTCCATATTTGCTCATCAGTAATTTTATTAACGTCCATAAGCACCCAAGTAAAATCTTTTCTTCTGGTGCTTGGTGGATAAGCTTCTTTAAAAAACTCTACAAAGTAATTTATTGGCTTTGGATCTTTTTCTGAAACATACTTACCAAGCTGAGCCTTTAGCTGATTTTTTAAATGCAGCTTTGTATTTACTTTAACTGTTCCACCTAAATCCTCTATGGACTTATATATAAAGTTATAGGTATCCTGTACCTTCTCAGCAGGAATGTCAGGCTGCTTAAATATTTTAGTTATATCTATATACTCTAGTATGTGATTTTTCGTATTTAAATCTTTTCCATATAAAGCCTTCCAAGCTTCTTTTGCATCCATGCATTTTACATCTAAACTTAATTCACTCACGATATTTTATCCTTTCCTGTAATCCTCCAGCTAAAATTATTAGTCTGAGGATTTTTTACAAAACTAATATAACCATCAAATTTTGTTCCATCTTTATTTGTAATGCCGTTAATTTCAGCCTTACCATCCTTTAGAAGCTTCTTAATCATTGTCTTTGTAACCTTCTTCTTTAAAGACTTTATAAATTCATCTTCCTTCCAGATAACAAACTTGCAGCCGCTTTTCCAATTGCTGCAGCCAAAGCCTCTTTGTCCTTCTATAATATCATGCCCGCAAACAGGGCATTTACCAAAGGTCTCAATTTTTGTTTCTCCAGGTGAAGCAGCCTTATCATTTTTCTCTGCTGAGTCCCCTTGCTTTTTCGTTCTACTTTGTCTAGCAGACTTTGGTTGTTCCTCAGCAGCTTCTTTGTTTTTATCATAAGAACTGGCCTTTTGAGAGTTATCCTTTAAAATCACTGGTCTATCTCTTTTTATAGCTTCTACAGACTGTGCTACAAAATCAAATACGTGCTTTAAAAAGTCATCTTTCTTGAACTTTTCCTTTTCAATGTCAGATAAAGTTTTTTCAAGCCTTCCCGTATACTCTAAGTCAAATAGCTCTTTAATAGGAAAACTTTCCACCATCCTTCTTCCAAGTTCAGTACATATTAAAAATTTATCCTTGCTATAGATGTAGCCTATATCCTTTAGCTTTTTTATGGTTTCTGCCCTGGTTGCAGGTGTTCCTATACTGAAGCCGCTCAGTATAGCAGCCATCATTTCGCTGCTGTCCTCATTTTCAAATTTCTTCCCACAGGTTTCCATAACCCTAAGCAAAGTCTTTTCAATATGATGCTTTGGTGGTGTAGTTTTATGCGTGGTTACCTTTGCCCCCACTAATTGAACAGGTTCATTCACATTAACAAAAGGTAAGATTACATCCTTTGATTCAATCTTCTCTACCTTTTTCCAGCCCTCCACTATTTGAACCTTACCCTTAGATATAAAAACACCCTCCAAATCTATATTATTTACTCTAGTAGTTATCTTAGTTTCTTCAACCTCGGCTACAGGCATGAATTGAGCTATAAACCTGTTCTTTATTGCATTATATACAATAGCCTCATCTGGAGAGAGCATCTTTGGCAGGACATATGTAGGAGTTATAGCACTGTGGCTTTCTACTTTTGAGTTATCAAAGACTCTTTTTGTTACTTTAAACTGAATTTCCTCTTCAAAAGGCAACCCTTTCTTTAGTAGTTCTAATACTTCCTTAGCCTTTCCTACCAAACTTTCTTCAAGTACTGAGCTTGCTGTTCTCGGATAAGTTATATGTTTTTTCTCATATAACCCCTGTGCGACCTTAAGTACCTTATCAGAAGTCCAACCCTTGTTTTTACTAGTTATAAATCCTTGCAAGTTAGATAAGTTAAATAAAAACGGCGGATATTCCTTTTTCTTGTCTATTTCCTTATCTACAATAACTCCATTTTTATCTTTCAAGTTTTTTAGAATCTCTTGAAGCTGATTCTTATCGCTAAATTTTTCTTCTCCCTTTACGGTATAAAAGCCATCATATTCAGCATTCTTCTCCGTCTTAAAGGTTGCTTGAAGCTTAAAGTAATCGTTTGGTACAAAACTTTCAACTTCCTTATCTCTATCATAAATAATCTTAAGAGTTGGAAGTATAACTCTTCCTATATTCAAAGGCTTACCCATACCCCTTTGATACTTTAAGGTTGCAACAGAGGTTAAATTAATTCCTATAACCCAATCTGCCCACTGCCTGCTTATTCCCGCATCCTGCATGGGTTTCATAACTCCATTGGATTTTAGCTTGCTCAAACCTGCTATAACTTCCTTAGGTGTCCATTCATTAAGTAGCAATCTATATATAGGTTTACTCACTCTTAAATATTTTAATAAAATGTCACCTATTATTTGACCTTCTCTGTCAAAGTCACAGGCTGATATAACTGCTTCAACATCATCTCTTAGTACTAAGTGCTTAATTATGTTAACTTGCTTACTTGCTCCGCTGTCTTTCTTAGACTTATCTTTAGAATCGCTCTTAATCTTATACTTAAAGCTTTGAGGTATAAAAGGAAATTTCTCCATCCTCCAAGCTGCCATAGTTTCATCATAATCTTTAGCATCATAGAGCTGCAGTAAATGTCCGAAAGCCCATGATACTATATAATCCTGGCCTTCAAGATATCCGTCTTTTCTTACTTTTATATTAAGCGCCTCAGCTATATTCTTTGCAACGCTAGGCTTTTCTGCTATTATCAGTTTCTTAGACATTAACTGGCACCTCTATTACATACAAATTTTGCAACTAAATGATATCACTTTACTTTTTTATTATCAACATAAAAAATCAGACCGGATAGCACCGGTCCAATTGTAATTGTTTATATTACAAATTTACATCTATATATTATCACAAATATTTTTACACATTTTCTTTCGAGCTGTAGAGAAATAATATAATGCTACAACACTGAAAAAGATTATAAGTGATGGTATACCATATATGTTCTTTAGTATCGAATCTTTAAAAATGACATTAACATCCTTTTTCAAGATAAACTGTATTATTGCCACGTTAATTCCTTCACTAATAAACATTATAAGCATAGTTATAACACCTGCACGAATAGCTTTTATAACACTAATCTTATTAATATAAACTAAAAGGATTATAAATAATACTAGAATCAATATGGAGTGTATACCATTATGAATAGGAAGGCTTCTTACTAAAAAACCTCCCAGAGTTAATAAAATAACAGATACCATATACTTTTTTCTATCAAAACTAGCTCTAGTTAAAACATATGCTGCAAACATAAAAAGAAAGCCTTCTGGTAATAATCTTATAAACATTTCTATTAAGGGTATTTTAACCATAGTTTTATTACTCCTAATATCATGAAAATCAATATATATTAATAACTATAGCATAAATCTTGTTGAATTAAAATGGAATATAGGTTATTCTATGTAACATTATGTAAAATAAAAGAAGTTTACTACATGTTTTCCCATTTATGTTTATATAAAGTAATGTTATAATAATTTATGTAGAAATTTGCAAATATCTTATTAAACCTTTAAATCTAGGAGATTGGTATGAATTACAACGAAAATGATGGTGAAAAAAATATAAATAGTATTTTAGGAGTTGTTAAACTAGGAGTATTATACTTTAGCATAATTATCATTTTATACCGAGTTATTCATAATGGAAATTCTATTTTAAATATAGCCCCTCAAGAATATATTCATATTATACTTTATATTTTTACGCCAATTATGCTTGTTATGTACTTAATTTGGTCTTATTTTTATTTGCATCCTAAACGTAATAAATATTGTAAAAATATGATTTTAGTAGAAAACCTTGTTTTTATAACTCTCTTTACAATTTTAATTCTTATATCAGGTGCATACAAAAGTCAGTTTAAATTTTTGTTTTTATTCGTAATAATATCTTCTATTATTCAATTAGGATCTAAGATTGGATTATTAATAGCTTCAATTTCTTCAGTTATAGTACTTACAATAGACCTAATCTTTGCACCTTCAGCTTCAGTAAATATATACTTTGAAAATGATATAATACTTGCTGGTTCTCTCGTTTTAGCCGCCTGGGCCCTTGGAAGATATTCTGAGCTTCAAAATGAAAATTTAAACAAGAAAACAGAGCAACTTCAAATACTGAATATAAAACTAACTGAACAAGAACTAAAAAGAAAACAGATAGAAAAAATGATTTTTAATAGCGAAATATGCTATAACCTACTTATAAATAACAGTAATGATGCCATATTTGTTCACAGAAATAATAAATTAATCTTTTCCAATGACAGCGCAGCTAAGCTAACTGGATTTCAGTTAAGTACACTATCTAATACCTCTATCATGGATTTTGTGCCAGAGAATGAGAAGTGCGAAATAGAGAATAAATATAGCAGTATATATAGAGATGAAACAGGGGTTTTATCCTTTGAACAGAGGATAAACATTGTTGACGGAACAACTGTGGCTGTAAAGAACACTTCTACTTGCTTTATTTATGAAGGACAAGCAACTATCCTTACTATACTGCGTGATATAACCTCAGAGAAACAAGTTCTGGTATTAGAGAAGGACGTTGAACGAAACGTACAATTGTTAAATGAAACAAGAGAGTATAACAAGTTTATAACAGATTTTTTCTCTAATATTTCACATGAACTTAAAACTCCTTTAAATATTATATTTTCTTCAGTACAGCTTTTGGCTATTCAGGATCAGGACAAGCTTATGCAAAATAAAGACAAATATTTAAAGATAATGAAGCAGAATTGTTACAGATTAACGAGACTAATTAATAATCTTCTTGATATAACAAGAGCAGATGCTGGTTTTTTAGTTCCTCATATGAAAAATTGCAACATAATAAGTGTGGTTGAGGACATAACAATGTCTGTTGTTGATTTTGCAGAAAACAAGGGAATTGAGTTGATTTTTGATACGAACTGCGAGGAAAAAATAATAGCTCTCGATCCTGATAAGCTAGAAAGAATTATCCTTAACCTGCTTTCAAATGCCTTAAAATTTACGAATCCTAATGGTCAGATTGTAGTCAACATGTTAGATGAGGGTGATTACGTAAAAATTTCAGTAAAGGATACTGGTATCGGCATTCCTGAGGATAAACTGAATTTTATCTTCGAGAGATTCAGGCAAGTGGACAAGACTTTTACTAGGAATCATGAGGGAAGCGGTATCGGTCTTTCATTAGTAAAATCCTTTGTTGAAATGCATGGAGGCATGATTGAAGCTAAAAGCCACTTAGGAAAAGGCAGTGAATTCACTATTCAGCTGCCAGTTAAATTATGTGATGATAACTTAGTAAACGAAAATTTGTCTGATGATAGAATTATAGAACGGGCAAGCCTTGAGTTTTCTGATATATATTCCTAATCTAAATTTAGAACCCAGCAATTACTTAGATAAATTGCTGGGTTCTTGTTATCTCTCTCTGCTCATTATAGCTTCTCGCCTCTTATCAGCAAGCTTTTTCGTTCTAAACACAATATCCCACAAAGTGGTGCCTATACCATAGTTTGAATTATAGATGTAGTGGTGAACCCTATGATGCTCCTTTAGTCTTTTAAATATTTTAAGCTTTTCTATAAACACATTTGAACTTTTATGAGAATAAAGGTGGACATACTCTTCCCAAAGATTATAAAGCAGACAGAACACAAAAAATAAAATCCCATTAAACTTATTTTCATAAAATATTATGCTAGCAGGAATTAGATATAAGCTTCCATTTAACAAAATTCCTCTAGCATCTAAAAGAATATCCTCCGCTTTCGCATTATCTATCTCATAAGACTTTACACCATGAAATATTTTATGATGTATCTTTATATGTTCCATTTCATAGGATTTATGCTGCACAAATCGATGAAGGCAGTATTCCACTAAAGAAGCGTATAAAAAAGCTGATATTACAATCAATAATAGCATAAAAATCCCACCTTTAATCCTTATCGCATTATTATCATATTCTACATTATTAATAACTGTTATCAATTATAACTTATTATCAGATATTTTTCTATACTTTATATATGTATTTGCATATTATTTAAATTCTAGATTTTTTACATCGTCTTAGTACAATACTTCAATAATAATTAGAGGGAGTGAATTTCAAATATACGAAATACACTCCCTCTTATTATCTTTTATATCAAGCCCTCATCTTTAAGCTTTCTCCTAGCTTTGTTAATATTTTTTTCATTAAGCCCTGTTGAATTTGATATTTCACTCATGCCTATACCCTTATCAAGCATTTCTTTTGCATCTTCCATAGCAACTTCGTGTTTTTTCTTCTTGTCATTATCCATAGTCTCATGCCCCTTTCTCCATTATATTCTTATTTTTCCCGTGACAAATGGTTTTATTCTACCTTCTTCCACCACTCCTCAGTAGTTTCAGTTTGATTTATATCTACTTTTTCACCAATTATGGGATGCAGTAAAGGCAGATTCCTTTTTCTGCTTTCCTCTAGAACTCTCTTTATTGGTTCATCCCAATCATGAATTGATAAGGTAAATTTAGCCCAATGCGCTGGTATCATTTTTTTTGCCTTCAAATCTATAGCAGCCTGAACTACTTCTTCAGGCATCATGTGAGACTGTTTCCAATACTTGCTGTATTGCCCACATTCCATTAGAGCCAAATCAAAAGGACCATATTTATCTCCTATTTCCTTAAAATGTGCTCCAAAACCTGAATCTCCACTATAGAAAAGCCTTGTTTTAGGTGTATTAATTACAAACGAACCCCACAGAGTTTGATTTGATTTTAGGCCTCTTCCTGATCGATGTCTTGAAGGAGTAAAAATAATTTTAAATCCTTCCCCTAAGCTGGCAGCTTCATACCAATCCTTTTCTATTAGAATATTTTTATCAAAGCCCCAATGCTCGAAGTGTGCTCCAACTCCAAGACCTGTTATGATTTTATTAATTTTTGATTTCAATTTTATAACCGTCTGGTAATCCAAATGATCATAATGATCATGTGATATAAGAAGATAATCTATGGTAGGGAAATCCTCTGCAGAATATACATCGCTTCCTTTATAACTTCTATTGTATATGCTTGTAGGTGCAGCATATCCGTCCAAAACAGGATCGATTAACATTTTCTTGCCATCAAGCTGTAAAAAGAATGATGAATGACCAAGCCAAATTACTATATTATCTTCAGGCCTTAAATTTTTCAAATCTATCTTAATTGATGGAAGTTTGTCTGGAGGCATTCGCTTTCCATTTCTATTAAAGAAAATTTCTTTAAGCATTCCATATATGTTAAAGCTGCTTTCTCCTCCCATTTCAGAAACTTTAGCCAGGTTTTGAAACTTACCATCTTTGTAGTTAGGAGATTTTTTTATTCTTTCTAACCTTTCACCTGTAGATTGTTTTCCAAACTGTGGCTGTTTCATAAAAATAAAGCCTCCAATTAATATAATAATTATTAAAGTAAGTAGTATCTTTATAGTTTTAGATAGTTTTTTCATTCTATTACCTATTAATATATTCAAATTTAAGGTTCTTATATATTATTACAAGTTGCAAGCTTAAATATAACATAACTCTATCAAAACTAATTGGATGCATATAGCTTTACTACCAGTTTCTAATTAGGATATTACTCATTTTTAAAGGGCAGAATAAATTCGTAATAAGAATTAAAATAAAGCTGGAGGTAATAACTATGAGCATATTCGGATCAATATTTGGTACTGATGATAATGAAAATAATCAAGCTGGCAAAAATACAAATAAAAACAATCAGAATGAAAATCAAGAGGGGACTCTTCAATTAAAAAAGGAAGAACTTGATATAAATAAGGACAAAGTGCAAACTGGTGAAGTTATACTAAGTAAGGAAGTAGTAGAAGAACAACAATCAGTTAATGTTCCTGTTACTCATGAAGAAGTTGTAATAGAAAGAAGACCAGTCAATAATCAATCATCAGATTCCTCAATTAACTCATGTTCTGACTGTGGTTGCGATAATATCGATAACAGCGACAAGGAAACTATTAGAATTCCTGTAACAGAAGAAAAAGTTGAAGTTGGAAAGCATACTGTAGTAACAGAAGAAGTTTCTGCTTATAAGCGTAATGTTGAAGAAACACAAAAGGTAGAAGAAACTTTAAGAAGAGAAGAAGCTAAAATTGATAAGAATGGCAATCCTATTATAACTAACGAAAATAGTAAATCTAATAATAATAATAATAATAATAATAATAATAATAATAATAATAATAATGACAATAATAATTCAAACAGCTGGTCCTAGTAAGAACATTTTATGTAATAGTAAGACACCTCCTAAATCATGAAAAGATTTAAGGGGTGTTTTTAAGCAACTCTGGAGGTCTTAATATGATTAATAACTCTTATCATAAAGAAGAAAATAAAAGCTTATCAAAAGCAATTATTATTGGCGTAGTATCGGGTAGCATTATAGGAGCTCTCCTAGGCTTTCTTCATGAATATGGCCTATTAATTATCCCAGTGGTTTCCTCTATATTTTTAGTCGTACCTATGAATGCAATTGTAACCGGAACTCTTGTAGGCATAGTAGTTGGGGTTGTAATCAGTGGATTAATTTCTTACTTTTCCACAATAAACAAACCCAATATAGCTGAATCTTCAGCTAACAGTGGAAAACTGAAACTTCATGAGGAACGTTTAGATATAACTAAAAAGAGAGTACAAACAGCAGAAGTTAATATGCATAAGGAAATTTATACCGAAGAAAAAACTTTTACTGTACCTATTACTCATGAGGATTTAATAATAGAAAAAAAATCTATGATTGATGATAAGGCGGAGACTATTAGAATCCCTATAAAGGAAGAAAGAGTTGAAATTGTAAAGCATCCTGTGGCTTTAGAGGATGTAACCTATCATATTGAACAGTTTCAAGAAAACAAATGTATTGAAGAAACTATAAAAAAAGAAAATTTAAAAATTGACTATGAAGGTTCAGCTAAAATCATTGATAAAGAAATTAAAACTCCTGATTTATCATAGAAAATCAAGAAGATATCTAACTTCAGGATATCTTCTTATATTTTTTATTCTAAACTTTTGAGTTATAATTATATAAAGTTTAGAAAATTTTACTGCGAGGAAGGGTAAGAGATGAGCAAACTACAAGAAATCCTAGATTTTAATAAGTCTTTTGTTGAAGACAAAGAATACGATAAATACATAACTTCAAAGGAACCAAACAAGAAGTTGGTTGTCTTATCCTGTATGGATACTAGATTAACCGAGCTTCTACCAAAGGCACTAAATCTTAAAAATGGAGATGCTAAATTTGTTAAAAATGCCGGAGCTTCTATAATGCATCCCTTTGGAAGTATTATAAGAAGTATTGTTGTTGCAGTTTATGAATTTGAAGCAGATGAGGTTTTAGTAATTGGCCATCACGGCTGCGGCATGAGCAACTTAAATGTAGATAAAACTATAGAAAAAATAATCTCCAGAGGTGTATCAAAAGATGTTATAACAACCTTAAATAATGCAGGTATAGATATAAAGAAATGGCTGCATGGTTTTGATTCTGTTGAAGAATCTATAAAAGAAAGTGTAGGTTTAATTAAAAACCATCCACTTATTCCAAAGGATTTAATAGTTCATGGCTTAATAATAGATCCCAAAACAGGAAAGCTTGAAATTGTAGTTAATGGATACAAATAAGCGCTGCCTGATTCCTTAGCAAATTGCTTTAAGGAGTCAGGCAGCGTTTATTTAATACTTGTAACACTTCTCCTGCCGAATCATAAAATATTATTGGTGAGGTTAGTAACCGCAGCAAATTTCAAAGGAGAATTTAAATGTACAACAATCAATTTCTCTACTGTCCTTATTGTACTCAACCAACAATTTGTCCATATTGCAACTATCAAATGAGAAAATTTGATAGCAACTACGACTACGATAGTTTTGACTTTAATGATTACTATGAGCTAGATGACTATGACTTTAGAGCACCACAGCAAGAGGTAAACAGGATATTTCGATTGCTTAATGATCAACAACCTCAGCTTTTTAGAAACTTTACTAGATACGGAGTGCCCAGAAATCAAGTAGACAGCTACTTTAGAACTGCTATCAATTACACACTGGATAATGCCTCAAAAAATACTGGTAACCTAAATCAAAGAACTATTGCTATTTTTAATGACTTTAGAAGAAGTAACCAGGTTATTTTCAACTCCCTTCGTCGTGCAGGGGTTCCTAATAATATAATCAACAGCACCTTTAGAGATGTAATAGAATTTACTCTTAGAAACAGCACTTCTATTCCTGTTCCCCCACCAGTGCCTAAGCCAACTCCGGGTGGATGGAGCAGATGGGAAGACCTTGGAGGAACCTTAACCTCGGCACCAGCAGTTGCTTCATGGGCATCTAACAGGCTCGATGTTTTCGGAAGGGGAACAAATAATGCATTGTATCATAAATTCTGGAATGGCTCTCGCTGGAGTGATTGGGAAGAGCTTGGCGGTACTTTAACTTCTGCTCCCGCTGCTGTTTCCTGGGGACCTAATAGAATTGATGTATTTGGAAAAGGAACAAACAATGCATTGTATCATAAATATTGGGATGGCTCTAGGTGGAGCAACTGGGAAGACCTTGGAGGCAACCTAACTTCTGCTCCTGCTGCATCTTCTTGGGCACCTAACAGAATCGATACCTTTGCTCGTGGTACTGATAATGCTCTTTACCATAAATTCTGGAATGGTTCTAGGTGGAGTGATTGGGAAAACCTTGGCGGCAACCTGACTTCCTCACCTGCAGCTGTTTCTTGGGGAAATAATAGAATAGACGTGTTTGCTCGTGGTCAGGGTAACAGACTGTATCATAAGTGGTGGGACGGTTCTCGTTGGAGCGATTGGGAAGATCTTGGAGGCAACCTAACTTCTGCTCCTGCTGTATCCTCTAGAGCAGCTAACAGACTTGAAATATTTTCAAGAGGCACAAACAATCAGCTAATTACAAGGACATGGAACGGCTCTCGCTGGAGCGATTGGCAAAACCTTGGTGGAACTTTAAATTCAGATCCTGCTGCAGTTTCCTGGGGACCTAATAGAACTGACGTTTTTGCAAGAGGCACAAATAATTCTTTATGGCATATTTGGAGAGATTAGTGAGGTAAATATGGCACAGTTTAAAAACTTTTCTGGTTTTGTAACAAAAATAACTGATCTCAGGCAAGGGCAAAACGAGGAAACCTCCGGCTGCTATAAGATGATAACTCTTGAAAACAAGGAAGGAAGTATAGTAAATTTTGTAGCAGCACCTAACACTTATTTCGTAAATCATGAAGCAATATTTACAGGGGATGAAGTAACGGGCTTTTACGATGCAAATAAACCTGTAATCCTCATTTATCCACCTCAATACGAGGCCATTGTTATGTCTAAGATCTCACCAACGCAAAATATAAAGGTAGATTATTTTAACAGTCAGCTTATAAGCAGCGATGAAAATTTAAAATTAAATCTTTCTTCTTCTACTGAAATTTTACTTACTAATGATCAACCATTTAGAAGGAATCCTGCAAACAAGAATCTAATTGTTGTGTATGGACCTTCTACAAAAAGTATTCCTGCTCAAACAACTCCTTATAAAATAATTGTTTTGTGCAGAGGTGCTGAATAAAATAATGAGGACGGTTTTTCCGTCCTCATTATTTTATTTTTTGTGAGGAACTAAATGTATAGCCTCACCTGATAGCCCCATAACAGCTTCTAAAAAAACTTCAGAAAGAGTAGGGTGTGCGTGGATAGTATTTTTTATTTGACCTACCTTCATATTATTAGCTATTGCTAAAGTACCCTCATGAATCAAATCAGAAGCATGCGGCCCCATAATATGAACTCCAACTATAGCATCATCAACAGCTATTACCTTAATAAAGCCTTCTCCTTCACCTAGTGCAAGTGCCTTGCCATTGGCACCAAACATAAACTTGCTTATTTTATAAGGCAAGCCCTGTCTTTTAGCTTCGTCTTCAGTTAAGCCGGCTGAAGCTATCTCTGGAAAAACAAATATGCAGCTTGGTACCACATAATTTAAAGCTGAAGAATCTGCTCCCATAATCCTCTCGGCAGCTATAATACCTTGATGTGAAGCTACGTGGGCCAGCATTATTTTCCCATTTACATCACCGACAGCATAGATTCCTTTTACATTCGTTTCACAGTAAGAGTCTACCTTAATCCCCTTTCTATCATAGTCTATGCCAATAGCTTCAAGATTAAGCCCGCTTACTACAGGAACTCTCCCTACTGAAATAAGTACCTTCTCAGCTTCAATCTTTACGTCACCTTTTTTACCTTCTCCATATACAACATACCCATTAAAGCTTTTTTCTATTTTGTTTACTTTAGTAGATAGGTTTATATTCATACCTTTTTTCTTTAAAGCTGCCGTTAGCCTTTTTGTGATATCACTATCTGTAGGTCCTAAAATATTTGGCATGTATTCTACTACGCTAACCTTTGTACCCATTGCATTAAATACACAGGCAAGCTCCATACCTACAACTCCACCACCTATTACTGCGAGAGAGCTTGGTATGCTCTTGAAATTAAGTATATCTTCACTAGTATAAATCTCTTCCTGATCTGCACCTTCAATTGGAGGAATAGCTGATGCAGAGCCTGTAGCTATTATAAAATTGTTAGCACTTAATTCACTTGTACTTCCATCTTCTCTTGAAACTTCAACTGTATTTTTGTCCCTAAATACAGCAATTCCATTAATAACTTCAACATTATTGGCCTTTAGAAGTTGGGTTACTCCACCCACCAACTGATCAATAATACATTGTTTTCTACAGTGCACTTTTTCTATGTCAATATCAAAACCTGGAATACTTATTCCAAATTCATCTATGTTTCTTAAGGTATTTATTATTTCTGCATTTCTATAAAGGGCCTTGGTTGGAATACAGCCTCTATTAAGACATGTACCACCAAGCCTATCCTTTTCAATCAAGCATACTCTTGCACCAAGCTGAGCAGCTCTTATTGCAGCCACATATCCACCGGGTCCGCCACCTATAACTATTAAATCCTTGTCCATTTTTTTCACCTTCTTTTTATTTGTTCTAGCATATATTATTCATATAAAACAAGGTATACATGAATCCAACGCTTTTCTTATCTCATGTATACCTTAGTCAATTAACATACTTTATATATTGCAGCGGTAGTTTTACCTAACCTATTTGCTATATCTTAAAACAGGAGTTCTAGCAGCCCTAACATCATCCACTCTTCTTACAGGCGTATTGTGAGGTGCTTTCTTTAATAGCTCTGGGTTCTCTACAGCTTCCTTTGCAATATTTATCATTGCATCTACAAAAGCATCCAAAGTTTCAAGACTCTCTGTTTCAGTAGGCTCAACCATAATTGCACTGTCAACTATGAGTGGAAAATATATAGTTGGTGGATGATAGCCATAGTCAATAATCCTCTTTGCTACATCTAAAGTTGAGATTCCTGCTCCATAATCCTTTAAACCAGCCAAAACAAACTCATGCTTGCATACAGTATCTAAGGAAATATAATAATCCTTAAGCTTTTCTTTCATATAGTTAGCATTTAACACAGCGGTCTCACTTACTTTCTTAAGCCCTTCTGCTCCCATAGTAAGAATATAGGTATAGGCTCTAACAAGCATTCCAAAGTTTCCGTAGAAGCTTTTTATTTTCCCTATTGAAAGAGGTTTATCATAGCTTAGTAAGTATTTATCCTCTTCCTTTTTTATAAAAGGCACAGGAAGATATGGTATAAGTTCTTTCTTAACACCAACAGGACCACTCCCTGGACCTCCTCCGCCATGCGGTGTAGTGAAGGTCTTATGAAGGTTTAAGTGGACAATATCAAAGCCCATATCCCCTGGTCTTGTTATACCCATAATGGCATTTGTATTGGCTCCATCGTAATATAATAAACCTCCTGCTTCATGAACAAGTCCTGCAATTTCACTTATATTAGTTTCAAATAATCCAAGAGTACTTGGATTAGTCAACATAAGTCCTGCTGTGTCTTTGCCTAAAACAGCCTTTAAATTTTCTAAATCAACAGCTCCATTTTCATCTGATTTTATTTCTATTACATCGTAACCCGCAACAGCAGCACTGGCAGGATTAGTGCCATGCGCAGAGTCCGGGCATATTATCTTTGTTCTATTTTCTTCTCCTCTGCTTTCGTGGTATGCCTTCATAATCATAAGACCAGTAAGTTCTCCATGAGCTCCTGCTGCTGGCTGGAGTGTAAATCCATCCATTCCAACTATTTCAGCAAGTTTTCTTTCAAGGCTATACATAAGCTCTAGAGCTCCTTGAGTAGTTCTCTCCGGCTGATATGGATGAACATTTGCAAAGCGAGGATTTGAAGCCATATCTTCATTTATCTTTGGATTATACTTCATTGTACAGGACCCAAGCGGATAAAAACCTGAATCAACACCATAATTTTTATTTGAAAGCAAAGTATAGTGCCTTATAACATCAACTTCGCTAACTTCAGGAAGCTCTAAAGGTTTCTTTCTTAAAAATTCTTCTGGAATTAAATCTTCTCCATCTATCTCAGGCACATCACAGCTTGGAAGTGTATAAGCTTTTCTTCCTTCCTTTGATAGATCAAATATAAGCTTGTTATATTCCTTCATACTATATCACCTCCATAACTCTTACTAACCTGTCGATTTCTTCCCTGCTTCTCTTTTCGGTTACACAGAATAAGAGGCAATTTTTAATGTCCGGGTAGTTATTTTCTAATGGATATCCCCCTAAAATTCCATCCATTAGAAGTTCACTACTAACAGTAGCTGAATCGATTACGGTTTCAACCACAAATTCCTTAAAGAATGGTTTATTAAATACAGCCTTACAAGTTCCTGATTTTATGAGTTGATTATAGGCATAATGAGATTTTCTCAAGCATTGCTCTGCAACCTCCTTAAGCCCTTCCTTACCCATAACTGACATATAAACTGCAGCTGCAAGTGCATTTAAGGATTGATTGGAGCATATATTGGAAGTTGCCTTTTGTCTTCTTATATGCTGTTCTCTAGCCTGTAAGGTTAATACAAAAGCCCTCTTACCATCTACATCTTCTGTTTGACCTACTATTCTTCCAGGCATCTTTCTCATAAGCTTTGAAGTTGATGCCATAAAACCTAAATAAGGTCCTCCAAAATTCATAGCATTTCCTAAAGCTTGACCTTCTCCAACAACTATATCTGCTCCTATTTCTCCAGGAGTTTTTAAAATACTTAGCGAGATTGGATCAACCTTCATAACAAGGAGCGCCTTATTTTCATGAGTTATTTTTTCAACCTCAGCTAAATTTTCTATTATTCCAAAGAAATTTGGATTTTGAACTATAACTGCGGCTGTATTCTTGTCCACTAAGTTTCTTAACTTTTCGGAATCGGTTTCTCCCTCCTGATAATCCACCTCCATAAGGGTGCCGCCATGAAATCTAACATAGGTTTCAAGCACTCTTCTAGTGTCTGGATGAACAGTTTTAGAAACTATAATATTCTTTCTCTTTGTGCTTTCCATAGAAATCATAGCTGCCTCAGCACAAGCTGTAGCGCCATCATACATCGAAGCATTGGAAACTTCCATGCCGGTAAGCTCTGCAATCATGGTCTGATACTCAAAAATTGCTTGAAGAGTACCTTGGCTTATCTCAGGTTGATAGGGAGTGTACGCGGTATAAAATTCTGATCTTCCTGTTATATGTTTTACAACCGACGGTATATAGTGGTCATATGAACCAGCCCCTAAAAAACATACCAAATCTTCATCATTAAGATTTTTTTCTGAGAGCCTTTTAATTTCTCTGCCAACTTCAAGTTCAGACATAGGAGCATTTATGTTCAATCTTCGCTTTAATCGAACACCCTCAGGTATATCCTTAAATAATTCCTCAGTGCTGGACATTCCAATAGCTTCAAGCATTTTCTTTTGGTCTAAGTCAGTATTAGGTATATAAGGAAACATACGCAACCTCCTTTAAGCTCATTTAACTCCTATTCCTCTTTATCGCAAAAATCTTCATATTCCTCTGATGTCAATAAATCTTCAAGCTCTGACTTATCTGACATTTCTATAATTATCATCCAGTTTTCAAAAGCATTTTCATTTACTAAGGCTGGATCATCTACTACTGCATCGTTAACTTCCAGCACCGTACCACTAACTGGAGTAAACATATCAGAAGCTGCTTTAACTGATTCTACAGCACCAAAAACTTCTCCTGCGCTAAACTCTGCTTCAACCTCCGGAAGCTCAACATAGACAATGCTTCCTAGAGCATGCTGAGCATAATCAGTTATTCCAATGTAGGCCTTTTTTCCCTTAACCTTAACCCATTCATGCTCCTTTGAATAAAGTAAATCTTTTAAAACCTTCATTTCATATTCCCTCCTGCATTCATTTCTTATAATTTTTATTGTAAAATTTTTTATTTATAACTTCTGCCTTAACAGGCTTGTTTCTTATCAAGATATTTATTTCTGTTCCAAGCTCAGCATATTCATAAGAAACGAGAGCTAGACCTATGCTCTTTTTAAGAGTAGGTGACATATAGCCTGTGGTAACATAACCAATCTTTTCACCATTAGCTGTAACTTCATATCCGTTTCTTGGAATACCTCTTTCCTTAAGCCCAAAGCCAACAAGCTTTCTTTTTAGTCCCTCCTGTTTTTGCTTTAGAAGAGCTTCCTTACCAACAAAGCAGTCTTTATAAAGCTTCACAAAAAAGCCTAAGCCTGCTTCAAGAGGGGTTATTTCCTGCGAAATCTCATGACCGTATAATGGAAGAGCAGCCTCAAATCTTAAAGTATCTCTGCAACCTAATCCAGCTGGTTTAATTCCATGGACTTTTCCTGCCTCCAAAAGGCTGTTCCACAACTTTTCAATATGCTGATTATCAGTATATATCTCAAATCCATCTTCACCTGTATATCCAGTTCTAGAAACAAGACAGTTAACTCCGTCTATTGCTATGCTTTCATTAAAATAAAAAAACTTTATGTCATCTAAATTAAACTCTGTGAGCTTCTGAAGTATCTCCTGAGCCTTTGGACCCTGAAGAGCTAATTCTGAAATATCATTTGAAATATTTTCAAGCTCAACCTCATAGCTTTCTTTATTTTTAAGCATCCACTCATAATCTTTATCTATATTTCCAGCATTAATAACTAATAAATAATGCTCTCGGTTAAATTTATAAACTAGAAGGTCATCAACAACGCCGCCATCTTCATAGCACATAAGCGTATATATAACTTGATTATCTGAAAGTGTGCTTATATCATTGGTAACTAAGTTCTGAATATAATTGAAAGCATCTTTTCCTTTAACTTCTACCTCTCCCATATGAGATACATCGAACAAGCCGGCATTATTTCTTACTGCCTGGTGCTCTTCTATAATTCCTTCATACTGAACAGGCAGCAGCCAACCGGAAAATTCAATAATCTTCCCACCGTGCTTAAGATGGGTATCATATAGCCTGGTCTTCTTAGCACTCTCCATTTTAAATCCCTCCTTTTCTAATAAAGCATACCTCGTCATATTTACCTTTGAAGAATATACATTTAATAGTATTATAATTAGTTGTTTTATATGCCCTGAATATATTTTTCAAGGCTAAAAAACAAAAGGGATATGAATGCACAGTATTCCTGCGCAAATCATATCCCACTTTACATCCCTTAATTGCTTATGTTAAAATATCATATTTATAATCTAATCATAACTTCGTTTACATATTATGTCAATTAATAGTAGGATAATTAATAATTTAACAATTAATTTGAAACTTATTGTAAATTTTTTTAACTGTCTATATACTTAGTAAATATGGATTCTATGAGTTGAATATTAGTTTCTACTTATAGGTGTTAATTAAATTTTGGAGGTATAGCATGACACCAAAGCCAATCGTACAAATTAAAAATCTAAAAAAAAACATAGGTAAGAAGCAAATTATTAAAGGCATATCCTTTGATGTTTATGGGGGAGAAGTATTTGGTTTTCTTGGTCCAAATGGTGCAGGAAAGACAACCACAATCCGTATGCTTTTAGGTCTTATATCCATTACTGAAGGTGAAATATATATTGAAAGCCATAGCATAACAAAGGATTTCGAAAAGGCTATTGCTCATGTTGGCGGTATAGTTGAAAACCCTGATATGTATAAGCACCTTTCTGGATATAAAAATCTTGTTCACTATGCAAGAATGTATACTAATGTAAGAAAAGAAAGAATTGATGAAGTCATTAGGCTAGTCGGTCTTGAAAATAGAGTTAATGATAAAGTAAAAACTTACTCCCTTGGAATGCGTCAACGTCTAGGTTTAGCTCAAGCTCTTCTTCACTCACCTTCTTTATTAGTACTGGATGAACCTACAAATGGTCTTGATCCAGCTGGTATTCATGAGCTTAGAAATTTATTAAGAGACTTAGCTCATAAAGAAAATATAGCTGTATTCGTATCAAGCCATCTTTTATCAGAAATGGAGCTTATGTGTGATAGAGTTGGAATTATCCAAAATGGGTCTCTTGTTGATATTCAAACTCTAACCGATATGCTTCAGGATGAAAAAACAAGTAGTATCGTAGCTTTCAATGTTACCCCATTAGATAAAGCTAAAGAGATTCTAGAGAATTTATCTTCTAGCTACAAGCCTGCAATTAAAGAAAATGAAATCGAAGTCTCTATTGAAACTGAAGATATACCGGTTATCGTAGAAAAACTGGTTGAACAAAAAATAAGGATTTATGGAATATATAAACCAACCAGAAACCTAGAGGCTAAATTCTTAGAAGTAACAGGAGGTAATGAAATTGCATAAAATGCTTAATTTAATTCGTAATGAAAATCTGAAGCTGTATGGCCGTATCGGTACTTGGGTTATGATAGGTCTTTTAACTCTTGCTGTTATAGGTTCAGGAATTATTGTAAAAACCACATCAAAAACTATGACAGCACCTAATTGGAAAGAAGATCTTAGAAAGCAGAACGAGGATTTACAAACTACAATATCTCAAATGGAAAATATAGAAGCAACTAAAGGCGAATATACCAAGATGATAAAAATAAATGAATATAGAATAGAGAAGGATATTCCACCCGCTCGGGATAATAGTTTATGGGGTTTTGCTAGCGGTGCTTCCTCATTAATATCTCTTATTTCTCTATTCACTATTATAATAGGCGCCGGTATGGTTGCTAGCGAATTTTCTGAAGGAACAATAAAGCTCCTTCTAATAAGGCCCTCACGAAGATGGAAAATCCTTCTAGCTAAATACATATCAACTTTAATTACCTCACTTATAATGCTTATAATACTTTTTATAGTTTCTTTCATTGCAGGAGGAATACTTTTTGGCTTTGGCGGAGTGTCTGACCCTTACCTCAGCTACAGCAATGGTGCTGTAAAGGAAGTTAACATGGTTGCACATATATTCAGTGTATATGGTTATAACTGTGTCAATTTATTGATGATGGCTACTTTCGCTTTTATGGTATCAACAGTGTTTAGAAACAGCTCTCTAGCTATTGGAATTTCAATATTTCTTATGTTTACAGGGAGTACTCTTGTACAGCTTCTTAGCAAATACAACTGGGTTAAGTTTATTTTATTTGCTAACACAAATTTAAGGATGTATAACGATGGAGTTCCTCCAGTAAAAGGAATGACCCTTCAATTTTCAATAGCTGTACTTTTAACCTACTTTATTGTATTTAATGCTATCTCTTGGGTTGGTTTTTCAAAAAGAGATGTAGCAGCATAAAAAGGTGTCTGACTCTGAGGTGAAAAATCACGACAGAGTCAGACACCTTTTTTAGCTGTTAGCCACTCTTTTTTGCTTACTTACAACTAAGGCTATTGAAAAAATAGCTACTCCAAAACCTATTTCTATAAGCATGTAATTTAATATTGGTCTCAGATTCTCAAAAGTAAAGCTTGATAGCTTTCCGATTGTATTATTAGCTTTTACATACCAATATACAGGGCTAAAGCTTGCTATGGTTAGTGCCTTTTCACCTAGAAACTCCTGCGGCACAAATACACCACTTACAAAGCAAAGCCCTACCGAAAGCACATTGGATACAGCTGCCTGAGCATTCTTACTGTTTATTGAAAGTCCTACCAAGTAGCTTATGCTTAATGCCGATATCGTAAATATTAAAGCATTTATGCATATGAGAAGCCCATTATATGACATCATGTTCTTCCCATTTATTATTAGAATGAAAATAGTCATAACTGCATAACACACAAAAGCAAAAATTAAATTTCCTAAAATCATTTGAATATTAAAATTTCTATCTTTCATTGGAGAACATAGGTTTCTTCTTTTTAGATTCTTATCATTAAAAACCATTAAATTTGAGCTTACTCCAAGTATGAGCATTGCAAACAAGGAATAAGCAAAATAATTAAAATAATTTACAGCAAAAGTGTTGCTTTTCTTTTTAGCTCCAAAGGTTTTTAAATTAACTTTTATTTCAGAGGCAGCATCTTTAGAAACCTCTTTGATTAGATTCGCTTCTGTTATTCCAGGTATGTTATTAACATATACTCTTGCTGAATTCAAATATTTATTTACTGCCATGTCAACATACATGGAGGTCGTAGAACTTGGAACCGTAGTTTTTTCCAGCTCTACAGCTTCCCCCTTCATAAAAGAATCAGAGAAATTTTCAGGTATGGTTAATATATACTCTACATTTCTATAAAACAAAGCATCCTGAAGTTTTTCTTGTTCATTTTCAATTTGAACAAAGTTTACGTATTTTGATAAATAATCCTTAAATCCATCTATAAAAACAGTATTCTTGTCTAAATTTATAAAGGCGATATTAGTCTTTGTTTGTGAAAAAGTGTCTTCGCTTTTCGGCATTGATGAAATAGAAAATACCATTGCCATAGCTAAAAATACTATCAGATATATGCTCATTTGTTTTATATTGGCTTTAATAATTTTAAAATAAACCTTAAAGACTTGCATACTTCTGCCTCCTTATAATGTAGTAGGTTATCAAGCAAAACACCACAGACAATGCCACTAATATGAAGGTGTTTACAAAGAATCTACCATGAGTATTGTAATAATACAAAGTGTAGAAACCGTCTGTAATAAGACTTGCAGGATTAATGTAAGCTAAAGCAGGCAGCTTTTGTTCTACAAAATACTTTATGCTTGCCTGGTACATTCCTGATAAAATAGAACCTATCATTGAAACTGATATTAGTATTGCAACCTTCATACCTTCCTTTTTCTTTACTAAAGCACTTATCATGGCTCCCATAGAAACTCCTACCATACAGCCCACAAAACACAGCAGCAAAATATAAGGTAACTGGTTGCCAAAATTTATCTTTAAAATAAACCTTAAATATCCTAGCAGGATGAGTATTTGTGCAAATTGAACCATAAACGCTGCTGAAAAGCTATATATAAACACCTTCATCTTATGCACCGGAACCATATTAACTCTAGCTGCCCTCTTAGACAAATCCGCCTGTATATCTGTTATTTCTTTTAACCCTAGAAACCCTCCGTAAAGACATGCCATTGCGATAAGGGAATAGAAATAGTTTAAAATAGTATCTGGTTCTCCTCTTGAAGGGGAGATTTCTTTAGTGTATTCCTTATAGGATGAGATATCTTCCATTAAAGCTGTATTCATCATTGCCTGGGGATTTTCTTTAGCAATGCCTGCTATAGTACTTTCAATCTGTTTATAATTGTCTAAATAAGACTTAATAATAGTTTGGTTTAAGCCCGAAGACTTAACTACTAGATTTATATCTGGATTTAAATAAATATATCCTTCTATCTTGCTGTTTTTAAGAAGCTCTTCAGCTTTATCCTCTTCAGCAAAAGTTACGTTGAACAGTTTATCCTCTCCTGCTTTAGATACCTGTTCCATAGCTCCCTTAAAACCTTCATTGTTTTTGTAGTATTGATTATCTACTACAGCTATATCAATAGCTTTAAAAATCTCGCTGCTTGAAAGATTAGAAAATGCGATTTTAAATAAGGTAGCTAGCAGTATTGGAAAGACCAGACTCCAAAACACAAGCTGTTTATCTCTTATTAAGCATTTTAATCTTGTAACAAATATATGCCCAAACATACCTATACCCCCTGATCCCTAAGCTCTTTACCTGTTATCTCTAGGAAAACATCATTTAAAGTTGGCAGCTCCGAATAAATTTTCCCAAATTCAATATCATGTTGGTTCAAGAATTCTAAAATTCTAACTAAATTGTTCTTACCCTTTTTAGATTTAATAACCAAAGTGTTTTCCCTATATTCTGTATTCTCAACAGTAGATAATTGTTTTATTTCCTCCAACAGCTTAGGAGATAAGTTGTATACTTCTGCAGTAATCTTTTCCCCCATCTTAATCATCGCCTTTAATTCTTCTTTTGTTCCTAAAGCTACAGTCTTACCCTTATCTAATATGGCTATTCTATCGCAGATTTGCTCAACCTCTTCCATATAGTGAGTAGTATATATGATGGTTGCTCCCTGCTGATTCAGCTTTTTAATTCCTGTTAAAATATTGTTTCTGCTTTGAGGATCTACAGCAACCGTTGGCTCATCAAGGATTATGAGTTTAGGTTTATGAGCTACACCGCAAGCTATATTTAATCTTCTTAAAAGACCTCCGCTTAGCTTCTTTGGATAAAACTTTCTAAAATCCTTTAATCCTACAAACTCAATTGCTTCTTCAACAAGCTGCTTTCTCTTAGCTTTATCTTCTACATAAAGTCCGCAGAAATAATCTATATTTTCATATACTGTAAGTTCCTCAAATACTGCAACATCCTGCATTACAATTCCTATATCTTTTTTTATTTCATAAGCATCTGGTGTCATAGGCTTATTAAAAATTCTTATTTCACCCTTATCATATTTCAATAAAGAAAGAATACAGTTTATTGAGGTTGATTTTCCAGAGCCATTAGGTCCAAGAAGTCCAAAAATTTCCCCCTCTTTAACCTCTAAATTAAAATGGTCTAACGCTAAAACCTCATTATATCTCTTCACTAAGTTACTAACCTTAACTATCATGCAAAATTCACTACCTTTCATTTATATTAAAATCTACTAAGCTTTGTCTATAGCTTAATATTACAATTTTATGGTACTATTTAGTAGTGAGAGAAATCATTACTTCATATGACAATTGTCATATATATAATTCAATAAAGTTCTTACGCTAGCAATGTCACAAAATATCCAGTTTTCAAGGATTTTTGGGACATTGCTAGTGTATTAGAACTTCTGTATTATATAAATGAAATATAAATTATTAAGGAGTCAAGAAATGCTGCAAATTGTAGACAAAGCACTTATCTTTCTCTGCTTAACAAGTATATATTTACTAGATCTTCCTGAAGGCCTATGGATTTTCCCAATAATTTTATCCTTAACAATAAGCAGTCTAAACAGCTATATCGAAAGGCCAGTTTTTCATGCGATATCATTTATCGTTTACAGCATACTATGCAGCTTTTACAACAGCTTTTTATTATTTCTTCCTTTAATTCTTTACGATATTATAAGGGATAAGATGCAGATAGTTTACTTTTTTGCTTTTATGCCATTAGTAACTAACCAATTAGATGTTTCAAATAGAATTATTTTTATCACCCTTTCCTTTATGTCCTTAGCTATCCTTTTGAAGCTTCGAACTCTTAAAACTTCAAAGCTTCAAAGAGATTACATAAATT
Source organism: Clostridium swellfunianum (assembly GCF_023656515.1). Taxonomy (NCBI): domain Bacteria; kingdom Bacillati; phylum Bacillota; class Clostridia; order Eubacteriales; family Clostridiaceae; genus Clostridium; species Clostridium swellfunianum. The sequence continues at coordinate 1,430,664 of NZ_JAMOFV010000006.1, forward strand.
TTAGAGACAAAGCCTCAGAGGTGTCCATGCTTCTCGAAGAGCAAAATGCTAAATTAGCGGCAAATCAGGATCATGAAATTCATGTGGCCACATTAAGTGAAAGAAACAGAATAGCAAGAGAAATTCACGATAACCTTGGACATATCTTGTCTCGATGCCTTCTTCAAATTGGAGCTGTGATAGCTATTAATAAGGACCCTTCTATAAAAGAAAATCTTACTTCTATAAAGAATACGATGTCCGAGGCTATGGACAGTGTAAGAAAAAGTGTTCATAATCTTCATGAAGAATCCATAGACTTATATGACCAAATTTATAGACTTGTTAAGGAATTTTCCTTTTGCCCCATAAAGCTTGACTACGATATAAGTCAAAATCCTAATAAAAGTCTTAAATATACATTTATATCAATAATTAAAGAATCCCTGTCAAATATAATTAAACACTCTAACGCCACCGAGGTAAGCATAAGGCTTAGGGAACATCCTAGTTTTTATCAATTAATTATTGAAGACAATGGAGCTATAGAAAATTATAATTCTGAATCGGGTATTGGTATAAAAAATATGATAGATAGGGTTACTGCTTTTAATGGAAATATTAATATAAATACAGACAGGGGCTTTAAAATATTTATATCTATCCCCAAAGGCTAGCAATCTTTAGTTGCTAAGGTCTTAATACTATAATGGAGGAATAAAATGAAGGTTTTAATAGTAGATGATGACAAATTAGTTTGCGCTTCACTTAAAATTATTCTTGAAGCCGATAAAGATATAGAAGTGCCAGCCTTAGGCTACAATGGTAAAATGGCTATTGAACTATATGATAACCTAAGACCAGATGTACTTTTAATGGACATACGTATGGATACAATGACTGGCCTTGATGCCGCAGAAACAATTCTAAAAAAACATAAGGATGCCAAAATATTATTTCTAACAACTTTTCAAGATGACGAATACATTATAAAAGCTTTAAACATTGGCTCTAAGGGGTACCTATTAAAGCAAAACTTTGAAAGTATAGTTCCCTGTTTGAAAGCTGTGCAAATGGGTCAGACCGTCTTCGGGGATGAAATAATAACTAAAATTCCTTCATTAATTACCGATAATAATAAGCTTAGATTTTCAAATTTCCATATAAATGAGAAGGAATTTGATATTATAGTTCAAGTTGCTAATGGCTTAAACAACAAAGAAATTGCGGAAAAACTATATTTAAGTGAGGGCACTGTAAGAAATTATATTAGTGTCATATTAGAAAAACTAAATTTACGTGACAGAACTCAGTTGGCAGTGTTCTATTATAAGAACAAATAAAAAAGCCTAAAGGTAAATCTCTTGCTTGAGATTTATCTTTAGGTCTTTTGTTTAGTTGCTCTTCTTACCATCCGAAGCTTCTGCATCATCTGGACTTATATTTAATATAGTAAACAGCTCTTTAAACAGCTTTTGAGCTGCTGGAACTGCCGTTTGAGAAGCATAGTACTTTTCTGGATCAGGCTCTGTAACTGTAACTATTAAGGTTACTTTAGGATTATTAGATGGAGCCATCCCTGCGAAAGAGGACACATACTTTCCACTCTCATATCTTCCATTATTGGTGTCTACCTTATTTGCTGTTCCAGTCTTACCTGCAATATGATAACCTTCCATAAAGGTAGCGGTTGCAGTTCCCTTATTAACAACCTGTTCTAAGTAGGTTCTAAGCTGAGCTGCTTTATCCTTATCCATTATTGTTTTATTATTAGTATCTTCATATTTTTTTTCGACAATCTTCTTGTCTTCAGCAGTATGAGAAATCTCCTTCATAACATGAGGTTTTATCCAAGTTCCTCCATTTGCAATTGCATTAAAAGCTGCAAGATACTGTACTTGAGTAACTGCAACCCCTTGTCCATAAGACATAGTAGCAAGTTCAACAGGTCCAATATTTTTTAATGGTGTAACCAAACCAACACCTTCACCTGGCAAATCGACCCCTGTCTTTTGACCGAAGCCAATATTTCTTATAAATTCATAAAGCTTATCCTTGCCTATTTTTTGGCCTAACTGAACGAAACCAATATTATCTGAATGTTGGATAATTCCAGCCAAATCTAAAATACCATTTGCTTCATATCTATCGTTCTTAATTGTGGCGTTAGCTACTTTCATAGTTCCAGTACTATTAAATCTATCCTTTTCAGTTACTGAATCAGTTTGAAGTCCTGCTGCTGCAGTTATTACCTTAAAAATAGATCCCGGCTCAAACAAAGCTCCTACAGCAGGGTTATTCCAGGACTGTTGTATTTCTTCACTAGTCTTGCCAGCTTTTTCAGGCTTATTTGGATCATAAGAAGGTGCATTTGCCATGGCTAAAATCTCACCGTTATTTGGATCCATAATTGTAATACTTACTGATTTTGCGCTGTTTTCCTTTAGAGTTTCTTTTGCCACTCTTTCTACTACCAATTGAATTCTTGAATCAATAGTTAAAGTTAGGTCTTTTCCTTCTACAGGCTGAGCTAAAAGAATTTCAGTATTCGGCAATTCATTATTTGTTCTATCGGCTTCAAGAATTCTACGCCCCGGAACTCCTCTTAAAATCTCATTATAGCTTTGCTCAACTCCATTAATTCCATTTCCTTCTAAGTTAGTATGTCCAATAACATGGGACAAAAAGCTGCCTTCTGGATAATACCTTACTTCGTCCAGCGAAATCAGCATACCCTTATACTTTAAACTGTTAACAGCATCCGCAGACTTCTTTTCAGCCTGTCTTTTTAGGGATACGAATTGAAGAGGCTTCCCTTTGCTGTCTTTACTAGCTAATATTTTTTCAACCTTGCTCTTGTCCATTTCAAGAGCACTCGCAAGCTCTGAAGCTGCCTTATCATCTGTAATTTTCTTATCTTCCAAATAGGCCTTAAGTACCATCAAGTCTGCATCGATTCTATAAGATTGCATACTTATAGCTAGCGTAGAACCATTCCTATCAAATATAGCGCCTCTCTTTGGAGCTATTTCTATAGTTCTTGTCCACTGTCCTTCCGCATATTCCTTATATTGAGCACCCTTAACCCCTGTAATGTAAAGCAACCTGCCCATAAGAACTATAAAGAGCAGTGAGAACACTAAACCTGTAATAAAAAACCTTTTGTTTTTAACCTTCTTTTTCTTCATGTTCGATACCAGCCTAATCCTAAGTTTTATTCAATTATATCATAAATTTAATAGAATACTTAAGAATTATGCTGACAAAATTTAATACTCTGCTGTATCCTCATTCATAGATAAAGTAATATTTAAATTTCCATTCCTGCATCTCAAATCGTCTAAAAACTCCTTTTGACTTTTACCATTATCCATTGTTACTGTAAATACAAGCTGAAACAAACTTCCTAAATCTGTTGTTTTAACTTTTATAAGTTCATGGTGAGTTGTATACTTTGCAAATATATCATCAAAAGCACCTTCATAATCTAAATCCTCTGGGATTGTAATCTTTAAGAGTTTATGAGAAACTTTTCTCTCCCCAAAATTTATAACATTAAGAACATACATTAGCACACTAAGGAAAACTGTAAACAGTCCCGCATAGCCATAGGCCCCTACACCGCAGGCTAACCCTGCCGCCATAGTAAATAGTACAAAAGCTATATCCTTTGGGTCTCCAGGCGCACTTCTAAATTTGATTATTGAGAAAGCACCTGCTAAACTGAAAGCTCTGGCAACATTGCTTCCTATTAAAAGAACTATAATAGCTATTACTGTTGGAATAATCACAAGGGTTAAAGCAAAGTTTTGAGAATACCCTGCTCTGTTTGAAGTTTTCATATAAGTTATGCTAATAATTGCTCCTAGTATAAAAGATATAAGAATAGTCAAAATTGAATCCATTAAAGGTATTGCTGTACCAGCTGCGGCTGTACTTGATACTGAGTTGAATATTGAGTCAAACATTTTTTCATTTCCTCCTTAGAACTTTTACTTTTTGTAAGCATCTTTTCATATTCCTTGCCATATTTTGAAAAACTGGTTTTATAAACTTTGTACTCAGATAAAAGCCTTGAAAGCCAAATAGGAATATTATTCTCTGCTTTAACTTCCATAAGCCATTCTCCTTTTTCTAAGAGAAATTCCCCATAGTCTCCAGCTTCAAGCTTTAAATCATATCTTCTCGTTCTAATATTTGTGTCAAAGGTTATTCTTAAACCCCTGTCTTCCTTGCTTAACATAGCTTTTCTGTCATAGGCCAAGTAAAGCTTTGGCTCAACCTCATAAAGCTTCAAAATGTATCCTATCTCATTTAAAACTTGCTTGTTCATGTAATGTTTTAATTCTGGCTTTTCTCCTGTATCCACAAATTCATAAGCTTCGTTAAGCCTAATGCCTGTTCTTCTCTTATTAACCAATCCATTAAATTTTTTCTTGATCTCTAAAAATACTTTGTCATTTTCTTTAGGAACTCCATAGGCTCTAAGTCGAAGCTTTTCTTTATATTTAGGCTTAGACAAAGAATTTCGTATTAAATAATTATCTTTAGTATCATAATAGATATTACTTATTGTATAAAAATCATGAGCCTTATTATAGACATCCATCTCCATATATTCTAGAAGCCTTTCATTCATTACTTTGTATATATCATTATCAACTATAAACTTGCACTCATTTCTGCTAAAGACCTCAATAGCCATCTAAATTTCTCCCTTCCTAACTTTTTCCGTCGCTGCCCTATGAACTTATTTTATTAAAACAACCTTAAACGAACCTTAAATATATTTAAAAGCTTAAAACTTTCATAGCTTTTCATTTAAGCTTCATTAAAGGTTCGTTGTGATATAATTTAGATAAATATAGCTTTAAAAGGAGACAAACAAAATGAGAATATTAATAGTAGAAGATGAACTTCCGCTAGCTGAGGCTTTAACTCAGATTCTTAGAAAAAACAATTATACTGTTGATGCAGTTAACGACGGCGAAAGTGGCTTAGACAATGCTGTAACGGGTATTTACGACTTGATAATTTTAGATATTATGCTTCCTAAAATGGATGGACTAAGCATTCTTAAGGCTATTAGAAAAGAGGGACTTTCCACTCCTGTAATACTATTAACTGCAAGAGGAGAAATTTCTGACAAGGTTCATGGTCTTGACAGCGGGGCAGATGACTACTTAGCAAAACCTTTTGCAAGTGAAGAGCTTTTAGCAAGAATACGAGCTATGTCAAGGCGTAAAGGCGAGGTTCTTCAAGATAACAACTTAAGATTTGGCGACTTGCAATTAAACCCTTCCACCCTCAAGCTAACAAAGGACAGCAAGGAAATTAAGCTTATCCTTAAGGAGGCTGAGCTCTTAGAACTTCTTATTACTAGAAAAGGCCTTGCTACTTCTAAGGAACTAATAATTGAAAAGCTGTGGGGCTATGATTCTGATGCAGAACATAATCATGTTGAAGTTTATATATCTTTTTTAAGAAAAAAACTTGTTTACTTAAATTCCGGCGTTACTATAAATACTGTAAGAGGTGTTGGCTACATTTTGGAGGACGGAAATGTTTAAGCAGCTTAGAAATAGATTTTTAATACTGAATTTAGTTATTATATCAATTATGATGTTTATTTCTTTCACAACGATATATCTAGTAACTTATAATAATGTCCGCAAGGATATCAACATGGAAATGATGAAGTTATCCGACTTTAATAAAAAACCAAACAATGGGCCAAGAGATGCTAAGATTGGTGATGTTAGACCAGATGACCGTATGGATCGTTCCTTGTCTTTCAGTCTAACAGTGGATAACAATAGCAATCTTGTAGATTATTTTTCCGTGTTTAATATGGATGAGGATTTTTACGAGACCGCAAAAGAAAAGGCTCTATCTGAAAAGACTAGCGAAGGAAGGTTTAAGCTTGAAGATACCTACTGGGAATTTGTGATTAGACCTATTCCTGACGGGACTGGCTTTAGATTAGTATTTTTAGATATAACCTCGAGACATTCTTATTTAACTAATTTGATTTATACATTCTTAGTGGTAGCACTTGTTATGCTTGTTGCAATTTTCTTCATAAGTAGATTCTTTGCAAACAAATCAATTAAACCGATTAAGGAAAGCTTTGACAAGCAAAAGCAATTTATTGCTGATGCCTCACACGAATTGAAAACACCCCTTGCTGTTATAAATACAAATACAGATGTTCTTTTATCAAATAGTGAGGATGCTATAAAAAATCAATCTAAATGGATTTATTATATAAAATCTGAAGTTGAAAGAATGACAAAGCTAACTAACGACTTATTATACCTTGCACAAGTTGATCATTCAGATATTAAGCTAATATCCACAGATTTTAATTTAAGCGAAACTATTGAGAATGTTATTTTAACAATGGAGGCAGTTATTTTTGAAAATGATATGTTTCTAGACTACAATATCGAACCTAATGTTTTAATTCATGGAAACAATGAACAAATTAAGCAAGTAGTAATGATACTTTTAGATAACGCTTTAAAATATACCAATCCCAAAGGCAGAATTTCTCTTTCCTTAAAAAAGTTTAGCAACAAATCCGTGATGACAGTTTCTAATACTGGCAAAGGAATACCAGAGGAATATATTAGCAGGATATTTGATCGTTTTTACCGCATCGATAAATCTCGCTCAAAAAATAGTGGGGGCTACGGACTAGGCCTTTCTATAGCAAAGGCAATAGCTGAGCAGCATGGTGGGAAGATTTCTGTTAAAAGCATTCCAGATGAAGAAACAAGTTTTATAATTGAACTTCCTCGTATTAATAATCAATAAAAGAATAAAATAGCCATTGCTTAATCCTTAAGCAATGGCTATTTTATTCTTTTATTGAAAACTAGATATCGCGATATCTTCTTATCTTGATATCACGATATCTAGTTATATTTTTATATTGTTAAGTTTTTATTATTGCTGCTGTGCAGGAGGTTGTTGAGGTTGCTGGCCAGATGGAGGAGCGGATGGACGTTCTCCCTTTTGGCCTCCCTCTCCTCTAAATCCGCCTTTACCACCAGGTCCTCCCTGCATGCCGCTTTTAGCAGTTGTTACTCCTGATTCATTAAGCCAAGTCGTTGAGTTTGAGATAGCAAAGCTTACAACCTTTGTACCACCTTCGTATTTTCCATCAATATATAGTCCGTCTTTAGAAGTGCCTGTTGACTTTCCTCCTGAATAAAGTGTGTAATTCTCGCCTTTTTTAAGCTGTGGTGAACTTATAACTACAGTTTGATACTCCTTACCCGGTGCAAAGGTGACGATAGCATTTCCTTTTCCGTCTTGAAGGTTAACAATAGTTCCTGCAGCTTGAGCCTTAGGATAAGTCATTATTATAGAATTTTGAGCTGATGTATCTGAAGGTGCTTGAGCCATTCCTGAGCTTCCTGCTGAAACTAAGTAGCCTCCAGTCATCTCAAAGGTTCCATCATAGTCTAAAGCGCCATTATAATTTGCTGTTGGCCCGCTTACAATTACTGTACCCTTAGTCATATATATTGAGCCATTAGCATCCAAGCTATCACCAACAGAATTTATTACTATATATCCACCATTTATATTTAGCTTATTGCTGCTTGAGGAGTTAAAATTATTTTGTCCTGGGCGCCCATTTACAGAAGACCCGTCAGCACCCCCACCAGCATTTAAACCATCATCACTTGCAGTAACATAAATCTCTCCATCTGAAATTGTTATTATTGAACTCTCTATTCCTTCATAGCTTTTTGTAATATTTATTTTTCCACCCTTTGCAAAGATAGTAGAATCTCCATGAATGCCATCATCTCCAGAAGTAATATTGAAGCTTCCACCTTCTATAGTAACATTGTTGTTACTATGTATAGAATCATCAGCAGAATCGATATTAAAGGTACCGCCGGCAACTCCTACATCTGCTCCAGCTTTTATTGCCTTTGCGCTTTCAGATTCAGTCTGAGCGGAGGTTGCTGTATTTGTGCTATTAGTATTCTTCCCAGAATCCATTGGTCCTCTCATTCCTTCTTCAGCTTTTTTAGTGCCATTTACACTTCCGCCGCCAGATATAATATTAAAAGAACCATTTGTTATAAGTACCGCCGTTTCAGCTTGTATTCCATCATTTTTAGATTTTAGATTAAAGGTTCCATTTTCAATAGCTACTATTCCCTTATCTGCAGCCTCATCATTAGAAGATTTAACTGCATCGCCTCCAGCCTCAATATTTATTGAGCCTTCCTTTACAGCTAATATATCACGTCCTACTATACCGTCATCAACCGCTATAACATAAATATTTCCTTCTACAATTTTCAAATCATCCTTGCTTGCAATTCCATCTTTATAATTTGCCTTTACAGTTAACTTGCCTGTTCCATTTATAACTAGGTTATCCTTACTAAAAATCGCTGCACTTGGTTCATCTGAAGAGGCATCTTCCAACGTGTATTTTTCACCATCTGTTATACTATTTTCTGTGCCAGCCTCAATCGATAGTATTGTTTTGCCTGCATTCTTTACATAGATAGGTGCATTATCAGAGCTCTTTATCTCTGTGCCGTTTAAAACAATTTTAACTGTCCCCTTATCCTTAACATCTACAATAATTTGTCCATTATCTAATTTTCCACTAACAACATAAACTCCTGCTGCAGTTATTGTAATTTTACTAGCCTTAACCTCGGCACCAGACCCCTTTAAGTTTGCAGTAGTCCCACTCAACTCAATATAATTTGGATTTTCATTTTTCCAGTCACTATAGGATTCTTCTTTCTCATAAGTAACAAGCTGACTTATAATAGAACCTACATTTTTATCTCCTATTATGCTGGCTTTGGCTTGTGCTGTTGTCTCAGTTTGAGTACTTGTTTCTGTTTGTGTTCCGCCTTTAGAACTGCAGCCATATAAAAACGTAGTTGTTACTAACGCTGCTACTACCTTTAAATACACAGATTTTTTATTCATAATATTTATCTCCTTTTTCTACTTCATTTATTGTTGTTTAACAGTTTCATATTGATTATGTATTAATTTTATATATTGAACCTTAAACAAACCTTAAATAAAAAAATATCTGATTCTATGACTTCAATTATCATAAAATCAGACACCATCTTAGTTGTAACAAACAACAGGAGTACCTGGAGTAATATTATCAAATATAGCTTTTGCTAAATTATATGGTGAATTCACACAGCCATGAGACCCGTTCGTCTTATAGATACTTCCACCAAAAGCATTTCTCCAGCTTGCATCATGAATTCCTATACCTCCGTTAAAGGGCATCCAAAAGTTTACTGGAACTGAGTAATCAGGACCATCCAGTGTAGCATTTCGTTCTTTGTATTTTAGTTTATAAATACCTGGAGGTGTCGTATTTTTAGAACTTACATTACCTGTAACCACATCTCCCTGAGCTATTAGGGCACCGTTTTTATAAAACCACATATGCTGCTTTGTAAGATCTATTTCAACATAAGTACTTCCAATATCATTTTTTCCTAAAGCAAAGGCTGTTGCAATATACGCTGGTTCTTTTTCCAAGGTTTTTCCTTCTTTTATTGCAGCAACTAATGTCTCTGTTTCCTTCGATTTATTGACCTTCCAGCCATAATCTCCGCCTTTAACATTTATTACCTTCCCAGAAGATGCGGTAAAGTTCCTTGTGCTTCCTATTGTATCATAAGATTTAGAAAGAGCATCAACAAACTCCTTCACCTTTCCCTCGTCAAGTTTTACTGCGTAACTTTCATCCATAGTTATCCACTCATTTATTTTTGAGCCATCTAATATTTCTTTTTGATCTCCAATAGTGTATGTTACCTTAGAAGATATATATTTATTAAGCATGTCTCTTGCATCAATAACCTTTTGTGACTTTGAAGTATATTCAGGTTTAACATAGCAATCAATAGCTTCAAAATCTAATATGGTTCCTTCTTTAAGTATTGTCTCAGATATATGCTTATATAAAATATCCTTATCCACTTTAGTTCCTGGTACTTCATCAACAATTACATAATTATTATTCTCATATTTCACTTCAGCATTTTTAGGTTCAATTATAGTATTTGTTTCAAAACAGGAAAGCTTATCTATTCTCTCCTTTAGCATATTATCATCATGTTTTAAATCTATAGCCATTTTATGTGCTTCTTTATTAAATAAGGCCCATATCCACTTATAAGGATTTTGCTGCTCTTTAAAGCTTTTAAAATCGCCTTCCAAATTATATTTCAAACCAATTTCTTCAGCTTTAATTTGCTCAGTCTTACCTCCTCGCTCTTTTAAATTTAGATTATATTTTACAAGCTCGGTGGCCATTTTCTCGTTTACCTGTTCCACAGTTTTACCTGATATATTAATTCCATTAATTTCAGAACCGAAATAAAAATGCTTCATAAAATATGCTACCATTCCCAAATATATAATAAACAGCACGCAAAGAAAAACTATAACACCTATAGCAATTTTTTTATGCTTTTTAATAAATTCTTTCGCTCTGTTTATTAGCTTTTTTTTAAGTCGTCTTTCTACTCTTGTTTCCGTAACACCCAACCCCTTTAAATGAAATTAAACTAAAAAAATAAGGCTTGTCTTTTTTCTAAGGCACATTTTATTCTATGCTGCCACTCTATATATTAAAACCAATATTACCATTTTAAGAAAATCAAAAACATTCAGTTATATTTTACCATATCTCTCAACTATCAACATATCTTTTATATTCTCTTTTTCGTCAATAAACACCAACTGTTTACTATAGCACATTTGGCACACTGTGAATAGTATATAAAAAAACTATATTTCTAGGAGGTATTTTTATGTTTCTCGGCTTAAAGTCTCTAATTGCAATTGCTAAGATTCACAACGGAAAAGAGCCAGAAGATAAAGATTTTCTGGACAAGTCTATAGCAACCTTCGGCTACGCTTATGATATAAAACAGGATATGTTTTACTCTACTCAGGATGCATGGCAGAGGAAGATGGGCTACTGTCGCTTATATGATGAATCAGCTGCAGTCACTGGAATGATTGTAGATTGTGAACCCTTCTATTTTGAATATGGAGGAAAAAAGTGGCTTATCGAAATTTGGAAAGGCCAATATGACATGGTAACTGGTTGTGAAATAGGAATTTACACCTCTGACTTCAAAAACTTAAACATTCCTATAATTTATAAAAATCTCTTTTACCACTGTGCAAGTGATGAAGATATGCTTCATATGAATGCTGTATTAATAAAGAATGGAAAGGTCCTCTTTGAAAGGGATGATACCCACTGGTGGCTAACAGGATTTAAGCTGGCCGAGTTTTCAAAGCCCTCAGAACTGATTATGAAAGTAACAATTACTTTAAAAGATGAAGAAATGTGCAAAGCATTTGTACAAGCACTAAGGAAAACAGGTTATCTAAATAAACAAATTGATATAAAAGAAAATACTGTAAGCTTCACCTTTAATAAGCCTCATACCGCTCAGCCTTATACCCGCACTTGGTTAACAGATTGGATAATACAAGAAAAGAATAAGTATTTATGCGACAAGTATAACGGTATAGCTAGACCAGTTGATTGGTTAACAGATAAATTAGCGATAGTTATTGTACAATGTCCTGAAGTTTACAAAAGCTTTAAAAATTTAATTAAACAAAAAAAGAATGATTAATCAAACATCTAAGCTTTGATACCTTCTCGAGGTGAGATAATGAGCACATTTAAACGCATAACTAAAATATTTAAAAGCTCTGTAGAAATTCCTTTTGATGACTCCTCAAAAATCGTTTTAATGAGCGATTGTCATAGGGGAACAGGTGGATTGTCAGACGCATTTTCAAAAAATCAAAATCTTTATTTTGTAGCACTGAAAAATTATTATAACAAAAACTTCACTTATATTGAAATTGGTGATGGGGATGAACTATGGAAAAGCACCAATTTTTCTGAGATTAAGAGAGAATATAGCCATATCTTTTGGTATCTGTCTAACTTTTATAAAGAAGGAAGACTCCACTTTATCTTTGGTAATCACGATATAATTAAGAAAAGTAGTAAATTTGTTAAAAATAATTTATATGAGTACTATAATGAGCATGAAAAAAAAACTGTTCCTTTATTTGAAAATATACAGATTCATGAAGGACTAGTTTTAAAATATACGGTTACACATGATAAAATCCTTTTGGCACACGGACATCAAGGCCAATTTTTAAACGATAAGATGTGGTATTTGGGCAGATTATTATGCCAAACTCTCTGGGAACCACTTTCTTCTCTAGGAATTAATGATCCGACAAATACGGCAAAAAATTATGATCAGCAAGTTGCTGTTGAGAAAAAACTTATTGAGTGGGCAAAAAAGAAAAAGACTATGCTTATTGCAGGTCACACTCACAGACCAGTATTTCCTAAAGTAGGCAAGCCGCCTTACTTTAATGCCGGTAGCTCGGTCCACCCTAGATGCATAACTGCACTAGAGATATCACAGGGGACAATAGCACTTGTTAAATGGAACGTAAAGACAAAAGAAGACGGCACATTGTATATAGGACGAGATATATTGGAAGGACCTACCAAACTAACAAAGTACTTTGATATATATAAATAATGAAAAAGTGCCTGACCCAATAAAGCTTTGTGACAGGGTCAGGCACCTTCAATTACTGACTAAGAAATGTTGAAGCTTTATATACTTTTCTCCTTTTCTTATAGTAATCCACACATACCATAAAATATAAACTGAAGCTACTATTTCTAAAGTTTATTAATTATTAGATTTCCTGATTCATATTTCTTAAGACCTCTGTAAAATACTGAATAAGCTATGATAATCCATAATAATGCTACTCCAAAAACTTCTAAAAGTAATACTAGATTAAACTCGTTTATAACTCTAGCTGGAATATATACCATAAAGCCAGCAGGAATTAAAGTATAAAGCACATATTTAAGCCCCCCTTTAAATATCCCTTCCGGATATATGCTGAAGCTTATTAAAAATTCAGTTGTGAGCTGCGCCAAGCCTTCTACATTTCCTGCATAAAAGCTTAAGGCATGAAAGGTTACTAATACTGCAGCAAACATTATGCCTGCAGTTATAGCAAAAGTTAAAAATAATGCAAAACCTTTAACGTCAATACCTCTAACTATAAAAAATAGGATTATGCCGTATAAAGTATCTCCCCAAGCTGAAACTATAGTTTTTGAACAAATTAGGTTAATCAAAGGGTCTTTAGGCTGAAGAAGATAGGTATCCAACTCACCGTTTAATATCATTCTTGTAATCTGACCTACGTTTCCAAAAATAACAAAGCATATTCCAAAACCTGATGAGGATAATGCCCACAGCATCATAACATCCTTAAAGCCGTAGCCTCCTATGCTGTTAACATTATTAAACAATATCCACCAAAAAAATATAAAGGCAGCATTGTTTAATACCATGCCAAGGCTCTGAACAAGAAAGCTCACTCTGTATTCCATAACAGAAGCAATATTAAATCTAAAATAGTAAAACATTAACTTAAGACTTTTTCTAACCTCCATTAACATTTAAGCTCTTTGCCCCCTTTCTATATAAGATCATAGCAACCATAAAGGCTACTGCTAAATAAACTAGCTGAATGAAAAATTGTCTATAAAAACTTGCAAAGGAAAAATCTACTGCAAGCTTTGCTGGTACATAAGTTACGTAGGCAAAAGGCATATACTTTGATATGCTTTGAAGCCATTTAGGGAAAAGGTCTATTGGCATAAGCATTCCACCCAAAGTGAAAACAAGCTTTGAATAAATCCAAAAGAAAGCACTATTTTCCTCAAACCAGAAAGAGGTTAGAGCTAAAATTATATAGATAAAGAAATGTATAATGCATCCGACTATTATTGAAAGAACTATAAATGGAAGATGTACAAACCTAAAGTTTTCCAGAGTTCCAACATAAATCAGCCCAATAGATAGCCCCACTATACCGTTGGTTAAAAGCTTCATGCCTATTTCACCTAAAAAATAGGATAGACAGTATAGTACATAGTTATAAGGTTTATTTAGCAAATAAGCTATATTACCTGTTTTCACATCTTCATTCACTTGGTTGTAAAGGTCTGTCCTAGAAAGAGTTATAAGTTCTGTAACGACCAAATACCATATCATTTTATTTAAGGTTAAACCGCCTAGACTATCCCCCTTTTGACTATAGATATTTTTCCAGAGCATCAAATATATGAACATGATAAATACGAAAAATATATTTTTACTTAAAAAGTTCCAGAAGTAAACAAGGCTGTTTGACATAGTTATTTTTGAAACTTCTGCATACTTACGAATTGCCTTCATGCTTATCCCTCCTGTATTCCTTTTTTGCACTTAATGATTATCAATCATTAACTGTAATCTCCCTGTTCTGCTGGTAGATATGTGATATGATTTCCTCTAATGGAGCCTCAGATATAGTTATATCGTTAACCTTTCCATACCTTATAAGCATAGTCAATACTTCTTCAATATCCTGCTTAGAGGTATCCACTTGAACCTTCAAGGCATTTCCCTTGTTCTTAATGATATTTATACCTGGGTTATCAATAATTACAGGTTGGTTGTATTTAATATGAATTTCCTTTTTATTTAAATAGTCGTACTTAAGACGTTTAATAGTTTCGTTTAGTACAATTTCTCCATGATTGATAATTATTGCCCTCTTGCAAAGCTGCTCTATATCTCCTGCATCGTGTGAGGTTAAAAAAATTGTAGTTCTCTCCTCCTTGTTTAGCTGAAGAATGAGCTCTCTTATCTTCTGCTTAACTACTACATCCAAGCCTATTGTAGGCTCGTCTAAAAATATAACTTCTGGTTCATGAAGGATTGATGCTGCTATCTCACAACGAATTCTTTGTCCTAAAGAAAGTTTTCTTACAGGTACATCCATTAAATCCCCAATTTCAAAAATCTCCTTTAGGAAGTCTATTCTCTTTTTAAGTTTAACTTTATCCATTTCATAAATATTACCCAGCAAGTTAAAGCTGTCTAGTGGCGGCAAATGAAACCAAAGCTGAGACTTTTGTCCGAACACCGTACCTATTTTAAAGGATAATTGCTTCCTCTGAAGTGACGGGCTTAATCCTAATACTTCAATGCTTCCTGAAGATGGGTGTAATATTCCTGTGAGCATTTTAATAGTAGTTGATTTTCCTGCCCCATTTGGTCCAATAAAGGCTAGTATTTCTCCTTTCTCAACCTCGAAGGAAATATTGTTTACTGCCTCTATATCTCT
Source organism: Clostridium swellfunianum (assembly GCF_023656515.1). NCBI lineage: Bacteria > Bacillati > Bacillota > Clostridia > Eubacteriales > Clostridiaceae > Clostridium > Clostridium swellfunianum. The sequence goes on from NZ_JAMOFV010000006.1 coordinate 1,445,922, forward strand.
ATATGTTGGTGAGAATAGTGATTTAATACTTCCACTGAGTCCAGGGTCTTTTGTTTTAACTCTGAAGGTTTTGTGCAGCTTGTTAACCTTGATGATACTCATAATAATCCCCCCTAAAAAAAGTAAAGCCTAAAGCACAAGTCTCCTGTTTGAGACTCGTCCTTTAGGCTTTTTTCCTAAAAGTGTAGATAAACTCCTGTACCGCTCGGACCAGACATCTATTGATCGGAACCCTAGATACACTCTCGTTATTGATATTATAGCATAAATGTAAGTTTTTACAATAACTTTTAGCGTCCTTTTATATTAGCTTTCTCTTTTTAAAAGGAGCCATCATAAACCTTTGGGCAGATTTTACATTGGTAAGCCATTCTAGGTGTGCATCCTGTTTTGTATTAGCAAGGATTCTAGGAATAAAAAACTTTGCAACTGCTTCTGGTTTATCTGCTAAAATGTTGAATATTTTTTTAAACTGATTGTCTTCTGTAACCGAAGAAGGTTCGCCTGTTGGTGATTTAGTGATGAATTCAGTAAGCATCATTCCTGGAGATAATCTACCTACCTTTACAGGAGAATCTTTCAATTCCTTTGCAAGACTTTTGGTAAAGTAGGTGAGGGCTCGTTTTGAAGTGCCGTATAAAATAGTTTTTTCTATAATCATATCATTTGATCCTAGCCCTTCCATGTTCCATACCTGACCATGCCCTTGTTTAAGCATATTTTCTACAGCTACCTTAGAACCATACATAACTCCTTTTATATTTGTATCAACAACAGCATCTATATAACTCTCTTCAGTATCCCACATAAATTCACGAGGACAATTTTGTCCTGCATTGTTAATCCAAACATCAATACCTCCCCATCTTTCAGCTGATTTAATCCATAGATTCTTAATATCAGATATAGCTCTCACATTGCAAGAAATAAAAATTAACTGTTTTTCAAACTCCTTAAGCTCCTCTTTTGCTCTATTAAAAGAATCTGGTTTTGAACCTGAAATTGTTACATTGCATCCTGCCTTTAGAAATTCTCTAGCCATAGCCAACCCTAGTCCCCGTGTACTGCCTGTAATTACTACGTTTTTCATAATATCCCCCCCTATTTTATTAGTTGTTTTTATTGTAGCACAAAGCCTGACACTATGTAATAAATTTCCATAGTGTCAGGCCAGTTTTTAAATCATCCCTTCAACTACAGCTGTAGTAATGTGAACGATAGATACTCATGTTTATCCAATCTGTATATTGATCCATACTATTCCACCTGGACATAATAAGGGGGTGACATCTATTTACTCACCACTACCAACTATGCAAACTGTTATAAAAGTTCTCTTACTTTTTTAGCTACAGCAGCTGCCAATCGTTTATGTTCTGAAACCTCCAAATGTATTCCATCTATATCACTTGATGTAATATTTTTTGCAGCATCAAGGAATTCGCAACCTAATAACTTGGACACTGATTCAAAACGCTCTGATAGTTTATGCGATTTTTCTTCCCCACCTTCAAAGGCTTCTGCAAATACCCCTACTTCCTTTATTGGAGGAGGTGCTATTAGCAAAACCTTTGGAGCTTTCCAATTCGGTCCTGCATTACTGCTTTGAATCATTTTCACTAAAATTCCAGCTCCATTAGCAATGTCGCCAGCTGTTAGTGAAAATCTCTTTTTTAAATCATTTGTTCCTAATAGTATTATAACTAAATAAACTGGACTATGAGATTCAATGCAAGGTATAATGTACTCCTTGCCACTTCTATGTTCTCCTATAGGATCATTAAACACAGTAGTTCTTCCACATAGCCCTTCCTCAATAACGAAATATTCACTTCCAAGTTCTTCCCTAAGTAAGCTGCCCCACCTTTCTTCCATTGAATAACGTGCTCCGCCTGCAGGATTATAACCCCAAGTATTCGAATCCCCAAAACATACTATAGTTTTCATCTTATCCTCCTGTTTTGCTATATTCCTTCACTAATAAACTATCCACATTATACCATTGCCTGCCAAAAACAAAAAGCTTTCCATAATATAAATTAATATCACGGAAAGCTCTTTATTGTTATCTATTTCCTAGGAAATAAGTTACATATTCTCTAAGCTGAAATCTCTGATGTTTCAAACTGACTGTTATAAAGGTTAGCATAGAAGCCGCCTTTTTCAAGAAGCTCTTCATGGGTTCCCTGCTCAACAATATCTCCATGATTCATAACTAGAATTAGGTCAGCATCACGTATTGTTGAGAGTCTGTGGGCTATTATAAAGCTTGTTCTATTCTTCATAAGATTATTCATAGCCTTTTGAATTTGCACTTCTGTACGAGTATCTACTGAGCTTGTTGCCTCATCAAGAATCAATATCTTAGGATCTGCAAGGATGGCTCTGGCTATAGTTAACAACTGCTTCTGTCCTTGTGATACGTTTGAAGCTTCTTCATTTAAAACCATATTGTAACCATCTGGAAGAGTATGCACAAAACTGTCTACGTGGGCTGCCTTTGCAGCTTTTTTTACCTCTTCATCTGTAGCATCAAGTCTTCCATAACGAATATTCTCCATAATGCTTCCATTATAAAGCCATGTATCTTGAAGGACCATGCCAAACATTGAGCGAAGGTCATTTCTTGAAAATTCTCTTATATCGTGACCATCAATAAGTATTGCTCCACTATTAACATCATAGAATCTCATAAGAAGCTTAACCATTGTTGTCTTACCTGCTCCAGTTGGACCTACTATAGCAACTCTTTGTCCTGGCTTAATTGAAGCTGAAAAGTCATTTACAACTATCTTGTCTGGATTATATCCAAAGTGAACATCTCTAAATTCAACTGCTCCATGTACTTCATCAAGCTTAACCGGGTTCTCTGCTTCTGGAACTTCTTCCTCTTCTGCAAGAAATTCAAATACTCTCTCTGCTGATGCAGCGGTTTGCTGAAGAATATTTGATATATTGGCAATTTGAGAAATTGGTTGTGTAAACTGGCGTACATACTGTATAAAGGCTTGAATATCACCAACTTGTATTGATTTCTTTGCTGCTAGATATCCGCCCATTATACATACTGCAACATAACCAAGGTTACCTACAAACCCCATTAGAGGCATCATTATACTTGTAAAGAATTGTGACTTCCAAGCAACTCCATAAAGCTTGTTATTGTTTACCTCAAACTCTTTAACGCTTTTTTCTTCTCCATTAAAGGCTTTCATTACCTGGTGACCACCGTACATTTCTTCAACATGACCGTTTACGTGACCTAAATAATCCTGCTGCTCTTTAAAATACTTTTGTGATCTCTTAACTATAGCCATTATAAGAATCATAGATATAGGCAGTATGATAAGTGATACAAGAGTCATTGTCCAGCTTATGCTTAGCATCATTATAAGAACACCTACTACTGTTGTAATTGATGTTATTATTTGTGATAAGCTCTGATTTAAGGTTTGGCCTAGTGTATCAACGTCGTTTGTAACACGAGATAAAACCTCACCATGGTTTGTGCCGTCAAAATACTTTAGAGGCATACGGTTTATCTTTTCTGAAATATCCTTTCTAAAGCCATAGCTTACCTTCATGGCTACATTAGACATTATCCAGCCTTGTATATAAGCTAGCAGTGAGCTTACTCCATATAAAACTATAAGTGTAAGCATTATTCTTCCTATATAATCAAAATCTACTCCTTCACTTGTGCCAGCTATTTTACCCATTATGCCTTCAAATAATTTTGTGGTAGCCTTACCTAAAATCTTCGGTCCTGCAATACCAAAACCTGCACTGGCTGCGGCAAATATAAATACTGTAATTAATGAAAACTTATATACGCTTAAATATTCTATAAGTTTTTTCATGGTTCCCTTGAAGTCACGCGCTTTGTCGCCCTTCATCATACCCATTGGCCCTCCATGTCCGGGGCCTCCTCCTCCTTTTGGAGGCTTTACGTTATTATTTTGGTTTTCACTCATGCTAGTTCCTCCTTCGAGAGCTGTGATAAAGCTATTTCCTGGTAGGTATCACATGTCTTCATAAGTTCATCATGTGTACCACTTCCTACTATTCTACCTTCATCAAGCACTATAATCCGCTCTGCATTCTTAATTGTTGATATACGCTGTGCAACTATAATAACAGTACTTCCTGAAGTCTGTTCTTTAAGAGCCTTTCTAAGCTTAGCATCTGTTTTAAAGTCTAGAGCAGAGAAGCTGTCATCAAATATATAAATCTGAGGCTTTTTAACAAGGGCACGAGCAATAGATAATCTTTGTTTTTGCCCACCAGATACGTTTGTTCCACCTTGTGAGATTTCAGTATCAAAGCCTTCTGGCTTCTCACCTATAAACTCCATAGCCTGTGCTATTTCAGCAGCCTTATTTAATTCTTCTTCTGAAGCATTTTCATCAGCATACATTAGGTTGGTTTCAATAGTACCCTTAAATAAGAAACCTTTTTGAGGCACATAACCAACCTGCTCTCGAAGCTCGTGCTGTGTAACTTCTCTTATATCAATTTCATCAAGTAAAATTTGTCCCTTGGTTATATCATAGAAACGCGGTATAAGATTAATTAAAGTTGTTTTGCCCGAACCTGTTGAACCTATAATAGCAGTAGTCTGACCAGGCAAAGCCGTAAAGCTTATATCTTTAAGCATATCTTCCTCAGCTTCTGGATATCTAAAGGATACGTTTTTAAACTCTAAAGTACCCTTTGCTTTTCCACCAAAGGTTTTAGGCTTTTCTGGGTCTATAATTGTAGATTTTACCTCCAAAACCTCTGATATTCTTTGCCCTGATACTGAGGCTCTAGGTATCATTATAAACATAAAGGACATCATCAGGAAGGCCGATATAATCTGCATTGCATACTGCATAAATGCCATCATGTCACCAACCTGCATTGAGGATTCTGCTATCCTGTGAGCTCCAACCCATACTATAAGCAAGGTAGCTCCATTCATGATAAGCATCATAACAGGGAACAAGGTTATCATTATTCTGCTTACAAATAACATTGTGCCTGTAAGATCTCTATTAGCCTTGTCAAATCTCTTCTCTTCAAACTTTTCAGTGTTAAAGGCTCTAATAACCATCATCCCTGATAAACTTTCACGGGTAACCAGATTTAGTTTATCTACAAGCTTTTGAACTGCTTTAAATCTTGGGAGCGCCATTGAGAATACTATTCCTATAAGACCTAAAAGCACTACAACCGCAAGGGCAATAATCCAAGACATTGAAGCAGCCTTATTCATTGCCTTTATTACTCCACCTATACCTATAATTGGAGCATATATTATCATTCTAACAGCCATTACTATAAGCATTTGAATTTGTGTGATATCATTTGTAGTTCTTGTTATAAGTGATGCTGTTGAGAACTTGTCAAATTCTGTGTTTGAAAATTGTTCAACCTTTGTAAATACGTCTTTTCTAAGGTCTCTTGAAACTCCTGCCGCTGTTCTAGACGCGAGAAACCCAACTGCTACAGTAGCTATAGCACTTAAAAGGGATATTCCAAGCATGATAACACCAGCTAAAAGAATATAGTTCCTTTGTATTTTGTCTGTATCCATGCCAAGCGCTTTATATTCTTCCTTAATAGAAGCAGCGGCGCCTTGGATAATCATCTTATCTCCTAAAGCTTCAAATCTTTTATTTGAATCCTCAGAGATTTTAGCTCTTTGATCCTCAGGAAGCTTTGCAAACACTGCAAACAAATCAGTACTTGCAGGGATCTTATTCCCATTGAATTCAATAAAGCCGTCTTTAGCATTTTCCTTCATTTTTTCGACGCCTGTAACTGTTAATAGCGCCTTACCCATCACAGGATTAAGCTTTTCTACTTCTGTATCCTTAATATCATTAAGTACATATATTGATTCTTTCTCAAGCGCTGGATAGCTCTTAAGGTATTTGTCATAGTCTGAGTTTGATTTATCGATTAGTGTATAGTTCTTTAAAACTTCTTGCTTATCCTCATTATTCATAAATATTGTAAGCTTATCCATTTGACTTACTCTAATGGCGTCAGGTACAGCATTTTCAATACCATTTTGTTGAATCCCTACATTAACTATATTAGACATATAGTCAGGTAGAGAAAGATCTGCCATAGCCTGCCCAAAAAGCAGTACTACTGCAATTAAAAGCAGTCCTATATATGGCTTTAAATATTTTGCCAATTTATACATTGTTGTATCGTCTCCTTGCTAAAAATATTTTGTTTTGATAAAAACCTAGTCATCCTGTCTATCCATAACCTTTTGTAAAGTATCCATACCCTTAAATATAATATCTAGTTCTTCTGGAGTAGCTTTGTTCATCATCTGTTCTATAATATTATTAATTTCATCAAAGTGTTTTTGAGAATGTTTTATAAATTCATCAGTAACTTTCACATAAACTACTCTTCTGTCCTCCTTGCTTCTAACTCTCTCTACTAGACCTTGATTTTCAAGTCTATCTAGGATTCCAGATACAGTACTATTAGATAACCCAAGTTTATCACTTAACTCACTAACTTTCATTTCTCCGTTATGAGCTAAAGTTCCCATTAACATTCCCTGAGGTCCAGTCAAATTCATTTCCTTAAAGTGATTGCCCATTCTTTGCTTTATAGCATTCGTAACCTTTTTCATTAACTGAATGATTTTAACCGCCTTACTTACTTCCTCCACAGAACCTACACCTTCTTTCAATTCTTTTGTTTAGAAATATTCGTGCTAGTACTATTCGCATTACCATATTTCGTACACAAAATATATTTTACTCGCTTACTTATATAATGTCAATGGTTCAAAGACGCTATGTAACGATTACACTAAGATATTTTTTACTGCACTGTTAATATCATTTATTTATGCTCTCCACACGATTAAATACTGTGTATTAATGTGGCAATTTACAATTAAACAGCTATGTTTATATAAACATTTCACAAATTCTTAACAAATATTCCTCATTTTATTCAAAATTTATTGCATTATAATTTAAATGCTGATAAACTATGCTTGGTTTATGTTAGTTAATTAACAAACAATTGAGGAGGCAGAATGATGAAAAAACTAAAAAAACTATTTTGTTTATCATTAGTAGTAACTATGCTTTTTACTCTAATGACAGGTTGTACTTCTTCCAGCTCTAAAGCAAACAAATATATTGGAGAAGGACAAGGTAAGCACGGTACTTTAAAAGTAGAGGTTACTGTAGAAAACCAAAAGATTAAGGATATAACTGTTTTAGAAACCAAGGAAAACCCTATTCTTAGTGAACCTGTGTTTAACCAAATAAAGGCTCTTATGATAGATAAGAACAACGCTAATGTTGATGCCGTAAGCGGTTCAACTGCAACTAGTGAAGCATACATAAATGCTGTACAAGCTGCTCTTAAAAAAGCAGGTTTGAATTTATCTGCTGATAAAATATCAGTAGAACCTGAGAAGGAAAAGCAAACGACTCAAGAATATGATGTAGTAGTTATAGGTGCTGGTGGTGCTGGCTTTAGTGCTGCAATAGAGGCTAGAAACGCTGGAGCTAACGTAGTTATTCTTGAAAAAATGCCTTCCATCGGAGGAAATACTTTAATTTCTGGTGGAGAAATGAACGCTCCGGGAAACTGGGTTCAAAAGAAACTAAACATAAACAATGATAGCGCTGAAACATTCTATAATGATACTATTAAGGGCGGAGACAATAAGGGTGTTCCAGAGTTAGTAAAAATATTTACTGACAATGCTCTAGCATCTGCAGAATGGCTAAAGGATTATATAAAAGTTAAATTTTTAGAAGACCAGCTTTTCCAATTCGGTGGTCACTCTGTTAAGAGAGCCTTAATACCAGAAGGCCATACTGGCGCTGAAATGATATCAAAATTTAAATCTAAAGCTGATGAATTAAAAATACCTATAAAGCTTCAAACTAAAGCAGAAGAATTTATTACTGAAGGCGGGAAAGTAGTGGGCGTAAAAGCTAAGAACGCTGCTGGACAAGACCTTGTATTTAAGGCAAAAAAAGGTGTTATAATTGCTACTGGTGGATTCGGCTCTAATGTTGAAATGAGAAAGAAATACAATCCTGAAATGGATGAAAAATATTTAACTACTGATGCTCCTGGTACTACAGGTGATGGTATAATTATGACAGAAAAACTAAACGCTGCTACTATGGGAATGGAATATATTCAAACATATCCAATCTCAAATCCAAAAACTGGCTTAATATCTCTAGTTGCAGACAGCAGATTTGATGGTGCTATACTTATAAACCAAGAAGGTAAGAGATTTGTTGAAGAACTAGAAAGAAGAGACGTTATATCTAAAGCTATATTAGCTCAATCAGGCGGATACACTTATCAGCTTTGGAATCAAGATATAGACAATATAAGCAAAACTATAAGCGTTCACAAAGATGAGTATGAGGAACTTGTAAAAGAAGGCATATTATATAAGGCAGAAACCTTAGAAGATGCAGCTAAACACTTCCAAATTCCTGTTGAAACTCTTAAGGCTACAGTTGCTAGAGTTAATGAGTTTGCAAAGACTGGAAAAGACTTAGATTTTAACTATAGAGGAAAATTTGTATCTCTTGAAAAAGGTCCTTACTATATACAAAAGGCTGTACCATCTGTTCATCATACTATGGGTGGACTTGTAATAGATACTAACGCTAAAGTAAAGACTAAAGACGGAAAAGTTATTGAAGGTCTTTATGCTGCTGGAGAAGTTACAGGAGTTATTCATGGAACAAACAGACTTGGCGGTAATGCTATTTCTGATATAGTAACCTTTGGTAGAATTGCTGGAAAATACGCTGCTGAAGGAAAATAGCTAAGAAAAAAATGCTGTAGGCTTAGGTCTACAGCATTCTTCTTTACCAAATACTTATTTCTTTTTCTCTAGATACCAATAGTTTTTATTGTTCTCCATCAAGTCATCTAGCACAGTTTTTGCCTTCTCTGGATTAACAATAGTTCTATTTAAAGTTAGAGCTTGAAGCGCCTTAACATAATCTTTTTCTAAGAATGCTTCAACTGTTAGAAGTTCATAGGAATGTTGTGTTTCCATTAGACCTTTATAGAAAGGTTTAATTTCGCCATATTTATAAGGATGAGCGCCGTCTTTGCCAACAGTACCTGCTACTTCTACGATAGCATCCTTGCTAAAGTTAGTTATTATGTCATTGTTTCTGCTCATAAGGATGAACTCATTGTGTAAATCATAAGCTATAGATTCTGCAAGTTCAATCATTAAGTCGCCAAATACACTGTTAGTTATAAGGTCAACATCCTCTATAGATTTTGCTCCAACAGCCTTTGAGCATATTTCCCAAACTTCCTTCTCTCTGGAGTCTCTTGCTTCATCTGCTCTTGTATAGTTAGGATCACTTTCAGCAACTATTTCCTCTGGGAAGAAATAATATTGAAGATAAGTTGTTGGTACATACTCATCAAATAGCTTCATGTATTTGTTCACTCTTAAGTAAGTGTCAAGCCAGGACTTAGAACGCTGCTCTGCATTATATGGCTTAAAGTCATAATCTCTTAAGTAGGTTCTTAATTGATCAAAATAGTCTTTTCCATTAACATCCTTAAGTTCTGTAAACCACCCAAAGTGGTTTAATCCAAAATAAGTTGCTCTTAAATCCTTCTGCTCAACTCCTAGGATTTTAGCATAGGAGCGCATAAGTGAGTATGGCTGATCGCACAGGTTTAAGATTCTCTTATCATCAGGGAAAACCTTATCCAACCCTAAAGCCACTATAGCAGCAGGATTTGTATAGTTTAAAATCCAAGTATCCTTTGAATACTTACGTACCTGATTAACCATGTCTATCATCGCACCAAGAGATCTCATACCATAAGCAAAGCCTCCTGGTCCACAGGTTTCCTGACCAACTAAGCCATACTTTAGAGGTATTTTTTCATCAAGACTTCTCATTTCATTCTTTCCAACACGCATTTGACAAAATACAAAGTCTGTATTTTCATATGCTACATCTGCATCTGTTGTAAATACTACTTCTGTTTCGTTGCAGTAAGTCTTTAATACAAGTCTTATATAAGCCTCCATTTTTGAGGTTCTTTCGTTGTCGATATCGTAAAAGATTACCTTTTTTAAAGGAAATCTATCCTTTAATTTTACTAAGCTTCCTACTAATGCTGGAGTTCTGCCACTACCTGCCCCAGTTATTGTTATTATATTGCTGCTTCTCATGTCAATCCTCCTGTTTTCCTTACACTGTCCGTGAAAATGCTTAATCTTCACGTCTCCATTATGTCTTATTTACATAGCTGCTAATTGATCATCTACTTCGTTTCTTACGAATTCTACTAAAGGTCCATAAACAATGTGAATATGCTTTGGTGCTGGGAAGAATATTCCCGTGCAGCCTGAAGACTCTAGCATTTTACGATCCACTACATTTACTTCTCCTAAATCTATTCTCAAACGGGTTATACAATTCTCAACGTGTTTAATATTAGCTCTTCCACCCAATGCTTGTATTACAATCTTAGCAATCTCATCATATCTCTTTTCTTTGATAAGAGTATTATCTGCTGATGGTGAATCTTCTCTACCTGGAGTCTTTAGGTCAAATTTTAATATTGCCCATGTAAACACAAAGTAAGTAACCACAGCCAGAATCAAGCCTATTATTACAAAAGCTATCCAATTTGTATTTTCATAAAGCAATCCAAATATTGCAAAGTCGAATATAGTTCCTCTTATATAGCCTATTGCTACATTAGCTAGTGATAAGGCAACAGCTCCGATACCTATAATACATGCATAAACTACGTATAGAACTGGCGCAATAAATACAAAGGAGAATTCTAATGGTTCTGTAACATTACCTAAAAGTGCAGTTAATATACAAGTAACCATTAAGGATTTAACTAGCTTTTTATTTTCTTGGTATGCTGTTTTGTACATAGCAAGTCCTATTGCAGGGAATGCAAATAGTGTACATAACATCTGCTGCTGAGCCATGAATCTAGTTAACTTAGGCATCATACTCCAGTATTCACTGTTTGGTCCTAAGTTAAATAGTATCTCGTTTAGAGTAGGAACAACCCCTACATAGGTCTTTCCGTTTATAACATAAGTTCCACCAGCCTCTGTAAATCTAAACAGAGCATTCCATACGTGGTGAAGTCCAAAAGGAATAAATAATCTTTCTCCACCTGCTGTAAAGAATGGTCCTACAGGGCTTAAGTAAACTACTGATAATTTCTTTAGTAACGCTACGAAGATTTCCCATATGAAAGGTATTGTTAAACCAATTACCATCATTATTCCCATAGTTATAATCGGAACTGATTTTTTACCTGAGAAAAATGCAAAAGCTATTGGAAGCTCAAGCTTGTAGAATTTATCTGTTGCCCATGCTGCAACTAAACCAGTTATTATTCCACCCAAGGCATTTACATTCATGGTCTGTATTCCTAGAATTTTAATCTGCCCAAACTGGCTCATTACATCTGCCGGTGCCAGCTTTCCAGTAACAGTAAGCCATACATTCATGGATATTATGAGAATAATGTATCCTATTGTTGCCGCAAATACAGCTATTCCCTTATCCTTTTTGCTCATGCCATAAGCTACACCCATTGCAAATAGTAATGGAATATTATCAAAAATTGCACTAGCGATTGTTCTCAAATTAGTTAATATAGTTTTAAGAACTGGGTTCCCTAAGAACGGAAACCTAGCAATCATATAAGATTGAACAAGTGCACCAGTTATACCCAGCACCATTCCTACAGGCGCCATAACTGCGATAGGAAGTAACAGAGTTCTTCCAAACTGTTGTATCTTCTGACTAAAATTTTTAGACATTTCGCCTTCCTCCATTTAAAATATAAAATAAAACTATGAACACGTTTACTAAAAGAGCACTCTTCTTGATATCTATTCTACCTTCTGGTATATAATCTTACAACGCTTCTTGATGATACTCTTTTCCAACATAAAGTCCCAGGTCACAGGAAATGACCTAGGTCATGTAATAGTTTTACAAATAAAAAAAGCCCGTTTATTAACGAGCTATTTGGCATTAAGTTCTTTTATGCAGTTAACAATCATTTCAATAACTATAAACATTCCTATTCTTGAAATACTGTCATTGTATTTAGTCTCAGTATCATTTGATACGCAATGCAAAGTATAATCGCTTATCTTAGATAATTCATTGTTTCCAAAGGCAGTTATTGCTATGCTTTTAACCCCTTTGACCTTTGCTATATTAGCTACCTCTAATATTTTTGCTGTGTTTCCTGAAAGTGAAATTAAAATTACTAATTCATCCTTTTCTAAGGTATTGCTAACTAAAGCGAGTAAATTATAATCATCAACGAATACGCACTTAATTCCTATAGTAAGCAATAGATGATTTAAGTAATATCCAGCTGCTTTGCTTGTACCTCTTGCAAAAACATATACAGTTTTTGCAGCTAATATTTCTCTAGTAATGTTTTTATATAAGTCTGCCTCTATAACCACAAAGGTTTTTTCAATATTATGCTTTAAATTGTACTGTAAATCTTCCAAGACCTTTCTATTATCTTCATCGCCTTTAGATGATTTAAGATAATATTTTAGGTCAGAAAAGCCTTCAAAGCCTAACTTCTGAGCTAAATTAATAATTACAGTTTTAGAAGTAAAGGTCTCTTTAGCTAAGTCGCTTATCTTCATCTTCATAACTTTTTGCTGATTGGCATAAATATATGTAAATACTTTCTGCTCACTGTTAGTTAATTTATTAAATAGCTTAGCTAAATTCTCCATAAATACTCCTTATTTTTTAAAACTGCAAACTATATCACAAACTAAATCTACAATTCTTTTATCAAAAACGCTTGGAATTATATTTTCACAGTTTAATTCCGCCTCGTCTATGCAACCTGAAATCCCTCTAGCAACTGCCAGCTGTATTTCTGTAGTAATTTTATTGATGCGTGCTTTTAAAGCTCCTTTTATTATACCTGGAAAAACTAGCAGGTTGTTTATCTGGTTTGGATAATCGCTTCTTCCGGTTGCCATAATCTTAACCTTAGCGTTCTTAGCTGCCTCAGGCATTATTTCTGGAACTGGATTAGCTAGTGCAAATACTAATGGCTCATGGTTCATTGATAAAACCATTTCCTCAGTCAATATATTGCCCGCACTTACCCCTATAAAAACATCTGCTCCAGTTAGAGCCTCTTTTAAGCTACCTTCTTTATCTTTATTAAACTTTACAGCACAATCCTTTTGATATTTATTAGCTGCATTTTCAACTGTGATTATACCATATCTATCACAAATTACAATATTATGAAAACCTGCTTCATAAATCAGATTAGCTATTGCAATACCTGCCGCTCCAGCTCCATTTACTACAATCTTTACGCTATAATCTTTTTTAAGAACCTTAATTGAGTTTAAAAGCGCTGAAAGAACAGCGATGGCAGTTCCATGCTGATCATCATGAAAAACTGGAATATCACAGATTTCGTTTAATTTTTCCTCTATCTCAAAGCAGCGTGGAGCACTTATATCTTCTAAATTTATTGCTCCAAAGCTTCCTTCAATAAGCTTTACAGTTTTTACTATAGTTTCTACATCATTATCCTTAATACATATAGGAAAAGCATCAACTCCTGCAAATTCCTTAAATAAAACACACTTTCCTTCCATAACAGGCATTGAAGCTAAAGCTCCAATATTCCCAAGTCCTAATACAGCACTTCCATCAGTAATTACTCCAACTAGATTACCTCTTCTTGTATACTTATAGGAATCTTCTTCGTTCTTTTCTATCTCCAAGCATGGAAAAGCTACACCAGGTGTATAAGCTACCGCTAAGTCTTCACTGTTATTTATACTGCATCTGCTGATAACTTCTATTTTCCCTTTCCATTTTTCATGAGCTCTTAAACTTTTTTCCTTCATTTGCATCATCCTCCCTAATATGTATCATAGGCAATCTGTTATTATTCTTCAATACTCAAAGGCCATTTAAGACTTAAGTAATTTCTAGAACCAGCCTTTTGTCAATTATCATTGAAAAAAACAACAGCTTAATTATATAGGCAACAAACGTTATAAGTTATATAATATATTGTAAAGTAATTATTAAAAGTATCATTAATAAGAATATACCTATTTCCATTATCATTAAAATTTTGGCTTATACAATGAGGAGGCACTATGGCACAAACAACTAAAAAAGCACTTGCAGCATCATTTAAAAAGCTATTGCTAGAAAAGCCTATGGACAAGATTACCGTTGTTGATATCGTTGAAGATTGTGAAGTTAATAGACAAACATTTTACTATCATTTTAAGGATATATATGATCTTGTTGAATGGATTTATACTAATGAAGCCTCAAAGGCGCTTGGGGATAAAAAAACATACGACACATGGCAGCAGGGCTTCATGCAAATCTTTGAGTATGTACTAAAGAATAAAACCTTTGTAATAAATACATATCATTCCCTTAATCGTGAGCACTTAGAGAATTACCTATATAATGAAACTTATAATCTTTTAATAGGGGTTGTAGAAGAAAAAGCTGCAGGAGTCAATGTAAAAGAAGCTGATAAGGCATTTATTGCTCACTTTTATAAGTTTGCCTTTGTAGGACTTATGCTGGAGTGGATTGGGAAAGGCATGAAGGATGACCCCTGCGGTATTATTGAAAGAGTAAATATTGTAATCCATGGAAGTATTATTAAAGCACTTGAAAACTTCAAAACAAATATTCATATTTAGACACTTATAATACAGTGTCTAATTTTTTTACACCATAGGCACTTTGTTGAAACTTTAAACACACAGCATATATCGTCTATTGAACGTATCCCTCTTAATTTTTATTATATAGATATCAAGCCAATATAAAAACTAAGGGCAAAACAATTAATAATTGTTTTGTGCAAAAAAGAAAGACTAGGGGGAATAAAAATGTATTATAGCAATGGAAATTATGAAGCTTTTGCTCGTCCTCAGAAACCAGCTGATGTGGATAATAAGTCAGCCTACCTTGTTGGCTCAGGGTTAGCAGCCTTATCAGCAGCATGTTTCTTAGTACGTGATGGCCAGATGAAAGGTGAACATATTCACATTCTAGAGGAGCTGAATATTGCTGGCGGCGCCTGCGACGGTATAAAAGATCCTCAAAAGGGATTTATCGTTAGAGGCGGACGTGAAATGGAAAACCATTTTGAATGTCTATGGGATTTGTTCCGTTCTATACCTTCTCTTGAAACTGAGGACGCTTCTGTTTTAGATGAATATTATTGGCTCAATAAGAAAGATCCAAACTATTCGCTGATGAGAGCAACTATAAAAAGAGGTGAAGATGCTCACACTGACGGAAAATTCACATTAAGTGAAAAAGCTTCAATGGAAATTATTAAATTGTTTATGACTCGAGATGAAGATTTATATGACAAGAAAATTACAGATGTATTTACAGATGAGTTTTTCTCCTCAAACTTCTGGCTATACTGGAGAACAATGTTTGCCTTTGAAGATTGGCACAGCGCCTTAGAAATGAAACTTTATATTCAGAGATTTATACACCATATCGGTGGTCTTCCAGACTTTTCTGCACTAAAATTTACTAAGTACAACCAATATGAATCATTAATTCTTCCAATGATAAAATATCTTGAAGCCAATGGTGTTGACTTTCAATATGACACTAGAGTAACCAATGTTATTTTTAATATTCAAAAGGATAAAAAGGTTGCCTCTAAAATTATTTATGAGCGCAGCGGAAAGAAAGAATATATAGAGCTTACAGAAAATGATTTAGTGTTTGTTACTAACGGCAGCTGTACAGAAAACTCTACTACTGGCGATGATGATCATGCTCCAATCTTTAACGACTCTGTGGGAGGCTGCTGGGAGCTTTGGAAGAACATCGCCAAGCAGGATCCATCCTTTGGTAATCCTGATAAGTTCTGTTCAGATAAAAAGGCAACAACTTGGGAATCTGCTACAATCACTACCCTAGATAACAGAATCCCACCTTATATAGAAAAAATATGTAAAAGAGACCCTTTCAGCGGTAAAGTAGTTACAGGCGGTATTATTACCGCTAAAGACTCAAATTGGCTTATGAGCTACACCTTAAATCGTCAGCCTCATTTTAAGAGCCAGCCTAAGGATCAACTTGTAGTTTGGGTATATGGATTATTTGTAGACGTTCCTGGAAACTATATTAAGAAACCTATGAGAGAATGTACAGGAACAGAAATTACTGAAGAATGGCTATATCACTTGGGAGTTCCAGAGTCTGAAATTCATGACATGGCATTGAATTCAGCTCATTGCATTCCATGCATGATGCCATATATAACTGCCTTCTTTATGCCTAGAGCAAAAGGAGACAGACCAAAGGTTGTACCGGAGGGATGTGTAAACTTTGCCTTTATTGGTCAGTTTGCTGATACTGTACGCGATACAGTATTTACTACAGAATATTCTGTTAGAACAGCAATGGAAGCAGTATATACCTTATTAAATGTTGACCGTGGGGTACCCGAAGTATTCGCTTCCTGCTATGACGTTCGGGTATTATTAGATTCTACCTCAAAAATGATGGACGGCAAAAAACTTACTGACTTACATCTTCCACCTCAAGCAACCATGTTCGCAATGAATGCTTTGAAACAAGTATCAGGAACAGTTATTATAGACTTATTGAAACGCTATAATCTAATATAACCTCAGCTGTAATCTTTACAGTTAAGTAAATCAAAAGGTCCACTGATTGTTATAGTCAGCGGACCTTTTAGTATTTACTATTTAAATAAATCTATCAATCTTGCTATAAGCCCCTTCTTCTCAAGCTTTTCCTCTTGCACTACCTTCTTAGCTTCTGGTTTTTTAATGGCAGGAGTCCTTAGTATAAATTGAACAGTTGAATTTATATTTCTTTCATTGTCTGCAAAGGAGGTATACGAAACCTTTTTGTTTCCACCAAGCACACTATCTTCAATACTGCCTTTCAGCTCAGCTTTCATGGTATCTATGCCATCTTTACGGAGCTTGCTTACGCCATTTTTTATCTCATTTTGACCAGTTGTTAATTTTTCTATATTGGTCGGAATGGATGAAGTTTGTTTATCAATAGTATTTAATGCCTTGCTCATTTCCCCAAAACCTCCAAAAATCTGGTTGGTTCCATTTTTTAAAGTATTAAAGTTATCTGCCATCACTTTTAAGCCTTCAGGAAGCTTTGATACCTGTCCTGCCATAAACTTAGTATTTTCAGCCACTGTTCCAATGCCATTATTAAACTGTGCATAACCCTCCTTTAAGGCTTTTGTATTTTTCCCAATTTCTTTTATTCCCCCAGCACTTTGTTTTATACCTTGGGTTAACGAGTTAATCCCTTGTGCTTCTGAAATAACTCCCCCTGCTAGAGCTTGAATCTGCGGGTTATTCTTTAAATTTGGATCACTTAGCAAAGCTTGAGCTAGAAGCGCCAATTGGTCATGGCCAGCTTTTAGATTGCTCATTCCAGAAGACAAACCCTCCATTCCAGTGCTTAATCCATTAATTCCATCGTTCAAGCCTGAAATGCCGCTATCAAAAGCACTACTGTTTTTAGCCAGTTCGCCTAATCCATTTGATAAGCTGTTGATCCCAGCCACCAAGCCTTCGCTGTCCTTAGCAGCTTGAAGCATTCCCTTATGAAGCTCATTCATACCATTAGAGATTTGCACTGTCCCTGCTGCAGCTTCATTAGAAGCTTTGCTTAGAGTTTCAATACCAAAATTAAGCTCAACCATACCATTTTTAAGCTTTTTAGTTCCGTTAACAAGCTCATCTATACCATCCTCAATACCCTTTGAACCTTCAGATAATTCCCCAAGTCCATCGGTAAGTTTGTTTAAATCCTTTGATATATCTTCTGGTATAGCACTACCAGAGGCTATAAGGGTTATATTTATAGGTTCAAGCTCTATATCATTTCCATCCATCTCAAGAACAAAACTTTGCTCCTTTGGAGGGAGAGCCACAAAGCTAATAGTTGTTTTCTTTCCTACTACCACTTTTGAGCCTTCAGTAACTATATTTTTACATACGTCCTGACTTGCAGCAACTTGAATTTGAGCCATTAGTTGAGAAGCTAAATCCTTGTCCTTTGAGTCAAAATTCACCTTAAATGCAATTTTGACGTGTCCGCTTTTACCTCCAAGTTCCTCTGCTTTTATTTCCTTGTCATCTAAATAGTATTTAATTTGAATATTCACAGGAAGCTGCTTTTCTATGGTACCTTCATAATACAGTCCTTTATCTTTTATAAGCCCCATAGGCCACTTAATTTCGCTGCCATTAACCATTGGCTTCTCAAAACCTGATAAGTTTTTTATATCTTTATAGTTACCATAGTCTGTATAATAATCTTTATCATCACTGCCATAAATATGGTTAACAATTTTTATTTCTGCTGTACTTCCATCACTTTTTAAGGAAGCATATACTGTTTCATCTTTAGCTGTTTTTCCGTATACTACAGTACCTGAACTTACTATAGAAAACGCTAATAATGCACTAATAAGCTTTTTATTCATTTATGCTTTCACTCCCCATTTTTAAAGTTTTATATTTTTTAGGCCAGCCCATTGTAGTAGTTCTTATTAAAGAATCAAATATAACTAAGACGCCTGGAAGCAGTGTAAATACAAGTACCAAGCTTATAAGCGAACCTCTTCCAATCATAAGAGTAAGCTCCGCCGTTGTTCTTATTGTAGTAATGAAGGATATGCTGAAAGTTCCTGCTATCAGTATAAGTGCACTTGTAAGTACAGACCTTCCAGTATCTCCAATAGTCTTTACAGCTGCTTCCACAGGTGGCATTTGTTCCAGATTTTCTTTATATCTTGAAGTAAACAAAATTGCGTAATCCACTGTGGCCCCAAGTTGAATAGCTCCTATTATAATAAAGCTGATAAAATTTATTGTATTTCCTTGAAGATATGGTATGCTTAGGTTTATCCATATTCCAAGCTGTATAACAAAGATTAGCAGCAGAGGAATTGCTATAGATTTAAAGGTTATTAGAAGAATTAAACCTATAAGAAAAATAGATATAATATTTACTACTGAGAAATCCTTGGAAGTAACCTGCTGAAGATCCTTATAAACCACAGCCTGGCCTGTTAAATACCATTCATCATAATACTTGGCTGCTACATCACCTATTTCGTCCAAGGCTTTTGAAGCTTTTTCTCCTTCCACTCCTGTTAAGAGGTTTACAGCAAAATAAGTGTATTTATCTGATTCAAAAGCTTCTTTAGCTTCCTTTGGAATTATGGAATCTGGAAGATATTCATCAACCATAGAATAGAGTCCTTGTATAGTGTCTATACTATCCTTTGTTTTAAGTTGGTTTATAAGAGTATTTATCTTTACTTTATCTCCCTTAGGAACAATTAGAACAACTTCATTGCTCTTTCCAAACACTTCTTCAATTTTTCTATTGTGTACCGCAGATTTTGAATTCTCAGCTAATGTCTTTTCATTTGAATAATAATATTTAAGCTTTGACTGTCCTAAAAATACAGGTACAGTTAAAATAAGTGCTATAATAACAGCTACATTACGAAGTGCTGCAAGCTTTCTTGAGTTTTTATTAAAGTCAGGTAAAAATATCTTATGCTTATATTTATTAAATCTCTCATCAAGTTTCAAAATTAAAACAGGCATTAAAGTCATAACTGCTACAAGACTGAAAAACACTCCCTTTGCAAGTACAATTCCCATATCTCTGCCTATTCCATACTTCATAGCAACAAGAGCAAGGAAACCGCTAACCGTAGTCATCGCACTGGCAGAAACAGAACTGAAGGATTTAATGATTGCATTAATCATTGCCTCTTTTTTATCCCTGCTTTGTTTCTCTTCATGAAATCTGTGGAGCAGGAATATGGAGTAATCCATGGAAACTGCAAGCTGGAGAATACTTGATACGGAGTTTGTCATAGAAGATATCTTCCCGAAAAACATATTTGTTCCCATGTTTAATACTGTAGCCACACCAATGGTTATAAAAAATAAAATTGGCTCATAATAGGCTTCAGAGGATATAACCAGTATAATTGTTATAATTATGAAGGCAGCAGCTGAATAAAGAAATAATTCCCTAGAGGTAGTATCCATCATGTCCTTTGATACCGCTGCAGGTCCTCCTAGGTAATGCTCCTCCTTAACCATATCATCTATTTTATCTAATGCTTTTCTAGTTGATATACTTTCATTTCCTTCTTTAAACTGTATCTGGAAAAGACTATATTCACCACGCACAAATCTTTCAGTCAGCTTTTCATCAAAAAATTCAGCAGGCTTATTTATATCTTCTATGCTGTCTAGCCAGACTACCTCTTCTACGCCTGGAAGTTCTTTAATTTTATCTTTTAATTCCTTGACCGCATAAAGCTCACTGTTTTTCACCATTAATGATGCCGTGCCATTGATGCTGAACTCATGTTCAAGTTTCTGCTTTCCCTTGATAGAGTTCATGCTGCTAGGAAGATAAGACCCTAAATCATACTCTATTGATACGAACCTCGAGCCTATAAGGGAAAATAAAATAGCACAGATATAAAACATAATAATGAACTTTTGATGTTCAACAATGAATTTAGCAAACCTCTTCATAATCCATCCCTTTCTTAACTAACTTATTAAAACATAAATTTAAAACAAGTGTTTTAAATTTATGTTTTAATAATATCATGCTGAATTTCTGTAGTCAATGAGTAAAATAGTAAAACTAAATCTCTCTGAATTATTTATATTGTAATCCTTCCTACATATAAAACTATCCTAAATTTCAGCCAAATAAAAAAGACCTGCTTCCATTAGCTGGTCTTACTTACTTGATAAAATATCAGTTATAAATCTTTCTATGTATTCCTTTAATTCTTTATCGCTATCTATTCCTGATATACCCTTTTCTGAAAAATATATTTTAGATATTATATGGTGAACAACCAAACCTACAATTCCAGAGAAAATCTCTAAATACTTATGTTTTACTATCTGAGGATTGCTGCAGCCTGTGACTTTTATAATACTGTCCTCAATCATATCCTGAACTTCTTTATCCAAATAAACCCTTTGAATTAAAGCGGGGTTATATGTTCTATCAACAGTAGCAAGACTTATAACAAGTTCTGTTACTGCCGGAAACTTAAACATAAACTCTGTAAGATTATAAGCCCACTTCACAAGCTTCTCTAATGGGCTTAAGTCGCTGTTTTTTAGAATCTCATGCTGTTTGCTGTTAAGCAAGTTAGCATAATAGTTTTCTACTTCCTTTAATAAGTTGTTTTTGTTGCCAAAGTAATAGTTAATAGCAGCTACATTTACCCCAGCTGCCTCTGTAATCTCTCTTGTTGTAACCTCTCCCTTAAATCCAAATATATCTATTGCTGCTTGCAAAAGCTTATTTTTTGTATCTAAATTTTCATTAGCCATACTCAACCCTCATTTGTGTGTATAATGGTATTTTTTACTTCTTAGCATTATGTTATCATATTGATTCAAATGGTACAATAGCCATAAAAATTACATCCCTAGCGAAGATATAAAATATTAAGAATTTTTTCATCACACTATTGTTTAATGAACAATAGTATGCTACTATAAAACTACACTATTATTCATTAAACAATAGTGTATTAAATAGGATGTGTAGGTTACGCACTATTAGGAAATATAGGAGGGTAAAAATGACAAGAAAAGAATTTTTAACAGAACTGGAAAACTCGCTGGAAGGCAAACTTCCTCAAGATGAAATCAGCGAAATACTGAATGACTACAACGACATATTTGGAAATGGTATATATGATGGAAAAACTGAAGAAGAAACAGCTATAGAGTTAGGCTCACCTGCTAAAATTGCAAGAAAAATACTTGAAGATACCCCGGAAAAACAGTTCAAATCAAACGCCGATAAGTCTTATACCGATACAAGAAATCTTGCATCTATGTCAAGCCGTTTTGGAGCCTTTGCCATAGACACAATTATTGGCACTATCATACTTGTCATCATCATGGCTGCAGCTTATATACCTTTCTTAAACCAAGAAAGGGTTATATGGAATGTGGATAATGGCGGCAGTGGTTATGAAGCTAAATTTCATAAAGATAGCAATGGTTTAACAACAAAGGTTGAAGTTCTAGATAAAAACCATAAAAATGTCTTCGAGGGCAGCAGTGAAGAATTTGTAAGCTTTATTGATTCAAACAAACTTGATATCTCCAAGGACTTTAGCATACGAAAACATGTTACAACCGTTAAAGTTCCTTTTCCCTCAAGAGTTAAATTACTAATATTTCTTACAGCGCTACTGGCTTCAAATATATTTAATTCATTTATAACCTGGAAGCTTAAGGGCTATACTATTGGAAAGAAGCTTTTTAAAATTAGAGTTCAGAAAATTGATGGATCAGCAATCTCCTTTATGGATGCCATCTTTAGAGAATTAATTATTAAATCCATTGCTAACGTAATATTATGCGGTCTCTTGAATATAGGCTCACTAATTTGGGCATCTTTAACTAGCGAGCGGAACACAGTTCACGATAGAGCAGCGAAAACAATAGTTGTTTCAGTGAGAGGATGATTTTATGGATACCCAACTTAAAAAAGGTATACTAGAGATGTGCATTTTATTTCAGCTTACAAAAAATGATATGTACGGCTATGAAATAATGAAAATAATAAAAGATGTTTTTCCTGATGTTTATGATGGCTCTATATATGCTATCTTAAGGCGTCTCAATGCTGATGGGCACACGGAAACCTATATGAGAGAATCAACAGGTGGACCTCAAAGAAAGTATTATAGAGTTACTACTGAAGGAAAAAATTACTGCCTAAGCGTCATAGAGGAATGGAATATGCTGAAAAACAGCGTAGAAACCTTAGGAATATAGTTATGATAAGGAGATAGCTAAAAGCCATCTCCTTACCTATTAGAAAACACCTTGTCTACACCTTTAGCTAGCCCCAAAGCAATTTTGTTTTGATAATCGCTTGAATTTAATAGACTATCCTCAGTTGGATTTGATAAAAACCCCATCTCTACCAGCACCACTGGAACCCTTGACCAATTAAAACCAGTAAGATCATTTCTTGTTACAACGCCTCTATCTTGCATATTAGCTTCTTCTACTAAGGTCTTTAATATGGTTTCTCCATATTCCCTGCTTACTTTTGCAATACTTTTTGCATATCCAGCTTGTCCAGGAACAAGCATTGAAGCACCTTTAATTGAGCTACTTGTTGATGAATCAGCATGAATTCTTATAACCAAATCTGCATTGTTCTTATTTCCAATTTCAGCTCGTTCTATATTTCCTACAGTTTGCGTATCACTAGTTCTAGTCATAATAACAGTGTACCCTTCTTTTTCCAAAAGCTTCTTAAGCTTCTGAGAAACCTGAAGTGCTATAACATGCTCTGGAGTTTTTGATTTTACCCCTGTAGCTCCACTTACATTTTTAGGTTTCAGTTCATTTGAATCCGGTGAAACCTTCTCCTTTTCAGAACCTGATCTTCCTCCATGCCCTGCATCTACGACAATAACTTTATTATTTTTTTTTGCTTGTTTAGTATTAGTGTTGGTATCCTTTGGCTTTTCGTTTTTCACATCAACTTTTGAGGAAGCCTCCTCAGTAGACTTATTTTCAGAACTATTATTTTTGTTTATATCTTCTTTGGCTTGAGAGTTCTCCTTGTTCTGTGTTCCATCTTTAACTTCAGCAGTGTTACTTTGTGACTGACTAATTCCTTCTGATAGGACGCTGTTATTTACCTTCCCATTCGTATCGTTTGATACAGCTCGGCTACACCCTGACATTGTGAATACTATAAACAAAATACCCACTAAGCAATTAATAAATTTTCTATACATTTTTTCTCTCCTTCTCACAACAGCAACTAGCAGTTTAAATACGCTAGTTGTTATATATTTTTAAAATTTCATATAACTTTTCTCTTATATTTTCAACTAGCTCAAATGGCTTTTTAACAATTGCATCTTTGCCATAAGTAATAAAGTAATCTGAAAAAAAGTATATATCCTTTTTCGTAATGCTTCCACTCAAATATCCTGTTCCATCTTCACGTTTAGTAAGCTTAATATTTGACCAATTTACTGTTTGAAATTTTTCTACACCTTTTTTACTTAACTCTACATATAGCTTAAGAGTCTCTTTATCATGGTCCAATATCAAATAACGATTTTTCAAAGTTATATTGGATAAGTCAATAGGTTTCGTATCTTCATCAGCTGTTAAAGCTTTTATGCGGTCACATCTGAAAACCCTATAATCTTTAGTTGAGAAGCAGTAAGAGGGACAATACCATTTCCCTTCATTTGCATAAATGCCTATTGGCTGAATACTTCTTCTGCTGATTTTTTCATTTACTTCATAGCTTATTACGATAACCTTCTGTTGGATTGCTGCATCTAAAAGCTGCCTTAAGAGGGGTATCTCCTCCTGTTGGTAAACTGCCATAAAATCAACTCTATCTTCTAATCTATCTATTGCATCTCTGATATCTCCAGAAAGATTTAAATAAAATTTCTTTTTGATTGACTCGTACTCAATTTTAAATGGAAGAGAGGTATAATGTTTTAACGCATGGATCATGAAAAATATTGATATTGCCTCATCTTCACTAAATGCAATAGGAGGAAGAATTCTTTCTTTTAGTATATGATATCCACCATGCGGTCCCACCTCAGAATATAGAGGAACTCCCATTTCGCTTAGTTCTTGCAAATCCCTTAAAATAGTCCTTTTAGAAACTCCAAATTCTTGAGCCAGTTCACCAACAGTAAATCTTTTTTTCCTATTAACCATCATTATCATTTCATTTAATCTTTTTGCTTTTGACATTGCTACCTCCAAAATGACTATGACATAGTTTGTCACTATTATATTATACAATAATAAATACATTAGTAATAACACATACTTAATTTTGTGTAAAAAAATAATATTATAAAGGAGATGTATATTATGTCATGCCAACTTGTTTCTTATATTCTAATGAACGGAAGAGCAAAAGAAGCTATTGAATATTATCAAAATGCATTAAATGCAAAAGTTCTTTTTGAACAAACCTTTGGTGAAGGACCAAAGGATGATGTGATTAAGATGAAAGAGGATGAGTTAAATCTTGTTGCACATTCAGTATTGAAGATTGGTGAAAATAAAATTATGATTGCTGATATTATTCCTGAGCTCCCATTTCAAAATGGAACCCAGGTTTCAATTTGTATAACAACTGACGATATTGAGGAAGCTAAACAGTTTTATGAAAACTTAAAGAAAGAAGGCACAGTCCTTATTGAACTTAATGAAATCTACTTCAGCCCTGCATATGGTATGGTAACTGATAAATTCGGAGTTACTTTTCAAATTTATACTAATAGACAATAAATATAATTAGAGGGTCTCTTTTTAGACACCCTCTTAATCTATTTTTATAGCTATAATCATTTTTTACATAATAAATTCTGCTTTATTTGGAGCGATGATAGTTTTGTCATACTCTTTCAATTGAACTAGTAGTATGGTTTTTCTTAGCTTTTACTACATTTCTACTAATCTATGCGCAGGCAAAGCTTGCCTAAATAATGTTTGCTTAGAGCTATATGAGCTTCATAGGCGTCTTTAAGTAAGAAAACTTGGTCAATGTGGCATTTTAAAATACCTTGTTTTACAAAATCATTAAGTCTATTTATTATATCTGAATCTGGCTCACCATTATATTCAACTATGCTAACCTCAGAGTGAGCCTTAGGTACTGGATATATTCCATTTGGGTAGGCAATGTTCCCTCTAGTACGTACACATTTAGATGCTATTTCAGCTATTTCACCACCAGTTGTAATTAATGCAGCATCAAAGCCTGCAGGCGCAAATGATTTGGCTGCTAATAATATATCATCTTTATATCCATCCACAACAGTGTCAATTCCAAGACTCCTAACCATATCAACACCATCGTCCCCCGAAGCAACAGCAAAAACTCGAGCGCCTTTGTTTTTAGCAATTTGCACAGCCAAATGTCCTACTCCTCCACTAGCTCCAACAATTATTATAGCTTCACCTTGTTTAAGTTTTAGGATATCTTCAAGCCCACGTAGTGCAGTGATTCCAACCCCTAAAATTGCACTTGCCTCCTTGATTGTAATACACTCTGGAATGTGAGATACATACTTGGACTCTACAACAACATACTCAGAATAAAAACCTCCTTTAGGATTAAGAAATCCTGAAGCATAAACCTTGTCTCCAATATTAAAACCAGTGACATTACCTCCAGTACGGACAACTGTTCCAGCTCCTTCAGACCCTACAACATATGGGAAGTTTGGCTTCATTCCAAGCATTTCTGCATATCCACCTTCACGTTCAAAGATATCCCATTGACCCACACCAGCATATTCAACTCTAATTAGGACATCCTCAGGTTCAACGTCAGATACAGGGATATTTCTCATAACTAATTCACTAGGTCCGCCAAATCTATCAAGTACAACAGCTTTCATATACTTACCTCCTTGTTAATCTTCTAAAAATAGTATATCGTTAAATCATGACAATAGCTGTCATGATTTAACACTAGGAGATAATGATATGTCAAAAACAAAACTTTTATTTGATCTTATTATGTATGTTAATAACAAACGTAATTTTACTGCGCAGGAAGTAGCTTACGAGTTTAATATTTCTGTAAGAACTGCTCATAGATATCTCTTGGAGTTAAGTGAAATGGGTGTCCCTCTCTATACAGAGCCTGGTCGCAATGGCGGCTATAGAATACTAAACAATAGAATGCTATCACCTGTTATTTTTGATGAAGATGAGGCATTTTCTATATTTTTTGCTTTTCAATCTTTAAAATATTATCAATCACTGCCCTTTGATATTAATATTAATTCTGTTTCAAGAAAACTATACGCTAATCTTCCTAATGATTCTAGAAGAAAAGTAGATCAGTTAGGCTCTGTTCTTTCATTTTGGAATAATAAAAGAGGTATTTCATCTCCGTTTCTAATAGAAATAATTGAGGCAGCTATGGATAATCAAATACTTCACATCCAGTATATTTCAAAATCAGAAAATACCATAAAGAAAATAGTCCCCATAGGTGTGTATGCATATAATGGTTTCTGGTATATGCCTGCATTGGATTTGCATCATAATAAAATAAGGCTTTTTAGAACGGATAGAATTTTATCCTTAGAAAATACTGATGAAAAGCTCAATCCTCAAATAACCTTAATAGACTGGTTGGATAGCCATATAAAAAACGTACCAAAGGATCCAGTCCGATTATATGTGAAGCTTACACGGGAAGGGATACGACAATGCCGAAGCCAGCCTTGGCTTGAGAATCATATTATATTAAGCGATGAAAACCATGGATATATCGACACAATAATAGATAATAGCGACTTAGATTTTGTTTCTATATACTTTTATCAGCTGGGTACTGCCGCAAAAGTGATTGAGCCGAGTGAAGTTATAGATAATGTTCGTAAGCAATCTCAGGATATTTTACTTCATTACTCATAATTGTCTTCTGCAGCCTAATCCGGATATATACTGAGTATACAAAAAGCATGCTGACTATACGCAGCACGCTTTTTGTATTGATTTAATTATCTAATTTACTTGATAATTTCATAACCGTTTATAAAAGATTGGAAGTAGTGTTGCTTATAACTTAAATTTATTCAAAGCACCAACTATTTCTATTGTCATATTGCTTAATTCGAAAGCAGTGTCTGTTACATCCTCTGTTGAAGATTCCATTTCCTCTGCACTAGCGGCAATTTCCTCTGCACTTGCTGCTACCTCCTGTGAAACAGCAGATGCAGTTTCAAGTTTTTGTATAATAGCATCCTTTTGTTCTTGTATAGAACTCATAGATTCACTGGCTTCTCTAATTTCAGGATTCATCTCTTTAATTGCCTTTATAATTTTGTTGTAAGAGCTTGCAGCTACACCTATAGTTTTCAATTGCTCCGACATTTCCAGACCCACCTGGTCAGAAGTGTTAATCATTATATCTGTCTCATTAGAAATCAGCTTAACGACAGAATTTATATTTTCAGATGAGGCTTTACTTTGTTCTGCAAGCTTTCTTATTTCGTCAGCCACTACCGCAAATCCCCTGCCAGCTTCTCCAGCTCTAGCCGCCTCGATTGAAGCATTTAATGCCAACAAATTTGTTTGGTCAGCGATTGCATTTATTAGGCTTGATATCTCATCAATTTTATTTATACTAGTTCCTACGTTGTTTATTTTTTTTGCAAAATCACTGAACATTTCATGAATCTTTTGCATCGACTCTATTAGGTTATTCATTTTGCTATTGCTATCTTCAGCCATTTCTCCAACATTGATTGAGCTAGATGCTACGCTAGACATAGCTTCTATAACCTTTTCCAATTGCTCATTAAAATCGTTAAGCATCATGTTTGTATCAATAATCTCGTTTGCTTGTCCGCTTGTCCCATGTGCCACATCTTGAATTGTTTTTGAAACATTTTCTGCTCCTAGTGACATTTCCTTAGATACTGCACTTAGCCCTTTAGACTTATCCTCAAGAGCTGAAGCTTGGTTTTTTATAAGTTCTATCATGCCTCTGATATTTTCTATTGTCTTATTTAAAGCCTTTTTCATTTGAGCAAATTCATTTTTTTCATCTATAACTACAGAAACAGATAAGTCTCCAGAAGCTACAGTATTTAAATTTGCAATAGCTGCTCGAATGGCTCTCATAACAGTTGCAGTTACTATGTATCCAAGTAATAATATTGCAGCTATTATGATGACAGTGATATAAAATACCATTCTGATTTTTGATTGATACACCTTATCACTGCTGGAATTTTTATCTGCTGCCAACTTTTCATTATACTCCCTTAATTCAACAATATTGTTCTCAATTTTGTCTCCTAACATAGCAAGTTCGTCACTTAATTGTTGTTGAGATTTATCTTTGTCCCATGAAGCAATATACTTATTTATGTCTTCATTAATTTCTGCGACTTTATTTTTCTCATATTCATCTAGCTTTGTTGCTTCATATTCCCTTAATTTACCTACTGCTTTTTCATAGTGTTCTTTGATTTCCTGCTCGTATTTAGCGTCGTTTTGCAGCATTGCTTTTTCTGCATTTAGCCTAACTGCTAAAAAGTCTCCTCTTGCAGCAGCAAGTCTTGAAATACCAATCAAATTATTCTGGTACATATCAGTCATATTTTTATTTACGGTATAAATTCCTGATAATCCAAGAAAATTAGTTAATGCAACAGATATAAGTGAAAAAACTCCTAGGAAAATTATTATTGTCTTGATCTTAAAATTCTTCATAAACTTAAACACTAATTATCACTCCCTATATACTGACTTTAAAATTTCTACTATGCTTTTATGCTATCCCAATATACCCGCCATACTTTATCAACTTCTTCTTTACTTGGTATTCTGTTGCTCGTTATCAGTTCGTAAATATATCCATTTAAATTGCGATAAAATGTTCTAGATAAATCATCTGAAGATAAATTTCTAAATAGGCCTTCTTGTATACCCTTTTCAAACAAATTAAACAAATAAATTGATGCTATACCTTTCCACTCTTGAAGCTCAGACTCAATTTTGCTTTGAACACCATATACAGGATAAATTAAGTGCCTATACAAAAATCTTGAATAAAGATTATGCTCTCTAAAAAACTCCATTGAAATGCTAAACAAATTATATATTTGTTCTTCCACATCTCTAGCTCCGTTTTGGCTCAAAGCTTTATCTTTCTTTATCTCATACAATTCTCTAGCCTCTTTGTATAAGATAAAAAATATTTCTTCTTTAGACTTAAAATAAAAATACAAGGTAGAAGATTTTATTCCAACCTCATTTGCAATTTCTCTAGTAGTGGTAGCATAATAACCCTTTTCATTAAACAAGATAAGTGCGGTCAATTTAATTCTAGACAGTGTATCAACCTCTGTATTCAAAATTCAATTTCTCCCTTCAAACTTAATCTAGCTACTTTGAAAGCTCTCATCTAACTCCTTCTAAGCCTAAAGCAAATTCGCAGCCTAAGTATATGCTCTCAATCGCTTTTGCAGGCAAAGGCTTACTATAATAGTATCCCTGAATTGCATTGCAACCCATGCGTTCTAATAAATCTACCTGCTCCTTGCTTTCAACTCCTTCAGCTATAACATTAAGCTTAAGC
Source organism: Clostridium swellfunianum (assembly GCF_023656515.1). NCBI lineage: Bacteria > Bacillati > Bacillota > Clostridia > Eubacteriales > Clostridiaceae > Clostridium > Clostridium swellfunianum. The sequence continues at coordinate 1,476,209 of NZ_JAMOFV010000006.1, forward strand.
TTTTTACCAAGCATAATTATTCCACTTACTAGTTCTCTTGAGGTACTATCAAAAACTATATCGTCCAGGAAACTTTTATCAATTTTAATAGTATCTATAGGCAACCGTTTTAAATAACTTAAGGAGGAATATCCAGTTCCAAAATCATCTAAGGCAATTTTTATGCCTGAGCTTTGTGTAAGCTGAAGTATTTCAGCAATAGACTCATATGATGATACCATCATACTTTCAGTAACTTCTATTTCAACTAAATTGGGTGGTATATCAAATTCCCTTAATATGCTCTTTAAATTATCTAAAAATCTATAGCCTTGGATTTGCTTTTGCGATACATTTATAGCTACCGTATAATAATAACCTTTAATAATCCACTCTTTGATTTGCCGACATACCGTCCGAATAATCCAATCGCCAAGCTCAATGATAATTCCTGTCTCTTCTGAAATTGGTATAAACTCTGAAGGTGGTACATTTCCCAACTCTTCATTTTTCCATCTGAGTAATGCCTCAAATTTCAAAACTCTTCCCGATTTTGCTTCTACCTGCGGTTGATAGTAAACTTCTAGCTCATTTTTAGAAGCGGCACTCCTGAGATTATTACAAATCATAATCTTTCTCAAAACCTCTTCCTGTAATTCCTCATAGTAAAAGGCAACTTTATTTACACCATCTTTTTTTGATTTATATAATGCTAAATCAGCCTTTTTCAATACTGTTGTCAAGCTATCAGCATTATTTGAATATATAGCTGCACCTATACTCATATCAATGTATATACTCTTTCCAGATATAAAAAGGGGCTTTTTAAATATACTAAAAACTCCTTCGCAGAAGGAGTTTACTTGGTGCCACACTGATAGACGAGGCAGAAAAACGATAATTCCATCCCCTGTTCCTCTACAAACTATAGAATCAATAGTAACAATACTGTTCAGAAGATATGCTGCATTCTTTAACACCTCTTGTCCAATTTCATATCCATATGTGTTTTTTATTATGCTAAAGTCATATATTTCAATAATTAAAAATGTACCTTCATGATATTTGTTATTTCCATTGCTAGGAAACAACCTTTTAAGATGACTTATATCTGAAAACCTTGTCAATTTATTGTTATGCTGGATTTCCCTACATTGGCTCATTAATTTACATATGTTCATTTATGCAATCCCATCCCTATGATTTACCCCTGCTACCGTATTAATATAAAAAGCCTTCTATAAAAGCATCATAATAATCATCTTTCTATATTTGCAGATATAATTAACCTATCTATCAATTGATAGGTATATTAAAAATTATATTATATAATAAGTGTATTTTCAACCATATATAGCTATTTTTTGTTGTTTTACCCTACTATACGACAATATTTAACACTTTTTTGATTTTTTGTACTGATATATTTGTAAAAAATTAAATTTCCATTATTCTTCTTCATACAAGGAACTACTCTACCTAAGCTTTATTAAGGCTTCCACTTACCAGGAAATTCAGACCACTAACATGCAAATTATAGAAACTTTATGTAATAAAAGGTATTCTATAGTAAAGGAGGGTGGTAAGCGTGAAAGTAGAAATCCACTATGTAAATTCTCTAGAAGAGGAATGTGCAGTTCTTGAGATTTGTGAAAATCATCCTGGAATTATAAAGCTTCAGGAAATAATTCAAAAGGGCACCTATCAGACTCTCACTATTCCTTGTTTTCTTAGAGAACAGATATATTCAATTTCTTGTGAACACATTTTGTACTTTGAAACAATCCAAGATAAGCTGTTCGTGCACACTGGCAGTAAAATGTACGAGGCAAAGAAACGTCTTTATGAACTGGAAGAAATCCTTTCTGAACATTTTGCGCGTATATCTAAGTCGGTAATAATTAACCTTGAACACGTAGAATATTATAGTCCCTTGGCAAATGGTTTGATGAAAGCAACCTTTTATAATGGTGAGGAGACGTATATTTCCAGAAAATATCTCCGCCTTCTCAGAGCAAAGATTGGAGGTAAAAAGTTATGACAATCGAAGATAAAAAGGATATAACAATAAAAGGAGCCATTCTTGGTTTTATATTGTTTGTAAGCATGCTTATTAATTTGTTAATAAGCAAAGACATGGAGCACTTACTAATCGTTGGAACCTATCTTGTTCCAATTATAATTGGTTATGGTCTTCTGGGTATGTTTATACGATGGATGAGATATAGAAGTACCCTAAGAAGAAAAGAATTTTCTCTGTTCTCAGGCCCAGCCATACTTTATTGGGTAGAAATGCTTTGCATAATCTTTATGGTTTCTGCTTATTTTATTCCTCAGGTGATTAGGTATATAGTCCTTACAAATGCTGCAGCACTATTTCTAATTTGGTATCTAGATTATTTATATCTAAAAAACGTTGCTAAAGAATTGAACTCAGGTTTAGGATACTCTAGACGTATCTTAGTTGAAGATCTTCGATCAAGACCCCATTCAGAAGATATGTTTATGGATGAAATTGAAAACTACTGCAAGAAGAATCATCTTTCCTTAGATGTCTTGGAATATGGGCTTCCAGCTAAGATTAAAATGAATAACACTTTATATACAGTGAAATTAGGACAATACTATACTCTGATGGGCACTATCGTATATACCTTGGAATTCCGTAATATTGTATCTAAATAGCATTAGCTAATATAATTTCTTAATGGTTTCAGACTAGCTAAAAAATATCCTATAGATTGTCATAATGAAAAATCGGTCTATAGGGTATTTTTTTAGATAATTTCTTACCTTTCACAAATAACCTATTTCATAAATTCCATATTTACCTTCTTCAAATTCCCTAACCTAGAAATTATGAGAAAAAACAAGCAATTATTCGAAACAACGAGATTGCTCATACATATCAGTTAAAACAAGGCAACAAGTGCAAAAATAGATACTTCATTAACTTGTTATATGGTTTATAATACCCTATAATATTATTACAGTAATCACTTAGCTTCGTTGTTTTAATATCCTATATGGAAGATAATAAAATATATTAATTAAGAGGGGTATGGATATGTGGTCTAGAAAAGAATTAAAAGACAAAGCAAAAGCTGTTTTAGGAGAAATCTATTGGAGTGCTTTTGGAATCAGTATAGTCATTGCGTTGGCAACCGGTAGTGGTTGGAGTAGTAGAAATAACTCTCGCTCTAGAAACTCAGAACAATCTTTGCTTCATAAAATCTACAACGGCGATTTTGTAAATTGGAAGCTTGTAACTATAGTTTTATTTGCTGCTGCATTGTTAATTGCTTTTCGTATCTTCTTCGGATATTTCTTAGAAGTAGGTGGAAGACGATTCTTTATTAAATCTGCTCAACATGTAGATAATAAAAAGTGTTTTAGCTTTGCTTTTAACGAAGATAACTATATGGGAATATTAAAGACAATGCTATTAACAAATATTTTTGTTTTCCTTTGGAGTTTGCTTTTTATCGTGCCAGGTATCATTAAATCCTATTCCTATAGCATGGTACCATATATCCTTGCAGACAACCCAAATATTGGCGCTAGGGAAGCCATTTCTTTAAGTAATAAAATGACTATGGGCCATAAATTTGATATGTTTATATTAGACTTATCATTTTTAGGCTGGTATATATTAGGTGCAATAGCTTTAGGTATCGGTGTTCTGTTTGTAATGCCTTATGAAAATGCTACAGATGCAGAGCTATATTTAGTGTTAAGAAAAAATGCTTTAGAAGCTAACTTATGCGCTCGAGAAGACTTATTGCTTGATCAATCAAATTTATATGAAAATAAAAATATATGGTAAATTAATTTTCACAAAACAAAAAGGCTTCACTAAAAGCCTTTTTTGTTTAAAAAACAATATAACCAATGTTAGACTACTTAAAAATTGGAAAGCTTAGCAGCAGTAAACACTCTCTTCATAGGCTTTAAAAGATATATAGCTGATAAGAATGTTACTAACCCATTCCCTAAAGATACTTGAAAGCCTAATAAAAGTCTAGCAATAAACCCTTTATAATCTAGCCCTGCGCTAAGCATAAAAGGCAGGTCTATTAACGTACCGCACATGAAAGCTAGTATAAATCCTAAACCAGCCATATAATACTCATTTTTAAGTTTATTCTTAAAAAATGAGTATATGAGAACGTACTGAGGAAATACAATTAAATAAGCCAAGCTCCAGGGTGCTATGCCTTCAGTCAGCATAACCAGCAAACAAAATACTATAACTGAAAGCCATGCTTCTTTTCTATCAACATATACTCCATACATCATAATAGTAAAATTAACCCATTCTGCATATAGTATCATGCCACCTATACGATGTATTATATAAAGCATTGTTGCAAGTAACGCTATTCGTGTTAGTTCTCGAGTTTTCATATTATTTTCCTACATTCATGTTGCTTGTAAATACTAAATTTATCTCGTCCTTATCATATAATACGAGTTGATCAGCCCCCGGCGCCTCTCCAACCTTCATTTCCTTATTCTGACTTGGGGATTTGTAGCCATACATCCACCATGGGCCTTTAGCCATATCCTCTGTTTTAACTCCACCTATAGCTTCAATAAATCTTCCATATTTAGAAGTTTGCATATCTACTTTAAGTTCATCCTTGTACTGAATAAGAAAGTCGCTTAGATTAGCAGCATCAGTCTTATACTTTTTATTCTCTACTATAGTCTTCTTATTCACTTCATCTTTAATAGTAATAATAATTGTCTTGTCTCCTTTTTGTCCTCCAGTAAGCTTACCTAAAACTAAATACCCTCCAACAAATATTAAAATTGCAAGTAGGGTTACACCTATTTTGATTTTACTTCCTTTATTCATATTAATAACTCCTTTCAATAAAAAAACTCCTCTATAAGAGGAGTTGTAGTGACTAAAGCTACATTACTATATAAGCAGCACATTTAATACACAAATTCCTCCTTTCCCTCCGAAAGTGAATAATTATAGCTTCAAGGCAGGTCTCCTGGCTTATGGCTTATTCATTTGATACACCTTCCCATAGTTTCCTACAGTGGCATAACGACCAAACATCACCATATACAGTAGCGGGGGCTGCAGCGTTTTACGCATTTCCCTATTAAGTCCAACGGACGCCAAAAAGTTTTATTCAGTTTTATTTTGTCAAATTTATTATACATCCTGAAAAAGGATTTTACAATAAAAATTCACTGCTTTGTTGCACTATAATATTTAGCAATTCGACTTTATATTGTTCATTTTATAACTTAAAATTCTTAGCTAATTCATACAGCTTGTGGGCTAACTCTGCTTGAGTTTGAGCTGTAACTGCTATCTGCTCCATACCTGAGGTTGCTTCACTCACTCCAGATTTAATATTTTCAGAACTTTCACTAGAACTTTGCGCCTCCTGCGCCATCCCTTCGATAGCAGAGCTCACTTGCTCCATTGTTGCATTTATTTCACCTGACATAGAAGCAATATTTTCTGAGATATTTGAGTAGAAGTCCGCATCCATATAATAATCATTACCTATCTCAGCAAATTTAATGATTTGAGGATTTATATCTTCGCTTATGAAATTCAACACTTCAAAGCTGTTATCTTTTAAATCTTGAAAGGCTTCACTAACCTCTTTTATAGTCTTTTGTATTTCAACTACAGCCTCAGAAGATTGCTCTGCAAGTCTTCTAACCTCTTCAGCAACCACAGCAAAGCCTCTGCCCTGCTCACCAGCTCTGGCTGCCTCTATAGCAGCATTTAGAGCAAGCAGGTTAGTCTGACTTGAAATACTTGAAATAGTGTCTGCCATTACTTTTATATTTTCAACCACTTCTGCTCTTTTTAGAGCTTCTCTTATATTAGAATCCTTTAAACTATGAAGGTCTTGAATTCGCTTAATTGATTTACTGCTGTTTTCTTTTATTTCCACAGCCTTATTTTTAATACTCTCTGCCTTTTGACTTCCTTCAAGTGCTTGCTCTGAAAGTACCTGAATACTGGAATTTACCTCTTCTGTACTAGCAGAAACTTCCTCACTTCCTGCACTCGCTTCCTGAGTAGATATAGCTATGGTATAAGTTTCTTTATTAATATCTTCAAGCCTTGCGGTCATCTCTTGAACTGTTGCAGAAAGTTCCTGACTGCCTGAATTTATATCCTTTATAGTGTTGAGAACCTCACCTATAAGCCCTCCTACTTGCTTCTGTGACTCATTAAGGGCTTTGCCTATCTGTCCAAACTCATCTTTTCTAGTTAGTGAAATAGGAGTTGAAAAATCTCCAATTTTCATTCTTTCGGAAAAAGCCTTTATCAAATTAAGAGGTGTAATAATATGTTTTATGTTTAACAGGGTAAGTACAGTACCAAATATAACGGCTATAGTAAACATTACAAGGAAAAAGATAACACTTTTTTTGTAATAAGCCTCATTTTCATTTTTTATTATCTCAGCATCTTTTACGTTATAATCAGACAATTCTTTTAGATTATTTTGAAATTCACTTAGACTGGCTTCCAAGACTTCAAACTTTTCTAAGGCTTGATCAGCTTGGCCATTCATCGCAAGATTTATAACTTCTTGTCTCTTCGCAGAGTATTCGGTCCATTTCTTCTCTATTTGTGGAATTAAATCTGTCTCATACTTATCTAGCTCAGAATCTTTATATTGCTTAAAATTATCCTCAAACTTTTCTACTCTTACTTCAATATCTTTTAATCTCTCATCTTGAGAAGCTTTGTCACCATGATGAAGTATTATAAAATACATGTCCGCTTCAATTGCTCTCGTTTGATTTCTGTTATCATTAAGCCACTGTATTGCTTTTAAGTTATTACCATACATAGAACTGATCTCGGAATTAAGCCTTGACATGATTAGATAGCCTACTCCTGAAATGGAAATGACGAAAAACATGAGTGTAAGTGATAAAGCAAAAATTTTATGCTTTACCTTAAAATTTTTAAACATAAATATTCCTCCTATGAAGTATTCCTATCAGTAAATTAGGTTAGCTTATATTATACAGAGAAACAAATATGTCTTCAAGGGAACTTAAAGGAAATGGCTTGCTAAGTTATTGCTGTAAAAAATAATATAAATACAAAATGCAGCATTTATTATTAGTTTTCTTTTTGTAACTTATTCTAAGCTATGCTTTAAATTTAAAGCCATATTAAACTAGTTAATACGGCTTCTCATGAAAATATTTATATACAATTTGTTCTAATACTAAGCCTTGCCTGCAAAGCCTTTCTTACGCCAATTGCCTCTCTGGTAGAAAATTAAAGTTATAACAGCTCCCATTGTCCAAGAAACAAGCAAAGAAATAAAAGTAGATTCTGGTCTTCCTGTTGGATAAGCTGCACTTCTTGTTAAATAAGCAATACCATAAGCTGTGGGAACACGAAGAATTATAGTAGTAATAAGAGAAATCCACATTGGTGTCATAGTATCCCCTGCGCCACGCATAACTCCAGATAGACTCTGTGTTACTGCTACTGCAATATAGCCTACTGCAAGAATTCTCATCATAGACATGCTTAAATCCACTAGCTCTTTTGTATCCGTGAATACTGCCATAATATATTTACCAAAGATTAAAATCAAAATAGTTATTACAGTAGAAACTATAACGGCAATTCTTGTACCATCTTTTGTTCCCTTTACTACTCTATCCAGCTTTTTTGCTCCTATATTTTGTCCTGCATAAGTTGTCATTGCCGCACCAAAGCTAAAGTTTGGCATCATTGCAAATCCGTCTACACGCATGATGATTACATTTGCAGCTATAACCATTTCACCAAAGCTATTAGTCAAGGATTGTACTACAATCATAGCAAGAGAAAATATAGCCTGTGTTATACCTGATGGCAACCCAAGCTTTATAAGCTTAGAAGTATACTTCTTATCAAGCTTTAACATCTTTAAGTTCAAGTCAAAGGTACTGTTCATTCTCATTAATTTAATAAAACACAGCACTGCAGATATTGCCTGTGCTATAGCTGTGGCTAAAGCAACACCCGCAACACCCATATTAAGCCCTGCAACGAACCATATATCGAGTCCTACATTTAAAACTGTAGAAACAAGCAAGAATACAAGAGCTGATAAAGAATCCCCAAGTCCTCTCAAAATTCCAGATAAAATATTGTAGTAAGCAAAGCCTGCTATACCTACAAAAATAATAACCAGGTAATCCTCACACCAATCAATAATGGTGCTTGGCGTATTAAGTAAGGAAAGCAATGGACGGGTTACTAACGGCCCAATTATCATAATTATTATGGACGCTATAGCTGTAAGTGTTATACATACACCAATAGTACGGGACAGCTTTTCTCTCTCCTTGGCCCCAAAATATTGAGAAACCATAATTCCAGCACCAACGGAAATTCCTACAAATAGCACAAGCAGGAGATTTAATATAGGACCTGCGCTGCCAACAGCAGCCAATGCATTATCACCTACATATCTACCGACAACAATAGAGTCAGCAGTATTATAAAATTGTTGAGCAATATTACCAATAAGCATTGGTATTGAAAATTCAACAATACGTTTCCAAGGCGTACCCTCGGTCATGTCCTTTGGTGAAAAAAGTTGTTTAAGTTTAGCCATTCACTACCTCCCTGATATTTAACAGTTTATTTATGTCACTATATAATTATAGCTTATCTGTACTTTTAGACAAGCTAACTAGAAAGATTATTTTTTCTGTATCAAAAGCTTATAATAATAACTTTTCTAAATAATCCAGAGTATGTAGTGAAAAAGAAGCTTAAAATAGAAAATGCTGAGAAACTTATAGCTTCTCAACATATCATTTACTATTCTATTTGTTTATTCACATAAACATATTAAAAATATATATCCGAAAACTCAATTTTTACTTTTTCAAAATTATTTTCTGCTTTTTCAGTGCAAGCATGTTTCTCGAGGCAATCTAAATCTTCCTGTTCCTTAACGGTTATAATTGGAAGAGTAATAATAAATTCAGTTCCCTTGCCAGTTTCTGATTTAACTGCAATGGAGCCTTCGTGCATTTCTACTAGAAGCTTAACCAACCATAAGCCTATACCGCTTCCTTGCCTTTTTCTTGCATGGGATTTATCAACTTGCTTAAATCGTTCAAATATTACTTTCTGTTCCTTCTCACTCATACCGATGCCGCTGTCTTTAACAGATATCACAATATTGTTATCTACCTCATGAACCTTTACGAGTATATTTCCTCCAGGTTCAGTAAACTTAACAGCGTTTGAAAAAAGATTCAGCATTATTCTCTCTATCATATCAGCATCGCAAGCCATAATTCTTTCCTCAACATCAGTATCGAATATAAAGTCAATGTTTTTTTCCTTTATGTAATTAGCTACGGATAAAGAAATTTCCTCTACTACATTTACTATGTTGTAGTTTTTCATGTTTAATTCATAGAAAGATGTACTGATTTTGCTAGAATCAATTAAATTATTAACTAATCTTAATAAACGATAACTGTTTTGTTTTATCATTTGTGAAGTTTTTGCTATTTCCTCAGCAAAGTTATCATCCTTATGTTTTTTTTCCTTAAGCAGTAAAAGCTGAATTGAGGAGAGTATTATGTTAAGCGGCGTCCTTAATTCATGAGATATATTAGCAAAAAACTCATTTTTCATTTCATCTTGCTCAGCTGCTATATGCTGGATGTTATTGAAAGCATTTACCAAATCGCCTATCTCATCATTTGAAACTACCGGTATATCTTTTCTGTCTCTGATGCTTTTAATTTTACCGATTTTCATAAGGCTGTCTGCAACTTGAGATACATCCTTAGATATGGTGTCTGAGAAAAAGTAAATTACTAATACACTTACTAACAGCATGAAAACTAGGGCTATAAGAAGAGCTTTCACAGTATCAGGAGATTCAACATGAAAAATAACACCTGCTGCTACCTTGTCACCATTTATGCTTACACTCTTTACAATTCCCTGGGTTTCTAAAGTATACCCATAAACCTTATAACCATCTATAGGCTCTTTTATAAGGTTAATTAAATAATCTGGATAAGTCGTATTATCCGAGGTAATGATTTGACCATTTGCTTCAACAACGAAGCAGGAGTTTTCTATGCCTTGGAACTTCACATCCTTTAATGCTTCAAAAAGATGTGACGAGCTTTTAATGTCCCCTGAATTTTTAAGTATGTCATCAACCTTTATTCTAAAGCTTTCTTGGAGCAAGCTGCCTTTCTCATCAATTAATTTTGAATAGCCAAGCAGTGAAATTATGATAATAGATGTAATTATCATTGGTATAATCTGTAATAGTATCTTAGTTCTAATATTAACTCTAAACCCCTCAATTTCTTGTCCCATATATGTATCGTACAAAATGCTAGAATATATGTGTCTAGAAAAGGTATGGGTAATTATTGCAGAAAGAAAACAAAAACTAAATACTACCCCTGTAACTTCCAAAACTATTATGTAAGAATAGCCAAGCAGAAAAAAACCTGTCAGACCGGTTAGAAATGCAACTGCTGCTGGAATTGTTATTTGAACAACATAGATTATATAAGGCAAATTCATGCACTTTTTTCTTATGCTTTTTATATTAGCTGAGTTTTTATCATCTAATGACAACAGCTTGTACTTATTAATATCTCTAAAAAGAACTATTATAACAATTGTAGTTAATCCAATTACCGCAATAGTGGCTACTATAAACTGCATATCATAGCTAAAGCCTATCTTTCTGCTATTCTCTTTTACATGTTTTTCATAACCCAGCAATATCGGTATTAGTTTATAAAGTGTAGCTGATGTAATTAAAATAACAGTATTATAAATCACTACAATTGATAATAAACTGTATTTTATAATGTACTTACTTATAAAACCTGTTAATCTATTCTTCTGATTGTTGAAAAGACTGAGCTTTGTTTTCGTTTTCATATCACTGCTCCTTTCGAAATACTTGAAAATATTCTGCCTGATATAAAAATTCTACAAACATCTATATAATAATTATTTTAGGCTAACATAATACATTATAAATATTATTCTACACTTATTTTATTTATTTGTATAACGTATTAGTAAAATTAAGTTGATTTCTGGCAATTTTACAAAAAACAAAGCAAAATCCTTTGATATTGCACAAAAAAACTGTGAAGTCTAAACCTCACAGTTTCTTATCATTTTATAGTAGCTTTTTCAAATTATAAGAACATTATCATTGATAACACGAACATAAATATAACTCCACCAATCATTGGAACAGAAGTTCTTTTTACGATTTCCAAGGCTGGTTTCTTTGTAGTACCTGCAACTATTACTACAACCGCTGCAACTGGAGAAACTGCTCTCATAAGGTTACCCGCTAGTCCCATTGGAACTGAAAGTGCAATAGGATTGATTCCAGCTGCTTCAGCAAGAGGCACCATTAATGGAACCATTGCATAGAATAAAGCTGTTCCGCTTCCAGAAAGAAGTACAATTACTAATGTCAGTACTACTAATATAAGTGGCAGAATTATTCCCATGCCTGTACCTTTAGTAGAGGTCATTGCTGCTTGTAAAGTTTTTATTAATCCTATGGACTGTAACCCCTGTACAAACACGCTTGCAGCTACTAGTAAAGCTACTATTGATATTCCGTTTGCCATTCCCTTAAAGAAGCCCTCTGTATCATCTAAAACCTTTTTATTTCCTGTGTATCTAATTAATTCACAGATAATAGCAACTATAAAGCTTACTATTGATGCTACTTCTACAGATAATACTACTTTTGATTTTGTAAGATACATAACTATAAGCAGTAATATTGGTAGTAAAGGAAGTAAAGCATAAACTGTCTTAAATAATGCAGAGCCTTTAACCTCTTCTATATTTTGAACTTGAATTTCTTCGTCTACCATAGAATTTAAAGCTTTTTTATCCATATACTTTTGCCAGAAATAGTGCAATACTGCCATTACGAATAAAGTAGGAACTGATACCAACGCGTGATAATTTATTACATAGTCAGTTACTGACATACCTGAAAATGCAGAAAACTTCGCAAGTTCCTTAGCTACAGCAACATTATCTGCTCCAAGAGGAGTTGGCATTACAGTTGCAGTTGTTGCTATAACTGCCGCAGCTGTTAATGTGCTCATTCCTGATTTCTTTAATACTGGATATAAAGTAGCTAACAATATAATAGCTAAGTTAGACGCACTAGGAACAACTAATGAAAGCATGTTTCCTATTAAAAATACTATTGGAACTAAAATATATGCTGATTTAATCTTGGATATAGGTTTAGTTAAAACACTAACAGTAACATCATTTGCTCCGATTTTACTCATGTAGGCAGCATATCCGCCTAATATTAGTATTACAAAGCCTGCTCCATTTAAGGTTGATTTAAAAATATCTGCAGTAACCTTTAAAGGATCAAGTATCCAGGACTTAGTTGAAGCAAAATCTTTAATGCCTAGACCGTTACCCATTGCAATAGCGATATAAAGAAGTATAATTCCTGTAGCAAATAAAGTAATCTTAATGTCCATTTTCTTTATCAGCATGTAAACTACTAATACAACCGCTATAATTGCTGATGCGTACATAATAAAATTATTCATAATACTATTTCCCCCTCACTTTTTATATACATTTTTTTATTGAATTTAAAAACCACTCTTTAAAAGTCTCCGGATTTATTTCGGTACATACTTTAGCATTAGGTTCCATTTTTAAATATCCCTTTAAATCTACTATAGTACATCCTAGTGTTAACGGACTTTGAGTTTCTACATCTATATATGTGTCAGTTAGCTCATACATTTCAGGACATAGTAAGTATGCTATAGCACAGCTGTCGTACATCTTAAGTCCAGTTTTAAAGCTGCCGCCTCTATACTTTTGGAACAAGGAATACATCATGTCACCAGTTTTACCAAAGGTTTTTATCTTTTCGCTATCCTCTGGATAAACTAACGCCTTAAGGCCCATGTCTAAGCCTGCCATTACAAGCTTCACTCCACTAGAAAATACAATCTTAGCAGCCTCAGGATCAGTGGCTATATTGAATTCTCCCATAACTGTTTTGTTTCCTCTTGTTAAAGAACCGCCCATAAATACTATCTCATCAATGTTTTCTTTAACTTCTGGATACATTTTTAATAATAGAGCAATGTTTGTAAGCGGCCCAATAGCTGCAATGGTTACAGGAGTATCGCTTTCAAGAATGGTGTTTCTCATTGCATTTACAGCATGCTCCTTAATAAGATTGCTGCGGTTTGGTTCACCGAAATCATAACCATCCATTCCTGATGCCCCGTGAACATTTTTAGCATCATCAAACTTTTGGATTAGAGGTTCGTTTACTCCTTTTGCTACAGGTATATTTTTTCCGAAGAAGGTTAATAACTTTAGTGTGTTATCAGTAACCAAATCCACACTAACATTTCCAGCTACAGTAGTTATGAGCTTCACATCCAGTTCCTCTGAGAAAAGAGCTATTGCAATAGCTATTGCATCATCAATGCCTGGATCCGTATCAATAATTAACTTCCTTTTATTTTCCATAATATATCCTCCTCTATATTATTTAAAAAATTTGTTTACTTCTTCACTGGTAGGAATAGATATTTGTGCACCCTTTTTTGTAACAGTTATAGCTGATACCTTTGTAGCATACTCCAAGGCTTCTCTTAAAGAACTGCCAAAGGAAAGCTTAGCTGCCATTGCTCCTATAAAAGAATCCCCAGCTGCTGTTGAATCTACAGTGTCTACCTTATAGGCTTCAATTTTAATAGTTTCCTCTGGAGCTACCGTTACACTACCATCTTTTCCTAAGGTAATAACCACATTTTCTGTTCCTTTATTCCTTATTAGCTTTCCTAAATTTTCGCAATCCTTTAAAGTTTTAGGATAAACTCCTGTCAGCACTTCGCATTCACTCTGATTTAGAACAAGTATATCGATGTATTTATAGGCTTCTTCTGGTATAAGCTTTGCAGGTGCTGGATTCAATATAGTCTTCATGCCAATAGTCTTTGCATATTCAAGCAACATTATTGTAGTATTAAACTCATTTTCAAACTGTGTTATGAATAAATCTTCCTTGCTTGAAATATCGTCCAGCCTATCCTTTACAAAATTAAAATCTAGAGAAAAGTTTGCTCCAGGGTTTAATATTATTCGGTTATCATTATTGCTGCATATAATCATTGCTGAGCCAGTATATTCATCCTTTTGAACCTTTATAGAATCAGTATTAATACCATAGCTTTTTAGAGATTCCAGTATTTGATTTCCAAAGGTGTCTCCCCCTATGCTTCCTATCAAAACTGTTTCAGCACCAGACTTTGCTGCTGCCACTGCCTGATTGCCGCCTTTACCACCGGTATTTATTAAAAACTCATGGCCATGGATGGTTTCACCTTCATTTGGCATCCTGTCCACTCTAATTGTAAGATCAATATTAAGACTTCCTGCTACAACGACTTTTTTCATGTTAGCTTAACCTTCCTTCTATTCAGACATATCATTCCTGATCCAAAATTCTCATTTGGTCTTCTAACAAACCCAAATTTCTCGTAGAACGCCTCAGTATCAGGCATGGCCATCAAAGCAATATATGGATTCTCACAAGAACATGATTCTATATAGTCAAGTAAATCATTAATAACCATAGCTCCAATGTGTTTGTTTCTATAATCAGGATGAACTACAACATCCTTTATGAAGAATGCTATTCTTCCATCTCCAACAATTCTGCCAATGGCTACCGGCTTTTTATCATCATAAACTACAACACTGTAAAGTGTATTTTTTAGTGCTTCAATAATGTCGGCCTTCTCATAGATTGGCATATTTGCATATCTTCTTATACTATCAAATATTTCCCAAGTTAAACCGTTCTTTTCAAGCCTCATCTAATCACCTCTTTGATAAAACGTTTTATCTTTGTTTATATAATACAACCTTCTGTAAACATTGTCAATATAGAAGTAAATCGTTTTATCATCTTTTTTGAAAGCAATTTTTGGCATTTTAAATACTGCTAAAAGTATGATATAATTACGTGGGTGATTGATATGAGTTATACGTTAAAAGACATTGCTAAACAAGCCAATGTATCCATAACTGCTGTTTCATTGGTTTTAAATGATAAGCCTTGCAGAATTTCCGATGAAAAAAAAGAACTGATTAAACAAATTGCAAAAGAAAATAACTATACTCCTAATATAAATGCAAGAAGTCTAGTTACTAAAGAAACCAAAACCTTTGGGCTTATTATTCCTGATATAGAAAATATATTTTTCTCCAGGCTTACGAAATCTATTGAAAGTTACTGCAGGCAAGCTGGATATACTCTTATCATTGTGAATTCTAACGATGAATATGAGCAGGATTTGTATTTAATTGACTTGCTTCTGTCCAGAGGTATTGATGGTTTATTTATCACTTTTTCTACTTCGGCATATAAGCATGAAGAAGAATTATGTGCTAAATTAAGCGAGTTAACAATTCCATATGTTTTAATAGATAGATTTTTCAATGACTTTGATTGTAATAAGGTGTACTTTGACAATACACTAGGAGCTTACCTGGCAACAAAATATTTAATTGAGCAAGGTCACAAAAGAATTTCTTGCGTTGTACATTCTATTAATTCTCATAGTTTAGCTTTTAGATTCGATGGTTATAAAAAAGCTATGCAGGAATATGGTCTTGAAATAAAAGATGATTATATAATCAAAGGAAATTATCATATTGAAAGCGGATATGACGCTGGAGATATAATAATGAGAAATAATACAACCGCTGTATTTGTAGCTAACGACATGATGACACTTGGTCTACTCAAGCGCCTAAAGGAAGAGGGGGTACGGGTTCCTGAAGATTTGTCAATTGTGAGCTATGATAATACCTTAAATGATTTTATAATAACTCTGCAGCTAACTTCTATTGAACAAAATATTGCAAACTTAGGAAAAAAAGCTTCCGATGTTATGATTAATCTTGTTCAAAATAAACAATCTGATTTTGCTAATATTTGTCTGGAGCCTAAATTAGTAATAAATAATAGTGTAAGAAATATTGTTTATTAAATGAATATTTTACGGACATAATACAAAACACTCCAAAGTCTATAGGATTAACCATAGACCTTGGAGTGTTTTTTCTTTGCAGGTTAGAATTGCTAGCCAAATAATTTTGCAAATAAACTTTTAATAAAAGAAGCTAGCTTGCTGAAAAACCCCTGTGCTTCCTCACTGCTTAAAACACCCTTTAACTGATTTGAAACCTGTGTTAACTGGTCTTTTATATCTGAGAAATTTAAATTGAGCCCATTTATCTTGTTCATTAGCTCTGTTATTTTATCAATATCTTCACTGCTCAATTTTAAATTATAGTTCCTTACTTCCTTTTCAACTATCTTTTTTATTGCTTCTTTATCTTTAGGCTTATCCTTGATTACCTGCGTTTTTATATCGTTTATAACCTTAGAAGCCTTGTCTTTTCCTATTTTATCTCCTAATTCTGCCGTAGTAGTAAGCTCCTGATTAGCAGTTTTCTTTTTATCTTCATCAATTTTGGCTCCCTTACTGCTGTTTTCGAAACCTTTTATAATGCCAGTAAGCGCAGCTGTACCAGATACCTTAAATGGTGCTGATACTTTTACATTAGCATTATTTATCCCTGCTGTAATAAGAGCATTTTTTATCATATTGCTATCTACCCAATATACATTGTTAACAGACACATTTAGCCCACCACTGGAGGTTGGCTCCACGTATGAGGAGGATATGGACTTTGTTCCAATCTTGTCACTACTTACTGAATCGGATAGGTACTTTCTCTCCTCGTCAATATTAACCTCGATTACATTTGCAGTCTTTTCATCAACTCCAAAATATTTAAGCATATCCTTCTTTTGCTGATCAGTTAGGTCTTTTCCTATAGTTACAACTTTATAAGCATCAGCATAAACCGCCTTTGCAGGAACATACATAACTAGCGCCGCGGTCATAAAGCCTACTAATATTCTATTTAATATTCTCTTACTTTTCATAGGTTAACCATCCTTTTTTAAGTTATTTCACAAGACGATTATAAGTTAAACTAAGTATTAACACAACATGTTAAATTATACTGACTCTATCTTCTGCACTGCTCCACAAATTTTACAAACAGCTCCTTCTGAGCAGCATGCTTTTTCCACAAATCCTCAGGATGCCACTGAACTCCTACGGTAAAACAATCTTTGCTGTACTCAATGCTTTCAACAGTGCCGTCCTCAGCCCAAGAGGTTGCCTCAAAGTCAGGAGCAATGTCCTTTACTGCTTGGTGATGAAAGGAATTAACATATGTCTTTTCAGCCTTATATATGTGACTCAAAAGGGAGCCTTTCTTTATAGATATTTCATGAGTAACATGCCAGCGAGGAGCACTTTGTGAATGCTTTATAAGCTGCTTGTCCTTTAGCTGTTCATGAATGTCTTGGTAAATTGTTCCTCCTAAAGCTATATTAATACATTGAATACCTCTACAAATTCCCAGCATTGGCTTTTTACTTTGAAAGGCCTTTTTAATAAGCCCTAGCTCCATAAAATCTCTATAAGGAGAAACCTCACCGTTGCAAGGCATGGTACTTTCTCCATAATAAAATGGGTCAACGTCTGGTCCTCCTGTAATCATAACTCCTTCACAGCTATCAATATAGGCATCAAATAAATCTTCTCTTTCAGAAATTGGAACCAACAAAGGTGCAGCTCCTGCCTCTGCTAAAGCTTCACAATATAAATTTTTAATTTGTGATGTGTCTCTATTATAATCATAGTCTACAGTTATAAGGATTATAGGCTTTTTTGCTTTCAATCAAATTACCTCCTACACAAACATATACTGCTAAAGTTATATGAGACATTCTGTTTGATTAGTACTTGTACTTTTTTGCCTAGTACTATATTTAATATTTGCTTAAAAAATCCTGCAGCTCATTTTTTAAATCTAATGCATCAACGGAGATTCCCCCACCACCAGTATCTGCAAATACAAGTATCCTGCAGCCATCTCTCTTCATTCCCTCAAGCCAGTATTCCAAAAACTCATATAAATCAATAGTTTCTATTTGAGTTTCCTTCCACTGATTTTCTTGGCAGTACTTAGCAAATTCATAAGAGGGCCACAAGGGCATGGTAATCCTACCCTCGTTATCCTTAGCGGTAATCCATCCATTTTTATCTTTTAAACCGCAAACATGCTCTGATTCAACTAACTTATTAAAAAAATACTTATATTTTTTGTTCTCAGTTAGGCAAAATATTTCTTCTACTTCGCTGTAATTCATAGTTTACTCCTTAGTATTGTATTTTCCAGCTGACAATTTAAAATCAGCTTTTATAAGAAAAATATTAGAGGGCATAGACTTTACTATCCCTGCATTTTTAATTTAACATACTATCTTGATTTCATGAAAAGAAGATATCTTGATATCGCGATATCAAGATGGATTTATAGGAGATAAGATTATTTATTTATATATTTATAAGAATATGTAGTCTCCTCTAAGTGCCGCTTACGCGCTCTCCTCTTCATCATCTTCTAACCCTGGTAAATTAATAGTAAATGTTGTCCCTAAACCTTCAGTACTGTGGATATCAATCCAGCCGCCCTGCTGCTTTACTAAATCGTAACAGACACTTAATCCAAGCCCCGTACCACTTTGTTTTGTTGTGAAGAAAGGAGTCCCAATCTTCTCCAAAGTTTCTTTGCTCATTCCCTTACCATTATCAGAAATCTTAATATAGATATTATTATTTTCTTCTATAATACCTGCTTCAATAGTTAATATTGGGTTTGATAACTCGGCCATAGCCTCAACAGCATTTTTGCACATATTTAATATAACCTGCCTAATTTGTGCTTCATCGCAAATGATATATCTTTCATCGATATCATAGATAAATTTTATATCTACCCCTCTGATTAAAGATGAGGTTTCAATAATACTTTTCACTGATTCTAAAAGGTCACAAACAGCAATTTCCTCCAAGGCTGCCTGCTTGGGTTTTGATAAACTTAAAAAATCACTTATTATTCTGTTTACTTCATCTGTATTAACATCAATCTTAGTTGCATATTCAATAACTTTGCTCTGATCCGACGTAGCCATAATTAACTGACCGCATCCTTTTATTGTAGTTAAAAAATTTCTAGTTTCATGGACAATGGCTGCCCCCATCTGTCCTAATAAGGCCAGCTTTTCCTGATGGAGAGTTTTTTCTTGCTGTTCTCTTAGGTCTGTTATATCAGTTATAACTGAAATCCTGCCTATAGGATTGCCGTATACATTCAAAATATCGGACCTGCGTACAATTACTGATTTTTTAATGCCAATAAAATTAGTAAACATTCCTTCAAAATGTTCTTCATGAATGTCATTTTCAGTTTGGTCTGTGTATACTTCTTTGTAAATATAATTTACTAACTTATATAATTTCATCATATTCATTCCAATCAGCCTATCACTTGATAATCCAATCAACTCCTCATAGGATTTGTTTACAGAAACTATATTATAGTTGTTATCAATAATAACTGAAGGGTTTTGCATTGAGTTTAAAATAGTGTGCGTTTGAATATGGAGAGTATTAATATCCTGTTCTTTTTCTATATCCTTAATTATAAGCATCATTCCATCTTCAATTATTTGGGATTCAACCTGAAGCTTAATATTTTTGTCATCCTTTCTAAGGAAAGTTTCAATAGAATTTTTAGTTTCTTTATTTTTCTCTACAACGCTTAATATATTAGTATTCTTAAATATGTTACTAATTTCATTATTGCTTAACCCAATTATTTCTTCTCTTTTACAGCCAAATAAATTTTCAAATTGCTTATTGGCAAAATCTAATTTAAGATTACTATCAAAGGTTTTTATACCAATTGGAATTGCATCAAGTATATCTGTAAGCCTTTTCTTTGACTTGTCAAGCTCCTCGTAGGTATAGTTTATACTTCCTTGAAAAATACTTTTATATAGAAAATAGCAATACAATATTCTAAACACATGTGCATACTCTATTAAAGCTGAAGTACGAGTTTTATATAACATAACACATATTTCTGTTGGTATAATAAATATGAGAGCAATGGATAAGTATTTATAGGATACATACCCTCTCTCTTTGATTTTTCCCTTATGCCTTAATAAGCTAATTATAGCCAGAGCGATTATTATTAGTTCAAGAATAATTTTTATAGAGGTTAACCCATTGTCATTGTAAAGTAGCGGAAACAAAGCATCATAGTTGATAACTATGTATGATGCCGCTACAGGTAAAAATAGAAAAATGATTAAAATTAGTCTTTTATCTAGCTTAATTTTTTTATTTCTGAAATTTAGGGAAGCAATAAAAATCATTATAATTTCTGTAAGCCTGCCTAACACCCAAAACTTAATGGATAAATCACTGCTGCTAGCACTAGAAACACCTAAAGAATTAAGATTATAAATATGTAAAGTATCATATATGGAGGTAGTTAGCAATCCAAATGCGATAAGTCTGCTGCTTAACGGACTGCTATCATATTTATTCCAAACCACAAAAAATAAAGACATGTTAAAAACTATACATATTAAATCTAGAGCTGCATGGACAGCTCCACTATTCACTCTCCACAAAGATCTGTCAATAAGAAATCCAATTCCTATTCCAATCACCATTGTTTTTAAAAAGATAATATAGAACTTATCTTCTTTTACGAGGTTATAATATTTTTTAGCATGTTTATACATGGATATGTCCTCCTTTAGACGGTCCCTATGATCCAAACTTTTATGCATTTTTAATTATAATAAATAAATAAAAATCTAAAATATATCCTCCTTGTTCAGACTAGTTCCACAAAAAGACATAATCAAACACCGATTAAATATTTCCGATATTTTCCATATATTATACCAATATTCTAATTAATTATCAACAATTTTCAACATTTTATCCACAGAATTATTCACAATTAATGTTGATAAGTTAATAGTTGAACTTAAAATCTTATATCTCTATTCCCTTTTGCAGTTTGCTCATTAAAAATTATACTATTATTAGCAATAATTATTACAGTATGGTATTATTAACTAGCTTCAGCATCAGTATTAACATATTTAAAATATATGGTTTTAAATTCAACTATTAACTTATACATGTCCTAAAAAGGCTTAAAGCTGCCTGTTTAATGACATGTATAAGTTTAGTTTCATAGTTAAAACCCTATATAGTGCATTGAGCATGTATTAATTTAACTTTTAAAATGGAACCCTATAACAAGGGAGGTATAAGATAATGAATTTTAACCAATTAGGAATTAACGAAGATATAGTAAAAATATTGAAAAATAGCGGCATTACTGAGCCTACACCAGTTCAGGAAAAAAGCATCAGCCTTATAAAAGAAGGAAAAGATGTTATAGTAGAATCTCAAACAGGAACAGGAAAAACGCTGGCATTCTTGCTTCCGATTTTTGAAAATCTCTCATCCAAAGTAGACGCAGTTCAAGCCCTGATTTTAACTCCTACAAGAGAGCTTGCCCTTCAGATAACTGAAGAAGCCCTAAAGCTTAAACCAGCTAAGGATATCAATATTTTAGCTGCATACGGAGGCAAGGATGTGGGGTCTCAGCTAAAAAAACTAAAAACAGGCATTCATCTTATCATCGCAACACCAGGAAGACTTCTGGATCATCTAGAAAGAAAATCTATAGATTTAAGCAGATTAAAGACCTTTGTACTAGACGAAGCAGATCAGATGCTTTTAATGGGTTTTAAGAACGAGGTGGAGTCAATTATGAAAGAAACCTCTAAAAAGCGTCAAACCCTTTGTTTCTCTGCAACCATAAATTCAGATGTAAAAAGATTAGCCTACAGATATATGAAAGATCCAGCAACAGTAGCTATCCGTAAGGAGGAAGTAACTCTTGAAGCCATTAAGCAGCAGGTAGTAGAAACTACAGACAGAAGAAAACAAGATGCTTTGTGCACTGTGCTAGATCAAGACAATCCATATATGGCTATAATCTTCTGCAGAACTAAAAGAAGAGCAGACGATCTAGAGGTTGCACTATATAAACGAGGCTATAACTGCGAAAAGCTGCATAGCGACATCCTTCAATCAAAACGTGAAAGAATAATGAAAGCCTTTAAAAAAGGTGATTTTCAATACTTAATAGCAACGGATGTGGCTGCTAGAGGCCTTGACATAAGCGGTGTGAGCCATATATATAACTATGACATACCTGAAAGCGTAGAAAGCTATATACATCGTATTGGCAGAACGGGAAGAGCTGGAGAGGAAGGCTACACCTGCCTATTTATTGATCCGAAGGATAGCTTACGACTTGACGAAATAGAAAAGGCTATTAAATTCAAAATACCAAGAAGGGACTTAGGTGAAGAAAAGCATGGCTACAAATAGAAGTGTACCGGGAAATTTTAATTACAATAATATAGAGAAAAAAGACAAAAACTTTATGTACAAAAACCTAGAAAGAAGCAATTGCTATAACTGCGACTTTTCAGGCTCAATTTTTGATTTTGTGAGCTTTAGAGGAGCACATTTTAAATCTACCAATTTTTATAGGTGCAGCTTTACATATGCAGAATTTATTGGAACAAACTTAAAGGACAGCGACTTTAAAAGTGCAGTTATTGAAAATGCTGTTTTTGATTCTGTAAAGCTTGAAGGTGCTAATTTTAAGGATGCAAAGTTTATAAACACTATATTCTTATCTACTGATATTAGCAAAGCTAAGAATTTAGATACTAATACTCCTGGCATTAGAATTTTTGAGGAAATGCCTAAATTAGAAATCAGCGAAGAGCTAAGGACAGCCGTTTTAACAGCTATGGAAAACAAATACGTAAAGAAAGCACGAGTTCTAGATACAAAAGATGGAGGTCTTAATACATTAAATATTATGCTTCTATTGGAGAACTTTACGGAAGAAACAATAATTGAGGGACTGAAGCTAATTGTAGAAAAGATAGATAGAGAATTCTACACTCTGAGCTATATAATAAAGTTTTTGAAGAGCATGTAGAAAATATAAACTTACACATTTAGGCAAATTATTTGTATATTCCTTCTCAATAGTATATGATTAAAGGATATGGCAACCAGAAGGTACTTATTGGTTTCCCATTGAGAGGGTGAAACAATATGGAATTAGTTCAACCTATAAAGGACATGAACTTAATAAACAAGCTAAAAGAGGACTTATTTAAAAAAGGACAAAAAGACTATTTACTATTTGATATAGCCATAAATACAGGCTTAAAGCTTATAGATATAATTAATCTTACTGTTTGGGATGTTAAAAATAAATCCCAAATTGCAATAAAGGAAGGCAAAACCAATAAACCATTGAACTATAAAATATCTCTTGAAATTCAAGATGAAATTGAAAAGTTTATATTGGGAATGTCGGCGGGAGAATTATTATTTCCACTGAAAAAAGGTGGAAAGAAACCTATAACGACAAAGCAAGCCTATAAATCCCTAAATGAAACGGGCAAAAAGCTTGGTTTAGATGATATTGGCACTCATACACTTAGAAAGACCTTTGGGTATCACCATTATAAAAAGTATGAGGATATAGCTTTGCTGCAAAATATATTTAATCACTCAACTCCTGATATGACTCTTAGATATATTGGAGTTGCTGATATTGAAGATATGACCATAGAGGATTTCTTTCAATAATGAATACATTGAGAGCGTACATAAGCTTTGTTATGTACGCTCTCGTTTTTAATTAAATATAATTTATCTTTTCTAGCTGTCCAAATATTGATAAATATCCATAGGGATTCTGTCTATGATTTCTCTTTCAATTATATAATGAATGTAATTTCCATCTCTCTTCTTGCGAAGAATTCCTGCCTCGTACATAAGCTTCAGATGCTTTGACACTCCTGCCTCTGTTATGCCTAAATCCTTTGCTATGGCTTGGGTGCTGTTAATTTTCTTATATATGCATCTTAGTATTTTAAGTCTTGTCTCATCTCCTAAAGCCTTCATTGTAATAAATAAATCCAGGGGCACTTCCTCGGCAGTTTTCTCTAGGTTCACTCTTATAGTAAGCTGAATGCTCTGACCATCATCTACATCTATAAGCATATGCGGGTCAATAAAGCTGCTTATAGCTATATATATTTTGTTTATAGAGTCAAAGGGCACAGTAAACAAAGTATACTTATGGAAAAGAAAAGCCTTGTTAGTAACTTCAATTCTAGTATGAATTTTGGGGACATACTCCTTTATGCCTATATCCTCGCATAGGGCCGCCTCCTTTTTAAGCTTTCTAACAAGTAGAGGTTCAATAAACCTAAGCTCCCTTTCAAAATAAAGATAATAATATTTTTTTAGGCAGGCAATAAACCTCCTCTTAAACCCCTCAGGGTTGTTAAAAATTCTCGCCTGCACTTCGCTTATTTTTGTAGAATCACCTTTATAGGAAGCTTTATTAATACACCTTCCAATCTCTTCTCTGCTTAAATTTCCTCTTAACATTGCGAAAATAAAATCCACATTATCCATTTCGGCTATACAGTCCAGTGAAGCAATAACATCCAGGTCATTCACTCCATAGATAACCTTTTTAAAATCCATAGCTGTGAGCCACTCGTAATAATTGCTTCCAAAGTACATTATTTCCTCATATAGTTCTGGGTCCATTCTTTCTCGAATTTCTCTATACCAATTAAGCCTGCTTAAATGATGCTCAGGCTTTGCTATAACATGAAGACTGCAGAGCATTTCAAAGTAAGGTGAATATATAAATTCCACCTGCCAGTTAGATTCATTGTATTCATAAAGCTTCATAGACATCTTCCTTTTGCAAATTGCACTTTTAGAATTATTATAACATACCTCTGCTAAAACAAAGACATGCTCCCTGTTTTCTTTGCATGAGCCTCACCTATCTTAAGAAAGAAGATAGTTAAGGACAGCATTATAATTCCTATAAGGACGCTTGATAGAATAAAGTATCTTAAAGCATAAATACTTTCTGAGTTTAATAAAGCTCTTCTTAAAAACTCTGCAGCATAGGTTAAAGGAAAAACACAGCTTATGCCTTTTGCCCATAATGGGAATACAGCTGTTGGAACTTTAACTCCAGCAAAGATTTCCATAGGCTCCTCAAGTATTGTAAAAAGAAATCCCGAATCTCTGGAATACAAAAATAGTGAATTTAAAAACATTCCCCATAGCAAGGAAAGTACTATTACAAGCAAAGTTCCAAGTAGAGTTGAAACTATGTTAGCATTAAAAGCTTTTCCCTTTAGGATTAAAATAACTCCAGAAAAAACTACAAAAAGCCACACACTTTCAAACACAGAGGAAATAGCGTTGCCAAGTACAAAAGCAAGCCTGTTTCCTGGAGTCAGATAAATAAGTTCAAGAGTGCCAAAAATTCTCTCTGAGGAAAATCTCCAGGCTGATTGAACAAGAGATCTGAAAAAGCTCATGGAAACATAGCCTATAAGTACAAATAAAATAACATTTGAGCTGTTTAGGTAGGATATATGGTTTCTTATCCTGTCCATATTAAAAGGCTTGTAGCCGTAATAGGTTGATAAAAATACAAGCATAGGCCATAGGAATAAGGAAATATATATTGATTTATTATGAAAATAGTTTTTGTGCTGCTTCACCATTTCAGCTTTTACAACCTTAAAAAAATATCTCATGGTTAAGCCCCCTCTGCATTCCTTTTTTGTACGCAAGGATTATTAATCCTTACGCCCTTTGACAGCTTAATAATAGCGTCCTCTAGCCTTGGCTCTTTTGTATAGAAGCTCTTTATAGGCATTTTGTGCTTTATTAATAGACTTGCGATTTCATTGCTTAAGTCTTCCTTTGATTTAAAGGTATAAAGCATATTCTTCTCGTCTATTTCTATATTGCAGCCCTCAATATTTCCGCATATCTTAAAGATTTCTTCATTGAGATTATTATTAATGATATAGGTTTCCATGCAAAGCACCTTTTCTTCCATTCCCATTAAGGCAAGTTTCTTTGGTGTACCTTCTGCAATTATAAGGCCTTTGTCCATGATATAAATATATTCACAAAGTTCTTCAACCTCTGGCATATAGTGTGAGGTTAGAAGTATGGATTTTCCTTCGGCATAGGCTATTCTCTTTACATGTTCCCTAAGCTCCTTTGCAATAGCAGCATCAAGCCCTAAGGTTGGCTCATCCATAAAAATATAGCTTGGATTATTTATTAAACCTCTGGCTATTTGAAGTCTTTGCTTCATACCCTTTGAATACCTTTCAACAGGAATATGCTGACTTTCCTCAAGTCCAACCAGCTCCATCAAGTAGTCAATTCTCCTGTCAAGCTCCTTGTATTCAAGGTTATAAAGCTGCCCATAATACCAAAGATTTTCTCTTCCCGTAAGCCTCCAATAAATCATTCTCTCTCCGCCGGCTACCATGTTTATTTTCTTCTTTACCACTGTAGAGTTTTTCACTGCATCTATGCCATCTACAGTAATTTTTCCTTCTGTGGGTGTTAGAAGAGTCGAAAGCATCTTTATAGTTGTGGTTTTTCCTGCTCCATTTATCCCTAGAAGGCCAACGATTTGCCCTTCGTTTATCTTAAAATTAATCCCCTTTACTGCTTCTACAGTATTTTTGTCAGCTTTAAAGAACCCCTTTTTAGTTTTTTGTATATAAACTTTTTTTAGATTTTCCGCAATTAACATTAACTTTTCCCTCCTGTATTCCTAATGTGCACGCAACAATTATTAATTGTTGCGCCCCTATGCAAATATTTTTTCTAGTACTATTTTTTCTACCCTTTTAAGCAGCACAAAGCCTAAAATGCAATATATTGTGCTTATAAATATAAGATATAAGAATGAGTTTGCCTGTCCTAATATTCCCATTCCTCTTATAGTGCTGTTTCTCATAATTTCAAAGGAAGTAGTCACCGGTATAAACGTTCCTAGATATCTAAGAGGCACTGGCAGATACTCAACTGGGAAGGTAACCCCACAGACTAAAAACATAAGTGCAAACAGGGTGTTTTGAGATATATAGGTGTCTCTAAAATAAAGCATTATTACTGCAAGTACTAAAGATAATGAAAAATAAGCAAACATTGAAGTTATAAAGCCTAGAATAAAAGAAAGCAGATTAACCTGGGAAAAATTCGCTCCAAAGAATAGACTTATAATCACCATAACCATGATTTCAAGGCTTGTGGTTATAGTCTGCTGAAGCATGTTGCCGCAAAGGTATTGAACTCTGTTAAATGGTGCAATCATCAAGCTATCCAGGGTACCTTCCCTCAATTCTGTTATAAGACTTCTGCTAACGTTAAGGCAGGTTCTTACAGCAAACAGATAAAGAGCAGTACCAACTATGACATAGCTCATATAATCTCCTGTCCCTGAGTAAGCTTTAAAGCTGGCATCGAGATTCCCCTTAAACAAAAGCTGATACATGAAATAAGCTGAAAGCACTGTGTAGATGCCTGTTAGTGTGTTTCCAATGAAGAAATCCTTTGGATAGGCTCTCAGCTGCATAATGAAGTTTCTTTTAAAGGTTGCCTTTAGGATTTTGAAATTCATTATAATTCCCCCTTTTCAATTTGATTAGCTGTTTGGTTAACCAAAAGTATCCTTATTTTAGGTCAGGGGTATTATAAAGAGGGGGGTGGTATTTGTCAATAAGGATAAAAATAAAAAGCATGCTAATTTTAAAGCATACTTTTTGTTTTGGATTATGTTTAATAATAGTGTTAAAATCACGC
Source organism: Clostridium swellfunianum (assembly GCF_023656515.1). Classification (NCBI taxonomy): domain Bacteria; kingdom Bacillati; phylum Bacillota; class Clostridia; order Eubacteriales; family Clostridiaceae; genus Clostridium; species Clostridium swellfunianum. Next base: position 1,504,001 of record NZ_JAMOFV010000006.1, read on the forward strand.
ATGTTCTTTGATATCTAGAAAAACTTTCACAGCACATATATGACTAATGATTATTTTCATTAAAATAAGGCTAGCAACGGAAGGTACTATTTATTACAATTTATTTTCACGGATCTGTTCAGAGGGTGACATTCCCATATACTTCTTATAAGTCTTGCAAAAATAAGACAGATTGTTAAAACCAGTGGCATCAGCACATTCACCTACATTATACTTGGCTGATACCAACAGTATCCTGGCATAGCTGCACCGAAGAGAATTAATATAATCCACTACAGTTTTTCCGGTAATTTCCTTAAACTCACGACAAAAATAGTATTTGCTATAGCCGATATTATGACAGATTTCATCTATTGATAATTTCTCTGTATAGTGCTTTCTTATATAGCTGATTGATGCCTTAATTCTTTCAATCTTATTTTCGCCTTTTCTCCTTTCTTCCAGAACATTTCCACGTACTGCATAATTTCGACACATATGTACCAATAAATGTATAATAGTTGATTTTACAGCAGTTTTATAATACTGACGCTCATTAAGCATTTCTTGAATAATTACATCAAAATACTCTCTTGCAAGGCTATCATTTATTATATTTTTCAAGATAATATCACTAATAAAAAGGTCAAAGCTGTCGGTGAACGACTTGTCAACTATCAGGCAATAATACCTGCACTTTGGAGTAATCGGCTTAATCCAGTGAAGATTGTTTAAGTTAACTACTGCAATATCACCTGTATTGGCAGTATGCTGTTTGGCATCACAGGCTACTATTGCACTGCCCTCAATAAAGTACAGCAGTTCAAGATTCTCGTGCCAGTGCATTTGAAAATCACTGCCGTTTTGTGTTAAAGTATCTAAATGGAATATAAATGGAAATTCCAAATCTTCATGAACATGATTCTCGTAAAAAGCATGCAAGCGCCCACCCCCTTAGTGAAAAAAAGCAATATAATGTTAATTCAAGGCAAAATGTTTCCTATACATTTATTACTAACATTATATAATTAAAATAGTTGATGGTCAATTTAACCAAATTTAACAGCAATCTTTTTAGTATATTTCATATTTAAAAAGACCTTAACAAAAATATAATTTAAGGGAGATTTTATCATGTCCAATTTTTCAATCGGCGTCATTTTGGAATCGTTTAGAACCGACATTCCCTCTGCAATAAAAAAAGCTGCAGAGGTTGGTGCACAAGGCATTCAAGTGTATTCTACCTATGGAGAAATGTCTCCTGATAATCTGACAGCGGCTAAGAAAAAAGAATTTGTTGATATTATCAAATCCCATGGACTTACAATAGCAGCTCTTTGCGGAGACCTTGGCCATGGCTTTGGAAATGCTGAGAAAAATCCGCATTTAATTGAGCAGTCAAAGAAAATTCTTCACCTTGCTAAAGAATTAGGCACCGATGTTGTTACTACGCATATAGGAGTTATTCCACAGGATTCAGATCACGACAGGTACAAAATTATGCAGGAAGCTTGCTTTGAGCTTGCCAGTTATGCAGACAGCCTTCAAGCACACTTTGCTGTTGAGACAGGTCCTGAAACTGCTGCAGTACTAAAAGGCTTTCTTGACAGCCTAAACTCAAAGGGTGTTGCAGTAAATCTGGACCCTGCAAACCTTGTAATGGTAACAGGTGATGACCCTGTAGCTGCAGTTTATACCCTTAAGGATTATATTGTTCATACTCATGCAAAGGATGGCAGACGTCTTTTGGTAAAGGATCCGGAGATTATATACGGCATTATTGAAGATGAAATTAAATCCGGTCAAGCCTTTATTGAACTGCCTCTGGGCAAAGGGGATGTGGACTTTAAAAACTATTTAAAAGCCCTTGATGAAATTGGATACAAGGGTTTCCTAACAATCGAACGTGAAGTTGGAGACAAACCTGAAGCTGATATCAAGCTTGCTGTAGATTTTTTAAAAGCTCATATGAGATAAATATATAAAGTAACAGGAGTGAAAAGCATGGATAAGAAGATTAAAATAGGTATTATAGGGACAGGAAGTATATCCAATACTCATTTGCAGGCATACAGTAAAAACCCTAATGTTGAACTTTATGCCTTTTGTGATATCAATGAAGAACGCTTAAAGACTATGGCTGAAAAGTATGGAGTTACAAGAACCTTTACTGATATGCATGAAATGTTAAAGCTTGAAGAAATTGATGCAGTCAGCGTATGCACCTGGAACTCACAGCATGCCCCTTGCACCATCGCAGCACTTAACGCTGGCAAGCACGTATTATGTGAAAAACCAATGGCTACCTCTGCAAAAGAGGCTAGAGAAATGAATGCCGCTGCTGAAAAAAATGGCAAGCTTTTAATGATTGGTTTTGTTAGACGCTTCGGTAATGACTGTGCAATTCTGCAGGATTTTATAGACAATGGTTATTTCGGCGATTTATATTATGCCAAAGCTACCTACTTAAGAAGAAAAGGGAATCCTGGAGGATGGTTTGGTGATAAGTCCCGCTCAGGAGGAGGTCCATTAATCGACCTTGGAGTACACGTTATCGATTTGGTAAGGTATTTGTTTGGAAATCCGAAGCCTGTATCTGTTTATGGCGCTACCTTTCAAAAGTTATTTGACAGAAAGGATGTTAAGGACTCTATAGGCTACTCTGCCGCTTCAAAAACTGACAATGACATTTGTGATGTTGAGGATTTAGCTAGTGCTATGATCCGCTTTGACAACGGTGCAGTACTTCACATAGAAGCAAGCTTCAGTTTGAACCTGAAAAAAGATGAAGGCAAGATTGAATTGTTTGGTACCAAAGCAGGTGCCAAGCTGGATCCATCTCTTGAAATATACTCGAATATAAATAATTATATGTCCAATGTTCAGTTATGCACCAAAACTGATCTGGATTTTAACGGCCTGTTTGAAAAAGAAATCAATCACTTCGTCTCCTGCGTAAAGGATGGAATAACTTGCATGGCCCCTGCTCAGGATGGAATTGAGCTTATGACCATACTTGATGCAGTTTATGAATCCGCAAGGACTGGGCATGAAGTAGTTATTAATAATTAAAGAATGACGGAGGTATTCAGTTAATGAAAGTTTCAGTAAGTACCTACAGCTACATTCAGCTTATAAACAAAGGTGTTTTAACACAGCTTGACTGTATAAGTAAAGCAAAAGAAATGGGCTTTGATGCCATAGAAATTGAAAGCATTCGCCCACATGATGATTCTTCTCCCATGGAATATGCAAAAAAGCTTCGTGATGAGGCTGCGCTATTGAATATGCCTATATCTAGCTTTACCTTTGGTGCAGATTTCCTCACAGGCAGCAACGGTGATGTAAATGCAGAGATTTCAAGAGTAAAAGGAATGATAGATATAGCAGAGGCTTTAGGGGCAAAAATTGTGAGACACGATGCAACTTACGGCTATCCGCAAAACTTAAGAAAATATAGGGGTTTTGAGGATGCACTTCCGATACTTGCAGATGCCTGCCGCCAAGTAACAGAGTATGCCGCTGCTAAAGGTATAAGGACAACAGTTGAAAATCATGGTTTCTTCAGCCAGGACAGCGAAAGAGTTGAAAAACTTGTGAACGCTGTGGCTCATGAAAACTTTGGCTTACTTGTAGATATGGGCAACTTCCTGTGCGCAGACGAAGACCCAGCCATAGCCGTTGGCAGAGTTGCTCCTTACGCCTTTTATGCCCACGCAAAGGATTTCCATGTAAAAAGCTGTATGGGACCAAATCCCGGTCAAGGCTTCTTCAAATCAAGAAATGGAAATTACCTAAGAGGTGCCATCATCGGCCATGGTGATGTTCCTGTACGCCATTGCCTTACTGCATTAAAGAAAGCAGGCTACGACAGCTATATTGCAATTGAATTTGAGGGCATGGAAGAACCAATAATGGCTTTGTCAATTGGACTTGAAAACTTGAGGAGATACCTTACTGAGATAGAATAATTTAAATGTTGCAGCAGAGATTGACATTAACTCTGACAATCTCTGCTACTCGATTAAATTTATCACAGTTAGGACAGTTATATATTATTGGTTTTATCAAAAGCCAATAATATGCAACTGTCCTTTCTTTTTTATAATTCCCTCTCGTATACTTTGATTAGCTATTTAGTTAACCAAAAGAGCCCATATATTGGAGCACGGGTATTATAAAGAGGTGCTTGTATATTGTCAATAAGGTATAAGAGATTTTTGTAAATTAATATGTTTATCATGCCAAAATAACCAATATACTACTCTATACTGTTTGCCTAATTATTGTAAAATGATATAATATTTGTATTGGAAAGGATGCAACAATTATTAATTCTTACGTACAAGAAAGGAATACAAGGGGGGAATTAACTTTGATAATGAAAAATCTAGATCAATATTCAAGCTTTATATCTCAATATACTGAGCTTAGGATTCAGGAGAATAGCTCTCTTAACATAACCTTCCTAAACGGAAATTTGGTTGGCAATGCTAAGAATATTACCAATGGTATAAGCGCCAGAGCTTATAAGAATGGCTCCTGGGGTTTTGCCTCAAGCAGTGAAGCTTCTGAAGAAGCTATAAAGGCTGTTATTAAGTCAGCTAGCGAAAATGCAGTTTTTCTAGACTCAAGGGAAAAAAGGAACAAGCCTTTCTTTAACAGAACTGCCGGCTCCTTTGAAAAGAACTTAGGCACACAAAAAAGTAGATTATTACAACAAGAGATTATGAATTTCATAAGGGAAGTTGATACATATATAGCTTCCAAGTATCCAAATCTAAGCGAGAGAGTTGTTAGCTTACGTTGTCTTGATATGGAGAGATCTCTTATAACCTCAGATGGCGCTCACCTATACACTCTTCTACCTCGTACAAACTTTATAGTTAGTATGACTGTAGACAAGAATGGAGAGCCTATAAGCCTTTATGAGGTTTTTGGAGGCCTGGGCCAATTTGAAGATGTATTCCTTTCTCCTAAGGATTTATACAATAAAATTGACATCCTATATGAGCATTTAATTGATAAAAGTGAAGGTGTATATGCTGAGGCTGGATTAAAAGAGTGTGTGCTTCATGCAAATCTTGCAGGAATTCTTGCCCATGAAGCTATAGGTCATACTACTGAAGCAGATTTAGTACTTGGTGGCTCTGTAGCAGGAAGCAATCTAAATAAGCAAGTGGCAAGCCCATTGATTAGTCTTGTAGACTATGCTCATACCTACGAGGGAAATATATGTCCTGTCCCTATATTCATGGATGATGAAGGGGTAACGGCAGAGGATGTTGTTATAATAGAGAACGGCATACTTAAGGGATTTATGCACAATAAAGAAACTGCCAGACACTTTGGAGATATTCCAAAAGGCAATGCAAGAGCTTTCCAGTTTAATGATGAGCCGCTTATAAGAATGAGAAACACTGCGATTCTTCCCGGAAAGAGCAAGCTTTCGGATATGATTGCATCTATAGAAGATGGTTATTACCTTATGAGTACAAACAATGGCCAGGCTGATACTACCAGCGAGTTTATGTTTGGAATTGTATTAGGCTATGAAATAAAAAACGGCAAGCTTGGAAGAGCTATAAAGGATACCACAATCTCGGGAATCGCCTTCGATGTATTAAAGAGCGTAACTATGGTATCTGATGATATGATTTGGCTAAATGGTGGAATGTGCGGCAAGAAGCAACCTATAACTGTAGGTATGGGCGGACCTGCCCTTAAGTGCAAAGTTAATATAGGGGGTAGATAAAATGCATGATAGAGAAATAGTAAACTACTGTCTAAACTCTCTTAAAAATAATGGAGCTGATAAAGCTCAATGTCTTCTACACAAAAATAAAAAATATGAAATGAATGTAGAAAGCGGAGCAATCTCACTGCTTCGTACAACCTTGGATACTTCCTTAAGCCTTACAGTAATCAAAGATAATAAAAAAGGTATCATTTCAATAAATAAAACTGATGAAGAATCTATAAAGGCAGCTATTAAAAACGTTTTTGAATTATGTTTAAACTCAGATGCTGATGAGGCTTATGATATAGCTCCTTATCAAGCTTCAAAGGAATTTTCTACAGGAGACAGCGAGCCTGACATGGATAGAATGTATAGCCTTTTAAAAGGATATATTGCAGCTGTTAAAGAAGCTTATCCAGTTATAAATCTTATGGATACCACTATGTCCTTTGATGCTGGCGTTATGTATTTAGTCAACTCCAACGGCGTGGATTTTAAAGAGAGCAAAGGTATATACAACTTCGGATCAATGTTTGCTGCAAAAGAAGGTGACAAGAGTTCCTCCTTTAATTACAGCGGTGCTTCAATGCTTAAGCTAGAAAAAGACTTGATGGACTGCGCGAGTGTCAAGACTCTTTTAAAGCAGTCTGTAGAGCAACTAAATACAGAGGTTTTAGAAGGAAAGTTCCAGGGAGATATTATCATAACTCCGGACTGCCTCAGCGATTTGATTAATGAATATATTGATATTTTCCTCAGTGATGGTTCTTTAATATCTGGAACAAGCATACTTAAAGATAAACTAAACGAAAAGGTTGCAAGTGAATTACTCTCAATCTATTCAAGGCCTGTTTCAAAAGAAATAAGCGATGGCTATCATGTAACTGGAGACGGCTTTGAAGCTGAAAATATAGCAATAATCGAAAAAGGAATTCTAAAGAGCTTTATGCTTAGCCAGTATGGAGCAAAGAAAACAAACCGAGAAAGAGCAAAGAATGCTGGACAATGTTATGTCATAGATCCTGGAACAGAGAACTTTACTGATATCATTAAAGGTGTTGAAAAAGGTATAGTGCTTTCAAGGTTCTCAGGAGGGCAGCCAAGCTCCAATGGCGACTTCTCAGGAGTTGCCAAGAACAGCTATTATATCGAAAATGGAGAAATCAAATACCCTATAAGTGAAACAATGGTTTCCGGAAATCTCTATGAGGCTTTCAATAATATAAAAGGAATTTCAAAAGAAAGAATAGACAATGGTTACACTATACTGCCATATGTCTGTATTTCAGGTGCAACAATTTCAGGGAAATAAAAGTATATTAACACCTATAAAAAAGCAGATAGATTTGTAATTTGCAAACCTATCTGCATCTTTAATTAAGTTGATATATAAATAAATTTATTCAGCAATCATAAAAACTATAGAAGTCTCGTCCTATATTTCATACCATCTAATTTCATTAGCCTGCATATCTAATGAAAAGCTCTTTCCATCTCCAGTATAAACTACAGTTGACTGAGGCTCATAGGTGTTATTAACAACACAATATTTGCCGTTATCTACATAAGCATGTACTTCTATATTGAAGTTTGTGCTGAACCATTTTTTAAGGTTTGCTTCATCATGAGTACTCCATAGAATGCTTCGATATAAGATACGGCTATTTTCAAAGCTATATGGAAGGCCGCTTATATATACTCCTCTTCCCTTGCCAAACTCTGTCACTGCCATTTGAACTTCCTTTTCTCTTTGGCAAAGTATGTTGGTTCCTTCTAAAGCATAGATATTCTTTTTACCTTCTCCAAAATCTACAGCCTTAGTGCAGTCTTCTAAAATAAAATGATTCTTATGTTCTTCCCAGTTGTACTTATCGTAGTTAAGAGTAAATCCATTTTCTTTTTCTATGCCTAATACGCTTCTTAGCTGTATAAAACGGCCTTGATGCTGGTGACCACTAGGCTCTCCAACTCCTATAAAGCCTCCGCCGTTATAAACAAATCTGTTTATAGAAGCTACGATATCAGCATCTTCCCATACATTTCCTCCTGTATGAGCTGTATCAGCATCGCCTACATTAATAACTACATCTATATCATTTAGGCAGTCTGAATTTGATTTTATATCATCAAAGCTAATAAATTTCATATCAAAAGGTGCTCCTGATAAAGCTTCTATAATTCCAGCATAGCTGTAATTTTGCTTTTGATATAAAGCATGGTGAACCATATGAGCTCCCCAAGCACGCATTTTTCCCCAGCTGTTTAATACTGCTACAGTTTTTACACAATGTGGTGTGGTGCCTTTAATATTTTCATAAAGCTCACGGAACTCATTGCACACACTTTCTACATAATCTATAAACTCAGGAAAATCACAAGCAAGCTTTAGATATCCGCCATAACCTATACGATCAATTGGCTTACGTAAAATTGCTCTTCTTGCTGTAACCCAGTTTACTTTAGCTTCCTTTACAGGGTCTCCGCCTTCGTGGAAGGTATCTGGGAAGAAATAAGGAAGAAAACGTCCTTCTGTATATTTAACACCTGGTATATCACTTATTAGACGCAAAGTAGAACCATTACCTACACTACCTACTACAGCATCTAAGCCCATGCTTGTAAACTCTTCCATGAAAGGCTCTGTCCCAATCCAATGGTCACCTAAAAACATCATTGCTTCTTTTCCATATTCATGAGTGATGGCTACCATTTCTTTTACTATTTTTGCAACTTCTCTTCTTTGGAAAGCTTGGAAATCCTTGAACTCCTTACTTGGCACTCTATACTGATTATTATGATAGCCTTGGTCAATTATATATTCTGGTCTAAATTTGTAGCCTACTTCCTTTTCAAATTGCTCTAAAATATATGGACTTACGGAAGCTGAATAGCCGTACCAGTCTACAAATTTTTCTCTTGCAAGTTCATCAAAAACCAAAGTAAATTGATGGAAAAACGTAGTGTATCTAATTACATTTACATAAGGGTGGTCTTCGATAAATTTTCTAAGACGTTTCATTGTAAATTCATGTGTTTTAGGTTGTCTCACATCAAAGGTTATCTGATGTTCTACATCCTTCCAATCATTCACAACAGCATTATACATGTGAACTGGGTCCCACATAATATATGCTAGAAAGCTTACCGTATAGTCATGGAAAGGTATTGAGCTTATTACTACATTACCTTTTTTCTCATCGTATTCCCATCGGCTTGTCTCTACTGCTTCTCCCGTTGTCCTATCTATAACTTCCCACCATCGTCTATAATCTTTTGCATTAACTTCTAGCATATCTGGATATAGACCCTTCATTAGATGGATTTCAAGTTTTTCTTCCACTGCTGTGTAAAAAGGCGTCATAAGATACATCTGTTGAACTTCATCAAGATTTGCTTTTGCCCATTTGTTGTCTTTACGTGTTGTATAATAAGTGGAGTAAATTTTAGCTCCTGTATCCTTCAATTCCTGTGGAAATTCTGTTCCATCGCAATCACGAACAGCGTCAGCTCCCCATTTTTTCATTAATTCTAAAGTCTGAGGCACTACATCCATATCTGTTGGTATAGTAACTTGCCCATTTTTGTATTCTCTGCTCATATTATCCTCCTTGTTATCAGTTACACATATTTGTTTGTCGTTGTTCCAGTGTCTTGTCCCTTAAACCTGCACATCAATTACATCTGTCATAGCTTTATAGCTTGCTTATTTTCTTAAATCTAATCTACTTTATCTTTTATATGCTAATTATAAGATAGCTGAAAAACCTTTACTATAATTATGTTGCTATCATTTTTATATATCTTGCGTTTATTTATAATAAAGCAATATAATTAAATTATAATAACTATTGTGAGGTAAACCTATGTCAAGTAGTTTATTTGAATTTAAGCATAGCGACGTAAACAGAATTAACATTAAGTTTCTTTATATTTCAAAATCAAAATATGATTATGACTGGCACAGCATAATGCACACCCATTCCTTCACCGAGCTTTTTTATGTTGTAAGCGGGCGCGGCAGCTTCAGGATAGAAGATAAGATATTTACTGTAAAAGAGGATGATTTAGTTATAGTAAACCCTCACGTAGCTCACACAGAATCCTCTAAAGATTCTAGTCCCTTAGAATATATAGTTGTTGGAGTTGACGGCATATCCTTAGCTGAAGCTATTAATGAAGAGGATTTAAAAAACCACGGCTCTTTCAGCATACACAATTACAGCAGATATAGGCATGAAATGTTGTCTTATATGAACAATCTTCTCTATGAAGTTGAAAACAAAAATGAACACTACGAGGTGATATGTCAAAACCTTTTAGAAGTGTTGATTTTAAATGTAAAAAGGCGAATAAAATCCGACCTAGTAATTTCAGCTGAAAAAAAGACTACCAAGGAATGTAATTATATAAAAAACTATATAGATGTTCATTACTCCTCAGATTTAAATCTTGATTATCTAGCTTCAATTACTCATATGAGTAAATACTACTTAGTACGGGTCTTTAAAAAGTTTATGGGAGTGTCTCCTATTGAGTATCTAATCAGCAAACGAATATCCGTAGCAAAGCTTTTACTTGAAACCACTGACTACTCTATAGATCAAATCATCAAAGTCTCTGGTTTTAATAGCCAGTCCTATTTTAATCAAGTGTTTAAAGAAAGAGTAGGGATAAGTCCAACTAAATATAAAAAACAATATACTGATAAAAAAATACAGAGCTAAAAAACATAGTTCTTAAAAATATCAGAATTGCATTACAATTAAAGTATAGATAACTTTGATAAATATATGGGGGTTTTAAAGTATGCAAAATGAGATATTAGAGAAAGGTCCTCTTTTAACTGAAGAAGGTTCGCTGACTAATCCAGGCTGGGCAAGAGATTTGATACTTGACTATAAAAGAAGTGCGATTAGAGCAAATAAATTTCGCATAAAGGAGTGGGATTACTACTGCATTATAAATCATGAAACTAAAAAAGCTATTGCTCTAACTATTGCAGATAACAGCTATATGGGACTTCTCTCCGCAACCTATCTTGACTTAAATAAACCAATGCAAGTAACAAAAACTAAAATAAAAGCTTTGACTAATGGAAATTATAATATGCCCGAGACTTCAAAATCCGGAAACATCAGTGTAACTCAAGATGGCCTTTATATAAGCTTTGAAAAGGACAACACTAGCAGAATTTTGAAAGTGGACTGCCCATATTTTCATAAAGGTTTTAATTTAAAAGGCGAAATAACACTTCACCAGCCTGATGCTATGGATACGATGGTTATTGCAACTCCATTTAACAAGGATAAAAAAGCCTTTTATTATAATCATAAGATAAATTGCATGGATGCTTCTGGAGAACTTTATTTTGGGGATGAGAAAGTATTATTTGAACGCAAAAATTCCTTTGGAGTTTTAGACTGGGGAAGAGGCGTTTGGACATATTCAAACACTTGGTATTGGGGCTCTGCCTCAGGGTCCATATCCAATATCCCTTTTGGCTTTAATATTGGATATGGCTTTGGCGATAATAACAAGGCAACTGAGAATGTAGTGTTCTACGATAACAAGGCTCACAAGCTAGCAGATGTTAAATTTCATATTCCAGAGGATGATTATTTAAAACCTTGGAAATTTACAAGCAGTGATAATAGATTTGAAATGGATTTTCAACCAATCATTGATAGAAATTCAAACACAAATATACTAGTTTTAAAATCTCTTCAACATCAAATTTTTGGATTGTTTACTGGAAGAGTTGTATTAGATAACGGAGAAGAAATACAGGTTAAAAATTTTCTTGGCTTCGCAGAAAAAGTTGTAAACAAGTGGTAGAGTATCTCATAAACATATACAGTAAAGTTTAAGCAGAGCTAAAAATTGTTTGTGCTATACAAAACACCTTCAATAATTAGAATATATTTGTATCCCTCAAGTATTTATATAAAGCCTAAAAAAGGACAATGGTCTTAGATACCATTGTCCCTTTCTATATACACCTTTATGTTTTCATTTTCTTCTGCAGCCTGCTCAAATAGATTAATTATAGCTTCTCCGTAATCTTCTAGCTGCTCTAGTATAGCCTCTGGCTTACAGATAATAATTTTTTTAGGGGAAAAATCTGTTGTTAGACAATCCCACAGGGCATCCAAATTTTCACCATAATAATCAGGCAAAGCTAATTCTTGTTTTAAATAAGCATGAGTTGAAGCTTTGTTAAGCATTTTATCCCCATTTAAAAGAATTTCTTTCATTTTAGCGCCTCCCTATTAAAGCTTCTTAAAGCTTTTATAATGGTCATTAGTATAGAAAATGAGACCATCATTAGAATAAACTATTCTTTCTGCTCCTCGATAGCCACCCTTATAATTGATATCACATTCATAGTACCTACGTCCATTTGCTTTAGGCAGAAGCCCTTCAAAATTGCCATAAGTATCTCCACCAATAGACCTTTTGTCCGTTACCTTCCAAAGGTTTCCCTTTGAATTATCCCAACCCAGCTTTTCAGCTTCTTTCTTCGTAATAAAATTTGGTGGAAGCTCCTTGAACTCATGAATATAGGCAGCTACTTCATCCTTAGTTGAATAATTTTGTCCCTTCTTTACTTGAACCGCAGCTGATTCCGTTTTATTTGTTGGCTGTTCCTTTTGAGCTTCACTTACAGATGTTGACTCTTTAGGAACAGAAACATTTGTATTTGGTGTCTGCGGCTGTGTTGCTATTTTAGTTGTTTGACATCCTGATAAGGTTATTAAAAATAAAAACGTAAGTATTTTTATTAGCCAATGGCTCCATTTATTGTTTTTTTGCATTTATATTCTCCTCTCTATTGTCTTTTAACCTTTTCAGACCTTATATTAGTATGCATTTGCAATGGGTAATACAATTATAGCATGCTATAGCTACTAGACAAAGTAAGGTGCTGCAGACTATAAAATCCGCAGCACCTTCTTATATCAACTATATTCATTATTGAAATCATGGTGTTTATATTTTCTCTGCAATATTTCTTGAATAAACTATTTTCTAAAACTCAAGTCTTTCCAAAGAGTAGAGCAATGAGTTTTTTAATGTTTTAGTAAGATTCAGCAAAAAGCTTGCTGTATCCCGATTGATTTCCAGATAAATAAAGATGGGTGGTGTTGTCAAACTCTATTTCATCATCAGAAGGTGGGAAATATCCACCTGATTCCTTATCAAGTCTTAGAACATCTCCTCCAACCACTCTGGTAACCTGTGGAAGCCTATAATGCTTTTCGATAGAACCACCACTTATAATAGCATCAGCTTCTGGAACATCATCAACTAGAAGTATTCCTTCTGTTCCGTCAACTCCACCAAACTCGAAGGTTATAGCAGAGGCTTTTATGCCTTTTTTCTCTGCGCATTGAATAGTAAGCATGCCATCAACTGCAGCATTGCCTCCGCCTTCCCATGCCATAATAAGCCCGTCCGCATTTAGATACTTTGCCAGCTTTACATTGAAGTTGGCGCATCTCTCCTTATGCCAGTTGCTTGGATTATGACTGCGGCAGAATATTACTCCACGGAAATTCAAAGTTTTACCGTGACTTTTAAACAATTCCATAACTATAGGGTGATTTACATGGAGGTAAGTTGGCACCTTAAAGGCCGGCCATACATAGTTTCCGCTTACAACGCAGCCATCTAAAAGTTCATTGGGATGCAGCAATGTAGGCACAAGATTGTCGATACTTTGACCGTATAAAAATGTGTTTGCGTATGGTCCCTGATTTTGACACTGCCATACAAGAACAACGCTCGGAAGTTCTGGATTGATGTCATCAATTGTATAATAGATTTTTTCGTCTGGCAGCATATCTTTTGTCAGGGATGCTAAATAGCTAGATATCTTTATTCCAATAAGCCGTATATCATTATCATACTCTATAGATGATTTATCCTTTGTAAGCTTATATAAAATAACAAGATTAATGGTTTCACTAAAAGGCGTAAAACCAGATATAGGCCCTGACATATCCATAATAGCATCTCTCGGGTAGAGAAGCCCACTGCTTGCGCTTGACTCTTCCCAGGGCAGTGCTGCACTTTCCATAACACTAAAACCCCTGAGAAGATTTGTAGTGCCTTCCCCAACTGTAATTGGGCTTCCGAAAAAACCTGAATACTGAATACCGCTTCCTTCTATTTTATACATAGGCTGAAGAGTATCAAGAAGATGTATAATACGGGTATTTTCTCCCGGCTTCACGATTTCAAAATCAACATCCTCAACAGCCTTGAAAAGATTTCTGACATGGTCTTTTAAATCCTGCTTGCAAATAGTGAGAATACCATTTAATAGGAAGGTTCTATCTCCCCATAATACATCCTTTATATTAAAATACTGTCTTATAAGCTGCATTCCTCTACCCCTCCCTGCTTTCATCAACTTCAAATATAGTAGGGCCTTGTATATCATTTGTTATTGCTTCTAATGCCTTTTCCAAAATTTTTCGCCTAAATACCTTTTCTCTTTCAAGAGGGAGAGCAGGATTACCTACTGGAGAAGTAAAATCTCCTCCGAATATAATTCTGTTTGCTCCTACATTAAAAGCTATTGACGTAAAAGCTGTTATGTGTGCATTAGGAATTCCTGCCCTGTCTATTTCTTTTGATATCGTTGCGCCGCAACGTGTGCAAGTTCCTCAGGTAGAAGTTAAAATAGCAGCACTTACACCAGCCTCTCTCAATTCAGCTGCTATATTTCTTCCCATAGCCTTGCTGCTTTCAATATTAGTCCCTACACCACAGGTCGTAAAGAAATATCTATATACTGTTCCTATTATTCCTTCCTTCTCTAGAACTCTCATTTCGTCTAAGGGAATAAGGCGATTGGGGTCAGCTGTGGCAAAGGTAGTATCATATCCTCCATGAATTGACTCATATACTCCTTTATTGAGCGATTCAATTCCTTCCACATCATATCTTCCATAAGTAACTGCAAATGCCTGTTTTATCTTGTCGGGATTCCCTACAGGTACAAGTCCACCTGTTGTGATAAGTGCAATTGCTGCGTTTTCGAGATTTTCAAGCTTTGCAGCAGGAGCAATCTTCTCAAATCCTCTCAAAGGTACCTCAGTAGTGTATGGCTTATTATTAAGCTTTTTTATTAAAATATCAACTACTCTTTCAGCACCCGCTTTTTCATGGTATTCATTGTATCTATGCCCGGTCCTAATATACCCTTCAAGCCTCGCTGGTCCTATGAGTTCTTGCCTTGCAAGCTTTAGAGAAAGCTTTGCCAAGGCAGGCAGAGATTTTGACATACCTGCAGCTGTTTCGGTAGTTGCTACAATATAATTGTCTTGCACATACATAGCTACAGCAGGATTTTCATGCCACATTGCCGTTACACTTGGTATACTAAATTCCTTTCTAACATAATCACATATCTTTGCACAAGCTACTCCGTAACGTCCTGCATTAAATGCCGGTCCAGCAATAAACACATCAGGCTTTTCCTTTTCTATAATCTCTTTAATATGTGGAAGGATACTTTGGAAGTTTTCATCATTATTAATATAATTGTCTCCACATGCGATTATTTTTACTATTTCCATCTCGCCTTTCCAAAGCTTTTCTAATCCAATTGCTGGTCCTTTCTTTTCTTCCAAAACGCATAGACCTGTATCTGCCATAGCTTCACCGCCAAGGCCTGCATAAAACTGATTTATATAATGCACTGCTTTAAGTACTGACAAAAAAAATCTCTCCTTTCAATTACGCTATTTAGACTATGGCAAACTTACATAGGTGGTGCACTGTCATCAATCATGTCAATAAAAACTGTCTTTGATATCATATATTTATAAATACCTGCCACACCTATTCCGCTTTCCTTCCATCCAGTGCCAGGAGATTCTATCATACCCTTGCTGAAATACGTATTAACGTAAATTTGTCCTCCATTTATCTTCTCCGCTACTCTTAAAGCTCGTTTAATATTTGTAGAGAATACGGCACCAGCCAATCCATATTTCGTGGAATTAGCAATTTGAATAGCCTCTTCCTCTGTCTCAAAAGGTGTTATACATAAGACTGGTCCAAATATTTCTTCTTGGAATATTGTCATATCTTGCGTTACATCTGTAAAGATTGTGGGAGGCACAAAATTACCTTTTGAAAGTTCATCATCAATATATGGTTTTCCACCCATGACTAACCTTGCACCTTCTAATTTGCCTTTTTCAATATAACTCCAAACATTATTTGCGTGTTCTTTTGAAATCAAAGTACTGAAATTTACACCCTTTTCATAATCAAATCCATTGCCAGGTATAAATTTCTCACATTCTACTTTTAGTTTTGTTATAAACTCTTCATATATATTTTTGTGAAGTATCAATCTTGTACCGGATACACACACTTGACCAGAATTTAAAGTAAAGCCGGCTCTTGCCCATTTAACAACCTCATCTATATTGACATCATCAAAAACTATGTTTGGGCTTTTTCCTCCAAGCTCCAATGCAATATCCTTTACTGTATCCTTAGATCTGCCTATAATCTGTTTTCCTACCTCTGTTCCTCCAGTCATGGATACCATATCTACTAGAGGACTTTTTACTAGTTCATCTCCTACTTCGCTACCAGAACCAGTAACAACATTTACAACACCTGGTGGGAATCCAGCTTCATGAAAAACTTCAGCAATTAGAAGCATGCTCAGTGAAGCCCAGGATGATGGCTTAATAACAACAGTATTGCCTGCAGCAAGTATGGCACATACCTTTTGACACCCCATCATCATGGGACCATTCCAAGGAAGAATTTCTCCAACTACTCCACAAGGCTGCCACAGTACGTAGTTTAAGTGCCCGACCTCAGAAGGAACCACTTTACCCTCAAGGCAGCGAGCTTTGCCTGCAAAGTACTCAAAGGCATCAATACTCATCTGTGCTTCATAATATAGTGCACTCATAAAAAGTTTTCCACATTCCAACGTTTCAATTACTGCAAACTCTTCAACCCTTTTAGAAAGGATTTGTCCAGCTTTAATAAGTAGTTTACTTCTTTCTTTTGCTGACATCCTCCCCCATGGACCTTCATCATAGGCTTTGCGTGCAGCAAGTATGGCCTTTTGCACATCTTCAGTACCGCCTTTATAAGCTTTTGCAAACGGTTCATTATTTACTGGATTTATAATATCGAAAGTTTTACCTGATTCAGACGCTGTAAATTCACCATTAATATACAGCTTATAGGGCTCTTTTCTTACATATAATAACGGATTCAATGCCATCCCCCCATTTGAACATATAATTTAAAATTGACTTTTATATTCCATCTAAATAAGCTCTAATTGATTCTATATCATTATTAACTTGCGCTTTAACCTCATCAAGATTATTAAATTTTTTAACTCCTCTGATAAATACATGAGTTTCAAGAGTTATTGTCTTATCATATAAGTCTCCTGAGAAATCAAGAAGAAAAGCTTCTATTGTGACATAATTATAGTTATCAACAGATGGCCTCTTTCCAATGTTGGTAAGACCTTTTACTTTTTCACCCTCAATTTCAGAAAGCGTTCCATAAACTCCATATGTGGGCAGCTGCTTATGCTCGCCATACCCTAGATTAGCTGTTGGCATGCCAACGGTTCTGCCAAGAGCCTTACCATGCATAACCTTACCCATGAGAAGGTATGGATGTCCGAGCAATTCATTTGCTTTTTGAAGATTTCCCTCTTCAAGCTCCTTTATAATACGCCTCGATGTTACAGGCTCATCATCGGTTAATACAGTACCGCACTCAACAAGCTTATACTCATATCTTTGTGCACATTCTCTCAGCACACAAATATTACTATCGTTCTCTCCTGCAACAATAACCTGCGCCCCTAACTTATCAAGTAAAATATCTTTAATAAATTGCTCAATTGAAATATCTTTATTTTCCTCACTAATTTTATATGAAATCATAACCTCGGGACCATTCTTGCTTAAAAGATATTGCTTTTCTTCTTCGGTAGAGAGAACTTTTCTATCCTTGAGCAGTGATTCATCATATTCAAAGCTTAAAACAACAGAAGTAAGTCTCTCTTTTGATGCATCAATTAATCTATTTATTACTGCATGGTGTCCAGTATGCACACCATCAAAGCTACCGAAAGCAACGCAGGTGTTTTTCATAATGAAATCATTTCCGCTAATATATCTCACAGTAATCGACTCCTTTTCTTTACTTAATAATTCCGCCATGCAGTTTGACTGCATGGCAGAATGAAAGGGTTATATTTATGAGATGAATACCAATAATATATAAATTTTATGAATCTAGTTTTCTTGTGCTAATAAAGTAAATAATCATGCCAATTAAGAAGTATCCAGCTGTCCACGCCCAAAGCTTCCAGCCTCCACTAAGAATGCCAGGAATATATGCAGCTATGATAACGATTAAAGTTATAACAGGAAGAATGTTCCCACCAGGAGCTTTAAAGCCTTGTGCCGATGGATTTTTCTTGCGAGCCGCAACAACAGTTAAACAAACTATTGCAACTACTACTGCATTACATAAAGAACCAAGATTTACGATTAAATTAGTAAAGCTTGGAAACGCAGAAATTATTCCAACAATAAGTATGACAATTATTTGAGCATTTACTGGAACACCTGTTTTTTCATTGTTCTTCGCAAGGAACTTAGGTAGAATTCCGCTTTCAGCAGATGCTTGAAGAGCACGAGCTGATAAAGTCATAACTACAAGAATTGTTGTTATGAGTGCCAAAACAGCTGATATTGATATAAGCTTTGCTAACCATGGAATAGCCTGCAGTTTTGTAAATGCAGCAGCATATAGCGGGATATAAGCCATGCCAGGATTTTTTTGCAAGAACTGCGAGGAAATAAGTCCTAATACTGAAAGTATAACTAGAATATAAAGTGTAACAACAACAACCATAGCTATTGTCATAGCTTTAGGAACTGTCTTGTTAGGATCTTTAATCTCTCCTACCATAAATGCAACAGCTACTATTGAGCCATAAGCTACCATCGCAATTGGAATAGCACTCATGAATCCCCACGTACCTTCAACCCCCTGAGTAAAGAATGGACTTAGCATTCCTGCATCCCATTTGCCACTGAACAACGCAATAACAATAAATATAAGCATTGTGGCAGCAAGACCGATTGTAAGTATTGTATTAGCTTTACCTGTAATAGATATATTCACCAGGTTTAGTAATCCACACACAACAACTGCAGCTATAGCAAGAGGTATTTGATATTTTCCTAGAGCTGGGAAACCAACACCAAGATAAATACTTACATAAATTGCTGAAAAAGCAGCTCCTGCCCAGCACCCAAAAAGATACGCCCAAGCTGAAATCCAACCCCATATTCTGCCTTGCCTTTCATTTTTGCCTAGTGACTTTGCTGGAAATACAAATATGCCTCCTGAACGCGGATAAATAGATGAAAGTTCAGCTGTTTGAAGACCGTAAGCAAATAAAATTACAGCTGCAATAATCCAAGATAAAATTGAAGCAGGACCAGCATTTAAAATTGTCATACCTGAAAGAGAAAAAATTGCGCTTCCTATCATACCGCCGATAAGAATAGTTGAACTGTCTAGTAATCCTAGTTTGCCGTTTTGATTGTTTGACATAACCCCTCTCCCCTTTTTACTATTATTATGATTGCAGTTTTTACCTTGAAGCAGACACCCGAAGTCATTTGCATGGATAAATATATTGGTAAACGCATTCTACTGCGCTTATCACCTAATTATTTTCAGCCCCAATTTACTCCATTATATATCAGCTCAGCAACTCCTTCCTTCAATAAGTATGCCGAAAGTTTTTTCGTTCCGGCAATACTAATATGAAGAAACGGCCTACATTTTAACTATAATACGATAGGTTTTTGGATCTATTGCCTGCTCGAAAGCATATTCAATATTTTCAAGAGGCACAATGTCTGAAACAAGCAGTGATGGATCTATCATCTTGTATGAAAGCAATCTTGTCGCAGCTAAGAAATCACGTGTGTTTGCATTTACAGCTCCCGTAATATTCATTTCTGTAGAATGCACATTGTTAACGTTTAACTCAACAGGCTTATTGGGATGGAAGGAAGAGTACATTATAACGCGCCCTGTCTTTCCAGTCATTTGAATACTATCTGCAGCTAATTGCGGTATAGCAGCCGTACAGAATACAACATCAGCTCCCCTACCATCTGTAAACTCTTTAACCTTATCAGCTGCATTAACTTCTTTAGAATTAATCAAGATATCTGCACCCATTTTTCTTGCTATTTCCAATCTGTCTTCATCAACTTCACAGGCTATAACACGTGCACCTTTAAGTTTGGCCAGCTGAATATGAAAAGCTCCCATGATTCCAACTCCTATAACAACTACATCATCACCAAGTTCTATATCTGCATTGTTAATGCTGTGTACACAGCAGGCTAATGGTTCAGATAATGCTGCATAAGTTAAATCCAAATCATCAGCCATCTTATAAAGAGCTTTTGCATCAATCATCATATATTCTGAAAAGCCACCAGGTCCTCCTACTCCTTCATGGATATTCGCTATAAAGGATATAACACATTGATTTTCATGTCCACTTCTGCAGTAATAACATTCTCCACAACTTGTTAAGAGTCTTGCTGCAACTTTATCTCCTGCCTTAAGACTTTTTACCTTGCTGCCAACTGCAACTACTGTACCTGAAGCCTCGTGACCACCAGCAAAAGGATAACGTTTCATAACACCGTTAAATATCCTCTGCTCAAGTGTACAAATAGCACAGCTGTCTACCTTTATGAGAACCTGGCTGCCTTCAGGCAGCTTAAGTTCCTTTTCAGTGATTTCTATTTTCTTCTCATCAGTTATAATTGCAACTCTATATGTGTTAGACATAATACCCTCCTGTAAAAGCATAAAGATAACCAGTCTTCACGCCTCATTTTATTCTCCTAGAATTTTTTATTTAATTCCTTTAAAGCTGATTCAACGCTACAGTCTTCATGAATAAGTCTAGCTATTGCACTGGCATATCGAGCAGGATTCTCATGATTCCATATGTTTCTCCCCATTGCGATTCCCGCTCCACCTGCACTAAGGGCTTCCTTAATCTCGGTAAGAAGCTTTTCTTCTGATACCTTTTTACTGCCTCCTAATATAACTACCGGAACATATACACTCTCACAGAGTTCCTTAAAACTTTCAGGATCGCCAGTATATTCAGTCTTTATGATATCAGCCCCCATTTCCGCACCCATGCGACATACAAAGGTTATATTAGCTGGAGTACGTGAATCTTCTCCGCCTTCAAAGCCTCTTGGAAGCATCTCTGCAGTTAGAGGAATTCCCCATTTGTTGCAGTCAAGAATATTTCTAGATAAATTCTTTAAGGTTTGATCTTCCCACTTAGAGCCAGGAAACCCCATACTTATTACGGAGTCTGCTCCAAGCCTAATTGCATCTTCTACATTTACTACAGCTTGAAGAGGCTTATCTTTAGAACCTAAAAATGATGAACCACCGTCAAGTCTTAAAATAATGCCCTTGCCATGAAAATCATCAGCGAATTTTTCCGCAAGTCCAACTGTTGCTAAAAATGCATCTGCTCCTGCTCTTGCTACCTCGCTTATTATCTTTCCTGGATACTTCATTGCAGGAAGTACATTAAAGCCGTTTCCATGGTCCATAGCCATGATAAATGTTCTCTTATCCTCTCTGAATACGTGATTTAGACGATGTACTTTGTTTGCCATGTTGAATCAACTTCCTTTCTTTTAAATGTATTATAGACTGTAAAGTTTTTAACATATAAAGTGTTTTAATATATTGCAAGCTGCTTGCTCCC
Organism: Clostridium swellfunianum; assembly: GCF_023656515.1. Classification (NCBI taxonomy): domain Bacteria; kingdom Bacillati; phylum Bacillota; class Clostridia; order Eubacteriales; family Clostridiaceae; genus Clostridium; species Clostridium swellfunianum. The sequence continues at coordinate 1,525,570 of NZ_JAMOFV010000006.1, forward strand.
CTATAACAGGCTTAAAGAAACATATTTAAATGTTACATTTGTACATTATATGAGCGTTTGTAACAGAACATTACTCTTGTATTTATTTTTAATAAATTATTTAGCCTATTATTTCTAAACTCCTAATTTCTAAATACTAACAAAAATATAACTCAATAAGCTTGTACGCACTAATAATAAGATGGTATAATAAAAGCCTAATTTAACATATTTTGGAAGGTGATACTGTGCAAGATATAAATATAAGAAATGAGTATACAAAGGTTGCCTACTACTATTACAAGTTAGGAATGACTCAAGATGAGATTGCAAAAAAAATGTCCACGTCTAGGCAAAGAGTTAATAGAATTCTTAAAAAGTGTCTTGAAACAGGAATTGTAAAAATCGTTATACAAGAATATGATAATCAAAATGTGGATTTGGAAATTGAATTAGAAACCCTTTTAGGGCTAAATGAGATGATTATTGTAAATAATGCTGATGGTGAAATCAACGAATTCCTTGGAGCTGCAGCTTCCTCCTACCTTGAACGCGTCTTAAAGGCTAATGATATAATTGGCTTCTCCAGGGGAAGAGCTTTGTCTTCTCTAGTACAAAATCTTCGACCAATGGATAAAAAGAATCTTACAGTCACACAACTCGTTGGCGGACTTAATGCTGATGAATCCCATATTAATTCAGATTATATTGTGGCTCACTCCTCAGAAGTTCTAAATGCAAAGCCATGTTTTATGTATGCTCCTATTATTTTAGAAAACAAAAAGCTCCGTGATTCTCTAATGAATGAAAGCTTTTTTTCTAGCGTATACGATGTCATGAAGTCTTGTACTATAGCAATTGTTGGTATTGGAGATATGTCTGATAAATCTAACTTTGTGCAAAAAAATTTCATATCGAAATCAGAATCCTATATTCTTCAGAGTAAAAATGCAGTAGGGGAGATATGTACACATTATTTTGATGTAAACGGAAAAATAATTGATAGCGGTTTAAATGACCGAGTGTTATCCATAGATTTGCAAAGCTATAAGAGCATTCCTATTCGTATTGGGGTTGGCTGTGGCCCAGAAAAGCTTTCTTCCATACTTGGCGCCGCACGAGGAGAACTAATAAATGTACTTATAACAGACTTTAAAACAGCACAAGCTCTATCTGAAATGTTATAGTTAATATTATAATTGTAGTCTTGTGTATATAATGAATAAGACATGCTACGCCCATTAGACAAAGTAAGGTGCTGCAGACTATAAAATCCGCAGCACCTTTTTTACTTTATCAAACTATTCATTTCAATGGCAGTATTTTTTAATTCTTCTGCGCTCGCAGCAATCTCTTCGCTTACAGCGGCAGTTTGATTTACTGACTTTGTTACTGTTTCAAATCTGCTTAGTGTATTTTCTGTTGTCTCCACTATGTTTGAATTAAAGGCTACAACATTATTTGTTTCTTCTAACAGGTTAGTCATCAGTTGATTAACCTCTTTGATATTCTCACCTGATAGTTTCTGCTTATTTAGCATGTTCATTACACTAGAAACTGTTTCACTCAAAATCTTATTTCCAAACTCTATCTTTTCATTGCTGTCTACCATAAGTGTTTCTACCTGTGATGTTTTTTCTTTAAACTCATTAACGATAACACTTACATCACTTAAAGACTTTCTGCTGTGTTCAGCTAGTTTTCCAACTTCCTCTGCAACAACTGAAAAACCTCTTCCAGCTTCCCCTGCCCTTGCGGATTCAATGCTTGCATTTAGTGCAAGAAGGTTTGTCTGGTCGGCAATATCACCAATCATTGAAAGTATCTCATCCATTTGTCTTGATTTTTCTTTTAGAATTTTAGTTGCCTCTGAAGTTATTACTATACTCTTCATTGCGCCATTCATAATATCAAGCACATTCTTTACAGATTTCTCATTGCTATTGGAAGCTTCCATCAGCTCCTCAGAAATTGCCTCAGTTTCTTTAATTTTTGAAGATGCTGTTTTATTTATATCCAGAAGAGTTTCAAGAATTTGTCTACTTCTATGAGAATTATTCAGCATTTCATTTGCATCCTCGCTTACGGCCATACTAGCACCTGCGATTTCTTGCATGGAACTATTTTCTTCTTCTATAATATTTGTTAATGAATCGCTAGAACTTAAGAGAGCCTTTGAAAATTCAGAAATCTTATTAAACAGCATTGATATACTGTTATTTTTTTCGCTCAGTATATTCTGATTTTCCTCAACCTCCTTAAGAAGTCTGGCTGAAAACAAGGTAAAGATAAAGATACCAAATGAAACAAGGCTTATATCTACAGCTCTTATAATTAGCTCTCTAACAAGCACTTGCTTATCTGGAAGCGCTACTGGGTTTAATAAAAACAAAGCTATTTGACACATTATGCTTATTGTTAATGATATTATATTCATCTTTGTATCTAAAAACATAGCACCAAGGATTACAAAATAAAAAACACTTATCCATAGCTCCTTAGATGGGAATAAAAGAGTTATATACATATAATTAGTATAAGAAATCAGTAATATAACAGCTTTAAGCACAATTAGCTTTCTATTCCAATTCTTCTCATCCTTCATGATGTTTTTATACATAAGCCTAAAGGTTATTAGTTCAATTAAAACCAACCCCATTAGTCCTAAAATAGGAGTCCAGCTCATTTCGCTGTATAAGCCAATATACTTCATAAATGCAAACAATCCTCCTGCTAAGCAGGCGCTTATTGAATAAATAATTAAAACAAATTTTAAAGTTCTCTTTTGATAATCAACTAAAATACTTGCGGATTTTTCCATATACATCCTCCTTCGCTTCAGTATGCTTGTTTACTTTTTTACCATTTATATAATAATGCTGCCATGGTATATCCACCTGCTACTGAACAAAATATTGAAATTTCATCCTTATTAAATTGCTCTTTATTTAGCCTGTCATCCAATGCCATAATGGGGCTTGTGCAGCCTGTATATCCGTACTTATTTCCAACAAAAGTCGCCTGTTCAAAAGAAGCGCCCAATTTCTCCATAGTCAATCCTAAATCAAACTTTGAAAATTGAGACATGAAATAATGTGTAACATCTTCTTCTGTATATCCATTTTCCTCTAAGAGACCAATTATTAATTCCGACCACTTTTCTGAAAGGAAGCTAAAGTCAAAAGGATTCCACTCCATCTTCTTTTCGTCTGGCTCTATATCCTTGTTAGGTATGTTAGACAAACCGCATGCAGGGAACCTTATAGTTTCATTATAGGTATCATCAGTATCCATTCTAGAGCCTAAAAATCCTCTTTCCTCCTGCTCTTCCCTTACCTCTAGGACTACAGCTGCTGCTCCATCTGAAATACATCCATAAACAACTAAATCATTTTCCTTAGCAAAAGGACTTATGTGCATTGAGCCTACTACTAGAATTCTTTTGTACTTCTTATCAGTTTTTAAATATCTAGAAGCTATATCTATTCCTGTGATCATACCAATGCAATCATTGTTTATATCAAATACATTTGTAACACTCTTAGCCTGAAGCATATTTTTTAGTATTAATGCACAGCATGGAGTCAGGTATTCTGGAGTATCTGAAACAGAAATAATTGCATCAATATCCTTAGGCTCAAGCTTCGCTTTTTTTAGAGCCTTTTTTGCAGCTTCAACGCCCATCGTTATGCTTGTCTCATTTTCTTCTGCAAGAGTTCTTGTCTCTCTTCCAACCTTCTCCATTAAACCAATAGCATGCTCTTCCATACCGTATTTCCTAAAGTGATTGGCATAATATTCATTATCAACTATTCTTTTAGGGTGATAGCTTCCTACACCTTTTATGTATACATTTCTAAACATTAAAACGCCTCCAAACTTTACTCCTTATTTTTGTTGCAGATTTTTAGTCTTTTAAATGATGTAAACTGATTGTCTAAGATGTTGATATAGACTCACCTCCATTTACATATATAATCTGCCGAGTACTTTTGAAAGCCATAAATAAGAACTCAAAAAATACCAAGGTAGACTATGATTAAACGTCGCCCTTGGTATTTTTTTATTTATGTACTTCGGCAACCTGGCAATCATAGGATTATGCATCCTTTAGACCCACGGCTTTGCGTCCCCGCCTTTCGATGGGTTTGCTATTATCGGCACGTTTTTTCAATTCGCATCATATTATAGCACAATTTTCCATAAAGTCCAAGTGTATATCTTATAAGAGTTTCCTAATAGTATTTCTTCACAAATTTCAGCTTCCGTACATATAATGATAAGTGATTAATAAAAAGGAGATGTTTTAGTACGAACATACTAGGCAAAGCGATGTCCTATTCCTTTGTAAAAGTGTCTAAATTCTCAGAGAAAAAATTTAACAAAGATACTGAAAATGCTTTTAGCCGAAATACTGAAGTACTTAATAAAACTCTTTCAAGAAATTGCAGCACTGAATTTGGAAAAAAATATAACTTCTCAAATATTCACAGCGTGGAGGATTATAAAAAGAAAGTTCCTCTATGCACTTACAAGGACTATGAACAATATATTAGCAGAATGTGCTCAGGTGAGGAAAACATCTTGGTAGCGGAAGAAGTAAAATTCTATGGAATGTCCTCTGGAACTACAGGCAAACAAAAATATATCCCAGTCACGAAGAGTTCACTTTCTGCTGTATCTGAAGTAATGAGCATGCTTATACAGAGAATTCTTTATAATAATTTTAAAAGCAGCTGGTCCTATGGCAAAGGCTTATCACTAACCGATATGGTTATAGCGGGATATACTCAAGGCGGAAAACCAATATGTGCAGGAACTTCCGGAGGTATGAGATCTATAAAATGGATGATACCATTTATTTGGACTACTCCTGTAGAGGTGATGAATCTAGGGAAAGGCATTGATACCCTGTATCTTCACCTTCTGTTTGCAATTAAAGAGCGAAATCTTATGTATATAAACGGAATTTTTATTTCTTCTGTTCTAGATATGTTCAGACATTTGGAAAAACACTCCGAAGAGCTGGTGAGAGATATCCGAAAAGGAACTATTAGCAGGAATATTGGATTATCAGAAGCTGACCGAAAAGTACTACTTAAAAAAATATCGCCTGATGCAGGGAGAGCTGACTTTTTGGAGAAGGAGTTTAAAAAAGGCTTTAAGGGCATCGCTAAAAGGATATGGCCGAAATTAATATATATAGCAAGTGTTACTGGAGCAAATTTTTCTATATATGATGATAAGGTAGCTGAGTACAGCGGAAATATACCTGTTTACTCCAGCGTTTATTCTGCCACCGAAGCTGCTGTAGGTGTAAATAGATATATAAACAAGCAGAGATACGTAGTTATTCCAAGGGTGGCTTTTTTTGAGTTTATACCTGTTGAAGATTTAGATAAGGAGCAGCCATCAACAAAAAATCTAAACGAGCTAAGGCTAGGCTCAGAATATGAAGTTGTTGCCACAAATCAAGCAGGCTTATACAGATATAGGATAGGCGATGTTATTAAGGTTGTAGATTTTTATAATCAAAGCCCTGAAATTGAGTTTTTGTATAGAAAAAATCAATTATTAAACATGGTATCTGAAAAAACTACGGAAGAACATGTACTCAATGCTCTTTCAAATATCTTTAAAAACCTTGGAGCAAGCTTTTCAGATTATACTGTAACTCCGGACAACAGCATTTCTCCTGGAAGATACGTATTTTATATTGAAGCAAAGGACTCCTTGAAAAATAGCAATATAAAAAGTATAAGCAGTCTAATGGATAAGGAACTCTCCAAGATAAATATTGCTTATGGTAGACAAAGGAGCAAGCGCAAACTCGCTGAGGCACAGGTTAAATTAGTTAAGGAAGGTACCTTCATGCTGATAAAGAAAATGAAAATAGCTAAGGGGGTTTCAAAAAATCAGTTTAAGATGCCTAGAGTTGTAACTGATAGAGAGATAATTGATTTGCTAGACAGAAATATTAAATACTAACAAAGTAAAAGCCTCAAATAGTATATCTATTTGAGGCTTTTACTCTATTTAAATAATCCTAAAGGCATTAAAAATCTGCCAGCCCCTGCCACTATGTGAGAGATTAAACGGCTAGCTGTAAGTACTTAAAAACATATAAAACTGCCCTCAGAATATATAATAAGGTTTATGCACATACTGATTACAGCTTATGAAATTGGGGTGGTAGTTATGATTGTTATTTATCATGATGTTGGTGGAACACATTCGTCTTGCGTTTGCGCCAATATACATATAAATAAGCTTCCCACAGATAGATTTCCTGAAATAGAACAAATATTGAGCTTGCCTACCTTTGATAAGATAACAAAAACTGATTATGGCCGCTTAATATATATAGGAACAGACGAATTTGGAGCTAAGGTATACACTTTATGCAGAATGCGAAGCAAGAGATTCGTGATACCTGCCATATCAGATATGTATCAAACCTTCAATGGGAGCATGGATGGTTTTTTTCTCGCTGATACCTCTCCAACAGTCAATAATTTAATGAGACTCGGAGGTCTTAGCTCGAGGGGACTTAACCTGGTTTCCTTTGGAAGACCTATTGCTGCAAAAGCAGTCATAGATGCCTATCCTCAGATGGTAGATTTGGTTAAAACCACAAAGGAGTACATGAGGAAACATATATAGATGGATCATCAAAAGACTATAACGTTCTGCTGCTGATATGCCCCCTTTATATTAGACAGTTACAATAACGAAACTGTTTCTATAAAGGGGGCACATTATAGTCAGACCAAGTGCTTCTATTATTAAAGGCTTCCGTCAGCCTTCATTTCTTTTAATAGCTTTTCAGCAAGACTCAGGTAGTTATCCCAAGCTGTATTTCTAGTAGTGTAGCCGCTTGCTGCATAGTCTCCTGTGCTTCCTATTGCAGGCATTTTGGATATATCTAGCATGTTTTGTGTTTGCACAGCAACCTTGTTTAGTTCATCCATTTGAACGTTGAAGCCTATTCTTGAAGGCTCTTCGTACTCAACACTTTCATACTTTGACTGTCTGTAGTACTTCTTTAAGGCTGGATCTTTTATCTCATCTGGTGAATCAGCAAAAATCTCATCGTATCTAACAGAAACTATTTTCTTGTCTTTTACAACTACTTTAAGAAGACCAGTTAGTCCTCCATCAAGCTTTTCAGCGATGCTGTAATACTTCTCGTTTGATGCTTTCTCAAGTGCTGGTGCTAATTTTTGAGCTAATGGAACCATTGACTGCTTTACGCTGTTTGAAGCTCCTGACACTGTGTCTACCTCAGTTGTCAAGCTTTGCTTTTCAAGCATTTGCTTCTCTGCCTTAAGAACTCCTTGAATCCATGCAGCACCTTTTTTCTCACCCATAGTGAAGTTATATTCTGACATACGCTTTGGCACATCTTGATAATAACGGTGGTAATAATTTGGACGAGTTCTCTCGTTAAACTCAACAAGAACTATCTTCCCATCATTTTTCACGGCTTCTAATGTGCCAAGGTGCCCTTGTCTAAAGCGCTCTTCAATCTTATAGTAGTCTCCCTTTGTTATTCCAAGCTTAGGCTGAATACTCCACTCAAGCTTTGTGTTTTTAGCTGCTCCCTCTGAACTTTCTGTTGGCTTTGAAGCAGTCTCTGCTTTATCTGCATTTTGATTGTTTACTGGCTGCTTTGGAGCACATCCTGTAATTGTAGCTGCTATAATTGTAATAATTAATCCGGTTACTAATCTTGATTTTCTAAATGCCATTTTAACACTTCTCCCATTCAATTTAGTTGTTAAAAAAAAGACATGTTTGTTATGTATTTATCATACAAAAATGTCTTCATAAATTGAATGTAATTATTAAGGATTCTACCCCCATAAAACACGGATAGAAAGATGAGCTTTTATTGCTGCGTTGAATATTTAAATTCCATAGGAGAAAGTCCTGTGTGTTTTTTAAACAGCTTTGCAAAATACTCAGCATTGTTATAACAAAGCTTATGAGCTGCTTCGTAGCTTTTTAAGTCTTCTTTAGTTAGTAAAAGCTTTGCTCTTTCCATTTTTATCATAGTTATATATTCACCAACGGTCATACCCGTTTCCTGCTTAAATATATCTCCTATATGATTTTTAGTAAGAAATAATGCTTCTGAAATCCTGGTCATGTTTATTTCTTTTTCCATATTGTTAATAATATAAGTGCATATTTCCTTTATAAGCGGACTCTTCTTAGAAGATAAGATAAACTTGTTTATTACTGAAACCAAAAGTTCAATTCTTTCTATCAGCTTTGTGTTTATCAAGTCAAGGCTGTCACACCTTGTTAAGCTTATATCAGAAAGTTCTTTTTCGTCAATAAGTTTATCCAACCACTTATTATTTGCTTTTACTCTCATATAAATTTCACCATAAATTTTCTGCAAAACAAGTGCTGCAGCCTTTACATCCTCGTTTGATGCGGCGAAGGTATCTTTAATCACAACCTCTATATTTTCTCTAAGAGCTGCATCCCCTTCTGATATGGCTTTAACAATAGACTCTAATTTACTTTCAGAATACACAAGATTTTTCACACCAGCATTTTTTTCTTCAATATACTTTTTAACTTTTTTTAAAAGTTCTTTTAATTCTTCCTCATTAACAGGCTTGACAAGGTAATCAAATACTCCGTGTTTAATGGCTTCCTTTGCAAAACTAAACTCACTGTGCTCAGTTAGAAACACAACGCAGGAAGCCAAGCTTTTTTCTTTAGCTTCTCTTAAAAGTTCAATTCCATTTACTACTGGCATGCTTATGTCTGTTATAAGAAGCTCAACAGGTTCTGCCTGAAGCTTTTCAAGTGCCTCCTGTCCATCTCCTGCCTCAGATACAATAACAAAGTCTGAGTTTTCTTTCCATATAGACAATCTTTTTATTTGTTTTCTCATTATTTCTATATCATCTACAAGCATTACCTTAAGCATTTTCCACCTCGTCCTCTGTTAGTGGTATTGTAAAGTACACTCCAGCCCCTTCATTTACCTTGCCCTCTATCCAAACTCTTCCACCATGTTTTTGTATTATCTTTTTAACAGCAGCAAGTCCTATGCCTGTTCCTTCAAACTCCTGCTTCCTATGAAGCCTTTGAAACACATTAAAAAGTTTGCTTGAATACTTCATATCAAAGCCTGCTCCATTATCCTTAATAGAAAATATATATTCATCCCTTTCTTTGAGGCAGCCTACTGTGATTACTGCAAGTTCCCTATGCTTAGTAAATTTGACTGCATTTGAGATAATATTTACAATAACCTGTTTAAAAAGCACCTTGTCTACATATATTTCTGGAAGGTCTCCTTCAATAATTAATTCCATTTTTCTATTTGGGTTCATAACCTTAAACTGCTGCCATACTTCTCCAATAATATGTTTAGCATCTACCCTTTCTTTAGAAAGACTAGTCTTTGAAGTTATTGAGTAATCCAACAGCCTACTAATTAAGCCTATCATTTCTCTGCTGGTTTTTTGTATGCCTTCAACCATTTCCCCTGCTTCAGCATTCAGTGAAGCTCCGTAATCTTCTTTTATGAAGCTGCTGTACATATCTATTGCCCTAAGTGGAGCCTTAAGGTCATGGGAAATAGTATAAGCAAAGCCTTCAAGCTCATTAACTGCATTTTGAAGCTGACAGGTTCTGTCCTGAACACGCTGCTCCAGCTCATCATTAAGAGTTTTTATCTCTTCCTGTGTTTCAAACATCCTCTGAACAAACCTTAAAGTTATTCCTCCCATTATAAAAAAGAATATAACCGCAAGAAAAAAAGTAAGTCTTGTTTTTTCATTTGTATTTATAAGCCAGTACAGAGGATGAATTTTATCAATTATATAGTTTTGAATTCCTAGAATAATAAGACTGAAGCCTAGACCAAAGGCTACAATTGCCATCATAATTCTAGTGTTGTATTTTGCACCTCTTGATACTCTAAGCCCAAATATTTTTCGTACAAAAGGAAGCAAAAGAAGAGCATCACAAAGTGCCACAAGTATGGATTCTACAATAATTCCTTTTACTGCAAACAGCACAACTATTCCTGTTTCCACCTTGCAGTATGCCTGTAAGTTCCAAAAGGGAGGAAAACTACTGTTTAATTTAATTAGAGATTCAAAAAGAGTTACATACAAAAGCATTCTGATGACTATATGAATAAGCTGAAGAAAATAAATGTTATAGTAAAACTTCTTTACCTGAAGTCTCTTTTGTCCTCCATAGCCATGTATTATTATCCATAAATATAAGGAAATCACTGCAACCATGGAAGCCCACCCATTATATCTTCCTAGTATAAAGGGATATAGCGCAACAAGACCCAAGGTAATACTTAAGATTCCATATTTAATACCCCAGGCAAGAGCCACTAGCAGCGGAAGTGCAATACTCCAGGTAAAATTTATTGAAAAGCCGTTAAAGTCAAATCTGCTGGAATAAAATATTCCCACAAAACCTAGAAAGCCTAAAAGAATTGAAACTACACTTTTATATAAACTTGAATTATTAAAACTATTATGTTGGTTCATATTCTCTCCTTTCGCCACTATTCTACCATCTTATATTTCGCTATTCAACACAACAGTATGTGAGATTAGCAGCCTCTTCTCTAATGCATGAGTAAAAGCTATTTTATAAAATAACTCTGCAAATACGAAAAACCCAAAAGCCTGCATCTTGTTTTTTTGATTTGCAGTAACTATAATATTATATAAGATGATAAAACTCGATAAAGGCAAAGTTAGTGAAAGCTAATGACGCAAAGCTATAGGGGCTAAAGTATGCTTGTATACTATGTCAGCCAGCTGCCGAAAGGTTTGGAAATATATAAAATACCCAACCTTTTATGAGGTTTGGGTATTTTTTTACCTTCAGGCGTAATTTAGATTATTTTCGGGATAAAATCATCTAAAAAATAACTAAATTGATGGGGAGGAATAAACTTATGAAAAAGAGCTTTATTGTAATTGCTCTGCTGGCTGCTTTAGTAGGAATGTCCAGCAACGTACATGCTTCAGGAACATTAGATACAAGCCAAGCATCAACTGAAGTTACTGCTACTGCAGCTGAGGACACAAGCACATCCGAAACAGAGGTATCACCAGAGGAGGTTTCAACCGAATCAGGGGAACAAACTCAACCGGTAGTATCAGGTGAAGATGAAACTGCCATAGATGAGAAACAAATTGAAGATTCTGCTGGGATACTTCCTGATTCAATATTCTATGACCTAGAACGTGCAATAGAACAGCTTAAGATTGCTATCACTCAAAGCGAAGAAAAGCTTGCATCTATCAAAGCAGAGCTCGCAGCTGAGAGAGCAGCAGAAGCTGCTGTTATGGTAAACGAAGGTGAGGAAGAACTAGCAAATGAAGCTGCAGAGGAATATTTAGAAATGCTTAACGAAGCTGCAGATCATATTGATAAAGCAATTGAAGAGCAAGGTCAAGCTGAGCAGGCTCTTGAAACTCTTGATGAATACTATAAAAAAAGTGAACAAGTATTAAAATCTGTGCTTGCAAAGGCTCCAGAGCAAGCGAGAAAAGGCCTAGAAAATGCACTAAGCCAACAGAACAAAACAGCAGCAATTGTCAATGGTGCTAAGGCGGCAAAAGAAGCAGTTTCTGCAGCTAAGGATCAGGTGGATGCTGCAAAGAGTGAACTTGAAGCAGCAAAGATAAGCGGCGATGAGGAAGCCATTAAGGCAGCTGAAGAAAAAATCCAGACCGCTGAAGCATTAAAAACTGAACTTGAGACTCTGAAGACTTCCGCTAATTTATCAAAAGATACAGTAAAGAAACTTGTTGAAGATACTGATAAAAAAATTGAATCAGCTAAAAATCAGATTGAAAAATCAAACGAGAAAATTGCTAAAGTAGAGGAAAAGGCTGCTGCAGCTGAAAATAAAGCAGAAAAGGCTATAAAGCAAGCCGAGAAAGAAGCTGCAAAAAAAGAAGAAGCTAAAAAGCAAGAAGAAAAGAAGCTTGAAGCCGAGAAAAAATCTGAAGAAGCTGTAAAAGAGCAAGCAAAAAAGGCTGAAGAAAAAGTAAAGGAAGAAATAAAGAATACCCAAGAAAAGTCTAAAGAAGAAACCAAGAAAACTGAGGAAAAATCTAAGAAGAAATAGCTTATGCAGAGGGAGCGCAGATAGATTTGTTACATACGAATCTATTTACGCTCCCTTACTGCTTCAAAAGCCTTACCCCTTCTTCATTTCACTGATTCACTTATATAATTGACTCTGACATAGTGTTAATGAGCAATCTCAGCTTTTCGCCATCCACGTCTCCAAAAACTGACTTGCCATATCTTACTGCGGTTCCAAAATGGTACTGAGGTACCTTAGTATTTTTCATAACCTCATTAATATTATGAAAGTCCAAGCCGCCTCCAGCCATTATATTAATATGTTTTGCCTTTTCTTTCATTGCTTTAATAATAGGGATATTATGAACTATATTACCCTTCCCACCTGAAGTAAGCACGTTTGTAATTTGCTTGTACTCAGCTAAAATTTCTATACCAGCTGCAGGATCAGAAAGCTCATCAATTGCTCTGTGAAAGGTTACATCAATGCCATCGCAGGCTTTTAACAGCTTTTCCAAGGAAGGCCTGCAGATTTTATTTTGATTATTTAAAACTCCAAATACCACACCATTAGCCTTAAGTTCCTTTGCAATAAGAATATCTTCAAGCATAAGCTGAAGTTCTTCCTCTGTATATACAAAGGATTTAGCATGAGGCCTTATCATTACATTTATGGGTATGTTAACGCTTTGTACTGCCCTTTTGATAAGCGCATAGCTTGGTGTAAGTCCACCTTCCGAAAAGCCGCTAATAAGCTCTATTCTATCAGCGCCACTTGCTTCAATTCTTTTTACATCCTCTAGAGTTGTTGCTATTATTTCTATCATTTACTTGCTCCTCTCCTGTTACTTAAAAATCAAAAAAGCATGGACTAATGCAGATGCTTTTAAGTTTTGAGACCTTTCAAATATTATTAGTTTAAAACCCTTATAGCTTTTGCATCTACTTGTATAGGATAAGATTCTCTTATAGGTCCTTCAAAGTCCACTTCTACTTTCATACCTTCTTTTAATGAACTTAGTTCTAGTTTTTTCTTTCCATCTCCTTCAAAAATTTTAGTTTTCTCAGTAATATAAATACTTGCCTTATCATATTCTGCGTCCTGTTCAATTTTACCTTCTACAAATATACTTGTTATCATTCCTTTATCATTTTTAGATACTTTTTTTATTTCTCCTCTTATACCTAACTTACTATTAAACTCCTTACTACACCCTGCAAAACCTAAAACAAAAATAAAGCAGAATAACAGTATTACTATTTTCCTCATAAAGTAATCCTCTCCTAATCATTTATTTTAATTCAATAGAGTACTCACTCTATTTTATATACGAGTAACATAATATATTAGTTAACCTAATATATAAAGAACTTAGAATAATTGTAATATGTATTAACTGTCAATAATACTCTTTAAGTAGTAGTATAGTAAGTATCCATCAAAATGAGGTGATATAATTTGAAAGGCTTTATAAAAGGTACAATTATATTTATTGCTATAATTGTAGCAGCTGCAATTATGTATTTTACTCTTATCTATCCAAAACATGAATATCCAGAAATCAACACTTCCACTACTGTGGATATAAAAGCTCAAATTATGAGAAACATGCCGCAAAGATTTTCTTTAACAAACAGAAAATTAACTATTAGTATAAGCTTGTCAGAGAAAGATTTGAAAAATATTATTGCTTCAAACCTTAATAAAAGTGAAAACATTAAGGCTTTAGATTTAGAGTTTTCCGGTGACAGCATCAATATGTTTTTAACTCAAGAGGCATTGAAGTTTATACCTTATGAAGTAAGCTCTAATGTTAAGCCTGTAGTAAAGAACGGCAATATAACACTTATCCTTAACTCCTCAAAACTTGGAAGGCTGAGCCTTAGCAATGAAACAGTTCTGAATAGAATGAGCAAAAAAAACTTTGACTCTATTACTGTTCACCCTTCATCTGGAGAAATTACGCTTGAATACAATGAACTAAGTGAATTAAAGAATATCATTAAAATTAGCACTGTTAAAATTGAAAATAACAAGCTTACAGCAGATCTTGAATTCCAATTTAACAGTATGGATGATTTTCTTAAAGTATTAAAATTAATGACTCGATCTTAGGAAAAACTTCATATAATTTGTGAGCAAACAGCACCCTGTATTCTTTACAGGGTGCTGTTTGCATTATCTTGAGCATTATCATTTGTTTATTGTTCTATTTAAAAATTATCTATCATAAATAAAATTATGAGTATTATAGGAGACATTTGATGAATGGTCAGAATAAGAAAACATCCAAGGAAAATATTTATAAATCTTCTAATTTTTATCGGAATAAGTACTATCATTGCAGCTTCCTTTCGAATATATTATCTATGGAACTATCAACAAAAGTTCTTAGGTGAGGAAAACCCTATAATTATTAATGATTCTAAAGATGATTTCATATATACTCAAAAACCAAACCCTCAAGATATTAAGCCTACAAAAGAAACTTTTAATCGAAGTCAGTATAAAAGCGGCATGATGAAAATATCCATTCCAAAACTTAAAGTTGATGCAGCTATTGTAGAAGGAACTAGTACTGAGCTGCTAAAAAAAGGCCCTGGTTTGTATGAAATAAGCCCTCTCCCAGATAAGGACGGAGGTAATGTGTGCATTGCAGGACATAGAACGACCTATGGAGCTTGGTTTAAGAAAGTGAATGAACTTGTTGAAGGAGATGAAATAAGCTTAAGTTTTAATAATACCAATTATATATACAAGGTTGAAAAGGTCTTTATTATTAAAAATAACGATTGGTCAGTTACCCATGAAACAGAATACTCAGCCCTTACCCTGACTTCATGTCATCCACTAAGGTCATCAGCACAAAGAATTGTAGTGAGAGCAAAACTATCTAATATAATTCAGCTCTGATTCAATAACATAACTTACATACTAGAACTATCTGGAGGTGAATGTAGCTTTATTACTAAATCATCGCTAGTTGAACTCTATGAATTATTATTAGGAGGTGCTCATCATTAAAAGATCAAAAAAACTTTTAGCTCTTTTTTTACCATTTTTGCTCATATTTATTTTTACAGGCTGCAATGTAGATAAAAAGATATACGAAAAGAATGGATCAACTCAAATATCAGAAGTTACTGTTAAACCTGGAGAATATAAAGATATAACTGTTAAGCTTGTTGTTGACACTCACGGTATAGATACTAAGTATCCTGAACTGAAAACTATGCAAACTGAACACTCCATGCCAGAAATTAAGTATTATGTAGTTGATAAATTAATTTCTCCGCTTCCATCTGGATTTAATCTTAAGCTTATATCACTAGATGGAAAAGAATATAATAAGCCAATAGGTAAAAATGGGGAAATAATAAGGGTTGAGAAAAAGTACAATCCTAAAAGTCCTAGCTATACTATTACCTATACCTTAAGAATTGAAAACAACCAACATGAGAACTATTTAAAAACACAAGACCCTAATAAGCTTGAAGAATTATTTAATAAGGAATATTGTTTGACCACTCTATCAGAATTCCTACCCTGCGAAGATACCCCACCAGAGATAAAAAAGCATATGACAGATATAAAAGTAAAAATCCCAGTAGAAAAAAAATCAATAAAAATCAAGACTGGTGCCGCAGGAAAAATAAGTCCAGTTCTTGAAACTGTCACAGTGCAAAATGGTATTCCTACAGCTCACTGGGGCTATCAGAACGATAATAATTTTAGAATAACCCTCACTGAAGAGAATTCAAAAATAATATCAGGAACTGTTATCAATGACGCAAAAGCTCCTCTAGTTTTTGAACCTGGCAGAGTAAAGGATGTATTTAAGCCGCAGTTTAGCTCAGAGAAGCTAGTTTGGTATGTTAAAGGTCCAGATGGTCAAGGCAGAACTTCTACAGCAAGCTACACAAAACCTGTGGAGCCAGCTAAAGCAGATTTAAAGATTTCATTGAGTGCAATTAAAGATGCTAAGCCTGGAGATGTAATTCAATATAATATCAATGTAGAGAAT
This sequence comes from Clostridium swellfunianum, assembly GCF_023656515.1. Classification (NCBI taxonomy): domain Bacteria; kingdom Bacillati; phylum Bacillota; class Clostridia; order Eubacteriales; family Clostridiaceae; genus Clostridium; species Clostridium swellfunianum. The sequence continues at coordinate 1,541,673 of NZ_JAMOFV010000006.1, forward strand.
ATAGATAAGGCAACTGCAGAAGGCGTGAAGATATTTACTCAGCTTCCTAAGGGAACAAGTTTCCTTAACGATGATAATTCTGGATGGAAACTTGAAAACGGTAAATATGTATATGACCTAGGAAAGGTTGCTGCAGGTGAAAAGAAAGCTGTAGTTCTTAAAGTAAAGGTTAATAACCCCTTTGAAGAGAGCAGCATGAAGGTAGCCGCTTCTTTCAAAGCTGAAACTATCACAGAAGAAGCTAAGCTGGATAATAACACTGCAGTTTGGGAAACAGCTATTAAACCTGCAGGCACGGAAAACCCTCCTGCTGAAAAACCGGAAGATCCACCTACTGAAAATCCTCCTGCTCAGAACCCTCAAAATCCTTCCGCTGACAATTCAGGAGAGCTTCCTGTTACAGGGGGAATAATTGAAACTGAGCTTCTAGTATTAATGCTTGGAATTTTAACCTTAGGAGCAGGAATGTTTATTAAGATATATAGAAAAAATCATTAGAGTAAAGATTGTATAAATAATGGACTCTTTATATGCTGTTGAGGCTTATAAAGAGTCCATTATTTATCTTATTCAAGTTTTAATATATCTCCTATGGTAATGTCTTCCTTAGTTACCCCTTCCTCCAGCACCTTTAGCATGTAAGAATGCATTCTCGTTATAGTATCAGTAGAAACCTTACTAGTTTGATATTCATAGTACATTTTCAATGCTCCTGTTCCATCTCCATCCATGACTGTGAAATATATTGGTTGAGATGCAGTTCCATTACTGTACCACTTGGTTTCAATATTAATTCCGTCCGGAGATACCAGTTTTACTGGCTGAAAGGTTATTGATGCACCAAGATAAGTTCCTGCTTGAGGTATATTATATGCCTTTTTCCACATACCCATAACTTCAAGTGGGTCCATATCTGCGTGTCTATAAATTGAATTTTGCTTTTCACTTATAGTTTCACAGGCTTCTTTAAAGGTATCACTTTCTTCAATAATTGTTCTAAAGGGCAAAAAATGAACTCTGGTTCCTCCTGCATTCTTTTCAGCTATGCTGCCTCTTCTTGCCACTACAGTATGCAAACTAATATCCTTCTCATTTCTATTTATCTTTGAAAAATAACTCCTGATAGCTAAAAGAACCAAAGATTGCATTGTAAGCTTATTAGCTTCACAGAAGCTTTCCATTTTCTGCACCAGTTCCTTAGGAACTTGCAGCATAGTATTTCTAGCCTTTGTAAAAATAAGACTGTCAAGCCCTGAAAATGCATACCTTAAGCTTAGATTTTTCTTTTTCTTGCGGCATTTTTCTAGTACCTCATATCCATTTATACTTGTATATATTGGCTCATCCTCAGTAAACATTTTTTCAAAAAACTCTCTACTTCTCTTATAAGATGCTGTATTTCTGTAGTTTAATTCCTTAATTAACAGGTCTTCATAGGAATTTATAGGTTTAGGCATTTCAGTGCCCTTTACCATTGAATTATAAATAGATAAAACATCCTTAAAAAATGTAGTTATTGCCCAGGAGTCCATAATCATGTGGCTTACTACAAAATACAAGCCACATTTTCCGTCATAGGTCCTGAGCATATATACCTTGCTCATTTGTTTGCCGAAAACAGTAATTCGCTTTTTAGCAATTTTATGAAGCTTCTTTTCCATCTTTTCTAAGGTCTTTCCACTAAAGTCAAGATACTCTATATTAGGCTCCTCATACTCAGCAAAATACTGCTTCATTTCTTTTCCAAGCTTTACTATGTGAACCCTTAATGCATCATTTCTTTCATAGGCCTTTTGTACAGCTTTTCTAAGCACATTAAAATCAAGTTCTGCATCTAACACCGCTGAGGTACAAACATTATTTACTTGTTTACGGATTGTATACTTTTGGCTGAAGAATAACAGCTGCTGAGCTGAAGTTAAGTCATAATACTTTATTTCCATATAAACCCCCTAGTATAAAATTGAACTTTTCTACTCTACTGATTTTAGAGACTCAACCATTGGTATATTCTTCAGTCTTCTATACATGAAAATATTTACCAGTACAACAAAGATTAATGTAATGAAGAAAGCATACAGAAAACTCAGTCCATCTACGTGATTTCCAAACATAACACCATCCTGTTCAATAGAAACCATGATAAATCTGTGGAGAATTATCCCTACAAAAAGTCCAGTAATAGAGCCTATAATAGACAGTATTATATTTTCTCTATACACATAAGCTGAAACTTCTTTGTTATAAAATCCAAGTACCTTAATGGTAGCAATCTCCCTAATTCTTTCACCTATGTTTATATTAGTCAGATTGTAAAGAACTACAAAGGCCAATAATCCTGCAGATATAATAATTACTACAACAATGCTGTTTAGTATTTTTACTGTATCTTCAAAGGTATCAGCTGCAGCAGAATAAAATACAACGGATGCAACGCTTTGATTCTTAATTAATGTGCTTCCCAGTGCACTTTCCGCTTCTGCATTTGTTTCCTTAAGCTTGATCATTAAACTGTTAGTTTTAGGTTTAAGTCTAAATATTTCTTCATAATAATCTGCTGACATGTATGCATAATGGAATACATAATTTTCTGTGATTCCAGAAACGGTAACCTTTTTACGAGCTCCATCACTGTTATCTAATTCTATTGCATCTCCAATATTAACCTTCAGTTCCTTAGCCAGCTTCTCATTTATAATTATTCCTTTGTCCGGAATATTAATTGACCTCTGGCTGCTTCTTTCTCTCAAAGTGATATAATCCTTAAATTTTTCATTATCAGTTGGAATTATTAATGTAACAGAAATATCATCTTTGTCACTTCTTACCTTAGCATTAATTTCAGTGTCTCTTAAGTAGGTTTCTACTTTACTGTCTCCATCAAGGATATTTGAAACACTCTGCTTCTCGTCTTCTGTAGCAGTGGCTTTATATTTCATATTTAAACTATATTTAAATATTTCCTTATACTGCTTATTGACTATTTGACTTATAGAATCACTTAAACCATATCCAGCAAGTAAAAGTGCTGAACAGCCAGCAATGCCTATTATGGTCATAAAGAATCTCTTTTTGTATCTAAATATATTTCGTGCTGTAACCTTTTGTGAAAAGCTTAATCTTCTCCAAAGTACATCAATTCTTTCCATAAGAATCTTCTTACCAATCTTAGGTGCTTTTGGTCTCATGAGTAATGATGGAGTTTCTCTTAATTCCTTATAACAAGCTCCAAAGGCAGAAAGAGTTGTTACCAAAAGTCCTATAATTATACTTATACCAATTAACGGTACCTGTACTACTGTCTTTATGGGTGGAAGAGTATACATCATAGACCAAGACTTATAGATAACGGAAGGGAAAATCTTCATTCCAAGAATAACCCCTAATCCTCCTCCAAGTAAGCTTGCAATTGCAGCATAAAGTACAAATTTTAAAGCTATTGAACCATTAGTATATCCAAGCGCTTTGTAAGTGCCTATAACTCCTCTTTGCTCATCTACCATCCTTGTCATAGTAGTAAGGCATACAAGACTTGCTACCAAGAAGAAAAACACTGGAAACACCTTTGCTATAGCATCTATTCTATCTGCTGTTTTTCCATAATCAACAAAGCTGTAATGAGAATCACGATCTAATACATACCACTGAGGCTTTGAAATTCTTTCTATTTCATTTTCAGCACGTATGATTTTTTCTCTCGCTTCTTCAAGCTTCTTTTCTCCTTCAAGCTTTTGCTTTTCATATTCAGCTTTTCCTGTTTCGTATTCTTGCCAGCCAGCCTCTAAATCTTTTTCAGCTGCAGCAAACTTTGCATCAGCTTCTCTCTTTCCCTTTGCCAATTTATATTTTGCATTGGCAAGGTCGGCAGCGCTTTTATCTAATTCCTTTCTAGCTCTTTTAAGCTGTGCCTCAGCATTTTTTACTGAGCCCTGCCCTAAATCATTCATACCATTAACAGCCTTTACACCTTCATCTGTAATACCAAGAAAGCTCTTGTAAAGTGCTATAAGTTCTAAGGTTGATTTTCTATCTTCCTCAGACAGGTTAGGATCTTCAAGCCTTTTATTTAAAGTCTCAAGCTGCTTATAGGCGTCGCTGTTTAGTGAATTAACCTCATTATTTAAATTATTAAGTCTCTCTAAATCTTCTCCGTGTTCCTCCATGCTCTTTTTATATTCAGCCATCCCCTGTGCATATTCTTTTTCGCCCTGGGCTAATTGCTTCTCGCCATCAGCAATCTGTTTTGAAGCTTCTTTATAATTTGCTTCAAAATTTTTCTTCTCTGTAGCAAGTTCAGCTTCACCTTCAACAAGCTCTACTTGGGCATTATTAAGCTTTTCTTCTGCCTTCTTCATCTCATCTGTATAAAGCTGTTTTTGCTGCTCATATTCCTTTTTACCTTTTTCAAGCTCTTCCATAGCCATTTTCTTAATTTCTTCAAGTCTAATTACACTTCTATCAGTTCCTAGATTTTCAAGAGGTGTAACCACTTTGGATACAAGCTCCCCATATTCCTTATCATAAGAATTTAGAGGCTTTGACCCCTTAACTGTAACTAGAGCCTCAGTATAAACAGGCATTGTAAAGTCAGATTCTAAAATCACCATGAAAAAATTTACTTTTCCACTCCCGATTTCAGAAGAACCTTTTTCATAGGATAAGTAATATGGAGTTATTGCTTTACCTACTATAGTAAATTCATCAGTAGCCAAAGTTCCCTTATTTATCGCTTCTGCTTTTCCTGAGCTAACCTTGATGGTATCTCCAATAGAAAGTCCTAAGTTGATTAACGTAGAATTCTCAATTACACACTCGCCAGATTTTTCTGGAAACCTTCCTTCGATTAACTTGAAACGATTAAGATTATTCTTGCCTGATTCTTGTGAGCTTGATGACAGCATACTATGAATTTTAAATACAAATTCATTTGAATTGATTGTAGTTACTACATCGGTAAAATATCCTGGCTGTACGATATCTACGCCCTCTACTTTTCTAATAGCATCAACGTCATCTTTCGTGATACCCAGAGTGGATAAAACACGAATATCCATAAGATTATACTCATCATAATACAAATCCATTGAATGCTTCATGATTGGTGCAGTAGACTTAACCCCTGAAAAGAATGCAACCCCAATAAATACTATGGCAAAAATAGAAATAAACCGGCTGAAGGATTTACGAATTTCACGAATAAAATCCTTCCATAATGCAGTACTCATATTACCATTCCACCCTTTCAACATCCATTGGGGTTTCATTCACTGTAATAGAATCAATTTTTCCGCTCTTTACTTTTATAACTCTGTTGCCTATTGATGTAAGTGCCAAGTTGTGGGTAATAATAACTACTGTAGTTCCTGTGTTTCTACACGTATCCTGCAGCAGCTTCAAAATAGCCTTTCCTGTTTTATAATCCAATGCTCCTGTTGGTTCATCACATAATAAAAGCTTAGGGTTTTTAGCTAATGCTCTAGCAATAGCCACCCTCTGCTGCTCGCCGCCAGATAGCTGTGCAGGAAAGTTAATTTTTCTGTCTTCAAGTCCCACGTCAGCAATAACCTGATCAATATCCAAAGGATTTTTGCTTATCTGTGATGCTAATTCTACATTTTCCTTTGCCGTAAGGTTAGGAACTAAATTATAAAATTGAAACACAAAGCCCACGTCATGACGACGATATGTTATTAGTTCCTTTGAATTATACTTACTAATAACTGCTCCATCAACAAATATATCCCCTGAGGTCAGACTATCCATTCCACCGAGGATGTTTAAGATAGTACTTTTTCCTGCACCGCTAGCACCTGCAATTATAACAAACTCACCCTTATTAATTGAAAAATCAACCCCTGCAAGAGCTTCTATTTCCACCTCACCCATCTTATAGATTTTCTTAACATTCCGAAACTCAATAAAATTATCCATATTTCACTCCCTTCCTAGCGTTCTCTAAGATATATCAAAGTAAGTCATCTATTTAATCCTCGTATAAATCGTAGAAGCATGGCTATTTTACTCCATTAAATAGCGATTTACTAATTGAATCTATATAAATAACAAATCGCTGTAATATAGTTCTCTATATCCTCCAGCAATAAAAAGCTGCAATCAGGTATATTACACAAAATTTCTCCATTTGCTTGAATATTAAAATTAACATTTCTCATAGGATATGAAATTCCTTTACCTATAGCTTTGATGTAGCTCTCCTTTAATGTCCAATAACGGAAGAATTCTCTCTTTGAATCATTGCTTAAATAGACTCTATTCAGTTCTTCACTGCTGCATACTCTTCTTGCAGCATGTGAGCTAAACTCTCGAATCTTTTCTACATCAATACCTACAATATTTGTGTCAGAAATAATACAGGCTGCAAGCTCCATACTGTGGCTGATATTATAATAGATATTAGGATAGTTTTTAAGGCTTGGTTTACCCCATGGATTTTTAACTACAGTCTCACTGCTGTACTTTATTCCTTTTTCTATCAGAAGTCCATGAGCTACTAGCTTCCTTCCTAACATGTGAATCTCATTACTAACTGTTTTATCAGATGATTTTCTAAGAAACGCTCTATAAATCAATGTATTTTGTTGTTTAAGTATTTAATTAAGTCACCAACAGTTTCTAAATCACGTATTTCTCTATCCGGAATTTCTACACCTAAATCATCTTCAATCCTTCCAATAATACTTACAATATCATAGGAGGTTAAGTGAAGGTCCCTTATAAAATGTGTTTCTTCTGTAATGGTTTCTTCATCTACATCTACAAACTCAATAACTGTTCTTCTAATCAAGTTAAGCATGTTCCAGACTCCTTTCTAAGATCAATGCTCTTTTTATTTTTTTAGTAGTTGTTTTTTCAAATTCCGACTCACTTATAAAAACATCTGCTATCCTTTTATATGCAGGAAGATTTCTATTTAGGAGTCTAATATCATTGTTAAGCTTGTCTCTGGCGCTAGCTATACCATTTGAAGTAAGAAATTCTTCATCAATGTATACCGCTGCATTAATACACTCTGAAAAATCATCCACCGAAGAAGGTGCATATACAACTACTTCCTTTACATAGTTTAGTTTTTCAGTGATTATATCCTCTATCTCCTCTGGATGAACATTTTTACCATTAGACAAGATTATTAAATTTTTTTCTCTTCCATTAATATACAGAAAATTATGCTTATCAATATAACCTAGATCACCGGTCTTAAGCCAACCATCCTCAGTAAAAGATAACTTTGTATTCTCCTCATCTTTATAATATCCCAGCATAACATTGTCGCCTTTAACTTGGATTTCTCCATACCCCCTCTTCTGAGGATCATAAATTCGAACCTGGCAATCCGGGATAATGCGTCCTACTGAACCTGGCTTTTTCTTTATAAAGGAGTTAGTAGATACCAGCGGTCCGCACTCAGTAATTCCATATCCATTGAGTATTTCTATACCGAAATCACTTAGGCCTTTGATAATCTCCTCTCTTAAAGGAGCTCCCCCGCACACAATCTGGTTTAAATTCCCTCCAAAGCTTTTTAAAACAGGCTTAAAAAAGAGCCGCCTTGCATCTATTCCTATCTTTCTAATTAAATTACTAACCTTTATTCCGTATCTAAGATGCTTATCCAAATTGTTCTTTTCAGCTTCCTTCCAAATTTTTTTATACATAGACTCTACAAATAGCGGTACCATAAGAGTCATATTTGGTTTAAAAAGCTTCATATTATCTACTACTCTTTTCAAACTATCATTAAAGCATACTGTTATGCCGCTATATATCCCTCCCAGGATATGACAGCTGCATTCATAAGTGTGGTTTATTGGAAGTACTGAAAAGCTTATTCCTCTTGCATCAATAAGAGATAATGCTCCATGCACCACAGCCATTATGCTCTTATGACTAAGCATGACTCCCTTATTCGCACCCGTTGTTCCTGAAGTAAAAACTATTTCACAGACAGCCTCTACATCAATATCAGCGTCCAAATATTCTCTACTTCCTTTTTCAATTAGTTCTTTTCCTTCATTAGTGAGGTCTTTCATGTTAAAAAACTCAGGATATTCCTTTTTAGGGTTCATCACAATGCAGTGTTTAACATTTGGACATGCTGAAAGGATATTTTTCACAGATTGAGCAAAGGTATCAGAGCATATAATCGCATCTGTATCACTTTGCACAATAAGCTTACAAATATCTTCATCTGTTAGCTCCTTGTCCATAGGAATTACTACACCTACCCCGTTTACTACAGTAAGGTAACTTACAACCCAAGCGTAAGAATTTTCACCTAAAACGGCTATGTGATACCCCTTCATTCCCATTTGAAGGAGTTTAGTACCTAAAGCATCTACATCACTTTCTAGTTGGCTGTATTTGTATTCATAAATCTGCTTCTTAGGTCCTACTTCCTTATAGGCAATTCTATCTGAATAGAGCCTGGCTCCTCGCTTTAGTAAAACTCTAATATCCCTTAATTTTTCTGTTTCATAAAACCTTTTACCCATAACTCACATCCCTTTTAATTACTGCGATTCTATCATGCAATAATTATATTTATTTATAGCAGCTTATATTCCAAAATAAATAAATTGTGTTCTCTATTTTAAAAAGTCGTAAAAAACGCTGTAGAGCCTATGTCCACAGCGTTTCATTTTTACTTTATCAAAGTAATTATGCGAGATACCATAACACTTTATTACCTTATATCATATTATGATTATAAGTCCTTTAAAGATATAAAATTGCCTTTTATCCCATGAAGCTGTAATAAAGAATCAATTGTTTGGAGGTAGCCTTTATGTATAGGCAGCTGCCTAGAGTCCCAAAGTCTTGTCCCCCAGCATTTCTTGGACGATATACTGTACTTCCGGGAGACACTTTCTTTAACCTTGCACAAATGTTCAGAGTAAGAATAGAAGCACTTGCAGTAAACAACCCTCATATTCCAAATCTAAACATACTATATGTAGGGGATGTACTTTGCGTTCCGGGGTTCATACCTTACCCCTGTTGTACCCTCTTACGACCCAGAGGACGCGTACCCTTTGGAACAGGTGGAACAGCTTATGTAAACTTTGGCCCCAGAGGTGGTCAATCAGTTAGCTTTATGGCAACATTGCCGCAGCCTACTGTATTCGGCAGCTTTGACAGTTATACAGGTGAAATATTTATACCCACCATCGGAGGCTTTGGAAATCAGCTATTTGCTACTCCAGAAGACCCTCCAACCTGGTCTGTCAGGATAGACCTTCCTACTGCTGCATCAATTTTGCCAAACTCAAGAGTAGTAATACGTCCTTATAATTCAAGAACTGGCGCATCAGGTGCAGGTGTCTTAGAAGGTATAATCCTTGGTGGAAATTGCCAGGCACAGCAGTAAAAGTGCCGTACTGTGGTCACTACCTCATTTTATATTATACTGGAATATAAAAAAGACTAATTGCAAAGCATTATTATAATCATTCTTGCAATTAGTCTTTTTGTTTTATTAAATCTTTCTAATACTAAATATGCTATCTTATTATCTCTCCGTTAGACTGTATCAATTCCTTATACCAGTAACCAGAATCCTTAATAGTTCTCTTCTGGGTTTCAAAGTCTACATACACCATTCCAAAACGTTCTGAGTAGCCCTTCGCCCATTCAAAGTTATCTGTTAAAGACCATGCAAAATAAGCTTCAATATCAACTCCAGCTTCAACAGCCTTTTTCATCTCACCAATATAACGATACATAAAATCTATTCTATTTGGATCATGAACCTTTCCATCCACTGAAACTACGTCATGAGCTGACATGCCATTTTCGGTAATAACAATAGGCTTTTTATAGCGTTCATATAAAAATTTCGGTGCCCAGTATAAGGCTTCAGGCGTTACTGGCCAGCCTATTGCTGTTCTGTCGTAGCCAATTGGTCTTTCAACCCACTCAAAGCCATTTTTTCCTGCTCTGACAGCGGAACCATTGTATATATTTTGCCCATAAAAGTCCAAGGGCTGTGACATTATCTTCAAATCATTCTGCCCTATTTTAGGCAAATCTTTTTCATAAAGCTTCAAGCCATCTTTAGGATAAGCTCCAAGCATAACAGGGTCGCTCCACCATGTAACGCTCCATAAGTAATTATTTGGGTCTGGCTGCACCTGAAAATAAGCCTCTCTTGCTGCATCGATATCCTCTTTTGAATCAGAAGCAGGATAAGCTGCGCTGCTGGTTGGGGCATATCCGACCTTAGCATCCTTAACCACGCTTCGTATTGCCTGCACTGCATAACCATGTGCCAGCATAACGTTGTGAGCCATCTCTAAAGTTGATTTTATAGACATAATATTGCCTGGCGCATGCTCACCGGTTACATGTCCTAGGCCCACAAAACACTGAGGCTCATTAATAGTGATAAAGTTTTTTACTCTGTCACCAAGTCTTTGCGCAACGATTTTGGCATAATTAGCAAACCATTTTGGACTCTCAGGGTTCTGCCAGCCCCCAAGACGATGAAGCGCAAAGGGCAAATCCCAGTGAAATAAAGTGGCATAAGGAGTAATTCCTTTTTCTAAAAGTTCGTCCACCAGCTTGTCATAAAAGTCCAAACCTTTTTCATTTATCTCACCTATACCCTCTGGAAGAATTCTTGACCATGCGATAGAAAACCTATAGGCTTGTAAACCTATGGATTCCATTATATTAACGTCTTCTTTGTACCTGTGATAGTGATCACAGGCTATATCACCATTTTGTCCACTAAACACCTTTCCCTTAGTGTTACAAAAATCATCCCATACTGTTAATCCTCTACCATCTTCATAGGCTGCACCTTCAATTTGATAGGATGAGGTTGCAGCTCCCCAAATAAAATCCTTTGAAAAACTCATAATAAAATCTCCCTCACTATTATTAACCTATCTACTTGGAAAACCCTAAGTCTGTGAAAGCAGCCTGCCTCATGCTATACCCGCGTACAGCTGTTTCGCACTATAAGTTTTGTTGGAATACGAACCTCCAAAGCATCCTCCATAGGCTTATTCTCAATAAGCTGGATTAACTTATCAGCTGCCTTTTGTCCAATTGTTGCCCTATCCTGATGCACTGTGGTAAGTGCTGGGGACATATAGCCTGATACTTTTAAATTATCAAAGCCAACCACAGATATATCCTCAGGAACACGGAAGCCCTGTGATTGGATAGTTGATATTGCAGAAAAAGCAATATCATCATAGGCCATAAATATAGCAGTAGGTAAGTCATCCCAACATTGTTGAAGAAGCTTCACAGCAGCCTTGCTGCCTTCCTCGGGTGCAAATGCATCTGTTTCTATAATATACTTTGGATTAAATTCGATACCCTTAGAATTTAAAAACTCCAAGTATGCACCATATCTTTCACGTCCAGCCACACTAGTAAGCGGACATGCTACATGAGCTATTTTCCTATGTCCAAGTAAATAGAGATATTCCAATGCCTGCATAGTTCCCATACGATAATCGGCTATTACAGTATGAGTATTAGGGTATATGTCCTCTACAGAAACACATTTTACATCACTAGACAGCACATTTTGAATTTCATCAGCATGATTTCTGTCCATGGCTAAAAGTACTCCCTCTAAACCTCTGTATTTACAGTGTTCAAGATAGGAAGCTTCTTTGTTTCCTATATGCTTACTTACAAACAGTACATCATACCCATATTCTGCAGCCCTCATCTTGAAGTTCTGCAGTATTTCACCGAAATGAGGATGTGTTATACCTGCTCCTGTATCCTCAGAAAAAATCACCCCTATAAGCCAGGTCTTCTTTGTAGTCAGAGCTCTGGCATTTGTATTTGGGGTATAGCTCAGACTTTCAGATACTTCCATTATTTTTTTATACGTGCTGTCTTTTACACTGCTATAATTATTAAAAGCCTTGGAAACTGTTGCAGGCGAACAACCTGCTAACTTAGCAATATCATAAATAGTTACCATTGCTCCTACCTCGTTTCTTTATTCTTATCTATTGGTAATTATACCCTATCCAAAATTTCATTTCAATTGAGCAACTGGTATTTAAAATCTGCCTCTCTGCCCAAACCTATTCTTTTACCGCTCCCATAGCGATTCCGCTTACAATATATTTTGAGAATATAGCATACACAATTATTATTGGCACAATAGATACAGCAAGACCTACATATATACTTCCATAGTCTGTTCTATAGGTATCCCCTCTCAAGGTCTGCACAAGCATTGGCAGTGTGTACTTTTCAATCTTATTAAGCATAATAAATGGCAAAAAGAAGTTATTCCAAGACCCAACGAAAGCAAATATTCCCATTGTAAATGCACCTGGTTTTGCTATCGGAAGCATTATTTTATGGAATATTGCAAGCTCACCACAGCCATCTATTCTGGCGGCATCAATCAAGTCCCTAACAACCACCGATTGCATGTACTGAACTGCAAGAAATATGGACCCTGGCGCAGCAATAGCCGGTAGTATAAGAGGTATATAACTATTTGTAAGCTTAAGTACAGACATGTATCTATAAAAGCCTATAATAGAAACCTGTGTTGGTACAAGAACAAGCACAATTATCAAACCATACAGGAATTTTTTGTAGAAGAAATTATATACTTGAATTCCATAAGCAAACATCATTGAGAAATATACAGTAAGAACTGTAACACCTAAAGAGATTGTCACACTGTTTTTAAAGCCATTTGAAATACTAAAACCTCTATTGGTAAGGTTTCTCCAATTGGCAGCAAAATTTGAACCAGGCACCAGGCTTATACCCTGTTGTATTTCCGGCGTTGTTCGTGTTGCATTTACCAGCAGAATCCACATTGGCAATATACACATTACCGCTAGAATCACTAGAAATATATAGATGAAGACACGCATTAATCTCGTTCTAAAAGTGTAATTCATACTCCTGCAGCCCCCTTCTTAAGCTCTCTGCTTTTTACTTTCGAGGATACTCCAGTACCCGTGGAATCCTTATCACGCAGGAGCCTTACTATTGCAAAGGCACATACACATGTAATTATAAACATCACAACTCCCACGCTTGCAGCAGCTCCTATATGACCTTTGGTGCTGGAGAACTTCATATACATAAGTATGCTCATTGTCATTATAGAACCACTTGGAGAACCACGCCCATCTGTCAGCATATATGGTATATCAAACATTTGCATACCGCCTACAAGAGATGTAACTAAGGTATAAACCAGAATTGGTTTTAAAAGAGGCAGTGTTATTTTTGTGAACATCTGAGCTGCCGTTGCTCCGTCTACCGTTGCAGACTCGTAGTATGAAGGAGATATAGACGTCATACCTGCCATTAATACTATAAGTGTAGAGCCAAACCACATCCACCACTGCACAAATATTACAATTCCTTGTGTCCATCCAGTACTTCTAAAATAATCTATAGCTTGACTGAAAAGCTGATTAACAGGTCCGTACATTGAGAAAAAGTTAAAGAATAATACTGCTATTGTTGCAGGCATCAAAAGGTTTGGCAAATAGTAAATAGCACGAAAAATACCAACACCTTTCATCTTTAACCTATTGTTAGTAAACCATATTGATAGAAGCATGGCTATGCCAATCTGTGGTATAAAGTTTAGAAGCCAAATCTTCCATGTATTTTTTAATGATTGCATAAAGAATTTATCTTCAAATAATTGTTTGAAGTTGTCTAGTCCCACAATCTTAGAGGTTTCACTCATCAAAGTAGTATTTGTAATGCTTAAATAGAATGTATATATAAGAGGATAAAAGGAGAATACAAGAAACCCAATTATAAATGGAGCTGTAAATAAATAACCGTAATAATTTTTTTCTAATTTCCCTTTACGTCTCTTTATATTAACATCACTCACTGACACTGCAATCACATCCTTTCATATTAAATAACAAGTTATTAATAAAATCTGCGGCTATAAAGAAACCGCAGATTTTATTAGTTCAGGTTAAGCTAATCCACCTTTATATCAGGCAATGCATTCTTTACAGCCTCTTTAAACGCTTTAATTGTTTCTTCTTTAGTTCCTTTACCCGAAGCATAGTTTGCCATTGGGTCATTTAAAGCTCTTTGAATTGCATCATCAGAAGCTTGTATAAGCTTTGCATTTATTGATGGTGCTGCTGCCTGGAATGCCTTATAGGAATTCTGTCCGCCTATAAATTTGCTTGAATCTGAATTATCAAAGGATGAAACTATTGATTCTACAACCTTTTGGCTGGATACGAAGTCGCCAGGTCCTTGGCCAAGTGTATCTCCAATTGTATTATCAATTGCCTTAAGGTAAGCATTATTATAAACACCAGTTGCCCAATTCTTAAGGGTAGTTTCATTTAAAGTCATAAACTTTATGAAATCCTTAGCTGTATCAAGGTTCTTAGCATTTTTTATTGCACCTACATAAGTACCGCCCCAGAAATAAGGCATTGGTCCACTAATACATGCCCAGTCACCAGTAGTGTCCTTACCAACCTTAGCAGTCTTGTCAGCGTTATCCTTTGGAATTCCATTTTGCATCAATACATATGGAAGTCCCCAGGTTGGAAGCAAGTATGAGAATACTTGTTTAGACTTTTTAGTAGCAGGATCCACTAAGGAATCGTTCATTCCAGCAAACCAGCCCTCTTGCCATTGAGTAGCCTGAGCTTCATAACCATTTTGTCTGAACTCCTTAGCCATATCAAGAAGATCATTTACTTTAGGATCGATAACAAGCTTATCATTTTCAACCCATGGCTTCTGACGGTTAGCAAAATAAAGATTTGCAAAATCGCCTGTTGACGCAACCATGTAAGTGTCTCCATTTGAAGCATCTTTAATCTTCTTAGCTACATCTTTAAACTTATTCATATCTGAAACCATAGCCTGAACTTGTACTGGATCGTCAGTTCCTAAGTATTTTTTAGCTAAGCTTCTGCGGTAGAACATTGCTCCAGGGGTAGCCTGATATGAAAGAGCCTTTAATTTTCCGTCGTTGCTTCCTATATCAAGCGTGTATTGATATGTTTTCATATCCTTTATTAATGGATTTAAATCTGAAATATCAGCCAGGAAAGTGCTTTCTACATACTCTTTTACAAATGAAATTTCCAAGGATACTACATCAGGAACATCTCCTGATTGAAGAGTACTCTTAAGCTTTGTCTGGAATTCCCCATTTGTCATAGGAATCATTGTATACTCAACTTTTACTTCTGGATGCTCCTTCTGATAAGCAAGAGCAAATGTCTTAACTTCATCAGTAAAAGACCAAATTTTTAATGTCTTTGGCGTGTTGTCAGTTGGTTTTGTTGCAGTGCTTGTACTAGTTTTTTGACAGCCAGCTAATATGCCAACGGACATCAAACAAGCAAGTGCAAATGCCATTTTCCTTTTTAACATTTATACCACCCCATAAAATTATTAGTAACGTTTACAGAAACCGGTTTCTGTTTATATAAATATATTACCACGGTTGTTATATTATTACAATATGTTTTTGGTTAATAAATGCAAATTTATTCAATATATTCATAATATTTCACAACTTAATTTGCTAACAGCCTATTGAAAAACATTGTTATAGGTGTAAAACGCTTTATATTAATCTATTCTTCAATATTAAAAATGAATTTATCACCACAAGTTTCAGAAACCGGTTTCCTTTTCCCTCTATAGTATATGTTTATGGGGAGCATTTTTATAACCTATCAGAGGCAAAGTATTCAGTAAAATCTTTTTTTAAATCTATTCCTTCGCTTTTCAGAATTTCCTTTGAAAGATAATAGCCGCTAGCCATAACTCCTGCAACTCCAAAACCAGGAAATACCCACTGCCCCACTAAGTATAAATTCTTTATATCAGTTCTTTGCTTCATATATTTACCGTACTCTGACTGTTCTATAGACCATCCCATAAAGGAACCATTTTTACTGTAAGTATATCTTTCGTAGGTCAGGGGAGTAGAAAGTTCATGGTAGGAAATAGCATCAATAAACTCCCTGCCCATTTGCTCTTCTATACGATTCAACAAAACTTCCTCAATTTCCTTCTTAAGCTTTTTATATTTTTCACCACGGCTTCCACCGGCTTCAGTTTCCCAGTTATTATTATATTCATAACTGATGGGAACCGAGGCAACTAAGGCTCTAAACTCATCCCCCGGTCTACTAGGATAAATATTTATAACAATGGGTGCTGTTTCCGGAATATAGTCACTTGTCTTCATTTTATAATCCTTTTTAGAAAGAATACTTATTCCCTCTAAATTACCAAGGTTATACTTATTCTCATCTAATGACATGAACAGAGCCGCTATGGGTTCGAATATTTTTCTTTTGGAGATTGCTTTTTTCATTTTTCCCTTAGCTGCCGCTTCATCTGAAATCCATTCATAGGTAAAATGTGGCGACGCATTGCTTATAACTTGACCATGATATTCTGTGCCATCCTTTGTTTTTACTCCATAGGCTCTATTATCCTTAACCAATATTTCAGTCACTTCGGCATTCAGCTTCAATTCTCCGCCAAGGCCATGAAGTCCTTTAACTGCTGCATCCGGAATTGCCTGCATACCATTAATAGGATAATAATTTTTGCCGTACACCCCCCATTGATAGGCAAAGGCCATAAATACCATTGGATAGGGAGCTTTTGAATAAATGGCTGTCTTTAGTTCCTCACCGGCTGTAAAGGAGTCTAGCATTTTGCTAACATCTTTATTGCCATATTTCATAAAGGCAGGCATCCGTTTCTTTGAGTTCATGCCAAACTTGATTAACTGAAACAGGTTCATGTCATAGGGAGGTTCAGGAGCCTCTGTTCCAGAAAACATTTCTGTATTAATGGTTTCCATAACATCAAAAATATGATTCACTTCATCCTTATTTTCTGGAAACTGCTTCAGAAAGCTCTCACGCAGCTTTCCATGCTCAAAATCATATTCCTTTCCATCAATGAAGCATTTCAAATCCCCCTTAAGCGCCACTGTTTCCACCTGAGGTGCCTTCCAGAATTCCATAAACTGAGGAATCGCCTGCCCTTCTTTCAATTCATATAAACCGTGAATGCCAAGATCAAAGTGAACACCTTTTCTAGGAAAGGAAGTTACCAGTCCACCCGGAATATTATGTTTTTCAAGCACCAAAACTTTCTTATTATATTTGGCAAGAAAGTTTGCAGCACTTAGCCCTCCCATTCCTGCTCCAATAATAATATAGTCATATTGCATTCCATTACCTTCCTTCATTAAATCATTCAGCTGCAGGCCCCCTACTATAGAAAAGGTCTATCCAGTCTTTTCTCATAAGCATTATGCTTTTTCATCTCTCTATGCCAGAACACATCGTTTATACCTGACCTAGTAACCACCCTAAGTATTCCAAGAAGAGGCTGAGTTATCTCGTAAGGCTTTCCAAGCTTTTTAACCAGCTCTTTATCAAAAGCATGGTTTTCCTCATAGGCAGCACCTAAATCAGAAACCATCTTAAGTACCTTTTTAAACATATTTGGCATCATATATATAGCAGCTGCTTCTCCCTTGCAAACTGTACCTAGATAGCTGTAGTTAAGCTTTCTTGCAAAGCTCTCCAAATAGGGTACAACAAATCTCTCCTGGGAGGTTTCCATAAAACCAGCCTGAATAATAAATCCTATAGACTTGCCTTCAGCAGCAGGCTCCATAGCCTCAAAAAACTCCATGACAATTCCCGGCATAGCATGGATATAAAGAGGCATTATCATAATAACTGTATCAAAATCTTTTATATATTTAGCAAGCTCACTTTTGTCACTATTGGCTATACACCTTATTTCACAGGGATTCTTCATATCTTTTACAAACTGCTCAGCAAAAATTAAGCTATTGCAGTTTTTAGAGTTTCCTTTAGGTGAACCGTTTAAAATTATTGTCTTCATATCTGGCTGCCTCCTTCTGAAACAAATTCTTGGATAGGCTTAATAGTAATATTTTTTGAATGAAACTGATAAAACACCCTGTTTACGTAGTCTACAAAAATCTTCCTGCTGTCTTCGTCTTCAAATTCTCCATCATAATAAAATTCGATGTCCGGATACTTGTCGTATCTCTTTACATGCATGGACTCCCCAGTATCATAGGAAATATAGGGCAGATAAAGAGGCAGCATTCTATCAAAAAGGCTTTTTAAATTGCTGCTTATAAAGCCCTTTGAAACCTTCGAGAAATATACAGCCTTATCAGCTGTTATATACTCGTGATAAAATTCATCCAAGTCCTTATGAACACATCTTCCCGGTGTTGTCCACCAACAGCTCCAGCAGCCAATACAACCTTTAACCTTCCTTTCTGTCAAGTCCAGCGTAAAAGTATCTGCTGCACCTATACTCTCACATTCTTTAATAATTACAGTTTTCATTTTTAACCCCCTACTATTTTAATTTGACATCAAAAAGAGCTGTAAAAACAATTAATTCTTACAGCTCAAAATTACGACTATTAAATTGATTAATCATCTGCCCCTATTTGCAGTTTACTATCTGCCCTATTAATATATTACCATATTTTACAGCTTTCATCATTACATTTGTAAGCGCTATGGTTACAAATCCACTTCTTTATCACCTAGAATTAATTTAAGGGTTCTGTTAAAGAGTAGTGTTGAAAATCAAGATCGTTTTATATACTTAATTATCCATATTCGGTATAATTAACTTAAAATGCAACTGAATATTAAAAAGAAGTAGTATTGGAGGCGCTTACTACAATGAATAATAAAAAATATAAGAAAGAAGAAGTTATATACCTACCCATTTTTGTCGGTTTAGGAGTAGGGATGGGGTCTTTTTTAGGGTCTGCAATATTTGATGATATGGTACTTGGAATATCTCTTGGAATTACTATAGGGGCTATTGTTGGAGGTATTCTGGATTATATAAAAAGCAAAAATAATCTGTCATAGCAATTTATCATCTATTAATTGAAGGGAGAAGATTTATGAAACTAATATTAAAATCAATACTTGGTGGAATTATAGGTGTTTCATTACCTTTATTGATGACTATTGACGGCAGTAACGTTAATGGTAGTTTTGTTTTTGCAATGTGGATGATGGGTTTTCTAACTCCTTCACTTTATGTGTTAGATAAAATATATAAAGAAATGAAGAGTAAAAATAATAATTGATGAAGAATATTCTTATATTGTTCATCAATCTTAAATTATGTATATATGAATAGGAGGCAGTAACAATGAATATAACAAAAGTTTTGGCGGTTGTTTTTGGAATATTAACCTTATGTGGAGCAATATATATTTTTTACACAGATGGTAGAGCAAATGCAGGTTACGCAGTAATACCGATGATTTTTTGTTTGCTTTTTTCACAGTTGACACGTTTAGTTAATAATAAAAGTAAACGAAATAAAAATTAGAATTAAGTAATTCACCATATTCTTTTATTGCGAAATAGGAATATTTTATTATTAATTTTTTGGGGGGAAGTATCATGGATATTGAAAAATTTACATTTAATGCTGAAAAATATTCAAAATATCGTACCGAATATCCAAAAGAATTTATAGATTATCTGTACGAAAAGGTTGGCATAGCTGCTAATTCATTCATTGCCGATGTTGGTTCAGGTACGGGGAAATTGAGCAATCAACTATTATTAAAAGGTAGCCATGTCTATTCCATTGAACCGAATGATGATATGAGAAGGGTAGCGGAAAATGACTTGTCAAGTTTTTCAAATTTTATGTCTATAAAAGGAACAGCAGAAAATACGACTTTACAAAATTCAAGTGTAGATTTCATAACAGTTGGAACTGCTTTTCATTGGTTTGACATGGAACAATTTAAAAAGGAATGTCAAAGGATATTAAGACCAAACGGAAAGGTTATTTTGGTCTGGATAAGCAGACCAGTAAATAGGAATAAAAACTTTGAAATTAATTTCAATGGAATAAGTGGTGGAAAAGAAGAAAAACTTGAATTTATTTCACCCTTTTTCAAAAATAATAACTTTGAATATAAGATTTTTCAAGAAACATCCTCATATACTAAAGATACCTTTATTGGAAGATCCTTATCTACATTTGATAAATTAACAGATATAAAATATATTGATGAACTGTCAAGCCTATTTGATAATTACAAGGTAAATGATAATATTACGATTACTCTTTATACTCGAAGTTTCGTAGGTGAGGTCTGAATAATATATTAGTAGTTAGTATCCACTTATTGCTTAGTATTCATATATACCGCAATTGTATTTTATTATGAAACATTAGGGGGAGGGTAATGCCTGTAAATATAACCAAAGAACCAAGAGATAAAGAATATATGATGTTAATAGACTATGCCTTTAAGGTGTGTGAAACTTTTGTACTATCTATGCAAAAGGAGATATTGATACATTTCCCTGAACCTGAGATTCTAAAAAGATTAAAACCCTACAAAATAGACGAAGAAAAAGCAGTATATTATCCTAACATTGATTACTATAACCAGGATGCAGTTTTTTATTTTTATAAATGTAATGAAGCTACAAAATTAATTATTATGGAAACAGTAAAGGGGCTCTATGATTGGAGGCGCCCATATTTGCCTGAGGATTTAACTTTTCTTAATGATAAAGGTGATATATGGTTGAGCAGTATATCTCACGAGGATATGGCTGGTATTAAAGAAAATGATAGAAATGAAGCTGAGTTTCTAAAGAATGAGATTGGCTTAGAGTTCTATTGGAGAGAAAAAATATATAGCGAAGCTGAAGTTGGAGAGGCTATGAACAGTTTATTCCAGCTTATAGATGAATATTTTTATTTGCTGGTAAGCTATTCAGAGAAAGAATTGAAAAAGGATTTTGATAACAAAATTAATTCACCCTATTATGGCTTCTGGAATGATTTTTATAATGAATATGATATTAGCGAGCATTATTTAGCATTTGAAATTGCACGTTTTAGCAACTTGCTTAGATTAAAAAAGCCTATTTATGCTTTTGATTTTTCATCATTGCTTGATGATAGAGGTGATAATAGTTATTTAGTGCAATTATTAATTAATAATGTAAACGGCGACTCTAAAATATTATATAAATTTCTTGAAGAATTTAAGTTAACCTATGGAAAGGAAAAAGTGAAGTAATCTACTATGAATATGTTTTATAAGTGTAACCGTAATATTCTTATAAGACATAATAGTAATATATAACTAAACAAAGAAAATTTATATTAGGAGGAGTGAGACATGAGAAACTTATCACGCAAAAAATTAATTTATTTTAGCACTATTGCCATACTTATAATTATACTTTGTATTGGTATTATCATAAATCAATATAATAGAAAAAGGATTAATATAAATAAATTTTCTCAATTTATGCTGTCATCGTCTATATATGGCAGTGATATGAAAGAACTTGATATTGCAAATATTCATGAGCATTATCGTGGCGTAAATGCATCGGACATTTTGGAAGGAAAAGTGTTTGTCAGCACAGATGGCACAGCAAGGGAGTTTTCTATTATCGAAGCCAATGGGGCACAAAGTACCGATGACATACAAAAGGCTTTTGAGATTTATTGTAGTGAATTATTGAAAAAATACCAATTGGAAAGCACTGAAGAATATGAACGTATGAAAGGGTACTCTATTCAAAGGACTAGAAATTATATTATTTTAACTATAAGTGATAGAATAGGCAATGGTTATAAAATTAGCGATTTCTATTTAGATAAAACTAAGTATGATAGGAGAAATTAAATAATCTCTTAAAATTAACGCTACATTTATTAGCAATTAGGACATAATGTTCTTAAAGGATTTGCTAATTAAGTTTAGCGTAACTTTGTAAACAAATATGCATTAAATATATTTTAGGAGTAATGATTAAAAATGAAAAAAAAAATACTTTTTTATATTTATTAGTGTTTTAATACTAATTTTTATTGGCTTTAGTAAGTCAAATACAACAAACATTAAGAAGTATCTTAATAACGGAACTAAGATTGATGCACATGCAAAAAACTTTATGCCTGCTATTGAGGATTTGCCTAAATATCAAGATATATCATACAAATATAATCATTTTTCGATAATATTATTTGAGACAGATGCAATAAACCTTGTTGTTAACTATGATGAACAAACATATGAAAAGGAAAAAGAAAAATTAACAAAAAAATATAAGTTTTTAGACCATAAAGTTGTTTCGGATTTTGATAAAACTAAATATTATATTCCTGAATACGAATTTTCAATAAACAATTATGATTTTAAAGTTGTAGACAAAAGTGATACTTATGAAGCAAGATATCCAAAGTCATTTGGTATGATTGGAGTATCTGCTGAAAAAAAGAGTATAGCATATTTATATTTCTATGATTATGATTTAGATTATATACGAAAAGATAAGGATAGCCCTATGGCTAATTTTGTAAAGGAAAATTTTAAATATGACTTTTAGAAATTAAAAGAAATTCACACTTTTCTTTTATGGCGCACCTGTAATTTATTACTCGCTAATCGGGTTTATTATAAGGGCGATATTTTTATTCAAATATTTTTGTAATAATTCAGAAAAATATATTGACATAAGATACCACCCATGGTAATTTTAATACAACTAAAAATCCAAAGGCTTTGATGAGAGAGAGTAGATGTAAGCTGTAGTCGCAGAGAGAAGAGTTAGGTGTGAGTCTTCACGAAAGCTATATTGAAGCAGTCTCTGAGCCATGAACCGAAAAGAGAAATCTTAGTAGGCTTCTTCGGAGTTTCTACCGTTAAAAGGAAACTAGTATCAGGTTGCATATTAGCGTCTCGTACTGGCAGAGTGCAGAGGAAATCTCTGAATTTAGGTGGTAACACGGATTAAATAGTTCGCCCTAAGCTGAAAGTTTATTCAGCTTAGGGCTTTTTTACTTATTATTACTGTAAAGGAGAATTAATATGAAGGCAAATGAATTAAGAAGAATGTATGTAGAGTTTTTTGAGAACAGTGGGCATAAGGAAATAGGATCAGCCTCTTTATTACCTGATAATGATCCAAGTGTACTATTTACTACAGCTGGAATGCATCCACTCGTTCCATATCTTTTAGGAGAAAAACACCCGCAGGGAAAACGACTGGTTAATGTTCAAAAATGTGTTCGGACCGGTGATATCGATGAGGTTGGTGATGATACACATTTAACATTTTTTGAGATGTTGGGCAATTGGTCTCTTGGTGATTATTTTAAACAAGAGTCAATTACTATGAGCTATACATTTCTTACTAAATATTTAAAAATACCCGTGGATAAACTTGCTGTAACTGTCTTTGAGGGCGATTCCTTAGTGCCAAGAGATACTGAGGCAGCAGAGATATGGATGCAGAACGGACTTAAGAAAGAGCAAATTTATTTTTATGATAGAAGCGAGAACTGGTGGGGACCAGCCGGAAAAACCGGTCCATGCGGTCCAGATACAGAAATTTTCTATGATATGGGTAAAGCAAAATGCGGCGAAAATTGTGGTCCAGCATGCAAATGCGGAAAGTATGTGGAGATTTGGAATAATGTTTTCATGGAATATAATAAAAATGAGGATGGAACATATTCTGAACTTTCACAGAAAAATGTTGATACTGGTATGGGTCTAGAACGCGTACTAACAGTTATCAATGGGTATAAAAATGTATATGAAACCGAATTGTTTCAGCCTATTGTGAAAAATATAGAAAGTCTAACAGGCATGAGTTATACAGAGGAAAATAGACAGGCCTTTCGAATAATCAGCGAGCATATGAGAGCTGCAACTTTTATTTTAGGAGATCCAAAAGCAATTGGACCATCAAATTCTGAACAGGGATACATTCTAAGAAGACTAATAAGACGTACCATCCGTTTGATTAAAAAACTTGGAATAAATAATAATATTATTTGCAATATAGCTAAGGTAGTCATTGAGAATTATGGTGAAATCTATTCTGAATTAGTTAGCAATAAAGATTTTATTTTAGAGCAGCTTGAAAAGGAGTATACATTATTCTCTAAAACCCTAGATAGTGGTTTGAAAATGGCAGAAAGGTATTTTTCTAATTTAGAAGAGGGCAGCAGTTTGAGTGGAGATTTGGCATTCAAATTGTATGATACATTTGGATTCCCAATTGAATTTACTGTTGAGCTTGCTTCAGAACGAAAAATAGGTGTCGACATATCTGTCTTTGAACAAAAATTCAGGGAGCATCAGGAAAAGTCAAGAAAAGGTGCAGGTGAGAAATTTAAGGGAGGCCTTGCAGACAACAGCGAGCAGACTACAAAATTGCATACGGCTACTCATCTCTTAAATGGTGCTCTTCGAACAGTATTAGGGGTTAGTGTTTACCAAAAGGGAAGTAATATTAATGCTGAAAGACTAAGATTTGATTTTTCCTTTGACAGAAAGATGACTAAGGAAGAGTTAGAGAAGGTTGAAAAAATAGTAAACGAGGCAATAGAGAAAGGTATTGATGTGGAATGCACAGAACAGACTGTAGAAGCTGCTAAGGCAGAAGGGGCTGTTGGAGTTTTTGATAGCAAGTATGGGGAAATTGTAAAGGTATATACTATTCCTGGCTATTCAAAGGAAATATGTGGAGGTCCCCATGTTTTAAATACAGGAGAACTAAAGAGCTTTAAAATAATAAAGGAGGAGAGTTCCTCTTCCGGGGTAAGAAGAATTAAAGCAATTATAGGATACTAAAGTATTATTGAAGGAAGTGAAGGGAATAAATGATTAAAGAAATTGAAATACGTAGAAGCATAAGAAAGTATATTGATAAGCCAGTTGAAAATGAAAAAATAATTGAGCTGCTTGAAAGTGGAAGACTTGCTCCATCAGGTAACAACACACAACCTTGGCGTTATATTGTAGTAAAATCTGTAGAAATGAGACAGAAGGTAATGGAGGCTTCTCACAATCAAAAATGGATGTTAACAGCTCCCGTTTTTATTGTATGCGTTGCAGATGTACGTTGTAGAATAAAAGAGGATGTAGATGTATATTTGGATGATAATAGTCCCCAAGATGAGGTGAAACGAATAATTAGAGATACCTCAATTTCAGCAGGATATATGTTACTCCAAGCTAACAATTTAGGATTAGGAGCCTGTTGGGTTGCTGAGTTTACACAAGAAGATATTAGGCCAGTTTTAAATATACCTTCTGATAAATATGTTATTGGAGTTATAACTATTGGTTATCCCAACGAAACCCCTAAAGCTCGTCCGAGAAAGAAACTTGAAGATATAGTACATTATGAATGTTGGTAATACTAAGCATATAAATCGAAGGTGTTAATATGCAATTTTCTTATACGACGAGTCAAAGGCAATCCATCAAGATTGCCTTTTATTTTCAACATTATTCTTAAGCATAGCCAATTTAAAAAACTTTCTAAAGCCTTTTGTGAGCTTCTCTTCGTTTTTGTTGTTACTGTCTTCATCAACAAAGTAGCTTCCGGTCTCAATATCCAAAGAAATTGAATTCATGGGAAAGCCTTCTATCCTTTTAGCATGTATTTTGGAGGTCATTATAAAATTATCTGAAATATCATCCCCATCATATTCGAGGATATTTTTTTCATCCATAACTAGGCATATGGCATTCTTAAACTTTGCTATTGTCTCTTTTCCTAATTCAGTCACAAGCTTGGAATAGTATTGAATAAATTCCTCATCGTCTAGGTATTTGTTTTGTACTCTTCTTACATGAACGCCTGGCTGCTTATCCTCTTCTAGTCCTTCAATATATAACCCTGAATCACAGGAGAATGTAGGCATGCCAACGGCTCTATAGTAAGCTAATGCTTTTATCCTTGCATTTTCCAAAGGATTATTTCCGCTTTCATCAACCTCCAGCTGCAAATCTACATCCTTAAGACCAACTATTTCTATACCTAAATCATCTAATATTTGCCTCATATGCTCAAGCTTTGCTTGATTGGTTGTTCCGTATAGTAATTTCATTAGTTATTCCCCCAGTTTAAAACAAAGTTATTATATGTTGCATTAGAGCTTTCTAATGTAAAAAGCTTTATTCATTTGCCTTTTAATTTCTCCTTGGTATATTCTGTGCTGCTTTGAAAAATCCTTCTGAATGATGAATTAGTTCTAAAGGATATCATGCATCCAGAACCTAATAAAAGCTATAGCACTGGGCTATGTTTTAGATGGATGTTTAAAATTGATGTGTTATTGTAGACATGCTATAATTAAGACATATATACAGATTTGAAGGTCGTATTATGACAAGGTTGTTTTAGCCAGGAAAAATAAAACCTGCTCATTTTAAGCGATATTGGGGAGATTGATATGAGATTGTCTGTAAATGAAATTATGAAATCAAATGACTACAAATATTATTACAAATTCAAACAATCAGAGGGCAAGTTGTTTCTAAATGAATATATAAAGAAAAATAGTATTGTTACTTATTCTTATTATGCGTTCATCATTGCCACATTGATTTTACTATTAATTTGTGTGTTTTTAAATCTACCAAGATTAGAATTTGTTATGGAAGAACTCGGAATGGCGATTATATTATTTCTCCCTTCGATGGTTGTTCACGAATTTCTTCATGCTATTGTTTTTGTTTTCTTGGGTTCACGAACTGTTAAATTTCGTTTTGAAAAGGGAGTAATAGTAACTAAAACATATAACTTTGTTGTTTCTAATATAGAATATATCATTATTGCCATAACGCCATTGCTGACAATGATATTATTAACATTATCAGTCTTATTACTCACTAAAGGTAATTTAATAAGTGGGATAATGTTTATATTGTTACATTTATGGTGTAGTTATGGTGATATTGCTATTGTAAACTACTGTTGGTTAAGTAGAAAAAATAATATTTTTGCATTTAGTTCCGAAGACGGTTTTTTTTACTTCTATTCTAAACAATGATATAGACTACAAAATGTGGATTAAGAAAAGTCTGAATGACTTTTCTTAAAAAGAATATATTATCAACACTATTTTAAGCATAGCTTATTACTTAAATATCAAAATAACCTGATAACTTCATGATTTCATCGCCATCTATAATTGTAGCTTTTTCTATTGAATCGCCAGTCTTTTTTAGGTAGGCCTGCACTGCATGATAGCCTACAGCATAGCCTCCGCAGAAAGGTATTCCAAGGTCATCAGCTTCAGGCACCATAGGATGCTTTCCAAAGATATATTTTCTTACCTCCATGAAGCCCGTAACCTCAAGCGCTTTTGAAATTATTCTTCTTGATGTTTCTAAATCCTCTCCCTTAACTCCTGTCACCCATGGCCCTATAAATTCTTCGCCAAACATGCTTGCTGCAAAGCTTTCAGCCAGGCCTTCAACAGCGAGATACTTTCCAACTGTTACATCAAACATAAAGTTCCACTTTGCATTATGGAAAAGCACATTATGATGAAACTCATGAGCTATACAAGCATTCAGCTTTGGCAGATTCTTTTCGTTAGGCGCAATTATTATTTGTATATAGCCCGGTATAGCTCCTACCCCTGTATACCCTTCGCTCATAGCTAAAAGCTTAGGGTCTCCTAAGAAGATTCCTACCACAACTTTTTCAGGAACTGGAATACCAGCTCTTTCAAAGCGTTCTGCTGCAGCCTCCATGGTTTCTTTTGCATTGTTCCAGGCATCTGCTTTCTCTAGTTTCTCTAACATTTCTTTTATCTCAGAATCACATCCGGTTAGAGGGATAGAGGCAAGAGCTTCAGGAGTTTTAGGGCTATGCATTATTCCAAACATTGGATTGAAGGGTTTTATTAATTCAGTTGTAAAGAATTCAAGCCTTTCACCTTCAGGAAGCTTGAGCATTTCTTTATATAAACTTAAAGTGTCTTGTATGATTATTTCCATTAAAATCACTCCTTATCATTTCATTTGAATTGTGATATCACTTACTACAATGTTAATGATAAGGTATTACGCGGCGTGAAGGTCAAGAGTTAAATTTAGCGAGAACAAATAAATATTTGAATATATATTTTTATAAACAAATAAATATATAAAAAATTACACGTTAGCTACTAATTCTGCAAATAGCCAGCTACTTGCTAATAGCTTGTATTGTATATAAAATAAGAAAGACAGCATAAGTACATTTTGTTAGGATTTTTTTGCGCAGGAAAGTTATTTATTTAACAAATAAAAGTATAGCGAGGATATGTTAGAAATGGATTTTGAACATTTAAAATATGTAATTGAGATTGTAGAAACAGGTAGCATATCCAGAGCTGCTGCAAACTTATTTATTTCACAGCCTAATTTAAGCACCCAAATAAATGAGTTAGAAAATAGATTGGGCAAGAAAATATTTGAGAGGACTAATAAAGGGGTTATTCTAACAACCTTTGGTGTTGAGGTCTACCACCATGCCAAAAGTATAGTGAGTCAGTTTCAAATAATCGAAGGTATATTAACCAAAAACTCAAATGAAAATAAAATTAAAATTGCTACTGTTGGATGTGAAGTTATAAATTCAGAATTTTTAGAGCTGTGCAGAAGGTTTAATGCCAGCAACTATGAGTTTGAGCTATACCAATGTAGTGCGGAGGAATCCATAAGAAAGCTTATAAACAGAGATGTAGACCTAGCCATTATACTTTACAGCCAGTTTCAGTATATGAAGCTTGATAGATTTTTGGCAAGCGAAAGGCTGGAGATGAAGGACTTGTTTAAAGGAGAGATGAAGGCACACATAAGCTCCAAATGGCCCCTAAGCTCCAAGAGAAGCGTTTCAGAAGAGGAGTTGAACCGCTTGCTTCATGTTAAGAAGGCAAATTTATTTATGGGAATGTTTAGCTTTGATTATGAATTAAATAATCTAGGAATCAGCAAGGATATTAAAGCTATTATAACCCATGAGAATAAGATATACCAGGAGGCCTTAGAAATGTTACCTTCCTTTGGCATAACCGTTGATTGGAATTGTCCTAAGGAAATGAATTCTCACTTAAAAAGAATACCAATTAATGATAAACAAATAATCATCAAGTGTGCTGCGATAAAAAGACAGAATGAGCTCTTAAAAGAAGAGCTAACATATTTATTGGACAGGTTAAAGTTATATGATAACTAAGAGCAAGAACAAAAATTAAATTCTGGAGGAAAATTATGAACAAAAGGATTTTAGGTTTAATAATAGCAGCTGTTGTGGGTGTTACAATGGTTGGTTGTAATGCAACTAAGCAGGCAAGCACGCCTCAAACAAGTGCTCCACAAGAAAAAGCGGAGGCAAAGTCTTCAGCCTCTGTTGTAGATGCAAGTACCTCAGCGTCAGTTGTACCAGAGAAGCTTGTTAAAGAGTATAAGCCTTCAGGCTTCACCTCATCAAATAAGAAAAAAGCTTTATTTGTTGTAGGAGACCCAAGAAAAAATAGTGTTCACTATGATTTAGTTTACTCCGCTATGAAACACTTTGAAGAAAAAGGTGTAGAGGTTGAGTTAAGAGATCTTTATAATATAAAGTTCAATCCAGTAATTCAAGCAGAAGAATTTTACTATGCAAAGGATGGAAAGGGTGAGCCTACTCCAGAAATAAAAAAGGAGCAGGAGTTTGTAAAAAAAGCTGATTACATAGTATTCTGCTACCCAAACTGGCATGATACACCAAACGCTATAGTAAAGGGCTATATGGAAAAGGTTTTTGCAAAGAAGTTTGCTTATCAGGATAGTGATAAGGGCTTAAAGGGTCTGCTTACAGGAAAATCAATCTATACTATAATGAATGCTGGATTCCTAGGCGGAGGAAGAGGCTACATAGGTGATGGTGTTGGTATAGACAACGCTGCCTGGGAAAAATATATGAATGCCTTCAAGGTTATGGATGATGATACAGCAAGCTTTTGGGGAGTAGAAAACAAAGGAAGATTCGTAAACGACAGAACTCCAAAGAACAACTCTGAAAAGTATGAACAGGAAATAAATCAGTTACGAGATGCTCTAAAAGCAAATTTAGATAAGACCTTTTTTAAATAGTTAGCATATATAAAACAGCTGTCTTAATAGTATAGACAGCTGTTTTAATTATTTCATTTATGAACTGAGGGTTGTTCCTGCCCCCTTTGAGAGTATTATTTAAGCTCTGGGCTTCACAGCATTACTTGAAGTTACAAATCCAATACCATTGGATTATTATCCTAAACCTCAGCCGCCTGAACTACTGCAGGTGTTAGTTCTTCTTTTATGATGATGCTTTCTGCTCCTGCCATCACCATTATTAAATAAATTAAATCCTGTATCTTTTCCAAATCCCATAACAAAAACGAGAATAAGTATAACAAAGATAATATCCTTAGAGTTATTATCTTTTCCACCTGTAAATGCATTTAAAATATCCATGTATCTCCCTCCAACTTGTAAACCTTCGTTATATTGAGATTTACAATTATATATTCTTATATCGTAATATCATAATATAAGAATGCTAGAGTAAGTGTGCATAAAATATTTATTATTTTAGCTTCAGCGGATAATATAAATCCAAGGTGAATTTTTCAGGGCCCCAGGAGCTGTCATCAACTATAAGATTTTCTTCAAGACATTGATGACCTCCATAGCAGTACTGACTTTGCTCTACCCAATTGTGAAGTCTGTCCCATGCTTTAGGAATATCATCACCATTTCCTGAAGTATTAGCTACAGCATAAAGTCCGCCTTCAAAGGTTTTAAAATTTATAACGTCAGTCTCAGAAGGAGCATTATCTCCTAAAGTAACCCATACCTCATAGCCATAAACAGGATTGCCTTGTGTAGGGCTTGGGTTATTAAAGCCAAAATACCTTGTTGTAAATAAATCCTCCAGGCTGTTTTCCTTAACCCATTCTCTCATAACCTTCCAGGCATCCTGTTCAGGAGAAGTGCTTTCGGCGCGATAGTAAGCTACCTTCATAGGTCTTAATTTAATTATCCTTATATCTGAATCTGTAAGCTTATTTATATCATTATTCATACTAAAGTCCTCCATTTCAATTTCATGTTTAGTTTTTTTATTTTTAGAATTGCAAATGTCAATAAGGTTGGATTGCTGCAACAGCTTGACACCATCCATAGCGTTGTAGCCCTTCATATTTAAAAGATTTAAGAATTCCTCCAGCATAAACTTCAAGCTCTCCATGCTCCCAATATCCTTTTCAAGAGAGTTTATCTTATGAGTGCAAATATTTAGAAGCACAGTCAAATCCTTGGAAGATACTATTTCTTTAACGTCCTTAACCGATAAATCAAGCTTTCTTAGGAATAAAATTTGTTCAAGCCTTAGCAGCGCCTTCTCATCGTAAAATCTGTACTGAGAATTATCCAGCCTTATGCTGCTTAAAAGTCCTATTTCTTCGTAATACCTTAAGGTTCTGCTTGTTACATTATATTGAATTGCTATATCGCCAATTTTCTGAAGTCCATTCATAGGAGGCCTCCTGTCCTGTTCGTAAAATTATTATATTTAAATCATGTTTTTGTGTTTAGATTGCAATCTCTACAATTTAATGTTATCACTTGACCTAACGTTAACGTCAATAGTGTTTTGAAAAAACAAGCTCAAGTTATGGTATAATATTTACAGCAAAGCATATATCTAACAATTGATGCCATCGTTTTACTTGATAATTAAGGGGGAAGCCATGAAAAAAATTGACAGGCTATGGGGGATAATATCTGTAATAAAGGAAAATAAAAAGATTACAGCTGGGGAGATAGCCGAAATATTCGAGGTTAGCGAGAGAACTATTTATCGGGATATTGATGTGCTAAGCCAATTGAAGGTTCCTATTATCTCCTATGAAGGTTTTAATGGGGGCTATGAAATAGATGACAGTTTCTTTGTTCCGAGTATTGCCTTTAACGAAAATGAAATATTCTACCTTCTTGTATGCTTGAAGCTTGGTCAGATAATAAAGGTGCCGAATATGAAAGGAGATTACGAATCTCTTAAGTATAAGGTTTTAAATATTCTTGAAGAAAAGAGCAAAAATCACTATATGGAGATGCTTGATAGAATCATATTCAGCATTGATTATATTAATCTTGGTGAATGTAAGGTTGATATTAAGGATATAATTCTAAGAAGTTTCGATGAGTATAGGAATCTCATTATTGAGTATTATAGACCGAGGAATAATGAGACTGTGAAAACTAAAATTACACCCTACTGTCTGGAGTTTGAAAATGGAGGCTGGTATCTAGGTGCCTATTGTCATCTATCAGCAATGGACAGGTTTTTTAGATTAGACAGGATAAAATCCATTGAACTTAGTGAGGATAGCTATGAAAAGGCTTTTGCTCTTAGGTATTTCGATGAAGCTTATATGGAAAAAGCCAAGATTACTGTTGTAATGGAAATGGAAAAAAATCTGTTTGAGACAATGAAAAATGATAAAATCTTTTTAAATGCAGACACGCTAGAATATGCTGATATGGTGAAAGTAAAATTTAGTACGGATAAAATAAATACAGTAATGGAAATAGCCACGCGAAATTATCAAAAGGTAAAGATTATTGAGCCTCAGGTTTTAATCGATAACATAAAAAAAATGTGCATAGGCTTACTGGAAAAATATTAACAACACTGACAAGCATGTGTCAGTGTTGTTTTCTTATAATAAAGTTACCAAGGAATAGGAGGATTATAATTATGAAATGTTTTTATCATGATGATCCAGATGGATTCTGTGCAGCATACTGGGTAGCCTCAAGTGTGGCAGTAAATGATAGCTATAAGGATGCTCCTGAATTTTATGAAATAAGCTACAGAGTAAAATTCCCATTAGATATTATACGGGCAAAGGAACAGATTTACATTGTAGATTATTCCATAAGCCCAGAGGAAATGAGAGAGCTTTTAAAAATAACTGATAATGTAACCTGGATAGATCATCATAAGACTGCAATTGAGAAGTATGAAAGTTTTGAGCATGACATACGGGGTCTAAGATATGACGGAATATCCGCATGCCTGCTTGCCTATTGCTATGTAAAACACATGACTGCCAGTGGAGAGGGGAATATAAAACCCTTTGACAAATCCATGATTGATGATGCGCCCATGTTTACCAAGTTAATTTCTGATTCAGATATACTTGCTTTTAAATATGGTGACGATACAAAGAATTTTTTCACTGCCTTCGGTGCTTATGATTTTAAACCGCAGTCGAAAAAGTGGACTTGCTTTACTAAAGATAACAGCTTTGAACTGAAGATGATTGAAGAGGGAAAGCTACTGTCCCTCTATGAAAAGGCAGCAGCTAAGCACTATTTAAGACTGGGCTTTGAAACTATACTTGAAGGACACAAATGCTTTGCTGTGAATTATGGCTACAGTGGAATTGATTTCTTTGACAGCCTGCCTGAAGGACTATATGACATATTCATTTCCTTCGCTTTTGATGGCTTTCAGCATGTTGTGAGCCTGTACTCAAGGACGGTTGATGTATCATGCATTGCGACTAAGTATGGAGGCGGAGGACATAAAATGGCTGCTGGGTTTCAGTGCGAGAAACTTCCATTTATAAGAGTTGAAAAAGGAAGGGAGCGTAACTAGATTTGTGTAAATCAAGTCTAGTTACGTTCCCCGCAGCACCTTCTTTAAATCATTTTTATTTTGATTTTACATACACAATATTCTTATTATCAATTTTTTCTATTGAAAGAGCTTTAAGACTATCTTCATTTACAATAATCTGTGTTTCCTCAGGTCTAGAAATAGGCATTTTGGAAATATCCTCACCTTTTAAAACCTTGACAGCCATCTCTCCGGTTTTATAGCCTAATTTATAGTAGTCTATTCCCTGAGTGGCTAAGGCACCAGCTTCTACAGAGCCGCTTTCTGAGGCTATTACTGGAATCTTTTTTTCTAAGGTTTTTTGAACTATGATTGGCATAGCAGAAACTACTAAATTGTCAGTTGGAACATATAGCACATCAATTTTCCCTAGTAAGCTGCTTATAGCTTCATTAACTTCATTTGTGCTTGTAACTCCAACAGGAACAACCTCATAATTGTTCTTTTGAGCATACTCCTTTAGTTGATTGACTTGAACCTCGGAATTAATCTCGCTGGTATTATATAAAACTCCAATCCTTTTAGCTTTAGGAACGAACATTTTAATTAAATCCAATTGTTTATCTGCTGGCAAATAGTCAGAGGTTCCAGATACATTAGTTTCAGGTTTTTCTAAGGCTTTAACAATACCTGCAGCAACAGGGTCAGTTACTGCACTTATCATTACTGGGATTTTTTTAGTGGCGTTGTAGGCTCCCTGTGCGGAAGGCGTTGCAATTGCAAAAATTAAGTCCTTCTTTTTGGAAGCAAATTGTTTTGCTATAGTTTGTGCTGTAGACATATCACCTTGTGCATTTTGATAATCCACATCTAAATTTACACCTTGCTTATAACCATTATCCTCTAGTGCCTTTATAAATCCCTTTCTGTTATCATCTAAAGCAGCAAATTCTACAATTTGACTTATTCCAATCTTAACTTTATCCTTTGTGCCATTTGCCTCTGTTGCTTTACCACACCCTGTCAATAGTGCAGCTCCTACCATTAATGTAACAGCTAATTTTTGAGTCAATTTAATTTTTGTCATTTTTAATAGCCCCCTTGCAAAAATTTTTAAATCATGTAATACAAAAGTTCTAATACATTAATGCATTACATATAAAAAAGCCACATAAATTTCTCTATGCGGCAAAAAAACGATAAAGCCACATAGCTAATCTATGTGGCTTCTATATAGTTACAATGAATAACTTTACAAACAAATCAGCCAACATAGATACAAATCCTTAAAGATTCATTACTCTTAGGATTTGTATCTATGCTCTATATAACATAAGTACAAATCCTATCTAAATTGGCTATTAAAAAAGAATTGTACTTGATTGTTTAATAATGTTCTCATTGCAAATATCTCCTTTTAGTTAAGTTTCATTATTTGAAATATTACCATGATAAAGTCAAAAAGTCAATATGAATTTTCTAAATATTGATAACTACTAAAATTTGTTTCATGGACTTCCAAAAGGGTATTTAGACGGCATTTCATTAGGCTTTAAAGCTATTAAACTGCATGATTGCTGCTAATCAAATATCTAAGCAATGTAGGAGAAGAGACGGGTATATTGAATAGGTGGCAGGTACATCAGATAATATAAAAGCCGAGGCTGAATTTTAGTAAGCCTCGGCTTTTATATTATTGAACTACTTCTCTTGGTATTTCAACTTTACTGGATTTTAAATAATGATTAAAGAACTTAAGTAAATCTTCATTTAGCTTTTCAAGAGCGTACCTTGAATCCACAGGTCCTAATCCCCCTAGCATTTTTGATAAAAATGGAGATACAATTGCCAGGTCTGTAAAATTCATATGACCTGAGCCCTTAACAACCACTTGGTAGGAATCCAGGGCATTCTTGGCTGCAACCATGTTTGGATAGCTCTCTTTTTCTGCAAGAGCATCCTTGTAATGTTCTTCATTATAGAAGTTCATAATTGGCTTTGGATATGGTACATTTGAGACAACATCCTTACCATTTTCGAAACCTATTATTTCTCCAAGCATGGTACCGTCAATTACAGCAACGGCATCTATATCTTTATCCGTCCTTCCAATCTGAGCTGCTGTTGCCCCTCCTAGTGAATGTCCCATAAGCCCTATATGGTCTAAATCCATACTCTTGTACAGCCCATCAGCATTATTAGAGGCAGCGGTTTTTCGTATATAGTCCAAGACAAAGGCCATATCGCCTGTTCTTAGCTTCATCCACTCCTGCTGCAGTTTATAGGTTTCCCCTGCACTAATATCTCCATTAGTAGCAGCCATAGCACTATTTATAAAATCCATATTAGCTATAATAGTCTTTCCATCCTCCTGCTTTGTCATAAAAGCATGGTAGGGATGATCAATGCTGCAAACAATATAGCCATTGCTTGCCAGTTCCTCATATGTAGAGTAATTACTCATACGATATCCGAAGGCTCCATGTGAAAAAATAACCAAAGGAAACTTGCTTTTTGCTGCAGTATCCCCACTAGCTTCTTTATTTACAGGATACCAGTATTGAATAGTAACCTTCCTCTTATCGTCTTTTTCTGTAAAGTACTCTTGTCTTGATTCATCAGTTATTGTATAGCTTTTAGTACCAACGGAATATTCACCTGTAGTTTTAATTGGACTATATTGAGGAAATATAAGCGTAGGAACTAATGCCATGATTATAAGTACTATCCTGTTTAAACCAGCTAATATTACCTTTGACTTCTTTGGAACAGCGTTTTGTTTATTGGAAGCAAGAACTAATATGCCCAAAACAGCTTGAATCACAAGAATCGTCCCAAGCATATACCATTGAAAACCCCAATCTATAACCGGAGTAATTGCCATCAAAAGGAATATTGCAAATAAACCAATTCTTATAATAGACTTTTCCCTTTTTAAATTTGAGTTTTTAGTAAAACTCAACACCATAAAGACAATTTCAACAATAATTAGAATTCCTAAAATAATACTCCCCAACATGTTTACCCCCATTAATTTGATTTTACTTGTAAAAGAAAAGCTTGATATGCTTCTCTATGCATTTTTTCAGCTTCTTCATCTGATAGATTTATGCTCTTTGTCGCTATCAAAGATGCAATTCCGTGTAAAAAAATCCAAGTCTTCATATAAAGACTTTTCGCTGCTTCAAGACTAATCTCCAGTTTCTTAGACATCATCCTTGCCGCTTCCAAATTCCCCTCATCTGCAAACATATCAGAAAATCCGTTAAGTCCAAAGCATTCTGACATAAACAGTACCTGAAAAAGATTGCTTTCGTTTCTAGCAAAGGCGATATACGCTCTTCCTATCTCATTAGAAAAATTCTCAGCCTGATTTGCCCTGCCAATTGCATAGTCATCAAAATATTTACCTAAATATTTATGAAAATCTTTTTTTAAATCCCGCATACTTTTATACTGACTAAAAATCGGCTGAGTGGAGCAACCGATTATCTTTGCCAGACTTCTGGCATTTACAGCATCAAAGCCACTTTCGCTTGTAATCTGAAAGGTTGCTTCCAATATCATATCTTTTGTTATTTTTTGTTTTGGTGGCACTTTATCATCTTTACTCCCTTCAATATATCACTTGTTATATATCATATGTTATATATCATATGATATATAAATTAGTTATACTTGTCAATATAAAAAATGTATTTTTTTGCTCAATGGATATAAACATTTACTCATTATCAAATTATAAAGCTTATATAATGAATTATAAGAAGCTGAAATGAGGTAAGTTAAGGGTGAAAGATATATT
This sequence comes from Clostridium swellfunianum, assembly GCF_023656515.1. Lineage (NCBI taxonomy): Bacteria > Bacillati > Bacillota > Clostridia > Eubacteriales > Clostridiaceae > Clostridium > Clostridium swellfunianum. The sequence continues at coordinate 1,578,987 of NZ_JAMOFV010000006.1, forward strand.
TGAGGGCGGGAATAGAATACCAATTGAAGTTCTGCTAAACTGTGCAACAAATGAATATTTAAGCAGTGATAAGTCCCAATTAAAAAAGCTTAAGAAAGTATCCTTTATAAAAAAGCTTAGAAATAAAAGAGCACTAAAGGGATTATCCCAAAAACTTATGCAGGATTTAGAGCCTTACAGAGCTGAGCTTCAGGAGAAGTTAAACTCCAAGCCTGATTTTAGTTCTCCTGAAATGCAAAGGGTGAAGTCTATTGTTACTGGTTTTATGCTGGAAGTGGATAAAAGAAAACTTGTTTTTGACAGACCTTTTTTAAACTTTTTTATAGAACAGGGCTATCTTGAAGTAGCCCAGGAATTCATTACACGTGCAAGAGATGAAGATTCTGAATTAAAGTTTGAAGAAATATTTCAGGCCATGCGAAATGTGTGGATTATGAACAGTCTTCAGCTTTTCTGGGGTCTGCCTCTTGAACTGACCCCTTCTGTTTATGCTTACAGTATGCTGTACCCTTATACAGACAATTTTCTTGACAACCCTCAGGTTAATAGTGAAGACAAGATAAAATTCAATGAAAGACTGTCTAAAGTTTTAAATGGGGAAAAATTAACTCCAGCAAACGTAATTGAAGAAAAGGTATTTTCCCTTGTAGGTAAAATCGAGTCCCAGTACTCTAGAGATGGATTTCCTGAGGTTTTTCATAGTCTAAGGCTTATTCAGGAAGCCCAGACTGAAAGCATAAAACAGGATAAGGATGAACTGCTTGCCTATGATAAAATACTGCCTATAAGCTTTTTTAAGGGCGGCACTTCTGTTCTTGCAGATGCTTTTCTGGTTAAAGGAAAGCTAAATATAAAGGAAATGCATTTTACCTTTGCATACGGGAGCTTTCTTCAGCTTCTCGATGACCTCCAAGATACGGTGGTTGATAAAAAAGATAATCATCAAACTCTATTCAGCACTAGAAGTAATTATGAAGTGGTTGATAATGAAGTTAGGCGCCTTGTTTCATTTATATTTAAAGCTAATTCCACAGATGAATCCGATACGCCTATTATGTCTTTAATGAAGGAAGTCATAACCTCCTGCACACTGGTAATGATAATGGAGGCAGCTGGGCGAAATCCAAGCCTGATATCCCACAGGCTTTATAAAGAATTGGAGGCCTATTCTAAAGTTAAACTTTCCTTCTATAAAGAATTTGAAGATAAACTTAAGAGCTTAGTTAAATGAAAAGCATCGGCTAATGCAGATGCTTTTTTCTTATAAGCTTTAAGTTTTGAAACCATATCAAATAACAGCTGCAGTTTCAGATGTTATACAGAAGATTGCTGAAAATGTACAAGATTAACCTCTACTTGCTCAAAAACTAAGTGAATTAGTGCAAAGATTCAAAGTAGTAACTTCATTCTATTGAAATTGTTTGGAAGATAATAATCTTAAAACCCCATAGCCGGTATTCTTATCATTTCAATTAACCTTTCGCAGCCTTAATAAATTCCTTTGCTCTATTAAAATCCACTTCATTCCAAAGCACTCCATCTCTCTTAAGACTTGTTCCTATAACAAAGCCATCTGATACTTCTAGAGCTTCCTTTACGTTATTTTTATTTACACCGCTTGCGATGAGGATTGGGTGATTAGGATATCTATCCTTTATCTTTTTAACTTCTTTTAGGTCAGGTGCCAGGCCTGCTCTCTGTCCTGGTATGAGGACTCCTGCTGGTTCTACTATAGCTAAGCCTGCATCTATCATTGAGGTCTGCTCTCTTGTATCCAACGATGTTCCTGCATGAGCATCAAAGTAGCAGTATATTTTAACGTCATCCGCACCTATTTGTTTTTTGTATCTATATATGTCTCCGGGCTTGAAATCATGGAATCCGAAGATATCTGCGTATGTTCCTGTAACATAAGTTCGTACAAATTTTGCATCGATGGCTTTTGCAACAGCTAATGTTGCAATAGGATCTATGAGGACTCCACAGCCATAAGGAACTGTTATATATTGAAGCAGTTCAGATACAATTCTCACGTAGCTTGCAACTATTTCAGGTCCTACATTAAATAAGTAAGGTCTGTCTCCTTCATTTGCGAATATGACAGCATCAAATCCGCTTTCCTGGAGAGCTTTTATTTCTCCTGCTGCTCTTTTGACGTGCTCTCTAAAGGATACGGTTGGGTCATAATAGGGTGTTCCCGGCAGCGCCATAAGGTGAACACAGCCTATGATTGGTTTGTCAGTTTTAAAGGTATCTCTATGCTCTTTAATATAATTTCTCATGATATTTCTCCTTTCAGTCGAAACACTGGGTAGTTTATGAACGCTCGTTTCCACTCGCAAACTGCCCGTTAAAGGTCACTTAGACCTTTAACCTCCCTGTCTTTTATGATAATATTTTTAAATAAGTAGCTGCAAAACCTAATATAAACAGTACCAGCAATATAAAGGTAGGTGATTTTCCTTTCTTTCTCAATAGCCAGAAGGTTAATAACAGGATACTGAGAGGTACCATCTTCGGAAATATCTTATCTAGTATAGGCTGTATCTTTAATACTGTCTTATTGATGGTGTATTCAAGTCTAACATTTGCAACTATTGTTGTTGAAGCTAAAGCACCAACTACCATCATGCTCATTATCTTGAGGCCATCAGTTAAGGACTTTGTTACTTCTGAGGATAAAAGCTTAAGTACTGCGTTCTTACCCATTCTGTAGCCTGAGAAGAAGAGCGAATAACTTACACCGGCAGAATAAACCGTGAATAAAGTTACAAATAGTATAGGTCCAAGTGCATTACCCTGAAGCGCAAGATCAACGCCTATTGCAAGCAAAACAACCTTTACTATACCTTGAGTTACTGAATCTCCTATTCCAGCCATAGGTCCCATCAAGGAGGTCTTTATATTGTTTATTAATTCAGGATCAACTTCCTTGCCATTTGCCTTTTCTTCCTCCAAGGCAGTAGATATTCCTACTATAATTGACCCCCAGGTATTTTCTGTATTGAAGAAGGTCAGGTGTCTTGTTAATGCTTCACTTATTTGTTCCTTCGTTTTATAAAGCTTTTTGATTATTATGCTCATGGTATGGCAGAACCCTAAGCCCATAAGACGTTCATAGTTATAGCAGATCTGTCCAAAGCAAATCCATGTCCACCAAGTCTTGACTAAATCCTTTTTTGTTAATTTAGTTGAAGGACTATTGTTCATTTACAGCACCTCTTTTCTTTGAATTGAAAACATACAATGCTGCTATACATCCGCCAAGTATAGCGATAGACATAACATCAAGCTTTAAATATGCTGATAATATAAATCCTACAATAAAATATGGTGCGGCATCCTTTCTCCACAGATAGCTTAAGAGCATTCCAATTCCTAGTGCAGGAATAAGACCTCCTGTTACCTTTAACGCATTTATTACAGAAGTAGGAATTATAGTTAATACTTTTTCAAGACCTTTAGAACCAAAATAAAGAGCAATAAATGAAGGAATGAAATAAGTTAATATCGGGAAAACTTGCGATGCGAACAAATTCATGTTTTTTACTCCCCTTATATTACCTTCCTTTGCATAGGTTTCTGCTTTGTGTACCCAGATTGCATTCAAAGTCATCTTTGCATTAAAGCATATTAAGCCCAATGCACCAAGAGGAACCGCAACTGTAAGTGCAGCCTCTGGAGGCAGCTTTACAGCCATAGCTAAAGCAGTTCCTAAATAACCTGCCAAAGCCATATCAGAAGGAAGCGCTCCCCCTACGGCTACCATGCCAAGATAAGCCATTTGAATATTAGCACCAACCTTTAGTCCATATACAACATCACCAAATAAAAGTCCGTTAATAAGCCCTGCTACAAGAGGCGCACCGAAATAGAATGACCATCGAAGGAACATAGGCATTGCAGTGGCCACATACCACGTTACTAAAGCAATTATAAGTGCCTGTAGAAATAATGACATACTACACAACTCCTTTTATATATTTGATTAAAAATCCTTTAATTCTTTCACAGGGTCGTTTGGTAGCATTCTAACAATTACCCTGCAACCAGCTTCATCAATTTTATTAAGTATTTCTTTCTCACGGTCAGTTAGATATATGTTTTTGCATACCTTGTTTCTCATTGGTGCGGACCCTATATTACCTAAATCAATGGAGCCAAGCTTGATGTTCTTTTCAATAAGTCTCAATACATATAAAGGATTCTTGAAAAGCAATATAGCCGGAGTATTATTTGTATCATTTTGATACTGCTCAACCATTTTTTCTACATTGAAAACCTCAAGCTTAATATTGGAGGGTGCAGCTAATATTAAAACCTGCTTCATGAAATCATCCTTATATATATCATCATCCACTATCAAAATTCTATTTGCTTTAGAGTACCCTATCCATGCAGTCATGACCTGACCGTGTATTAGTCTTTCGTCTATTCTGCTTAATACAATATTCATCTTTTCACCTCCTCTCATCTTTCTTACTCATCTCATAGAAAAAGTCCTTAATTCCCTGTCTGCCTGCCTCAATAGCAGTCTTCTTAAGTTCGTTCATTAAAGCTTCCTCAGGTGCTAAAAGCACTTCCAAAAGCATTGGCAAGTTTGCACCTGTCAGTATTTCAATTTTCTTTTCTCCTTTATATCCATGCACTATTTGAATTGCTGTATTAAATGGTGTTCCCCCCAATAAATCCACTAATAGAAGCACTTCCTCATAAGGTTCCTCAAATATTTCAACATTCATTTTTTCCTTGAACTTCTGCAAATCATCTCCCGTTTCAATGCCTAATGCCACTAAATCTTCATAATCAGTAAACATTCTTGATGTGTTTACCAGCTCCAGTGCTAGCTTTCCATGTGAAGCTATTATAATCTTTCTCAAATGTATCCTTCCTCTCTCGATTGAATTGTGTCAGTTATACAATATATTCCAGCAATTACCATGCCAACATGAAAAACCCCTCAAAAGTCTTTGAAAACACTGGGTTTAACACAGGTATAAATGTGTGTCAAAAATAATAGATATAGTATTGTAAAGTGTGTTAGATAAAGGAGCTTTTAGATGAGTAGTAGAAAAGAAAAAATTTATAATACTATAAAAACGCTAACTGAAAAGATTATTAATGACTCGATAAATATCACAGGTGTTGAAACTCAGGTAATCGCTGAAAAATCAAACTTTGACAGGAGTAACGTGTCAAGGGAACTAAATGTTTTGCTTAAGGAAGGCAGGGTTATCAAGATAAAAGGCAAACCTACTCTGTATCTTGAGAAGTCTGCTTTATTAGAAAAATTTAAAAAAAGCCATCTTCCTGAAGCCTTCGACAGCATTGAAGATTTAGTGAAGTTTGTCAATAGTAACACAGATAAAAACCTAACCAACAGTACTACAGCAAATTCAAACATAAAAAATTCTCAATTCTCTTCGGACAGTTTTAAAAGTCTTATAGGTTTTAATGGTAGCCTCACACAGCAAATCGAACAAGCCAAGTCCGGAGTTTTATACCCTCCTCATGGGCTTCATATGCTTATTCTAGGCGAAACAGGGGTAGGAAAAAGCACCTTTGTAGAATCCATACATAAATTTCTTATAAGCACAGATAAAAACCGCAGCAGTGCGCCTTTAGTCACTTTAAACTGCGCTGATTACAGCTATAACTTTCAATTGATATATTCCCAGCTTTTTGGATATGTAAAAGGAGCATTTACAGGGGCTGATAAGGATAAGGATGGATTAATTGAAAAGGCTCAAAATGGAATACTCTTTTTAGACGAGGTTCACAGGCTTCCTTCGGAAGCTCAGGAAATGCTTTTTCAGCTTATAGACAAAGGCCAGTATAGAAGACTTGGAGATACTAAGCTTATACAAAACAACAAGGTTCTAATCATCTGCGCAACAACCGAGGACCCGGAGTCCTCCATGCTTCAATCTTTTCTAAGGCGAATCCCTATTGTTATAAACATACCCAGACTTTCCGATAGACCAATCTATGAGAAGATTGAAATCATGAACTACTTTTTTAATAAGGAATGTAATAGGCTGAATGAAACCATGGAAGTAACTCGTCATGTGTTCCTTTGTCTCTTGTCCCACGAATTCAAATCAAATATAGGAGAGCTCTACAGTACAATTCAGATTATATGTGCAAAGGCATATCTTGATAAAATAATGCACAACAAAAGAACCATAGAAGTAGATGTATCACATCTGCCTAAAGTGCTTCTAGAAAATTTCAGCAAAAACAGATTTCTTATTGAAGAAAAGATAAGCCACTATCTCTTCCAGGTTAAAGAAATCGTCTATTATAATCCAAAGGAAATCAGCCCTCAAAGCATTACTTATACCTCTTCGGACAAATATAACTATGACTATTATAATTTGATACAGGAAAAATATCAGGAGTTTGTCACTAAGAATTATTCTAAAACAGATATTTGGACCAGTCTCGAGCATACTATAGAGGATTATTTTCAAAACTTCTTTTACAAGCTAAAAAGTAATTCTGAGCTAGATGAAAATCTAATCCTTAAATTTATTGATCAACTCTCCTACTTTAAAATATCAAATATCATTGAAAGCCTTGAAGAGATTCATTATATAAAAAAGAACACCAATGTATTATATGGATTCATGCTGCACATTGAAAACCTAATAAACAGAATCAGGCAGAACAGGTATATCCGACAGATTAATATTGAAAGAATAAAAAACCAGCACCCGGAAGAATTCATGATTGCAGAAAAGATACGCATATTAATAGAAGAAAATTTCTCAATCCAGGTTCCGATAGATGAAGCAGCTGTTCTAACTTTATTTATTCACTCAACCAAATCTATGAGCAATAAAAATGTAATAAACGTTATTGTCATATGTCATGGAAATTCTATAGCTACAGACATGGCGGCAGTAGCCAACACGCTTCTAGGTGTCAATCATGCCTTAGCATTAGATATGCCTCTTGATATGAGCGTAAGAGAAATGGAAATCAAGGTACTAAATTTAGTGTCCAGCATAAAGACAACAAAAGGTATTATATTTCTTGTGGACATGGGTTCTTTAACTTTATTAGATAAGAAAATTATTGAGACATTGAAGATACCTACAAAGGCTATAGACATGGTAAGTACTCCTATGGTTATTGAAGCTACAAGAAAATCATTACTTCCTGAAATGACTCTGGAAGCTCTGGAAGTAGACCTCCAGTCCTTTTCTCTAGCGCAGAGAACTTCAAATAACGAATTTGTATATGAGAATAATAACTTTTTGAGAAGGGTTTATTCAGACGTGCTTGTAGACACTTTTACGTTTTTAGACTCTAATAAGGCCATAAAGCTCTTGTTGGAATCTTTTAATTTTATAATACAAAACTTGGGACTGAAGAGTAATGATGGACTTACTATAAAGTACTTGTTTCATACATCAGCCATGCTTGAAAGAGTTATAAAAAAAGAGCCGCTGGGGTTTTATAAGGATGAAAGTGAAGCTCTGGCTAATACTGAGCTTTTGTTTATCATTAAGGAAGGGTTCAAGATTATTGAGCAGAGCTTTGGAATCGAAGTACCAGAATCAGAGTTTTGTTATGTTATAGAAATTTTCTTACCTTATGTGGAGAGAGTAGTAGAACCACAAAGAAAATAAAACTCAAATGTTTCCTAACCCCTTCAATCATTACAATATATCTTAAAGCTGCTACTCCTAAGCTTAGTGTATCTTATTAAGAACTTCTTAGCAAACCAGATATATAACGGACAGGAAATGGATATAATATATGCTCATGCTGAAAATCTAATTGACCTGGTGCTTAAGTATAAAGAAAAATCGAAAGGTGCTGCAGAGTATAAAGCCCGCAGCACCTTCTTTAAATCAATTTTATTCCTCGGATTCAATCCTACCAAAATACAAGCCATCATAATATTTGCCTTCTATAAAGTAGTGATCTTTAAAGCGCCCCTCCAACACGAAGCCATTCTTTTCAAGCACACGGGCTGATCCAAGGTTTGTATCCACTACATTACCGTAGAGCTTATGAAGCTTAAGGGTTTCAAAGGCAAAGCTGCTCATCAATGCAACAGTCTCAGTTCCATAGCCCTTTCCCCAGCAGTCTTTATCAAAAACATAGCCAACTTCAGCTTTGCTTGCCTCTTTATCAAATTTAAAAAGCATGGCTGTACCTATAACTTCCTCAGTTCCCTTAAGAACTACAGAAGCATATATACTAGTTCCTTCATTCTCATTTTTTATCATTTTTTCTATATGTTCACGAGTTTCCTCTAAAGCAGCCATGAGCCTCCAGCCTATAAAGCGCTTAACATCCTTGTCTGAAGCGTATTTATGTACCTTTTCAGCATCCTTTATCTCCAGTGCTTTAAAGTAGATATTCTCACCTGTCATCTTGTGAAATATACTTGCATTTGTATCCTTTTCAATAGAATATACATAGTGAGGCATATCCATATTATAGTAGTGCTTAGTAAATTGCCCTTCAATCTTCATTCCTACCCGTTCTGCCACGTGCTGAGATGGGTAATTGTTATCTCTTATAATGCTTACAACCTTATCTTTGTTAAGAGTGTTAAAAGCATATTCTTTGCAAGCCTTGGCAGCCTCTAAAGCATAGCCTTTATGCCAGTGCTTCCTCTTAAGAAGGTATCCTATTTCTAGTTCTTCCTTATCTTCTACCTTTTGAACAGTTAACCCCACCTGACCTATAAATTCCTCGGTATCCTTATCAATCACTGCCCAAAGGCCAAATCCATGTTTTTCATAATTATTGAGCTGCCAATCAAGCCAATTCTGAACCTCCTCATCGCTAAATGCATGCTCGTAGGCATACATAGTTTCGGAGTCCTGTAGTATTTCGCAAAGGTCTGCATAATCGTTTTGGGTCATTTCCCTCAGATAGGTTCTTTGGGTTTCTATAATTTTTTTCATAATTTTTTCTCCCCATATTTGCCTTTTGATTTTAATTTCCTACTGGTATATTCTGTTCTATAGCAAAAAATCCTTCTTAATTTAGAATTATGTAAAATAAAAATACTCCAAAGCTTTATATCCTTCATTAATTTCCTTAGAAAACAAACAAAGCCCTTGAAATCAAGAGCTTGCGTTTGACTACCTATTAAATTTGTCTGTAATAATTCTTTATTTAAGCAATATTTCAATATGTTTTACTTAGCAGAATATAGCTTTGCATCCAACTCATTTGAAATAGCTATATTATAAATGTAAACATTGCTTATTTCTATAGCAAATAAGTTTTGCATGTGTTCAGATAAATTTAACTTCTCGAAATTCTTGTGATATTCCATTACATAATCTCTGACACTTCCAATATTGGGTTGCAAATAATAGTTTAGTGCATCTTCAGGAATACCATAGCTTTTAGTTAGTATTTCCGGGAACATTCTTCCACCAAATAAATCCGCGATAAATCTAACATAAGCATAGGTTACAATTAGCTCTGGATGTTCTTTATTTACTTCATGTATTCTTGCCACACATGCTTCTGTAGAAGGCAATAACTTCATTTCTGATAATTTATCACCAGCCAGAACTTCTAAATCCTTTTTTATCAATTCAGATCTATACAATTCTTTCGTAGCAAAATATTTAATGCTTTCATGGTCTAAATGCTCATCCAGAGAATCCTCTATAGCCTTATACATAACCTGTAAATTAAAGATATATTCAATGTAACTTTCCTTACTTGCTTTACCTTCAAGCAATCTCTTAATAAAACCACTTTTTTCAGATGCTAAATGCAATGCTTTGGTATTGTTTCTTATATCTATCATAAAATCCATAAATACTCACCTCATTTTATAATTATTATTAACATTCTAATTGATAGTAATTATCTATTAATAATATAACTTAGTTATACCACTCGCTATTATCATTGTCAATTGTATTTTGAACTTTATTTGTATATATGGGTATTTTTTACTAATTATCTATAGCATCCTTTTAATTTCTCTATTCTTTTCACTACCTAGTGATAAATTATAAAAAACAGCTATAGCATTCTGCTATAGCTGCTGCCAGATAAAATTTTATCTGAATCTATGTTTATAAGCTTATCAAATCCGATGACAGGATTATTCTTTAAAAAGGACTTAATTATTTCATATCCAAAATAATAGCCTGCACACCACGGTATTTCTAAAGACTTATCACCAAACATATACCTTTCCTGTACTGATCTATCGGTACTATCTAATACCAAGCTGTACTTTCTCCAAAGCCTTTCATCCTCTGAATTGGTTAAAGGACTCAACCATTTTGGTTCTAAAAAGCTATATAGGCTGCAGGCAAATGCATCCGCCTGGCCTTCGTTAATTAGATATTCCAGCAAGTCGCCTTTCGCAGCTCCTCTTAAGACATACCAATTATGTCCCCACACGCTATGATGGTATTCATGGGCCATCACATAGGGTATCCACTTATCAAAATCTTTAGCTAAAGTATTAATATTGATTAGAATATTACCAAACACATTGGCGCCTATTACGCCGTTCTGAAGGTTTTTAACAGTGGAATTCTCGTCATCTAAAGGATAAAAAGCAATAACCATTTCATCATCATCCTGCTTCACAAGCTCACTGCTAATCCTAGTAAATTCGGCAGCAAGCTCTTCGAAATCTATATCAGCAAAAATATCCAGCTGCTTTTTTAGGGCTTCAATGTCCTTTATGGGCTTCGGTTTCATAAAGGAACAATCAAAGGGTGCCCACTGAGAAATTTCGCTCCAATAAGGTTTAATCATATTTTCTTCCCAAAGCTTATCAAAATTAGAGTTACCTTTCAGAGTAGCTTCAACATATACTTTGGCACTAGCTAATGTATTTATAAACTTAAACTTCATACTATTTACCACACCCTATTCCATTTAATGGTATAGTTTAATTGTAATAGTTTTAAAATGGATTTAATAGGGAAAGTTTAGTTATAAGTAGTTTTTTATCATACCATGAATACCTTATGAACTTTGCCATATATATGATTATTAAAGCTCATAGCTTAAAAAGCTATGAGCTCCAAATACTTGTTAACCTATTAGAATTTACTCATATGTTGGAATTAACTCATAGATGACAGGTTTTATACTGTTACCAACCCACTTAATACTAATTTGATTAATGTCCTTACCAACAGTAAAATTGTTATAGCCTTGTGAGAGAGTTCCTATTTGTACCACATTGTTGCTACTATCTCTGACTTCAACAACTGCGTTGGAGATAGCCGCGCAGTCCTGGAGTATCAATATTTTCTCTACATGCTTAGCTGTTGCGAAGTCAAGCATAAGTTTATCCTCTGCTGTTGGCACACTGGCAGCCTTATATGCAGTATCAATGTTGTGGTCTGCCATATTCAGTACTCCGAAACCTGTTTGACCATCAGGAGTTCCACTTATGGTTATGTCTCCAGCCTTGCGGTTTACTGAGAACTCACGTACCTTTAACCAATCTGAGTCGTTTTGCAAAGCTTTGTACCTTAAATATCTTGCCTTTATTGCCAGCCCCTCTAAGGAAATTTCCCTTTGAGTGAGATTATCTGTTAAAGCTGTCCACGTGCTATTATCGGTGGAATATTCAACAACACCCTTTTTAGTATAGTCTGTGTCACCCCAAGGCGAACCCATCAGTATATTTACAGTCTTAACATCTTTAACCTCTCCAAGATCAACTCCAAAATAGTCTCCCGTATTTTGTGATCTTGCTGTCCAATAGAATGTGTTTGCATCATTATCAGTCATTCTATCAGCAGTATAGTTTTTATAGGTGTTAAAGGATGAGAGTGTTGAGGTCACTTCTGGCTTAGTTGTTCCTACTGAGAATTCTCTTACCTGTATCCAGTACGGTTCATAACCTTCTGCACATCTTAATCTTATATATTGTGCTTTTACAGAAATATTGTTCAAAGTTATATCCGGAACACTTTGTTTCTCTGTTAGTGCCGTCCAATTAACATTATCAAGAGAATATTCAACAATGGCATTTCTCATATAGTCACTTGCCTTTGTATCTTTTCCCATTAAAATGTGTATGGTGTATATGTCAGTAGGTTTTCCAAGGTCTATCCCAAAGTAGTCCCCTGTTTTTGGATTCCTGTCTGTCCAATACCATGTATTATTATTACCATCTACCATTTTGTCGAGATTATAATCCGAATAAGTTCCAATGGTGGAGAAGGTTCTTATCCTACCAATATTTATACACTTATCGTATTCATTTAAGGCTTTTTCTATAAAAGGCACTATAACCTTTGAGCCTATAACCAGGTTAATTGCTTTTGCCTGACTGTATGCTTTTCCGGCTTCACTTCTGTACTTCCAAGCAGACTCTGTATTCTTATTTGCTAATGCTGTCATCATGTTAGTTGCAGCTATACCTGAAGTTCCAAGAGCCTCAAGCTTTGTGAGATAGTTGTCTGTTTCAGCAAGGAAGCCTTTGTTTGCAAAGTTATTACGCAAATCTGAAGGTGCCTTTTGTACCTTCTCAAATTCCTTTATAAGAGCTGCTGCTGTTTTCTTAAGAGAATTCAAATCAGAACTATTAAAGTTATTCCAGAATTCATCAGCAATTGGTTTTAATGAAGTAGATTCCTGACTGCTTAATTTAGATGACCTAGCGCTGTCGGAGAAGGTGAACAAAGAATCAGCTACATTAGGGCCGAAATCTTTGATTGCCCTCATCCAGGAATCATCAGCATTATATGCCTTTGGATTCCAGTTATAATCACCTATTGTGAAAACAGGAATTTTGGAGGCTTCTGCTTCATTCATAGGGTTAGAAATTATACCTACTATTCCATTGTCAGAAAGCGCAGGGTCTAATCCCTTTTCAGGGCCCATTAGCAATTGGTTTCTGCAGTAGTCATTAACAGGGTAGTTGTACCATATTAAAACTGGATGCTTCATAACTTCCTTTATAGTTTTTGCCTGATCAGCAGTTATGGCCGCAGGCACTACAGCAGGTCCAGTCCACATAAATACAACCTCAGGGTCTGTAAGTTCAGCCATCCTGTCCAGGTATGGAGTATGCTTAGCCACATAATACTCTGTAGGAACAGTTTCAAGAGGGTTTGCACCTGGATGAGTTTTGATGAACTCATTTTGAAACCTGTTAAGAAGATAAGCCTGAGCTGCAGCTGAAGGATTAGGGTCCTTTCCGAACATTGCCTTATCCTGAGGATCTCTTAAACTAGGGTCAATATCATCAAGCAATATGGAAAAGGTTCTTATGCCTATATCCCACATTGCCTGAGCCTTGTTTACAAGTGCTTGAAAATCCTCATTACTTGAAAATTTCACAGTTAACCCTGGAGATATAGCAAAATTAAAATCTACATGATTTTCTTTCGCCTTATTAACAAGTTCCTGAATCTGAGCCAGTTTATCTGCTGGATATGGCTCTCTCCACATTTCTCTGTGGTATGGATCATCCTTTGGTGCGTATATATAAGTATTCATCTTCATTCTTCCATAGAAGTCAAGCTGGTCAAGTCTGTTTTGGTGTGACCAAGGAGTGCCGTAGAAACCTTCTATTGAACCTCTGTATGGCATAGTTGGATAATCGCGCACTTCAACACTTGGAACCCATACATTATGTGTATTGCCCTTTATTATCTGTCTTAAGGTTTGAGCAGCATAGAAAGTACCTGTATTGTCCTTTCCTGCCAAAATTATATCTCTATTACCTTTGCTGTCTTTTCCCGCTGCCAGTACATACCCTTCTGCAGGTAGTTTATCCGGACCATCTATACCAAGGGTTCCTAAGATTTTATCAGTACCAGGTATCTCAGACGGACCTCCTACCCAAACTGTAACTTGGTTGCTTACCTGAGGGTCTTCTGCCTTTTTTTCTACTATTTTCTTTACACCAGCTGATTTTAGTGTTTCCTTTACTACTTGCAGTGCATAGGAATCTGTTTTATCGCTGCTTACTAATCCAACTTCCGGTGTAATTTCAAACCCACCTGGATTTTGCTTTACAAGTTGAGGTGTTGGCGAAATGCTTAATTTGTACTGACCTGAGGAATTTGAGGTATCTGCAGCTAATGTGACATTAAACTTTATTAGGCTTGTAACCATCATACTTGCTGCGAGAAAGCTTACAAACCTTTTTGATGATCTAGTCATTCCTTTTTACACTTCCTTTTTTAATCTTCTAGTAACCTAGACCAAAACCATAATCAACTAAGCCTCTAATAGTCACGGGAAGTTTTCCAGTTGGGTTAACCTCACCAGTTAATACTCTGGCTAAAGCTTTTGTTGAGATAGCTTTATTACCATAGGTTGTAACATATCCATTAACCTGAGGGAAAGCAGTTAAGTCATAAGGATTTCTCATAGCTGCAACAATAACCGTCTTTCCGGCAGCTGTCAGAGCATCAACTAGATTTTTCTGAGGTATGTCTGCACTGGAGGAATATGTAGTAACAATTACAACATCAGCAGCATCTGCCTTTGTTTTAGCAGTATTAATCTGGGCAGTAGTTGGAGTAGCACTTGTTTGATAGGAACTGCTTGTAAAGCCCTTACTAGTAAGTTGATCTGATAGTAAAGCCGGATTTCCGGTAGCTGGACCTGTTACTAGTACTTTCGTCCCTTGCTTAAGCGGCAATATACTATTTTCATTTTTAATCAATGTTATACTCTTATTTGTCAATTCATCAGCAAACTTTAAGTTTTCTGGGGTACCTATCTGGTTAAGCTTTTCAGTAGCTGCATAAGGATCGCTGAATAATCCGTTCTTCATTTTTACCTTTAGAATTCTAAATACAGATTCGTCAAGACGCTTCTTAGTTATTTCTCCGCTCTTTACTGCATTTAATACACCATTGTAGGCAACATCTACATCTGGGGGATTTAATAATATATCCGCACCTGCCAAAACGGCCTCTGCAGCAACTCTGTCAGCTGGAACTACATTAGCTCCAGACATTCCAAGGCTGTCTGTAATGATAATTCCTTCATATCCGAGCTTGTTTCTAAGAAGGTCAGTCAATATAGGTTTTGAAAGAGTTGCAGGAAGTCCGGAGTTATCTAGAGCAGGTACAACTATATGAGCTGTCATTATTGAATCTATCCCTGTAGCTATTGCAGCCTTAAAAGGCTTTAAATCGATTTCATTAAGCGTTTGTAAATCATGATTTATTATTGGAAGACCATAATGTGAATCTTTATTAGTATCCCCATGCCCAGGAAAGTGTTTAGCACTAGCTACAATATTTTGACTTTGATAACCCTTTATTTGGGCTGCTCCAAGCTGAGCTACTAGGTCAGCATTTTCTGATATGGAGCGAACACCGATAACTGGATTATCAGGATTTATATTAACATCAAGCACAGGAGCCAAGTCAAAATTTATGCCTAGTTTTCTTAGCTCAGAGCCCATGATGCTGGTCATCTTTGTTGCATAATCTACAGAGCGAGTTGCGCCCAAGGCCATGTTACCTGGGAATACTGTTGCAGGCTCAGTTACCCTTGCCACAATTCCACCTTCCTGGTCTGTGGCTATAAGCAGTGGTATAGGCATTCTTTGGTCCATAGCTATTTTCTGAATTCCATTAGAAAGAGCATTTACTTGTGCAAAATCAATAGGTGTACCAATATTATCAGTCCAGTTAAAGTAGATTACACCACCTATATGGTACTTTTGTATTGCTTCTTCAAAGTTTTTTGCACCACGGTTATTATTTAAGTTCGTTTGTTCATAATTAGGATCTGTTGGTGTCTTTCCATAAACATGGATCATAAATAGTTGTCCAACTTTTTCTTCAAGAGTCATATGTTGAATTTTACTTTCAATCCAGCCCCTTTGAGCCTTTTCATCTTTCCAACCTGGTTTCACTGGATCGGTAGTATCAGCATGAACATTAATAGCTGGTACTGCTAAGAGTAAGGATAAAGCCACAGAAAATGTTTTTAATAGATTACGTCTTTTCATTAGGAATCCTCCCTTTTTATTTAATTTACATATGAATAGTTCCAATATTGCATTTATCACCTCCTAAGAAATGACCTAAGTGTAGAGACTTAAAAACAGAAGGCATGAGCATTATAGGTATCTAAACCCTTTTGCTCATGCCTTCTGTTTAAGAAGTTACACGCAACTTTAATATTATTGTATCAAATATATACATAACTGTCAATTAATGTAATATAGTATTATAGCTGTATTTAACTTCTGAATTTAGAACCAGGAAAATAAAAATGCTGCGAAGCTTTGCCCTAACTGCTATCTATAAACTCCTCCTCAAATATATACCAAGCTTCTGAATAACTTTTCTTTTTCTTGCAATTGCCTTATTATGTTCTATTCCTTTATCTTCAGCATATTTTCTTAGCGGAACTCCTTTAAAATAAGTCAAATTAACAAACTCAATTTCTTCATCTGAGAGACGTTCTATAGCTTTTTTTAACTCTTTAAAGCTCTCTCTCTTAATTAAATCCTCTTCAAGATTATCAGGATCCTCCAAGAAATCCACATATTCCACTTCCTGAGAATCAGCGTTATGTACAGGCGCATTTATGCTTAATTCATTACCGATTTTAGCATTTATCCTTGCTGCGCACCTAATTTCATTTTTTATAGAATTAAAGGCATAGCTGCTGAAGGTATGTGAACCTATTTTATATTTCAGCACCGCCTTCATTAAGGCAATATTGCCAAGCTGAACCAGATCCTCAATATCATAGCTTCTAATGTTAGAGTTATTGGCAGTTTTATAGATAAAAGGTCTAAACTGTTTCATAAGCTTGCCAAAATCCTCCTCACTGCCAGACTTTGCTCTTATTACACATGCTTCTATTTCGTTATGATTCATACAATACCCCCATTTTATACCTTATGTATTTTATTTTACGAACGTATGTTCATTAGTATGTATTTATTTTAACTCCAGAACATATGTTTGTCAACTGCATATTGTAATATTTACCTGTTCAACTGCTGCTTATGCCACTACCTTCTGATACTTTCCATACCACTTTGCCTTTATAGTCCCTGTTTCCCCATTTCTATGCTTTGCAATAATAATTTCTATAAATCCAGCATCCTCGCTTTGCTCATCATAATAGTCATCTCTGTAAAGAAACATAACTATATCGGCATCTTGCTCAATGGAGCCTGAATCCCTAAGGTCGGAGAGATAGGGCCTTTTGTTGTTTCTCGTCTCTGGAGCTCTGGAAAGCTGGGACAGAGCAACTACAGTAATATCAAGCTCCTTTGCAAGAAGCTTAAGTCCCCTTGATATTGCGCTTACATCTTCATTTCTTGATTTAAGATTGCCTCCGTTATCTATAAGCTGAAGATAGTCTATAAAAACCACATCAAGACCGCTTTTAAGCTTCAATCTTTTGCACTCTGAGCGTATTTCCTTTAGAGTATATACATCGTCATAAATACTCAGACTGGAGCCATGAAGAAAGCTGGAGGTATCTACAATCTGCATCCACTGCTCATCCTCAATAGCTCCTTTTTTAAGCTTGCTCATATCTATTGAAGTTCTATTAGCCATAAGCCTTTCAATGGTTGATATCTTGCTCATCTCAAGCTGAAACATAGCTACCTCAAGCCCGTTGTCCACCGCCATGTTGGCAGCTATGTTAAGCGCCACAGCAGACTTTCCCATAGAAGGCCTTGCTGCAAGTATAACTAAATCCTGTTTTTGAAAGCCACCTGAAAAGTTGTCCATTAGCTTTAAGCCGGTAGCATATCCACCTGTGTCCCCTTTCTGCCTTTGTTCCAGCAGCTTAATATACTTATCCAAACCTTCAGTTAAGCTTCCGTCCCTTTTAGCTTCATAAAACTCCACAGCTTTAAACTCATTTAGGAGATATTCCATAAGCTCCTCATTTTCCTTATCGGTGCCTCGTATATCCTGAACAAACTGAGTTGCCGCCTTAAAAAGCCTGCGCCTTCTGGATTTATTTTTTACTATGCTGCAGTGAGCCATTACTCTGCTTGCAGATATGCTGGAGCTTACAAGCTGAGCAATATAAGTAACTCCGCCCACCTCCCCAAGAGTTGTTCCAAGTTCCTCCACAACTGTGGTAGCATCTATAGGGCTCCCCTTTAAATACAGCCTCTTCATAGCATTAAATATTATCCCGTTAGCTGTGCTGTAAAAGTCCTCTGAGGTTAAAATATCAATTATATCCTTATAAACCTTGTTATCCAGAAATACACTTCCCAAAACCTCCATCTCTGCCTCTTGATTTACAAACTTATTGACGCTCATTTAGCTCACCTCCCCCACTATCTTGTAAGCTTTGGAATTCTGTATTTCCTCTTTAGGCTTATGACCTTTAGAAGTTTTAGCCTGCCAATCCTTTATATAGGCTCTCACATCCTCTGCAGTCTTTAGATTCTCGCTGACCCAGTTTATTAGTATGCCGTTTATATACTTCATACTTCGAGCATTATTCCTCACAGCCTCATCAATTGCCATAAGGACTACCTCTGAAGGCAGCTTCTCGCACCAAGACTTTAAATCCTCAAGCTCTATAGGACTTGCCAAATGAATATTGCTGCTAAAGTGTTTAATTACCTCAGATATAGCAGTTTTCTTTATTCCAGCTTCTTCAGATTTCTCCGCAGGCTTTACTTCCTCACCTACTTCTATGCCCTCAAAAATGATTCCCAGATCATATTCAGTGTTCTTGCAAAGATTGTAAAATTTCTTTACAAAGGCTTTATTTTTAATAGCTTTAAGCTCTTTATTAACGCAGATTAAGGTTTTTATGCTTGTACTAAGATTGTACTTATACCAATTGATTATCATGATTTCTTCAGTGGCTTCATCGTAAAGTATCTTCCCATAAGCAGTAAACTTACTTATAAGCTCTCTAATCTTCTCTTCACTGCAGCCTAATTCAACCGCTGAAAACACTAAAGAAAAGCTATATATGCCGCACTGGCATGTCCTTGTATTAGTAAGAATATAGCTATAAAATGCCTTTTCCTCTAAGGGCAGCCTTACTATAAAGTTATCCTGCCAAAATGTAGTTTCCAAGCTTCTGTATCTTGCCATAAGTATTCCCCCACCCTTACATGTTTCTTTCTCTGTTATCGCAAAGCAAATATCCAAGGTCTATGCCCTTTTCCTGAAGCTTATGTATATCAATAACGGCTGACCTGAATACAGTTTTCTCCCGAAGATTCTCTTCCCTTAAAAACGTCACAGGATAGCTGCTTGCAATGCAGTAGTCCTTTACCTTAAGCTCATCTCTGAAACTTACCGCATCCAGCCACTTAGAATCAAAATAGCTTTTACTTCCCTTAAAAGACTCTTCCAAAACCTCTAAATCCTCAGCTAAATGAGTATTCTCAAGCATATAATCCACAGAAGCTTTAAAATAATAGTATTTAAGCTTAGGCATCAAGGCCCTGTAGTTAAGTCTTAAGAGATAGCTTCCATTTTTATCAATGCAGGTGTCATAGTGAATCTTCCAGAGAATTTTTCTTTCACAGGCTAGTTTATTTAGAATACTGAAACAATTATCAAAGTCTGCATGTAACATCTATACCACTCCTTGTATTTTATTTGATAAACATAAATATGCAGCTTTGAAAGAAGTTTTCAGTAAAATGTAAAATTCTTTTTGTTATTTTTTATTTTTTTGTTATTCTTTTTCTTTTTATATAGTTGAAGGTGCATGGAAGGGGCTTGTGCTCTCTGGTGCTTGGAATAAAGTTTTTCAAAGCATAAAATAGCCTAAGCCAATAACATCAATGGCTTAGGCTATGAACTTCATTTACTTATAAAAAAATGGGGGCTGTCTCAAAATATAGTTTAGAATAAAATTACCGCTGAAATATATAAAATATGCTTAATGAGCTGACCGCTGTGCAAGAAGTTCTAAGCTCAGAAAAACCACAAACCAAGTGTTTTCGTAAAACTCGTACCTCAAACAAACGAACAACACTAAGGTTTGTGGCTTTTCTTTCGCTAAGTCCTTCTAGGCTTCGCTAAATGCTCATACAGCATATTTTATATATTTCAGCTGCTTTTGTACTAACATATTTTGAGACAGCCCCTTTTACTTTTCTGCAGACAAAAGCTTTCTTGCCCTGCTCCTGCTGAAGTTAAACTCGCTCCAGGATTTTTCAGCTTCCAAGTCTTGTTTTTTGTATTTCAAAACTTGTTCAATGGTCTTTCTTACATAACTGTCCTCTGAATTTCTAAGCTCTAAAGTATATGGCAGAGCCTCATAGGAAAGTGAAACTAGATAATTCACATCAATTTTACCAGTAGCATTATATCGTTCAATATTTTTTCTTGCTATAAAAGCATCTATATTAATGTAATTTATTATTGTATACATAGCTACAGTAATAACTATTATAGCTTTAATTACAGGAATTTTTCTGTTCCAAATTCCAGCTGCTACCACCATGCACAATATGAAAAGAAGTAGAATGAAAAGGTGCACGGCTACTCTTAAAAAGGTGTATCCATAGCTGTTTTCGTAAAGAGTAAGCTTAAAATTAGCTGAGTACATCATGTTTAAAGTAAATACTATAAGAATTGTCAAAAGAATGTTGGAGGCTTTAAGCAAGCCTTTGTTGTCCTTTTGCATAAACTTCATACAGCTTAATACTATTATAAAATTTATAAAGGTTACTGCTGCCAGTTCAAAGAAGCCTCTTCTTGCATATTCTGCATAGGTAAATTGAGCTGGAAGAGTCATGTTTCCACCTCCATAGAGATAGGAAAACTGGATAAGTGTAAACATCAAGTACACTATATTTAAAGCTATCAGCACAGTTATTACAGTTATAGGCGCCCAGGATACTACTGGCATTTCAACAGCTTGTCTCCTGCCCTGTTCCTTGCTTTTAAAACCCCATATATAAGCAAACAGATAAAAAGTAATTATTGCTACTATTACTACATGGGGTATAAAATTTTCCAGTCTGATATTCTTAAAAATCTCTGTTATATTTGAAAGATAATAGCCGAAGACCAAGTCTGCTGAGCTTAAAAGCATTATTATTACTGCTAATAAAGGAAGCGCTATAAGGACTCCTATAAGAATCTGTTTTTTACTTTCCTCTATTTGTATTTTCATAGTGCTCTTAACTGACTTTGCTATAATTACAAAGGGCTTATTTAAATTATTAAATACATTTCCAATACCTTTTCTTAAAATTTCAACTATAAAGCTGCCTTTATTCCATTCAAGACTAGGATCTTCTATCAAGATTGAACTTACCACCATAAGTAGCGGCACCATCAAAATATTTAATACACTAAGCACTCCATTAGTATGAACTGCAAAGCTTATGGAAAGCAGTGCTATTGGTATAAGTAAAAACCAGCCAAAGCTCTTATGAAACTTTAAACGATCCCTTATTGACCACATAAAAAAGGCTATGCACAAAGCTATGAATATAAAATAGGATATACCCGGTGCCCTATCAAAAAACAATCTGTCAAATATAATTCCAATCAGTAGAGAAAACAGTATGCAGTATAAGCCTTCGCTTGTTCTGGATTCTTTAATTAAAGCATTTTCCATAACTATTCATCACTCCTATATTCTAAAATATCACCCGGCTGACAGTTTAATTCCTTACAAATTGCTTCTAAGGTAGAGAATCTAACTGCCTTCGCCTTGCCAGTCTTAAGTATGGATAGATTGGCATTTGTAATGCCAACTTTTTCAGCTAGTTCATTAAGGGATATCTTTCGTTTTGCCATCATCACGTCTAAGTTAACTATTATAGCCATATTGTATTTCCTCCCTTGCTGCTAAACTGTGTAGTCATTTTCTTCCTTAACCTCTACTGCCTGCTTGTATATTTGTGCTAATACTAGAACAAAGCAGCCAGCAAAGAAAAAGATAAGAAATTCTGTGTCGGTGTGAATTCCTGTTGGACCAATATCTATTAAGCTGAAGCTCTTAAATTGGTTGTTATAGAAAAAGTTAACAAGGTAGCACACAGTTATTACAAAGCAGCTTGTAGCTATATTTTTTAAACTTTTTACATTGCACATGTTAAAGGGACCTTCTTTAATAACAGACTTAAGTATTTTTCTTAAGCTGTAAAGTATAAATATTAAAGAAGCTGTTCCAATTAGCAGAAGAAGCACATTCACAAGGTGACTTCTATTTGATGCTCCAATATCGCTTGGAGCCATTGTACTTGCAATCATTGTCACTGTAAGCATAGCTCCAAAAGCCATTAGAACATTCATTACAATTATTAAAAATCTCGCCATAGAATTATATTTATTTTCTTTCATCTCCAATTGCCTCCATAATTTCATTTCCATTTTCATCATACTACAGCTTTTTAAATAAATCAATAAAATTTTATTGTTTTTCAATAAATATTTATTAAAAAAGAAGTCTTGATTAGTAGATAGCTCTAAATCAAGACTTCTTTTTTAATTTGCTGTTTCTTCAACTATTAAATTCTTAAATTGCCCATAGTACATGTCATGATAAACCCCTCTGCTTTTAATAAGGTTATCATGATTTCCCTTTTCCATAATTCCGCCCTTATCTATAACCATTATGGTATCGGCATCACGAATGGTGCTTAAACGGTGGGCTATAATAAAGCTTGTTCTTCCTTCCATGAGCTTTAGCATGGCTTCCTGTATGTTAAGCTCAGTACGAGTATCCACGCTGCTTGTTGCCTCATCTAGTATAAGTATTGGAGTGTTTGAAAGTATTGCCCTGGAAATTGCTAGAAGCTGTCTTTGACCTTGGCTTAAATTGCTTCCACTTTCAGATAGTACTGTATCATACCCTTTTGGAAGTCTCTTTATAAATACATCTGCATTAGCCATGGCTGCTGCCTTTTCCACTTCTTCATCTGTTGCGTCTAGCTTTCCGTATTTTATATTTTCCTTTATAGTACCTGAAAACAAGTAGGTATCTTGAAGCACTATTCCAAAGCATTTTCTTAAGCTGTCTCTTGTGTATTCTCTAATGTCATAGCCGTCAATTAGGATTCTTCCTTCCGTCACATCGTAAAACCTTGTTAAAAGGCTTACAATAGTAGTTTTTCCCGCTCCTGTTGGCCCAACTAAAGCTATGCTCTTTCCTGCTTCAGCCTTAAAGCTGACATTTTTAAGCACAGGTACTTCTTTCCTATAGCCAAAGGTTACATTTTCAAATACTACTTCGCCTCTTGGATTTTCAAGAACTCTAGCTCCTTTAATATCCTCGGGCTCTTCTTTTTCATCCAATACTTCAAATACTCTTTCAGCTCCAGCAACGGCTGATTGAAGGGTATTAAAAATATTTGCTACCTCATTAAGAGGCCTTGAAAACTGCCTTGAGTAGCTTATAAAGCTTGCTATAGTACCAACAGTTATTAAATCCTTAACCGCAAGAGTTCCTCCAACGGCGGCAACTACTGAAAAACCTATATTGTTTATAACATTCATAATTGGCATTATGTAACCTGACCATATCTGTGCTCTTATTCCAACCTGACAAAGCTTTGAATTCATGCTTTCAAATTGTTCTATAACTTTAGCTTCATGATTAAAGGCTTTTACCACATGAATGCCTGATATTGTTTCTTCAATATGGCCGTTAAGGTTTCCTAAATTGGCTTGCTGCTCCTTAAAAAGCACCTTTGTCCTTTTTGCTATAGTTTTAGTAAGACCAAAAACCATAGGAATTGTTATTATGCTGGCTAAGGTTAGTATTGGGCTCATGCTCAGCATCATTACAAAAGCTCCAACTATAGTTATAGCATTTGACATGAGCTGAGTGGTGGATTGAGATATTGTAGAGCTTACATTATCAACATCGTTTGAAAGTCTGCTCATTATCTCGCCATGGGTTCTTGTATCAAAAAATATTACTGGAAGCTTTTGAAGCTTTGCAAAAAGAGTTTTTCTTAGGTTTTTAACTATTCTTTGTGATAATCCCGCCATAAGCCAGCCTTGAAGAAAGCTTATAAATACATCAGTTATATACGCTATAACTAGAGTACCAACAACTACCTGAAGAGCGCTGAAATCTACTAAAGCTTTTCCTGGCGACATTGCATCTATTGCCCTTCCTACAAGCCTAGGCACCGAAAGTCCTATGGCTGCGCTTATAAAAACAAGCAAAAATATAAAGCTTAATAGATAACGTTCTTTGCCAAAGTACTTCCAAAGCCTTCTTATAGTTCCTTTAAAATTTTTAGGCTTTACTACTGGAGCCATTCTTCCCATTCCGCCTGGTCCTCTGTTTTGCCCTGGGCCGCCTGGTCTGTTAAACATTCTGCATCAGCTCCTTCCCTATTTGAGAACGGAAGATGTCCTGATAAACCTTGGAAGCTTTTAGAAGCTCTTCATGTTTTCCCATGGAAGCTATTTGTCCGTTATCCAAAACAATTATTTTATCAGCATTCATAACTGAAGTTATACGCTGTGCAATAATTATTGTAGTTAGATCTTTTGAGTATTTCTTTAAGCCTTCTCTTATCTTTGTTTCTGTAGTTACATCTACAGCGCTTGTACAATCGTCAAGAATTAGAACCTCTGGCCTTTTGATAAGTGCCCGAGCTATGGAGAGCCTCTGCTTTTGACCTCCAGAAAGGTTTACTCCTCCTTGACCTAATTGAGTATTATAGCCTTCAGGAAACTTTGATATAAAGTCGTGAGCTTGGGCTATTTTAGCAGCTTCAGCTACTTCCTCTTCACTGGCAGCTTCCTTACCCCATCTTATATTGTCAATTATTGAGCCTGTAAATAGCATTGTCTTTTGAGGAACCAGTGCTATTTTATCCCTAAGCTCCTTGAGGCTTAAATTTTTAACTTCTATTCCATTTAATTTCACTGAACCTGATGCAGTATCATAGAAACGAGGTACAAGATTCACAAGACTGCTCTTTCCAGAGCCTGTTGAGCCTATTATACCTACAGTTTCACCAGGAAGGCAGCTAAAGCTTATATTTTTAAGTACAGGCTCTCCTGAAGCCCCGCTATAAGAAAAGCTTATGTTTTCAAAATCTACCCTTCCTTTTAAGTTTTTCACGTTTTCCGTTTCCGCTGCTTCTTTTATGGTGCTTTCTTCGTTAAACACTTCTCCAATTCTTTCAGCAGAAGCTTTTGCCCTAATGAACATAGTAAACACATTTGAAATCATAATTAGTGTAAAAAGAATTTGAGTCATATAGTTTAAAAAGGCAATTATTTGACCTACTTCAACTTGTCCACTATTAACTCTTGAACCGCCGAGCCACATAAGAACTACAATGCCCAAATTTACAGTTAAGGTTATGCCAGGATTAAATACAGCCATAACTCGCATAGCCTTTGTGGATTGGGCTGTTAAACCTTCGTTGGCATTTTCAAATCTTTCAGTTTCATAGTCAAATCTGTTAAAGGCCTTAACAACTCTTACTCCGGATAGATACTCTCTTATTACTGCATTAACTTTATCCAGAGCCTTTTGCACTTTAGTGAAGTAGGGATATCCTATTTTCATGCTTAAGCTTATTAGAACAGCAACTATTGGTACTATTGAAAAGATAATCACAGCCATCCGTGGATTTAGCAAGGTGGCCATAATGATACTTCCAATGCATACAATTGGTGCTTTAACGAAAATTCTCATCATACCGTGTACAAAGTTCTGCAGCTGGGTAACATCATTTGTAAGCCTTGTTACTAGTGAAGCAGCCTCGAATCTGTCTATATTGTCAAAAGACATACTCTGCACCCTTTTATAGAGATCAAGTCTAAGCTCTGCACCAAACTTTTGAGAAACATTGCTGGATACAATATTTCTAGTTACTGCTGAAATAGCACCAAATCCAGTAACTAATAGCATTAATCCGCCCATTTTAAGAACATAGTTTAAATCCTTTCCCTTTACCCCAACATCTATTATCTTAGACATAATAGTAGGCTGAAGGAGATCTGCAATCGCCTCAAGCATTAAGAAGCTTAAGGCAATGCAAAAGGGCTTCCAGTAGGTTTTTACGTATTTTTTATAGTTTCCCATAACATGTCCCTTTCTCTAACTATCAGTTGAACACTATAGCTTTTCTAGTGCTTCTACTATTTTCTCGCAGAGCTCATGAGTTTTTAATGAGTCTTCAACTGCAGGGAGTGGTTTTTCATTATTTTTAACACAAGCAAGGAAGTGATCTACAACACTGTAGAAGCCTCTTTTGTATAAAGTGGAATCCCAATCTTTAAACTTTACTATCTTTTCCTCTCCGCTGCTGTAATGATTGGTAGTAACCATATCGTTAACTACCCACTTGTTTCCTGGATTTATAACTTCCAAAACCTCTTCAGTGATACCGCTGTCTCTATTCATTATTCCAACTGCGGTACATTCCTTGTTTGAAAGCTGAAGAGTAACGATGTAAAGTTTGTTATCTTTCTTTAGTCCTTGAACATTTATATTTTCTACTTCTCCAGGCATTAAAAATCTGAGGGTATCAACTACATGTATAAAATCATCAAAAATATATCTTCTTATATTGTCAGGATTTAAGGTTCTATTTTTTTGCATTATTATTAAGTTTCTATCAGGCTGCTCACTTAAGCTTTTATACATTGGTGCAAATCGCCTGTTGAAGCCAACCATCAAAATGCGTTTGTTTTCTTCTGCAAGCTTCACCATTTCTTGAGAGTCTTTCAAGCTGTATGCCATAGGTTTATCCACATAAACATGAACTCCATTATTTAGAAGCTTTTTAGCAATTTCAACGTGTACTTCAGTAGCTGAGTGAATAAAAGCTGCATCAACTTTTTCTTTAATAAGCTCCTCAACTGATTCTGCTGTGTTCTTAACTTTATACTGCTTTGATAAGCTTTCAAGCACCTGTTTGTTTCTTGTGCAAAGTACAAGCTCAATATCAGCCTTATTGCTTATAACTGGCAGATATGCTTTTTGGGCAATATCTCCAAGCCCAATTAATCCAATCTTCATTATAGTCACCCTTTCTAAAGTCATTAACATATATTTTTTATTTTCCATCTAATAGCATTATTATATCACAGTTAATATTTCTATCTGCTTGTAAAATATATTAAATTTTCTATATTAACTCAATTGAAGGCATTTGAATGTTTTCTTGCATTTTTGCACTTAACTTTGGAAGATAATTCTACAAAACGACCATTTTTCCTTCATCGTTTCAAATTCATTCTTAATGCTAACAAATTATTTACAATTTTAAACCTTTAATTATTCATTTTTCTGTTGACCAAAGCATATAATACACCATATAATATATATTATGAAGGATGCATTTTTACATATTGCAAATTTCATAACTTGAATAAATTTGGACATAATATTATTAATATAGATACAATGCCAAAATTCTAATACATTAATGATGTCCTAAAAATCCTTGAAGATTGGATTTTTTATGACATCATTAACGTAAGAACTTTATTGCATTGTATATAGATGACTAATGTTCAAAATAAAAATTAATGAATTGGAGGATGGTTTCATGAAAATACTAGCAGAAATTAACAACAAGGTAAGCGGTATTTTGAAAGAAGAAAATAATCTTGTAGTGTATGCCGCATGGTTGTCTTTTGCCGAGGATGCAAAACTGGAAGATAATAATATAATAATTGACGTTCCAAATCCATACATCAAAGAAACCATTGAGGATAGATACTACCTGGATATAGAAGCGCTTTACAGAAATGAGCTGAATTTTTCCAAGCTTATAATAAGAACTGAAGCTGAACAAATAGCGGACACCTTTAAGAAAGCAGACAATGTTGAATATGTTAACACAAATGTTATTGATGCTGTAGAGAAGATTATGCTTTCTTCCAAGAAATTTTCAGTATCCCTCTAAATAGATGATATGTACAAAAGGAGTAGAGACCTAGCAATCTCTACTCTTTTTGTTTTTATATAAATATTAGGGAAAGAATAAATACCGTTATAATGGCAGCAATACCTTCAAGCAAGGTTGCCACAGTTTGCGTTTTGTAGGCAGTTTTAACATCCATGCCTCCAAACTGCGATACTACCCAGAAGTAGCTGTCATTAGCGTGGGAAACAGTCATTGAACCTGCTCCTATTGCAGCAACTACTAAAACCTTTGCTATTTCAGTAGTAAATCCAAAGGCTGGTAGCAGCGGCAGCATTAGAGCTGAGGTTGTTACAAGTGCAACAGTAGAGGAACCTTGAGCAGTCTTTAAGGCAGCTGCTATTATAAAGGGTACAAAAATACCTAAGTTTAAGCTTTGAAGACTTTGACCTAGATAGTCTCCTACCTTTATTTCCTTTATTACAGCTCCGAGAGCTCCACCTGCTGCAGTAACAACTAATATGGAAGCAGCATCTTTAAGCGATATGTTTATCCAACCGCTTAAGGTTTCTTCATTTAGCTTTGGTGCTAATAAGAAAGCAAAAACTACGCCTATTAAAAGAGCATTAACTGGAGTTCCAACAAAGGAGAACAGCTTTTGAACAAAGCCTGTTCCAAATGGATTTCCAGGGAACTTCGCTACTGATCCAAGAGCCATTAGAAGTATTGGCACAACTATTGGACTGAAGGATTTCCAAGCACTTGGAAGAGTTCCATATCTTTTTAACTCTTCTTCATAGCTCTTTCCATCAACTGCAGCTTCGGCTGATGGAGCAAACTTCGAAGCATACTTATTGGCAAATATATTTCCAACGATAGCTCCTGGAATTGCTACAAGCATTCCGATTACAATTACTAACAAAAGGTTATCAAGCTTTAAGTTAGCAGCTGCAGCTATAGGTCCTGGAGTTGGTGGAACTAAAGTATGTGTTGCGTACAAGCCAGTTGACAGTGCAACAGACATAGCTACTAAGGATGTTTTAGTCTTTTTAGCAATTGTTTTGTTTAAAGAGGATAAAATAATAAAGCCGGAATCGCAAAATACTGGTATTGATACAATGTACCCTATGATACTCATTGCTAAGGTAGGTCTTTTTTCGCCAACAAGCTTGATGATAACCTCAGCCATTTTAATGGCAGCCCCAGACTTTTCAAGTATTGTTCCTATAATACACCCTGCTAGTATTACAATCCCTATACTTGTTAAGGTGTTTCCAAAGCCGTTTGTTATAACACCTGATACTTTATCTGCTGGCATTCCAGCAGCAAAAGCTAGTCCATAAGCAGCAAGAATTAAAGACAGGAATGGATGAAGCTTAAGTTTTGAAGTTGCCAGCACAATAAAAATTATTGCTAGCACCAGCACTACGACTAACATTGGACCTTGAACCATGATATTACCCCCTGTTTCATTTTCATTGTCACTATATTTTTATGTACAAAACCTCGATTATAGTATACTATTTGAATAGTTTACATATAAAAGCAGCACATTATTTAACAATTCAATAATTAAGTTTACAAAGTGTTATACTAAGTATACAATATTATAGTTCTTATACATATGAATCAATTTACAAAGGAGATTATTATGAGTGCAACATTTAACGAATCAGGAATAAACGCAAATTTAATAGAAGCTTTAAATAAAGCAGGAATTACAGAGCCTACAGATATACAAACCAAAACAATTCCTTTAGCTCTAGAGAACAAGGACATCATAGGAGAATCTCAAACAGGAAGCGGCAAGACACTTGCTTATCTTCTGCCTATATTCCAGAGGCTAGATGCCTCCAAGAAGGAAATGCAAGCCATTATACTTGCTCCAACTCACGAGCTGGTTATGCAGATAGAAAAAGAAATCAAGAAGCTGGCTGAGAATTCAGGCCTTCCTGTTACTTCTGCCGCTATTATCGGAGATGTAAATATTAAAAGACAGGTTGAAAAGCTTAGGGATAAGCAGCACATAATCATAGGTTCTACCGGAAGAATTCTTGAATTGATTAAGATGAAAAAAATCAGTGCTCATACAATAAAAACTATTGTTATAGATGAAGCTGATAGACTTCTAGACGATAAGAACTCAGCTGCTGTAAAGGATGTTATAAAAACAACTCTCAGAGACAGACAGCTTATGGCCTTTTCTGCAACCATAAGTGAAAAAGCTTTAAATACCGCAAAGGCTTTAATGAAGGAGCCAGAATTTATAAGAGTTGAAGAAAAGCTTCAGGTTAATCCTGATATAACTCATATGTATGTTGCGGTTGAACAAAGAGACAAAATGGAGATGCTTAGAAAGCTTGTTGCTGCTGAAAAGCCAAAGAAAGCAATAATATTTATAAATAGAAGCTACGATACCGATATGACCACCTCCAAGCTTCAGCATCATAACTTTAAAGTATACGGCATCCATGGTGGCGCTACTAAGGAAGAACGAAAGAAAGCCATGGAGGACTTTAGAAGTGGAAAGCTCCAGCTTTTAGTCGCTTCAGATATTGCAGCTAGAGGCTTAGATATTACAGATATAACCCACATCTTCAATCTGGATTTGCCCGTTGAAGCAAAGGATTATCTCCACAGAGTAGGAAGAACAGGAAGAGCTGGAAAGAAAGGTACCGCTATTTCAATCGTTACCGAAAAGGAAGTTAGCTCTTTAAGAAGATATGCCAAGGAATTTGATATAGAAATTCAACAGGTAGATGTGTTTAAAGGCAATATCCACCCTGTAGACTAGAAATATAAAAACACTTAAACATATAAATATTTACCGTATAAAAAGAAAGCTTTAGGCCGCTAGCACCTAAAGCTTTCTTTTTTAAATGGAACTATATTATAAATTTCAGGATGAACAATGCACTTATAATGTAAGTCGCAATATGAATATCTCTAAGTCTTCCAGTAGCAAGCTTTATTAACACATAGGATATCATACCAAAAGCAATACCATCTGCAATGCTGTAGGTTAAAGGCATAGTTATCAAAGTGATGAAGGCCGGTATAGCTTCTGTAAAATCTATTAAATCTATTTCCTTTATTGGCTCCAGCATAAATAGTCCAACAAGTATTAAGGCTGGTGCCGTAGCTGGTGAAGGTATCATTAAAAACAGAGGGGATATAAACAATGCTATTATAAACATGAATGCAGTTGATACTGCTGTAAGACCAGTTCTTCCCCCTTCAGCAACTCCTGCTGCGCTTTCAACATAGGCTGTAACTGCACTAGTTCCAAAAACAGCACCTAAGGATGTACCGATAGCATCCGCCATAAGAGCCTGCTTTGCTCTTGGCACATTGCCTTTTTCATCTATCATATTAGCTTTTGTTGCAACACCTACAAGGGTACCTATAGTATCAAACAAATCCATAAACAATAAAGTAGATAACACAACAAGCATATCCAGACTAAATACATGAGTCCATTCAAACTGCATAAAAGTACTTGCAATGGATGGAGGCATAGACACTACACTTGTAGGAACTTGAGTTATTCCCATAGGAATTCCTATTATCGTTGTTGTAATTATGCCGATAAGAAGAGCTCCTCTTACCTTTCTTGCAACCAAAATAGCAGTTATCACTATACCTATTATTGCTAACAAGGTAAATGGATCCTTTAAATTTCCCAAAGCTACAATTGTACTATTCTCTGGATGAACAACAATTTTTGCGTTGTCAAAACCTAGAAATGCTATAAAAAGTCCTATACCAACAGATATTGCTCTTTTAATATTCAAGGGAATACAATCTATTATCGCCTCTCGAACATTAAACACTGTTAAGAATATAAATATAATTCCTTCAAGTAAAACTGCAGTTAGCGCAAACTGCCAAGAGTATCCCATAACTTTAACAACTGTAAAAGCAAAGAATGCGTTAAGTCCCATTCCTGGAGCAGCAGCTATAGGAAGCTTTGCGTATAAACCTAATAAAAGTGTAGTTACTATTGCTGATAAGGCAGTTGCAGTAAACACCGCACCAAAATCCATTCCTGCCTGAGAAAGAATTCCTGGATTTACAACCAATATATAGGCCATAGTCATGAAGGTTGTTATACCCGCAAGAACTTCTGTTTTAAAATTTGTATTATTTTCTTTTAATTTAAAAAATGCTTCGAACATTTCATCATCTCCTAGTGCTTATTTTCGTAACCCTTGTACATATTATCAGCTTTTCCGACATAAATCAATAGTTTTTACGAACATTTTTGTTTTTAAATTTTCATCGTTCGTGTTAATTTTACAACCAACCATACTTAAATATTGTAAGCAAATTTATAATGCATTATGTATAGATTTATGTTATAATCTAATCTTGTGTGTCAAATAAATGATTACGGAGGTCAATTAATGATAACAGTAACTAATGTTGGATTGAGATACGGCGATAAAAAGCTTTTTGAAGATGTTAATATAAAATTTACTCCAGGAAACTGCTATGGAGTTATAGGAGCTAACGGTGCTGGAAAAAGTACCTTTTTAAAGATTTTATCTGGTGAAATAGAGGCAAACACAGGTGAGGTTAGCATAGCTCCTGGAGTTAGAATGTCTGTATTAAGGCAGGACCACTACGTTTATGATGAATTCGAGGTTCTTCAGACAGTTATAATGGGTAATGCTAGACTTTATGAAATAATGAAAGAAAAAGATGCACTTTATGCTAAGGCTGATTTTACTGATGAGGATGGTATAAAAGCTTCTGAACTTGAAGGTGAATTTGCAGAGCTTAACGGATGGGAAGCAGAATCTGAAGCTTCTACACTGCTTCAAGGTTTAGGTATTGGCATTGATATGCATTATAAGCAAATGTCAGAGTTAGCTGGAGGAGAAAAAGTTAAAGTTCTTCTTGCTCAGGCTCTTTTTGGAAACCCAGGTGTCCTAATACTAGACGAGCCTACTAACCACCTTGATATAAAGTCAATAAACTGGCTTGAAGAATTCTTAATAAACTTTGAAGGTACTGTTATAGTTGTTTCCCATGACAGACACTTCTTAAACAAAGTATGTACTCATATGGCTGACGTGGACTTTGGAAAGATTAAGCTTTATGTTGGAAACTATGACTTCTGGTACGAATCAAGTCAGCTTGCATTACAATTAATGAAGGATCAAAACAAGAAGAAGGAAGAAAAGATAAAGCAGCTTCAAGAGTTTATAGCTCGTTTCAGCGCTAATGCTTCCAAATCAAAGCAAGCTACTTCAAGAAAGAAGCTTCTTGATAAGATTTCAGTTGATGATATTCAACCTTCCAGCAGACGTTACCCCTATGTAGGTTTCAAGCCTGAGAGAGAGGTTGGTAACGATATATTAACTGTAGACAGACTTTCAAAGACTATAGATGGCGTTAAGGTTTTAAACAATGTAAGCTTCACAATAGCTAAAGGCGACAAGATTGCTTTTGTCGGAGAGAATGAAATAGCTCAAACTACATTATTTAAAATACTTTCAGGAGAGATGGAACCAGACACCGGAGAATTCAAGTGGGGAATAACAATAACAAAGGCTTACTTCCCTAAGGACAACTCCGAATACTTTAATGATTGCGATTTAAATCTGGTTGATTGGATGCGCCAATTCTCTGATGAAAAATCAGAAAGCTATTTAAGAGGCTTCCTTGGAAGAATGTTATTTTCCGGTGATGAAGCACTTAAGGAGGCTAAGGTTTTATCTGGAGGAGAAAAAGTACGCTGCATGCTTTCTAAAATGATGCTTAGCAGTGCTAATGTGCTTATAATGGACCAACCAACAAACCACTTGGATCTTGAATCTATAACAGCTGTAAATAACGGGCTTATGGATTACAAGAGTGTTGTATTGTTTGCTTCTCACGACCACCAGTTCATACAAACTATTGCAAATAGAATTATTGAAATAACTGAAGATGGCACTGTGGACAAGAGAATGAGCTACGATGAATACCTTGAACTTAAAGGCTAAGTTTTATAGAATATTAAAAGGACATGCAGAAATCTGCATGTCCTTTATCTTACTTCTCGCTCTTTTTTGGAGCAAGTATCATTATCATATTATTGCCTTCAAGCTTAGCTGGCTTTTCAACAACCGCTAACTCTCCTAGCTTATCTACAAAATTTTTAAGCACTGTATAGCCCACGCTAGTGTTGGCCATTTGTCTTCCTCTAAATCTTATAGTAACTTTTACCTTGTCTTCATTTTGCAAGAATCTTCTAGCATTATTCGCCTTGACTTCTATATCATGGTCTTCGATGACAGGGCTCAGTCTGATTTCCTTAAGGTCAACCACCTTTTGATTCTTTTTGGCTTCCTTCTGCTTTTTAGACTGCTCATAGATGAACTTGTTATAGTCCATTATTCTGCACACAGGAGGAGTAGAATTTGGAGATATCATAACCAAATCCAAATCCTTTTCTCTAGCAAGCCTTAAAGCATCAACTGTTTTTACTATGTCGCTGCCCTCTTCCCCTACTAACCTAATTTCTCTTTCTCTAATTTCCTCGTTCATTAATACATTTTTACTAATATTAAAACACCTCCAAGTATTTTGTTTTTTCATATATATCAAGCTATGTAACAAAAGCCAGCAATACAAATATAGTATTGACAGCTTTTTAAAATGCTACTCCGCAAGACATTCAGCTAAGCATTCTTCAATAACTTCTTCTGTAATTAGGATTACTTTTTCTTCGTTCATTTTCCCTCCGATTTAATTAAAATACTGCACCAAAATAGTATATGTCAGCAAGTATCATTTAGCACACACCATAAGCAAAATTTTAAAATCAGGGATTAAATTAGAAGATGCTTTTGAAGTTTATACGAATTGCCAATTTATATTAACTAGTTTCTAATCTATATAATTTTAATATTTGAATACTACTGATTTTGTAATTTGAATTGTGTATTTTAGTAATTTTTATTCTTATGCAACCATACAAGTATAATACACTTTATAAAGAAACACAAGTTCTTTTTTAGTCAATGATATCTATTCTATCTTTCAGAACGGAAAGTCATTCCTCTAACAATAGCTAAATGTGCCTCTGAGACAGGAGGACATATCTTTAAAATGGAATCAACTATAAAATCAATATTGCTGTCATCAATCTTTTTTGATTTTATATCGGATTCTTCTATGATACTTTCACTTTTTATAGATTCATAAATATCTTTAACCTTAGGATTTTCCATAGCAGTAAGGCTTTCAGTGCATTTCTCTGAAAAATACAAAACCCCTTCCACTACAACAAATTGTCCATATAAATATTCCTTCATGCATGAGCTTCCTTTAGATTCTGAGTCACAAGCACATTCATGCTGCTCATGTTCAATATGTTTTAAATCAAGCCTGTAATTAATATCTTTTCTTGTTAAAACACATCTTTCACCGAGCTCTAATAGTCTTTCTTCCATATGGCTAGAAAAGTTTTCTCCTAGCTCAGATATGAACTGTCTAATAGAAATTGTTCTTTTCATGTTATACATTTTTCTCAAATCAAAATCTCCTCTTTAAGCAAAAACATATGCTGTTTTTGCTTCTATCAATTATATTAGTTTAACACTATTTTTAATAAATAACAATAATTTTATGCAAAAAGCTGCTGACCTTTCTCGTTATCAGCAGCTTAAACGCTTAAATAGTCTAGTTTTATTTATTTTTTTTGTTAATATAAATATAAACAGGAAGTCCAAGAAGAGTTACTATCAAACCATAAACTGCGTAAGCAGTATCAGTTAGCAGTGTACTTACTAATATATAAATTCCGCCTGCTATGCCTATAAAAGGTATTATAGGGAAAAGAGGAACTTTATATGGCCTTTCAATGTGTTTATGCTTTGATCTTAATATGAATATTCCAGCTACAGTCATGACGAAGAATATCCACATAACAAAAACAGCTAAGTTTGTTAAGGTTTCAAAAGAGCCGCTTAGCACATAAAGAGCAGCCAATACCACTTCGAACACAAAAGCATTTACTGGCGTTTCAAATCTGTCGCTTATCTTTCCAAAGAATTTTGAAAAAGGAAATAGATTTTCTTGAGCCATGGCAAAAGGCACTCTAACGCCTGTCATTAAATAGCCATTTAAAGCTCCGAAAATTGATACTAATATACCAACAGAAACAAGACCAGCCCCAGCCTTTCCAAACAGTATTACAGCAGCATCAGAAGCAGCCTTTGGAGAAGCTATAACCTCTGAAACAGGCATAATCTTAACTATTGCTATGTTAATAAGTATATAAACCACTATAGTTGCAGCTAAACCAATTATTATAGATTTAGGCAAATCCTTTTTAGGATTCTTTAGTTCGCCAGCCATGTTTCCAACACCAACCCAGCCGTCGTAAGCCCATAAAGTACCTAGTATGGCTGCGCCAAAGCCTGCTAGTCCTGTTGACGCAGTTGCAGCCTCAGGTGCTGAAAAGCTGTTTACCTGGCCTTTTATAAGACCAAAAACTATGATAACGAATATAGGTATAAGCTTTCCTATTGTGGAAATTAATTGAACCTTACTGCCAAGTTTGGTTGAAATAATATTTAAGAATGATATAAATAATAGCATGAAAATAGCTAAAACCTTTTGTTGTCCTGCTGTCATAGGCACAAAGTAAGTAGCTTGTGTTACAAATACTATTGATAACGCGGCAGCTACACCTGGAACGTATACAAGTGCTTGAACCCATCCAAACAAGAAAGCCCACTTTTCACTGTAAAGTTCCTTTAGGTATACAAATACTCCACCTGTCTTTGGAATTGCAGCAGCAATTTCTGCAACCGTAAGTGCAGAAGCCATTGTAATAATGCCTCCTATTACCCACGCTAAAACTCCAAGCATTGGTGTTCCTGCATTTTTAAATACTGATGATGCTTTAAAGAATATTCCGGAGCCGATAACTACTCCAATAACAACTGTTATGGCTTCCATCAGCCCTATTTCTTTTTTTAGGGTCTTTGGAGAATTTAATTTCTTGTCATCAAGCTTACGAGCTTCCATAATTTTATCCCTTCCTTCTAAAATATTTGAAGATTCCTAATAACCTGCCCTATTACAAAGTTTCCCTCATTGAAAGAACAGTATTCCAATGCAAAAGGACAGAAAGCAAAACAGCACAAAATAACGCTATTTTACTCCCTGTCCTTTTATCTGAAAGTTTCCTTATAATAAGTTGCTTCTTTGATGCTGCATTTAAGCAGTCTCTCCAGGGTTGTGTCAAATTATTGTACAAAACCTGAAAGCTTCAGAATAAAACGCTTAGCCGCATTAATTCCTTTCTCCTACGGTTATCCTTAAGGATATCTCCAATAATTTTCATTCACTTATTAAATTATATTTATATTTTACAAAAATTTTTAATTCCAGTCAATTATTTTTAACAATATATTCGATTATTTACGACATTTTTTACTATTTAATACTTTTACAGCAAAAGAGGCAGTTATCTTATCAACTGCCCCTCTAATAATTATTATATACGGCATCTATTCAATTTCTGTTGGATACTTGATTCCCCACTGGCTTCTAAGCTCATCCATTATTCTAATAGTGGATAAAGATTCAGCATGAGGCATTATTTTGTTTTCTGTTTCTGATTTTCGCAAAGAGTCCATAGCTGCAGCTGCTTCATAATTATATCCATTCCCCTCAAGAGGAATTTCTACAGTAACAGGTTCTTCTCCTATTACATTTAAGGTTGCTTTAGTTGCTCTTGAGAAGTCTGGTATATAAATAGATCCTTTGTTACCAATAATCCTGGCTTCCTTAGGGGTTGGAGTATTAATAGCACAAGATAAAACAGCCATCTCGCCTTTATCGTACCCTAAAAGCATTGAAGATTGCTGGTCTACTCCTGTTTCATAGAGACTTGTGATTCCAGTAATCTGGCTAGGAAATCTTCCAAATATCTTAGAAGCAAAGGAAATCGGATATACGCCCACGTCCAATAGGGCTCCTCCTCCTCTTCCTGGGCTAACCTTTCTTTCTTCTGAAGGTC
Organism: Clostridium swellfunianum; assembly: GCF_023656515.1. Lineage (NCBI taxonomy): Bacteria > Bacillati > Bacillota > Clostridia > Eubacteriales > Clostridiaceae > Clostridium > Clostridium swellfunianum. The sequence goes on from NZ_JAMOFV010000006.1 coordinate 1,616,771, forward strand.
CTTCCCTTCTGAATCCAAAGTCGGCTGTAAGCATACGTAAATCTCCTATAACGCCTTGTTCAAGCCAGGAATTTACCTGCTTCATAACAGGGAAGTATCTAGACCACATAGCCTCCATTAAAAATAGATTTTTCTCCTTTGCCACCTTGATTACTTCTTCTGCCTCTTTAGCATTGATTGTAAACGGCTTTTCACAAAGCACAGGCTTTTCGTTATTTAGACAAAGCATTATATTGTTCTTGTGAGCTGTATTGGGAGTAGCAATATAAATTATATCTACTATTTCATCCTTAACTAATTCTTCGTAGCTTCCATATACTTTAGTCGCGGAATATCTTTCACCAAATTCTTTTGCTTTTTCTATAGAGCGAGAGGCCACTGCATAAAGCTCTGCATCTTCAAGAGCACTTAAGCCTTGAACAAAGTTATTAGCAATAGTACCTGTGCCCATTATTCCCCATCTTATCATTTTATTCATCACGACACCTATCCTTACTTAACTATGAAGTGAGAAGTATTGCTTTGCGTTATTATAGCAAATACCTTTAACAATGGTTTCTAAAAGCTCCATATCCTCAGGAACTTCTCCATTTTCAACCCATTCACCTAATAAGTTGCAAAGAATTCTTCTAAAGTATTCGTGTCTGGTGTATGATAAGAAGCTTCTTGAATCCGTCAGCATTCCAACAAAACGGCTCAATAGTCCAACATTAGCTAGTGTTTTCATTTGTTCTATCATGCCTTCTTTATTATCTAGGAACCACCAAGCTGATCCAAACTGAATCTTTCCTGGAATATTAGTTCCTTGGAAGCAGCCCATCAGCGTTCCAAGCACATAGTTATCCTTTGGATTTAAAGTATATAATATAGTCTTAGGAAGAGAATTCTCAGCTTCTAACGAATTCATAAACTTTGAAAGAGAGTCAGCTATTTGTTCATCATTAATAGCATCATAGCCTGTATCGGCTCCTAATTTATTAAACATTTTTGAGTTATTGTTTCTTAAGGCTGCAATATGGAGCTGCATAGTCCAGCCTAATTCAGAATACAATCTTCCCAAGAACTGCAATGTGTATGTTCTAAACTGGCTTTCTTCCAATTTTGTAAAGCTTTCACCTTTTAAAGCCCTTGTAAATATTGCTGATACTTCTTCCTTTGAAGCTTCTGCATAGTCTATGCTGTCTAGACCGTGGTCAGATAATCTGCAGCCAACTGTGTGGAAGAATCTAACTCTTTCTTCAAACGCCGATAAGAAATCATCATAATTTTCAATGCTTTTATCAGTAACTTGCTCTAGCTTTTTTACCCAAGGCAGGAAGGTTTCTTTATTTACCAAAAGCCCTTTGTCTGGTCTTAAAGTTGGCAGAACATTTACGTCAAAATCCTTATCTTCTTTCAGCTTTATATGGTACTCTAGAGAATCTACTGGATCATCAGTTGTACATAAAGCTTTAACATTGGATCTTTTAATTAAGCCTCTTGCAGTGAAGTTTTCTCCAGTAATCAAACTGTTTACCTTCTCCCATATTGCAGGAGCAGTTTTTTCGTTCAAGATTTCATATATCCCAAAGTATCTTTGTAATTCCAAATGAGTCCAGTGATAAAGCGGATTACCTATAGTCATTGGGATAGTCTTTGCCCATGCCATAAACTTTTCAAAATCGCTGGAATCTCCAGTAATGTATTTTTCGTCTATACCATTGCTCCTCATTGCTCTCCACTTATAGTGGTCACCATATAACCAAGCTTCAGTTATATTCTTAAATTTTTTATCCTCAAAAATTTCCTTTGGACTTAAATGACAGTGGTAATCTATAATAGGCATTTCTTTTGCATAGTTGTGATAAAGCTTTACCGCTGTTTCATTTGATAATAAAAAGTTTTCATCCATAAATTTTTTCATAATTTTCACCTATTCTTTTTAAATTTTAATTATATTTTTAGTAACAATTAATATAAAATTTTTATATTATCCTTTTGGGGAGCTAAACTCTTTCGGAGACTTATCATAATACTTTTTAAAGGCTTTGCTAAAGTAATTCTGATCCGAATATCCAACCTCTATAGAGACTTCCTTTATGGATTTCTTACCTTCTCTTAGAAGCTGCTTTGCTTTTTCCATCCTTAGCTTTATGAGGTAGTCCTTATAGGTCAGCCCTACTTTTTTGCTGAATACTCTACTCAAATAAAAACTACTGACAGAAACATAGCTTGCAATCTCCTCCAAGCTTATTTCCTTTGTATAATTCATTTCAATATACTTCTTTGCAGTTTCTACAATCTCCATATTATTGCTGCTATTTAAATCGGACTTCTCTTCTGAAGAATCTTCTACAGAAGTATTTATACTTGCTCTCTCGTTAATCTTTTTTATAACCCTATTAACGGAATCTAGAAATTCAGCATCAGAGAAGGGCTTTAGCAAATAGTCAAAAACTCCTATAGTAATACCCCGTTTGGCATATTCAAAATAATTGTAAGCTGTAAGTATTATTATTTCTGCATCTTTGTTGTTTTCTTTTATTTTTTCACTTGCCTTAAGGCCATCCATTATAGGCATGTTAATATCCATTAATATAATATCTGGTTTTAAACTTAAAGAGCTTTGTACAGCCTGCTCGCCGTTTGAAGCTTCACCTGCGACTTCTATTCTATCTGAAAAATATTTATTAACGATAAACTTCAAAGCCGTTCTTTCAAAGTCCTCGTCTTCAACTATCAACATTTTCAGCATGCATATCACCTTCTTCCACAGGTATATTAATGGTTATTTTTGTTCCCTCTCCTTCTTTGCTTTCTATCGCTATCAAGTCCTGTCTATTATAATAAAGTTCTAATCTTTTTCTTATATTTTTCAGACCAAGTCCAGTACTTGTTTGGCTTCTTTTATTATTCTTGTAATCTTGAGACATGCCTACGCCATTGTCTTCTACAATCACAACACAAAATCTTCCTTCTATGAAGGCACTGATTGTTATTAGTCCATCTGTCTCCAAGCTGCTAACTCCATGAGTTATTGCGTTTTCTACTAAAAGCTGAACTATCATTGGCGGTATTTTTATTTTCTGAACTTCTTTTTCAATATTAAACTTAAAGGAAATTCTTCCCTGAAATTTAGTTTCCTGTATAAGTATATAGGCCCTAATATTTTCTATTTCTTCATTTAAAGTTACTAACTTGTCTACACTAGTTAAATTGAATCTCAAAATTTTAGATAAAGCCCCTACCAAATCTACTGTTTTATTTGCCTCTTCAAACATAGCCATTCTGCTTACTGTATTTAAATTGTTAAATAGAAAATGTGGATTTATTTGCATTTGAAGAGCTTTAAGCTGTGTGTCTTTTATGAGCTTATCTTTTTCTGCACTCTTAAGCTTTTCCATATGATAATTTTTTTCTATTTCAGCCTTTTGATTTAACTGTTCAATAAAATCCCTTAGCTTATTCTTCATATGATTAAATGTTTTTGTTAAGTTATCAAGTTCTTTATATGACTGCTCTTCAATATCTGGTATGTTCCAATTTGAATGATACAATTGATTTACTGATACTAAAAGCTTGTTTAGAGTGTTTTGAATATCACGATTAACTGCCCAGAATAAAAAGGCATTAATAATTATAGCTACTATCAGCAGCAAATATAAATTTGTATTTACAACTTCGTATTTATCCAAAATATTTGAGTAATAAGTATCAGTAAATTGAAGGTACGCTGAGGTTAAACTGCTGGAATGCTGAGATATATAAAAGTTCATTCTTCCAAGCCTGAGGTATTGTTCATAGGTTTCTATGTCTAATTTTTCTTTTGCGATTATTGAATATGTTTGTTCTTTATATAATTCAAACATATTTGTCAAAGTTCTTAGATAAATTGAACTATTTTCATCCTGGTTCGCATAAGGGGCTAATTCTTCAAGCAAAACTCCTACCTTTGTATTGCTCTCTACGAATTTCTCATAATTAGCTGTATCATGAGACTTAATATATGATTCGAAATTAACCCAGCTATTATTCAAACTTACAGATAAGTCACTAAACTTAATATTGGTCCTCATAGAGATGTTATATTGATTTACAATGTTATTTTTCATACTGTTTGAATATAAAAAGCTGGTAGTCATTACGGCTATTATAGTTAAAAATGTAATTATCAATCTTCTATTAATGGACTTATTCTTTCTCTTACTCATATGCCTAGTACCCCTTATTCACCATGAACTATGCCAAAATAATTAATAATGCAAATCAAGTTATTACTTTGTATTTATGATTTCATTAATTAAGTCTTTATACTCTCCTGCGTATTTATCATATAGCTTTAAAGCTTGTTGACTAAATTCATTATTTGATTGAAGAACAGTTACTTTTACACCGTAGTCCTCCATTTTTTTTCTACTGCTTTCTTCCCTTTTAATCCATTCTTTTCTTTCTAATAAAGCAGCTTCAGCAGCAGCTTCTGATACTATTTTTCTATCTTCTGTTGATAATTTCTCCATTACTCTAGAACTTGCTACAATAAGTTCGGGAATTCTAATATGTTCATCCACGGTAAAAAACTTAGCAACCTCATAATGCTTTGAAGACTCAAAGCTAGGCCAATTGTTTTCCGCACCATCAATTACTCCTGTTTTAAGTGCTGAGTATACATCACCGTACGCCATGGCTATAGGAATTGCGCCTATAGCCTTAACAAGTTCTATCACTAAGCCTGTTTCTGGAGTTCTGATTTTCAAACCCTTCATATCCTCTGGACTTTTAATTTCTTTCTTTGAGTTGTAAAAACTTCTTGTCCCTGCATCAAGCCATGCCAGCCCCATAATTCCAGTAGATTTCTCAAGCTTAGTTAAAACTTTTTCCCCTATATCTCCCTCAAGCACCTTAAACATGTGCTCTCTATCTCTATAGATATAAGGAAGCATTAACACTGACATTGATTTCTCATGTTCAGTTAACGTGGTAATGCTTAGCCTTGCAAAATCTACTGCTCCAAATTGAATCTGATCTGTAATAGATACTTCGCTTCCAAGCTGTCCTCCTGAATAAACCTCAATCTTTATTCTTCCCTGAGTTCGCTGGTTTACCAAGCGAGCAAACTCCTTATCACCTAAAGTTGTAGGATAATCCTCAGGCTGATTTTCTGCCAGTCTAAATATTATTGTTGCTTTTTCAGTCTTAGCAGTATCTTTAATAGACGTGTTAGTACAACCAGTTAGCCATATTGACGAAAGAGTTAAACCCAAAAAAATGCTTAACAATTTTTTTAACATTTAAAAGTCCCCTTTATTGGTTAGAGTGTTACTCCGGTTTTAAATATTGATATTTCCCTATAATCATTCTTTTCGTTATTTACATGTTCTCCATTAGCTACTTTCACTAGGTAATTAACAAAATCCTCCAATACCCTGCTCATAGCCTCATTTTCCAGCAGAATTCCTGCATTAAAATCAATCCAGTGAGGCTTCAATTTATAAAGCTGTGTATTGGTTGATATTTTCATTGTAGGAACAAAGCTTCCAAAAGGAGTTCCTCTGCCTGTTGTAAATAAAACCATGTGGCAGCCTGAAGCTCCTAAAGCTGTAGCAGCCACCAAATCGTTTCCCGGTGCATTTAAAAGGTTTAAGCCTTTCTTTTTAAGTACTTCACCATACTTTAGAACATCTACAACAGCAGCCTTCCCCCCCTTTTGAACACAGCCTAAGGATTTTTCTTCAAGCGTAGTGATTCCACCTGCTTTGTTTCCTGGAGATGGGTTTTCATAAACTGGCTGCTTGTGTTCTATAAAGTAGCTTTTAAAATCATTTATTAAGTTAACTGTCTTATCAAAAACCTCTTCATTTATAGCTCTATTCATTAGAAGGGTTTCAGCGCCAAACATCTCTGGAACCTCTGTAAGAACAGTTGTACCTCCCTGAGAAATCAAATAATCTGAAAAAGCTCCTAATAGAGGATTTGCTGTAATTCCAGAAAAACCATCAGAACCTCCACATTTTAATCCAATTTTCAGTTCATTTATGGAAGCTTTCTCACGAGTATCCTTTATCATATTCTCGTAAAGCTCTTTCAGTAATTTAACCCCTTCTTTGATTTCATCGGAAACCTCTTGAGCAATCATGAACCTAGTTCTCTTTTCATTATACTGACCTAAGGAGGCAATAAAATCCTTCATTCCATTATTTTCACAGCCAAGTCCTAATACTAGTACTCCTCCTGCATTTGGATGCTTTGCCATATCACCTAAAATAGTTCTAGTGTTAATATGATCGTCCCCTAATTGAGAACATCCATAGTTATGCTTGAACACTTTAACTGCATCAATATGTTTTACATTAACTTCTTTAGTAAAACTGTCAAGTATCTTTTCAGCTATTCCATTTACACATCCTACAGTTGGAATTATCCATAACTCATTTCGTATACCTATATCACCATTTTCACGTCTATAGCCATTAAAGATTATGGATGACCTTGGGCTAGTTAATTCATTTAATAGTTGATTAAATGAATATTCTACCGAACCTGCTAAATTAGTTTTTACATTGTGAGAATGAACATGCATGCCTTTTATAATACTTTTTTCTGAATGACCTATAGGAAATCCATACTTTATAATATTTTCTCCTTGTTGAATATCCTCTATAGCAAACTTGTGCCCCCTGATAATGTCATCTGATAGTTTTAGCTGAATTCCGGATTCATCTATTATGGAACCTGCAGATAAATCCTCAAGAGCTACAGCCACATTGTCTCTTTCATTTATCTTTATAAATTTCTTCATAATATAATCTCCTGTAATGCCTTTTTCATACCTAGGCTTTCTATTTTATTCAGGTGTTCAAAAACCATGTCTGTTAATCCATCTATGTCGTTCAAGTCTAATTTCCATACTTTTTTTAGAGCTAAAACTTCTTTTACAACTTTAAGCAAATCTTCTTTGCTTCCCTTATTATCTTCCCAAATATTACTTATAAATTCTAGTACATCTTTATCATCTGACAAAGTAATTTTTTCTCCAGCTCTTTCACCTTTATAAAAGCTTATTAGTGCTGCTAAAGAAAATGTTAACCTTGCTGGCAGCTTCCCTGTGCTATTTTTATATTCCAGTATCGAAGGCAACACTCTAGTTTCAAACTTACTCATAGAATTTAGGGATATGCTCATTAAATAGTGGTTTATATATGGGTTTCTAAATCTATCCAATACATCCTTTGCAAAGCTTTCTAACCCTTCTTTTTCTGAATTTAATGTAGGAATAATTTCATCGAAAATTGCTTCTCTGATATATTTGCCAGTATCATCATTTTCCACAGCATCTCTAACAGTTTCTAGGCCATATAAATATGCTACGGGCATCATGGCTGTGTGTGCACCATTTAGTATTCTAACTTTTCTAGTACGGTAAGGAGTAAGGTCATCAACAACTAATACATTTAGGCCGAGTTTGTGGGCAGGGAATTCCTCTTTAAGCCACTGAGGTCCCTCTATTACCCAAAGATGAAACTGTTCTGCTTCTACTAAAAAGCTATCTTCAAAACCTAATTCTTTTGTAATTTGCTCTATTTTATCCTTAGGATATCCAGGTACAATCCTGTCAACTAAGGTGTTGCAGAATAGATTTGCTTTATTAATCCACTTTACAAAGCCTTCCTCTAGTTTCCATAGTGCTGAAAGCTCTAAAACTATCTCTTTTAGTCTCTCTCCATTTTTTTCTATTAACTCACAAGGCAGGATTATTAGCCCTTTAGTTACATCTCCATTAAAAGCCTTATATCTGTGATATAAGAATGAAGTCAATTTTCCTGGAAAACTGCTTTGAGGTGCATCTTCTAATTTGTCTTCTTCATTAAATACAATTCCTGCTTCTGTTGTATTTGAAACCACAAATCTTAACTCTGGATTTTCTGCTGCCTTTAAGTACTCTTCATATTGATTGGCAGCACTAATAGCTCTAGTAATACAATTAACTACTTGTTTTTCACTTACAGCTAGTCCGTTTTTTATTCCATTTATATATAAAGTATACAATCCGTCTTGTTCATTGAGTTTAATGGCCTTATCAGCTCCTCTTGGCTGAACTACTAAAACACCACTATTGAAGTTCAATTCTTTGTTCATACTGTCAATAATCCAGTCAGTAAAAGCTCTTAAAAAATTACCTTCACCAAACTGAATAATTCTTTCAGGGTATTTTTTATAGTCTTCATAAATTGATTTATTAAGTTTCATTTTTCCTCCTATTTTGCAGATAGAATTATTCATTTTAAAAGAAACGGTAGAGTATTATGCTTCCTCTACCATTAAGATATCTATATAATAGTTTTTAAGCCTTAAGCTCCTTTTAACAGTTAGAGAGAATATTTCTAGAAGCAGCCCTCAGTTCCTCGATTGAAGGATATTCAAGGTTTTCATCTATGGATAAATCTACATTTAAAAGAGCATGTATTCCAGCTTGTATTTCAGGAGTAGCTTTAATAGGGCTATGTTTTACTTTGTTAGCTGCCTCATCAAAACCAATAGCATCTTCTCCTGTAACACCTTGTTTAACAAGAATGTAGTGCATTAGCACATATCTTGGATTTTCCTTTGGAAACAGTTCAGACAGAAGTTCCATTATTCGATCTTTTTGATCATCACCATATGGGAAAATACGTTTGGAATAAGCCTCATAACTTCTTTCCTTCTCTTCCTTGCTTTTAAAACTAAATAGATCTCCAAATATACCTGACATATCCATCACCTCATAATTGCAATTTTCTTATATGGAAAAACCTCCTGCAATTGCTTCCAGGAGATTTTTTCACTAATTATTTCTTTGTAGGGTTAATTACTGCTTTAACTTCATCTTTATCAATATTTACTTTATCAACAACTTGAACACCAGTATCGATAAGCTTTTGAGCAGGTTTCTTTCCATTTGCTAAATCAAAAGCAGTCTTTACGCCTTCATAACCCATCATATATTGCTTTTGAAGAATTGTAGCAACTTCAAATTGTCCTTCTCTAATCATTGTTTCGATTTCTTTAGAGAAGTCAAAACCTACCATAACTACATCATTACGCTTAGCTTCTTTTAAACCAGTAACGAAACCAACTGTACTACCGTTGTTTGCACCGAACACACCTTTTAAGTCAGGATAAGTTGTTAAGAAGTCTTGTGTAAATCCAACAGCTTTTGTTATATCGCCATCATTTACTTTTACGTCTTTATTTAATACTTCCCAAGTTTTTGGAGCATTTGCAGTCCAATATTCATTAAATCCCTTTAGACGATCAATTATTGTTTGAGATCCACTGTTACCAATCTGGATAGCAACTTGTGCCTTAGCAGTTTCAGATACACCTTTGTTCTTTAAACGAGCTATCATTTCTTTTGCTGCTGTTTTACCAGCTTCTACATTGTTAGTCATTAGTGCAGCACTATAATTTTCTGTGTTAATCATAGTATCTACAATCACAACAGGAATATTAGATTTAAAAGCATCTGTTACAGGGTTAGCCATAGCTGTGCTATCTACAGGCCCAATTACAATCGCATCTGATTTAGCAGATACAGCATCTTGAAGCTGTTGAACTTGTTTCTCTATTTCTGCTTCACTTGCAAGACCAGTAACAACTAAGTTTACACCTAATTCTTTAGCAGCGTCTTTAGCACCTTGCTCAACAACTGACCAATATTGATTACCAAGAATTTTAGTTAAGAAGTAAACAGTTTTTTGCCCTTCTTTTTTCTCTGCTGCTGTTCCTTGTGTACTCGCTGTCTTTGAACCGCAAGCTGCAAGACCTAAAGTCATAACAGTACTTAATAATATTGCAATTGCCTTTTTCATATAATTTCTCTCCCTTAAATTTTATTTTTATATTGGCGAGTTTTCACTCGCTAATTACTAATTTATTTGCTCTTTTTGTGACGTCTAGCTTCCATAGCAACAGCGCCTACTAGAATGACACCTATTATAATCTGCTGCCAGAATGAACTAACACCATTTAGGTTCAAACCGTTTCTTAGAACACCCATGATAAGTGCACCGATAACAGTATTGATTATTGTACCTTCACCACCGTTGTTTGAAACACCACCAACTACTGCAGCTGCAATAGCTTCCAATTCGTATCCTTGTCCAGCCATTGGCTGTGCAGAAGATATACGAGAAGTAACTAAGATACCACATATAGCCGCTGAGAAACCACTCATGCAGTATGCAAACATACGAGTACCAACTGCATTTATACCGGAAAGTTTAGCTGCTTCAAGATTACTACCGCAAGCATAAATCTGACGACCAATACGAGTCTTAGCAAGAACAAAGTATAATACAAGAGCATATACAGCTGCTATAATAACACTGTATGGTAGACCACCGTTTATACGGCCACCACCTAAAACATAGAATGCATCTTGTACGGATTTACTTGGTATAGCATTTGTATAAATAGGTTTTCCATCAACTAGTACGTTAGCTAGTCCACGGAATACCCACTGTGTACCAAGGGTTGCGATAAATGGTACAACTCCAAGTACTTCAATAGAATATCCATTAACAATTCCCATTAATATACCGAATACTAGTGCTATAAGAATACTTAAGATTAAAGGAACACCAGCAATGAGCAGTACAGTTACGATAATACCCGATAACGCCATGGACGATCCTGCGCTCAGGTCGGTACCTCCGCATATAACGCAGAAAGTAAGTCCAACACCTATGATAGTATAGGTTACAACCTGCTGACCTATATTAATCAAGTTACTTGGTGCAAGAAACAGGTTAGGCTTTAGTATAGCAAATGCTGCGAATAGTACGATTAATGCTGTACCTGATAACATAGCCCTTTTTGTACTTACACTAAATCTATGAGCTGAAGATTCTTTTGGTTTGGCATTCAATGTCTGATTCAAGATAACAACCTCCTACAAGCGAAATATAATTTTAAATTAAAGAATATAAATGAGATTTAATTACTTAGCTTTCTTTTCAAGCTTGTTATAACCAGCTGCGTAATACATAATTTCTTCTTGAGTTGTCTTTTTTGTCTCTAACTCTGCATTTATTGTACCTTCATGAACTACCATTACACGGTCGCTCATACCAAGGATTTCAGGTAACTCAGAGGAAATCATTATGATAGCAACTCCCTGGTCACTTAAACGATTAAATAGTTCGTATACTTCATATTTTGCCCCTACATCTATACCTCTTGTAGGCTCATCAACAATTAAAAGCTTAACATTATTACAAAGCCATTTTGAAAGTACTATTTTCTGTTGATTACCACCACTTAGGTTTCCAACTGACTGACGAAGGCTAGGGGTTTTAGTTCGAAGCATTTCTTTATACTTTTGAGCATTTTTACGGCCTTCTTTATCATCAATTATCCCAAAACGAGATAACTGATTTAAATGAGCCATGTTGGTATTGTACTCAACATCCAACTTTAATGCCAATCCATCAAACTTTCTATCCTCGGTTGCATAACCTATTCCGTGGGCAATGGCTTGTCCAGGAGATTTAACTTTAATCTCTTTTCCTTCCATAAATAATTCCATGGTGTCTGCTTTATCAGCTCCGAATATGCATCGGGCAATTTCAGTACGTCCAGAACCCATAAGTCCTGCAATACCAAGAATTTCTCCTTTGCGTACCTGCAACTTGTCCACGCTTACTATATTTTTACGACGAACATTTCTAGCTTCAAATAGCACTTCACCAATTTTTCTATCGTACTTAGGATACTTATCTTCTAAGGTACGTCCTACTATCATGTTTACAAGTTCATCAATTGTTATATCTTTATAATTACGGGTTCCAATATATTGACCATCACGTATGGCTGTAACTCTCTCACAAATTTGCTCCAACTCATTCATACGGTGTGAGATATAAACCATACCTACCCCCTTCTTTTGAAGGTTTCGGATTATCTCAAACAGCTTGTCAACTTCTTTGTCGGTAAGAGCTGCAGAAGGTTCATCAAGAACCAAGATACGGCAGTTTCTTGAAATAGCCTTAGCGATTTCAACCATTTGCTGCTGTGCAACACTCAAGGTATTTACAAGGGCACGTGAATCTATATCTATACCTAGCCCGTCAAGCACTTCCTTTGCATCTGCATGCAATTGCTTGTCACTGATAAATAAACCCTTCCTTGGTGGTCGTCCAATAAAAATGTTGTCTGCAACAGTCATATGAGGGCATAGATTCAACTCTTGAAATATAATACTTACTCCTAATTCTTGAGCCTTATTGACAGAATCAATATTTACTTCTTTACCTTCAATATAAATCTTACCGGCATCTGCACGGTAAACACCAGACATAATCTTCATCAAGGTTGATTTTCCAGCACCATTTTCACCAACAAGACCATGTACCTCGCCTTTGTTTACTGAAAGATAAACATTGTCTAAAGCTTTTACTCCTGGAAAGGATTTGCATATACCTTCCATTCGAAATAACTCTTCTGACATATTTCCACCTCTTTTCGTTTAATAAAAAAATCACAATATCAATTTAAAATTTCAAAAGTTATCGTTTACAAAATATTAGAATAATTGATTGTTAAAATATGGAATGTAATAGATAATTGCTTATTGCCTGGACTTCTTTTTATGAAAACATTTGCTGTCTTTCTATACTATAATGGATTTTAAAAATGTTAGATATGTTTTTTTTTGTCCTCAATATGTATTTACTTGCTGTATTTATTACCCACAAATGTTGTATCAAAACATGCAGACAATAAATATTTTTTTGTCAATCCTCTTTCAGACACTCGTATGAAGACGTTACCCCTGCTTACGGCAAAGCAAATAAAACACCCATATTTATAGTTTTTTTTAATATAATAATATAAGCAAGGGCAGTAGTTTTTAATGGAAACTACTGCCCTTGCTTATATTATTATACCTATACACTTACTTCAGCTTACCACTACCTGTCAATATAATTAGTAAGCCCCATAAATTGATTTACTTGAGAAAGAGTTGGAAAACCTTCAATATCTCCCTTGACCAGGGTAGCCATTGCACCTATTGCATTAGCAAGCTTAGCACAATCATGGAGACTCTTGTTTCTTAAATATCCTGATAAAAATCCTGCAGCGAAGCCATCACCAGCTCCAACTGTATCAACAGTCTTTTCTATAACATAACCTTCAACAAAAACTTCTTCCTTGCCATCTGATATAAAGCAACCTTTTTTTCCAACTTTTGTAGCTACTATTTTGCAGCCCATATCTAAAAAAGCTTTAGTTATTTCTTTGTAATCTTCTAAACCAAGCAGCAGTCTGCCTTCATCAATTCCTGGAAAAATAATATCAGCTTGCTTTGCTACATCCAGCAGCACAGGTTTTGCTTCCTCGATTGTCCAAAGCTTTAATCTAATATTTGGATCAAAAGATACTAGTACGCCATTTTGCTTAGCAATATCTATGGCCTTATATACACCTTCTCTTGCGCTTTTAGATAGGGCCAGAGTTATGCCTGTGATGTGAAGAATTTTTGCAGAAGCAATGTATCCCTCATCAATGTCGTTTTCTCCCATAAAGCTAGCTGCAGAATGCTTTCTGTAATAGTATATGTTAGGATTTGCATGAGCAAACTGCTCTTTAAATAAAAGCCCTGTCTGGTGTGTTTCATCAATAGACACTCTAGACACGTCTACTCCTTCTCCTCTTATGACAGATTTTATATATCTTCCAAACTCATCATTACCAAGTCTTGAAATCCATCCAACATTATGTTCAAGCCTTGCTAAAGCTATTGCTACATTTGATTCAGCCCCTGCTATGGACATATTAAAATTATGTGCATATCTTAAAGGTCCCTGTGAATCAGGGTTGAAAAGTACCATAGTTTCTCCAAGTGTAACAACTTCCATGAATAACACTCCTTATATCGTTTCATATTGTGAACTATAGTTTCATTATATGAAACAACCGTATTAATGTAAAGCTTCTCTAAACACAAATTACTTAGTTTAGGTTCTCTTAGATAGAATAATCTCTAAAATTCTGTTAATTTCTTAATTTTAAAAAATTTTAAAGGAGTAAAAGCATTTTATAAGCATGCTAAATATAATTAAGACATTTTCAAAAATTATATAGGTTCACATAATAAAAAGGTAAAGAGCGATTATAATTTATAATCACTCTTTACCTTTTTATCTTTACTTTAATTCCGGCCAATATTCCTTATTAGCTTCAATCATATCATCTAATATCTGTTTTGCAACAAAAGCAGATGGTATTGTTTTATTCATTGTAAATGCCATAAGAGCTTTTTCATAGGAGCCTTCAATTGCAGCTTCAACAACTAATTTTTCACAAGCTTCCTGCTGCTCTATTAAGCCTTTATAGAAAGTTGGAATTTCACCTACACGTATTGGCTCTGGTCCATCTTTAGTAATGTAGGCTGGTATTTCTACCATTGCATCATCTGGCAGATTCTTAACAGCGCCATTGTTTTCAACCATAACTAAATGTCTCTTTCTCAGGTCAAAAGTCAAGCTCATAGCTACCTCAACTATAAACTCTCCATGTACTCCTGTAAAGAATTGTGAAAGATCTATTGCCCCAGTAGCATTATATTGATCTACTGCATCAAAGATTTTCTTTTCTCTTCCTTCCATTACTTCATTAGCTCTAGTACGGTTTTTATCTGCATCTTTAACGATGCTGTCTCCTAGTAGATAATACTGCATATAAGTATTTGGAAGATACTTAGGGAACATTTTCATTATATGCTTAGCGTTGTCAAAAGTATGAAGCCAGGAGGCATCATTATGTCTTACTTCACTTCTTGAATCAGGAGGAATATACCCGTGCTCTCTCACATATGACTTTAATTCCTCTGTTTTATCTTCACCCTTGACTCTTATCTTCGTGAACCACCCAAAGTGATTCAAGCCAAAATAATCAGCTTCTATATCATGTCTATCGCAATCCAAAATATTAGCCATATTTCTCATGATTGCCACAGGCATATCGCATATGTTTAAAATTCTTGCTTTTGGTCTAAGCTTATGCATTGCTTTTGCAACAATAGCAGCTGGATTAGAGTAATTAACAATCCAATAATCTTTGCTAGCATATTTTTCACAGAAATCTATCATTTCAACCATTGGATATATAGTTCTTAGCCCATAAGCTAGTCCTCCTGGACCGCAAGTTTCTTGTCCAACTACATTATATTTTAACGGAATCTTTTCATCTAATTCTCTTAATTTATATAATCCAACACGCATTTGAGCAAATATAAAGTCCGCATCCTTAAAGGCTTCTTCTGGATTTGTTGTGAATATAAGCTTAACCTCTGGATCAAACATTTCAACTACTTGCTTTACGATGACTCCAACTTTATTTTGACGTTCTTCATTTATGTCATATAATCTCAGCTCCGAGATTTTAAAATCTTCTTTTTTTGTAAGCAAGCTTTTAACTATTCCTGGTGTATATGTGCTACCACCACCCGCAATTACTAATTTGAATGTGTTCATATATTATGTCCTCCTTTAAGCTATTGTTTCTAGAGCCTCATCTACAATGGTTCTAATCTTATTAATTGAAAGCCCGTAAACAACTTGAATATTGTTTCCTTTTTTAACAACACCAGCAGCTCCAGTAGCTTTTAGTGCTTTCTCATCAATAACACTATTATCTACTACATCAACTCTAAGTCTTGAAAAACAATTCTCTACATTTATAATGTTCTTTTTTCCACCAAGAGCATTGATAATCTGAAGTGCCTTTTCCCTATCGTCATTCACTGTGTTTTGTTGAGTTGCTTTCATCTGCTGTTTAACCTTTGAAGCATTTTCATTTAAATCAACAACGGAATCTGTGTCGTCATCTTCTCTTCCAGGTGTTTTTAAGTTCATTTTTTCAATCATGAATTTAAATACTATAAACATAACAACTATTTCTACTAGCCCCATTACTACATACATAGGCCAGTTAGTTCTAGCAATACCTGCTGGCAGGTTTAATACAAGGAAATCTAAAATACCATTTGTTGCGCACACTCTTACGTTTATTAAATAGACAAACATTTGGAACAGCCCATCAATGACAGAGTAAACAAACCAAAGTAATGGAGCTGCAAAAATAAATGTAAATTCTAGAGGCTCAGTAATTCCTGCAATTACTGCAGTTAAGGTTGATGGTATTAACTGAGCTTTTAAGTTATTGCGTTTTGCTTTCTTTGCAGTGAAATAGAACGCTAAAGCTACACCGATTACTCCAAAGGTTTTAACTAAACCATAGGTTAAGAATCTTGCTGAATCAGGCATCATCTTGATTGCAGGATCATTAAGCAATGCTAGAAATACAGGTTTAGCTCCAATGATATTTTCTCCATTAATAATCATTTGGTCACCTACCGCAGAGTATAGGAACGGAGACCAAATTAAGTGATGTAATCCTGTTGGAATTAAAAATCTGTTTAAGAATCCATAGATAAATACTCCCAGAGCTCCTGCAGTTTGCATAAAGCCTGTTAAAGCACTTATTCCACTTGCTACAGTTGGCCAAATATAAGTTACTAAAACACTAAACACTGCAACTACTGGTATCATCATAATAAATACAAGTTTGCTGTTGCCGTAAGGAGCCATAGCGCCTTTAAATTCTGTGCCTACATATCTGTTATGAATTACAGCCACTAGGATTCCTAGAATCATCCCTAGGAAAACACCCATATCTGTTACATGGAATCCAAGTTGAATTGTTTGTCCAGTACCATATAAAGCTCCAGCAGTATCTCCTTTAATTAATTTGCCAGATAACTCCAGCCACCTGCTGTTTGCACCTAAGAATAATATATAGGACATAATAGCTACAAATGCTGCTTCTGCTTTTTTCTTTTGCGCCATTCCCATTGCTATGCCAACACAAAACAGGATACTTAGGTTACCCATAATTGGTGACAGCATGCCATTAAAGAATTTTCCTATTGTCCAAATAACTCCTTTATTAGTAACAATAGCTGTGTTTGTAAAAACAGCTGTCAATGCAATTAACATACCTACAATTGGCAGAAATAATACTGGTCCAATCATTGATTTAGCAAATTTTTGCATACTGCTTACAATTTTGTCTTTCATGAAGAGTCCCCCTTATTAATTTTCTTTTGAACTGATTTTGTGAGATTATAATAGCATATTAAATTGTTGATGTTAACGTTTGTGAGCGCTTTAGCAACTTGTTGACCAAAAAGTAAACATGTTTACTTATAAAAAGGAAACTATCCCAACAATATAGCCTGTTGAGATAGTTTCCTTTTTTTCTATAATTTATTCATCACTTTATCTAATAAATATTCCATCACAATCATTACCCTTGCATAGAAGTAATTTGCTGTAATGTTTCTGTCATCCAGTTCTTTATCGTCTAGTATATGAAAGTTTAGATTTGCACGCTTAGCCATATAATTTATAGGCTTCCCTGTGAAAGTAATAATATCGAGCTTATTTTTAGCAGCATAATCTATTACTTTAGTAATGCTTTCTGTTTCTCCACTTTTTGATATTCCGATTACCATGGCTGCCCCTATTTGATTGGTGTCGTAAACACCATAGGAGTTTGTTTTAATACATTTAAAGCCCAGCACCATCATCTTTCTCCAGAAAAACTCCGCTATTGGATCTGAAAAACCAGTGGCTGTTATCAAAATAATATCTTCCCTGTGCTTAATAAGCATAGAGATAAATGAATCTATTTTCTCTTTCTCTATTTCAGCTATGAAGCTTGTAATTTCAGAAGTACGCTCCTGGTTCCTTTTATTATTTTTTATTATAAAGTTCAACCGGTAGACCATATCAATGTAGCCAGTGTATCCTAGTTTTTTTGATAATTTAATTATGGTAGCCGCAGAAGTATAATTTGAATTAGCTACTTCTCTAACCCCTTGTTTTAAAACTGCATCAATATTTTTCAGTATATATTCAAGTATATTTCTTTCCGTTTCAGTCAACTTGTAATTATCTGCAATTTTGTAGATATCAAACTTCATATTATGCCTCCATCATCTATCTGCTGCTTAAATTTTTTTATATTCCAAAACATATTGTTCTTAACCAGCATAAATATATGTTATTTTATTTAGACAATTTCCGCAAGTTTAAAATAATTAGATGCCTGCAAATAAAAAAAGCCCACCTAAATCATAGATGAACTTCTTATATTTTAAACTATTGAGTCATTGCTATATGCAAAAGCTAATAAGCTAAAATACTTCCACCAGAACTTCCATAACTCCACCGCATACCATGCCTTCAGACTCTGCCACGTCGTTAGTCATATCTACATGTTCTATAAGGAAGCCTTTATCTAGCATAAGTCCTCTTGCCTTTCTTATTACTTCTGCTTCACTGCAGCCTCCTCCAATACTTCCAACTGTTCTTCCATCCATATAGGCTATCATTTTGGCGCTGGCCTTTCTTGGTACAGAACCCTTTGAGGATAGTACTGTTATAAGTGCTTTTGGAACCTCAGTTGCTTCAATTATTTTTTCTGCAACCTCTATATCAAATTCAGGTTGTATAGATTTATCAGCTGAAGAATAAGCTGAGCTCATATTTTTATAGCTGATAAGCTGTGCTACTATTGAAACTGCTATTTCATCTGGCGTAACAGCTCCTATATCAAGACCTATTGGCGAGTGAACCTGATTCAGCTTTTCCTTAGAATAACCTTCCTCAAGCAATTCCTCCAACATTCCTTTAGCTCTGCGCTTTGAGCCAATCATGCCCACATACCTAAGCTCATGCTTCAGAACCTTTCTGAGTATTACTCCATCATACTTGTGCCCTCTAGTTACAGCAACAACATAATCGGAGCTTTTCAAAGTAATTTTATCAAAAACTTTTTCAAAGCTTTCACAAATTACTTCGTCAGCCTCAGGGAAACGCTGTGCATTTGCAAAGGAAGGCCTGTCGTCAACAATTGTAACAGAAAAGCCTACTCTTGCTGCAAACTCTGATAGAGGCTTTGATATATGACCTCCACCAAAAACTATTAGCCGAGGTTTGGGCGCAAAAGGCTCTATTAATAAGGCTTTTTCATCTTCCAAATTAACAATACGAATCCTCCCAGTGCTTAGACAAAGTTCTATTTCCTTATTAATCTGTTCTGTAAGCGGAATTAATTTATTTTTTACTTCCTCGTTTGCTAAAATTATCTTCGATGATATGGTGCCGCCTGTCTTATTATGCAGATCTAGATAGGTGAGCATTACACAACCTTCACCTAGGCTTAAATTATTCACTAATGCTTTGTATGCTTCTTCCAACATATTATTCATCCTTCATCTACAGTATAGTCTAATCTCGTCTTCTTCTAATTTAGTTTTTATTTTTTTCATAGGTGCCCGATTTGCCGCCAGTCTTTTTTAGCAAAACTATCTCACCTATTTCCATTCCCTTGTCCACTGCCTTGCACATGTCATATACGGTAAGAGCTGCAACCGAAGCTCCAGTTAGTGCCTCCATTTCAACTCCCGTACGATAAGTGCATTTGACTGTACTTATGATACGCACTCTGTTAGGCTCCTCTGCAGTAATATCTAGGTTAATGCCATCAATAGGCAGCGGGTGACACATGGGTATTAATTCATGTGTCTTTTTTGCTGCCATAATTCCTGCAATTCTTGCACAGGAAAAGACATCTCCCTTTGGAATGCCTCCTGATACAATCAACTTCAGAGTTTCCTCCTCCATGGTCACTACTGCCTGAGCTTTAGCTTCTCTACTAGTATTTTGCTTATCCCCCACGTCTACCATTCTAGCTGCACCATTTTTATCTATGTGCGTTAATTCCATGTTTTTCCCTCCTTCGAACTATTTATCTATATAAACTAAAATACTATTATTTTCATTCTTAATAACTTCATATCATTCATTTATCAGCCTTGTTATCTCTTTAAAATATATAGATTTTAAGCCCTATGACTTGCTGAGGATCATAGGGCCTTTTGGGCTTTGTTTTATTTTTACCTGTACTTTATTTTTTACCTATATTGTTTTACCTGTATTTTAATTTTGTTTTATAATTTTTTATTTAATACTGTAATTGGTGTATAAGTATTGCATATAAATTGATTAATCTAATAATGCAATAACTTCGATTTCCACTTTAGCATCCTTAGGAAGTCTTGCAACTTCAACACAGGATCTTGCTGGTGGGTTTGCTGTAAAATACTTTGCATAAACTTCATTCATTGCTGCAAAGTCATTCATATCTTTAATAAATACTAAAGTTTTTACTACCTTATCCAAGGAGCTTCCTGCTTCTTCTAAGATTGCTTTAACATTTTCAAGTGATTGAGCAGTTGCTTCTTTAATATCAGTAACCAATTCACCTGTTGCAGGATTTACTGGAAGCTGACCTGAAGTGTAAACAAAATGACCAGCTTTAATAGCTTGTGAATAAGGTCCTATTGCTCCTGGAGCATTATTTGTGCTAACAACTATTTTATCCATATCTTTTTCCCTCCTATTTAGTTTTAATTTATATATATAGAACCTGCTCCTTTTAAACAATGGGAAACTCCGACGAAAGAGTGAAGAAAGGAGCAGAGTTTCTAACAGTAGTTATTTTGCAGCTTTTGGCTTACGATAATAGGTGTTATCTAAAGGATAGTTATATCTAAACACACCATCCCTTTTGTAGTAAGCATTTTGAGCTGCTGGAGCTGCAACGATAGATGCAATTTCTCCGATGCCTTTAGCTCCGTATGCCACGCCATTAGGATCATTTCTTTCAATAAAATGACATTCAACAGGGGGCATTTGATTAGCTCTGAAAAGACCTAGAGTACCAAGCTTAGCTTGAGGAACTCCATCCTTTAGAGGGAAGTCTTCAGTAAGACCATAACCAAGGCTCATAGCAACTCCGCCTTCTATCTGTCCTTCAATGGAAAGAGGGTTTATTACCCTGCCGGCATCATGACTTGCAACAACCTTTACAAGCTTTCCTTCCTTATCAATAACAACAAGCTGTGTTGCATAGCCATAGGATATATGGCTAATTGGGTTAGGCTTTGAAGAACCAATTGGGTCAGTTGGGAATTCAAATTCTCCAATATATTCTTTGCCTTCTAATTCCTCTAAAGCTTTTTCTGCATCTAAATCAAGCTTTAGTTTGGATGCTGCAACACGTGCTGCCTCTCCAGTTAATACTGTTTGACGAGAAGCTGTTGTAGTACCAGCATCTGGTGTATATTTTGTATCAGGATTCTCTATGACAATTTTATCTGTAGTTAATCCTGTAGTTTCGCATACCATTTGCATTAAAACTGTTTGCAATCCCTGTCCTATAGCGGCTGCAGAAGATCTTACATGAACTCTTCCATTAACAACCTTTAAGTTGCAGCGACCTGGATCAGGCACACCTACTCCAAGACCTGCATTCTTCATAGCAGAGGCTATTCCTACAAAGTAGTCTGGATCATTTTCATATTTATCAAATTCTTCTTTTACTGCTTTAAGTGTAGCTGCCATACCAGTTCCTTCATCAGCTATCTGACCATTTGGAAGCACTTGGCCTGGTCTTATTGCATTTCTATAGCGGATCTCCCAGCCTGAAATACCAACTTTTTCAGCTAATTCATTTATAAGAGGTTCTACAGCTGCTGCAGATTGTGTCACTCCAAAACCACGGAACGCGCCTGCTGGAGGGTTGTTTGTATAATAAGCATTACCTTCAACATCTATATTTTGATAGTTGTATGGTCCACCAAGATGCGTACATGCTCTTTGAAGTACTGGACCACCTAATGATGCATAAGCACCTGTATCAGAAGTTAGTCTAGCCTTAACTCCTTGAAGTATACCATTTTCATCACAACCTATTTTTACAGATATCTCCATAGCGTGACGTTTTGGATGGTAATTTATACTTTCCTGACGGCTTAGCCATACTTTAACAGGTCTCTTAGTTAAGTAAGCACAAAGAGCTGCCTGATGCTGAACGCTCATGTCTTCCTTGCCGCCAAATCCGCCGCCTACTATAGCACTTTGGATTCTTACCTTTTCAAGAGGAAGACCAAGATAAGAGCTTATCTCATGGTATTCGTCATAAATACCTTGTCCGCCAGTTATAACCATAACTCCGTCTCCATCTGGAAGTCCAATTGCAGTTTCTGGCTCCATGAAGGCATGCTCTGTTGGTGGAACAGTAAAGGTTCCTTCTGCTATATATTTTGAGTTTGCAAGAGCAGCTTCTGCATCCCCTCTTTTAACTTCCTGATGACTTAACAAATTGTTCTCAGGAATTATAAACTTTCCAAATAATTTTAGGCCTTCTCCATGTACCTGAGGAGCACCTGGTACAGCTGCTTCCTTAGGACTTGTAACTGGCTTTAGTACTTCATATTGTACTTCTACAGCCTTAGCAGCTGCAACTGCCTGTTCCTTTGTTTCAGCAACAACCATTGCAAGGGTATCACCGATACACTTTGTTTCTTCTCCTATGTCTATCATTCCTGGCCAATCTTGTGCTAAATGGCCTATATATCTATTCCCTGGAATATCTTTTGCAGTATAAACTGCCACTACTCCCGGCATCTCTAAAGCCTTGCTTTTATCTATAGATAATACCAATGCACGAGCATGCTTGCTAAATACATTTTTACCATAGAGCATGCCTTTAAATTTGTAATCATCCACATACTTTGCCTCGCCTAGTGCCTTTGGAACAGCATCTACACGGCAAACTCTTTCTCCAACTTTTCCTGTTTGTTTTAATTCAGGAACCTCTAAGTTTTCTCTAAGCATTTTCGCAGCTAAAAGTATTCCATCTTCTATTTTAGCATATCCAGTACAACGACAGATATTAGTACGAATAGAATTTTTTACATCTTCTCTTGTTGGATCTGGGTTTTGGTTTATTAATGCCTTACCAGCTATAATCATTCCTGGAATACAGAAACCGCACTGTACAGCTCCTGCAGCTGCAAAAGCATAGGAATATACTTTTCTTTCTCTTTCAGTAAACCCTTCAATAGTTTGTACCTTTTTACCCTCAAGTTTTGAGAGCTTTTGTATGCAGGCACGGGTTGCCTTGCTATCTATAAGAACAGTACAAGTTCCGCAGGCACCTTCCTTACAACCGTCTTTTACTGAAGTTATATCAAGCTCTTCACGAAGGAAATCCATAAGAGCCATGTCTTTTTCATGTTGGTATTCCTTACCGTTTATATTAACTATAAACATTTTAGCTCACCTTCTCTCGTAAAATTGTTAATTTTTTCTAATTGTTCATCTGTTTTCTATAAACATACTTTCCCTTTGGTATATCTTCAACTAATTTTCCATCCTCAACTACTAATTCGCCATTAAGGAATACATGTTTAACTCTACCCCTTTGCTTAAAGCCTTCATAAGGTGTGTAATCTACATTTTGATGCTGCATTTCACAGGAAATCACACCTTCATATTTTGGATCCCAAATAACTATATCTGCATCACTGCCCAAGCTTATGGTTCCTTTTTGAGGGTACATTCCAAAAAGCCTTGCAGCTTTTTCAGAGGTAATCTCTACAAATTTATTTAAAGAAATTTTTTCAGCTGCCACCCCGTTTGTATAAAGAAGAGCCATTCTGTGCTCTACTCCTGGACCGCCATTAGGAATTTTCGAAAAATCATTTTTCCCTAGCTCCTTTTGTCCTTTATAGTTAAAGGAACAGTGGTCAGTAGCTGTTGTTTCTATATCCCCTTCTGCAAGTCCCTTCCATAAAGCCTCCTGATCTGGTTCCTTTCGAAGCGGCGGGGACATAACGTACTTAGCACCATTGAATTCATCTTGTTCTGTGCCTTCATAGCTCTTGTCATTTAAAAGAAGATATTGAGGACAAGTTTCTGCGTATACCTTAACCCCTCTTAATCTAGCTTCTTTTATAGCCTCAAGTCCAGCCTTTGAGCTTAGATGAACTACATACACAGGAGCACCAGCTATTTCTGCTATATTAAGAACTCTTGTAATTGCTTCTTTTTCCAAGCTTACGGGTCTTGTCAAGGAATGATATTTTGGTGCTGTTTGTCCTTCTCTTACCGCCTTGTTAACAAGAAGCTCTATTATGTCTCCGTTTTCGCAATGAAAGCCTATTAGCGCTCCTACTTCTTTGGATCTTTCCAAAGCTTCATATATGGCTCCGTCATCTACCTGCAGAGTTTTCTTATATGCCATATACATTTTGAAGGAGGTTATGCCTTCCTCTTTCATAGCTTCCATTTCAGAAGCTGTTGTCTTGTTCCAGTCCGTTATAGCCATATGAAACCCATAATTGCAATAGGACTTGTTATCTGCCTTACCGTGCCAAACCTTTACCGCTTCCTTTAAGGTCTTTCCTTTATCCTGAGTAGCAAAATCTATAATTGTAGTTGTACCGCCAAT
This sequence comes from Clostridium swellfunianum, assembly GCF_023656515.1. Lineage (NCBI taxonomy): Bacteria > Bacillati > Bacillota > Clostridia > Eubacteriales > Clostridiaceae > Clostridium > Clostridium swellfunianum. Next base: position 1,641,155 of record NZ_JAMOFV010000006.1, read on the forward strand.
AAGGGCAGCCTTTGTACCAGTAGCAAAATCATCCGCAGTCACTGTGCTTCCCACATCTAAATCAAAATGAGTGTGAGGATCTATACCGCCTGGAAATATGAAGTTTCCTTCTGCTTTTATAACTCTATGCTTTCCAATTTCTATGTTCTCACCCATCTCAGCAATTTTGCCATCTTCTATAAGTACATCTACTTTTAAAGTTTTTTCTGAGGTAACAACCGTACCACCTTGGAGAATAACACCCATGTCATAGTCTCCTTTCATTGTTTATATATACAGAAGCGACTAAGCCAGCTGCACCATATTTTGTATGTTGCAGCGTGGATTTATCGCTGTGTCTACAATCTAATCATAAATACTCTTTTTCAAGCAGCTATATTAAGCACCTGCTGCAACTTCTTTTTCAGCTTCAAGTTCAGCCTTCTTTTTGCTTCCAAACTCATTAAATACTAAATTAAGTACTATAGCAGTTATACAACCTGTGGTCATACCGCTTTGAAAAATAGTATTCACCCAACTTGGAAACCCTTTATAAAAGTCTGGAATTATTAATGTTATCATTGATATTCCTATGCTTACCGCTATAATAATTCCATTTTTAGTACCATCAAGCTGAACAGATCCAAGAGTTTTAATTCCGCCTATCATGATCATTCCAAACATCATAAAACCTGCTCCTCCTAGAACTGGATTAGGAATCGCCGCAACTAAAGCAGCAAATTTCGGAAAGAATCCTAGTACTAGCAGTATGGCGCCAGCAGCAGCTCCTGTATATCTGCTCTTAACTCCTGTCATATTTACAAGACCAATATTTTGTCCTAGAGCTGTTCTTGGGAAGGTATTAAACATACCTCCAATCATGGTAGTTAGGTTATCTGTTCTTAATCCTCTAACCAAAGTCTTCTCATCTAGAGGCTTTCCTACTATTTCATGCAGAGCTATTATGTTTCCTGTAGCTTGTGTCATTATAACAATCATAACCAACGTCATTGATATGACAGCCGTTATATCAAAATTGAACTTTCCAAAGTAAAAAGGCATATCAAAGCTTATCCACTTTGCTTGTACGACACCTGAGTAATCAACCATATGGAACATTGAAGCTACTATGGTTCCAATAATTAAGCCTAACAGTATAGCTATATTGTTCCAAACTCCTTTTAACACCTTATTTAATATAAGGATAGTTACCAAAACAAATAATGCTAAAAATATATTTTTAGATTCTGGTGATGTAAGATTATTGTTTGCTGACCATTTAATTGCCACAGGTATAAGGCATATACCCATTGTTGTTATAACCGTACCAGTTACTACCTTCGGAAAAAACCTTAAAAGCTTTCCGAAAAATGGTGCAATGATAAGTCCAATTAAACCGGCTGCAAAAGTAGCGCAAAATATGGTGCCAAGGGCCAAGGAAGCATCTGACTTATATTGAAGCCCTATGGCTACCATTGAGCCTACAGCTGCCATGCTTGCTCCTTCAATTAATGGAGCTTTCGCACCAGCAAATCCTTTTAAGCCTAAGCTTTGTATTAAAGTTGCAACACCTGCCATGAGAAGGTCTGCATTAATCAAAAATACAATTTGTTCTCTACTAAGTCCTAAAGTGTTTCCTATTATAAGCGAAACTGCTACTCCGCCAGCACACATAACTAAAACATGCTGAAAACCAAACATTAAAAGCTGACTTAGAGGAAGCTTCTCATCTACAGGGGCAACCTTAGTATTACTTTTCTTACTCATTTTATTACCGCCGTTTCCACATAACAGATTTCGCTGTTATGCTAATCTTATTTTTAGTTCATTTATACTCTTTTCCATAGTTTTTCTGCTACTTCTCTTGATTTTGAAATTATTCTTTCTTCATCTATAATAAGAAGTTCTCTATTTTTCATTAGTATCTTTCCATTTACTATTGTTGTGTCTACACATCTTCCTGTCATTCCAAATAGTATATGCCCATTTATATTTGTCTCTGTCATTGGCGTATGAGGGTTGTAATCCACAACAATTACATCAGCATAAGCTCCCGCTTCTAGTACGCCAACTGGTTTGCTAAAGTATGCCTTAGCAATATCCCTGTTGTTTTCAAAGAGCATTTGTGGAACTTCTCCCCAGGCTACTCTTGGATCACATAATTGATGCTTGTGAATTATATTTGCCACCTTCATTGATTCGAACATATCAGAAGTATAGCCGTCTGTTCCTAGACCAACTTTAATTCCTCTTCTCATCATTTCAATTACTGGAGAACAGCCTACTGCATTCCCCATATTTGACTCAGGATTATGAACTACATTTGTTTTTGTAGCCTTAAGTATGTCCATTTCCATTCCGTTGGTATGGATGCAGTGCACTGCTATAGACTTATCACCTAATATATCAAAGTCTAAAAGTCTTTGTACTACTCTCTTTCCGTACTTGTTTAAGGAATCATAAAGATCATCTATACCTTCTGCTGTATGAACATGGTAACCTGCATTAAGCCCTTCCATTGCCTCTTTGCATTCATTCAAGGATTTATCTGACAATGTAAAGGAAGCATGCAGTCCAAACATACCTTTAAGCATATCCTGCTCGTCAGTATTAGCATATTTTATGAAGTTAACATTTTCTTCTATTCCTTCTCTTAAAACAGCTTCTCCATCTCTGTCAGACACTTCGTAACAAAGGCTGCTTCTTATGCCTAGCTCTTTGCTTACTTCTCCGATAGTAAACAGGCTGTCTTTAGCCGCGAAAGGGCTTGCATGGTGATCAAATACCGTAGTTACACCGTTCTTTATGCAATCTATAAGAGTTGAATAAGCACTGTATTTTGTATCCTCTAATGTAAGCTTCTTATCAAGTCTCCACCAAAGTTTTTCAAGAATTCCTATAAAGTTTGCTCCTGGTTCACCGTCAAGGGCCATACCTCTTGCAAAGCTTGAGTATATGTGGTGATGAGCATTTATAAGTCCAGGCATTATAACTTTGCCTTTTGCATCTATAAATTCCGCATCTTTATACTTGCTTTTAAGTTCATTATAGCTTCCAACTTCTACGATTTTATTTCCATCGATAGCTACACAACCGTTTTCTATTAGAGGCTTTGCTGCATTTTGAGTAATAACTCTTCCATTGCCCACTAAAAGCATTAATCTTCACTTCCTTTCTGGAAAGCATACTATTTTCTTAATACCTCTCCTGCCAATACTTTATTATAGACTCCTTTGTCTATAGCAATTTGACCATTGATAATTACGAAATCAATTCCTTCTGGGTACTGAATTGGATCTACAAAAGTTCCCTTATCCCTAATTGTTTCAGGATTAAATATTACTATATCAGCATAATTACCTGCTTCAAGGCTTCCTCTTTGCTTTAGTCCTAAAACCTCAGCAGGCTTTTTGGTCATCTTAAAGATAGCTTCTTCAAGGGTAAGAACTTTTTCTTCTCTGACATACTTTCCTAGAACTCTTGGGAAGGCTCCATATACTCTTGGATGAGGCTTTCCTGCTAGAAGTCCGTCTGTACATACATTTTGTTCTGGTCTTTTTAGGAATTTAATCACATGCTCTTCAAGACCATAGAAATCTACCATGCCTACGGCATTTTCCTCTTCATAGAGCAAATCAAAGGTAGCTTCTAAAGGATTTTTTCCTTGAATTTCTCCAATTTCTTCAAGGCTCTTGCCTATAAATTCTTCATTCTTATCTGTTTTAACACTTGTTACAGCTATCTGATCAAGACCAGCAAAATCTACGAAGTTATCCCAGCCTGGTATTCCTTCTTCTATGTCTTTAATCATTTTTCGTCTCATTTCATCATCTTTAAGTCTTTCAAGAAGTTTATCTGTTCCACCTGCATGCGCCCAAGGTGGAAGAATTACTCCAAGCATTGTGCTTCCTGCAACATAAGGGTACTGATCAAAGGAAACCTTAATGCCTTCCTTTTGCGCCTTTTCTAGTAATTCTATAACGCCATCTATATACTGCCAGTTCTTCTTTCCACATACCTTAAAGTGTGAAAAGTGAACTTTTACTCCTGATTGTCTGCCTATTTCTATAACTTCTTCCATAGACTCAAGTATGGTATCTGCTTCACTTCTTTGGTGAACTACAAAAATCCCATCATATTCAGCTACAACCTTGCACATTTCAATTATTTCTCTAGTTTGAGAATATGCACATGGAATGTATATTAGACCAGTAGAAAGACCGTAAGCTCCAGCCTCCATCTCTCTTCTTGTAATGTGGCACATTCTTTTTATTTCTTCATCAGTTGCTTCTCTAGCTTCAAGCCCCATTGCCTCCATACGAATATTACCATGAGGTACAAGATAGCTTTGATTTAGTCCAACTCCATTGTTTTCCATCATCTTAAGATAGTTATCTGTAGTTTCATAGTTCCAATCTATTTCATCACTATCTCCGTCTAATCCAGCTAAGTTCTTTCTCCAAGAGCTTATATACTGCTTTGGAAGAGGAGCCATTGATATTCCGTCTTGTCCTAAAAGTTCAGTGGTAATACCTTGACGGATCTTTGTTTCGTTATATGGATTTACAAGTATCATTAAGTCTGAATGGCTGTGAGTATCGATAAACCCTGGTGCAACTGCTAAACCTTTGGCATCGATTACTCTATCAGCCTTATCATCTTTTATTTCACCTATTTTAGCAATTTTATTATCTTCAACAAGAAGATTACCCTTAAAAGGCTTCTTTCCTGTTCCATCTACTATAAGACCATTCTTTATTAGTATTTTCATACCTTTCTCCTTTGTGCATAAGTTAATAGAAGTTAAATTCTAAAACCTGGCTTATACACGCATAGATTTGCATGTATAAGCTCAGGCTTAAAATATTTCTACTTGCTGAATACAGATTTTAATATTCCGTAGTATCCTTCTGCACCTTTATATAATTGTTCTTGTTCAATATACTCATCTATTGTATGAGCTAGGTTTTCCTTTGAAGGTCCAAATCCTATAGTTCTTATTCCCTTTTCACCTGCATAGTGGCTTCCATTTGTGCAGAATGAATAGTGTGTAATTTCTGGATTTATTCCTGCTTCTTTTAATCCTTTGTATGCAGCTTGTACAAATTCATCTGATTCTTCATATAACCATCCTGGGAAGAATCTTTCTCCTTGGATTACTTCTCCAGTAAAGCATCTTTCTTCTCCAACTGCATAAGAAACTTTTACATTAAGCTCTGAATCTTCCTTCTTTAACTCTTCTACTAGCTTAAGAACTGGCTCTAATACAGATTCTTTAGTTTCACCAACTAAAAGTCTTCTGTCAAATGTAGCTTTGCAGTAATCTGGAACTACTGAAGCTCCTGGGTATGGTGAAGACTTAATATCAGTAAGAACTAATATTCCTTTTCCAAGCACTGGCTGTTCAACTGGCTCTATGCCCTGAACCTTCTCAATTACCTTTGACATCTTATATACTGCATTAATTCCTTTTTCAGGATTTGCTGAGTGAGCTGGCTTTCCAAAAGTTTCGATAACTATTTCCGCACGTCCTCTTTGTCCTCTTTTTAAGTTAAGCTCTGATGCTTCTCCTATTACTACATAGTCTGGATTTATTCTTTCACTTATTTTTCTAGCAGAAACGCCTTCAAATATTTCTTCATGAACAACTCCAGCTACATATATGTCTCCTGCAAAATCTTTGTTTGTATCTTCTGCAAAGTATGAAACTGCTGCAATCATAGCACTTACAGCACCCTTCATGTCAGAGGCGCCACGTCCATAGATTTTTCCATCAACTACTTCTCCTCCAAATGGAGCATGTACCCATTTAGAATCGTCTGGTACTGGAACGGTATCTATATGTCCATCAAATAATATTTTCTTTCCTGGCTTTTTTCCTTTAATGTGTCCTATAACATTTCCGTAACCATCTACAAACCAATCATCGTATCCCATTTGCTTAAAAGCAGCAGTTATAGCTTCAACTACTTTGCCTTCTTCACCTGAAACGCTAGGTCTTCTTAGAAGTTCTTGACATAATTTTGTTAATTCTTGTCTTCTTTCATTTGTCATCATAATTTTCATTCTCCTTTTCTTTTTATCTTATCCTACAGTAGGAAAGTCTCCATCCCATGCAATTTCTCTGTATCTTATTGGATCAGTATCGCCTTCAGTACTGAATAATAATACTCTTGAATTTTCATCAAGCTTTAATGCCTTCTTCAATTCCTGCATATCATCTCTTGTCATTATTGATGATATAAGTCCTGCTGTTACCGCTCCTGATTCTCCAGAAATAACTCTCTTGTCTCCCTTTAATGGATTTCCAAGAACTCTCATTCCTCTTGCAGCTACCCAGTCAGGGCATGATACAAAGGCTTTGCTGTAGTCTCTTAATACCTTCCAGCCAATAGTATTTGGCTCACCACAAGCTAGTCCAGCCATGATAGTTGGCATATCTCCGCCTACTACTCTTGGCTCACCATCATTAGCTAAAGCTGACTTATAAAGACATGCTGCTTCATCAGCTTCTACAATAACAGTTGTTGGACAGTTATCTCCAAATACAGAAGCAAAATATCCTTGTACAGCTCCAGCTAAGGAACCAACACCTGCTTGTACAAAAATATGAGTTGGTCTTTCAACACCCATTTCATTAAGCTGTTCTAACGCTTCTGAAGCCATTGTTCCATACCCTTGCATAATCCAAGCTGGTATTTCTTCATAGCCATCCCATGCAGTATCTTGAACTACTACCCAGCCATGCTTTTCAGCATTTTCAGCCGCAAGTCTAACTGCATCATCATAGTTCATATCTGTTATAGAAGCTTCTGCACCTTCAGCTTGAATGTTCTTAAGGCGGATAAACGAAGAACCTTTTGGCATGTACACAACTGATGTTTGCTTAAGCTGTCTTGCTGTCCATGCAACTCCTCTTCCATGATTTCCGTCTGTTGCGGTAACGAAAGTTATTTCTCCAAGTTGTTTTCTAATTTCATCTGAAGTTAGTTTTTCATAGCTAAGCTCTGAAATATCTTTATTAAGTTTTTGCGCTAAGTATTTAGCCATGGCATAAGAACCACCAAGCACTTTAAAAGCATTTAAACCAAACCGATGTGATTCATCTTTAATATAAATTCCGCCAACTCCTAAATCCTTTGCCAAATGATCTAAATTAACAAGTGGAGTTTTAGTATACTCAGGAAAGCTTTCGTGAAACTTTCTAGCCTTGTTTATTTCTTCTTTACCTAAAAAATCAATATTAGTCTTTTCTTTTTTTACTGACATTTCATTTTCTTTCCATAAAATACTTTTTTTCATTTGTCTACCTCGCTCTCTTAAATTTCTAAAATATATTAAAGCAACATCCGTGCCAAAACATAGCTATTAGAAAATTTATTTAAAAAACTTTTGATAAAAAAACATCAAAAATTCTTCTATTAAAAGCATTTTAGGGCATAAAAAAAGGTTTAAGAACTCTTTTTCATGTTCTTAAACCTTACACACTGAAAAATTTATATATCCTTATTTATCAAAATAATACTAATTATCAATTTGATAAATAACTTTTATTCATGTACCAACGATTTTTTCTATTTTTATTATCATTTCGATAAATCTTGTTTCATTTCCTCCAACTTTCGATACAAAGTTGCAATTCCTATACCTAATTTTTGTGCAGCTAGTTTTTTTCCTTTAACATCACTTCCATATAACTCCAATGCCCTTGATATATACTGTTGTTCTATTTCCTTTAATGGTACAATAACTCCTTCATCTTCTACCACAGCACAAAATGAATTTCTACTTTTATTCTTACTATTTAATATTCCCATTGGCAGGGTTTCCCTATCTAATACTCCGCTTTCATCCGCCATGTTAACCATAAATTCAATAACATTTTCAAGCTCTCTCACGTTACCAGGCCAGGTGTAGCTTTTAAGCACACTCATAGCTTCTTCATCTACCTTCAAATTCTTGTTATTAAACATTTTCTCGTAACGCTGAAGCATCTTCAAAACCATCACTTCAATGTCTTCTCCTCGTTCTCTAAGAGGGGGCACTTCAATAGGTATAACATTAAGCCTATAGTATAAATCTTCTCTGAACTTTCCTTCTTCAACCATCTGCTTAAGATTTTTGTTTGTTGCTGCAATTACTCTTATATCTAAATCAATCAATTGGTTTGAACCTATCCTAACTATCTTTCTTTCCTGCAGTACTCTTAGTATTTTTACTTGAAGATATAAAGGCATATCTCCTATTTCATCAAGAAAAATAACGCCCTTGTTAGCAAGCTCAAATTTTCCTACTCTTCCATTAGAATCTGCACCGCTGAAGGCACCTCTTACATATCCAAATAATTCGCTTTCAAGAAGGGTGTCCGGTATAGCTCCGCAGTTAATCGCAATAAAAGGCTTATTCCACCTGTCGCTTTCCGCATGAATTGCCCTTGCAATAAGTTCTTTACCAGTTCCGCTTTCTCCGCTTATGAGTACTGTGGATTTTGAGTTGGCAACCTTTTTTATCTTCTCCTTAACCTGAACCATTGAGGTTGACTTAGCAATAATGTCCTCTGTTCTAATAGTTTGCCAAACATAAGTGGCTGCAGCCTCTAGCTTCCCCCTCTTTATCTCGTTAAAAACAAAAATTCTATCATAGGGTGGAAGAGAAGGAAAAATAGGTATTAGCTTACCCATAAACTCCATCTTTTTACTCTCAAATTTAACAGTAAATACTTCCTCATTCATGATGCTTTCGTTACAAGAAGTAATATCTATAATTTTTTTAAAATATGTTTGGGAAGCCCTTAACTGCTTCACTGCTGGCTGATTCATATGCATAATTTCATTGTCCTTATTAATAACCAAGACTCCTTTATCAAAGCTATCAATAACCTGGTTCAACACATGGAGCATTCCTTTGTTTCTTTCCTTCTCCATGTGTTCGTATACTTTTGAGCTTATAAAATCAGCAATCTGCATTAAGAATGGACGGTAAGAAACCATATTCTTTATGAGTATATCCTTCTGCTCATAGCTTGAACAAACAAGTCCTATTACGCCTATTATTTCATCTCCCAACCTTATAGGAGTACAAATTTGCATCTTTTCAACACAATTGTTTTTATTTTCACATTCCTCGCATAAGAAATAATTTCCTGGATTCTCTATTACGTGTTGTTCACCAGTTCTCAATACATGGCTGTACACCATGCCTTCCCTTGTTAAATCTTCATTTATTTTATCTTCATACATACCTGTCCCAGCTATTCTTACGAGATTTTTATCCACTATCTCAACGTCTACATTTATAACCTGAGAAATTACGTTTGCGTATTTAATTACAGTATCTTGAATTTGCTTTAAAATTGACTCCATATTTATGACACTCCTCGAAAAAATGCTTCGAACTCTTTTGTAACAATTTATAAAATTAATTGTAATACATATTCAAAGTATTCTATTTTTATTTTATCAACTAAAATTTATTAATACAATGTAATAAAAAAGGAAACCCTTTTATTCTATACGCTTTCCTGAATAAAAGGGTTTGCTATTATCTGTTTAAAACCTCAACTGTATCTCCAATCTTAATATTTCCGCCTATTAAAACCTTTGCAAATATACCTTCACGAGGCATTATGCAATCTCCTACTGTATTATAAATGTTACAACGGTCATGGCATACCTTTCCTATTTGGGTTACTTCTAAGAGAACCTTTCCTATTTCTAGTTTCGTTCCAATAGGCAGTTTTGCCAAATCAATATCGCTTACAACTATATTTTCTCCAAAGGCTCCAAACTTTACGTTTATTCCCTTAGCTCTAAACTCCTCAATCTTTTCAAAGGATAATAAACTTACCTGTCTATGCCAATTACCAGCATGAGCATCTCCCTTTAGTCCAAAGTTTTCAATAAGTTCTATTTCTGGTACGTTGAATTTTGCTGTGCCTTTCTTCTCGCTGATACAAATTGCATGAATTTGTCCCATTTTTATACGCCTCTTTTCATTATAACTGTAATCCACCGTAAAAGCCCATTTAGGGCTTTGGCTTCGCCCCGGGGAACTCTTATATCGCTCGTTCCCACTCGCAGAGTTCCCGTAAAAGCCCATTTAGGGCTTTNTGGTAAAGCTAAGCCTAAAGCTTAGCTTTATTTATTCTACATATTGAATGAGGTTCACTAGCTCAGTCGGTAGAGCACATGACTTTTAATCATGGTGTCCGGGGTTCGATTCCCCGGTGAGCCACCAAAAGCATCCTAATTATTAGGATGCTTTTTTGATATATCTGATGTTTATATATAATAAGGAGGCTGTCACTATGGCAGCCTTTTAATTATTCTTAATTTTAGGAAAACTCAAGAAATAACAAGCTAATCTAGGCTATTAGCCAAAATTTAGGCTTAAATTGCATTTGTAGATATTGAAACAAAAGTTCAACTAGTGTATTATTTAACTAATACAGTGGTTGCATTTGGAGGTGAAAAAAATAGACTTTCAGTTAAACAATAGAGAACCTATTTACTTACAAATAATGAACTATATAAAAAGAAGAATTATATCTGGAGAATTGGGTATGGGAGAGAAGCTTCTATCTGTAAGAGAGCTGGCTACCGAGCTTATGGTTAATCCAAATACAATTCAAAGAGCTTATACAGAGTTAGAAAATGAAGAATTGATTTATACTAGAAGAGGTCTCGGAAAGTACGTAACAGAGGATATAAGAATTATAAAGATACTTAAGCAAGAAAGTGCCGAGAGCATCTTGAATAATTTTATAAGAACAATGAAGGAACTAGGTATTACAAAGGGTGAAGCATTAGAGTTTATTAATAATAATTATGAGAAGGTGAATTAATATGGAAACTATATTACAAATTAATAATTTAAAAAAAGCTTTTGGTAGTAAGATAGTCTTAAATGATATAAATTTATCGTTGCAAAAAGGTAAGGTCATGGGTATCTTAGGTCCTAATGGAAGTGGAAAAACAACCTTACTAAATCTAATTGAAGGGTTTTTAAAGCCTACTGAGGGCACTGTGTTGATAGAATCAAAAAATGCAGGTGTAGAGACTAAAGCTTTAACTTCTATGCTTCAAGATAAAAATGTATTTCTAACATGGATGAAGGTTAGTGATGGGTTAGAGTTTTACAGTGATTTTTTTAGGGATTTTGATAAAACAAAAGCAAAAGAGCTTTTAAAAAGTTTAAGTATAAGTGAAACTGATAAAATAAGAAATTTATCAAAAGGTACCCTAGAAAAGTTTAGTTTAGCTCTAACTATCAGCAGAAAAGCAAAGCTTTATATCCTAGATGAGCCTCTGTCAGGTATTGACCCTATTGCAAGAGAAGAAATACTAGAATTAATAGTTAATAACTTGGATGAAGAATCTTCTATGATTATAACCACTCATTTAATAGCAGAGTTAGAAAGAATATTAGATGAGGTAGTATTTATCAAAGATGGCAGTATAATTTTGCAAGGTGATACTGAAGAGATAAGAATGGAAAGACAGACTTCCTTGGATAAGCTTTATAGAGAGCTATACAGAAAAACTGATAATTAATAGTATAGAAAGTTAAAGAGAAGGAGTTTAATTATGTTTAAATTGTTAAGATATAATTTTAAAGACAGTAAGGTTGCTTATCTTATAGAACTAGTTGTACTGCTTACTATAGATTTAGGAATATTAAGTCTAGCCTTTTTACAACGTACAAAGGGAGTTAATATCATAAGCATATCTTTTTATCCTGAAATGATGATGACCTTTGCCTACGTGAATTTTTTAATAGTTCTATTTTCCTTTCAGCGGCAGGTTACAAAAGATGTTGGAAGATTATATTTTTCAGCACCTGTCAAAGGAATAAACTATTTGGTATCAAAGGTATTCGAATTTTGTATAATTCAAGGGTTTGTAATAATTGTAGGGATTCTTTACAGCAGTTTATTTAATAATATATTTTACTCTGAATATAGATTTGAAGTAGAAAACTTGATAGTATATTCAATAGGTTCTGTATTGCTATTAGATCTTTTGATATGTATTTTAGGTATATTTACTATATTAAGCAGTATGCTTAAGGATTATAAGCGTTCAGGAATTATAAGTATTATGCTAATATTTTTAGTTGCGCTTATAGGTTTGATTGTAAATAACTTTTTAGGCAATATATTCCCAAAACTTGTTATCAATATCAGACTGCTTTACTATTCAAAGTTTGACTATTTAAATATATTTATTGGGGCTTATGTAAGAAATGGAATTTTAAAGGTTGCTCCAATATTTATGGCTATCAAGCTAGGCTTTTTTATAATGTTATTCAAGACAGCTAGTAAGGCCATGGATGATAAATTAGATATGACCTTTAATAATTAGGGGGTGGAGAGAGCAGTGGTTAACTTAATAAAGTACGGACTAAGAGAGGTGAAAGCTCTTCATATTATAGAGGTTATAGTTTATATACTTGTTGTTGCATCAGCATCAGGCATGGGCATCTTTTCTACAGCAGCGGTTAGTTTTATCTTGTTCAATATTATTGTGTTTACAAATTTAATGGTAAATGTTAATTCTATGGAAGCTACATTAGCTTTTAAAAGAGGAGCGCTAATAAATACCACACCTTTAAATATAACCAGGATTTTAGGAAGCAAGGTTATAGAAATGCTTGTTATTCAAACAGTTACTTTTGTGGCTTTAGTCTTAATTAATTCTATTTTTTATAGAGTATCATCGCAAAATGCTCTTATAGGTCAGCTAACCTGGTTTTATGTTATGATGTATGTTGTATTTTTATTTATATATAGTTTAATTATAATGGTTTTTCTTTTAGCAATGCGAATAAAGGCTGTTTCTAGAAATAGTTTTATTCAGGCAATAGGAGGATTTACAAGCACTATTATTATTATGAGTTTATTAGCGAAGATAGCATCCTTAATAACTGGTGAAAGTTTATATATAGATATTAAAGTGAGTGTTCAAGAAGGGTTTAGGCTGAGTACTGCCTGGGGTGCAGTAGTGTTATTTTCCGTTCTTACTATAATTGCTATAATTATATTAATAATCAACCTAGGAAAATATTTTGATAAAAAGCTTGATATAACGTAAGGATAAATTCAAAAAGGCTGAGAACTTTGTAAAGAACTCAGCTTTTTTTCTTTCACTACTTTTTTAAAGTTAAGAATTTATATAGATCTGGTCTTAATTCTCTCACATGGTCTAAAAAAGTATTTTTAAGTCCTAAAGCTTTTAAGTCACCTAAAATTATTTTTGGATATTTTGTTGAAATTGACATTGCCTTGGCAGTATCTATTAGTCTAAGCTCTCCCATTGAGTTTATAAAAATATGAAGTAGGGCAGTATCTTGTCTTTTGTATCCTACGTCTCCAAAAGCCTCATATATCTTTACTATCTTTTCACTAAGGCTTATAGTTAATGGATTGTCTTTTAGGTATTTATCAAGCTCCATACCATCTATATATTCCCTAATGATGTAATTTTCTCCAAAGTCAAAGAGCTTAGGAAAGAAACTATTCCCTTGGGCCATAGCTAAGGTTTCAATTTCCTTTTGGCAAGTATCTCTTTTTTTAAAGATTTTTATGCACTTATAGTCATCAATTCTATAAACAGATCCATGCATCCCTTTACCGATAAACTGCAGTTTACTTAGATTATAGCCATGTTCTTTTTTTATTTTTTCCACCCACTTTATATTACTTCTAATTATCAATATATGAATTTAGATTTAATTCGGTTCTACAGGAAGGATATGCAAATAAAAAATAGAATAATAATAATTAATAATCTACACATCCTAATAGTAAAAATGGATATAAGGAAGGTGTACTATGAATAATAAAAAGGGTAAAAAGAAAATGAGCTTTACTAGGTTTACAAACTTGCTTTATGAAGCATCCTCTTCTTTAGTTCCTGGTACAGGAGAACTATATAATACGAAATATGCTGATAAAGAGGAAGGAAAGGAAGAAAATAATGGAGAGTTCCATTGATTGTGTCGGAGAGATTTGTCCAGTTCCAGTTGTTAAAGCTAAAATTCAATATAAAAAACTAAAACCCGGTGAGAGTTTAACTGTCATTACTGATCACAGCTGTACTTCACAGGGCTTAAAAGACGCTTTTAATAAGTATAATTGTCACATTACTGTTGAAGAAGACGGGGGCATATGGCATATCAGGATTAAAAAGCTAGATTAACAGAAGGTTTCCCTGCCATACTTTTTAATATAAGAAATAAAACTTTTTATATGAGGCTGATTTGCTCGGCTCTTTTGATATACCATTGAAATATTGCAGCTTGGTGCTGCATCTTTTATAGGAAGAGTTTTTAAGGCTTTAGTATGAATTTCTTTTTTTACAGAAGTATAAGGTACAATAGAAACCCCATGGTCTGCAATAACTGAAGCTTTAATTGATTCTAGGGTATCAAGTTCCATTTCTATGTTTAAATTGCAAACAGATATTTTATTACTTGTAAACAGCTTTTCAATAATTCCTCTTAAACTGCTTCTGTCTGAACCTATTATAAGAGGAAGTTCTGCTATTTCCTCTAAGGTTATGGAGGTCTTTTCTATATTAAACTTACTTGAAAATATAAATATCAAATTATTGCTGCATATATTAAAGCTTTCAATTCCCTCAATCTTTCTGTCAGAATCTATATCTATAAATCCCACATCAGAGCTACAGTCTAAAACATTCTGCAGCACATTCTTACTGTGCTCAGTCTTTAAGGAAAATCTCACGTTTTTATGATTCTTTTTATATAGGTGCAAGGTACAAGGCAGTAAATATTCACCTACGCTATTGCAGGCTGATATTTTTATTTCCTCAAGCTCAGATTTTTTACACTGATCTAACTCTTTTGCCATGTTTTCATATAGATTAACCAAGGCTTCTGCATAACTTAATACAATTTCGCCTTCATCGGTAAGATTAACCCCCTTGTTGCTTCTGATTAAAAGCTTTGCATTTAGAGACTTTTCAAGAGCTTGAAGCTGCTGACTTAAGGCAGATTGAGTCATATGAAGATTTTTAGCAGCCTTAGAGATACTGTCTTGCTTTACGGTTTTAATAAAAGAATTTAAGTAAGTTATGTTCATATTTAAAAATTTCTCCTTATAATTCAATCTGTTGATTATTTTAATTATATAATTTATGTTAGAAATATTCCATCAAAATAAAAACTAATATTAACATTGTTAATTTTATATCAGAAAAACTTATAACTTAAACATATGAATACGATGTAAAATAGACTTGTAAGCACTTAATGGGCAGTTAGGTGTTAGTTAATTAACAAACTTTACGGGGGTGAAATTAATGGCTGAGATTAAAACTAGAGTATCAACAAGGCCAAAAAAGAAAAAGGTTAATCAAATTCCTTTTGGAGCAGCACTTTTAATTGCAATTTTTGGAATGGGCTTCTTTATAGCTAACCAAGCTCCAAAGACAGCAATTATGTGGGTGCTCGGTGTAGCTGCAGGGTTTACACTTCAAAGATCAAGATTTTGCTTTACTGCATCACTAAGAGATCCAGTTTTAACTGGGAGCACATCATTAACCAAGGCAGTTATTATTGCAATTTCCATAGCAACTGTAGGCTTTATAGGAATTCAATATTCAGCAGTTTCTAAGGGACAACCTGTTCCAGGCTATGTATCACCTGCAGGAATACATACCGCTATAGGAGCAACAATGTTTGGTATAGGTATGGTTATTGCAGGGGGTTGTGCTTCAGGTACACTTATGAGAGTTGGAGAAGGCTTCTTAATGCAGATGCTTTCCCTTGTATTCTTCGTTATAGGTTCACTATGGGCTGCCAACAACTTTGGTTGGTGGACAAATAATATTATATCAAAAGGCAAGGCAGTATATTTGCCAGATGTGTTAGGATGGGTGCCAGCGGTATTATTACAGTTTATATTATTATTTGGATTATACATTATTGCAGATTGGTATGGAAGCAAGAAAAATAATCAATAACTAATTGCATTTAGAGGAGGAAATTATTATGGCAGAATTAAGACTAGATTGCTTAGGAGAGGCATGTCCTGTACCACTAATTAAAACTCAAAAAAAAATGGACACAATGAAGGTTGGAGATGTTCTTATAGTTGAAATAGACCATAGTTGTGCAATGAAAAATGTTCCAGAGTGGGCTAGAAAAGAAGGACACAATGTTGATATAGAAGAAATAGATGACGGTGAGTGGGAAATCTATATAGAAAAGACAAAGTAGTTCTATGGCCACACAAATATAGGGGGTGAAATGGATGAATATTAAAGATAATGTTTATTACAAAAAATTTCTAAAGGAGCCTTGGACTTATACTGCAGGTGCGGTTATATTAGCAGCTTTAAATATTGCTATGTTCTCAGCTATAGGAAAGCCTTGGGGAGTAACAGGTTCACTTACTAACTGGGGTGCATGGATTTATCAAGCTATAGGTGGACATCCTGAAAAGTGGTTCTTCTTTCAGCAGAAGGCTAATGCAGCTGGCTTAGCAGGCGGTTTTTGGAATGATGCTTTCTCAGTTGCAGACTTGGGCATTATATTTGGTGCCTTACTATCAACTTTATTAGCATCACAATTTAAGATTAAGAAAATAAAGTCGTGGAAACAAGTTGTAGCTGCTATACTAGGTGGACTACTTATGGGGTATGGTGCAAGAATTGCCTTTGGTTGTAATATAGGAGCATTCTTCAGTGGTGTTGCTTGTATGTCACTTCACGGATGGATATATGTAATATTTATATTCCTAGGTGCTTGGATAGGAAGCAAGCTTTTAGTTAAGTATTTTATGTAGTTTTAATATGGTGGCTTCTTGCCACCATATGTTTTAAAGGTGAAAATAATGAGGTTTATATATAATTGGAGGATTTAGGGATGGAAAAAAAACATGAATACTATGACGTTATAGTTATAGGGGGAGGAGCTTCGGGGCTTACTTCAGCCATATACTGCGGAAGAGCAAGATTAAAAACACTTTTGATAGAAAAGTCTTTAGTTGGAGGGCTTGCAACTTACACAAATGAGATAGCTAATTATCCAGGCTTTCCTGAAGGAATAGGCGGAATTGAGCTTATGAATCTTTTTCACAAGCAGGCTAAAAACTTTGGGGTAAACTTTAAGTTAACAGATGTTAAGAGCGTTCAACTTGAAGGAAAAGATAAAATAGTCGAGACCTTTAGGGTTGTATATCATGCTAAGTCGGTTATTATATCAACAGGAGGCAAGCCAAGACTAACTGGTGCATTAAATGAAGAAAGTTTCTTATATGATAAGGGAATTTCTTTCTGTGCGACCTGTGATGCTGCATATTACACTGATAAGACAGTTATGATAATAGGAAGTGGAGATGCTGCAATTGAAGAGGGAATGTTTCTAACCAAGTTTGCCCAAAAGGTTATAGTATCAGTTATTCATGATGAAGGAATAATGGATGCCAACAAAATAGCTCAAGAGCAGGCAAAGAAAAACCCTAAAATGGAATTTGTTTGGAATACGATTGTTAATTCCTTTGAAGGTGAAGAGAGGTTAAATAAAGTAGTCCTTAAGAATACAAAAACTGGCGAACTAATTGATATACCTGTTGATGGCTGCTTCTTATTTATTGGATATGTTCCCAATACAGAGATATTTAAGGGACAAATAAATCTGAATATACAAGGCTACGTTATTACCAATGAAAACATGGAAACTAATGTAGATGGGGTTTTTGCAGTAGGAGACGTAAGAGAAAAGTTCCTTAAGCAGGTTGCTACTGCAGTTGGTGACGGAGCAATAGCTGGAGTTGGAGCAGAAAAGTATATTGCTGAATCAGAAGTATTTGAAGAAGAAATAATGCAAAAGGAGAAACTGGGTCTAATCTATCTTTGGTCTCCAATTGATGAGCAGTGCAGAGCCTTTTTATCTACGATTGAAGAGGTTGAAAGAGAGTTAGCAGCTACGGTTAAGGTTAATAAGATAGATGTATATAAAAATTCCAGCCTTGCTGCAAGATTAGGAACAGTTGAAGCTCCAAGCTTGATTTACACCAAGAATGGGCAGATTGTTGCAAAGGATAAGAATATCACTAAAGAAAGCATAATGAATGTAATATCAGTACTATAATTTGAATCCTCAGCCTAATCTATAATACGGCAAATGCGATTTTAGAGAATCTCACGATCCTCAGTTTAAACAGCATTTGCCGTGTTTTTTATTAGTAGCTTGTTTTTTTCATAGCAAGGCTTGCTGCATTATATAGAACTATGCAGGCACCTAAGTTAAATAATGTTGCTGGAATTACCACAGCTAGCATTAAAGCTAAGAATGGTGCTGGAAGACCTGCAATAACAAATGCTGAGCCTAAAAAAACAGTTCCGCTAATTAATGTTCCTATAATAGATATTATGAACATTTTTATTTGGTTATTAAATTTATCCTTTACAACTTTTAAGATAAAATAAACTACATTGCAGGTTATAAGTTTATCTATTATATTTGGCATTTGACCCCCTGGAAAGGTAGTAGTAGCAGCAGTAAGCACGCCAGCTGCTATGCCAATTAGAAGAGTTAATTTATAGTCTTCACTAAGTGTAATTGCAATAAACATCATACTTAATAAGAAATCAGGTTTCATTCCAAACAAAAACGGAGGAACTATTTGGTGAAGTACCATACCTATGGCTAGAAGTAGTGAACTCATTATAAGCTTTTTTAAATTCATAATTTACATCCCCTTTAAAATAAATATTACTTATAAATTTTATTTGCCAGTCCGATTCATCTAATGTTCATACCATAGCTGATCCCCCCTTTTCAATACAAAATAAAAAACCTCCGCCCTAAAACTATAGGGCGAAGGTAATCCGCGTTGCCACCTAAATTGTGTAAAAAATACACATCTCAATTCAGATACTATCATGTCCTATCCCTTTTAACGGTGGGCATCCGTTAAGGACTACTCTTTTAAGCTTAACTTAAAATTTCGGCTTACTCCTGTAAGGTCCATTCACTATATGACATTGCACTGAGATCACACCCTCCTCAGCTCTCTGAAACTAGACAGTATAGCTACTCTTCCTTTTCAATGGATTTATGGTATTTCCTTTATTTTCTATTATTTTACTACGATGAAGTAATAGTGTCAAGAAGAGGTTTAAAAAATTCTAAATAATAAAATAACAAAAGGAATATCAATAAAAATAGAGAATATAAGTAAATGGTGACTAAAGGGGGTAATAAGGTATGAAAGATATAGAGTTTTTAAAGAAGCTCTGCACTTCTCATGCTCCAAGTGGAAGAGAGCATTGGCTTTATCCAGTTGTTAAAGATGCTTTCGAGCCTTTTGGAGAATTGAGTTTAGGAAAATTAAATAATATATATGCATATAAGAAGGGCAAGGGAAAAGAAAGTATAATGCTTATGGCTCATGCTGACGAAGTATTTTTGATGGTAACAGAGCTTTGCGAGAATGGATTCTTGAAATTCAAGAGCAATGGGATTGACGCAAAAACACTTGTATCTCAGGAGGTTTATATCCATGGAAAAGAGAAAGTACTTGGCATTATAGGAATAAAACCGCCTCATCTTATGAGTGAAGAAGATAGAAAAAAAGCAATAGCTGCAGATGATTTGCTTATAGACACTGGCCTCTCAAAGGAAAAACTTCAGGCTTTAGTAAACATAGGTGACTATGTAACATTAAAGAGGAATTTTTACGAACTCTTAAACAACAATGTTATTTGCAAGTCTGTTGATGATAGGGCTGGAATAGCTGCTATGTATGCTTGTGCTAAGGAACTTAATAATATAACTCATGATTTGGATGTTTATTTTGTAGCGTCTTGCCAGGAAGAAGTAGGCCATAGAGGAGCAAGAGTAGGAAGCTTTGAAGTTAATCCTACTATGGCAATAGCGATTGATGTTACCTTTGACAGTGGGCCAATGGGAGCAACTGAAAGAGAAAACTACCTTGGCGAAGGTCCAGTTATTTCTATTGGTCCTAATATTCACCCTAAGTTTAGAAAAAAGCTTACGGATATTGCAAAAGAGTATAATATTCCATATCAGGTTGAAGTTGAGCCAGGAGACACAGGTACAGATGCTTGGGATATACAGGTGGTTGGAGATGGAATTCCTACACTTCTTATTTCTATCCCGATAAAGTACATGCATACCTCAGTTGAAATGGTGAACATAGAAGATATAAAAAATACAGGAAGAATAATGGCTAAGTTTATTGAAAAATTGAGATCTGAGGAGGTGGAAGAATTATTATGCTTTTAGAAAAACTCTGTAATGCAACAGGACCTTCAGGCTATGAGGGAGATGTTAGAGATTTAATAAAACAAGCTGTTAAGGATTACGTAGATGAGCTGAAAGTTGATAGAATGGGAAACATAATCGTTCATAAAAAAGGGACGGGTAAGAGAGTTGTTGTTGATGCACATATGGATGAAGTAGGCTTTATAGTAACAGGATACAATGAAGACGGCACCTTGAAATTCTATTCTTTAGGCGGAATTGCAGCAAATTTACTTCCATCGAAGGTTGTCTTAATTGGAGAGAACAAAATGCCTGGAGTCATAGGATTTAAGCCTATACACCTTCAAAGTTCTGAGGAAAGAAAAAAAGCTGTGTCCTATGATGATTGCTGTATAGATATTGGTTCAAGTTCCAAAGAGGAAACTAAAAAATTAGTTAGCCTTGGAGAATTTGCTGTGTTTGATACTGAATTTGGAGTGTTTGGAGAAGGCCTCTATAAAGGGAAAGCTTTTGATGATAGAATGGGGTGCTCTGTTTTAATCCAAGCTCTTAAAGAAAGCTATGACTGTGATTTATATGGAGTGTTTAACGTTCAGGAGGAAGTGGGAGAGAGAGGAGCTTTTGTATCAGCTTTTGGTGTTAAAGCGGATATAGGAATTGTTCTTGAAGGTACAATTTGTGCTGACATGTCTAATGTTCCCAAGCATCTAAGAGCAACAGAAGTAGGAAAAGGTCCTGCTATTTCAATAATGGATAGAACAAGTATTTTCAATCAAGATATTTCCAGGGAAATTACAAATTTAGCAGAGCAAAAGGGAATACCATATCAATTTAGAAGAGCTATAGCAGGAGGAAACGATGCTTATGCCATTCATGCTTCAGGAGAAGGTGCTAAGGTAGCAACAATCTCAGTACCCTGCAGGTATATTCATTCATCAGTCTCAGTAGCAAGCAAGTGTGACTATGAAAATACAGTTAAGCTTCTTGTGGAATATCTAAAAATTATAAAGTAGGGAGGTTACAGTAATGGACGACATGTTAAAAAGGGTTCTTTCAAGCTTTGGTGTGAGTGGACATGAAGAGGAAGTGAGAAAGACTATTATAGATGAGTTAAAGAATGTAAAATGTGATATTAAAGAAGACAAGATGGGAAACCTAATTGTAAAAATTGGAGAGGGTACTGATAAGTTAATGCTATGTGCCCATATGGATCAAATAGGACTTATTGCAAGCTTTATCGAAGATAATGGCTTTATTAGAGTTGGAAGCTTAGGGAATTTTAATACAACAGATATAGTACATAACCTTGTAAGATTCGAGAATGGAACTTTTGGAAAGGTTGCTGCAAGTAAGTCTAATGCAGAGATAGGTGATTTATATATCGATATAGGAGTTTCAAGCAGAGAAGAAGCTCTAAAAAAGGTTAGAGAAGGAGACGTAGCTTGCTTCCTTGGAAATGTATTGGCGATAGATAATAAAATAATAAGTCAAGGCTTGGATAATAGAGTAGGATGCTATGTTTTATTAAGACTTATAAAGGAATTAAATGATGTTAATCAAGAAACTTATTTCGTCTTTTCTTCTCAGGCTGAACTTGGTGGAAGAGGAGCAAGAGCAGCTTCCTTTGCTATCGAGCCAGATCGTTGCATAGTTGTAGATCTTGAAGAAGCAGGAGATTCAATCGGAGGTAAAGGCAATATTAAAATTGGTGAGGGTCCGGTGCTAACAGTTATGGATAGAAGCTTAATTATGCATCATGAAATTAAGGAAAGCTTAGAAGCAGCAGCGAAACAAAAAAGTATAAAGCTACAATATGCTTCAGTTAACAGAATTACTGACGGAGGAGCTATTCATAAAGAAAAATCAGGAGTAAAGACAGGAGTAGTTTCAGTACCTTGCAGGTATAATCATTCAATTTCAGAAATGGTTTGTACCTGTGATATAGAAAACACTATAGAACTTTTGAAGAATTTGATATAATAAAGAAAAAATATTAGAAAGGTCTATACAATGAAAAATAAGAAAATAAAATGGCTGATGGTTATTGCTTGGATGATATTGATTTTCACTTTTTCAAGTCAACCAGGAGATACATCAGAGGAGACGAGTCAATTTGTAATTTATATTTTTAATCTTCTTGGATTAGACTTACATGGTTACTTTGGAGCACTAGCAGATTTTGCAGTAAGAAAAGGTGCTCACTTTACAGAATACTTAATACTGTATATGCTTTTTTACAATGCTTTAAGTGAAAGCTTAAATTTTAAGAAAGCATTATGGTTTTCTATGGTTGCAGTATTTTTGTATGCCTGCTCTGATGAGTTTCATCAAAGTTTTGTACCAGGAAGGGGACCAGCTTTTAGGGATGTTCTCATTGATAGCTCAGGCGGATTTTCAGGGCTTATTATTATATTTATGAAAAACTTAATAAGTAAAAATAGAAAGCTAACTGCCTAATTTGCAGTTAGCTTTTTAAAGTGCATTAAGCACTCGTCCTTTTATAATGGTTTAGCTTTTCTTCAAGTTCTACTCTTTGACTAATATCACGACATATACCTTGTACTGAAAGCAGATTTCCCCTATTATCATAAAAGGGAATAGCATAATCCTCCATCCATATATAATGTCCATCAGTATGTTGCCAGCGAGTAATAATAGGCTTTGAAAAATCTACATTACCGGTTGATTTATTCATAAGTAATTCAAGATCTTCAGGATGAGTTATCTTGAATACATGAGTAGGATCGTTATAATTTGTTTCTAAGCTGTGACCTAGTACTGCCTCAAGGGATTTGCTTATGTATGTAAACTTTTGTTCAGGAAAAATTTGATATTGGTAAACTATATCCTTAGAATTATCTAAAAGCTTGTTTATCATATCGAATCTTTTTTTATACTCTATATAATTGGAAATATCAACTATTGAACCATAAGCACCTATGATATTATTTTCAGCATCTAATAAATGCTGATAGCTTATATCAACGTGTGTAAAGGAATATTCTGCCTTAAAGGTAAGGGTAACTTTATCCTTTGGCAGCATAGAGTCAAAAAAGCTAAAATCTATATACTCATCAATCAAATAAGATGAAAATTTCTTTCCAATCATGTCCTCTGGATTTATACCTAATATAAAGCTTGATGCAGATTCAATATCAGTAATTATATCATTACTATCTACAACAAATAAAACTTCGTTTTTAATAGAGTTAAGACTATTTTGCTCTAATAAAGCTTTCAAATTTAAATTGTTTTCCATTGACTACACCTAAACCTTACAGATTATTATTAGTCTAATTTTACACTTTTTTGTCGAAATAATCAAGACATATTATTCAAGGGATTTTAAAGCTTCTTTTAGTTTTATCCAATCCTCTTCATAGGCTTCATGAAAGTCCTCACTTCGGTTATAAGTCAAAGAAGATGGATGATACATAGGGAAAATATGTTTTCCTAACTTTTCATTGAAGTATAACTCTCCATGACACTCTCCAATACTTATAAATTCAGTTAATCTTTTTAAAGGAACATTTCCAAGAGTTACAATAATTTTCGGATTAACTAAAGCTATTTCATCATCTAGAACTTCTTTAAATAGATTCACTTCAGATTGCTTAGGAGGTCTGTTGCTTACAGAAGTTCTCCCATTTTTACCTTCCTTTATAGTTATAGGTCTAAAGAAGCAGGTGTTAGTTATTCTTACGATATCCCTAGTTAAGCCTATAGTTTTTAAGTACCCTTCAAAGGTTTTTCCGGCCATACCTACAAAAGGTTTCCCTTCTTCAACTTCTGTTTTTCCAGGAGCCTCGCCAACAAATAAAATATCTGCGGGTATTGGACCATCACCGGATATATAGCCGCCAGTAGGCTCATCTTTATAGTTTTCAGCTATGGTTTTGATTCTATTTTTTATTTCGTCAATATTTATCATAATAGTTCACCGCCGTATATTTAGTTTCCTTGCTTTAGTTTACCATAACAACATTATATTTATTAACTAGTTGATAGAATATTAAAGCAATGATAATATTATACTATATTTATCCATAATATGAATTAATCAATAAATTAAAGATAATTAGATTAGTAAAGGAGAGGCGATTATGGAAACAGTTATTATCATAGACTGTGGCACTGACCTTCCAAAAGAATATGTTGAAAAGAATAATGTACCTTTATTATCAATGACTGTGAATTTTAAAGGGAATGAGTATAAGGATGATTTAGGTGAGACACTTCCTTATGAAGAATTTTATAGAGAGGTAAGAGCTGGAGAAATGCCTTCAACTGCTCAAATAAATGTTTATGCTTATGCAGAAGAGTTTAGGAAGCATGTAAGCCAAGGAAAGGCAGTTATTTGTCCTGTATTCTCTTCAGCTTTAAGCGGATCATATAATAGTGCGAATATAGCAAAGGACATGATTCTCGAAGAATTTAAAGATGCAGATATAACTGTTATAGATACAAAATGTGCATCCTTAGGAGAAGGATTGTTAGCTTACTATGCTATTGAAATGCTAAAACAAGGTGCTTCTAAGGAAGAAATAGTTAATTGGATAGAGACCAACAAGCTTAAAATAAATCACTGGTTTACGGTAGATGACTTGAACCACCTTAAAAGAGGGGGAAGAGTATCTAGTACTGCTGCTATCATAGGTACGCTTCTAGATATCAAACCTGTGCTTCATGTTGATAATGAAGGAAGATTGATTCCTATAACGAAGGTTAAGGGAAGAAAGAAGTCAATCAGAGCTTTAGCTGAGGAGTTAGATAAGAGAATAGTAAATGCTGACAATCAGATTATCTTTATAAGCCATGGCGATTGTTTAGAAGATGCTAAATTGCTTGAGAAACTAATAAGAGAAAAACATAATGTTAAAGACGTTATAATAAATCCAATTGGTGCCGTAATAGGTACTCACTCAGGGCCAGGAACAGTTGCACTATTCTTTTTGGGAGAAAATAGATAAAAATAAAACTACTCCACATATTTTTGAAAAGATATGTGGAGTAGTTTTATTTTTATCCTATAAAAGAGCAGAAAAAACTCTAGCAGTTGCCTCAAGTATTTTATGGAATCTTGTTATATTATCAAAGTCTTCAATAGATATTTCTATGCTTTTATCTAGGTCTGCAAAAAACTGATTTTCAAGTTCTTTTGTCTTAGCATCATCATAAATAACTGCATTTATTTCATAGTTAAGTTCATAGCTTCGTATGTCCATATTAGCTGTACCAATAGTAGAAATTTTACTATCTATTGTCATAACCTTAGAATGAATAAAAGAATCTTTACTATAAAAATATACTTTAGCTCCACAGCGAATAAGTTCAGCGAGATAGGTCCGGGAAGCCAAGTAAACTAAAACATGGTCGTACCTTCCGGGGAAAAGAATTCTAACATCTACCCCACTTAGCGCTGCCATCTTAAGTGCTTCCATAATACTTTCGGTAGGAACGAAGTATGGAGTTGTAATATAAATATTTTTCTTTGCCATGGTTATCATTTTCAAAACACCCTGCATTATTGCCGGAAACTCTGAATCAGGTCCACTTTTAACCAGTTGCATTATTTGTTTATTGGATTTTATAGGCTCTGGGAAGTAGCTTTTAAAATCATCTTTATTTAAAAAGTAGTCTCCTGAAATTCTTTTTATAGTAAAGTAATCATCAAGAAATACTGCCTGAAGTCCTAGAACAAAATCTCCTTTTACCATTATGTGAGTGTCTCTCCAGTATCCAAGCTTTCCTTTTCCTAAGTATTCATCTCCAATATTTATGCCGCCAATAAAGCCTACGTGACCATCTATAACTACAATTTTCCTGTGGTTTCTATAGTTTATCTGAGTATTTATAGCTCTTAAAAGAGGGGCAAGAAAATATGAATACTGAATTACATCTATACCTGCTGCCCTAAGTTCTCTTATAGCACTATTTTTCATTTTGATAGAACCGACTCTATCAATAATAAATTTTACACTGACGCCTTCCTTAGCTTTTTCAATGAGCAAGTCTTTTATCTCAGTTCCAATAGCATCACTTTTGACTATGTAATATTCAAGATGTATATGGTGCTTTGCTTTTTTTATTTCGTCTTTTAAACTTTTAAATTTTTCGTTTCCATTTTTAAAGAGTGTAATATCATTGTCAACAAAAAGGGGAGAGTCGCTATTTTTAGCTAATAATTCTATAAGAGGGATATACTCAGGGTTTTCAATTCTATTTATTACTCTGTAGATTAAATCTCTAACATATGGTGAGAAATCTTCTGTGAGTTTATGTCTCTTCCAGTTTCGTCCAAGGAATATGTACAGAATTAGACCAAAGGGTGGAAGTAATACAAAAACTAAAAGCCAGGCAATAGTTTTCTCTGGCCGTTTTCTTTCTAGTATGATAATTATTACAGATATAACTGCATATAAAATAAACAGCCATAAGGGCCAACTTCTAAATGTAAATACCATAAAGCCTCCTATCAATAAGCTCCTTAAACATGACCTTATATAAGCATTTATTTACAAAGATTAAACAAAATATACTTTAGGTCTTGAAATTGAAGCTTTAATATATGAAAATTATATATATAAATATTATCATAAAATTCAATAAATAGTTAAGCAATATTTAATTATATAAATTTGGGGGAGTATGTGATGATTTTTTTAACGACGGGGGAGAAGATAAGAAGCTTAAGAAAAAAATTTGACATGAGACAGCAGGAGTTAGAGGACGAAAATATTACGAGAGCCTTTATTAGTATGATTGAGACTGGTAAGAGAGGTTTAAGCAAGGAAACCGCAAAGCATATTGCTGAAAGCTTTAACAAGAAAGCAGAAAGCTTAGGAGTAGCTTTTAATATTGACGAGACTTACCTTTTAAGAACTCCAGCTGAGGATGCAGAAGTTTACTGCCTCAATAAATTAAATAATAATCCTACCAAGGATGAAATTGATGTTATCATCCAAATTACTAGAAAACATAGCTTAACTAAGGTTGAAGCCCAAGCACACAAAGTTCTTGGTGATTATGATTTTGAAGATAAAGCTTATGTAAAAGCCTTTATAAATTATATGATGTCCTTGGACTTGTATAAGGAGACTGAAGAAAAAGCATATACATCCTACTTATTTAACAGGCTTGGTGAATGTAAGGCTAATAAATTTGATTATTTAGAAGCTAACTCATTTTTTGGAAGAGCTTATTACTATGCTATGCTTTATAAAGATAGCAAAGCAGAAAAGGAAGCTATCTATAATATAGCAGCAAACTTTAAAAAGCTTGAAAAATATGATGAAGCTTTAGAATACACACAAAGATATTTAGAGCTTTGCAATAAAGAAAAAGAACTTAAAGAGTATATTTGTGCCAGCGTGTTAAAGGCTAATTGTTATAGGTATAAGCAAAACAAAGAGAAAGCTTTAAAAATTTGTATGGATGCTATGGCAGAGCTTTCGGATAAAAATAATGAAGCAGCTTGGCACTTATATAGCAATATAGGATTAATATATCTCGAAGAGAATGATTTAGATACAAGCCTTGAGTGGCTTGATAAAGCAGAAAAAGCAGCAGAAAATAGCTGTGTCTTTAATCTGTCTTTGACATATATACAAAAGTCATCTATATTTATAAAAAACGGATCATATGAAGAAGGCATAAAATTCGCTAACAAAGGCTTGAAGCTTGCGTTAGAAACTAGTGATATATTGACAACGATGAAGGCATATCGTAAATTAATTGATGGGTACAGTTGTATAGGTGACTTTACAAATTTAAAGAGCACATATATTAAACTTTTAGATGTATTAAAAAACAAGGAAGCTTACAAAGCTGAGGTTGTTAAGATATATAATAAATTAGCTTTATTGTATTTAGAACAAAATGATATAGAGATGTGCAAGAAATATCTTCAAATGATATCATGATTAGAAAGGAAGGACTATGAAAAATACAGAACAATTCTCTTGTGCTGAATGTACAGGAAAATACTGCGCAAGAAAAGCACCAATTTTCTCAGTACTAGATAACTTGCAGCTTTCTGATGTAATGAGTATGATTCAAAGAAGAAGGTATAAAAAAGGCCAGGTTATCTTCTTTGAAGGAGACGTTTCAGATAAGTTTTATATTATAAATATGGGTAAAATTAAGATATATAAGTATAATAAAGAAGGCAAGGAGCAAATACTATACATTCTTTCTGAAGGGGATTTTATAGGGTATCTAAGTCTTTTAAAGAAGGGCAAGGTTGACTTTAATGCGGAGGCTCTTGAGGATGTTAGTGTTTGTATTTTAACTAAGGATGATTTTGACAAGATAGTTAAGAAAACTCCGGAGATAAGCCTTAGAATTCTTGAAAATCTTCATGATAGACTGGTAAGCCTTGAGAATCTGGTTCAAACTCTAAGCACCAAAGATATAGAGACTAGAATAGCTGCTCTTCTAAGAAACTTTGTTAAAGATTTTGGCAGAGAAGAAGAGGAGGGTACAGTAATCGATCTTCCGCTTAGCCGTGAGGAAATGGCAAATTATATAGGGGTAACCCGTGAAACAATGAGCAGAAAGCTGACTGCCATGGAAGAAGAAGGGGTTATTGAGCTAGTTGGTAATAAAAAGGTTGTTATTAAAGATGCTGAGGCATTAGAAGAAATGAGCTAAGTAAGCTAACCCATCAGTATAAATAAATGAAAAATTCCCCGAAAGGGGAATTTTTATTCTGAGACAATTTAATTCAAATTTATCCTATTTTACTAGAAGTTCTCCAATTGCAATTCCAGTGTCTACACATTGAGCTTTCATTTGCTCCTCTGGAGCAAAATTAACTCTTAGTGGCAGTTTGATATGATCATCTCCAGTAGCCTTTATCATATAAGAAGTATCAAGAAGGGTTGCATTAGTGTTTCTTAGATAGTCATTTATTATTTCTATAGCTTCGCCGCTCCAACCATATGAACCAAAAGCTGTTACAAGCTTTTCAGACAAGTCAAGTTTTATAATTTCCTTTATGGTATCTTCAATGTTTCCTATCATATCGCCATATTTTGTAGAGCTTCCGATGATAATTGCTGAAGCTTCCTTTGCCAAGTCTAGAATAGTGTTTAAATCTGCACTTTTGATATTAACTACATTTGTTTCAACGCCCATTTCGACTAAACCTTCCTTGATTCCTTGAGCAACCTTGGAAGTATTACCTGTCATTGAACTGAATACAATAAGAGCTTTCTTATCTGTGGATAATTCTACTTGGCTCAATTCATCATATAAATCTATATACTTTTGGACATCTTTTCTTAGTACATATCCATGTGAAGGACAAATCATGTTGATCTCAAGGTTTTTTATCTTGTCTATCATAGCTCTGACATAAGGTCTATGAGGATGCATGATTAATTTGTAGTATACCTTAAAATCCTCTGTAATATCTTCTTTTGCTAAGTCATTAAACAGTTCATAATTTGCGATGTGTGTACTAAACTGGTCACATGGGTAAAGTATCTTGTCTTCAATGCAGTAAGTAACCATTGTCTCTTCTGTATGAAGGAAAGGAGTTTCGAAGAACTGAAGGGTTTTTCCTCCAATATCAAGAGTTTCTCCATCTCTAATTATATGGAACCGATCTTCTTTAATTTTAAACATTCCTATCAAGAACTTCTTTCCTAGTTCTGTTGTTACTATGATAGCATTCTTAGCTTTGTTCATGAGAGCACCAATAGCCCCTGCATGGTCTGGCTCAACGTGGTTGATTACTACATATTGAAGCTTTTGTAAATCCATTATCGTTTCTAAGTGTTTTACAAACTCCATACCAAAGGATATATCTACTGTATCTATTAAAGTTGCTTTATCTGTATCTAATAAGTAGGCATTGTATGTTGTTCCTTTAGTAAGCATTAATCTATGGAATGGAACATCTCTATCATCAATTTTACCTACGCAGTAAGAATTTTTAGCTACTTCTATTTTATTTAACATATTAAATCTCTCCTTTTATTTTTGTGTTTTTGACTATGGCTCAATTATAAAAGTTTCTATTTGGATAAACTATGATTGCAATCAATTTAAAAATTGATTCAAATCACAGCTTGGATACAACTCAGAGGTCTATAATTAAAACAAATAAATAAATTACATTGGAGGGTTAAATAAATGGGTACATTTCATAGCTCACAAAAAATCGGAGAGATAGTAACTAAGTTTCCAAAGTCAGCAGACATATTAAAGGAATATAGAATAGATTTTTGCTGCGGAGGAGATAGACCACTCTTATCAGCGATAAAGGAACAGGGTTTAAGTGAACCAGAGATACTAGATAAAATAAATAATTTATATGAAGAACTTAAAAATGTTAAGACAGAAGATAGAAACTGGATAGAAGCTCCTTTTGGAGAACTAGTTGATCATATTGTAAATAGATATCATGCTTATTTAGGCGTTGAACTTCCAAGAATAAGTGAACTAGTCACTAAAATATTAAGAGTTCATGGAGAACACCATCCAGAGCTTTCTCATGTGCATAAGCTATTTCACACTCTTAAAATGGAATTGGAATCACATGTGATAAAAGAAGAAACAATTCAATATCCTGCTATTAAAGAGTATGAAAAAAACAAAACTCGAGAAGCTTTAGAAAGGGCAGTTAATATAACCAAGGAACTCGAAGATGAGCATACCGGAGCAGGAGATATTCTTAAGGAATTAAGAAGGGTTACTAATGATTTTACTGCACCATCAGATGGCTGCAACACTTATAGACTGACTTACGCAAAGCTTGAAGAGTTAGAAAATGATACATTCCAGCATATACACTTAGAGAATAATATATTATTTCCAAGACTAATGGATCTTTCAAAGAATTAAGTATTAAGAGTAGTTAGAAAGCACTTAAAAGCACTGGTTTTTAAGTGCTTTTGCTTTGTGTAAAATGTATCCATACAGTTTAAAAAAGTAAAAGTTAATAGTATAATTTTCTATGGAAAATAAATTATAAGATTATTGGAATATAGCCTCTAGCAATGCTTTTAGTCGGAGTTACCGCTTGTTATGGCTGGTTAAATGGCTAAATGGTTATATGTTTGAATGGCTGTGCTGCATAAAGTATTAGTTAATTAAAAAGATAAGGGGGCAGTTTAAATGAAGGTTCCATATATAATGACACCAGGACCAACTCAGGTAAGAGAAAATGTAAGACTTGCAAGGGCACTTGAAACCACAAATCCTGATTTAGATATTCAGTTTT
Organism: Clostridium swellfunianum; assembly: GCF_023656515.1. Classification (NCBI taxonomy): domain Bacteria; kingdom Bacillati; phylum Bacillota; class Clostridia; order Eubacteriales; family Clostridiaceae; genus Clostridium; species Clostridium swellfunianum. The sequence continues at coordinate 1,672,620 of NZ_JAMOFV010000006.1, forward strand.
ATGATTTCTATAAGGAGACCTGCGAAAGAATAGGGAGTTTTTTAAATACTAAAAATGAAGTTAGAATATTAAGTGGAGAGGGTATACTTGGCCTTGAAGCAGCTTGTGCTTCCTTAACTGATAAAGGAGATAGGGTATTAGTTATAGATAATGGGATTTTTGGAGAAGGTTTTGCTGACTTTGTTACCTTGTATGGGGGAGAGCCAGTATTTTTTAAGGGAGATAGACAAAGAAAGATAGATGTTGAAGCACTTGAAAAGTTCCTAGAGAAGGACAGTAATTTTAAATACGCTACAGTAGTCCACTGTGATACTCCTTCAGGGGTGCTAAACGAAGTAGATAAGATATGTCCTTTGCTTAAAGATAAGGGAATATTAACTGTAGTAGATAGTGTTGCAGCTATGGGTGGTGAAGAATTTAGAGTTGATAATTGGAAAATTGATATAGCTCTTGGTGGCTCCCAAAAGGCAGTATCAGCCCCACCAGGATTGACCTTTTTAAGCATTAGTGATGATGCTTTTGTAGCTATGGAAAACAGAAAGGCACCTATAGCTTCATTTTATTGTAATTTACTAGTATGGAAGGATTACTATGATAAAAAGTGGTTTCCATACACTCAGCCAGCAAGCGATATTATGGGACTTAGAGCAGCTATTGATAATATACTTGAAGAAGGTAAAGATAACCTACTAAGAAGGCATGAGAAAATTGCTTCTGCAGTTAGAGCTGCTGTAGAGAAAGCTGGGCTTAGCCTGTATATTAAAGAAGGATATTCCAATACAGTAACTGTAATAGAAGTTCCAAATGGAATAGATGATAAAGCACTAATAGACTATATGCTTGATAATTTTGGAATATTAATAGCAGGTTCTTTTGGCTATCTCAATGGAAAGGTTATTAGGATAGGTCATATGGGTGAAAATGCGAGAGCAGATAAGATAAGTTATACATTAGTTTCACTTCAAAAGTCGCTGGATCATTTTGGGGTTGAACTCGAAAGAAATATGTCTCAAGTATTCTTAGAGTATAGTATTTAGTATTGTTTTATGGGATAGTGATATCAACTTTAGAAATTTAGATTTTAAGTTGATATCACCATATTTGTATACTATGCCTGGTGTATCAATATGTGTAATTTAAAGGTATATTGAGTAATCAAGAGAAATAATGAGTTGATTTAAACATTTGACATTTTAAGCAGTATTATGCCAAAATAAATGTGGTAAGATATTATTCGTCGCTGATGCGGCACAAGATTAAACGAGATTTTCAAATAACATAAAAAAATGTTGACAAGATGAAAATCAAGTGATAAACTATAAAAGCTGTCAGATGACGGCGAACAAATTGGTCTTTGAAAATTAAACAGAGAATATAAAGGTAAATGACCAGCAATTCTTTTGAAGTTGAAAAACTTCTAAAAATAAGTAAGCGATGAGCTTAAAAGATTCAAACTTTTAAATTGAGAGTTTGATCCTGGCTCAGGACGAACGCTGGCGGCGTGCCTAACACATGCAAGTCGAGCGGGGAACTTCGGTTCCCAGCGGCGGACGGGTGAGTAACACGTGGGTAACCTGCCTTGTAGAGGGGGATAGCCTTCCGAAAGGAAGATTAATACCGCATAACATACATGCTTCGCATGAAGAATGTATCAAAGGAGCAATCCGCTACAAGATGGACCCGCGGCGCATTAGCTAGTTGGTGAGGTAACGGCTCACCAAGGCGACGATGCGTAGCCGGCCTGAGAGGGTGAACGGCCACATTGGAACTGAGACACGGTCCAGACTCCTACGGGAGGCAGCAGTGGGGAATATTGCACAATGGGCGAAAGCCTGATGCAGCAACGCCGCGTGAGTGAAGAAGGCCTTCGGGTTGTAAAGCTCTGTCTTCTGGGACGATAATGACGGTACCAGAGGAGGAAGCCACGGCTAACTACGTGCCAGCAGCCGCGGTAATACGTAGGTGGCAAGCGTTGTCCGGATTTACTGGGCGTAAAGGATGCGTAGGCGGATGCTTAAGTCAGATGTGAAAATCCCGAGCTTAACTTGGGAACTGCATTTGAAACTGGGTATCTAGAGTGCGGGAGAGGAAAGTGGAATTCCTAGTGTAGCGGTGAAATGCGTAGAGATTAGGAAGAACACCAGTGGCGAAGGCGACTTTCTGGACCGTAACTGACGCTGAGGCATGAAAGCGTGGGGAGCAAACAGGATTAGATACCCTGGTAGTCCACGCCGTAAACGATGAATACTAGGTGTGGGGGTTATCATGACCTCCGTGCCGCAGTTAACACAATAAGTATTCCGCCTGGGGAGTACGATCGCAAGATTAAAACTCAAAGGAATTGACGGGGGCCCGCACAAGCAGCGGAGCATGTGGTTTAATTCGAAGCAACGCGAAGAACCTTACCTAGACTTGACATCTCCTGAATTACCGGTAATGCGGGAAGCCCTTCGGGGCAGGAAGACAGGTGGTGCATGGTTGTCGTCAGCTCGTGTCGTGAGATGTTGGGTTAAGTCCCGCAACGAGCGCAACCCTTGTCGTTAGTTGCTACCATTAAGTTGAGCACTCTAGCGAGACTGCCGCGGTTAACGCGGAGGAAGGTGGGGATGACGTCAAATCATCATGCCCCTTATGTCTAGGGCTACACACGTGCTACAATGGTCGGTACAATGAGACGCAATACCGCGAGGTGGAGCAAAACTTATAAAACCGATCCCAGTTCGGATTGCAGGCTGCAACTCGCCTGCATGAAGCCGGAGTTGCTAGTAATCGCGAATCAGAATGTCGCGGTGAATACGTTCCCGGGCCTTGTACACACCGCCCGTCACACCATGAGAGTTGCCAACACCCGAAGTCCGTGAGCTAACCGTATGGAGGCAGCGGCCGAAGGTGGGGGTAGCGATTGGGGTGAAGTCGTAACAAGGTAGCCGTAGGAGAACCTGCGGCTGGATCACCTCCTTTCTATGGAGAAATCCAGATTGTTCAATGAACAACTGGTAGCTGGAAATCCTTAAATCTCTGTTTAATTTTGAGAGACCAATGGTCGAAAGACTGTAGGTAAATCTCAATTGTTCTTTGAAAATTGCACAGATTAAACAATAACAAATTGTTATACTCAAACTAACTACTATATGTAATTAAAGGGTATACAATTTCGCAAATGAAGTAATGATTACTCGCGTTTTAATTACTTCATAAATAAAAGTCTTAAGTTTAGTGATAGATTTAAGCATGTTCTAAAAGTGCAACAAAATCTAATATTATATCTGCGTAAAGTTCGGTAAAAACATCCGAACATTACTTGATACAACATAAGATTTAGTAAAGCATTTTAGATTGGTCAAGCTACGAAGAGCGCATGGTGAATGCCTTGGCACTAGGAGCCGATGAAGGACGCGATAAGCTGCGATAAGCTTCGGGTAGGCGCAAATAGCCTGTGATCCGGAGATTTCCGAATGGGGCAACCCCCACAGTTAAAACTGTGGATCCTGCATTGAATACATAGGTGCAGGAAGGTAACTCAGGGAACTGAAACATCTAAGTACCTGAAGGAAGAGAAAGAAAAATCGATTTCCTAAGTAGCGGCGAGCGAAAGGGAAAGAGCCCAAACCAGCAATTTATTGCTGGGGTTGCGGACAGTTCATAAATGGAAGCAGGAACTAACTGAAGAGAGCTGGAAAGCTCCGCTATAAAGTGTAATAGCCACGTAAGTGAAAGTGGAAGCTTTTAGAACTGATCCAGAGTACCACGAGACACGTGAAACCTTGTGGGAAGCAGGGAGGACCACCTCCCAAGGCTAAATACTACCTAGTGACCGATAGTGAAGAAGTACCGTGAGGGAAAGGTGAAAAGAACCCCGGGAGGGGAGTGAAATAGAACCTGAAACCGTGTGCTTACAAACAGTCGAAGGGCATTAAAGCCTGACGGCGTGCTTTTTGTAGAACGAGCCAGCGAGTTACGATGTGTAGCGAGGTTAAATACTTAAGGTATGGAGCCGAAGGGAAACCGAGTCTGAATAGGGCAAATAGTTGCATGTCGTAGACCCGAAACCGGGTGACCTATCCATGGACAGGTTGAAGCGGAAGTAAAATTCCGTGGAGGACCGAACCACGTTGGTGTTGAAAAACCATGGGATGAGCTGTGGATAGCGGAGAAATTCCAATCGAACTCGGAGATAGCTGGTTCTCCTCGAAATAGCTTTAGGGCTAGCGTCGGGTAATTGAGTAATGGAGGTAGAGCACTGAATGGGCTAGGGGTCTTTTAGATTACCGAACCCTATCAAACTCCGAATGCCATATACTTTTATCCCGGCAGTCAGACTGCGAGTGATAAGATCCGTAGTCAAAAGGGAAACAGCCCAGATCATCAGCTAAGGTCCCAAAGTGTAAGTTAAGTGGAAAAGGATGTGGGATTTCTAAGACAACTAGGATGTTGGCTTAGAAGCAGCCACTCATTTAAAGAGTGCGTAATAGCTCACTAGTCGAGAGATCCTGCGCCGAAGATGTCCGGGGCTAAAACTTACCACCGAAGCTATGAATGTACCGTAAGGTACGTGGTAGAGGAGCTTCCTGTATGGGCAGAAGTCATACCGTAAGGAGTGGTGGACTGTACAGGAGTGAGTATGCTGGCATAAGTAGCGAGAAATGAGTGAGAATCTCATTGGTCGAAAACCTAAGGTTTCCTGAGGAAGGCTCGTCCGCTCAGGGTTAGTCGGGACCTAAGCCGAGGCCGAAAGGCGTAGGTGATGGACAATCGGTTGATATTCCGATACCACCAATGGCGTTATTAGAGATGGAGTGACACAGAAGGATAGGATGTGCAGACTGTTGGATTAGTCTGTCTAAGCATTTAGGTATTCAGGTAGGCAAATCCGCCTGGATTAGCTGAGGTGCGATGGGGAGCGAAATTTAAGTAGCGAAGTATCTGATTCCACACTGTCAAGAAAAGCTTCTATCGAGGTAATTGGTGCCCGTACCGCAAACCGACACAGGTAGGTGAGGAGAGAATCCTAAGACCAGCGGAAGAATCGTTGTTAAGGAACTCGGCAAATTGACCCCGTAACTTCGGGAGAAGGGGTGCCACAGCAATGTGGCCGCAGAGAATAGTCCCAAGCAACTGTTTAGCAAAAACACAGGTCTCTGCTAAAGCGAAAGCTGATGTATAGGGGCTGACGCCTGCCCGGTGCTGGAAGGTTAAGGGGATTGGTTAGCCGTAAGGCGAAGCCATGAACTTAAGCCCCAGTAAACGGCGGCCGTAACTATAACGGTCCTAAGGTAGCGAAATTCCTTGTCAGGTAAGTTCTGACCCGCACGAATGGCGTAATGACTTGGGAACTGTCTCAACAACGAATCCGGCGAAATTGTATTGCGAGTGAAGATGCTCGCTACCCGCGATTGGACGGAAAGACCCCGTAGAGCTTTACTGTAGCTTAGCATTGAGATTCGGTATTGTCTGTACAGGATAGGTGGGAGACTGGGAAACAGGGTCGTTAGGCCCTGCGGAGTCATCCTTGGGATACCACCCTGACAGTACTGAGTTTCTAACTGGCGGCCATGAATCTGGTCACAGGACATTGTTAGGTGGGCAGTTTGACTGGGGCGGTCGCCTCCTAAAATGTAACGGAGGCGCTCAAAGGTTCCCTCAGAGCGGTTGGAAATCGCTCGAAGAGTGTAAAGGCAGAAGGGAGCCTGACTGCGACACTTACAAGTGGAGCAGGTACGAAAGTAGGACTTAGTGATCCGGTGGTTCCTCGTGGGAGGGCCATCGCTCAACGGATAAAAGCTACCTCGGGGATAACAGGCTGATCTCCCCCAAGAGTCCACATCGACGGGGAGGTTTGGCACCTCGATGTCGGCTCGTCGCATCCTGGGGCTGAAGTAGGTCCCAAGGGTTGGGCTGTTCGCCCATTAAAGCGGCACGCGAGCTGGGTTCAGAACGTCGTGAGACAGTTCGGTCCCTATCCGTCGCGGGCGCAAGAAGTTTGAGAGGAGCTGTCCTTAGTACGAGAGGACCGGGATGGACTAACCTCTGGTGCACCAGTTGTCACGCCAGTGGCACGGCTGGGTAGCTATGTTAGGACGGGATAAACGCTGAAAGCATCTAAGCGTGAAGCCCACCTCAAGATAAGACTTCTCATAGCGTAAGCTAGTAAGACCCCTTGAAGAACACAAGGTTGATAGGTCAGAGGTGTAAGTGTGGTAACATATTTAGCTGACTGATACTAATAGGTCGAGGGCTTGACCAAATATATTTTAATCTGTGCAATTTTGAAAGAATAATGTTCTTTCTAACTACATAATTGGTGATGATGATGCAGAGGGTACACTCGTTCCCATACCGAACACGCAAGTTAAGCTCTGAGATGTCGATGGTACTGCTTGGGAGACTAAGTGGAAGAGTAGATAGTTGCCAATAATTAAGCTCTAGATGAATATCTAGAGCTTTTTGTTTTACTTGGGAAATTGAGTGGAAGAGGTTTATTATGATAAGTGTATCAATATAATGATTGTAGGACGAGTACATTTAGTTTATGCAAAGAAAAAGGATATTTATTATAATAATAGGAAAACTAATTTACGTATTATTAAACGAATAAATGGAGGTAAAAATATGAAACATATTTCTGATTTACTTATAAAATTTATAATGGTTACTCTTGTATTAGAGGTAATATTGGGTATGATGACTAATTTAGCATTAAGCAATATACTTATAATATCGTTGGCTGTAACAATTTTGGCATACATAATAGGAGATCTTTTAATATTGCCTCCAACAAACAACACAACTGCTACAATAGCTGATATAGGGCTTGCGTTAGCTGTAATTTATATGTTTAACTTCTTATGGAATACTAGAGAAATATCCTTTGTGGATGCATTGATTGCTGCAGCAGTCATTGGCTCAGGAGAATGGTTCTTTCACAAGTACGTTGCAAACAATGTTATTAAAAAACGGCAATATTCTAAACAATAAGCAAAAGAAGGCAGTAATAAGATTGAAGCATAAACATCTTATTACTGCCTTCTTTTAATATTATCTTATAAAATTAGTAACTAATCTAGGTTCTTTTTCAGGCAAGGGTACACCTGCATTTTTACCAGCTTCAATGCATTTTAGAAGCCATGACATATTCTTACCTAGGGTTCTCATAATCTGCATTCCTTCTAAATCCTGTTGCACCTCTTCAGGAGTATTTCCATGAACCATATTCCAATACTGAGAGGATACTATTGGCATATTAGCAATAGTAAAATATTTATTAAGCTGTTCGAAAGCTGCTGTTGCTCCACCACGGCGGCAGCTAACTATTGCTGCACCAGGTTTATACTGAAAGCCACTTCCAGCGTAGAAGAATCTATCTAAAAATGAAGTTATCTGACCAGAAGCAGCAGCATAATGAACTGGTGAGCCGAAGATAAAACCATCAGCTTCTTTTGCTTTTTCTAAAGCAATGTTTACAGTATCATCGTCAAATACACATTTTGAGGAATCATTTTTTGAGCAGCCTCCGCATGCCATGCAGCCGCGGATAGGTTTGCTTCCAACATGAAAAATTTCAGTTTCGATATTATCTTTCTCCAATTCTCTTGCAATCTCACATAGGGCAGTATATGTACAGCCTTTAGCTCGTGGACTTCCATTAATAAGTAGTACCTTCATCGTTATCACCCATCCCATTCCATATAAAATAGTTCAACAATATTATTATACTGCAAAACAAAAGCCAGACACAATCACTCATGCCTGACTTTATTTTTAAATATAAAATCCGAAATACCGGTACTCTAATTTTGACACCTATCTCTCGATAGGGGGGTGTCCTCATAGCTGTCTCTATCGCAATCAATGCCGCAAAGGGGACTCACAAGAAAGTACATATCCTCAACTGATTATCGGACTCCCAAAGTTATAATGTAGGTTCAAAATAAGAGCTTAACGAATATTTCAGAAACAATTTATATCTATCTAGGAACTATATAATAACATGTTTAGTATAAAGAATCAAGTAAGATACAAAAGTAAAATAATCATGAATTGCAAAAATATAAAAAATTATTTTGTTATTGGAATTCTAATAAAAATTTGCTATTCTATAAAATATAATGATTAAGATAAGCATAATGAGGAGGAACAGCATGGAACAAGATAGCGAACAAAAGTATGAAATAGCTACATTTGCAGGAGGTTGTTTTTGGTGCATGATATCACCTTTTAAAAAGCTTGAAGGTGTACTTGATACTAGAAGCGGATATACTGGAGGACATATAGAGAACCCTACATATAAACAAGTAAAATCACAGACCACAGGACACTATGAGGCAGTACAAATAGCTTTTGACCCTAATATTATTAGTTATGAAAAACTTTTAGAGGTATTTTGGAGACAGATTGACCCAACAGATGCTGAAGGTCAATTCCAAGACAGAGGATACTCCTATAGAGCAGCTATTTTTTATGAAAATGAAGATCAAAGACTTAAAGCAGAAGCTTCTAAGAAAGAATTGGAGGGTTCAGGAAGATTTGAAAAACCAATAGTAACTGAAATACTTTCAGCAGGTGCCTTCTATCCAGCTGAAGAATACCATCAGGATTTTTATATTAAAAGCCCATTAGAATATGTAGAGGATAGAAAAAAGTCTGGTAGAGATGAGTTTATACAAAAATATTGGGGTAACAAACATTAAATTAAATAAGCATGTGAAGATTTAATTATACTTCACATGCATTTTTCATGGTATTATTTAAGAAGTATAGACTTATCATATTAGCAAACTATATAATATGTAATAATCAATATTTATTTTTGCTAGGAGATGTAGAGAGTTATGAGAATTGGGTTAGTAAGACACTTTAAGGTTGATTTGAAGAAGAAAAGATTTATGACAGCAAAAGACTATAATGAACATGTTTATAATTATGACAGGGCAGGAGTTATTCCAAACGAACTTGTTGTAGACAGCTATTGGGAAAAATGTTATTGCAGCAGCCTGCCAAGAGCAATGACTACTGCAAAGACAATTTATCATGGGGAGATAATAATATCTGACAAACTAGTAGAGATACCTACTGCTTCATGGTTAAATTTAAATTTTAAAATGCCGTATCATTTTTGGGCCATATTTGCTAGATTTGCTTGGATAAGACATTATACTTCACAGCCTGAAAAAAGAGCAGAAACCATCAAGAGACTTACTGAGATAATAGAACAAATAATATCTGAAAATAGACCTGAGAGCAATATTCTAATAGTAAGTCATGCAGGTGCGTTATATGAAATAAAGAAAATGCTCAGAAAAAGAGGTTTCAAGGGAAAAGGCTTCATAACAGCAAGCAATGGCAAGCTGTACATATTTGATTCAAAAAAGAAAGATTAGTAGGAGAACTTTAGATGATTTACATGATTATTTTTATTTTTGTTTGCGCTTTTTTGTTAGGTTCAATACCTACAGCTTTACTGGTTGTGAAAGCTATTACGGGAAAGGACCTAAGAAAGATTGGAAGTGGAAACATTGGCGGTACCAACGCTAGCCGTGCGGCAGATACTAAAGAACAAAAATATTTAATTTATATCGCTACAGCTGTAGGAGATGTGCTAAAAGGATTTATTCCCGTATTAGTTGCTGTTATAACTTTTAGCAACAAAGATATATCTATAGATGTAAATTTAGTATATATGCTGACAGCACTTGCAGCTATACTTGGGCATGACACTATGCCATTTATTAAAAATGGTCAGGGTAAAGGTGTTGCTACAACCTTTGGAGCTTTGGTTTTAATTGTCCCTATACCGGCTTTAATTGGATTTATTGCCTTCTTTGGACTTAGACTTATTACACCAGTAGCCTCTAGAAGGTCTATAACAAGTGCTATAGTAATCTCAGTAGGTGTGTTTTTGATGCAGTACCCCCTAATAATAAAATTTGGCACCTTCTTAGCTGCATTATTAGTAATAATAACTCATAGGGAAAATATAAAGAGAATAATTAAAGGTCAGGAATAAAAAACAAAGCACTTGATAATTTAAATATCAAGTGCTTTGTTTTTCTTTTGCCAGTATAAACACTGAGGACAATATTAATAATGTGCCTATTAAGAGAGCTACTGTTACCTTTTCATTAAATAAAAGCACTCCCATAATTATGCTTACGATTGGCTCAAAAGTTCCCAGTATTGAAGTAGAAGCAGGTCCAATTATCTTTAATGCCTTAACAAAGAGACCTATTGAAACAATCGTTGAAATAAGCGAAATTCCAATACCTGAAGATATAGTTACAATATTAGCAGGAAGATATAAATTTCCGCTAAGAATTGTGAAAATAAGTAAAGAAAAACCAGCAGACAATGAAAAGTAGAAGACACTTACTAAAGTAGGAAGTCCCTTAACTTCACTGCGATTCATACCCATAACACAGCCTGCGTAGGTGAAGCCAGAGAGCAATGCAATAAATGCGCCGCCAAGGTGGATATGTTCTGTTTTTACACCTATTAGAACATATACTCCAGCCAGTGAAAGAAGAAGGGCAGTTATTTTATTTTTAGTAAAGCCTTCTTTGTAGAAAAAATAGTTAAAGATTATAACTACAGCAGGATAGATAAAGTGCATGGTAGTGGCAAGTCCTACAGAAACATAATTATAAGAGTAAAATAAAGTTAAACCAGTAGAAGTATAGCCAACAACCCCTATTAAGCACAAAAGAATAAGCTGAGTTTTGCTTACTTTAAAATCTATTCTTTTTATAAGAAAATATATCATGAGTATAAAGGCTGCTAGCAAGAATCTAACGCTAAGTACTGTAAGCGTATTGCTTCCGCTATTATACATAAGCTTAGCAAAGATTGGCATAAAACCAAAAGCAGCAGATGATAATAGAGCATATATAATTCCGTTTACTTTATTCAATTTGAAACTCCTCGCTTATCAAAATTTTGTCCACAACTATTGTAACAGAATATTACAGGTTTTTAAAGCTTTGAATAAGTATTCTATAATAAATCCATTTGTGGTAATATAAGTTGTATGTTTAAAGAAAGAAGGAATGTTTATATGACAAAGATAGTAGTTCTAGCTGAAAAACCTTCAGTTGGCAGAGATATAGCAAGAGTCTTAAACTGTAAAAAGCAAGGTAATGGTTATCTCGAGGGAGAGAAATATATAGTTACTTGGGCGCTGGGACATTTAGTTACCCTAGCTGATCCAGAGGCCTATGATGAAAAATATAAGGCATGGAGGCTCGAAGACCTTCCAATGCTTCCAGAGAGATTAAAACTTGTGATTATTAAGGAAAGTTCTAGACAGTACAATGTTGTAAGGGAAGTTTTAAATAGAAAAGATGTAGAGGAAATTGTTGTAGCTACAGACGCTGGGCGAGAGGGGGAACTTGTAGCTAGATGGATACTAGAAAAAGCAAATATAAGAAAGAAAATAAAGAGATTGTGGATTTCTTCAGTTACAGATAAAGCTATAAAAGAGGGCTTTATGAAGCTTAGGGATGGTAAAGACTATGAAAATCTATATGCTTCTGCTGTGGCGCGTGCAGAAGCTGACTGGCTTGTGGGTATTAATGCTACTAGAGCTTTAACCTGCAAGTTTAATGCCCAGTTATCCTGCGGAAGGGTTCAGACGCCAACCTTGGCCATTATAGCAAAGAGAGAGGAAGAGATTAAATATTTCAAACCCAAAACCTTTTATGGTATTTCTGCTTCTGCAGAAGGCCTAAAGTTTACCTGGCAGGATAGCAAAACAAAGGATATTAAAACTTTTGATAAGGATAAGTGCGATAATATACTGAATTCATTAAAAGGCAAAAATGCAGAGGTAGTTGAGATTGAAAAGGATTATAAAAAGAATTTTTCACCACAGCTGTACGATTTGACAGAACTTCAAAGGGATGCAAATAGAATTTATGGATATTCTGCAAAAGAAACTTTGTCGCTAATGCAAAAGCTATATGAACAGCATAAGGTTCTTACATATCCAAGAACTGATTCAAGGTTCATCTCAACAGATATAGTAGACACCCTAAAAGACAGAATAAAAGCCTGTAGTGTTGGACCTTATTCAAGGCTGGCAGCAAAGCTTTTAAGAGAACAAATCAAAGCCAGTAAATCCTTTGTAGACAACAGCAAGGTTTCAGACCACCATGCAATCATACCAACCGAACAGTCTGTTTCCTTGGGCTCTCTAAACGACAAGGAAAGAAAGATATACGATTTGGTAGTAAAGAGATTTTTAGCTGTTTTATATCCTCCCTTTGAATACGAGCAAACTACTATTAAAGTTAAAATAAGTGAGGAATTTTTTATAGCTAAAGGAAAGGTTGTTGTATCTCAAGGCTGGAAAGAAGTATATGAGAACAACTTTGATGAGGAAGATTCAAAGGAAGATATGCAGGAACAGCTGCTGCCTAACGTAAATAAGAATGATGTGCTCAAAATTAAGGCATTGGTGCAAACAAAAGGAGAAACTAAACCTCCTGCCCCATTTAATGAGGGAACACTACTATCTGCTATGGAAAACCCTGCGAGATACATGGAAAACAACGATAAAAATTTAATAAAGACTCTTGGTGAAACAGGAGGACTTGGTACTGTTGCCACAAGAGCAGATATTATAGAAAAGCTCTTCAATAGCTTCCTTTTAGAGAAGAAAGGGAAAGATATTTTTATTACCTCTAAGGGAAAACAACTTTTAGAATTGGTACCAGAAGAATTAAAATCTCCAGAGCTTACTGCTCAGTGGGAAACCAAGCTTGGCGCAATAGCAAAAGGAGTATTAAATAAAAATACGTTTTTAAATGAAATGAGAGGCTACTCCAAAGAGGTTGTTAAGGAAATAAAGAGCAGCGAGGAAAAATTCAAGCATGATAATTTGACAAGAACAAAATGTCCAGAATGCGGAAAATATATGCTTGAAGTAAATGGGAAGAAAGGTAAGATGCTGGTTTGCCAGGACAGGGAGTGTGGTTATAGAAAGGGAGTTGCTAAGATAACTAATGCAAGATGTCCTGAATGTCATAAAAAACTTGAGCTTAGAGGAGAAGGTGAAGCACAGATATTTGTATGCAGCTGCGGCTACAGAGAAAAACTGTCTGCATTTAATGAGAGGAAAAAAGCAGATAGTGGAAAAGTATCAAAGAAAGATGTGTCAAAATATCTTAAGCAGCAAAACAAATCCGATGACGAACCATTAAACTCAGCCTTAGCTGAGGCTTTAGCCAAGTTAAAGCTTTAATAATTTTGAAGGATAAGGTGAATTTATCTTATCCTTTATTTTGTGAATTTTAAATTTTGTTTTAGTCAATTATATAAATAGATTAAATTACGAGGTTGATGTAAATGGACAATATGAATTTTGAAAATTATGGACTAAGCGATGAAATTCTTAAGGCGCTAAAATTGCTTGGATTTAAACAAGCTACTGAAGTGCAGAAAGAAGTTATTCCATTAGGACTGGAAAAACACGATATAATAGCTAAAGCCCAAACTGGAAGCGGCAAAACTGCAGCTTTTGGTATTCCCATATGCGAAAGTGTAGAATGGAATGCTAAGGAACCTCAGGCTTTAGTGCTTACTCCTACCAGAGAACTTTGTGTGCAGGTTAAGGAAGATATAACGAACATAGGAAGGTTTAAAAGAATAAGGTGTACTGCTGTTTTTGGAAAACAGCCTGTTGAGGTTCAGGTAAGAGACCTAAAGCAAAAGGTACATGTTGTAGTAGGTACTCCTGGAAGAACCTTTGATTTAATTCAGAGAGGCCATTTAAATGTACAAAGCATTAAGTATCTAGTCATAGATGAAGCTGATAAAATGCTGAATATGGGATTTATTGATCAGGTTGAAGATATAATAAGGCTTTTGCCTGGTGAGAGAATAACTATGCTTTATTCTGCAACTTTGGAGGAAAAGATAGAAGCCCTATGCCAAAGATATATGAATAATCCAATTAAAATTGAAATTACTCCTGAAAGCCTTACTTCTGAAAAAATTAATCAAGTGCTGTATGAAGTTGAGCAGGACAAGAAACTGACAGTTCTTCAAAAGCTTTTGTATGTTGAAAATCCAGATAGCTGTATTATATTTTGCAGCACAAAGGATAATGTTGATAAGCTGACCTATAATCTAAAGGATAGAGGGTATGCCTGTGAGTCACTTCATGGAGGCATGGAGCAAAGAGATAGACTAGATATTATGAAGAGCTTTAAAAGAGGAGAATTTAGATTTTTAGTTGCAACAGATGTAGCAGCAAGAGGAATCGATGTAGAAAGCTTAAGCCTTATTATTAATTACGATGTTCCAGTAGAGAAGGAAAGCTATGTACATAGAATAGGCAGAACAGGGAGAGCAGGAAACAAAGGAAAGGCAATAACTCTTGCAGCACCTTCTGAATATAAAATTCTCAGCGAAATCGAAGAATATATAGGCCTTAGCATACCAATAGGAGAAGAACCTTATAAGGAAGAAATAGAAAGAGCTAAAAAGGCTTTCGAAGAAAAGAATAATAAGCAACCTAAAATTAAGACAGAAAAAAGCGCAAATCTTGACAAGCAAATAACCAAGATATACATTGGAGCTGGGAAGAAAAAGAAGATAAGAGCTGGAGATATTGTAGGCGCTATCACAAGTATTAAGGGAATAAGTGCTGAAAATATCGGGATTATCGATGTGCTTGATTATGTAACCTATGTTGATATTTTAGATGGCAAAGGAAGCTTAGTTTTAGATGCGCTTAAAACTACGACTATAAAAGGTAAAAGTTATAAGGTTGAAAAAGCAAACAAGTAGCAGGATTTCTTCAAATATACAACATTTATTTTATATAAAAAATAAATGTTGTATATTATATGAAAGTGTGTTATGATGTATGAGTACTGTTAATTAATAATTTTCAGTAAGTGATTTAAATAGTAACAACAGTTCCTCTTTTATAGGAGATCATTGTTTACCTGTTTTAAATCCAAAATCTATAAAAGGAGGAATGTTGAAATGGCAGATAAGAATTTAGTATGCAAAGATTGTCAAAAAGAATTCGTATTTACTGAAGGCGAGCAAGCTTTCTACAAAGAAAAGGGATTCGAGAACGAACCACAAAGATGCCCAGATTGTAGAAGAGCTAGAAAAGCTGAAAGAAACAACAATAGAGGATTTAGAAGATAATTCTTTTGTATGTTGCAGCCCTGTAAGGTTAAACCTTACAGGGCTTTTTAATTTATATTTATTAAATTATTTATTTTCTACTATTTTTCTACAAAAGTCTAGATAATAATTAGTTGCTGCAAACTAATTATTATTTTACTATAGGATAATTCTAACAGATTAGAATTAATAACTTAAATATAAAATTATTATTCGTATTTATAAAATTAAGTTAAATTCTATTTATTTAAAGTAAAAAATGAAAGCGATAAATAACGAATATTATTAATTTGTTTCTATTAACACATTATTTACATAAATTTTAATAAGTTGTATAATATAACATGCACTGGTAAATTAATGAAATTTAATTTGTGTTAAATAGTCATTGATTAAGCTAGAAATACATTTTTAGATTGTACAAGCAGTCTAAAAGAAGGGGGAGGTAATTTGTTCAAATCCTTTAAATTTAAAAAGTGGACGGCTTGGGTTTTGACGATGTTTATGGTCCTTTCTTATGTATCTCCATTTAAGGTACTGGCAGCAGGTGAAGATGTAGTTAATCTTCAAATACTTGCAACTAGTGACCTACATGGTAAGTTTATGCCTTATGTGTATGCTACAGACTCTGAAAATCTAAATGGTAGTCTCGCACAGCTTGCAACTGTTGTTAAAGCACAAAGGGCTCAAAATCCAAACACTATATTGGTAGATAATGGTGATACCATTCAAGACAATTCAAATCAAATTTTTCTTAAAGACCTGGACACAAAAGTTCATCCAATGATATTAGCGATGAATGAGATGAAATATGATACTTGGACACTAGGAAATCATGAATTTAACTATGGTGTTCCAACACTTGAAAAAATAATGGCACAATTTAAAGGTAAAGCGCTTGCAGGAAACGTTTATAAGCCAGACGGAACTCCACTTGCAGCAGGGTATAAAATCATCGAAAAAGGTGGAGTAAAAGTTGGTATAGTTGGGATGACTAATCCTAACATAACAAAATGGGATGCTGCAAACCTTGAAGGCTTTAAAGCAGAAAGCCCAATCACTGAAGCGAGAAAGGTTGTAAACACTATAAAGGGACAAGTTGATGTACTTGTTGCAGTTATGCACGTTGGTCCAACTGAAGAGTATCAAAATGATGATGGAGCAGATGTTATAGCTAAGGCTATTCCTGAATTTTCAGCCATTGTTGCTGGACATGCTCACTCAAAGATACCTGAAAATAGGTCAGATGACGGAACAGTTATAACTGAACCTTTAAACGGTGGAGCAAATTTAGCAAAAATTGATATCAAGGTAACAAAGGGAGCAGATGGAAAATATTCCGTTGTTGATAAGAAAACAGACGTAAAGTCTAGCTTGATAAATGTAGACAAAACTGTGCCTGTAGACGAGGCTTTAGCTGAAGAACTAAAATATTATCATGAAACTGCTATAGCTGATGCTAGAACAGTAATTGGTAAGCTTGAAGGCGGAGATTTAGTTCCAGCAGAAGAAGTTAAAGGGATTCCTACTGCTCAAATACAAGATACTCCAATGATTGACCTTATAAACGAGGTTCAAATGCACTATACAGGAGCAAAGGTTTCAGCAGCAGCTGCGTTTAGTACAACTGCAAATATTAAAGCAGGAGATGTTACTAAAGCTGGTGTATCTAATATATACAAGTATGACAATACACTTTATAAATTAGAGGTTACTGGTGCTCAGCTTAGAAAGTTTATGGAATGGTCAGCTTCCTACTATAATACATACAAGGCTGGTGACTTGACTTTATCATTTAATGAAAATATTAGAGGCTACAATTATGATATGTTTGATGGAGTTACTTACGATGTAGACATAACAAAAGCTCCAGGAAGCAGAATCACAAACCTAAAATGGCTAGATGGTAGTTTAGTTAGAGATGATGAAAAATTCATTTTAGCAGTAAACAACTATAGAGCTAATAGCCAGCTTCTTGCAGATGGAGGTATCTTCAAGGGCGAAGCAAAACCTGTTCTTCTTGAAAAAGATGTTAAAGGAGATATAGGTGGTGTAAGAGAACTTATTGGAGATTACATTACAAATGTTAAACATGGTGTTATAAAGCCAGAAGTAAATAATAACTGGAAGGTTGTTGGTAATAATTGGGACGCTAAGCAACGAGAAATGGCTGTTAAGCTTATTAATGCTTCAAAAATAAAGCTTCCTACTTCAGGTGATGGAAGAACTCCAAATGTAGCACCTGTTACCTATGATATGGCTTTAGCAGCGAATAAAATAGATGTTGTATCCTTTAACGATTTCCATGGTACTTTGAAGGAAGCTTCATCAAGCAGCAAGGATATTGGTGCTGCAAAACTTGCAGGTTCAATTAATGCAGTAAGAGCAGCAAACCCTGACACATTAGTTGTTGCTGGTGGAGACCTTTATCAAGGAAGTGCAATGTCTAACTTAAAATATGGTAAGCCAGTTTCAGAAGTGTTAAAGACTATAGGTATTGAGGCTTCTGCAATAGGAAATCATGAATTTGACTGGGGCCTGGATTGGATTTCAGAATGGACTAAGGATGGAAATTTTGATTTCTTAGCATCAAATATCTATAGCAAAACTACAGGAAATCCAGTTACATGGGCTAAACCTTACAAGGTTGTTGTAAAAGATGGAGTTAAAATAGGTTTGATAGGTTTGGCTACTCCTGAAACTGCATTTA
Organism: Clostridium swellfunianum; assembly: GCF_023656515.1. Taxonomy (NCBI): domain Bacteria; kingdom Bacillati; phylum Bacillota; class Clostridia; order Eubacteriales; family Clostridiaceae; genus Clostridium; species Clostridium swellfunianum. The sequence continues at coordinate 1,690,465 of NZ_JAMOFV010000006.1, forward strand.
AAACAAAGCCTGAAAATGTTAAGAATATAGAATTTAGAGATCCAGTAACAGCTGGAAATGAGTGGGCTAAGTATTTGAAGGAAACTGAGAAAGTTGATGTTGTTATAGCATTAACCCACCTTGGTGCTCTTCAAGATAAAGCTAAAGTAATTACAGGTGAGGCAGCAGATTTTGCTAAAGCTGTTAAGGGTGTAGATGCAGTTATATCTGCTCATACACACCAGAGTGTAGCTGGAGTAGTTAATAATATTCCAGTTGTTCAGGGATATTATAATGGAAGATCTTTAGCAAAATTAAGCATATATAAAGACGAAAATGGCAAAATAGTAAAAATTACTCCTGCTGTTGATGATTTATACACAAGAGTTAAGGAACTCCCTGTTGATGCTTCAGTTAAGGCTATAGTGGACAAGTATAATACTGAACTTGCTCCTATTCTTAATGAAGTTCTTGGAACTACAGATAAGGATTTAAGTCATGATAAAAATGCTGCAGGCGTATCAATACTAGGTCAATGGGCTTCAGATGTTATGAGGGCTAAAGCTGGTACTCAAATTGCTATACAAAATGGTGGCGGATTGAGAACTTCCATAGCTAAAGGCGATATAACAATGGGCAAAATGTATGAAGTTATGCCTTTCGACAATACGTTATTCAAGATGGAGCTTAAAGGTTCTGATATAAAGAAAAACATCGAAAATGGAATAGCTAATGCTAGCATAGGCTGGGTACAATTCAGCGGTATGAAGGTTTACTATGATATAAACAAAGCTCAAGGCGACAGAATATCAGCTATGTACCTAATGGACGGAACAAAGATGGATATGGATGCCTACTACACAGTAGTTACAAATGATTTTATGGCTACTGGTGGCGATGGATATAACTTTAGCGCAGGCAGGAACCAATTGGATACAGGTGTTCCAATTAGAGAAGCTCTAGTTGAAGCTTTAAGAAACTTGAAGGCAGAAGGAAAAGTATTATCTGTTACTCCAATTGACTACTTAATTGCTTCAGCACCTCCTGCTGATAATGGAGCAATAGCTAATGAAACTGAAAAAGTTGTTGAAGCAGTAAAAGCTGCATCCAACCAATCAACTATTGTTGTAGATATTACTGGCAATTCTATTGCTGCTAAGGAAATATTCGAAGCTATAAAAGGTCAAGATAAGAATGTTACATTTGTAAAGGATGGAATTAGTTGGACCTTTAATGGCTTAGACATTAAACCAGAGCTTATAAAGGATATAGATTTATCCTTAAAAACTGTTTCAGAAGAACTTAAGAACAAAGAAATAGCAAAGATGAAAGCAGTTGTTGGAAAGGATGTAACAATAGTTCCATTCTCATTTAACTATGATGGACCTCTTCCGGGAGAGGCTACTGTAAAAGTATTTATAGGCAAGGAATGGGCTAATAAGGCTGTTTATGTAAATAGGTATTATTCAGATAAGAATACCTATGAAATAATAAGCGAAGTTACAGTAGATTCAGAAGGATACATCACATTTAAGACTAATCATTGCAGTGATTATTTTGTTATGGAAAAAGCTGTATCACCAGATCTTCCACAAACAGGATCACAAATTGACATGGGTGTTATGGTTAACCTTGGTTCAATTATTGTAATGCTTGGTGTAGCATTAATATTTATAGACAGAAGAAAAAGAAAAAATAATGCTGCTTAAATTTTAGCAATCTTAACAGCCGTATAGGTTTCACCTGTACGGCTGTTTTACATATAAAAATTTATACTCATAAGTAGTAAGTTTTTATGATATAATTGTTAAGCAACTTTATACATAATTTAATTTTTGCTGAGTGGTGAATAATTTTGAATAAACTATTAGGGTTTTTTGAGCTAAAAGACAGCGGGCTTCCTGCTGTGCCATGGAAACAATTTGATGAAGCAACCATGCTGGACGATAAGTATCTTTGGACAGTGAGAATGGCTGTATATGAAGGTAATGACTTTAGCTTGCCAAGAGTTGTAGGAAAAAGAGCAGAAGAGGCTTTAGAAGCTGCTAAGGATTTTTTCAACAAATATAGATACAATGGAATGGTTGTTTATTATCCATACTTTATAGCAGAGAAAAGCGGCACTCTTCAAGTAAATGCTTCAGATATTGTTGTTGAGGCTGTTGAGAAAGATTTATGGAATCTTGTTACACATAATAGAAAAAATGTAACAATTATAAACGATGGGAATGACCTAAAAATATTTGGAGATGAAAAGTTTTTAAAAGAATATGAGCTAAATGAGCTGTATTTATATGCAGGGAAGATAAGAAGAATTTTTAAAAGATACATAACAGAAGGAAAAACCTTGCTGCTTGAATGGAGTTACGCCTATAAGACAGACGTTAACAATAGCCCTATAGGTGAAAAATACTTAGTGTTCTATGAAATTAAGGAAATATAGAAATCGAAAGAATACTTATATAAGAAATTATCTAAATTTATATTCAAATGAAATTTTAAAATCCCGAACTAAAAGTTAGTTCGGGATTAAACTTTTTCTTTTAATAGCAAACAAAAGCAACTATTCTTCTAGTATCAATTCCGAAGTAAACCCAGCGTCTGCCGTTCCATCTGTAACCAGATACAGAACGTCTGCCAACGAAGGTTAGCCATGCCCAGAAGGAGTTTCCATTTCTAAGCCATATATAAACAAATCTAAACCTGCAAGGTCTTAAAGAGCCAGCGTCAACAGCATAAGTGCTTACTCCGCCAGGGCCAGCTCCCAATGTTTTAGCTTGTGCTTGTGAAGGAGTAAAGCTAGGTGGTGGTCCAGAGGGAGGTCCACCTTGTGGTCCGCCAGGAGGGCCAAAGGGTTGACCAGGTCCGCCGCCAGGAGGTCCAAATGGAGGTCTTGGTGGTGTAAAGCCTCCTCCAGGGAAAAGCTGACGATAATAAGGACAACTGTAGGGTGGTATAAATTCTACAAACTCATCTTCATCAGCAAATTCATTTCTAATTTCATCAGGTTCGATAAACTCGTCAAGTTCATTGTTTTCGTCAAATTCATTGAACTCATCTTGGTTATCAATTTCGTCCAAATAATCATATTCACGGAAATCGTCGTTGTACATTTCATACTCCTTTTATAAAGATTACATTATATTTTATGATATATGCTTTAAATTGGTTAATACTTTTTTAAATTTTATGATATAATATGCTTATTGTTTGTGGTGAGAAGGTGGAATTTGGATGAAAGCAATTCTTTTTAAGGTTAATATGACTACAGCCTTTACCGATGCACAGCTTGTAAAAAGCGGTTGGCAGGTAGAGGAATTCGATAAGCTTTATACTAGAACTAAGGGCAAATATAAATACAGCTACATAATTAAAAGCTTTGGAAAAATAAGAGTCAGTGAGATGAGGGGGCAGCTTAATACTGAGGAAAAGATTAGTCTTGAGCAGCTTTCGGAATTTAATTTTGATGAAGGTTGGAGTAATCTATGGAACAAAAGCTTTACTCCAGAATCTGTTGAGATTCTTACTAAAGAAAATATTTTTGAAACTTTAATAGAGAATGGATGGAAGCCTGCAGTACTAGGTGTAATTGAATATGTTTCAGACGATAATAATTTAAGCTATTATTATCCAGCCCCTGAAGGAGAAAGTTTGTATAAGCTTGTTGACGATAATCCAGAGGATGCACTTAAATTTTCAAATAAACTACGGGATTTAAATATTCAATAAGAATAGGTGTTTATATGACTAACAATAGTTATATGTTTGAAAACTACATTAATTTAGCACGCAGCTTTATAGCTGGTAAAGAATATGACAAGGCTCTAAGGTTTTATGACAAAGCGTACAATACTGAATTTGGAAAGACTGATATAGAATTAATACTAGACATAGCTCTGCTTTATTCAGAGCTTCAACTATTTAAAGATGCAGAAGAAAAATTTATGGAAGTAATATCGCTGGACATAAAGGAGCCGAGAGCCTACTATGGAATTGGCGTACTTTACGATGAGAAGAAAGAATACAAAGAAGCTGTAAAGTATTATAAAAAGGCTATAGAACTGGATGAGGGTTACGATAGAGCTTATTTTTTTCTAGCAAATGTCTACGATGAACTAGGAGAAACAGCCAAGGCTATAGAAAACTATAAAAAAGTTATAAAATTAGTTCCCAATGATTTTTGGGCCCATGTTAATTTAGGTGTTATTTATGAAGAATTAGAGGAAAATGAGATTGCCTTAGAATATACTAAAAAGGCTGTTTTATTAAATCAGACACATTATAAAGCATTGTTTAATATGGGCGTAGTATTAAATAAGCTTGGAAGAGAAGCTGAGAGTATAGAATACTATAACAAGTCAATAAATCAAAATGCGGAATATGCCTTTAGTTTTTTAAACTTAGCAGTTATATATAGAGAAGAAAATAAATTTGAGGAAGCTGTCAGGATTATTAGCCAAGGAATAGAAAATAATCCTGAGGAAGGTTTTTTATATTATAATAGAGCGTGTTTTTATGTACACCTGAATAAATTGCAGGAGGCCTTTCAGGATGTAATAAAGTCAATTGAACAAAATAACTTCTTTGAGCAATACATGAAAGAAGATGAGGAACTAGATACTATAAGGCAATTAGATGAATACAAGAACAGGTTTGAATAATAGGTCAAGCCTGTTCTTTTTACGTATACTATGTTAAAAAAATAACTACACCAAGGAGCCTAAACTGTTCTTAATTGCAAGATGGTTAAAATAATCACAATTTATTGAAAATTTTGCAATTAAAATAAATAAAATAGATAAGGAAAAAAGTTACTATAGATGCTTCAAACGTTTACAGTTCTAGCGTTCATGGCTTGTTCTAGCACCAAAACAGCGAATGATAAAAAAAAAAAATAAATTGTATTTTTTTTAACAAACTTTATTGCTTTTTTAATAGATATAGTATAAAATAAAATCATGTTAAAGATTTAACTATCCAATGCGGTCAAGACTTTCCATAAGGAAGCTGACACAGGAGTTAATATAAAAGGAGGCTGTAAAATGAAAGTGACAAATGTAGAAGAGTTAATGCAAAGAATTGAGCAGATTAGAGAGGCTCAAAGAAAGTTTGCCACATATTCACAAGAACAAGTTGATGAAATTTTTAGACAAGCTGCTATGGCTGCAAATAACGCAAGAATAAAGCTTGCTAAGATGGCCGTTGAAGAAACAGGAATGGGAATAGTTGAAGACAAGGTTATTAAGAATCACTTTGCTTCTGAATATATATATAATCAGTATAAGGACGAAAAGACCTGTGGAGTTATCGAAACTGATGAAGCTTTTGGTATAGCAAAGGTAGCTGAACCAATAGGGGTTATCGCTGCTGTAGTACCAACAACAAACCCAACTTCAACAGCTATATTCAAAGCTTTAATAGCTTTAAAGACAAGAAATGGTATTATCTTCTCCCCACACCCAAGAGCAAAGAAGTCTACAATAGAGGCTGCAAGGATAGTTTTAGAAGCAGCTGTTAACGCTGGAGCACCAGAAGGTATAGTAGGTTGGATAGATGAACCAACAGTGGAGCTTTCTCAAGTAGTTATGGCTCATGCAGACATAATTCTTGCTACAGGTGGTCCAGGAATGGTTAAGGCAGCTTACTCATCAGGAAAGCCAGCAATCGGTGTTGGTGCAGGAAATACACCTGCTATAATAGATGAAACAGCTCACTTAAAAATGGCAGTAAGCTCAATACTTCTTTCAAAGACCTTCGACAACGGAGTTATATGTGCATCTGAGCAAACAGTTGTTGTTATGGATGAAGTATATGAAGAAGTAAGAAATGAATTTATCGAAAGAGGAGCATACTTTTTAAAGGGCGATGAATTAGATAAGGTAAGAAAGACTATATTAAAGGAAAATGGAGCATTGAATGCTGATATCGTTGGACAATCTGCTTTCAAAATAGCTCAAATGGCAGGAATTATAGTGCCAGAGTATGCCAAGGTATTAATAGGTGAGGTTGAATCTGTAGAATTAGACGAAGCTTTCTCACACGAAAAATTATCACCAGTACTTGGAATGTATAGAGTAAAGAGCTTTGAGGAAGCACTTCAAAAGGCTGCTAGACTAGTTGAACTTGGTGGATTTGGACATACTTCAGTTTTATATACTGATCAAGTTAAGTGCAAGGATAGAGTAGAAAAGTTCGGTGCTACTATGAAAACTGGTAGAACAATAATAAATATGCCATCTGCTCAAGGTGCTATTGGAGATATATACAACTTTAGATTAGCGCCATCACTAACACTTGGCTGCGGTTCTTGGGGCGGAAACTCCGTATCAGAGAATGTAGGAGTTAAGCATCTTCTAAACATTAAGAACGTAGCTGAGAGGAGAGAGAACATGCTTTGGTTTAGAGTTCCAGAAAAAGTTTACTTCAAATATGGCAGCTTGCCAGTTGCTTTAAGAGAATTACAAGACCTAGGAAAGAAAAAGGCATTCATCGTAACAGATAAGGTATTATATGATTTAGGCTTTGTTGATGTAGTTATCAAAGTTTTAGAGGAATCAGGAATAGACTATAAAGTATTCTATGATGTTGCACCAGACCCAACACTAGCTACAGCTAGAAAAGGTGCCGCTGAAATGAAGAGCTTTGAACCAGATACAATAATTGCTGTTGGTGGAGGTTCACCAATGGACGCTGCAAAGATTATGTGGGTTCTTTATGAGCATCCAGAAGTAAGATTTGAAGATTTAGCTATGAGATTTATGGATATAAGAAAGAGAGTTTACAAGTTCCCAACTATGGGAGAGAAGGCAATGATGGTTGCTATCCCAACTTCAGCAGGAACTGGCTCAGAAGTAACTCCATTTGCAGTTATAACTGATGAGAAGACAGGAGTTAAATATCCACTTGCTGACTACGAGCTAACTCCAGATATGGCAATAGTAGATGCTGAGCTTATGATGAAGATGCCAAGAGGCTTAACAGCAGCTTCAGGTATAGATGCTTTAACACACGCTTTAGAAGCTTATGTTTCAGTACTTGCTTCAGAATATACAAATGGAATGGCTTTAGAAGCTATAAGATTAATATTTAAATACTTGCCAGGTGCCTACAACGAAGGAACTACAAATATAAAGGCAAGAGAAAAAATGGCTCATGCTTCAACAATGGCTGGGATGGCCTTTGCTAATGCCTTCCTTGGAGTATGTCACTCAATGGCTCATAAGCTAGGGGCGGCACACCACATACCACACGGAGTTGCTAATTCTCTTATGATAGATGAAGTAATAAGATTTAATGCTGTTGACAACCCAAGAAAGCAAGCTGCTTTCCCACAATACAAATATCCAGTTGCAAAGACTAGATATGCTAAGATTGCTGATTACCTAAATCTTGGTGGAAACACTGAAGAAGAAAAGGTTGAACTTCTAATCAAGGCTATTGGTGAATTAAAGGCAGCAGTTGGAATGCCTAAGACAATAAAGGAAGCAGGGGTTTCAGAAAGAAAGTTCTATGCTACTTTAGATGATATGTCTGAGCAGGCTTTTGATGATCAATGTACAGGAGCTAACCCAAGATACCCATTGATAAGTGAAATTAAGCAAATGTATATAAATGCTTTTGAAGGAAATATAGAAGAGTAATTTTAAAAGGCTGCAGGCTTTATGCTTGCAGTCTTTTAAAATTATCATTTTTTACTTTAGTTTTCCATAAAGATAACGATAATTATAGTGTACATATGGATTTTTAAGTTAATTTTGGAGGGGCTATGGAAAGAAGCGGTAAACTAAGCAAAGATGAAGTATTAACAAAAATTGAAGCTGTGCAGGTTTTTTCAGCAATTAAGAAAGCTAATCCAAACATTAAGCAGGATATTCAAAAATTAAAGGATGAACTTATAAATGGATTATCAAGACATGATAGAAAAAGTGGTACATGGTTTGCTAATGTTTATAAGAAGGTTCTAGATAATAGAGGCAAAAGCATAACATTAGAATCACTTGAAGCTGCTTATGAAACTAAAGACAAAGATTTAATAGCCAGAAAGCTAATTGCCCATTACTGTAATTATGGAATTTCAGTTGGGGCTGTACTTGGTTCGGCAGGGGGAATACTAGGAATATTTACTGCACCTTATGCTACTTTTGAGGAATTAACTTGCTTGGCTTATTTTCAAATATGTTTACTATATGATTTATCAGTTCTCTATGGAAGACCAATAGATAAGGCAAATAATCTTGAAGTTTATAGAGCGCTTAAAATTATTTTTGGATTTAAGGAAGAAGAGCTTAAAGATAAGAGAATGAGAGTTATTGAGGAAAAGCTTCTAAGAGATGAATCACAGAAATTTTTATATGGACTGCTAAAAAATTTAGGGGCAGCCATAGTTAGAAGATCAGTAAAGAACTTGGTTTCTAAGATGATACCTGTAGTAGGTACTTTTGTTGCTTTAATTGTTTGCACTTCTGAAGATTATAAAGCCGTGAGAATCGTCGCTAAAAGATCGTTGAATTTTTATAATAGTTTTAATTTCTTTGGAGCATAAAAATATCTTCCTGTTTAAAGCAGGAAGATATTTTTATAGCTACTCAGCCAATTTCTGAGCTTCAGCTATAAACTCTTCAATTGTATTTGTTTCTGTTAATCTCTTTATAGTTTTATTGATTTCGGCAATTAAGTTAGGGTTTCCCTTTTTAAAAGCAACTGCAGCGCCTTCAGCTTCGGCCTTAAGCTTTACATCCATTAAGCTTATATCATCATTGTTTTTAGCATAGGCCTTTGCTACTTCAACACCGCAAAGCACAGCATCAACCTTGCCTGTTTTTAATGCAAGTACTAAATCAGAAACCTTTCCTAATTCCTTTAAATCAGGATTTTCTATTTGAGTTTTTGCAATTTTAACCTGCATTGAACCTTTTTGAACTCCAATTTTTTTGCCTTTAAGATCTGCAAGGTTTTTTATTTGATTTTTATCAGCAGTCTTAATTATAATTCCTTGGTCGCCCTTATGATAAATATCGGAGAAATCTACGCTTTGCTTTCTTTCCTCAGTAGGTGCCATTCCAGACAAAACAAAATCTACAGTTCCAGCTTGAAGAGCTGCAAGAAGCCCATCAAAACGCATATCCTTAATTTCCAGCTGTACACCAAGGTCTTTAGCAATTTCTTGTGCAATTGATATATCGGAACCTACAATAGTATCTTTCCCGTCAATTTCCTTATGAAATTCGGAAGGTGGCCAATCGGCACTTGTTCCTAGAACTATTTTTCCTGACTGTTTTATTTTATCAACCTCAGTTTGCTGCTTTTCAGGCTGAGCCTTAACTTGCATTGTTATGTCAGATTTTTTGGAACAGCCAGGTAGAATAAGTATTAAAGCAAAGATAATAAAAACTACAATTTTTTTTATATTTAACATTTTTTAACCCCCTAATATTATTAATAAATATGTATAAGTATGCATGAATTTAGAATTAATTATTGTAAAATTCATCTTGAATTTGCTTAAGAAGCTCTTGAGAAGCTATTACATCATAGCCTGTAAGAGCTAATGCACAGGCACCCTTATAAAGCGCTTCTTTACCCTGCTCAGATTGGGTCCAATCAGCAAAGCCTACTGTGTGTCCAACCAAGTCCTTTTTCCCCATGCCTATCATAGGATGAATTGAAGGAACCTTGTAGCTTACATTTCCCATGTCAGAAGAACCGCTTGGTGCATCTGCTTTTTCAATTTCTGTTTCTCCTAAAAGCATTAAATTTCTGCTAAAGGCCGCTGACAGTGCCTCATTGGTTTTTAAATCATCATTAGACAGCTCAAAGGTTGACAGCTTAAATTCAGCTCCTGTTGATAGAGCGGCTGCTTTTGCACAGTTTATAACCTTTGCAGAAACTTCTTGAAGCTCTTTTTTCGTCGCTGCTCTAACGTAAAAATTAGCAGCCGCGTAGTCTGGAATAACATTAGGCGCTTTGCCGCCATCGCTTATAACCCCGTGAATTCTAGTGGTCTTTGTAATATGCTGTCTTAGCGCATTTATGCTGTTGAAGGTTGAAATTACAGCATCTAACGCATTTATTCCTTTCTCAGGACAGCCTGCAGCATGAGCTGTTTTTCCAAAGAACTCAAATCTGTAAGCATTAAGTGCCAAAGTTCTGCCGCTTTCTTTTGTAACTGCAGAGGGGTGAGCAAGCATTGCTGCGCTTAAGCCGTCAAAAGCTCCATTTTCCGCTAGGGTTACTTTTCCTCCATCTGTTTCTTCTGCAGGTGTTCCAAACACAATAATGCTTCCTCCGATTGTATTTAAAACACTTTTTAATCCCAGTGCAGCACCAACGCCCATGGCTGCAATCATATTGTGGCCACAGCCGTGACCTATGCCAGGGAGAGCGTCATACTCGCAAAGAAAGCCTATTTTTGGACCTGGCTTTTGGCTTGAGTAGACAGCTTTAAAGGCAGTAGGCAACCCACAGATTCCATGCTCAATAGTAAAACCTTTATCCTCAAGAAAATTCTCAAGAAGGGCGGCAGCTTTAACTTCCTTATGACCAAGCTCCGGGTTATCGTAAAGATATTTACTTATATCTTCAAGCTCCTTCATTAGATTTTTAACTTCTGATTTAATCTTTTCTTTCATAATTACCTCCTTAAAGTACTAAATGTATTATTATTAGCTCTCAATAGAATAATTATGCAACAAAAGTAATAAATATGCAAGTGTAAATTTTAGATTCTAATAATATTTAAAAAAAATTTTATTACACATAATATATCTGTGGATAATTTTTAATAGAGAGGTGCAAAGTATGGCAGTTACAAATGTAGATGAATTAATACTAAGGATTAAGGAAGTTCGGGAAGCTCAAAAGAAATACTCTACCTACGGTCAGGAGCAGGTGGATGAGATATTCAGACAGGCAGCAATGGCTGCTAACAATGCTAGAATTGAGCTTGCTAAAATGGCAGTGGATGAAACAGGAATGGGTATCGTTGAGGATAAAGTTATTAAAAACCATTTTGCTGCCGAGTATATATACAATCAATATAAGGATGAAAAGACCTGTGGAGTTATAAGCAGGGATGAATCCTTTGGAATAGAAAAGGTTGCTGAACCAATAGGAGTTGTAGCAGCAGTAATTCCAACTACAAATCCAACTTCCACAGCTATCTTTAAATCACTTATAGCTCTTAAAACAAGAAACGCTGTAATTTTTTCTCCCCATCCAAGAGCTAAAAAATCAACAATAGCAGCAGCTAAGGTTATCCTGGAGGCGGCAGTTAAAGCAGGAGCTCCAGAGGGAATTATAAGCTGGATTGATGAACCTTCTCTTGATATGACACATGTATTGATGCAGGAAAGCGACATTATCCTTGCCACAGGCGGACCAGGCTTGGTTAGAGCAGCCTATTCCTCAGGAAAGCCAGCTATAGGCGTAGGTGCAGGAAATACTCCTGCTATTATTGATGAAACTGCTCACCTTAAGATGGCAGTCAGCTCTATACTTCTTTCCAAAACCTTTGACAACGGAGTTATTTGTGCTTCAGAACAATCTGTAATTGTTATGGATGAGGTTTACGAAAAGGTAAGAGAAGAGTTTAAGGAAAGGGGAGCCTACATACTAAAGGATGATGAGATTGACAAGGTTAGAAAGGTGATATTAAAGGAAAACGGCTCCTTAAATGCTGAAATAGTAGGTCAGACTGCATATAGAATTGCAAGGATGGCTGGAGTAGAAGTTCCTGAAACGGCAAAGGTACTTATAGGAGAGGTGGATTCAGTTGATTTGAAGGAAGCCTTCGCCCATGAAAAGCTTTCTCCTGTGCTTGGAATGTATAGAGCGAAAAACTTTGATGACGCTATGATTATAGCGGTTAAGCTTATAGAACTTGGAGGCTTTGGGCACACTTCAGTTTTATATACAGACCAATTGAAATCAAGAGATAGAATTGAAAGATTTGGAGCTGTTATGAAAACTGGAAGAACTATCGTAAATATGCCTGCTTCACAAGGGGCTATTGGAGATATATACAACTTTAAGCTTGCACCTTCTCTAACACTTGGCTGCGGTTCCTGGGGCGGAAACTCTGTTTCGGAAAATGTAGGAGTTAAACATCTTCTGAACATAAAGAGCGTGGCTGAGAGGAGAGAAAATATGCTTTGGTTTAGAGTGCCTGAAAAGATTTACTTTAAATTTGGATGCCTTCCCATAGCTTTAAGAGAGCTTAAGGAAATGCATAAAAAAAGAGCTTTCATTGTAACAGACAAGGTATTGTTTGATTTAGGTTTTGTTGATCTTGTTACAGACGTGCTTGAGGATATAGGAATTGAATTCAAGATATTCTTTGATGTAGAACCTGATCCAACACTAGCTACAGCAAGAAAGGGCGCTCACGAAATGGCTACCTTCAAACCTGATGTAATAGTTGCTGTAGGCGGTGGCTCTCCAATGGATGCCGCAAAAATCATGTGGGTATTATACGAGCATCCAGAAGTACGCTTTGAGGATTTGGCAATGAGGTTTATGGATATAAGAAAGAGAGTATATACCTTCCCTAAGATGGGTGAAAAAGCCATGATGGTATCTATACCAACCTCAGCAGGAACTGGTTCAGAAGTTACTCCTTTTGCTGTAATAACCGATGAGAAAACTGGAGTCAAGTATCCATTAGCAGACTATGAACTAACACCAGACATGGCAATAATAGACGCAGAGCTTATGATGAGAATGCCTAGGAGCCTGACAGCAGCCTCAGGAATAGATGCTTTAACTCATGCCATAGAGGCTTATGTTTCTGTATTGGCGTCTGAATATACCAACGGATTAGCACTAGAAGCTATGAGATTAATATTTAAATATCTTCCTCAGGCTTATAATGAAGGAACTGAAAATGTAAAGGCAAGAGAAAAAATGGCACATGCTTCAACCATAGCAGGTATGGCCTTTGCAAATGCCTTCCTGGGAGTTTGTCACTCAATGGCTCACAAACTAGGTGCAATGCATCACGTACCCCATGGGATAGCAAATGGAATGTTAATAAACGAAGTTATACGCTTTAATGCCTCAGACAACCCAAGAAAGCAAACAGCTTTCCCACAATACAAATATCCAAATGCAAAGTGGAGATATGCTCAAATAGCTGACTATTTAAGACTAGGCGGCTCTAATGAAGAGGAAAAGATAGAAAACCTTATTAGGGCTATTGACGAATTAAAGGCTAAGATTCATATACCAAAGACAATAAAGGATGCAGGAGTTTCCGAGCAGAAATTCTATGGTACTTTAGATGAGATGGCAGAGTCAGCCTTTGATGATCAATGTACTGGAGCAAATCCAAGATATCCTTTAATCTGCGAAATAAAACAGATGTATATAAATGCCTTTGAAGGAACACCTGGAGATACAGGCAAGTGCGAAGAAAACTTTGAAAAAGGAATGCATTAATTAATATTTTGAGAGCAGTTTCTCTAATGAACTGCTCTTAAATTTTGTGAAAAGTATTTGTTAATTTTAAAACTTTTTGGACAAAACTCTAAAGAAATGTGTTAAAATAGAGATGTAAAAAATATTGAAACAAAAAAGGTATAGGAGAAAGATACGATATGAATATAGCATTTTTTCTTACACCTAAAAGTGAGGTTGTCTATGAGAATATAAACTCCTCAATGAGGCAGGTTCTTGAAAGAATGGAGTATCATAGGTATACCGCAGTTCCAATTATCGATGATAAGGGAAGGTATGTAGGAACAATAACTGAAGGTGACTTGCTTTGGAAGCTTAAGAATACCCCCGAACTAAACATTAAGGATACCAGCAGCGTAAAGGTATCAAATATTGAAAGAAGAACAAACAATAAACCAGTTTCGATAAATGCGGATATGGAAAGTCTGTTGAATTTAGCAATCAATCAAAATTTTGTGCCTGTAACAGACGACGAAGGCATATTTATAGGGATTATTAAGAGAAGCGATATAATAAACTACTTCTACAATTGTGCAGTAAGCTGCGCTAGTGAAGACTTGATGGACAATAAATTTGCAAGTATTATCAAGTAGAAAATGAAATAGTAATATATAATTAAAGTGGAGATTTCTCTCCACTTTGTTTTATTGTATGAACTTTTTATTAAAAACATTAGTTAGACCTAAGTCTTCGATTCTATTCTTGATTTCTTCATTGTCCGTGCTGTATAAACCAAGCTTTTTCATTCTTTCAAAATACTCTGCACCTGAGAAGGTGTGCCTTACTTTTCTGCCTTCAGAGGTTGTAAGTCTGTAGTTTGAATAGTAGATTATATCTCCTATTGCAGTTTCATTTGGAAGTACAAGCAGAGGCAGATTTAAAAAGTATCTAACAGCATTATGTCCAGCCAAGGAACCAGTACACATAGCCTCAGTATGACCTACAAAGAAACCGGATTTTTCTCCAGCACAGAAGAGATTTTCAACTCCTACAACCTTTAAGGCGTTGTTTCTTGGAGCAGCAGCTAAATACCTTATGGAGTTGCCTACACCGCCGGAATAAGGGTCCATAAATCTTACATCTTCAAGGCCAGGAAGTTTTCTAAGCTTTTCAAGAGGGTAGAAGGGTGACATAACCTTAATGTGTCCCGTATCAAGCAGTACAAGGTTTTCAGCAAATTCATCAAGAGCATACTGCTGACAAACCTTTAGTTTTAGCTTCTCCGGATTTATATCTTCCTTTGGCACTTTCAATACTGCTACACCTTTTTCATCTAATACCTTTAGCAGTTCTTCTGAAATGCTATCTCTGGAAACCTCGCAGGAGCCGCTAAAAGCGCCAGGGGTACCGTTGGCTCTCTGACCAACAATATCTTGAACACCAGCCTTTGCACTTATGCTAACCCTAGGACCAAAGGTAGGACATCTAAGAACACACATAACGCAGCCGTTGCCGTATTTAGCGCAATTATCCATAGCACCTGTTGAGCCAGTACAATCGATGAACATATCTCCTTCAACCTTAGTATTGTCTGAGAGCCTTAAGGCTTTTATTTTTTTGTCTTCCATCTCTACATTAGACACTCTAGTTGTCAGGTTAATTTCTATTCCTAAATTTAACAGATGTCTTCGAACCTCTGGTTCAAGTCTGTTTACATCACACAGTGTAGCATGCTTATGTTCAGGAAAGTCCACGTTTTTATGTCTGGCATTGCTGTCTGTAATTTGTATTAAATCTCCTGCACCTAAATTTATCAGCTCTTCTGCAGCGGTATATCTTCCGTTATTTCTCATTATTCCGCCTACGTTGCCAACTCCAAGAAGCAAGTCGCTTTTTTCATATATGGAAACTTCAGCACCGGCTTTTTTAGCTGTGATAGCAGCAGCGCAGCCGGCCCAGCCACCGCCTATAATAACAACCTTCATATTTTACCTCAAAACAAAATTGATGTAATACTAGTATATGAAAGAATTTTCAAATAAGTTACTAAGTATTGGCGGCGGCATATAGTCTTGAAATATAATTTCTACTAAAAGAGAAGAAAATTAACTGATATAAGGGGTTATGAGGTATAATAATTATCAAGAATTAAATAAAGGAGCTACTCCTCTCATCACAAACCTTACAACAACTGTAAGTGTTAATTGGCAATTTCTTATTGTATGGTATTAATAAAGGAAAACTAAGTGATAAAAGTTGAGGAGGATATAATATGAAAATTTCAGAAAAGCTGCTTCAAGTTCAGGAAGTACGCAAAATATATGGACAAGGGCAAAGTGAAACAGCCGCATTAAAGGGGATTACCTTTGATGTTCTTTCTGGTGAGTTTCTAGGAATAATGGGTGCTAGCGGGTCAGGCAAGACTACCTTGCTTAACTGTATAGCAACTATGCTTAAGCCTACATCTGGACAAATACTGCTTAATGGTCAAAATATTTCTTCCTTTAATGGAAGTCGTCTAGCAAAATATAGAGGTAGTAAAATTGGCTACTTGTTTCAAGAATTTGAGCTTTTAGATAATTTAACTGCCAGAGAAAATATTATTTTGCCTTTGTCTATCCATGGAGAGAATCCTAATAAACAAGAGTTGCAGCTTCAGAAGCTTTCGAAACAGTTTGATATTGAAGAGGTGTTGAATAAATTTCCTTCTCAAATGTCAGGAGGACAGAAGCAAAGGGTTGCTGCAGCAAGAGCATTGATTTCAAACCCAAGCATTGTGCTTGCAGATGAGCCAACTGGCGCTTTAGACACCAAAAATGCAAAAATACTGATGGAAAAGCTGTCCTCTATAAATCAGACAGAGGCAGCCACCATTTTGATGGTTACTCATGATGCCAATGCAGCAAGCTTTTGCTCAAGAATTCTATTTATTCAAGATGGTGTGATTTTTCATGAGCTTAGAAGAAAAATGCCCGGTGAAACTCAGAACTCCTTTTATGAGCGCATATTAACTGTTATGGCGCAGCTGGGAGGAGGAAGCAGCAATGTTCTTTAATTTTATTAAGACAAACAGCCGTAAGACTAGAAAAGAAAACGGGGTGTATTTTGCCTCGCTGATTATTTCTATTGTTGCTTTTTATGTGATTCTTTCCCTTGGAGAGCAGGATGTTATGGTGTATTTAAAAACCATTGAAAGTGACGCAGTAGGAAAGCTTTTGCTAATGATTCCAATGCTTTACGCCCTTTCACTATTCTTTGTGTTTTTTCTAGTTTATTTTGCTAACAGATATCAATTGCAATGCCGCAGCCATGAATTTGGCATGTACTTGATGATGGGTATGAAAAATACCAAGCTTTTTGCAATGATTATGGGAGAAACCTTGTGGAATGGCTTAGTAGCTTTGTTGATTGGTTTGCCGGCTTCTTTATTTCTAACGGAATTAATTAGCTTGGCAACCTCAAGAATTATTGGAATGGGCATTATCGGACACAGGTTTCGTATCTCCTGGCTTGGGCTTGGAATGACGGTATTCGGCTTCATTATGGTTCAATTATTAGCTGTGTTTATTCTAAGCTTAAAGCTTAGCAGGAAAGAACCAGTAGACTTGCTGAAGGAGCAAAAGGAAAAAAGACAGAGAATTCTTCCTGCTGTATGGGTAAGCATTAGTTTATTGATTGGGTTAGCTTTGCTTTGCGCAGCTTATGTATTGGCGGTTTTATATTTGCGCAGCCTTGATTATAGGATGTTTTTATTAATATTGGTCCTTGGGATTTGTGGAACCTTTACGCTTTTTCGCGGGCTTGGAAGCTTAATTGGAGCTTGGATAAAACGTAAAAGCAGTTCTTCTTCAGGCCTATTTATTTTTACGGGAAGGCAGCTTCAAGAAAATGTTCTAAATCAATGGAGTTCCCTTGCTATATCGTCACTGTTAATTCTTATGGCAATGGTTTGCTTTGCTTTTGGAATTTCCACAACATTAAATAGAGGTGCAGCCTCCAAAAGAACAGTAGATTTTACTTTTACTGCATCGGAAAAAGAAATTGCTTCAGTTCTTAATTCTGATAAATTAAAGCCTTATGTAAAAGACTATTATGCTATGAAACTTGGACACTTTCGTCCTTCTGAGGCAGAGAAGTCAGAAGATACAGCAAGTGTGTTTTCCTGGTCTGAGTTTACAGAAGAGATTTCTAAAGGAAAAAACTCGCAGGAAAAAGATAATATATTAAGCTATTTGGCTCCTCCTTCCAGGCCTTATTTAATTTCGCTCTCCAGCTACAATGCATTGCTAAAATCTAATAACAAGGCTCCTATTGAATTGGGAGAGCATGAAGTTGCAATGTATTCTAGCGAGGAATTTTCACATTCTCATGATATAGTTAGAGAGGCTTTAAAAGCTAATCCAGCAGTTAGTATTGGGAAAAAGCAATATAAATTAATACCTGCACTATATACCAGCAGCATTGTAGCAGATAGAGCTATCACTCTTTCATACGCTTTGATTGTTAAGGACGATATATATAATGCCTTCTCTGGAAGTTCTATGGATTCATCTTTGTGGAATATGGTTTTAGACTCGGATTTTGTTAAGGAAAAAGGTCTTATGCAGTCTGTATATGAGGTAGATAACCTGCTGAGTACATCAGGCTTAGATTATGAAAGCTATCTTTCAAGCATGGGCAGACAGCTGTTTTATATTGTGGCAGGAAGCTATACAACCTTTTATTTGGGCATTATGTTTCTAATTATAGCAAATACAGTTTTAGGTTTAAAATTTCTTATGCAGCAAAGAAGCACAAGACACAGATATTCCACAGTGGCTATGCTGGGGGCAAGTGTTGAAGCTATATGCTCTTCAGCGCGGGTTCAAATCTGGTGGTATTTCGGCTTAGTTATTTCGGCAGCCTTAATAAGTTCAGTGTTTGGTATGTGGTCCATGCTAGGAGCCTTTCTTGTTATACCTAAGGCTTCAAATTTAGAAATTAGCACCATAATTTTAGCAGTATCAGTTGCTATAATTGTATTTGTAGTTTTTGAAATTTGTTATATATGTATGATTCAACGAAAGAGCGATGAAGAAATCAAGAAATTAAAAGAAATTTGATAGGGGTAGTGACAGTGGAAAAGATAGTAATTGTGGAGGACGATGTCTTTTTACGTGAAGAGCTTAAAAGCATATTAGAGAAAGAGGGATATTCTGTTGAGTGTATCTCCTCTTTCAGTACTGTATTGGAAGATATTGCTTCAGCTTCTCCTTCATTGATTATATTAGATTTAAATTTGCCAACGCTTTCAGGCTTTGATATTTGCCGTGCACTAAAGGCTCGGGGAATAGGACCTGTATTAGTGCTGACTTCGCGTAATCAGCTTAGAGATGAACTGCATGCCTTAGATTTAGGCGCAGATGATTATTTAACAAAACCCTGCCATCCTAAACGGTTGGTTGCTAGACTTCAAAAGCTTATTAATCTTTATGCAAATATGCAGGTTCTTTTGGATGCAGGTGATTTTCAGCTGGATGAGAAGGCAAATATATTATATGCATATAATAATTCAATTTCACTATCGGAAAATGAAGGAATCATTATGAAGGCTTTGCTTAAAGCCGCACCTTCAACAGTAAAAAAAGAAGAGCTTTTTAACCTGCTGTGGGGGAGCAGCCAATACGTGGATGAGAACATTCTTCAAGTTAATATGACGAGAATGCGTAAGACTCTTGAACAGCTAGGGCTGCATAATAGAATCAAAACCGTGAGGGGAATTGGCTATCAATTAGTTAGAGGAGATAGTGAGTGATGCTAAGAGCTTTTCTAAATATTATAAAGGAATACCGTCCTTGGATACTACTTCTTTGTATAAGCAATGTCTTTTTTATTTTACTGGCTTGGCTTGCATATCCAGAAACCTTTAGACTCCTAGCAGGAAGCATGATTATTTTTTCCATAATCAGCATTTTGTTTGGAGTACTTATTGTTTCTAAGAAACAGGGAAAGCAGGACAAAAGCTTTTACAACTTTTTAAGAGAACCTTCTAAGGAGCATGAAGCAGAGCTTATAGAAGCTATTGGAGAGCTTCATAAAGAAAAGGTAAAGTATCTAGCTGATAGGCTGCGCAGCTTAAACGATCAATTCGAGGAGGCCAAGCTACAAGCCTTGGATTATGAAGAATTCATCGAAGGATGGGTTCATGAGATAAAAACACCAATCTCTTTGGCAGCCTTGGTTTTGGAAAATCGCAAGGAGGAAATGTCCCAGCTTGCCTATCAAAGGCTTGAGCATGCAAGAATCAATATTAGTGACAATGTTGAACAGATACTATTTTATGCAAGACTAAAGGTATCCCATGTTGACTATCGCTTGGAAAGGATATCTCTAACTCTCTGCTGTGAAGATGTACTGCTGGAACTTCAGTCGCTGCTTAACGAAAAAGAGATTAAGGTTGTTTATAGGATGAAGGATGTGCCAATTGTGTCTGACAATAAGGCTCTTGAATTTATTTTAATGCAAATATTCGTTAATGCAGTTAAATACTCCAACGAAAAGATAGACAGCTTTATCATCCTAGAAACTGGTCTTGATGCTATAGAGAACAGGTACTATTTAAAAATTTCAGATAACGGTCTTGGAGTGTTGACCTCTGATCTTCCTTTTATTTTTGATAAAGGATTTACAGGAGACAATACTAATCGCAGCAAGTCATCTGGAATAGGCTTATATCTGGTGAAGAAATTATGCGACGATTTACAAATTGAAATTGAAGTTGAAGGCGAGTATGGAAAAGGTTTTGCAATTCAATTGTTGTTTCCAATAGTTAATAACGCTGAGGTTTGATGCAAGCTCCAGCGTTATTTTTATTTTATTAAATTGTAGTAGCTGCAGGCTGTTTTCATCGCAGAGTGAAAAGTTAACAAGTTAACTTTTCGTTCTGCCAGAGAAAATGCCTCTAGATATAGCGCTTTATTTGTCTGGTGGTATAGAAAATATTGGTTTTCAAATATGCTTGAGTTATAATAAAGATGGAGTATACAGTAAATACATACAAACAATGTAAAACATTTCAGACCTTTTGTGAAGGCTATGGAGTATGTGGAGACTACTAGCTCATGAGGCACTTTCTATTGAAATCCAATTGCAAATAAAAATATAGTAAGGATTCAGAGCATGAAGGGTATAAGTATAAATGTCTCAGGTTACGGATACACGAAAGAGGATTAATGATGAATAGCTATTCCAAGTGAGTAGCCCAGATTTCAAAATAGCTGTGGTTCATTTAACATTCTCAGGCAAGGAAGAAAATGATAAATAGCCTGAGATACAAACTTAATTATATGGATTATTAATAATAAAGTGAATAAGCTTAAAGATTTTTAAACTAGATATAATAAGGATATTTAAGTGCAAAAAATCAACTGATAAGGCAAAAAGGGGGAATCACAGTGGCTACAGCAAGAGATAAATTATTCTCTTATAAAAAAATCTATGACCTAAATGGCAGCCAAGAGCTCTTTGTGGAGGCGATGAAGGAGTCTATAGAGCACCATAGGGACAATTGCGAATTTTATGGGAAGTTTCTAAGTGAACAGGGTTTTAAAGCTTCAGATATTAAAACCATAGAGGATTGTGCAAAAATCCCACCAATAACCGCTCAGTTTTTTAAGCACCATGAAGTACTTAGCATTAAAAAGGACGAAGTTGAAATACATGCTACTTCCTCTGGTACGCAGGGGCAGAAAAGTCAGATTTTCCTTGATAAGGATTCCTTAAGGCTTGGAACAAAAATGGCCATTAAGGCTATAAAATATCATGGTTTTATTTCTATTATCCCTACTAATTATATCATATTAGGCTATGAGCCACAGAAGGGTAATGAAATGGGCAACGTGAAGGTGGCACTTGGAATGACACGCTTTGCTCCAGCAAAGGAAAAAGTATTCGCCTTAAGGCCCCTTGGAGATAAATATGAAATTGATTATTTCGGAATTATAAATGCCTTTAAGCGCTTTAATATACAGAGGATGCCAGTACGCATACTGGGGTTTCCTTCTTATCTATACATGCTTTTAAAGATGATGAAGGATTCAGGAATGGAGCCGCTAAAACTTAATAAAAGATCAGTTGTGCTGACAGGAGGCGGTTGGAAGAAATTTGACGATATGGCTATAGACAAGCAGGAACTGTATGAAATGGTTGAACAGTATCTGGGTATTCCCTCTAAAAACTGCCGTGACTTCTATAGCGCTGTAGAGCACAGTGTGGCTTATCCGGAATGTGAGAAGCATCATATGCATGTACCAATATGGAGCAGAGTTATAATTCGTGATGTGAAAACACTGGAGCCTTTAGGTTTCAATGAACCTGGCTTTCTAAGCTTTATAAGTCCTCTTGTTTCTTCTGTGCCAATATCTTCTATAATAATGGGTGATATTGCAGTTCTTAGAGATGGAAAATACTGCGGCTGCGGAATTACAACTCCTTATTTTGAAGTTCTAGGGAGAGCAGGTACCTCTAAAACAAGAAGCTGCGCAATTGCTGCTTCTGAATATATGAAGGAGAGTTAGTATGGATAATATCTACAGAGGAGAACCCATTTCAAAGACTGATTTTATTGAAAGATTATCCGAGGCCAAGGCAAGGATAGAAGAAGACCTTCTGCTGCCAAGGCTTCCTGTGGAAGTAGTAATTGAAGCAGTACATACTTTAGCAGAGGAAATAGACCAAAGGGAGATAGTTAAGCAGCTTGTGTCCCTTGGAATACAGAAATGGGCTGCAGAGGAATATGTAAGCGTTACAGTTGAAAGCATGAGTAAAGGAGAACTGACCAGGAAGCTGCATGCGGAACTTGGACAAGAACCCTTTGCATGGAAGGAAGCTCAGAACGGTATAGAAGAGTGCAATTACCCACTTGGAGTAATAATGCATATTGGAGCAGGAAATGCCTTAGGGCTTTCAGCTTTCAGTGTAATAGAAGGTCTTATGACTGGAAATATAAATATTTTAAAGCTTCCAGATGATGAAGGAGGCATATCCACCAGAATATTGTTAGGATTGGCAGAAATAGAGCCAAGATTGAAGCCATATATTTATGTTTTAGACATTTCATCTAAAAATAAAGAAGTTATTAGTCAGCTAATTGAGATGGCAAATGCAGTAGTTGTCTGGGGATCTGATGAGGCTATAACCGCTATCAGACACCTCTCACCACCATACTTGCCAATAATTGAATGGGGACACCGACTAAGCTTTGCATATTTTACAAAGCATGCACATGAAGAAAAGGACTTGGAAGGCTTAGCCCGGGACATATGTCTAACTGATCAGCTTTACTGCAGCTCGCCTCAATGTGTATTTTACGAAACTGATAAACCTAAGGAAATCGATGAATTTGCAGAGAGACTGTCACAATGCATAAAGTCTTTAGGAAAACAATTCCCTGCAGCAGCCAGGCAAATTGATGTACAAGCACAGATTACCTGGACTCATGAGTTTATTAAAACAGAAGAGATTCTAAAAGAAAAGCGGCTAATAACAAATGCGGAAAAAGACTACGGCGTTATGATAGACTATAAGCCTGAACTGAAAGCCTCACCTCTATTTCGTAATATTTGGGTAATGCCTATAAGAAGAAAAGAGCTATTGGCTATGTTGAGACTTCACAAGGGTCACCTGCAAACAGTGGGAGTAAGCTGCAGCAGTGAGGAACTTGATGAATTGTCTAACATCTTTTACGCAGCAGGTGTTACCCGTGTGTCAAGTTGTGGGTACATGTCTGTAAACTACAGCGGCGAACCCCATGATGGTGTTTTAGCTTTACAAAGATACGTTAAGAGAGTTAACAGAAGGATGAAATAACATTAGGCCATCATTTCATAGTTATTATAAAACTCATGTTGCAAAATAAGTATAAAATAATTTTTATAAAGACAAGTACCACTAACATAGAAGAATTTATTATAAAAAATGAGGAGAATAATATGGACAGAATTGTATTATATCTAATATTCATGGAAATATGCCTGCACTCGAAGCTGTATTAGCAGATATGCCGAGTACAGAAGAATATATCAAAGAGTTGAGAACAGCAGTATATAGGGGGGCTAAGCCTAAGCAGCACGTCCTATAACAAAATGTTAAAGCTGATTTTGCATGAAAAGAATATCCATAAATCAGCTTTAGCAAATATAAACATTTTAATTCATTAAAAGGTTGAAGTTTTTCATGTCTGTAAATTAGGGTAGAACTTATGGAGAATTTTGATATATAAAATAAGGATGAAAGTATAAGCTGCAAATAATATCTATTTTGAGGAGGGGAAAATGAGTAAACGAGTAACAATAAATTACTTAATTTGGACTTTTGTTCTGACTTATATGACATGGGGAGGTATTATAGTTGCTAATCAATTTGGATATTTAAAATATGGTACACCTCTTTGCATGGTATTATATGTAATAGGTGGTAATGCACCACCTATCATTGCTTATATAGTTTTAAAACAAGCAGGCAAGATAAAACTGCTAAAGCAGTTTATAGGTGAAGTTTTTGCTATCAAACAAAAACCAAAATATTATGCCCTATTAGTTGACTTTTTAGCACTTTATTTTGGCATTCCTGCTTTGATGCATGGCGTTCAAAAGGGAGCTGAATTATATATAGGAGTGCTATTTATCCCTGTAATGATTTTATTTGGTGGCTTAGAGGAATTGGGTTGGAGATATATACTTCAGCCTTCACTTGAAAAACGATTCTCTTTTGGCGTTTCAACTTCTATTACAGCTTGTATTTGGGCAGTATGGCATTTGCCTCTATTTTTTATACAAGGCACCATACAGAGTAAATTAAGCTTTGGAATTTTTACTGTTATGGTATTTGGGATGTCATTTGCATTGGCGTCAATATACAGATTAAGTAAAAGCATATGGCTTTGCATTCTCTTTCACAGCGCGATAAACTCATTATCTTCATCATGGATAATTGCTGATGATTTAACAATCAAGATATGTACTTCTATTGTTATAATTATTTTTTCTTCTATGTTTATATTATTTAAGAGAAAAGCATATATCCAAAATGAACAGTATTACCAGTAAAGAATCTGGAAAATATTAAAGGAAGTATGATTAGTGAATCGGATGCATTAAAGCTTCTAGCTGCTAAAATATTGTTAAAAGGATAAATATGTAATTGATATGATATATATTATTATGAAATATTATAAAAGGGTGTGATTCAAATTTATAAGTATTTATATGTTCCTGCTAAAACTGCAGGAGTTTTTAGAACCTCAGATCATAGAGAGTTAATTGATAAGTATAGTCAGGAAGGTTGGAGGTTTATTACTGCCATTCCAACTGAATTTGGGGGTTATGGTCAAATTAAGGCATTTGACTTAGTTTTTGAAAAAGAGGAGTAATTTAAGATAAATTATGAGACCAACCGTGTCCTGGACACGCCATTGGATACAGATTAAATTCATAACAGTTTTTAAGTATTCGTTTAATATTACATTATAATAACAGACTATTATTTTGAGAGAATAGTAGCTCAAATCATTATTTATATTTTTGTTCAAACCAATTTCATTGCAGAGTGAAAAGTTAACAATTTAACTTTTTATATTTTTATAAAGTTAAATTGTTAACTTGTTGCCCTGCGAGATAAATAGGTTGCAGCGATTAACGATAGGAATATCTCTCTGTGCTTATTAAAGCTGCAGCTTAAATTTCTAAATAAGGATTAGCTTTTGCTGCGCTTTCTCATTTGTTTGTGAATTGATTTGATTTGATTTGTATAAGCAGTAGCAGCTGCTCTGTCTGTCTTTCTTGCAATATAGTCAGCTTCCTTCTTAAGCTTAATATAGTTATTAAACCTTCCTTCCGATAAACTGCCTTCACCAATAGCTTTTTTTACTGCACAGCCAGGCTCAGAGCCATGAGAGCAGTCAGAAAATTTGCATTGAGAGGCAAGTATCTGAATGTCTTCAAAGGTTGTATCAATTCCTTGCTCTGCGTCGAGAATTTGAAATTCTCTCATTCCAGGAGTATCTATTACTATACCGCCATAAGGAAGAACAAATAGCTCTCTATGTGTAGTGGTATGCCTTCCTTTATCGTCATCTTCTCTTACGCTCATTGTTTCAAGAGCTTCATAACCTAATAGCTTATTTATTAAGGTTGATTTCCCAACTCCGGAAGAACCGAGAAAAGCTCCTGTTTTTCCTGCAGCAAGGTAGCTTTTAATTAGATCAATGCCTGAATCCTTTAAAGCGCTTACAATTTTTATATCAATGCCCATTGTAACAGCCTCCAAAGCTCTAACTTTTTCAGAAGCATCCTCACACAAGTCGGCTTTGGTAAGGATAACTATAGGCACAGCGCCGCTTTCCCAAGCCATGGTAGTGTATCTTTCAATTCTTCTTACATTAAAGTCTTGGTTTAAAGACATGCAGATAAATAAAAAATCTACATTGGCAGCTACAATTTGCTCTTCAATAACAGCACCTGCTGTTTTTCTAGAAAACTTTGATTTTCTCGGTAGGATTTTATGAATAACAGCCCTTTCACCTTTTGAATCAGCCTTATCTATTAAAACCCAATCTCCTACAGCAGGATAATCTGCCCTGCCTTGAGCAGTATACATCATCTTTCCCGTAACTGAAGCTAATTTTTCACCTTCAAGAGTTATAAGCTTGTAAATATTTTTAAATTCACTACATACTCTTCCTACTGTAAAGTTATTTTCGTAAGCCTTAAATTCTTTATCTAAACTTTCATTCCAGCCTAAATCATATAAATTATTAATATTGTTCAATTCTTTTCTCTCCTTATATTCTTAAATTTGGGCATAAAAATGCCCGGGAAACTTTTTTTCCTGCTCCCGGGCACTGATTTACAAGATTTAAGAAGCTAAAGAAAGCTATCTATAGTAAACAGCATAGGGGAGCAGTGGTTATTACACTATCCAAAGCAAAAATATTTAAGTTTTTCATATTACACCACTCCTTCCAATTTTCTTTTAATAATAATAACATTATATGGCACTTTTGCTGTTTTGTAAACTACCAAAAAAAATTATTAATTTGATGGAAATTTTTCTAAATGTTATAATTGTAAAGTATAAATTAATTTAGTTATCGGGGGATGAAAATGGATAAAAATTTAAGCTTTGTATATGAGCAGAGAATAAAAAGAACAATGGAAAATCTTCAAAAGAACAATATGGAAGCTTTTTATGTGGAAGATGAAGCAGCAGTTATTGAAAAAATAAAAGAACTTGTGGCTGAGGGTAGTACAGTGTCTGTCGGAGGCTCCATGTCCTTGTTTGAAGCTGGAGTAATTGATCTTTTAAGAAACGGGAACTATAATTTTCTTGACAGATATGCACAAGGCTTGGACGCTTCTGATATAAAAGAAATTTTTAGAAAAAGCTTTTTTGCTGATGCTTATTTTACAAGCACCAATGCTTTAACAGAAGATGGACAGCTTTATAACGTTGATGGCAATGGAAATAGAGTTGCAGCTATGATTTATGGGCCTGACAAGGTTATAGTTGTTGTTGGTGTAAATAAAATAGTTAAGGATTTGGATGCTGCTAAAGAAAGAAGTAAGCAGATAGCAGCTCCAGCAAACAATACAAGGTTAAATCTAAGCAATCCATGTACTAAAGTAGGAACATGCATGGACTGCAAGAGCCCAAGCAGAATATGCAACAATTATGTTGTAATAGGCAGACAAGGAAATAAAGATAGAATAAAGGTAATTATAGTAGGCAAGCAATTAGGTTATTAAAAATAAATAATCGCTTTATAATCTGCTTATAATAATATTGTGTACCTTTTAACTTTACTATTCCCTATAAAAAGGAGGATATTGTTATGACAGATAAGAGCCATATATGCTTAAACAAGTTAGACAAGGTTCCTAAAGGAAAGCCTTTCGAATACAAGGATGTAGTTCAAGATGATTTTGCCTTGGAAAATCATACTGAGGATGGAAAAAGGTTTAAATCAGAGGTTCAGAAGGGTGTATATGATAATGTTAAGCTTGAAAAAGATACTGGAAGTCATTTACTATATAAAAAATTATAAAATTAGAGCTAGAGTTCATTCTCTAGCTCCACTTTTTTTGGTATAATATAATTTAGATATTTTTAAATGAAGGGGATGAGACTTTTGAACTATGTGATAATAGACCTGGAATTCAACAATATGAGAGAGATAACTGAAAGCTACCCTTCATTCTATGAAGAGAATCCTGAAGTTTTAGAGTATAAGTGTCCAAATGAAATTATAGAAATTGGAGCAATAAAGCTTAGCAGAACTATGAAGGAGCTGGCAAGATTTAAAGTCTATGTAAAGCCTTCCATATATAAAGTTTTAAATCCTAAAATATGTGAAATGACAGGTATAAAGGAAGAGGATTTAAAGGAAGGTGTAAGCTTTAAGGAAGCGCTGGAGGGCCTGGCTGGTTTTGTAGAAGAAGATTCTATAATATGCTCCTGGGCTAAGGATGATATTGCAGAACTTATTAGAAATGCAGATTATCATAACTGCAGCTCAATGGATTGGCTTAAAGAGTACATAGATTTACAGGAGTACTGCACTAAGGTTTTAGCCGAGAAAAAGTCTATAAGCCTTAAGAATGCCTTAAACAGGCTCAGGGTTAAGGTTTTTGAACAGGAGCTTCATGATGCTTTAAACGATGCCGTTTATACTGCGGAGGTTTTTAGAAGAATATATAATGACAGAGCAGTAAAAAGCTTTATAATTAAAGATATAATCAATATGCCTTCTATTATGATAAGAGATTATAAGGATTTTACTCTTGAAGAGAGCAAAACTGAGCTTAAATGTCCTAAGTGTGGATACGAGATTGACCTTGAATATCCTCTTAAGCTTTTTAAGTGGAGATTTATAGGACTTGGAAACTGCGAAAGATGCAACAGCAAGATACTTCAAAAGGTAGTAGTAAAGCAAACTTTGGCTGGGGACAAGGTGTATATAAACAACAATAGACTGTTAAATGATAAAGAGTACATTGAGTTGGTGGACAGGTTTAATCACAATAAGCTCATAGATTAGACAAAAGAGGTGAAATCAATGCAGCTAGACGCAGCACAACACAGAATAGTTAAAAGCAAGCCAGTACCTATTAGCTTGCTTAAGGGAAGCAGCAGCACAGGTAAGACTACAACTGCAGTATACAGGACTCTTTACCTTAAGAATAATTACTGTCTGTATGATGATGATAAAATACTTATTATTGCTAAGGACAGTACAAATAGAGACTATATAAGAGAACTGTATAACAGGCTGGAGGACGACACAAAGAATGACTACATAACTTTGTTTAGTAATGCAGTTGATAGAGTGGAAATATATACTCTAGGAGATATAATTAACAGATACTATTTTGAATACACAAATACGAATAAGAATTGGTTTAAAATAATTCACGAACAAGCTGAAAGGCTTGAAATAGTAGGAGAATGTGCCGAAGAGCTTAGAACTAAGCATGGAAAAGCTAAAATAATTAATGAAAACTACTTAAAGTTTTTAAAAGAAGAACTAGAGTGGATAAAGGCTTGCGGCTATAACAGCCTGGAGGCTTATCAAGAGGCTGATAGAATTGGTAGAAAGAGCAAAAAAGGTGAGGGACCAGCAAGACTTTTAAAGAATTCAAAGGATAGAGAAATTATATTTGAGCTTTTAGGTATGTATAATTCAAAGCTTCAGGAGAGAGGTATTTTAGATTGTGAGGATATCTCTCACATAGCACTTATGCAGGCTAAACACACTTTTATGGACAAATTCACTCATATATTAGTGGATGAAGGCCAGGAGCTTTCAAAAACACAAATAGATTTTATTAGAGCTTTGTCAAGTAATAAGTCCTATTCCAGCCTTATGTTTATAATAGATAAAATTGATAATAACAATTCCAAGGCATGGATTTCAAAAGGAAGAAAGCAGGCAGCTCTAAAATTTAATGCTTCTATAAAGAATTATTTATTGAAGAAAACGTATGAAGCAGATTTATCAAGAGGAGAAGCGGCAGTGATGGAAGCACCAAAGATAACAGAATTAGAAGCAAAAGTTGATATAGAAGAAAACTCCATGGACAGCTTTGAATATTTTGACTTGAGACACCATAGAAAATATGATTTTAAAAGAGATTCCAGCAGAATAACAGATGTAGTTTTAGAGGAAGAAAGCTTGGCATTAGACGAGCTTAAGCAGGTTCCCGTATACAGCGATATAGCAGCTGGAGAACCAATTATGATGAGCAGCGAACTTGAAGCAGAGTTCTACCTTCCAGGATACTGGGTTAAAGGAGTTAAAGATTTATTTATTCTAAAGGTTAAAGGTGACAGTATGATAGGCGCAAATATTTTTGATGGTGACCAGGTTGTAATAAGACAGCAGCATACAGCACAAAACGGAGATATTGTAGCCGTAGACCTTGAAGGCAGCGCAACTTTAAAAAGGCTGAGCCTTAAGAAAAATGTTCCAATTTTAATGCCTGAAAACGACAAATACGATCCAATTCATCTTCATGACAGAGAAGCAACCATACTTGGTATAGCGATGGGAGTTATAAAAAGAGTTAGCAATTAGTCAACCTTAGAAAAGCCACAGATTTTAGTGTTGTTCGTTTGTTCCAGCAAAGCGAGTTTTACGAAAACACTTGATTTGTGGCTTTTCTAAGCTTAGAACTACTAGCGCTGCGGCTAGCTCAGGAAAGCATATTTTTTATATTGCAGCGGTAATTTTCCTTCATATTTATACTTTAGCAATTGTTCACTGCATAGAGTGTCCTATTTCTGTGTTCTAACATATGATGGTAATAAACACTATTGTATTACAGGAGCACATAGATGAGATATTTAGAAGTGAAATATTCGCCCCCACTAAAAGGTACAGTTAAGATTCCTGGCTCGAAGAACAGTTCATTGGCTCTACTACCTGCCTGCTGCCTGGCAGACGAACCGATTATACTTAAAAACGTTCCTTTTATTCTAGACATTAAAAAGGTTTTTGAAATAAGCAAGGATATTGGGCTTTCAATTGCCAAAAAAGAAGATAATTTGATATTAGACCCTACAAGATTAAAAAATGCAAATATTGATCCTCAAAAAGCCTCATCCTTTAGGGCTTCTTATTATTTTGTAGGTGCACTTCTTCATAAATTTAAAAAAGTCTCTATTGGATATCCTGGTGGAGATAATTTTGGCTACAGACCTATAGACCAGCATATAAGCGGATTAAAAGCCTTAGGAGCTAAATTCACATTTTATACAAATCACTACACAGTAGAGGCAGAGGAACTTAAGGGTGCTGAAATACATTTTGAAAAATTAAGCTTTGGGGCCACAGTAAATGTTATACTGGCAGCTGTTAAAGCAAAAGGAAGTACAGTGCTTTACAACGCGGCCAGAGATCCTGAAATTGAAGACTTGGCAAATTTATTAAACAAGATGGGTGCCATTATAAAAGGCGCAGGAAGCGACACAATATATATTGAAGGTGTAACCAGCTTAAAAAGCTGTATACATTCTGTGCTTCCTGATAGGCTTATTGCAGGTGCATTTTTAATGGCTGCTGGAGCAACAGGCGGAAGAATAACGCTAAAAAACGTAGTTCCAGAGCATTTAAGCTCCTGTATAGAAAAACTTCGAGAAGCAGGCATGACCATAAACTGCGGCTACGACAGCATAACTGGAAGCGTACACAGCAAGCTTCATGGAATCAATGTGGAAGCTGGTATGTACCCTGAATTTGCTACAGACTTTCAGCAGCCTATGACAGCTATGCTGATTCAAGCTTATGGAGAGAGTACAGTGATAGACAAGGTTTATCCTGGAAGATTCAATCACTGCAGAGAGCTTAACAAGCTTGGCGCAAGAATTAAAATTGAAGATAACAAGGCTGTAATTCCTGGAAAAAGATTTTTAGTTGGAGACTGGGTTAAGGCAACAGATGTAAGAGCAGGCATTTGTCTTTTGCTTGCAGGATTAACTGCTGAGGGAACAACTTATATTACAGGGATAGAACATATCGAGAGAGGCTATGAAAATTTTATTAAAGACTTTACTTCTCTTGGTGCAGATATAATGCTTTACGATAGTGATGCAAAAAGAAAATAAAAATTAACAATTATGTTTTTAAAAACTAATTAAGAAAAAAGTTAGCTAGCTTGCCTATAATTCTATAGAGTATTATTTAAAAAAAAGCGCAAATTAATAGTACAAAGCAACACCAAATAACAAAATTACAAATAAACAAAAAAGGGAGGAATTAATTATGGCAAGCAGAAATAACAGAGTTTTAGTACCACAAGCTAAGGCAGGATTAGATAGATTTAAGATGGAAGCAGCTAGAGAAGTAGGAGTTAACCTTAAGGAAGGCTACAATGGAGACTTAACTTCAAGAGAAGCTGGATCAATAGGCGGACAAATGGTTAAGAGAATGGTTGAAGCTTACGAAAAGAACCTATAATCTACTTATAGCTTGAAGGCTAATAGTATAAAACTCCATATTATAAGGGAAGAGCTGAAGCCCAAGGGTTTCGGCTCTTTTTTAACGGAAGGGTGATTAAAGTGAATAACAATCAAGTAGCACCTCATGAAATACTTGAATTGCATGAACTTTTAAATTTAAACATATTAGGAGCCAAGAAGCTAAGCGCTAGTTCTTCTATGGTTCAAGACCAAGAGCTTAAAAAGCTTATGCAAAATAGCCTTAATGGAAAGAAAGCTAAGATACAGGAGCTTCAAAATTTTATTAACAGTCAATTAGGCTCACAGCTTAATTCTCAAGGTAATAATCAAAACGGCAATTCAAACGGCGATCAATCTGGGCAGCAATAGGGAGGAGGTTTACAATGTCTTGGTTTAGCAATATTTTAAGTGATGAGGACAACAGCAGCAGCTCCTTAGGGGATAAAGAGATGGCATCGGATATGCTTATGGCATCTAAAGCTGATATTACCGCACTTGCAAAAGCCGTTACTGAAGCGGCTAATCCGCAGCTTAGGCAAATACTTACTAATCAACTTAATTCCTGCATAAACGACCACTTTCAGTTATCGGATTTAGCTATACAAAAGGGCTGGTATAACGCTTTTGCAAGCCCAGGCCAGCAGATAAAACAGGATATGCAGGAAGCGCAAAACCTAATTAATCAAGATCAGCAAAATCAGCAAAGTTAGCTAATATAAAGAATGGAGAGGAAAGCCTCTCCATTTATGCTTCTATGAATTTTATAAGTGGTAGGTTAAGAAGGTTATCTACAAGGCTGCTTGAAACAATATCTATAAGTTCATTGAATTTGTCTGTGCCTAGCATGCTGTCATAGAGGCAGATTGCAAAATTCTTTAAAATATTATTTAAAGCTAGTGAATCACTTTCTCCGCTTTTGCTTAGAGATTCTAAAACTGTTAAGAGAACAGCTTCTCCCTTATCTATAAGCATGTCAATAAATGATTCAGATAAAATATTATCCATAATACCCTTTGAGATAGAAGTTACAAGGGCGTTTCTGCTTTCAGCGGGGAAATAGGATGTAAAATCGGAAACCTTCTTTTTGCCAAAGCTGTCAAGCTGTGCATACAGCATGTTAAGTATATCCATAATGTTCTTTTGGTTATTAAGATAATCATTTATGCCTGCTTTGAACTTTGAAAATATATTTCCAGCATTAACAAACCTTGCGGCCATTGGATTAATTCCACTTAACACATTGTTTATCTGCTCCTGTATCTTATCATCTATTGCCTGGCTATCTAAAAAGCTTTTTAAGCTTTTAACCAAATCATCCTTATGGTTATAAATATATACCTTTATTCCATTTAAAACAGAAGGTGTAATTATGTTTTCTATGCTGCGGTTAGACTCTTCAATGGCTTTTAGGTTGTTTTCAACAAATAAATTTAAGCTGTCTTTAAATTCCTGAGTTTTAAAATTCTTATAAAGATTTATTTTTATACTGTTTCGTACTACCCTGTAATTTTCCCCTTGGAAAAAATCACTTCTTTTTATGTATAGGGTGTTTTTAAATTCATCAATTAGTAGTGTTGTAATACTTTCCTTAAAAGTTTCTTTCTTGAGTGCTTCAAATAAAAAATCCTTTAGCTGCATTTTAAGCTCTAAAACCTTATCCAACTAAAATTCCTCCTTTTGACTTGCTTTTAAATGTATCCATAAGCTACACTACAAGTATACTATAGTATTATTGTTAATAGTAGTTATTAAATTACAATAAAAGGTTTCTACTAAGCAAATTTTGTATTATAATATAATCAATAATGATTATTAATTGTTATGAATAGAGGTAATGGCATTTATGGACAACAATAAAATATTGCAAATTCTAGATAGAGATCCCTATTACATCAGGTTGATAGAAAATCCCACAGAGGAAATGCTTTTAAAGGCTGTAAGGAAAAACGGAGTGCTGCTAAAGTATGTAAAAAACCCTTCTGAGTATATGAAATGGGAAGCTGTTAAATCTAATGTATGGGCTATCGAATATATTGAGGATCCTTCTGAGGAAATATGCTTGTATGCAGTAGACAAGGCCTGGAATACACTAAAATTTATAAAAAATCCAAGCTATGAGGTTTTAAAGAAGGCGGTGAACTTGAAAGGATGGGCTGTTCAATATATTAAAAAACCATCAGAGGAGCTACAGGAGATGGCTGTAAAAAAAGATTGGGATGCAGTACAATATATAAACGAGCCTTCCCAGCATATTCAAATTTTAGCGGTGGAAAAGCATTTTGGTGCTGTCAAATATATAAAAACTCCATCTATGAAAGTAAAAGAAGCAGCAGTTAGGCAGAATGCAGAAGCTGTACTTTATTTAAAGGAGCTTACTGAGGAAGAAAAATTAAATTTTATAACCATAAATATTGATGTGGTAAAATATTTAAAGGATATAAATTTAGGTTTAGTGGAAGAAATTTTAAAGGAAAAGCTTAGCAAAGAAAAGCTAGATAAGGAATATGTGCTAAAATTTATAAAGTGTGAGGCCTTGCCTGTAAATAAGATAAAATTTATTTACAATTATGGCAGCCCGGAAGCAAAAAGAATTTTAGTGGATTATAAATTGAGTTTTTAGAAAGAGACTTAGAGACAGGAGAAATGAACATGAATTTTACAGACGCGTTATCAACAGTAGAACTAGTACTTGAAAGTGGGGCGGTTCCACTTTTAATAGGAGAAAGCGGCATAGGAAAAACTGCTTTAATAAAAAAGCTTTGTGAGAAAAAGGGCTACTATAGCATTGTAATAGATGGAAACATGCTTAAAGAAGGTGAAATCGGAGGACTTCCAACTGTAGAGGAATACTCTGTTTTAGTGGATGGAAAAGAGGTTAGTAAAAAAAGAACTGTTTACGCGGTTCATTCAAAGCTTCAGGAGATAGACGAAGCCTTAAGAAGCAGCGCTGATAGGACAGTTCTTTTATTTATTGATGAAATTAACCGCTGCGAGCATACAGTTCAGCAGGAGCTTATGAATATAATACTTAATCGCGAGATAAATGGATATAGGCTGCCAGCTTTGGTTAAGGTTGCTGCTGCAATGAATCCGTCAAGCAAGTATGAGCAGTACAGCAGCAGCGACTATCAGGTTGTTGATTTAGACCCTGCTCAAGAGGATAGATTTGTATGGATTGACATGGAAGCAGACGTGAAGTCCTGGTTAGCCTGGGGAATGGAGCAAGGAGATATCCAGGAGGATATATTAAGCTTTATTTCAAGCTATCCTGAATACTTGCATACTCCTCACTCAAATGAAATGGTTAAGGCAACGCCAAGAAGCTGGGAAAGAGTCTCAAGTGCCTATAAAGTATATCTAGAAAAGAAAACTGAGCTGCCTAAAAGAATATTTCTAAATGTAGTAAAAGGAAATGTTGGCGGAAGCATAGCACAGGAGTTTAATCATTTTTTAGAGAGCAATAAAAATCCTCTAATAAAGGCGGAGGATGTGTTTAGTGATGAAATAATAGTTGAAGAACTTGCTGAAAGAGTGAAAAAGGAAAGCCATTCAAGACTTTATATGGCTGCTAGAAACCTTTTAAAGCATATAAAAAATGGTGACAATAAGGAGAAGGATATAAAGATTTTCTCTGATTTTCTTCAGCTGTATCCACAGGATCTAAAGCTGGCAATTATGAGAGAAATTAGAGAAAGCTATTATGAAGATTTATATCAAGAATTTTTAATGCAGTCCTCTTTTATTGATGGCTTCTTTCAAATATACAACGAGCTTGGATAAAGGTGGTATGAAAAATGGAGGGAGAAAGATTTCAAAAGCTTAGGGATGAATTATTTGTTCATATATCCACTGCAGAAAATCCCAGTAAGCTGCCTGTTGATTTTGAAAATAAGTTTTTTAAGCTTATAGAGCACTGCAGCTTTGCTTTGATGAATAATGGAACCGACAGCTTTTTTGCCTACTTTTTGATACAGCTTAAAAAGGCAATAAAGTATGACATAAGCGATGCTGCAGCTACAGTATTTAACGGAAGTTCATTTATTATATATTTTAACCCTGCCATATTTTTAGAATGCAGTTTTCTAGAGATGCAGGCACTTATAAAGCATGAAATATATCATATTATGAGCAGCCATCATATAAGAGCAAAGGCTCTTAGAGGAAAACACAGCAGCTTGGCTGTTAATTTGGCTATGGATATATCAATAAATCAGTATATAGTAAACTTACCTAATTGGGCTAATACTATTGAGAAAGTAAGATTATCCTACAACGTGGACTTTAAGGAAGCTGAGACAATGGAACAATATGCAGCAAGTATTCAAGCTGCATTAGAAAAGCTTAAGAAGGACAAGAAGCAGGGAGTAGAGGCAGAACAGAATAATCTTGAGGAGGATTATATACAAAGGGAGCACGACAGCGCTCAAGCTCATGAGCTATGGTACACAAATCAGCAGCTGGACGGGGAATTATTAAAGGAAAGTGTAAAGAAAATGGCTTTAAACGCTGAAAAAGGAAAAGTTCCTGACAGCATAGATGAGCTTTTAAGAGACTTAACTAAAAAAGCTGAAATCACTTGGAAGGATTACCTGAAAAAGCTATTGGGCACCCTTCCTTCAGGTTATAAAAAGACAATTACAAGAAGAGATAGAAGGCAGCCAGAGAGGCTGGATTTAAGAGGAAGGCTTTCAAGGCATATTGCTCAAATTGCAGTGGCTATAGATATAAGCGGAAGTATAACAGACAGCGAACTTGAGCAAATTATGGGAGAGGTTTTCGCAATTATAAAAAATTATCCTTCCGAGGTTACTATTATGGAATGTGACAGTACCATAAGAAGGGCATATAAGGTTAAAAGTGTTAAAGATGTAAAGAAAAAGATTAACACTAGGGGTGCCACGAAATTTTCTCCAGTGTTTGAATATATGATTAAAAACAGGATGAAAAACCATGTGCTTATATACTTTACTGATGGTTTAGGTGAAGAAGAACTTACTGTAAAGCCAATTCACAAAAATACTATTTGGGTGCTTACAGGCAAAGGCGAGGAATTGTCACTTGAAAAGCCTTATGGTGTAGTAAAGAGATTGTCTAATGTAAAAGAGCAGAAAACCGAGTATTACTATGCTCCAGATGCTATAAAAGAGCATAGACAAATGGAGTGGGCATGGTTTTAAAGGAGGGATATAATGTTTTTCTTTGGAGTTTTCGGTATGCAGGGGAAAGAAAAAGAAATTAGGGATATGAGCAGCATAACCTGCAAAAGCTGCGGCAGGTATTCTGCCTACAAGCTTGTGAAAGCGTATAATTACTTTCATGTGTTCTTTATACCTGTTTACAATTGGGGAGCTAAGTATTATCTGGTATCTAGGTGCTGCAATGATGTTTTTCAAATTCCAAATGAGCTTGGTAAAGCACTTGAGGAAGGACAAAACATACCTATTAGAGATGAGGACTTAACTTCAGTTTATAACGAAGCTTACTACAGCGGAGAAAAAGTATGCCCTAACTGCAGAAGATCTATAAG
Source organism: Clostridium swellfunianum (assembly GCF_023656515.1). Lineage (NCBI taxonomy): Bacteria > Bacillati > Bacillota > Clostridia > Eubacteriales > Clostridiaceae > Clostridium > Clostridium swellfunianum. The sequence goes on from NZ_JAMOFV010000006.1 coordinate 1,727,855, forward strand.
CAGTGAATTTCAGTATTGTCCTCACTGCGGAAACAGGACTTAAAAGATAAGCATATCAAAATGAGGTATTAAAAAGCAGCTGCAAAATATAAAATATGATTTATTAGTTTAGAACTTCATTCACAGTACTTAACTCATTAATCATATCTTACGCTTGCAGCTATAATTTTATTGTAACTCTTACATTTTTAAACCTTGCTCACAATTTCTCTTCCAAATTGGCGGCATCTCTCCAGACCTTCATCGTCAGGACTCCACTTTTCTTTTATCCCGTCATTTAATAGCTCTAAGCCGCCTTTTTTAAGTTCCTCAGTAATCATTTTTACGCTTTCTCCACCCCAGCCGTAGCTTCCAAAAGCAGCAGCCTTCTTACCCTTAAATCTTAAGCCTCTAATCATTTCCAAAATAGCAGCTGTTGAGGAAAGAATACCGTTATTAATAGTACAGGAGCCTACAAGCACTGCTTTTGACTTGAATACTTCTGTAATAATATCGTTCTTGTCTGATTTTCCTGAGTTAAGTATTTTTACTGCAACTTCTCCATCAGCGTCCTTAATACCTTCAGCGATAGCTTCAGCCATTCTTCTTGTGCTGTTCCACATGCTGTCGTATACTAAGGTTATCTGATTTTCCTTATAGTCTTTAGCCCATTCTAGGTATTTAGTTATTATCTGGGTTGGATTGTCTCTCCAGATAACTCCATGGCTGGTGCAGATCATATCTACTGGAAGGTTAAAGCTTAGAACCTCTTCTATTTTCTTTATTACAAAGCTGCTGTAAGGTGTCAGTATGTTGGCGTAATATTTTACGGCTTCCTGCATTAGCTCGCAGTTGTCAGCTTTGTCATTGTACATCAATTCAGTAGCGTAGTGCTGGCCAAAGGCATCGTTGCTGAACAAAATATTTTCACCATTGTAGTAAGTAAACATGGTATCAGGCCAATGAAGCATTCTTGCTTCAATAAAGGTTAATTTGTTATTTCCAATATCTAATGTATCTCCGGTTTTAACCGTTACAAAGTTCCAATCTTCATGATAGTGGCCTTTAATAATATCCATGCCGTTTTTAGTGCAGTATATTGGCGTGTCTGGTATTTCTCTCATTAAATCTACCAATGCTCCACTGTGGTCTGGTTCAGCATGATTTATTACTATATAGTCTATTTTCTTCAAGTCTACTTCATTTTTAAGGTTTGCAACAAACTCTTCAGAAAAAGGAACCCATACAGTGTCTATTAATACAGTTTTTTCATCTTTTATCAGGTATGAATTGTAAGAGCTTCCCCTGTGAGTTGAATATTCCTCGCCATGGAAGGTTCTTAACTCCCAATCAATCTTTCCTACCCATGTAACTCTGTCGCTAATTTTAAAACTCATTGTATTTCCTCCATTATAATAGAAAATAAGCCTTTTTAGTCCATAAGGCTTCTCTCAAAGGCTTCTACAGCTTTTTTTACTTCATTTCCTGCTTGTTTTGAAGTTATGTCTGATTGTATTTCATTTTCTGTAACTGGATTTGTTGTTTGCGGTCTGAAGGTTATAGAATTCATATTGTTTGACTCTAATGGAAGTTTTTCTTTTGGATTCATAGTTTTCCCTCCTAAAGTTATTCTAGCTTTATTTTGGGTTTTATTAGAAGTTTTATACTATAAATTAATATTATAATGCTGGAATTTTTGGGCAATATAAATTATGAACTATTATGATATTGGGGTGTGTGCATATGAATTCTAGAGAAAAATATTCAAAGGTAGCCATAGTACAATCGGAAAAAGCTTGGGCTAAAGACATAACCTATGCTGACATAAAGGAAATGGTTAGAAAGGCAGTGAATCTTGCAGGAGGCTTTAAGCATTTGATAAAGCCTGGCGATACAGTAGTAATAAAACCTAATTTGGTAGTTAGCAAAGATAGCATAACAGGTCAGCCGCTGGACAAAGAAAAAAATGGAATAACTGCAGACTGGAGAGTCACAAAAGCTGTAGTTGAAATGGTTAGGGAGCTGAACAGCATAGGAAAACTATACATAATGGAAGGTTCAGCAGAGTATAAAACAGAAGATGTGATGAAGAACCTAAATTATACCCATGAATACATAAGAGAAGTTGACGGTTTCATAGGAATTGAAGAAGACAGCGGAGGCTGGCAGGATTTTAATTCAACAAGCCTTTCTAAAGTAAATCTTCCAAAGGGTCTTTTGCACAGAGAATATTATCTGAACAAAAGATACAGAGAAGCAGATGTACTAATTAGCATTGCCTGCTTGAAAAGTCATGCAAGTGCAGTAGTTACCGGAGGCATTAAAAACCTTGGCATAGGAGCTACTCCAGCTAATATATATGGAGCATCTCAGACGGATAACTCAAGAATGAACATGGTACCTCATGACAATAAGGATGGAGATCTTCACAAATGGATTCATGATTATTATGCCTGCAGACCAGCAGATTTTGTAGTACTGGATGGTCTTGAAGGCTTCCAGAACGGACCTGCGCCAGGTTATGTAAACAGCAGCAGTCAGGATAAGATGAACATGAGGCTTGTAATGGCAGGAAAAGATGCTGTGGCGGTTGATACTACAGCAGCGCTGGTAATGAATTGGGATCCAAGTTCTGTAGCTTATTTAAGATACTTAAGCGACAGCGGATTTGGAAATATGGATGTTTCTAAAATCAGAGTAGCTGGAAACAGTGTAGATGAGGTAAGAAAAGATTTTGGCACTCTTAAGATACCACCAAGCGGTTCGAAAAAAATAGGTACTAAAGTAGCGCCTAGATTTAGAGTGTTAAGCTTTGAATTAGATGATGACGAGCTTAGGGTTAAGCTGGCAGCTGAAAGTAGTGTGAAAAAGGTTGAATATTATATAGACAACAGCATATTAAGCGAGGATTTAACCAGCTTGAATACTAAGGGCAAGGCTTCAATGCCAAAGCTTTCAAAAGGAGAGCATACATTAAAAATTTGTGTTTATGACGAGTTTTTCAATCATTCTGAGCAAACAATACCTTTTCATATAAATAGTTAGCGATAAAAGTCAGTCAGATGAAAGTCTAACTGGCTTTTTGTGTTAAATTATGATAAATTCAATTATAAAGTTAAACCAATGAAAGTATAATTATATATGGAGTTGTTAACATGGGAGAAAAGACAGTAGTTAAGGAAAAAGTAGATGCAAAGGTTCAAAAACCTAAATTATATAAGGTTATTATGCACAACGACGATTACACTACCATGGAATTTGTAGTGGAAATTCTAATAGGAGTATTCAACAAAAGTGCTGCAGAGGCTACAAAGATTATGCTGGATGTGCATAAAAAAGGAGCTGGAATTGCAGGTATATACTCATATGATATAGCAAGGACAAAAATTAATCAGGCTCATATTGAAGCTAGAGAACAGGGATTTCCATTAAAATTAAGCTTGAAAGAGGCATAAAGATTGATAATCTTTGTGTACGCTAGAGAAATGCAGGAGAGATAGTTATGGAGATTGACAGACTTTTAAACGAAATTTTTATTGCCGCCTATAGTGAGGCTAAATCGGAAAAACATGAGTACATAACACCGGAACACATTCTGTATGCAGCATTGTTTTTTGATGACAGCAAAAATATAATTGAAAACTGTGGTGCAGATGTTGATAAACTGAAGGAAGACATAAAAAGCTACATAGATGCATTTGTTGAAAGGGTCGAGAATAAGGAGCCTGTTCAAACACTGGCAGTGCAGGATATAATATCTTCTGCAGCCAATCATGTGCTTTCCTGTGGAAAGAATATAATAACCTTTGGAGATATGCTTGTTGCAATTTTTGACGAGGAAGAAAGCTTTGGAAGCTATTTTTTAAAGGAGCAGGGTGTTACAAGGCTGGACATTTTAAACTATATAACTCACGGTTATTCTAAGGAAAAAAATTATCCTCAAATAAAAGCAACTTCAAAGGACAACAGTAGTGAGGATGAGCAGGACGAGGACATAAAAGACAACAGCATGCTTTCAAATTTTGCAGTTGAGCTTACAGAAAAAGCGAGAAAAAGTGAACTAGACCCTTTAATAGGAAGGGAAGACATTTTAGAAAGAACTCTTCAGGTTTTATGCAGAAGACTTAAAAACAATCCTATACATGTGGGAGATCCTGGAGTTGGCAAAACTGCTATAACTGAGGGTATAGCGCAGCTTATAGTTTCCGGGAAAGTGCCAAATTTGCTAAAGGATTATAAAATATATTCCTTGGATATGGGAGGGCTTCTAGCAGGAACAAAATACAGGGGAGATTTTGAGGAAAGAGTTAAAAAACTTCTAAATGAAATAGTAAAGCAGAAAAAGTCTATAGTTTTTATTGATGAAATACATACAGTAATTGGCGCTGGTTCCATATCTGGCGGTGCTATGGACGCTTCAAATATAATGAAACCTTTTCTTGATAGAGGTACTGTAAGAGTTATAGGCTCTACTACCTATGAGGAGTATAAGAAGGTATTTGAAAAGGATAGAGCTTTATCTAGAAGGTTTCAAAAGATTGAAATACCTGAAACTTCAACTGAGGATACATACAAAATACTTCTTGGCTTAAAAGAAAAATATGAAACTTATCATAATGTTTCTTATACAGATGATGCGCTTAAAGCAGCTGTAGATTTATCCTCAAAATATATTCAAGACAGGCATCTACCTGACAAGGCAATTGATGTTATTGATGAAGCAGGAGCCTACGCAAGACTTCACTGTAAAGATGAAAGTGATAAACTTGAAATCTCAGAAAAAGATATTGAAAAAATAGTAGCTTCTATTGGAAAGGTTCCAGAGGAAAGCGTATCAGTTAATGAGGTAGAAAAGCTTAGAACTCTCGAAAGCCAGCTTAAGAGCAGCATATATGGTCAGGATAAGGCAGTGGATACTGTTGTAAAGGCTATTAAGCGCTCTAGGGCAGGCTTTAATGAAGGTGAAAAGCCTATAGCCAATCTTCTGTTTGTTGGTCCAACAGGAGTGGGGAAAACTGAGCTTTCAAGACAGCTCTCAATAAGCCTTGGAATTCCTCTTATACGCTTCGATATGAGCGAATATCAGGAAAAGCACACAGTAGCTAGACTTATTGGTGCTCCTCCTGGGTATGTAGGCTATGAAGAAGGAGGACTGTTAACAGATGCAATAAGAAAAACTCCCCACTGCGTACTCCTATTAGACGAAATAGAAAAGGTTCATCCTGATGTATTAAATGTTCTGCTTCAGCTTATGGACTATGCAACCTTAACCGATAACACTGGAAAGAAAGCAGATTTTAAAAACGTAATACTTATCATGACCTCTAATGCTGGGGCAAAGGAAATTGGAAAGTCAATGATAGGTTTTGGAAATAGAAATGTTAGAGAAGATGCTATAAATAGAGAAGTTGAAAGGATTTTTTCACCAGAGTTTAGAAACAGGTTGGATGATATAGTCGTATTCAATCAAATGGATGAACATATGGCTGTGCTTATTGCTAAAAAAGCTTTAGTTCAGTTTGATGAAAAACTTAAATCCAAGGGTATAAGCCTTCAGGTAAGTGAGGAATGCTATAAATGGATAGCTAAGAGAGGCCTTGACTCACATTATGGAGCAAGGGAGATAAACAGAATAGTTCAACAGGAAATAAAGCCTTACTTTGTTGATGAAGTTTTGTTTGGAGACCTTTCAACCGGGGGGACTGCCTTTATCCACATGGCTGATGATAAAATATTTATAAAAAAGCTTTAAACTAAAAAAGGGAAGCGGTGTTATAAATGTGCGGACGTTTTTTCATTGAAAATGACATAGAGGATATTATTGCAAGCTACGGTGTCAGGCAAGTTAAAAATATGGTGCTTTCTAAGGGAGAAATATTCCCTGGCACCAATATTCCAGTAGTACTTCACAACAAAGTTAGAACCTTGGATTTCTTAAGGTGGGGCTTTCAATTAAGAGGAATGAATAAAGAAGTAATCAATGCGAGAATAGAAACTGCCTCTGAAAAGCCAACCTTTAGAAGAGCCTTTTTAAATAACAGGTGTATAATACCAGCTAATGCCTTTTTTGAATGGGAAACTACAGGAAAAAGCAAGGTTAAGTATAAAATAGAGGTAAAAGGTGAAAAACTATTTTCCATGGCTGGGATATATGATTTGTTTACAGACAAGTATAATAAGGAATATATTGGAGTTGTGATTTTAACTCGTTCAGCTAATGAAGACATGTCAAAACTCCATCATAGAATGCCAGTAATTATTGGTAAGGAAAAAGAAGACAAATGGCTTTCTGGCTCTGCAAAGGAAATTCTGGAAGTGCAGGAAGCCTTGGAAACAGAAGATTTAGTCCGATTTAACATAAATCCTGCGGAGGGAATTCAGCAGTTGTCAATATTAGACTTAATGTAAAGCCTGGAGGAATTTGATCCAGGCTTTACCCTTATTGGTTGGATATGTGGGTTGTTACCAATTTCATATGCACATATAATTTAAGTACAAGCCTTAACAAAGAAAGGAATGTGCATATGAATAAGAAGGCAAGAATATCATTAGCAGTCACGTTGATAGCTGGGTTAAGTGCTATTGGAGCCAATACATACCTTATTAACAGTAAAGGTGATGTAAAAACACCTGACATAGTAACATATTCTATAAATAGTGAAATTCTTCAAGATGAAAACAGGCAGCTTATGGAAAGTGTAATTTTAGCTGATGTAAAACCGGAAATTCAAGAACCTAAAGTTGTTGCTGCTGCGTCTAATCCAACAGAAATTAAGGACAAGCAGGCTGTTTCTAGAGGTGGAAGCGGACTTGATACTGTAAAGCCTAAGGTCCAAACTAAACTAGCGGCAAAGCCTAAGACTCATTCGAAGCCAGCTGCAGCTTCAGTAAATGTACAAGCTAATAAAGAAAGAGACTTATTTTATAGACTAGTTAGCGCTGAGGCTGGCGGAGAATCCTTAGAAGGTCAACTTGCAGTTGCTACGACCATTATAAATAGAGTTAAAAGTTCTAATTTTCCAAATACAATTACCGGAGTAATTACGGACAAAAACTGGGGGTATCAGTACACTCCAGTGCTGGATGGAAGAATAAATATTCCTCCAACTGAAAGTGCAAAGAAAGCTGTAGATATGGTTCTTAACGGACACAGAAGCTTCGGTGCAGATGTTATGTGGTTTGTTAATCCTAATAAGGCTACAAGCCAGTGGATAATGCAAAATAGACATTTTTACAAAACAATAGGTGGTCATGATTTTTATAATTAATTATTATACTCCTGTCCTTTAGAGGGCAGGAGTTTTTTATTTACTAGAATATCTTCTAAAGTTTACAAATCTGTAATAAAATATAAAAAACTTTAACTTTTAATACAAATATTAACATATAATTGTCATAAAATTGCCATATTATTGTGGTAAAATAATTCCTGGAGAATTAAATGATTCTCAAATATGTGCAAGTAGAAAACAAAGATCAATAAAAGGAGGCACTACCGATGATAGAAATTGAGAATTTAGTTAGACGATATGGCCAGCACGTGGTCCTAAGTGGATTGAATTTAACCATCCATAAAGGAGAGATTCTGGGACTTTTAGGGCCAAATGGAGCTGGAAAATCCACCACAATGAATATAATAACAGGGTATATTGGTGCTTCGGAAGGAACTGTGCAAGTTGATGGTATTGATATACTTAAAGAGCCAAAAAAAGCAAAGAAAAAGATGGGGTACTTACCCGAAATACCACCTCTTTATATGGATATGACTGTAGATGAATATTTAAAATTTGTTTGTAAAATTAAAAATATAGAGAGTAAAAAGATTAAAGAAGTTCTTGATGGAGTCTGTGATACGGTAAAAGTGACTGATTACAGAAACAGACTTATAAGAAATCTTTCAAAGGGTTATAAGCAAAGAGTTGGGCTAGCCCAAGCTATAATAGGAAACCCAGAAGTTTTAATTTTGGACGAGCCTACAGTAGGGCTTGATCCAAAGGAAATTATTGAAATTAGAAATCTGATTAAGGAAATAGGGAAAAATCATACGGTTATTTTAAGCTCGCATATACTCTCAGAAGTTAGTGCAGTTTGCGATAGAGTTGTAATTATAAATAAAGGGGAAATAGTAGCCAGTGGGACTCCAGAAGAGCTTGCTAAAAAAGTAAGCTATAGCAGCAAGATACTGCTTAGAGTAAAGGGAGATGGGAAGGAAATAGCTAAAAAGCTTAAGGATATTAAGAGTGTTCAAAGAGTAGAGCTTCAAGGAACTATTGAGGCAGATACTTTAGATTTGCTGGTTGAAGCAAAACAGGATATGGATATTAGAGAACAGATTTTCTGGAAACTTTCAAAAGCAGAAGTTCCTGTACTAATGATGAAGCCTGTAGATCTATCGTTAGAGGAAGTATTCTTACAGGTTACAACACAATAGAAAGAGGGGTTAAAAATGCTTGCAATATTAGGTAAAGAATTTAAAGCTTATTTTTATTCAGCAACAGGGTACGTGTTTATGGGAGTTTTTTTGCTTATAGGAGGTATATTTTTTGCTAATTATAATTTAATTCCAGCAAGTCCACTATACAGCAATGTGCTTTCCAGCATGACCTTTGTGTTTTTACTGTTGGTTCCAATAATCACCATGAAGCTTTTGGCTGAAGAGAAGCATCAAAAGACAGATCAGCTGCTTTTAACTTCTCCTTTAAGCATTGGAGAAATAGTTGTTGGCAAGTATTTGGCTTCCGTTGCTCTATTTTTTGTGACCCTGGCTGTAACAATTTTATTTCCACTCATATTAAGCATGTATGGAAAAGTTCCAGTTGGTGAAATAGCGGCAACATACATAGGTTTTGCACTTATGGGAGCAGCCTTTATCTCTGTTGGTGCCTTTGTATCTTCACTAACTGAAAATCAAGTGGTTTCAGCAGTTGCTTCCTTTGGATTGCTTTTATTTATATGGATATTGGATTGGATACAGCAAAGCTTTCCAGCTGATAGCAAATCGGGAATTGTATTTGCTGGAATTATAGTTCTTGCTATAGCTTTTATAACCTATCATTCTACAAAAAACATTATTCTTCCACTTATTGAGCTTCTTGCAGGAGCGGCAGTAATTGCAATAATCTATTTAAAAAATGCTGCATTGTTTGAAGGTTTTATACCAAATTTCTTTGGATGGATTTCACTTACAAAGAGATTTCAAAACTTCAGTATGGGTATTTTGGATTTAGGTTCTATTGTCTTTTATATAACCTTTTCAATTGCCTTTGTATATCTAGCAATAAATGCAATTCAAAAGAGAAGATGGAGCTAATTGGAGGTGAAACATTGTGAAGAAATTAAATATAAAAAAGTCCTTTAAGACCAGTAATTTTAAGTATGGAGGCTATTCAACGCTTCTAACCATTCTAGTACTCGCAGTTCTAGTTGCTGTAAACCTTGTAGCGGGAAAGCTTAATATTAAAAAGGACTTGACTCAGGATAAGCTTTATACCTTATCTGAAGAGACTAGTAAAATTTTAAATAACTTACAGAAGGATACAAAAATAATGCTGTTTTTTGAAACAGGGAAAAAAGATCCTAACATATCTGCAGTAATGGATAAATATAAAGCGGCATCAAAAAAACTTATATTTGAAGAACACGATCCTTTTAAGCAGCCACAGCTTGCTCAAAAGTACAGCAAGGATGGCAAAAATGTGGGTATAGGTACTATAGTTGTAGAGCAGGGAAATAGATTTAAAACTATTTCCTATGATGATTTCTTTGGCTACACCGTTGGAAGCTATGGCGAGGAAAATGTGGATTCCTTCGCAGCAGAGCAGCAGCTTACTAATGCTATAGTATATGTTAATTCGGATAAAGAACAGATCCTTTATACTTTGTCAGGGCATGATGAAAGTGCTTTAAGTGGGGATGTAATAAGTCAACTTCAGGTTGAAAACTACTCTGTTCAGGATATAAACCTCCTTCAGGGAAATGCCGTTTTAAACAAGGGGGATATGCTTATAGTGAATTCACCAAAAAGAGATATATCTAAAGATGAAGCAGAAAAGATAAAGAGCTTCCTAAAAAACGGAGGAAGAGCAGCTTTTTTTGTTGACATAAACAAGGAAGTGCTTCCAAATCTTCAGGAGCTTCTAAGCTTCTATGCTATTAAGCTTCAAAATGCAGTTGCAGTTGAGGGAGAGGCTAACAGGGTTGCACGAAGCCAATTAGAGCTCTTGCCAGAACTTCAATCTCACGAAATTATTAATGATATAAAGTCTAAAAATATGCTTATATTTACTCCTGTTGCTCAAGGTGTTGAAGAACTAAAGGATAAGAGAGAAACAGTAAAAATTGAATCCCTTCTTAAAACTTCTGATAACTCCTGGGCAAAGACAAATTTAAATACTACAACCTTGACAAAAGAAGGCAAAGACTTAACAGGACCCTTCAATATAGCCGTAGCAATTACTGATGAAGATAACACTACAAAAGCTATAGCAAAGCTAATAGTTGTTGGCAGTTCAACCTTTATGAATTCCAATATAAATCAAGCTACAAATGGTGCAAACCTAGATTTTATTATGAATTCCTTCAACTGGCTTCAGGATAAGAAGGATGGAACAACCCTAAGACCTAAAACTTTAACTTCAGAGAGCTTGACTATGACAAATCTTCAAAAGCTGTCTTTTTCTGCCATGGTAGTTATTATATTACCAGCTGCCATACTTGCTGCAGGAGTTATTGTGTGGCTAAGAAGGAGACATAGATGAGTGCTCATATTATATTAAAACTTTAAATTATGAAATGGATTATATAAAAAGAAGTGATTTAAAGGCTTTAACACATAGAAAATCCGAGGATATCCTCGGATTTTTTTAGCTTGTGAAGGCTTGAAGTACAACATAATCCTGCCCTTCATCTCTTGCGCATTGTTCTGCTTCTTCAATTGTGACACCATTTGTAACAATATTGTCTTCCATAGTATTTATTTCTGTAAGGCTCTTAACTATTGTTTCATCGCTTTGGCCTCTAGCCTGCATATCTTTAATTTGGTCATAAGTATTTTTGCTTATTTGCTTTACTGCACAATTGTGTGCATCAAACATTAGTATTGCGCTGTAATGTTCTTTCATGATACTCATCCTTTCACTTATAGTAGTTCACATTCCTTATTGTGCCACTAATAATTATTTTTATGATAGGCATGCATAATTTTTACAAATATTATGTAACATATATAGCAAAATTATCTTTATAGAAATTGCAGTTCATATATAAACGCATGAGTTTGAAAGGAGAACTATAAATGGATGAAGAACTAATTGTTGAAGAGATGGCTGAAGCTTTAGAAAACAGTGGAGAGATAACTATGACTGGGGAGGAACTGGAGCTTTTTATTCAATCTATTGATGATAAGGAAGGTTATGCTTATGTAAGCAACACAAACAAGGAGTTTGAAGATGCCAGAGAAGCTATAGAATGGGCTGTGCTTCAATTTGATGGTGTAGAAAATATAGGAGAATGGGAATAGTAGAAAGTGGGATTTTGCTCCCACTTTTGATTTTTTCATTGACAAATAAATCAGATGCAAGTATAGTATATGTAGATGCAAATGATTTGCATCAGAACTGCATAAGGAGATAATATATGTTAAGAAAGTTTTTCACAGCAGCATTAATAGCTGTATTAACAATGGTGTTTACAGCCTGCGGAAACAGTTCCGCTGGAGAAGATAAAAGTACAATAAACAGCAAGGCAGCAGAAGGCAAGATATCTGTGGTAGTGTCTTTTAATCCATTAAGGGAGTTTGCTGAAGCTGTAGGCGGGGATAAAGTTGATGTTAGAGTTATAGTCCCTGAGGGAATGGAGCCACACGATTTCGAGCCAAAACCTAGAGATATGGAAAACATTATGAAAGCCAAGGTTTTTGTTTATAATGGTTTAGGCATGGAAGGCTGGACTGAGAAGACTCTTTCTGCAATTGAAAATAAAAACCTTCAAGTAGTTGATGCCTCCAAAGGGGCAGAACTTATAAAAACCAGCCACCAGGATGAGGAAGAAAGCAAGGAAGACAGCCATGAGCATGGGGATTTCGACCCGCACATTTGGCTTAGCTTGAAGGAAGCTAAAAACGAAGCTAAAAACATAAAGGAGGCTTTAATTAAAGCAGACCTTGAAAACAAGGACTACTACGAAAAGAACTATGAAGCTTTTGCATCAAAGCTGGATGCTCTTTATAATGAGTACAAAACAAAATTTGAGGGACTTTCAAATAAAAATTTTGTAACTGGTCACGCTGCTTTTGCATACCTTTGCAGGGACTTTGGACTAAAGCAATCTAGTGTAGAGAGTGTATTTGCTGAAGGTGAACCTACTCCTCAAAAACTAAAGGAGCTTATTGATTTTGGTAAGGCAAACAATATAAAGGTTATATTTATGGAGGAGCTTGCAAGTCCAGAAGTTTCTAAAACTATTGCAAACGAGGTAGGAGCTAAGGTTGAGAAGATATATACTATAGAAAGCAGAGAAGACAATAAGGACTATGTTCAAAGTATGAGAGATAATTTAGAGAAGATATATAGCAGCCTAAAATAGGTATAAGTTGACCCATAGCCTTAAAATAATAAGGATATGGGTTTTTATTGTTAAAATATTCTATTATAATAATTAGTAGAAGATTATGGAAAGGGGATATAAAGTATTGAGAAATTCAAAGGAAATTTATGAAAAGAGAATGAGAAGCCTTGAAAAACTTACAAAAAGACAAAAGGACACTATTAATTTTATAAGTATGCTTAGACTAATTATATTTGCAGCTGGTATTGGCTTTTCAATATATTTTTATATTTATAAAAAGTTTTATTTCTCCTGGAGCCTGATGGTTGTCACTCTTATTGCTTTTATTATTCTCATTTTTAAACACAATGCAGTCATAGAGCGCAAAAGACTCACGGAAAAGCTGCTGGATATCAATAGTTATTCACTAAGAAGGTTAAAAGGAGAATGGAGGCAGTTCCAGGATACTGGAGAAGAATTTAAGAACCTAGAACATCCCTATTCTGATGATTTGGATGTATTTGGAAAAAGTTCTATATTTCAGTGGATAAACACTGCAGTTACTCCTATGGGCAGAAGAAGACTTAAGGAACTTTTAGCAAATCCAAGCTTAAATCTGCAGGATATAGTCTGCAGGCAGCAGGCTATTAAAGAACTGTCTGAAAGCATAGGCTTTAGACAAAGGCTTGAAGCTGAATGCGGAAGGATTCCCGCAGAAAATCAGAGTGTAGATGAGCTTATAACTTGGGCAGCGAAAGGAGAAAAATTAGTAGATAAGCTTTATTTCAAGGCAGGACTTATTATACTTCCTGTATTTACAATAGCCTCAATCATATTTTATTTTATAAGACCCTCTATAGGCTATTCCCTTCCACTTGTATTTATAATGCTGGATTTAATAGCCTTAAAGCTTGGAGGAAAAATAAGAAGCGAGGCCTTAGACACTGCTTATAACTATAAAAAAAATATAAGAGCTTACTATAAAGCCCTTAAGCAAATTGAAGATAAAAGGTTTAAAGCTCCTCTGCTTAAGGAAATTAAAGAAAAACTTACAAGTCCTGATAATATCAAAGCCTCTAGTGCTGTAACAAAGCTTATAAAAATTACAGACAGGATTTCTGATAGAAATAATTTTTTCAGTATTCTGCTAAATATTTTATTTTTATGGGACTATCATCTTATAGTTAAGCTTGAAAGCTGGAAAAGAGCCTATGGCCATTCAGTAGAAGATTGGCTTAAATGCATAGGAGAATTTGAGGCTCTTAATTCTTTAGCAATTATAGGGTTAGATAATCCATGCTGGACTAAGCCTGATTTTATAAGTGAAGGTCTTGAAATAAATGCAAAGGAACTGGCTCATCCGCTGCTGCCTGAAGGCAGAGTAAGCAACAGCGCAAAGCTGGGTGCGCCTCACAGTATAATTTTGATAACCGGCTCAAACATGTCAGGTAAAAGCACCTATTTAAGGACTATTGGAATAAATCTAATTTTGGCTTATGCAGGTGCTCCTGTATGTGCTAAAAACTTCAGCTGTTCAATAATGAATATATATACCTGCATGAGAATCAGCGACAATTTAGAGAAAAATATTTCCTCTTTCTATGCAGAGATTATAAGAATTAAAGAAATAGTTAGTGCCGTTAATAAAGGGGAGCCTGTATTTTTTCTGCTAGACGAAATATTTAAGGGTACAAACTCAATTGACAGGCATCTAGGGGCAGAGACACTTATTAATAAGCTGAGCAAGGCGAACACCTTGGGACTTGTATCAACCCATGATTTAGAGCTTGGGGAGCTTGAAAATAAAAATTCTAAGATAAAGAACTATCATTTTCAAGAGCATTATAAAGATAATGAAATACAGTTTGATTACAAGCTTAAGGAAGGAGTATCCACTACCAGAAATGCAGTTTACCTGATGAAGCTGGCTGGCATAGAATTTGAAGATTAGAATATATTATATTAAAGCTGTTGGGGTACTAAGTATTAAATTAATACTATAAGTAAGGGGGAGTAATATGAGATACAAAATAAGACAAAGGATTTTCAGTTTCGGGGACAATTTTACAATAAGAGATGAAGAGGATAATGCTCGTTTTGAAGTAAGGGGAAAGGTGTTTTCCTTTGGTGACAAGCTAAAAATTCATGATATATTAGGCAATGAACTTGTATATATAGAGCAGGAGATGTTTCATCTTATGCCTAGGTTTAACATATACTTAGATGGAAATTATGCTGCCTCTGTAAAAAAGGAATTTAGTTTGTTCAGACCAAGTTTTACTATAGAAAGCAGCATGGGTAATTATACCATAGAAGGAGATATATTCTCTCATGAATTTGAAATATTAAACAATGGACGTCAGGTTGCTTATGTAAGCAAGGGCTGGTTTACGCTTTCAGATGTTTATGGAGCAGATATTGCAGATAGTGAAAATCAGGCTTTTATGCTGGCTATGGTAATAGTTATAGATCAGATTCTTTATGATAAGAAGAAGTAATTTTAAAGCAGCTCGTTGAGCTGTTTTTTATGTTACCCATATATTGACATATGTAACTAACGGGTATAAAATATTCAATGGATAAAACATATGAAAAAAAGGAGGATTAATCTCATGTATAAGGAAAATGGGAACATATCCATTCATACTGAAAATATTTTTCCTATAATTAAAAAATGGTTGTATTCTGACAAGGACATTTTTGTTAGAGAGCTTATAAGCAACAGCAGCGATGCTATAAGCAAACTAAAAAGACTTGCTTCTATTGGAGAGGCAAAGATAGATGATAATACTAAATTTCAAATTAAAGTCCAGTTTAACAAGGATAACAACACTATTAAGTTTACAGACAACGGTATAGGAATGACAGCTGAGGAAGTTAAAAAGTACATCAATCAGGTTGCATTTTCAGGAGCTGAGGACTTTTTAGCAAAATACAAGGACAAGATGGATGAGCAGAATCAGATAATAGGACATTTTGGTCTTGGTTTTTACTCTGCTTTCATGGTAGCTGAGAAGGTTGAAATAGACACTTTGTCCTACCAGGAAGGTGCTGAAGCTGTTAAGTGGAGCTGTTCTGGAGGAACCGAGTATGAGATTGGAGAATCAGATAGAAAAGAAAGAGGAACCACAGTAACCTTGTTCCTTGACGAAGAAGGAAAAGAATTTTTAGATGAATTTAAGCTAAGAGAGATAATTGAAAAACACTGCTCCTTCCTTCCAACAGAAATATATCTTGAAGATGAAAAAGAAGAAAAAAAGGAAGAAAGAAAGCCTTTAAACGATACTCAACCCCTTTGGATGAAGAACCCAAAGGAGTGCACAGACGAAGAATACAAAGACTTCTATCAAAAGGTGTTCCGCGACTTTAAGGAGCCTTTATTCTGGATTCACTTAAATGTAGATTATCCGTTTAACTTAAAGGGAATTTTATATTTTCCTAAGTTAAAGCATGAGCTGGATGCAAGCGAAGGGCAAATTAAGCTTTACAACAATCAAGTGTTTGTTGCAGACAATATAAAGGAAATTATTCCTGAATTCCTGCTTTTATTAAAGGGAGTCATCGACTGCGCTGATCTTCCTCTTAACGTTTCAAGAAGCTTTCTACAAAAGGATTCTAACGTTATAAAAATTTCAAAGCATATAACTAAAAAGGTTGCAGATAAGCTTACTGAAATGTTTAAGAAGGAAAGAGACAAATATAATTCCTTCTGGGAAGATATCAATGTATTTATCAAATATGGCTGTATGAGAGATGAGAGCTTTTACGATAAGGTTAAGGATATAATAATCTTCAAGACCACAAATGGAGAATATCTAACTTTAAAGCAGTACCTTGAAAACAATAAGGAGAAGCATGAAAATAAGGTATTCTATGTGAACGATGAAAACCAGCAGGCTCAGTATATAAGAATGTTCAAGGAAAACAGCCTTGAGGCTATAATTTTAAATTCTGCAATAGACAGTCACTTCATAAACTTCCTTGAGATGAAGGAGAACGGAGTGCAGTTTAACAGAATTGACTCTGATTTAACAGATGTGTTAAAGGATACAGCAGTTGGGCAGGATGAAAATGCTTCAAAGGAATTAGAGCAAATCTTTAAGGCAAACTTAGATAACGACAAATTAAACATAAAGATTGAAAGCCTTAAGGCAACAAGAATTCCTGCAATAATGCTTCTTTCCGAGCATTCAAGAAGAATGCAGGAAATGAGCGCTATGTTTGGAGGCATGGATGTAAAGAACATGTTCCCAAATGAAGAAACCTTGGTTTTAAACAGAAATAGCGATTTAATAAATTCATTAATAGATATGAACCAGGATGAAAACAAAAAAGAAACAGCAAAGATGATCTGCGAGCACATCTATGACTTAGCTTTAATAGGCAACAAGCAGCTTGACGCTGAAGCAATGGCTAAGTTTATTGAAAGAAGTAATAAAATACTTGAAAAGCTTGTGTAATCGTAAAGAACTAAGCACTATTTTCATATGCTTAGTTCTTTATTTTTGTATGTTAAATTTTTGAATTAACTATGGTAATATGATAAAGTCTATATTATACTATTACCAAATAACAATATTATTTCATCGGGGTATAAGCTATGAAGCTAGGGGCTTTAGTTGAAAAGGTTTATTTTGATTCAAATCCTTTACATAGGAAGGATTACGAAAAGGGGAGAAAATTCTTTATTTTCGAGTGCTGCTTTGGAGTAGGGGTATACTCACTTACAAGCGGTGCATTTTTAGCAGGTCTTGCAAACTATATGGGAGCTACAGACGAGTTTAACGGTATAGTTGGAGCCATACCAGTTTTTGCGGGAGTTATTCAAATATTTTCAGGACTTGTTTTTGAGAAGATGGAAAGAAGAAAATTTTTAGTAAGCATGCTGTGCATAAGCTTTAGAATTCTTCTGGGATTGATGTTTTTTATCCCATTAGCTTTTGATAGTCAAAATGCAAGGCTTGCTGCGCTTGCTGGAACCTATGGAGTAGCGTATCTTTTGGCTTCCTTCAGTACTCCTCCAGCAAATAACTGGCTTGTTAGCTTAACGCCAGAGCATATAAGAGGAAAGTATTTAGCCAAAAGGGATGCTTATTCTTTAGCATTTTTAACTGCTATTACTCTTATTGTTGGAAAGGTTTTAGACATTTTTAAACAGGCTGGAAATGAAAAAATGGGTTTTGTTTTTATGGGCTTTCTTGTTATGGCTATGGCTGTTTTAAACTTCTGCTCCATATCCTCTATAAAGGAGCCCAAAATGGAGGTTTCAAGGGTTCAGTTAAAGTTCAGGGACATATTTTTAAAGCCTCTTAGGGATTCAAAATTCAAGCTTATTATAGTGCTTTTCATACTGTGGAATATAGGGCTTCAAATTGCAGGTCCATTTTTTGCAGTATACATGGTAACAGGTATAAAGCTGAGCTACAGCTATATCATGCTTATGGGGGTTTTAAGCTCTATTGCAAGAATTATAACAGTTCCTTATTGGGGAAAGCTTGCAGACCATAAATCCTGGATAACCTGTACAAAGTACTCTTTAGGCATGCTTGGAATTATACATGCCTGCTGGCTGTTTGTTAACAATACCACAGCACCTGTTTTAGTGCCTTTCCTGCATGTACTAAGCGGTATTGCCTGGGGCGGTATTAATATGGCCATGTTTAATATACAGTTTTTGTTTTCTCCAAAGGAAGGCAAAACTATATATCTTGGGGTAAATGCGGCTCTTGGAGGAGTGCTTGGATTTCTTAGCACCATAGTAGGCTCAATGATATTGGGTATGCTTCAAGGATTAAATTTCAATATAGGTTTTATAACCATTGGGAATATGCAGATAATATTTCTTATGTCCGGTATGCTGATTTTAGCAACTGCTCTTTATGCTCATGCATTTCTTAAGGACAATGTGCCAAAGAAGTTGGCTGCTGCAAAGGTTAATTGCTAATGTTTTTAACAGGAGGCTGTATTTTGATACAGTCTCTTTTTTCTTAATGCAACTGATAAAAAGTAGAAGGCTTAGTAAAAATATTGGTAATAAACTGAAAACTTAGGTATAATTAAAGTATCAAATTTAAGAAGTGGAGTGATGATTTGTGCTTGATGATAAAATTTTTAGTATGAAGGAAGATATAATAAGCAGTGTGCAGGATTCCATAAGAATAAAGAGCGTTCTTGATGAAGAAAAAGAGGGCATGCCTTTTGGAGAAGGTGTACATAAAGCTTTGGAGCACTGTTTGAGCCTTTCAGAAGCTCTTGGATTTAAAACTGTTAATGTGGACAATTATGTAGGCTATGCAGAATATGGACAAGGTGAAGAGATGGTAGCAGTTTTAGGTCACTTGGATGTAGTGCCAGAGGGAGACGGCTGGACTTATCCTCCTTATGCTGCTGAAATTCATGACGGCAAGATATTTGGAAGAGGAGCTATTGATGACAAAGGTCCAACTATAGGAGCTCTTTATGCTTTGAAGGCCATAAAGGAGTTAAATCTTCCTTTAAACAGAAGAATAAGAGTATTCTTTGGACTAAATGAGGAAACAGGCAGCAAATGTGTAAAACACTATGTTGATAATGCTGGAGAGCTTCCAGTATGCGGCTTTACTCCTGATGCTGAATATCCAATAATAAACGGTGAAAAAGGCATAGTTGGAGGCAAGTATAGGAGAAAGCTTAGGCAGCAGGGAGAAATAAAACTAAGCTCCATAAACGGAGGGATTGCTCCAAATGTAGTACCTGATTATGCAGAAGCGGTTATTACACTGCCTCATAGTAAAATTGATGATATAAAGAAGGCATCAGAGGGTGTAGAAGAGATAAAACTTGAAGAGAAGGAAGATTCTCTTATAGTAAAAGCTTATGGAATTTCAGCCCACGGCAGCACGCCTGAGAAGGGTAAGAATGCTATATCTCATCTTTTATTATTCTTAGGTAAGCTAGGCTTTGAAGGAGATACAAAGGAATTCTTAGATTTTATGAATAAATATATTGGGTTGTATTTAAATGGCGAAGGCCTGGATATTTATTTGGAGGATGAGATATCCGGCAAGCTTATATTTAATCTTGGAGTTATTTCAGGAAACAGCCAGGAAATAAACCTGCAAATAAACATGAGATATCCAGTGACCAAAAAATATGAAGACTTTATAGATACCTTTAAAGAAAAAATGAGTCTTGGAAAGTTAGAGGAAATATATTTAGGTTATAAGGGCAGCTTGTATGTTTCTCCAGAAACTGAATTTATCAAGAAGCTGCAAAAGGTTTATGAGGAAAAGACAAAGGATAAGGCAGAACTAATATCCATAGGTGGTGGAACCTATGCTAAGGCTATGCCTAATGTAGTAGCCTTTGGACCAATTTTTAAGGGCGAGCTCCTAGTAGAGCATAAGCCTGATGAATTTATAGCAATTGACTCCTTGATAAAGAATGTACAGATTATGGCTGCTGCTATGTATGAACTGGCCAGAGATTAAGCACATTAATAATTAAAGCTAAATGAAACAAAAATCCCTGGATATGTAGACTTTCACGCTTATCATAAAAATAATCATTAGTCCATGGATTTTCTTATTGCTAGAGCAATTCAACCATATTACTTAACAGAGCTAAAAATTAAAAAGTTAACTTTTTTCTGCGTTAAGGAAATATGTCTTGGAGATAACAAAATTACTTTTATCTTTTGAGGGTGGAAAGGGCTGATAATAAATGAAAGTTTCACGCGAATGCATTTACTGTCTTGCTAGACAAGCAGTAGAAATAGCAGAAGAAGCAACATCAGACGCAGCAATTCAGGAAGAGATAATAAAAAAATCCTTGAAAGAACTAAGCGAAATGGATTTTAACGAAACAGCTCCTGAAATAGCTTTTAAGATGCACCAACATGCTAAGAATATTACTGGTATTCATGATCCGTATTTAAGATTGAAGGAACAGTATAATGAAATTGCTGAAGGTATCTATGAGAGAATCATTGAAGAAAAATGGCTGGATAAGGCGCAAGATAGATTCGATATGGCCTGCAGATTAGCAATTGCAGGAAACATTATAGATTTTTCAGTTGGACTGAGGCTTGAGCCATCAGATATTATTAAATCTGTGGAGGAAAGCATCAACCATAATATTTTTGGTACTGGAACAGCTGCTCTGAGGGAAGCAGTAGAAAAATCCAAGAATATCATTTATATTGCTGACAATTCCGGCGAAATCATATTTGATAAGTTTTTACTTGAGAACCTTCCTGTAGAAAAAGTTACCTATGTTGTAAAGGGAGGACCTATAGTTAATGATGCAACTATGAAAGATGCATTAAGCACAGGTGTTGCAAACCTGGTTAAAGTCATCGACAATGGTCATTCTGCCCAGGGAACCATACTGAAAGATTGCTCGGATAGCTTTAATAGTGAATTTAATAAAGCAGACCTTGTTATAAGCAAAGGACAGGCTAATTTTGAAACCTTAAGCCATATTAAAGATAAGACAATATTTTATCTCATGAGGGCAAAATGCCAGTCAGTTGCTTCTGCTATAGGCTGCAAACAAATGGACTATGTACTTACAAGTTTCTAATAAATTTCTTAAGAAAATGCCTTAGATATTATAATTGTCTAAGGCTCTTTTTCAATACATAAACATTTCTTTTCCAACATACAATACTATTGACGTACGAACGTGTGTTCATTATAATAAAAATAGGTATTGGAAAAGGGATGAAATACATGAAAAATAATGACAATAGGGTTATATTTCACATTGATGTTAATTCTGCCTACTTATCATGGACAGCTGTTCACATGCTTCAGCAGGGCGCTTCTCTGGATATTCGGCAGATACCCTCCATAGTTGGAGGAGATCCCGTTACAAGGCATGGAATAGTTTTAGCTAAGTCTATGCCTGCAAAAAAATTTAAAATTAAGACAGGTGAGACTATATATTCAGCTCTTCAGAAGTGTCCAGACCTTTATATCTCTCCTCCTAAGTATGATTTGTACATGAAATGTTCAAATGCAATGGTGGAGCTTTTAAAGGAATATACGCCAACTATTCAAAGATTTTCGGTGGATGAATGCTTTTTAGACTTTACAAATATGGAAAACTTATATCCTAACTTCGTAGAACTTGCACATGAAATCAAGGACAGAATTAAAAAGGAACTTGGCTTTACGGTAAACATTGGCATATCAAATAACAAGCTCCTTGCAAAAGTTGCCTCTGACATAAAAAAGCCTGATGCAGTTGTAAGCTTGTTTCCACTGGAGATTAAAAAAAAGATGTGGCCGCTTCCGGTAGAAGACTTGTTTATGGTTGGGAGAGCTACACTTCCAAAGCTGCATAACTTAAACATATTTACTATAGGAGATTTAGCCAACTGCGATTTAAAGCTTTTAAAGGAAAAGCTGAAAAGCCATGGTCAAATGATTTGGAACTATGCTAACGGCATTGAGTTTTCCGAGGTAAGAAAGAGCAATCACATTGATATTAAGGGCATAGGAAACTCAACTACTATAGCTTTTGATGTTTCTTTAAGAAGCGAAGCTCATAAAGTGATATTGTCTTTATCCGAGACAGTTGGTATGAGACTTAGAGATTCGAGCAATTGCTGCAGCTTAGTTTCCATTCATTTTCGTACAAGTGAATTTTCAAGCGCAGGAAGACAGAGAAAGATTCACTACTATACTGACAGCACCAGAAGTATAGCTGGCATTGCCTGTGAGTTGTTTGATGAACTTTGGAAGGGTGAACCTCTTAGGCAAATTGGGGTAAGGGTTTCGGAGCTGTGTACCAATGAATTTTGTCAGACAACCTTCTTTGAAGATAAGAGGAACGTTAAAAATAGTGCTTTGGATAGTACATTAGACGGCATAAGGTTAAAGTTTGGTTCTAAATCAGTTATAAGGTGTACTTTTCTTCACTCAGGAATCAAGCCTTTGATGGGAGGAGTACAAGAGGATGATTACCAGCTAATGAGCAGCATTCTATAATGAGAAAAGCTGTTAAGCAAAGCAATAGAAAATCTTACGTAACAATATGGAATATTAAACTATACACATGCAAAAAAGTATTTTAGGAAGCAGGAGAAGACTATGCACGAAACAGAAGTAAAAGGCATCTTATCACCTCAAAATGGAATAAATATTTACAGAGGTTGCACACATGGCTGCATATATTGTGATTCAAGAAGCAAATGTTATCAGATGAAGCATGATTTTGAAGATATAGAAGTGAAGCTCAATGCGCCAAAGCTTTTAGAAGATGCACTTCGAAGAAAAAGAAAAAAATGCATGATAGGTACTGGGGCAATGAGTGATCCGTACATACACCTAGAAGAAAAACTTGGCAATACAAGAAAGTGCATTGAACTTATTGATTCCTATGGATTTGGACTGGCGATACAGACCAAGTCTGCAAGAATTTTAAGGGATTTGGATTTATTAAAAAAGATTAATGAAAAGACAAAGTGTGTAGTCCAGATGACTCTTACTACTTATGATGAGGCCTTGTGCAAAATTATTGAGCCTAATGTAAGCACTACAAGAGAGAGATTTGAGGTGTTAAGAATAATGCGCGATAGCGGAATACCTACAGTAGTTTGGATAAGTCCTATATTGCCCTTTATCAATGACACTGAGGAAAATATTCAGGGAATTCTACATTATTGTGTAGAGGCAAAAGTACGCGGGATTATCTGCTTTGGTATGGGGCTAACCTTAAGAGAAGGAAACCGAGAATATTTTTATAAGAAGCTGGATGAGAGGCTTCCAGGGATGAAGGATAGATACATGGAAGATTACGGTTATGCATACCAGCTGCCAAGTGCTAATAATAGCAAGTTAATGAATATGATGAAAAGAATCTGCAAAGCTAATAACATATCTTGTGATATTGAACAGGTTTTTAATTATCTTCATGAATTTGAGGAAAAGAAAAGGCATGAGCAGCTAATGCTGCCAGGATTAGAATAGGCCGATTAGAAAATAAAAGTAGTTAAGATTTATATGTTTAAAAGGGTTTATTGCTATACTATGTATTAAAAACGGATGGAGGGGTTATTAATGATTAGGCAGCTTACACAAGCTGATGAAAAAACTATTATGGAGTATCTTTCTAGAAACGAAATTGAGACCTCATTTTTATATGCAAATATTAAGGAATTTGGCATTGATAATAGGGAAGAAATAAGAAGGTGTGCAGATTACTATGGATTTTTTAATGGAGAACTGTTAAAAGGAATATTGCCTTTTTACAATCTTGGAAGCTGCATACCGCACTATGAAGAGGAGGAAGCTATACCTTTTTTTGCATCGCTTATGAAGGAAAATAAATTCGAGTTTTTATTGGGGATGCGTAAAATTATAAGACCCTTGTACGATGAGATTAAAGACTTTAAAGAAACTCACTCCTATGATGAAAGCTCCTACTTTATAAACAGGAACTTGAAACCCTTTACATTGGCTGATATGAATTTTGTAAATGCAAATAACGCGGAGAATGAAAATGCAGTTGATTTTGTTATGGATGCTCGTGTAAATGGGTTCAAGCAGGAGGTAACAAGAGAAGACGTTAAAAAGGCTTTAGTTCAAAAGGGAAAAGAAGAGGAATATATAATTGCAGAAAAGGATGGAACCATGGTGGCCCAGGCTTGCGTGCAAACATATACTCCTGAGATAAATCAGATTGGAAGCGTTTATACCTCTGAGAAGGAAAGGGGAAAAGGCTATTGCAAGGCAACAGTTTCTGAACTGTGCAGAAGAATTATTGCAAAGGGAAAGGTGCCTACTCTTTCCGTTAAGAAAAACAATACACCTGCTGTAAAAGCCTATATTTCCATAGGCTTTGAACACTATGATGATTATTTAATCGTTAGGTTTTTGTAGAGTTTCTGTCTGGAATCCCTAGTTTATAGGGCATTATATTCAATTTTGTGGAAATATTGCAACAAAGATTGTTGAACTATAATCTTGTATTAAAATATAGTTAGGATGTTATAATTTATTTAGACGAATGAGGTGAGCATATGAGCATAAAAGCTTTAAGAGAGATAATTGACAAATCAGACAATATAGTGTTTTTTGGAGGTGCAGGTGTCTCAACAGAATCAAATATTCCTGATTTTAGAAGCGCAAACGGCCTTTATAACAAAGACTCAGGAACTAGATATTCTCCTGAAGAAATACTTTCAAGAAGTTTTTTTACCAAGCATACAAAGGATTTCTATGATTTCTACAGAAGCAAAATGATTTACAAGGAGGCAGAGCCCAACTATGCACATCTCGCTTTAGCAAAGCTAGAGAAGCAGGGCAAGTTAAAAGCAGTAATTACACAAAATATTGATGGATTGCATCAAAAGGCAGGAAGTAAGAATGTTTTAGAACTTCATGGTTCTATTCACAGGAATTATTGTATGAACTGTCACGAATTTTTTGTTCTTGACTATATCATAAATTCAGCTGATATTCCAAAATGCAGCAGATGCGGCGGTGTAGTAAAGCCTGATGTAGTGCTTTATGAGGAAGGACTTAATATGAATGTGCTTCAAAGAGCAGTTCAATATATAGAAAAAGCTGAGGTTTTGATAGTAGGTGGCACCTCTCTTTCAGTTTATCCTGCGGCTAATCTGGTGACCTATTACAAAGGCAGTAATCTGGTTTTAATAAATAAAACAGGAACGCCTTATGACAGCAGGGCAAATTTAATTATAAAGGACAGCATTGGAGAGGTTTTTAAAAATATCACATAAAGAATTCTTTTAATTTTAAAAACCGTTATTTTACTGTTGACATATATCGCTATTAGTAGTATATTATATAATTAATATAATAATTAAAAACATTGATGAGAAGAGTAGCTGTACAGTGGATTTAAAGAGAGCCAGCGTTGGTGGAAGACTGGTATGAAGCTTATGGTGAAGAACAGCTCTGAGTTTCTAACCGAAATCCTTGAGAGAGTAGACTTAGACGCAGCCAAAGCGTTACAGATTGGAGAGTATTATATGTACTTCTTTGAGCTGGCCGATTTTGTTCGGCAATTTGGGTGGCACCGCGAATACAACCTTTCGTCCCATTACTTTGTAGTGGAATGGAAGGTTTTTTTATTTACATAATTATTGCCTAAAGGTGGTAAAAATAATACTTAGATATAGTATAGGAGGAAATATTATGGAATCAGTAGTAATTAAACAACTTTACAGAGAAACTGAGAAGCATGCTGGGCAAGTAGTAAGCATATCAGGATGGGTAAGGACTATAAGAGCTTCTAATGCCTTTGGTTTTATAGAGCTAAACGATGGAAGCTTCTTTAAAAATGTTCAGGTAGTATTTGAAAGCGATATGGAAAACTATAAGGATGTATCAAAGCTGCCTATAAGTTCGTCTGTAACTGTAGAAGGGCTTGTGGAGCTTACTCCAGAGGCTAAACAGCCTTTTGAAATAAAGGCAAAGAAAATTATAATCGAGGGAATGTCTAATTCTGATTATCCTCTTCAAAAGAAGAGACATAGCCTAGAATACCTAAGAACTATAGCTCACTTAAGAGCTAGAAGCAACACTTTTTCAGCGGTGTTCAGAGTACGTTCCTTAGCAGCCTACGCTATTCACAAATTCTTCCAAGAACAGGGCTTTGTGTATGTACACACTCCAATTATAACTGGAAGCGATGCGGAAGGTGCTGGAGAAATGTTCAGAGTTACAACTCTTGATTTAAACAATATTCCAAAAACAGAGGAAGGCAAGATAGATACTGCCCAAGATTTCTTCGGAAAGGAAACAAACCTTACAGTTAGCGGTCAGCTAAACGGAGAAACCTTTGCTCTTGCATTTAGAGACATTTATACCTTTGGACCAACCTTCAGAGCAGAAAACTCCAATACAGCAAGACACGCTGCAGAGTTCTGGATGATAGAACCTGAAATGGCTTTTGCGGATCTTAAAGACGATATGGAAGTTGCTGAAGCAATGGTTAAGTATATAATCAAATATGTTATGGAAAATGCTCCAGAAGAAATGGAGTTCTTCAACAGCTTTATCGATAAAGGCTTATTTGATAGACTAAGCAATGTAGTTAATTCTGATTTTGGAAGAATAACTTATACAGAAGCTGTAGAGATTCTTGAAAAGAGCGGTGAAAAGTTTGAATACCCAGTTAAGTGGGGTATTGATCTTCAAACTGAGCATGAGAGATACATTACAGAAAAGCACTTTAAGAAGCCTGTATTTGTTACAGATTATCCAAAGGAAATCAAGGCTTTTTATATGAGACAAAATGATGATGGAAAAACAGTTGCTGCAGCTGATCTTCTTGTGCCTGGGGTTGGTGAAATCATTGGTGGAAGCCAAAGAGAAGAAAGACTTAGCGTTCTTGAGGCAAGAATGGAAGAGCTTGGGCTTAAGAAAGAAGACTACTGGTGGTATTTAGAGCTTAGAAAATATGGTGAAACTGTTCACTCAGGGTTTGGTCTGGGCTTTGAAAGAATACTTATGTATTTAACAGGAATGACAAATATAAGAGATGTTATTCCATTCCCAAGAACTACAGGAACTTCAGAGTTTTAATAATTTTAAGCAACAAAAAGATATGCTGAGTATTGTTTCAGCATATCTTTTTTATGATTCTAACTAGGAAAAGCTGATACTGGATCGTACTTTAACAGATAAGCAGTTTGGAATTGAGTACGGAACAACAAAAGCATGTAAGCTTAATTCAAACAGTATAAAACTTAGGTTAAGGAGGCTGAAAGATGGGAAGTCTATTTTCAATTGGCGAACTTTTAATTGATTTTGTGCCGCTTCAAAAGGGAAAGGCATTAAAGGATGTTACAGCTTTTGAAAGGGTTCCTGGGGGAGCACCTGCTAATGTGGCTGCAGCAGTTGCAAAATTCGGAGGGAAGGCTGCTTTAATTACAATGTTAGGCGAGGATAGCTTTGGAGATTTTCTATTAGAGCAATTGAGTCAGTACGGTGTTGCTACTGATAAAATCTTAAGAACAAAGAAAGCCAACACTGGACTAGCCTTTGTATCACTTAGAGAAGATGGAGAAAGAGATTTTTTATTTTATCGTAAGCCGTCTTCTGATTTATTTCTTTCAGAATCTGACATTAATGAAAATTGGTTCAGTGAAGGTGATATAATACATTTTTGTTCTGTGGACTTGGTAGAAAGTCC
Source organism: Clostridium swellfunianum (assembly GCF_023656515.1). Lineage (NCBI taxonomy): Bacteria > Bacillati > Bacillota > Clostridia > Eubacteriales > Clostridiaceae > Clostridium > Clostridium swellfunianum. The sequence continues at coordinate 1,755,527 of NZ_JAMOFV010000006.1, forward strand.
TATGAAGGGAGCCCATAAAAAAGTTATTCAAGCTTCCAAGTGTCGGGGAGGCATTATTAGCTTTGATCCAAATGTGCGTCTGCCGCTTTGGGATAACCCTGAGGAATGCAGAAAAACAATTTTGGAGTTTATTCCATTAGCACATATCGTAAAAATTTCTGATGATGAGCTAGAATTTATTACAGGTACCTCAAATGTAAATGAAGCCATAGCCTCGCTTTTCATAGGAGATGTAAAAGCCATAATTTTGACAAAAGGCTCGAAAGGAGCAGCACTTTATTTACAGGATGAAATATACGAATCAACTGGATATGCTGTCAGCGTCCAGGATACTACTGGTGCAGGAGATGCCTTTATCGGAGCGCTATTATATCAGTTGCTAGACAAAAGGACCACTGCTCAGAACTTAAAAGAAATAATAAAAAAGCACCATGAGAATATACTTGCATTTGCAAATGCAAGCGGTGCTTTAACTACAACTGGAAAAGGAGCTATTTCCTCTATTCCATCAAAAGAACATATTTATATGTTAATTAGTAAGTAATTGCAGCCTATAGCAGGTTTCGGTATCCTATTTATTATTTATGCAGCTATTAGGTTTTTCAAGGATTGCTCCTGCCAAACTGCATAAATTTAGATTTTTTAGATAAACTGATAAACATCATTATATTAATTTGTTGAAAAATACTATTTATTTATATGTAAATATATGGTATGATACATGTGTGAGTGTACCTATTTAGCCAGCGGTACAGGGATACAAAGCATCGTTATCCTACACGTAGAGAAAACCCTACGGAGTCACCTTTAATGGAGACTACGTGGGGTTTCTTTTTTTAAAAACAAAACCAAAATTAATAAAAAGGGGGTATAAAAATGGAAAGAAACATTCGAACTTATTATTTTTATTCTACTTTTGCAGAGCTTTTGATTTTGGGTCCAGTTTTAGTTTTATTCCTAACAGCTAAGGGTTTAACCTTTACTGAAATTATGCTTTTGCAGTCCATATCGGCGGTTTCAGTATTTTTCTTTGAGGTACCTACAGGGGCTTTGGCAGACAAGATTGGACGAAAATACAGTGTTATGCTTGGAGCGTTAATGTGGGCTTTAGGCTTGCTTTTATATGTTATAGGTAAGGGTTTTATTGTATTTGCTATTTCAGAAATAACCTTCAGCTTAGGCTCAGCTTTTAAATCAGGGGCAGATAGTGCACTAATTTATGATTCCTTAAAGCAATTAGGAAGAGAAAAGGAGTATCAGAAGATAGAGGGAAAGGCAAGATCTTTTGCACTTTATGCTCAGGCTATTGGTTCAGTACTATCAAGCTTTCTTTATGAAGCAAATATATACTACCCATTAATAGCTTCAATGTTTATTATGATACTCACCACTGCGATAGCATTTAATTTTAAAGAGGCTCCAATTCAGGAAGATGAGAATGAGAAAAAGCTTAGCTACTTTCAGCAGATAAAGGAAAGTGGGAGTTTTGTACTTAACCATGAAAAACTTAAAGCTATTGTGTTTTTCACCATGATATTTTTTATATTCTACAGAACAGGTTTCTGGTACTTTCAACCATACATGGAAGCTGTAAATATACCAGTTAAGTATTTTGGAATCTTGTTTTTTCTTTTCAATATAACTGCTGCTTTCATATCTAAAAGAAGTGCATACATTATGGAAAAGACAAAACCGAAAACATTGACTTTTATGGCGTTCTTGATGATAATTTCTTTTTTTATATTGAGCATAACAAGGCAGTGGTTTGGCGTTTTTGCAATTCTTCTTCAGCAGGCTGCAAGGGGAATATACAGACCGGTTACAACAAAGTATTTAAACAAGCATATTCCTTCAGACAAACGTGCTACCATATTGTCATTTCAGAGCTTGGTTACAAATTTAACTTTAGCAGCAGCCTTTCCTTTTATGGGAATACTGAAGGATAGTACAGATATTTTTACAACTCATATAGTTCTCACCGTTTCTATGCTTGTACTAACTTTAGTTAGCATGAAATACATGAAAGGGAAGCTGGGGAAGGCTTAAGCCAACCCCAGTTCTTTTAGCGTTTCTGGGACAGTTAATGTATATATAATACAATTATATATACATGCGCAGAAGGTATAACCTCTGTTTTTTTGACAATATTTAAAAATAGGATTATACTAAAATGCGGAAAATATTCGATTTACGGAGGAAAAATGTTTAGAACTGTTGATTATAGGGATTTGAATGGCAATTATGTTTTAATAGATGTTAGAAGTCCTGGGGAATATAAGGAAGCAACAATTCCAGGAGCCGTTAATATTCCTCTTTTTGACGATGAGGAAAGAAAAAATATCGGTACTGTATATGTAAATGAAAGTACGGAGAAAGCGAAAAAGCTAGGAGTTGAGGCAGTTTCCAGAAAACTTCCAAAGCTATACGAAGAGATGGCAGAGCTGGATAAGAAATATGACAAGCTTATCCTCTTTTGTGCTAGAGGCGGGATGAGAAGCTCAAGCATCTGCTCGCTTTTAGGTACGCTTGGAGTTAGCGCCTATAAGCTTTCAGGGGGTTATAAAGGCTATAGATGCTTTATAAATGAGGAACTTCCAAAGGTTAATGAAGGTGTAAAATATATTGTTCTTAGAGGTAAAACAGGAACAGGAAAAACAGAGCTTTTAAAATGCCTTAAGGAAAAAGGTATGAATATTTTGGATTTGGAGGAAGCTGCAAACCATAGGGGGTCACTTCTTGGAAGTGTGGGACTTGGAAATACTCGCAGCCAAAAGCAGTTTGAGTCTATCATATATGGAGAGCTTAAAAACAGGAAATCTGATTATGTTTTTGTTGAAGGCGAAAGCAGAAAAATAGGAAATATTATAATACCCGAGTATATATTTAATAGCATGGTAAATGGTACTCATGTGCTTATAGAAGCGGATTTGGCTTTTAGGGCTAAGCTTATTTTAAAAGAGTATCTAAGCTCGGAAAATGCAGTTGAAGATATATTAGAGTCCTTGGAACTTCTAGGAAAGCACATAAGCCAGGAGAATATTGAAAAATACACTGAATTGGTTAGAAAGGGCGAATATCAGAAGGTAGCTGAAGAACTTATGGTCAAATATTATGACCCTCTATATTTGAATGGAATCAGCAAGTACCAATACTCTCTTAAGCATAAGGTAGAAGATGTAGAAAAAAGCTGTGAATTTTTAAGGCTGTGGGTGGAAGAATATATCCATAATAAAAATCAGCAGAATTCTTCAAGTTAATGGAGGTATTATAATGGTTCATGCAGAACAAGACATAAACAATAAAAGATGGCTTATACTTGCTGTGGTATTGATAGGACCATTTATGTCTACCTTGGACAGCAGCATTGTAAATGTAGCTCTCCCAACCATGGCTAATAAGCTTGAAGCATCGCTTGGAGCCATTCAGTGGGTAGTAACAAGTTATCTTATCGTAATTGCATCAACCATTTTAATATTTGGTAGAATAGCAGATTTAAAGGGAAAAAATCAAGTTTACCAGTTCGGTTTCCTGATTTTTTCTATTGGTTCGCTTTTATGTGGAATTTCAAACACCCTGACTTTACTAATTGTTTCTAGGATAGTTCAAGCCATTGGAGCAGCAATGACCATGTCCTGCAGTCAAGCCATAATAACAAGCGTCTTTCCAGGAAATGAAAGAGGAAGAGCTCTTGGACTTTCAGGTACAACCGTGGCTCTGGGAACAATGATTGGACCACCCCTAGGAGGAGTTATGGTTGGACTTTTTAATTGGGAATCCATATTTTTAATAAATGTTCCTATAGGAGCTGTTGCTTTCCTTTTGGGCATGAAGCTTTTGCCAAAGGAGCATAAGGAAAGCCACGAAAGCTTTGATGCGGTTGGAGCAGTAATTTTTCTAATCAGCATCGTAGCTTTGTTCTGGGCTATGCTAAGTGCCGAAACCTTAGGCTGGAGGAATGCATATATATTATTAAGCTTCGCAGCGTCAGTGGTTTGCCTGATAGGCTTCTACTTTTGGGAGAAGAAAGTGGAGCATCCTATGTTGGATTTTACCTTATTTCATAATAAGCTTTTTACCGTAAGTATAATTTGTGCCTTTATTTCCTTTTTAGCAATTTTCTGCACAAATATAATACATCCATTTTATTTGCAGAATGCCATGAAAACCAGCCCAAGCCAAGCTGGGCTTTTAATGATGGTTTATCCAATTACTGTAGCTTTTATTGCACCGGTAAGCGGTTATTTGTCTGATAAAATAGGAAGTGAAATATTGACTATGCTTGGTCTTTTATTAACAGCTGCAGGACTGCTTTTAATGTCCTTTTTGAATTTAAACTCAAGCTTTATATCTATAATGTTGAGGCTTGCTGTGCTTGGTGCAGGAAACGGACTTTTTCAATCTCCAAACAATTCGCTTGTCATGTCCTCAGTTCCAAGATATAAGCTTGGAATAGCTGCTAGCATCAATGCATTGATAAGAAACTTGGGTATGGTATTTGGAATAGCTTTTTCATTAACCTTGCTGTATAATAGAATGAGTTATAAGATAGGGTACTCTGTGGCTAGCTTTGTAGATAGAAGAGAAGATATATTTATCTACGGCATGGGCTTCGTATATAGAACTGCTGCAGTCATATGCCTTGCAGGAATTTCTATGACTTTCCTCAGGTATATAAAGACAAAAAAACAGAGTCAGTAAATGAAAAGGGTACTATTTGAATTTAGTACCCTTTGCTATTATTTTTCTATATATCTTTGTTGGTATCCTTTTTGTTTTTACGTAAGTATATTTTAGAAAAGTTTTTACTTCTCTTCTATATTTGTAGGTTTCTACAGCTGGAAGCACCAAGGAGCTTAAGAAGCTGTTTATATTATTGGGATCACTAAAATCCAGTGCATTAAACAAGATTGTTCCTCCCAAAACTATGATAATATTTAGTATATGATTTAGAAGATAGTTTATTGAATAAAAAAATAAATTTATGTGGTGATTAATTTGAAAAAAGGTTATATTTATTCTATAGTTTCAGCTATTTTGTTCGGTAGTGCAGGTCTTATAGTTAAGCTTGCCTATGTGGAGGGAATCGACGCTATTGGTCTTTTAACTCTTCAGTATATAATTGCAGTTGCTTTGATGTTTTTAATTCTATTTGTAAAAAGCAAAGAGGACTTAAAGGTAACTAAAAAAGAACTTTTTAGACTTCTTGTGCTTGGAGTAGTTGGAAACAGCTGTATGACGGTATTTTACTATTCAGCTTACAGCTACCTTCCAATGGCTATGGTTACAATACTGCTTTACACTTATCCAATAATGGTATTTTTATATACTCTCTTTTTTAGAAAGGGAGAAATAAGCAGAATGAAAACCCTGGCGCTTGTAACAGCCTTTGTAGGATGTGTACTTGCCCTTGGACTTTTAAGCGGAGGTTTGAAATACTCATTTAAAGGTATAATATTTGGAATTCTTTCAGCAGTGTTTTATGCATTTATGAATATTTACTCCGAAGATAAGCTTCAAAATGTAAAGCCTCTTGCAATCAACGCATACTCTACCTTGTTTTCTTTAATATCCTTAGTAGTTTACAGCTTCCCAACCTTCATAATAAAAGGACAAGTATCCTTAAATCTTTTAGGCTATACTGCAATATTGGCTGTATTCTGTGAGATAATTCCTTTAACGCTAATGTATGCTGCAATAAAGCATATTGGATCATTAAAGGTATCAATTATAGGAAATATTGAGACTCCAACTGCCATGCTTTTATCTTTTTTCGTTTTAAGAGAGAATATTAGCTTTACTCAAATTGTTGGAGCTGTGCTTGTTTTTTACGCAGTTTACCTTATAAGAAGATAAATAAATTTAAAGGTCTGTTACATATAATTAGATATAGTAAATTTGTTTTGGGGGAAGAAAAATGTTTTTTATATTTCTTTATTTGCTGGCAATAAATATATTTGCGGTGTTTGTTATGTATTCAGACAAGAAAAAAGCAAGAAAAGGCTACTGGAGAGTTCCAGAGCAAGACCTTTTTATTATTGCTCTGCTTTTTGGAGGTCCTGGAATACTAATAGGAATGAAGTTGTTTAGGCATAAAACAAGGCACTTTAAATTTGTATATGGAATTCCTGCAATTATAGTAGTCCAGCTTTATCTTTTATATAAGCTTATAGTTTTCTTAAGTTAGCCTACATAGTATAAAATAATCTTTTTCTGGGCAACACAATAGGGGATAGTTTTTAATTTTTTAGAAGGAGATGATCTCATGGCTCAGAATAAGAGAAGAAATCCAATAGAAGATGCTAAAAATCAATCAATGATGGATAAAAACTTTAACAGCCTTAATTCAGAAACCGGTTATAAGGATACAGGAAATGATGCACAGCCTCATGCTAAGGCAAGAGCTGTTAGAAATGAAGAAAACGGTTCACATATGTAATTAGAAGAAAAGCCTGCACTTTAATTTTGGGTGCAGGCTTTTCTTTAATATTTATCTCCCATATGTTTTTCTAAGTCCAGTTTTCTATAAGCTATAGTTGCGTTTATTTCTCCGCCTATAAGAATTATTACAGAACTTATAAAAAGCCAGGACATTAGTGCTATAACAGCGCCAATACTGCCATAGATTTTTGAGTAGCTTCCAAAATTGTTAACGTAGTAGGAGAAGCCAACTGAAACTATTGTCCAGCCAGCAGTTGTAAATACCGCTCCTGGAAGAGTTTCATGCCAATTAAGCCTCTTAGAAGGAGTATACCTGTACATGGCAGTAAATACAAATAACATAACAAGTAATCCTATAGTATATCTGCCTAAATCTATAATGAATTCAATAGAAGGGGCAAAGTGCAGCTTATTCACAAGCAATCTTACTCCTACCTCTCCAAAAACAAGTAAAGCTAAAGCTACAACAATTATAACAATAAGACCAATAGTACACAAAATAGCAGTTAGCTGTACTTTCCAGTAAGGTCTCTTTTCCTTTTCGTCATAAGCTCGATTAAGACCTCTTATTACAGCATTAAAGCCGTTAGAAGCAGTCCATATGGTAGTTATCATACTGAAGGACAGCAAATCGCTTCTTCTTGTTTCTACCACATCAACTACAGTACTTGTTATAAGCTTCATAATATCATTAGGAAGAATTGTGCCTAGTGCTATTAGAATCTCTTCGCTCCTTATTGAACTATGACCTATCAAGGTCATAAGAAGTATGAGAAAAGGGAAGAAGGATAGCAGCAGGCTGTAGGCAAGCTGAGAAGCCATAGCAGTAATTTCATCATCTATGTATCTGAAGAATAGACTTCTTATAAAGCTCCTTTTTTTATATCTTGTCAAAGCCAAAACCTCCAATCGCAAAAGTTATCAATATAAATAGTATATTAATTAAAGGGAGATTATATTATATAAATATTATAACATTAAGATTGGACAAAGGTGAGTGAAATGATAGAAGCAGATATATATAATGAAAAAGAACTTTTAAAGGAAAATCCTCTTAAAAAGTGGGGAAAGTTTATAAAGCTTGACGGTTTTGAAACCTTTATAGTAGAAATGGGACAGGGAGAAAATATAATATTTGCAAATGGTATTGCCGCCTCAGTTTATACCTGGAGAAAGGTGCTGCCAAAGCTTGGCGAGAAATATCATGTTTACGGATTTGATTTTAAAGGCACAGGCTTTTCAGAAAAGCCTGAAATAGAATACAGCATTGATGTTTTTTCAAAACAGGTTTTAGAGCTTATGGATTACTTCAAAATGGAAAAGGCTATACTTGTGGGAAATTCTCTTGGTGGAGAAGTGGTGATGGATTTCACAATTAAGTATTCTCAAAGAGTTAAAGCATTAGTTCTTATGGATACTGCAGGATATCAAAATAACAAAGAGATAACTGGATTATTATCAAAGCTCAGCAGATATAAACCTGTAGCAAAATTTTTAAAAAAGATCGCTTCAAAAAAATTAGCAAGAAAAATAATTGATTGGGCAACTTACAACGAAACTATAATTGATAAGGAAATGGTGGATGGCTACTATAAGCCTATGAAAACAGAAGGAGCCTTTGAATCTTTAATAAAACTGGTAAGAAATTTAAGCTATACGGAGTTTGACTATAATAAAGTAAAGGAAATAAAGGTACCTACTTTAATAATATGGGGAACTGAAGACAAATGGATGCCAGTGTCTGATGCTCATAGATTTCATAAGGATATTAAAAACTCAAAGCTGGTGCTTATGACAAGCTGCGGACATGCGCCTCAGGAGGAGATGCCAGAGAAAGTTATAGACGAGATAACAAAATTTATTGATGAAGATATAAAGTAAAATTAAATCTTTATGGCAAGTTGTGCTAAAAGCAGAAGAAATATAAAAAATGCTTACTAAGCCTATAGTGTGCAGTTAGAAGTTATTAGCAAAAAAGACCATAAACCTTAGAGTTGTTGTTTCCTTAAAATGGAAGCAAATTTTCGAACAACAGTTAGTTTGTGGCTTTTTAAACTTAGAAATTTTTTGCACAGCAGTCAGCTTAGTAAGCATAGCTTATATATATTGCAGAGGCAGTTCTAGCACAATTTATTTTACTAAATCATATTTCCAAGCTGTAATGCCTTCATTCATATGATAGATATTTTTAAAGCCTTTCTTTTCAAGAGTTTGGACGGCAACAGCGCTTCTGTTGCCGGTTCTGCAGTATACAAGCACTTGTTTGTCTTTATACTTTTCTATTTCGCTGAATCTATTAATTATTTGATCATGAGGGATAAGTATTGCATTATTAAGATGTCCGCTTTTATATTCTTCTTCTGTGCGCACATCAAACACAATTAAATCCTTATGTTCGCCCAAGAGCTTTTTTGCATCTTCCACTGTAACATTTTTGATGGTGCTTTGCGTATTTGATGGTTTTAAGGTGCTGGCTTGACCAGTGTTGTTTTGCGGTTCATTAGATGGGGCAGCTTTGTTATTTGAATTATTGCTGCCGCTTGAGCAGGCAGATAGGGATGAAGCAACAACAAGGCTTAAAGCAGCAATCTTATATCTTTTCATTGCACAACCTCCATTACCTACAAAGATTCATTTTCCATTTCTAAAAGAGCTTTTTTAAAGGCTTCCACAGGCTGGGCTCCAACCACAGCATACTTGTTGTTTATAATAAAAGTAGGAGTGCTGTTAATACCATTTAACTGTGCTGACTCACTAGTTTCCTGAAGCTTGCCTTCATAGGTGCCAGCCTTAACTTCAGAGCTGAAACTATTTATGTCTAAACCAAGCTCTTCTAAAATATTGTATATCACTTCAACCTTACCAATATCTTTGCCATAGGTAAAGTAAGCTTTAAAAGCAGTTTCATGATACTGGTGAAATTTGCCGTTATCCCTTGCAAATTCACCTGCAAGAAGCGAAAGATGAGAATTCGAAAGCAGGCTTAATTGATTAAATACCAAACCAAATTGAGAGCCGTAATTCTTTAGATTAGTGGTCATTGCCTCAAGCCTGCTCTTTGGGAACATGGCTGTAAGTTCCTTTCCTTCTTCAGGGGTATCTGGGTGTATCTCAAGAGGCAGCCAGATGTCCTCTATATCAAATTCCTTTTTAAGTTCGTCGACAATACCTTTGCCGATATAACAAAAGGGTCATATATAGTCTGAAAAAATAGTCATGTTGTATTTCATATTGTACCTCCTATATAGATTATACGCATAAGGATTGTAAGTCCCATGTCTTTAATTTTTTTATGATATATATAGTGCTAAGTCCTAATATACTAGTAATGTCCCCAAAATCCTTGAAAATCGGATATTTTGTCACATTACTAGCGTAAGAACCTTATTGCATTATATATATATGTAGATAGTATAAGCTAAAATTATAAATAATAAAATTGTTTTTCTAACTATATTTTAAATTATGGAACAAGTATTATTTTTATGGAAATTTTTCAGATTGGTCAATATTTTCAGTTTAATATGATATAATGATAGTAGAGAATTCACTACTTATAGAAATAATTGGAGCATCAAGAAGGTTACTTTATGCCCTATTTAAAAAACAGCAGAAAGGTTAGAAATCTTTCAGAAACTAGGAGGGTTGTTATTGTATAAGTGTGAAATATGCGGCAGACAAGCTGATATCCATCACATAGTCCATAAAAATGAAGGGGGACTGGATTTTCCTTTAAACTATAAGTATTTATGTGCAGAGCATCATAGAGGAAAGCAGGGACCACACAAAAACAGCAAAGTGGATTTAGAATACAAGCTTGAACTGCAGGGTAGACTAGAGAGAATGCTTGAAAAGGAATTTTATACTGTTGAAGAATTGACAGATATGTTAAACCTAAATAAAACTAAAGGAAAGAAATTTTTTAAAGAGCTTAAGCTTCACAAGGAAGGCTATAAAAAAGAAGATATAATTTTTAGACTTATGGGGAGACAGGCTTATAATGAATATATGCTTGAAGATTATTATGAAATGATGATTTTGAATTTTATATAACAATAAGGACTGATGCAGTGCATCAGTCCTTGTCCTTTGAGGCGTAGTTTAATTTTTAGAATAAAACTCTAAAATCTTTGAGAATTTTAAAGTTACTGGAATATCATCATTAATAGGAAGCTTTTCAAGCTTTCCTGAAAAATTATCTTTATCCTTGCTTAAATAACTTAAGTTTACTTCTATATTTGTAAAGTTTTCACTGAACATTTCATTTTTTCTTGATTTCTCTCTAAGACTTAAGGTATCACCAGCATTAACTTTGTAGGAAGGAATATCAATTCTTTTCCCATTTACTAAAATGTGGCCGTGAACTACAAGCTGTCTTGCTTGTCTTAGAGTCGATGCAAAACCTAATCTGTAGGCTAGGTTGTCAAGTCTTCTTTCAAGGTTTTGGATTAAAACCTCTTCTGATTTTTGTTTTGAATTTAGTGCTTCAAATACATATCTTCTAAACTGCTTTTCAAGCACACCGTAGTATGCCTTAAGCTTTTGCTTTTCTAGAAGCTGCTCCCCGTACTCAGAAAGCTTTTTATGCTGCTTAACACCTCTTTGTAATGCTTTTGGGTGATTAAACACATTAACTCCTAAATGTCTTGCTACTTTAAATCGTGGTCCTAAATATCTCGCCATTATTATCCTCCAATATAATTTAATTATATTGCGGTTAATTTGACGCCAACAGCCTATAGCTATAATAGCACATTGAATTTAAAATGTAAATAAGAATTGTTATCATTTGTTATATTTTTGTATTATAATTTCCTATAAGCTTATGAATTGTTCTAATAAGGGCATCTTTGGAGGTCTTCCAAGGTTCATCCTTAAAGCGGTAGTCAAATTTTGAAATAAACCACTCCAGTTCCTCTTGAAGACGAGCCATGTTTTTTTCCTGAAGCTCCAGTGTTACAGACTTAAATTCATTTCTCTGAGCTTCGTTTTTTACATGGATATCGCTTAAAGAAAGTACTTCATTAAAGTGCTTTAAGCACAGACCTCTAGAAGTCTTGTACAAATCCTTAAATTTATCCTCCTTAACCCATAGCTGCAGCATAGTTTCAAGGTAGTTGTCCATACTGCTGTCAAGACGAGAGCATAGAAGGCACTCCTTTTGGAAACTTACGACTTCATTTTGTTTATCCTTTGAAAAAAAGCTCTTAAAGGATGATTTTTTAGCTTCTTGATTATTAGTTGCAGAAAGCTTCAAACCTTCACGTTTAGAGTATAGAATTCTGTTTGTCAAAACTGCCAAACCGCATTTATCCGGGAACCTATAAAGCTTCTCAAAGTGTTCGTGGCAAAAATCATAATCCTTAACAAGCTGAGGATTTAATCTTACGTCCATAACCATTTCAGTAAATAGTGCACCTATAAAGTCATCATCGCTTTTTTTTTCTATGGAGCACAAGGGACACTCGCAGTTCTCAATATTATAGGCATCCCAAATAGGTATTTCGTAGATTTTTTCTTTCATCTTATGTATCCTTTCAATGCTTATTTTTTCATAAAGCCTTTGCTTTGTAAAAATTCTTTCATATGAGGTCTTAAAGGTTTTTCTGTATGCCTTGCCATCTGCTCAGTCCAAGTATCTTTTCTGATGCCATTTGTCCTTTCAGTGTAGTAACTGCTGATCTCCTCATCGTACTTTTTCACTAAATTAAGTTTTTCATCAAAGGAGTATTTGTTTTCAAAACATACTGCTTCTAGTGGAAGTCTTTCTTTCATATCAGGATTATCATCAGGATAACCAAGGCACATACCAAATACAGCATAAACGTTTTGAGGAAGCTCAAGTATTTTAGAAACCTCATAAGGATTATTTCTAAGGCCTCCAATATAAACTCCGCCAAGACCAAAGGACTCGGCAGCAATCATAGCATTTTGAGCAGCAAGTGCAGCATCAACAGTAGCAATTACAAATGCTTCAGTATATCCTTCTGCCATTTTAGTATGGTTCATCTCACATGCTGTTTCGTGCTTGTGTAAGTCAGCGCAAAAAACTAAAAATAATGGGCATTCTAAAATATAGCTCTGGTTTCCGCCAACCTGAAACAAAGCTTTTCTCTTCTCCATATCAGTAACTTTTATGATGCTGAAAGCCTGCATAAAACTTGAGGTTGAAGCCGACTGAGCACATTTAATAATTTCATTAACTTTTTCTTTTTCAATTTCTTTGTTCAAATATTTTCTTATTGATTTATGTGATTTTAAAAGTTTTATAGTTTCGTTCATAATTTTCACTCCTAGGTATTGCCAAATTTATTCATATAAACATTATAACCTATAAAGCTGCCTTTATGAAAATAAAGTTAAACAATTTTGGAAAGCTTTAAATAGTATTTTACCAACAGAAAAATGCAACAATAATAGTGAATACTTTTAGAAGGGATGTGTAATTTATGAGTCAAAATAAAGAGGCACAAAAGGCTGCTCAGCAGCGTGAAAATGAGAGAAGAGTAGATCAACTAATAAACTTGGTAGAAAATAAGACAAGAACTGAAAGACACTTGGAACAGCACTCAGATATAGGAGACCCGGACAGATTGGATCATGCTCATGAAGTTCAGCACGATAGAGAAAATCAAATCGAAGATATAAAAAATGCAATAGTTTACGGCGACAATACAAAGAACGATACACAGGATCAGCTTCAAAGCTTGAAGAAGAATTACACTTTCTCCCAAGGCTATATAGATCACAATGCTGACCATATGGATCCTCAAGCTCTAGAAAATCTTCAAAAGAAACAAGATAACAGAAAAGAGCAAATGGATACATTAGAATAAAATTTATGCTAAAATCACCAATGTAATATATATAATATGTTTTCTGAGCTAATAGCTGTGCAGGAAGTTATAACTTCAGAAAAGCCACAAACCAAGTGTTTTCGTAAAATTAGCTTTGCATCAAGAAAACGAAAAACACCAAGGTTCGTGGCTTTTTTGCTAACAACCTCTAGGCATTTAATAAATGCTTAGGAAAATATATTCTATATATTTTGCTGCTTTTAAACTAATCAATTTTAATATAGACTCTTTAATTTTACACATATAATATTGTGTTAATATTATCAGTATTGTAAAATATTAGCATAGGCTAAAAGGTTAGCATGAAAAAGCAGCTTAATAGTCATAAAAAATGTTAGCAATGGGGGCGACAGATATGAAACTGGAAGGAAAGGTTGTTGTAGCCCAAGGAGGCGGACCGACAGCAGTAATTAATCAATCCTTAGTTGGAGTAGTATTAGAATCAAGAAAATTTAATCAGGTAACCAAGGTTTATGGGGCAGTTAATGGGGTTGCAGGAATAATCAATGAAGATTTTTTTGATTTAACACAGGAAACCACACATAATTTGGAGCAGGTAGCCATAACACCATCCTCAGCGCTTTTCTCAACCAGAGATAAGCCTGATGAAAAATACTGCAAAGAGATTTTTTCTGTGCTTAAGGCACATGATGTAAGATACTTTTTTTACATAGGAGGAAATGATTCTGCAGATACAGTTAGAATTGTTAACGAACAGGCTAAAAAATCAGACTATGAGTTTAGAGCCATACATATACCTAAAACCATTGATAATGATTTGCTTATAAATGATCATACTCCAGGCTATGGCTCTGCAGCAAGGTTTATTGCAAATGCGTTTATTGGGGCCAACCTAGACAACAGAGCTCTTCCAGGAGTTTATATAGGCGTTGTTATGGGAAGAGATGCGGGTTTTTTAACAGCGGCCTCTTCAATAGCTCAAAAGTATCCTGATGACGGACCACACTTAATTTATTTACCAGAAAGACCTTTTGATATGGAAAAGTATTTAAGAGATGTTAAAGAGGTTTATGACAAATATGGCCGCTGCGTTATAGCTGTTTCAGAAGGGATAAAGGACGATAAGAGTGTGCCAATTATAACAAAGCTTGTTGACGAGGTAGAGAGGGATGCTCATGGAAATGTTCAGCTTTCAGGAACAGGCGCCTTGGGAGATCTGCTTGCTAATTATATTAAAAAACATCTAAACATAAAGAGAGTCCGCTCAGATACTTTTGGTTATCTTCAGCGTTCATTTATGGGATGTGTTTCAGATGTAGACCAGCATGAGGCTAGAGAAGTAGGAGAGAAGGCTGCACAGTTTGCCATTTGGCACAATATAGATGGTTCGATAACCATACATAGAACAGGCTATTATTCAGTAGACTATAAGATAACCCCGCTTAGCGAGGTTGCTGGCAAGACAAAACACATGCCGGATGAATTTATCAATGCTGCGTCGAATAATGTTACAGATGCCTTTAAATTTTACGTTAGACCTCTCTTAGGCTCAGGCTTAGAGTCAGCACATAGAATAAGAGCACCGAGGGTTTCTAAAATTTTAAACAAGGTTGAGTAAATAATTTTACCAATTTTCCTCACAGGGTAAAAAGTTAACAAGTTATCTTTATAAAAATAAAAAAAGTTAACTTGTTAACTTTTTTTATTGCGAGAGAAATAGGTACAAATTACTGAAAGAAGGTCTGTCATTACAGAGAGAACTGTTCTAGGTTAGACAGCAGCAGTTAAACAATCAATAGCAAATTACAAAGGTCTGCTGAAATTTTTTTAGCAGATTTTTTTCTGTGATATAATTAATTGTAATTAGAATTTAGGGGGGCTGCAATTGAAAAAAATAAATCCAAAGTTGATTGTTATAATTGGAGTTGTATTTGTCTCGTTTTCTTCTGTGCTTATAAAGGCTTCATCAGCACCTGCACTTATTATTTCTACTTATAGGCTTGCTTTTACAGTGCTTATGATTGCACCTGCAACTATGATGAAGCACAGAGAGGAGCTTAAAAATATTGATAGAAAGAGCCTTCTATTATGTGCATTGAGCGGAATGTTTCTGGCTCTGCATTTTGCAACCTGGATTACTTCCATTAAATACACTTCTATTGCAAGCTCTGCTGTGCTTGTTAACACACATCCAATTTTTATTGTGGTGCTTGCTTATTTTATATTCAAGGACAAGGTTAATAAAAGAGCGCTGTTTAGCATTTCTCTTACTTTGATAGGTGGAATCATAATATCCTCAGGAGATAGCGGCCTTGGAAGCAATGTGTTTTTAGGAGACATGCTTGCAGTAGCAGGGGCAGCTTTTGTATCTTTTTACATGATTATAGGAAGGATAATGAGGAAAAGATTGAGCGTTACTGCCTACACCTTTATTGTTTACTTAAGCTGCACTATAACTTTGCTGCTACTAGACATTATAACAAGAACTCCTTTGTATCCTTATGCCTTAAAGGATTTTGCAATATTTTTAGGTCTGGCACTTTTCTGTACAATACTTGGACACAGTATTTTCAGCTGGGCATTAGAACATATAAAGCCGACCTTTTTATCTGTAGCCATTTTAGGCGAGCCTGTGTTTGCAACTGTTTGGGCTGCATTGATATTTTCCGAGTTCCCTACTTATTACAATTTAATAGGAAGCACAATAATCATAATAGGCATATACTTGTTTAGCAAGGCAGAGGGAAAATGAAAAATAATATAATAGTGAAATAAACTTATAACATAAAAACATGCAGAAAGAGCTTTTAATTCTAGCTTAACTCTCATACTGCATGTTTTTATGCTTTTTCGTGTATTTAAATAGTATAACTCTATGTCTTAAATGACTTCTATTTTGCTCATTCTGAAAATGGTTAGAGCTATAAAAATTATAGATAACATGGTAACAAACACAATAGTAAAAGTACTGTTTTCAAAGGTAAATCCGTTTGCAAGACTTACAAGCTTATAAGGAATAAATTTGCCTATATTTTTTAGTCCAGCTAAAGCAGAAGTAGCCAGGCTTACAGCAAGAGTAAGTATGCCTCCTACAAGGCCTCTTTTAAATAGGGAGCTTAAAAGCATTGCAAGAGAGGCGTTAAATATAAAATAAACGGACACCAAAGTTATTGAGGGCAGCAGGCTTGCTATTTCCAAGGGATCCTTTGAAAACAATATTGTTACATAATAATAGTTTACTAAAAAGCCTATGGCGGTGAAGACACAAACAGCTAAGATGTAGTTGAAAAACTTTGCTAATACCGCGCTTGCCGGTCTTGCACCTTTTGAGTAGGGAAATACAAGCTTTTGATTGTATATTTCATCGCTTAATGTTCCGCAGAAAATAAAAATTATAAACAGAAGACCAATTTGATTCAAATCTTTTATATAGCCTTGAACTGCTGTTTTTTGAGTTGTTACAAAAAGAGCACTAATATCTGCAGGAAGCTGACTCTTGAGAATATCCGGCAAAAGCTTCAGCATGATTGGGTCAAGGAGAGCAAAGAGCAGAATTCCTGCCGCAAGCATCAAATATTTGTACTGCCTAACAGATTCAATAAATTCTTTTTTAAAGTACGCTTTAAAGGTCCACATTTTTATTCACCAGCCTTAAGAATATATCTTCCAAATTGCTTTTTCTTAGATTAAAGGAAACTATATGATTTTGTTCTGCAGCAAGAGTTTTTAATAATTCCTGTTTTGCTATGCTTAAGTCACTTACATATATAGAGGCCTGATTTTTAACTATGCTTACATTCTGTACCCAGGATAATGGGAGCAGCTTTTTCTTAATTCCTGAGCATTCCTCTTCAAACTCCACATCATAAATAGGCTGTATATATTTGTTTCTAAGCTCTTCTAGATTCTCAGAAATAACAATTTTTCCTTCGTGAAGAATACTGACTTCATCGCAAACTCTTTCAACGTCGTTTAAAATGTGGGTTGAAAGAAATACAGTAGTTCCGTCAGATTTAAGCTTTTCAATAAGCTCTAAAACTTCCATTCTGCCTTCTGGGTCTAAAGCAGAGGTAGGCTCATCTAAAATTAATATTTCAGGATGATTAAACATGGCAACAGCCATGCCAAAACGCTGCTTCATACCCCCTGAGTAGCCTCCAACTTTTCTTTTAGAAGCATCAGTAAGCTTTACTATTTCCAAAATTTCCTTACTTCTTTCTTTAATTTCCTTTGGAGACATTTTATTTACTTGTCCTATAAAATTTAAATACTCAAGTGCGGTCATATAGCCATAAAAAACAGGATGCTGTGGAAGGTATCCAACAGTTTCTAAAAGTTTTCTTTTATCTTCCTTAAGGGGTTTTCCTTTTAGATATATCTCGCCATTGTTGTAGCCTATAAGACCGGTTAAAATATTCATGGTTGTGCTTTTTCCTGCTCCATTTTGTCCAAGGAAGCCATATATCATACCTTTTTTAATTTCAAAAGATATACCCTTTAAAACTTCATGGCTTCCGTATTTTTTAGTTAAATTAACAGCCTTAAGCATATTAGTCACGCTCTCTTCCCATAAATAGATAAATTATTGCTCCAAAGAAATTGATAAAAACTATAATGAGTGCCCAAGCCCACTTAGGAAGGTATTTTACCTGGTCTTTTACAAGCCTGTACAAGCAAAAGACTATAAGTCCTAATTGAAGCATAAGAAATGGTAGTAATAATTTTATTATTTCTGCTGTAGTCATATCTGCAAACATGTATAATCTCTCCTTTATTTTGTTTTATATAACTTTAACGGATGACTTAGCAAAAAGTTCATTAAGCTTAATAAAAAAATTAAAAATCCTCTGCAAGCTTTAAGCTACAGAGGATTTTTATTCTTATCCTTTTTACTTTTGTCCATTATAATTCTTGTTACAACAAGATAAACAATTAGGGACTGAGGGGCATTTATAAGTCCGAAAAGTCCCCAAAGCCAGTAATGCTTTTCTTTTCTCTTTCTTGCATCTAAAAATATCCAGCTTGCTTGCGTAATAACAATAGGAACAGCAATGGCAAGAGCAAGCAGCAAATCACGCTTTATCATTGTGCTTCCCTCCTTGATGCTTTAGCAATAGGTATAATTACAAAGGGCATTAAAAGTGAAACTGCCCCATAAATGTATAAATATATTGCAGGGTTAGTGTTAATTGCAATTATAAGCAGGGATAAAATTATTAGTAAGCAAGCCGATATGAAACCGACTAATTCAAATTTTACTTTTCTTTTATCTCTAATTTCTTGACCCTTTGCCACAATCTCAAGAATATTCACTTCTAGTGGAAAATCAAAGTCTTCTAACAGATTCATTTTTGACAAACTGTCTTCAATTTTTGTTTTATAGGCGTCGTTAATAGGAATTTGAAACTTTAAATCCTCATTATAGTATTCCTCAATAATTTTATCTTGGAAACCATCTTTTTCGTTCATCATATCAGCCCCTTTCTTTCAAATTCTGATACTATTTGTTTTATGGTGTTGTGCAGTCTAGATCTTACTGTACCAACTGGACAGTTAAGTATTTCTGCTATTTCTTCGTATTTATAACCATAATAATGCTTTAGAATAAACACCGCTCTTTTTTCATAGGGAAGGCTTAAGAGTATATGCATTGCCTCCTTGTATTCAATATTGCTAATAGCTATATCCTCAGCGCTGCCTTGAGCAGCTTCTAAGTTTTCCTCAATAGGTTCTATAGCTTTGTTTTTTCTTAAGTAATCTATATAAACATTAGTTGCTATCTTTATAAGCCATGTAGAAAACTTTGCTTCAGGTTTAAATTTATCAATATTCACAACAGCCTTAAGCATTGCTTCCTGTATAATATCTTGAGAAAGCTCAGGGTTTCCAGTCATTTTAATTATATAGCCTTTGAGCAGGCTGTAATTATTGGTAAGCAGCGTATTAAAAGCGCTTTTGTTACCCTGCTTGGCTTTCATCACAAGCTCAAATTCCTCCAAAAACCTCACCTCTCTATAGCTATAACGCAATTAATTTAAAAAAGTTCATTAAAATATAATCTAACCTCATTATATATTATGTGAAAAATTTTACAACTTATAATTGCTTGTCCAGAAAAGTATATAGTGTTATACTATACAAGGTATAAAAAATTACGGAAGATGGAGAGATGCTGAATGAAACGTACTGTACTAAGCTTATTACTAGCTTCGCTTATGCTTATAACAAACGTAGGTAATGTAAAAGCAGCGGAAAATACTATGCCAAAGATTGAAGGTAAAGCAGGTATAGTTATAGACATGGATACAAAGGAAATTATCTATGCGAATAACATAGACGGAAAGCAGTGGCCAGCCAGCACAACAAAGCTTTTAACCGGTCTTTTATTTGCTGAGAGCAAGAAGAGAACAGATGCCATACCTTATTCTCAAAGCGCTAGCATACAGCCTGAATATTCACTGGGAAAAACACTTGCAAGAGGGAAAATGAAGGTTGGAGATACGATGAGCGCTCAGGATGTAATGGATGCACTTTTAATATATTCTGCCAACGATTCAGCATACATGGTAGCTGATGCTGTTAGCGGTGATTCAAACAAATTTGCTGAACTCATGAATGATAGAATTAAAAAACTTGGTTTACAAAACACACACTTTATAATACCAAATGGATTGGATCATCCAGAACACTATACAACTCCATATGACCTTAGCGTTATAGGAAGAGAAGCCTTTAAAAACGAATGGGTAAGAGAAACTCTTGCAAAGAAGGGAAGCACTATAAGCACTTCTACAGGAGTTACTATGATGATAGAAAATAGAAACAAGCTTTTAGAGCTGCCTGGATGGCAAGCAGGTGGTAAGACAGGTTTAACTGACCTAGCTGGAAGATCCTTTGTAGCCTTCTATGAAAAGGACGGCAGAAAGCTTGTTGGAGTAGTTATGAAGTCAGTTTATGGCAAGGACGATACTGCTGTTTTTGAAGATATGAAGAAGATAGTTGAATGGAGTTTGACTCAAAAGCCAGCAATTCTTCATAAAAGCGGTGATACGCTAAAGACTGAAACAATAAGCTACAAGCCTTTTAGATTCTTTGGTCCAGAAAAGACAATACAAGTGCCTTTACTAGTAAAGGATGACATCAGCTATTACGATAATGACGTTAATAAGAAAGAACTAAAAGAAGAGTACAATATAGAAAAGCTTAATGTATGGAAGCTTGATTCTGAAAAACCTGCAGGAACTCTTGCTGTTAAAGAGAGAGAAGCGGTTAAGAATATAAATCTTTATACAACTATATCAACAAAAGATATAGTAAAGGATAATATAGTTCTTTACCTAGTTTCCGCTTTAGGCGTTATTATTGTAGTACTTGCTTTAATGATATTAATATTAAAGCTAAAGCATTCAAGAAGAAAAAATTCAAAAAGATATTACTAATTTACTAAAAGCTCTGGGATTATATTCCTAGAGCTTTTAGCTGTTTTATTTACAAAATAAACAAAAATTATGGCGTTATATGTAGAAATATCGTACAATATCATTACATAACTTCTAGGATAGGGGTACTTCTATGGATATTGAACCAAATGAATTTCTGCAAATATTAGATGCGCTTGAAAATATGGTTTTTAAAATAAGAAAAGATGAATTTGGAAAAAAACGTATCATGCTTTCGGAAGGTAAACTTGCAAAAAAGCTTGGCATTACGACAAAGGAAATATACGGTAAAACAGTAATTGATATTTATCCCATAGAAACTGCCCGATATATGGATGTCCATCAGGAAATGGCATTTGGCGGGCAAAATGTAGAATTTGAGCTTATGCTTGAAAGTAATAAAAATTTATAATATAAAAGCTGTGTCTGATGCTATCAGATACAGCTTTTAATAAATTAATACTATTTCTTTTTTGAAGTTTCTTTGGACTTACCGGATGGTTTTTTACTGTCGTTCTTTTTTGGTGCCTTCTTGTCTTTATTTTTTGCCATGCTTATCCCTCCTATCCTTAGTTAATATATTTATATTAGTAAAAATAATTTTTAGAATAAAAATTTCTTGACACAAGAGTAAGAATATGGAAAAGTTATTATATAATTATGATGGAGGTGAAATTTTATGGAAGCAATGGGAATTAGAGAAATTCAAAGGGCTCTTCAGAGTGGGGAAATAACCTGCAGAGAACTTGTTATGAATTATATGGAAAGAATAGCTAACTATGATAAAAGCGGCGTGAAAATCAATTCAATTCTTGAGATAAACCCTGATGCGCTGCATATTGCTGAGGTTTTAGACTATGAAAAGGGAACTATTGGGCAAAGAGGTGCATTATACGGAATTCCAATACTTATTAAGGATAATATAAATACTGGAGACAAGATGCATACAAGTGCAGGTTCTTTGGCCCTTGCTGACTCCTATGCAGAGGAAGATGCTTTTATTGTTAAAAAGCTTAGAGAAGCAGGTGCCATAATACTAGGGAAAACTAACATGACAGAGTTTGCTAATTTTATGTCCTATAATATGGAGAATGGCTATAGTTCAAGAGGTGGTCAAGTACTAAATCCATATGGCCCTGGTAAATTTGATGTAGGAGGTTCAAGCTCAGGCTCTGGTGCTGCAGTTGCAGCAAATTTTTGTACCGCTGCAATAGGTACAGAAACTTCAGGCTCGATTCTAAGTCCAAGCTGTCAAAACTCTTTGGTTGGAATAAAGCCAACGGTAGGTTTAATTAGCCGTAATGGAATAATTCCATTAGCCCATAGTCAGGATACCGCAGGGCCGATGTGCAGAACCGTTGAGGATGCTGCCATAGTTTTAGGTGCACTGACTGGTAGTGATGTAAAGGATCCTGTTACTTTTACAAGCAGAGGCAGGGGACTTAGTGACTATGCTCAGTTTCTAGACTATCATAGTCTTCAAGGTGCAAGAATAGGTATACCCAGAGAACATTATTTTGAAGAGCTAACAGAAGATCAAAGAGCTTTAATGGAGGACGCTATTAGTCTTATGGCTGAACATGGAGCTTTAATAGTAGAGGATGTACAAATTAGTACAGCAAAGGACTTTGACTCTGCTAGTGTATTATTTTATGAGTTCAAAAGTGATATTAATGCCTATTTGTCTAGCTTAAGAAGCAGTTCAAAAATCAAAACCTTAAAAGATATCATCGATTTTAACATACAAAACTCAGAAGCAGCATTAAAATATGGACAGCAGGTTTTAATAGATTCAGATAAAACCTCAGGTACATTAACAGAACCGGAGTATATAAATAATAGAATTAAAGATATTAGGCTATCTCAAACTGAAGGTATTGATAAAGCTATAAACGAATACTCATTAGATGCAGTGCTCTTTCCAGGAACAGCAGGAGCTGATATAGCAGCAAGAGCAGGATATCCATCAATAACTGTTCCAGCAGGCTATACCAAGGTAGGAGAACCTTTTGGAATTACATTCACTAGCATCCCTTACAGCGAACCAATACTCATAAAATTGGCCTACTCATACGAGCAGTACTCAAAGAAAAGGTTGCCGCCAAATTTATAGAAAAGATAGTTTATAACATAACATATAGGGCTAGCTTGTAATCTCTTTAAAAAAATGGCCTCAGCCTAGGTTTAACACCTTAGCTGAGGCTTTATATATAGGGATATGGGATGATATGGAACTAGCTATTTTAGTGATTCGTATCTGTTTGAAACTTCCTTCCAGTCAACAACATTCCACCATTCCTTGATGTAATCAGGTCTTCTGTTTTGGTACTTTAAATAATAGGCATGTTCCCAAACATCTAAGCCTAATAGTGGCTTATGACCTTCTGATATTGGATTGTCTTGATTTGGAGTAGATACTATTTCAAGTGAGCCCGACTTTGATATAACAAGCCATGCCCAACCGCTTCCAAAACGACCAACTGCGGCCTTACCAAACAACTCCTTAAATTCATCAAAGCTACCAAATTTCTCATTTATTTTTTCAGCAAGCTCTCCTGACGGTGAACCGCCTGCATTTGGTGCCATTATTGACCAGAATATTGAGTGATTGTAGTGGCCGCCGCCATTGTTTCTTACTGCGGCTCTAATATCTTCTGGAACAGAATCTAGTGAAACTAAAAGCTCCTCTAGGCTCTTTTCTTGAAGCTCTGGATATTTTTCTAAAGCTGCATTTAAATTATTAACGTAAGCAGCATGATGCTTGCCATGATGAATGTTCATTGTCATCTCATCTATATATGGCTCTAAAGCGTTGTGTGAATATTTTAGCTCTGGTAATTGATGTTTCATTTTTTAATCTTCCTTTCATTTAACACATTATTTATAGTTATCTTTGTGATTTAATCTAATTTTTTCTAATTTCTATTTGATGGTTTTATTATAATACTCCTCAAAGTGGAAATCAATATCAAATAATAATAATTATCTACAGTTTACAAATTATTAACAAGTCTATTTATAGACTATGTGGTTAAAATAATATTGATACTTAAAAAGAAGGAGTGAGCCGCTGTGAGTGAAAATCATAGGTTAGAAGAGGCCATTAAGGACGGAGTAAAAATACCAGAAGACGGTTATTGGGGCAATGTTCCTTCAAAGATATGCGGTGCTTATGGAGGAGCAATTGGGGGCAATATGGTTAAGGAAGCTATTGAAAGCTTTGAAAATAAACTAACTGATAAAAATGAATAGGTAGATAATTAAAAGTTAAATGCAAGAATTTTTAAAAAATATTTTTGCATTTAACATTTTTATGATATAATAATATTGTGGGATATTTTACAAGAAATAGTATATAAGTGGTTTAGCAGTACACTTGAGGCGGACTAACTTTTTAATGATTGTTTTGCATAACAAGGTAATGCAGGGGGCATGACATTTTTTAAATATGACGTACTAATGAGTAATACGAAGGGCATGACATTTAATAAGTGTCATGTACTAGCAAGGAAGACAAGGGGGATAAAAAATGCAAAAAGAAAACTTAGTGTTAAAAACTGATATTAGGGGATTGGTTGGAGAAATTCTAAAAAAACTATTAGTAGTAGGAATAGTACTCGCTCTCTGCATAGCGGGGGACAAGCTTAGAAAATATGTAGCAGACAAGTATAATATAACAGATTCTCTTTTTAAAAGCTCAGATATGTTAGGAACTGTTTCAATGATTGTTGTGTACATAGTATTAGGTATTTTACTTTTGCTTTTAATAATAGCAGTATACAAATTTCTTATATTGTTTTATGAATTAAAGCATGTTACAACTATAGATTTCGAAAAGGAAAGAATAATAATTCAAAGGTATGACTTTCCGTTTGACAGGCAGATACAAGAAAAAAGATTCAATAAGATAGTTGGCGTAGAGATTACACAAAAGACTATTGACAGAGCAGTAAAGTCAGGAAATCTTTATGTTGAATATTTAGTTCAAAGCAAAAATGATTCTAAGCTTAGGGGAATAGAAGTGCCATATATTTTAAATCCTGTAAATACTAAAGATATGCTCTTGGAAGACAGAGCATAGATTAAATGAGACAAACAGGCTGAATGAAACTTATAAAAAAGAGTTTCATTCAGCTTTTTTTATAATAAAATAAAAGTTAGGGAAATATTGCTAAAAATATGCATACTATTCCTCAACTTTCAAATAATAAATGAGTAAATAACATTAAGGATATTTCTATATTACATATGAGGAGGATTAGTTTCATGCAAAAGAATATGAAGACAATGGATGGAAATCAGGCTGCAGCATATGTTTCCTATGCCTTTACTGATGTCGCAGCCATATATCCTATAACTCCATCAACGCCTATGGCAGAAGCAGCTGACGAATGGTCTGCCCATGGAAAGAAAAACATTTTTGGACAGCAGGTTAGAGTTGTTGAGCTTCAGTCAGAAGCAGGAGCAGCAGGAGCAGTTCACGGTTCACTTCAGGCAGGTGCTTTGACTACAACCTATACTGCAGCGCAAGGACTACTATTGATGATACCTAACATGTACAAAATGGCTGGTGAGCTTCTTCCAGCAGTATTCCATGTAAGCGCCCGTGCTATAGCAACTCATGCGCTATCAATATTTGGAGATCATCAGGACGTGATGGCTACAAGACAAACAGGCTTTGCTCTTTTAGCATCCTCCAATGTTCAAGAAGCTATGGATATGGCAGCTATTTCACATTTAAGCGCTATAAAGGGCAGAGTGCCATTTTTACATTTCTTCGATGGTTTCAGAACTTCACACGAAATTCAAAAGATAGAAGTTGTTGAATATGATGATTTAGCTAAGATGGTTGATTATGATGCTATTAAGGCCTTCAGAGACAGAGCTTTAAGCCCAAATCATCCAGTTGTTAGAGGCACAGCACAAAATCCTGATATATACTTCCAGGGAAGAGAAGTTTCAAATTCATTCTTCCTAGCTGTTCCCGATATAGTAGAAAACTACATGAAAGAATTTAAGAACATTACAGGGAGAGAATATCATCCATTTGATTACTACGGAGATCCAGAAGCTGAAAATATAATAATAGCTATGGGTTCTGTCTGCGATACGATAAGTGAAGTCATAGATTATTTAAGAGGCAATGGCGAGAAGGTAGGCATGATAAAGGTTCACTTGTACAGACCTTTCTCAGAAAAATACTTCTTTGAGGCTATACCTAAGAATGTTAAAAAAATAGCAGTTTTAGACAGAACAAAGGAACCTGGTTCTCTTGGTGAGCCCCTTTATTTAGATGTAACTAAATTATTCTACAACAGAGAAAACAGCCCAGTTATCGTTGGTGGAAGATACGGACTCGGCTCAAAGGATACAAGACCATCACAAATACTTGCAGTATATAAAAATTTAAAAAATGAGCAGCCTAAGGATAGATTCACCATAGGAATAGTTGACGATGTAACAAATACCTCGCTTCCAGAGGATGAAATAATAAGCACAGTTCCAGAAGGGACAATAAGCTGCAAGTTCTGGGGGCTTGGCTCAGATGGTACCGTAGGAGCAAATAAGAGTGCCATAAAGATAATTGGTGATAATACTAATTTGTATGCACAGGCTTACTTCTCCTATGACAGCAAGAAATCTGGCGGAAGCACAGTATCTCACTTAAGATTTGGCAAGTACCCAATTAGATCGCCATACCTGGTATTTAATGCAGACTACGTTGCCTGCCACAACAGATCTTTCATATATAACATAGATGTATTAAAAGGTTTGAAGCAGGGCGGCAGCTTTGTACTTAACTGCCCGTGGGATCCTACAGAACTCGAAAACAAACTTCCAGCCAACATGAAGAGATTTTTGGCTAAAAACAATATAAATTTCTACATAGTTGATGCTATTTCCATAGCTAGAGAAATAGGCCTTGGAAACAGAATAAACATGATAATGCAAACAGCCTTTTTCAAGCTTGCAAATGTTATTCCTATAGAAGATGCTGTTAGGTATCTAAAGGAATCAATATCAAAGACCTATAGTAAGAAGGGCGAAAAAATAGTACAGATGAACCATGCTGCTGTTGATAGAGGGCTGGAAGCAGTTAGAAAAATAGAAATTCCAGCACACTGGGCAGATGCAAAGGACGAAATTGGCAAAATTAAGGAAGAGCCAGATTTTATCAAGGACATTGCAAGACCAATGGAAAGGCATGAAGGCGACGAACTGCCAACAAGTGCATTTGTTGGTATGGAAGATGGAACATTCCCGCTTGGAACAGCTTCCTACGAGAAGCGTGGTATAGCAATAAATGTGCCTGAGTGGCAAATTGACAAATGCATACAATGCGGACAATGTGCTTATGTATGCCCACATGCAACTATAAGACAGTTCTTAGTCGATGATGAAGAACAAAAGAAGGCGCCTGAAAAGTTCCTTGTTAAGAAGGCAGCAGGAAAAGGACTTGAAAACTTTGGATACAGAATCCAGGTTACACCTCTTGACTGTACTGGCTGCGGAAACTGTGCAGATGTATGTCCAGCACCTGGAAAGGCTCTTATAATGAAGCCTCTAGAAGAGCAAATTTTAGAGCAGGCAGAAAACTGGGAATTTGCAATGACTTTAAAGCCAAAAGAAGATGTATTGGACAGAAATACTTTAAAGGGAAGCCAATTTGTAAGACCGCTTCTTGAGTTCAACGGCGCTTGCCCAGGCTGTGGAGAAACTCCATATATAAGACTTTTAACTCAATTATTCGGCGAAAGAATGATGATAGCTAACGCTACAGGCTGCTCATCAATTTGGGGAGCCAGTGCTCCATCAATACCATATACAACTAACCATGAAGGTAAGGGCCCATCTTGGGCAAATTCATTGTTTGAAGATAATGCTGAATTTGGTTATGGCATGTATCTTGGTGCAAATCAAATAAGAAGCAGACTTAGAAATCTTATGGAAGAGGGGTTGGAATCAGATCTTCCAGAAGAAGTTAGAGGAACCTTTAGAAATTGGCTTGACAATATTCAT
The DNA here is from genome assembly GCF_023656515.1 of Clostridium swellfunianum. Classification (NCBI taxonomy): domain Bacteria; kingdom Bacillati; phylum Bacillota; class Clostridia; order Eubacteriales; family Clostridiaceae; genus Clostridium; species Clostridium swellfunianum. The sequence continues at coordinate 1,783,242 of NZ_JAMOFV010000006.1, forward strand.
GACGGTCAAGGTTCAAAACTTGCTTCTAATAAGGTTGTTGAAATATTAAGCGATGAAAGATATGCAAATCACAAGATAGCAAGAGAAATACTTGAAAAGAAAGATTACTTGACAAAGAGATCCTTCTGGATGATAGGTGGTGACGGTTGGGCTTACGATATTGGCTACGGTGGGCTTGATCACGTACTTGCATCTGGAGAAGATGTTAATATATTTGTTATGGATACTGAAATATACTCAAATACTGGAGGGCAGGCTTCTAAGTCTTCACAAACCGGAGCAGTTGCCAAATTTGCAGCAGCTGGTAAGAACACAAGAAAGAAGGATCTTGGAATGATGGCAATGAGCTATGGTTATGTATATGTAGCTCAAATAGCTATGGGCGCCAATATGAACCACGCAATTAAGACTATAGTTGAAGCAGAAAAATATCCAGGACCTTCACTAATAATTGCATATGCTCCATGTATAAGCCATGGTATCAAAGTTGGTATGGGAAGTTCCATAAAGGAAGAAAGAAAGGCTGTAGACTCAGGTTACTGGCATTTATACAGATACAATCCTCTTCTTAAGGATCAAAGCAAGAATCCGTTTACCCTTGATTCTAAGGAACCAATTACCTCTTATAGAGAATTCCTAGAAGGTGAAATAAGATTCTCATCCTTAATGAATACTTTCCCTGAAAGAGCTGATGAATTATTCAGCATTTCAGAAAAGAATGCTAAGGAGAGATACATGAATTACAAGAGACTAGCTGATATGCAGTATTAAAAGATTATGTTATACTTGCATTAAAATTTTAAGAAGTTAAACATATTCATAAAAAAATCCCCGAATTTCGGGGGTTTTTTTAGATTTTATTATTTTTGATTTTCATCTACATATTCTTTTGCATTTGCAATCATCCAATCATCTGGAACATTAACTTTAGATAAAGGTTTTGTTTTTTCAATATTTGCCCAAGCTGCTGTTTCGTGATTTTCAATTGGAATTGCCATGAATCTTTCTTTATAATGATGTTCTTTCATTAAAATCCCTCCTGCATTTATATTCACTAACTATTATCTGCAAAGCAGCAAAAACTATAAGGGATATTTATTTGAATAATAAAATTTTAAAATTAAATACTATAGTTTATAAAAATGAATTAAAACATAACCAAATTTATAAGGAGGACGTACATATGGATGCAGCAAAGGACTTTCCTAAACAAATACCACCTCAAAAACAAGGTAAGCAGCCTGGACTAGAAAAGCTTATGAACCCTAGACCTGTGTTTGAGGATCCAAATTATAAAGCTTCAAATAGACTTCAAGGAAAGGTAGCAGTAATAACTGGCGGAGACAGTGGAATTGGAAGAGCTGTTGCAGTAGCTTATGCCATGGAAGGCGCTGATATAGCTGTGCTTTATCTTGATGAGCATGAAGATGCTGAGGAAACAAAAAAGGTAATTGAAGGCAAGGGGAGAAAATGCATTGCTATTGCTGGGGATATAGGGGAAGAAAGCTTCTGCTTTAATGCAGTAAAAAAAATTATAGACATCTTTGGGAAGATTGATGTACTTGTAAACAATGCCGCTGAACAGCATGCACAAAACAGCGTTGAGGATATAACTAAAGATCAGCTTGAAAGAACCTTCAAGACAAATATATTTTCCATGTTTTATATGACAAAAGCTTGTCTTCCCCACATGAAGGAAGGCACTGTTATTATCAATACTTCCTCCATAACAGCTTACAAAGGTCATGAAAGATTAATTGATTATTCATCAACTAAAGGAGCAATAACAACCTTTACCCGATCACTAGCAATATCTTTGTCAAAACGAAATATAAGGGTTAACGCAGTTGCTCCGGGACCAATATGGACACCATTAATCCCTGCTTCCTTTACTGAAGAAGAGGTTTCTAAATTTGGAAGCACCACAAACTTAGGTAGGCCAGGGCAGCCTGTAGAGCTTGCGCCAGCTTATGTATTCTTGGCTTCAGACGCTTCAACCTTTATAACGGGTGAGACAATGCATGTTAACGGCGGGGAAATAGTTAATGGATAAGGAAGAGACACTAACTTTTCGTCCTTGGAAATTAGGTTTGATAGGTTATGAAATAAATATTTATGCTTCCTCAAGTTAAGCAATACAAGCATAAAATTATGTAATTTGCACATGCTTACTATAGTAGGGCAGTATTAAAATATCAATACTTAACTACTAAAAAGAGATATAGAAATGCTCAATTCAGGAGGTATAAAAAATGAATGGTACTGTAAAATGGTTCAACTCAGAAAAAGGTTATGGATTTATTACTGCAGAGGATGGAAAAGATGTGTTTGCACATTTTTCTCAAATAAAATCAAGCGGATACAAAACACTTGAAGAAGGTCAAAAGGTTTCCTTCGATCTTGGTCAAGGACAAAAAGGACCTCAGGCAGAAAACATAACAATAATTTAATAAAAAGTAAAAAACCCTGCGGAAATACATCTGCAGGGTTGCATATTTTCTCTCATTATATTAAATATATAAAAATATAACACTCCAAGTTTTAGGAATGTGTATATTTAAATATTCTGCTTGTGGTATAATGTATTGAAATAATAAAGAATACTATGGATAAGTTCATAATATAATAAAATGTAAAGCCGTCTTGAAACAGGTGAACAATACATTATAAACACGACTGTAGAGTGGGGGAAGATTTAATGAAGTTAATGTGCAAATGTGGAAATATAGAAGATCTTAAAACAGACAGTAAACCAGCAAATTATGAAATAAGAAACTGTGGCGATGGAACTTTGGCGCTTATATGCAAAAGATGTAAAGAAGTAGTTTATTTAGATTTTAAAAATAAGTAAGTAATAAAGTTTCAGGACTTAATGTTCATATATTATGTAGCATTATATAGTCATAACAACATTAAGTTTACAAACTGCAAAGAAGTATTTTAAAATTAAATATATACATATATAAAAACTGCTGCCTGTGGAACTGGCGGCAGTTTTTTTGCGAATTTATAATTTGTATCAGTATATAAATTAATATCTCTCACTACTAGAAGCTGCTGCTAAAATATTTGTTTTGTGCTTAAAAAGTCTTAAGAAGTCTTAAGATTTTTTCTTATAAATATTTAATAATTATCATTTAGAATAAAACTATGAGTAATAAATAATGTAGAAAGAACTAGACTATAACTCTTTAATAAACAATGAGGTGGAACATGAATAAATTATTTAAAGGCATAATTTTATTATTTTGGGCAGTAATTTTGGCTGTGTTATTTAAATATCAATTGTATATAGATGGAGCGGATAAAATAACTAAATTTTTGCAAGGTTATCCTGGATATAGTACAATATTATTTTTACTTATAGCATCCCTAAGAATCTTTACTCTTATCCCCTGCACTGTTTTCATAATAATTGCTGGAATATTATTTAATCCAGCAAAGGCATTCATTTTAGTATCAGTAGCTAATTTAACAAGCGAAGTTTTGCTGTTTGTATTTGTTAAAGCTACAATCGGCATGAACTATCAGAAGAATATTATTAGCAAGTATCCTAAGCTATACAACTTAATTAAAAAAAATAATGTTAAACTACTAGCCTTAGGGGTGTGTTCTCCTGTAGTGCCTTCAGATGTAGTATGTTTCTTTTCAGCTTTAAGCGGTATCACATTATACAAATATGTACTTACTATATTTATTGCAGATACACCAATTATTTTGTTATATACCTTTTTAGGGATAAGTATAAATTATTCTCTATACGTATTTATAGCTGCACTTGCAATCATAGTACTAGTGAGCTATATGAATTATAAAAAATGGAATAGTCAAGTTGACATATAAGAGAAAGACCCCTGAAATCTATTTCCGGGGCTTTTGAATAAAAATATTCTCCTGAATTTTTGAAAGTCTTAAGAATTCTTAAGATATTTAAACAGAGAATCTTAATGTTTCCTCTTTATACTAAATACATAGGATAACACTGGTGTATGAACTGCAACTGTTTATGGTTTAATAAAGAGGAGGAAGTACTAATATGAGAATAATAAAGTTTTTGTCAGAATATTTAAAATCGCCACGGACTGTAGGGGCAGTAGCTCCTAGTTCGCAAAAATTAGCAAGGAAAATGGTAAGTGATATTGACTTTTATAATGCAAAATGCATCGTAGAGTATGGTCCAGGTACTGGAGTGTTTACGGACAAGCTTATAGAAAGAAAGAATCAAAATACATCATTGCTGCTGCTGGAATACAGTGAAGAATTTTGCAGACAACTAAAGGAAAAGTACAAGGGGCATGAAAATATCTTAATAATAAATGATTCTGCTGAAAATGTAGATATATATTTGGAAAAATACAATATTAAAAAAGTGGACTATGTAGTATCAGGATTACCTTTTGCAAGTTTGCCAAAGAGTGTTTCTAATAATATATTAGGAAAAACCAAAAGTATATTGAAAAAGGATGGACTATTTATAACTTTTCAGTACACTCTTTTAAAAAGAGAGTTTATTGCTGAATACTTTAAAAAGATTGACTTAGAAAGAGTAGTATTTAATATACCTCCAGCTTATGTTTTAAAATGTCAGAATTCTTAAAGTCAAGGAGCACTGGAGTTATTGTAAACGGATATTCATTATCAAGTACTTCATAATATTTACATTTGCTTCATTATATAATATAATTCATAGAAAATGGATAAAACGCCCTTACAGAAGTAAAGGAGGATTTTCGTGAATATTATAGACCTTAAAGAAATAATGCTAAAAACTGCCTCCAATACCATGCAAAAAGAAGGGGAAGAAGCCTTTAAAAAAGGACTTGTCACCTATTTTAAAGGCAAGAAGCTTGAACATATATATCATATATACGGAAAGGTTAAGGATGAAAACAAGCTTAAAGAGCTAAATACCCATATTAAGCTTCATCTAAAGAAGAACAAGCTGGAGGAAGTAGAATGCTCCTGTGATGAATTTAGAGAGTTTTCAGCAAGCGGCTACACATTTATGTGCAATCATATAACAGCTACTTCTTATAAGTTTATAAGCCTTCTTTCCAAGGATAAAAGCGAAATCGGAAAGAAAAGTAATGAGATAAAGAAAGATACAGTACGCAAATCATTAGCTAAAGGAGACTATAGACTTGTACGAAAAATAGAAAAAGACACCATGTATTATGAAGCTCAATTGCTAACAGGCGGAGATAAACTCATAATTAAGCAAGAAGACCTTAAAGCTTTTTTAGATAATATACATAGTAGAAAAGTCAGATTTAAGTTTGATTATATAGAAATTACTGCTCCAATTTTTAAGGAAAACTTACCTATAACCTTTACCTTGAAGGAAGAGAAAAGATGCATTGTTTTAACAACACATAAACAGCTTCCCATACCTTTAAACTCACATAATAATGTGTACTTTTTCAAAAATGAGATTTACTTGCCCTCAAAGAATCAGATTGAGAAATATATACCTTTATATGAAAAGCTGAAAGTCAACGGGGAGATTTTCTATAAAAGGGATATTAATAACTATAATAAGCTTGTTTACTTTCTAAGCAGTATTTCAAAAAGCATCAATATTTCAGAGAGCTTGAGAAATTTTGCAGTTGAAATGGTTAGACCTGAATTTCATATGTATGAGGAGAAGGAAACAATTTTCTGCGACGTATACTTAAACTATTGCGGAAGAAAAGTTAATATACTAAAAGATAATAAGAGTTCTTTAATATGGGACAGTAAAAATGAAGAAAAGCTTATTATGAGTCTTGAAAAATATGGCTTGGCAAGAATTGAGAACAGGTTTATTTTTACAGGCGGACAGGAGGAGCTTCTCAGTATTTTAAGCAGAAGAGGAGAAAATCTTCAAGCTATTGGTAAGGTCACTTTCGGCAAAGGGCTTAAGGATATGAAAGTGTATAGCTTAGATTCTATAAGGATGGATCTAGAAGCAATAAACGGATATTTCCAATTTGCCTATAGCATTGAAAATACGGGTAATGATGAGCTTGGCAGGGCCTTTTCCTCATACAAAGCAAAGAATAAATTTTTCAGAACAAAAGAAAAGTGCTTTATTGATTTTGAGGATGATAACATAAAAAACTTCTTTAAACTTTTTGAAGTATTAAGTATAAGTGAGAATATTCATGATGGTAAAGTAAGGCTACCAAAGAGCAAGGCTTTATTTTTGTATGAAAATATGAAAAACAGAGGGTATAAGTTTATAAAAGACTGCCATGAGCTTGAGGAAATAGAAAAAAAGCTTAAGACAATAAGCACAAGCAATATAGCTGTACCTGAAGGGTTTAATGGCAAGCTTAGAGAATATCAGCTTCAGGGCTTTAAATGGCTCAAGACTATACAAGAACTAGGCTTTGGAGGCATACTAGCGGATGAAATGGGACTAGGAAAGACAATTCAGACTATAGCCTTTATATTGTCTGAAAAAAATAAAAAGACAATAATAGTTTGTCCTACTTCTTTAATATATAACTGGCAGGATGAGCTTAAAAGATTTGCTCCAGAAATAAGGGTTTTAATTGTACATGGCACTGAAAGGACTGAAACAATGAAGAGTCTAAGTGACTATGATATAATATTGACTACTTATGGTACCTTAAGATTGGATATTGATTTTTACAGCAATATTGAGTTTGACTTTGCAATTATTGATGAGGGTCAAAATATAAAGAATGCAGAAGCTTTAAATACAAAGGTTGTTAAGGAAATCAAGGCAGGTACACGATTAGCACTTACTGGTACACCTATTGAGAACAATCTTGTGGAGCTATGGTCTATATTTGATTTTATTATGCCTGGATACTTATACTCTAGAGAAAAGTTTGAAGAAAAATTTATACAGGATAATGAAGATAATTTAGAAAGTCTTAAACTTCTGATAAAGCCTTTTATTTTGAGAAGAACTAAAAAAGAGGTAATGAAAGAGCTTCCGGACAAGGTAGAAAAGAAGCTTCTAGTTGAAATGGCTGACTCTCAAAAGGCTGTATACAGCAGCTATACAAAAAAGGCTAAAGCTTTGTTAAAGACTGGGGGTGAGGGAAGAATGGAAGTATTCTCCTATTTAACAAAGCTTAGACAGATATGCCTAGATCCTTCTCTTATAATTGAAGATTATAAGGGTGAAAGTTCAAAGTTTAAAACTGCCTTAGAGATTGTTAAGGCTCATATCAAGTCAGATGGGAAGGTAATTTTATTTTCGCAGTTTGCTTCAGTTTTAGACAATATTGGACAGAGGCTTAAGGAAGAATCCATTCAATATTACCAGTTGGACGGAAGGACAAAACCAAAGGAAAGAATTATAAGGGTTAAAGAATTTAACAACAGCGATTCTGTAAAGGTATTTCTAATATCTCTCAAAGCTGGAGGAATAGGACTTAATTTAACTTCAGCAAACCTGGTTATTCACTTTGACCCCTGGTGGAATCCAGCCGTTGAGGATCAAGCTACAGACAGGGCTCATAGAATTGGTCAAAGTCAGGTTGTTGAGGTAGTAAAGCTTGTGGCAAAAGGAACTATTGAAGAAAAGATAATTCTCTTGCAGGAGGAAAAGAAGGAATTAATTAGAAACATTCTTACTGGAGAGCTCAAGAACGGAAGTTTGATGGGTGCTATATCAAGGGAAGACTTGCTTAAGCTTTTTGACAGGGACTGAAAGAATCAAAAGCTGTGAGGAATAATACATTAACATAAATAATTTTATTGCTTTGCAAATAGTCATTAACAAGGAGCGTGAAAAAATGAGTAAGAACATATATCTAGAGAAATTTACATTTGATGATTTTGATAAATACTATGAATTGCTCAGCAACGAAGATGTAATGGCAATGATTACGGAAAGAGCAATTCCGTTAGACGAAGCGTTAGAAAATTTTAAATTAGTTTTGAATAACAACCAAATGCACGAAGTTTTTGGTAACTTTAAGGTAATGGAAACTTATACTAATAAGTTTATTGGTTCTGCCTTATTGAAAATTAAAGAAAAGAATTCAAGTGAAGCACAGCTTGGTTATATGTTATTACCTGATTATTGGGGAAATGGGATTGGTAGCGAAGTAGCCAGAATGCTAATTGAAAAAGCAAAAGGAGAGAAGCAGCTAATTGAAATTACTGCTATTATAGATCCTAACAATATTGCATCAAGAAAAATTTTAATTAACAATGGTTTTAAATCAATAAAAGTGTGTGAAATAGGTGGATTGCCTGGTGAAATATTAAACATGAAAATACAATAAATTTAATTTTGTTAAATAATTAAGATAGCTTAATGCATAAATTTAAAAAGTTAACTTTTTTCTTTGATAAAAAAATTCTGCCGTGTTTGTGATATTTCAAAACACGGCAGAAACTAAAGTTGAAAATTTATTCCAGCCCGTACTTACCATGAGTTTCCTTGCTTCCGGCATTTTTCTTTGAAATATATAACTTCTTATTATTGTCCATGCCAGCATAAAACACTTCAGAAGCAGTATATATGTTATGAGTCTTAAGTTGTAATTCCAACCACCTTTCGTCCAATCCAGTAGAGATAAGGTTTTCTTTTAATAGCTGTCCATCAATAATTATATCTCTCTCAAGCCCCGTACTGGTGGCTTGAACTTTCATATCGTATGGAGTGAGAGGCTTTTTTTCTGGCTTTGGGAGAACTGAAAGCTGACCGTCTGTTTCCATAATGGCAAATTCCACATCAGACAGGCTAAAGGCATTCTTTTCCCTTAGCTTCATCATAAGTTCATTAACAGTAAGTCTTATCTTTTTCATATTGTCTTCAACTATAATTCCATTATCAACCACTGTCACTGGCTCAGAATTTATTAGCTTTCTTATTCTAAAGCTCTTAATATGAGCATAACTCAAAAAAATTGCCAAAACAGAAATCACCACCAGAGATGAAGCTGAGGAGATAGGACTACTTGCTGGATCTATCATTGAATTTGCTGCTAAAGAGCCCATTGTAACGCCTACCACGAAATCAAAAAAGGTCATCTGAGATATAAGTTTTCTTTCCATAAATCTTGTTAGCAGCAAAGTTAACACGTAAACAGCCACAGTACGACCTGCTGCATAAATTATAGTGTTTAGCATATCTGAATACCTCCAAATAAGAATAAAGTAAGGAATTATATCACAATAATTAGTATACCGATTACAATCTAATATATGCTGGACCGTAAACTTAGTGGATTTACAAGTAGTTGGAAATTCTTAACCAAAATACAAGTGAATAAAATTAGTGTTTTTTATTAATGCATTATATTAAAATTGCTATTGTTGATGCAATTTGGTGATGAATAATAAGAAAAGTTCAGAATAAGATATGCTCATTAAATTGGCAATGAAAGCATAAAATTATTGTATGTTAATTTATAGGAGTGATAGTTATGAAAAAAGGTTTAATAATGGCTGCCAGTATAGTAGGAGCTGCTTTAATAGCTATTGAAGCAATGAAAAAAATGAATATTAAAAATGCTATTGATGAAAAGCTGATGGATGAGAATTCGGCTGATGAATGCCAAGCTATTAATGATGAAAGTGAAGTGAAAAAAACAAATAATCACAATGAAAATATGGTCAGAGTAAATAACTCTCTTATAAGTATTAAAATAAAAGCATTCAGTAAATAAAAAAACAGTCTGTATTTAGCTTTACAGACTGTTTTTTGGTGGAGATAAGGGGATTCGAACCCCTGGCCTCTTGAATGCCATTCAAGCGCGATCCCAACTTCGCCATATCCCCAGGAACAGCTTTATTATAGCATGACAGAACAATAATGGCAATAATCTAAAATAATTCAATTATCAGCTTTTATCCTAAATCTGCAGCAGGATTAGACCTTAATACAGTTTATACTCATATTGGCTGTCGAATGTGCAAGTAAACTTTAAATTTACATAACTAGAGAATATATGGTAAAATTTGGTTATACACATGGGATAAATAAGGTATTTGGAGGGAAAAGTATGTTACCTGTTATATTACTAATGATATTTATACCTTTTGTTACAGTTATATTCTCCCTGCTTGTTGCATCAAGCAGGAGCAATAGAATGCTGGACGAATTCATGGATAAAAATAAGATTAGTGACCCTAACGCCTAATATATTAATAAAACCTGCAGTAGTAATTTAATATACTACTGCAGGTTTTATTTTTTTCTGAGAAATCATAATAATATAAGGATTGTATTTAATAATAGTTCAATTTATAGGAGGAAACAACAGTGAAAGCAAGACAAGCTTTATTTTGGGTTATATTTTGGATGTTTATTTCCGGGTTATTTAATCTTGCAATATACATAATATTTGGAGCAAAGAGTGCACTTCAATTTTTAGGTGGTTATGTAATTGAACTCAGCCTAAGTATGGACAATCTCTTTTTGTTTTTACTAATATTTGAAGCCTACAAAATTCCATCAATGTATAGGAGAAGGGTTCTCAACTATGGTATTTTTGGAGCTATTGTATTAAGGTTTATATTTATAATGCTTGGTGTAACAATAGTAAATAAGTTTCACTGGGTATTGCACATTTTTGGAGCTGTGCTTATTATAAGCGGTCTTAAAATGCTTATGAAGGAGGATAGTGCTCCAAGCTTTGAAAAAAGCAGAGTGGTAGGAACAGTAGGGCGAATTATTCCAATAACTAACAGAATATATGGTGAAAGCTTTTTTGTGATGATAGGTAAAGTAAAATATGCTACTCCACTATTTGCCATTCTTGTACTTATTGAAGCTTCTGACATACTATTTGCTATAGATTCAATCCCAGCTATATTTTCAATAACAACTAGTCCTTTTATAGTGTATACCTCAAACATATTTGCTATTTTGGGGCTTAGAAGTTTGTATTTTGTATTGGAAAGGCTTAATAATAGTTTTTGTTATGTTAAATATGGAGTAGGAATGGTATTGATTTTTACAGGCTTTAAGCTTCTTATTTTATTTTTTAACATTGAAATTCCCCTGATTGTATCTCTAGGAGCAATTTTTATTATTTTATTTATGAGCATATTATTTTCTGTATTTTTTCCAGAGAAAAAATACGACAGAGCCTAGTATTATAATTCAACTATAGAAGAATTAATAATAAAAAAGCTGAAAGCAAAAGACTTTCAAAAAATAAATGCAGCTAAAGCTTAGCTGCATTTATTTTTTATCGCTATTTAATATTGTATCAATGAACTTATAAACTCTCTCTGTATACACTTCATTATGATTTAAATAGGCCTCAACATGGTTTGAATTTTGAGCAATATACAGTTCCGTAGAACTTGGATTGCTGGCATGCAAATCTTCGCTCATTTTGGAAGGGACAAAGCTATCTCCGCTTCCGTGTATAAGCATAACTGGAGTTGTTATTTCTTTAATCACATTTATTGGCGAAGCTTTTTCAAAATTAAACTGATTTCTAAGCTTATTTACTTTATCAGCGTAAAATAATAGCACATTTGAAGCTAGTTTGCTTTTTAGCTTATAATCTTCTTTAAGCCTTAGTTTAAATAATTCCTTCAGATCTGAATAGGAGCTATCGCATATATAAAAGCTTACTCTTTTTTTTGATTGATTTAACTCAGAATGAAGAAGAGCTGTGGCAGCCCCCATGGATTCACCATGCACGCCTATTACACCACCTTTGTTTTTAGTATAAAGCCAGTTAACCCATCTGTCTAAATCCCATTTTTCATAAAATCCATAGGTAACATTCTTACCAGCACTATCACCATGATTTCTTGCATCATAAATTAGAAGATTAAAACCCTTGTCTAAATACATGTCTGCATATTTTAGCATTGACCATCTACTGCCAGCTAAACCATGCAAAAGAATTATAGTGTCCTTCGAAGGTTTTGGATTTTTAATATAAGTACCATAGAGTTTGTAGCTATTATTAGTTGATGTAACTGCTACTTCTTCTTTAACAAGTGAGTTATACCTATTAAGGTTAAAATGTTGCTTGTTTGCTTCGAACTGATCAATACTTTTCTTAGTATCTATTTCAAAAGCTTTCTTGTAAAAAACATTACCTGCATAAAGTCCGCCTAAATTAACAGCAATAAAAATAAAAACAATAATATTTAATATGAGACTTGTTTTATTCTTTTTTATTGGTCGTCTAACATCCTTTAAGGATGTAAATTGTATTTGTATTCCCATCTCATCACCCTTGTCCCAAATTCAACAATTATTATTGTATCATTATAAAAAAAAAATTAAATAGTTTTGTGAAATTTAAAGTAAATTTGTTTTGGAAGTGTTGGAAACATATTATATTTTTCAAATGGCATATTTAATCTTGTTCCTTCAAAAGATAATATATAACATAAAATTATATTTAGAATTCAATAAAGGGAGGTTAAGAAATGAGCAAAACCTTAAAGACAATTCTTATAATTGTCGGTATCCTTATATTATTGATCGTTCCGATAGCAGGAAGCTATAACAAACTTGTTGGCCTTGAGCAATCTGTTAAAACTTCTGAAGCAGCAATAGATGTTAATCTTCAAAGAAGAAATGATTTAATACCTAATTTAGTTGAGACCGTAAAAGGGTATGCAGCTCAAGAAAAAGATATATTAACTGAGATTGCAAACGCTAGAAGTAGACTGGGAGGTGCACAGAGCGTTCAGGAAAGAGCTGATGCTGATAACCAGCTTTCAGGCGCACTGTCAAGGCTTTTAGTAGTTGTGGAAAGATATCCAGAACTAAAATCAAATCAAAATTTTAGAGACTTGTCCGTAGCCTTAGAGGGCACAGAAAATAGAATTGCAATATCTAGACAGGACTATAATAAGTCAGTTGATGCCTACAATACTGCTGTTAGAAGATTTCCAACAACTATAGTTGCAAATTTGTTTAGATTTGAACAAAAACCATACTACAGAGCAGCTGAAGGAGCTAGAGAAGTTCCCAAGGTTGACTTTAATACTACAAGATAAGCCATGAAGAAAACTTTATGGAGATACTTTCAAACAGCAGCTATTCTAATAATAGTTTTGAACATTAGCTCGATTTTAGCATATAGTACCTCTAGTTTACCAAGGCCTACAAATTTAAAATATATAAATGATTACGCTCAGGTGTTGAATTCTGAAACTTTAGATTCTATTGTGTCTGTAGGTAAAGAATTGGAGGACAAAACTTCTGTTCAGCAGATAGTTGTGACAATAGATTCTCTTCAAGGCAGAGATATAGAATCCTATGCTAATGAACTTTTTAGAACTTGGGGAATTGGGCAAAAAGGAAAGGACAATGGTCTTCTTATAATTCTTGCTGTGCAGGATAGGACTTGGAGGGTAGAAGTAGGAAGAGGCTTGGAGGGTGCAGTGCCAGATATTTATACAAACAGGGTAATGCAGGAGATTGCCCTGCCAAACCTTAGAAAGGGAGATTACGGCAGAGCTTTGATGGAATCATATTCAGTTTTGGCAGACAAAATTGCACAGGAATATGATATAACCCTTAACAAAAGTGCTAGGATTGCTCTCCCTAATAGAGAAACAACTGTAAATCAGAAAAGTTCAAATCCTGTTAGCATGTTATGGATTATAGGATTTTTAGTATTTGATTTAATATTTTTCAGAGGTAGGATATCAAGCTTCCTATTCAGAGTTTTCTTCTTGAGCTCTATGTTTGGGGGAGGTAGAAGAAGAGGTGGAGGAGGGTCTGACGGCTTTGGAGGCTTTGGTGGAGGATCCTCAGGCGGTGGAGGCTCTTCTGGAAAATGGTAGTATTCATATAAGTATTGTAAAGCAGGAAGCACGCTAATTAGTACAAAAGCGTGCTTTTTTTATTTTTATACGAATTTTTAGCATAACGCCTTTATATAATAAAGTATAACTACATTTAGGGGAAAATTAAATAAAAGGGGGAAAAGATATGAAGAGGTTTATTGCATCTATGGCCGCAGCTGCTGTTTGTGCTTCTATCCTTGCAGGATGCACCACAGGGAAGTCAAACACAGGGAGCACGGACAAACCAAAGGTAGAGGTGAAACAAGAATATTCCACTGTATATTCTGGTGAAGCTACAACTCTAAATTACTTGACCACTGCTAGTGAAAATGAATTTGCCGCTGCTGCAAACTTAGTAGACACTTTGATAGAGCATGATAAATATGGAGTTGTTAAACCATCTTTGGCAACTGACTGGAAGGTTTCTAGCGACGGGCTTACTTGGACCTTCAATTTAAGAAAAGGCGTTAAGTGGGTAACTCATGAAGGCAAAGAATATGCAGAGGTAGAGGCTCAGGATTTTGTTGAGGCTATGAAGTATGTGTTAAAGAAGGACAACAAGTCAAGCACGGCAAACATTGCTTACAGCGTTATAAAGAATGCAGAAAAATATTACAAGGGTGAATTAACTGATTTCGCTCAGGTTGGGGTTAAAGCAAAGGATAAATACGTTATTGAATATACCTTGGAGCATCCTACACCTTATTTCTTATCAATGCTTACCTATGTATGCTTCTTTCCTGTGAATGGAAAATTCTTAAATGAAGCTGGCGCTAAGTTTGGAACAGATAGTAAGAACCTATTATACAACGGAGCATATATACTTCAAACTTTTGAACCTCAGAATCAAAGAGTGTTTGTAGCAAATGATACTTATTGGGATAAATCCAATGTATTTATTAAAAAGCTTACCTATAGCTACAATAAGGAAGCAGCAACATTATCTCCAGAGCTGTTTATTAGAAAACAGATTACAGACACTGGCATACCATCTTCATCCATTGATGAGTGGATGAAGGATTCTACTAAAAAAGAAATGGTAAGACCAGCATCAACAAGCTTCTATACCTATTTCTACGCATTCAACTTCAATCCTAAATTTGATGCAAAGTATGAGCCAGATAACTGGAAAAAAGCAGTTAACAATTTGAATTTCCGCAAATCTATTTTCCATGCTTTTGATAGAAATGCTGCAATGCTTACGTCTGAGCCTTATGAACCACAAAGAAGATTAAGCAGCACCATAACTCCAAAAAACTTTGTTGACTTAAAAGGTGCAGATTATACTCAATTAGGAAGTCTTGCAAAATTTGCATCACAAGACAGCTTTGGTGCTGATAAGGCTAAGGAGTATAAGAGCAAAGCTATGAACGAGCTTTCAGGCAAGGTTAATTTCCCTGTAAAGGTACCTATGCCTTATAATACTGGATCTAATGAATGGACTAACAGATGTCAAGTAGTTGAGCAGCAGATTGAAAACCTTCTTGGAAAAGATTATATAGATATAATTCTTCTACCATATCCAGCAACAGGTTTTTTAAATGCAACGAGACGTGCAGGAAACTATGCTATCATGGAATGCAACTGGGGGCCAGACTATGCGGACCCACAGACCTACACAGATCCATTTACAGCAGAGAGCAACTATAACTGGGCAGACATGGCTGAAGGTTACAAAGAAGCCAACGGCAAAAACAAATATGAAAATATGGTTAATGCAGCAAAGGCAGAAATGCTTGATATGAATAAACGTTACAATCTTTTTGCAGAAGCAGAAGCTTTCCTTATAGACCAGGCTTTTTCAATACCATATGGTATAGGTGGAGGAGGCTTCATGGCTTCTTATCTAAATCCATTTGAATCTTCCTACTCTCCATTCGGTGTTTCAGGCTATAAGTTTAAGGGTATGAAGATTATGGAGAAGCCAATGAATACAGATACCTATAAGAAAGCTTTTGAAACCTGGCAGAAAGAACGTGCTGAAGCTTTAAAGGTAGCAGCAAAATAAAGTTTTAAGGTTAATGAGCAAGAGGGAGAGGTAAGCCTCTTGCTCACTTTCATATAAAGGATGGGGTGAAGATATGTTAAAGTATACCTTCAAAAGATTAGGACAATCCCTTATAACCCTTTTTATAGTAGTATCTTTAGTATTTTTATTTATGAGGCTTATGCCTGAGGAGGGGTATTTTGGACAAGGTTATGAAAAATTGGACTTAGTACAGCGAGAAGCAATTTTAACTAGTCTAGGGCTTAGAGATCCTTGGTATAAGCAACTGGGGGATTTTTACAAAAACTTAGTTAAAGGAAACCTAGGTACTTCTATAACATACAGACCGAATGTTCCTGTAGCAGAGATAATAAAGCCAAAGCTTGCTTACTCGGTATATTTTGGATTAGGTTCCTTAGGGATTTCTTTAGCAGCTGGCATTGGTTTAGGTGTGCTTATGGCAAGGAGTAAAAATAAGTTTTGGGACAAGATAGGGAATGCTTATGTAGTGTTTATTAACGCTGTACCAGCAGCTGTGTATTATCTATTCCTTCAGCTATACGTAACAGATATATTAAAGCTACCTATATTGTTTGATAAGAACAATCCTGCAAGTTGGATACTTCCTGTAATATCCATGTCCTTAGGGAGTACAGCGGGTTATGCGATGTGGATGAGAAGGTATATGGTAGATGAAATAAATAAAGATTATATAAAGCTTGCAAGAGCAAAAGGTCTTAATAATAAAACGATAATGGTGAAGCACGTACTAAGAAATGCCTTTGTACCTATGGCTCAATATCTGCCAGCATCAATTTTATATACTATTGCAGGCTCAATATATATTGAATCTCTTTATTCGATACCTGGAATGGGCGGGCTACTGGTTGATACTATTCAAAGGCAGGATAATCCGCTGGTTCAAGCTTTGGTTCTAATATTTTCATCAGTGGGAATAGTTGGATTGTTTTTAGGCGATATACTTATGGCATTGTTTGATCCAAGAATTAAACTTACAAAGCAGGGAGGGACAAGGTAATGGATGGAAAGTTTAAAAAAACCGTAGATAATATTGATTCCTCTTTGTTTGATTTCGCAGTATATGACGCTCAGAAGGCCGAGAAAACAGGATACTCAAATTATTCTTACTGGCAGTCTACCTTCAAGGTTTTTATTAAAAATAAAGTAGCGGCATTCTTATTGATATTAATGCTTGTATTGATTTTTTTTACATTAATTCAGCCGTACATTCCAAATCAAAAGCTGCCAACAAAGATATACACAAATCTAACTACTGGTATCCAACTGAGAAATCATGTTCCTGACAGTGAATTCTTGTTTGGGACAAATTCTATAGGGCAGGACCTTTGGGCAAGAATTTGGAGTGGCACTAGGACATCTCTTTTAATAGGACTTCTTGCAGGAATATGGAAGGCAGTTATAGGTATAACTGTAGGCTGCCTTTGGGGATATGTTAGAAAGTTAGATGCTATAATAACTGAAGTATATAACGTTTTAGACAACATTCCAACAACAATAGTTATGGTGCTTTTAGCATATATTTTAAGGCCCAGCGTCTTTACATTGGTTTTTGCAATGTGTATAACAAATTGGCTTAGCATGGCCAGATTTGTTAGAAACCAAATAGTAATGATTAGGGATAGAGAGTATAATTTAGCTTCAAGATGCCTTGGTACCCCAGTACATAGAATTATACTAAAAAATCTTTTGCCATACTTAGTGTCAGTTATTATGCTCCAATTAGCATTAGCTATTCCTTATGCAATAGGATCGGAAGTTTTTCTAACCTACATTGGTTTGGGACTCCCACTTGATACACCATCCCTTGGAAACTTAATAAATGAGGGGAGAGTAATAATGATGGTGCCTTCCTTAAGGTATCAGCTCATATTCCCAGCTGTGGTACTTTCCATTATAACAATATCCTTCTATGTTATAGGCAATGCTTTCGCTGACGCCTCTGACCCTAGAAATCATGTGTAGCAAGGAGGGATACGAATAATGGGCGTTATATTATCAGTTGAAAATCTAGTAATTAGGTTTAACTTAAGAGGTCAGGTGCTTACTGCTATTAGAGAAGCATCACTTGAACTTTATGAAGGAGAAAGCCTTGCAATTGTTGGAGAATCAGGCTCTGGAAAATCTGTATTTACAAAAGCCTTTATTGGGCTTCTGGACAGTAATGGCTGGGTTGACAAAGGTACAATTAACTATAATGATATAGAACTATCTAAATATAAAAAGGAAAAAGAGTGGTTAAAAATACGTGGAAAAGAAATAGCTATGGTATTTCAAGACCCTATGACCTCATTAAATCCATTAAAAACCATAGGAAAGCAAATACAGGAAGTAGTTGAGCTTCACCAGGGGCTAAAAGGCGAAGAAGCTAAAAAAGTGGTCTTAGAGACCTTAGTGGATGTAGGAATTTCTGAGCCAGAGATAAGATACAGTCAATATCCTCATGAATTTTCAGGCGGGATGAGGCAGAGGGTCGTTATTGCTATTGCAGTGGCTTGCAGGCCCAAAATACTAATATGTGATGAGCCAACTACAGCATTAGATGTTACTATTCAAGCTCAGATAATACAGCTTCTTAAGAAGCTTCAAAAAAAGTATAACTTAACAATAATTTATATAACTCATGACCTTGGAGTTGTGGCTAAAGTAGCAGACAGAATCGCAGTTATGTACGCAGGAGACATAATCGAAATTGGAACTGCTGAAGAAGTATTTTATAATCCACAGCATCCTTATACTTGGGCGCTGTTATCTTCCCTACCTCAGCTTGGTGTAAAGGGTGAGCATTTGTATTCGATTAAGGGTACACCTCCAAACTTATTTAATGAAGTAAAAGGTGATGCTTTTGCACCAAGAAACCCTAGAGCGTTAAAAGTTGATTTTGAATTACGACCTCCATATTTTGAAGTTTCACCAACTCATAAGGCTAAGACTTGGCTTTTAGACCCAAGGTCACCAAGGGTTGAGCCTCCTGCTGCTATAAAAAAGCTTTTAGATAAGTATAAGGAAGGTGAAGCGAATGAGTAAGGTATCTAAGGAAGTACTGTTGGATGTTAAAAACCTTAGAGTTGAATTTGGGAAAAATAGAAGAAAAATGTTTGCAGCAGTAAAGGATATAAGCTTTCAGATATATAAGGGTGAAACCTTTGGTCTTGTTGGAGAATCTGGCTCTGGAAAAACAACCATAGGCAGAGCTATAGTAAGGATTAACGAAGCTGCTGCTGGGGAAATATGCTTTAAAGGTGAAAGGATAACAGGAAAGATAAGCAAGAAGTTAGATAAAGAGATAACAAGAAAAATCCAGATGATTTTCCAAGACCCCATGGCTTCACTTAATGAGAGAGCAAAGGTAGATTATATAGTTTCAGAAGGATTATATAATATTAAAAATTATAAAAGTGAAGATGAAAGAAAAGAAAAAGTTATGCAGGCTCTTTTAGAGGTCGGTCTTTTACCTGAGTTTTCAAGCAGATTTCCACATGAGTTTTCTGGAGGACAAAGGCAGAGAATAGGGATAGCTAGGTCACTTGTTATGGAACCTGAGCTTATAATTGCTGATGAGCCTATATCAGCCCTTGATGTATCAATACGAGCTCAGGTTTTAAATCTTTTAACAGATTTGCAGAAGGAAAAAGGGTTAACCTACATGTTTATTGCGCATGATTTGGCAGTAGTTAGATATATTACAGACAGAGTTGCTATAATTCACAAGGGTAAAATAGTAGAGCTGGCTGAAACTGAAAAACTCTTCTGTCATCCTCTCCATCCTTATACAAGAGCATTGCTTTCGGCTATTCCTTTGCCTGACCCAAGAGCGGAGCGAGAAAGAGTTGTGGAAATCTATGATCCAAGTATCCATGATTATACAAAGGAACCTCCAGATTGGGTAGAAGTAGAACCAGGACATTTTATTTTAGCCAATGCTAGAGAAGTTGAAAAATATAGAAATCAGCTATAGATAGATATTTTTATACAAATTACGCTAAAAGAACTTAATAATAAAAAAATGCTTTCTGAACATTGAGAGATTAGTTCAGGGAGCATTTTTTATTTATATAATATTATTTTATAAGAATTTAGTTTTAAGGATGAATAATATATGCTATTCTACCTGATGCCTGCCAAGCTTCCTCAAATTCGTCTAGAAGATATTTTACCCTTACTTTTTCATTGCTTGGAGCAGCTGGGTCATTAACTATTATATATTCTTCATTATCTTCTTCGGTAAAACCACAAACTACAATTAGATGCCCATAGGTTTTAGAAATAGGAGCAGCATGAATTATTGGAAGCTTTGCTTCAACCTTCTCGCTATTTTTGTATTTAACACTTACTGCTGCTGGATATCCCTTATATACTTCCTTTTTTAAATCATTAATTGAACTGCAGCTTAACACATACGCTTCAAAACCTAAACTGCCTGCAAAGGCTGTATTAAACGGCCAATTTCCGTAGCCCTTGTATTCTAAGTCATATACCTTTCCAGCAACCTCTATCGGTGTGAGTTTTAAGCCGTAATAATTTAAAATCATTGCAACACTTGTAGGACTGCAAATAACACTAGCTATTTTAGAATCCTGAAGCATTTGTGAGAAACATGGCACGTCTAGCTTTTTCTTTAAATAAATCAGCTCAGGCTCAAAATCGGAAGATAAGTTAAATTCTGATGGGTTTTCTTTTGAATTTCTATAGGTTCCAGCTATGAGCTTAACACAAGGTGTTTTATCTGGAATTTCTGTAGTCAGGGTTAGTTTATATCTTACGGCACCGGCGGTTTCCCCCAATGTGCCTTTTACCTTTATTGTATCAGTTTCTATATATGCAAGCTCATTTGATGAGAGAGCTTTTGGTGCAGAAGAGCTTATGCCGTTTGAATTCCAGGTTCCAAAGGATAACCAATCAGACCAAAGAGGATTATTATGTTTATTTATAAGTACTTGTGCTTCAATGCCTATATAAGTACCCACAGGTGTATCTGCATTCCAGGATAGTATAAGATTATCAAAAGCAGCAGTGTGTATTATTTCAGAAACATACACTCCTTTGTTTATATATTTGTCATTAATTTTGTGAAGTACAATTCTATGTTCTTTTGTAAGTGAAGTTCCACTATAAACACCTTTACTGAAGGATTCGAAGGCGTTATGCAGCCATAGATTTTTTTCATACTTATCCATAATTGCTCCCTTTCATAATTAAATGGTTTATATCTTATCATACATAAATATATTAAAGAATTTATTAAAATATAATTATATAATGATTAAAAAACTTACTATTGGACATAATAAAAATATGGAAAACATATTGTTTTTCGAATTCCATATATTACGTAGGAAGCAGCTAGTTAGTCCCCCTGACTGGCTGCTGTTTTTTTGTTTATTTGCCGAACTTAAGAAATTCTTAAGAATTTTTGGCCCTTTTTATTAAGAAATTTTTATTAACATAAGTTTATGTTGTTTACCCTGTTCAAAAAGCTTATAATTGGAATAAAATACTACTGTGGTAAAAATGAAGTTGGGGAACTACTATATATTATACATATTTATCTTTGTGGGGGTATTTATCGTGGAAAAAGCCATTATAAGAGAAAGTGCAGTTTATAAAAAATTAAAGGAAAATATTTTACCATTAAGTGCTATGGCTTGTTTGGCGCCATTAAATTTAATATACGTAGCGTTAAACAATTCTGAAAGAGGAGCTAAAAGTCTTGTAATATCTTTGGATAATTCAATACCATTTGTAAAGGCGTTTATTATTCCTTATATTATTTGGTATGGTTTTATATTCTTAACAATGCTTTATTTATGCTGCAAGGATAGAGATATCTACTATAAAACATTAACAAGCTACGCATTGGGGCTTATAGCTTCATATATAACTTTTTATTTCTTTCAGACAACGGTGCCGAGACCAGAACTATTAGAAGGAGATATACTGACAAGAATGGTAAATTCAATCTATAGTGCAGACCAGCCCTATAACTGTTTCCCAAGCATTCATGTGCTAACAAGTTTTTTAATGGTTAAAGGAATAATGGCAAGCAATGTAAGAAATAAAGTTAATATGTCTTTGATTTGGATCACGTCTTTTATGATAATTATTTCTACTGTGTTTATTAAGCAGCATGTTGTCTTTGATGTTATAGGTGGAATTGTGTATGCTGATGTAATATTTAGAGTAGTTGAGTTGTATGGTGGGAGGGTTTTTAGTTGGATAAAGAAACAATTCTTATCGTTGATGATGAAAAAGAAATTAGAGATTTAGTTAATATATATTTAAAAAATGAAGGATACAATACAATATTGGCTGAGGATGGAATTGAAGCCATAGAAATTCTAGAGTCAAAAGATATTCATCTTATAATACTTGATGTAATGATGCCTAAGCTTGATGGAATTCAAGCCTGTATGAAAATAAGAGCAGAGAAAAATATGCCTATAATAATGCTCTCCGCAAAAAGTCAGGATATAGATAAAATAAATGGTCTTATTACAGGTGCAGATGATTATATGACAAAACCATTTAACCCTTTAGAACTTATAGCAAGAGTAAAGTCACAGCTTAGAAGGTATATAAGGCTTAATACACCTATGATTAAAAATGACGGCGTTATTGAAATTGATGATTTGACTATAAATGTGGATACTCATGAGATAAAAGTGGAAGGCAAAGACATAAAGCTTACTCCAAGAGAATTTGATATTCTTGAGTTGCTAGCAAGAAACAGAGGAATAGTTTTCAGCATTGAAAAGATATATGAAAGAGTTTGGAAGGAAGATTTTTTAGAATCTGAAAATACAGTCATGGTTCACATCAGAAAGATAAGGGAAAAGCTAGAAAAAAACACGAGAAATCCTAAGTATATAAAGACCGTCTGGGGGGTAGGCTACAAGATTGAAAATTAAAATACCAAAAGTTATTAAAATCTTATTCGCACCTATATTTCTTTTGCTTAGGCCTTTTAAATTTTTACTTAAGCCTGCTTTCAGATTATATGACTATGTTATGGCAAGAGTAAAAAAAAGTATAAGGGCAGAGCTTGTTGTCACATTTGTAGTTTGCCTTTTATCAGCAACAGTTGTTTTTGGTATTGCAAATTCCTATTATAAAAAGAACAATAGATACTCAAGAATTGATTATAGTGGGAGCATAAGTGAAATATCCTCACTTTCTTCTGCCATAGTAAGTGAAATTAATCGTGGAAAATTTAGTGTTAATGATTCCGATAAAATTATGACCATTATACAAAACCGAGCACGGGTTATTGAGGATGCGAAAATTCTTGTATTAGACCTTGATGGCAAGGTTTTATACAAAACTGGAAATGCCAGCGAGACACAGATAGATGTTTACAGCCTTATAAAAAATGCCCTTGAAACTAAAAACAATGTTGATTCACGAAAAGAATATGTGAATTTTGCTCCTTTGCAGTTTAGCGATAATAAAGCTTATGTGGTGGTTAAGGCCGTACCTCAGGCCCATATCGAGTACTACCAGGCAGGAGGGAATTCCTTTTTGGCTCTTTTAATTGCCTGTGGGGCTTTTATTATTATATTTATGATGATAACAAAGAATAGAATGCTTTACTTTGAAGAAATTGCAAGAGGAATAATAGAAATTTCAAAAGGAAATCTTGATTACAGAGTTAATAAAGCAGGAGATGATGAACTTGCTGCCCTTGCCGATAGTATAAATCTAATGGCAAGCGAGCTCCAAAATCAAATAGAAGCTGAGAGAAGAGCAGAAAGGACAAAAAATGAACTTATAACTAATGTGTCCCATGATCTCAGAACACCTTTAACATCAATTATGGGCTATTTAGGGCTTATAAAAGATGATCGATATTCCAGCAAAGAAGAACTTATGGAATATATAAATATTGCCTTTAATAAGTCTGAAAAATTAAAGTTGCTTATTGAGGATTTGTTTGAATATACAAAGCTAAGCAGCGAAGGTATTAAACTGTACAAGCAACCTGTAAATGTAAATGAATTTTTAGAGCAGCTTATTGAGGAACTTGTACCTTTGGCTGAGGAAAAGCAAGTATCAATTGCCAAAGAATTTCCAAGCGAGAAAATTACACTTAACTTAGATATAGATAAAATACTAAGAGTTTTTGAAAATTTAATTGTGAATGCTATAAAGTATAGCTATAGTCCAGGTGAAATAAAAATTAGAATTACAAAAGATGAAAAAGGAATAGTAATATCGATCCATAATAATGGAGATACTATTCATGCAGAAGAATTGTCAAAGATATTTGACAGGTTTTACAGGCTTGAAAAGTCAAGGTCTTCCTCTACAGGAGGCAGTGGGCTTGGTCTTGCAATTGCAAAAAATATAGTTGAGCTTCATGGTGGAAAGATATGGGCAGAAAGCAGAGATAATATCGTAAGCTTTTATGTAAATTTTAATCAATAGCACAACGCCGCAGAAATTTCTGCGGCTAAATTATTTTAAGATAGTTATTATAACTCTGTTTAATATTTTTTATAATTATAATACTATCATTATAGAATCTTCACAAATTTATGCTATTATATATAGGTACATATGCAAAATAAAAATATTGACAGCATAGAGGGAGGTAAAAAATGAATCCAATAGCTTTTAATTTATTTGGTCTGCCAATAAGATGGTATGGAATATTAATTTCCTCTGGAATGGTAATAGGTATTTTGCTTGCTTCTTATAACTGCAGGATAAAGCACATTAGCTATGATAGAATGATGGACTTAATACTTATAGCACTTCCGGCAGCAATAGTAGGAGCAAGATTATATTATGTTCTCTTCAATTTAGACTATTACTCAAGCAACTTAGGGGAAATAATAAATATAAGACAAGGCGGTCTTGCTATACACGGCGGTGTACTATTCGCTTTAATAGCAGCTTACATTTACGCAAGAAAGAGTAACCTTGAATTTATAAAATATGCAGACGCTGCAGCGCCATCCATTATTTTAGCGCAGGCTATAGGAAGATGGGGCAACTTTTTTAATCAGGAAGCTCACGGTGGAGAAGTTACAAAGGAATTTATCAGCCGTTTTCCAGGTTTTATTCAAAATGGGATGTTTATTGAAGGAACTTACTACCATCCCACCTTTTTATATGAATCTGTATGGAATTTAGCCGTGTTTGCTGTACTTATGGTTATAATAAAAAAGACATCGAAAAATGGTCTCACCTTCTTTACATATATTGGGTTATATTCTGTAGGAAGATTTATTATAGAAGGATTAAGAACTGATAGCCTGATGATGGGGCCAATAAGAGTAGCGCAGTTAGTAAGTTTAAGTGGAATTGTGATTTGGCTTGTTTATTTATTCTTTGCATTCTTTAGGAAGAAAAGGGATGTGGTATGATGGAAGTTTATTTAGATAATAGTGCTACTACAAAACCGTATGAAGAAGTTATAGAAGCTGTTGCTGACGTTATGAGAAATTACTACGGTAACCCATCCTCAGCTCACAAGCTAGGTCTTCAAGCCGAGAAAAAAATGAATGAAAGCAGAGATATTATTGCCAAAAGCCTAAACTGTTCTAAGGAAGAAATTGTATTTACATCAGGAGGAAGCGAAAGTAATAATTTTTTAATACGAGGCTTTCTGAAGGAAGGTTCTCATGTTATTACTACAAATATAGAGCATCCAAGCGTATTGAATATGTGCAAGGAACTGGAGAATTCAGGATTTAGAATTACATATTTAAGAGTTGATGAAAGAGGTAAAATAAACTTAGAGGAGCTAGAAAGTTCTATCACAAAAGACACCTCCATTGTAAGCATAATGCATGTAAACAACGAAATAGGTGTAGCACAAGATATTGAAAAAATAGGCAAGCTTATAAAGGAAAAGAGCAGCAGAGTGAAATTTCATGTGGATGCTGTGCAAAGCTATGGAAAATATAGAATTGATGTGCAAAAATGCAAAATTGATTTATTGTCTGCAAGCGGTCATAAGATTCATGGACCTAGAGGAGTAGGTTTTGCTTATATTAGAAAGGGATTGGTTCCTAAGCCTTTAATTTTTGGAGGCGGTCAGGAAAGAAGCTTTCGTTCAGGTACTGAAAATCTTGCTGCTATAGCTGGATTAGCAAAAGCTTCAGAAATTATTTATTATGATATTGCCCAAAAGTTTCATAAAGTGATTGAGCTAAAAGCCTATTTTATTGATAAACTATGCAAAGTTGATAGCATTAAGGTAAATAGTCCACTTGGAGAAGATTTCTCGCCATATGTATTGAGCGTATCTTTTATAGGTGCCAGGGCTGAAGTTCTTCTTCATTTATTGGAAGAAGGCGGCATTTATGTATCAACTGGATCAGCATGTTCATCGAAGGATACAAAAGACAGTCACGTTCTTAAGGCAATAGGCCTTAAAGACAACGAGATAAAAGGAACTATAAGATTTAGTTTCAACAGCAGCAATACTATGGAAGAAATAGATTACACATTAGATGTTATTGAAAGATCATTAAGATTTTTAAGGAGAGTTAGCAAATGAGAAAGCTAGTTTTAGTAAAATATGCCCCGGAAATATTTCTTAAGGGTTTAAATAGAAACAGATTTGAAAAAAAGCTTAGAGATAATATTAAAAGAGTGCTTCAAGGATCTGATTATGAGTTTGTTGTAGATCAGGGAAGATGGTTTATTTATTCAGACGATCTCGAAGAAGTAATTGACAAAGTTATGAAGGTATTTGGAGTTTCAGAAGTTAGCATTGTTACTGAAGTTGAACCTTCTATGGAAGAAATAAAGAAACAGGCCGTAGAAGCAATTAAGGAAAGTGGAGCTTCAACTTTTAAAGTAGAAACCAACAGAGCAAACAAGAATTTCCCAGGAAATTCCATGGATATTAGTAGGGAAATAGGCGCACATATTTTAAAGATTGTTCCGGGACTAACTGTTAAGATTAATAAACCTGAGTTTATAGTAAATGTGGAAATAAGAGAGCAAATGGCTTATGTTTATCAGAGAAAGGTTAAAGCTGTTGGCGGGCTTCCTTATGGGATGAACGGGAGCACTATGCTCATGCTTTCTGGTGGTATAGATTCACCTGTTGCAGGATATATGATGGCAAGAAGAGGGGTTGAGGTGAGCTGTGTTTATTACCATAGCCATCCATATACAAGCGAAAGGGCTAAAGAAAAAGTAAAGCAATTAGCTGCTATACTAAGTAATTATACAGGCAGTATAAAGCTTTACGTTGTGCCATTTACTGACATTCAAATGTCAATTATTGATAAGTGCAGAGAAGACGAACTTACAATAATAATGAGAAGATTTATGACAAGAATAGCCTGCAAACTGGCTGATAAGCTTAATGTGCAATCAGTAACTACAGGTGAAAGCATAGGTCAAGTTGCCAGCCAAACTATGGAAGGATTGGTTGTAAGCACAGATGTAGCTGACAGACCAATGTTTAGACCTCTTATTGCTATGGATAAGCAAGATATTATGGATATATCCAGGCAAATTGGGACTTATGAAACCTCTATACTTCCATATGAAGACTGCTGCACAATTTTTGTTCCAAAGCATCCAAAAACAAAACCTGCATTAGATAAAATGAGAAAAGCAGAAAGTATCTTAGAAGTTGATAGATTAGTTGAAGAAGCAATCGAAAATATGGAAACTTACGAGCTATAGTATATTTACATCTCTGAGAATAACTAAAAGTTATCTCAGAGATTTTTTTAGTAAAGCTGAAAGAAGCTGCGAAAGCTAATAATGAGGCTAAAAGCACACTTATGGATAATTAATAACTTAATTGACTTAACTAAAATTGATTCAGGCAATTTACAACTAAACATTAGAAGATGCAATATTGTTGAAAGCGTTGAAGCTTTTGTTCAGGCAGTTGTTGACTATGCTTCAAATAAAAACATTTCCATCATATTCGATACTGATATAGAAATAGAGGAATATAAGCTACAGCTTATATTTGAAAGCCTTAGGCAGGCAGATAACCTGCTCGCAAGAAGAAGTGAAGGTAGTGGAATTGGGCTCGGCCTTGTTAAGCACCTTGCAGAAAGGCATAATGGAATTGTTAATGTTCTAAGTAAATAAGGCGAAGGATACCAGTTTATTGTTATATTGCCTATGCTCTTAAACTTATGAAAAAGATATAAAAAGATATAGAGACTTAGGAGGAAATATAAGTTTTGTAGAATATTTTGAACTTGATAAATCGCACATGAGAATTCATGAGGAACTGAAAATAAAGGCTTTATGTATTTTAATAATTACTATGAAGAGAATAAAGTTTTAAAGAAAAAGTAAAACCTTTATAGAATGTCATATTTTACCGAGAAATTTATATTATATTTATGATATAATACTTTTGTAAATAATCTGGTAGGAATCAAAAGGTAATTATGATATAAGGGGGTTCTGAATTGAACTTTAAATTTAAAAGAGCAATGCGGACTGCAGCAATTCTTATTATGATGACAGCAGTAGCAGTAGCCTTAATTTACTTTGGAAAACAAGAGGACAAGTCTGCTTTTGAAAATATGCCTTTGAATTTAAGCGGCAACATATCTCCAGATGATAAATTTATGGAGGATATGGAGCAAATAAAGTTTCATGCTTATGAGAAAAGAATAAAATATATAAGTAAGATGCTTGAAAGTGAAGCTGATACTCCTGTTAATACTTCACCTAACAATGGTAGTAAAGATAAAAGCTTGGAGCAAAAGATTAGAGACTACCTTGGCAAAAATGTTTCAAAAGTAGGAATTGGATATTATGACATACAAAATGGAAAAGGCTTTTCAATCAATGGTGACAAGTATTTTACAGCAGCAAGCACAGTTAAAGTGCAAATGAACATGGTACTTTTTGATATGGTTAAGGAAGGAAAAGTTGATATTAATGAAGCTCTTAAATATACTCAGGCTGATTATGAAGCAGGTACGGGAATACTTCAGGGAAAGGACAAAACAAATCCTATACCACTTTTAACCTTAAGTGACTATAGTATAATTTATTCTGATAATATAGCTACAAATATGATTATGAGAAGAATAGGCAGAACTGAGATGAAGAAGCGCTTTGGACAAAAGGTAGGACATACAGTGCCAGTGGAAAATTTAGTAACGCCAAATGAAGGATTAACATTTTTAAAGCAGCTTTATGAGAATAAAGGCAATAATCAGTATTACACAAGACTTATAGGAATTATGAAAACAACAGTTTTTCATGACAGGTTAGATGCTTACGTGCCAAAGGAGATTGTTGCTCATAAGATAGGTAACTATGGGTCCTTTGCAAATGATGTTGGGATAGTTTATGCACCTAAGCCGTATATTATTGCTGTATACACAGATGGCCTGTCCAATGCGAATGAGGTTATTGCTACTATTAATAAAATGTTGTATCAAGAGCACAAATAGAGAGAAGGCAAATGCCTTCTCTAATTTTAATAGTTGGATAGTTAGAGAGTATTAAAAATTTAAGAAATGGTTTATACACTGAAAATGGTTAGTATTAATTACAATAAAAAAAAGCATAACATTCGTCATGCCTTATTTTTTTGCTGCAATTTTAATAGCAGCTTGATGCCTTGAGTCAACTTGTCCATCTTTGTGTCGAGTACTGTTTAAAAAGTGCACATCAAAATGACCATTCATACCGTTACCCTTAACTACATCAAGATTTTCACCTTTACCATAGCCCTCAGAACGGTTGTTGACCGTTGCAAAGGCAGGAGCTGAATCAATACCTGCATGAGGCAGGGAACTCATAGAAGCTGCTAATCGTCTTCCACCTACATTAACAATCACTGGTCTTACATCCCAGGAAAATCCACCCCAAATACTTTTAATTATATCTGCATCTGCTTTGCTGGCAGCTTCACAGTCTGCGTGATTTGAGCCCATTGTTCTTACAATTTTGAAGGTTTTTCCTGTGCGAACATCTTGAACTACAGCAGTAGTTCCAATCTTAAAAACATTTTTGGCCTGTTTCCACCAATCTAAAAGCTCTACTGAACCTTTAGAAGGAGCAGTTTCTTTTTGTGCAGGCTTTTCAGGTGATTTCTCAGATGACTTTGAAAGACCGCTTCCACCTCTTGATAGTGCTTGCTTATTAGCTGCGGCAGACTTGGTTTGAAGCTCTTTCGTATTGTCTGGTGTAAGAGTAGCAGTTAAAACAGTATTATTTTCTAAAGTAATAGGCTTTGATTGTTCAACTGTTTTAGTTGATTCTTCTTCGTATGTATTATTCTGCTGTTCATTTAATGCTAAGACTATGCTGTTGTTTTTAAGCTTCTCAGTTCTCGCTTCATATGCTGTTATTGAAATAGCTGCTGAAGACAAAACAAAATATGAGCTTATAACTATCGCTATAGATTTTTTCATAGGTGCACCTCTCTTTTGGCCTGCGAAGTTAGTTGACGGGTTCAGGACGAGAGCATCCTTACCAAAATATAATGGATTCACCCCAGGGAAAAATCTCCTCCGCTGTTTGTTTAAACATTAGGCTAATTTTATTTTATACAAATTCATATTATAAAGCAATCCTTTTAATAATGATACTGGTAATATATTCATTACAGTCTTAAAGAGGTATTTTAAGAAAAAATAAATACTGTGGTATAGAAGCATATTCTATACCACAGTAGCTTTAAATATTCTTACTATATTCAATTATTTTCTGCACTAAATCATTAGTGTTTTCACCTACTAAAAGTTCACCATTAATTCTTGCGATAGGCTTTCTTGCACAGTCACCGCAGCTATAGATACATCTGTTAACTGACGTTTCAAACTCAGGATAGTTTTTTTTTATAATTTTAATTACTTCATCTTTATATTCATTAAAATCGCAAAAACTTATTTTCATATATATCTTCTCCAATGCTAGTTAAGTATTTTAGGATTAATAGCTAAATAATTGAATATATTGTTGAATAACTCTTTTGCCACAGGTGCGGCTGTTTGGCCAGCGTAATACTTGGATTCATCCGGTTCATCAACTGTTACAATCAAAGTAATTTTTGGATCTTCATATGGAGCAAGACCTGCAAAAGAGGATATGTATTTCTTGTCTTTATAAATTCCATTTTCAGCTTTTTGGGCAGTTCCTGTCTTACCGCCTATGTTTAATTCTTTAATGAAAGCATTTGAACCAACACCCTTAGAAACAACCTTTTCCATATATCCTCTTAAAGTTTGAGTTAAGTGTGTATCTAAAATTTGTTTTTTATTAAAATCGCTGTAGGATTTATCTATTACAAGTTTACCACCATCGTCGTAGCGTGCGATATTTTTCATTATATGAGGCTTTATCCAAGTTCCTCCATTAGCAATAGCATTAAATGCAGCCATATACTGAACTTGAGTTACTGATATGCTTTGACCGAAGGACTCTGTTGCTAAATCTACATCGTTCATTTTACTAGGATTTAACACTATGCCTTTTTCCTCTCCGGGCAGATCAATGCCCGTCTTTTCACCAAAGCCCATTTTTTTTATAAAAGTATTAAGGTTTTCCTTGCCAAGTTTCTTCCCAACTTCCATGAAGCCAACATTACAGGAGTTTCTTAAGATATCAACAAAATTTTCAGTTCCATGGCCTCCTAGCTCCCAACAGTTAATTATCCTGTTAGATATTTTTGAATTTCCATTACAAATAAATTTATCATCTTCTTTGCTTGTATCATACTCCATGGCAGCAGCGGCTGTAATTACCTTAAATATAGAACCTGGTTCAAATAAATTAGTTACAGGTCTGTTTTTCCACATGTTAAAAAGTTCATCATTATTTTTTGCACCTTGTCTTGGAGCATTAGGATTGTAATCTGGCTTACTTACCATAGCTAAAACTTCGCCGTTCTTGGGATTCATAATCATAATAGAAACACCTTTAGCATTATTTTCTTTAAGAGCTTTATCGGCAGCATCCTCAGCATACTTTTGAACAACCCCGTCAATAGTTAGTATAACATTTTTTCCATCTACTGGTTTTGTGTACCTGGAATCTTCAAAGAAAAGCTGATTACTGGCACTATCTCTAGTGTAAACAAGCTGACCTTTTTCCCCAGCAAGTTCCTTATCATACTGTGATTCAACTCCTGAAACACCCTTTCCATCATCATCTATATGACCTATAACATGAGAGATAAAATTATTACTTGGATAAAATCTTTTTGTATCGGAAGTAACTAATATACCAAATATTTTTAGAGCCTTAACTTTATCAGCTTCTGGTTTTTCAACTCTTCTTTTTAGTGGAGCCCAGCTGGCTGGCAAATCGTTATCGAGAGTTCTGTTTAAAGCTTTATGGACATCCTCTTCCTTAAGGCTTAATATAGAAGATAAGTCAGATGCAAATTTGTCACTATCAATTTTTTTATCTTTAAGAGTGGTGCGAAGGCTTGTTAAGTCAAAATCCACTCTATATACGTCAGCACTAACAGCTAAGTTATTCCCATTTCTGTCTAAAATATTTCCTCTTTTAGCATTTAGAGTGTCTTTGCTTGTCCATTGTGATGCTGCGACCTGTCTTAGCTTTTTTGTATCAAAAATCATGACATAAACTAACCGTGATGCTAGTCCTAAGAAAAAAACTAGTAGAACAAAATAAACTAGTGCCAGCCTTCTTTTTTTAGCCAGCTTATCAGAAAGCTTTTTTGATGCCAAACTATTCACCTCTTTCATCATATATACTATAGTATTTGATATGCTGCCGAGCTTGAAATCTTATGTATATTATAACTTAAAAAAGCAGATAAAAAATTATCTGCTTTAAATTATCTTGAAATTTGTAAAAATCTATTTGTTGTCTAAACTCTTTATATATGTCTTCATTTCATCTAAGGACATTGCGCCTTGTTTTCGTGTTACATTTCTTTTTATTATTAAATCTTCAAAAGGGATAATATTACCATCCTTATCTAAAAAATAAGTAGTTGGTATTGCAGAAACACTATATTTGTCGGCAGCGGTACCTTTTAGATCCAAAAGCACAGGAAAATTATAATTGTTCTTTTTCATAAAATCTTTAACGGTTTCAGCATCTTCACCAAGGTTTACAGCTAAGATAACTAAATCACTGTTTTTAGTTTCCTGATAAAGCTTTTCCATGTCAGGCATTTCTTCTAAACAAGGTCTGCACCAAGTTGCAAAGAAATTAAGCATAACCTTTTTGCCTTTAAAATCGCTTAGAGCAACAGCCTTACCATCTAAATCAGGGAGAGTGAAGTCCACAGATTTTATTTTCACAGCTTCAGGCTTAAGCTGTGAAACAGCAGGTGATTGAGAAGCTGTTTTGCTGTCAGCAGTGGAAGTACTTGTATTCTGTCTGTCATCACCAATGTTTTTTGTATAATTTTGTACTGTATAAACTGCTCCTAGTACCAAAAGTGCTAAGGAGACCGTTAATATTTTCTTTTTCAAATACAACACCTCATTAATTATTGTTGCAGCATAAATAAAATGCTAACTGCTATAAATTGCTTGCAGGCAGCAATATAACTTTTTAAAAAGCTATATTGTCGCCATGAACTATAAGTTCCACCATTGCCTGCTATCTTTAGTAAGAAGTTCGTTGGCTTCAACTGGACCATAACTTCCTGCTTCATAATTAGGAAGTACCAATTTGCTGTCTCCCCATTGGGAGGAGATTGTATCTACAAATTTCCAGGAATACTCAACTTCATCCCAGCTGGTAAAGAGAGTATTGTCACCATTCATTACATCAAATATAAGTCTTTCATAGGCCTCAGGAGTATTGCTTTCAAACTGGCAGGTTTGACAAAAATCCATATCTACTGGAATGATAAAATTCTCTGTACCTGGTCTTTTAGTATTAAATTTTAGATATATTCCTTCTCTAGGCTGAACTCCAATAACTAAAAGATTCGGCTTTAATGTTTCATATTCCTTTGCATACAAAACCTTTGGGACAGACTTGAACTGAATTATAATTTCTGTAGACTTTGTCTTCATTCTTTTACCAGTTCTAATGTAGAAGGGGACACCGGCCCACCTGAAATTATCAACATGAAGCTTTAAGGCCACAAAAGTTTCTGTGTTTGAAGAAGGTGAAACTCTATCTTCTTGTCTATATCCGATAACATTTTTATTATTAATTATACCTTCACCATATTGACCTCTTACTATATCCTCTCTGATTTTTTTAGGAGTTATTTCTTCTAGAGAACGAAGAATTTTAATTTTTTCATCTCTGATAGATTTTGAGTTTAAATTAATTGGTGGTTCCATAGCAGTTAAGGTTAGGAG
The DNA here is from genome assembly GCF_023656515.1 of Clostridium swellfunianum. Classification (NCBI taxonomy): domain Bacteria; kingdom Bacillati; phylum Bacillota; class Clostridia; order Eubacteriales; family Clostridiaceae; genus Clostridium; species Clostridium swellfunianum. The sequence continues at coordinate 1,817,262 of NZ_JAMOFV010000006.1, forward strand.
CTGGAGCATATGATTTTGAACCATGTCCTTCAGGGCTCCTGAGGTTTCGTAGTAACCGCCTCTGTTTTCTACGCCAACTGTTTCACTGGAGGATATTTGTATGTTATCTATGTATTTGTTGTTCCACAAAGGTTCAAATATAGAGTTGGCAAATCTTAAAACCATAAGGCTTTGTATCATTTCTTTACCTAAATAGTGATCTATTCTATAGGTATTGTCCTCGCTGAAAACCTCTTTAATTTTTTTATTAAGTTTTTGTGCTGAGGATAAATTTCTTCCAAAAGGCTTTTCTATTATAAGCCTCTGCCAGGAATCACCGTTAACCACCATATTCTGTTTATTAAGTTCATCGGTAATTAGGCCGAAGTATTCAGGGGCAACTGCCAAATAGAATATTCTATTTCCTTTAGAATTATGTTTAACATCTAATTGTTCTAAAAATGCTTTTAGATTCTCATAGCCTGAGCTGTCCTCAAATTCAAAACGCTTGTAATAGATGCGTCCTGCAATATCCTGCCACAACCTTTCGTCTATTTCCTTAAAACGAGAAAAGTTTTTTATTGATTCATAGGCTTGCTCTCTGTAAGCCTCATCAGTTAAGTCCTTCCTGCCTATAGACACAACAGCAAAACTGTCTGGCAGTTTTCCACTGTGTTTCAGGTTATATATAGCTGGAAGCAGCTTTCTATGGGTTAAATCTCCTGTGCCACCAAATATTACGAGCACACAGGAAAGGTCTATGTTATTAAGATCCAAAATTACCACCCGCTTTCTCAAGAGCAAATTTTATTAAAATGACCTTCATGTAATTTCCTCCTGTACTTAAAATCTAAGATTATAATTCCCAATAATGGTATATCTAAATCATTTTATAAAATAATAATAACATAATAACAGATAATAATCATTATTTGTTGTGATAAATTATATTTAATATAATGGTCATAATTTATTGTTTAAGGAATTGTTTGAAAATCATTATAAAGAATGCATGGATAAAATTATAAATTTTATAGAAACTAACACTAAGAGATAAATACAAAAATGAAAGTTCGGGTGGCTTTAATGAATAAAAAGTTTATTAGATACAGCTTGATTGCTGTTATACTTACATATTCTGCAATTACAATAAATATGAATTTTGGTTCAAATCGTAATTCTGTAAATAAGGCCAGCGCAGTAAGCATTAACTCAGAGCAAAGCAAAGGTGAAGCAATCTCAGAGGGTGGATTTTTTACTCCTTCAATGAATTATGATGGCACAAAGCTTCTATACAGTTCAGGGGATAATATCTATGAGTTTGACTTAAATAAGAATGATTTAATACAGCTTACTACCATTGGGAATTGCTACAATCCAGTATATTATGAAAAAGACAATAATATAATAGCTTTTGCCAGAACAGATGGAATATATAAAATGGAAGTTAGTACGAGAAAAATACATAAATTAATAGGTTCTGAGGATTCACAGGTGTCTTTTGCTAAGCCCAACTTTACACAAGAAGGCGATATTATATTTTTTAAGGTAACTGTACTTCCAAGTCCTGATGGTCATGGCTTTATTGAAAAGGAGCCAGCTATTTATAAGATTTCTTCAGATGGCGGTTCAGAGGTGAAAATAGTTGACGGATATAACCCTGTAATTTCTAAGGACAGCAAAAATCTACTTTACGAAAATAAGGAAAATATTTATGTATTTAACATTGAATCCAAAGAAAGCAAGCTTATTGATGCTGGCAAATATGCTTCATGGTCTAATTCTGGAAAATATATAAGCTATGCGAAATTTGAGAGAAGTACAACTCCTTATTGCAAGGTAAAGGAAAAGAAACAGCTTTTTATTGATAAGGAGTACTCCAATATATACATTGCTGATTTAAGCAATCTAAAAAACAAATACAAACTTACAAAAGAAGAGTTTGAAAATAAGGATAAGGAAATAGAAAGCTGGGCTGAGGATACAAAAAATAATTCTGGGGAACAACATTTTTTAATCGTTTCTAGAATTGCATACTTTGACAGTGAATGGTCGAAAGATGACAAGGCGTTGTATTTATCGGTATATAATAGTGATAAGGGGAATTTTGAGCTTGTAAAATACAAAATTAATTAAATTTAAATTATAAATAGATAAAGAGTACCATATGGTACTCTTTATGCTTTATTTTTCTAGTGAATATTTAACTACTAAATCTAAAGTATTTAAAACAGCATCCAAATGAGTTCTTTCATAAGCATGAGAAGAAAATACTCCAGGTCCAATTAAAGCAGTTTTCATATCCCATCCAGCTCTTAAAGCAGCTGAGGCATCTGAACCGTAGTATGGATATATATCAATTTTGTAGCCTATATTGTTTTTATTGCAAATTTCTATAAGCTTCTTTCTTAACTCTAAATCGTAAGGTCCTGAGGAATCCTTAGCGCAGATGCAGACATCAAACTCAGAAGAATTTTGGTCAAGGCCAGGAGCACCCATGTCTACAGAGATAAATTCTTTAGTATTTTCAGGTATAGATGCTGAAGCTCCATGTCCAACTTCCTCGTAATTGCTTATAAAGAAATTTGTAGTATAAGGAAGTCCTATATTGTTTTCAGCTAAATGCTTTATTGCATATAAAAGAACTGCTACGCTTGCCTTATCGTCTAAATGTCTGCTCTTAATAAAATCTTTTTCAGTTATAACCGTTCTCGCATCAAAGCATATAAAATCACCAACATTAATACCTAACGCTTCTGTATCTGCTTTTGAACTTATTCTTTCGTCTAACACAACTTCCATATTTTCAGGAACTCTCTTTAGGTCAGTGGCTTCTTGACCGCTAATATGTACAGATGGCTTAGTGGTATGTATTGCACCTGTGTAAACTCTTCCATCTAAAGTTTCTATAGTACAGTTTTCTCCATCAATAGAAGACATCATAAATCCACCAACTGGCGTTAATGAAAGAGTTCCGCTTGATTTTATTCCCTTAACCATAGCACCTAAAGTGTCTACATGTGCTGAAAAGGTTCTTTGATAGCTATCATTCTTCCCTTTAAGGCTTATGATTAATGCACCTTTTGTAGTTATGATATATGGAACTTTTAAACTATCTAGCTCTGACTTTATAAAATCCATAATCTTGTGTGTATAACCTGTAGGGCTTGGTATGTTTAAAATACTTTCAAGATAATACTTTAGTTTTTCATTGTTATAATTCATATAACTTCACCTTCCTATATTGATATTTAATTTGCAGTTAATTTTATATTTTCGAAATTATTTTACCATAACCCAGTTAAATTTTGAACAAAATTACATAAAAAACGTCAGTATATATGTAAAACAATTATATTTTATAGTATAATGTTAACGTGAATAGAAAGAGGGGATACATATGAAGAAAAAAACAATGTTGATTACAGTTGTTTCACTGCTTCTTGTTACTGGAGGAGCTGTTGGTGCGCGTGGTGGATACATGTATAATGCAGTAAAGGATTATTCCAAGGTTATTTACCCTGAGGTGGCTATACAAGATATTAATCTATCGGGAAAAACAAAGGATGAAGCTGCAAAAATACTAAAAGAAAAATATGGTGATGTTATTTTAAAGAAAAAGTTTACTATTAAAGGTGGGGAAAAGCTTTATACTATTGACTATGCAAAACTGAATGCTAGCTACAATATAGAAGAAGCAGTTAACCAAGCCTTTGCCTATGGAAAAGAACATAACTTTATTCAAGGCTATAAGCTTGTTAAATCACCACAACCTAAAAATATTGAACTTAAATTTTCTTATGATGCTAAACCAATTAAAGAATTAGTTGCCGGCATGCAGAAGGAACTAGACAAAGCACCTGTTAATGCAACACTAGCATTTAGCGCTGGGAAGTTTTCAGTAACTCCAGAAAAGAACGGTGCAAAGCTTGATGCAGAAAAACTGGAGAAGGATATAATAAATAAAATAAATGGGGATATAAGTGGAGATTTAGATTTGGAAGCTCCTATTGATGTTTTACAGGCTTCAGTTACTGCAGAACAGCTTTCTAAAGTAAATACAAAATTTTCTACATTTAGTACAAGCTTTTCTGGTTCTACCGCAAATAGAATTGAAAATATAAGGTTAGCAACCAAAAGTATTAGTGGAAAACTTCTTATGCCTGGTGAAACCTTTAGCTTTAACGATGTTGTTGGACAAAGAACAGCTGCAAGAGGATACAAAGAAGCAGGAGTAATAGTAAATAATAAATTAGACTCAGGAATAGGAGGGGGAATATGCCAAGTTTCCTCAACTTTATACAATGCGGTTATTAGAGCTAATATAAATGCAACAGAAAGAAGACATCACTCACTGCCATCTCATTATGTAGGATTAGGTATGGATGCAACTGTTGATTATGGAAACATCGACTATAAATTTAAAAATACTCTTCAGTATCCTATATATATAGATGGATATTTGCAAGGTAATACCTTAATTTTTAATGTTTATTCAGATAAAAGTCTCACTGCAAAAACCTACGATTTAGTTAGCGAAACTTATGGTACAATAGAGCCAACTATTAAGTATGTTGATGATCCAAATATGTATGAAGGACAGACCGAAACTGTTCAAAAGGCTTCAATAGGCTATAAGGTTAAAGTTTATAAGAAAATATATGAAAATGGCAAATTCGTTGGTCAAGAAACAGTTTCAGATGAGACCTATAAGAAGATTGATGGCCTAGTTAAGAGGGGGACAAAGAAGAAACCTCAAACTGAAGCACCTGCTCCAACAGTAAATTCTGCACCAGAACAAACTCAACAAACACCACAACAATAGAAATATGAGACAAGCATTAAGCTTGTCTTTATTTATATTTAAATAAACAAAATTATGTAAAATATGAAAGTTAATAGTAGAATTAAATTTATTTTTAGTATAATATTAGTTATATATTTAAAATTTTCAAATTTATACTGGAGGTAAAAATTATGGATGCACAGCAATTAATAAAAAATATTGTCTATAATGTTGAAAAGGTGATAATTGGTAAGAGATATGAGATTTATAATATTATGAAGGGAATCATAGCAGACGGACACATATTAATTGAAGACGTACCAGGGGTAGGGAAAACCACACTTGTAAAAGCATTGTCAAAGTCTTTAAGTTTAACCTACAGCAGAATTCAGTTCACACCAGATTTATTACCTTCAGATATAACAGGAATATCAATATACAATCAAAAAACTATGGAATTTGAGTTTAGAAAGGGACCTGTATTTGCAAATATTGTTCTCGCGGATGAGATTAACAGAACCTCTCCTAAAACTCAGTCAGCACTCCTTGAAGTTATGGAAGAAAAGCAGGTTTCAGAAGGAAATGCAACTTACCATCTTGACAGACCATTTTTTGTATTAGCTACCCAAAATCCTATTGAAAGCGAGGGAACCTTTGTACTTCCCGAGGCTCAACTGGATAGATTTATAATGAAAGTAAGCATTGGCTACCCAGATAGAAAGGATGAAGCCAATATCCTTAAGATTTATAGAAACAATCAACCTCTTGAAGAAATAGGAAGAGTTGCAGGGGTTGAAGATATATTAGAACTTCAAAAACAGGCTAGAAATGTTTATGTTACAGATGAAATAAACGAATACATAGCAAGCATTGCTGATGCAACACGAAATAATAAATATTTAATTCTAGGAAGCAGCACAAGGGCTTCTCTGGCTCTGCTAAGAGTTGCTCAAGCATCTGCATTAATCAATGGACGAGATTACGTTATCCCAGAGGATGTAAGAGAAAATGCTCTACTAGTACTTAGTCACAGGTTGAGTGTTTCCGCACTTGCAAGAGCAAGCAATTATGATAGTAATTCAGTAATTATAGATATTTTAAAAACTGTATCAGTGCCAAAGGTGAAGTAAAATGTTTAAGATGAACATTAAATATATAGTACTTATGTTTTTTTCTTATATATTTGCTTTAGTTCAGGGAGGTAACCTTCCGTATAGGATATTTCATGGTCTACTTCTGACTTTTTTAATCAGCTTGCTATACATCCTGTTTAAACCAAAGAATATAATTGTGCAGCTAAAATTTAATAAAGCTGTATACTGTACGGGAGACAATCATGAATTTACAACTATTATAAAAAATTACGGAATTATTCCAGCTCCATACGTGGTTTTAAAAAATAAAACTCTAGCAAAGATAAGTCCCAAATACATCGGTGATGCGGTATGGCTTGGGATTGATGAAAGCAAGTGGCTAAAAACTATAGTACGGTTTAATTCAAGAGGCATATATAATTTTGGAGAAATCAATTTGAGTATTAGTGATTTATTCTCAGTATTTGAACGGAGTAAAAGTATGAATTTGAGCTTTCCTGTAAAGGTTTATCCTAAGATATATGAATTGGATAAATTTTTGATAAAAGGGAGTGACATCTTTAAAAATGCAGTTAGCAGCAAAACTACAATTGAAGACTTGTATAGTACAAAAGATATAAGAAAGTATTATCAGGGTGATAACTTAAAAAGAGTTAATTGGAAGGTTAGCGCAAAGCATGGAGAGCTTTATGTAAGAGATTTGGATACAGTGTCAGGCGAAGAGAGCAATCTGTTTCTTGATATGAGCAAAGACAATTTTTTTAATGACAATAACGAAATGATTGAAGAACAGCTAATAGATTTATGTGTATCAGTAGTAAATTATATGGAGCTTAAGGGAATAAAGGTAAAACTATTTATAAATGCTTCAATTGAAAGGCGGTTTGAAATAGACAGCAGAGATGATTTTGGAGAGCTTATGGAGTTTTTTATCACTCATAAAAGCGATAGTGAGAAAAGTTTTGCAAAATTCTTGAATTCAAATTCCACTAAAATACCAAAACTAAGCTGGTTAGGCATAATATGTATTGGAGTGAGTAAAGAACTAAAGGATATCCTTATAGTTTTAAAGGACAGAGGATATAACATAACTGTATTTTATTGTGCTAGTGAGTTGAATGATTTGAGTAATTTAGACATTCTCAAAAGGGTCGGTATAGACTGCTGCAGCTTTAATGAGATTGTAAACAAAAAAGAAAGCAGGGTGAGAAAATGAGCTTTCTTAAAAATAATAAAATCTACATGCTGTTAATATACATAAATATTTTATTTGTTGTAACACTAGCAAAAATAAGTTATAAGATAGAAAATTTAAACTATGGCTTTATTTCAGCACTGATACTCACCGGAATGCTTTTTTGCTGGATTACTAGTTCTGTTAGAAAAAAATCAGTGAAGCTTGGAGTTGTTTTATTAATTATTGCTGTAACTATCTTCTATTATTTTTCAAAAACTGATTACGTAAACTCTATGTTTAGTAAATACATTATAGAGAATTTTAATATTATAAATTCTCTAGTTGCACAAAATAAAGCTACTGACTATAATAACTATTTGCCTATATTCATTATAGTTATTCCGGTTTTAACTTATATAATGATGTATTTGACAACCCGAGGTCTTCCTAATTTCACTATCATAGCTATTCTTACAATGCTGATAACACTTTGGTATCTAGGTTATACAGAGGAAATAAAAAAATATCTTTTTCTTTATGTTTTTATTACTCTGGTAACATACAGTATTAATGAATTTGTTAAAAAAACAAAAAAGTTAACCAAAAGCGGTATAAAAGTTGGAATAAGAGGCACCAGCCTAATTATATATACAGTTGTTTTAAGCCTAATAATTGCGGGAATTTCAAATCTGCTGCCTCAAAGCTATAAAGGTAAATATGGATCGGATATTCAAGGCAGATTTTACAATAAGTTTGGTAATAGAGCTGAAAATGGAGAACAAAAGGGAAAGAAGTATAAGTATGATTTATCTTTTTCAGGCTATGAAAGCACAAAGCTTGGAGGTCCCATAACTTTAAATAAGCTTGTTGCATTTAGAGTAAGAAGTGATAAGCCTTACTATTTAAAAGGAAGCGTTAAGGATTTTTACGATGGATACTCCTGGAGTCAGAGTGAAAAAAAATATACTTCAAGAGTAAGGCCTGAGGATTCAATGCTTGTAGATTTATTTTCCAAAGACTATGCAGATGCCACCAATGAAATAGAGATTCATCCTGAAGAATTGAACAGTTCTACTATTTTTACCCCAATGCTTTCTTTCAACGTAAACTTAGACATGGATTATATTTTCTATGATGAAGCATCTACTTTTATGAGCAGCGGTATAATAGAAAAACCTTATACGGTATATTTCTACGACTTAAATAGTAGAGCAGCAAGGCTTCTTAACAGTGGAAACTCTTCACAATCATATAGAGAGACTGATAATGAGCATTATAATAGCTCTTATAAGAAGTATCTTCAAGTGCCAGATAATATAAGTCAAAGGGTGTATGATCTTGTAAGTAGCCTTACAAAAGGTAAAAAGACTAATTTTCAAAAGGTTCAAGCAATTAGAGAATATTTAAATAAAGCATTTCCTTACACACTAAAGGTTAGCTCTATACCAGAAGGTCAGGAGTTCTTGGATTACTTTCTTTTCACAGAAAAAAAAGGATATTGTACTTACTTTGCCACAGCTGAAACAATAATGTGTAGAATAGCTGGCATACCTGCTAGATATGTAGAGGGCTTTAATATGGGTCAGGAGAAAGACGAGAATGACTTTTATGTAGTAAGAAACGAAAATGCTCATGCTTGGACGGAAGTCTTATATAAAGAGGATACGAATACAGGTATCTGGTATACAGTAGATGCGGTGCCTTATGCAGTTGAAGCAATACACCAAGAGGAAAAAGAGGCAGAGCTAGAACAAAAGCCTGACCCAGTGCAGGAAGTGGAACCTAATATTGATATTCCTAAAAAGCCTCAGGATGCTAGTAATGAATATTCTTCATCAGTTACTAAATATGGCTTGGTCGTTCCACCATTACTATTAAAGATTATTAAATTTTTATCTGTTTTGGTTTTCGTAAATACAGTGATTTTTTTGATATATTCTAGAAGGAAAACTTTTATTATAAACAATCAGAGTATTATTCCCTTATATAAATATTCATTGGATCGACTTTCAGTTATAGGGTATAATCAATCTGAATATGTACCCGAATTGGAAGCGCTAGAGAAAATGCCTGCTAATCTGTCAGAAAGAATTAAGGAGGTAGCTGAGTTAGCTTACAGGGAATACTATGGCAGTAAGGCTCCTGTTCAGTACGATAAGAGTGCTTATTACAATTTTATTGAGGAATACATAAAAAGACAGCAACCTACCCTAAGATATCTGTTAAAAAAGTATTATTTTTCTAATAAAATACCTTTGATTTTTAAAAAAATTATGGTATTATATAGAAAGATAAGACTTAAATAATTTTAGCGGATATGGCGGAATTGGCAGACGCACCAGTTTCAGGTTCTGGCGGGAAACCATGCAGGTTCGACTCCTGTTATCCGCACCAAATTTAATTATGTTGATGCCCATGGAACTAAACTCCATGGGCATTTTAAATTTGATTTTATCTGCAGTGAAATTTAATCAATGAAAGTTCAATTAATAAAAATATGTGCTTAGTAAAAATTGATTTTTTTGATAGGTTGTTATATTATTAAAAAAAGACAAGCTATAATCATGTAATAGGGGAGTTTAAGGGGAAGCTATGAATGTACGAGTTAAAAACAAAAGAAGGTTTGGACTGTGGTGTATTGTTTTTTTGTTAATGTTTTTGAACTTGATTTTCGCAATTAATAAACGTTTGTCGAACGATAGTACTATTTCTAAAAAACAAAAGATTGCTTTAAACTATAAGGTATTAGCTGGTGATAAGGATGGAAGTATAACTTACTCAGAAAGCAAGTATTTCAAAAAATATATAATAGATTGTAAAAGCAATAACTCACTGGTTAAGTGGGAAGAAGGCAAGGAATATATAGACATAAGTCTTAAAAAGGATGAAATAAAAAAGCTGAACATTAAAGTGGAGGAATCCTCTGAAAACAAAGATATTTACTATGATGATTCTTCAAATAACTTAATGATTAAAATAAAAAAGGCCTATAATGAAAATAACTTTGTTAATGTAGACAGCAATGACGCTAAAAAAATCGTTGTGCTAATAGCAAAAGAAGAAAAACCTTTTAGAGCCACTGTGGTACTAGATGCAGGCCATGGCGGGGAAGACAAAGGTGCCAGTTATAATGGCCTCTTCGAGAAGGATATAACTCTTAAAATTGTAAATTTCACATCAGAGGAGCTAATGTTTAACGGTTTTAAGGTTGTAAAAACAAGAGAAAAGGATGAACTCTTGTACTTAAACCAAATTGCTAAAATAGCTAATGAAGCTTCAGCAGACTTATTTGTATCTGTTCATATTAATAGTAATAAAATAGATAAATATAAGGGAGTTTCGGCTTATTATTATGATGTTAATGGTTTTCAAAAGGATGAAAGAATAAAACTTGCACGAACTATTCAGAAGGAACTTATTAAAAATGATAACTGGGAAGATAGAGGAATAGCCAGAGAAAGCTTATCTGTTTTAAGAAATTCAGAAGTTCCATGTGTCTTACTGGAACTAGGCTTTATAAGTAATTATGAGGATAGAAGTAAACTTATGAAAGATGAAGTATTGAAAAATTTTGGTATAAATATTACAAAAGGTGTTTCCAATTATTTTTCTGCTGAATAAAAGTAGTTATATAGTCAAATATAAGCACGAGGTAATTCTCGTGTTTTTTGTTTATAAGTAGAACATTTGTTATAATCAAAATATAATAAATCAGATTCACAGGAGGAAATGAAGAATGTTCAAATTAATATGTTTAGATATGGATGGTACACTTTTAAATAGCAGAGGGGAAGTGAGCCAGCGAAATCTTAGAGCTATTAAGCTTGCCCATGGGAAGGGTGTTAAAGTTACTGTATGCACAGGCAGGTTGTTTACTTCAGCAAGATTCTACGCTGATATGCTTGGTGTAGAAGTGCCTGTTATAGCTTCAAATGGTGCATATATAAGGGAAAAAGATAAAAACAAGGTTATATATAAGTCAGTATTAGGTTATGAAAACTCTAAAAAAATTCTTGAGGTATATAAAAAACATAACATAACTTTTTACTTTAATACATGCGATACAGTGTTTATGGAAAGATTTGATCCTGAAAATGGTTATGTAAAAATAAATAAGACTCTGCCAAAACACAATCAGATAAATATTAAAGTTATAGAAGAATGGGATAAGACATTAATGGAATATGAAGATGAGATCTTAAAATGTATTTGCATCGATAAGGATTCTGATAAAATTATAAAGGCGAAGCGAGATTTACTGAAATTAAAGGAACTGGAGGTAGTAAGCTCTGCTAGCAACAACATTGAAGCTATGGTAAGTGGAGTTTCAAAAGGGAGAGCCGTTGAAGTTTTAGCTGGGTTCTATGACTTTAAAAGAGAAGAGATTATGTGTATTGGAGATAATGAAAATGACATATCCATGCTTCAGTATGCAGGAATGGGAGTGGCAATGAGAAATGGTGAGAATGAAGTAAAGGAAATAGCAGACTACGTTACTGATACAAATAATGATGATGGTGTTGCGAAAGCTATTGAGAAATTTGTACTCAATTAGTCTCTCTTTACTAAAACAAATTTATAGGATAATATTAATATGTTGTAGTAAATTTTAACATTAGGAGGCAATTAACTTGAACTTAAATATAGTACTATTTGAACCTGAAATTCCGCAAAATACCGGCAATATAGCAAGAACCTGCGTGCTTACAAACTCAAAGCTTCATCTTATAAAGCCTCTAGGTTTTAGCCTTGATGAAAAACATTTGAAGAGAGCAGGGCTTGATTACTGGCAGTATTTAGATATGGAAATACATGAATCCTATGAAGCCTTTAAAGAAAAATATAAGAATGGAACATTTTATTTTTCAACCACAAAAGGCAGTAAGCTTTACACAGAAGTGCAATATAATGAAAATGATTTTATTATATTTGGAAAAGAATCTGCTGGGCTTCCAGAATACATAAGAAACAGCAACGATGGAGCCTTAATTAGAGTTCCTATGCTTCAGACAAGTACTCGTTCGCTAAATCTTTCTAATACAGTAGCAATAGTTGCTTATGAAGCAATGAGACAAATGAGCTTTCCAAATATGAAATAAAGGGAGAAGGTTAGATGGAAAAAATAAAAATAATAACTGACAGTACTGCAGATTTGCCTATGGAGATAATAAAAAAATATGATATTGAAGTACTGCCGCTTACCGTACATTTTGGGGATGAATCCTATTTAGATGGCATAGATATTAAGTTTAATGAGTTCTTAGAAAAAATGAAAGCCAGTGAAGTATTCCCAACTACTTCTCAGATAAATCCTCAAAGATTTCATGACTGCTTTAATGGATATATTAACCAGGGTTATAAAATTATATCTATTCATCTTTCATCGAAATTAAGTGGAACCTACCAATCTGCATGTATTGCAAGAGATATGTTGGAAAGCGAAGATATAGTAGTCATAGATAGTCTAAATGTTACTTCTGGCTTGGGACTTCTGGTTTTAAAAGCCTGCAAGCTAAAAGATCAAGGCATGGCTGCTAAAGATATTGAAAAAAAGATATTGGAATCTATTCCACATGTTAAAAGTGCTTTAGCTTTTGAAAGCTTAGAAAATCTTGTTAAAGGTGGAAGACTTTCGAAAACTGCAGGGATGATAGGGAATCTTTTAGGAATAAGGCTTATATTAGAGATTAAAGATGGGGAATTAGCTTTAATGGACAAAGTTAGAGGAAGCAAAAAAGCAGCAAAAACAATTTTAGATTATGTAGATAAAAAAGGAATTAAGGAAGATGAGACTTCCATAATTCTACAGGTAGAAAATAAAGATGTTAGAGAAGCTTTAACTGAAAATATGACTGAAAGATGTGCTGAATTTATAGAATGCGAAGTTGGCTGTGTTGTTGGGACACATTCTGGCACAGGGGCTTGCGGTATTTTCTTTATAGAAGAGTATTGATTTTGAAATATTAGCGTCAAAAATTTATCAATTTGATTACTAAAAATTCAAAAAAGTTATAGCATTTTTAAAATATTTAATATATAATATTATCAGAACGAAATTTATTCCAATAAATAATGAAATACTTGGTAATAATATATTGGATGGATGATATTTTCGGGAGATAGTCCATATAGAAAACAAAACAAATCTTAACTTAAGCTTGATAAAGATGTAGAAATAACAACATTCTAATCGAATTAAAAAAGATTTGTCAGTTTAAACTATATAGATAGCCGAAGGAATAAGCAGAATAACCCGTATTCTGTGAAGCTCTCAGGCAAAAGTACCGGAAGTGGACATACCTCTGGAAAGCATAATGCTTGTTTAAAGCATTGCACCGAAGGAGTAAATCTCTCAGGTTATAAAGACAGAGTGCAAGGGTCAAAGGGCTTTTGTTTTCTGTCTTTTTGTTTTGAAAAAATTCCAGAAAACCTATTTGATATGAGAGGTAAAGTGATGATTGAACCGCTGATAATAGTTACTAACAATCCTATGTGTAAAGAAAAATGTGAAACCACCTATAAACTTGAATATATAGATGGAAACGTTTTAGAGGTTTTTAGAAAAGCTAGAGATTACGTACATTTAAATCACAGACTTTTAACACATCCTCTAGTGAGCAGTATTAAACCAAATGAAATACCATATAGGACGGTTATAATATCGAAGGATAGGAATAATATTATTGACATGCAATCCTTGGATTTAATAGAAAACAGTATTAGTACAACTGAAAAGTTTTTGAAGGACTTTGGATTACCAAAATGGACTGAAAAAATATTAGAGGATTTTATGCTTATTGATTTTGATATTATTTATAATGCAATAAAAAGATAAGCTTAACACATATTAAGGAGGAATTTTTATGCCACACATTTACGATACTATAATAATAGGCGGTGGTCCTGCAGGACTTTCAGCAGGACTTTATGGTGCGAGATCAAAAATGGATACTTTACTTATTGAAAGATCTAAGTTTGGAGGACAGACAGCTACCACTGACGAGCTTGAAAACTATCCAGGTTCTTTAGAAGACTGCACAGGTCCTAGCTTAATTGAAAGAATGAGAAAACAAGCTGAAGAATTTGGCACCAAGTTTGCCAAGGATGAGATTATAGAAGTTGACTTCTCCGGAAAGATTAAAAAAGTTATAGGTCAAAAGGAAACATATGAAGCTAAAACAATAATAATAGCTACAGGTGCTTATCCAAGGCTTGCTGGCTTTAAGAATGAGTTAGAACTAAGAGGTAAAGGGGTTTCTTACTGTGCTACTTGCGATGCTGACTTCTTTACTGAACTTGATGTGGCTGTAGTTGGAGGAGGGGATTCAGCTTTAACTGAATCTATATATCTGACTAAGTTTGCAGAAAATGTAACAATCATTCACAGAAGAGATCAGTTTAGAGGAGCTAAATCAATACAAGACAAAGTATTTAATAATCCTAAGATAGAAATAATATATGATTCAGTTGTTGAAGAAGCTAAAGGTGATGAAATTCTTGAAGGTCTTGTTATAAAAAATGTAAAAACTGGTGAGTTAAGTGATCTTAAGGTTGATGGCTGTTTCGTATTCGTTGGCTATCTTCCAATAACAGAACTTTTCAAAGGTAAGATAAAATTAGATGAAGCAGGTTATATATTAACAGATGAAGAAATGAGAACTGACATACCAGGAGTTTTTGCTGCTGGTGACGTAAGACAAAAATCTCTAAGGCAAGTTATTACTGCTGCTGCTGATGGAGCTATAGCTGCAACAAATGCAGAGCATTATATTGAAAATGAATTTAATGAGCTTCATGTTTAATATTTTATAACAAGTTAAAAATTATAACAATATAACAATATAACAATATAACTTTTTAACTTGTTATATTGTTGTATTGATACATAAATAATAAATTTTACAAAACAAGGAGGATTTTAAGATGTTAGAATTAAACAAAGATAATTTTGATGCTGAGGTTATTAATTATACTGAAAAGCCTGTATTTGTAGACTTCTGGGGGGACAAATGTGAAATATGCATAGAGCTTATGCCAGGGGTTCATGAATTAGAGCACAGGTATTCAGATAAAATAAAGTTTGCTAGTTTAAACACTTCAAGTGCTAGAAGACTTGCTATATCACAAAAAGTTTTAGGACTTCCAACTATGATAATCTACAAGAATGGTGAGAGAGCTCACATAGCTACACCAGATAAATTAAAAACAATATCTGACGTTGAAAACTTTATTAAGGAAGTTTATGACACTCTTTAATTATCAACTAATTATTTTACGGTAATTAGGACTATCTTACAAAAGATTTAAGTCTTAAATATAAATTTAAAAATATAGGAGGTGACCGCTTTGCGTCTAGAACTTGGGAAAATTTATATAAAGGATATACAATTTGGACCACAAACTAAAGTTGACAATGGAGTTCTTTATGTAAACAAAGAAGAGTTATTAAAGGAAATTGGTGGAGATGAAAGACTTCAGTCCATTGATTTTGATTTAGCAAAGCCTGGTGAGGAAACTAGAATAATTCCTGTAAAAGATGTTATTGAGCCAAGAGTCAAGGTTGAAGGAAAAGGTGGTATTTTCCCTGGCTTTATAAACAAGGTTGATACCGTTGGTTCTGGAAGAACTCATGTGCTCAAAGGAGCAGCTGTTGTTACTACTGGTAAAATAGTTGGTTTCCAAGAGGGTATAATAGATATGAGTGGTGAAGGAGCTAAATACACACCATTCTCAAAAACTAACAATCTAGTTATTATATGCGAACCAAAAGATGGAGTGCTTCAGCATGAGCATGAAGAGGCTGTAAGAATGGTAGGCTTCAAGGCTGCAACCTACCTAGGAAAAGCTGGTAAAGATGTAGAACCAGATGAGGTAAAGGTATATGAAACAAAACCATTACTTGAACAGGTTAATGAATTCCCAGAGCTTCCGAAGGTAGTTTACGTATATATGCTTCAAACTCAAGGCCTTTTACACGACACTTATGTATATGGTGTAGATGCTAAGAAGATAATACCTACTTACATTTATCCAACAGAAGTATTTGATGGTGCAATTGTTAGCGGTAACTGCGTATCAGCTTGCGATAAGAACCCAACGTATGTTCACTTAAATCAGCCTATTATTGAAGATCTTTATGAAAGACATGGAAAGGACTTCAATTTCTTAGGTTGCATTATAACTAACGAAAACGTTTATCTTGCTGATAAGCAAAGATCTTCTGATATGACAGCTAAGCTTGTTGAATTCTTAGGAGCTGATGCAGTTATAATTTCTGAAGAAGGCTTTGGAAATCCTGATGCAGATTTAGTAATGAACTGCAACAAGATAACCGATAAAGGGATAAAGACAGTACTTGTTACTGATGAATATGCAGGAAGAGACGGAAGCTCTCAATCACTTGCAGACTCAACTCCAAAAGGAGATGCAGTTGTAACGGGTGGAAATGCTAACGAAGTAGTAACACTTCCAGCAATGAAAAAGGTTATAGGACACCCAGAAGCTGCTAATATAATAGCAGGCGGATATGTAGGAAGCTTAAGAGAGGATGGCTCTATTAACGCAGAAATTCAGGTTATTACTGGAGCAACTTCAGAAGTCGGCTTTAACTATTTAACTGCAAAGGGTTACTAAGATTATAATAACAAACAATACATTACACCAAAATAATAATTTGTTATGAAAGGAAGGATATCATGTTAAAGGGTAAAAAAGTAATTGCCATTGGCGATAGAGACGGAATTCCAGGACCAGCTATAGAAGACTGTGCTAAATCAGCTGGTGCTGAAGTAATATTTGCATCAACAGAATGCTTCGTTTGAACAGCTGCAGGTGCTATGGATCTGGAGATCCAACAAAGAGTTAAAGACCTTACTGAAAAGCATGGTGCTGAAAATGTAGTTGTAATTATAGGTGGAGCTGAGGCTGAGGCTTCAGGATTATCCGCGGAAACAGTAGCTGCAGGAGATCCAACTTATGCTGGACCACTTGCTGGAATAGCTTTAGGATTGGCTGTATATCACGTTGTTGAGCCAGAAGTTAAGGATCAATGCGATGCAGCAGTTTATGATGAGCAGTGCGGAATGATGGAAATGGTTCTTGATGTAGATGCTATCGTAAAAGAAGTTAAAACTGTAAGAACTCAATTTTCAAAATACACAATTTAAATAAAATACTCCGAGAGGGGGGAGCACACTTGATACGTGTCGTTCACTATATTAATCAATTTTACGCTGGAATAGGCGGAGAAGAAAAAGCTGATATAAGACCAGAGGTTAGAGAAGGTTTTGTAGGACCTGGTATGGGTCTAAATGGTTTATTAAAACCAAAAGGCGCTGAAATAGTTGCTACGGTTATATGTGGAGACTCTTATTTCAATGAAAACATGACTGAAGCAAAAGCTGAAATAATAGAAATGATAAAAAAATATAATCCAGACTTATTTATAGCAGGACCTGCTTTTAATGCTGGAAGATATGGAGTTGCTTGTGGTGCTATAGCTACAGAAGTAGAAGAAAAGCTGAACATACCTGTTTTAAGCGGGATGTATATTGAAAACCCAGGCGCTGACATGTATAAAAAACAATTATATATAGTAGAAACTAAAAACAGTGCAGTAGGAATGAGAGATGCACTTCCAAAGATAGCTAACCTTGCTATAAAATTAGCTAATAAGGAACAAATAGATGCTCCTGATGTTGATGGTTACATTGAAAGAGGTATAAGAAAGAACTACTTTGCAACTGAAAGAGGTTCAAAGAGAGCTGTAGATATGCTTGTTAGAAAGATTAAAGGTGAAGCCTTTACTACAGAATTCAAGATGCCTGTATTTGATAGAGTTGAACCAAACCCACCAGTAGCAGATATAACAAAAGCTAAAATAGCAATAGTTACATCTGGCGGAACTGTACCTAAGGGAAACCCAGATCACATAGAATCTTCCAGTGCATCAAAGTTTGGTAAGTACGATATAGAAGGAGTTATGGACTTAACTTCTGAAACCTATGAAACTGCACACGGAGGATATGACCCAACATATGCTAATACTGATAATGACAGAGTCATACCAGTTGACGTGTTAAGAGAGTTTGAGAAGGAAGGCAAGATAGGCTCACTTCATAGATACTTCTATAGTACTGTTGGAAATGGAACTGCTGTTGCTTCTTCAAAGAAATTTGGAGAGCAAATTGCTAAGGAACTTATAGCAGATGGAGTTCAAGCAGTTATATTAACCTCCACCTGAGGAACTTGTACTCGTTGCGGTGCAACGCTTGTTAAAGAAATTGAAAGAGCAGGGTTACCTGTTGTTCATATGTGTACAGTAGTTCCAATATCCTTAACAGTTGGAGCTAACAGAATAGTTCCTACAATAGCTATACCTCACCCACTTGGAAACCCTAACTTAGATAAGAAGGATGAGTATGAGTTAAGAAAGAAACTGGTTTCTAAAGCACTAAGAGCTTTAGAAACTCCAGTTGAAGGACAAAAAGTATTCGAAGATTAATAGACTTTTAAAAGGAGAATTGGAGAAATGAATATAAAAACATTCTCCAATTCTCCTTTTTTATTAACCATATATTTAGTTATAGATTGGGAGGATTTAAAATGAGTTTTCCAGTAATTAAAAAGGCGTCCTACGTTTTAGTTAATACACCTGACATGATAATTCATAATGGAACAACACAAACACTTGAAAGAGAAACTAACCCAGAATCTGAATATTTAAAGCAAATCCCTTCTCACTTAAGAAGCTTTAATGAGGTTGTTGCATATGCACCTAACCAGACGTATATTGGAAATATGACTCCAGAGGAGTTAGCATCAAGAAAAAGACCTTGGACAAATGAAGCTGTAGAAGGATCAAATAGATTTGGAAAGTTTGGGGAAATTATGCCTCAAGACGAATTCTATGGCTTAATTAAAATTTCAGATGTATTTGATCTAGTAAAATTAGAAAAAGGTTTTACTGCAGTTGTAAAAGAGAAGTTAGCTAAGCATCCAATAATAAATTCAAAGATTGAGTCTTTAGGTGAAGGAGAAGAATTGGCAGATATCGAAAAGCTAGTTGAATCTCATATTGCAGAAGGACTTTACGAAAATGGAAAGCTTATAGGATGCGTAAGACGTGCTCATGAACACGACAAAAACTTGTCATCACATATAATGGTTGAAAATTTATCTGTTAAAGCATCTGGTGTTCTAGCTTTAATGCACCTAGTTAAGGACTTGGATATGGATATTAACAGTATAGAATATATAATTGAATGCTCAGAAGAAGCAATTGGAGATATGAATCAAAGAGGCGGAGGCAATGTTGCAAAGTCAATTGGAGAAGTAGCTGGGCTTAAGGGAGCAACCGGCACTGACATGAGAGGCTTTTGCGCAGGTCCAACTCATGCACTAATTACAGCTTCAGCTCTTGTTAAATCAGGGGTTTACAAGAATGTTGCAATAGTTGCTGGAGGAGCTACAGCTAAGCTTGGAATGAATGGTAAGGATCATATTAAAAAGAACCTTCCTGTATTAGAGGATTGCTTAGGCGGATTTGCAATATTAATCAGTGAAAACGACGGAGTAAATCCAGTACTTAGAACTGATATAATAGGAAGACATACAATAGGACACGGTGCATCACCACAAGCTGTACTTGAGGCCTTGGTTCTTGAACCTCTTGATAAGGCTGGCTATAAGATTACAGATATAAATAAATATGCTCCAGAAATGCAGACACCAGACATTACTGAACCAGCAGGTGCTGGAGACGTACCAACACAGAACTATAAAATGATTGGTGCCCTTGCAGTTAAAAAGGGACAATTAGATAGAAAAGATCTTCCAGCCTTTGTTACTACTTATGGATATCCAGGGTTCGCTCCAACTCAGGGGCATATTCCTTCAGGAGTTCCAATAGTAGGACACGGCAGAGAAAACATGCTTAACGGAAAAATGGATAATTTCATGATAATCGGTAAAGGAAGCTTATTCCTTGGAAGAATGACAAATCTTTTTGACGGTGTTTCAATAGTTGTTGAGAAGAATACAGGTAATTCTGAGGTAAAAGCTGAAGCTGGTATATCAAAGGAAGAAGTTAAGTCTATGGTTGCAGATGCAATGAAGGATTTTGCAGCTTACTTAATGAATAAATAACTTTAGGCTTTAAGGAAGGTGTGAAATTATGAGTAAAGAAATGGCATCAAAAATGATAGCCGAAGTTTTTAACGAGATAGCTGATGGCATTAAGTCAGGAAGTTTTGGAAGAAAAGTTAAAGTAGGTTTAACCATTCTTGGTTCCGAGCATGGAATAGAGGAAATGGTTAAGGCGGCAGAGCTTGCAAGAAAAAAATACGATGATTTCGAAGTTGTGCTTATAGGACCAAAAACATCTTCTACTTTAGAGACTGTGGAAGCTGCTACTGCTGAAGAAGGACATAAGTTAATGGTTCAGCTCCTTGAAAGCGGTAAAATCGATGGCTGTGTAACCCAGCACTTTGATTTTCCTATTGGTGTTTCAACAGTAGGAAGAGTAGTAACTCCTGGAAGAGGCAGAGATATGATTGTAGCCACAACTACAGGAACTACTTCAACTAACAGAGTTGAGGGCATGGTAATTAACGCGATTTCAGGTATAGCTGCAGCTAAAGCTATAGGAATAGAAAATCCTAAAGTAGGAATATTAAATCTTGATGGTGCAAGAAAAGTTGAAAGAATACTTATAGAACTTAAAGAAAAAGGATATGCTATCGAATTCGCAGACTCTTTAAGAGCAGATGGCGGCTGTGTAATGAGAGGAAATGATCTTCTTGCAGGAACACCAGATGTTATGATTTGCGATTCTTTAACAGGAAATCTTTTAATTAAAATCTTCTCATCGTTTACAACAGGTGGAGACTATGAGACAGTTGGTGCAGGATACGGGCCGGGAATAGGAGAAAACTATGACAAACTAATAAACATAGTTTCAAGAGCTTCTGGCGCTACGCTAATTAGTGAAGCCTTAAAATTCTGTGCTACCTGCGCAAAAAATAAAGTATTAAATATGGCTGCTGAAGAGTTCAAAAAAGCAAATGCTGCTGGGCTAAAAGATATAATATCAAAAAATACAAAGGATAAAATTATAGAAAATACAGAAGAAGTTAAGATGCCTCCTAAAAAGGTTGTTACTTCAGATATTGCAGGCATAGATATTCTTGAGCTTGATAATGCTTGCAGATCCTTATGGAAACAGGGCATATACTCAGAAAGCGGTATGGGATGTACCGGTCCTATAATTCTAGTAAATCCAGATGATGCTGAAAAAGCTAGAAAAGTATTAAAAGAAGCAGGTTTTCTAAGCTAAGTAAAATTTAGATAGGTTGTACCAAGATATTTTCTAGGTACAACCTATAAAACTTTACCTCTTTAAATTACTATATTGCTTTTTTATTTAATATGAAGTATATTAATTTTTAGACATTATTTTTGTTTATGTATAATATACAAAATTTTTTAGTATATTATGTATAGCTTTACAATATAATTTTAGTAAGCAATACATATTTAAAGTTATTTTAAATTAAGTGTAAATTATTTTTAAATAAATTTACAGAAAAAGAAGGAATTTAAGTTATTTTATAGAATAATTTAAGTTACCAAAACAAAAATTATTGGAGGGAACTATAATGAGCAAAAAAAGAATTCTTTCTGTGCTTGCAGCTGTTGCAGTAGTTACTACATTATTTGCAGGTTGTAAGGCATCAGCACCAGCACCATCACAAGGAGGAGACAAAAAACCTGCGTCTTTGACAAAAGTTGGTATGGTTACTGACTCAGGTACAATAGACGATAAATCCTTTAACCAAGGAACTTGGGAAGGAATATTAAAGTATAAGACTGACAAGAAAACAATAGAAGAAAAATATTTACAGCCTTCAGGAGAACAAAAAACAGACTACATGAATGCTATCAGCGACCTTGTAGACTCTGGCTATAAGCTAGTAGTTACTCCAGGGTTTAAATTTGAAACAGCAATAAATGAAGCAGCTGATAAATATAAGGATGCTTCTTTCGTACTTATCGATGGACAGCCAAATAATGGAGATGGAAAGTTTGTAAAACATGACAATGTTGTTTCAGTATTCTTTAATGAGCATGAAGCTGGATTCCTTGCAGGTGTTGCTTCTGCTTTATCAACAAAAACTGGAAAGCTTGGATTCATAGGAGGTATGAAAATACCACCAGTTGAAAAGTTTGGTTGGGGATTTAAAGCAGGAGTTAGCTATGCAAACAAAACTTTTGGAACTAAGGCAGAAGTTATAGATTTCTTATTTGAAGGTACATTTAATAACGTAGCTGGTGGTAAGAACTTAGCTGCTGGTATTTACAACAAAGGCGCAGACATAATATTCCATGCTGCAGGCGGCGTAGGAGTTGGAGTATTCAACGAAGCTAAAGAAAGAGCAGAAAAAGGCCAAAATGTATGGGTTGTAGGTGTTGACGTTGACCAATACGAATCAGGTAAGATTTCAAGCGGTAAGTCAGTAACATTAACTTCAGCAGTTAAAGGTATAGATGTTGCAGCTTTCAACTATATTGATGCTAAATTAAATAACAAGTTCCCAGGAGGACAAGTTATAACATTAGGATTAAAGGATAATGCAGTTGGAATACCAGCAAAAAATCCTAACCTTTCAGACGACATAGTTAAGAAGGTTGATCAAGCTAAAAAAGATGTTGTTGATGGAAAAATAAAAGTTCCAGCAACTGAAGCAGACTTAGCTACTTTCTTAAAATAATAAAATAAGATATAATAAAATAAAAGGAAAACAGCATTATCCTTAACGCTTGTTTTCCTTTTTTAAAACTATAATTTACCATGGAGGAGAAGACATGGACTATATTATCGAAATGTTAAACATTAGAAAAGAGTTCACTGGTATAGTTGCAAACGATAATATTACACTTCAAGTTAGACCAGGTGAAATTCATGCACTGCTTGGAGAAAATGGTGCAGGAAAATCTACATTGATGTCGGTGCTGTTTGGTCTCTATCAGCCTGATGGTGGAAGTATAAAAGTAAGAGACAAGGAAGTAAAAATAACAAATCCTAATGTTGCAAATGATCTTGGAATAGGAATGGTGCATCAGCACTTTAAACTAGTTCATAATTTTACCGTAACAGAAAACATTCTTCTTGGGAAAGAATCAGTAAGAGGTGGAAAGATTGATATTCAATCAGCCGCAAAGAAAATTCAGGACTTATCTAATCGTTATAAATTAAGTGTAGACCCTTTCTCAAGAATTGAAGATATTACAGTTGGTATGCAGCAGAGAGTCGAAATTTTAAAAATGCTGTATAGAGATGCGGAAATATTGATATTTGACGAGCCTACAGCTGTATTGACACCTCAAGAAATTCATGAACTCATAGGTGTTATGAAGGCTATGGCTGCTGAAGGAAAGACCATATTAGTAATTACTCATAAGCTTAAGGAAATAAAAGCAGTAGCAGATAGATGTACGGTTATTCGTAAGGGTAAATCAATTGCAACCGTTGATGTCAAGGAGACATCCGAGGAAAAAATGGCTGAGCTTATGGTTGGCCGTCGAGTAAACTTTAAGGTTGATAAAATACCTGCAACCCCAGGAAAAGAAGTATTTAAAATAGAAGATTTAAATGTAATAAATCATAGAGGAATTAAAAGCGTGAAAAACGTAAGCTTATCTGTTAGAGCAGGTGAAATACTTGGAATAGCAGGTGTAGAAGGTAATGGACAAACCGAACTAATCGAAGCTATTACGGGACTTAGAAAAGCTGAATCAGGAAAAATTCAAATTGAAGGTAATGATATCACAAATCTTTCTGTAAGACAGCGAAGCGAACAAGGCATAGGTCATATTCCTGAAGACAGGCATAAACATGGATTAGTTCTGGATTTTACTTTAGAAGATAATATGATTCTACAAAACTACTATAAGGAACCTTTTTCTAAAAACGGAATATTGAATAGAGATAAGATACGTGCTTATTCAAAGGATCTTATAGAGCAATTCGACGTTCGTTCCGCACAGGGGCCTATAACAAAATCCAGAAGCATGTCTGGAGGAAATCAGCAAAAGTCTATTATAGCTAGAGAGGTTGATAAGTCTCCAACAGTTATGATAGTCGCGCAACCTACTCGTGGTCTTGACGTTGGAGCTATTGAATACATCCACAAGAGACTTATAGAAGAACGTGATAAAGGTAAAACTATATTATTATTCTCGCTGGAGTTGGATGAGATTCTTAACTTATCAGATAGAATAGCAGTTATGTATGAAGGTGAAATCGTAGGAATAGTAGATGCCGATAAGACAAATGAAAACGAGCTAGGTCTTATGATGGCAGGAGGAGGTAAGAAAGAGCATGCGCAAGAATAAATTTCTAATACCGTTGCTTGCTGTTTTGCTTGGATTTATAACTGGAGCTATAGTTATGCTTGTTACAGGACATAACCCTCTGCAAGCGTATACAGCTCTTTTAAAAGGAGCAGGCTTTTTTGGAAGCATTAAGCGTTTTGGAGATACACTATTAAATACAACAACTTTAATACTAACAGGTTTATCTGTTGCTTTTGCTTTCAGAACAGGTTTGTTTAACATCGGTGCACCAGGTCAAATGCTTATGGGAGGATTTGCAGCAAGTTTTATAGGAGTAAGAATGAACCTGCCTGCTTATATACACATGCCTTTAGCAGTTGCAGCTGCCATTTTATTTGGAGCATTATGGGCATTCTTGCCGGGTTTTTTAAAGTCCAAATTTAAAATACATGAAGTTGTAACTAGCATAATGATGAACTATATAGCTATGTGGAGCGTTTATTATTTTGTTCCAGTTCTAATGCCTGGTCAATTTAATACAGAGTCAAAGCCAATACTTCCATCTGCATCACTAAGAGTGCCATGGCTTACAAAATTGTTTGAAGGATCATATGTTAATCTTGGTTTATTCATGGCGTTAATATGTGTGATTTTAGTTTGGTGGATACTAGAGAAAACTACATTTGGATATGAATTGAAAGCAGTTGGATTTAATGTTAATGCTTCCCAGTATGCTGGAATGAAAGTAAACAGAAATATGATACTTTCTATGATGATTGCTGGTGCATTAGCAGGACTTGCAGGGGCTACTTACTATATTGGATATGCAGATAATATAAAAATAGGAATGCTCCCATCACAAGGTTACGATGGTATTGCAGTTGCTTTGCTTGGATTAAACAATCCTTTTGGAGTAGCATTGGCTGCTCTGTTGTTTGGTTTCATGAATGCAGGTCGTCTATTTATGCAGTCATCTACCTCAGTACCAAACGAACTGGTTCCGATTATAATTGCAATAATTATATTCTTTGCGGCTACTAGCCTAATGCTTGAAGGCTGGGTTAAGAGATTTGAAAAACTATTTAGAAGAAATGCAGGTGATAAATAATGTGGGATATTTTAACAAGCATTTTGCCATTAACATTAACATATACTGCACCGCTGCTTATTATTGCCTTAGGAGGTCTATATAGTGAACGAAGTGGAGTTGTAAATATCGGTCTTGAAGGCCTATTAGGAGTTGGTGCCTTTACCACAGCTTTTGTGATGAAGATGATGGGAGTTTCCCCAATAGTGGCATTAATAGCAGCAGCATTTGCTGGTGGTCTATTTTCACTGCTTCATGCATTTGCAAGCGTTACCATGAGGGCTGATCAGGTTGTAAGTGGTACAGCTATCAATATCCTCTCTTCAGCAATTACAGTTTACTTGGCAAGAGCTTTAAGCGGCAGTGCTAACATTCAAATTCTAAAAGGTTTCATAAAGACAGATATACCTGTTTTATCTAAAATACCTGTATTAGGACCTTTGTTTTTTAGTAGCACCTATATTACAACATGGATAGTTTTACTGATAGTTGTGCTTAGCTGGTACATCCTATACTATAGACCTTTTGGATTGAGATTAAGAGCTTGCGGTGAAAATCCTCAAGCTGCAGACTCATTAGGAATCAATGTCTTAAGGATTAGATATATCGGAGTTGCTATATCTGGTATTTTGGCAGGACTAGGTGGAGGAATCATAATAGTAACATACGCTGGTGAGTTTTCACCTCTTATTTATAACGGATTAGGTTTCTTAGCCTTGGCTGCACTTATATTTGGTAAGTGGAAGCCTTGGGGAGTCGTTGGAGCTGCCTTCTTCTTTGGTTTTGCAAAAACTGTAGCAGATATGTCTAAATTATTTGAAGGAATAAAGAATATGCCTAATATATTCTTTAATACGTTTCCATACGTGGTAACTTTAATAGCTCTAGTACTTTTCTCAAAGAATATGGCTGGACCAAGAGCAGCCGGAGAGCCTTATGATCCAGGAAAACGATAAAATTAGTAAAATGTATTTTACAGAAAACCATACTTTGTAAGTATGGTTTTCTGTATTTTTATTTTTAAATAAGTGTTATAATGGATATACATAAAGCAGATGTAATATAACACATTTGCCAAAATAGGGTTGGTGGAAACATGGATATGAACTTTAACTTAAACCTTACACAGGAACAAAAACTTGTTATGACTCAGCAAATGCAGCTTTCTATTAAGCTTCTCCAAATGTCTAGCCTTGAGCTTCAAGAACATGTTGATAAGGAATTGCAGGAAAATCCTGTACTCGAAGTTTCATATGCTGAAGAAGCTCATGATGAAAATCTTAAAAATAGAATTGATTATAAAGAGTTTATAAAATATTTGGACTTTGATAAATATGGACAGAGGCATTATGAAAAAAATGATGAAGAGGAAGTATCCCCCTTTAATTTTATAAGCGAACAAAAATCTTTAAAACAAGATTTAGTAGAACAGATTATAGATTTAGGTGTAAAGGATTACCTTTTTCCCATATGCGAATATATTATTGATAACCTAGATGAAAGGGGTTACTTAGAGGTTAGTGAAGAAGATATCTCTAAACAGCTGAATGTTGAAATATCTATTGCTAGGGAAGCAATCAAAATAGTTCAAAGTTTGGAGCCAATAGGGATTGCTGCAATGGATTTAAGGGAATGCCTAAAACTACAGCTAGAAAGAAATGGCGTTTTAAATAATTATTTGAGTGTTATAATTGATAAACATCTTGAAAATATTGCAGATAACAGATATAACCTAATAGCTAAGAGCTTAGGAATTGAGCTTAAAGAAGCCCAATATTATGGGGATATTATCAAAAGCCTTCAGCCAAAACCCTCAAGCGGATTTTATACAGGAGATGAAATAAGTTATACAGCTCCTGATGCATATATTAAAGAAATAGGTAGTGAGTTTCATATATTAATGAATGAAAACTTAGTGCCAAAGCTAAATATCAATGAAATTTATAAAGAGATAATAAAAAATGAAAATGATGTAGCTGCTGTAGAATACGTTAAAGAAAAGATAAATAGCGCTTTATTTTTAATGAAGAGTATTGAGCATAGAAAAAGCACTATATATAAGGTTTTAGAAAAAATACTAGAAATCCAACAAGATTTCTTTAAATATGGTGAAAGCTATTTAAAACCTATGTCGCTTAAAGATATATCTGAAAGTATAGGCATGCATGAGTCTACTATAAGCAGAGCTATAAAAGATAAGTATATAAATACAAATAGAGGAACTATAAAAATAAAAGATTTATTTACTGTGGGGCTATCTTCTGCAAATAGCGCAGAGGATGTATCAGCATCTATAATTAAAAAAGAGATTAAAAAAATGATAGATAAAGAAGATAAATCAAAGCCTCTTTCAGATCAGGCTATCTGCGACTATTTAAACGAGCAGGGAATGAATATTTCCAGAAGAACAGTAGCAAAATATAGAGAGGAAATGAATATTAAAGCTTCAAGTAAAAGAAAGAGGTTTTAGTATATCCTCTCTTTCGTTTTGTTTACACATTGTTAACATATTTTTTTGAAATACTAATTTAAAAAAGTTAGTATTTAATTTATAATATAAGTGGGACAAGAAATGAATGACCGGGACGTATAATGACCAAAGAGGTGTTACTATTGCGCGAGATTTTAAAACTAGCTCAGAAAGTTGTACCCGAGACCTTAGAACTACTTGTTAAAAGATATAACATACTCAGGGTTATTAATCACAATCAGCCCATAGGAAGAAGAACACTATCAAGCAGCCTTGAAATTGGTGAAAGAATAGTTCGTTCTGAGATTAATTTTCTAAAAGAGCAAAACCTTATAGAAATAAACACTCCAGGAATGACTATTACTCCTGAAGGTGAGGAGGTAATACATAAGCTTAAGGACATAATTCATGAACTTAAGGGCCTCTCTGATTTAGAGGAATACATAAAAAAAGGGTTGGGACTTAAGAATGTTATAATAGTTCCAGGAGATTTAGATCAAGACAAAACAGTTCTTTCAGAATTGGGAAAAGCTGCAGCAAATATACTTAAGGATCTAATAAGAGATAAAAGTATTATTGCTCTTACAGGGGGCTCTACAATAAAGGAAGTTGTTGATAATGTCCCAAGAATTACTAATTTTAAAGATATTCTAGTTATACCTGCAAGAGGCGGCATGGGCAAAAATGTAGAGATCCAAGCAAATAACCTAGCGGCTAGTTTGGCACACAAACTTTCAGCCAACTACAAGCTTTTACATATTCCAGACAATTTAACTACTACTGCATTAAGTGCTGTATTAAATGAAAGCGATGTAAAAGAAATTGTAGATAATATAAAAAACTCAGATATACTTATTTATGGTATAGGACGAGCGGATGAAATGGCTAAAAGAAGAGGTCTCTCTTCTGAGAGGGTACAAGAACTAAATTCTTTAGGAGCAGTAGGTGAGGCTTTCGGAAATTACTTTAATAGTCTAGGCGAAATAATTTGTTCTACGTCAACTATTGTTGTAGACAGCAATTCGCTAAAGAGTATTGGAAACCTTATTGCAGTAGCTGCAGGTGAGAGCAAAGCAGAAGCTATAGTAGCAATAGAAAAGAACTTGTCTCACAGTACTTTAATCACTGATGAAGGTGCAGCTAGAAAAATAATTAATATTCTAGATAAAATAGAGTAAACTATCAGTGTGTCTAGTATATTTTTAAATTTTTGTCAAATTATATTTTATATATAATTATATTTTAATTTATATTTTTAGGAGGTACTTACATGTCAAATGTTAAAGTAGCAATTAATGGTTTTGGTAGAATAGGACGTCTTGCATTCAGACAAATGTTTGGAGCAGAAGGATATGATGTTGTTGCAATCAACGATTTAACAGCTCCAAAGATGTTAGCACACTTATTAAAATATGATTCTTCACAAGGTAGATACGAAGGAACAGTTGAAGCAAAAGAGTCTTCTATAGTTGTTAATGGAAAAGAAATCAAAATATATGCATCAGCTGATGCTTCAAAACTTCCATGGGGAGAATTGGATGTAGACGTAGTACTTGAGTGTACTGGATTCTATGTATCTAAAGCAAAATCACAAGCACACATCAATGCAGGTGCTAAGAAAGTTGTTATTTCAGCTCCAGCTGGTAACGATCTTCCAACAGTTGTTTACAATGTAAACCATGATATATTAACTGCTGATGATAATATAATTTCAGCAGCTTCATGTACAACTAACTGCTTAGCTCCAATGGCTAAAGCACTTAATGACTATGCTGAAATTCAATCAGGTATAATGTCAACAATCCATGCTTACACTGGAGACCAAATGGTACTAGATGGCCCACACAGAGGAGGAGACTTCAGACGTGCTAGAGCTGCTGCTGTAAATATTGTTCCTAACTCAACAGGAGCTGCAAAAGCTATAGGATTAGTTATTCCAGAATTAAACGGAAAATTAATTGGTTCAGCACAAAGAGTTCCAGTTCCAACTGGTTCAACTACAATTTTAACTTCAGTTGTTAAAGGAAAAGATGTTACAGTTGAAGGAATTAACGCGGCTATGAAGGCGGCTTCAAATGAATCATTTGGTTACACTGAAGAGCAATTAGTATCTTCTGATATCATTGGAATAAAATTTGGTTCTCTATTTGATGCAACTCAAACAATGGTTACTAAAATTGCAGAAGATTTATACCAAGTTCAAACAGTTTCATGGTATGACAACGAAAACTCATACACTAGCCAAATGGTTAGAACTATAAAGCACTTCGCTAACTTTTTAAAGTAATTTAAGCATTTAGTTATAAGAATTTAAAGGTTAATAATAAGGGCTGGTTTTGTAGTCAGGGCTATAAACCCAGGCCTTTATTTATGCATACATATAAAATTATTGTATAAAGGAGAGAGTGAAATGAGCTTTAACAAAAAGACTATTGAAGATATACAGGTTAAAGGCAAAAGAGTTCTTGTAAGATGCGATTTCAACGTTCCAATGAAAGACGGAAAGATAACTGATGAAAATAGATTAAACGGAGCTCTTCCAACTATAAAATATTTAATGGAAAAGGGTGCTAAGGTTATACTTTGCTCACATCTAGGAAAAGCAAAGGGACCAGACCCAAGTCTTACACTTGCTCCAGTTGCAATGAGACTTTCTGAACTTCTAAATAAAGAGGTTGTTTTTGCTGCTGATGATACAGTGGTTGGAGACAATGCAAGAAAAGCAGTTTCAGTAGCTAAAGATGGAGATGTTATCCTTCTTGAAAATACAAGATTTAGAAAAGAAGAAGGTAAAAACGAGGACTCCTTCTCACAAGACTTAGCTTCAATTGCAGATGTTTATGTAAATGATGCTTTTGGATCAGCTCACAGAGCTCACTGTTCAACAGTAGGAGTTACGAAATTTGTTGATACAGCTGTTTGTGGATACTTAATCCAAAAGGAATTAAAGTTCCTTGGAGAGGCAGTTCAAAATCCAACAAGACCATTCTGTGCTATACTTGGTGGAGCAAAGGTTGTTGACAAGATAGCAGTTATAGAAAACCTACTTGACAAGGTAGATACTTTAATAATAGGTGGTGGAATGGCTTATACCTTCTTTAAGGCTCAAGGCTATGAAATAGGCAAGTCACTTTTAGATGAAGAAAGACTCGACTATGCTAAAGAAATGATGGAAAAGGCTAAGACTAAGGGAGTTAAACTGCTTCTTCCTGTAGACAACAGAATAGCTCCGGAATACGCTGATGTGGAAGCTAAGATAACAGAAGATCAAAACGTTCCTGAAGGATACATGGGATTGGATATTGGACCAAAATCAGAAAAACTTTTTGCTTATGCCGTTAGAGAAGCAAAGACAGTTATATGGAACGGACCAATGGGAGTTGCTGAATTTAAAAATTTTGCAGCAGGTACAGTAGCAGTTGCAAAGGCTATGGCCGATTCAGGAGCTACTACTATAATTGGTGGCGGAGACAGTGCTGCAGCAGTTAACAACTTAGGTTTCGGAGATAAAATGACTCATATTTCAACTGGTGGTGGAGCTTCACTTGAATTCTTAGAAGGAAAAGAACTTCCTGGGATAGCTGCGCTTAACAATAAATAATAATAATTATCAATTAAAGTTTACAAAGTGCTTTTAAATGATATAATGTAAATGAAGGAAGGTTTTTAGATATGAGAAAGCCAATAATCGCTGGAAACTGGAAAATGCACAAAACTATTGATGAAGCAGTTAGTTTTGTTGAAGAAATAAAGGACTTAGTTAAAGAAGCTAAGTGTGAAATTGTAATTTGCCCAACATTTGTTTCGCTAGACGCTGTAGTTAAAGCTGTTAAAGGAACGAATATTAAAGTAGGAGCTCAAAACGTTCATTTTGAAGATAAAGGAGCTTTTACAGGTGAAATTGCTCCAAATATGCTAGAAGCTGTTGGTGTAGATTATGTTATAATAGGACACAGCGAAAGAAGACAATATTTCAACGAAACTGATGAAACAGTTAACAAGAAGCTAAAGGCTGCTTTTGCTCACAACATAGTTCCAATACTCTGCGTTGGTGAGTCTCTTGAAGAAAGAGAAAATAATATAACTGAAGAAGTTATAGGTAGACAAATTAAGCTTGATTTAACAGGTTTAACTCCAGAGCAAGTAGAAAATATTGTTGTTGCTTATGAGCCAATTTGGGCTATAGGAACAGGCAGAACTGCAACTTCAGACCAAGCTAACGAAACTATAGCTTTCATTAGAAAAGTTATAGCCTCAGTATATGGAAAAGAAGTAGCAGACAAAACAAGAATACAGTATGGTGGTTCTGTTAAGCCTTCTACAATAGCAGAGCAAATGGCTAAATCAGACATAGATGGAGCATTAGTTGGGGGAGCGAGCCTTGTAGCAGCAGATTTCGCAGCAATAGTGAATTTCTAATCAAGGGGGAAATGTAATGTCAAAGAAACCAGTTATGCTAATGATCCTAGATGGATTCGGAATATCAGACAAAGTAGATGGCAATGCAGTAGCTGCAGCAAAGAAGCCTAACTTTGACAAGTATTTTAATGAATATCCTAATGTGCAGCTTGGAGCCAGCGGAATGGATGTTGGACTTCCAAGAGGACAAATGGGTAATTCAGAGGTTGGTCACTTAAATATAGGTGCAGGAAGAATAATATATCAAGAATTGACAAGAATAACTAAGGCGATAGAAGATGGCGATTTCTTTGAAAAAGCTGAGCTAAATGAGGCTATAGACAAGGCTATAAAAGGTTCAAACTCACTTCATCTTTTAGGACTACTCTCCGATGGTGGAGTTCACTCTCATATAGATCACTTAAAGGCTTTAATAAAGCTTGCCAAGGATAAGGGATTAAAGAAGGTTTATGTTCATGCTTTCCTTGACGGAAGAGATGTTCAACCTGGTTCAGCTAAGGACTTCATTGCGGCTCTTGAAGACTACATGAAAGAAGTTGGAGTTGGGAAAATAGCTTCAATCTCTGGTAGATACTATGCTATGGACAGGGATAAGCGTTGGGAAAGAGTGCAGCTTGCTTATAATGCTATAGTTTTAGGTGAAGGTGAAACTGCTCTTTCAGCTATGGAGGCAATTGAAAGCTCCTACCATGACAACAAAACTGATGAGTTTGTTCTTCCAACTGTAATACTTGAAAATGGAGATCCAACAGCGAAAATAGTTAATGGCGACTCAGTAATATTCTTTAACTTCAGACCAGATAGAGCTAGAGAGATTACTAGAGCTATAAATGATAAAGTTTTTGATGGTTTTGAAAGAGATACACTCAACTTAAATTACGTTTGCATGACTCAGTATGATAAAACAATGGAAGGTGTTTCCGTGGTATTTAAACCTGAATCATACAATAATACTTTAGGAGAGTATATAAGCAGATTAGGTAAGAAGCAGCTAAGAATAGCAGAAACAGAAAAATATGCTCACGTTACCTTTTTCTTTAATGGTGGTGTAGAAGCACCGAATGAAGGCGAAGATAGAGCACTTATAGCTTCACCAAAGGTCGCTACTTATGATTTAAAGCCAGAGATGAGTGCTTACGAGCTTACAGATGAGCTTATAAGAAGAATTGACACTGATGAGTATGATATGATAATCTGTAACTATGCAAATCCAGATATGGTAGGACATACCGGTGTATTTGAAGCAGCAGTTAAAGCAATTGAAACGGTAGACAACTGTATGGGAAGAGTTGTAGAAAGAGTACTTGAAAAAGATGGTGCTGTATTTGTAACTGCCGACCATGGAAATGCAGAGCAAATGATTGACTATTCAACAGGAGAGCCAATGACTGCTCATACAACAGATCCAGTTCCACTGCTTTATATAGCGAATGATGCAAAGGGTAAAGAGCTTAGAAGCGGAATACTTGCTGATTTAGCTCCAACTATGCTTCAGGTTATGGGACTAGAAGTGCCAGCAGAAATGACTGGAAAGTCACTTATAAAATAATTTTGCTAGTCTACTGTAGAGGGCTCATGCTCTCTACAGAGAATATACATATTTGAAAGGAGTTTTTTAAATGAAAATTCATGTAGACATCGTAGATGTAGTTGCAAGACAAATTCTAGACTCAAGATGCTTCCCAACAGTAGAGGTTGAAGTTACACTTGAAGACGGAACAATAGGAAGAGCTGCTGTTCCATCAGGAGCATCAACAGGTATATTTGAAGCTGTTGAATTAAGAGACGGAGACAAGACTCAATACAATGGTAAGGGAGTTCTTAAGGCTGTTGCTAACGTTAATGACGTTATAGCTCCAGAACTTATAGGGATGAACATATTTGATCAAGTTGCTATCGATCAAACAATGATCGATTTAGACGGAACACCAAACAAGGGAAGATTAGGAGCTAACGCAATACTTGGTGTATCATTAGCTGTTGCTCAAGCAGCTGCTAACTACCTTGGATTACCTTTATACCAATACATAGGTGGAGTTAACGCTAAGGCTCTTCCAGTACCAATGATGAACATAATCAACGGTGGAAAGCACGCTGACAACAACGTAGACTTCCAAGAGTTCATGGTTATGCCAGTTGGAGCATCATCCTTCAGTGAAGCATTAAGA
Source organism: Clostridium swellfunianum (assembly GCF_023656515.1). NCBI lineage: Bacteria > Bacillati > Bacillota > Clostridia > Eubacteriales > Clostridiaceae > Clostridium > Clostridium swellfunianum. The sequence goes on from NZ_JAMOFV010000006.1 coordinate 1,851,776, forward strand.
ATGAGTGCAGAAGTTTACCATTCCTTAAAATCAGCTTTAAAGGCTAGAAAATATGAAACTGGTGTTGGCGATGAGGGAGGATTCGCTCCAAACCTTAAGTCAAACGAAGAAGCTATCGCTGTTATAATAGAAGCTATTGAAAAAGCTGGATATGTTCCAGGAAAAGATATATACATAGCTCTAGACGTTGCATCTTCAGAACTTTACAAAGAAGACGGAAAGTATCACTTAGACGGAGAAGGAAAGACTCTTACTCCAGCTGAAATGGCTGACTTCTATGTTGAGCTAGTTAACAAGTACCCAATAATCTCCATTGAAGATGGTATGGCAGAAGAAGATTGGGAAGGTTGGAAGCTATTAACTGAAAAGTTAGGTGGAAAAATTCAATTAGTTGGAGACGACTTATTTGTTACTAACACTGAAAGACTTGAAAGAGGTATCAAAACTGGTACTGCAAACTCAATTCTTATAAAGCTTAACCAAATAGGTACATTAACTGAAACTCTTAACGCTATAGAAATGGCTGCAAGAGCTGGTTATACAGCAGTAGTTTCCCATAGATCAGGTGAAACCGAAGATACAACAATTGCTGACCTAGTTGTAGCTACAAATGCTGGTCAAATAAAGACTGGTGCTCCAGCGAGATCAGAAAGAGTTGCTAAATACAATCAACTTCTAAGAATTGAAGAAGAATTAGGAAGCTCAGCTCAATACAGAGGAATCAATGCTTTCTACAACATAAAGAAGTAATTTAAAGTGAGGCTCTTAAGCCTCACTTTTTTAAGGTTGTATTATAACTTCACTTGTGATAAAATACCATTGTATAACTTTATGGGAGGTATATGAATATGCGTATTGCTCTTATAGTTGCTCTTGTAATTATTTCTATAGTATTAATAATATCTGTAATGCTCCAGCCAAGTAAAACTAATGGACTATCAGGTTTTGTTGGTGGTGGAAGCGCAGATACATATTACGCTAAGAATAAGGCTAAAACAAAGGAAGTCGTAATGGCTAGAATAACTGTTTTAACTGCTATTTTATTTGCTTTAGACGTAATAGCTTTAAACCTAATAAAATAATTCAAAGCACTAAAGTATAGTCAATATGGCTGTACTTTTTTATTTTTAACTCTTTATTTATAATAGCATATAATCTAGGAATATATTTTATAAAATTACCAAAAATAATATAAGGTATATGTATGAAAGGAAGTGACTTAATTGAACATTAGAGAAGCAGTTGTAGAATTTATGAGAGAAAAATCCTACAAACCTATTTCCATATATGAGCTAGCTTATGCTATGAACATAGAAAAAAGCGATTTCAAGATGTTTCAAGATGTAATCTATGATATGGAAAAGGATGGAGAAATTATTAAAACAAGGACAGAACATTATGGTGTACCTGAAAAAATGGGACTTGTGGTTGGAAAGCTACAGGGGCATCAAAAGGGCTATGGTTTTGTTATACCAGAAATTAGTGAGCCGGATGTTTTTATACCCATAAGTGCTATGGGTGGTGCCATGCATGGTGATAAAGTTATTGCAAAAATAACTAGAGAAGAAAATGAGGGTAAAAGACGCGAAGGTGAAATAATCAGAATAATCAAAAGAGGCAATAAGACAATAATAGGTACATATGAGGACAGCAAGAATTTTGGTTTTGTTGTGGCAGATGATAGAAGAATTTATCAGGATATATTCATTCCAAAGGCTGAGCGAAATGGTGCCAAGACAGGACAGGTAGTTATAGTTGAAATTACTGAATGGCCAGATAAGAGAAGAAACCCTGAGGGAAGAGTTGTAGAAATCCTTGGAAGCAAGGGTGACAGGGGAATAGATATACTTACAATAATAAAAAAACATGGCCTTCCTGAGGAATTCCCTCAAAAGGTTGAAGCTTTTGCAGAAAATATTCCAAATGAAATACCAGAGGAAGAATATTCAAGACGTGAGGTCTTAAGAGATCTACGCATGGTTACTATAGATGGTGAGGATGCTAAGGACCTTGATGATGCTGTTTCAATTGAGAAGCTTCCAAACAATAATTACAGGCTTGGAGTACATATTGCAGACGTTTCTCATTATGTAAAAGAGAAAAACCCTCTAGATAGGGAAGCTTTGAAAAGAGGTACATCTGTATATTTGATTGATAGAGTTATACCTATGCTTCCAAAGAAACTGTCAAATGGCATTTGTAGCTTAAATCCTAAGGTAGATAGATTAGCATTATCCTGCTTTATGGAGATAGATAGATCAGGAAAGGTTCTAGACCATAAAATAGTTGAAAGTGTAATTAAGACTAGTGAAAGAATGACTTATACTGATGTTACAAAGATACTTAAAGACAGAGATGAAGAGCTTATAAGAAAATATGAGTATCTTCACGAAGATTTTAAGGCTATGGAGGACCTTTGCAATATACTACATAAAAAGAGAATGGGTCGAGGGGCTATTGACTTTGAGTTTGAAGAGAGCAAAATAGTTTTAAACGATAAGGGAAAACCAATTGATGTAAAGCCTTATGAAAGAGAAATTGCCAATAGAATGATAGAAGAGTTTATGCTTGTTTGTAATGAAACTATAGCTGAGCACATGTTCTGGGCAAATATGCCTTTTGTATATAGAATTCACGAAGACCCAGACCTTGAAAAGCTAAATATATTTAATGAATTTGTTCATAATTTAGGATATGCAGTTAAATGGACCAAAGAAGTTCATCCTAAGGCCCTTCAAGAAATAATCGAAAAAATTAAAGGTCAGAAGGAAGAAACCGTAGTTAGTACTTTGCTGCTTAGATCACTAAAGCAGGCTAGGTATGCGCCACAGTGTGAAGGTCACTTTGGTTTGGCAGCTAAATACTACTGCCACTTTACTTCACCAATAAGAAGATATCCAGACCTTATAATTCACAGGATTATCAAGGAATATATAAATGGGCAGATAGATGAAAATAGAACAGTAAGACTTAACAAAGAAGTTGAGTATGCTTCAAAACAGTCTTCTGAAATGGAAAGAGTAGCACAAGACGCGGAGAGAGAAGTTGACGATTTAAAGAAAGCTGAATACATGTCTGACAGGATTGGTCAGGAATTTGACGGTATAATTTCCTCTGTAACAAACTTTGGATTCTTCGTAGAACTACCTAATACTATAGAAGGCTTAGTTCACATAAGCGATCTTGATGACGATTATTATGTATATGATGAAAAGCGCTTAAGCCTAATTGGAGAACGCACTAAAAAGATATACAGGCTTGGTGACGAAGTTAAGATTAAAGTAACCAAAGTTGATATTGAATTTAGAGAGATTTATTTCAAGCTTGTGGAAGAGCAGCAGTCCGGCGAAGATGGTGAGGAAGAAACTATAGAAATTAAGGCACGAAGAGCTTATCCAATAATACCAAGAGATCAATTGAACAGTGACAACATACTAAATTTAGAAGAGAATATGGATTAACAAAAAGCTGCTTCTTTTGGAGCGGCTTTTTTATTTGCAAATAATATTAAAAATTGCACAAATAGTTTGACAAGTATATTAATAAGTTGATAAAATATTAACATATTATGTTCTTCAAATAATTAGAGAGAAATCTTCAATTATTTGTATTTAAATATTTATACCTAACAGAAAAGATATTTCTAATCTGAAAGGAAAGAAGGGGATACAATTAAGCTTTAGCTGAGTGGCTATAGCTGTATTTGTTTTGCAAATCAAGCTTTCCTGTGTGGAAGGCTTTTTATTTTGCAAAACTTTACCAATGGGAGGAAGTATATGAAAAAAATTGCAGTAATAAGTGCTATACTAGAAAAACCTAATATTTGCCAGAAAGAATTTAACGAAGTTGTGTCAAGCTTTAAGGGGATTGTTAAGGGAAGGATGGGAGTACCATTTGAGGAAGAAGATATTGCAGTTATTAGCATTACGATTTTAGGAGAGCTGAATGACATTAATAGCTTGACTGGAAAGCTTGGAAATATTAATCATGTATTGGTTAAGACAGCTATATCAAAAAAGGAGATTGAATAATGAGAGCTGTTATAGATAAGCTTTATTTTCAAAACAATTTGACTAATGAAGAACTTTTAGCCTTACTAAACAGCATAAATGAAGACACAAAGAAGTACTTGATAGAAAAGGCTCATGAAACAAGAATGCGAACTTATGGAGATATGGTTTTCATGAGAGGACTTATAGAGTTCACAAACTATTGCAAGAGAAACTGTAGGTACTGCGGTATTAGAGCAGGCAACAAGCTAGCAGATAGGTACAGGCTAACTGATGAAGAAATAATGCAAGTTTGCTGTGAGGGCTATGAACTTGGTTACAGAACATTTGTGCTGCAGGGCGGTGAGGATGACTACTTTAATGATGATAAAATTATAGCCATAGTAAAGGCTATTAAAGAAAAATATCCTGAGGTTGCAATAACTCTTTCCATAGGAGAAAGGAGCTATGAATCCTATAGAAGGTTTTATGAAGCTGGAGCTGACAGATATCTTTTGAGGCACGAAACTGCTTCAAAAGAGCTTTACGAAAAGCTGCATCCAGGAATGAGCTTTGAAAGCAGAAAAAAATGTCTGCATGACCTTAAGAAAATAGGTTTTCAGGTAGGAGCTGGTTTTATGATAGGACTTCCAGGTCAAACTAATGAAGACTATGTAATGGATTTATTGTTTTTAAAGGGGCTTGGGCCTCATATGGTCGGCATAGGACCATTCATTCCGCATAAGGATACCCCACTAGCTGGGGACATTGGCGGCACTGTAGAGACAACAGAAATCATGCTTGCAATTACTCGCATGCTGCTGCCTAACGTATTGCTCCCTGCAACTACCGCCTTAGGAAGTATAGATCATTTTGGACGAGAAAAGGGGATTAAAGCAGGAGCAAATGTTGTCATGCCTAATCTTTCGCCTACAATTGTGAGAAAAAAATATGCTTTATATGATGGTAAGATATGCACGGGGGACGAGGCTGCAGAATGTAGAAAATGTATAGAAGCGAGGATTAATAAGGCTGGTTTTAATGTTGATATGTCTAGAGGTGACAATTTAGTTTGGAGGCGTATATAAATGTTTATAAATCATGAATATATCGAGGACCTGCTTAGAGAAGCTGCAAATGCAACAAAGGAAGATATAAAAGAAAAATTGGAGAAAGCTAAACTAAAAAAGGGCTTATCTCATAAGGATATTGCTGTATTGCTTCAAATAAATGATGAGGAACAGCTTTCAGAAATGTTCAATATAGCAGGAGAAATAAAAGAGTCCATCTACGGCAACAGAATAGTAGTATTTGCCCCTTTATACGTAAGCAACTATTGTGTTAACAACTGTACCTATTGCGGTTATAGAAGGGAGAATAAATTTCTAAGAAGAAAGCTTACACGAGAAGAAATTCAGGAAGAAGTTAAACTCCTAGAAAAAATGGGACATAAAAGGTTAGCATTGGAAGCAGGGGAGGATCCGGTTAATTGCGATATTGATTATATAATTGAGACTTTAGATGCCATTTATACTACCCAAAGTGATAATGGGGATATCAGAAGAGTAAACGTAAATATTGCAGCAACAACTGTTGAAAATTATGCAAAACTAAAGGGTGCAAAGATAGGTACTTACATTTTGTTTCAGGAAACCTATCATAAACCAACTTATGATAAAGTTCATCCTAAAAGTCTAAAAGGCAACTATGAATATCACCTTACAGCTTTTGACAGGGCAATGGAAGCTGGCATTGACGATGTGGGGGCAGGAATTTTATTCGGACTTTCAGATCCTAAGTTTGAAGTACTTGCCTTAATGCTTCACAATGAACATCTAGAAGAAAAGTTTGGAGTTGGCTTTCATACAGTTTCCGTTCCTAGACTTAAAAAAGCCGAAGGAATGAGTCTTGAGGATTATCCAAATCTAGTTGACGATGATATGTTTAAAAAACTTGTAGCTATTATAAGGCTTGCTGTTCCATACACTGGCATAATTCTTTCTACAAGAGAAAGTGCTGAAATTAGAAGGTATCTAATCAAATATGGCGTATCGCAGATAAGTGCTGGTTCCTGTACTGGTGTAGGCGGTTACAAGGAGCAGGAGCAAAATAAGGCTGTAGGTCAATTTGATACCGCTGATCACAGGAGTCCTCTTGAAATACTAAAGGAGCTTATTAATGATAAACATTTGCCAAGCTATTGTACAGCATGCTATAGAAGCGGAAGAACTGGCGATAGATTTATGAGGCTCGCTAAGTCTGGGCAAATACAAAATGTTTGCGGACCAAATGCTATGATGACTCTTATGGAATATGTCATGGACTATGGTGATGATGACCTTTATAAAAAGGCTGAGGAACTTATTAAGGAAGAAGCTGAAAAGTTAACAAGTAAACAAGTTAAAAATTTGGTAATAAGCAACATAGAAAGAATTAAAAATGGAGAGAGAGATTTATATGTTTAGCACGCCGAACGGAAACAGAAAGCATATAGCCATTTATGGCAAAACAAATTCAGGTAAATCGTCTCTTTTAAATGAAATAATAGGTCAGGAAGTTTCAATTGTTTCTGAAGTTAAAGGAACTACCACTGACCCTGTCAGTAAAGCTATGGAGCTTATACCCTTCGGACCAGTTATATTTATAGATACTGCTGGTCTTGAAGATGAAACAGTGCTTGGCAGTCTAAGAGTTAAGAAAACTTATAGAATTATTCAGAGAACGGACTTTGCCATTTATGTTATGCCAGCTGATGATATTGATGAAGCAAATTACAAAGATTTAGTAGATACATTTAGAAAGTACGGTATTCCGCATATGCTGGTTATTAACAAAATTGATAAGGTTTCTTCAGAATTCATCCATAAGTTAAAAGAAAAATTTGAATATGCTCAATTTGTATCAGCTAAAGAAAAAAAAGATATATTGGAACTAAAAAATGAATTAATAAAAAGGCTTCAAGTAGATGAAGAAGATTCGACCATAATTGGAGATTTAGTAGCTCATAATGGAAAAATAATTATGGTGGTTCCAGTTGATTCTGAGGCACCAAAAGGAAGACTTATACTTCCACAGGTTCAACTTCTTAGAGACTGCTTAGACCATGGAATCAAAAGCTATGTGGTTAGAGACACTGAGCTTAAGTCTGCATTGGAGGATATAGAAGATATTGATCTTGTAGTAACAGATTCCCAAGTGTTTAAAAAGGTAAATGAGCTTACCAATAAAAATATCAAGTTAACAAGTTTTTCAATACTGTTTGCAAGATATAAAGGCGACCTCAAAGTTTTTATTGAAGGTGCTAAAAAGATAGAAGAACTAACAGAGAATTCAAAAGTGCTTATATCTGAAAGCTGCACCCATAATCATTCCCATGAGGACATTGGAAGAATTAAGATTCCTATGCTTTTAAATAAGCATTTAGGAATAAAGCTTAACTATGATTTTAAAATGGGGCATGATTTTCCAGAAAATCTTAAGGATTACGATTTAATTATACACTGTGGCTCCTGCATGCTTAATAAAAAGACAATGCAGACAAGGATAGATATCTGCAGAGAAAATAATGTCAGCATAACTAACTATGGAATTGTGATTGCTTATTTAAGTGGAATACTTGAAAGAACTACAGAAATTTTTAGGGAGCTTAGATAAAAAATGAGCAGCGCCTCTTTTTATAGGGGCATCCTCAAAGAAGATGCGCTGTGTATTAACACTGCAAGGTTGACTTGTTCCACTATTTGTAATATAATTATATTCTACTGATAATCGTTAAAGATGGTGATTTTATGGTAAAGGACAAGAGCAACAATACTCTTGCTGAAAATAGAAAAGCATGGCATGATTATTTTGTTGAAGATACCTATGAAGCTGGTATTCAGCTTGTAGGCACTGAAGTAAAATCAATCAGAGCAGGCAAAGCAAATCTTAAGGATAGTTATGCAGAGGTAAGAAATGGAGAAGTCTTCGTTAGAAACATGCATATAAGCCCATACGAAAAGGGAAATATATTTAACAAGGATCCTTTGAGAGATAGAAAACTTCTTCTTCATTCAAGCGAGATAGATAAGCTTGCTGGTTTTGTAGCTCAACAGGGCTATACTTTAATTCCGTTATCCTTGTATTTAAAGAAGGGAAGGGTTAAAGTAGCTCTTGGAGTAGCAAAAGGAAAACATAACTATGATAAAAGAGATGCAATGCTGGAGAAGGCTGCCAAGAGAGATATTGACAGACAAATGAAGGAAAGAATGAAATACTAAATAAAATAAGTTAACATTTCCTTATATTTATTGTTGATTAAGTTTGCGATATAATGTATTATAGGTAATGTAGTTGAGGCAAGAGAGGAAAATAAAATTGAATAACTTATAATAGATACACGTTATACTCTCTATGTACTCCATATAATATGGGGGCGTACTTGGTTTCGACGGGGGTAAGAGGTATCTAGGAAGCGAGTCGAGGGAACCTGTGGGCCCGCGTTAAAAAACTATGGGAATAAATATAAACGCAAACGATAATTTAGCTTTAGCAGCTTAGTCTGCTACGTCCTACCTTTGAGTACCGCGGCTTAGGATAGGGCGTCGACAGCGGTGAAACGAGCCTTACAAAGCTTTGAGTAAGGAACGGAATTTATGAAGCTACTGAAATCAGAAGCCTGTCCTTGGGCGTCTGACAGAGGGAATGTTAAAATAAGGACTGCACTCGGAGATGCTTAGGTATGTCTGCTTTCGGACAGGGGTTCGACACCCCTCGCCTCCACCATTGAAACCCTCGACAGAAATGTTGAGGGTTTTCACCTGTTTATTAATATGTTTGGAATTACATAGGATAAGCTGTACAACAAGTAATGGTGTACTCTCTTTGTAAAACAAATCCTGAACTTAACTTCAATAATTGAGGTTTAATGAGATAAATTAGATTACAATAAAAGCATTTTTATACATATATATCGAAAACAGGCGAAGGGGTTATTCTCTTCCGAGAGTTCAAATCTCTCTCTCTCTCTCTCTCCGCCAAAATGAAGGGCTCTAGCAATATTTGCTAGAGTTTTTTTGTGCGGATTTTTTGGTGAAAGAAGAGGTTATGACGCCCGTTTGACGACAAAACAGGAAAGACCAAACGAAAGTGGAGGATTATTACTTTGGGGTTATCAAAGTTAGTTAGTTTAAATTAAAAAAATTGAAAATATTTCGCGGAGAACCGTATCATAAATAAGTGAGGTTTTTACTAAAGTTGGGTATACATTTTAGAAAAGACATACTATAAGTAATGGAAACTGCTTAATGATATGATTGTAAACTAATATTAAAAATAAATAATCTCACCATAGTACTTATCTAAAATGTTCTATTAAAAGTGGTGTTGGTATAATATTGTACACACTTCCTGCCCTTCTCTATATTTTAGAGTGTTGGGGTTTTCGTGTCTACAATATTATACTAACACCAGAAGGTAGTAAAAATAGAAACCTTCTTACTCCAGCTTTATATGGAAAACTCACTTAGAAAAGATGCAAAGAAAAATTTCTCTGTGTAAAAAGAAGAAGTATCTAAATATTAACGGGTTTACTTTAGAGGTGCAAAAGCAAAAAATGCAATAACTTTTGAGTGCAAAATTACATTGATTTTTGCATTCTTTTATTTTGGCTTAAATCGATGGATTAAAGGCACTTTTGTAAAAATACACTGACTTTTGCATAGGCTTTTGCAACACGAAAAACACCTGTAATAGTTTTATTGCAAGTGTAAAAATGTATGCAAAAATGACTGTAAAAATTATAGTTAAATATACGAATTTTTGAATATATTGGAATTATTTTTGTAGTTAAGGTACAATAGTAATGAATAATTGTAAGATTATGTTCAACAGTAAAAAGTTACGGACTAACAATTGTTCATCATACCGATAAAACCATTTCTTGGGGGAGGAACGAAAATGAAAAGAATAGTTATTGTTCTTATTGCGTGTATTTTGGTTATTGCATTAGTGGGATGTGGCGGACATGAAGGTGAAGCAAAAACACCGTCAGGTTCAAGTGTTCAAAAAGGTAGAAGTTACCAAGAGGTTGTTAATGATTTTAAGGGAAAAGGTTTCAAGAACATTAAAACAGAAAAGTTGGAAGATTTAATTACAGGTTGGTTGACAAAAGATGGCGAAGTTGATTCTGTTTCGGTTTCTGGAGATAAAGGTTATTCTCCAGATGTTTGGTACTCTAACGACGTAGAAGTAGTCATTACTTATCATACGTTTCCATCAAAAGATAAAAAACCTGAGTCACCTGCTTCAAGTCCAACAGAGCAGAAAGCTCCTCAGCAGGACAAACATGATGAAGCTGTAAAGGCAGCGCTTGAGACGACTTTTCCTGTTGAAAATGCAAAACGTGCTGCAGTTGTCGCAATAACCAATTCGTATGCAGCAGATGTTTTTAAAGCAGATGGGAATACTTATGACGTTTCAAAATTTCACAGCTATGCAGATACTTCTGGTAATGTAAAGTCCTATTTTTTTAATGTGACCTCATGGGGTACTTGGAGTGTTAAAGATGAGAAAACATGGCATGTCGATTCTCTTATGCTTAAGAATATATTAGGCACTATTGCCAATGGGTCACTTGATGTGAAATATGATGGTAGTAAATATATTGTTTCAAATGTAAAAGGAACGTTTGGGAAAGATGGAGATTTAAGTGAAATAGAGGCTGGAAGTAGCGCTTCTCTTTGTCTTATGATTCCCACTGAACTAATAAAGAACAACCGTAGTCAAACAGAGGTAGATGCACTCGACCGCTCCAAAGACCTAGACAAGCATGTAGCCAGAAGTGCTTTCGAGAATCATGGTAAATCTGTATATCCCTACGGATTTGAGTGCCACTGGATTGTTGATTTAAGAAACGAAGAACAGACACCCGAAGGTTCCTGGATATTCAAGGTTGGTGTGACAATAACCAACCAGAACGGTACCAAAAAAGATGCAATTACGGAAGGTATTATTAGTGGAAATACTAACAATCCAATTGTTAAGGAATTTAATGTACATTAATGTATATTTCGAATGATTCTAAGATAATTATCTTTATAGGGGAGAAAATGAGCATAATAGGCGCACTGCAAAATTCCGATTTGTAGCATAACTATTGCACAAAATTCTTATATTCTTCATCAGCAACTATATGGTGAGATGTAAAAAAGCATGATAATTTCATTTAATTATCATGCTTTTTCTATTTCAAAAACTATTGTAAAAGTCACTGTAATTTTAGGTTTTGCAGCCCTAAAGTAAACCCGTTATCTAAATATAGGTGCTTCTTCTTTTTGTGGTAAGTTATATATGAAAATATTTGATCTACATAATACATTTTATTTGTTTTAATGTGTTAAGGTTAGGTTCTTATAATTGCTTATTGTTAGGTTCTTATAAATGTAGCAGCTACCTTTAAAAATATATTGATTATTAGATTTTACAGTGATATACTTGTAAAATAAGAATAAAATATAAGTAGCAGCTAGACCTAGCTGCATGGAGGAATTATGAAGATTAATAAAAAAATAGAGGTAGCAGCAGAGTTTAATCCTACTAAAAAAAGTCATCAAATGAGTATCTTTGAAATGTGTAAAAAGATAAAGGAAAATAAAATAACTTTGCCTTTATATCAGAGAGATTTAAGTTGGACTTTGCAAAAAGCTGTTGATTTGTTTCAGTATCAGTTGTTTGGAAAAGCACCTGTTGCACCTATATCTATGAATCAAATTAGTGAAAGAAATTTAGTTCCTCAAATCTCTTTTCTATATAGAAATCTAATTGAAGATGAGAACATAGAAGCTGACCATCAATCGGTTGTAGACGGTCAGCAGAGGCTTTCAACTAATTTTAAGGCTTATATAGACCATGAAGATTTTAAAAACATTGTGTTAGATGTATCTAAAGCAACATTTAAAATTATTGAAGGTGCTCCTACTGAAAATCAAATACCAGTAGGAATACTTTTAAATGAAAAAGATGAAAAATTATCATTATATCTTCAAAAAAAGAATGCTGAGAATTTTAGTACTCTTTTTCCTGTGTTAGTACAAGTTAGAAGTAAAATAAAAAACTATAATTATACTATTAATATAGCTGAAAATTTGAATGAAGATGAACAGATAAAGTGGTTTGAAGTTCTTAATAATGCGGGAAGTAGGGTTACTGCTCTTCAGATGGCATTTGCAAAGTTGAAAATACATGGTTTAGATATTTATTTAGATTACACATATCCGTTTAAGGATAAAATTTGTGACTATGGCTTTGAAGCACTATTTTCTCCGCATACAACAAATGTTTCATACCCAATAGCAGCATTAAATCCTGCATATGAAGTTTTGATTAAAAATAGTGTTCATAGTAATAATTATGCACCAATTCCATCCGATACAAGAGAAGATATATTAACAAAATTAAGTCCTGAAGAACTGAGAGAAATTTTTAAGGTAACATTAGATTCGTTAGATAAGACATTATCTTTTATTGAAGCTAATGAGTTACAAGAAAGCATTGAAAGAATTGACTATATATTATATCTAATTGGATACTTTGGTTATCATAAAAATTTGGATTCTGAAAAAGAATTAGAGCTAGTAGAATGGGTTAGGAACACTGACTTTGGGAATATGGGTAATACAGCAAGAAGAGATGAGTTCACTAAATTATTAAATTTATAAAATTAACTTTTAAATAATTTTGGTAAATAGGTAGTAAAAAGAAGAAGTGATTCAAGATACTCCTTCTTCTTTTACATTAAGAAATGTTGGATTAAATATTTTAAATTCAGATATTGATATATGAGTGAAGTGTGATAGGTAAAAGAAAAGTAATAAGTAAAAGGATATAAGATATAAAGTTTTACCATAAAAAATGGAGGAAGGAATATGAGTAACAATAGTGAAATAACAGTGATAGAGAGTAGAGAAATAGAAATTACTAATAGTGGAAGTGTACAAAGTGCAATTTCACAATATGAGAGTAACATGATGACATTTTTGCAATGTTGTGGATTGCCATCAACTAATGTGTTAGTAGACATGAGACAACGAAAAACAGTTTTAGTGAATGTAGCAAGTCCATTAGAGTTGTTAGATGAAAAGAAAAGAAGTCAAGCGTTATATTTATCAAAGTTTTTAGCAGCAGTTAGCTCTGGGTTATTTGATGCTGCTTTAAATTATTTATGGGATGAAACTGTATTACAATTAAGAGAGAGAATTGCCCAATATGATATAGAATATTTTTTCGATGTTGCAGTATCATCGCCAGAAAGAAGAAAAAAATTAAGTGGTGTAGAAGATTTAGTAAAAATAGATGATAGTGAATTAATCTTAGCAGCAAAAGAAATTGATTTAATTTCCGATATAGGTTATAAGCATTTAGATTATATTAAATATATGAGGAATTGGGCAAGCGCAGCACATCCAAATCAAGTTCAGATAACAGGGTTAAATTTGGTATCATGGTTAGAAACGTGTATAAATGAGGTAATAAACTTACCAGAATCTAATGTAACAATAGAAACTAGGAAGCTATTAAGTAATATAAAGAGTAATAAGATAACCAGTGATGATGCAAGGAAAATAGGCACATTTATGATAGATTTGCCAAAGGAAAAGCTTAGTGCTTTAGTTAACGGATTTTTTGGAATATACACAAGATTAGATACGAATCAAGATGTTAGAGAGAATATTCATTTATTATTACCACTAGTTTGGGAAATAGTAGACTTTAACATTAAAAATGAATTTGGTATAAAATATGCTAGATTTGAGGCAAATAATGATAGTGAACAAGCTAGTCTTGCTAGAAATTTTTTAGAAATAGTTGATGGACAACAGTATCTACCTGAACCAATAAGAGCTGCTGAAATAAAAATTGCATTAGAAAATTTGAAGTTTGCACATAATTCAGGAATGGATAATTTCTACAAAGAGCCTACTCATGCAAGACAACTGAAAAGATTAATAGGTACACATGGAGTACCTAAACAAGTTGATTATGACTACGTTACTACTATAATTGATACGTTTTTAACTAATGGTAATGGTGAATGTTGGGATGCAGATAGCATATATAAACAATTAATAGGGGATTTTAATCAATCACAGTTAACAATAGCTGTATTGTGTTTTGAAGGTCAAAATATAGCTAGTAAGTTACAATTTAGTTTATGTAAGAAAAAATATAAGGAATTAATTTCATTAATTGAAACAAGAATTACTTCACCAGCAGTTAAAGAATTAATAGATGAAATTAATAAGTTCAGTGGACCACTTGATAGAATGAGGGATGAAGCTAGAATGAAAAAACTATTAACCACTATTAAGCCACTTATAAGTTAAGTAAAAAAACCTCACTTGAGACTGATACGGAGAATCGTACCATAAGTAACGTAGACTTTTTTGCAGTGGTGTAGGCAGAACCGTACGACAAATAACCTAGGTTTGTGGATTACTATATTTTCTTAGATGGTTATTAAAGTTGTAGAAAAGGTTAATTGTATATATTCCAGCATGCATGGTTAGAAAACGATTTTGAAGATAGAAAAGAAATATAATGGTATCACAAACTTTGGGGCAAATGCCCCTTTATTGTATTTTATATTTTCATTGATTAAGAAAAAGAAGGATAACCAATAAAGAACTCTCTATTTCTGAAAAGTAGAGTATCATAAAAGTTTAAAATAATATCGTAGTTAATACCAGAAAAATGGTATAATCAAGTATACACACGCTAAAATACTTGGAGGTTATATTATTATGGCAGAAAATACAACAACAATAGGTTTTGAAGATAAATTATGGCTAGCAGCAGACAAGCTTCGAGGAAGCATGGATGCATCAGAATATAAGCATGTAGTACTAGGCCTAATATTTTTAAAATATGTATCGGATTCTTTCTCAGAAAAATATGAAGAACTAGTAAAAGAAGATGAAGGCTTTGAAGAGGATAAGGATGAATATTCAGCAGAAAACATATTTTGGGTGCCATTAGAGGCACGTTGGAATGAAATTGCGGCTTATGCTACTTCTGTAGATATAGGTAAAAAGATAGATACAGCTATGGAACTTATCGAAAAAGAGAATCCATCTCTTAAAGGTGTGTTAACAAAGAACTATTCAAGACCAGAACTTGATAAAACTAGACTAGGTGAACTGGTAACCTTATTCACTAATCTTGATATAGGTAGTGATAGAGCAAAGGAAAGAGATATGCTTGGACGTGTCTATGAATACTTCCTAAGCAAGTTTGCCAGTGCTGAAGGTAAATTAGGAGGAGAATTCTACACACCTTCCTGCGTTGTACGTACTTTAGTAGAAATGATAGAACCCTACTCAGGACGAGTATATGATCCATGCTGTGGTTCAGGCGGCATGTTCGTCCAATCGGCCACATTTGTAAAAGAGCATCAAGGTAATATCAATAATATATCCGTATATGGACAAGAAAGTAATCCTACTACCTGGAAGCTGGCTAAAATGAATTTGGCACTTAGACAAATAGAAGCAGACCTTGGAACTCATAATGCTGATACATTCCATGAGGATTTGCATAAAACCTTAAAGGCTAACTATATATTGGCTAATCCACCATTTAACATATCTGATTGGGGCGGAGAAAAAATACAAGAGGATGTTAGATGGAAGTATGGTGTGCCCCCAACAGGTAACGCCAATTACGCTTGGCTGCAGCATATGGTACATCATTTAGCTCCTAATGGAGTTATGGGGTCAGTACTTGCAAATGGTTCATTAAGTTCCAATACATCCAATGAAGGTGTAATAAGAGCAGCTATGGTTAAGGATGATATAGTTGACTGTATCGTAGCAATGCCAGGACAATTATTCTATTCTACAGGCATACCAGTATCACTTTGGATACTGCGTAAAAGTAAGGAAGAAAACGCTAGGGGCAAAGTATTATTCATAGATGCTAGAAATCTAGGTCATATGGTAGATAGAAGAGTTAAAGATCTAGATGCAGAAGATATAAAAAAGATAGTCGACACCTATCATAATTGGAAAAATGATAATGTATATGAGGATATAAAAGGTTTTTGCAAATCTACAAGTATAGATGAAATAGATGAACATGGGTATGTATTGACTCCTGGAAGATATGTTGGAATAGAAGATACTGAAGATGATGGAGTACCCTTTGAGGAGAAAATGGAGTCCTTGACAAGCGAGCTTAGTGAGTTGTTTGCTAAATCCAAACGCTTAGAGGAGGAGATTAGGAAAAGTCTAGGAGGAATTGGATATGGGTTCTAGTGCTTGGGAGGAAGTAAAACTTGGTGATATTGTAGAGAGTGTGTCTATTAAGCATAAATTTAATAAAGATAAAATTGTTTTAATTAATACTTCAGATGTATTAGAGGGAAAAGTTTTAAATCATACTTATGTCGATAATAAAGATCTGAAAGGTCAGTTTAAAAAAAGCTTTCAAAAGGGGGATATTTTATATAGTGAAATAAGACCTCAAAATAAAAGATTTGCCTATATTAATTTTGATGCAGAAGATTATGTTGCTTCTACAAAGCTAATGGTTTTAAGGAAAAGTAGTAAAAATGTAAACACAGAATTTTTATTTCAGTTACTAAAAGGTGAAGATACTATTAATAGACTTCAAATTTTAGCAGAAACTAGGTCAGGGACATTTCCACAAATAACCTATACTGAATTAGCTAGTTTAAAAATAATGTTACCACCAATAGAAGAACAAGAATCAATTGCTAAGATATTATCTGATTTAGATGCTAAAATAGAAGTAAATAATAAGATAAATGATAATTTAGTAGAGCTTGCAACTACATTATATACATCGTGGTTTGTAAAATTTGAACCTTTTTTTGAGAGTGAGTTTATAGACACAGAATATGGGTTAATACCTAGAGAATTGAAGATAAAGAAAGTTGAAGAATTACAACCTAAATTGGAAACTGGAAAGCGACCTAAAGGAGGAGTTAGTGGATTTGATACAGGTATGCCAAGTGTTGGCGCAGAAAGTATCAAGGGAATAGGATATTTTGATTATTCCAAAACTAAATATGTTCCAGTAGATTACGCAGTAAATATGACAAGAGGAATAGTTTCAGGGTACGAACTCCTTATTTATAAAGATGGAGGGAAACCGGGATATTTCATGCCTAATTTTTCAATGTTTGGCGAGGGTTTTCCATATGATTCGTTTGTATTGAATGAACATGTATTCTTGCTAGATTTTGGAGATAAGGCATTCAATATGTTTTCATATTTTCATTTTCAGTCTGAGTATATAAGACATTTATTACATACAGCAGGTTGTAAGGCAGCAATACCAGGAATTAACCAGAAAGATATATTAAGTCTCTATATATTTTCAAAAGACAATCCTAAGGTTAAAGAATTTTGTGCCATAGCATCGCCTATGATAACTACTATATTAAAAAACTCTAAACAAAACAGAACGTTGTCTCAATTGAGAGATACGTTGTTACTTAAGCTAATGTCGGGAGAAATAGACCTAAGCAATCTAGAAATAAACTTATAAAAGTGAGGTGATACCAATGCCATTTACGGAAGACACCTTGGAAAAAGCAATAATAGAGCAGTTTGAGTCTTTAGAGTATGAATATATATATGGTCCTGATATTGAGCGGGACCACAGCGAGGTTATCCTTAAGGATTACTTCTTTGAGAATGTAGCTCGTATTAATAAAGGAATAACAGAGGATATACTTGAAGAATCTTATAAACAGGTAAGAAGCTTAGGTCTTATTAAGCTGGCAGAAATTAATGAAGCCTTTCATAAGTTGTTGGTTGAAGGAGTACTTATACCTTATAAAAAGAATGATGAACCAAAAACCTTTCAAGTTAAGCTTATAGACTTTGAAAATGTTAAAGTTAATGATTTTAAGGTAGTAAATCAATATACTATCAAGGAATTTAAGACAAAAAGACCTGACATAATTATATATGTTAATGGTATCCCTTTAGTTGTGTTTGAACTTAAGAATGCAATGAAGGATGATACTACTATAGAGAATGCTTATAATCAGATAAAGAACTATCAGTTGGATATACCTTCATTGTTTCACTATAATGCCTTTAATGTAATATCAGATGGAGTAACTGCAAGCATGGGAACTATTTCAGCTGATTTTACTAGATATATGGTATGGAAATCTAGAGAGGGAGAGGCACCAAAAGGTGATTTTAATCCTATAGATGTTCTACTTGAAGGTGTATTTAGAAAAGATAGATTACTGGATATTATTAGAAACTATATTGTTTTTCAAGATGTTAAGGGCAATACCGTAAAGATTGTGGCTGGTTACCATCAATATTTTGCTGTAACTAAGGCAGTTAATAGAACAAAGGAAGCCTTAGCTAACAAGGATAAAAAGGTAGGGGTTGTTTGGCATACCCAAGGAAGTGGCAAGAGCTTTTCTATGGTATTTTATACAGGATTGATTGTAACAGATCCAAAATTAAATAATCCTACAGTTGTAGTATTAACTGATAGAAATGATTTGGATAATCAATTATATTCTACCTTTGCAGCTTGCTCAAAGCTGCTACTTAGGCAAGAACCTAAGCAAGCTAAGGATAGGGAACACCTGAAAGAGCTATTAAGAGTAAATGCTGGAGGCGTCGTATTTACTACTATTCAGAAGTTTGATGAAAATCCAGATGTGTTATCTGAAAGAAGCAATATCATATTTATTGCAGATGAGGCTCATCGTTCCCAATATGGCTTAGAAGCTAAGTTTGACAGGACTACAGGGGAATGGAAGTATGGGTATGCTAAAAATATGAGGGATGCTCTTCCTAATGCTACTTTTATAGGCTTTACAGGGACGCCAATTGATTTTAATGATAAATCTACAAGAGAAATATTTGGAGATTATATTGATATATATGATATGACACAGGCAGTTGAGGATGGTGCTACAGTACCTATTTACTATGAAAATAGAACTGCTAGGTTAAAGCTTGATGAAGAAGTTTTAGAACAGATAGATACTGAGTACTCTAAAATAGCTGAGGAAACCACACAGTATGTTATAGATAAATCTAAACAGGACTTATCTAAAATAGAAACTATAATAGGCTCTAAGCAAAGACTTGAAATGCTTGCCAGTGATATAATAAAGCATTATGAAGAACGACAATATGTGCTTACAGGGAAAGCTATGATTGTGTGTATGAGCAGAAAGATAGCTATAAATCTATATAAAGAGATACTAAATCTAAGGCCAGACTGGACTAATAAAGTAAAGGTAGTTCTTACTGAAAGCAATCAAGATGATGAAGCTTGGCATGATATTATAGGCAACAAGGACTATAGAAAAAATTTAGCTATTGAATTCAAGGATGAGAAAAGTGAAATGAAGATAGCTATCGTAGTGGATATGTGGCTAACTGGCTTTGATGTTCCCTCCATGGCTACAATGTATGTAGACAAACCTATGAAGGGTCACAGCCTAATGCAGGCAATTGCTAGAGTAAATAGAGTATATAAAGATAAAGAAGCAGGCCTTGTTGTTGACTATATAGGCATGGCAGCAGAGCTTAAAAATGCATTAAATGAATACACTAATAGGGATAAAGACAAAATACCTGATGTAAGCAAGGCATTAAATATAGCATTAGAAAAGTTAGAGATAATGAAAGATTTCTTCTACGGCTTTGATTATAAAGCTTTCTTTGGAGATTCAGAAAAGGGTAGATTAGATGTACTTTTAAAAGGTATTAACTATGTACTAGGCTTTGATGAAGAAGATTCTAAGCTATTTATTAGGGAAGCAACAGCTCTTAGCCAAGCTGAAACATTGTGTAGAGCTTTGCTTAATGAAGAGCAAAAGAAAGAGATAGAATACTTCAAAGGAGTAAAAGCAGGTGTTTGCAAGGTTGCCAACAGAGGTAAGCTTACGGCTAATGAGGTTAATGCAAGAATAGAAGTAATAATAGAGCAAGCTATTCAGCAAGAAGGAGTATTTAATATATTTGCAGCTACTAATCAAGCTAATCCTGAAATATCAATACTTTCTGAGGAATATATGAATAGCATCAAAAATATGAAGCATAAAAATATAGCTGCTGAACTCCTTAGAAAGCTGCTTAATGGCAACATAAGAGTATTTCAAAGAAGCAATGTGGTTAAATCAGAGCTATTCTCGAAGAAACTTAAGGAACTTATGAAGAAATATAATAACAGAATGATTACAAGTGCTGAAGTAATAGAAGAATTACTAAATCTATCTAAAGACATAGTAACCGCTGTAAAAGAAGGGGAAGAAAAAGGTTTATCAACAGAAGAATATGCTTTCTATGAAGCATTGGTAGCTGATCCTAAAGTACTAGAAGAAATGCAAGATGCAACCTTAATTGCAATGGCTCATGAATTAACTGATATGGTAAGGAAGAATAAGACTATAGATTGGGATAGGAAGGAGTCAGCAAGAGCTGCCATGAGAAGGCTGGTTAAGAGACTACTTAGAAAATACAAATATCCTCCTGAAAAAGCAGATGGCGCTGTGAATATAGTTATAAAGCAAGCAGAGCTTATGAGCGCAGCAGTATAAAAATTTAAGGACTATAGCTATATTTATAAATTCAATTTCACATTTTAATTATTGAGGTGAATAAATAAATGTCAGACATAAAATTTGAAATAAAAGAAACTACAGGAGTCCTTTCAGAATCAGCTAAGGGGTGGAAGAAAGAATTAAATCTAATAAGTTGGAATGATAAAGAGGCTAAGTATGATATTAGGGACTGGGATACGGAACATAAGAAGATGGGAAAGGGTGTTACTTTATCTGTTGAGGAATTGAAGAAGCTAAAAGATATTCTTGATGAAATGGAGCTATAAGCTTCTAATGTAAAAACACTAGAATTAATTTCTGGTGTTTTTCATATTTAATTAGAGAAATAAGAGGTGAAAAATGTTTTTTATAGAATAATGTATTAAGAAAGGGGTGGAAAATAAATGGATCTAATTTATAGTACTATTAATTTTTATGATAAATTAGTAAGAAGATATAGGGAGTATTTAAAACCTGATATTATTTCAGTAGTAATGATTCAATCAAAAGATCAGGTTTATTTAGAAACAACAGAAATAGAAATTCTTGAAGATGGCTTAGAAAAACAAACCACAAAAAGAATAGACTTAGGTTTTATAACAGATGGAGAAGATTTTGAAAGTGAAGAATTATTCTTTAATCCTAAAGATCCTATAGAAAAAAATGTTAGGAAGTTTATTAATGAACTTTCACCTTATTCCATTATTAATACAACTGATTTATTTCATGAAGAAGCTTGTGGAAAAATAAATAGAAAATATAATACTTTTGGGGTAAATATGTAATTGGAAAATAGTATCATCTTAAAAAGTAATGATTATTTTGAAATAAGGTAGTGGGTAATATGGGGCACATAGAAAACTATTCTGCTTTTTATAAATGGATAGAGGGTACAAATATAGATCCGCAAAGAGAAATTCCATGTATTAGATTTCTGTGGGAGAATGGACTAAGTAGTTCAATTGAAACATATGTGGCTGATATTAATGTACCAGGACCAACTAGTCTTTATGGTATTCCAGTAAATAGGGCAGCAAGAACTACAAAGGATAATCTTGAAAAAATCAAGAAAAGCGCAGGTAAAAGAGAAATAGATGCAGACAGGGTATGGAATGATTATAAAAATATAAAAGATATTATGGTAAGGTTAGATTATGAAAGAATGCCGGCAGATGCAATAGCATTTTATCGGCCATTTCATTTTGAACCTTTTGATGAATGGGGAATATACATCTATATTGATAAACTTCTAGAGTACTGTAGAAATATTGTAAACCGTCTTGGTAACTCATTATTTCTATTTTCTGACTTAAGGGATGTTATGTCATTTGTTTTGTTTGAAATCTTTCATCACGAATTTTTTCATCATATTGTTGAAAGTGCAGCAACTACAATTGAGATTATAACTGCTAATTCAAGAGAAGAGGCAGTTCCATATTACATTGATTATTTAAGAAAAAAGTATCATACAGGGACGGCTATTGGAAAACATCCGGATGACCCAATTGAAGAAGCCTTAGCCAATGCCTATGCATACAATTCTTTCTCATTTATATCGAGAGTTAAGTTTGGGTATAAAAGTGTAGCAGTTAATGCATACCAAAAAGTTATTAAAAAAGTGTGGAAAAATGAGCCGAATGGATATTGTTATGCTGAGAAGTATATTGATTCTGGATACAAAAATGGGAGTACTTTGTTATTATCGCAGATACTTTATGATTTAAACTATATGACTCCAGAAACTATAGGACTAATAGCCCAGAGTGTTCTTCTTAAAGGGCACAGCGCATTTATGGAAAAAGCCAATATACCTGTGTATTTAGTAGGTAGTGAAGCTATATTATCTGAGTTTTACAACTTAATTCCAGCGCCAAATGAAACCTATACAACACTCTTTATGGCACGTGAAGATGTAGATATTGATAAAAGACTTCAGGAGATAAAAAGAATTAATTCTAAGAATAAACAAAATAAGAGTTAAATTATATGAAAAGTTACCTTATTAAAATTAAAGCTGCATTAAAGCATGTTAAGCATATGTTTTATTATAAGTCAGTCATTACATTTAATTGCACTAAACATGGATTTAGTAAAAAAATTTATAAAAAAACAGTGACTATATAAATATTTAATATCAGTGAAAATAAAATATTTGGGATAGGGAGTTGAAATATGGATAATAAGAAAAAATTTAAGATAGGTATTTATTGGACTGAGTCTCATGCTGGAGAAATTGAAATTGAGGCAGAAAGTGAAGAGCAAGCTGAAGAATATGCAGAAGAGAATTTGCACGAGTTGATGTACGATATTAGGGAGAAGCAGGATCAATATACACTTGTGGGAGATATTGATATAGAGCTAGCAAGCGTTGAGGAAATAAACTTACAATTATAAAGAGTATAATCTCAAAAAGAGATATTAGTTTTGAATAATAAATTTGATAAGGAAACAAGAATTGATTTAATTATTGACATGCTAAACTTAATTCATGAAGATAAGTTTGAGCCTGAAAAAGCAATACAATATATGTCTATACTAAAAGGAACAGAAGAAGACAAGTCGATAAGGCTACTGCCAGAAGTAATACAAAAGCAATAATATAAAATCCAGGATAAGCTAAATGTGGTTTAATGTAACAAATACTATTTATAAATATATATTATATACATGTAAATGAAAGTCAATATCAGTATGTAGAGTAAGCTGATATTGACTTTTTCTAATTAGTGAGGAGGTATTGAAATGAAGAGAATATTTAAGAGAGAACATTTAAACAGTATAACCTCATATCCAAATGAGGTGCTAAACAGTATTCAAAAGACAATTTTATTATTAGATGAAGCCTATGGAACAGAGAGGCATATAGTTAGGGATTTAGGAGGATATATTATTCTTGTTGAGAACAAAGATGAGTTTGAGTTAATTAAACAGGAGAATTTTATTGATTTAGAGTGTGATGCTATACCAGAATTTGTTGATTTAATAAGATGTGAGAATGGAAAAGTTTTTACAAACGCAACTATTTTGCTTAGCAGTGACTTTAGTATTACAGTGGTAATGCCGCTGAATATAACACCTGACAATATAAAAGGATACATAGAAGATTAGAGGCTCTTAACCTAAAAAATGGTTAAGGGTCTTTATATATTTTTCAAAGAAAGTTAGTAATATTGATAGAATGAATAAATAAAAAATATTTATATAAAAAGAAGATTCGATAAGGAGTGAGAAACTATGATAAAGGGATTTTTACTAAATACCTATAAAAGAAGGCTTGAATGTGAACTTAATGATATGAATATAAAAGACCTTGAAGAGTACACAATAGGCTCTAACATAGGTTGCGAGTTAGCAGACTTCTATAGGAGAATAACAGAAGAGGTAATTCGTGAGTCAGTAACCATAATAGGCGATGAAATTAGCGATGGTAAATATGAAATTATATTTCTTATGGCTAATGGAAAAGAATATACAACAGTTTCAAAAGCTTGGTATACCAAGGAATTTGTTTTTGATACTGTAATGGATGTACTTATAGATTACTTTCAAGATGTATGGGAACATAGAAAAATTGAGGTTTTTAATAGCAGAAATATGGAAATCTGCTACTAAGATAGAAATAAAATGAGGAGGAATAAAAATGAGAATTATTAAGAAACTACAAGACATTGAGCTTTTGAAGGAAAAGCAGGTAATGAGCAAAGAGGTACTAGAGGAACTGGAGGAACACTTCAAAAATATCTACAGGAATCTTGGACTGCCTGAAGGAACTGATATAGAAGAATTTTCTCTAAAAGAGTGCGGTATAATGGTGTACCTGGAGGCTGGCGACAACATCACAGACCTAGAAGAAATAGGACTCAGTCCAGAGGATGATGGATTATTAGGTTCTACGCCTGAATGGGTTGATGAACAGATTCTAGATAGTTGTACTTTAGTTACAGTTTGCATATTATACAATAATGAGTGTGCATTAAGTATTTTCTTTAGAAAAGAAGATTTTAAAAATGAATTAGAAGAATGGGTAAGCGATTATATTTAAACACCTAATCTCAAGTAGGAAGAGAGTAGGTGTTATTTTATTTCAAAAATATATTTTCTTACTGCTATCAGTAAATTGTAGGTTTATTAAAATAGGAGGGAATAAAAATGGCAGCTGCTAAAAAGAAAAGTGTTATTAAGCAACAAATAATAGAAGAAAATTTAACACCTGTGACAAACCATCTAAGTCCTAGACTACCTGTAGAGTTCATTATAGGTAAGGAAGGGAAGAAAATAATAGAAGAATTTAAAACTGATTTAGAAGAAAGGAATAAGGCACTAGCAACTATAAAATCATACATTTTCGATGTTAATAGCTTTATATCTTTTATTGAAAGCTCAGGAGTTATTTTTACTGGAGAGTTCAATATTAGCCAATACAAGGACTTTATAGAATATCAGGTTAAACAAAAGGTAAAACCAAGTACCATTAATAAGAGGATAAATAGCATTCAGCAGTTTAACATATATCTTCTAACTAAAAAGTATATGGATGGAGTAGTCGTTATAGCCAAAAATGATAAATTACCAGTAAATCAAGCGGATGAAATAATACTATTGTCCAACAAAAGATTTTAATGAGGAGTAAGGAAAATATGAAAAAATACTTAGATGAAAAGAAAAAAATAGAAGCCAGTGAACAAATGGAGCTAATTCTAAATGAAAATAAGAAAAGTAAGATACCAGCAAAAAGGGTTAGTGTAGTTTCAATAAAGATAGTGCGTGAATCTAGTGTTTTGTATGAAGGAAGAACAATAGGGACACCATCAGATGCTGCAGAGCTTGGAAGAAGATTCTTAGAGGATTCGGATAGAGAGAAGCTAATAGTATGTTGCCTTGATACTAAAAATCAACCTATTTCAGTGTCCATTGTAAGTGTAGGATCACTAAATTCCTCAATTTTCCATCCAAGGGAAATATTTAAGACAGGGGTTCTCTCTAATGCTGCATCTGTAATAGTTTTTCATAACCATCCAAGCGGTATAACAGACCCTTCAACTGAAGATATAGAGGCAACTAAAAGAATAAAGGAAGCAGGAAAAATAATTGGGATAGAGGTTTTAGACCATATAATAGTCGGGCAAGGTAATAAATTTTGCAGTATGAAAGAGAAGGGAATTTTGTAAAATGTTTGATAATGAAAGGTATATAACAAAAGGAGTAAATGAAACCATAAGTATACAGTTAGGACTATTATTATGGAGCCTTATAGACGAACTAAAGAAAAAAGAAAAGTTTACAATTGATTATTTACAGGTATTTGAACTTAGAAGCATAAAGTCAAATAATGGCTTCAACCAAGAACTTATCCATAAACAGGAGGTAGAGCCATATAAGAAAGTATATCTATTTTCAGCTAGCGAACCAATAGATGCTAAGATATATGCAATCGACGATTCTGAGCATAGCGTAATGATGCTTTCCAGTGAATACTAAGTATACAAATAATATGTATAAGAGGAGAGTTTAAGATGAGTGTGAAAATAATAGTAAAAATGACAGCAAAAATAGTTGGTAAGGTGTTAGTCGTAGTTGGTACATTATTAGAAAAAGGCACAATTAAATAATAAAAAAATTAAGGAATAAATATCAGGAGTTAACTATAGCTCCAACTAAAAATTGAATAATATTTTTATAATAAATAAAGCTAAGTCATATAAACTGTGATTAGGCTTTATTTTTTTGTAACACAATACCTTTAAACTTTGGAGGAACAACAATGAAGACTTTTACAAAAAAAGATATTATTGATTTAGTACCTCGGTGGAATAATGAAGGATGGGAATATGAAACGAAGAAAAATCATCTGGATAAAATAATGGAGTTTCTGCTCGAAACAGACTTACTTGAGTGGCATAACAAAGTAAAAAAGGTATATGGGGTAAATAACGTAAAAGAAGTAACTAAAATAAAGAAGAGAAAAAAAACAAATGATAGAAAGATGGTAAAGAATATAAAGAGAATAAAGAAAGTAAGAAAAGGACCATACTTTTTAAATGAAGAAATAAACTTGATTCAAGAGTCAAAAGGAAATTATATAGGATACGAATATAATGTTATTACAACAGTATTATTGATAAGCTTATGCGAGAATGAAAATGAACCTTACTTTCAAAAAATTATTAGGGGTCAATATACAACAGAGGAAGAGGCAGAAGAATGGCTTGAAAAAGTAAATGATACAATAGTTGAACAAAGGAATTTATGGGAAAAGTATGGAGATGAAAGAGAGTGGGGAGTAATTTCTCATAATATCGCGGATATTTGCTATAGTTTAACAAAGCTTGAAAGAAACAAAACAGAGGTGAATATTATTAAAGATCAAGTAAATTTATTTTATACAAGGTTCATGGCTCTACCTGATGATAAGATGATAGAATTTTATAATGAATTGGGCAAGAATAGAATAAAATACTTGAACAAAGGAATAGATAAAAAAGTTAATGGAGAGAAAGATGATAAAGGCAACATAAACGGAGGATTAGATAAAGCGGAAAAAAGCTTATATAAAATTGATTTAGGATTAATTGAAGAGAAGGTTAGAAAGAATCGATAAATAATCTATTTTATCAATTCTTTCTTTTTTTGTCATTGAAAAAAATCGATGAAAAAATGCTTTATTATTTTCTACGAGAGGTATATTTAAATGCTTTATTATATGTTTGTAACAAGTAATAACAACAAACGAAAGGAGGATAATACTTTTTTTCAAATTGATGAAAGTTGTAAACTCATCAACTTAACAGATTAAAAATAAATTTGAAGGAGCGATATTATGTTTGCTTTTAAAAGAAATGAAGAAATTACTGAAGGGAATTACGATGTGAAAATCGATAGTGCAGAAGTTGTCAGATATCCTAAAAGCGACGCTTTAAAGATACACGTTAGGAATCAATTTGGAGCGAGCAGGACATTCCTACTGTTTGCTAATAATACGATGCTTATTGAAAAATTGCTTGAGGCAACCTCGTTAGAATCGACCGATGGAAGTTTCGATGAAAATAGTCTAGTAGGCCGCTATGTTTCAATCGATACGCAGATGGACAAGGGTTATCTCAATATTTATAACTTTACAGCTAGTGAGCCATGGGAAATATCTGAGCAACGAATATATCAACCTGAGGATTTAGAAGAGATTGAGATATAAGAAAGGAGCTATATTCAAAATTCAAAATAAAATTGAAGAGATGCTAAGCAAAATAATCAGGGCTCTCAGGGCCTTTAGGGAGGAATATCACTATGATAAAAGTAAAAGAAAACCAAATTATAGAAGCAGAAAAAAGTGAAATGGAACTTCATGCTAGAAAAAAAGAAACAATAGAAATCAATGGGGAGGAGAATAGAATGATTAAAAATGAGGAGTTTTTAGAAACGAACGATTGCAATCTTGAAGATGGTGACACTTCAGTAAAGAGTCAAGAAAACATTGAAGAGAAAAATGAGTTAAATGAAGTAGAAGGAACAAAGGCAGAAGAAAGAACAGAATCAGTAGAAGAAACTGATGAAGAAACTGATGAAGAAACTGATGAAGAAACTTTTGATTTAACACAGGTTGAAGCTTCCAAGAGCAAGGGCTTGAAAAAAGTATGGAGTGAACCTGGCGCTATGACTGCTGTTCGCACTGAGAAGCATGGTAATAGAATCACCTTTGCTGGTTTTGTTATGAAAGAGTTGAAAAAACCAACCAAGCTGCAAATTGGGTTCACGAAAGATTCAGTTGTTGTGTCAGAAGATATTCCCGGTAATGAAAATTATTTCAACGTTAGTTTTAGCGGGGGGAAGGGGCATATCTATGCCAAGCAATTAGTATTAGAAGTTATTGAACGCTTTAACTTGAATTTTGATGGGATAACATCAAAAACTTTTGGTGAAGTGAAGTTTTATACAGACGGTGACTATCCAGTGGCTGTAATCAAAATAAAAGAGTAATAATTGAAAGAGGTGGGAGCATGGATGTGGCTGTAATTGAAAAGATGAAGAAGGCGGCAAAGGAGCTTGCCTCTAAGGGAATGCCTATATTTGAATGCGAAGGAAAAATTCCAATGACTAAAGGTTGGACCAATATCACTAACACTACTCTGTATACTATTGATGGATGGTTCAGAGGGTCTTTATGTCCTTCATTTGGACTGGCTCTGGGGGAAAGGTCCAGTATTGTTGGCATTGATATAGATGGGGAAGAGGCGCTATCTGTATTAGAGGAGATTTCCAAGGGTGATTTACCAAAGACATGGTCTTTCAAGACGCCGGGGGAAGGAAAGAGGCTTCTGTATAAGACACCAGTTGGCACAATCACAAAAAAATTCAAAATCACTCTGGGGGGAAATCACAAAGAACTTGCTTTTCTGGGGACGGGGCAACAGACAATTATGCCCCCCTCATTTCATAAAAACGGTGGTCAATATGAATGGATTGAAGGGCTTAGCCCTGATGAAATTGACATTGCTGCTGCACCTGACTGGCTTCTTGAGATTATGTCGGGGAAGAGCAAACCAGTAGCAAAAGAACAAGGTGGAAACAACCGATCTTTTTCATATGAAATGTCAGAGCAGGGGATGAGCGATAAAATTGCAGAATATCAGTGTACGAAATTTTCTGAGCACTGTCCAATGTTCAAGGAAGCTATGGAGATACAGATGAAGGAAGGTCTTCCCGAGGACGATTGGTTTCTTATTATATGCTTGCTTGTGAATTCGGATAATGAGGCGCTTGCCTATCACTTTTCCAGGATGTGCCACAAGCACGATACTCGCAGCGAAGAGAGGATTCAAAAGCTGATAGAGGAAAGAGACAACAGTGAGGACGGATGTGGAACACCACGATGCACAACTTTTGGATGCAGAAGGAAGCATATAGGCAAGTGTTTTAATAAGATAATTAAGGATGAAGACGGCAAAATCAAAAATAGTCCATCCGCTTTCCTATATGAAGTAACCAAGATAGATCCCCCAAGTGACCCTAAGTACAGTTATTATCTCGATAGATTGAGATTCATCAAAGACATATATCTGGACGAAAAAGGTAACCTATGCATGCTATTTAAGGGCGCCAAGGTTACATTGGCTAACTTCATACTGCGGATAACGAAGGAAATAATCAAGACGGATGGACTTAAGAAGGAGCACTTCGTATGTGTTGAGGGGTTGCTTGAAAACGGGTTGCCGATAAATGCTCAGAATATAAAGCTAGAGGAGTATGAAAGTATGAACTGGCTCATTAAGGAGTGCGGCTCAGGGGCTATAATTTTCTCTGGTCAGGGATATAAGGATAAGGTCAGGGAGGTAATCCAAAGGATAAGCGGGATGAAGCAGAGGGAACAGATTTTTACTCATACAGGATGGTGTAATCTTGCGGAAAATAGAAGAGTATATCTTCACTATGGAGGGGCAATTGGGGCAGAAGATGTGAAAGTTGAGTTAGACAAGGGTCTTAGTCTTTACAAGATGCCGTCGAAAATCACTGATATCAAGAGCGCAATTGGAATGAGTCTGAAGATACTAAACTTGGCATCGCTAAAGGTTACAATCCCAATGCTTGCTGTAGTATATCTTTCAACGCTAGTTCAGTGCTTCAAGGATGCTGGGCTCAGCCCTGACTTCATTGTATGGCTTCATGGAATCACAGGCAGCAGAAAGACTTTCATCGCAAAAATGCTTCTGTCTCATTTTGGGGATTTCGCTTATAATTCACCTCCTGCCAGCTTTAGGGATACGGAAAACTCCATTGAAAAGAGAGCACATTGTCTCAAGGATTCACTACTTCTAGTTGACGATTACCACCCTAACTCAATACCTTCGGAGGCAATGCTGATGAGACGAGTAGCTGAAAAGCTGCTCAGAATGTATGGTGACAGAACAGGAAGGGGTCGCTTGAATTCAAACACAGACCTTCAAGCAACCTACATTCCAAGGGGGATGGCGATAGCCACAGGAGAAGACCTTCCATTAGGGCAATCTTCTAATGCTCGATATATAGGTCTTGAGATAGTGAAGAGCGAAATCAACCTTGATGTCTTAACAGAACTACAGCACAACAGTGTTAAGCTAAGGGAATCGATGTTAGGTTTTATCAGGTTTATTATTAATAATGGAGATAGACTTACTCAGGAGATAAAAGCTCAATTTGAGGAGCTAAGACACTCTTATAACTCTTCGAATGTGCATGGGCGAGTGTCAGATGCCGCTGCATATTTGGAAGTCGCATTTTATGTATTCTTGGAGTATGCACATGTTAACGAGGTTATAGACCAAAATAAGCGAGAAGAACTTCTTAATACATCGAAGAAGGTGTTCGAGGACATAATCGCAAATCAATCTGAGTTAATCAAGGAGCAGAACGTTGAGGTCGTGTTTATTGAGGCCTTGAAAGAGATGTTCAACACCAGAAAGATCCGTGTTGAAAATTTAGTTGGAACGAACCAAACGGAGTTTTCATTTGGAACTGGTGAATTCATAGGTTATTGCGACAATGAATTTTACTATCTATACCCTCAAATTACCTATGATGCTGTCAACAGCTTCTTGTCGAAGAGTAATAGGAGAATATCAATAATTCCTAAAATGATGTGGAAGAACCTAGCTGCGGCTGAAATGATTAAAACTGAATCTCAGGAGTCGGAGAATCCACAGAACCTACCTAAAAAAGCTGTTAAGATAAACGGAAGGGAAAAGAAAAGGGTGCGTCTGTTGCATATTCCCAGGAATATCATCGACTAAAGTGCTAAATAGAGGTTTGCGCCCTGCAAGCCCTTGTGAAATTGATTAGAGTATATGGTAAATAAGATATTATGAAGTATTCTATATATAAAAACTAATATTAGGATTAGAAAGGAGCAGGATAGTATGAAAGAATTAATAAAAATCATAGAAAAAAGAATAGGAGTATATATAAGAAAGAAAAAAACAGGAGAAAATCTTTCTACAGGGTATGGAAGGCTTCAATGGCTGAGCTTTGAACTATCCGATCATACATCTGAAATAGAAGAATATATTGATGAATTCGGAGAAGACTTCGAGATTCATGAATTATTTGAAGATATTAAAAGTGGATATATTGAAGCAGTTTTATTATGGTCAATAAAAGATGCTGAAATATTTAATATTAATACTTTAGTAAATCTGTGCCATGATAATGAGATTCCAATAGTGAGCTTTTGTGAAGTAATTGAATGTATCCAATAAGTCTCAGAAAATATATATTATATATTGAGGTATTGGAAAAACATGGATATATGTATACAATATTCCTAAAATATCGGCACTGCTGATAATGTCGATGTCAAAGGCAACAAAATACAGGAGGTGAAAATATGCAATCAGTAAAATCTAAAATATGTAGGGAAAAATTATATAAAAGAATTTATGAACCTTGCGAAACAAATAAATCAGAAAAAGTATCTGAAGAAAGTAATGCTAAATTTTATAATGAAGCAGCTAAACTTTTAGCACAAATATATCTTGCTGAAAAAGGGGGAGCTTATAATGCCTAATAGTAGAAGTGATTTAGAGGCTGTGAATACAGCTGCAATATATGCAAGATATTCATCAGATAACCAAAGGGATGAGTCCATAGATGCTCAGGTAAGGGCAATAGAAGAATACACTAAGAGAAATAATATAAAAATTGTAAAGATATATGCAGATAAAGCCAAATCAGCTACATCAGATAGAAGACCTGAGTTTCAGCAAATGATAAAGGATAGTGCATTAGGACTATTCAATACAGTAATAGTTCATAAGTTAGATAGGTTTTCAAGAGATAAGTATGATTCAGCTATCTACAAACGTAAACTAAGAGCTAACGGTATCAAACTTATCAGTATTGTAGAAAACTTAGATGGAAGTCCAGAATCAGTAATCCTTGAATCGGTTATCGAAGGAATGGCACAATATTATTCTGCCAATCTTGCAAGAGAAGTTATGAAAGGTATGAAAGAAACAGCTTATCAATGCAGACATACAGGTGGACAACCTCCTTTGGGATATAACGTAGATGTAGAAAAAAAGTATATAATAAATGAAGCTGAAGCAGAGATAGTAAGAAAGATATTTGATATGTATATTAATGGTTACAGTTATGCTAATATTATAGATTATCTTAATGAAAAAGATTGGAAGACAAAAGCAGGTAATACTTTCGGCAAGAATAGTATCTATAGCATATTAGATAATGAGAAGTATTCAGGAGTATATGTTTTTAATAAAAGTTCTAAAAAGGATGTCTTTGGAAAGAGAAACAGTCATCTATTTAAAGATAATAGTGAGGTAATTAGAGTTGATGGCGGAATGCCGGCTATTGTGTCAAAAGATACATTCGAAAAAGCAAAGGAAATGATGGTGGCAAGAAAAAAGGCTCCTGGAGCAAACAAGGCAAAGGAAATATACTTGCTTTCAGGACTAATATTCTGTGGTGAATGTGGTTCAGCAATGCAAGGAAACAGGAGAAAACCGAATAATAAGCCTATGTATGTATCTTATAGGTGTGGAAGCAGAACGCAGAAAAGGGACTGTGATAATAAGGAAATACGAAAAGAATACATTGAAGAATTTGTTTTGTCAGAACTAGAGAAACATATTTTGAATGACAATGCAATCCCTATACTTGTAGAAAAAATCAATCTGCATATACAGGAGCAAGCTAGTAAAGAAAAAGTATCAACAGAAGTAATGCTAAAAGAATTAGAAGATATAGATAAGCAGATAAATAATATAGTAAGTGCAATAATGCAAGGATTTGCGCACGAAGAATTTAAAGCTAAAATGGATGAGTTAAAGGAGAGAAAGACGAAACTGGAGGTCTCTGTAAAAGAACAAGAAAGTAGAAGCCAGGCACCTAAGATAATGGAGGAACAGGTGAAACAGTTGTTTTCTATGTTCAGAGGATTTGTAATGGAAAGAAATATACCTGAGTGTAAAAAGTTCATTCAGAATTATGTTGAAAAGGTAATTGTTTATAAAGACCATGTTGAAGTAATATTCAACGTGGTCTTTAATATTTTAAAGGATTATGAAGCTTACAAAATCAAGTCTTCTATAAAAAAGGTCACTCTTTTTAAGCGTTATAGAAATATCGCCTAATGACATATATATTGCTAAAATCATTAGATAGTTTCTTACCTATGATACTTATAATTGTAACTTTAAGGTATGGGTATTTGGGATACCAAAAAATTTAAGAAAAATCAAGTAAGTGCTACGGACATATGGGTAATGAACTAAGAATGATAGTGGGAAATTTAGCTCAAATTAAAAAATCCAAATTTGATTGTGCCTTTCAAAAGATATAATATTAATTGAAAAATAGGGTAGAGGAGTGATAAGTTTGCAAAGTAATTTATTCAGCATGAGTACTACTGAGCTAGGAAAGTACTCAAAAGTTTTTCTTAGGGATAAACTAAAAACTCTGGGGCTTGACTTGATGGACAATAACTTAGATGACGCTAATATATGTGCTAAAGTAAAGGATAAATATTATAAGTTTAAGGTGAAATCTATAAGAAAACCTAGTACAGGATACATAAAAATTAAGAAAAAAGATATAGATACAACAGATGAAAGTTTATTTATTGCTACTATTTTATTTTATAACAATGGCATAAGTAAGATATTCCTAATTCCAGCAGTTGATTTAACAAAAGACAATGATTTGTTTAGAAGTAGAGACTATCCCAAAGGCAAAAGCACGCCCGAATGGGGGTTAAATGTAACAGAGAAAAATATGGATACATTAAATCAATATGAAATAAGCGAGATGTTAAAAAAATTAGTTTAATAATTAAGTCCAGTTGAAGTCCCTATAAAGAAGATGTTTTATAAGGACTTTCTTAATTTTACTAAAGGTGGACTATGCGAAATAGGAGTCTATCGTAAAAATTTCATAACACATGTTTAGGTAAATAGAACTCTACATACGATAAAAATATGAAAAACTAACATCTTACTTGACGGATTTAGAAAAATGTCCTACAATATTAACATAATATATCAATATTGGAATAGGAGATGATTACATGGAAGGGTATGGGGAGTTAGTTAATAAGTCATCAGACTTTATCAAAAGAGTTGTTAAAAGTTTATCTGAGGCAGTTGGAGATGACATAAAGCTTGATATAAAAATTAATGAATTAGATACTGGAAACGGCACACCGAATAGAATATGGGATTTCATAAATAGAAATATCAGCAAAAACTTTCCAGAGGAGCATTATGTATCAAAACCTACAAAACGTGGCAGCTGGGAAATGAAACCCATATTTGAAAAAAGTACTGGGATGCTATATACCTTAATGAGAGAAGAGCGTATAGAAGATTTAAGAAAAGAGGTTACTAAAAGAAAAAGTGCTCACTACGCTCAAGCATTAGCAGAAGCTCTAAATAAAGATTTAACATCTTCTCAAGGGCAGTTAAGTTTTCTACAGCAACAAAGTTATTTTGACGAAGAAAAAATACAACAGATAGTACATAAGATATTTGAGGACCTGAGTATTCCAGATAATATTGTAAAGCATCACGCTGTGATACTGTTTAGAAGCAGTAACTATGAGCTAATATCATTAAGATGTTGTATAATTAAGAGTGATTTGAACGTTGTTGAAGAGTCAGACTGGAGTAACTATATTGAAGTTAATGAAAGTTCAGTAGCAGAGTCAATTGCAGAAGTAGAACCAGTTTATATAAATCCATCAAGCGGGTTAAAACTTAAGCAAAAGGCAAAGGATAAAATTGACCAAGGGGCTCTGGGTGATGTAAAGAAAGTACAAGAAGAGGACATCAGGAATAATGAATAATTAATTTAATTATTCGGGGAGGCATAGAAATGAAAAGTAAAACCGCATTTAATGGAGAAAGATTAAAAGCAGCAAGGATATATAGAGGGCTTACTGTTGCAGAGTTGGCAGAAAAGCTTGAATTACAACGGCAAACAGTTTCCATGTATGAAAATAATAAGTTGAATAATCCAGAATTAACTACGATAGCAAATATGAGTAGAGTATTAGGGTTTCCTAAAAGGTTTTTCCTGGAGGCTGATGAAGTATCAGTTAAGAATGGTTCTACTTATTTTAGAGCTTTACTTACAACAAGTAAAAAATATAGGAGCGAGCAAATTCAAAAAGTTGACTTTATTTCAAAGATATTTAGATACTTAAATGAATATATTGAGTTTCCGTCTACCAATTTGCCACAAGAAAATTTTGATAATCCAGAAGATGCTGCAATCGCATTAAGGAAATTTTGGAATCTTGGAGATAAACCAATAGATAATATCATATATCTAGTTGAACAAAATGGAATAATTGTGACTATGTTTGAAACAAATACAGACGATATTGATGCTTTCAGCCAGTTAATTAATATTGATAAATTAGAAAAATACCTGATTGGATGCTCAAAAAATAAGGGGACAGCAGCTAGAATCCATTTTGACATAGCTCATGAACTTGGACACATACTGTTGCATGAGTGGAGTGAAGATATCGAAACTTTAAATAAGGATGAATTTAAAGAAAAAGAAAATCAAGCTCATGCATTTGCTTCAGCTTTTTTACTACCTAAATATGCATTTATTAAAGATGTTGGTATATATGCAGATAATCTGGCTTACTATATTGAGTTAAAAAAGAAATGGAAAGTTTCAATCTCAGCTATGATTAGACGTTCATATAATCTAGGACTCATAGATAGTAATGCTTATCAACAACTAATGAGAAATATGCAAAAGAAGGGAATAAAGAAAAATGAACCCTTGGATGACACACTTCATACAGCCCAACCTTCACTATTGAGAACATCAGTGCAAATGTTGTTGGAACAAAAGGTATTAAAACCAAGAGAGTTTATGAATGAATTGTCTGAGAATTATAATTTATCCCTTGAACCTAGCGAAATTGAAATACTACTTGATTTACCTAAGGATACCTTAAAGATAATTAATGAAACTCCAGTTCATCACCTAAATATTAAAGGTAAACTAAGTGATTAAGTAGATTTAATTTAGGTATATAAAATGAAAATGTATATATTTAGTGAAGAGTATAATTAAAGTTTTTTTCATGTTGATAAATTATTAATAAAACTATTGCAATATCATTGTTGTAGAATAATTATGTATGTTGTAAAATTAACAGTACATGTATCGTTTTATCATAGGGGGAGATATTATTTTTATTTTATCTAGTCTAATAACTAACAATATAACCAAAACTTCGCTAAAAAACTTTATAAAAGATTTAGATGAAGAAGACTTTAAAGACGGTAGTAACTTAAATGAGTACATATCGATGCTAATTAATGAGAAACGCCTTAGTAAATCTACATTAAATAAATACTTGTTCGAAGAACTTTTTTATGGTCAACAAAAAGATGTATACATTCATAATTTATATGGTTTTAATAATGATATACGATATAAAGATAAATTAGATGATATTATTAGTGAAAAATATGATAGAGATTCTAATTTCAATTATATAGCTACTTCGCTTTTAAGTAATGAGGATGAAAGATTAGAATTGGTAGCATGTAAGAGTATATTAAATCTACAGACTAATGAAATAAGTAAGATAAAAATGATTTTTGCTTATCTTATTAAAAAATTTGATGCTAAAGGCAATTTAATAGATGAGCATAGCTATATTCCAATAGAAATAGATTTAATAAAAAAAATAGCAATTTGCAAGGTTTATCCAAAGACAAGTTTATATAAGGAAGAGTATAAACCAGAGTACTTATATAATAAATATATGGATATAGTAACTGAAATGTTTACTTTACAATTTAATTCTTTTAATACTAAACATAAGGTTGCATTATATAATATGTCTGAAGAGTTATATCAGCAGATTTATAATAAAATGATTTCATCAAAAAGTGTAGAACTTAGCAAGCTTATTGAAAATTTTGCTCAAGAAGCCAAAGGAAAAATTAATGTTAAAAATATAGAATCTAAGGCTAAAGATAATAATGTATTTGATATAATAAGTTCAATAACTAGATATTTTGATCAGCTATTAATAACAGATATATTAAATAGTAAAGATATAGATAATGAAGATATGGCGGGAATAGATGGTATAGTTACATATTTAAGATTCAGTGATGGCACTAATGTTAGTGCAAAAGTTAAAGGAGAAAACTATAGAGCCTCTATATATACTTCAGAAACATATATGGCTTTAAGGGATCCTATTGAGAATTCAAATAAAATTTCAGAGATTAAGGTAATTTGGATTGAGGATGATAGAAATTTAAGAGTAAGATATAATACTAACAGCTGTGAGTATTTATATATGCATTTCTATAAAGATTTTGGAGTAAAGGATTTTGAATATGGATATAGAAAATATAAGGAATATGAATCAATGGTTATATCAAAAACTGCAGAAATGGCTAGATAGTTTATCTAATAAAGAACTAGAATGTTTGGATTATGATAGATTCGCTAGATATTCTGGAATATCAAGTGAAGAAGCTAATGAATATTTTAAGTTTTTAAATGTTAATGGGCTAATTATTCAAAAACAAGTATCTTTATGCCCTAATTGTGGCGAGGAGTGTGTTATTGATACAAGTTTAAATGATAATGAATTTGAATGTGAGGAATGTGAAAGTACTTTCAATTTTATTAGTGTAAGACGACATTCAACTCTTTTATATAAACTAAATAATGACTTTTTAGTACATAAGCAAAAAAATATAAAATCACAGTTTAATGGTCACAGTAATATTATTGACATAAGTAGAATAAGGGGTGTAGATATTGAGAATGCTTATGATAGAGAGAATGGAATAAAGAAGATAAAAGTATTCTTATCATATTGTCATGAAGACGAAGGTATGAAAAAAGAGTTGGATAAAGCTTTAATAATGTTAAAGCGAAATAAAAAGGTAGAAACTTGGAATGACAGATGTTTAATTGCCGGTAGTGAGTTAGAAAAAGATATATTAGAAAATTTAAAAACGGCAGATATCATATTATTATTGGTCAGCACAGACTTCTTAGTATCTCCATACTGTTTTGAAAAGGAAATGAAGATGGCGCTTGAAAGGCATAAAAATAAAAGTGCCGTTGTTATTCCTGTTATATTAAGAATATGTGATTGGTTAAATTCTGAATTAAAAGACTTGGTTGCTGTACCTAAAGATGGGAAACCAATAAAGTCATGGAATGATCCGGATGCAGCTTATTTTGAGGTAAAGCAGGAGATTGAAAAAGCAATAAATACATTCATTGATAAAACTTAACAATTGATACAATATAAAAGTGGATTTTGCATACTGTGCTTCGCCTCCACCATACATATCCTCGACAGAAATGTCGAGGATTTTCTATTTTTGCTGTGTATATAATTATATTATCAACAGCCAACATACTCAGGAGAGCAGGAAGATATAATGCTGATGTTTAGGCTTTATTCAAAATATTTTAGAATGAGAAAGTAATTGTTTCTATACCCAATATACTATATTAATAATATTGATATAGTATATATTCATTTTTTGGAGGATTGAAATTGGGTATCAGCCAAGAGCTTTTTACCGAGCTATACAACATGAAAGAAGAAGATTTCTACAACAAATTTGAAATCTTAGGATAAGGAATATACCGAAAGGTTTTTGCACTTAATGAGGAATATGTTTTAAAACTTGCAAAGGATAAAGAAGGATATTACCAAAATAAGATTGAACAGCATGTATATTCTAACGCTCCGATAAAATTAAAAAAATATCTTTTCCCTATAATAAGCTGCAAACCCCGCTTATTGATTATGAAGAGAGCCACACCCTTAACAAAAACTATTAAAGAAAAATATATTTATCTAAAGAGCATACAGAATGAACCTGACTTCTTCAATGAACTGAACTACCTTGCCGATAGGTTTTACTTATACTATGAAGATCTCATTTGCACCAGTTCCTGGGGAATTTTAGGCAGTGAAAATGTTCTTATAGACTACGGATGCACCAGTTATAAAGGTGATTTCTACTATGAACTATATTTTTTGTTAAATCGACTTGAATGAGTGAAAACACGGATATTTTCCAGGTCAGACTGTTGAGAAACCCCGTACTTTATTAAACAAACTATAGGGTTTCATGTTTTTGCAAAAACTTCATGCTAGTGCATGAAATATTATTCTAATATTATAGACCATCCTAAAAAAATAGTGGAGAACAGAAGCAGGAAATACTTTCGGGAAGGATAATAAAAGCTAAATAAACAAGTGACGATATTTTATATATCACCACTTGTTTATTTAACTTAGTACAAATTAATCTCCATCTTCTCCCCCAGGGCCATCTCGTCTTGGACGTGATGATTCTGGAAGACGTTCAACACTTTTAAAATTGCTTGAGTTAGTGTCTTGATTCTCACCGGTAGAATTTAAAGTAATCTCTTTTTGCTTCGAATTAAGGTTACTATTTTTATTAGTCATTATATAATCACCACCTTTTAAATTATTTTGCACAGATAATAAGTTTTTATGTTAAAAGTTATTTACTAGGTGAGCTTTGCTCTACCTATGAAACTAAAGAATTCATAATGATTGGATTAGAGAAATCAAATTTTCATAAATAAAGTTATTCAGAAAAAATTTGTTTATAGATAGTAAAGTGGATTTCAAGAGTTGTGCTTCGCCTCCACCACCTACATAAACAATAGCTCGGCAAATGCCGGGCTTATTTTAGTTTTAGAAATCTTAGGAAGATTAGTATTCACAAAATGCTATTTATCTGCTAATTGATAATTTATACAAATAACTTAACATTTGTAGCAGCATTGTATTATAATAGTTAAGTACGTATAAAATTAATGTTAAAGGAGTATGTATGGATAAGAGAATATTTGATGCTGATATAAAAATTTTACATAATGGTATAAGACTTATAAGCATAAAGAGAGATACTCAGCTTGCTTCAATTCATATTGGATTTAAGGTAGGCTCCCTTTATGAAACAGGAGCAGATAGAGGCATTTCACATTTTATAGAGCATATGCTTTTTAAGGGAACATTAAATAAAAGTAATGAAGAGATAAATGATGCTTTAGAAAAAAGAGGCGGAGAGTATAATGCATATACCGATTACTCATGCACAGTGTACAATATAACAGCATTAAGCGAAGAGCTGGAAGCTTCTATTGAGATACTTTCTGATATGGTTAAAAACTCCAAGTTTCCTGAAAAAGAAGTAGAAAAGGAAAGGGGAGTTATACTTGCAGAACTAAGAACTAGCAAGGATGATATTGAGGACTACAGTTTTAATAAAATACATGAAATGGCTTTTGAAAAAAGCCCGTTAAAATATGATACCTTAGGAGAAGAAAAAACTGTTAAAAAATTTACAAAACAGCAACTTTTAAGCTATTATAAACTGCATTATGCGCCTAACAACTGCTTTATTTCCATTGTATCCCCATTTGACCACATGGAAATATCGAATATGGTAGAAAAATACTTCATCGACTGGAGCAGGCAGAACATTGAAGACGTTCAGGTTATTGTTGAAGATAATAAAGAAGATAAAAAAATAACCCTAAAGAAAAATATTGAACAAAGTACAGTAATCTACGCTTTTACTTTTCACGGGCTAAGCAAGAAGGAAGAGCTGGCCCTTAAGGTATTAAATCACAAATTTGGTGAAAGCGCTAACTCAATACTCTTTAGGGAACTAAGAGAAGATAGAGGTTTGGCCTACGATGTATATTCTCATCTTGATATGACCAAGTATGTAAAGATGTTATATATATATACTGCAGTTGCACCTGAAAGCGTAGAAGAAACTTTAAATGTTATTGATAACTGCATTGGGAGAATTAAAAGTGGTGACATAAATTTTAATGATGATACTGTAATTCTTATGAAAAAGGTTCTTAAGACAGCTGTGGCAGCTACTCTTGAAGACTCAACAGATCTTGGTAATTATGTTTTGCACCAATGTTTGGAAGATGAGAGTATATACGAGTTTGTTGACGACATGAAGAACCTTGAGGATATAAAAAGCAAGGATATGTATGAAGCGGCGAAGAAAGTGTTTAACAACCCTACTATACATATTTTATCACCAAAATAACTTCAACTTAATTGAGGTGGTCTTATATGACTGATGATGAAAAGATTATCACAAAGATAGAAATCCAAAAGAGAAACAAAGAAAGAGTTAGCATTTTTATAGATGGAGAATATTCTTTCTCCTGCAGCGCAGAACTTGTATATATACATGGTTTAAAACCAAACAATCCAGTTAATATTGAAAAACTTCTGGAAATTGTTGATGAGGATAACTATTTAAAGTGCAAAAATGATGCTTTAAAGAAAATAGAAAGAAGCTATAAATCTGAAAAAGAAATTTATGACAAGCTGATTAAAAAAGAATACGATGAAAAGGCAATTGCTCGTGCAATACAGTTTCTAAAAAGCTATAATTTCCTGAATGATGAACAGTTTGTTTCCTTGTATATAAAAGAAAAAATAAAATCACAAGGTAAAAATAAAATTAAGTATTCGCTTCTAAGGAAAGGTATAAGTGAGCCTTTAATTGAGGATAAGCTTAAGGAAATAAGTAACTCTTTTCAGTTTGATACAGCTCTTAAACTAGCTGAAAAAAAATATAAGATACTATCAAAAAATGAATCAGATAACAGAAAGATATATAGCAAGCTTTGGGAGTATCTGCTTAGAAATGGTTACCAAAAGGATATAATTGATGAAACATTATCAAAGATTGAGTTTTCTGAAAAAGAAATTAGTGTTACCGAAGAAAAAACCATTGATTTTGAAGAATTAAATAGACTAGCAGAGAAGAGATACTCTGTTCTTATAAAAACAGAAAGCAATTCACAAAAGCTTTGCAAAAAACTTGCTGACTACCTAATGAGAAAAGGGTATGCCTGGGAAGATATTAAGCCTGTGCTAAAGTCTATAGTTAGCAGTATTGATTTTTAATAATATACAATAAAAAAAGACCCCAGGGTCTTTTTTTATTGTATTGGAATTATTGAATATTTCGGAAGGCCATTTTCAAGAGGAATATCAGGTGTTCCTTGTATAAGCGGTGATATGTAATCAACTGCTTCTTCAGTAATCCAGTTTCCTTCTTCAGTAATCCATTCCTTAGGGAAATACTTAACGTGATTTGCCACTTTCGATGGATCTACCAATATTGTGTCGGATTTGTATGGAGTATTTTGAAGCCTTCTTATACCAACCATGTAACCAGATTTACCATCGGAAGCGTATTTAACAGCTTCTCTTCCAACACTGTAAGCTTCTTCAATATCAGTTGAGGAAGCACAGTGCATAGCAGCTCTTTGAGCTACTCCAAGCTCAAGTGTCTTAACACGAGAAGTTATCCCACTTTCCACTATCATGTTTTTCAAAGTTCCACATACTCCGCCGAGTTGAGCGTGGCCGAATTTATCATGTGAAGTACTTGAAGATTTTGCGACAAATTCCCCATCTGCATATCGAATACCTTCTGAGGCAACAATAAACACCTTGTTCTGCTCTTTGAAGCGATTAGCAACATCTTTTATGAATTTCTTTTCATCAAAATCTGTCTCGGGAAGATATATAAAATCAACTACAGGTTTTCCATTTATTTTTGCAAGTGCAGCACTAGCTGTAAGCCAACCTGTATCCCTACCCATAGCTTCAACTATAAATACGCCATTATTTATGTATACCGATGAATCCAAGTAGCACTCTAAAACAGTAGTAGCGATATATTTGCTAGCACT
Organism: Clostridium swellfunianum; assembly: GCF_023656515.1. NCBI lineage: Bacteria > Bacillati > Bacillota > Clostridia > Eubacteriales > Clostridiaceae > Clostridium > Clostridium swellfunianum. The sequence goes on from NZ_JAMOFV010000006.1 coordinate 1,895,129, forward strand.
GCCAAAGCCTGGAGTGTGATCAGTCTCCATAAGGTCATTATCTATTGTTTTCGGAATTCCCATAATCTTTATGTTGCTGATTCCATGTTCCTTTGTGTATTCTGTTAAAGCTCTAACTGTATCCATTGAATCATTTCCGCCTATGTAAAAGAAAGCCTCGATTTCATATTTGTTAAATATATCAAACAGTTTTTCATATTCTGAGCTGTCATTTTTGTAATCTTTCATTTTATATCTGCATGAGCCAAGCCCTGAAGAGGGTGTATATTTCATACCTTTTAGGCTTTCATAGGATATTTGAGACAAATTTATAATTTTATCATTTAATATTCCTTCAATACCGTTTATACCAGCATACACATTATCAAAGCATTTACTTTCTATAGCTTGATCTAATACTCCCATAAATGATGCATTAATTACAGCGGATGGTCCACCTGATTGTGCGACTAAGCAATTTTTCATTGTATTTCTCCTCTCAAATCAAGTATATATGCTATACTACTTCCTATTTACATAGTAATTGTAATATATTCATATCATAACTTCAACATTTTTATTTCTATATTAATTATTTAAAAAGTTGATAAAATTATTATGAATTTATTGAATTACTTATTGAAATATGAGAATATTTATCTCACATAGAACAAAACTAATGATATAAAGCTACACATTTAAGGTATTAAGCATAATAACTTTATGTGTAAAAACTTAGGAGGGTTACAATGGATGCTATAGAATTAATGGTAAGTGAGCACAATAATATAAAAAGAATGCTCAAAGTGATAAGAGTAATGTGTATAAAGGTTTTAAATTACGAAGAAGTTGATTTTGATGATTTTTACAAAGTAATTGATTTTGTAAGAAGCTATGCGGATAGACATCATCATGCCAAGGAAGAGAATATCCTATTTAAAAAAATGGGTGATGAGCTTGGAGAAAAGATAGCAAAGGGTCCAGTAGCAGGAATGTTTGTTGAGCATGATATGGGAAGACATTATATGGCAAATCTTGAAACTGCTCTTCATAAACTTAAAGAAGGGGATATGGATGCAAGAGTTGATGTAATAGCTAATGCCATAAGCTATACTGATTTGCTGAATAGGCATATAGATAAGGAGGATACAGCTATCTACACCTTCGCAAAGAGAGCTTTAAGCAAAGAAGCTATGGAAGAAGTGGAAAAGAGCTGTAGTGATGTTGAAAGTGAAGCCGCACAAAGAGGAATTCAGGATAAATATATAAAACTAATTATAGAGTTTGAAAAGAAATTTTTATAAAAAAAGCTGTTAAAGCATATTTGCTTTAGCAGCTTTTTTAAGTTTAAAGAAGTTCTTTTAAAGTGTTTATAGCAAAATCAATATCAGATTTGCTGATCCAATAGTTTGTAACAAATCTAAATTCACCATCTTCAGGGGGATTTATCTTAATTCCTCTATTATAAAATTCTTGAACTAATCTATCTAAATCTTTATCTGTTTCAATTGCCTTAAAGAAAACCATATTAATATGGACATCTTCCAGATTCACTCTTATGCTAGGTATTTTTGATAGTTCTTCAGCCAAGTATTTTGCATTTGCGTGATCTTCAGAGATTCTGCCTACCATCTCTTTAAGAGCCACAAGACCAGCAGCGGCAAGGAAACCTGCCTGCCTAAGCCCCCCCCCCATTAGCTTTCTACCCTTTCTAGCTCTTGCTATAAATTCTTTTGTTCCAGCTAAGATTGATCCTATGGGCGCACACAAGCCTTTTGACAGACAGAAGTTAACTGTATCACAATATCTAGTTATTTCCTTTGCATTAACCCCAAGAGCAGCAGCAGCGTTAAACAGCCTTGCTCCATCAAGATGTACTGGTATAGTATGATTTTTTCCAACAGCATAAATACTTCTCATATTTTCTAAAGATATTACTGTACCTAGGGAATGAGCATTCTCCAAGCAAATAAGCCCTGTCTCAGGAAAATGTATATCAGTTCCTCTGATCTTAGCGTCTACTTCAACAGGATCAAGTGCCCCTTTATTGCTCCTTAATGTCCTTAACTGTACACCTGCAATAACGGCTGAAGCTCCAACTTCGTGAATTACAATGTGACTATCATCACCCACGATAACCTCATCGCCTCTTCTACAGTGAGTCATAATAGCTAATTGGTTTCCAAAGGTTCCACTTGGAACAAACAAAGCAGCTTCTTTTCCAACTAGTTTTGCTGCAAAGGCCTCAAGTTCATTTACCGTAGGGTCATCACCATAAACATCATCCCCTACCTCAGCATTATACATTGCATCCTTCATTGCTTGGGTTGGAACAGTGACTGTATCGCTTCTTAAATCTATAAATTTCATATTAATCGTCTCCCTTTCCTATAGCGGTTCATACTAATATTATAACTTTATTCTTTTTTAAGTTAAAGCAAAAAAGCAAAGGACTGGTGGAAAATTACAAAGGGGGTAAAACCACCAGTCATCTGCTTTAAGTAAGGGTGTATATAATGGGGAGGAACTATATGAAATTTTATATCAAATTGAGAGGAAGTATCAAATTCATCTTTTAATAACATTGTATGGACAAAACAAGAAATTGACACTAGTAAATCTAAATTTTAAAAGTAGAAGTACACAGAAAAGTATAATTATAATATAATTATTTTATTGAATTGTTTTATAAAGTAAGGAGAGTGTTAGTATGAAGAAAAAAAAACTTGCGCACTTTTTAGCATTGTTTATAATGCTTGTTTGGGGGATATCATATCTTAGTATAAAGATTGTTGTAGAAGAAATTAAGCCTGTATTATCTGCCTTTTATCGATTTTTAATAGCATCAGTTATTCTATACATAGTATTAAAAATAAAATATCCAGAAGAAAAGCTTCTAAAAGAGGATAGAATAAAAATGGCTTTAGGTGGTCTTTTTGGAGTAAGCCTGTATTTTTTCTTTGAAAATTATTCAGTGTTATATACTTCAGCATCAAATGTAGCTATTTTGATTTCTTCTATTCCAGTATTTACATTAGTTTCACAGAGAATGATATTTAAAGAAAAACTGACAATATGGAAAGTACTAGGCGCGGGTTTGAGTGCCATAGGGATAATTGTTATAATAGTTTCAAAGGAAAAAATAAGTCTATTTTCGAAGGGCACCCTCGGAGATATCATGGCTTTAATTTCAGCTTTATGCTGGGTTGTATATAATGTCATTACAAGTAAATTTAAAGGAAAATATAAGAGTATAACTGTAACAACTTATCAGGGAATATGGGGGTGTATTTTTCTTGCTCCATCTTTATTTTTTTCAAAGATTACAGTACCTTCACTCAAGGTTTCTTTAAATCTTTTATTCTTAGCAATATTTTGCTCTTGCATTGCCTATGCTATGTATATATATTGTCTCGAACATCTTGGTGCTACAGTAATATCTACGTATATTAATCTTCAACCTATAGTAAGCCTAATTTCAGCTTATTTGTTACTTAAAGAAAGTATAACACCATGGCAAATAATAGGTTGTGTAATTATTATCATAGGTGTATTCTTAGTAAGTTTTGGAGATCATTTTGATAGAACTAAGTTCGAAGAACTTGTTTAATAAATTATATGAGAGGTTAGTGATGATTAACAAGATAGATAATATTTTTAGAAACAGAAAAACAGATATTCTCGGTGAGCATAAAAAATTTGCAGTTATGCTCCTATTGACTAAGGAAAAAGGAGAAGCACATATTATATTTGAGGTAAGAGCGTCTCATCTCAGACAGCAGCCAGGAGATATTTGCCTGCCAGGCGGAAAGATTGAAAAAGATGAAAGTCCTAAGAAAGCCGCAATTAGGGAAGCTGTTGAGGAACTTAATTTAAAACCTGAAGATATAGAATACATTGGAGAGATGGATTACTTTGTAAGTCCTTATGGAACCATTATGTATCCTTTTATTGCTAAACTAAATAATAATAGCATTATCCCAAATAAAGATGAGGTAGATCATATATTCAAAATTCCTATAAACTATTTTATGAATAATGAACCTCAACTTTATGAAATGGAAATTGGTCCAAATTTAAAAGATGATTTTCCGTACCACCTTGTTAAGGGCGGGCGCAGCTATAAATTCAGTAGAGGTTTCTTAAAACAGTACTTTTATGTATATGAAAACTACGTTATATGGGGCTTCACCGCTATGATAATTAAAGGTTTTATAGATACAATTAAAAAGGAAGGCTTAAGCAGCAGTCTTCCTTCTGATTCCAAATAAAGCTATAGAAATTACCATTGCAGCCAAAAAACCAATAACGTAAATGGTGTTAACTAAACCACTGCCAAAAAAATACTTTAGATATATAAAAACAGCGAAGGATGCAATACACCAGAATAAAAATATGTAGGACATTCTGTTGTTGCGGTTTCTCCAATCCTCCGGATCTTTCATATTTCCTACAATTTTGTCTTTATGCCTATTGTTGTCTGATGTGTTCATAACAAGTACTTTGAAATAAAATACAAAAGCAAGATCTACAACAGCTATAGCGATAAATAAGTAGGACAGAGCTGAACTGGTCATATTCATATTAAATCCTCCATTCTATTTTAATATTTAAATATAGTATACCCACATACATGTGTATATATTTTATGAGTTATATTAAATTAATTGAGCAAAAATTAACAAATGATTAATAATTTTAAAAACTCTTCATTTTTTCGAAAATTTACATTATAATATAGAAAAGCTTTATGAATGGGGAGGACTAGGGGATGGCTGTTTGTTCTTTTTTATCGACGGCGCAAAATAAGATAGATTGTTTTAATGAATGTGCTTTTTATAATTGGGAAGAGAATGATGGAGTTTGTCCATTTAAAAACATAACAGGTACTAGATTTAATAAAGTTAAAGACTTCTTTTCTTATGATTTGTTTGGGGAGGATACTGTACAAGTAAAAGAAATAGACAAGTATTATATTGAAAAAGAATATATATAAGCATTTAAAAGCATATACACTTAGTTAAATTTAACACAAGTGTATATTTTTTTATATTATGTATAAAATATACTTTAAAACTATGTACTTATAGGCAAATTAAGAGCGCAGGAGGGTTTTATGCAAAGAACATTGGTACTTATTAAGCCTGATGGAGTTGAAAGGAAGCTTATAGGAGAAATTATAAGCTTTTATGAAAAAAGAGACTTAAATATAATAGCTTTAAGAATGGTTAAAGCTGATAGAGAGACAGCTCAAAAGCATTATGAAGACCATAAGGGAAGACCTTATTTCGATAGTGTAATTGATTATATAACAGAAGATAATCTTTGTGCTATGGTTATAGAGGGAGAAGATATTATAGAACTGGTTAGAAGAATAAACGGTGATAAGGATCCATTAAAATCTGATGATGGAAGCATAAGAGGGAGATTTGCTAATAATAAAACTAGAAATCTTGTTCATGCCTCAGATTCAGTTGAAAATGCAAATAGAGAGATATCTATATGGTTTCCAGAACTTCTTTAAGCAAAGTAAAAAGATGGCTAATTACAGCCATCTTTTTTACTGCAGCCAGAACATCCACCAGTATTTTTGCCTTTACCGGCGCAGCCAGAGCTGCAGCTAGAGCAGTTTCTATTGGTTATGTTCAAAAGCTCAGTTTTAATCATAAAGGAACCTTCTCTATAAATTATGGTTATTTCTTTGATATTTAGTGGAAATTCAGAATCATACACTACAGGAAGTTCGTCAATAAGCTCCTCAATATCTCCAGGTTTAACATAATCTAAAAGAAGTTCTGCATTGGGACTGCCGCAGCATCCATCCTTATAGGCAAACCTTATATGAGTATACATATCTCCATCCTTTAAAATATCCATTAATCTATAGTAAGCTTCTTCAGATATTCTAATTTTAACTTTTTTATTCATTAATATTATTCCTCATAAACATCTGAGTATTGGTGAAGGAGGCTTTGCTTAAGCTTCCAAAGCTTAGTAGACAAATCAACATAAAAAGTATGAGGGTTTTCAAATCTCAACACTTCAGTCCATAGCTTTTCTGTTTCCTGCTTTGCATAATCTTTAATTTCCATAACAGTTGGGCTTTCATAAACAGGAACGCCCTTATCAAAAATCCTCACAAGCAAATCTTTAACATAATAATTCTTAAGTTTCTTTCTCTTCCATGTATATACTGGATTAAATATTTCAAGAGGCAGTGACTCATCTATTGTTTCATCATGAAGAGTTATTAAGTCTGCAATAGCTTTGTCAGTTTTCTTTTCAAAAATTCTATATATCTTCTTAAAACCTGGATTAGTTATCTTTTCTTCATTCTCACTAATTTTTATTTTTGGAATTATTACATTTTCATCTTCTACAGCAGCAAGCTTGTAAACCCCTCCAAAAACCGGCTCTGACTTAGCGGTTATAAGTCTTTCACCAACACCAAAAGCATCCACCTTTGCTCCTTGACTGAGAACATCTCTTATAATGTACTCATCAAGAGAATTTGAAATAACTATCTTACAGTCTTCATACCCAGCTTTATCTAGTATTTCTCTACATTTCTTAGTTAAATATGTTATGTCCCCGCTGTCTATTCGAATCCCTTTTGGCCTATGTCCTTGAGGCTTTAATATTTGGTCAAAAACCTTTATAGCATTTGGTAGACCAGATTTTAAAACATTATAAGTGTCAATTAAAAGAGTGCAGTTATCTGGATAGGTTTTAGCCCAAGCAGCAAAAGCTTCGTATTCGTTTGAAAATAGCTGTACCCAACTGTGAGCCATAGTTCCAGAAGCAGGAATACCAAACATCTCTTCAGCAATTGTACAAGCTGATGATGAACAGCCGCCTATGATAGCAGCACGTGCTCCGTAAATTGCACCATCATAGCCCTGGGCTCTTCTTGAACCGAATTCCATAACTGGCTTGCCTTCAGCAGCTCTGCATATTCTATTGGCCTTAGTTGCTATTAAAGTTTGGTGATTGACCGTAAGAAGTATCATCGTTTCAACAAACTGTGCCTGTATTACAGGGCCTCTTACTAATACTAGCGGCTCATTTGGGAAGACAGGATTTCCTTCTGGTATCGCCCACACATCGCAGGTAAATTTGAAATTTCTTAAATAGTCTATGAATTCTTCTGAAAAAATATCCTTCTGCTCTAAATATTCTAGGTCATCTTCCGTGAACTTTAGGTTAGACATATACTCTACAAGTTGTTGGACTCCAGCCATAATGCAGTACCCACCGCCGTCTGGAACTCTTCTAAAAAACATATCAAAGTAGGCTATTTTATTTCCTACATTATTATCTAAATAACCGTTAGCCATTGTAAGCTCATAAAAATCTACAAGCATGGTAAGGTTTCTTTCGTTTCTAACATTGAAGTTTTTTATGTATTCCATTATAATTCTCTCCTATGCTATGTACTTGCTAGTGCTATATCTACTCTAAAAAGTTAACTTTTTAACTTTTTAGGTGAAAGCTTTAACACTATTAATAAATTACAATACAATTTTTGCTATGGACATTTATATTTTAATCCTCTAAAGTAATTATTACAATAGATTTTTATTTATATGCGCTTATTAAATAGTTTTTATTCAGTAAAATAAAAATTATATGGCAATAATCATAAAGAAATACTTTAAAAAGGATAAAGATTGAAAATGGATATAAGAAATCAATACTGTTATTTAAGAGATTTAATTATAGAAAAACAATTTTGTCATCTAGATGAACAGCAGAAGGAAGCTGTTTTTAATATAGATAGGAATGTTCTTGTTTTAGCATGCCCTGGTTCTGGTAAAACTACTGTTTTAATTAACAAAGTATTATACTTAACGAAGTTTGGGAATATATACAAAAGCAACTTTATTCCACCAGATTTGAAGAAAGAAGACTTGCAACTTCTTCAAGACTATTATAAAGAAAATACCATAGGCTGGCTTAAATCTGATGAAGCAAGACTTGAATATATTTTGAGCTTTAATAAAATTAATCCTAATAGTATTGTTGTAATAACATTTACAAAGGCTGCTGCATTGAACATGAAAAAGAGGTATCAAGCTTTAAGCAAATCTGGAATCACTCCATTCTTTGGTACCTTTCATGGTCTTTTCTATAAGCTACTAATAAGGCACAATGAAAATATAAAAATAATGGATAGTTCTGAAAGCTACAGAATTATCTCAAATACCTTAGCTAGACAAATGGAAGATATAAATGAGGATAAAATAAAGGATATAAGAAACAAGATTTCTTTATTTAAATGCAACGAAGTAAATATAGAAAATTTTAAATCTGGCATTACCCAGGAAATATTTGTAAATTGCTATAATGTTTATGAGAATTACAAAAAAGAAAAAGGATTATTGGATTTTGACGATATTCAACTAAGATTTAAAGATATGCTTATAAAAAATTCAAACATAGCTGAGCATTATAGAAAAGGTTTTAAATACATACTAGTAGATGAGTTCCAAGATTCGGATAATATTCAATTAGAAATATTGCATTTCCTAAATAGCTACAACAATATTTTTGCAGTAGGGGATGAGGATCAGTGCATTTATTCATTTAGAGGATCAAGGCCAGATTATATGGTAGACTTTCATAAACACTTTGAAGAGGGTAAAAAGCTTCAATTGTCCACCAATTATAGGAGCGCTGAAAACATAGTAAATATTGCCGCAAGTTTAATAAAGAATAATGGTAGAAGAAATGATAAAAAAATGCTTTCATGGAAGAAAGAAATCAAAATTATTGATATTAATAATTACCATGATGAGAATTCACAGGCTGAAAGTATTGCTTTAAATATTGAGAAATTGGTTAGCATTGGAAGTTACAACTTCAAAGATAGTGCTGTATTATTTAGAACAAATCTTGAAAGCAGAAGTCTTATTGATGCTTTTATAAGAAAGAAGATTCCCTTTAGACTTTTAGAAAAAGAATATAATTTTTTTGATCATTTTATATGTAAGGACTTAGCTGCTTATTTAAGGTTAAGCATAATAAAGGATGATGCAGATAGTTTTAAAAGAATAATAAATAAACCTTTTAGATATGTTAGCAAAGTTAGTCTTGAAAAACTTAACACTAGCAATATCAGATTAAATTGTTTTGATTTTATTAAATCCTTAGCTGATATTCCTATATACCAAATTAAGACTTTAGATAGTCTTGAAAGGGATATTCATAACCTTAATAGGATGTCCCTTCAAAGTGCAATACAGTATATAATAACTGGTATTGGATATCATGACCATTTAAGGGAATACAGCCAAAAATTTAAAATTGATCTTTCTGAATTGGAAGAAATTTTAGATGAGTTTAAGGAGGCGGCCGCAGCTTATAACAGCATAACAACCTTTTTAGCGCATATTGAGTATGTAGGGGAGGAACTAAATAAAAGTCTAAGACAAAATAGAGATGATGATAGAGTAATATTAAGCACTATTCATGGTGTGAAGGGGATGGAATTTAAAAATGTATTTATAATTAACTGTTTAGAAGAGGTATTACCCCACATAAACAATCTTGACCAAGATATTGAAGAAGAGCGAAGACTTATGTATGTGGCTGTAACTCGTGCAATTGATAACTTATACATATGTTTACCTAGAAACATTAGAGGAAAGCATAAAGAGCCTTCGAGGTTTATAAAGGAATGCTCACTAGATGTTTTTGAGGATTTAAAAAGCATTTACAGAAAAGGCGATGAAATTATACATAACTCTTTTGGAAAAGGCAGAATAATCCAGCTAAACAGTAATGTCCTTGAAATTAGCTTTGGTAAAGATATAATAAGAAAATTCGACATAACAATACTCCATAATCATGGCATTATTAAAAGAGTCCGTTAGCAACCACTCCATAATGTTCTATTTTGTTGAACATTGATAAAACTTGGTATATAATTTTATTATATTTGCCATATTCTAAGGTTGCAGCTTCAAAAACCTGAGCTATAACCTTAAAGAATAAAATTTACTATATTTTCATAAATATATTTTAGTTAATTATGTTATTGTTAAATAGAATAAGTAAAAAGGAAGGTTTTATATATGATTGATTTTTTGCATGAAGCTCAAAAAATTAGAGAACAGCTAATAGCATGGAGAAGACACTTTCATTCACACCCAGAGCTTGGCTTCGAGGAATATGAAACTTCAAGATACATAAAATCATTTTTGGAAAATCAAGGTATAGAATATACAGAAGTAGCAGGAACAGGTATATGCGCCTTAATAAAAGGAAATGGAAATAAAACTATAGGCCTTAGGGCTGACATAGATGCATTGCCTCTTGAGGATAGAAAAGGAAAGGAATATTCATCACAGGTTAAAGGAAAAATGCACGCCTGCGGCCATGATGCTCATACAACAATACTACTTGGTGCTGCAAAGCTTTTAAACAGCATGAAAGATCAGCTCAAAGGAAATGTTAAACTTTTCTTTGAGCCAGCTGAAGAAACAATTGGTGGAGCTAGATTTATGATAAAGGAAGGAATACTTGAAAATCCTAGTGTGGATGCAATATTAGGTCTTCATGTAGATGAAAATATTGCATCAGGGAAGGTAGGAATTAAGAGAGGAGTAGTAAATGCAGCATCAAATCCGTTTTCAATAAAGATAAAAGGCAGAGGCGGCCATGGGGCTCACCCTGAAGACACTGTCGATCCAATTGTTATAGCAAGTAATATAATATTATCCCTGCAAACAATAGTAAGCAGAGAGATTCCTCCACAGGATCCTGCTGTAATCACAATAGGAAGTATACATGGAGGAACAGCGCAAAATATAATTCCTGAAGAGGTTAGCTTATCTGGAATTATCAGAACTATGAGAACTGAGCATAGAGAATATGTGAAAAAAAGATTAGTTGAGATTGTTCAAGGAATATGTACAGCTATGAGAGGAAATTGCGAAATCAATATAGAAGAAAGCTATCCATGCTTATTTAACGATGACAAGATGCTTGATTTGGTTGAAAACAGTGGAAAAGATATTGTAGGAGAAGAAAACATAAAAAAACTTGAAAAACCAAGTATGGGTGTTGAGAGCTTTGCTTACTTTTCAATGGAAAGACCAGCAGCTTTTTATTTCCTTGGTGTAAGAAATGAGGAAAAAGGAATAATACATCCTGCACATGGAAGTCTTTTTGATATTGATGAAGATGCTTTACCTATAGGGGTAGCTATACAATGTAAGTCTGCTTATGATTTTTTATCCAGGTAAAGAGAACTAAAAAGCTTGATTTAGGCAATAATAGTGGTATAATGAGTTGCTACATTGTAATTTAGGAGTGAAACAAATGAGAATTGAAATAGGTGCGAACGAAGCAGGTCAGAGACTGGATAAGTTCACTAGAAAATGGCTTAAGGATGTACCCTTAAGCGCTATATATAAAGCTATAAGAAAAGGAGACATAAAAGTAAACGGCAAGAAAGGAAAGGAAAAGTACTTTCTTCTTGAAGGAGATATCATTGAGACTAGAGAAATAGTCAGCAGTAATAAAAAAGAGAAGTTTAACCGCATAGATAATAGTCACTTAAAGATTACCTATGAGGATGAAAACATAGCCATAATTGAAAAGTGGCCAGGAGTGCTTGTACATTCAGATAAAAAAGGTGGAGATGCAACTCTTACTGATTATGTATTATCCTATCTTTTTGATAAGGGAGACTATTTGCCTGAAAAGGAAGTAACCTTTACTCCTGCACCTTGCAACAGATTAGATAGAAACACCTCAGGTGTTGTTATATTTGGGAAGAACTTTGAAAGTTTAAAGCTTTTAAATGAAATGATTCGAGAAAGAAAAATTAAGAAATATTATACTGCTCTAGTTAAAAATAGAATTAAAGACGGCTTGTATGAAGCCTACATTTCCAAGGATGAGGATGATAATATTTCAAAGGTGTTTGATAATAAAATGCCTAATACAAAGAAAATAGCTATGGAAGTAAAAAGTATTCAAAGCTGTGGAACTTTTTCACTAATTGAAATAGATTTAATAACTGGAAGAAGTCATCAACTTAGAGCTCATCTTGCCCACCTTGGAAACCCAATTGTAGGTGACTATAAATATGGAGATACAAAATTAAATAGCTTCTTTACAAATAAGTATGGTCTTGACTATCAATTTCTTTATGCTTACAAGTTGATTTTTAAAAATTGCCCAGATAAATTAGCCTACATGGAGAATAAAACTATAAGCGAAAGCTTGCCTCCAATATTTAAAAAGATTAAAAATGATGTATTTAAATTTTAATAAGGAGTAGGTTATGAAAACCCAATCAACAACAAAGGGCTTTGCTATATTATCAGCAGCTGGTATGGTAGTTAAACTCATATCGCTGCTGTATGTGCCTATGCTTTTATTTATAATTGGCGACGAGGGATATGGTGTATATTATGGTGCCTACAGCGTTTTTGCCTTTGTTTATGTAATAACTAACACTGGCTTAACTTCTGCTATTTCAAAACTTGTGGCTGAACTTGTGGCTTTTAAAAACTATAGAGATGCAGTTAAGGCTTTCAAGATGGCAAGATTAATGCTGCTTGGTATTGGTTTCTTAATGGCTGTATTAATGGCTGTATTATCAAAACCTCTTGCTTCAATGATGAACAATCCAGATGCATATTTAGCTTTAGCAGCATTGTCTCCGGCTGTGTTATTAACTTCTGCAGCATCGGCGTACAGAGGTTATTTTCAAGGTAGAGGTAATATGACAGCCACTGCGGTATCTCAAATACTTGAGCAGATAATGAATATTGTTTTTTCGCTTTTGTTTGCTTCACTTTGGGCTAAATATGGGGTAATAGAAGCATGCGCTGGTGCAACTATAGGAACTACCGCTGGTGCTTTTGCGTCTGTAGTATATCTCATAAGATACTATGAAAAAAATAAAGCCTTTAAAGTATCAAAATCCGACCTGCAATTAGAAGTTAAGAGACTTCATAATAAAACACTAGCTAAAAGATTAATAAACTATTCTGTACCTTTAACTGTTAACTGGGGATTGCAGAACGCTGGGAATGTTATAGATAATCAGGTAACAATGGGAAGGTTGACATCTTCAGGGCTTAACTATTCACAGGCAAAGATAAAAAATAGTTATTTAGGAAAGTATCAGACTCTTCTGGGAGTACCGATAACAATAATATCGGCTTTATGTTCGTCGGTGCTTCCGGTTATATCTGGAGCTGCCGCTGTAAATAACAGTGAGGAAGTGAAAAAGGGCATAGACTACGCATATAAAACATGTTTTCTTATTGCTATGCCTGCTGCTGTTGGACTTGCAGTTTTAAGCGGTCCGATATTTGATAGCATATTTCCTAAATACTCTTCAGGTGCTATCCTAATGAAATATGGAGCTGTGGTTTTAGTTTTAATGGCAATAGTTCAAATTCAATCCACAATCCTCCAAAGCATAGGAAAACTTTATATATCAACCTTATACATAGTTATAGGTATCGCAGCGAAAATTATATTAAACTATATTCTTATTGGCAAACCAGAGATAAATATATTAGGAGCGGTATATGGAAGTATGGTTGGTTTTTTGTTACCACTCTTCTTAAATAACTTTGTTATAAAAAGAACCCTAAATATTAAATATAATCTTATTTTACTTGCTATAAAACCACTAATTGCAGCTGCATTTATGGGAGTAGTAGTATATTTAGTTCAATTTGATATAGAATATGTTATAGGATTTGTGTATAAAGGTTATTTTAATCGAATGCTTTCAACTATAATTGCAATAGGAGCAGGAATGTTTGCATACATATACGCTTTAGTACTAATAGGTGGAATAACAAAAAAAGATATGGAAATTGTTCCTGCAAGATTTAGAAGATTTATTCCAAAAACATTATTAAATAGAGTAAGATAAAAGGAAAGCCTAAGTTTGGCTTTCCTTGTTTATTATTGCTATAGAAAAAAAGAATGAAATATATCCAAAGAAAATTAAAAAAACATATTTTAATGTAAATATAGAGTTTGGTATAAGATTGTTTGCAATATTTAATAAAAAATATACAAGTATACTTAGAAGTATGTACATAGTAAGTTCTCCTATAGATATCGTTATGTAGCAATATTTTCTTATTTCATATATATTTAAAGCTAATAGAGTAATAGACGTTATAATAAGTGATATTCCAAAACCAAAAATATTTATACTTGGAATTCCTGTAAATATATAAAGCAATATAACTTCTTCAATAGAAACTAGAAGCGAATTTTTTAAAATTACCCCTTGCTTTCCTATACCATTTAATATTCCAAAGGTAGTAGATGAAGTATAGGTTATCGGTGCAGCTATAGCAGCAAATCTTATAAACTGTCCTAAATCGTTTCTACTAAAGAATAGACTTCCAAGCTGATTCGGTATACTTATGCTTATGACTAAGGTGCTAAGACCAAGTAAAAAAGCAATCTTCATGACTTGAGTTATACGATTCTCCACTGCAAGATAATCATTTTTATCCATAGTTTGCGATAAGTCTGGAACAAGTACAGTAGCCATAGAATTTACTATTATAAGAGGGAAATATATTATAGCCATTGCCATACCAGAAAACTTCCCTATCATTGACAGAGCAGTGCTATATTCTAGACCTGCAGTTATTAATCTCCTTGGAATAATTAATGTTGAAACAGTTGATAAAGCAGTAGAAAGAAAACCGTTTAAACATAATGGCACTGATACAACTAATATATCAAACATTAGCTGTGCTCTGCCTTCTTTTTTGAAAGTACTATAGTTGGATTTTCTTTTATTCAGCTTATAATATATATACAACAAAAATAAACTAATAAATTCACCAATGCATAGTGCTATATATGCTACTATAACTGTACTTTCTACACTTGGATTATTAAGCATACTAACTATTGTTACAATAACACCAATTCTAACAGCTTTTTCCAAAATATCAATAAAAGCTGGAACTTTAAACTGTGATATTCCATAGAAGTATCCTTTTAGTATTGAAGACAGTGCCACAAATATTAAGGCAGGAGCTATTATTTTTATAGGATAGAAAGTTCTTGAGTCCTTTATAATGCTTGTACTTATATAATAAGCTATAAAGAAAACTACAGAAGCTACTATCAAGCTCCATAAAAAATCAAAAAATAACGCAGTCTCCACTGACTTGTTTAAGTTTTTATGATCATTTTTACTAAAGTAGACTGCAGAAACCTTAGATATAGCAGTGACCATACCTCCACATATAAGGCATATAAAAAGATTATAAATAGGCATTACAAGGCCATACAAACCCATTCCTTCAGGTCCAAGTTCCTTAGAAAGAATGATAGAGAATACAAATCCTAAAATTCCTGTTGTAAGATTAGAAGCAGTTAGTATCAGTGAATCCTTAAAGAAACTATCTTTTTTCATAAAACAACCCCACATAATTAGTAACATTAATAATTATGTGGGGAATTTTAATTATATTCTATTATTTTAGATTTTCTGGATTTAGTCCTTTTAGCTCATCTATTACAAACAGGCCATCTTTTCTTATTAACACATCATCAAAGTAGATTTCTCCGCCACCATATTCAGGTCTCTGTATAAATACTAAATCCCAGTGAACTGAGGATTTGTTGCCATTGAAGGCATTATCATATGATGCACCTGGAGTAAAATGTATAGAGCCTGCTATCTTCTCATCAAATAGTGTATCCTTCATTGGCTTTAGAATGAATGGATTTACACCTACTGCGAACTCACCAACGAATCTTGCTCCATCGTCAGTATCAAATACTTTGTTTATTCTTTCAGTATCATTTGCGGTAGCATCTATTATTTTCCCGTCTTTAAATTCTAGTTTTATATTTTCATAGGTAAACCCGTTGTATACAGCTGGTGCATTATAAGTAATGCATCCATTAACGGAATCTTTAATTGGAGCTGTATACACCTCACCATCAGGAATATTAAGTTTTCCATCACATTTGATTGCTGGAATTCCCTTTATGGAGAAGCTTAAATCAGTACCAACACCTGTTATACGAACTTTATCAGTTCTTTCCATAAGATCAACAAGAGAATCCATAGCCTTTGACATCTTGCTGTAGTCTAAATTGCACACATCAAAATAAAAATCTTCAAAAGCTTCCGTGCTTGTTCCAGCAGCTTGAGCCATGGAATAATTTGGATACCTCAATACAACCCATCTAGTTTTCGGAACTCTAATACCGCCATGTACTGGACTCCAGAAGTGCTTCATATAAAGGGACATATTTTCTCCTGGAACGTCAGATGTTTCAGTCATATTGTTTCCTGCTCTAATTCCTATGTATGCATCCATATCAGACATTCTAGAAGCTTCATACTTAGCCATCATTTCTAGTTGTTCTTGTGAGCAGTTCATAAGAAGCGCTCTATCCACTTCTTTATCCTTTATTGTTACAAAAGGGATTGCACCTGCTAAATAAGCTTGTTTTACGAGTTCGGAAACCAATGGAGTCTCAAGCCCCACAGCTTCTATAAGAACTTTTTCTCCTTTTTTAAGTTCACAGGAATAGTTAATTAGGTTTTTAGCCAAAGTTATTATTCTTGGGTCCTTCATAATGTTTTCCTCCTTTATATAAATAACTTTGAAACTTTAATGCAACGCCATAAAGTTTCATTAAACGACATGATATAGTATTGCATTAGAAACGTTTATAAATACGTTTTCAATTGCATTATAATTCTATCAGAAATTTCTGGTATTGAAAAGTTATTTAAAAATAAAATCAAAATTTTTTTTATAGCAACTAGCATATAGTACTGTAATTTTGTAAAATGTTAGGTGAAGAAGGGAGATGATTCTATGAAACTTGTATGTTGTATTTGTGGTATGGAAATAAATGATATAAATAAAAATGTGAATAGCGCCGCCTTTTCAAAATGTAACCAAGGTGAAGCCATCAATTTCTGTCCATTTTGTGGTGCTGCAAAAGAGCACTTACTTGAAAGTAACAATTATATTATTAATGCAAAGAATGGGGATTTAGAGAAAGTATCTTTAAAAATATTAGACCACGCTGTTAAATTGGAGCTTTTTAATGCTGATTTTTATAATAAAGCAGCAGCCTTAGCAAAGGATATTAATATAAGAAATATGTTCAAGCATCTATCGAGAATTGAACGTATACATGCTAACATTCATATGAGGCTTGGAAGTTTCACTGAACTTCCAAAGCTTACAGAAATAAGGTATGACAAATATAAAAGCGATTTAGAATTATTAGAACAGGCAAAACTAAGAGAAAAGCATGCAGTTGAGTACTATAGAAAGTATATGAATTCTATTGATGATAACAATATTAAGCAAGTGCTAGAAGTATTGATGTCTGTAGAAGAAGAACATATAGTGCTATTATCCAATTAATACACATATACCTCAATTTTTAAAAATATACATAGATAAGAACAATTATTAAAAATGGGGGAAGTATGAAGAAAATTATAAAAGCTGTTATAGCAGCAGGGTTTATTGTTTGTATATTCATGATTTTTAAAAATGCTTATAGTGAAAACAACATTAATTTGAAAAATGACAAGCTATATGGAGCTATAAAATACAAAGGAATTAAAAATGCAGTTGACTTTACTGCAGACAATCAAGGTAATTTTTACATAGCCTATAAAGATAGAATTCAGTTTGTAGACAGCAAGGGGAAAAGCTATGATGTAGTAAAAAGCAAAGACCTTAATATTAAATCCCTAGACTATAAGGATGAAAAACTGTATTTTATATCCGATAGTAAAGTATCAGCTTACGATATAGTTAGCAAAGAGCAAAAGGTATTACTTAGTAATCTCCCAAATTACGGCGACTATAAAGATAGCATTATAAGGGTTAAGGGAGAAGAACTCTACATATCTATTGGAGCCGCAACTAATTCAGGAGTAGTAGGAAGTGATAATTCATGGCTTAAAGATAATCCATTTAGTTATGATATTCCTGCAAAAGATATAGTAATACGTGGAAAAAGTTTCGGAAATGAAAAAACTGGTGCTTTTGTACCTTATAGAACTAAAAATGCTTCTGGACAACTTATTTCAGGTCACTTTCCAGGAAATGCTTCAATAATATATTACAATATTGTTAATGGAGGTTCGGACACATACGCATGGGGAATACGTAATGTTAACGGAATGAGTTTTAATAGTGAGGGTACTCTTATTGCCACAATAGGAGGCATTGAGGACAGAGGATTAAGAGCGGTTAAAGGGGACGTAGACTATATATACGAAATCAAGAAAAATCATTGGTACGGATGGCCGGACTACAGCGGTGGTGATCCTGTTACTTCACCAAGATTTAAGGGAGAAAATAATATTAGGCTTAGTTTTATATTAGACAATCATCCGACTACCAATCCTCTTGCACCAATTTATACGCACAAGTCGCTTTCAAGCTTAGGTGCATTGGATATAGATGCTAAGGGCGTGCTATCTGAAAGAGATAGTATATATTTTTATGATACTAGAGATAATAGGATATATAGTATTACTAAAGCTGGAGTATTAAGCGATGAGGCCTCCTTTAGTGCTGAAACAAGAATATCTAGTCTACGATTTGTAAGTAATAATCTATTTGCGTTAGACTATTCTCAGGGTATCCTATATAGTATTAGTAAAAATAGACTAGGAGAATTTGCAAAACTAAACAAACCAGTTATATATTATCTACTTGCTGTAATTCTTATAGGTATTGTAATAGGAATTTTTAAATTTAATGCGTCCAAAGAGAAGTAAATACCTAATGCAATCCATTAACTTGCGGAGGAAAAGTGTTTTACATGAGAGAAAGAATAGAAAAAACTTACGGTAGCGCTCTAAGAGGCGTCATGTATACCGTTAATCCTATAAAGAAAAAGATAATCAAAACTCATTGCATTATACATAAATTCTTAAACTTACAAGCGATAGCTATTTTAAAAAACGAAGGATATGTAAAGGAATATGAATTTTTCAAAGAGAATATAACCCCTTTAAATGAAGGTGTGGCATGGGCTGATCAAGATTTTAAGAGTTCCAATCATTTTTATCATTTCAGTAAAGGGAAAGGACTTTATGGATTTTCAGATGCATTAACTGAATGTAAAAGATACTACAGTAAATCTCTTGCGTATATGAAGTTCGGTGAAACAGATAAGGCTATGTTTTTTTTAGGTGCTTCTTGTCACCTGATACAAGATATGACAGTGCCTCATCATGTTAACAATAGACTTTTAGATAGTCATAGAAATTTTGAAATGTGGATAATAAAAAAATTTATGTCTGATTACAGCTTTTTAATTGACAAGGGTATTATAAGATATAAGACTGTAGATGATTATATTAGAAACAATGCTTTAATGGCTAATAACATTCATCTTAAATATTTAAGTGTTCAAGATAAAGAAGAAAGATACGGAAAGATAGCTGCAGTAATAATAAAGGAAGCTCAAAATACTACGGCTGGTCTTTTGCTGGATTACTATGATACGATTTACAATAAATAAGATAATTAAAATACAATAATTCTTCCACAATATGGAGGAATTATTTTTTATTTGTAGAATTAATCTTAGTGATTATATTCCAGAGAGGTAGGAATTTATATGAAATTTGAACATCTATACAAGGTTGGTAAAGATATTTACATAGATATGCAAAATGAAGTATTTACTGGTAACGTACTTGATGTAGGTCTGAATAACTATGGCATTATTTATAATTTGTATAAGCTTCAGAACGAAAATGCAACTGTCGAATATATACAGGGAAAAGACGAAAAACAGTATATTGAAAATAACAGTTATGATAATTGTGTATTACTGTTTGCTCTAAGCAATTTATGGCTGAAATCCGGTAAAAAACATCTAATAGAAGATATGAGTAAGTTTCTAAAGAATGATGGAATACTCCATATATGGGATATAGACAAGAGCTTTTCAAGTTTGTTTAGAGGAAAGATTAAAGCCTTGCTTCCGGACAACATTATTAAAGAAATAAACATTACGGATTTGAATATACTAAAAGATTGCTCTAAAGAAAATACAATAAAGCTTCTTGAACAGTATTTTGAAATAATTGATTTGAAGGACTATGATAAGGTATACTATATAAAGGCAAGAAATAGAATGTGTTTTGCAGATAGCCAAAAGACTTTGCAGAATGAAATGAAAGGAAGCGTGAAGCATGAAAACAGCTTTAGTAGCAATAAATTCAAAGTTCGTTCACAGCAATTTAGCAGTAAGATATCTGAGAGCTTACACAAGAGATTTAAATTATGATTGTAGAGTTATGGAGTTTTCTATTAATGATAGACCGGAAAGAGTTGTAGAGCAGATATATTATGAAAAACCTGATATTATTGCATTTTCCTGTTACATATGGAACATGCCATATGTGGAACAGTTGTCAGTACTTATTAAGCGTATAGATAGTAATATTAAAATATTATATGGGGGACCTGAAGTATCCTACAATAGTGAAACAGCTTTAAGAGATAGTTCTGCTGACTATCTAATTGAAGGTGAAGGCGAAGAACCCTATAGAGAATTTATAGAGAATATAATATGTGGAGCACCACTTAACAATATTAGGTCACTTTATGTTAAACATGACGACAGCATATTATATGGCGGTAAAAGAGAGCTTATAGACATGGATAAGCTTGTTTTTCCTTATACACCAGAAGATAATTTAAACAATAAAATAGTATATTACGAAGCTTCAAGAGGATGCCCCTTTAATTGTAAATACTGTCTTTCATCGACGATACACGGTGTAAGATTTTTAGGATTAGAAAGAGTAAAAAAAGAGCTTACGTTCTTAATGGATAAAAAGGTGAGACTTGTTAAGTTCGTAGACAGAACTTTTAATTGCAGCACTAAATTTTCCATGGATATATGGGAGTATTTGATGAAGCAGGATACAGAAACAGGATTTCATTTTGAAATATCTGCTAATCTATTGAATGAAGATCAAATCAGGCTTTTATCTAAAGCTCCTAAAGGAAGATTTCAATTTGAAGTTGGAGTTCAGACAACAAATGACAAAATTCTGAAGAATATAAATAGATTTGTAAAGTTTAATGAGATAAAGAAGCAAGTAGTTGCACTTCAAAAGTATGATAATATTATGCAGCATCTAGATCTTATAGCCGGTCTCCCTGGTGAAACCCTTGAGTCCTTTATAAATTCCTTTAATGATGTATATAATATAGGACCTGATGAAATTCAGTTAGGTTTCTTAAAGGTTTTAAAGGGTTCCCCGATGGAGGCTGAAGCTGATAGGTGGGGAATAGTTCATTCACCATATACTCCATATGAAGTTATTAAAACTAATCATATAAGCTATGAAAAGCTTCTGCTTCTTAAGAGAGTCGAAGAAATGGTTGATAAGTATTACAACTCTCAAAAGTTCAAGACTATAATTAAGTATTTTATTCCTAAATTTAAAACACCTTTTGATTTCTATCTAAATTTAGGTAATTTTTTCTATGATAAAGGCTATTTTAGCAGAAATATATCCTCTATAGACTATTACAAGGTATTCTTAGAATTTAATAATGAAATTTTATATGAACCCAGCGAGGTTTTAAAAGAACTCATCAAATTTGATTATTTAATGTTTAACAAAAAGAAGTGGCTTCCTGAATTTTTAGTTAGAGATATTAATAAAAATCTAGAAAGAGATGTTAAGGAAGCTGTTAAAAAAAAGATAGTGCACTTACCTTTTGAGAACTATCATTTTGAGTCTTTTAAAGTTGATATTTTAAGGTATATTAACAGCGATGATATTATGGAAGGAAACTACTACTTGATTTTTCAAGAAGATAAGGCTAATAATATATTAGATATAACTAATATTATTAATAAAGACATCCTAAAGCTATAAAATCAGGAGGAAATATGGCAGTAAAGGAAATTTTAAAGTTTGGAAATCCTATTTTGAAGAGAGTAAGCAAAAGAGTTGACAATATTGATAAAGAAGTGATTAATTTAGTCAAAGATATGAAAGACACCTTATATAGCACTACAGGGATAGGCTTAGCAGCTCCTCAAATAGGAATTTTAAAAAGAGTGATACTAATCGACCTTAGAGATGATGATGAACCAATAGTGTTGTTTAACCCAGTAATTGCAGCAAAAATTGGAAAAGATGAGGATATTGAAGGCTGCTTAAGCTACCCAGGATATGAAGGAAAGGTAATAAGACCCAAAAAGGTTACAGTTTATGGTCTTAACATTAAGGGTGAGAAGGTTGAATATGTAGCAGAAGGGCTTCTCGCAAAAGCCTTTTGCCATGAGATAGATCATTTAGATGGAGTATTATACACGGACAGAGCTAGAAAGATGTATAAAATAGAAGAAGAATAGCATAAAAGCTATTCTTTTTTTGTTTTGTATATTTACAAATTACGATACAAGCTATATACTAGTGTATATACACCAGTATATAGGGGGAGTAAAAAATGAAAGATGTAAAAAAAATAACTTACACTGCATTACTAACTGCATGGGCAATAATTATTCCATTCGTGTTCGGGTTTATGAGCGTTACAGTAGGTCCTTTTTCTGCTACCTTGACAGCTCATGTTCCGATGTTTTTATCAATGCTTTTGGGACCAGGCGCCGCTATAATGACTGGGTTAGGCTCCGCACTAGGTTTTTTATTGACTAAAGGCCCTGTTATTGGGCTAAGAGCATTAATGCATGCTATTGTTGGTTATATCGGAGCTGTGCTTTTAAGAAAAGGAGTTTCTTTTGGTAAAGTTGCTGCAATTACAGCACCAATACATGGAGTTTTGGAAGCGTTAGTAGTATTGGGATTTGTAGCTGCAGGAGCACAAGTTAAATACGTAGGATCATTATCAAACTTTCTTGTGATTACTGTTGGTGTTGGAAGCATACTTCACCACAGTGTAGATGCAGTTATCTCATTTGTAGTAAGTAAATCAGTCGCAAAGGCAGCAAAAGTTGATTTGGCTAATCAAAATATGTAAGCATAAAATTAAGAGACCAGAAGCTTTTAAAGCCTGGTCTCTTAATTTTATGCACGTCCAAGTACAGCGTGCACCTCTTTAAGATGCTGTCTTATTGGAAGATTCTGAGGGCATTTAGTTTCGCATAAGCCGCATTCTGCGCATCTGTTTGCTCTGTTCTCTTCAGCAAAAAAGTTATTATATGAAAATGAATAACCATTAACATCGTTGTACATTGAAGACTCATTTAACAAAGAAAAATTTCTAGGTATATTAACTCCAAAAGGACAAGGCATGCAGTAATTGCAGGCTGTACAGTTAACTTTAATAAGCTCGTTATACCTATTCTTTATAGCTTCAACTAATAGTATTTCTTCTTGCATAAGAGCATTTGGAAATGAATCAGAAGCTATTTTTATGTTTTCTACAATTTGATCTATAGCTCCCATACCACTTAATACTAATGTTACTTCATGGTGATTCCAAATCCATCTTAAAGCCCAGTCAGCAGGAGTTCTTTCAGCTTCAGCAGTAGCCCAAAGTTCTTTTATTTCTTTAGGAGGGTTTTTAGCAAGCTTTCCTCCCTTTAGTGGTTCCATTATTATAACCGCCATACCTTTTGAAGCCGCATATCTAAGTCCCTCTTCTCCAGCTTGGTAGTCAGTATCAATGTAATTATATTGGATTTGGCAGAAGTCCCAGTCATAAGCATCAACTATTTCCTTGAAAACAGAAAATTCATCATGGAAGGAAAATCCCACATGCTTTATCTTTCCTCTTTCAACTGCTTCTTCTAGGAACTTAAATACATTAAGTTGTTTTAAATGTTCCCACCTGTCTCTTCCGAGAGCATGAAGCAAATACATATCTATATGATCTGTTTGAAGCTTAGCTAGCTGCTCATCTAAATATTTATCAAAATCCTCATAAGATTTTACAAGCCAAACAGGAGATTTTGTAGCAATCTTGACTTTTTCTCTATAGCCATCTTTTAAAGCCTTGCCAACAATAACTTCACTGTTTCCCTTATGATATGGGTAAGCTGTATCTATGTAGTTTACACCATTATCAATAGAATATCTTATTAATTTAATAGCTTCTTCTTCATTTATTTTTGAATCGTCGCCATCATCAAATGGAAGCCTCATACAACCATAACCAAGCGCTGAAACTTCAAAGTCATGTTTCCCAAACTTTCTATACTGCATAATAATTACCCCCTATTGTTATTTGAAGTCGCGTTAATTTAAACGTAAACATCCAAACATTATTATATATCATCATAAGATCAATAAAAAGTAATTTAACAAATTTAACAAATTATTTATCCAAGTATTCCAAAAGCGCAGCTTCCCAAGTTCTCATATTTATATTAAAGCAGTTT
Source organism: Clostridium swellfunianum (assembly GCF_023656515.1). Taxonomy (NCBI): domain Bacteria; kingdom Bacillati; phylum Bacillota; class Clostridia; order Eubacteriales; family Clostridiaceae; genus Clostridium; species Clostridium swellfunianum. The sequence continues at coordinate 1,919,492 of NZ_JAMOFV010000006.1, forward strand.
TTAAGTAGAGATGTATCCATTATTGTACATTTAGGAAGAAGTGCTTTATTAGGTATATGCTCTTCAGGTATTTCAATAATATCCTTTTTAATTTTTAGATAACTCAAACTAGTTTTAATCATCAAGGATTTTTTTACGGCACCTAAATTAACACAATTATATATTCCGTATATATCTGAAGACAGGATAGTTTCAATAACACTGCACAGATCTTTTATGTATGTAGGTGAGGCGATCTCAGTTGTACTTATAAAGAAAGATGCTTCTTTATTTTCGATAATATTCTTAACAAAGCAGTTTTTGCCACCGAATACCCAGGATGTTCTTATTATAAAATATTTACTGCACATAGTTCTTATTAGCTGCTCACCAGCAAGCTTTGTCCTGCCATACACATTAATTGGGGTACATAAATCAGTCTCATAATAAATGCCACTTTTGTTTCCATCATATACATAATTACAGGACAAATATATAATTGGGATATTAAGCATACTGCAGCAGTATGCTATATTTAAGCTTCCTATAGTATTTACAGTATAGGCAGTGCTTTCATCTCTTTCACATAAATCAATATTTGTAAGTGCAGCGCAATGAATAACTATATCTGGTGTAGCATTTTTTATAGTCTCAATACACTTAACCTTATTAGTTATATCTAAAAAATCAGTTTTACAATTAAATACTTGATGTTTCGAGGAAAAGTACTTACTAAAATATCTCCCTATATTACCATCTGAACCAGTTATGAAAATCTTCATATATAGCCTCCTTTAAAACTGTTTTTTATACTCTTATAAATAAAGTATATGAGAGTGTTCAATAATCAATTAACAATATTGACAATTATGGGTGTTAAATATAAAATAATGTTTTATGTGTAATATACTGAGGGATGTGATAAATTGACTATAGAAGCAAAAGAATTTAAATATGAAAAAGATAAGCTTGACTCTACTAAAGAATGGCTTAAAAAAGAAATAGGCTTGATAGAAAATAATGATACACAGCTTCAGACCAAAATAGCTATACTAAAAAAACAAGCTAAAGGAAAGTATGATGAAGAACTTGAAACATCTCAAAAGCTTTATGAAATAACTCGTAAAAATCTTAACAATTACAATGAGGCCTTACCTCAGCCTTATTTTTCTAGAATTGATTTTAGAGAATACAGAAAAGAAAAAGAAAGCTTTTACATAGGGAAGTTTGGTTTAGGAGACAGCAGCACTGGAGATGAAATAGTTATTGATTGGAGAGCTCCCATCGCTGATCTTTACTATAGCGGCACTCAAGGTGAAGCTTATTACAAAGCACCTATCGGTGTAATAAATGGGGAACTTTCATTAAAAAGAAAATTTTTAATGAAAGATAATAACCTAGCTGATGCTTTTGATGAAGGTATAAACGAAATAATACTTAATAATACTGCAGTAGAAGGTAATGCTCTTATAGATGAATTTCTGCGAGTCAATTTAGAAGAAAGTGTAAGTAGTAAACTTAAGGAAGTAGTAGCAACAATACAAAAGGAACAAAACGATATTATTAGAGCTGACAAAAATGGTGCTTTAATTGTGCAAGGATCTGCTGGCTCAGGAAAAACTACTGTAGCACTTCACAGACTTGCATATCTATTATACAAGTATAAGGATAAGCTATCTGGTGATGATATACTTGTAATAGCACCTAACAAGCTGTTCTTGGATTACATATCAGAAGTTCTTCCTAATTTAGGAGTAGATAAAGTTAAGCAAAAAACCTTTGAGGAAATGTGCTTAGAGATTCTCAATATAAAAAGCAAAGTGTTAACTAAAGATAAAAAACTATCAGAGGTATTGGAATCAAGTGATGAAGAATATAATAAATATATTACTAGAAGCAGTAAGCTTAAAGGTATGATGACTTATAAAATTTTTATGGACAGGTACGTAAGACATCTAGAGAAGAAGGATATAGATGTGCCAGATATAACAGTAGATAGTTACGTACTATTTGAAAGCAAAGAAATAAAAAGATTATACGGCAAGGATATGTCTAATCTTCCAATAAACAAAAGAAAAGATGAAATTAAAAGATATTTTCTTCTTAAATTAACAGAAAAGATAAATAACATAATGGAAAAGATTGACTTTTCATTTGAATATATGATAGCCAGAGCTAAAAAAACCATGGAAGAAGGTCCGGAAAGAAGAAAAAAGCTCATAGAACTCTACGATGAGAGAGATATCAAAAAAGAGTATATTAGAAACAAATCAAAAGAAGCTTTTAATACCTATTTTGATTCCTGGCGAGAAATTAATACAGAGAGGCTTTATATTAATCTCTTTAATGACCATGATTTATTTAACGAAATCAGTGGAGGAAAGGTTCCAGAAAAGCTGATAAAATATATTTTAGATGAACTAAATAACAACAAAGATAAAGGCATAATAGACAGCGATGACTTAGCAGGCATGCTTTATCTTAAATTTAAAATTGAAGGGGTTCCTGACAAGTTCAGGTTTCAGCATATAGTAATAGATGAGGCACAAGATTACAGCCCGTTTCAGTTGTACCTTTTAAAAAGCCTTGTAGGAAACAATTCTTTAACAATAGTAGGGGATATAGGTCAGGGAATATATTATTATAAAGGGATAGAAGATTGGAGCAAGGTAATTAAAGATGTATTTGATGAAGATGCTCTTTATACCCCTCTTACTCAAAGCTATAGGTCAACTGTAGAGATAATTCAGTTTGCAAATAATGTACTTAAAAAACAGCATAATAGTTTAAAGCCAGCAATGCCAGTATTAAGACACGGCAAAGCTCCAGAAATTATAGAGTTTAAGAACAAAGAGGAGTTTGCAAAAAAAGTAGACTTAATTGCTGAAGAAGTTGAAAACTCAGGTAAAAGGAGTATGGCAATTATAGGCCGCACCTACGACGAATGTAAACAAATTAAAGAAATAATGAAAAAATACAGCAAAAGTAAATGGGACTTAATTAAAGACACTGACAAATCTCTTAATCCGGCCAAAATAATTATACCTTCATACATGACAAAAGGATTGGAATTTGATTGCAGTATAATATTTAATTGCAATGATGAGAATTACAAGGATAATGAACTTGACAAGAAACTTTTATATGTAGCTCTAACAAGAGCACTGCATCTTCAATATGTGTTTTATAGCGGTTCACTTTCAAGTATAATATTATAAATTTAAGGGGAAACTTAATGTTTCCCCTTAAATTTTGGCATAAGCTTTGAAAAAAACGAGTATTGTGATAAAATATCAAAGGTAAGGAAATTTTAACTATAAATATGTTTGTAATTGTAATATATAGGAGGTATTTAAATGGGAAGTGTAAAACTTAAAGATAATATTTATTGGGTTGGTGTTTGTAATCCAGAGCTAAGAGTATTTGACATAATAATGGAAACAAAAAAAGGGACAACCTATAATTCTTATTTGATAGTTGATGAAAAAGTTGCTGTGATAGATACTGTAAAAGATGGCTACTACGAAGAATTTATAGCAAATATTAAAGAAGTAATAGGTGAAAGAAAGATAGACTATATAGTAGTACAACATACAGAATTAGACCATAGTGGTTCTTTAGCAAGGATAATAAAAGACTATCCTGAGGCTGTAGTAGTAGGATCTAAGGCTGCTATAATGTATAGCAAGCAAATAACAAACTTCAATTTTAACAGTCAAGAATTTAAAGAACCTGTAAGCCTAGGAGAGACTACTCTAAAATTCATATCTGCACCAAATTTACACTGGCCAGACACTATATTTACATATGTAGAAGATAAAAATATACTATTTACCTGTGATTTTATGGGATGCCATTACTGTCCAGCAGGTAATATATTAGATATTGTAGGCGATGAATACTTTGACGAGATGAAATACTACTTTGATGTAATAATGGGGCCATTTAAGAGATTTGTTATAAGCGCTTTAGAAAAGATAGATGGCTTAGATTACAATATGGTTGCACCAAGCCATGGACCAGTGCATGTAGATGATATTGAAAAGTATCAGAATCTTTACAGAGCCTGGGCTACTCAAGATATTCCAAAAGAAAAACAGGTCGCAATCCTATATGTGTCAGCGTATGGAAACACTGAAAGAATGGCTAAGTATTTATCTGAAAAATTAAGCGAAATTCATATAAAAGCAGAAGCGCATGAAATTACATCTATGAGGCTTGAAGGTGTTGTAGATCTAATTGAAAGATCATCAGGTATTATAATGGGATCACCTACAATAAATCAGGATGCTGTTAAACCAGTGTGGGATGTTCTTTCCTTGGTCTGCGCTATTACTAATAGGGGAAAGGCAGCTGGTGCCTTTGGGTCCTATGGTTGGAGTGGTGAAAGCGTTCAAATGATGACTGATAGATTAAAATCTTTAAAATTTAAAACAGTAGATCAAGGTTTTAGGTTTAATTTTGTCCCTAATGAGGAAGACTTTAAAAATGCAGATGAATTTGTTAATAAATTTATTGAACTGTTTTAGTAGAGAATAGTGCTTTTTTAAAGCATAATGAATGGAGAGAATACAATGGATGAAAAGATGATAATGTCATTTAAGGATGAAGATGGTAATAAGGTTGACTTTGAAGCTATTGCAGAAATATATATAGAAGAACAAAAGTATCTTATACTCGCACCTGTAGAAGGTAGCGAAGAGGATGCTTTTGTATTCAGAGTTGATCAAGAAGAGGGCAAGGAAGTATTAAATTTAGTTGAGGATGATGAAGAATTTTTAAAGGTTAATAAAGAATACAAGAATTTGCTTTATAATCAGGAATAAATTTTTAACTTATTGGGAATTAAAATAAATAGACTATTAAAATTATATGTATAAATATGTGTTGGAGGAATAAACATTGGATAAAAAGTCGATAATAGGTATATTAGAAAAAAATGAATTATCCCAAGTAGAAGAAATTGAATACAAAGAGGGCTCAATTGTACTTAGGTTTTTTTACGATTTTGACGAAGACGAAATAGAAGCAGCTAGGGCATATGCCAATGATGAAAGTGAAGATGAAGAAAATAGCAATGTTTGGTTTGAAGAATTTTTCCTTCCTTATTTGTCTGACATAGCTGTAGATACTGCTGGAGAAGTAATAGAAGAAATAATGGAAGACCTTGATATAGATGCACAGTTTGTTTCTTATGAAATTGATGAAGAGGAATACAACTATAATGAATTTGTAGCGGCATTTTCCCCTAAAGGCAAAGCTGTAGAGATTGAGAAGGTTTTGGATGAATTAGAAATGTAGTCATAATAAATTCAAAAGCAGTTAACATTTACAGCTCTATACTAGTTGAAAATTTTCATTAAAATGTTATAATATAATTACAGTTAATCCTGAGATGTACGCAAGACTTATAACGTTCAACCACAGTAACAATCAGGGATTTGCAACAACACTGCAGGATGTCAGGCTTCCTAGTATGGTTTATACTATGTTAGATTTTTGAAGTAGGCAGAGAACAGTTGAGCAGAACCCACCTGCGAGTATGCGGGTATGAACAAATAGGTTTAACGGCATGTCGGGAGTATATATCCAAAGTAATTTAAAGCCACAAGCATATGCTTGTGGCTTATTATTTTGGATAGCTTATTTATGCCGCGTCCTGAGGTGAAATATTATTTTTATGCCTTTCATATTCGGTAAGAAGCTTGTCCAACTCCTGGCTGCAATCCACTATAGTTTTATCTGTAAGTTGCTTGTTGCTGCCTATTAGGTTATATAACAAATTTCTAAGCCGTTCTATCTTTTCTCTCAATAGTAACATATTAAGCTCCATAACATTTTCCCTCGCTTGTAAATAAGCTTTATGCTTAAGTTTCTCTGTAAATATATTTTACCAGATTTAACTTATATTTAAAGAATAATCATAAGCCATTAATGTATATGTTTTTACATTAATACCTATTTTTCCAACAAATTGTACAAAACAATGGGAAAGATAAGTTCTTAAAATTAAGAAAACCTGTTGAAATAACATACATGTAAATAACTGGAATTGACGAAGAAAGTCAAACTTTTGTATAGAAAAAATAAAAAGATAGTGAATTACATCTATCACTATCTTCTTTGATTAATATTCTCTCCACAAAAGCTTTTGAGTAATATCTATAAGCAGCTGTTTGTTATCGCCATCTGGTAGCTTTTCCATTCTTATAAAAGCTCTATCAGTATATCTCTTTGCTAAGGCCCTTGCCTTATCTATTCCACCTAATTCATTTGTAATACTAATTATCTTTGAAATATCTTCATCGCTGTAATTATCTTTTGATAAAAGTGGTGTTAAGCGGATTTTATCCTGCTTAAATGCATATATCAATGGAAGAGTATAGATACCTTCACGAAGATCATTGCCAGTCGGTTTACCTACTATATCAGAGCTGCTGTTATAGTCTAATATATCATCGATTATTTGAAATGCCATTCCTATATCATATCCAATTTTTGATAAATTATTAATCATTTCGTTAGAGCAGGAACTTTCATAAGCGCCAACATAGAAGCTGAGAGAAAAAAGTTCTGCAGTTTTAGCAGCAATTCTCTTTAGATATTTTTTGGTACTAATATCTTGAGAGAAATGAGAAGTAAGCTGTTCTATTTCTCCAGTACATATATTATAAATCGCTTCAGAAAGCAATTTCATATTTTCCATTGAAGTATTATTTGATAATGCCATAAAGCATCTGCAAAACAATAAATCTCCCATATATACAGCATAATCTTTACCGTATTTTGATTGGACTGTTTCTTTGCCGCGTCTTGTCTTTGCTTCATCTACTATATCATCGTGAACTAAAGTAGCCATGTGAAGCATTTCCATTACAGCAGCAAGATTGCATAGCTTATCTGAATTAAACTCACCAAACTTGCCTGAAATTATAAGAAAACCTGGTCTCAACAACTTTCCACCTGAATCTATCAATCCAAGAATAGAATTCTCAATAGTCTTTTCACGGTTTTTTGCGTTTTCTTTCATAATAGCTACTACTTTTTCAAGCTCTATTTTTATGGAAGGATATTTATCCCAAAATCTGTTCATTTAATCACCCTTAAAAGATTTATTATTGTTTACGGTTGAGTAAAATGGCAGTCTTCTAACGTAGAGCATTAAATATCTAGCAGTAATGCCTACAAAAAAACCTGTTCCTATACCTGCTGCAGATAGAATAGGGAGATAAACTATAATATTTATATTACGAATAACTGCCGCAGCCATTAATATTTGTCCTAGGTTATGAAAGAAAGCACCGGTTATACTTACACCTATAATACTTATATTGTCCCTTCCAATTCTTTTAATAAAGTACATAGAGATAAGACTTAAAAGTCCTCCAGATATACTGTATAAGAAGCTTGAAAGAGATCCACCAAATAGGGTAGAAAGTATAATTCTAAGTACTATTACAGTAAAAGCATCCTTAAGATTAAATAAGTATAAGCAGACTACAGTAATAATATTAGAGAGGCCAAGCTTAGCTCCGGGAGCTATAAATGGTATAGGAAGCATTCTTTCAATTAAGTAAAGTATGAGTGCCTGCGCTACAAGCACAGCAATAAATGTTAACTTTTGTGTTTTTTTCATATGGCCTCCATTAAAATGACAATGCATCAGTTTCTGAATTTTGTCCTTTAATATTTACAACAACCTTATGGGGAAGACATACCAATATATCACCAGGCTTACTTATAGAACCATCCTGGATACAAATTTTATCAGGACAATCCGCATCAGAGATCCTGACTTTACCATTTGTAATTTCTACAATGTTACTGCCTAAATCTGTTTCAATCTGGATTTTCTCATTACGGCTATTATCTAAGGGAAGCCTTTTGAAAAGCTTCCCTTTAACTTCAATTTCTACATATTTAGTATTGTAGGATTTATGAGAGTTGATAAATGCAACCGCTGAGGAACCCAATGCTATAAATACTAAAACTACTATTACAACAAAATCCAATGGTTTTAGTTTCATGAGAAATCCTCGCTTTTACAATAATTATTATATTAGTCCTCTGTTAAATCATGTTCAACAAACAAGTAAGTTTTTCTAGCTATTGATGTATTATTCCACCATCTTTTTAGCCATGGCATGACATAATAGTCAAGACCAAGAACTCTTCCAGCTCCAGCCATTAAAGCTATTGAACCGAAGAAGTACCATAAAATTTCCCATCCAGCCATAGCTGATAATATAAAGTTAGTTACCATAAATGCAGAAGCAGCACTAGCAAGGAAAGTAAATAGGCCAGCTAGTAAAGCTAATCCCATTCCTATTTCCATAAATACAACCATTCTTTGGAACCAAACTGCTATATCAGCATTCGGAATCATAAGTTTCATGATAGCCTTAAAGAAACCAGGCATTTCACTAATTATTGGAGTTGGCCATGATGCTGCACCAGCAGCAGCTGAAGCTCCACTTGTTGCTTCTGCAGCAGCTGAAGCTCCTGAAGTTCCGGCAGCTTGTAACCATTCAAAAGGCATCTTTACATTTCCGGTTTTTAACCAACTGTCAGTACCAATACCATTAAATAAATTCTTTATAGTACCAAAGCTTTCAGTAGCTGCCTTCCAAGTTTCTTCACCAAAGAATTTCTTAGCACCTTCTAATAGCCACATAATACCTATAAATATTCTTAGTGGGAACAGCCAGAAAGCATGTGCCTTAGTTGAAGCATGACCTCCAATAATGGAACGTCTTTCTTGTATGTTAAAGAATTCGTGAGTTATATATGCCCATACTGCATTAAAACCTGCAACCCCAAATAAATAGTGAAGATTTACTAAGTGCTTCATAGCCATTGCAATAAAACCTGACATAGACATACCCATTAAGCTCGCAACAGCATACCTGCTTCCAATTGAAACCATAAGGCCATGGTAGTTTGACTTATGTGCTTTCTTTTGACCTTTTTCCATATCAGCTACTATGTTATGAACAGCTGTTTCTGCAGTTTGAAGTGCAGTTTCAACTATTTGAGGAAGGCCTTTTCCTTCTTCTTCTATATAAGAGTTATCTCCAACTACATACACATTACCATAGTCTACAGATTGCATGTACTCGTTAGTTTGAACTCTTCCTGCTCTAGCAGTTTTAAGGCCCAAATTAGCTGCAAACTTGCTCGCTTGAACTCCACATGTCCATATTAGTGAATTAGTTTCAATTTGCTTTCCATTTTTTAAAGTTATGGATTCCTTTTCCACATTTGTTATTGGTGAGCTCTTTAATATTTGAACACCATGTTTAGTTAAGTATCTTTCAGACTTAGCTATAAGCCCATCGTTTAATATTGGAAGAATCTTATCTAATGCTTCTACAACATATAAGCTTACTTCCTTCTTATCTATTTCGTAATTTCTGCAAAGCTTATCCTTCCATTCAAGAAGCTCTCCAACAGTTTCGATTCCAGTAAAGCCAGCGCCTGCAACAACGAATGTAAGCATGCGTCTTCTTTTTGAAGCATCTTTTTCTTTTTGAGCTTTTCTAAACATGTTTTCTACATGTTCTCTAATTCTTAGAGCATCCTCTAAAGACCAAACAGTAAATCCATTTTCCTTAACTCCAGGCACTCCGAAGAAGGCTGGTTCGCTTCCTGTACCTAAAACAAGGTAATCGTAGCTATATTTTTCAGTGTTTGAAGTAAGAGTTCTCTTTTCAAAGTCAATAGCTGTAACTTCATCTAATACAACATTTACTCTTCTTCCACTAAATATCCTCTTTAGGCTTATTTGTACGCTGTCCTGTTCAACTCTTCCACCAGCAACTTCATGAAGTTCTGTCATTAGAGTGTGATAAGGATCCTTTCCTATTAATGTAATTTCTACATTTGTATTCTTCTTGTATTTTTTGCTCAATAGCTTTGCAGCATGAACACCTGCATACCCAGTTCCGAGTATGACTATCTTTTTGACCTCTCCCATTTTAGACCTCCTCAGCTAAAAATCAGCTTGATAAATTTTTATTCAAGTTCACTTATCTTCATCTATTATTTTAAACAAAAATTCAATGCATGTCCATGGTAAATAGCAAAGATTTTTAGAAATTATTAATGATTTATCAAAAAACTATTAAATTTTCAAAATATATAGCATATAAAAAGGTTTTCATATAATGTTTGCAATAAATTTTAGCTTTTATAATTTGTTAAAAAATATTTTATCGTATGTACTTGATAACATGAAAATGTTTTAATAGTTTATCGATGTATATATTTACGACTTATTTTATACATAAAATTACTTAAAAATACATGAATTGTGATATAATAAGCAAGTATATTTTGTCATAAATTAAACGGAGGAACTTAAATGAAGAATAAATCTAAAGTATATAAATCAATAGTGATTGCTTCTATTATAGCTTTACCTATAGCGCTATCTGGATGTAGATATAGAGCAGAACAGCCAGTAGATAAGACCGAGACCATTCTTGGAACTGTATGCACTGTTAAACTTTATGATCATATATCGGATAGTAATTTTAATAAGGTGTTTGATAGATTGAAAGAAATTGAAGCTAAAATGACTATAAATAAAGATAATAGTGAAGTAATTGATATTAACAATGCTGCAGGTAAGAAATATGTTAAAGTTTCTGATGATACTTTCGAAGTTATAGAAAAAGGGCTATACTTCAGCAGTCTTTATAACAAGTTTGATATTACTATAGGTCCTATTGTAAAGTTGTGGAATATAGGTTTTGATAATGTGAGGGTTCCAAATAATACGGAAATAAAATCTAAGCTTTCATTAGTAGATTATAAAGATGTATTAATAAGTAAAGATGAAAAAACGGTAATGTTAAAAAGAGAAGGGATGATGCTTGATCTTGGTGGAATAGCAAAGGGTTATGCTGCAGATGAAGCTATTAGAGTTTTGAAAGAAAATGGTGTTCAGCACGCTATAGTGAATTTAGGCGGCAATGTTATGACTCTAGGGGAAAGGCCTGATGGAAAACAATGGACAATTGGAATACAACATCCTTTTACAAACAGAGGGAATCATGTTGGAACAGTTAAAGTGGCTAACAAGACTGTAGTCACATCTGGAATTTATGAGAGATATATAAAAGAGGGAGATAAAATATATCATCATATAATTGATAAAGATACAGGATACCCTGTTGATAATAATCTATTAAGTGTTACAATAATTACAAATAAATCTGTTGATGGTGATGGATTCTCAAAGATATTTGCATTAGGTTTAGAAAAAGGTATGGATTACGCTAAGAACTTAAAGGATGTAGATGCAATATTCATCACTAAAGACAATAAAATTTATATTACCCCAGGACTAAAAGATAATTTTGAGCTTACAGACTCTAGCTTTCAGCTTATTAAGTAAACAGAAGGAAGGGAATACTATGAATATAGAAGAAGTAATAAAAAGAATCAATTATTTGTATAAAAAGAGTCAAGAGGTTGGACTTACTGAAGAAGAAAAATTAGAGCAAAAGGAGCTCAGACAAAGATATATAGACAATGTTAAAAGGAATTTCAGACAACAACTTGAAACTATAGAAATGAAGGGAAATAATAATGGCAGTAACAATAGAAAATTTAATTGAGGACCTAAAGCTTGAAATAATAGTTCAAGGAAAAGAAAGCAGAGAAATAACATTAAGTGACATAAATAGGCCTGGACTTCAGTTTTCAGGCTTTTATAACTATTTTGCAAATGGGAGAGTTCAAATTGTAGGCATGGCTGAGTGGAGTTTTTTAGATGCTATGCAGCCAGAACTCAGAAAAAAAAGATTGAAAAAATTTTTCCAATTTGAAACTCCATGCATAGTTGTAAGTAGAGGTTTGGAGCTTCACTCGGAATTTATTGAAGCTGCAAAGGAATATCAGCGATGGGTAGTGAGGACAAATAGTATTACAACTCGCTTTATAAGTAAACTTACAACTTATCTTGATGACAAGCTAGCACCTGAAACTAGGATGCATGGTGTGTTGGTAGATGTATACGGTATAGGGATGCTTATAACAGGTGAGAGTGGTATAGGGAAAAGCGAAACTGCCCTTGAGCTTATTAAGAGGGGACATAGACTTGTAGCAGATGATGCTGTTGATATAAAAGAAATCGATGGAATATTAAAAGGAAAAGCACCATATATTACTTCTGGAATGATGGAAGTTAGAGGAATGGGAATTATAGACGTTCCAGCTCTTTATGGATTGAGTTCAGTTTTAAATGAAAAGACTATCCATATGGTAATTTACCTAGAGCAATGGAAGGATGAAGAAAACTATGACAGACTTGGAATAGACCAAACTTTTATAGACATACTGAATGTTCCGGTAAGGAGAATGGTGCTCCCTATAAGACCAGGAAGAAACCTTGCAGTAATAATAGAAGCTGCTGCCGCAAATTACAGATACAGCTTAAATTCCAAGGTTACTCCTGTTGATACAATTAATAGCAGGATTGGATTGGGGTAATGAAAATGAATAAAAAAGAGCTTAGAGAACATATGAAGGAGCTTAGAGATTCTATTACGTGCGAGAAAAGAGCCCGGTATGATGAAGTTATTTATAAAAAAGTAATAAACTGCGAATACTACACCAATGCAAAGATACTATTTTCATATGTAAGCTTTGGTTCAGAAGTATGTACACATAAGATTATAGAGCATGCTTTAGCTAACAATAAGACAGTATGCGTACCTAAAGTAATAAACAGGACCGAAGGCATGAAGGCAGTTAAAATAAATAGTCTCGAGGAGTTAAATCAAGGCAACTTCGGTGTTTTAGAGCCCGAGAATCTTGAGAAATCTATAGCACCAGAAGCCATAGATTTAATTCTAATACCTGGTTTGGCTTTTGATAAATTCGGAGGAAGACTTGGCTATGGCGCTGGTTATTATGATAGCTTCTTAAAAGAAGTTAAAAAAGATGCATTAAAAATTGCATTGTCATATTCTATACAGATATTAGATAAGGTTCCAATGGAAGCACATGATATTTTTATAGAAAACTTAATTACTAATTAAGCTTTCATATTACAACAGTTAAGGCTGGTGACTTCAGTGGTTATATTAGATATTTTAAACAGCTTTAAAGAGATAAAGTATGATTTTGAAATAGGTAAAAGTCATTATTGGATATTGCTTAAAGCTGATGAGCTGCATAAAATGCGCGACATTCTTGCGTTAGATGAAGAAAGCTTACAGGAATGCGTAAATTTGGATCAGTTCCCTAAACTTAGCTTTTTTTCTGGGTACACATTTATTGTATTTAATATACTTCAGTATAACCATTCAGAGCTTATGTCTAAAGAACTTAATATATTTTTAAGCAAGGATTATATAATAACAGTATATAAGGAAGACTTGAATATAACTAAAGATTTAATCGAAGATATCTTAGAATGCAAAAACACTTTTCTTTTAAAAGAGAGCCCATGTGCTTCAATGGTGCTCTACTACATATTAGACAGAATAATATTACGAAATTATGATGTTATATCCGATTTGGAAGCTCAGGCCGATAAAATAGAGATAAGTATTTTAAGGAGCCCGAGACAGGAGCAGCTCGAAGAGCTTATACACCTTAGAAGACAAGTTTACAAGATACGAAAGTATTTAAATCCGCTTAGGTATATAGGCGACAGTCTTATAAGCAATGAAAATAATATTATTGATCATAATCATGCAAGCTATTTTAAGGATTTAAGCAGTAAGATAGAAAAGCTCATGCTTTCACTAGAAAGTTTAGTACAGGACTTAGCTCTTGTTAGGGAAGCCTTTGAATCGGAAATATCTAATAAGACAAATGAACTTATGAAAATTTTCACTTTGATTGCAAGTGTATTTTTACCTTTAAACCTTATAACAAGTATGTACGGGATGAACTTTAAAAATATTCCCTTTGTTGAACTTGAACATGGTTATTACGTTATTACTGGGATAATGATATTAATTTCCTTAGGATTATTATATATATTCAAAAAAAAGAAGTGGTTATGATTTGTCTTTTTGTTTACAATTTGGTAGAATTAGAAAGTAGGAAATTCTATACATATAAGAACATAAGGATTTAACAATTTACATTCTTATGTTAATTTAATACAAGAGCATAAAAATTTATAATCTTTATTGCTCTAAAATGAATATGAGGGGGTATTACACATGGCTGAAAACAAACTGAATCTAAGCAAGAAGTATGAATATGCTTGGGATAAATACTCACAAGAGGATTTAGTCAAGGTTTTTGCATTAAGCGACAGATACAAAGACTTTATGTCAAGATGTAAGACTGAAAGAGAATGCGTAAAGGATTTCATAACTTTAGCTGAAAAGGAAGGTTACGTAAATCTTGAAACAGTTATTAAACAAAATGGTTCCATAAAGCCAGGTGATAAGGTTTATGCTAATAATATGGATAAGACTCTTGCTATGTTCGTTATTGGAACAGAACCATTTGAAAATGGTATGAAAATACTAGGGGCACACGTTGATTCTCCGAGATTAGACTTAAAGCAAAACCCATTATATGAAGATACCGATCTTGCTATGATGGAAACACATTACTATGGAGGAATAAAAAAATATCAATGGGTTACTATTCCATTAGCTATACATGGTGTTTTTGTCAAGAAGGATGGTACCAAAGTTGATGTTGTTATCGGTGAAGATGAAAATGATCCAGTTATAGGAATTTCAGACCTTTTAATACACCTTTCAGCTGATCAAATGCAAAAGAAGCTTGATAAAGGTATAGAAGGCGAAGATTTAAACATATTGGTTGGGAGCATGCCTGTAGAAGACAAAGAAGCTAAGGACAGAGTTAAGACAAATGTTCTTAAGATATTTAACGATAAATATGGAATCGTTGAAGAGGATTTTGTTTCTGCTGAGCTTGAAATAGTGCCAGCTGGTAAAGCAAGAGATTATGGGCTTGACAGAAGCATGGTGCTTGCATATGGGCATGATGATAGAGTTTGTGCATACACTTCCTTTGAAGCTTTAGTTAAGATTCAAAATACAGATAAGACTTGTGTAGCTTTATTTGTTGATAAAGAAGAGATTGGGAGCGTTGGAGCAACTGGAATGCATTCAAAATTCTTTGAAAATGTAGTTGCAGAAGTAATGGATCTTTGTGGACAATACAATTCAATAAAACTTAGAAGAGCTCTTGCAAATTCTAAGATGCTTTCATCTGACGTTAGTGCAGCTTATGATCCAAACTTCCCATCAGTAATGGAAAGAAAGAATTCTGCTTACTTTGGCAAAGGTATAGTATTTAATAAGTATACTGGATCTAGAGGCAAGGGTGGCTGTAACGATGCTAATCCAGAATTTATAGCTGAACTCAGAGCTATAATGGAAAAGCATGGAGTTATTTGGCAGACTGCAGAGCTTGGAAAGGTTGATCAGGGCGGTGGAGGAACAATAGCTTATATACTTGCTGAGTATAACATGCAGGTTATAGATTGTGGTGTTGCGCTACACAACATGCACGCTCCATGGGAAGTAGCAAGCAAGGCTGATATATATGAAGCTGTTAAAGCTTATCATGCTTTCTTATTAGAAGCATAAAAAACAAAACTGCTAGGGAGTCCTGGCAGTTTTGTTTTTTGACGTATTAAAAAATACCATTAATATCTATAAACTATTATGAAATATCGGCTTATCATACCAATCGGAAAGATAATTGTAGGTGTCTTGAAGCTTCTTATAAAGATTTTCCGGAAAATCGTATGTTTCAAGCTCTATACCTGAAGATAGAAGTCTATTTCGAGAGCCCATAAAAACTCCTCCCACTGAGGTTGCACTGTAATGCCAATTTCCTTTGAAGGTTTCTATAAAAGAGAACACTCCAGAGGAAAAAGCTGGGGCAATATATGGCTTAAAACCAAATGTTCGAACGTCTAAGTTTGCATTTTTTGTTCTAATAGTAAGATAATCTGAAAGCTCTTCGTTGTAGTTTTCTATGCTGTCTGCAACTATAACACCTTCTCCATGAGGACCAAAGCATCTACCTTCCTTAAGGTATTGATGAGCTCCTTTTTCTTCAGCAAAGTAGGCGGCCCTTCCGTGCATAACGCCAAGACCATAAGCTCTTATTTGTTCAGGAGACAATCCTTTAAAATCCATATGTCCATTTTCATCCATGTTGCTGAAATTGTAAGCTATTTGACTTAATAGATCCACTGGGTCTGACATAACTATAAATAGACCTTTAAAGTTCTTATTTCTTGCCTGCTTTGAATATGCCTTAAGAACTTTTGCATTTCCTTCAAATTGAGCTATTCTAACATCTTCAGGCTCTTTCCCAACCTCGGGCACCCCGACTGATATACAAAAGACAAACATGTCGCAATCAAAAAGTTCCTCTTCAGTTAAAGGATATATTTCGGGATGAAAAAGATTGTCAGCAGGGGATAGAGTTTGACCTGCTTCATACTTCCATCTCTTAATCCTGTTTTTATCAATGTCATATATTCCTATACGAGAAACAAAATCACCAGCTACAAGTCTTAGTCCAGCTGCTAAATTTCCGCCTACATCTCCAAGTCCGATTATGTTAATTCTCCACTTTGTAGGAAATTCTTCCTTGAGAACTTCCTCCCAATTTGGAAATGTTGCATTTATGCACTTCACTTCTCTATGGTTTATTTTTTCTATAAGCCACTTGGGTAAGCTTCCCAGGAAAGCTTCTGATTTTTTTAAAAGCTCCAAACCCTCCTTTTCAAGAAACAAAAGAGAAGGGTGAGTTACGCAAAAACTCCTCCTGCTTCTTCTAGGGTCAATATTAGTTAGCGAGTAGATTACACCTTGACTATTTTTGGCTTCCTCTTCTGTAATTGTTTCATAGCTGTCTCTTGGTATTTTGGATAAAACAGTTTTACCGTTAATTCTGTAGTATATCATGGTTTGCTCCTTTCATTAAAAGAATTGAATATATTTGTAAATCGTGTTAAAAGTTCCAAATCATTCTTTATATAGTGTGAAGGACTTAAGCTTAAATCATAGTCCATGTCTTTTCCCTTATCAGGGCATCTTGGCGCGGTGAATACCTGCCCCAAATTAAGTAGGTTTAAGTTTCTTTCGTGTAGTATATGATATTCATCTTCTAAAACAGAAAGAATATCAAGTGAATTATAAATACATATTTCAGATAAATTATAAATTGCACTATAAGACGAATTTCTTATAAAATCAGGTGAAGTATACGGCAGTATTAGATTAATAGATGGAAGCAGATTTCTTTCTGGAAAGTTTCCTCTCCATAAAGCATCCCCACCTATAAAAGGGTATAAAGTGCTTTCGTTAAACCATAGCTTTAGCCTAGGTATAAAATACACACTATCTACTTCTCTACTTTGTATATCCATTAGATCCTTGCCTCGGCCTGACATGATGCCGCAGAGTATTTTTTCAACTTTTATACCTTCCTTTTTTAGCAAAGGATCTAGAGCTTTCATTCTGTACCCTTTGTGAAGTATGTTGTCAACTAGAATTACAGGTCTATCAAATGATTTTATCAGTTTAACTTGAGTTTCTAAATCAAGATAAAAAGGATATGGCCTTATGCTGAAGTCCTTCATGGATGGTTCAAAAAACTTTTCCGTATGAAGTGCTTTTGTAACTGTATTAGGGATAGCATATCTTTCTAATATGTCTCCGTACGGAACACACATAGCTGAACCTAGGCTCTTTGGAGTAACTGTTTCTGTAGGCACACCATTTTCCTCACATATTTTTCTTATCATAGATTGATGTAGCATTTTGCTATCAAAACTTAATACAAGTTCTCCAGGATATAGTTTAGTCATGGCCACTTGCAATCTTTTTCTTGTAGCTGATATTGAAGCTTTAACCTTAGGATTGCTTCTAAATGGTTCTTTTAATATATTTTCAATATCAAGATTTAGTACGCAGGGTGTGCTCATATCAACTACATAAGTAGGATTTTCTGAATTTGATGAAGAAATTTCAGTGCACCCCTGAAGCTCTAGCAATTCATAGATTGTAGCAGACCAAGGTGTCTTCATCATATTTTTAAAGATTGCAAACTGGTAATCTCTCGCAAGGCAAAATGCCAAGGTTTCAGTTATTATAATCTGCTCTAATGATTTGTATTTATCGCTGTTCTTTACTCCAATTGCGTGAATTAGTATCATTCTACCTAGGCTGGTTTCCCTTATATACTGCGAAACTTTTGTATCCTTAAGTTCGTTATAAAGCATACTGGAGCGTACCCAATGAAACATTGAAAATCCAACTACTTCGTTATTATTTGTAGTATCCCTTAAAAGAACTAATCTCCCTGATGGTTTGCCAAGGGTATCTCCAATAATATCCTCCAACTTATCTTTATTTATCCTTGTAATGTGTGAAATACCTTCAATCACATCTTCTTTAATTTCTTCAACTACCTCAATCTTTAGCCACAAAGAAGCTATAGAGGTTTTTTCCAACGGCTCTCTTTGATAGAAGCCATTTTCGTATATATACTGCTGAGCTAAAGGATCTATGAGGCTTGATATATCCCTGTTTTCATCTATATAATTTCTTATTTGAGTAGAACTTATCTCTAAATATTTTGAAGGTAATGTAATACATTCAATCTTTCCATCTATATTTTTAACCGCCTCATCAAGCTTGTTGTTTTTAATCCTCTCAAATACTATGTGATTGAAGTTGTGTATGCTGTGATCAGACTTTGGTAGCTTGTATGATGATGCATTTAATATTACATCACTTCCTACAGCTATGTAAACCTCTGAACCATCAAAGCTGTCTCTTAGTTTCTTTAAATCAATTGGGTTAGCAATATTTACTGGCATGCCTTGAGGGTATACAAAGATATTAAGTTCATCTGCTATTGACATATTTATAATTTTACGCCTTAAGAGGTTAGGCAAGGTTTTTTTAGACCATGAAAATTCATCTAAGGATAAATATACCTCAAAGCCTTTATCTCTTATAAATTTAGCTATTTCCTTATGGCTTAATGAAAACGGGTCGAAGGTTCCAGGGAAAAAAGCAATATTTTGAGGGATAGGGATATTTAAATCACCGTTAATAAAAGTATAGTTTGAAATAAATCTATATATATGATTTAATGCAGCAGAATTTGCTAAAAACAAAAGTTCCTCTTCCTTCGTATCTGCAACCATAGTCAGTATCTTCTTAGCTATTAGTTTAAATATACTGGATTTATCTTCAATTGTTAATAATCTTGTTCCAAATATATCTTTACCTATCACACTAAAAGCTGTTTGCTTTACTTGCAACTGATAATCCCCAAGACCATTTAAAAGAATTCCTAGCATTGATATTAATCTTTCATTATAGTTTTCTTCGCTCTCATCAAAGCGGCTTTTATAGTCAGTATAGTTTGAAAGGGCTACTCCTATAGTTTTAAGTACTAGAGATTTTACATTGCTACTGGAGTTTTTTATCTTTATTTTAAGATCATCAATAATTTCATTAAGTTCTACAGGTTGAAGCCACATTATAACTTGCCCTATATAATGGGGTATATATTCTGTAAACCTGTTCCCTTCAATTTCAAGTGCTCTTAAAAGCTCGATAGCAACTTCGTTTCTTTCTGCTAATGTAAGCTTAGGCATTATTTTAAATATCGCAGCACCAGCTGTATTTCTTACATTTTCGACTGCACTTACCTTTAAAAGATTGCAAAAGTGAATCGCTGTATGAAGACCGCTAGATTCAACATTATCTAAGGTATACTGTAGTAATAATGATATTTGATTTCGCTTCTTTATCCAATCTGTAGCAGTTTTCAAATTGCTTAAAAAAATGTCAGAAATCTTGTTATCATCAAGTCTGCAATGGTGAAAAAATACTAATGAAGCTTCTTCAAGCTTTAAATACTTTGCAAGATTGTATCTAAGTAAGTTTTCAGAAGGAACGCTGCTCTTTTTACTTTTATTGATTAAATAATGCTTTAGCTGCAAAGAAAAGAAATTATCTTCAGGAATTTTCCTTACAAGCTCCTTTGAAGCCTCTAAAGCGCTGAGTCTTAGAGTATTGTTATGTTTGTTTAGCATTGCCATAACAAAACTAAATAATGTCTTTAAACTGTCTTCTAAGGGTTCAAGCGGAATATCTTTAACAGTTTCAAGCAAAAATACTTGTATTTCGCTGTTTTTAGTAATACCTTCAGAAAAAAAGTTCATAATTATTCTTCTATATCCATCCACGAATTTTCTTTGGCAGTTTTTAAACAGTGAATTAACCATAATACTCATGCAGTAACCAATCCAAAATCGATGAGCAGAAATAACCTTATACCCAGGAGAAATTAAAAGCTGCATATATTCTTCCAATAAATCAAAACTTGTTACAGAAGGTGCTTCAAGTCTTACATTTTCAGGTATTTCCTTTCTATAATCCTCATCATATATTGCTATAAGATTACCTAAAAGCTCAGCACAGTGCCTTCTTATATCATCTTCTGGATGAACTAGGTTTTCATACAGAAACCTAATAGTCTGCAGTTTTTGATTTTGAGTGAGGTAAGTTGAATATTCCTGAAAAACTCTTATATATTCTCTAAAGTTTTTCCAATCCTTTTCACTTCTGGCCTGCTCAAGTATGATATCAAGGGAGTATTCGTCACGAAGTTGGTACATAAGGCTGATGTTATGCTTAATAGCTAAGAATTTTATACTTTGAATTATCTCATACCCCTGGACTAGGGAATAGTTTTGCTTATAGGGATGTAATAATGAAGGGGTGACTTCATTATTAAGCTCTGTTTTAATTCCTAAACTTAAAAGAAAACTCTCAAAATCTTTAAGCTTTTCATAAACTTTTTTATATCGCTTTTCTTTTGCTTCATCCACATTATCTAATTTATCAAAAATTACCTGAAAGGAGTCTTTAAGCGAAAAAATATGCATTTGAACATTCTTGCCGCTGCCTTTATTTTTAACTCTAAAGTCAGAATAAATAAGGATTAAGGATTCAAGTGATAAATTTTCAAGTTCTAGGTCCCAAGTTGAATGATTTAAGGCAATATTCCTTATATAATTTATGTTGTAGTGTTTAAACCACTGATCAGAATAGTAATAGTGAAGATACGGCACCCTTTTTAGCTCTGATGGCCTGCAGCCATACTTGCCAATATCATGACCTGCAGCAGCACCTGAAACTCTTCCTAAGTCAACAGGTAACCCTATAGATTTCATTTGTCTCGCTAAGAATAATGATAGATAGTGAACACCACAAATATGATCTAATGTATTATAACCGTAAACCTCACTATTAAGTTTCATCATTTCGTATGTAAAATTATGTTTAAAAGCCTTTATGAATTTTCTATATTCCTCAGGATGCTCAAGGTTTTCTTCCTCCTCTGAGTTTAAGAAAAATAAAGGATAGAGACTTTGCCAGGTTTTATCCTTAGAGATTTTTTGAGCATCTGACAAGATCCTTAAAACTCTTAGGTATAGTTCGCAGGCTGGTTGAAGACTATCTAATAAAATTATGCTAACTGCCCCAGGAAAAGACTTGTTAAGAGTATACTGATAAATATAGATGAGCCAGTTTTCTGGAGTATTAGGGTAGCTTATTTTATTTAACATATTCTCGCACAACTTTAAAGTTCTTGAACAGCTGTAATCCTTATCTTCTATTATGTTGTTTAGATTATCAATAAAATAGTTGCTTTTAATTGCTTCTTCAATAATATTAAAATCTATGCTTAATCGTTCCAGCCATCTAACGCTTAAAAGTTTTCTTGTAAGTTTACTGTATAGTTTTTGAAAAGTTATGCTATACATGTTTTCCTCCTAGTAGAAATATTTACTAAAATTATATATCTTCAATGATTTTTTTGATAGGGGCAAAATAAAAAAACCTTAAGGCAGTTAACCTTAAGGTGAATTTTACCTTGGTATTAAGTATTTGCATAAACCGCAAAGATTATAAAGAGGCTGTATCCCTTCCATATCTATGTAATCCATTGAGTAATTTCCATCCCATGGATATACTGAAATGTATTTTTCGCTATAGACATTAATAACGTATTTTTCTTTATTAAAGGTAAAGAAAAGTTTATACAAAGGCTTTTCGGGCAAATCTTTCGGCTTTTCAATGAAATTGTTTTTTTTCAGAGCTTTAGTAAAGTTTCTTACAGTATCAATATCTTCAATTGACAAGTCTTTTTCTTTATAAAAATTTGTGTCCATGAGTTTTATTTTAATAGATGATTCCAGTGTGAGATTTTTTGCAAGACTATTCGTATAGTAAAAATTATTTGGTTTCTTTTTAGTTATAGTAAAATTATTTACAGTATAACTACCAATTTTTATTTTGCAGCCTGCTAGTGTAATAGGTATAAACACTAAGAACAAAATAAGAATTATGTATATAATCTTCTTTGTCATCACTTCCCCCTTTCATGGAAACATCTGCAATCCATGATTCAAACTTCATTTATATTGCCTGTTCCTGGACATTAGTATTGCTTCCTGTTTTTCATATTCCTAAAATAAGATATGATTAAAACTTGATCATTATTACTGTTATATATAAGAACAACATTTTGATTTGTAGCAATGTGTATATTCGCATAAAATAATGTGCATTTTTTTATAGTAATGGTAATCAACTACATAGAAAGTATTGAATAAGATGCTGACACTATTATAATATATTGTGCTTATATAAACTCTTCTCATTATAACAACTAGAATAAAAATCAGTTCTAAGGAAAATATAACTTTGAAACGATAGAGGAAATATAAAATGAGTACAGATTAACAGTCTTTACAAAAAGGAGTATAAATCAAAATGAAAAATAAGAAAAAGCAATCAGAAGGCTTAACTCGAAAGAAAAGACTATCAATAAAAGAAGTAATTATGGAGTCTGATGACTTCTGTATTATTAACGAAGAAAAGATTGAAGGCAATGCTTGCAGTACAGTACTAAATAATAATTAGGAGGAATAAGTAATTATGGATAAAAAACAAATTAATGCCTTCGAAAATGTTCAGTATGCAAAATTATCTGAACAGCAGCTCAAAAAACTTAGAGAGTTCGAAAGTAAATTCAATTATGAATTTGGTGTAGATTTTAATATAATGGCCATGAAAAATGAAAATGAATAACAAAGCGAATCATATAAGCTCTGACACTACGTGGAGCTTATATGATTCAAGGATGAAATATTGTAGATTTTGCAGTATAATATAGTCATAGATTATTAAGGTGGTGCACAAAATTGGGACAAGTTATTAAACTGCTTGCTGCTATGGTAAACAACATTCACGACATGCTAATACTTTTATTTAAACATTTTGGTCTTACGCTTACAGATAAGGGTATGCATTTTTGGGTAATTGGAGTAATTGGTATTGTAATCTACTTTTTAACTGACATGGTTTTTAAGTCTCTTGCAAAGTTAAGTATATCTGCACTCTCTTTTATTTATACTTTTACCATTTTATTTGTTATTGTTTTTGCTGTGGAAATACAGCAGAAGATTACTGGTAGAGGAAACATGGAACTCAAGGATGCTACTATTGGGTTAAAAGGTTTCTTGGTTATATTTGGTACTTATTTGTTTATTGTAATTTTTGTTAAGGTAAGTAAATGGACCTATAAAAAAGTTAAAGAGAATTTATAATAGCTGTAGAATTTAAATCTTCCTTTTGGAGAAAATAGAACTGAAAGGATGTGATTAGCTATGTCAAAAAACAAAAAAAAAGTAAATAATGTAGAAGATGGTTATATGGGTGCTTCTGATATAGTTAATGGAACAGCGTCTTTATATAAAATAGAAGAAAAGGAAATGGAGACTGCGCTTGAAGATATATATAAAGAATTAAATATCAATAATGACAAATGATTAAATGGAGCCTTTTGGCTCTTTTTTGTTATTATTTATTAAGCATAAATCATATAGGAGTGGTAAATCTAATTAGTGAAAGGGGAGTTTAATATGCATAGTAAAATGAGAGATACAGTTAATAATAAAAAGCAAGACGATAGGTTTAAGAAGAAAAATATAAAGCATGATCCTCAAGCAGAAAGCTCAAGAGCAGTATTTGATGACCCAGGAATGAAGCATTAAATTTGTGCGCTAAATTATTTTGTATAATAATAAGCTTTAACTGCTTATATATTCTCATATAAAGGAGGCTATAATTATGTCACATAGAGAAACAAAAAAATCCACTAAGAGTGAAAATAAACATCCAGCTAAGCCGGAAATAATTCAAATGGCTGAGATGGAGAAGCATAAAACTGAGGGTTTAATCAGAGGCGAAAGAGGGGATTTTGATGAGTGATAAGGAAAATAATAAAGCAATAAATAAGGAAAATAAGAAAATGGAAACCGGAAGACCAAAAGGTAAGGAAAGCAATAGAGAACTTCCTCCAAAGTTTGAAAATTTCAATGGACAGCCAATAAAATAAAGGGTGGTGGTGTTATGTCAGAAACTACAAATCATCACGAAGAATCAAAACATGAAATGTTGGTGAGAACTTCGATGCAAGGTCGAGAACTTACTAATGACGAAATAAGAAATTATAAAGAATACAGGAATGTAAGCAATATTGCCTATACTAAAGAAACAACAATAAACAAACCTACAATGCAAATTGGTTATAATGAAAATGGTAGTATTAAAGAAGTTGAGATAAGACCTTTTGTTTATGAACTAAACAATAAAAGGGATACTAAAGAGAGGGATTAAAGGAGGTTTTTATTATGACAAAGAAAGAAAATAAGCATAAAGCTAAAAACAAAGAGCCTAATAGAGTGAGCGTTAATGAAGAGAAGGACGATAAAGGTCCAAGACGTAGAAGTTTAAGTAATCCTTATTAAGATTTTTTAGAAATTAGAAAGTTAATAATTTTTTTAGTTTTTAAAGTTGATACAAAAATAAATCCACACAACAAATTGTGTGGATTTATTTTGGTGCCGAAGGCGGGACTCGAACCCGCACGAGTGGATGCTCGCTTGATTTTGAGTCAAGTGCGTCTGCCATTCCGCCACTTCGGCGAATCACATAAACTATATTAGCATATAAGCCAATAACATGCAATACATATTTTAAATTATTAAAAGATATTTTTCTAAGTGCTTTATACTTAAATAATTTAGTGATAAAATATTTCCTGTGTAATCAATTGCAGTGTGCATTGGAGGATAATATGAACAAACTACTTGAAAGCGTTATAGAAAATAATAGACATTGGACACAAAAGGGAAAGTTAGCAACATATATACCTGAGCTTGCTAAAATGAATTCAGACACTCTTGGTGTTTCGATAATAACTCTAGATGGAGAGGAATATTACGGCGGAGACTACGAAACTAAATTTACAATACAAAGCATATCAAAAATAATTACATTAATGCTTGCACTACTGGATAATGGAAGAGAAAGAGTATTTTCTAAGGTTGGTGTTGAACCCACAGCAGACGCGTTTAATTCAATAATAAATTTAGAGACAAAAAGTCCTCAAAAGCCATTAAATCCAATGATAAATGCTGGTGCAATAGCAACAGTTTCCTTAATTTCAGGCAAGGATGGAGAAGATTGCTTTAAAAGAATTTTAAATTTTACAAGGAAAATTACTGGGAATCCAAGTATTAGTATAAATGAAGATGTTTATAAGTCTGAAAAAACTACTGGAGACAGAAACAGATCTCTTGCTTACTTTATGAAAAGCACAGGAGTAATTGAGCAGGATGTAGAACAAGTCTTAGATGTTTACTTTAAGCAGTGCTCTATTGAGGCAACCTGTAAAGATATAGCAAGGATAGGCGCTATGCTTGCAAATGATGGTGTACTTCCTTGGAGTGGAGAGAGAGTGGTTTCTAGAAGTACTGCTATAATGGTTAAGACAATAATGGTTACCTGCGGACTTTATGATGCTTCAGGTCAGTTTGCTGTGGAAGTTGGTATTCCTTCCAAGAGTGGTGTCGGAGGTGGTATACTTGCTGCTGTGCCTAGCCGCATGGGAATTGGAGTTATAGGTCCTGCATTAGACTCAAAAGGCAATAGCATGGGAGGAATTAAGGTTTTAGCTGAGCTTTCGAAAGAGCTTGATTTGAATATATTCTAGATACTGTGAATTTATATAGAGATAGTTAGCACAATAGGATGTATAACTCTAAAATTTACGTTATATTAAAACAAATTCACCATCTTTTATAATGAATAGAGGAAGCCTTAAAGGGCTTCTTTTAATATAAATTAAGAAATAGAGGAGATATTTATGCTTAGGTTTTTAGATGCTGGAGAATCTCATGGAAAAGCTTTAATAGCTATAATCGAAGGCTTGCCATCTAATTTTAATATAGATATGAATTATATAAATAAAGAACTTAAGAGAAGACAAAGAGGCTACGGGAGGGGCTCAAGGATGAGCCTTGAACAGGATAAGGTTGAGTTTTGGTCTGGGCTTAGGGGGATTAAAACTACTGGCAATCCTATAACTATGGTTATATTTAATAGAGATTATGAAAACTGGATAGATATTTTAGGCAACGAAGCAGAGGAAGATAAAAAAATAAAAATTCCACGGCCTGGCCATGGAGACATGGTTGGCTACTTTAAATACGGCACAGGCGATATTAGAGATGTTATTGAAAGAACTTCAGCAAGGGAAACTGCTATAAGAACTGCTGTAGGTGCCTTGTGCAAAAATATGCTTGAAGAACTTGGAATTCTAATAAGAAGCAAGGTAAATAGCATAGGGGAGTTTTATGACGAAGCCGTAAATATGTTTGAGGATGTTAACTATAATTTAATAGAACAAAGCGAAGTTCGATGCTATAATAAAGAAACAGAACAAATAATAAAAAGAGAAATTGATATTTGTAAAGAAAGTGGAAACACTATTGGTGGAAGTATTTTCATATCCGTGAAAGGTATTCCTATTGGTGTAGGGAGCTATACTCAATGGGACAAGAAACTAGATGCAGCATTAAGCTATGCAGTTATGTCAGTTCAGGGAATAAAAGCTGTGGAGTTTGGCAATGGCTTAAATTGTTTTATGAGAGGTAGTGATTTCAATGATGAAATTGCTTACAAGGATGGAAAAATAACGCGAAGCAGTAACAATTCCGGCGGCATAGAAGCAGGTGTGTCTAATGGTGAAAATATAGAATTAAAAGCCTATATGAAACCTATCCCAACTATTAGGAAAAGTATTGGTTCGGTTAATTTAAAAACTAAGGAAAATGTGTTAAACAGATATGAACGCTCTGATGTATGTGGTGTTGTTCCAGCTTCCATAGTTATTGAAAATATATGCGCTTATGAAATATTAAAACAGATATTAACCAAGTTTCCAAGCGATGATTTTAACGAGCTTAGAAAAAATATTTATGACTACAGAAGAGAAGTTTACACAAAGTGATGGAGGATTTTAGATGGTAAAAGAAAGATTAATAATATTAGACGGACATAGTCTTATGAATAGAGCATTTTACGCTCTGCCGCCTCTCACAAATGCTGAAGGACTTCACACAAATGCCTTATACGGATTTACTGCTATGCTTTTTAAAATGCAAGAAGAAATAAAACCTAATTACATAGTTTGTACATTTGATAGAAAGGCTCCTACTTTCAGACATGAGGAATACAAGGACTATAAGGCAGGAAGAAAGAAAATGCCTCCTGAACTAGGAGAGCAATTTCCAGTACTTAAAGAACTTTTAGAGCTTATGTCTATAAATATATTCGAAATAGATGGCTTTGAGGCTGATGACCTTATAGGCACTCTTTCAAAATTTGCAGAGAAAAAGGATATTGAAGTATACATAGTAACAGGAGACAGGGATGCACTTCAGCTGGCTTCAGACAATATAAAGGTTGTTATAACCAAAAAAGGAATGAGCGAAAAAGAAATTTACGATTCCAATAGAATGGTAGAAGAGTTTGGTGTTACCCCTACTCAGTTTATTGATGTAAAAGGACTTATGGGAGATAGCTCTGATAATATCCCTGGAGTGCCAGGAATCGGAGAAAAAACTGCTTATAAACTTATTCAGCAGTATGGAAGTGTAGAAAATGTTCTGCAAAATATTGACAACATATCTGGTGCAAAGATAAAGAATAATCTTATAGAGTACAGAGAACAGGCTATCTTTAGCAAAAAGCTTGCTACGATAATAACCAATGTGCCAATAGACATAGATCTCGATTCTATTAAGTCAAATGAACGATATGATATAACTGCTTTAAGACAAATGTTTTTTAGGCTTCAGTTTAAGTCTCTTTTGGATAAACTTCCTCAAGTGGAGATAAGTGAAACTCCAACAAGCAGGACTGAAGAGGCGCTTGTAGAGTATGAGACGGTAGATACTATAGAGAAACTTAATAAAGCTGCACAAAATATTAAGGAAGAACTTTTCATGTACTTAGAAACAGAGAATCTTCATATATATTCGAAAGCAGATATAAATAGAATTTATATAAATTCGCAAGGTAAATATTATGTGGTCGATTTTAAAAAACTTAAAGAAGAAGATGAAAAGAGTTTAGTAGAAGTCCTAAAACCTATTTTTGAAGATAAAACTTTGATGAAAATTGGACACGATAATAAATCAACCTTTCTTGTTTTTAGAAAGTATGGAATTAAATTGAAAGGAGTTGCGTTTGATACAAAAATTGCAGCTTACCTTATAGACTCATCAAAGGGAGAGTATGAATTAACAACACTTATACAAGAATTGTTAAAAATTGATATAATAGGTGAAGGTGAAGAACTTTACGTTAAGTTTATTACATATCTTCCACAAATTAAAAAAGCTTTAGAAGAGAAAGTGCATGAATTTTCCATGGAAAAGCTTTTTTATGAGGTTGAGCTACCTTTAACAGAAGTCCTTGCTTTTATGGAAACAGAAGGCTTTAAGGTAGATAAAGAAAAACTAGAAGAACTCGGAAAAAAATTTAGGAGTGAAATAGATAAAGTACAAGAGGAAATTTACGAATTAGCTGGCGATGAATTTAATATAGGATCACCAAAACAGCTTGGAAAAATACTATTTGAAAAGCTTGATCTTCCTGTTGTTAAAAAAACTAAGACGGGTTATTCCACAAATGCAGAGGTTTTAGAGGAGCTTTCAGATAAACATCCTATAATAGATAAGATAACTTACTATAGACAGCTTACAAAACTACATTCAACCTATGTAGAAGGCCTTAAGAATGTAATTGATTTTGATAACAAGATTCACTCGAGCCTAAATCAAGCTGTAACTACAACTGGAAGGCTTTCAAGTACGGAGCCAAACCTTCAAAACATACCTATAAAGTATGAAATGGGAAGAGAGATAAGAAAGATTTTTGTATCAAACAACGAAAATAGTGTAATCTTATCAGCGGATTATTCTCAAATCGAGTTAAGAGTGCTTGCACACATAGCTGATGATGAAAACTTAATAGATGCTTTTGTAAACCACAGCGACATTCACACAAAAACTGCTTCTGAGGTGTTCAGAGTTCCGATTGAAGAAGTAACCTCGTTAATGAGAAGCAGAGCAAAAGCAGTTAATTTCGGAATAGTATACGGTATAGGGGATTTTAGTCTTGCGAAAGATATAAAAGTAACTAAAAAAGAAGCAAAAAACTATATAGATGCTTATTTCGAAAGATATCCTAACGTGAAAAAATATATGGAAGACATAGTTAGGGTAGGAGAGGACCAATCCTTTGTTACTACTATTTTGAACAGAAGAAGATACATACCAGAAATCAGTTCATCAAACAAGGTGGTTAAGGCTCTTGGAATAAGACTTGCTATGAATACACCTATTCAAGGAAGTGCAGCAGATATTATAAAGCTTGCTATGGTTAATGTTCATAAGCAACTTACAGAAAGGAATCTTATGAGTACTTTGATCCTTCAGGTTCATGACGAACTTATATTGAATGTTTACAAGAATGAGATTAATGAAGTTCAGGAAATAGTAAAAAAAGAAATGGAACAGGTATTTAACTTAAGAGTGCCTCTTGAGGTCGATATAAATATTGGAGATACCTGGTACGAAGCAAAGTAGATTTTTGATTGTGGTGATATTATGTTAAAGGTAGGATTGACAGGGGGAATCGGCAGCGGGAAAAGCACTGTATCGAATTTATTTTTGCAGCATAATATACCCGTCATTGATGCCGATATTATTTCAAGAGAAATATTTAATATATATCCTGAAGCTAAAACGGAAATAGGACATCAGTTTGGAGAAAATATTTTTGACGAACAGGGCAATTTAAAAAGAAGAGAGCTCGGAAATCTTGTGTTTAAATGCACATCTCTAAGAAAAAAACTCGAAGAAATAACTCTCCCTTTTATAATAAAGGAGATATTTAAAAGAATCGAAGAGTATAATAAAGCTGGGGAAAAAATATGCGTTATCGATGCGCCTACACTTATAGAGGTTAAGCTCCATACCGACATGGATGTCAATATAGTAGTGTGGGTAGACCTTCAAACTCAAATAAGCAGGGTTTTTACCAGAGACAAACTAAGCAATGAAGACATTTTAAATAGGATTAAGGCTCAAATGCCTCTTGATGAGAAGAAAAGTTATGCAAATTTCATTATTGACAACAGAGGAAATTTTGAGAGTACAAAAGAACAATTTGAAGTCGTTTTAAATAAATTATATGAATTTGAGGTAACGATATGAAAACAAAAATTTTTATACGTTCTTTTGTAGTAGTGATTCTAGTGATATTACTTATAAATGCTGGCAAAATCGCTAGACTATACTTTCCTCTATATTACTCCGCGCATATTCAAAACTACTCGCAGAAATATAATTTAAATCCTTATTTAGTTGCTGCTGTGATACGAACTGAAAGTAACTTTAGACCAAAAGCAAAGTCCTCAAAAAACGCATTTGGCCTTATGCAAATAACAACTTCTACTGGAGAATGGGCCGCTAAGGAAATGAAGCTAGAAAACTTTTCAGCCGAGCAACTTCAAGAACCTGAATATAATATAAGAATGGGCTGTTGGTATTTAGATAATCTTAAGAAAGAATTTGACGGAGATATGGATCTAGTTTTAGCAGCTTATAATGGTGGAAGGGGTAACGTACAGAAATGGCTTGCTGACGAGACTCACTCAAAAGATGGTAAAAATCTTCATTATATACCATTTAAAGAAACTGACAAATATGTAAAAAGAGTGAAGGTGTTCTTTAATATATATAAATTTTTATATAGAAACACCTTTTAATTTTAATAGCAATACCTCTGTGAAAACAGAGGTTATTTTTTATGAAACATTTAACACTATTATGAAAGCTTCATATAATGAAGTGATGTAGCTTTTATTTATAGGAGGAAAGTAATGTATACAAACTATCCAACAGAAGACTTTGACAATTATGATTATGAAACAGAGGAGTTCGACGATTGCCAGTACCCAATGATGTGCCCTATGATGATGTACAGAATGGATAAAACAGCGCCAATTCAAATGCCCCAAGTCATTCCCCAATCTATTCAAGAGGTAAAAATTCAACCTGTAATGGATGCAACTACAATTAAACTCAATATACAACCACAGGTTCAGCCCCAGAATTTCGGAGTAAGCATTGAGCCAAATATACAGCCTAACAATATGGAATTAAATATTCAACCTAATATGCAGCCTCAAAGTATGGAACTAAACATTCAGCCTAATATGCAACCTCAAAGTATGGAATTAAATCTTCAACCTAAGATGGAACCAAGTACAATGGAGCTAAATATAAAACCTAAAATGGGTTCAATAGAAATGGAACCTATAACATTACAACTTAAAATACAACCTGTTATGGAACCTACGAAGATGCAACTGCTAGTGCAACCTGTGATTCAGCCGATACAGATGCCTATTATGATGCAGCAACCTATATCGAGCCCACCTTGCAACCATTATCTTAAGTCGAAAAAGAAAAAATCAAAATGCAATGAAAAATGTAATACTAAAGCTTATGATAATATGATGCCTATATCAAATTGCCCAGCAGATAACTTTAGGCCGTACGAAAATGGATTCTTTGAGGAATGTGACGATATATTTATCTAAACTTTAAAAGTAATGATCACTCTTTTTAGGAGTGGTCATTACTTTTATTATCATAACAGACATAAACATAAATTTATTAATAAATCATATAAAGGATGCAAAAAAAACAAATAAAACAAGTCAGTTTATTGCTTATTATAAAATTATCCTACGGTTATGTGCCAAAACTCATTATAGAGGTTATAGGGGCGAATTAAAACATTTCGACCTACTACACCTAATTTGGGAAATAACAGGTTTAGGCAGCTTCTTACGAAGTTGTCTTTTGCAATCCTGTTTTCAAAATTATTATAATGTTAACTTTATTCGCAACAATAATAAATAAAAAACAAAACTTATGCTATACAATTTGGAATTATAGTTCAAAACATGATATAAGTATAAATTTATACTAGAAATTTAAATTTATAGCTTTTATTACACTAACTTCGCGTTTTCATACTTCGCTAAATGTATATTTAGCGAAATTGTCTTTACTAACGAAATATAATAGGGTATAATTAGATTATGGATGGAGGTTTTACTATGGTTAACAGATATTGCTCAGTATCCTATGATATCACCGTGAAGACTAGAATTGATAATACCCAATTGGAGCCTGAAGAAAAGGAAACAATAAACATTTTAAAATACGAACTTAAAAATAAGTTGTATTCATCAGTAATTGAAGACTTTTATAAGCTTTATAAAAATAATTATACCACATCCCAGATAGCTAAACTTTTCAATGTTAGCACAAGGCAGATTCAGATTATTTTTAAAGAACTCGGTTTAACTAAAACTAGCTACTCTATCGATAACGTTAAAGAAAAAAGTACTAATGTGCCAGGTGCTGATGATAACGTTTTTAATGTTAATTCAAACTTAAGCTCTAATTACAACTTTACTCAGAATAGCATAACAAGTAATTATACATATTCTATTTATTCAAATCTACCCGAACGACTTAGAGAGTTTTTAAATTACTTATCTGTTATTAGAGGAAAATCGAACAATACTACAGCTGCTTATAAGATAGATTTAACATTGTTTTTTAAATTTTTAAAACTATATCGAGGTATGTATCCTTCAAACATAAATTTTGACGAAATCTATATAACTGATATTAATGATGATTTTATAAGGAGTATAAAACTTCCTGATTTATATGCATTTTTGTCTTATGTTGAAAATGTTAGATCAAACAGTTCTTATGCTAGAGCAAGAAAAGTAGCTTCTATAAAGTCATTTTTCAAATATTTATATTCTAAGACTAGGATTCTATATGAAAATCCCGCGTCAGACTTAGAAATACCAAAAATAAACAAAAGAAATCCTATATATTTAACTCTTGATGAAAGCAAAGGTCTCCTAAGCTCTATTGATGATACCCAAAAATATAGTAAAAGAGATTTTTGCATCGTTACACTATTTTTAAATTGCGGTCTTAGACTTTCTGAACTATGCGGTATTGATGTTTCAAGAATTAAAGGAGATACTTTAACTATAATTGGTAAAGGAAATAAGGAACGAACTGTGTATCTAAACAAAGTTTCACTTATAGCTATATCGGACTATTTAATTGAGAGATCACAAATGGAAATCAAAGAAGAACACAGAGACGCACTTTTTATAAGCGAAAGAAAATGCAGAATAAATAAAAGAACTGTTGAGAAAATAGTAAAAAAATATATCAAATTATCCGGCTTAGATAGTACAAAATACACTCCTCATAAGCTAAGACATACCGCAGCAACACTTATGTATAAATACGGAAATGTAGATATAAGGAGTTTGCAAAAACTTCTGGGGCATGAAAATATTTCAACAACACAAATTTACACACACGTGGATGACGACAGACTAAGAGAAGCAGTAAAATTAAATCCGCTAAATGAATAAAAAAAGAGAGTACCTTCTCTCCTTTTTTATTCATTTAACTCTAAGTCTTTATTTTCTTTTTCTTTTTTATACACGAATAATCCCGGATATTCTTCATGCAAGCTTAGTTCAGAGTCTTCCTCAATTAAATCCTTCAAATCTTTAATATCATCAATGTAGTTCCAAAGCTCTTCATCTGTTCCATCCACTTCGTTTACTTCATCATGTAGTTTACCTAACTCTTCATATTCGCCTAAATCATCATTATCAAAAAGGTCGTCAATTTCTATAGCCTTCATATCATAACCCTCTAACTCTAAACATTTGCAGCAGTTATTACATCTTTTAGAAGAATTTAAATCGCAGCTATATAAATCATCATTTTTATTAAACATTTTGTTATCAGCTTTATTCAAAATAAATCACCCTCACCTATTAGTTTCCAGATACTCAAGAAATTATATCAGAAACAAATTAATAATGCAACAAAAATATAGAACACTAGTTTGATATTTGTAAATTTGTATGCTATAATCTAATTAACGAATGAGAGGTGTTAATTTTTGATAGAAGTAAAAGGAAATAAGCAAACAGAAATTTATGAATTTATGAAAAGTTTTATATTAGCTAAAGGATATCCGCCATCAGTAAGAGAAATATGTGAAGCTGTGGGACTTAGGTCTACTTCCACTGTTCATGGTCACTTAGAAAGACTTGAAAAGAAAGGACTAATCAAGAGAGACCCCACTAAACCAAGAGCTATAGAGCTCATGAAGGAAAGCGTGACAAAGCGCGAAATTGTAGATATACCAATTGTAGGTAAAGTAACTGCAGGACTTCCTATTCTTGCTGTAGAAAATATCGAGGAAACTTTTTCTATACCTTTAAATTTTATCAGAAGCAATAAAGAACTGTTTATGCTTAAAATTTCCGGTGAAAGTATGATTGAAGCCGGAATTCTAGACGGGGATCTTGCTATAATAGAAAAAGTTAATAGCGCTGAAAACGGAGAAATAGTTGTAGCACTCATCGAAAATGAAGCAACCTTGAAAAGATTTTATAAAGAAGATGGTTACATAAGACTTCAGCCTGAAAATAGTACTATGGAACCAATTATAGTAAAAGATTGCCAAATAATAGGCAAACTTGCAGGATTATATAGAGCATATTAAAAAGAAGGAGATCTCTCCTTCTTTTTAATTAATTTAATATTTTTGATAGAGCTATCAATATTCCCGTCTTTGCATGATCAAAAGTTAAACCTCCCTGCAAATATGCAATATATGGTTCTCTTATAGGAGCATCTGCAGATAATTCTATGGATGCTCCTTGAATAAATGCGCCCGCTGCCATAATAACTTGATCTTCATACCCAGGCATATCCCATGGTTCGCACTGTACAAAGGAATCTACAGGAGATCCAGCTTGAATACCCTTGCAGAAATTTATCATTTTTATTTTATCATTAAACTTAACCGATTGAATTATATCACTTCTTTTATCATCAAACTTAGGAAGTACTTCAAAACCCGCTAGTTCCATTATCCTAGAACAAAAGATAGCGCCTTTAACAGCCTCTATTGATACATGCGGAGCAAAAAATAAGCCTTGGTATAAAAGTCTCATAATTCCAAAAGTCGAGCCGCACTCTCCTCCTATTCCAGGTATGGTGAGTCTATAAGAAGCCTGATTTACATACTGACTTTTACCGGCTACATACCCTCCAGTTGGCGCAATTCCTCCACCAATATTTTTAATTAGTGATCCTGCTATTAAATCAGCGCCTACATCTGTTGGCTCAACCTTGTCAATAAATTCGCCATAACAATTATCTACAAAGCTTATGACCTCTGGGTTTATAGTTTTAACAAAGCTAATTATGTCTTCTACTTCAGAAATTAATAAAGACTTTCTCCAGCCATATCCTGTTGAACGCTGAATATGTACTAATTTTATAGTTTTATCTATCTCAAGTTCTGTTCTTATGCTCTCAAAATCAATTTTTCCATCTATTAAATCTATTTGCTTATACTTTACTCCGTATTCTCTCAAAGAACCAATATTGGTATTTTTATTAATGCCAATAATATTATGAAGTGTATCATAAGGCGTCCCGCAAACAGAGAGCATCGTATCTCCAGGTCTTAAATTTCCGAACAAAGCTGCCCCTATAGCATGAGTGCCGTTGACAAAATGAGGTCTTACTAAGGCACTTTCACAGTTAAATATTCTTGCGTATACTCTATCTAAAGCATCTCTTCCTATATCACCATAGCCATATCCGCTTGAATTTGTGAAGTGTGAATCGCTTATTCTTTCTTCTTGAAGCGCGTTTAAAACTTTCAGTTGATTATATTCCCTTATTTTATCATAATACTCAAATTGCCCTTTAATATCTTCGAGAGCTCTTTCGTATAAGTCTAAAACATTATCGTTAATTCTATATTTATTTTTTAGAAATTGAGCTGTTATATCTAACATAAAAAAACCTCCATAAAATGCAGCAAATAAAATTACTAAACTATCTTAACACATAAAAAAAAAATAGGCAATTAATTACCTATCTTTTGTATAACCTTATTATATATCATCTTCTCCACTTTGATTGTTAAACAATATAGGCTTTAAAGGAGTTATCGTTGAAATCGCATGCTTATATACGAGCATTTGCTTTCCGTCAACATCTAATACTACCGTAAAGCTGTCAAAACCTTTCACATGACCTCTTATTTGAAATCCATTAGTTAGATATATGGTTACAGGTATTTTATTTTTCCTTGCCCCATTTAAAAAAATATCCTGAAGATTGTTCGCTGTTTTGTTCATTTAGTTCCCCTCCATATAAAATGTTATTAGATAAATATTCTATAAAACTTATAAAATTCCTCTTGTTCATTGTTATAAGTTTTTTAACTCTTTATACTTTCGAATCAAATACTCTACAATTTCACCATCATTATTAAATTCATCCTTGTTTATCCAAATTACCCTGTCATCTTTTTTAAACCAGGTAATTTGTCTTTTAGCATAGTTTCTGGACCCCTGTTTAATCATATTTATTGCTTCTTCCAAAGTTATCTTACCGTCAAGGTAAAACATAATTTCCTTGTACCCTATCCCTTTCATGGACTGCATATCAGAATTATATCCCATTTCCTTTAATTTAATAACTTCGTCTATAAGTCCGTTCTCTATCATTTTATCAACTCTTAAATTAATTCTATTATAGAGTTTTTCTCTATCCATAGTTAGAACAAAATAATAAACCTTGTAAGGTATATTGTATATATCTTCATTTCTGCTGTATTCGCTTATAGTTTTACCCGTAAGTCTATAGACCTCAAGAGCCCTTATAACTCTCTTTAAGTCATTCGGATAAAGTCTGTCATAGGATTCTATGTCGATTTCTCTTAATAGGCCATGAACATATTCCTTTCCACGTTCATCTGCTAGAGAAGTTAAATAGTTCCTATAGGTTTCATCCTTTTGAGCTTCCGTAAAGCTATAATTATAAATTAAGGAATTTATGTAAAGCCCAGTTCCGCCTGTCAGCATAGGCAAATGCTTTCTTTCATATATTTCCTCTATTGCTTTCTCTGCATGCTTTTTAAATTCAGTAACACTAAAGCTCTCATTTGGTTCTATAAAATCGATTAAATGATGAGGTATGCCCTGCATTTCTTGTTTTGCAATCTTAGCAGAACCTATATCCATGTATTTATATATTTGCATAGAATCAACAGATATAATCTCACCTTCTAATTTTTTTGCAAGTTCAACAGAAATAGCAGTTTTGCCGACAGCGGTTGGACCCGCCAAGATTAGCAATTCCTTCATACTGCCTCTCCTTCCATACTACAGGTTCTATTGTATTCTTTTAAATCGCTTTTCAAGTTCAGTTAATGTAATTTTTATAATAGTTGGTCTTCCATGCGGACAGGTAAAGGGTTCTCTGATAAATCTAAGCCTTTCGATAAGCGCTTTCATCTCTAGCGTAGAAAGTTTATCCTTTGCCTTTACTGCTGATTTACAGGAAAGGGTTGCAATCTTATTATACTTCACTTCTACTGCCTCTCCACTTCCCATAGCCTTTAAATTATCAATTATACTCAAAAATAAAGATTTTATTTCAATGTTTCCAAGAATTATAGGAACCTCTCGTATACTTATAGTATTCTGTCCAAAAATATCAATATTAAATCCAGTAGTTTTAAAAATATTGATATTTTCTGAGTAAAGTACAAAATCTTCTGTGCTTAGCTCAATAACTACTGGCGAAGCTAAAATTTGAGCAACAACTTTTCTATTATTGACACTATCAGTATACTGTTCAAAAAGTATTTTTTCATGAGCAGCATGCTGATCTATAATAAACAACTCCTCTCCACCTTGAGCAAGAATATATGTATCGTTAAATTGTCCAATTATGTTTAAAACAGGAAGTTTAGCTTCAAATTTACTTTGCTCTAAGTAAACAGAAAGTTCTTTATTCAAAGAATACGAAGCTTCCTTAATAGAAAGAGCATTCTCCAGAGTATCTATACTTTCACCATAAATATTTCTATTAGTTTCAATTTTCATGAATTCTTTAGTATTGTCAAAACCATTATTTGAAGTAAAATCAATACCAGGCTCTTTGACATCTAATTTAAAATCTATAGGAATCTGAACTACAGATTTAAGATTACTACGTTCTTCTCTCTCAAAATCATTTAAATTCAAAGGTTCTATACGAAAAGAGTCTTTTAGACTTTTCCGCAGAGCTTCATGTACAGCATCAAACACAAACTTAAATATAAATCTCTCATCCTTAAATTTTATCTCAGACTTTGTTGGATGAACATTCACATCAATAAGTTCAGGAAAAATATCAATAAACAAAACAAAAAATGGATACTTGTTTATTGTTAAAAAGGATTTAAATGCATTTTCTACTGCTGTTGTTATAAGCTTATTTTTAACGTATCTCTTATTTACGAATATACTTTGATTATTTCTGCTTCCCCTGCTTATTTCAGCGCTGCCTATATAGCCGTGAACTGATGCAATATCAGAATGTTTTTCTATAGGTATTATATTTTCATAAACAGATTTACCGTAAATTGCTCGAATGGTATCAGTAACATCATTACTTGAGAAAGTTGTTAAAGCCTTATTGCTGTTGCTGTAAACCTTAAATGATACATTTGAGTTTACAAGGGCAAGCCTTTCAACTATGTCTATTATAAGGGCCGCTTCCCTCTGGGTAGACTTCATAAATTTGAGTCTTGCAGGCACGTTATAAAATAAATCATTAACCTCTATACTACTACCAACATTGCAGGCACATTCTCTTAAACTATTTACTTTCCCGCCAGAAATTGAAATCTCACTTCCAAAATCAAAATCAGTAGTCCTAGTTTTTAAAATTGTATTCGAAACTGCTGCAATGCTTGCGAGAGCCTCTCCTCTAAAGCCAAAGGTATTTATTGAGTATATGTCCTCTATGAGGCTTATTTTGCTTGTAGCATGAGGAAGAAACGCTTTCTCAATATCCTCCGGGTGAATACCTTCACCATCATCAGTAATCTTAATAGTCTTTTGCCCGCCATCAGCAATCTCAACAGTTATATTTTTAGAATTTGCATCAAGACTGTTTTCAACCAGCTCCTTAACCACGGAAAAAGGTCTTTCCACAACTTCACCAGCTGCGATTTTGTTTGATGTATCTATGTCTAGTAAATTAATTCTTTTCAATCTATCACCTTCATACGCTAAATAGACTTAGCTTTGCTTATAAGTTGGAATAATTTATTAAATCCTTCCATGGGTGTAAGATTTAATATATCTAATTTTTTAATTTCATTTATAAATGCATCTTTTTCCAAGTCTTCAAAACTTACCTGCTTAGGCTTATTTCTCTTATCTACAGCTGCTTCTTTTATAGCTTCATTACTATCTTTCGCTGTTGCTTTAGAATTAGGTTTAATAGAATTAGTATCTGTTAACCCAACTCCCTGTTTTTCTTCTAGTGAGTTTAAGAGTTCCTTAGCTCTCATTATAACAGATTCGGGAAGCCCTGCAAGCCTCGCTACTTCAATACCATAAGACTGGTCAGCTCCACCTCTAACAATTTTTCTAAGAAACACAATTTCACTTCCAATTTCCTTTACAGCTACAGAATAATTTACAACTCCATCTACAGTGCCTTCAAGCTTGGTTAGCTCATGGTAGTGCGTTGCAAACAAAGTTTTACACCTAAGGCTTAGAGAATTGCATATATGTTCTATAACAGCCCATGCTATACTTAAACCATCATATGTACTTGTTCCTCTTCCAACCTCATCTAGAAGCACCAAGCTTCTTCTTGTAGCATTGCTAAGTATGTTAGCAACTTCCCACATCTCCACCATAAAAGTACTTTTTCCCGCAGATAAATCGTCAGAAGCTCCTATCCTAGTAAATATCCTGTCGCAAACAGATATGGAAGCAGCCTTTGCAGGCACAAAACTTCCTATTTGGGCCATTAAAGTTATTAGTGCAACCTGTCTCATATAAGTAGATTTTCCGGCCATGTTTGGCCCTGTTATAAGAAGCATTCTATGATTATCCGTATCTATAGTAGTGTCGTTGGATACAAAACTGCCACTTGTAAGCATTCTTTCAATTACTGGATGTCTTCCTTCAAGAATTTTTATAATGCCGTCATCGGTTATTTCTGGCTTGCAGTAATTGTTTTCCAATGCTACTATAGACAAGGAAAGTAGGCAATCAAGCTCTGCTAAAAGCTTTGCTGTCTTTTTCATCCTTTCAGTACGTAATTCTACCATATCTCTAACAGAAATAAATAGTTCATACTCAAGGTTAGTAAGCTTTTCCTCAGCGCCTAATATTTTATCCTCCACTTCCTTAAGTTCTGGAGTTATATATCTTTCAGCATTTGATAAAGTCTGTTTCCTAATATATCTACCATCTGGAATTAAACCTTTATTAGCATTGGTTATTTCTATGTAATATCCAAAAACCTTATTATATCCAACCTTTAGCGATTTAATTCCAGT
This sequence comes from Clostridium swellfunianum, assembly GCF_023656515.1. Classification (NCBI taxonomy): domain Bacteria; kingdom Bacillati; phylum Bacillota; class Clostridia; order Eubacteriales; family Clostridiaceae; genus Clostridium; species Clostridium swellfunianum. The sequence goes on from NZ_JAMOFV010000006.1 coordinate 1,960,450, forward strand.
ATGTTCTCGTTCGTCGCTTTCTAATGAAGCTATCCATTCCTTTCCATGAGCCTTTGCCTCTCTAAGCTCATCAACTGTTATGTTATACCCTTCCTTAATAATTCCACCTTCTTTTATGGATAAGGCTGGGCTGTCGATTATGGAAATATCTAAAAGCTCATACAAATCAGTTAATTCATCCATATCTTCATATATTTTTTTTAGCAAGGATGAATTGAATTTGTTTAAGACATTTCTTATAGATGGTATCTTTCCTAATGAATTTTTTAGAGCAACTAGCTCTTTAGCATTTACAGCCTTTGAAGCTACCTTTCCTACAATTCTCTCTATATCATATACATTGCAAAGTTCTGCTTTCAAATCCTCCTGATATGAAAGTTTTTTAGAAAGTTCCTCTACTGCATTTAACCTATCTGTAATCCTACTCTTTTGTATAAGCGGCTGATCTACCCATCTTCTAAGCTGTCTTGCTCCCATAGCCGTACTTGTTTTATCAAGTACCCAAAGCAAAGAACCTTTTTTGCTTTTATCTCTTAATGTTTCAGTAAGCTCTAAGTTCCTTCTTGAATTTATATCTATATTTAAATATTCTTCAATACTGTAGTATTCAAGCTTACTTATATTACATAAATTCTGTTTTTGAGTTTCAGTTATATAGCTGATTAGTCCGTTACCAGAGTAAATTATATTTTTATTAAGTCCACTAATGTTTATATCAGTAAAATTAGTCTGCATGTTTAATTCTGCATTTGTTGTATAAAACTCATCCTTCTTAATTGTATAAAGGATGCCAAATCTATCTTTAATTAGTGCTGCTATGCTGTCATCTATATCTTCCTGAAGCAAGATTTCCTTTGGAGAAAACTTAGAGATTTCATCAGCTAAAATTGCTTCTTGAAATACTGAATCTGTGCAATAAATCTCTCCAGTCGAAATATCAGCTAGACATATACCCATATAATTTGACTTTTTATCTATATAGATGCTCATTACATAATTATTTTTAGTATCTTCTAAAAAGCTTGCATCAGTATAAGTTCCAGGTGTCACTATCCTTATTATATCCCTTTTTACGATACCCTTTGCTTCACTTGGATCTTCCATTTGCTCACAGATAGCAACCTTATAGCCCTTGCTTATAAGTCTGCTTATATAAGAATTAGCAGAATGAAATGGTATACCGCACATAGGCGCTCTTTTCTCAAGGCCACAATCTCTTCCTGTTAGCACGAGTTCAAGTTCTTTAGAAGCTGTTTCAGCATCCTCAAAAAACATTTCATAAAAATCGCCTAGTCTGAAAAATAAAATACAATCCTTACACTTTTCCTTAACCTGCAGATACTGCTGCATCATAGGAGTTAATGCCACGATGTTACCTCCTTTCAATTTTAAAAAAAGCTCTTAATTAAAAGAGCTTCTTAAAAGTTTAAACCTGCTCGCCATTTAAAGAGAAAGATAACGCTTCTGTTATCTTAACATTTACTATCTTTCCAATGCTATCTTCACTACCTGTGAAGTTGACAAGCTTAGCAGAAGTAGTTCTTCCCATAAGCTTAGTGCTGTCATTTTTACTAAAACCTTCTACTAAAACTGAGACAATTCTATCTTTATATTCTTTATTTTTCTTAGCGCTTGACTCGTTTATAACAGCTACTAGTTTGTTGAATCTTTCATGCTTTACACCGTCTTCAATTTGCTCCTTCATTTCATCCGCAGGAGTTCCCTTACGCTTTGAATAGATGAAAGTGAACGCAGAATCATACTCAACTTCCTTTGCAAGGCTTAAAGTTTCCTCTGCATCTTCCTCTGTTTCTCCTGGGAATCCAACAATTATATCAGTGGTGATAGCAACATCAGGAACTGCCTTTTTTATTTTACGAACTAACTCTAAGTACTGCTCCCTATCATATTGTCTGTTCATCTTCTTTAATATTCTAGAAGAACCAGATTGAACAGGAAGGTGGATATGATTACACACTTTATGACACTCTGCTATAGCCTCAATAAGTTCATCTGATAAGTCTTTTGGGTGTGAAGTCATAAATCTAATTCTTTCTAATCCTTCAATATTATTTATTCTATTTAATAACCTAGCAAAACTCATATTTCCTTCAAGTCCCTTACCATAGGAGTTAACATTCTGACCTAAAAGAGTTACTTCCTTATAGCCCTGCGCTACCAAAGATTTTATTTCATTCTCAATTTCTTCTGGTTTTCTGCTTCTTTCTCTTCCTCTCACATATGGGACTATACAGTATGTACAGAAATTGTTACAGCCATACATTATTGTAACAAAGGCTTTTATGTTGCTTTCCCTATCTACTGGAAGTCCCTCAACAATGCCTTCTTCTTTATTTATTATTTCGATTACGGATCTTCCCTCCTGCTTAACTCTGTTCAAGTATTCAGGAAACTTGTAAGCATTATGTGTACCGAATATAATATCCACAAATGGATATTTCTTTATAATACTGTCAGCCATTCCTTCCTGCTGCATCATACACCCGCAGACAGCTATTATTAAATCAGGATTTTTCTTCTTTAAGCTTTTTAAAGCCCCAAGATTTCCATATACCTTAAGCTCTGCATTTTCTCTTACACAACAAGTGTTGAAGATTATAATTGAAGCTTCTTCCTTAGTTTCAGTTCTCGTATACCCTTGTGACTTAAGCATTCCTGAAAGTTTTTCTGAATCTTCTTCATTCATTTGGCAGCCCCAAGTTTCAATAAAATATTTTAAGCTTGTTATTTTATCCATTCTATTTCTCCTTTGTATAAAGCTAAACATCTAATTTGATTATAAAATTATTATATTAGTTAAGTAGTGATATTAATATATAAATTAACATTACTATTATATATAATTTATTATTAATTTTAAAGTATTTTTACATCATTAAATCTCAATGTGAAATAATAAATAATTTAATTGTAAATATTTCAAACAACATGTTGGTATTATTTTCATACAAACAGACTGAAAGAAATATTTCATCAATGTTCGCAAAGTGGTTAATTTTTTATCAAATGAATTTTTGTAAACATTATCACATTCATCTTGAAACTAATGCTTCATTTTTGATATAATGAAAGCAGGAGTTTTCAATAAAATGTAGAATATATGATGTATAAAACATGGGGGGTGCAATTTAATGAATTTACGTTTTTCTGAAAGAACATCAGGCATAAAAGCTTCCGAAATTAGAGAACTATTAAAGCTTACTGAAAGACCTGACATAATATCCTTTGCAGGAGGGCTTCCAGCTCCAGAACTTTTCCCTATCGAGCAAATGGCAGAAGTAAGTGTTAAAGTATTAAAAGAAGATGGAAGGGCTGCTCTTCAATACAGTACAACCGAAGGTTATGTACCTTTAAGAGAAATAATAGCAAGACAGAGAATGCCTAAAGCAGGTGTAAGTGCCACCATAGATAATATAATGATAACACACGGTTCACAGCAAGGACTTGAATTTTCAGCAAAGATTTTTATAGATAAAGGGGATATCATCATATGTGAAAGTCCAAGCTATCTTGGAGCTTTAAATGCTTTTAAAGCTTATCAGCCTAAGTTTATCGAAATACCAATGGATGACAACGGCATGATAGTGGATGAACTTGAAAAAGCACTGGAAGCTCACCCAGAAGCCAAAATGATTTATACAATCCCAGACTTTCAAAACCCAAGCGGTAAGACTATGTCCGTAGAAAGAAGAAAAAGAGTTGCGCAGTTGGCTAAAATTTATGGTATTCCTGTTATAGAAGACTGCCCATATGGAGAACTTATATTTGAAGGAGAAGTTTATCCTTCTATTAAAAGCTTTGATACTGAAGGATATGTAGTGTATCTAGGCACTTTCTCTAAGACTTTCTGCCCTGGTCTAAGAGTTGGCTGGGTGTGTGCTGATCCTGAAATACTCCAAAAATATGTTATTGTAAAGCAAGGCGCTGACTTGCAGTGCAGTAGTATGGCACAAAGAGAAACAGCAATGTTTATGCAGCAATATGATTTAGATGAACACATTGCTAAAATTAAAACCATATATAAGATTAGACGCGACATTATGCTTCAATCTATTAAGGACTACTTCCCTTCTGAAGTTAAGTATACATGTCCTAAAGGCGGACTATTTACTTGGGTTGAACTCAGAAAAGATTTAAATGCTGCTCAATTATTAGAAGAAGCATTAAAAGAAAAAGTGGCTTTCGTCCCAGGAGGATCATTTTTCCCAAATGGAGGCAATGAAAACCATTTCAGGTTAAACTATTCAAACATGAATGAACAATTAATTGTTGAAGGTATTAAAAGATTAGGCAAAGTACTGCGTAATTACTATTAATAAAATTTGCGCAGCTATATAAATTATTAGTTGCTATAAGAAATATATTTTATTCTTATGCCACAGGTAACACAAGGAGGACAAAAATGAATATCTCAAAAAGAGTACTAGACATGCAATTTTCACCCATTAGAAAGCTTACACCTTACGCTGAAACCGCTAGAAATAAAGGGATAAAGGTTTACCACTTAAACATAGGTCAACCTGACATAGCAACTCCTGAAACCTTTTATGAAGTGCTAAATAAATTTGATGAATCGGTTTTAAAATATGCCAATTCTCAAGGTATAGACGCTTTAATTGATAGCTTTATACAATACTATAAAGAATGGAATATACATTTTGAAAAGAATCAACTGATGATAACTAATGGAGGAAGCGAAGCAATACTATTTGCTTTAATGGCAATATGCGATGTAGGAGATGAAATAATCATTCCTGAGCCTTTCTATACTAACTACAATGGTTTCTCCGAGATTGCTGGAGTTAATGTTGTACCTTTTATAACTAAGGCCGAAGAAGGCTTCCATTTACCAAACAAACAAACAATAATAAATAAAATCACTGATAAAACAAGAGCTATTTTAATTTCAAATCCAGGGAATCCAACTGGTGTTGTTTATACTTATGAAGAGATTAGAATGCTTGCAGATATAGCTAAAGAGCATGACCTTTATATAATTGCAGATGAGGTTTATAGAGAATTTGTTTATGATGATTTAAAATTCACCTCTGCATTGTATATGGAAGATGTACTTGATAGGATCATTCTTATAGACAGTATTTCAAAACGTTATAGTGCCTGTGGTGCTAGAATAGGTCTTGTTGCTTCAAAGAATGATGAACTTATGAATCAAATACTAAAACTTTGTCAATCAAGACTCTGTTGCCCAACTATTGAGCAGATGGCCGCTGCAAACCTAATAAATACTCCTAAGGCTTACTTTGATGAAGTTAAACAGGAATATGAAAATAGAAGAAACATTATGCATGAAGGTTTATCAAAAATACCTGGAGTTATTTGCGAAAAGCCAACAGGAGCCTTTTATATAATGGCTAAGCTTCCTATTGAGGATGCAGATCACTTTGCTAAATGGATGCTTACCGATTTCAGCTATGATAACAAGACTGTTATGTTTGCTCCTGCTGAAGGCTTCTATGCCACTGAAGGATTAGGAAAGAATGAAATAAGACTTTCCTACTGCCTAAAAGCTGAAGATTTAAAGGATGCAATGGATATACTTGCAATAGCTTTAAAACGATATATGAACATTAAATAATACAAAAATAAATGAGTGAACTTATCACTCATTTATTTTTTATACTCCCAAGTATGCATCTCGCCTTGCACTCTAAAACCAAGACTTTTATATAAACTTATTGCACTTTCGTTATTCACTTCCACCCTTAATTTTACATCCCAAACGCCCTCTTCATTTAAGATTTTAAAAAGATGGCACATGAGAGCTCTGCCATATCCTTTTCCTCTATAGCCTTCTAAAACTCCTACATTGACTATAGTAGGAATGCTGTCATTAAATATGATTTGTCCATATCCTATGTATTTATTTCCTAATCTTAAAAGTATGGAGCCTTTTTCAAAATAATAGGATTGAATTTCATCATAATAAATATCATCTTTATGAAGAGGTATCCGTGTATCATTCTTAAAAACTTCATTTTGTATCTGACATCTTGTTTCTTCATGTTTGCCTTTAATAAACTGCTCAAATACTATGTCATTATCATTTGATAATGTACCAGAATTAATCACATCGGCATACATCTCATAGGTTCCTGCTTTCTTTTTAAATCCTAGTCTAGATAAAACCTCATAATTAATAGCATTTCTTTCACAGCAGTAAATAAATTTAGATCTATAGTTAAAACATTCTAAAAGTGATGAATATTTTTTAGTCAGATCATCTTCCCCAGACACGTACATAGAGTTTATAATAAAACTGTTTTTATCTTGCTTTGTAATCCAAATATAGCCTACAATATTATTCTCATATATTAATAGTTTAATTCGTCTATGTTCAAAAAATTGCTGGGTAAAAGTAATACTATTATAATATTCCTCAAAATCCTCATTAAGCATATTAAATTGGTTTCTCTGATTATTTAGTTCAAATACAGGTTTTAAGTTCTTCTTGCTTAAAGAAACACAATTATACATATAATACCTCGTAATTTATGATAGTATAATACCAATTCTTACATTTTAAGTATAAATCTCATGAAGGACTTAGTCAAATATTAGATTTATTGTTTATTAAATTATATTATCTATTATTTTTTTTAGCACTTAATGTTGACAAAGAAAACAAGCTGCTATATAATAACTTATGTCATATGGATCTTTAGCTCAGTTGGTTAGAGCAACCGGCTCATAACCGGTTGGTCCGGGGTTCGAGTCCCTGAAGGTCCACCATTTTTGCTGGCATGGCTCAACGGTAGAGCAGCTGACTTGTAATCAGCAGGTTGTAGGTTCGATTCCTATTGCCAGCTCCACTTTTGGAGGAATTCCCGAGCGGCCAAAGGGGGCAGACTGTAAATCTGTTATCAGTGATTTCGATGGTTCGAATCCATCTTCCTCCACCAAAAGCAGACGTTTTGTCTGCTTTTTTATTTTCTATTTTTTAAAGTGTAAAACAAAAGCATCATCTAAGTCTAGATGATGCTTTTATTTTATTAAACTTCTTCAACTTCCTTTATGCTTAAACCTATTTTCTTAGCTTCTTTGTCAACTTCAACTATTTTTGCTTTTACTTGCTGGCCAATTTGTAGTGCTGATGCAGGAGTTTCAATTCTCTTATTGCTTATTTGAGATATGTGAACTAAAGCATCTACACCTGACTCAAGCTCGACAAAAGCTCCAAAAGCTGCAAAACGTACAACTTTGCCTAAAACTATATTTCCAACAGGATATTTTTCTTCAACATTGTCCCATGGATTTTCAATTAACTTCTTTATAGAAAGTGAAAGCTTTTTATTTTCTTTATCTGCTTCAAGTATGTAAACTTCAATCTTATCTCCAACTTTTAAAACGTCTGAAGGCTTGTTAACTCTTCCCCAAGACATCTCGGATACATGTAGAAGTCCATCTACTCCATTTACATCTACAAAAGCGCCAAAGCTTGTAAGTCTCTTAACTTCTCCAATAACCTTTTGCCCTTGTTCTATTGTTCCCCATGTTTCAGCTTCAACTCTGTCCTTTTCACCCTTCAGTAACTCTCTTCTTGATCCAACTATCTTACTGCCTCTTCTTTCTTCCTTAAGCTCGATTATCTTCAATTCAAAATCCTGTCCAACATACTTTTCTAAATTGTTAACATGAAACAACTCAACATGTGAAGCCGGAATAAATACTCTTACTCCCTTAAAGCTCGCAACTAAGCCTCCATTAACAGCTTCCTTTACAGTAACATTTATAGCCTCTCCATTTTCGAAAGATGCTCTAAGTTGTTTTCTGGCTGCTTCCCTTTCAATTTCTATTCTGGATAAAACTACATATCCATCTTCATTAGCTCTGTTTAGAACTTTAACTTCAACTTCTTGTCCAGCCTTTAAAATATCAGTAAGCTTAATAGAATCATCCTTTGTGACTTCTTCCTTTGGAAGATATCCGTCAGATTTGTAGCCTATATTTACATAAGCTGCTTTTTCATTTACAGAAATTATTGTACCCTTTACTATTTTACCTACGGATATACTTGCTTGGTTTTGCTCCATGAATGCTAGTTGCTCATTCATTTCCATATTATTTTGTTCGCTCATTTTTAAAACCGCCTCCTTAATAATCCAATCTGGTGTAGATGCACCAGCTGTAATGCCTATTTTATTTATTTTTTTACCCGATAAAAAGTTTTCAGGTATTTGGCTCAAATTTTCTACATGTATTGTATCTTTACAGTTGCCTTTACATATTTCAAAAAGCTTTGTCGTATTTGAACTATTATAGCCGCCAAGTATAATCATGGCATCTACAGTCTTTGAAAGCTCTTCTGCTGTTTTTTGTCTAACTTCTGTTGCATTGCATATAGTGTTAAAAGCAATAAATTCCTTGCAGTTTTTAACTATAGCTTGTAAAACGCTTTCCCAATTCTGTTGCTTTTCTGTGGTTTGTGATACTACGCAAACTCTTCTAGTCAAGTTTGAAAGATCTTCTCCCCTCTTGGCTATTATAGCCTTGTTATCACACCAGCCATTTATTCCAACAACCTCAGGATGATCCTTGTCACCTACTATAACTACCGAATATCCTGCATCAGAGTATTCCTTTACCTTCCTTTGAATATTTGATACATAAGGACAAGTATTATCAACTACCTTTATACCTTTGCTTTTTAATTGTTCTAAAACCAGAGGAGTAACACCATGCGACCTTATGATTACAACATCTTTATCCGTCAAATCCTCTATGTCTGTAAGCTCAATTGGATATATATCATTTCCTTTTAAGTATTCAACAACATCTTTATTATGTATAAGAGGACCTAGTGTATATATTCTTTGTTCATAATTCTCTTTTACCTTTATAGCTTCATCTACTGCTCTTTTAACTCCAAAACAAAAACCTGCTTTGTCTGCCACAAATACTTCCATAATACCATGCTATAAGATATATAGCCTTACTCCCTCCGTTATTGTATATTTTATAATTTAGTCCTTGAAATGATGTAGTCTGCCATCTTATCTACAACCCGCTCAATGGTTAAGTTAGAAGAATCTATTTCAATAGCATCCTCTGCCTTAGTTAAAGGATTAACTTCTCTGTGAGAATCTATGTAGTCTCTTCTTTTTATATCTTCTAAAAGTTCTTCATAATTAACTTCAATTCCTTTTTCGCAAAACTCCTTGTATCTTCTTGAAGCTCTTTCCTCTGCGCTTGCAGTTAAGTAAAACTTAAAAGGCGCATCCTTTAATACTACGGTTCCAATATCTCTCCCGTCCATTACAACATTGTATTTCTCGGACATCTTTTGTTGAAGATAAACCAACCGCTCTCTAACTTCCGGAATTGCCGCATAATTTGATACATTATTGCTTATCGAAGGCATGCAAACCTGTTCGCTGATATTCTCATTATTAAGTATTAAATCATCATTTTTAAAGTGCATATCAAGGCTGTCTACTAAGTCTAATAGTCTTTCTTTATCCTCTGGAGCAATATTTTCTTCCATTGCCCTTAGAGTTACAGCCCTATACATTGCACCAGTATTTATATACATAAGATTAAATCTTTTTGCTAAAATCTTTGCAATAGTACTTTTACCCGCACCTGCCGGACCATCTATAGCTACTGATAATCTCAATTCCATACTTCCTTTCCGAATAAGCTAAATACCAACCTTATAGTAATTCTATATAAATTTCTAAAATCCTTTATTTAATATCAAATAAATCTTTTCTTAAATTTTTAGCTTCATTAAGATATATGTATTTTATATCTTTCTTTTCTTTTATGTCCAACAGGATTAAAACCCTAATGCAAAGCTTTAAAGAACCTTCCACATGCATTTCATTGAAATGCATAATAGCAGTTCTATTTAGATTAAAAGCCTCCCTTACGTACTTGCCAGGATAAGCTTTAGTTATATCTCGAGTGCAGGAAAAGAATATAGAAGTAATGTCGTCGACATTAATATCATTTTGTTTAATCATCTCTTCAAATAATTCTAAGGAAGCTTTTTTGATTTCCGCTTCAGAATTATAAGAAATAGTCGTAGCTCCTCTTACTGATAACAATTTTATTCACCTACCCTGCTTCCAGCAAGGAATCCTGTTGAAAGCGCAATTTGAATGTTATAACCTCCAGTATAAGCGTCTACATCTATAACCTCACCAGCAAAATAAAGATTTTCTATAACCTTTGACTGCATGGTAGATGGATCTATTTCTTTTGTATCAATTCCTCCTGAAGTTACAATGGCTTCCTCAATAGGTCTTACACCGGTTATACTTAAAGTGAAGTTTTTAAGAAGTTTTACAAGATTTTTTCTTTCTTCCCGGGTTATCAAATTAACCTTTTTGTCTTCATCTATTTCTGATAATCTTACAACGACATCAATAAGCTTTTTAGGAAGTAATTCATCCAATGAATTTCTAAAATCCTTGTTAGAATACTTTGCAAAATCACTTTGAACTCTTTTATCAAGCTCGTCAAAACCTAAAGCAGGCTTAAGATCTATAACGGCTTTTAGCTTTAAATTTTCTCTAACTACTCCGCTAGCGCTTAAAACAAGAGGTCCTGAAATGCCAAAGTGAGTAAAGAGCATCTCTCCAAAGTCCTTAAACAAAGACTTTCCTTTACTATCAACAATGCTTAATTCAACATTTTTTAAAGATAATCCTTGTAAATCTTTTATCCAATCCTCAGATGAAGTTATTGGAATCAAAGATGGTCTTGGAGTTACAATATTATGTCCTAATTCCTTTGCAAAGCTTAAGCCTTCGCCAGTTGATCCAGTTCTAGGGTATGACATTCCCCCTGTGCACAAGATGAAGTAATCTCCATTAATTATTTTGTCATTAGAAAGAAAAACTGCTTTTATCTTATTATTCTCATAAATCATTTTTTTTACAGATGAATTTAGCAGAACTTTAATTTTACGCCTTTCAAGCTCTCTTTGAAAGGCGCCTATTATATCAGAAGATTTATCTGATGTTGGAAAAACTCTATCGCCTCTTTCTACTTTGAGCTTAACGCCTAAATCTTCAAAGAACTTTATTGTATCTTCGTTTGTGTATGTATATAAAGCGCTGTATAAGAAATAAGGATTTCCTGGTATATAATTAAAAAATTCACTTATCTCTTTAGCATTGGTTATATTGCATCTGCCTTTTCCTGTTATAAAAAGTTTTTTTCCAAGCTTTTCATTTTTTTCTAGCAGTATAACCTCATGTTTATCTGACGCTGCTATTGCAGCCATCATTCCTGCAGGTCCTCCGCCAATTACTATTACTTTGGACAATAAATCACCACCATTCATATTCACTATTATAATTTAATATAATAGAACAATTTATTCAACAATAAATATTAAAAAGTGCTAGAAAATAGAAAAGAGAGCCTCAATAAGCTCTCTTTTACAAAAATTACTTTCTAATAGTTTCCTTGAGCATGCATTGCTTCTGCAACCTTTACAAAACCAGCTATATTAGCACCTGCAACTAGGTTGTAACCAAAGCCGTAGTTTTCTGAAGCATTCTTGCAGTTGTTGTATATGTTAATCATTATTTGATGAAGCTTAGCATCAACTTCTTCAGCTGTCCAAGCCATTCTCATGCTGTTTTGTGACATTTCAAGAGCAGAAGTAGCAACTCCACCAGCATTAGCAGCCTTTGCAGGTCCTACTATTACTCCATTAGCAAGGAAGTACTGTACTGCTTCGTTAGTACATGGCATATTTGCAGCTTCAGCAACAAATTTAGTTCCGTTAGCAACTATTTGTTTAGCATGTTCAAGCTGAATATCGTTTTGAACTGCACAAGGCATAACTATATCAGCTTTTACCCCCCATGGCTTTTGTCCTGGGAAGAACTCTACACCATACTTGTCAGCGTAATCCTTAACTCTTGCACCTTTGTTTATTTTAAGCATTTCAGCTAAGTAGTCTATCTTTTCTCCTGTAACTCCAGCTGGGTCGTAAATATATCCGTCCGGACCTGATAGAGTAACAACTTTTCCTCCAAGCTGTTCTATCTTTCTGCAAGCACCCCAAGCAACGTTACCAAATCCTGATATAGCTACAGTTTTTCCAACAAAGCTTTCACCTTCATGCTTAAGCATTTCATTGCAGAAGTAAGTAACTCCAAAGCCTGTAGCTTCAGGTCTTACTAAGCTTCCACCATAGGATAAGCCTTTTCCTGTTAAGACACCGTTTTCAAAAGCGCCTCTAATTCTTCTATATTGTCCATATAAATAACCTATTTCTCTTCCTCCAACACCGATATCACCTGCAGGAACGTCTACATCTGGTCCTATATGTCTATATAATTCTGTCATAAAGCTTTGGCAGAATCTCATTATTTCAGCATCTGACTTTCCTCTTGGATCGAAGTCTGACCCGCCTTTTCCTCCACCTATTGGAAGTCCAGTTAGGGAATTCTTTAATATTTGCTCAAAACCTAAGAACTTAATTATTCCAATATAAACTGATGGATGGAATCTAAGTCCTCCCTTGAAAGGTCCTATAACCCCATTAAACTGTACTCTGAAGCCACGGTTAACTTGAGTTCTACCATTATCATCTACCCATGGAACTCTAAACATTATTTGTCTTTCTGGCTCGCAGAATCTCTCAAGAAGATTTGCTTCGATATATTCAGGATGTTTTTCTAGAACAGGAGCTAGCGAATCTAAAACCTCTTCTACAGCTTGAATAAACTCAGGCTCGTTAGCATTTCTCTTCTTAACGTTTTCAATAACCTGTTCAATATAGGCCTTAGGACTTAAATTTTCATTAACCATTTTAAATTTCCTCCTTTTATTGGAACAGAGAGCAACTAACTCTATTCGTTCCTAAATGAATATAATATTGCATTTGTAGTAATAATTGAATGTTAAGTTGCTTACATAGATATAATATTCTATATAAATTGCAATATTCCTTCTTTTTTATAAAATTTTTTTATAAAATTTTATAAAAGGAAAGAGGATATTAGTTATCCTCTTCTTTTTCTACATATGAATACACTTTATATTCTTCCCAAATATTTTCTAATTCATTAAAAGTATTTGATATTTTTTGCTTTTCTTTCATACCCACAGCTATAATTAAAGCATTGATTACACTTAAAGGTGCAACAAGAGAGTCTACAAAGGATGCCATATTACTCTGTGCGATTAAGGTTACATCTGCTTTTGCTGCAAGAGGTGATAAAAGACTGTCTGTAAGAGCTACTACCTTTGCTCCTCTGCTTTGCGCAAAGTTTAACGCCTCAACTGTTCTAGAAGAATATCTAGGAAAACCTATACCTATAAGCAAATCATCTTCTGATATGTTTATTATTTGCTCAAAAATATCACTTATACCATAGCCTACAATTTTTACATTGTCCAATATTAGATTTAAATAAAATCCTAAAAATTCAGCTAAAGCTGTGGAACTTCTAAGTCCGATAACATATATCTTTTTTGCTCCAAAAATACTGTTTACCACTTCTTCAAAGTTTTTCTGATTGATTTTCTCAAGAGTAGCCCTGATATTTTCCATATCAGACTTTAACACCCCTTTTAAAGCGCTTTCTTCGCTTATAAAATCATTAGATAACTCAAGTCTTTGAACAGTTGTAAGGCGCGTTTTGATGAGCTCCTGCAGCGCTTTTTGAAGCTTTGGATATCCGCTGAAGCCTAATTCATTTGCAAATCTTACAACAGTAGATTCACTTACTCCAACGCTAATTCCAAGCTTTGCCGCAGTCATGAAGGCAGCCTTGTCATAATGCTTTAAGATATATTCAGCTATTAATTTCTGTCCTTTACTAAGTCTTGGGAACTTCATTTGTATGGTACGCATCAAATCCTGCTTATTTTCTTCCAATTTACTTTCAATCCTTTCTTGTATATCTGAATAAAAATGAATAATTTATTTCATTTTACCATCTATTGAAAACACTTTCAATACAACTTTCAATTGATATTCATATATTTTTGATTTAAAGCGTATTTTTTTCAATAATAAGCAGCATAGGGGAGTTATTTCTATTTATAAATGAATGAAGCATTACTCCGTACTCTCTTTTTGAAAGATTTTTAACAAAGCTTAAAACTGCTTCTTCTTCTATTCTTCCTTCTTTATGGCCTGGGTAAATCGCTAGAGTTATAATTCCACCACAATTCAAAAGTTCAAGGGCCACCTTAAGGCTGGAAATTGTAGATTCAGCAAGGGTTGTTATAGTCTTATCGCCACCAGGCATGAAACCTAAATTGTACATAATACAATCTACCTTGCAGTCTACAAAGTCACTTAGTCTTTCATGACTGTTATGAATCAACACAACATTTTCTTTCTCTTTTCTACTGTAATTATCAATAGCACTCTTTTGAATGTCAAAACTAAAAACTCGTTTGAAATTATCACTAAGAAAATCAGTATCGTGCCCGTTACCTAAGGTAGCATCCACAGCAACATTAAAGCTTTTCATATAACTTACAACAATATTCTGTGCAAGTTTACTAATGTCTCCCACGTAATTATACAATTTATTCACTCCTTAAGTAATACCTTATAGATTTTTTAAATAGGTAACTTCTTGATTTGTTAAGTTTCTCCACTCCCCAAGCTTTAAATCACCAAGTTTAATATTTCCTACAGACATTCTTTTTAGGTCTATTACAGGGTGACCTATAGCTTCGCACATTCTCCTTATTTGTCTGTTCTTACCTTCATGGATGATAATTTCCACAGTAGTTGTGTTATTGTCCTTGGATAAAATTTTAAAACCAGCATTTGAAGTTATATAGTCTCCAATATTTACTCCAGTTTTAAATTTTTCTATTTCTTCCTGTGTGGGGGTTCCCTCTACCTTTGCTATGTATTTTTTATTTACTTGCTGCCTTGGATGAATAACTCTATTGTATACCTCTCCATCGTTTGTCATAAGAATTAGCCCTGAAGTGTCGTAGTCCAGCCTGCCTATAGGGTATATTCTTTCATCTACTTTAACTAAATCTATAAGAGTTTTTCTGCCTCTTTCATCCTTAACTGTGGACACGTAGCCAATAGGTTTGTTAAGGGCTATGTAGACTTTTTTCTCTTCAGGACTAATTATCTTTTCATCTACCGTAATCGTATCTTTAGTTCTTTCTATTTTGCTACCCAGTTCTTTTACAACAATATCATTTACCCTAACTCTTCCCTCTAATATAATTTCTTCACACTTTCTTCTTGAGGCCACACCGCAGTCTGCCATATATTTTTGCAATCTCTCTAACATGTCATCACCTGTATATTTTTATTTATTATTAACAAGTTAACTTTATAAAAATATAAAAATATAAAAAGTTAACTTGTTAACTTTTCTATCTAAAATTCTTAACACTTTCAATCAAACCTAATACGTCCTTCTCATCTGTTGCCCAAGAAGTAACCAGACGAATAGCCGAATTATCTTTATCAATCTTTTGCCATATGTAAAAAGCATAACTCTCCTCAAGTTTTTCTATAAGCTTGTTAGGGAGTATAGGAAATATTTGATTTGATGGAGAATGAGTTAAAAATTTATACCCTTCACTACATAAACCCTCTTTTAAAAGCTTAGCCATGTTGTTAGCATGCCTTGCCAAATCAAAATATAGTTCATCCTTAAATAATTCTAAAAACTGTATTCCTAAAAGTCTTCCTTTTGCAAGTAGTGCACCCTTTTGCTTTAGATGAAATCTAAAATCCTCTTTAAGACAATCTGAGCAAATTACAAGAGCCTCTCCTATTAAGGCTCCATTTTTAGTTCCACCAATATAAAAAGCATCCACTAAGCTTGCAAGTTCTGGAAGAGTCATATCATTTTCTTCTGAGCAAAGTGCCGAACCAAGCCTTGCTCCATCAACATATAATATAAGCTTATTTTCTCTACAGAAGCTGCTTAAGCTTTCGAGCTCAGATTTCGTGTATATCGATCCAATCTCAGTTGGATTTGATATGTATACTAGTTTAGGTTTTACCATGTGTTCGTCTGTATGATAATCTAAAGCCATCTTAACCTTCATTGATGTCAGTTTGCCATCATCAGTATCAATGGATATTATTTTATGACCAGTTGCTTCAATAGCACCTGTTTCATGAACAAGTATATGACCTGTATTAGCTGCAATAACAGCTTCGTGTGGTCTTAAAAAAGCAGATAAAGCTGTCAAATTAGCCTGAGTACCACCGGATAATAGGTGAACATCAACATGTTGGTTATCCATTCTTTTTTTAAGAAGTTCAATAGCCTCTTTAGTGTATTTGTCTTCTCCATAACCTTCATGTTGTTCTAAATTTGATTCTATTAAAGAACTCAATATCCTTGGGTGCGCACCTTCGCTATAATCGTTTTTAAAGCTATACATTTATATCAACCCCTAAGTTTTATTTAACAAAATTATACTTAATTATAACTATTTTATCAAAGCTTGTAAAATGTATAGTATATATTGTTAGATCAATAATAATATAGTAACATAATAGTTATAAATTTTTTACTATATTTTGGAGGCTTTACAATGAATGAAACTTTAAAAACAATACATAACCATCGTTCTATTAGAAAGTATTTAGATAAGGATGTTCCTCAGGAAATGCTGGATCAAATACTTTTGTCAGCTCAGTCCATGCCTACTTCTATTAACGGGCAACAGCTTTCTATAATTGTAATTAGAGACAAGGATAAAAAAAATAAAATTGCTGAGCTGGCAGGCAATCAAATTTGGATATCCCAAGCTCCAGTGTTTTTAGTATTTGTTGCAGATTTTTATAAAACAAGAATAGCAGCTGAAAAAAATAACTTAACACAAGAAATTCACGAAAGCGTGGAAGGTACTCTGGTAGCGACCTTTGATGCAGGCATAGCTATGGGTGGAACTATAGCCGCAGCTGAATCATTAGGTCTTGGAATTGTCCCTATTGGAGCGGTTAGAAAAAAGCCTTATGACATTATTAAGCTTCTAGGACTTCCAGAGTATACCTATCCGATTGCAGGACTAGTTGTTGGTTATCCTGCAGACGAGTCAGCTAAGAAGCCTAGAATGCCTTTTAAAGCTTATGTGCACTATGAAAACTATAATATGAAAGATGTGAAAGACGCCATAGACGAGTATGATGAAATAATGATTAATTATTACAAGGAGAGAGGCGATAAATCTACAACCTGGAGCAAGCAAGTTTCCGAAACCTACAAGCAGGTTTATTTTCCGGAGGTTTATCCTAGCATTAAAGCTCAAGGCTTCAAAAACGATAAATAGCACAAAAGCCTGCTATGGCTTAAATGAGTCTAGCAGACTTTTTTCTTTAGGATATATTGTCTTAGCTAATTAACTAAAGCTTCAATATATAAATCCTTATTATTCTTTAAATCGATAAAGCCACAATCATCTAGAAGAAGGGGTCTCATCAAATCATTTAAATCAATTTTAATTATTTTGCATATTTTTTTACCATTTAATAATACGCTTTCACCTACATAATAGTTAATAATATGATTTAAAAATATACTGCAAAACTCATAATCCAACTTTCCCAAGCTTTCCTTTTTTATTATCTCTAGAGCTTCAAAGGGACTTTTTCTCTTTTTGTATATCCTATCTGAATTTACTGCATCAAATACATCTGCAATAGCTATTATCCTTGCAAATTGATGTATTTGTGTATCCTTCAAGCCTAATGGATATCCTGATCCATCCAATCTTTCATGGTGCATAAGCACACCATAGCTTACTGATTTGTCCAAAAACGGTATTTCCTTTACATAGTTATAACCTATTACAGAATGAGACTTTATTTGTTTATACTCATTATCATCTAGCGAGTCTGGTTTGTTTAAAATATTTTTATCTATTTTAGTCTTGCCAAAATCGTGTAGAATGGACGCATAGGTAAGTAGATTCAATTCAGCTCCACCAAGACCTATCCACTTTCCAAGTATAGTACTTAGCGCAGCAACATTAACACCATGCCTATAGATAATATCTCCTCCACTGCCATAAAGCACAATATTCTTTATAACTGCACTAACTGACTTCAACTCATCTTGTATTCGGGCTGCAAAACGCCTTACTTCTTCAATCTCTGATAGTTTTAAAGCATCCATATTTTCAAATACTCTTTTTATATCAAAAGCTATTTCATTAAAGTTTTGTTCTACATCCTCAACAGTTTTTACATTGCTATGTTCACTATTATCTTCATAATATATCTCAACTTTATTATAAATATAATTCTCTCGTAGTTTACCAATAGCAAATTTAGTAATCGGAACCCCTTTGCCAATTAAGACAGTGCCATTAGCTACTATTTCCTTAGTTGAAATCATACCCGGAACTAATTCATGGACATATAAAAGCTTTTTCATTCTAGTCACCTTCTATAATTATATGCTAACAAAAATTTGATTTATTAGTTATAATTTCAACATATAAATTATAATTCCTTTATCAAAAGGTGACTAGTTTTGTCGTAATTGATTTATTTATCGACAAACAAAGTTAATGTTAAGCTATTACTTAAACCGGATTCAATGTACGCTTTAAAAACTCCTTTGTACGGTCCTGACTTGGATTGTTGAATATTTGTTCTGGGCTGCCCTCTTCAGCAATAATTCCCTTATCCATAAATACCACTCGATCCGATACTTCCTTTGCAAATCCCATTTCGTGAGTAACTACAAGCATTGTAAGGCCTGAATCTGCAAGTTCCTTCATGACCTTTAAAACCTCTCCTACCATTTCTGGATCAAGAGCAGAGGTTGGTTCATCAAACAGCATTACATCCGGCTCCATAGAAAGAGCTCTAGCTATAGCTACACGCTGCTTTTGTCCTCCAGAAAGCTGTTTGGGTTTTGCATTTATATATTGTTCCATTCCAACAACTTTTAGATAGTTAAGCGCTACCTTCTCAGCTACTTGCCTTGAGCGATTTAGAACCTTGATTTGACCAACCACACAGTTGCTTAAAACATCATGATTATTAAAAAGATTAAACTGTTGAAATACCATACCTAGCTTTGTTCTGTAAACACGAATATCATGCCTATCATCTAAGATGTTTTCTCCGTTATAAATTATCTCTCCCCCACTTGGTTTTTCCAAAAGATTTATACAGCGAAGAAGAGTAGATTTTCCTGATCCTGATGAACCTATAATAGAAACAACTTCACCTTTATTTACAGAGAAATCTATATCTTTTAGTACCTCATGAGATCCAAAGGCTTTGCTTAAATGCTGCACTTCAATTACTTTGCTCATTGAAATTCCTCCTTTTAATAGAGACAGGTCCAAACTCCAACCTTAGTCCCACATATCAATTGCCCCTAAAGATAATTCGGAGCTATAATTCTCTTCCATAATAATTTACCCTAGCCGTTTTGTGTTCTTCTAATTGCATCCTCAGGGGTTTCAACCTGCATTTGGTTTGCATACATAATGTAATTTTCAGGACCATCCAGCTTTCTTTCAACATAACGAAGTATTCTTGTTACTGTAAAGGTCATTACAAAATAAAGTACACAAGCAACAAAGAAAGACTCAAAATAGTGGAAGTTCATTCCTGCAACTGATTTTGTTTGAAAGTACAGCTCTGATACAGAAATTACATTAAGCACAGAGGTATCTTTAATATTTATCACAAACTCATTACCAGTAGCTGGCAATATATTTCGTACAACCTGAGGCAGTATTACATTCATCATAGTTTGGAAGTGGCTCATACCTATAGCATGTGACGCTTCAAACTGTCCCTTGTCAATTGATACAATTCCTCCACGGACAATTTCAGCCATGTACGCTCCTGTATTAATAGACACTATAAAGATTGCAGCCGTTAGCTTATTCATATCAAGACCAAAAGCTTGCTTTGAGCCGTAATAAATTACCATCGCTTGTACAATCATTGGTGTACCTCTAAATATTTCAATATAAACAGAAAGTATAATATTTATGAATTTTAGAAAATACTTTTTTAACCCTCTTTCAGGCATTGGAACTGTACGAATTACCCCAACCAGTAAACCTATTAGAGATCCAACAATAGTACCTATCATAGCAACCAGAAGAGTCATTCCAGCACCACGAAGGAACATAGGCCAATTTTTTGAAACTATTTTAATTATCCAATCAAGACTCATATCTTGTATTAACCTCCGTTTTCATAAAACTGCGTATGCAGCACATTATTTTAATTTGCTGCCGGCTGATTTTTGATCGCAGCATCCATTATTGCTTTACGCTGATCTTCTGTAATTCCCTTTAGTGTATCATTTATCTTAGCAGTTAAATCGCTTCCTTTAGCAACACCTACAGCTATAGCTGTATCATCATCGGAAGTTTTAAAACCTTCCTTAAACTCTACCATTTTGAAGTTGCTGTTTGCTGCTTGTGCGCTGATACCTTCTGGACGTTCGGATACATATCCATCAATCATTCCAGATTCAAGAGCAACTCTCATAACCGGAAAATTGTCCATTGCTGACTGCAGCTTTACATCTTGAATTTGATTTATAACTGAGTAATGGAAGGTATTTAATTGAGCAGTAACTTTTGCACCATTAAACTCCTGAATTGATGCAGCATCCTCATACTTTCCACCTTTCTTAACTACCATAACTAAATTTGATTTATAATAGTTGTCGGAGAAGTCTATAGTCTGTCTACGCTCCGCTGTTGGTGACATACCTGCAACTATTGCATCTATTTTTCCTGAGGTTAAAGCTGGAACTAAACCATCCCATTCTGTTTTAACTACTACTAATTGCTTTCCTAAACCTTCTGCTATTTTCTTTGCTATTTCAACATCATAGCCACCCGCATATTCTGACGAACCTTCAATCTTGACAGCTCCATTTGACGCATCCATTTGTGTCCAATTAAAAGGTGCATAACCTGCCTCAAGACCTACTTTAAAGGTTTCCTGCTTTGGTGCAGATGCAGAAGCATCCTTTTCAGATTTACTTATCCCACATCCTCCTAAAAGCATTACTGCTGATAATGACATTGCAATTAGCACTGATAACTTCTTTCTCATTACTATTCCTCCTAAATATAAGTATTATTTTGATAATAAAAAGCGCTATCCCCTTATGAGGATAGCGCTATCTTATGAGCCAGCGGCCTTAAACTATACGCAAAAAAGACCTGAGGATACCTCAGGTCGCAATACGCAAATTGGACCTAAACCCTTCTTTTCCCATATGAGATAGCACAACTTAATAAGCCGGGTAGCCTATTAAGACAGTCCTGCAGCTCTTAACTGCAGACCCAGCAAGCAACACTGAGAATATTGCAAGCTTCGGCGATATTTCCTTCTCCTTAGTATCAACACCTTCTCAAACTCCACTAAAGACTGTTAAACATCGCGCCTCTACCTCACTAGTAAAAGTGAGGTCTTATTAAATTATGTTTAGAGTTTACTATATTAAAGCAATGCTGTCAACACTTTTTTGAAACTTTTAAAACAAAACAATTCAAAGTCATTGACTAAAACCATTTATAATGGAATGTCCCTTCTCTATCAACTCTCTCAAAAGTATGTGCTCCAAAGTAATCTCTTTGAGCTTGAAGAAGATTTGCAGGAAGAAACTCACTTCTGTAGCTGTCGAAGTATGCTAACGCACTAGAAAAACCTGGCGTTGGAATACCATATTTAACGGCGGTACATATAACCTCTCTCCATGCATCTTGATAACTTTCAAGTATATTCTTAAAGTATGGATCAAGCATTAAATTTGCCAGTTCAGAGTTTCTATCATAAGCATCTTTTATTTTTTGAAGGAATTGAGCTCTTATTATACAACCACCTCTGAATATCATTGCAATACTACCGTAGTTCAAATTCCAGTTGTATTCTTTAGCAGCTGCTTTCATTAGTGCAAACCCCTGAGCATAGGAACAAATTTTGCTAGCATATAAAGCCTTTCTTATTGCTTCTATTAGATCGTTTTTATCTCGATTAAAATCAGGAACTTTTGATCCCTTTAATATCTTGCTTGCTGCTGTACGCTCACTCTTTATGGCAGATATGCAGCGCGCAAACACTGCTTCTGTAATAGTTGGCGTTGAAATCCCAAGATCCAAAGCGCTTTGACTAGTCCATTTACCAGTACCCTTTTGCCCTGCTGTATCAAGTATAACATCAACCATAGGCTTCCCAGTTTCTTCATCATACTTTGTAAATATGTCCTGAGTTATATCTATTAAATAGCTGTCAAGCTCACCCTTGTTCCATTCAGCAAAAATCTCATGAAGTTCTTTTGCTGATAATCCAATCACATTTTTAAGAAGGACATATGCCTCAGAAATAAGCTGCATATCGCCATATTCAATTCCGTTATGTACCATTTTGACATAATGTCCCGCTCCATCACTACCTATGTAGGTGCAGCAAGGCTCTCCATCTACCTTTGCGGAGATAGCTGTAAGAATAGGTTCCACAAGTCTATAGGCATCTTCCTGTCCTCCCGGCATTATAGCCGGTCCCTTAAGAGCTCCTTCTTCTCCTCCTGATACACCTGTTCCGACGAACCTGTAGCCTTCTTTTTCAAGCTCTTTATTTCTTCTTATTGTGTCAACAAAGAATGAATTTCCTCCATCTATTAAAATATCACCTTTAGATATAAATGGCTTAAGTTGTTCTATTGTATCGTCAACAGCCTTTCCCGCCTTAACCATCATAATTATCTTTCTTGGAGTCTCAATGGAGTTTACAAATTCTTCAATAGAATAAGTTCCCACAAGATTTTTGTTCCCTATCTCACTCATAAAATCATCTGTTTTTTCTCTTGAACGATTATATACAGAAACTGTAAACCCTTTGCTCTCTATGTTAAGAGCAAGATTCTTCCCCATAACGGCAAGTCCTATTACTCCTATTTGCTGTTTGCTCATTATATAAGCTCCTTTCTTTTAATTTCCTTGGAATATTATGTACTATACTATGCAATCTACAATATTATTCGCATTAATGATTATAAATTATGCGGCATAGTTAGTTGTTAAGTTTTTTTGATACCTCATCTATAACGGCTTTTCTATCCTCTCCTATGATACTGATAAGTTTAACAGGCATAAAACCATTTTTATAAACTCTATCTTCATTTTTCTCAATTATAGCTATAATACTTTCCTCAAACTTCTCCTGCGTAATTAATCCCTCTCTATAGGTATCAACTAAATCCATTAGCTTTGTAGCTAGTTCTCTCGGGTTTTTATATACTGCTTTCATGTCCGTTCTCCTTTTATAGTTTCTTTATTACTAATATGATACATTTTTTGTGTAAATATTGCAAACACAAATATTCTTTTTTAATAACTTTTATTGAATAAAACAAAACGCACTACCATTAAATCAGTGCGTTTTCTATATTGATAATACTGATTATTCTTGCTTAACAAGCTCTAGCAATTCATTAAATCTTTTAATTGAGTAATCATATTCGCTTACCTCGCCAAAGCCATAGCTAGCATAGATAAATGGAATACCCGCAAACTTTGCCGCCTTTAAGTCTCCTTCTGTATCTCCTACATAAACTGAACTTTTCAGCTTATTTCTTTCTACAACAAGCTTTATATTTTCACCCTTACTAAGTCCTGTTCTGCCTGGGTTCTCAAAATCCAGAAAATATTTGCCAAGGTTATGATATTTTAAAAACACTTCTATATAACCACATTGACAGTTACTTACTATAAACAGCTTAGAGTTACTTGATAATTCCTTAAGAGTTTCCTCAAGATTATCATATAGAATTCCACCATGCTTTTCTAAATACTCATTCTCTAATTCACAGCAGTCCTTCATCAATTCTTTAATTCTATCATCGCTTAAATTAGGAAACAGCTTTCTTCCAATATCTATTATTTGAAGTCCCATTGTTCCCTTTAAAATTTCCTTTGTTAGTTTAACATTTATATCCTTATTATTTTCAATTATGGTATTCCAAGATTTTAAAACTCCATCTGTGGAATCCCATAAGGTACCATCCAAATCAAAAATTATGCTGTCTATATTCATAATTCTTCCCCTTTCACACTCTATAATGTCATCCATAATTATGATACCTTTAATATCAAATTAATACAAGGATGTATCCAGCATAACTTATCAACTCTAATTCCACTTAGTTATTAATTGACTAACGGAGATAAAGCTGTTAAAATGTACAGGTATCTAAAAGAGATATCGACAGTTCGAAACCATCCTGTCGCTAAACAAAACTAGGAGGTATTAAAAATGAGGTTTAATGTTCGTAAAATTGTATTTGGTGGTTTGATTGGCGCCGTATATGCAGCTTTAACTATGGTTTTAGCACCTATAAGCTATGGTGAAATTCAGTTCAGAATTGCAGAAGTTCTAACTATATTACCTTTTTTCTCAGGTTTTTCTGTTTTAGGACTTTTTATAGGTTGCATTGTATCTAATATTTTAAGTCCAATAGGTCCATTAGATATGATCTTTGGCTCTCTTGCAACTTTAATAGCTGCAATAATGACATATTACATT
Source organism: Clostridium swellfunianum (assembly GCF_023656515.1). Lineage (NCBI taxonomy): Bacteria > Bacillati > Bacillota > Clostridia > Eubacteriales > Clostridiaceae > Clostridium > Clostridium swellfunianum. Next base: position 1,984,976 of record NZ_JAMOFV010000006.1, read on the forward strand.
GGAAAGAGCAATTTTAAGTTAAGAAGGTTTCTTGCTCCATTACCAGCTGTAGTAGTTAATGCTGTTATTATAGGACTTTTAATAAGCTATACTGCAAATATTCCATTTATTATTCCTGCCATTCAGGTGGGTTTTGGCGAGTTAGTAGTTTGCTATGTATTAGGTTTACCTTTAATTATGTTAATTGAAAGAAATGAAAAACTAAAGAACTACTTAAAATAGTTAAAACGAAAGCTTCTGAACATTTCAGAAGCTTTCGTTTTTTATATGCTAGCATTAGTATATCTATCATAGAATAAAGTAAGAATAATTTTCTTTCATCAATTTTTATGGGGGTATCCATGTCTAAATTTACTAAAATAGTGATAGCTCTGATTATTATACTAATAATCGAAGTACTTCTAATTTATCGAGGATACAAAATTAAAAATGCATCACCAAAACCTATTGGGGATAAACCTATATTTTCTTTATTATCCTCATCTAAAGCAAAAATCCAGCTGAAATACAGCCGGATTTTTTTATTTTAAACCTGTAGGACAAATTTGAATACAAACAGTACAGCAAAAATATACATTATTGGGTGAACTTCTTTTGCTTTTCCTCTAACTATTTTAACAACTGTATAAAATATAAAGCCAGATGCGATACCGTTAGCTATGCTGTAGGTAAATGGCATCATAACTACAGTTAGGAAAGCAGGAAGAGCCTCTTCAAAATTTTCAAAATCAATTTTCATAATCGAACTTATCATGAGCACACCAACTATGATAAGTGCCGGAGCAGTAGCCTGAGCTGGAACAATTCCAACTAATGGTGAAAGGAATAAGGATAAGAAGAAACATATAGCAACAACTACTGATGTTAAACCAGTTCTTCCACCTTGACTTATACCTGCGGCGCTTTCTACATAAGTAGTAACGTTACTTGTTCCAAGAAGTGCTCCTATCGAAGTAGCTGTAGCATCAGCAAACAAAGCTTTATCTATCTTTCTTGGGAACATCCCTTTCTTAGGCACATCATTCTTTTCATCAAACATTCCTGTTTTCGCGCCAGTTCCAATAAATGTACCTATTGTATCAAAAGTATCAACCAAGCTGAAGGAAACTATTATTGTTATTGCTGTAAGTATTCCTGTTTGAGCAGTGAATAGCTCTGAGAAACTTAACTGCATTAAAGTAGGCTTTATGCTTGGAGGCATTGAGAAAATATTAAAGTTTTGCGGAAGGAATAATCCAAGCTTTGCACCAAATCCAACTTGAGCAACAACTCCAGCTATAGTTGTAATTATTATCCCAATAAGGATAGACCCTTTAACATTCTTCACCATAAGAGCAACTGTAACAACTAGTCCAAATAACGCTAGCAGTGTTGTTGGAGCTTTCACATTTCCAAAGGCAACTAAAGTTGCAGGATCAGATACAACCAATCCAGCTTCCTTAAAGCCAATTAACGCTATAAATAAACCTATACCAGCTCCAATTGCATTTTTAAGAGATTCAGGGATTGCATTTACTATTGCTATTCTAATTTTAGTAACTGTGATAAAAACATTAATAAGACCACAAATAAATACTGCTGCTAATGCTGCCTTCCAAGAATACTTTGCTGTTCCAACTACATAGAATGTGAAAAAGGCATTCAAGCCCATACCTGCTGCTTGTGCAAAAGGAACATTAGCTACAAGTCCCATTATTAGCGTGCCAATAATTGCAGATAGAACAGTTGCAACGAATACAGCCCCTATAATAGGGTCAGTTCCAACTGTTAAGCCAGCCTTTGCAACATCTCCAAAAAGTAAACCTTTTGAGTTCATTCCAGCCTGAGATAAAATGTTCGGATTAACAAAAATAATGTAAGCCATTGTTATAAAAGTGGTAATTCCAGCAATAATTTCTGTCTTTATTGTGGTATTGTTCTCTTGCAATTTAAAGAAATCATTCATTTATCTTTTCCCCCTAAAATTTTATGGTTTTTAACAGGTTGATATTTAATTTCCCTCCTTCTTGAATTGTTTTACTTCCACTAAGCATAACTATCGCCGGTTTATAATAAGATGTCCACATTAGATTATATGTATATCCAAAAAGAAATAAAACGCATGAATCTTCAAAATTTTGAGTGAATTCATGCGTTTATCTGCTACTCTATTTAAAGAAAAGTATATCAAATAGACTACTTGTCCAATAGAAATAAGACATCAATAAACCTTCACTCATAGTCAAGCAGTTATGGCTGCCTAGTAGAAACTCCCGAACCAAATTATCGAGATTATATGAGGTGTTATTAAATTATGTAATTATAATAACATGAAATTATACGTATGTAAATAGCAATCACGAACAATTTTTGAGCTTTGTATTTTTTTATTCGACATTTTTGTTTTTTTCTCACTTATCATTTGTATCTTCTTTGTATACCAGCCATACCTGCTAAAACAACCATAAAAACTAAAATTATTATTCCACTGGTGATAAACGCCCATGAAGCCCCTAGGTTAGATGCAGCAGTGCCAGAGAACATGTTTCCTAGAGGGGTGCTTCCTGCAAAAACAAGAGCATAAACACTCATTACTCTACCTCTGTATTCATCCTCAGAATTAATTTGAAGTGTTGAATTTGCTGTAGTAGAAAAATTTATATTGAATATACCTGTTATAGCTAAAGACAAGGCTGCTGCAAACTGCAAGCTGCTTAATCCTGTAAGAATTAACATTATTGATACTATTACAGAACTATAAAACATTATAGAAATCTTTGGTCCAGATTTGCTTCTTAAAGATACTGTTAAAGCTCCAATTAGCGAACCTATACCTAAAGCAGACATCAAAAATCCGTATGTGTCACCCTCCTTGTGAAGTACAGTTCTTGTAAACACTGGAAGAAGTACGTTGTAGTTAAACGCAAAAATACCCATAACAGTAACCATAAGTACCGTCTTAAACAGAACGGGAGTTCTATATATATATTTAAGCCCATCTAATATTTCATGCAATACCTTCTTTTCAGATGACTTCTTCCTCACATATGCTATAGGTTCAATTTTCAAAAGGCCATAAATTACCGCTACAAAGCTCAATCCATTAAGGAAAAAGCACCAAGCCGCTCCAACACCCTGCATTACGATAGCACCTATTGCTGGTCCAAGTATTCTCGCCAGATTAAAGGTAGCAGAATTTAAAGCTATGGCATTCATGAGATCACTTTTCCCTACTACCTCAACCATAAAAGACTGCCTAGTAGGCATATCTAGAGTGTTTGTAAAACCTAATATTAAGGCAAGAACTAGAATATGTTGATACTTGATTGTATGGGTAAAAACCAATAAAGAAAGTGTAAAAGCAAGCAGCATTGATATAGATTGTGTTATTATAAGTATTTTCTTTTTGGGAAACCTATCAACAACAACTCCAGCAAACAAAGAAAATATCGTTACGGGTAAAAACTGAATAGTTCCCACAAGACCTAGCAAAAATGGAGAATCAGTTAAGGTATATACAAGCCAGGACTGACCTATGTTCTGCATCCAGGTTCCTATAAGAGAAACACACTGTCCAATCCAGAAATATCTAAAGTTTTTGTGAGTTAATGCATGAAAATTGCTGCTTCCAAAATTCTTAACAGTATTTATAAACCTTAATTTTTTCACTCTGTCATCCCCTTTAATTTACTACAATATTAATGATACATCAATTTAAAAAACATGCAACCATTGGTAATTAAGATGAAAAACCGCAAAATAGTAAAAGGATGAGCATCTGCCCACCCTTTGTTTATTCCAAGGCTATCTTATAAATCTCAAAAATATCTTCTCTTTGAAGCTTCTTTAAAGTTCCCATAGGAGCTGACATAGCAGCGTTGTCTGCTAGTTTTTCAAGGTCTTCGGCTTTAACCCCTATATCTTTAAGGCTTATGGGAGCTCCTATCTTTTTATAGAAATCCCTTAAGTCTTCAATAGCTTTTAAAGCTTTTTCCTCAGGGGTACCTAAGGTAATGTTAAATATTTTCTCTGCAAACCTTCCAAACTTATCTAAATCTTCCTTGTAAACGTATTTCATCCAAGCGGGGAATATTATTGCAAGTCCTGAACCGTGAGCTATATCATAAAAGGCACTTAAAGAGTGCTCTATTCCGTGTGATGCCCAATCTCCACCATTCCTTCCAATGCCATTCACTCCATTCAAAGCAAGTGTTGAGCACCATGCAAGTTCTGATCTTGAAGCATAATCTGATGGGTTTTCAAGCAATATTTGAACATGCTTCATCACTGTTCTAATTATACCCTCTGAAAGTTCATCCTGCATATCACTGTTTTTTGTCCCATCAAAATAAAGTTCAAAGGTATGACTCATGGCATCCACTGCCCCGTTAACAGTTTGATTGTTAGGAAGAGAGAACTGTATTGTGGGATCAATTATGGAAACCTTAGGGAATGTATAAGGAGATCCAAAGGACCATTTCTTCTTTTCTTCCTCTTTAGTTATAACTGCTCCAGAATTCATTTCCGAGCCAGTGGCTGAAAGTGTTAGTATTGTATATATTGGCAGAGCCTTTTCTACTCGCCCTTTTCCTTCAAACATATCCCATATGTCCCCGCTGTAATAATAGCCTGCAGCTACTGCTTTTGAAGTATCAATAACACTTCCACCTCCCAAAGCAACTATAGCCTCTGCACCTTCTTTTTTTATGACTTCAACTGCTTCATAAACCTTTGATAAAACAGGATTTGCTTTGACACCTCCCAGCTCAACAAAATCAACGCCATTTTCTCTTAATGAATTCGCCGCATTATCATAAACCCCATTTTTAAATATAGAGCCTTTACCATAAAGAAGCAAAACCTTTTTTATTCCAGCAGCTTTGACTTCTGGTCCTATATTTTTAACAGTATCTCTTCCGAATATAAGTTTAGTAGGATTATAAAATTTAAAATTCTCCAATGATTATCACACTCCTCTAATAAATTTCTACATCTATGTTTCCATAGAATAATGTTAATATACTTATAGGCTTATGAGTTAAAACAGTTTTTTATGTTGTTTCAATTGTGACTAATTACATACAGCAATAAACTTATATTCTTCTAATAGCTTAAATACTTGAAAGGCATTTTTCCCCCCAGCTATAAGATTTATAACTTCTTTCTTAGACCAGTCATAGTTTTTGAAAGTTTTCATTGCTCCATCAACATTACTATATACTTTCCAATAGCCGCAGTATAAATAATTTTTCCCATCATTCTTTATAAATCCAAGAACATCATCAAGAGGTATATCCAAAAATAGACCAACTTCATGAGGACACCCTTCTTTATACCTTGCCTTTAATACATGAAGAAAATTTATAAGGCTATCTTTTTCCTTATATCCAAAATTATTTAAAAATTTAGTACAGTTTTTTTTCTTTAATGTTTCGTTCAATTTATCTTCATCATAGAACAAAATACTGTATGAATCATTAGTCCTTTTCAGCTCAAAGTGCTTTAAAGGTACTCTGTCTAAAAATTCCTCCTTATTCTCCTTCCAAAGTTTATAGGTGTTTTTATACTTGCTTGAAAGATTAATAAGAGTTGAAGCCTTGTAGCCGCAAACAGTAGGGGCAATTCCATAAGCAATCAAGTTATACATATATTCCTTTTCATTTAATGAGTTCATTCTTCTCATAAATTCATTAATATTGTCTCTCATATCAGTATTCTCCTGTTAAATCATTTTAAAATAGTTTTATCCAAAGTTAAATTATAAATTCCAGCATTGGGCAAGAAGGTTGAATAAATTGCTAAAATAAGGTACTATAAAAATGTCTATAGCCGAAAGGATGATGCAACATGATAAAAAATATAGTTTTCGACATAGGGAGAGTTCTTTTAGAATTTAATCCCAAGGAATATCTTCTAAAAAAATATAAAGACGAAACTTTAGCTAGTGAACTTCATTCAGCTATATTTACAACTGACGAATGGCTTGAACTTGACAAAGGAAGCATTACTGATGAAGAAGCAATAGAAATTTTCTCTAAAAGACATGCTGGTCATAAAATGCAAATAGAAGAAATTATGAAAGATTGGCATAATATTTTAATACCTATTGAAGGAACTGTCTGCCTTTTGAAAAAGCTAAAAATCAATGGATATAAGATAGTACTACTCTCTAATTTTCACCTTAAAGCATTTGAGATAGTCTACAACAGATATCCTTTTTTCAGACTTGCAGATGAAATGATTATATCCTCAAGAATAAAACTGCTAAAGCCAAACAGAGAAATTTACCAACATATGCTTAGCACACTATCTATTCTTCCAGAAGAGAGTTTATTCATAGACGACACCCTGGTTAATATCGAAGGAGCTAAAAAACTTGGTATTAACGCAGTTCAATTTATAAGTTCAGAGCAGCTTGAAATAGAGCTAATCAAACTAAATTTACTGTAATAAAAAAGGATAGATTCAGTCTATCCTTTTTTATTATTTTGAAAAAAGTCTTATGTACACACTAGAATGTAGGAATGTTATCTAGGTTATCACCTTCTCTGTCATTTGGGTTGCTTCGTAGATATTCTCTACCATTTCTTGCTTTTCCCACATTTACCCCTTGAATTATACCTTCTCTTGTCATAGTTATTGCTTCATTGATTGAATACACATTACCGTTATCAAGCATTACATCTGTTATATCTCCATCTTGATTCTTTTTTACTTTTACTATTTGTGACTTGCTATCCATATGATCTTATCCTCCTTATAACTATATATTCTTTATTTATAGTTAGTATTTACTCTATATAATTGTTTATGCATATTTGGGCAAAGTTGTACCATGATATGCCTGTCCTGCCACCTATCTTCTATAGATATACTCAAAATCCTTTGTTACAATAACAACCATCAAGCCGAATCTCCTAAAAGGAGTACGGGGGATAACTATGGGGTGAAGTTCGTAGTTTGAGCAGGGTACCTCTTACCCTAACCCGTCAACTAACCTCGGAGGCATATAGGAGGATATATCTATGATAAAATCAAAGATATTAAATGTTACTTTATTTGCTTTAGGGTTAACTCTATTCTCATCACATGTAGCCAAGGCAGCAACCTACAAGGTAGCTCCTGGCGATTCGCTTTACACAATAAGCAGAAGCTTTAATACAACAACACACGAGTTAATGACAAACAACAAATTATCAAATTCATTAATTTATCCTGGACAATTACTAAATGTTCCAGATAGAAAATATACTGTAAGAAGTGGAGATACTCTTTATTTAATTGCTAAAAAATATGGAGTAACTATAAACTCAATAAGAAATACAAATAACTACTGGAAAGATTATATATATCCTGGTCAAGTATTAGTTATACCAGGGAAAAGTTCTTTTACTGCTTCCTCTGTTAGCAAAGGCGTTGTACCTTACACCCAAAGCGACTTGGACCTTCTCGCAAGGCTAATTCAAGCAGAAGCTCAAGGTCAGTCCTATAAATCACAGGTTGCGGTAGGTGCTGTAGTTATAAACAGAGTTCAAAGTTCAGCTTGGCCAAACACTATTAGAGATGTAATCTATCAAAAATCAGGAGGCTACTATCAGTTTACTCCTGTAGTAAATGGTTGGATTAACAAGTCAGCTTCAACAACAGCTAGACAAGCTGCTCTAGATGCTTTGAGGGGTTACGACCCAACTAATGGTGCGGAATTTTACTTCGATGACAGCACAAAGAATACATGGTTATGGTCAAAGACAGTAGCGTTAAGAGATGGAAATATGGTATTTTCATATTAAAATAAAAGTGTACAACCTTTTGGGGTGTACACTTTTTGTTTTACACTTTTTTGCAAGAGTGATATACTAATACTGGAAATATTTATTTAAGGATGGGGTAGTATGAAAAATAAAAATGTTATTTGTTTAGTACAAAGTTCAATCCTGTTGGCTACTGCTATAGTTTTTCAGCTGATAGGAAGCAAAATTCCAGGAATTAACCAACTTCTTGTAGGTTCGGTTATTAACTCCGTTCTGCTTGTGGTTACATATCTTTGCGGTACATTTTATGGAACTGCAGTTGGAGTATTAACCCCATTAACAGCACTTCTAGTTGGACAACTAAAGCCAGCCATGGCACCTTTTATACCTTTTATAATGATAGGAAATTGTATTTTTGTCATCTCTTACGGACTCTTTCTTTCTAAAAGTTCCTATGGGAAATATACAGGTGTAGGCTTAGGGGCGATACTAAAATTCTTATTTTTAAGCTTATCTGCAAAAAAATTTATTTATATTTTCAAAATGAACTTTCCTGCGCCTATAGCTAAAGCTCTTGCCGTAGCTATGGGAACAACACAACTTATCACAGCTTTAATCGGAGGAGTTTTAGCCATAGCTTTGATTGAAATACTTGTAAAACGGACAAATATAATTAAAAGAAAAAGATCAGCCTCATAGCTGATCTTTTAAATTAGATTCAGAAAGTTCAACCACAACAGGACAATGGTCTGAGCCTGTTACCTCATTTAGTATCTTCGCATCCTTAACATAAGGCAGCATATTGTTTGATACAAAATGGTAATCTATTCTCCATCCTACATTTCGCTCTCTTGCCTTAAACATGTAGCTGAACCATGAATATTTGATTTCCTCCTTGTTTACATACCTGAAGGTATCTGTGTAGCCATTTGAAATAAGCTTATCCAGCCACTCTCTTTCTATAGGCAGAAATCCTGAAGTCTTTTCATTTGCCTTCGCATTTTTAATATCCATTTCAGTATGTGCAGTATTATAATCTCCGCAAATAACAAGTTTTTTTCCTGTACTAACCAGACTATTGCAATAGTCAAGAAGAGCATCATAAAAATCTAGTTTAAACTTTAACCTCTCCTCATTCATCTGTCCATTAGGAAAGTATATATTTAAAACAGTGATGTTTTTAAATTCTGTCTCTAATATTCTGCCTTCGCTATCAAATCGTTCTATTCCAATTCCGTGTTTCACAGAAACAGGCTCTTCCTTTGAATAAGTGGCAACACCGCTGTAACCCTTTTTATCTGCAAAACTGAAATTTGAATAATAACCTTCTATGTTTTTAAAGCTTTCTTCAAGCTGGCTTTCCTGAAGCTTTGTTTCCTGAAGGCAGATTATATCAGGGCTTTCCACGATGAACCATTCCATGAATCCTTTTTTTAGTATTGCTCTTAAGCCATTTACATTCCAAGAATAAATTCTCATTACTTCTATCCTTTCTTTTGTATTAGTTTTAAACCCATTTAGTAAGTTCTGACGCTGGTTTTCTATGTGCATCCTTTCTTTCCATATCAGGATAGCCTAAATAGATTAAAGCTATGACTTCGTCTTTTTCTTTAAGTCCAAAATACTCCTTCATTTTCGGATGGTAGCAAGCCTTCCCTGTCTTCCAGAAAGAAGCCAAACCAAGGGAATGTGCTGCTAAAAGCATATTTTCAGTGGCAGCATAACAGGCCCCTAACTCCTCAAGTCTCATAGCCTTCCCATTATCAGTTACCTCTGCTGCCACTGCAATTATTACCGGAGCTCTAAATGGTTTGTTTTTTTCTTTATAAAGCTTTTTCTTACCTTCTTCGCTGTTTATATCTAAGCCTGATTGAAGTGCAATTTCCTCCATTACCCTGGATAAAGACTGCCTTGCCTTACCTGTTATTACAAAAAACCTCCAAGGCTGTGTTAAATATCTGTTTGGCGCCCATGTTCCAGCCTCTATAACTTTTTCTATAAGTTCCTTTGGTACAGCCTCCTCCTTTACCTTTCCTATAGATCTTCTAGTTCTAATTGCCTCTAAAACATCCATCTCTATTCCTCCATATCATTAAATAATCTTATATATTCTTCGTATCCCTCTTCCCTAAGCCTTTGTTTAGGAATAAATCTTAAAGAAGCACTGTTTATACAGTATCTGAGGCCACCCTTATCTACAGGACCATCTGTAAACACATGTCCAAGATGAGAATCTACCTCTTTGCTTCTAACCTCAATTCTATGCATTCCATGACTGAAATCAGCTTTTTCCTTTATTCTTCCTTTTTCTATGGGGTTTGTAAAACTAGGCCACCCGCAACCGGAATCAAATTTATCCAAAGAAGTAAAGAGAGGTTCTCCAGACACTATATCTACATAAATACCTTCCTCTTTGTGATTCCAAAACTCATTTAAAAATGGCTTTTCTGTTGCATTTTCCTGAGTTACCTTATACTGCAGAGGAGTGAGTCCCTTTAAAACCTCTTCCTTATCCTCTTTTAAATAATTTTTATCCATATTTAAATCCCTTCCTTTACAAATCTATCAAATTCTCATATTGTAAGTATCCAGCAAATTCATATATCTTATTTTCATGTTTATACAATAATCATATAAGGCTCTCTATTTAATATCTAACCAATATATAATATATTATACTTTTCTTTTAATAATAACTCTTAGTTATTATTAAGTAAAGAAAAAACATGAGCAGAAAATAAATTTATACAATTAACTCCTATATCAAAGTGTAGACTTGATTCATATAACAATAGTGTGAATTTATTATCTGGGGGATTGAAATTGAAAATTAGCCAAGAACTTTTTACTGAACTATATAATCTTAAGGAAAAAGATTTTTACAAAAGGTTTGAATTTCTGGGGGAAGGTATAAGCAGAAAAGTTTTCGCATTGAATGAAGAGTATGTTTTGAAACTTGCAAAGGGTGGAGAAGGCTATTATCAAAACAAAATTGAGCAGTTTGTCTATTCGTATTCTCCTTTTAAATTAAAGAAATATTTATGCTCTATAGCATGTTATCAACCTCAACTTTTGATTATGAAAAGAGCAGCACCTCTTTCTAACAATATACAAGGCAAATATGTGAATCTGAAGAACATACGAAAGGAGGTAGAGCTGTTTAATGATATAAGTGAACTTGCTGATAGATTTTACTTATTTTATGAGGATTTGATTTGTGTAAGCTCCTGGGGCACATTAAATGGCGAAAATGTACTCATGGATTATGGCTGCACAAGCTACAACGGAGATTTCTTTTATGAAATGTACTTCTTGGTTAACTCTTTAAAGCCATAAATCCCGCTGTATAATTTTCAGCGGGATTTATGGCTTTAAAAACATCTTCTCTTTATTGCTTAACTTCAGACCATATATCATCATAAAGCTTTATAGAATCCCCTATATCCTTAAGATGTTCCCCATTTTTAATGTCCGTCTCAGGGGGATATATTGCTTCATCCTTTAATATCTCCTCACCTATATATGGGTAAGCGGCCTTATTAGGATTTCCGTATGGGAATTCTTTCGAAATTTCTGCACTTATCTCTGGCTCCATTATAAAGTTTATAAATAGCTCTGCAGCTCTTATATTCTTCGCATCTTTTGGTATAACAAAGTTATCCTGTTGGAGGAATAAACCTTCCTTTGGAATAACCATTTTCACGCCATTCTTTTCCCTTTTAGCAAGACTTCCCTCAGCGCCCCATGCGAAAATTACTTTTGCCTCTCCATTTATAAGCATTGTCTTTGGACTATCGCTGTCATAAGCCTTTACATTTGCCTGAAGTTTTTTAAGTTCTTCCTTTGCTTGATACAGTGCATTTTTATCAACTTCATTCATGGAATAACCTAGTTTTTTAAGCGCCATTCCTATTATTATTCTCTCGTCATCAAGAAGTGTAATAGCTCCTTTAAGTTCAGGTTTCCAAAGGTCTGCGTAGGAGGTTATTGTACCCTCTGGAACTTTTGTACTGTCTACAGCAATAATTCCGGCAGTCCACATGTAAGGAATACTATATTTGTTTCCTTTGTCATAGGATTGATCCATAAATTCATTTCCCATATTTTTAAGATTCCAAAGGTTTTCCTTGTTAAGTTCTTCAAGAAGATTCTGTTTCTTCATTATCTCAACCATATAGTCGCTTGCTACGGTTAAATCATATTGTGATCCTCCTGCCATGATTTTCGCTAGCATTTCTTCATTGGAAGAAAAGGTTGAGTAATTTACCTTTATATTATAGGTTTGTTCAAATTTATCTATAACAGACTGAGGCAGATACTCCGACCAATTAAATACATTAAGCACCTGTTTTTCACCTTTGGACTGTTTTGCAAGAACCCACATTCCTCCGCTTGCTCCACCAGCCATAATTGTTATCGCTGTAAGTACAGCTCCAACTTTTTTCATGTTTATATTTGCTTTTCTAAGAGCTAAAGCAAAACCAACTATTATCAAAGTAACCAGCATTATTATAGTAGAGAGTGCATTTATTTCTGGTGTTACACCAAACTTAACCATTGAAAACACCTTAAGTGGTAAAGTCATACTGTTTGGACCAGCTACAAAAAAGCTTATAATCATATCATCTAGAGACAATGTAAAAGCAAGAAGCCCTCCTGCTATGACGCCTGGTGCTATTATAGGAAGTGTTACAGCAAAGAAGGTCTGCATCGGTGTTGCGCCTAAATCCATAGCTGCTTCTTCAACGGATTTGTCGAAGCCATCAAGCCTTGCTCTTACAACAGCTACCACATATGATACGCTGAAGGTAACGTGAGCAAGAATCAAAGTACCTATGCCCATCGAAAATTTCGCCGTTGAAAAAAAGGCCAAAAGCGCTATACCCATTACTATTTCTGGTATAACCAACGGAATATATAGCATTCCATCAACTAGACTTTTTCCTTTAAAGTTGTATCTGTACATTCCAACTGCTGCCAAAGTTCCGATCATAACTGAAAGTATTGTACTTGCTACAGCTATGAGCAGGCTGTTCTTCATAGCTTCCAGTATGCCGACATTACTTGCGAGGCTTTTATACCACTTTAGGCTGAATCCTGTCCACACTGCATTAAGCTTTGAATCATTAAAAGAAAATATCACAAGGACTATTATGGGGATATATAAAAACATATACATTAAAAATGCATAAAGTTTGCTGAATATGCCTCTCTTTTTCACAACCTATAACACCCCCATCTTTTCTTTTGTTCCACCACTCTTTGTATTGTATGCAATGACTACAACCATAATGAGAATCAAGACTACTGAAATAGCTGACCCCAATGGCCAGTTTCTAGCTGTAAGAAATTGATTTTTAATAAGATTGCTCATAAGCACAACCTTGCTGCCTCCCATAAGATCTGTTATAAAAAACAAGCCTAATGCTGGTATAAAGACGAGCATTGAACCTGACATTATTCCACTCTTTGTTAACGGAAGAGTTACCTTTAAAAACGCTTTTAAGGGAGAAGCTCCTAAATCTGCTGCAGCTTCAATAAGCCTTTTGTCTAGTTTTTCTATGGAAGCGTATAAAGGAAGCACCATAAACGGAAACATCATATATGTCATTCCTATCATTACAGCTGTGTTATTATATAAAAGCTTTAACGGCTCTGATATAAGGTGCAGCTTTAGTAGATAAGCATTGATTATACCTTCACTTCTCAAAAGTATAATCATAGAATAAGTTCTAACCAATGAATTGGTGAAGAACGGAAGTATTATTAATAAAAGCAAAAGTGGTTTATACTTCTTGCCTGACCTTGCCACAATGAAAGCAAAAGGGTATCCAAATATAAGGCAAAAGAGGGTTGAAGAAATTGCGACTAATAGAGAGTTTAAAAAAATCCTTGTATACAATGGATTGATAAGACTTTTGTAACTCTCAAAAGTAAATGTGTATACTATATCTCCAGTTTCTCCTCTAGTACAAAAACTTATAGCAACGATAAACACTACAGGAATAACGAAAAATGCTATCATCCATGCAGCTACAGGAAAAAGCGTAGCCAAAACTCCATAGTTTTTCCTTAATGCAGGTCTTTCTCCTCTAATAGGCTTATTTATTGATATCGCTTTATTATTGAATATCATCCCTTCATCACCACCGAATGCTCAGATTTCCAAGTAAGGACTACTTCTTTATTATTTTTTTCAATATTAAGATGGTTGTCTATTGGTTCATTAACAGTTATTAACTTTCCATTTCCAAGCTCAATAACTGTTTTATATGAAGTGCCCGTATAAATTCTATCCTTAAGGCTTCCCTTAAGATAAACTTCACCTTCATGCGATAAATAACTAAGCTTAATTCTCTCAGGCCTTACCGCAACACTTACTTCTTCGCCTAAGGTTAGATTTCCTGCTGAAACCTTTATACAATCAAATTGGTTTCCAAGCCTTAAGAATGCGCTGCCATTTTCAACAGCAGTAACCTTTCCTTCCAAAAGATTCGTATCTCCGATAAAATCAGCAACAAATCTTGTCACGGGTCTTTCATAAATCTCATCTGGAGCACCGAGCTGCTCGATTACACCATCTCTCATAACTACTATTCTATCTGACATTGTTAGGGCTTCTTCCTGGTCATGGGTAACAAATATAAAAGTTATGCCCAATCTCTTCTGGAGATGCTTAAGTTCCAGCTGCATCTGCTTTCGAAGTTTTTGGTCAAGGGCACCCAGTGGTTCATCTAAAAGCAGCACTTTGGGATTGTTAACAACCGCTCTTGCAATTGCAACACGCTGCATCTGACCGCCGCTAAGCTGAGAAGGCATTCTTTTTTCATAGCCTTCTAATTGAATCATCTTTAACATTGCCGAAACTCTTTCTCTTATTTCTGTTTTTGAAACCTTCTTCATCTTGAGCCCAAAAGCAATGTTATCGAAAATATTCATATGAGGAAAAAGTGCATAATTTTGAAATACCGTATTTACACACCTTTCATGTGGTGATATATCCGTTACATCTTCACCATCGATGATGACTCTACCGCTTGTTGGCTGTTCAAAACCAGCAAGCATACGAAGTGTAGTAGTCTTTCCACATCCACTAGGTCCGAGTAATGTTAAAAACTCACCTTTTCTAACATTGAGGTTTAAGTTTTTTACAACTGCTGCCTCTGATCCATCAAACTTTTTGCAGATATCTGCAAGCTGAATTAAAGCTTCCCCTGTCACACCGTAACAACTCCTTTAAAATGAATTATTAATTTTTGCAAATAAAAAAAATCTTCCACTAGTCTTGTACCAGCTGAGAAGATTTTATTAATTAGGTGATTATAATAATGCGTGTCCACTGCATATTTATAACCAAATTTAATATAGCACATATTGGATAACATTTCAAATACTTTTTTAAAGATTTTCAAAAAAATTTTTTTTAACAATACCTTTGAAAATCATGTGCCTCAATGCCTAAATCAAATGCATCCTATATAAGCAAGACAGAGTTTCATAAATCGTTTACATGGTTTTTAATTTCATATTCTGTATTATAATTATATACATCAAATTTTTTTCATAAATAATATACACTATATGTATAATTATTCGAAATTTATTAAATTATTATAATGTATATTTTACCTCAAATGACAAATGCTAAAATAAATATAAATTTTAATTTAAAATAGGAGAATATATAATATGAGCACTTATAAGCATCTTACAAACAATCCTCTTTCCTATTGGATAGCATCAACTCCCAGAACAGACTATCCTGTTTTGAATCAAGACTTAAAAGTTGATTCAGTGATAGTTGGCGGAGGCATGGTTGGAATTACTGCAGCCTACCTGCTTAAAAAGCAAGGACTTAATGTAGCCGTCCTTGAAGCAGACAGAATTGTAATGAATACGACGGGACATACTACTGCAAAAATAACCTCTCAGCATGGACTAGTTTACAATAAATACAATATAGAATTTGGAGAGGAAATAACAAGACAGTATGCAGAGGCTAACGAATACGCAATAAAATTTATGTCAGATTTGATTACGGAAGAAAAAATTGACTGTGATTTTTCTTGGCAGCCTTCCTATGTTTACACTCACACAACCGAATATGCAGACGTGATTAAAAGTGAAGCAGATATTGCTTCAAAAATTGGAATAAAGGCATCTTATGTGGAGGAACTTCCTCTTCCTTTTAAAGTATTAGCAGCAGTCAAATTCGAAAATCAGGCACAGTTCCACCCAAGAAAATACCTTCTTCATTTAGCAACTAAGATTCATGGTAATGGCAGCTTTATATTTGAAGGCACAAGAGCAATAGATGTAGAAGAAGGAACTTTGGTAAGGGTTAAAACAGATAGTGGCTTCACTGTAACCGCAGACAACTTAATAATAGCCTCGCACTTCCCCTTCTACGATGGAATGGGTTTGTACTTTACAAGAATATATCCAGAGCGCTCCTATCTTATGGGGGTTAGAGTCAAAGAGAAATTCCCAGGCGGGATGTACATAACGGCAGAAGATCCAGGCCGTTCGTTGCGTTCCCAGCCTTTTGAAGACGGAGACCTTGTTATTGTTGGCGGAGAGCATCATAAGACAGCACACGACGGTGATACCATGAAGCACTATGAGGCTTTAAGAGACTTTGCTGAGAATACCTACAGTATTATAGACATACCATACAGATGGTCTGCTCAGGATTACCATGCTATGGACGGACTTCGCTATATCGGCCGTCTAACCTCAAGAACACCAAACATCTATGTTGGAACGGCCTTCGGCAAATGGGGGATGACAAACAGTACTGTAGCCGGAATTATGATTAAAGATCTCATTATAAAAGGTGAAAACCCTTGGACTGAAGCTTATAGTCCTCAAAGGTTTACTCCAGCTGCTTCCTATAAGACCTTTACAACTCAAAACTTAAATGTAGCAAAGGAGCTTTTCAAGCACAAATTTGAAGAACTTCCTGAAACAGCTGAGTTAAAGCATGGTGAAGCAAAGGTTTTACGTCATGAAGGACACAGAATCGGTGCTTATAAGGATGAATCAGGCAAACTTCACGTAGTAGATACAACCTGTACACACATGGGATGCGAAGTTGAATGGAACTCCGCAGAAAAATCATGGGATTGCCCATGCCACGGCTCTCGTTTTTCCTATACAGGGGATATTGTTGAGGGTCCAGCTATGCATCCTCTTCACTACTACAGCGATGGCTATGATGGAGAAAAAAATAAGATAGATCCTAATATACTTTAATTAAGGTTCTATTATGAAACTTCAGTGCCAGCAAAAAGACTATGCCAGCAATACCGACATAGTCTTTTTTATTTATCAATATCCAATTCTTCTACAATAAATCTATCAAAATCAATGCATTCCATAAAATTATGTTCATTAAAGATTGTTTTGCTTCTCTTATTATACTCCTCCATATTTGTAGGAAGCCAATAAGGCTTTTGAATATCAAATTTATTACAAAGATCATTAATGCAAGCCTTTAAATTTTCTTGATAACTTCCTTCCATATCAGCGCTAACAACGGCATCCTTTATAATTTTGCCACCTTTCATTATGCGGCCCCAAATTTTAACCATTCTTGCCTCCATATACTATATAATATCTAATTATATAGCATAATTCTTAAAGTCAAAAGCATTTTATTATTTTTTCATTCCATCTAGAACTATAGGCACTTCTTTTATTCCATTCCCATTTTTAACTTTTAATATAACTTTTCCACCTTCTCCCGCTTCATTTAAAGCTTCCTTAAGTTCTATAGCTGTATTTATTGGTTTTCCATTAACAGAAATTATAGCATCACCTTTTTGAATTCCTGCTCTTGAAGCACAGCCTCCGTCCTTACAGTCAAAAACAAATACTCCTTCACTTATAGTAAAATCAAAGATTTTTCCAAGTTCCTTGTCAAAGCTTTGAAGACCTATGTTTGGAGCACCGTAATTGCCTCCTGAAGAAACCTTAGCGATAACAGGCTTGACAACATTAATTGGTACAGCAAAGCCCATGCCTTCGGCTGTTATAACTTTAACTGTATTTATGCCAACTACCTGCCCATTTGCATTTATTAGTGGACCACCGCTATTCCCTGGATTTATAGAAGCATCGGTCTGAAGCAATCCTTCCATAAAAACTCCCTTTTCTACTTCAATAGTTCTGTTCATAGCGCTTATAATGCCTGCTGTTACAGTCCTTTGAAAGGTAAGTCCCAAGGGATTTCCTATGGCAATAGCATCCTGACCAACTCGAACTGCCTTTGAATCTCCAAGTGGTGCTGCAGTAATCCTATCAGCATTTATTTTAACTATAGCCAAGTCAAGTACCGAATCTGCCCATACAGTCTGCCCTCTAACATCTCTGCCATCAAATAGCGAAACCATTAAACTATCTGCATTTCCAGCCACATGGTTGTTGGTCAATATATACCCTTTTTCGCTGACAATAACTCCAGAACCTACTCCTTCAGTTCTCTGATTCTGGCTGTATAAATCCTTAGTGACCCTTGTGGTAGTTATTCCTACAACTGAAGGCGATAGTTTTTCTGCAACCATGGTTATAGCTGTGTTATCCATAGCAGCTGTTCTTCCAATCTGAGGTGCAGAAGTATTTTCAAATCCTGCCCTCTGGTTATTTTTTTCATATTCATCTGTTGCGCAGCCTGAAACTATTAAAACTATAAACATAATATGACACAATATAACTTCTCTAACAAGCTTTCTATGTTTAATCAAATTCATATCTTACACCTCTGTTCACTAAGATTATTTAATCACTAGTAGTATTAGCAAAGTTAGGGGTATAAAATACAAAGGCTATGCTTTATGAATACTATTTTAAAGCATAGCCTATAATCAATCTATTCTTTGTCGTAAATATCAAGAAATGAGTATTTATTTTCGCCTTGCTTCCATCCAAGTATGGCATCCATATTTACATTTGTTGCTGCTCTAAAAATGGACTTATCTACATCGTCAAAATTTTTCTTCAATTCTTTAATAAGAGCCTTAATCTCATAACGCTTGTTTCCAATCTTCTTAGCAGCTACCATGCATGCACAATTTAAAGGCCAAATTCCGGCATTTTGAGTAAAACGCTCTATATAAAGTTCATCTACATAAAACAATGGTCTTATAAGCTCCATATTTTCAAAATTATCAGCTTTCAGCTTTGGCATCATAGTACTAAAATTACCTGTATATAAAACATTTAAAAGAGTAGTCTCTATAACATCGTTAAAATGATGACCTAAAGCCACCTTATTACAGCCAAGCTCTTGAGCTTTTGAGTATAATGCTCCACGTCTCATCTTAGCACACATATAGCACGGATAATCCTTTGCAATTTTATCAACTACTTCAAAGATTCCTGAATTATAAATTGTTAGCGGAATACCAAGATAGTTGCAATTGTCTATTAGAAGTTCCCTAATATTTTCGTGGTACCCAGGATCAGCACAAATAAATTCCAAATCAAACTTTACTTTGCTATGTCTATGAAGCAGCTGAAAAAGCTTTGCCATAAGAAGACTGTCCTTTCCTCCGGATACTGCAACCGCAACTTTATCACCATCCTTTAGAAGTTCGTAATCATTTATTGCCTTTATAAATTTCGCCCATATATGTTTTCTATAAGTTTTAGTTAAACCTTTTTCTATTTCTTCCAGTGGTTTTCTCTCATTAAAGGGAACTAATATTTCACATCCATTCCCTGCTATGCTATTTGTTTCTTCACTGTTCATTTGTTCACTCTCCCTTAACACAAAAATTATAGCATCTTTTCTTGCTTTTGTCTTTGGAAGGTGATAGAAAAATGTTAAATCCCTTTTAAAATCTCGTTTATTCCTTCACTTATCTTTATTCTCGTACTGTACACCCATTGCTCGTCAAACTCTAGGTTGAAGGCCCTAGAAAATGAATAATAAAGGTTTATTTGCTGATACTGAGTTTCTAGGTCATTAAGTTCTCTTTTTAGTAGTTGAGGTTTTGAAATAAATCTACCCTTAGCCACAAAAACCTGATCAATGAAACTTAAAAAGGTATTCATAAGCTCCTGATTTGATATATCAAAAGGGATTTTTAAAAGTCTCCAATGAGTCTTTTGATCCAGCTTATAGCCCTTTATGGTGTCTAGAATAATTAGATATTCACTTATATCCATTTTTCTATAATAGGGCAGCTTTTCTCTACGTGTACTCCACAGAGCAAGTTTTTCTCTGAGCGGCAATCCATGTACTCTTAAAATTTCTTCACTAGGACCAAGTACTGCTTGTTCTATCTGATAGTCCTCCATTTCTAAGTTTTCCCTCAAAAATTCTTGAGTTCCTCCATAGCCTGCAACATAACCTACGTCATAAATTCCTTTTCTTCCAGCTCTCCCAGCTATTTGCTTGACTTCTTGTGAATGAAGATACCTAACTTCACTTCCATCAAATTTTCTTACATCCATGAAAATTATTCTCTTAATAGGAAGATTTACTCCCATTCCTATAGCATCAGTAGTTATTAGAATAGTAGTTTCCTTGTTTATAAACTGATCATATTGCTTTCTTCTAACTTCAGGAGGTAAATCACCATAAATAAGACTTGCTTTTATACCCATTTCTGAATAATAATAAGCAAGTTCAAGAACTCTTTTCTTCGAAAAAACTACTAGCGCATCTCCTTGTTCTATATCCTTATAAGAAAAACTCTTATCTATAATCTCAAGAGGTACTTCTCTTCTATACTCCCTTATTTCGTATTCCTCTCCAGTATCGTCAAGAATTTTCATCAACAATTCCTTAGCGTTTATGGCACCACAAACATGTATTTCCTTGCACTTTAACCCTAGCAATGCTCTTGTCCAGGCCGCGCCCCTCTGATCATCGTCTATCATTTGGATTTCATCAATGATTCCAACCTCATATTCCTCGTTTATGTTCAGTTTTTCTATAGTACATGCAGTATGTTTAGCTTCATCTACTCTTATTTCTTCTTCTCCAGTAACTAGATTGCACCTTGTGCCTTCTCTATTAAGCCTTTCAAAGTTTTCAAGGGCCAAGATTCTAAGGGGTGATAGATATACGCCATTACCTGCTTCCTTAAGCCTTTGAACAGCATTATATGTCTTTCCTGTGTTTGTTTCACCTAGATGCAAATAAATTTTTCTTTCGTATCTCCTTGCATCAGCATATTCATTTTTAGGATTATCAGGAAACACCTTGTCAAATTCCCTACTTAATATATCCGGTATATGGTTAGTTATCAAAACACTCATAATTCCTGATTTTATAAAGCTCTCATAGTGATTGCTTATTATGTCGTCAAAATAAAAATCAGTTTTGTTCCTATTGTTGTAGTCTTCAATAAGTCTTACAGATACATATTCAAGTATGTCTATATAATTGCTTAACACTTCATCAAAATCCTTTAAACCAGCCTTTTCGTATTCCTTTAGTTCTTTAATCTTTTTTCTAACTGCAGCTTCATGCTCCCAAAGTGCGTGAATTTTTGAATGATGAACAATTTCATTAATCTGCTTAACTTGATTTTTAAGCTTTCTAAAGTTTCTTTCTGCTGCTCCTTTTTTCATTTATTAGAATCCTCCTACAAAATAAATCATTACACATATAGGTAAGCTTAATAAATTTAATTCTCTGAATTACTTAATTACGACAACAGCTACAATTATAACATAAAATTTTATGTTCCACAGAAGGTTCTGTATCGTTTATTTGTCTTAGGGGGCAATGAAGCATATTCAGCATGTTCTGTGGAATATGAGAAAGGACATGTTAGAACCTTAAGCAATTTATGCATAACGCTAAAATCTCCATTTTCAGCAGCTGAAATAGCTTCTTCAACACGATGGTTGCGAGGAATCACCGAAGGATTGCTCTTCCTCATGAGTTCCCAGCAAACATCCTTTGCCTGCGCCTGCCTGCTCAATCTATCCTTCCAACTCACAAGCCAATAATTAAATTCATCTGTATTCCACATAGATACATCCTCGGGTTTATCATAGGATAGTGCAAGGAATGTATTTGTGTAATCTGCTTTATATTTATACATCATATTTAGGAGATCTTCAACAAGTGCTTTATCCTGAAGCTCTTCATTAAAAATTCCAAGCTTCTCTCTCATGCCCGAAAGCCAGCTATTGTGGTACAGCTGAGAAAATTCTGATACAGCCTCTTGAGCGAGCCTAACAGCTTCATTCTCATCATCATGTAAAAGAGGTAGAAGTGTTTCAGCAAACCTTGCCAAATTCCACGCTCCCATAGTTGGCTGGTTGCTGTAGGCATATCGGCCTTGTCTATCAATAGAACTAAACACTGCTGCAGGGTCATAAATATCCATAAAGGCACAGGGACCATAATCAATAGTTTCGCCACTGATAGTCATATTATCAGTATTCATAACTCCATGAATGAAGCCTACTAGCATCCATTTGGCT
Organism: Clostridium swellfunianum; assembly: GCF_023656515.1. Classification (NCBI taxonomy): domain Bacteria; kingdom Bacillati; phylum Bacillota; class Clostridia; order Eubacteriales; family Clostridiaceae; genus Clostridium; species Clostridium swellfunianum. The sequence continues at coordinate 2,007,154 of NZ_JAMOFV010000006.1, forward strand.
ATAAGAGAAGCTTGACGCTCTACTACAGCTTTGAGAAAAGAAAGATACAGGTTCTCACATCCTTCTAGCTCTTTATAATGCCTCTTAATTGTATAATCAGCTAAAGCTTTCAGCTCATGAACCGTGCCTCCTGCTGCTGCATATTGAAAAGTTGCAACACGAATGTGACTTTTAGCTACTCGAGTTAATATTGCACCGATTAGTGGAGTTTCTCTCATTACCTCCTCCCCTGTCGTCACAACTGCCAAGCTTCTTGTAGTTGGAATTCCTAGTCCCTGCATTGCTTCGCTAATTATATACTCTCTAAGCATAGGCCCGAGGGCGGCTCTTCCGTCTCCACCTCTGGAATATGGAGTTCTACCTGAACCCTTAAGCTGTATATCAAATCTCTCTCCGCTTGGAGCAATCTGCTCTCCTAGGAGTATCACTCTTCCATCCCCCAGCATGGTGAAATGCCCAAATTGATGACCTGCGTAAGCCTGTGCTATAGGAACAGTACCTTCAGGAAGCTTGTTGCCTCCAAAAACAGCAGTACTTTCTTCTTTTTTCAGTTCCTTAGAGGAGAACCCAAGTGCCTCTGCTAAAGGTTCATTTAAGACTACAAGCCTTGGCGAACTTACAGGTGTTGGCTTAACTTTTGAAAAAAATGTTTCTGGAAGATTAGCATAGCTATTATCTAAATACCATCCTATTTGATTGATTTCTTTTATATCTGCCATTTTATCTCCTTTTCTCTTCTTTCAATACTTTATATTTATTTAAGGTATTATATTAAAAATCCTTAGCTAACTCTTTTGCCTTATTAATTTCCATTTCTACAATTTCAGTCACATCTTTACCAATAACATCTAGATTTTCAGCTGCTATTGTTGTAAAATCAGAAATTCCCAAAAAACCAAATATGGTCCTCAAATACCTGTCACCCATTTCATATTGATCTAATGGGCTCTTAGAGTATTCTCCACCTCTAGTAACTATATGAAATGCTTTCTTGCCTTTGCACAAACCTACTGGACCATTTGTAGTGTACTTAAAAGTAATTCCTGTAATACATATATAGTCTATGTAAGCCTTTAATATAGCCGGAATGCTCAAATTCCACATAGGTGCAGCAACAATATACTTGTCTGCCTCTAAAAATTGATAAGCATATCTAAGTATTCTGTGGTCCCTGTGCTCACCTGGTGATGATACCCTAAGTTCTCCAAGGTCAGTCTGCTGTAGAAAATTTATATCTTCTTTGTATAGATCCAAAGTATTAATTTCATCTCTCGGATTACTTCTCTTGTACGCCTCTATAAAACTGTCAGATATCCTATAGGTCCTAGATATACCTTTTTCCTTAGCATTTGCTTTAATATAAAGTATTTTACTCATGACATATTTCCTCCTAGACTTTTGTTTGTATTCATAGTATTAGGCAATTCTGTTTTAGTCATACTAAAAAACCCTCCTAGTAACATAAATCAGGAGGGTTTTCTAGTATATAATTATTTTAATTTAATATCTTCTTAATTAAAACTGCCTTAATCACTTCATAATTAATGCTATCAGAAACAACTTTTTTGATAGGCGTCAACCTAGTAAATCCAACCTTTTCTCCAGCATGAAGCACTTCTTGCTCTTCTTCCTCGGTAAATAAACCTGAGAAATCTATATTTATTTCTGTTAACAAATCTTCATTTATGCATCTTTCAATATGCCCAATCAACGTAGATATTGTTAGCTGTCTTTCTTTCATTATATCCTTTAAAGCTTTATTTTGCTTTAGCATATTGAAAGTAATCATATGGCTTTTCAATTTCTCATCTTGTTTTTTAGTGTCTATTGCAGTTTTTTCTTCCTTTACGCTTGTCCAAGCTACTTGTCTGTTTTGTTCTTTAACATACTGACTTATTATCTCTATAAATTTCTCACCATACTTTTCAAGTTTCTTTTGTCCAACACCAGAGATGTCCATCATCTGAGTTTCGTTAACAGGGAGTCTGATACTCATTTCTCTAAGGACAGCGTCTCCAAATATAAAATATGGAGGTACTCCTTCAGTGCTAGCAATTTCTTTTCTTAAAATTCTAAGCATCTCAAACAGCCCATTATCAGAAGAAATCTTCTTAACCTTAACTGCTTCCTTAAACATAACCCTTTCCTCAGACTTTAATATCTTCATAGACATAGTATTTAAAACTACTGTGGGATATTCACCCTCTTTCAAATTTATATACCCATGAGAAATAAGTGTATTTATGAAGTTAGACAAGTATTCCTTTGAATAGTCCTTCATTATCCCATAAGTGGATAGTTCGTTAAATCTGTACTGTAGAATTTTCTTTTGAGATGATCCTCTAAGTACGTCTACAATGGTATTTACTCCAAAGTCCCTCTTCATTCTATAAATGCAGGATAGTACCTTCTGTGCATCAAGAGTCTTATCAACAAGATCTCCTTCACTCAGGCAGCTGCTACAGTTTCCACATCCCTCATAGTCAACTTGCTCGCCAAAATAATTTAAAATAAATTTTCTTAGACATCCATTATGATGAACAAAATCAATCATGTTCTGCAGTTTTTTATATTCATTTATTTTTCTGTCAGGAGCTAAAACTCCAACTTCAATTAAATATTTTTGGGTCATAATATCTTGAGGAGCAAATAGCATAATACAATCACTATCTCCACCGTCTCTGCCTGCTCTTCCAATTTCCTGATAGTAGGATTCAATGTTTTTAGGCATATTATAATGGATAACATATCTTACATTGGACTTATCTATTCCCATGCCAAAGGCATTTGTAGCAACCATAACATTTATCCTGTCATAAACAAAGTCCTCTTGATTCTTTCTCCTCTCCTCATCTGTCAAGCCAGCATGATATCTTGAAACGCTGATATTATTAGCCCCAAGTTTTTCATATATGTTATCTACTTCTTTTCTAGTAGCAGCATATATTATTCCTGACTGCTCCATGTTTTCTGCAATATAATTAATAAGATAGCTTAATCTGTCTCCTATTTTTAAAACGTTTATCTTCAAATTCTCTCTGTCAAAGCCTGAGATAAAAACTTGTGGACTTCTAAGGCCAATTAGTCTCACTATATCTTCTCTAACTTCCTCAGTAGCAGTTGCTGTGAAGGCAGTAATAAGAGGTCTTTTCGGGAGAAACGCAATAAACTTTGAAATATATCTATAGCTAGTTCTAAAGTCGTGACCCCACTGCGATACACAGTGGGCCTCGTCTATTGCTATTTGTGATATGTCTAGTGTTTTCATAAGCTGGCAGAATTCTTCCGATTCAAGTCTTTCTGGAGCAAGGTACAATATCTTTATATTCCCTGCCCTTAAATAATCTATTATTTTATATATCTCCTTGTTTGAAAGAGAACTGTTTATGTAGGATGCATTTATCCCTAAGTCTACAATATTGTCTACCTGATCCTTCATTAAGGAGATAAGTGGCGATATGACTATTGTAAGTCCCTCAAACAACATAGCAGGTATCTGATAACATATTGATTTTCCGCCGCCTGTAGGCATTATAGCCAAAGTATCCTTTTTATCTAAAATACTTTGTATAACATCTTTCTGCGCAGCTCTGAATTCTTTATAGCCATAATATTTTTGCAAAGATTCTAAAGCCTCGTTAAACAATTGCTTTCATCCTTTCAATCAAATAAGGGCAGCCTGATAATGGAATTTTACTGTATCCTGCTGCCTCCCAAATACATAAAGAGTTTTTGTTTTACTAATACTGTTAAGATTATATCATATGCCTTGTATTTTTAAAATTAGCTTTATATTAATTATACTTCAGAAGAATTTATCTCCTCTAGAGATTTACCTTTGGTTTCTATGCCCGCGAAAGCAATAACCAATGCTACAATAGCAAATACTATGGTAAGCATGATAAAGACATATGCAAAACCTGCCTGCTTTCCTTTTGCTTCATATACCACACCTACTGTATATGGTGCTGCTATCGCACCAAGTCGCCCAACTGCAGCAGCCCACCCTGTTCCGCTGCCTCTGGCTTTGGTAGGATAAACTTCTGGGGTGTATGCATAAACTGCCCCCCAGGCACCTAAGCTAAAGAAATAAAGCAGGCAGCCATAAGTAAGTACAGTAGAAACAGATGGTGCCTTACCGAATAAGTATGCTGAGAAAGCAGTCCCACCCAGATATACAACTAAAACTACCTTGCGCCCAATCTTTTCAATAAAATAAGAAGCGCTGTAATAACCTGGCAGCTGAGCGAGGCTCATAATCAATGTGAATTCAAACCCTTTTACTAGGCTAAAGCCTTTACCTACAAGCAGTGTAGGCGTCCATAAAACAAATCCATAATATCCGAAATTTATGCCAAACCATAAAATCCATAGTACAATAGTACGTCTAAAATAAATCTTAGACAACAAATCAAATAGTGTAAAAGATCTGAGTTTCACTTTACAGCTTTTATAGGTTTCCTTGGTTTCATTGTAGGAAATTGCTGCCTGATGCTCCATCTTACTTACAATTTCATCAGCTTCTTTAAAACGACCTGCCTCCTCCAAAAATCTTGGTGATTCTGGAATACCTTTTCTAAGATAAGCTGCGTATAGTGCTGGTGCACCTCCAAGAATAAAACCTATCCGCCAGCCATAAATAGGAATCAAAAGATATGCTATTAAGGAAGCAACAATCCAGCCCCAAGCCCAGAAACTCTCCAGAAGTACAACCATACGCCCCCGTACTTTCGCCGGAGAAAATTCGCTTACTAGGGTGGAAGCTGCCGGAAGCTCCCCTCCTAAACCTAACCCAGTTAAAAACCTAAATATCAGCAGCATGATGAAGTTAGGTGCAAAACCCGACACAGCGCTTGCTATACCATATAAAATTAACGTAAAGGTAACTACTGTTTTTCTTCCCCACCTATCAGAAACCATACCAGCAATTGCAGCTCCTGCAGCCATCCCCACTGCAGAGGCGCTGCCAAGCACTCCTAAATCTGCTGGGCTAAGGCTCCAATCTCTTCCGATTGCAGCCATAACTCCAGCAACCATTCCTTGATCCATGGCATCAAACATCCAGCCAATGCCAGTTAAAAGAAGCACCCTCCAAAGCATAGGCGTAACGGGCAGTCTTTCTATTCTCTCTGAAATGTTGCTCATTAATTCATTCCACCTTACATACAAATATGTTTATTCCTAAATTCTGCCCTGCTTAATGCTTTTTATGCTATAAGCATACCTTTTAACAGGAGTTACACTCCAAATTCTTAGGAAAGAAATACTAAATTTTCCTATAGTTGAATATAGCCTGAACTTTTGCAGTTACCTCCAATTCTCCACTCCTAATATCTGTACTTGGAGCTGGTGACTTAAAATTATAAAGGTCTGTTCTTTCTATATTTCCAGTACTTCCTTCTTCAACAATTTCTATGGGAATCTCGTCTACCTGTATCCTTAAGGTGTTTTCCACGCTGTTTGCCTTATCCACTGCATCTTTTATAGCTAAAGACAAAGCTTTTTTATATACCGCTTCCTTGTTTAATATAGAAAAATTAATATTGTATATTGCATTAGCACCACTTTCAACAGCAGTATCTATGACTTCTCCAACCTGTCTTATATTATTTATGGTTACCTTTAAATTGTTGTTTATTTTGTATCCCCTAAATATCTGCTTTCCTTCAATAAAATCATATTGCGGAGTTATGGAGTAGCTTTCTGTTTTAATATACTTTTCAGCAATTCCAAGCCTTAGAATAGAAGCAATAACTTTGTCCATGGTTAATGAATTTTCCTTCTGTGCTACGCTCAGATCCTTATTTTCAGTTACTACTCCAAGAAATACTGAAGCTACATCTGGTAAAGTCCTTACAGTCCCAGTGCCCTCAAGCCTGAGTATAGGGATTTTATACTGTATCTGTGATTCTCTCGGCATTTTGTCATACATTCCAAAGTTGTATGAATAATCTTCATGATAAGACATAATATCCTCCTAATAATAAACAATCTCATTTTATTATATGAAAAATCATAATAAAATGAGATTGTTTTAGATAAATAAGAAACTTACACCCACTATTGTTATCAAAGCACCTAATACTTCTTTTGAAGAGATTTTCTCCTTAAATATAAAAATAGATATAGGTATAATAAGTATTCTTGATATTGATGTTATTGTTGAGGCAACACCTGTTGTTGTATGCTGGACAGCTAAAAGCGATAAGGACACTCCAATAAAAGGTCCAAACACAGAACCTATGACAATGTGTCTCATAGCAGTAAAGTCTTTAAGTCCAATGCAAATCTGCCTCCAATGCTTTCTAACAGTGACAACAATAGTAAAGCCTACTATTGCCGCAATGATTCGAATTTGTGTTGCAGCAAATGCATTATATTCCCCCATCCCAAATTTGCTGTATACTGTACCAAAAGATTGTCCAAGAGCACCTATAAATGCATATATTATTCCTTTTAAAGGATGTGAAAGCTTAACTTTTTTATCTTGATTACCTTTGACCAAAATAACTAAAGCTATACCGCCAACAGTAATAAACATTCCTAACATATCCATCAAGGTCAATGTCTCACCAAGCATTAAGAAACCTGCCATGGCTGTTATTGGAGGAACTGCAGCCATTATTAAAAGAGATATCCTAGCTCCAATTCTTACATAAGCCTCAAATAAAAATAAGTCTCCAATTACAAACCCAATGATGCCTGATACAGTAAGCCATGTCCAATTTGTACTTGTTGCATCCATTGGAAGAAACATCCCTCTGGTAACAAATGTAAATATGCCTATTAGAACAAATGCAATTAAAAGTCTTATAAAGTTTACTGTTAAAGACCCAATCCTCTTGCCTGCTGCTTCAAAGGCTATAGGAGTTGCAGTCCAACAAACTGCTGTTGCAAAAGCAGCTAATTCACCTACATGAGATTCAAACATTTATACCCCTCCATCTAAATACTATAAGCCATCTATTAATTTTATAACCTTTCATACTATAAAACTATAGCAAAAGCCGCATAGACAAAGCCCATGCGGCTAGTAAAGAATTATTTCTTAAATATTCCAAATGGCTTTCCAACAGGAAGAAACTCTCTTCCAAAGTGAGGATTTAAAACTGCAGCTGCTGATCCATAAAAAGATACTAAAGATATTAGTAACTCTGCATAAGCAGCAAGCTCGTGAGAAAAACCTTTCATTAGTCCAAAGGAATCCATAGATAGCCCTAAGAATAAAAAGTTAATAAGAAAGAAAATAGTGAATAGTACCTTATGAGTTTCTGCTGCTCCTATAGTCATAAATATTGTGAATATTAAATAGCCAAGGTAAGCAAAGCCTAACTGCTTTGGATCTATTCCTGAGGCTAAGCCTTGTCCAAAAACTCCAGCCTTAATCATCCATGAAGCCCCTACAGCAAACCAGAAGAATGCGTAGGCACCAAAAGCAGTTGTTCCAAAAGTATTTTGTCTCTTGGAATCATTTATGCAAGCAAATAACTGTGCAAATCCTCCAAGGAAAATCGCCCAAGGAAGTACAAAAGATGTGCCACTTGTTAAACCAAGCTTTTGTGAAGAAGCCACAAGCGTAACCATGGCTAGTCCAAATAATCCTAAAGCCGATGGATCTGAATTTAATATTTTGATATTTTGAGTTTGATTTGTGCTCATTAGGCACCTCCATATTTATTATTCCTACAACAAAATATCAAAAATTTCGACTCCTGTCAAAGCTTTTCTTATGGATTTTAAAATTATTTCTTTAGTTTCTTTAGTAAACCTTCATAAAGATATTCTAAATTCTTAGTATCAACATTTTCCTTCCTCAGCCCGTAAATCCTGTTTTCAGCCATGTGCAAAGTTTCTCTTGCTTCGTTGTAATCATTCTGTCTTATACAAGTGCTTGCGTAATCAAGAAGGTAATCTATCTTTAAAACTATTTCAGCAAGTTCATCTTTTCCCTCGTTTATTAAGTCCAAAATCAAATTGTATATTTGTGGTGAAGTATTAGCTTTTATGCTTTTTAGCAAACTATTATTTTTAGCACTTTTTTTCGGCATTTTAAAACCTCCATTAACATTATAATTATTACCTTATAATATTTTTTTATAATTTATAAATACTACATCTATTAATATAATTTATATGATCATTATATTAATAGTGTAACCAATTGCATAATCTCTAACTAGCATCCGGAATGTGTGGTGATAATTACTTCACTTGACGAACTTATAATACAAAAGAGAAATTTTATGAATTTAGTATTTCTAAACTCAGCCAAGCTTGATTTTGACAGAAAGCTGGACTTTTCAATCATTGAAATTCTTGCAAAAGTTACAAAGTATGAACATAGCAGCGATGAAGAAATTTTAAAAAGAGTAAAGAATCAGGATATTGTCATCACAAAAGAGTTGCCTCTTTCAGAAAACTTAATGCGCCAGTTTTCATCTTCAGTAAAGCTAATATGCGAGGCTGGAACAGGCTACAATAACATAAATCTTACTGCTGTAAAAGAAAAGAATATTACGGTATGCAACATTCCCGGCTATAGCATTGAAGCAGTAGCCCAGCTTGTTATAACCTTTATACTGACTATAAGCTCTTCATTAATTAAACAGCAGCTTATGCTTAAAGATAATGATTATAGAAACTTCACCCAAAACCTTACGGTACCTCATTTTGAAGTTTTAGACAAAACCCTGGGAGTTATGGGCGCAGGCTCCATAGGAAATCAAGTTATAAAAGTAGTGAGAGCTTTGGGAATGAATATACTTGTATACACTAGAACTCCAAGGCAATGGCAGGATAGCGGCATCAGATCTGTATCTTTAATAGAGCTTTTAAATGAAAGCGATCTTGTAAGTATAAATATCCCTCTAACTTCTGAAACAAAGCATCTTATTAATAAAGACACTCTCAGTGTTATGAAGCCTTCTAGCTTTATAATCAACACATCAAGAGGTGCAATAATTAAGGAGGCAGATCTAATAGAATCTTTGCAAAGCAATTGCAGGTGCAGCACTCGATGTTCAGGATTCTGAACCGCCAAATCCTTACAGTCCATTATTTACCATGGAGAATATTATTCTTACTCCTCACATAGGTTGGAAAACGCTAGAGTCTCGCCAAAGGCTCATAAATATAATTGATGATAACATTAAAATCGTTTATAAACGGCTCTCTAATAAGCGTTGTAGGCAACAAATAGGTTCTAGATAAAACTTCAATAAAATTAAAAAAGCCGTTCTTTTGAGCGGCTTTTAGTTTACTGAGCCTTGGCGCCTGTTGCACCTTCGCTCTTCATTATTTTTTTCATTCCATCAGTTGCTTCTACTTTGCCATCTTTAAACACCCAAATTACTTCAACATTTTTAAGACTTTTTACTAGGGCTTTGCTTTGCTCATAAGGAAGTAGGAATACTGCTGTTGAAAGAGCATCAGCATCACCTGAGTCCGGTGTCACTATCGTAACTGCACTATAATGTTCACCTGGCATTAAAGTTTGAGGATCTATAAGATGATGGTAGTTTTTCCCTCCAACAGTATAAAATCTTTCGTAATCTCCGCTGCTGACTACTGATTGATCATTTAAGAATATAGTATCCAAAAGATTGTCGTCATCTGCTAGAACAGATTTTCTTGGATCCTGTATTCCTATCCCCCATCTTTCACGGACACCATCAACAGGCTTGCCAAGTACTCTCACATTACCACCTGCGCTTATGATTCCTGACTTAAACCCCGAGTTCATAATTTCCTTTGCAACAAGTTCCGTAGCATAACCTTTTGCAACTGCTCCAACATCCAAACTCATAGCTTTGTCTTCCAAATAAACGGTGCTGTTTTGAACATCTACTATAATCTTATCTATATCTGTATGCTTATTGGCCTCTTTTAGTGCATCCATCGGTGGAAGTTTTGCATTGTCTGGGTCAATCTTTCCTTCCTCACGGTAGTCATGCCAGATTCTAAGCACTGAACCCATAGCTATGTTGGTAGCACCATTTGTCTTTTTATCCCAGTCCATAGCGAACTGAATAAGATCAATTATTTCCTTATTTACCTTAACAGGCTTTATGCCGGCATTATCATTAATAGTTTTAATATTATTAATACCTTCATAGTCGTTGTATATATCATAATACTTATGAAGCTCATTGAACCGCTCTTTAATCTTCTCAAAGTAACCTTTAAATTCATCTTCAGTTTTTGTATATCCAACAACCATAGTTACTGTATCAAAAGCATCAAAAAAAGTATCACTGTACTTTGTATATTGAATCTTGCTCTGTTTTTGACAACCTGTAAACACAAGCATTATCATGATTACTGCTATAACTGCAGAAGTTATTCTTTTCATAGCCATCCTCCGCTTTATTACTTTTTATACTTGATATTATCAATATCTCAACACTCATTTATAATAACAAAACAACACTTATAATACAATAATATCGCAAAATAAAACTCCTCCAATTATGGAGGAGTATATGATATAAATATTATTTAGCGTTTTGTGAGGCTTCTTCTACAGCAGCTATATAATCTTGAACTGATATTGTAACTGAAGACTTAAGTTCAGCAACATCTGGAACCGCTGGATGAGCATCATCCTTCTTCACAGTCTTCATTCCCTTTATATCTGCTATCGACTTGCCTTCCATCCATTTTCCTAAAGCATCAGCTTGTTGGTACCATTCTTTACCTATCTTTGAGGCCTTAACCATACCATAGCCTTCTTTAAGTTCAACCTTAGTCTTTGGTGCATCAGCCTTATTTGACTTAACCTTACCAGTATTATCAAACTCTACTTTAGTCTGAGCATTATCTATTATAACCTTAACAACTTTTCCATCTTTATCAAATGCACCTAAAGCCATTACTGTATCAACTTGAGCTAATGGAAGAACTTCTTTTCCATCCTTGTCTTTTCCAAGAGCCTTTGAGCTTGATGTAGATACACCATGCCCTAAACCAATCTTCTCAGCACCCTTAACTTCTACAGCGTTAGCATATGCTTCTTCAACTGCCTTTATATAGTCTTGTACTGATACTGTAACTGAAGACTTAAGTTCAGCAACATCTGGAACCGCTGGATGAGCATCATCCTTCTTTACAGTCTTCATTGCTTTTATATCTGCAACAGTCTTGCCTTCCATCCATTTTCCTAAAGCTTCAGCTTGTTGATACCATTCTTTTTGAATCTTTGAAGCCTTTATCATACCATAGTTCTCTTTAAGTTCTACTTTAGTCTTTCCTGGAACCTTAGTATCTGTTTTTAAAGTAAGATCCTTATTGAAATCTACCTTAGTTTGTGCATTATCTATAGTTACTTTAAGTACCTTCCCATCCTTGTCAAATGCAACAGCTGCTATAACTGTGTCAACTTGTCCAAGTGGAAGTACTTCCTTTCCGTCTTTGTCTGTTCCAAGATCCTTTGAACTAGCTATTGAAGTTAAGTGTCCAAGACCAACTTTAGCTATTCCTGATGCACTTGCAGCTGGTGCAGTAGTTCCAGGTTTATTGTTATTTGCAGGTGTTGTTTTTTGTCCACATCCTGCTAATAAAGATGCTGCTAATACTGCTGATAAAACTAATGATACTGTTTTTTTCATTTTTACCCCTCCACCCAATTGTGAAAACTTTAATTTTTAATCACATGTTTATAATACCATATCGTTAATAAATTGACAATACTTTTGGTAAAAAAATATAAAAATATCAAGTTTATTTCCTTTGCTTGTCTATTTATCCAATGTAATCGGAATCAATTCATGTATATAATTCCACTATACGCTTAATCAACTCTTTTTAATGATAAAATGTTAACTTTAATATGCTAAACAATAAACAAAGCGCGCTACTAAATGAACGCACTTTGCTCTTTATATCCTTATGATTTAAATTAGGAACATAGCAACTATGGTAGTAGCTACTAATCCTATTATAACAGGTTTAATGTTTTTCTTAGCTAACTCAAATGCATCAACACCACAAATAGCAGCCACAGGTATAACTGCCCAAGGAATTATTGTTCCTCCACCTACCCAAATGCCTGCAATTTGCCCTAGGGCAGTAAGAGTTGCTGTTCCTCCACCTAAAGATGCTGAAAATATATTGGCAATAGATCCTACTAATGGAATTCCTGAAAAACCAGAACCATCAAGACCTGTTATTGCTCCAACTGCGGTTAGCGTACTTGCTGAAACAACAGAATTTAATGGAACTATATTAGCTAGTGCTACACCTAAATCATTAACTATTCCATGAGAAGCTTCAGGCAATATTTTCCCAAATATATCATTGAAAGCTGAATCACCTAGGTAGAAGAAAGCAGCTACAGGCACTACAATCCCAAAAATTCTAAAACCGAATTGAAGTCCTTTTACAAGGTTATCAGATATTTTTTCTAGAGATTTTCCTTTGTAAGCTATAACAGAAATAAGGCTAAGTATAAACACCGCTGTTCCACCAATGAGCGCTGTTGCATCTCCTCCTTGAAGTTTTGCAACAAACATTATAACTATATCTAAAGCAAAAAGAAACAGAATAAGTAGAGCTAAAAGTCTTCTCAACTTCTTAGAAGAAATTAATTTTTCACCTGATTGACTGTCTTCTGACTCCTCTATTTTATATTCAACTGGAAGTATACCAGATTTTATATCCTTCCTTAAAAAATAGAAACCTGCTGCTGTAGTTACTATCCCCATTACAACAACAAGAGGAACACTTGCTGAAATAACTTCTATTACAGGAATTCCTGCAGCATCAGCAGTAAGCTTTGGTGCTGCTTGGATTATATAATCGCTAGATAAAGCTATACCATGACCAAACAAATTCATTGAAACAGCTACTCCGATAGCCGGCAGTCCAGCTTTCTTAGCTATAGGAAGGAACAATGCTCCAATAAGTGCTACTGCTGGCGATGGCCAGAAGAACCAAGATAAAATCATCATTACTATACCAATAACCCAATAAGCTATCCAGTAATTCTTTATTATCCCCTTAAAGGGCGATACTATTTCATCATTAATACCTGAAGCCATAAGCGTATTGCTCATTGCAGTAATAATAGAAATAATAAAAATTGTAGGCATAAGTTCTTTTGTAGCAAAAACAAAGCTATTAAATACTCCCATGGCAGACTTATAAACAGATTGGGTCCCCGTTAGTCCTAGAACAAAGATACCTATTATACATATAAGTGATATATCTTTTTTCTTCACCATTGCAGCAATAATTATTATAATGAAAATGAGATAGATGTAATGGAGTGGTGTTAAAGTTATGTTAATCATGTACTCCTCCAAATATAATTAATTATAATATCAGAATATGCTAGTGAGCTTTACTTAGTTACAAAAATATAGTGCATAAAAAGTTAACAAAACTTTTACTTCTTAGTAACTACCTATGTACCAATTAACAGTTATAATTGAAGTATATTTTTTCTTTGGAGGAATGCTAAATTGAATCTTAAAAACTATATTAATAAATTCTCTTACTACTTTAAGGATTCTTACAGTGTAGACAGGTTTTCAAAATATCTAATTGTGGGAGGCGCAATACTTTCAGCATTAAGATATACAGTCATTTTAGGATATGCTTTTGTTGTATATGGTATTTGGAGAACTCTTTCAAAAAATAAGCCAAAACGATATAAGGAACTATATGCTTTTGAGAAATACCGTAATAGTATAATACAGAAATTTTATTTATTTAGGGAATCTTTTAAACATAGAAGTAAATATAAAATTTTCAAATGTCCAAACTGTTCTCAAAAACTTAGAGTACCGAGACATACTGGAAAGATTATTATCTCCTGTAAAAAATGCGGTGCAGAATTTAGAGGCAAATCATAGGTTAAAACCAATATAAATCAGCAAGGAAAATATTACTATTCTAAACTATGCTTTTATCTCCGTTACTCTAATCCTAATAAAGCTTTTAAGTTTATTATTTTTAGCCCTTCTTCATAATTTCTACATATTTCGCTATTATAATTAATACATACAATATTTTAAGTAATATTCCCCTATTACTTAATCTCCCTATTTAAAACCCCAAATCCCAATTATCCAAAAGGAAGTTTATCAATATGATAAACTTCTTTTTATATATATTCATCAAATGACTTATATAATTAAGCACCTATTGATAAATACTTTTATCAATAGGTGCTTAATTATATGCTGCAAAAGACTGCTGTTTTGCTCAACTATGACCAAATGTCTTTAGTAAGCTCTTCTATTAGTTTTCTTTTCTTTTTAGTTTCGTAAATATCTATAGTTATAGAATTATCCTCAATACTTAGTACATCCCCTTCTTTTGCATCAGCAGGGATTTGAGATTTCTCAATATTCACCATTGTGTTATCTTCTTTTTCACAAACTACGTATTTTCCTTCAAATCTATCAATAGTGACCTTCATATTACAGCCCCACATTATCTTTTCATAGTTCAAAGATAATATTAAACATAACTAAGGTTTATATTTGAATTTCTGTAACAATAGATTTAATCTCCTTATTCTGCTCAAGAATAGGATTTATATTTTCATTGATAAACTCTTCAACTTGACCAGGAGCCCTTCCTATAAATTTCTCAGCACTTACAGAAGCTAATATTTCATCCTTAGTCATATTAAAAGCTAAATCCTTTGAAATTCTATCTATTAGATCATTTTCCATACCTAATTCTTTAACTCTTTTTGCAGCTTCCATTGAATGTATTCTAATTCTTTCATGCAATTCCTGTCTGTCGCAGCCTTTTTTTACTGCTTCCATTAGAATATTTTCTGTAGCCATAAAAGGTAGTTCATTTTGTATATGTGCCTGTATTACCTTCTCGTAAACCACTAAATTGCTAGCTACATTTATATATAAATTCAGTACCCCATCGAGAGCAAGAAAAGCTTCTGGCACTGCTATTCTCTTATTTGCGGAATCATCAAGGGTTCGTTCAAACCATTGTGTAGATGCCGTTATTGCAGGATTCAAGGAATCGACAATTATATATCTGCAAAGTGCTCCCATTCTTTCTGTTCTCATAGGATTTCTTTTGTAGGCCATGGCTGAAGATCCTATTTGATTCTTTTCAAAGGGCTCTTCTATTTCCTTCATGCTTTGAAGTAATCTTATATCATTGCTAAATTTGTATGCACTTTGCGCAATTTGAGATAGGGCATTAAGTACAATAGAATCAATCTTTCGAGGATATGTTTGACCTGTAACTGGAAAAGCGGTTTTAAATCCCATCTTTTCTGTAACCATCTTATCAAGCATCTTGACTAGCTCCTCATTTCCGTCAAACAATTCCATAAAGCTTGCTTGAGTTCCAGTTGTACCTTTAACACCTCTAAACATCATATTTTCAATTACAAAATTTAAATTTTCGAAATCAATTAAAAGGTCTTGAATCCATAAGGTTGCCCTTTTTCCAACTGTTGTTAGCTGTGCTGGCTGAAAATGGGTAAATCCAAGAGTGGGAACGCTTTTATATTTCATAGCAAATCTTGAAAGAGCCTCGATAGTTTTAATCAACTTTTGCTTTATTAGAAGCATTCCTTCCTTCATTACTATCAAATCAGTATTATCTCCCACGTAGCAGCTTGTGGCACCTAAGTGTATAATTCCTTTTGCAGACGGACATTGAAGACCATAGGCATAGACATGACTCATGACATCATGTCTGGTTTCTTTTTCTCTTCTTTCTGCATCTTCATAATTTACGTTATCCATATTATTTTTAAGCTCATTTATTTGTTCTTCAGTTATGTTTATGCCTAGTTCTTTTTCACATTCAGCTAGCACTACCCAAAGTCTTCTCCAGGTCTTAAACTTCATTTCATCAGAAAATAAGTACGACATCTCTTTTGAAGAATACCTAATATCAAGCGGTGATTTATATCTATCTCTCATACAACTACCTCCGTATAATTTAAATATAAATAGAGTTATAGTTCATATTATATCACATATATTTAATTTTAACACCATATTTTCGTTCGTGTTTCCAACGAAAGTTTTTGATTTGTTCTTATTCTTTACTCATATTAATATAATTTACTAAGATAATAATTATATGAGGAGGAAACATGTATAAGTTAAGTATAATCGATAAAATTTCTTTTATCCTTGTCATTATTGGAGCTTTAAATTGGGGATTAGTTGGGCTTTTTAATTTTGATTTAGTGCAGGCTTTATTCGGAGGCAGTCTTCAGGTTTTAACAAGAATTCTTTACATATTGGTTGGCGTCGCTGGAATAGACGTACTTTCACTCTTAATCAAAGCCAAAAGCAAAAAATTCAAATAATAAAAGGCTCATATGAGCCTTTTATTATTCTTCCAATGATTCTATTAACTTAACTACTTCTTCAACAGCTAAAGCTTCGTCATCGCCTGAAGCTATAACCTTTACTGTAGAGTTCTTTGTAACACCTAATGAAAGAACTCCAATAAGGCTTTTTACATTAGCCTTTCTTCCATTAAACTCTATGCTAACATCTGATTTGAAAGATGAAGCCTTTTTAACTAGTAAAGTGGCTGGTCTAGCATGTAATCCGGTTGAATTTTTAACTACTACGTCCTTAGTTACCAATATTTCTCACCTCTACATTTAATAAAACTAACACTAATATTATAGCATTATTTTCATTTATTACAACAAATATTAAAATAAAAATTCATTATTTTAACTTAATGTTCAAGAGTAAATCCCCAGCTTTTGACGCTTTGTAGTTAACATCAAGCGATTCTATAAGTTCTGGATTAGTTATAACAATTGGAGTAACAGGAGAAGCCTTCTTTTCAACAAATTCCTTGTCAAAGAATAAAACCTTATCACCTCTTGATACTTTGTCTCCTACCTTTACATAGGTTGCAAAGCCTCTGCTTTCAAGCTTAACGGAATCAATACCAACGTGAATAAGTATTTGCAGGCCCTCTTCTGTTTTAATGCCAATAGCATGTTTTGCATCATAAACCAAATTAATTTCACCGTCAACAGGAGAATATACGAAGTTTCCATCAGGATTTACTGCAATACCTTCCCCCATTATCTTCTTATTAAATAAATAATCATTAACTTCTGTTAATGGAATTATTTTTCCATCAATCGGAAGACTTAGTTTAATTTCTTTACTCATAAATACCTCCAGCAAAACAGTAATTATATAAATTATAGGCTGTTTAGGAAATTTTCAATTCTATTTAATCCTTCTTCTATATTTTTCATTGAGGTTGCATAGGATAATCTTATGTAGTTATCCACGCCAAAGGCGCTTCCTGGAATAACTGCTACTTTTTCCTTATCCAAAAGAAGTTCAGAAAATCTTAAGGATGTTTTTATAGACTCACCTTCATATACTTTGTTAAGAAGCTTTGATATATTAATCATAACATAAAAAGCTCCGTTTGGTTTTAGACATGACACATGCTGCATTTTTAAAATTCTTTCCACCATGTAGTCTCTTCTTTTCTTAAACTCACTTATCATACTAGCTATGGCATCCTGGTTTCCTTTAAGAGCTTCTACCGATGCATATTGAGCAATTGAATTGGGATTTGAAGTAACATGGCTTTGTATGTTGGACATAAGCTTTACAAGTTTTTCATTTCCACAAGCTGCATACCCAATTCTCCATCCAGTCATAGCGTAGGACTTTGACATACCATTTATTACAATTGTTCTATTATATGCGTCCTCAGATAAACTTGCAATGCTAAAGTGGCTTTCTCCATCGTATATAAGTTTTTCATATATTTCATCAGATATAATTACCAAATCATTTTTCTTAGCAAATTCAGCAATAAGAGTTAATTCATCTTTTGTATAAACTGTTCCAGTAGGATTATTAGGACTATTTATTATTATAGCCTTGCTCTTATCTGTTATTGCCCTATTTAATTCTTCAATTGTATACTTAAAATTGTTTTCTTCGGTAGTATCTACAAATACAGGAACTCCATCAGCTAGCTTTACAAGTTCCGGATAACTTACCCAATATGGAACTGGTATGATTACCTCATCCCCAGGATTTAATATTGCTTGAAAAGCATTAGCCAAGCACTGCTTTGCGCCAGTAGAGATTATTATTTGAGATGGCTCATAGCTTAAGCCATTGTCATTCTTAAATTTATCAGCAATAGCATCCTTTAACTCTTTAATTCCTGATGCTGCAGTATATTTAGTATAACCTTTCTTTATTGCTGTGATTGCGGCATCTTGAATATTCTCAGGTGTATTAAAATCAGGCTCTCCAGCACCAAAACCTATAACATCTAAGCCATCAGCTTTCATTTTTTTAGCCTTTGCATCTATTGCCAGCGTTATAGACGGGGAAATTTGTTCAGCTTTACTTGAAAAAATCATTCTTATATCCTCCAATTACTTAATATATCTTTGATTTTACAAATTTATTAGTAAGTCTTTCATCTATACCATATGTGCCAATCATGGCTTCAGCATCTGCAAACGCTCCATGGCAGTCACTACCACCTGTTATATGTAAGGAGTACTTTTTGGCCAGGTTATAGTAATCATTGGTTTGCTTTTGTGTATGAGAAGGATGAAAAACCTCTATTCCTTTTAAGCCATATACCCTAAATTCTCTTAAAAGCTCTTCTATTTGAATTCCTTTATATATCTCTCCTGGATGAGCAAGTACAGATATACCTTTACAATCGCTTATTAGTTTTAGAGCGTCCTTGTAGTTCACTTTAAATCTGTCTACATAAGCCGGCTTATCTTTCATTAAATATTGATGAAAAGCCTCTTTTGTCGTATTAGCATAGCCTTTACTTACTAAGATTTTTGCAATATGCGGTCTACCTATGGATACTCCTTCTTGAAGAATCTCTGCATATGAAATATCTATACCTATAGAATTTAGCTTATGTATGATTTCCTTAGCTCGATTTATTCTACTTTCTCTAGTTTTCTCAAGCATTACCTGCAACTTAGTATCTTCTACATCAATAAAATAAGCAAGTATGTGAATCTCCCTATCTTTATATTCTGTACTAAGTTCCAGACCCGGTACTATATTAATTTTATACCTGCTTGATAACTCATCAATTGAAAATTGAGAGTTTACAGTATCATGGTCGGTTATAGATAAGTATTTTAAGCCTTTTTTCATAGCTATTTTAATGATCTGTTCTGGCCACAACATTCCATCGGAATATCGTGAATGAATATGTAAATCCGTAAACTGCATGATAAACACCTATTTTTCAAAAAATGAAAGTTTGCCTTCACTTTAATATTAATATATCATTTAGTATTCCTAATGTAAACAATTTTATTATCTATTATGGGATTTATTGCTTTGCTTTTATTTTACTTCTATAAAAACCATAATATATAAAAAGCTGCTGACTATTCGCCAGCAGCAGCATTTCCTATTTTGCGTATTCAATTGAACGAGTTTCTCTGATTACATTGACTTTTATCTGTCCTGGATACTCTAATTCGCTTTCAATTTTCTTAACTATGTTTCTTGCGAGTTCAGCGGATGCAGCATCATCAACTTCGTCAGGTTTAACCATTATTCTGATTTCTCTTCCTGCTTGGATAGCAAAAGATTTTTCTACACCTTCATAAAGATTTGCTATTTCTTCCAGCTTCTCTAATCTCTTAATGTAGGCTTCTAAGGTTTCTCTTCTAGCACCAGGTCTAGCAGCTGATATAGCATCTGCAGCCTGAACTAGTACTGCTTCAAGTGATTGGAATTCCACATCGCCATGATGTGCTCCAATAGCATTGACAACTAATGCTGATTCATGATATTTCTTTGCAATTTCAGCTCCAATTAAAGCATGTGGTCCCTCAACTTCATGATCTACAGCTTTTCCTATATCATGGAGAAGTCCTGCTCTCTTAGCTAAGTTAACGTCTAAACCTAATTCAGCAGCCATTAGTCCAGCTAAATATGCTACTTCTATAGAATGTTTTAGTACATTTTGACCATAACTTGTTCTATACTTTAATCTTCCAAGAAGTCTTATAAGCTCAGAATGAAGACCATGTATGCCTGTTTCAAAAGTTGCCTGCTCGCCTTCTTCTTTGATATGATTTTCGACTTCTTTCTTTGCTTTTTCAACCATTTCTTCAATCCTAGCCGGATGAATTCTGCCATCTACTATAAGCTTTTCTAAAGCTATTCTAGCAACTTCTCTCCTTATTGGATCAAATCCAGATAAAATTACTGCTTCTGGAGTATCATCTATAATTAAATCGATACCAGTTAAAGTTTCAAGAGTCCTTATGTTTCTTCCCTCTCTACCTATAATTCTACCTTTCATTTCATCATTTGGAAGTGCTACAACATGAACTGTTGTTTCTGCAACGTGATCAGCAGCACATCTTTGAATTGCGCAAGTAATTACTTCTCTTGCTCTCTTATCTGCTTCCTCTTTAGCTTTAGTCTCTATCTCTTTAACTAGCATTGCAGCGTCATGTTTTACTTCTTTTCTTACTTCATCTAAAAGCAATTGCTTTGCTTCTTCAGTTGTTAATCCAGATAATCTTTCTAATTCTTCTCTTTGCTTTGTATAAAGATCTTGGATTTCTGCTTCTAAAGCCTGTACCTCTTGGTACTTCTTATTTAAGTTTTCATCTCTTTTTTCGAGCGCATCACCTTTTTTATCCAGCAATTCTTCACGCTGAAGAATCCTTCTTTCAAGCCTCTGGATTTCATTTCTTCTATCCCTAGATTCCTTTTCAAAATCAGTTCTAAGCTTGTGTACCTCTTCTTTAGCTTCTAAAACTGCTTCTTTTTTCAGTGACTCCGCCTTCTTAGCTGATTCCTCAACTACTCTTTTTGCTTCTTCCTCTGCTTGTGTAATCTTTGCATGAGATATATTCTTTCTTACATAAACTATTGCAATAGAAATTATCGCAATAGCGCTTATAATGCCAAGGATTGATAATAATAATTGGATATTAATCAATCTCAACACCTCCTTTGCTTTCTTCATATATTATTTGTTATGATATTAAAGCTTAGACGAGGTGCTATATTCAATTAATTGGCATAAGTTTGAATTTGCTAAACCAGTATTTGTATTCTATTTTATATTAGTTTTAAATCTATGTCAAGTTGATTAAACTGGTATTGTTTTATGAATATATAAAAATAAAAGCAAGTATACTTGCTTTTATTTTTCGTTGTTATTTTTACCTTGCCCACTTGCTTCTGTAACAGCAACTTGAGCTAATGGAAGTTCATATTTCCCTCTAATCTTATTTTCTATCTCAAGCAATACATCGGTGTTTTCTTTTAAGAACTGCTTTGAATTTTCTCTTCCCTGTCCAAGTCTAGTATCATTGTATGAGAACCAAGCACCACTCTTTTGAACTATTTCTTCTCTTACCCCTACATCAAGTACATTTCCTTGTCTTGATATACCTTCACCATACATAATATCAAATTCCGCTTGTCTAAATGGTGGAGCGACCTTGTTCTTAATTACCTTTACTCTTGTTCTGTTACCAACAACTTCATCACCCTGCTTAATTGAATCAATTTTTCTTACGTCTAGTCTTACAGATGAGTAGAATTTAAGAGCTCTACCGCCTGGCGTTGTTTCAGGGCTTCCAAACATAACGCCAACTTTTTCTCTTAACTGGTTTATAAATATAGTAACGCATTTTGACTTATTAATGGATCCTGCTAGTTTTCTTAAAGCTTGTGACATTAGTCTTGCTTGAAGCCCAACGTGTGAGTCTCCCATTTCGCCTTCAATTTCTGCTCTTGGTACCAAAGCTGCTACGGAGTCAACTACTATAACATCTACAGCATTCGACCTTACTAAAGCTTCTGCTATTTCTAACGCCTGCTCTCCAGTGTCAGGCTGTGATACAACTAAATTATCTATATCAACACCTAAAGCCTTAGCATAAGTAGGATCTAAAGCATGCTCGGCATCTATAAAAGCTGCAGCACCACCACTTTTCTGAGCTTCAGCAACTATATGAAGAGCTACTGTTGTTTTACCTGAAGATTCAGGTCCAAATATTTCAATTATTCTTCCTTTGGGAACTCCTCCGATACCTAGAGCAATGTCTAAATCCAAACACCCTGTAGAAACCGCATCTAAGTTTAATATGCTGTGTTCTCCAAGTTTCATTATAGAACCTTTACCAAATTGCTTCTCTATCTGTCCCATGGCACTTTCAATTGCCTTCAATTTTTCCATATCCATATATTTTCCCTTAAGGGTTCACATCCTTTCCGTATATCGAACATTAGTTCTATTTAATTATATAACATAATATTATTAAGGTCAACAGTAGAATAAAAGTTCCTAATTAATTTTAGGAACCTTTTAGTTAAAATTATAACCTTATTTAGTAATAATAATCACTTGTCTATACGTATAACTTCTTTATTTTTTATAAAGTAGTCAACTCCTGATAATAAAGTTACAATTACTGTAATGAACATAACAATTTTAGTAGCCATGCTGAAGTATACATTTGCATAATTTAAATTTATTAATGCAAATATAATTGCTACTATTTGAATTACTGTTTTGATTTTCCCCCACCAGCTCGCAGCTATAACTACACCTTCAGCGGCAGCTATAGAACGAAGACCTGTAACTGCAAATTCCCTTGCAATTATTATCATAGCAATCCAAGTAGGAATTATTTGAAACTCCACCAGTGATACTAGTGCGGCTGTAACTAATAATTTATCAGCCAATGGATCCATAAATTTACCAAAACGAGTAATTTGATTCCTGCTCCTAGCAATATACCCATCAAGCTTATCGGTTAAAGCCGCTATAATAAATACTGCGGTTGCAATGTGTTTTCCATATGGAATGTCCTTAACTGCAATAAAAACTAAAAATATGGGAACCAAAAAGATACGAATAAGTGTAAGCTTATTAGCGAGATTCATAGTATACAACTCCTATTAAATCATATTCTGAGGCTTCAGTTATTTTAACTTTTATTAGTTGTCCAGGTTCTAATGCTTTATTAGAGGTAAAATATATGTCTCCATCTATATTAGGAGCCATTTCATAGCTTCTTCCTACATACATTTCATCTTTAATACCTTCTACTAGCACATCATATACTTTCCCAATTTTACTTTCATTAATATCTTTAGAAATGCTTTGTTGAAGAAGCATTAGTTGTCTTTCTCTTTCTTCTTTAACTTCTTCAGAAATTTGATCCTTCATCATAGCTGCAGGGGTACCTTCTTCTTGAGAATATTTAAAAGCTCCCAGCTTATCAAATCTTATATCTCTAGCAAAGCCCATAAGCTCATTAAAGTCTTTTTCAGTTTCTCCAGGAAAACCTACAATTATTGAAGTTCTAAGACAAAGATTAGGAACAGCTCTTCTCATTTTTTCAATATTTTCTATAACCTGATCTTTCCTTCCTCTTCTATTCATTCTCTTCAGAACATCATTGCTTATATGCTGTATAGGCATATCCATGTATTTGCATACCTTATCATTGCTTTTTATTTCCTTAATAAGTTCATCTGTTATTTCCTCCGGATAGCAATATAAGAGTCTTATCCATTTTAAGTCGCTAATTTTTGAAAGCTCTCTTATAAGTTCTGGCAGGTACTTTCTACCATACAAGTCTATACCATACATTGTGGTATCCTGAGCTACAAGAATAACTTCTTTAACACCTTGTAAAGCTAGGCTTTTAGCTTCATTAACTATGTCTTCTATCTTTCTGCTTCTATACTTTCCTCTTATTTTAGGTATTATGCAATAGGTACAAAAGTTGTCGCAGCCTTCACCTATTCTTAAGTAGGCTGTAGCTTTGCCTGTGGTTAAAAATCTTTCGCCTTCATTTAATATATTATCACTATAATCGCAGTATACAGTTTTGCTGTTTCTCTCCAAATAGTCATCAATACTTTCAAGCAGCTTGTCATAATTATTTACTCCAAGCATAATATCTATTTCAGGCATCAATTCCAAAAGTTCATCTTTATATCTTTGACTTAAGCAGCCTGTTACTATAAGTACTTTACAGTTATATTTTTTCTTGTATTCAGCCATCTCTAAAATTGTGTTTATTGATTCCTGCTTCGAAGACTCAATAAAGCCGCAGGTATTTACCAGTATAATCTCTGCTTGCCTTGGATCGCTTACAAGTTCATATTTTTTATGCATTCTTCCTATAATAGTTTCTGAATCGATTCTGTTCTTATCGCAGCCTAAGCTTATTACTCCGAATTTTAGTTTATCCACGAAATTTCCTCCTAAAGTTATTATGAATACATAAACATTTTAAATCTGTTTATTAAAAATCACAAGTATTATATAAAAAATTAATATATTAATTACCAATTTCCTTAACGTAATTACCACTTAAAGCAGCTTCCTTGTCAATTAAAACCTGTCTTGGCTTGCTCCCATCCTTAGCAGAAATAATACCAAGCTGCTCCATTTGCTCAATAATTCTTGCGGCTCTATTATAACCAATCCTTAACCTCCTTTGAAGCAGCGACGTTGATGCCTGGCCAGCCTCAGCAACCATTTTAACAGCCTCATTCATAAGTCCGTCCAAGTCTTCAGAATAGTTATCTTCCTTACTATTATCTAATTCTTCCATTATTTCATTGCTATATTCCATTTGTGTCTTTTGATTTTTTATAAATGACACAACTTTTTCTACTTCATCTTCTGAAATAAAAGCTCCCTGGATTCTGATAGGTTTGGACTCTCCAACTGGATAGAATAACATATCTCCCTTTCCTAATAGCTTTTCTGCCCCGGAGCTATCTAATATGGTTCTGGAGTCTATTTGACTTGATACAGCAAATGATATTCTAGATGGTATATTTGCTTTAATTACACCTGTTATTACGTCTACAGAAGGTCTCTGAGTAGCTATAACAAGATGCATTCCTGCTGCTCTAGCCATTTGCGCCAATCTTCCTATATAATCTTCTATGTCATTAGGACAAACCATCATTAAATCTGCAAGCTCATCTACAATAATAACAACCCAAGGAAGTTTGTCTTGAATCTTCCCCTTACTGAACAAATCGTTATAGCTTTCTATATTTCTTACGTTATTTTCTGCAAACATCTTATATCGTCTGGTCATTTCATTAACAGCCCAGTTAAGTGCAGCTGCAGCCTTCTTTGGGTCTGTAACTACAGGTATCAAAAG
Source organism: Clostridium swellfunianum (assembly GCF_023656515.1). NCBI lineage: Bacteria > Bacillati > Bacillota > Clostridia > Eubacteriales > Clostridiaceae > Clostridium > Clostridium swellfunianum. The sequence goes on from NZ_JAMOFV010000006.1 coordinate 2,032,307, forward strand.
GTGAGGTATTCCGTTGTATACGCTAAGTTCAACAACCTTTGGATCTATCATAACAAGCTTTACTTCATCTGGAGAATACTTGTAAAGCAAGCTTAAAATCAATGTGTTTATACATACGCTCTTACCTGAACCTGTTGCGCCTGCTATGAGTACGTGAGGCATCTTGGACAAGTCAGATACAACGCAGTTTCCTGCTATATCCTTTCCCAAACAAAAGGCTAGATTTCTTTTTCCATTTGTGAATTCTTGAGAGTCAATAACTTCTCTTAAATATACAGGCATTAAATCTTTATTTGGCACTTCTATGCCAACAGCAGATTTACCTGGTATAGGTGCCTCAATTCTAACCCCAGATGCTGCAAGGCTTAATGCTATATCATCAGACAGGTTTACAATCTTACTTACCTTCACACCAGCGTTTGGCTGAATTTCAAATCTTGTAACCGAGGGACCTTTAGTAACTTGTACAACTTTAGCTTCAACACCAAAGCTTCCCAAAGTTTCTTCTAGTTTGCTGGCATTATTTATAAGTTCTCTTTTATCTTCTTTATTCATTTTAGATAAGTTGTTAATATTAAGAAGCTCAGAGGCCGGATATATATATTCGACAACCTCCTCTATAGAACTTTGAGAGATTTGATCTTCTAGTTCCTTGCTTAACTGCTCCTGGGATACCTCGCTATCCTTCTCAGGTTCTTTGCTTTCACTGGCTACATCTGTAGACTTCATAAAATCAATTATTTTTAATTTACTGCTGACCTTCTTTAGATAGCCTTCCTTTTCACTGTCATAGGCTACCTGTGCTTCAATTGGAACCTCAACAACAGTCTGCTGTTCTACTGTGATGTCTTCCTTCTTCTTTTCCCTTGGCTTAAAATTATGCTTTAAATTCAGGATAATATCATGAAGTGATAATTTCCAAATCATTATAAATGCAACTATGTAAAATGCAATAAATATTATGTAGCAACCTATAGAACCAAATAGTTTATAAAGTGGAGCATCTATTAAAAGACTTATAATTCCCCCATGAAAAATGCTTGAAGAGTTATACATAGAACTGATTCCATTTTTAATATCATCTGTATAATACATCTCCAAGACAAACATTTGGATAAACAGCATACTGTTTGATATTAACAAAACAATGCCATAAAATTTACTGTGAAAAACTATTTTTCCCTTTTTTATAATATAGCAAAAACCAATAAAAATAACAAAGAAAGGCAGTATAAAAGCGCCAAAGCCAAATAACGCTATTAAAAGTTTTTTTGTAAATTGTCCCACTATCCCCGCAGAAGAAGATGCAAATACGCTAAAAAGAGAGAGTATTCCTATAGTTATATAAATCAATCCTTTAATATCATGATTACTTTTTGAATTTGTTTTCTTCTTTGCCAAAGCCGTCACCTCCTTATTAAATATTCTACAAAGCTTTAAAATTTCCTTTAGAATAATTAAATAATAGTTATTAACACATAAATTAACCATAGGAAAATTCCTATGGTTTAGAAGTCTTATTTTTTTCATCTATAAGAGAGTCGAGCTTGCTTAGAGCATCGTGAATACCACCCACTTGATCTATCAAACCATATTCTACAGCTTGCTTTCCTATTAATATTGTACCCATATCATTAAGAAGTTCATCTGTTTGAAGCATCAACTTTCTTAAAGTATCTCTGTCTACGTTGCTTGTTCTGGTGATAAATTCTATTATTCTTTCCTGCATCTTATTAAAATACTCAAATGTTTGAGGAACACCAATTATAAGACCATTCATTCTAATAGGATGAATTATCATTGTTGCCGATGGTGATATAAAGGAATAATCAGCAGATGTCGCCAATGGAACACCTATGGAGTGTCCTCCACCTATAACCAGAGATACAGTAGGCTTACTTAGACTTCTTATCATCTCAGAAATTGCCAGGCCAGCTTCAACATCTCCACCCACTGTGTTTAATATTATCAGAACACCCTCTACTCTATCATTTGTTTCTATTGAAATTAGCTGAGGTATTACGTGCTCATATTTTGTTGCTTTAGTCTGGGGCGGAAGCATTAAATGACCTTCAACCTGACCTATAATAGGCAGTATTTGTACCCTTTCATCAGGTCTAGGTACACTGGCCACTCCTAGCTCTTTAATATTTTCAATCTCTTTATCTTTTTTTACATTTTCTTCAGACATATACATTCCTCCTAATTCAAAACTAGTTTTTACATTAAGAGAAATATATATTCATTTTATCTTAACCTAAATTAAATTCTTTATGAAGAGCTGCTATAGCACTTTGAGTATTATTAGACTCAACCAGACACCAAATTGTGGTATGGGAGTCTGCAGTTTGCAGCACCTCTATATTAGCCTTAGTTAAAGCCTTTAAAATCCTAGCCATTACACCGGGTACTCCCCTTATTCTGCTTCCTATAAGCGCTATCTTGCTGCAGCTGCTTATAAAAGAATACTTTATGCCCAAAGACTGCATTATCTGTTCAAATTTATTCATATCTTTTGAATCAATAGTGAAAATACTTTCTTTTGGAAACACATTTATAAGATCAATGCTTATCATGTTTTCTGCAAGAATTTCAAGAAGATTATCGGAATTCTTATTATCGATATTGTCTAAGAGGCTAACTCTAATTTGAACTCTATTTCCCATATGAGTAATGCCTGTCATGATATTTTCAATGTTCATAGCTCCTACGCTATTAATTACAGTACCTTCACAGTTTGATAAGGTATTTTTAATAACTAATGGTATGTTTCCCCTCATAGCAATATCAACAGCTCTTGGATGTATAACTTTTGCTCCCTGGTCTGCAAATTGAAATACTTCGTTGTAACTCATTTCTTTAATTAGGGATGCTTCAGGTACAATTCTTGGATCTGCAGTCATTATACCGTCAACATCTGTATAAATGTGAATTTCATCAGCATTTAAAGCTACTCCTAAAAGAGAGGCGGTAACATCACTCCCGCCCCTTCCAAGGGTTGTTATAAAGCCGCTTTCACTTTGTCCCTGAAAACCTGCAACTACAGGAATCTCTTTAAGTTTTAGGATACTCATTAAATTAGTATTATCAACCCTTAAAACTGAAGCATTATTATAATTATCATTTGTAATGATGCCCGCCTGACCGCCAGTTAAAGGTATAGCTTTTATCCCAGCTTTGCTTAATTCATCGCTCATTACTACAGTACTTATAGTTTCACCGCAACTCATAAGTAAGTCTGCTGCTAGCGGATTAGTTTCCTTAAATTTTTCACTAATTAAGGATAGCAAAGTGTCTGTAGCATAGGGTTCTCCCTTTCTCCCCATTGCTGAAACAACTATAACAGGTGTATAGCCTTCCTCAACAGCTTTCACTATTTTATCAACTACTAAAAGTCTTCTTTCATGAGTAGATACGGATGTGCCACCAAATTTCTGTACTAATATCTTCATTTCATACCTCCATCACACCCTGGTTTTTTTAAGTATACTCTCCTCAGCATCAATAATAATTGTTCTTGATCCAATCTTTTTTATATATTCCCAAGGCACTTCTATGAATTCATTGCCACCAAATAAACTAAATCTGCTTCTTGTATCGTTTAAAATAAGAAACTTAAAATTCCCCTGCTCATCAATTACAATATCGTTGCTTGACAGATAGTTGTATTTTTCACCGTCATTAATGTTTATTATCTCATATCTTTCCATTTCACTAAAGTATTTAACATTATCACTCATTTTGTTTCCTCCTTTATTATCCTTCCTTAAATAAATCTATAATAAATATAGTATGAAGGAAAACAAAGGTTTATTACTAAAGCCCTGTGGAACCAAAGCCATTTGAGCCTCTTAATGAAGCGTCAATTTCTTCCACAAGTTCTACAACAGGAATCTCAACTTTATTAAACACCATCTGAGCAATTCTGTCTCCTCTTTTTATAACAAAATTCTCATTGCTTAGGTTTATGAGAACAGCACTAATTTCTCCTCTGTAATCCCAATCAATGGTTCCAGGCGCATTTAAAAGCGTTATTCCATAATTAGCTGCTAGACCGCTTCGTGGTCTTACTTGAGCTTCATAGCCTTTTGGAAGCTCTATGCATATGCCCACAGGCACTTTCTTTCTTTCTAATGGGCTTAGGATTATCTCTTCATCTATTGCGGCAAAAAGATCCATACCTACAGAACCGCTTGTCATAAATTTAGGCGTTGGTAAATCCTCATATCCTTTTACTTTTTTGATTTTTAAAAGCAATTGCATCACCTTCTATTATATCTATTAGTTTTGTCAAATCAATATCTTGACCCACATAAGCCGAGTTTAATATTCCTTTTGAAAACACACTGTCTAAAAGGCTATGAAGTTTATCTTTATTAACAGCGTCTATTTTATTGATAATATCTTCAGGCTTATTGATTCTGTTTAAAAGCAGCATGGACTTTCCGTTACTGAACATTCTGCTGCTAGTGCTTTCAAGTCCAAGAATGTAGCTACCTTTTAGTTGCTCTTTCAATTTTATTAATCTTTCATTTGTAATATCAAACTTTGAAAATTTATAAACTTCTTCTTTGATAAGCTCTATAACATTAGTTGAATATTTGGGGTTTAATCCGCTGTATATGCTTATAACACCAGTATTTTTAAAGGATGACATATAAGAATATATTGAATAGCATACTCCTAACTCTTCCCTTATTTTCTGGAATAATATTGAGGCAGCTCCTCCTCCAAACATATTATTTAAAAGAAGCATTGGGTAAACATCGTCACTTCCTGCTTCTATGCCCTGCATTCCAAGGCTTATATGGAGCTGTTCTATTTCTTTTTGTCTAAAAAGATGATTGGATAATAAGCTTGGAGCTGAATAACTAGTTATCTTCTTGCCAGTACTGTTCCAATTGCCAAAATACTTATTTACAAGCCTCTCTATATCATTTATATTCACTTTTCCAGAAATTGATATTACTGAGTTTTCCGGGATATAATATGAAGAAATATAATCAAGAAGCTGCTGCCTAGTAAAAGAGCGAACAGTTTCTATTGTCCCTAAAATAGGCATGGATATGGAATCTTTGCCCCATATAGCCTCACTGTGCAAATCAGATAAGACATCCTCAGGCTGATCCTCACTCATATTAATTTCTTCTACGATTACACCTTTTTCTTTCTCTATATCTTCTTCATCAAATTTGCTGTTAAAAAGCATATCAGCTAAAACTTCAAGAGATAAATCTAAATGAGTATCCAAAGTCTTAGTATAAAAGCAGGTAGCCTCTTTTCCTGTAAAAGCGTTTATCTGCCCTCCAACATCCTCAATACTTTCTGCTATTTCCTTTGAAGTTCTACTTGAAGTACCTTTAAAAAACATGTGCTCAATAAAATGTGAAATACCATTATTAATAGCATTTTCATTTCTAGACCCATTTTCTACCCAAAGACCTAAGCTTACTGAATTAACATGATCTATATTTTCTACAACTATCCTTAAACCATTATCTAGCCTAAATAAATTATACATACCTTCCTCCTTTTAAAAGGATTATGTTTTATATTGTTAACTACTTATATTTTTATGTTCTTATGCTCTTCTTTTTATCTTTTATATATTTTATTATAAAAAATAAAAAGGCAGTGATGCCCTTCTATTTTTCTTGGTCTTTTTCTTCAGTTTCAGAATCTTTAATAGCATCTTTTCTTGAAAGATTAATCCTACCTTGATTATCTATTTCTGTTACCTTAACTAAAATTTCATCTCCAACAGAAACAACATCTTCAACTTTATTAACTCTTGCAAAGTCAAGCTTGGAAATATGAACAAGACCCTCTTTGCCAGGTAATATTTCAACGAAGGCTCCAAAGTTTGCTATCTTTGTTACCTTTCCTAGATAAATTTCTCCAGCTTTAACTTCTTTAGTTAAATCATCAATAATCTTTAGTGCTCTGTTTGCTCCTACGCTGTCATTTGACATTATGAATATCTTTCCATCTTCCTTAATGTCAATCTTAACTCCTGTTTCAGCAATAATCTTATTGATTACCTTTCCGCCAGCACCTATAACATCTCTGATTTTTTCTGGATCTATACTCATAGTATATACTCTTGGAGCATAAGGTGACATTTCTTTTCTAGCTTCAGGTAAGCACTCTTTTATCTTTTCTAGTATAAACATTCTTGCTTTTCTAGCTTCATCAATTGATTTTCTAATACACTCATTAGATAAACCTCTGATTTTAGTGTCTACTTGTATAGCAGTTATACCCTTTTCAGTTCCAGCAACCTTAAAGTCCATGTCTCCAAAGAAGTCCTCTATACCTTGAATATCGGTAACAACTTCTTCCTGAGTTAAATCATCATTAGTAAATAATCCCATAGCTATACCAGCAGCAGGTCTCTTTATTGGAACACCAGCATCTAAAAGTGCTAAAGTACTTCCGCATACGCTAGCTTGTGATGTAGATCCATTTGAGCTTAATACTTCTGATACAAGTCTTACGGTATATGGAAATTCTTCTTCAGAAGGAATTAGAGGCTCTAAAGCTTTTTCAGCTAAAGCACCATGGCCGATTTCTCTTCTTCCTGGCCCTCTTAATGGTTTTACTTCTCCTACGCTGTATGCAGGGAAGTTGTAATGATGCATATATCTCTTGAACTCTTCCTCGCCAAGTCCATCCAATATTTGAACATCACCTAAAGCACCAATAGTTGCAACAGTCATAACTTGAGTTAAACCTCTAGTAAATAATCCTGTTCCGTGAGTTCTTGGAAGCAGTCCAACTTCACATTCAATAGATCTGATTTCATTGAATGTTCTCCCATCAGGTCTTCTCTTCTCATTTAAAACCATGTCTCTAACTATCTCTTTTTGTATTCTATAGACTACATCAGAAACATCTGAACCATTATCAGGGTATTTTTCATTAAATTCCTCGGCAATCTTTGTCTTGGCAACATCCATTGCTTCATTTCTCTTATCTTTGTCTGTTATGTACATAGCTTCTTTTATGATGTTAAAAGCAAAGTCTCTAACCTCATTTTCTAAAGCTTCATCAACCTTATATAATACAGGCACTTGCTTTTCCTTGCCTATTCTATGCATAACTTCTTCTTGGAAGCTTACAATTTTCTTGCATTCTTCAAAGCCATACATTATAGCATCATACATTGTGTCTTCTGGTATTTCGTCTCCACCAGCTTCAATCATGATAACTCTGTCTCTTGTAGCACAAACAGTTAAATTCATACTGCTTTGCTCTCTTTCCTTAGATGTTGGATTAAGCACAAAGTTTCCGTCAACAAGTCCTACTGAAACAGCTGCTACTGGGTCTGAGAAAGGTATACTTGAAATGCATAATGCTATTGAAGCAGCATTTATTGCAAGTATATCAGGAGCATTATCAGGTTCTACTGAAGTTACTGTACAAACCACCTGAACATCATTTCTATATCCTTTTGGAAATAATGGTCTTAGGGGTCTATCTATTGCTCTTCCATTAAGAACAGCTTTTTCCGATGGTTTACCTTCTCTTTTTATAAAGCCACCAGGTATTTTCCCAACTGCATATAATCTTTCTTCATATTCAACGCTTAGTGGAAAAAAATCTATACCCTCTCTTGGTTTACTAGATGAATTAACGTTTACTAGAACCACCGTATCGCCGTAACTAACAAGCAATGCACAATCTGAAAGCATACCAACCTTGCCATAGTCTAATTTTAATTTTCTACCAGCCACTGTGGTTTCCATTATTTGACTCATACATTTACCTCCCCTCAATGTACACTAATATTATTATCCACTTAAATTAATTTATTATAAAAATTATTAAATATTAGTCAATAAACATTTAAAATAATAGAGCGGTGTTGACCCGCTCTTCATTATCTTCTTAATCCAAGTTTTTCAACAATATCACGATATCTTTGAATATCTTCATTCATTAAATAGTTTAGAAGACCTCTTCTCTTACCAACCATCATAAGAAGACCTCTTCTTGAGTGGTGATCCTTCTTATGCTCTTTTAAGTGAGCAGTTAAATGATTGATTCTCTCTGTTAATAGAGCGATTTGTACTTCTGGAGAACCAGTATCTCCCTCGTGTCTCATAAATTTTTCAATGATTTGTTGTTTTGTTGCCTTTTCCATTGTATACACCTCCAAAAATTATCCCCTTTATTCCAAGAATTACGTTGGCAATTCGCATTTCTTAGCATAAGGTTCACGAATGATATTATAACAAATAAAAAATATGTTGTAAATTACTTTTTATTGTTTAATAAAAATATTTCTAAATTTTGCTTATTAGCATACTCTTTATCTTTAATTAATTGTTCTTTAAGTTCTTCTAACGAAGCAAACTTCTCTTCATTCCGCATTCTATCAATAAAATATAAGGTAATGCTTTCCCCATATATAAATTTATCAAAATCTAAAATATATGTTTCTATTGTTATGTTGTCTCCAACAGGTTCAATTGTCGGATTATAGCCAACGCTTGTTATTCCTTTATACAGTTTATCCTCGTATTCAACCGCAGTGTAGTAAACTCCAGTAGCAGGGATTTGAAAGCTGGAATTATACTTTAAGTTTGCTGTAGGAAAGCCTAAAGTTCTGCCTAGCTGTTTACCTTTAATTATTTCTCCCTTTAATGCATAAGGAACTATCAGCATTTTATTTGCCTCGTAAACATTTCCATCATTTAAAAGAGAACGAATCTTCGAACTGCTGACAACTTCATTTTCATAAGTCACCGACTCTATAACATGCAGTTCAAAATCAAGCTTGCTGCTGTACTCCTTCAATAAATCAATATTGCCACTGTTTTTATATCCGAATCTATAGTTGAATCCAACTATCAAACCCTTCAAATTATAATATTCAACCATCTTCTCAATAAATGCTTCAGGTAAAATCTTCATATATTCTATATTAAAATTAACCAGATTAACAATATCTACGCCAAGTTTATCTAATATGCTTATCTTTGTGTCATTATCCATCAATAGCTTTGGCACTTTTTCTTTGTTAACTATCGAGAGAGGGTGGTTTTTAAAAGTATAAACCATACTTTTAATATTATTCTGTTTTGAAAGTTCCAGGGTTTTATTTATTAACCCCATATGTCCTAAATGCAAGCCGTCAAAGCTTCCAAGAGCTATATAAGTTCTTTCTTCAAGCTTTTCATTAAAATTATCCTCTAAGATTATCATAACTGCTGCTCCTAAATTAATAATTTAGTGATCTTAAAACCAACGTCATCTCTAATTCCCAATCCAACAAAGGTTTTTCCATCTAAGTATACTCTATACAGCTTATTAAATTCAATATTTCTTATTAAATACTCATTATTTATTTTTACTCCATTTAAGAGTAGTTTCTCATGCTTTGAGGAAAATATTACTTTATCGTACTTACTTAAGCCCTCTTCTATAGGAATAATAAACTCTGAGACATTATCCTTATCTAAATCATCCAACTTAACAGAATCCTCTATTTTAAAACTGCCGGTCTGAATTCTTTCAAGATCCCACATTGCACCGCCAACTCCAAGCTTTTCGCCAATATCATAGCATAAACTCCTAATGTATGTGCCCTTTGAACATGTTACTATAAAATCAACTAACGGCAAGGAAATATTTAAAATCTCTATAGAATATATTGTGATTTTTCTTTTTTCCCGTTCCACGTTAATACCTTGCCTTGCTAATTCATAAAGCCTCTTGCCATTAACTTTTAGGGCTGAATACATAGGCGGTTCCTGCTCTGATTCTCCAACAAAGGAGGTAATAGTATCAATTATATCTTCCTCAGAAAGCTTAACGTCAGTTTCATGGGTAATCTCACCTTCTCTGTCATAGGTATCTGTTATTACGCCAAGCCTCAGCTGTGCTTTATACACCTTTGTTTCGCTCATTATATAGTCAACTATCTTTGTAGCTTTTCCTATACATATAGGCAGAACCCCTGACGCAAGAGGGTCAAGGGTTCCGGTATGGCCTACTTTCTTTGTACCACATATTTTCATGACCTTTTTTACAGCATCAAAGGAAGATATTCCAGAGGGTTTATATATGTTTAATATTCCATCCATTATATCAACTCTTTTTCTACAGCATTAATAATTAGCTTTTCAGCTTCATCCATGCTTTTATTTATCGACAAACCAGCTGCACGTATATGACCTCCGCCACCAAATTGCTCAGCTATCTTTCTCACATCAACTATAGACTTAGACCTAAGACTTATCTTAACGCCTTCCTCTACTTCCTTAATAAGCAGAGCCACTTCTACTGTGTCAACATCAACGCCTAGAGTTATTACATCCGAAGTATCCGAGGACTCAAGTCCAAGCTCCTCCAGCATAGCTTTTGAAAGCTTCATTACAGCAACGGAATCATTATGTAAGAGATACATATCCTCGATAACTTTACCGTGCAGTTTCATTCTTTTAAACTTTTTATTTTGAAACAACAGCCTATGAAGCTCACTAAAATCAAAGCCTGTTTTAATAAGCTCTCCAGCTATTTCATGTGTGGCAGTAGTGGTATTGGAATGCTTAAAGCCTCCTGTATCAGATACAATTGATGTGTAAAGGCATTGAGCAATGTCTTTGTCTATTTGCACTTCTAATAAATTTAACATCCTATATACTATTTCTCCAACTGCAGCTGAAGAAGTATCTACAAAGTTCAAATCAGCATAAAAGTCGTTGGACATATGGTGATCTATATTTATTAAAGTGTAGTGTTTACTGCTTTTGTTCAAGCTTGAGGATACTCTTTCAAAATTGCCGCAGTCTAGAACAATTATTAGATCGCTATCCCCTGAAGGCGAATTATCAGCATTATTTACTTCTTCCATATAAGGAAGAAAACTGTAAACCTCAGGAGCTTTATCCTTAGCAGTTATATAAGCCTGCTTTCCAAGCTTTCGAAGCCCCTGCATTAAGGCTAAAGAGCTACCTAAGGAATCCCCGTCAGGAGAAGTATGAAAGGTAATTCCTATTTTCTTGCTCTGACTTATAAGATCAACAATTTCCTTAATTGTCATTGGACTTATGCTCCTTTATGCTTTCAATTAAAGCATTGATGTGCATACCATGTTCTATAGTATTATCGAGTTCAATGGTTATTTCTGGCGTAAATCTTAGGTTTACTCTATGCCCTACTTCTCTTCTTATAAATCCAGAAGAATTTTTAAGTGCGTTTAAAGAATTTTTCTTCTCCTCTTCATTACCAAAAATACTTACAAAAACTTTTGCGTATCTTAAATCTTTTGTAACATCTACTCTTGTTACGCTAACCATTGCAGTTAAACGAGGATCACGTACTTCGTTGCGTATTATTTCACTGACTTCTTTTTTAATCTCTTCATTTATTCTGCCACTTCTGTATTTAGCCATATAATACTCTCCCCTTAGGCGTTATAGTTGTTTTGCTTTTACCTCTTCCATGGTATAAGCTTCTAGAATATCGCCTTCTTTTATATCATTGAATTTTTCTACACTCAATCCACACTCATAACCAGCTGCTACTTCCTTAACATCATCTTTAAATCTCTTCAAGGATGCAAATGTAGATTCAAAAATAACAATACCATCACGTATTACTCTTACACTGCTGTTTCTTGTAAGCTTTCCATCTAATACATAACAACCAGCTATTGTCCCTACGTTTGATATCTTATAAGTTGCTCTAATCTCTGCTTTTCCTAAAACTACTTCTTTATATTCAGGTTCAAGCATACCAATCATAGCAGCCTTAATATCTTCTATAGCATCATAAATTATTCTATAAGTCTTAATATCCACCTTTTCTTTTTCGGCAATGTTAGCTGCATTTATATCTGGTCTTACATTAAAACCTATTATAATAGCATTTGAAGCAGTAGCAAGTATAACGTCTGTTTCTGTTATTGCACCAACAGCACCATGGATTACTCTTATTTTTACATTGTCAGTTGACAACTTTTCCAATGACTGCTTAACTGCCTCAACAGAACCTTGAACGTCTGCCTTTACAATTACTCCAAGTTCCTTAACTTTACCTTCTTGAATCTGGCTGTATAGATCCTCTAAGGATACTTTATTTGTTGACTGCAAATGTTCTGCTCTTTGCTTTTCTTTTCTCTTTTCAGCCATATCCCTTGCGGTTTTTTCATCCTTAGTTGCATTGAACTTATCACCAGCAGCTGGAACTTCAGAAAGTCCTAAAATTTCTACTGGGATTGATGGTCCTGCTGACTTAATTTTCTTGCCTTTATCGTCGAACATTGCTCTTATTCTTCCGTAGGTTGTTCCAACAAGAATAGAATCTCCCACATGAAGTGTTCCATTTTGAACTAATAGTGTAGCTACTGGGCCTCTGCCTTTATCAAGCTTAGCTTCCACAACTGTGCCTTTAGCATTTCTATTAGGATTTCCTATAAGTTCCTGCATCTCAGCAGTTAGAATTATCATTTCAAGAAGATTTTCAATTCCTTCTTTTGTATGAGCTGAAACAGGTACGATTACAGTATCTCCACCCCAATCTTCAGCAATCAAACCAAATTCCGTTAATTCCTGCTTTACTCTATCAGGATTAGCTCCTGCTCTATCTATCTTATTGATTGCAACTATCATCGGTACATTTGCTGCCTTACAGTGATTGATAGCTTCCTTAGTTTGAGGCATTACTCCGTCGTCAGCCGCAACAACCAAAACAACGATATCTGTAACTTGAGCACCACGCGCTCTCATTGCCGTAAACGCTTCATGGCCAGGCGTATCTAAAAATGTTATTTTTTCATCATTAATCGTTACTGTATAAGCACCGATATGTTGTGTAATACCGCCTGCTTCTGTCTCTGTAACTTTTGCTTTTCTTATAGCATCCAGAAGTGAAGTTTTACCATGATCAACGTGTCCCATAACAGTAACAACAGGTGGCCTCTTTTCACTATCTAAGTCGTCTTCTTCTACTTCTTCAATATCAACCTTAATTAATTCTTCTTCCTTCTTTGTAACGAGAACATTAAATTTTTCGGCTACTTTTTCTACTGTTTTAAAGTCAATTTCCTGATTTATTGCCGCCATAACACCAACAAAAATCAACTGCTTAATAACTTCAGTAGCAGGTTTTTTAAGTTTTTCTGCTAATTCTTTTACAGTTATTGTTTCGCCAATTTCTATTATAGTGCTGTCCTCAAAAGATTCTTCACTTATATCATCTGAATTATTTTCATCTTGAAAAGCATCTTTATTTTTCTTCTTATTCTTCTTAACTTTAACTTTTTCTTCTGCTAATTCTTCATATTTTTCTATTACATCCACCTCAGATTCTTTTTCATTTAAGGAACTTTCTTCCTTTTTGTTATTTTCTTGAACTAGTTCCTTAATTAATTCAGCATCTTCCTCTTCAATAACACTCATATGATTCTTAACTTCAATGCTAAACTCTTCAAGTAACATATTAATCAAATCTTTACTTGATATATTTAATTCCTTTGCCAATTCATAAACTCTTACTTTTGACATATATTCACCCCCGGGTATTAGTATTATATTGTTCATTCAAAATTGATAACAGCTTATCACTCATTTTTCTATCTACAACCCCTAATACATTTATTTCTTCTCTTCCTATGGGAGCTCCTAGTTCCTCCTTAGTAAAGACTTCTATATAAGGAATTTTGTAAATAGTACAGTACTTGCTGAATTTTTCCTTTGTATTTAAAGAGCAGTCCTTAGATAGTATTAATAAGGTTAATTTACTTTTCTTTATTAATTCTTCACACTTATTATATCCTTCAATCAAATTTCCGGATTTTTTAGCTAAACCTAAAAACTGAAGAAACTTATTCTGCAATATTAATCTCTTCTTTCAATTTATTATATAGTTCATCGCTAATCTTAGCTTCGAGATTTTTTTCAAGACGTTTTGTCTTAAATGCCTTAGTAAGGCATTCTTCATTTTTGCAAATATAGGCACCTCTGCCTGGCTTTTTTCCAACTAGATCTATAGTTATTTCGCCTTCCTTGCTGCGGACTATTCTTATTAATTCTTTTTTAGGTTTCATTTCCATGCAGCCAGTGCACATTCTTTGAGGAAGTTTTTTAACTTTCACAAAATCACCTACTCTTCATGTACAATTAAACTATCAGCTTGAGATTTGCTCTTTATATCTATTTTCCAGCCTGTAAGCTTAGCAGCCAATCTAACGTTCTGACCTTCTTTTCCAATAGCTAGTGATAGTTGATTATCATCAACTACTACTCTTGCAGACTTGTTATCTTCATCTAAAGTTACATCCAACACTTTAGATGGACTTAGTGCATTGGATATATATTCTTCTGGAAGCTTACTCCACTTTATTATATCAATTTTCTCATTTTTAAGCTCGCCTACAATATTTTGCACTCTAGAACCCTTAGGTCCTACGCAAGCTCCCATTGCATCTACAGTTTCATCAGTTGAATAAACAGCTATTTTAGTCCTTGAGCCAGCTTCTCTTGCTATACTTTTAACTTCAACAATCCCATTAAATATTTCAGGAACCTCTAACTCAAAAAGCCTTTTAACCAGTCCAGGGTGTGTTCTGGATACAACTACTTGAGCGCCTTTAGTAGTGTTTTTAACTTCTACTATGTAAAGTTTAAGCCTGTCATTGAAATTGTATTCTTCACCAGCCATCTGCTCATTAGGTCCTAAAACAGCTTCTATTTTCCCAAGGTCTACAAATACATTTCCTTTATCCTTCCTTATTACAATTCCAGTAATTATATCATATTCCTTTGTAATAAATTCATTGTATATTATGCTTCTTTCTGCCTCTTTGATTCTTTGAATTACTACTTGCTTAGCAGCTTGAGCAGCTACTCTTCCAAATTTTTTAGGAGTAACTTCAATATCTACTATATCATCAATCTGATACTTAGGATTATACTCTTTAGCTTCTTCTATAGAAATTTCCTCTACATCATTCACCGGAACCTCAGCTACTCTTTTTTGAGAATAAACATGGATTTCTCCATTTTCTCTATTCATTGTAACCTTAACATTTTGAGTGTTTCCAGTAGTATAGTTCTTTTTATAGGCAGCTACTAAAGCATCTTCTATAGTTGTAAAAAGCATCTCTTCGCTTATACCTTTTTCTTTAACAATTTCTTTTAGTGCTTCTATAAATTCTTCATTCATTTTTTATAACCTCCTTACATTTCCCCATTTAGACGAATAATTTTAATTTTATCTCTAGGAATAATAAAATCTTGCTCATTAATCTTTAATGTTATTTCTTCTGAGCTATAATCAGATAAAATTCCTTCGTATTGTTTTTTTCCTTCAAATAATTTATCAAGTTTTACTAGCACTTGACTGTCAGTGTATTTGCTAAGGTGTTTATCAGTATATAGAGCTCTATCAATCCCTGGTGATGATACCTCTAAATAGTATGCTTCTGATATTGGATCTTCAGTATCTAACATATCACTTATCGGTCTGCTTACACTTTCACAGTCATCCAGATTAATACCTTTCGGACTATCTATATATACTCTTAAGTAATTTTCTCCAAATTCCTTTACATATTCCAGATGATAAAATTCAAAACCCTTTTCAGTAACAATCGGTTCTACTAATTTAAACAGTTTTTCAATCGCAAAATTATCAATCATATAAATCCCTCCTTATGTATATAGTTTTACATTATTTTATAAAGTATATTACTACCTATGAACTAACTATTTGCAAAATCCCATTTTACTTATTGCAACCAAAATTTTTAGCTATAATAAAACGCAACATACGTTGCGCTACAAAAATAGAAAAAGCGGGTTTTTTCAACCCACTCTCCTCGCAAAAATTTATCAGTAAAATTAACTACCAATATTGTAGCACAAGTAAAATTTTTTTTCAAGAAAAATTTACTTTTATAGTAAAAACAAAGTCAATTTGATAAAATTATAGATTTTCTATTTCCTTGATAAGTTCTCCTACTAAATCTTGCTCCTTAACTTTCTTGATAATTTTTCCTTTTTTAAATATTAACCCTTCTCCATTTCCTCCAGCTATGCCTATATCAGCTTCTCTAGCTTCTCCAGGTCCATTTACAGCACAGCCCATCACTGCAATCTTAATTTTTTTATTTAAGGTTCCTAATCTATCCTCTACTTCTTTCGCTATACTTATTAAATCTATTTGTGTTCTGCCACAGGTAGGACAGGATACGAACTCTACGCCTTCCTGCAAATAACCAACTGATTTAAGTATTTCTTTACCTACTTTTACTTCTTCAACTGGATCACCAGTAAGAGACACTCTAATTGTATCTCCTATACCTTCGCATAAAAGGGCACCTATGCCAACGCTTGACTTTATTGTTCCTCTCCAAATGGTTCCAGACTCCGTAACTCCAATGTGCAAAGGATAGTCTACCTTTTGTGATATTAATCTATAGCTATCAATCATTTGCAGTACATTTGAAGACTTTATAGAAATTACTATATCATTAAAGTTTAGATTTTCCAAAATATCTACATGTCTAAGAGCACTTTCTACAAGAGCTTCAGGGCACACTCTTCCATACCGCTCTAATAGCTCCTTTTCAAGCGAACCTGAGTTTACACCTATCCTGATTGGTATACCTTTTTCTTTAGCAGCCTCCGCAACCATTCTTACTCGTTCAGGACTTCCTATATTACCAGGATTAATTCTTAGTGCTGATACTCCATTTTTTATTGAAGCTAAGGCTAAGTTATAATCAAAGTGTATATCTGCAACCAAAGGAATATGTATCTGCTTTGTTATTTCCCTAAGTGCTTCACTTGCTTCCATGTCAGGTACAGCACACCTGATTATATCACAGCCAGCCTCTTCCAGTCCTAGTATCTGTTCTATAGTGGCAACTGCATTTCTTGTATCTGTATTAGTCATGGATTGAACTGTTATTGGAGAATCTCCACCTATATATATTTTTCCTACTTTAATTTTTCTTGTGTTAATTCTTTCCATATCATTCTCCTACAATTACTTATAGTTTTATTGGGTATAATATATCCTTAATGACAACAACTACCATCAATGCCATAAGAATAGCAAAGCCAATGTAATTTAATACGCCTACCTTATTGTCATCTAGCTTTTTACGTGTAATTATCTCAAATAGAAGCAAGAAAATCCAACCTCCATCAAGTGCTGGAAATGGTATTATATTAAATATAGCTAGTTGAACGCTCAGGTAAGCTGCAAATGCCATAAGCGGAATTATACCTTGTTCAGCAGCTTTAGTAGAAACCTTAATAATTGTTATAGGTCCACCAATATCTCCAGCAGATGCCTTTCCTGTGAACAACGTCTTTAAAACGCTAAAAGTTTGGCCTATAATGGTTTTAGTTTGTGTGAATCCATAGGATACAGACTGACCAAAGCTCGGCTTTTCCAAAAGAACTGGTCTTATTCCCACAATATATCTGTTTTCCACCGTATCTTTAACAGGTGTAACATCTATTGACTTTGTTTCCCCGTTTCTTAACAATTTAATATTCATAGTACTGCCATTAGCCAGGTACACTTCAGTAAAAAAGTCATCCCAGGTTTTAATTTTTTTATTGTTTACCATAATAATTTTATCGCCATTTTGTATGCCAGCAGAATATGCAGGCTTATCCTTATCTACTGTATCAACAACAGGTAGTGCAAATCCTCTTATGGATCCAATAAAAGCAAACATAAGTATGGCAAGTATAAAGTTCATTAATGGTCCCGCTGCTATTATACTCAGTTTTTGCACAGGTGATTTGCTTGAAAAAGCTCTAGCATCAGATACCTTTTCTTCTTCCCCTAACATTCTAACATAACCACCTATTGGAAGAGCTTTTATCAAATATTCAGTTTCCTTACCTTTAATACCAAATAGCTTCGGACCCATTCCTAATGAAAATTCTTCAACCTTAACCCCATTTAATTTTGCTAACGTAAAATGTCCTAGTTCATGAACGATTACCAGTACGCTAAAGGCAAGTATTGCACCTAATATGTAAATTAAATTCATCAATATTCCTCCTTACTCCCCATATGTTTTAAGCACATATTTTCTTACATCACTGTCAGTCTGCAATATATCCTCCACAGTTAATTTGCTTGAATAAGAAAACTTATTCATACATTCCTCGATTATATCCGCTATTTTGAGAAAGCTTATCTTCTTTTCTAGAAATAGTTCTACGGCTATTTCATTCGATCCATTTAAAATAGCAGGCATTGTTCCACCTGTGTTTCCAGCTTCATAAGCAAGCTTTAAGCACTTAAACGTTTCTAAGTCAGGTTTGTCAAAGGATAAACTTCCCAAATTATAAAAATCTAATGTATCCACCACTCTTTTTTGTCTTCTAGGATAGTTAATTGCGTATTGAATTGGAAGCTTCATATCAGTAGTTCCTAGTTGAGCCATTACGCTTCCATCCACATATTGAACCATGGAATGAATGATACTTTGAGGATGTACCACTACATCGATATTTTTATAATCTATTCCGAAAAGCCAGTGAGCTTCAATAACTTCAAGCCCTTTATTCATTAGTGTAGCTGAATCTATACTTATTTTTTTCCCCATGCTCCATTTCGGATGTTTTAGAGCGTCATCACATGTAACACTTACTAAGTCTTTCGTTGTTTTTCCTCTAAAGGGTCCCCCTGATGCAGTTAATATTATTTTATCAACTTCTTCTCTATTATTTCCTTGAAGACATTGAAACACCGCACCATGTTCTGAGTCTACAGGCAAAATCATTACATCATTTTTTTTCGCCTCAGCCATAACAATTTCTCCACCTACTACTAAGGTTTCCTTGTTAGCTAAAGCAATATGTTTTCCTGCTTTTATGGCATTTAATGTAGGGACAAGGCCTATCATTCCTACAATTGAAGTAACTACAATGTCAACATTAGGAATAGTAGCAATTTTATTTAACCCTTCCATTCCATAAAAAACGTGGATACTTTTATTAGCTTCATGACAGTAATTTTTAACACTTTCATAGGTAGATTCATCCATCACCGCTACGTATTTTGGCGCAAACTCATTGATTATTTGTATTGTTGAATCATAATTTTTATTTACTGATATACCTTCTAGAGAAAATTTTTCTCTTTCCTGCCTTATGACATCTAGAGTTTGAGTACCAATAGAACCTGTTGCCCCTAGTATACTTATGTATTTCAACTTTTGTTCCTCCTAAAATAACTTAGTGATATAATAAAGTTTATTTTACTTTAAACAATCCTATTATACCAAATATTAATTCTACTATACATATATTAATTTAACATGATTGATAGAATAAATAAGGCAGTTTATTACCATTTTTTATTTATACAAATAATTAGGTAGTATAAACTGCTCATTTAATTTAAATACTATATTTAATTTAAGCCTCTACCATCAGTTTGTACAATTATATACCTATAACAAGGCTTACATAATAATATACTACCACTGATGCAAAAAGTATGCTATCAAATCTATCTAATATACCGCCATGTCCTGGTATAAGATTGCTATAGTCTTTTACATTTACATATCTTTTTATGGATGAAGCAACTAAATCACCGAATTGGCAAAACACACCACAAATCAATCCTATAAGGATAAAATGAATTAAATCTATGTTTACTCCATAAGACTTAATAATGAATCCAAAAATCCCGCAAGCAGCGGCACTTCCTAAAAGTCCTCCAATTGACCCTTCGATTGTCTTTTTAGGGCTTACTTTAGGGCACAATTTATTTTTTCCTAGAAATCTTCCTACATAGTAGGCTGTTGTATCACAAAGCCAGGAAGAAATAAATATTAACCATATTAAATAACGCCCATAGGTTTTACCATTAACTAAAACTATAAAACTGAAGAATACTGCTACATAAATAAATCCTAGCATGCTTACAGCAACATCTATAAAATTATATTTTGTATTTATAACTGGAACACAAAGCATAATAAATGCAGCTGCAACTATTAAGAGTGTAAGTGTCTGAAAGCTCATGGATGTATCTAGCAGTATCGTATAGTAGATAATAGCTACACCGTAGCTTATATAACTAAGTGCATTTATATTTTTAACCTTAACCACAGTGAAAAATTCATGCATACCAACCAAAGAAACAATAAGTGTAAAATATTTAAGATAAACCCCGCCCACGAATAAAAATATAATCAGCGGAGAAAGTATTAGCGCTCCTAAATATCGTTTATTCATAATGTTCTCCTTTATTGTATATCATATCCCGCCAAATCTCCTATCTCTATTTTGATAGTCTGAAATAGCTTGATGAAGATGTTCTTTTTTAAATTCAGGCCATTTTATATTAGAAACCCAGAATTCAGAATAAGCGCATTGCCATAGTAGAAAGTTGCTTAGCCTTTGTTCGCCGCTTGGTCTAATAATAATATCAGGATCAGGTATCCCAGCTGTATATAAATATTTTGATATAGTATCTTCACATATGTCATTCTCCATCAAATTACCAAACTTCAAATCCTTATACATTTTTTTAAATGCATGGGTTATATCATCTCTGCCTCCATAGTTAAGAGCCAAGTTTAAAACCAAACCTGAATTTGTATTTGTTCTTGCATAAGCATTTTCCAATTCCTTTTGGCAAATGAGAGGCAACCTTGAAATATCTCCAATAGAATTGATAACAACGTTATTAGAATGCAATTCATCAAACTCATTCTTAAGATATTCAACCAGAAGTTTCATTAGAGCATTAACTTCATCTGTAGGTCTTTTCCAGTTTTCTGTAGAAAAAGCATATAGAGTCAAGTATTTAACACCTAATCTACTACATTCTTTTACTATTTCTCTTATAGTCTCTATTCCTGCTCTATGTCCCATGGTACGTGGTAAATTTCTCTCTTTAGCCCATCTACCATTACCATCCATAATTATAGCTATATGCTTTGGAATGAGGTTCATATCCAATTCATAGGAAAGGGATTTTTCTTTTCTTTTTTTCTTTTTAAAAGGTATCCACACAGAATTTCTCTCCATTTCTATGTATTGAAATTTTAAAAACTTATATTATTAATAAAACCTGCAGTATAGCAGGTTTTATTAATAATATTAAACAGACATAATCTCTTTTTCTTTATGTTCAATAGTTTTGTCTATTTCCTTGATAAAATTATCAGTTTTTTTCTGTATATCATCCTCTGACTTTTTCATATCATCTTCAGATATTTCGTTATTTTTCTTCAAAGCTTTAATCTTATCATTTGCATCTCTTCTTATAGATCTAACAGCTACCTTTGCTTCTTCGCCAGTTTTTTTAACAGTTTTAACTAGGTTTTTCCTAGTTTCTTCAGTAAGCTCTGGTATTATTAATCTTATTACTGAACCGTCATTAGATGGAGTTAATCCTAAATCTGACTTTAAAATAGCTTTTTCTATATTTTTTATAGAACTTTTTTCCCAAGGTTGAATCAATATAATTCTTGGTTCAGGCGCAGAAATGTTGCCAACTTGAGATATTGGCACCATGCTTCCATAATACTCAACTTCTACTCTATCTAGAATAGTAGGGTTTGCTCTTCCAGCTTTCATTGAAGCTAAGTCTTTCTTTAGAACTGATATAGTTTTGTTCATTTTTTCTTCAGCACTATTAATGATGTCTTTAACCATAGAATTACCTCCTATATTATCTTGATACTATAGTACCAATTTTTTCACCAGAAACAGCTCTCTTTATATTTCCTGGTTGATCTAGTGCAAACACAACAATAGGTATACTGTTATCCATACATAATGAAGTTGCAGTTGAATCCATTACTTGAAGTCCTTGTTCAAGAACCTGAATATATGATAAACTGTCGTATTTTTTTGCATCCGAGTATTTATGCGGATCTTTATCATATACACCATCAACCTTTTTCGCAAGAAGTATTGCATCAGCTTCGATTTCTGCTGCTCTTAAAGCTGCTGTAGTATCAGTTGAAAAGTATGGGTTACCAGTACCTGCCGCAAATATAACTACTCTGCCTTTTTCCAAATGCCTCATAGCTCTTCTTCTTATAAATGGTTCTGCAATTTCTCTCATTTCTATAGCTGTTTGAACCCTAGTATTAACCCCTATACTTTCAAGTGAATCCTGCAGCGCAAGAGCATTAATACAAGTAGCTAGCATCCCCATATAGTCAGCAGTAGTCCTATCCATTCCTTTACCGCTTCTGCCGCGCCATATGTTTCCGCCTCCAACAACAGCCCCGATTTCAATTCCCATATCTACTAACTCTTTTATTTCTTCAGCAATTCTTTGCGCAACAGTAAAATCAATTCCAAATCCGTTTTCACCAGCAAGAGCTTCGCCTGACAGCTTTAACATTATTCTTTTATATTTAACGGTTTCCATTTATATTATACCTCCAAATTAGTAATTATTACATATCCGAGTATAAATTTCTAATTAAAATGTTATCTTTAAAAAAAGAGAACACAAGGTGTTCTCTTTTACTTTATTATCCCTGTTGCATTTGTTTACGAACTTCTTCAGCAAAGTTTTCTTCTTTCTTCTCGATACCTTCACCTTTTTCAAATCTAACAAATCTTGTAACAGTTATTGGTGCACCAACCTCTTTGGATTTTTCTTGTAGATACTTAGTAATTGTGTAATCACCGTTTCTAATCCAAAGTTGCTCTAATAAGCAATTTTCTTTGTAATATTTTTGAATTCTTCCTTCAACCATCTTTTCAGCTATATGTTCTGGTTTTCCCTCATTCATAGCTTGAACTTTGTAGATTTCTCTTTCCTTAGCTAATGTTTCACTGTCTACTTGCTCTCTGCTTAAGAATAATGGATTAGCAGCTGCTGCTTGCATAGCTACGTCTTTAGCTACTGTTAATACAACATCACTGTCTTTTTCACAAGCTACTTCAACTAAAACTCCTATTCTTCCGCCACCATGAATATAACTATGTACTACACCTTTATCTATTGAGAACTTTTGGAATCTTCTTACTGTCATGTTCTCGCCTAATTTAGCTATTAAAGCTGTCAAAGCTTCTTTTATTGTTATATTGTTATCTGCTATGTACTTTTCTTCAACTAATTCTTCAACAGTTTTAGCATTAGTTATTGAAGCTTGCTTAGCTATGTTCTTGCTTAAAGTAGCAAACTCTTCATTTGCAGCAACAAAGTCAGTTTCACAGTTAACTTCAACTATAGCACCAGTTCTTTGGTTTTCGCTAACAAATGTTTCAACAAGTCCTTCTGCAGCAACTCTTCCTGATTTCTTTGCAGCAGCAGCCAATCCTCTTTCCCTAAGGATTTCTACAGCTTTATCTAAGTCACCGTTTGATTCATTTAACGCTTTTTTGCATTCCATCATGCCAGCGCCGGTTCTTTCTCTTAATTCTTTAACCATTTGTGCGGTAATCATTTCAATTCCTCCCGTAAAAAGTTAATTTAAAAGGTAAATGAAAAGAATCTTTTCACCTACCTTTAATATGTCTATAAAAAAGCTAATTACTCAGCTAATTGCTCGCCTTGTCTTCCTTCTATTATAGCATCAGCTATTTTAGCAGTTATAAGTTTAACAGCTCTTATAGCATCATCATTACCTGGTATTACATAGTCAACCTCATCTGGATCACAGTTAGTATCTACTATAGCAACAACAGGTATACCAAGAATTTTAGCTTCAGATATAGCATTCTTTTCTTTTCTTGGATCAACTACAAATAAAGCACCAACATTGTGGCTATCCATGTTTTGTATTCCACCAAGATTCTTTTCAAGCTTTTCTCTTTCAGCTTTTAACTTAATAACTTCTTTCTTTGGCAGAACATCAAATGTTCCATCTTCTTCCATTTTGTTTAATTCTTCAAGTCTTCTTATTCTAGCCTTTATTGTTCTGAAATTTGTAAGCATTCCACCTAGCCATCTGTTGTTAACAAAGTGCATTGAACTTCTTACTGCTTCCTCTTGAATTGCTTCTTGAGCTTGCTTCTTAGTACCAACAAAAAGGATATCTTTTCCATCTGCTGAAATGCTCTTAACAAATTCATAAGCATCTTCTATTTTCTTTACAGTCTTTTGAAGGTCTATTATATAGATACCATTTCTCTCTGTAAAGATGTATGGAGCCATTTTAGGGTTCCATCTTCTTGTTTGATGTCCAAAGTGAACACCTGCTTCTAATAATTGTTTCATTGAAATAACTGACATAATTTTACCTCCCTGGTTTTGCCTCCATCACCTTCATATCTAAAAATAACCCATAGGCACCTATTTGTAGATTGGGTGATGTGTGTATTTTCCACTTATGTAGTATAACATAAGCTTTTAACCTATTCAATAATAAATTTAACAAATTGTTTATTTTAGCAATAATATTGACGAATTTTATTTAATTTTTTTTAATTCATCTAATAACTTGTCATTTAATATCTTAATATGTGTTCCCTTCATTCCAAGGGATCTTGACTCTATAACTCCAGCACTCTCAAATTTTCTTAGTGCATTTACTATAACAGATCTTGTTATTCCTACTTTATCAGCTATTTTAGAAGCAACTAGAAGCCCTTCACTTCCTTCTAACTCATTAAATATGTGTTCAACAGCTTCCAATTCTGAATAAGAAAGTGTTCCTATAGCTAACTGAACTACAGCTTTCTTTCTTGCTTCATCTTCTATTTCTTCGCTCTTAGATCTAAGTATTTCAAGTCCTATGATAGTAGCGCTATATTCTGCAAGAACTAAATCATCATCTGTAAAATCATTATCAAACCTAGCTAAAAGCAGTGTCCCCAATCTTTCTCTATTGCCATTAATAGGAACTACTGTTGATAACTTGTTTTTAATCTCACATCCAAGTTCTTGTTCGAAAACACAAAGCCCCTCATTTTCCATATTGGCCATAGTTTCATGAACATTTAACAGTTTGCTGTTATATGCTTCTGGAAACCTCATATCGCTGATTATCTTATTCTTAACTATATCACATTCGAAATCAGCAGCCAGATTATATCCTAATATTTTACCTTTTCTACTTATTATGTAGACATTACATGTCAAAACATCGCTTAATAATTTACATATATCGTCAAATACAACAGGTTCAGTACCTGACTTTTGTAATATTTTATTAAGCATACGAGTTTTACTTAATAATGATGACATTATTTACTCCTCCTTCTACTTTGATTAAATCATATATTGCTATAAAACTAACTCTATTTGAACTAAAGCTAATATAATGCAATTTGACGAACGAAACTATTGATATAAATAAAAGCAATTTCAATTTTTAAAATATTTCGAATTGTTTATTTCGCCTCACATAATAATATCATAATAATTATTATATTTCAACAACTTTTATATTTATTTCGACATGTTTTTTACAAAATCTTATTGGTTGTCGTTTTCATAAGTCTTAGTTTTACAAGTTTCATTCATACATTCATGTACCGTGCCCTTGGATTTTGAGTATTTTTTAACAGTAATTCCTCCACACGCAGGGCAAGCTTTTGTACTTGGTTCAAACCAACTTACAAAATCACAGTTTGGATAATTTCCACATCCAAAAAATTTCTTTCCCTTCTTACTTCTTTTGGCTAGAATCTTTCCACCACATTTGGGACATGGTACATCAAGCTGTTCAACTATTGGCTTTGTATTTTTACAATCCGGGTAACCTGGGCAAGCTAAAAAGTCACCAAATCTGCCATGCTTTATAACCATATTTCTTCCGCATTTATCGCATTTTTCTTCACTTATCTCATCTTCAATTTCAATTTTGGAAATTTCCTTTTCAGCTATCTCGATTGACTTTTTAATAGGCTTAAAAAAATCATCTACTACACTGTTCCAATTTTCCTTACCTTCTTCAATATTATCAAGCTTATCTTCCATTCCAGCAGTAAATTCAACATCAACTATTTCTTTAAAGTATTCGCTGATTATTGTATTTACTATTACTCCTAATTCAGTAGGAACTAAAGTCTTTTTATCTCTGTTTATATATTTTCTTTCAAGAAGAGTAGATATTATAGGCGCATATGTACTAGGTCTTCCTATTCCATATTCCTCCAAAGTTTTGACTAAAGATGCTTCTGAAAATCTTGGAGGCGGCTGTGTAAAATGTTGCTTTGGTAAAACTGTTCTCTTTAGAAGGTTCTCACCTTCTAAAAGCTCAGGAATATGTGTCGCTTCTTCTTCTTCCTCTGTACTGTATTCATAAAGTTTCATAAAGCCGTCAAACTTTACGCTAGATCCGCTGGCCCTAAATTTGTAATCCCCATTGACTACCTCTACGGATATTGTGTTAAGTACACAAGTTGCCATTTGACTAGCCATAAACCTATTCCATATTAAATTATACAGTTTATACTGTTCATCTTTTAAGCTATCCCTTACAATAGCCGGCGTCAACTCAACATATGTTGGTCTTATAGCCTCGTGTGCATCCTGAATATTCTTTTTCCCCTTAAAGTTTCTCGGAGCAGGAGGAATATACGCATTTCCATAGGTACCTTGTATAAATTCTGATGCAGCTTTTTGAGCATCCTCTGAAATTCTAACGGAATCTGTTCTCATATAGGTTATCAATCCGAGTGTTCCATGCCCTTTAATATCAATTCCTTCATAAAGCTGCTGGGCTATAGACATAGTACGTTTTGTGGCAAAATTCAATCTTTTATATGCATCCTGCTGCAGTGTACTAGTTGTAAATGGCGGCAGTGGATTTTTGTGTTTTTCAGCTTTCTTTATTTTATTAACAACAAATTTTCCTTTTTCGATTTCTTGAATTATTAAATTACTTTCCTGCTCATTATCTATTTCTATCTTTTTATTATTTTTAGAAACAAGTTTTACAATGAAAGTCTTCTTAACATCATTTTTTTGCAAGTCACATTCTATAGTCCAATATTCCTTTGGTATGAAAGATGTTATTTCATTTTCTCTATCACAAATCATTTTAAGTGTAACAGATTGAACCCTACCTGCACTAAGTCCCCATTTAATTTTTTTCCATAGTATGGGGCTAATCTCATACCCAACAAGTCTGTCAAGAACTCTTCTTGCTTGCTGTGCATCAACTAAATTTAAATTTATAGCTCTTGGAGTCTTAATTGCATTTTTAACAGCATTTTTTGTTATTTCATTAAACTCAATTCTGCATTTTTCAGCTTCATTTATATTTAGTACTCTAGCTAAATGCCAGGAGATAGCCTCTCCTTCTCTATCGGGGTCCGTTGCTAAATAAATCTTCTCGCTTTTTTTGGCCGCTTTTCTAAGCTTATCTAAAAGGTCGCCTTTACCTCTTATAGTTATGTACTTAGGTGAATAATTATTTTCTACATCCACTCCTAGCTGACTTTTAGGTAAATCTCTAACATGTCCCATTGAAGCTTCCACTATATAATTTTTACCCAAGTATTTACCAATAGTTTTAGCTTTCGCAGGAGACTCGACAATGACTAGTCTTTGACCCATATAACTACTATAATTCTAAAATTAAGAATTATAGATTTCACCCCCTCTAAAAAATCTACTGTATTAATTATTTGTGATTTTGCATTTAATATACAGTTAAATATCAATTCATTACACATGATTAAATTTTTTTGATATTCTTTACATAATAGTTTCCAGCTAAGCACATTATTTCATCTTTTAGCTGCAACTCAAATAATACCTCATATAAATAATTAATGTCAATATTAGTTAGCTTAATAATATCGTCAATATGAATAGGACTATCACTTAAAGTGCCGTATACTTTATGTTCATAACCATTAAAATTAACACTTTCTTTATCCATAAAATTGTCATGAGACATATCCAGCAGATTGAAAATATCTTCTATAGAGGTTAATGGATATGCTCCATCTTTAATTAATTTATTGCAGCCTTTACTTTGCTCTGAAAATATTGAACCTGGCAAAGCCATTACATCTATGCCCTGCTCTGCCGCAAAGGAAGCTGTTATTAAAGATCCGCTTTTTATACCTGCTTCAACAACTATTACAAGACTGCTTAATTCACTTATTATTCTATTTCTAACAGGAAAATTATATGCAGCAGGCTGTGTTCCCGGCAAGTATTCTGATACAACGCATCCAGCATCAACTATTTTATCGTATAGAGATTTATTTTCCTTCGGATAAATTACATCTAATCCGCTTCCTAGCACAGCGCAAGTATATCCTCCGTTATTCAAGCAGGTTATATGCGCACAAGTGTCTATCCCTTTAGCCATGCCGCTTATAATACTTATTTTATTTTTGGAAAGTTCTTCTGAAATTATTTTAGTAGCGTTAATTCCATAAGAAGTACATCTTCTTGAACCTACTATAGAAATTCCAACAGTAGTATTTAACTTGCTAATATCTCCTTTATAAAACAAAATGCTTGGAGCGTCATCATAAAATTGCAGCTTTTTAGGATATAGTGTACTATTAAAACAAACCACTCCTATATTATTTGAAAGTATTCGTTCAAGCATTATACTTATTTCTTTCTCATTCCAACTATCTTGAAACAGCTTCTTTAAAGCTTCATCACTAATACTTCCATTTAAGTACTGGATACGTATGTTTTCTGGTGTGCCGTATTTTTTTATAAGTTCTAATTTTATTCTGTTAGATAGCTTTAACATGCTAAACCATATTTCATACTCTATCATTTTATAATTCTCCTAACGCTATGAAATCAAATAACTTTATCATCTAAAAATTTTCTATATTGAATAGCTTCTGCCACATCACTACTTTGTATCTCATCTCTATCATTCAAATCTGCTATTGTACGGGAAAGTTTTAGTATTCTGCTGTAGGCTCTATTGCTTAGCCCATATTTATCATAGATTTTATTCAGTAGATTATTGCTATTTCCATCAAGCTTGCAGTACTTTTTTATAGTTTTATGATCCATTTGTGAATTGCAATAAATCCGCTCTTCTTTATACCTTTGAGCTTGTATCTCTCTAGCAGTTTTTATTCTGTCTCTTATTTTTTTTGAAGGCTCCCCCTTACTCTCTCCATTTATCTCTGAATAATTTAAGGAAGTAACATAGCAGAACATATCAATTCTGTCAAGCAATGGTCCACTTAGCTTGCTTACATACTTCCTTCTTTCATGATCCGAACAACTGCAATTTTTAACATTACTTAAATAATAGCCACATTGACAAGCATGCGTATAATAACTTAGACATTCAAATTGAAAAAGGAGTTTCTACTAATATATACGATGCTGAGAATGAAACGCAGGGATCAAGGTTATATAAAGCTCGTGCTGCTGCTGGGTTTACAATTAAAGAACTTGCTTCAGTTGCTGGAGTATTCCCCTTAACTATTACCAATAACGAACTTGACCGCTCAAAATTGTCTAAATACTTGATTAGAAAATTATCTGATATACTAAACGTTCCAATATGGTATATAGGATGTTATGATACCCTTCCAGAGCATACTTTCGGTGAAAAACTTCATAAAGCTAGGCTATATCATGGACATACTATTGACCAACTTGCTACAGTTCTAGGAAGTCATAGGTCTACCGTACGTCAGTGGGAATGTGATAAATATAAACCTAACATTAGCTTAATGGACAAAATCCAAGAGTATATTTGTATATTATCCCATGAAAAAAAAGTTTCTACATATATATAAGTTACAGTTTGTCTTTTTATATGATTTAATTTTAGACACAAATTATAAATTTATTCATGTAAAATAAAAAGACATGTATTACTTCTTAGAGTATTACATGTCTTATATATTATGAATTTCATCTTAGTATCTGTATTGTTCTCGGTATAGTATCTTTCAATGTTATTTAGAAATTCTTGTTGGGCCTATAAGATACTGCTCATAAGTTGATAATCATCTTCCTGAACTCCTCCGGTTAAAGGCCTTATTCCGGAGTTTAGAAAAGTACACCTTATAACTGATTTAGATCCAAATCTCAAACGTATAGAATCTACCGCTTTATCGAGAGCACTGTTTTTGGCATTATCTTTTTCTTCAAACAGTGTCAATTGGCAAAATTCATTTGTGCATAATTCTGAAACTCTTACTCCAATATGCCTCAATGGTTCCCCCTTCCAAATCTCATCAAATAATTCGCATGCAAGCTGAGCTATTTTCTTTGTACTGTCTGTATAGAAATATACTTTGCGTTGTCTGCCTTGATTAAAAAATTCATTAGTCCTTATATGTACTGATACCAGGCTGCAACAGTTTCCTGAGTCTCTAAGTCTCATTCCAACTGTCTCACATAATGATAATATAACCTTATGTGCTTCATCTCTGCGTGTTACATCAAAAGGGATAGTTGTACTGTTTCCAATACCTTTCATATCTATATGATTTGACTTTCTAACATCTGAAAACTCTATTCCATTAGCATAATTCCAAATCATCTGTCCATGGCTCTTTAACTTTTCCTTTAAAAGCTTTAAATCGCAGTTGGCTAAATCTCCTATAGTAAATATGTTTAAGTTATGCAGCTTTGGAAGTGTAGCTCTTCCAACCATGAATAAATCCTCTACTGGAAGAGGCCACATTTTGTCCTTAATCTCTATAGGGAACAGAGTGATAACCGCATCCGGCTTTTTTATATCAGATGCTACCTTTGCCAAGAGCTTATTATTGGATATTCCAATAGAAACAGTAAATCCTAATTCATCCCTTATTCTATTTTTTATTGTATTGGCAAGCTCTATGTAATCAGGGTATAAGTGTTCCATATTAGTAAAGTCTAGAAAACACTCATCAACCGAAAAACGCTGAATCGTAGGTGTATACTCTTTAAAAATTTCAACCATAGCATTGCTGCACTTCATATATAAATCATATTTAGGTGGAACTATATATAATTCAGGACATTTTTCTAAAGCTCTATATACTGTCTCACCAGTCTGTATTTTGAACTTTTTAGCAGGTATAGACTTAGCTAAAACTATTCCATGCCTTGTAACGGGGTCTCCTCCAACAATAGAGGGGATTTCTCGGATATCTAATGTTGAGCCCTGCTGAAGCATGTGAACAGCTGTCCAAGATAAATAGGCTGAATTAACATCAATGTGAAATATAACCCTATTATCATTATTTTTCATATATTGCATCCCCTAACCAATTGCTACTGTAATTATAAAAGAACATACGTTTGGTTGTCAATAGTAGTTTATACATTACTATTAATATTTATGTAAAGAAAAAAGGAGCCTTAGCTCCTAAAATTACGCCCACAAATCTTTTGTAAGATCTTCAATTAATTTTTTCCTTTTCTGAGTTTCCTCAACGTTAATAGTTATAGACTGATCATCAATACTAAGTACGTCTCCCTCTTTTGCATTAGCTGGAAGTTTGCTTTTTAATATATCTATCATGGTCCTATCTTCTTTTTCACAAACAGCATACTCGCCTTCAAATCTATCTATGATAACCTTCATAAATTCTCACTCCTTACTTAGCACATCTATCACATGGATCGTCGTGCACATCTGCAGCTGCTTGCTGAATCGTTCCACTTTTAGTGGTTTTATTTCTAATGTACTGACAATTCAAATCCTTATGATAGGATTTGCTTGTTCCTGTAGTGAGCCAATATACCTTACTATCTGTACTTGGTGTAGGTGATGGAGTTGGAGTAGGAGTAGGCTTCGGTGTTGGAGCTGGCTTTGGATTAGATTGATTAGTATCGTTACTTGATGAATTTGAAACAATTCCATTATAGCTTCCAGGACTAGTATTAAAACTTATATTTGTGCCATCACTTGTAGCTACGACAGTTCCATTTTCATCAGTTCTGTATACCTGTACTCCTTTAGATTTCAATCTATCCATAACTTCTTGTGTCGGATGTCCGTAGCTGTTACCTTTGCCAACTGAAATCACTCCATAATTAGGGTTTACTTTGTTCAAGAAGCTTTGATTAGTAGAAGATTTACTTCCATGATGGCCAATCTTTAGTACTGTCGCAGATAAATCTAATCCTTTTGAAACCATTTGGCTTTCCGAAACTGATTCAGCGTCACCAGTTAGCAAGAACGAAGTGCTTCCATAAGTGAGCTTTATAGTTATAGAATAATCATTAGCATCTTCGTATCCTGAACCATTTGGTGCTAAAATTGTTGCTGTAGCATCACCTATCTTAAAGCTATCCCCTACAGTTGGAACTGTCAATTGAAGCCCTTTACCTTTTACTGCACTTACAAAGTCTTGAAAGGTTTTAGTAGTTGAAGTTTGTTTTGGAAAATAAACCTTGCCAACTTTAAATGAATTTATGATATAGTCCATACTTCCTATATGGTCTTCATGGGCATGTGTTCCAACTACAAAATCAAGTGATTTTATTCCTTGAGTATCTAAATAGTTCTTAATTGTTTGAGCATCATCATTATTGCCAGCATCAATGAGCATACTTGAGTTTCCTTGCTGTATTAATATTGAATCTGCTTGACCTACATTGATAAAATGTACTTTTAACTGACCACTAACTGCTTTGTTTGTATCTAGAGCTGGGTCAGCTACTGCAGACACTGTAGTATTAGTTTCCTCCTTTTTCTTAGCTTCTTCGGCTTTCTTAGCTTCTTCTTGCTTCGCTAGTTCTTCTTTTTTGTCTTTTTCTTCGGCTTCCTTTTTAGCTTCCTCAGCTTTCTTTTCATCTAATTTTGCCTGTTTTTCAGCATTCTTAGCTGCTAATCTTTCCAACCTCTGCTGTTCATATTTAGCCTGTTCTTCTGGTGTGGGTGGATTAGCAAATCCAAACCCTCCTAGTAAAGTACAAAATAATAGGAATCCTATTCCTATCTTAGAAATTACCTTTTTTGTTTTAAATTTTTCACTTTTAAAAAATAAATAATAAGATCCTAGTAATGTTGCTAATATTATTAATATTCCAGCTGCTATTTGAGAAATATTTGTGACTGCTCCTAAAATAAATAAAACAGCTACTACCTGAAACCATTTCTTTTGTAAAAGTTTATTGTTTTTTAGATTCAATTTCATCCCTCCCATATGAATTATACTAACTGCCTACAATATATTTCTACACAAATACATAATTTCCTGCATTTTACTAAAACAAAAAGGAGCTTATGCTCCTTGTTTCTTCTCAGTAATATCAAGTTTTGTACTTTTGCCTATAGGTATAAAATTATTATAGATACCTAATATTTTTATTTTTTCTTCACCAAATGATGTTTCATATACTGAAAATAAAACATAATTCTTACTTTGAGTGGATTCCTTAATTAATGGTCCACCCAGCAAAGCTACTAAACCTTTCTCTATCGAGTTTGAACTTTCAGCTGAGGCTTTTTCTTTCATCCAACTTACGTAGTTATCTTTTTTAGGATTTGTGAGCAATGCCGCAAATAGTGCAAATATTAATGTAAGAATAAGTATGTTTCTAAACTTAATTTTCATCAGTGCACTTCCTTGTTATCTTTTGTATTTAATTATCAACTAAAAGTTATACATTTATACATTTAGTAGCGTTTCTATCCTATTAATTATATCTGCTATTCTTAAGTCTCTTATATAGCTTTTCGCCTGTTGTTCCAATTGTTCTATAATGCAGAAGAGATTACTTATATCTTCCATCATTTAGCCTCCTCATATATAACTCCAAAATCTTGTCTTAATCTTCTCTTCATCTTTTCTGTCGTTATAAAGTTCAATGCCTATTTCAAACAGCCTTTCATATTCAAATATCTTATCTCTAATTTCATTTATACATTCTACATTGATACTCATAAAGCTACCTCCTATTTCTCTGGCAGTGAGGTTATAAACTTCGCATATTGATTACCATAATTAATAATATTAAGGCTTGTATGAGACTTAAGTTTAAGTCCATCTTCAATTGTAAATGGTAGCAATTCCTCTTTCAATGCCTCTAGGTTTTCCTTTTCAGTACCAGCTATTAATACATAACTTGCCCCGCTGCTCTTTAAAGCTGTGAGCAAATCTCTAAGTTGTTTAAGAAAGTGACATGATAATATAAGCCCTAGCCTGTGCCTCCTGAACTCTGTAATATGATTTGAAAGAAATCTTGCCGTAGTTGGCACCTGATGAACTTCGTCAAATATTACATTACAGAGCCTTGCATCCTTATTGTTTTCACGCATCTGGACAGTCAGCCAAGTCCTACTTATATAAAATGTTGTAAGTATGTCCCTTACCATACGATTAGGAAATTTATTCTGAGGTATCATTATAAAGATGTTTTTTCCCTCTTCAATATATCTTGTAAAGTCCTCATCCATGTTTATGTCTGCAGACAGCATATTTTTTATATCTGGATTTTTCTGCAGTATTATTATTCTATTTATTATTCCTATTATAAGGTCCTCTCTGGTCCCTATAATCTTGCCGCCATCCTTTTCTCTTTTATGAAGTTCTTCCAAATCAAAGAATATATCCTCCTCTTCACCAAAACACTTACAATATTTTGCATACCTTATAGCCTCGTTCCTTTTATCCCATCTCCTAAGTATAGTAAATACATCATTTATCTTTGCGCCTGGTCGTATAAATGTTACCATTGAAGCGGCATGAAGATATCTCAACATTGGTGCTGTGAGTTCTCCTGTACTACTGTCAGTTACAGCATTTATAAGATATTCTACTTGTTCAGCAATTAAATTGGCAAGTCTTATCCTCTTCCATGGATCCATATCTTCAGTAATAAGTCTGCTTACTTCATTGTAGGCTAAGGCTGGTATATACTCTCTCTCACCAAGTTTAATAATAACCTTATCAGATTCAGGTATAATCTCGGCAATCTCTTTTGCGGTGTCGTTGCTTTCAATAAAATCTATTACTATATTACTATAATTGGCCATATAACAATCTTTAACTGTTCTTTTAATGGCGGTAGTCTTGCCAGCGTTTTGAGGTCCTACAAATACTTTAGCCAATGCCATAACATTCTTATCCCTGCTCCAAGTAGCATTAATTCTTTTTCCTCTTAATTCTGCAATCCCTATTCTAACCTTACCATCCTGAAGCTCTGGAGGAACATCAATCTCTCTGCTATCAATATTTTGTATCTTATATTCTTGCTGCAGGTCCCTTTGTGGCAGCTGAATCAGTTTAGATACTTCTTTATCGCTTAGTATGCAGTGTTTACTCATTGGTACATAACTGTAAAGTACTGTATCAAATAAGGACTCCTGCTCCTTCCTGCTTAGGAATCTTGCTACTAATTCATTGTCTTCATTTAAATCTTTATAGCTATTAGTTACAAACAGCATATTTAGCTTAGCTTTATTTCTATCAGTACTTTGAGACATAATAGTTATTCTCACCTTGAAAGATTCTGCTGTTAATTTGGCTGTTGTCGCTGGAGATAGCCCATTATACCTATTCTCTTGTTTAATTGCTTCCATGCTATCAATTTTGATTTGAAATTTGTTCTCCTCAGGTATCTCTTTCTTTTTCTCAGGTACAACTATACCTAAGATGCTCTCAAATATGAGAAGCTTATATTCAATATAGAGACTTAACAAGGCTTCTGCACTTTGAAACCCTAGCTTTATAGCTTTGTCCTTGGTGCTCATCTCATTGTCAACTATTTTACCTCTCCTGTAGCTTTCAAATTCATCCTTAGCTGTATTAATCCAGTTCATTCTTTTAATAGGTTCAAT
This sequence comes from Clostridium swellfunianum, assembly GCF_023656515.1. Lineage (NCBI taxonomy): Bacteria > Bacillati > Bacillota > Clostridia > Eubacteriales > Clostridiaceae > Clostridium > Clostridium swellfunianum. Next base: position 2,067,945 of record NZ_JAMOFV010000006.1, read on the forward strand.
AGCAATATTTATTCTTATCTTTTCATCACCTTTCAACTGCTTTAAAACGCCCATCATATTTGTTAAAGGATATAGGTCCCCTTTGCTAATGCTCAAACTCTTGAAGTTATAATCTCTTAAAACCATCTCACATACTTCTGTATAGCTTTTATTGAAATCATTGACCTCTAATATATTGGTCTTTCTAACCTCTGATTTATTGTAAATAGTATGAAGTTTTCCTTCTACCAGCTCGCTGTATTCATCATGTACAGTTAAATAAAACTTAGCCACATTTTGGGGCTCAAACATAATATCAAAGTATGCTTGCCTTGACTGAGTATAGTTTAAATTTTTAATGCTTATTCGCTGCCTTGGTGTTCTATACATAAGAGAAAATGTATGCGTTAATACTTCATTTTGAGAGTTACTTATATTTATATCAGGGATTATCCTAAATGTAGTCACTGGCTCTGCTACTCGTTCTATAAAATAGGCAGAGTTGTTGTCTACCTCCTCAACATAAGGCACCAAAGAAGTGATTATATTATCTGGCTTAATGTTCCTCATACATTAGTCACCGCCCTTATTATGAAGTAGGTTATTATTGATATGCTTGATATCTTTGTCCCAAGCTTTTTATTGCCCATCATAACTATGAATAAACCAAGTATTGCAGCCAGTATAAACATTCCCTCTCCAGCATTAGCGAGAGCTGCTATAACTTTTAATATGCCGTTGCCAAAAGCTACGAGTCCATCTGTTGCAGTATCAACTGTCCAAGACTTAATAAAATCAGCTATTTTTCCTAGCATAATTCCCTCCTGTTAAAAAGTGATTCCTTTTATTAGTCTGAATATAGCCGGTATCCACTGTATTCCAACATAACCGCCAACAGAATACTTAATGGTTTTCATGCCTTCGTGCTCATCTCCAGCCATAATTTTCATAAACCCTTTAATCATGAATCCATAAGCGATAGGTTCTGCAAGATCCTTTAGTACATCAATTATAGGTTGAACGCTACTAGTTATGCTCCCAGCATAAGCTGTATAGCTCATGCCATTTAACATCATCACAGTAACCGAAGCTGTCATTAAGGCTTTATTGACATCTATACTTATTTCCTTAACTCTATGTTTCTTTGAGTCCTTTCTAACATAAAACCCATATATCTTCATTTATTTGTCCCCTTTCCAATCTTTCATAATTTTTTCTATCTGCTTCCTGCTTAAAAGAATACCTATTATAACTCCAATGCCTAATTTAAGTAAAAACCTAGTCATTTTACACCTCACTGTAAAAAATTTGTGAATACCTTTTAAAAGTGGTATCTTTTTAATCTCTCCCAGCATACGCTATAGCAAAGCGTTGCTTATAGCTCCCTAGCCAAAAACTACGTATGAATATAAAACCCTTTAGTATGGGTATAATATTAACAAATAATATCTGAGGTATTTCGTATGTGGTGGTTAATTGGCGGTTTATTATTATTGTTTTGGTCTAAGTCCTAGATAAGTCTATCCGGTTCGGGTAGGCTTATTTTTTTATTCCCTCCCATCTTCAAGCAGTTCATCTATCTCAGCTCCAAATAGACTTTTCTTTAAAACTGAGCCCCTTATTAGTACATTTATTAAAGTGTCTTTAATGAACGCGCCTTTAGAGCTATACTGGTTAATAATGTTATAAAGTGCTATCTCCTCAGGTGTTTGCTTAAAGCTTATGGTTATAGGCTTAAGTTCAGGCACACATATCACCTCTTAAAAATTAATAGATTTAGGACATTTTCATGTTTCTAATATATTTATATGCATGAAGTTTAATTTTTTTCCTAATTATAGTATTTTTTATTAAAATTTATTTTTAATCCTAAAATCAGTATTTAAGCGTAAAAAAAAGCACCTAATCTTCTAGGTACCAAATATCTTCTACCTTGCGATTAAGTGCTTTGGCAATTGTCAATAATGTTTCTGCATTTCCTTGAACTTTATTAAGCTCTATAGAATTATAGGTGCTGTTTTTTACTCCTAGCATTTTTGAAAACTCTCTCTGATCCTGCATATATTCTTTCATTCTAATTTCTTTTAATTTATTCTTAACCCCCATGTTATCACCTCATAAACTTATCTATTGTTATTATATGTAAATATTCTCCAAACAGGTTAATTTTCCTTCTTTTGTTAGCGCTTTGACAATGAATTATTGACACTTAAATCTGATATAAAATAACTGTGACTATAATAGCTATAATTTTTAGACAAAATAAGAAATCCCCAAGGATTTCTCCCTAGGGGTAATCTATTCGAATTTTATTAGATTTATTTCAGATTTTTTGTTCTTCTTATATTTCTTTTTTTCTTTAGCTAAATCATAAAAGTAAGCCATAAAAAATCCTATTATTAAGATGTTATAAAATGTTATTGAAAGATATTCAAACAGAGGAAAAAAAGCTGCTTCTTGTGCAGGCTGTTGCAAATTAAAAGCATAGTAGCACCCATAATAGAAATAACTTAAAATTTCACTAACATCAGACTCTTGTCTTAATATTAGGTTATTCATATTTCTTACATTATAAATTCCATACATAAATATTAAATAGCATTCCATTCCTATTATTGAAAATATACCTATGATAGTTGTCAGTAATTTACTATTAGAGTTTTTTATAAACTTAGTAATGAAATTAATCGTAACTCTGAAATTTAGAACAAACATTATTACTATTGTTAAAATATTATAACTACCCTCTAAAGCTGATTTGATATTACCAATGAACATAATTAATAGAAGCATAATAAAAACTACAATCATGAGAATTCTTAGAGCTCCCATCCGTTCTGAGAAAATGAAGTTTATAAAGAAATCTAAATATGCATACAAAGAAACAATAATTAATACAGAGTATATCAAATTAAACCATAACATGTTCTTTGGCCAGTTAATCGGGCCTAAAAACATCATAAAAATTGTAGCGACTATTAACAAAATGAGCATATTTTTGTTATTAGTAATATAGGTATTTCCAGATATTAATCTTTTTATCTTATTAAATAAATCTTTTAATCCCACGCTTTTCAGTTTTTTAACTTTTATATTCCGAAACTTATGTTTATTTAATTTAATAAGTTCAAGTACTTCTAATGCTCTATTCCTTAATTTAATTATTTTTTTATAAAAATATAAAACATTGTATATAATAATCATCAAAATTATAGCCATTATAGTTATAAAAACGAAAATTTCTTTAAATCCCATTAATGTCCTCCAAAAGAATTTTATATAAACCATAATTCAACATATTTGTTTAAAATCCTTCAAAAAAATAAAAAAGACATAGAGGGCTTTATTCTTCTATGTCTGATATTACTTTCTAAATTCCTTTATCTGTCCATCTGTTTCTTCTATTACATGAGTTAAAGGTTCATGAAGTGTCAGGTACATCTAGATTATACTTAGGTCACGCACCTTTTGAGGCTTTATTAGACATTTGAATCTTGAATCCATAATCATATTCATAGATACTACTGTGATAAAATATTTCATAATGGCTTTCATCTGTATATGCTTTAACTTTTATTCTATGGAAATTTATAGCCAGGTTCATAAGTTCCTCTTCCGTCACCACTTGCAGAAAATAAAGCTACCACCATTCTTCCAATTCTTATCTGATTAGTTGCTTCATTTTTATATATTACAACTCTTTTAAAATTTAGCTTTGCATATTCTACGCCCCAAGGTTCTTTATATAAGCCTTGAGCCTTAGCTCTATCGTGTATTTCATTTATAGTTCCTGCAGTAACAGTAGTTTTTGTTAAACCTATAGTTTCAGAATCTGTATTGAAATTATACAAATCAGGCTCAGACCAGTATTTTCTACCTATCTGTAATGGGTCTTTAGTAAAAGCGTATGGTACTCTATCACCGACTTTTGTAACCGCTCTTATATAGTCAGAGGATACTTTGCCTTCTGTATAGGCTTTTGCTGCATTAATCATATGCTTGTACGCTGCTCCATTATATTTATGATTATCTGTAAATGTAGCATTATATTGATTAGTCAATTCTTCATTGTAAATAAAGGCATTAACAGGTTCCGGTTTTGGCTGCTCTACTGGCTTCGGTTGTGGTTTGGTTTCTTCTACTGGCTTTGGATCAGGAGTAGGAGTTGGTTTTGCCGGAGTAGGTTCAGGCATACTCGTTTCTGTAGGCTTTGTAGTACTAACATTCTTTGCAGGAGCTTCTTGTTTTGGCTCTTCTTTCTTAGGCTCTTCTTGCTTTGGTTCTTCCTTTACGGGTTCTTGTTTCTGCTCCTCTTTAACTGATTCTTCTTTCTTAGCCTCTTCTTGTTTAGTTAATTCTTCTCGCTTGGATTTCTCTTCTGTTTGTTTTTTATCGTCCTCTTCTTTAGCTTTTTTATCAGCCGCTAGTTTTTCTTGTTTTTCAAGCTGTAGCTTTTCTGAAGATACTTTACCTTGCTTTATTGATTCAGGGCTTAGTGTAGTTAACGCTAATCCCCATAAAATAACAAATATTAATCCTAAACAAGTTAATCCCTTACTTAATTTAGTTTTTTCTTTAAACTTCTGATTTTTGAAAAACAAGTAAAATCCATATGCGACTATACCAATAATAGTTAAATATCCTGTAACTCTAGGTAAAGCAAGCATAATAAGACTATATACTACTACATAAAGAGCTATTGTAGTCCACTTGTTTTTAAATAATTTAATTTCTTTAAAATTCAACTTCATCCCTCCAGTGTGAATTATATTAACTGCTTATAACATATTTCTACACAAATACAAAATTTCCTTCATTTTACTACAACAAAAGTGAGCTTTGATTCTTTATTCCCTCAAGATAGTTTTAAGATTTGTATATATTTTTCTTATGTGTCAACAATTTAACTGAGGTGATAATGTGAACAAGCTTTATATAAATCTTAATGTAAGTGTAACTGATGATAATATAGACAAGTTGGAACGACTAATGCTGGAGCTGCTAATTAGTGGAATGACAACACTAAGCGAGTGCGAGAAAGCGTGTGATGCTATTGTGAAGTTAAAAAGTCAAAAGTATCCTGAGAAAAGCTGCAAAGTTATTCCGTTCATGAGTACTAGATAAAAACTACTAGTACACAAACGATTTTAGGCATTATTTCTTAGGCTTTGAAAGAATAAGAAAGCTCTAAACATTAGAGCTTTCCTCATAAAATAATGCTATTAAATTATCAAGTACCATACTAATTTCTAGTATTTTACCATCACATAATTGTGCATTTTCTTCTGCCACTAATTCACACAAAATTGATCGTGTAGACTCAATTTTTTCTTCCACTAGTTTCCCCATCCCTTTTTTACATGTTTGCTTCTTAACACAACATTTACTATTCTAACTTAATAAATAAGCTTTTATATAAGTTTCAGAATATTCAATTTAATATTATTCTCGTCAAAATGCATTATATATGTTATATACTGGAAATTTCTAAAATTAAGTAGCATATAGAAAAAAGTTTCTGTGTTACAGTATGGTTATTAGTTGTGGAAAAGACAGATAGGGCTTATACTAAAGCAATTTATTGCTCTTGGAGTTTAGGGAGGCAAAAGGGTTAGGAAAGAAAATATAAGTCATCAAGATAGGTATTTGACTAGGGGGATGACTGAGGCTTTGGGACAGCAAAAAAGAAGTAGTCATTTTATAACTACCTCTTTGTTTTTAACATCATGTTCATTTAATTCATTATGTATTACTAGCGTGTTTTAAAGTATTTATCTTTGTTTCAATCATACTCAGTTGACTAATAAGATTCTCTTTTTGTTTCTGTAACAGTAGAAGGTCATCTATATTATTAAACTGATTTAAATCAAGCAATATGGATATTTGTTCAGAGACATACATCATCTCTTCAGCCTCTAGGAATCCTAAATAATCTATTATAAGATTTTTATGTATTGTCACAATAGAAGCCAAATCAATATATGATGGTTTTTTAGCTCCTTTTTCTATCTTATCAACGTAAAGCTTATATGGAATATTTCTTGTTTTAAGTAATTCCATATATGTTTTATCACTTATCAATGGTTCCTTTAACGACTTAATGGGAACACCATAAAGGTAATCTTTATCAAAAGCTTGTACATTAATGTTTGAGGATAAAATTAAAAAAGGCCTAACTTTAACTTTTACTACACTATTTAGAGGAATGCTCTTTTGTACTTTAGGAACCTTTTCAGTAAATGATATTTTTAACAAATCATCTTTTGTGTATCTACCAATATATCCTTTGCAACCATTGAGTTGCATTGTTTTTTGTTTAGTACATTCTTCACAAGTAACATTAGTACTAGCCTTACACTTTAAGCAGTTATTTAAATGACTAGCACACTTCTCCTCACAGCAATTAAATATTTGTAGTGGAGCCTTAACTTTGAAAGGAAACCCTACACGATAAATCATACCTCTCTTTACTGTAAGCTCATCCATTGCTTTAGTCTGGCGTATTAAGTCCTTAATACTTGGCATTAGCTTTATTCCTCATCTTCCTCTGATAATTTCATTAGCTCAATTATTCTTGGATTCAAAACTCGTTCATCGATTTGATAAGTATAATTACCTACTATTGGGTACTTTGAATAAACTCTATCCATCTTTGCCTTAATAAAAACAGTTACATCATCACCTTGGTTCCAAACCGAATGATTTGTTATTTTATTCGTTTTCATTAGTTCATTACTACCTCTTTTAAATGTTTTCTTATCATTTAAAAGTCTGTCCCTTAATAAAGGATTATATTCTCTATGGCGATTGAATATAGAATAATTTTGTAAATTTTCACTACACATGAATTCCTCGATAAAATTTTTATCGAATGCATTTGATATCCATGAAATATTATTCATTTCCACCATCCCTTTTTTCTTTTATCATTTTTAATATTATATTCTCTAATCTAGTTTTTATAGTATCCACTACTGTCTCAAAACCCTCTACAAATTGATTAAATTCACTGCATTGAAATCTTACTGTTAGTTTAATGGAAAACGAAGAGTTTTTTGCAAAATTCGGATTTACTTCCATAATTGCCGGTCTATCATCAATCATCAGGTATAAAATATAACCTCTTAACTGAATATCAACTATACTATCTTCAGAATCAAAATCTGTATAGAAATTCTCTATAAAAGCTTCATCGTCTGTATCATAAAAAAGTACACTTTCAATCTCAGCGTAATGTATTTTTATATCTTCATTACGGCTTATAACGGATTTATATACCTTTTCTATATAATTAATATTTTCTTCACCTGATTCTATATCTGAAAAGTCAAAAGTAATTTCATCACCCTCAATAGTTACATCATCACTTCGTTCTTTATTAAAAATATATACTGCAGATTCTTTATTTTTATGCCTTTCTTGTATCTGGCTATTTTCCACATCTTCGAAATCAAAATTATGGATATTATCTGATAATCCTATCTCAATCTTGAATCTCGTTTGTTTATCTATCATTTTTACACCCCACTATAGAATTCTATTATAGAACTCTCCCTATAAATAGTTTATTAAGAAAAACCAATAAGTTTACAAAAATCAATCACTTAAATCATACATTATTTTATATTATATATTTCCAAAATACAACATTTATAATTCTATTCCGACACATAAAAATGCTAATTATCTTGCCGAGCTTGCATAATTTAGTAATTCTTCAAATTTTGAAAAAAACCTTCTATTTGTGGATAACTTTTATGCATCACTATTCGACAAATAATGCAAAAAAGACCTAGAAGGATTTCTCCCTCTAGGTATAATACTACTTTCTAAACTCTGTTATCTGTCCATCTGGTTTTATTTCCTTAGGAACTTCTGGTATGCTACCTTTAAAGCCTTCCATAGTTTGTTTGAATAATTGATTACCTAATACTGCAGCTCCTACAACTAGTATTCCTTGGATTATAGCTTGAATTGTGACTCCTAAAACCCCTATGCTTAATCCAATACTAGCTATAAGCAATATCCATGGTATAGTCCAATCTGGTACTTTAGAATTACCCTTTAATATTGTTCCTAAAATAAATATTACAGGTATTAGTATCAATGTCTTTTCATTAATAAATTGCATTATATCCATTCTGTTTTTCCTCCCTAATATATTAAACTAACTTTATATAATCTTTATTAACATAACCACCGTGGTCGCCAAAATAGATGTTATACCAATCTCCCTCTGTTGAACCTATACGGACTTTTACACCATTCTTTAAGTTTCCTATTAAACTATAGTTAGTACCAGCTCCGCTTCTAACATTTAAGCTGGACTTTACATTTACTATTCCATACTGTATTTTAGGTTTTGGCTCCTCTTCAAAAACATTTATATAGTCTGCGCTTACCCATCCACCATGATCACCGAAGTAAATGTTCCACCAATTACCCTCTCTCCAACCTAGTTTAATTCTCTCACCTTTTTTAAGCTTGCCAATAACACCAAAGTTTGTACTAGCACCATCACGAACATTTAGCACATCTGCAGTCACAGTACCATATAGGACAGTATTATTATTTTGTTGTTGCTGAGGTTGTCCAATCATAACATTAATAGCTTTCTGTACTCCTTCCCTGAATTGGTCAACTGTTTTTCCAAACTTAGCGAAGTAGGCTATAGGATCCTGGTGAGTGGTCTCTTTCCATTTAGCTGATACTTCAGCATGAGACATAAGGGTATCCTTATTGATAGTTGTAACTTTAATCACATTCACATGAACATAAGCAAATAGCCAGACAGCTCGCTTCCATATCTCATCGAATTTACTTCTATCATCAAAATTACAAAGTTCTATTCCTATGTAGTTTCTGTTTGCTGTTCCTCCAGCATGCCAGGCTTGCTCATTCCAAGGTACTGTTTGAATTATGCTTTCATGATCTACAAAAGCATGTGCTGAAACTCCTCTATAGGCTCCGTTAAAATAGCGAAACTCATTTTCTGCTGTTGCTCCTGGAGTAGCAGTTTCGTGAAGTACAGTTCCCTTTGCTGTTAGTACTTTTCCCGAACGGTTTTTGGATATGAACTTTTCTGTGATTTGATAAGACATTGTTTATTCCTCCCTTATTTTTTAATAATAAAAAAAGCTATAATAGCAGCAATTAATTGCCCTATTACAGCTCTTGAAAGCCAAGTATTATTTTCTTCTAATTTTGTTACCCTTTTCTCTAATATACTGTACTTTTCATATGTTGTTTCAATCTTTCCTTCAATTCTTATAAGCCTATCTCTAACGTCCTGCATTAATTCTCTATCATCCATACTGCACCTACTTTCGTAAAATATAAAAGACCTGGATCTCTCCAAGTCTCTTAACTGCTATTTGTTTCTCTTATTCCTGCTATACTTAAGCTAATTTCCTTAAACTGTCTATGTAAAACTTCAAGACTTCATCTTTATGAATTTCTGAATCCTAGCGAAGATTTCTGTACTTAGCAATAAACTTAAGTACCCCACATAATGTAAAAGCATCTGTGATCTTATTATCTCCAGCTAAATTTATTAACTCAGCTAAGTCAAACTCTACCGCATCTACTATGTTTTCTTCAACTTGAAGTTTGTCACATGAATATTTTGCATCCCAAGCAATAAAATACTCAACCATTTCATTAGATATTCCGTTATTTGTTGCGGTGACACCTAATGATTCAAATCTTACAGCTGTTCCACCGATTTCTTCAAATAGTTCTCTTCTTGCTCCGTCTTTAGGTAGCTCTCCAACTTCTAAAAATCCTCTAGGTAACTCTGTTGAGAATTGATTAATCGATGGACGAAAGGATTTTATCAAGACAATTTTTTTATCTGTAGTAACTGGGATTATTACTGCTCCCCCTTTAAGAGCTTCTAGAGAAATTATATTATTTTCATCATAAACACGATAGTATCCATTATTATATACTTCTGTTTTCAACCAAATTCACCTACTTTAATTTATTAATCTGAAAAACCTCATTCATATCATCTAACACAGTAAAGGGGCTATCCTTTATTGTTCGTTTTACACTCCTGTTAGCATTTATTGACCTACTTTCGTAATCACATGTAACTCTATCTGCTAAAGTTTTACTTGTGAATTGGATTCCTTTTGATATTAGAAATTCTGCAGCCGTACTCACCACATTCCCAAGTGGAACTACACCTAACATAATACTAGTTACCTTACTTGCAACCTTTTTCCCACTTTCAAACATATGTATTTTTGTATGGAGTTCTTTGATTTCTTGGTAATCAACAGATATCATATTAGGAATCATTTGATTACAAGTCTTGCAATAGTCGTAAAAAGCATTAACCATTTTAGATGGATTATTCTCTATAATGCTTTTGAGGTAATTTTTAAACTGCTTTGTCTTACGAATTTCTATTATATTATTAAATTTTAGTTGATTAATAATTGCAGTATAAAATATTAATGGTTCATCTAGAATTAAATCATCCTTAGAAAATAAATCTTCTGGTTGTAAAACTGGCCCTTTAGATGTTTCTCTGTAGAAAAACACTTTTTCTGGTGATAATGCTTTATTTGAAAGCAATCTTTCTGGATATGCTGCAGAAATCATAAACATATTTGGCAAGTTGAAATTATATACTATATCTGCGTGTTGCATAATTAATTTTGCATTGTCGTTATTTATTCCAAATCTTTCATTTGCATGATTGTAAATCTGTTGTCTTGTTAAGTTTTTTTTCTCATTCAAATTTAAAATGATATCTTTCCAAGATTCTCTTTCTTCATCCTTTAAATTAATTGTATTCTGTGAATTTAAAATATGCTTTGCGAAATTAGAAGATACATTTGATAGTTTCCACTTTAAAGTATTCCTAAAATTATAATATTCAAGAATCTGCTTTATAGTATCTTCTTTAATATTGTTATTTAAAGTTTTACTTTCTCGATACGCATAAAGCAGATCCTGTATATCTTTTACTTCTTCTCTCATAGTGAATACTATTACGCCCTCTGTTAAATAATCATAACCCTGTTCTTCTAAAAAGAACCTGTGCAGATTTTTATTATTTATAACAAATGAGTCTGGAATGATTATTCTATCATATAACAAAGCATAGAACTTAATAAGGTTTTTAAATTTTTCATAAGGTATCCTGTCAACTAATACATCATCAGCGAATATAAAATATGCATCATTTAAATTAGGCTTTGATTTAAACATAGCTTGTCCCCTTTTCTTTTTTTAACATAATCCAACACAACCATATATGGAATTATGCTCAAGGTTTCTAAACAATCAATACCATATTATAACATAAATATGCGCATAAGATATCATGATGTTCTCTTGATTAAGTTTAAATTTATACTCGCTCTTTTTTAATTAAATAAATTTGACCTATCTTATTAGTTCATCCTATTCTGACGCTAAAGTTTGTATTTCACTTCTCCTATCAGCTATATTTTCAGGTAAAGTATCCCCTTCGTTAAACACTAAATCTGTGATAATGTACTCTCCAGTTCCAAGAACTGCAGTTTCATCACCTTTAATTGTCGTATCGTTACACCTTATAACATTAGCTATTTTAGTAGCTATCTCTCTTTTTTCAGGATTATAAATATATCCTATCATCTTACTTCACCACCATTGCTTAAAAATTCTGCAGTTGTCGCAGAGGGTTGAGTACCACTCTTATAGACCGTACTTGCATTGGCCATAATATTATATGTGTTACCACTTCCCGTATTATTCGCAACAAGTACATTTGACATATCTATAGCCTGTGCTACAACATAAGCATAGTTAATCGAGCTATTTTTAAGTATTCCATGTGAAGCAATAAAGATAACGAAAGCAGATGATGCTAATGATGCTATGTTAGTAGCATCTTCTATAATCACATAATTACAACGAAAAAACCTCATTGTATCAACATTAGTTGTTGTAGCTAGCGATTTAATATAAAGCTGAATGGTACATTGGTTCCCTTCTATATACCTTACTTTTGTTATTGTTTTACCTGCGCCAATGATTGATATGTTTCCATTGCCTACTTTACCATTTAGATATACATCTTCAACATAGTCGCCTGCTGCCACACTTATCATGATTGCATGATTGATTATTTGTGGTAACACTCCTACTGCTTTACCAATAGTTTTAAACGCTGTTCCAGCAGTTAATCCATCATTATTATCGTTACCTGTGCTAGCATTTACATAGTATGTTCTTGCTGATGTAGTTATAATTGGCCTTACAGCCATCTGGCTCAGAATATCTGCCAATTGCGTCTCAACATCCGAACTTGAATTAGTTTTAACCAGACTTGCCTTTGTTTCAAAATATATAGTATCAAAATCTGTTCCGTTATCTACTTGATAAACAGCATTCTTAGTTGTCGCCATTATACCGCTCTCCTTTATATTTTAATCCATACTCGCCCAACTACTTGTCCGCTTGGTCTTGTAGATGAAACTATTATTTGGGTACCATCTTTGCCTGCCGGGCCTGTTGCTCCTGTGGCACCAGTGTCACCCTTTGGCCCTTTTATATTTACAGTAGTTGGTGCTGTAGTACTGTTATTTAAAGACCATGATAAAGTACCGCTAGAATCTACTGAAGGTTTCCAAGTATCTCCTTTGGCACCTTGAATACCTTGGATGCCTTGTGCACCAGTGTCTCCCTTTACACCTTGTATACCCTGAGCGCCTTGAGCTCCAGTATCACCTTTGGCACCCTTTAAATCCACATACGTGTAAGTAGTTTGTCCTTGCTGTCTTACTCCTAATTGAGTACCATTCCATATAAACTCTAAATTTTTTCCTGCTACACCTTGCATTCCTTGAATTCCTTGCGCTCCGGTATCACCCTTATCTCCTTTATCGCCTTTGTCACCCTTAGGGCCTTGCAAATCTACTACAGCCTGCATTGCTTCAATGAAAACTATAGTTCCTGCACTAAGCCCTTGCTTCATTTGAATTTTATTTCCCGCAGGCTCTGTAAATGCTTTATTGCTTACCCTTGTACCGTTTATATATACTTTCACAGCATTTATTCCTAATGGATAAACATATCCATCATTCCACTCAAACACTGATTGCCCCTGAATTGCCCTAAAGAGTTCCTGAAATACCACGTAAGATTGTCCATTTCCAGCTGGACCTTGCACACCCTGTATACCTTGAGGTCCTTGAGGCCCTATGTCTCCTTTAGCTCCTTTTAAATCAACACCAACATCAAAAGTACCATCAGTGTTTTCAAGTTTTAAGATAGTTCCTGACCACTGATGTTTTATTTTATCGCCTTTGTCTCCTTTAACACCTTGTATTCCCTGAATGCCCTGAAATCCTTGGTCACCTTTTGGCCCTTGTATACCTTGGTCTCCCTTTACACCTTTTAAATCCACGTAAGTATAAACAGCATCTGTTTCTTTTTTTACACCTAGTTGTGTTCCATTCCAGCTAAACATAAGCCCTGTGCCTTGAGGTCCCTGTGAGCCAGTAGTTCCTTTCAATTCGACATAAGTATAGCTTGCTTCATCTTCTCGCTTTATCCCTAGCTTAGTTCCATTCCAAAGAAATTGGACACTATAGCCTTGCGGTCCTCTCTCACCTATATCGCCTTGTGGCCCTGGTATATTTTCTTGTATAGGAGCGTCAGTAGCTTGTTTGACTTTGTCAGGAAATGAAGGAATAGTAGTTCCAAAGGTAGGCTCTACTTTATATCCACTGCTTTCCCATACTTCCCTAACCTCGGTAACTCTATTGTGCATTAATAGGTTCCACTTTTTATTTAAAGTTGTGACTATATCACCTAAATTCCAGCTTTCTTTATACCCTAAAGCTTCAGCCTCACATTCAAAACTAGATATTTGAGGTGTTTCTGCGATTTTAATCTTGCCTCTATCTAATAAGCTTCCCTCTCCGCTAATATCTCTTGCGTCTATAAAAATTTCTCTTCTATTAAAACCACTAAGCTCATTATTTACATACTCTATTTGCCTAGTTTCTCCCTCGCCCTGACCTCCTACAAAAGCCATGTTTTTATAGCCTATATTACTTTCAATGTATTTTTGTTTTCTTACATTATCATAATGTACAGAAAAGACAGATGGAGGGTTAATATTTTGAGTAGTGCTTAGGTCTTTTCCCTCTAAAACCTTAAATACAAACTGTCTGTTTTTATAGTCAAGTTCTATAGTAAATCCTAAACCACTGGATTTGCTAAGCTTTGTAAGCTCATCAGCTAAGTTTTTAAACCTAGTTTGAAACTCCAATCTTTGCCCCCTTGAACTAGAAGGATTAATCACTAGTCTAGGAATTCTTCTATTAATATCTACAGGATCTACTGCATTAGCTCTAACTAAGGCAATCATAGTATCTTCAACATTAGAATTAAGAGAATGATAAGCATATCCAACTGGTGGAACTGTAATTCTTTGAGTTAAAATATACCCAAGAGAATATCCTTTAACTGTTATATTTTCTTGCTCATCTTCATTTATCTCGATATGCTCTATAATTCCTGTCATGCTGCCATCTTTATTGAGCATTATGATATTACCTTTTTTAATAAGCTCTCTATTAAGAGAAACTAGATGAAATTCAAACTCTCCAAAGGTTTCCCATTTTCGTATATAAAAAAGAGAAGTAAAATTATCTACTTCTCCTAAAAAATTTATATCCTTATCAAAAAACCTTATATTTACAACGTTTTTATCCATATGCTACCTGCCACCCTTGGAGTTGGTTGTGTGCTTTGTATATAAATATTTCTCCATCCCTTTGTCTGTTGAGAGTTAAACCATCTATCAAACTGCTCCTGAAGGCCATTAATCATATCATTAAATTCTGTTAAATTTTTAGGCCTTATAGCTCCGCAAAAATCCTGTCTAAATCTTTCATCAGTTACAATAAAATCACCGCTTCTAGGAACTAATACCTGAGCTAGGCTTAATTCATAAACTAGATTATCCCTTTGTAGCGCTGGAATTTGAGGATTACTTCCTGCAGTGCCTTGTTTTAATGCTATACTTACTGTGCTGCTGCTTAAGTTTAATCTAACTACAATCCTGTCTATTCTATCATAGTTAGCGTTCCTTGGTATTGTGATAGCTTTGACACTATCATTATATAGATAAAACCCTTTGATTATAGAAAAACCTTTCTCTACCTGTACTCCAGTTACAGTTTTAGTTACAGCTAAAGTCATCGAGCCGTTTTCTACAGATACCCCACTTTCATATATGTTATCAAAGTACCTATTAAATTCTTCCTGTCCATATTCCTGCGTTCCATTAAAAAAACCATAGTATTCCAAAGTATCACCTCCTAGACTCCTAAATACCTATTCTTATATCGAATCTCAACACTTTGAGGTTCCAAGCTTTCAGTAGTATATTCAATTAGATTATCTCCAACCTGGAGCCAGAAAAAAGATGAATCTAAATCAATATAGTTAAAAGCATTTGCTCTTGCACCATTTTTTTCGATTTCTACTTTCTTATTTCCAAACTCAGTTGTTATATAGAGAGTATCATCACTAGTAAGTACTTTATTAATTTTAATAAACTCTCCTGTAGTTTGATTTATAATTGATGGATTAGTTGCAGGACCTTTAAAAATAACTTCAATCGGAGTTTCAACATGACCGCTATTAAAAATATTCTTCTTAGTCTCACCTTTAGTCTTAAATTTAAAAGGAAGCTTAAATTTAAACTTCCAGCCCCCTATCCAAGTAGTTATTTGTTCACCTGTTGTAATCGCGTTTTTCCATAATGGATCAGGGCACATTAATTGAATGAGAAAACTTTTAAAATTAAACTCTGTATGCTGAAAAACAGGAGGCATTTCAATCTTACAATCAATTTCCTTTATAAAATCATCCAGCTCATATCTTAAAACACCAGTAAGTTTTGGGTTGAAAATTTTTATTAATTCCCTTCTATAACCAAGAGTCTCTTCTTGTTCATCAGAAACAATTGTACCTTCAATAGATATATCCCTTACATCTAAACTTTGAGCTATAATAGTTACCCCATCTTGCTTGATACCTTTGGATGTATAAAATGTACTTTTAATTGCATCTAATCCATTGACTTTATTAAGAAAAAAAATGCTTGAATGAGATATTTCTGCACTTAAGCCCTGAGAATTAGTATATATTAATTTTTCTTCCAAATAACTCACCTCACCACTCTAGTGCTAATCTTCGCAAGTTGTTTTTTGTCTGCCTTGCAACTTCGCTAGGGCTTGCTGTTGTTGAGTAAATATTCTGAGTAACATTAACCTCATTACTTCTCTCGTTTCTACTATTTGTTATAGCCTTGTTTAGTTCTTCTAGTAACTTTTCAATTCTATTGCTATTTACACTTGTACCATCTAAAGTTAGTGAATTAGCAATTCTAGTACTTTCAGCCGCATTATAAATTCTTTCGCCACCATTTAAATCAATAAGCTCTGGTCCTCTTTCACCTACCCATTTTAATCCGCTCCCAGCTGAATAAGTACCAGTGGCATATCCATCATCAGGTATTGCTGAACTTATTTGATTTTTTCGAGCTGTTACGGTGTATTCAAAGAATTTTTTACTAGGTGTCCATTTATCCCAAGATGTAAATATTTTTTCATACCATTTTACTACTTTGCCTGTTGTTTGATCCACATCATTTGCTAGTTCAGTATTCATTTCAAATATTTTGTCAACAGCCTTTTGCCTAGTTTCTTCAGCTGAATCTACAATACCATCTCTTTGTCTTTGAGCTTCTTTAATTAATGTATCAGCTTGAGCCGCAGTTAATTCTCCACTTTGGTCCCTCATCCTGATAATAGCACCAATAACTTTTTCATATTCATCATTAGCTATAGCTACAGCCTTATCTCTGCTAGCATTAAGCTCTTGAATATGCTTTTGAGCCATTTGTTTAGTAATTTTACTATTATAGTCACTCATTCTCTGCAGTATAATTTGAGCTTCAACCTCATTCTCGGATAATGTCTTAATAGCCTGTTTTTTCATATTATCCTGGATATTAGCTATTATGCTGAACTCTTCGTTTTTAAGTTCTCTTTTTTCGTCAGTAGCTTTTTTGATTATTTCATTGATTTTCTTATTACCACTATCTACAATCTCTAATTGGAAATTATAATTATCTTGTAGTTTTTTCAAAGACTCGGTTTCTTCTTTATCACTAAAAGCATTAGACTTAGCATAAAAATCCTGCATTATGGTATACTGCTCATCAAAGTCTTCTTTTAACCCTAACTTTATTTGTTCTCCCATATTTCCAAAGTTTGTAGACAAATTATCTGCTATATTTTTTGTTATTTTGCTACTATTAATTTTTAAAGATTGAAGAGACTCGGTAGCCTTTTTATCAAGCTCCAGGTATGAACCAACAGCCTTTTTAGTACTTTCACTTATTTTTGTTGTGCTAGTCTGGATATTGGTACTCATTTCACCATAGCTGTCCGTTACCGAACTTGCTGTATTTTCTACTCTGTCGGCAAATAATGCAAGTTCTGGATTAGTCTCCTTTTTTAATCCTTTATAAATAAGATATCCAGCGCCTGCTACAGCACCTGCGGCTAATAAATATGGTGCTGCCGCTAATACAACTCCACCTAAACCACTTGCCAATCCAGCCAATCCACCAGCACTGGCAACAGCTGAAGCTCCTGCTGTACTTGCAGCTACACTTGTTGCACCCAGTGCTCCATTCGCTACTGTAGCCACTGTTTTAACTGCCGTTGTAGTTGTTGTTAGAGTTTTAAATGCCCCAGTAAGTTTAGTTACCCCACCAACTAAAGCCCCTACAGTACTGATTGTTTTTCCACCTACCATTAATAATGGTCCAACTGCTGCAACCATTAATCCGATTTTAACAACTTGATCCTTTTGAGCATCTGATAGATTATTAAACCAGTCCACTGCCTTATTCATCTTTTCAGTTAACTTTCCTAGCATAGGAGCAAGTCTTTCTCCTACTGCAATTGCAGCTCCTTCTATTGCACCAGTAAAGTTATCCCACTGCCCTTTTAAGTTATTCTTCATAGTATCAGCCATCTTCTTAGCTGCTCCATCAGAATTTTTAAAACTAGTGGTTAGCTTTTCTAATTCTTTAGGTCCTGCTTGGATAAGAGTTAGCATTCCAGACATAGCCTCTTGTCCAAATATTGTTGCAATAGCCTGTTGCTTTTGCTCTTCGGTTAGCTTACTCATAGACTTTTGTAATTTAGCAATTATATCTTTAAGAGGTAACATCTTTCCTGAAGAATCATAAGCATCAAAGCCTAATTTCTTCATTAGTTTTGCAGCCTCATCAGATGGATTCGCAAGCCTTGAAAGTGATGCTCTTAGTGCAGTACCAGCTTGACTACCTTTAATTCCTGCATTAGACATTTCACCTATAGCTGCTGTAACTTCTTCTAAGCTTAATCCCATAGCTCTAGCGACAGGAGCAACATATTTCATTGCATCGCCAGTATCTTCTATGCCAGCATTAGTGTCTGCAGCCGCTTTAGCTAAGACATCTGATACATGAGCAGCCTGATTAGCTTCTAGTCCAAATCCCCTTAATGTAGAAGCTGCAATATCAGCTGCTACTGCCAAATCTGTACCACCACTAGCAGCCAAATCTAACATACCTGGCATAGCATCCATTATTTCATTTACACTAAAACCTGCACTTGCTAGATTCTCCATTCCCTCAGCTGCTTCTTTTGCACTAAATGCAGTGGATGCACCTAATCGTTTTGCTTCATCATTAAGCTTTTTAAAATCCGCACCTGCGGCTCCTGATATTGCTTTAACCCTGCTCATCTGAGACTCAAAGTCCACAAAAACTTTAGTTGCGGCAGCGCCTGCTCCTACAATAGGTAATGTAAATCCCTTTGTTAAAGTAGTTCCAACGGTAGTTATAGATGAGCCTAAAGCTTTAATTCTTTTTCCTCCACTTTCCGTTCCATCTACAAATATCTTTAAATCTTGTCCTGCGGATTTTAAACTTGATTTAAAAGGTGAGGTATCTAATGATAATATCGCTACTGCTTCTCCAGCACTTATCAATCGTTCCACCTCCTTACTTGTATTTCTTTAGTTCTTTCTTCATTTCAGCTATAAGTTCACTGTTATTGTTCTGAGCAATATTTTTACTTGTTGTTTCTTTCCACCGAGGCTTGTTTTTCCACCTAAGGTATCCTTTTTCATCAACATACTGTTGCATTAAAATTAGTTCTACAGCCTCATCAAAACAAAAAGCGAGATAAGGATCTTTTATATCCATTACCTCGCTAGGTCTTTGATTATATTTCTGTGAGATTCTTATTATCCTCAGTATTTCCCTGCTCTGTACGAAAGTGCTCCAGTGCTTTTAGACCTTCTTGGGAATAATTAAAGAGGGTTACAACTTGATCATCTGTTAATGTCAATCCTGCTTCTTTTATCTGTTCATAGCTAGGCTCAACCAAACAATCTTTAGCTACTATTTCAAATATCTCCCCGGTTTCCTTAAGACTTACTTCTTGTTTATTAGAGCTCTTTCCAAAGAATATTTGATTTGCAGCTGATAATAGGGGATTTGGTATTGCACCATTTACAGCTAGACCTAGTAAGCTTGCTCTTTTTACCCTGCATACAAATGGTTTACCATCTCCAAAACCGGGAAGCTCAACTATTTGACCTTTGGCTATGTTTTTTAATTCATCAATACTAGTAATATTCATATACATACTTCCTTCCTATTATGGTAATTGGGTTAAAAAATCAATTGCATAAGGTTTTTCACCTTTTTTGGGTCTACTAACACAAGTGTATTCAGGAGCAAAGAATTCTCCATCTTTTACACTCGCTTTGAATGGTTTTCCTTTGCAGTGCGGGTATGAGAACTTAACATATCCAGTAACCTCACCATCAGCATCCTTTTCTTCAGTATAGATATTCAATGTAAATTTCTTTTTAATTACCGGAGAACCGATAACCGGAGGTTCATATTTTGTTGCTTTGGTTGTTTCAACTGCATCATAAACTAGTGTACCTCCGTCAATTACTTCAATCACCTCAGGATGAAATAAATTATCTTTAAAAGTAAGAGTTGTACCGATAACTATATCTTCAGTTCTATCTGTAGCATATACGGTATTTTTAACCCTTAGAATTGCTTCTTCGCCCTCAGATATATCAGGAGATTGCTCACATTCTGAAGCAGTTTCCCACGTATAAGTTTTAGGTATAGTTTCCTCTGTAGTTATTTCCACTTTCTTTATATTAACAATTGGTTTACCTTCCAAGTTAGGCATGTTTATCCCTCCAATTTTTTTAATATTTCATACATGACACTAAATGTTATTGCTTTCTTTTCATCATCCGTAACAGCGCCGCTTTCGACACCTGTATATCTTATAAAATTAAGTTCTTTTAAATAGCCTTTGACTTGCTTTTTATAAGATATACTTTTAGTAAATTGGTTTTGTGGTATAAAAAAAATGATGTCTACAGTTTGAGCTCCGATTTTATTTGAATCGTTCTGACCTACTGTGCCATCATCTTTTAACACAACATAAGGATTATCGCATTCCCCTTGATGTTGACCTATAAAGTATACATCTATTCCTTTTGAATTAAGATAATCATATATTCTAGTCATACATTCACCTAATCCTTGATATCATTTCTGCCCAGCCTTTTATTACTTCACCTTTAAATCTTTGTATTGTTGGCCATGCAATGGCATACCCTTTTTCGTTTGCTAGCTCTAGATATTTAAATTGTTCCGTAGGGCTTGATAATCTTATTTCCTTACCAGAACTAGTTCTAAATACTCTCGCATTTAATCCTTGTCTGGTTAAGGCGGTTCTATCAGTCCAAGGCGCTTTTTTCTTCATGAACGCTTCCATTTTTTTAGCTGCAGATTCTGCATATAGTTGAGTAGCTCTATCTACCTTGTTATTAAGCGAATTCATTTTATTTAATACATCATCAATAATAAAATTTAAGCTGCCCATCTTACTCCACCACCATATCAAAATAAACCTTAAAATTTTCACCTGGATCTATTACCCTATACCTTTTATTATCAATAGTTAAAATATCACCAGTCTTCACCTTAGAAGATTCATTGTCATAAACAGTTAAAAACTTAGAATTTTGTTGCTCCAAAACTTCTCCCTTATCTTGAATTTTAATGTTTATATCCCTTGTGGTAGTAGATTTATATAGTAATCCTACCAAGGTAGTTATTAACTCAGGAGCTCCTTCTGGTTCCTTATAATTATTTAACTTTTGCCTATAGACTTTACACTCTGAGGGCATTTGATTAACACCTTTAATAACTGCCTGCTTTAATCTTTCCTTATCTATCATATTTCATCAGCTCTTCTCATTGAAGTGTTGTAATAACCACTTGAAACATTATTGGTATTGCTTTCTTGCTGATACTCTGTCATATATTGTTTTGATAAATTAGTCCAGTATTCAGGCTCAGGGTTTTCTATAGTAATTGGTCCTACTTTAATGGATTTCTCCATGTCAGCTTTCATAAGACATAATTTAGCTGCTGTTAACTTTACGTTACCCCCATTTACAGTTAGAAAACCTTGTAATTCTTCATCTGTAAAGTAAGGATATTTCTTCTCCTGGATTAAAAGTTTTAGAAGAGTTAAATCATCCAATTATCTCACCTACTCTTCACTTTTCTTATCATCCTCATTGCTTGCTCCATCTCCTTTGGAGGCTTCCTTATCAACTTCTCCTAGAACTTCTACATAAGCTCCTATATCCTCTATATCTGATTTTCTAACTAGGAACTCCTGCCCTATTTTAACAACATCCTTATCATACTTTAGGTTAATCTTAGCGTTAACTCTAACAGTTCTTTTTTCCTTAGCCATTTATCTCATTCCTTTCAAAATCAAAATAAAAAGAGAAGGCTTTCCGCCCTCTCCTAAGCAACTACTGCAAAGAAACACTCATCAGCCCTATCAAAGCTTGGTAGCACCAATTGAGACACCTTTGTTTCTACAGTAACAGGATCTTCTTTGAGCATTGTAGTAATAGCAACACCAGTGTTAACTATTTGAGTATCAAGTTTACCGCTGCCATATACCTTGTCAGCCTCCTCAGGAGTTGTTCCATATACTGTTTTACCTAAGGCCCCATCCGGAATTAGAGTTACATAGTTATCTTCATAATAGTTCATTGTTGAGCCATCTTCAGCTACGAACGTTCCGTTTAAGATACCTACAGATATTCCTAGCTTTCTGTTTAAATAAGCTATTATATCTTGGCTAGTTACTATAACTTCGCCCATGTTACGAGCCTTTAATTCATTAAGTATAGCTGTATTTTGAGAGATATATCCAAAGGTAGTCTTTGTTAACAACATTCTGCTTGGTGCTGCATATCCTTCATCAGTTAAAACTCCCTGCCATCTTTGTATATCCCCTATAATATCAGCTGAAGGATCAGACCATCTTGCAGTACTTAAAAGTGTTTCTTTATGTGCTGCAGGGATTTCATAGTCTACTACTATGTCACCATCTTCAGTTACAATATTAATAACACCCTTTTGGAGCAATTGAGCTCTCATTCTGGTTGCTTGAACTCCGGCACCATCGACTAGGCTTTGATAATTTTCATAAACCTGTGAAACAATTTGCTCTACTAGATTTTGATTATTTGCCTGCATCGCCATCATAAGCAGTTGTCTATCTTTTTCCTTGATAAGTACAGATTCCTTAAAAAACGGAAGTTCTTTCTTATCAATTTTTAAATTAGCTTTTAAAGCTCTTGGTTTAACAGCTACATCAAAAGTAGACATTTTTAAAGCTACTGGCCTTTGTTTTGCGCCTTTTGCAAGCTCTATTTCTGTTCCCCACTGCTTTGTATTTGGAAACAGCGCTTGGTCTATTGTAGTTCTTGGTGGCAGATTTTGAATGTATAATGCTATTTCCTTTGCACTTATAAAATCTGTTAAATTCATATGTTTATTCCTCCTTTAAATTATAGAAATTGAATCATTTTTAATGCTGTTTTTGCTTCTGCAACCGGTACTGCTGGAAGTGCACTTTCTTTTACAAAACCAAAAATAGTAACTGGTACTACCTCAGTTCCCTTAGAGTTATTAAAGTCTACATCTTCATAAACAATACCAAAGGCAGTTGCTCCTAAAGCTGCAGTATTTACACTCTTCCCAGTCTTGTCTACTATTGTCCCTGCTGGCAAAATCCCATTGGTTAATGTTGCTACAGTCTTATTGACCTTTATATTAGTGTTTTGAAATAATTGCCCAGCTAAGGCAAGAATGTTCTTTTGTTCACCCATAATAGTTCTTGAGCTTTGTTTCATTGTTTTTTACCTCCTACTTGAAAAATTTATTAATTTCTTCACTTGATTTAACTTGTTCTGCCTTTTCCTTAGCAAGTCTTTCGCCTAAGCTCTTTACTTCGCCACCATCTGGATTTTTCTTTGCCCCAGTATTAAATGAACCAGTTCCAGGTACTTCTTTTTCGAATAGGTAATCCTTATCTTTCTTAATAGCCTCTAGCTGCTCCTTAATGCCTACAACTTCCTCACCATTTACCTTTAGCTTATTCTTATCTAACAAAGCTTTAATAAGGTTTATATCCTTTGCTTTGCTATCTTTGAGCGCATTGTTAATAGCTGATTCATACTGAATTTCTTGAAGTTTCTTTTCATAGTCAGCTGCAGTAGTAGAGTTAGCCGCTTTAAGCTTTTCAATTTCCTGAGTTAAGGCTTCATTATCCTTTACCTTGCCTTGTAAATCTGTAAGTTGCTTGTCTCTATCTGCTAATTGCTGCTTATAATCATTCTTTTCAGTTGTAACCTGAGAAAAACGCTCTTTTGGAACATAATCAGCACTATTTACAAAGTCAGTGTCCTTATACTTATTTCTAGTATCTTCCGGAAGAGCCTTGAAAGCTTCTTCACCTATGATTTCTTTTAAATTTGGCATAATATAAAATCCTCCTTAATTGCTCTATTCACGCTTTTTTACGTGGGTCTCGACCACGAATATAGAGTTGCTTATTTATTCTTTTACGTCTACAAGTAAAGCTTAAAAAGACGATTTTGGTGTAAAATAAAAAGCCTTATTTCTAAGACTTTACTTAACTAATTCATATGTTTTCTCAAATACATCGGGCTTACATGGATAAAATTCTTCATTAACACCTTTAATAATGTAGTCACCTTTATCTGCTGTCATAATTCCTTCCAACGTTTTAATGTAAAGTTTATTTGTTGCTCTCCCTATTTCTCCACTTTTTAGTTGTGGTAATAGCCATTCAACACTTGCATCTGTTCCATCGAATTGAACAGATGCAATTATTACTGGTTTCTTTCTATACTTAGACACCTTTCTCACCTCGCTTTCAGGCATAATAAAAGCACCTACTATTTTTACTTAGTAAGTGCTTTCTATTCTTCATATCTGGCGCATTCTTTACATATCTTCTGAGCCTTATTCCAGTCTGTTATCTTCCCTTTGTCTTCTTCAATCAGAATATCGTCCGATGCAATATTACATAATTCAAAACAATATCCTTCAGAAATCTCTCTTTTTAATAATGTGCAAAATATTGTACCCTTCATAATATTTTCATTCTCCTTCTTACGGAAATAATATTCTTTCATTTACTACCAATACTCACCTTTATTATACTTTAAGTCTATGGCATATCGAATGATTTAAAAAAATATTATAAATTTGAACTTTATAGATTAGATATCCTAATAGTGCTATATCACACTACACTTTCATACTTTTTTCTATATCCTTGAGATATTAGCTTATTTTTAGCCATTAAAGTATCGTATTCTTTCACTAGCTCACTAGCTGCTTCAACAGAAATGCTTTTATCTGCTAACTTAACCCTAATAACATTTAGAGTGTTAATATTTTTCCTGAACTCATCATCAGTATAAGATATAGTGTACTTTGTATTACAATGATGGCATTTAAAGTACATTCTTTCAATATCATTTTCTATTTTTACTATCTTGGTGTGTTTCTGTTTCAGTTTTATTTCTCTTTTGCATTTATCGCAAATAAGTTTATTATTCATAATCATTCCTTTCTACAATAAAAAAACACTTACTCTTTACTGCTAAGTAAGTGTTTTTATTCTAATGCTATTATGACATCATTGCCCAGTTCTTTTTGTAAGTCCTTTAATTTGTTCAATACTCTATCATCATCAAGATACAAGTCATAATAATGATAGCCATAATATTCATCATCTTCTTCTTTATCATCTAAGAAAGCCTTGTATTCTACAACAATAGGTTTACCATTTCTTTTTAACCAATCTTCACTTTCTTCAACAATTAAAATATCATCCTTTACAACTTCTAAGGTATTAGATAAAACATTAGTTAGCTGATTATTATTAAATTTAGTTTTACTGAAAATCTCTCTGCTATTCATTTATTATTCCTCCTTCCTTCAAGATTGCTTTTATTATACCACTATTTTCCTCTTTTGAAACAGCTAATTTACTAAAAGCATTATTTTTTCCGTTAGTAGTGTACCATTCATCAAGCATTGGATTATTACCGCCAGCTATCCAATCACCTAACTCTTTGCCTATTTCCTCCATACTTTTTGTAATTACACCATATTGCGTACATAAACATTGAACATGAGGAATTGGTACTTCATCCTTAGGAAAATTACCTTGACCTAAATTATATTTATTCTGCTCAACATAATCGTCGCACTCATCACGACCAAATCTTTTAACCTGTCTTTCGTAGTGCTGCCCTGATAGCTCCCAATGCACAGATTCTACATAAGGATTTCTTTTATTGCTTTCCATAGAACTTAGATAAAAGGAATGATTTATACCAGTTCTCATAAGCCTTTGAGCATTATAATCTACTTGCTTATTTACACCTGGATAAACTGTCTTCCAGTTCCATGGCTTTTTAGCTGCTGGATCCACGTACTTTTCTAGGTCTTTTATCATTTCTAAATAAGACTTCTGCTCTGCTATGCCTTTAGCTAATATAAAGTTTATGTCCTGCCCCATTTTATTAGTAGATGACCAAATCCTACTTGCTAACCCCTTACCATCCTTATATAAATTACCGCTAATAAGCTTTAAAACTATGTCCTCAGGTATCGAATAAATTGATTTATATAGCTCCTTAGGAATATCTAACTCAAACTTATCCTCTAGGTATTCAAAGAAAGTAGCTTGTACAGCGGCTGCAATTTGAGAACTTGTTTTTAGAGCATCCTCATTAAGTTCATAAATATTATTTTCAAGCTCTCTCAATCTGTTCTGCACAACTTTACTGTAATCATTTAGCCAAGCTTTATTAAATCCTTTAGACTTAGACGCTTTTTTTAATAAATCCTCTGCTACATCCTCATAAAGCTTTTTTAGCTGCTTTGCATTGTTCTGAGCAAGCTCTATCTTTTTATTTAGGGCCTCATGAACTAGTTTAAGGTACTCGTTATTCATTTGAACCACCAGTATTTAATTGTGGCTGCTCGGATTCTGCTGAAGCTATTAATGTAATCTCCTCAAGTATTTCATTAAGGCTCTTTTCAGCGTCTTCTTCATCCGTAAACTCTTTAATATAGCTTCTAATAGATCTAACCTTTGTAATTACCTCATCCATTGCTGTTTTCTTTTTATCCTCTTCATCAGCTGGCAATGGATAGTTATGAGTAAATATCAAAGTATACGCTAGATTAGACCACTCATTTTTAAATTTATTCTTATAGCAGTATGGAGCTGCCTCTATAATAAAGTTGATTAATTCTTTTAACACAGGCTCCCAATCATTCCACTTTTCTTCACAGCGTCCAATTAAGTCATTGTACATGTATTTCATTGCCTTAGCACTTGGAATGTTAGATAAATCCTTTATATCAGGCATATCAAGTATATCTTTCATATCATGATCTAATCTATCAAGGTACGAATTAGCAGCTTCAGCATTTCCCATGTTGTATTCTAATCTTTGGATTACAGCTTGCTTGTTATTGTTTGCAGCATTATCATCAGTTCTTATAGCATGTACAGCATTAGGTGCTATTGTAAGCTTATTTACATCATCTGGGTTTCCATCAATAATGCTTTCAGCACCGAACATTTGAAACTTTAAAGCATCTGCAAAGTCTGAATTCTTCCTATTGTACTGATTTTGCAGCTCCCTTAATTCGTCAACATCGGATTCTCCGAAGCTATCTCCAAGCTCTCCACCGTTCTTAATAAGCCAACATGGTATTCTAGAAAATCCTGTGGGTTGTGCTTTTACCTCTGTTGGATTTATTAGATCATCACCTTTATAAGTTAGCTGCTTGTAAAAAGCTACTACCTCCTTACTATCCTCAGGTTTATCATAGCAATATACATGAATATAATAGATTTTGTCTTTATCGGCTTCGGTAAAGGCATTAGCTTCATCTTCCTCGAAAAATCTTGCTTCCAGAAGGATACCGTTTTGTTCTTTATAATAAAAATCTTCTATATTCTCATACTTAATAATTATAGGCATACCAGGATTGGCTTCCACTCTCAAAAGTACACGTTTTTTGATTGTACTCATTAAAAAAGCCTTTCTAGTATTGTTCCAAAATTTATTCGCTTCAAGCACATCATCAATAAACTTTCTGAGCTCTTCACATTTATTACTATCATTCATATTATTTGGCTTGAAATTAATAAAAGGCTCATTTCCAAACATGAACCTTGCTTGCTTTTTAAGTAACGGTTTAACCTTATTTCTTATGTCCTGAGTGGGAGTATAATCTACATTATCATTCGATTCCCAGCTTTGCCCCAAAAGAGACTTATCTTGCTTAGCTGCTTTTCCATCTTCACATTTACCTTTATAAAAATGATAATCTGACTTTACTCTCAATCTCTCTTTTTTCTCTGCATCAGAAAGTTTTAAAAGTGTCTCTTTCACATCTGACATTAGAATACTGCGCCTCCTTTCTTATTGGTATAAGGGCTAGGCTTAATAACCCCTTTACCTTTGCTATAAATTTCTTTCTCATATGCTGCTTGATTGAATTGCAGTATAGTATTTACAAAGTATCTGATTGCATCCATAGCATGGTCCATTATTTTAACTGGCTTATCTTCTCCACGCTGAATTGCTTTTTCATCCCATATATAGGAGAAGAATTCTTTAAATGTGTTGTAGCAATTATCATTAAACAATAATAGCTCATCGGTTAGATATGCTGCTACATTCCTTATTCCCTCAAGTACATCATTTTTAGCTTTTCTAACTGTAAACTTACCTTTTTCTCTTATAAGAGCTATGAAGGATGCTGCACTTGGGTCTATTACTATTGCCTTAACTTTTCTTTCTCCTACAAATTCCTCTAAATCCTTATAGTATTCAGGATCTGATTTCTGCTTTCCTTTATCTCGACCAGAGTAATAATACTCATCTACCAAGTACCATTTACCTTCAAACTGGCCCCATAATAGAAAAACAGTTGCGTTTTGAGTACCATAATCGCAACTAACATAGAATTCCTTATAAGCTCTTTCAATTGTTTTTACTTTATGCTTAATTTCATCAAACATGTCATAGATAATTCCTTCAGCCTGTACCCATAATCCAAGGATATAACGCTTAAAGAATACCCCTGAAAACATACGTCTAAATCTCTGTTTAACCTTTTGTGAAAGGCTTAAATTATCATCCATATCGAAGTGCATATAAAGTATATTCTTTTCCTTAGCTTTATCTATAAGCTCTGTTTTAACAAAATGATACGGACTTCCTGGATTACAATTCATAAATATCTTTGCCCCATCTACCGAGCAACGTCCTATCATCTGATCAACAAAATTCTGAGGAAACAAAGCTACTTCATCAGCCAAGGCTCCAGCAGCTGTTAAACCTTGCAGCTTATCCTGTGAAGCTTCATTGCTAGCATCATACATGTAATATGTATTGTCTCCAATGATAATAAAGTTTTCTGACCTATTGTATTCATACTTAATACCCCATGCTGTTAATATCTGCTGCATAGGTCCTATAACATTCTTTTTAAGTGAACCTATTGTCTTTCCAGATAGTATAAAGTTTTCTCCTGAAAAGTGCTTTAAGCTCCACCTAAGAAAGCTGCATATACAAGCTATAGTTTTGCCTGACCTTATAGCTCCATCGGCAATAATTATGTCTCTATCAGCAAATGGTGATCCTTTTTCCCAAAAGAATAAAAGCTTTTTCTGTTTGAGAGAGAATGGTTGGAACCTAAATCCTTTGACCGTTTTCTTTCGTCTACTCATCTATATCATCCTTAAAGAGTTCTTTTATATCTTCCTCACTCATTGTTGTAGCTTTTATAAATTCTTCTACACCTGACTTATCTGATTCTCCATTTCCACCGCTTATTTTTAACTTCTCAAGCTTAAGCTTTTCTTTAGTTGCTGTATCTAATAAGTCCATATGATTTGATAGCCAATCTAGTGCTTTCATTTTGTCATAGAGTTTCAATTTCGCACCGTCTTTACCTTGCCCAATTTCACTTATTAAAGTTCCATCTACATTTGTCCATGTCCTAAACTTGACTGTATTAACCATCCTAGTCACTTGGTTTCCATCTTCATCTACTACTGGACCAAAAGCTCCCATAACCGGAACTTCTTCCTGCCCAAACACTACGAAATCAGTTATATCAGCAAAAGCAATATCAATATACTTTTGTATTAAGTCCTGAACATCTAATTTTAGTTCATCTCGAAGTTCTCTTAATTGCTTATCTATTTCATTTTTAACAGCCATGTTTTGCCATAGCTTATATGCATTAGCATGAGCATTTTCATAACTACATTGATAAGCTTTTATATATGCCTTTGTCTTGTTCCTATACTTAACGTAATACATACAAAAAAGCCTTTGCTTAACATTAAGTTCCGGATTATCAATCTCAGTAACTTCTGATTGCACAGACTCTTTATTTTTAGTATTATTTTTATTACTTTTCTTTGTTGTACAACTTTCATTCTTTTGTCGTACAACATTTATTTTTTCATTCCATTTATCTCTTTGCTTCCATACTGCAACTTTCTTTTCATCTTCATTAAGTATGTTAGCAATTTCTCTGTTTGTTATATTTCCTTTATGCTCTCTATATATTTCAAATGCTTTATCTCTATCCGGACTTCTCTGCCTTCCCATTACCACCTCACCTGCCCTAAATGGTTATTAGATTTATTTATAAAAAATGAGCCCATTAAGAGCTCATAAATAAATTGATATTTTAAAAATCTAGTTCTTTAATTATATAAGTATGCCACTCTCCGTTTTCTTTAATATTTTTTATGTATCCTAAATCTCTAAGTGTATTTTTATATTCAACTACTAATTCATTAGCCATATGGTCTGGATTTCCTTCATAAACATAATTCATCATTTTTCTTAGAGTTGTTTTACTCCATCCTCTATTATCAACTTTGGAGTCATTTTGTATATATCCATAAGTTCTAACTAAATATTTTCTATAATTTCCTGTAGGATTCTCCTTTTGTTCTCGTAAGTATTTTAATTTTTTCTCTTTTTGTTCTTGATTCAAGCAAATCCCCTCCCTTATACATAATAACTTCTATAGTAAGATGAGGTTTCCTGCTATTGTTGAATAATTTATATCTCTTTATCTTCTTCAAAGCGCATCTATCATAACAGTTAGCTATATCTTTGCCTATATAAAATCTGCATATATTTTTATTGCTTAATCTAAATTTCTTGCAATACTTCTGCTTCTTTACACTCTTTGCTTCTACTGAGTTAATTTCTATCTCTTTCTCTGGTAAAGTAAAAATATATTTCTCTAAATACTCTTTTAACCACATTTATTTCACATTCCTTTAATAGATTAAATAATTAAATATAAAATAAAAAGAGCCCTTATAAGAGCTCAAAATCTATAAATATATTAATATCTTAGAGGCACTTTTGATTTATTTACTTTAATGTCACTTGAGTTATACCCAATGGACTGTATAAAATTCTTTACCCCTTTCTCTGCTATATCTATATTATTCTTGGGTCCAATTGTAATAGTTTTTACCGGAAGAAAATTTCCTTTTTCGATTGGCAATTGAATGTACGGTATAATGACTCCATTACTATTCCGAAATTTGGGGTTTAAGTCTAAATATATATTTGATACTAATCTATACTCTTCCTCATGCTTAAAAGATGGATGCTTGAAAAACAATGAATATATTCCCATTTTAAGAATAAATCTTTCAATTAAGTGTTTTCTAATAGTGCGTAAATCACCATCTGGAAGACAAGCGGCATATTTATTATATATATCTAAAATACCATTTATTTTATCTCTAACTCTCCTAGATTGCTCATATTCGTCATATATAACTTTTCCATGCAAATTTATTATTCTATCTCTATCACATGAATGCAATAATTTATAGAAGTCTATTCCTAAATTATATCCGTCAAATTTGGAATAATATGACCACAGCATTAGCGAATCGGGATTTTCAGATAATGATAATATGTATGCATTATTAGCCCAGAAGCTAGGATCCCAATTAAATTCATGCTCTGCCATACCTATATAATCACATAATTCATCAAAAAGCTCACTATTTTTAATATTCATCCCTTCAATTGTATTTCTCACGCATTCTTTAATATACTTTATTTCTAAAGAATCATTAAGAAAATTTGCCTGTGAAATTCTAAAAGATTTTTCTTCTAGTATTCCCATTAATCCATTAATACTTGTATAATGGTATAATAAAACACCTTGATAAGCTATCGGAATCTCGTTAGATGATTTCTCGTAATTTTTTATTTCATCAAAAATCTCATTAATCAGATAGTCTAAATTATCCATATTTTCACCTCTTTGTATATTTCTATATACAAAGTTAAATTCCTGCTAGCAAACAGTAAAAAACACCAATAACCCTACTACCGCTTTCTTGCTACTATCACCATTGATTGTAATTCCCACCAAGACACCTTAAAAATCAAAAAGAGCTCTACTAAGAGCTCTTTCATAATATTTAGGATTGTCTATCGTCAATATTTACTTCAATATCTTCGACAAGTATTTCTCCGCAGTTTTCACATATGCTATCATCAAGGTTATTTGATGTATACCATATGGTTCCACATTCATTGCATATAAGTTTCCTCATGTCTATCCTCTTTCATAACTAAGCATTAACCCATATCTTTTCGCTAATATTATATGAGAATAGTCTCCGCTAATTTTAGTATTCGACATTATACTTAAGATTCCTTCAATGCTATTTAATAAAAAAACAGCTGGCATAATACCAACTGAAAAAAGGAGTTAAGAGATTAAAATTAATAAAATGTTTTAACAAGTTATTTAAAATATGTCCACTTTTTATTACTTTAAACATCACTCTATATTTTTTGCAAATTTTTCTTTAATAAAGTTATTATATTGATTTAAAGCCGCATTTAAAATTTTGCTTGCAGTTACTACCTCAGGATCTATTAGATTCCCTTGCTTGTCATTTATTAATTGGTTTAATTGCTCTCTTAGGATTTCAACATCCTTTAATAAATCCTCTAATTCAGACATAATCAACACCTCATTATAGGGTTGCCTATCTATGTTTTCTTATACAATAAAAAGCACTCAACATATGAGTGCTTAATTTTGCCGCTGTTGCCATAGTCCCCACCATGAAATCACAGCGATTAAAAATTTATGGTTTTTCATACTATTATTGTATCACATGTTTAGCTGATATTTTTCCCGTTTTCGTCCCGATTTTGTCCCACTATATTGATTTGAATAATATAATACAGCAAAATACATTACTGAATAATACGGTGTTAAATTACATATTCAATTTTTATTATTGTATCGCCTTATAAGAAAAGTGCGTGGTAACACAGTTTCTGATTATGCTTATTTTGTGCGATTGTATCCCTCAATTATTAATTGAATATTTTCTGAAATTGCTTTAGTGCCATCAAGATGAAGTATTGGACAAGCTAATGTTTTTGCCCATTCATCAATAATTGAAAGATTGCGAGTTCTAACAAATTCTAAAAAACCTTGTTCTTGCTCATACATATCGCCACCTACTAAAACACGTTCTCCATATTGTTCTAATGACCTGCGTTTCACACGTTCTAAACGTATATCAATCGGGACAGATAGGAATACACCTAATTTATACATAGAACTAATTTTATCACCATAATCACCTTTTACAGATGAAAGCACAAATGAATCACATTTCTCTATATCAACAAGCATTAATTCAATCACTGTATCTTTAGAGCGTGGTTTGGAGTAAGGAATTTCTGATTCTTCAAAGTAATAGTCTTCAACATCTAAATGTTTAATTTTTAGTTTACGAGCCAATTCACATCCTAATGTAGTTTTGCCACATCCATTTGCACCAAAAATAACAATTCCATTTGGCATTCTATACACCACCTAATATAAATAATCTTCCATTCGCACTTATCTACAGAGCTGCTGCATCCTGGTACCTATTTTTGTATTATTCACTAAGTTCCTTTAACGGTATATAATTAAGTATCACTATATTATCTAATTTGGGATTATATTTTTTAATAGTATTTATAAATTCTTTAACATCATCGAAAGTTTCAACTGGTTTTTTACAATATATCTCAATCATTCCATACCCAGCTCTACCAAACCTATTTGCATAAGAATAGCTAACAAAATAAGGATATTTAAATTCATTCATATAATATTTTTCCTTTCTACTTATTGCACAATGGTTTACCGAAGTATTCATTACAATTACGAATTTATTATCGGTAATTATACCATATATTTCAATCTAGTTCATGTAAATATTTATAGAGCAAGGGGAATATTTCATTATTTAACACCATATTATTTAGTTTTCAATGATCATTGTCCTTCCTTAAAGTTTCTAAGGTCTCTTCCTAATATTTTCATTTACTGATTCAGCCATTTTGCTATGTCTTCAACAATCTCTTCACGTCTCCTACCAGCTGTAGACTTTCCTATGTTCAGCCTGTCAGCTATTTCATAAAGAGTCTTGCTTTCTCCATATTTAAGCTCCACAAATTGCTTACATTCTTCGTTTAAAAGACTAATTACATAGCCTATATCAGCTATTTCCTTTTCAAATTCTCTAATTTGAGCATTAGTCTTAAGGAGATTCTTCTTAGTTCTCTGCCATTCTCTATGTAGTTTCTCTAGTTCCTTAATTATTTCATTCTCTGCATAGCTTGTACCATCATTAGATGTTTGAACCCTTACTTTGCTATAGTCAAAACTCCTGCTTTCTGGTTCGATAGTAACATTAGTTTGTTTGATATCGTGTTCTATTGACTGCAGCTGTTTCCAAAGAATTACTACTCTATGTTTTAATTTATCTATCTGTCTTAGCTGCCAATAATACCTATAAAGTCTTCCTTCTGTTTTTCTAAATGCATCTTCTGTAATCACTCTATACCTCCTCTGTTAAGCCACCGCAGTATTTATTATTTTCTCCGCAACATTTTTGGCATTCTTTTTTAATATCACACAGGTTGCAGCACATTCCATAGCATCCAATCTGCTCGTTATATTTGCACTTATATTTCTTAATTCTTAATTGTCTCTCTGCTTGTCTTTTCTTCTTGTCCATATGAAAGGTTAATATTAGAGTTGTGGCCGCGGTTATCCATAATATTACTTCTCTCATAGCTCCTCCTACAATCTTACTCTAGGACTGCATCTTTTGATTCCAGCTTCTAACCTATCTGTTAATTCTTTCTCGTGCTCAACATCTTTCTTTAGCCTTATGTAGAAATCTATATTGTCATCATGCAATGTTGTTGATTCTAAAGTCTTTATTTTATCTTGTTTATATCTAACCTGACTCTGTAAAGCATGTTTTAACGCAAACATTTCAACTGTTGTTAATTCCAATGTACTTTTTCCCATGGCTTTATCTCCTTGTTTATTTTTTAAATTCGTTATATTTTAAAGTTGTATATTTCTTTAATATTGGTAAATAATACTAAATGTACAGAAGACAAGAAAATGTTTTACTTATGATGCTAGAGTGATATAAACACTTGATGGAAAATTTGTAGAGTTCCATAAAGGAGAAATATCTATGAAGCATCTAAACTTAATTATTTTTATATTAGCTATCATAATACTTCTATTTCATTACGGTATAATCACAATTAATTTTGCGGTTCTATACAGTAATGGATGGTTTATTCTCGATAAGCTAATAACCATTTTTTTAAGTTTTACAGTGACTTCTTGGCTTCACAAAGCAAAGGCAACTTCTAATTAGGGGTTGCTTTTGTCTTTTATATTTATTCCATAAACCTTATACAGCATCTCAAACCTCTGTAATCCCTTTATTTTCGCTTCATCATGATGAATGTTACATAAACTAATTTTATAGTCATTACTTAAGCTATAAACAACTCCCTGCTTACCGCAACAACAACATATAGATTTTTTTATACATAGATATAAATACTTTCCTATATCATCTGTACGCTCTATTGCTGTTTGTGAAAGTGGTATGTCATTATCTAAGAAAAATTCTATTAAATAGCTTATAAACTCTCTAGCTATCTCTAAGCTACAATCTGATAAGCTAAAAGGTTCTATATTATTTTCATAACAGAAAGCTAGTGTTAATAAATGCCTTGCATACTCCGCATCATAACCAGTGTATAAACTAAAAT
The DNA here is from genome assembly GCF_023656515.1 of Clostridium swellfunianum. Taxonomy (NCBI): domain Bacteria; kingdom Bacillati; phylum Bacillota; class Clostridia; order Eubacteriales; family Clostridiaceae; genus Clostridium; species Clostridium swellfunianum. Next base: position 2,103,639 of record NZ_JAMOFV010000006.1, read on the forward strand.
CTTTTATCGTTACAAATATCTTCTTACGCTGCTCTGCTGTTATTAGCTTGCCATCATCTAGTTTTAATTCTCCTTGCAGTATTCCATTGCTTGAATACCTTAGGATATCCTCCTTAGGAGCCTGTATAGCAACCTGGAGGATTGTCCTATTATCTTGTTCTTTTATTCCTAGCACTTGTATAGGCTGCCACAATGTTTGCATTTAATCATCCCCTTATTTTTATAAACAAAAATACCGTAGTACTCATTCCTGAATAACACGGTATTATAAAAACTTATTCATTTTTTAGTCTTAAATAGTGCGCTGAAAACTGAGAACTTATCTAAAATTATCTCTTAATAGTTCTGTTTCTAATCCAGCTCGTTATTACTTCTAATGGAATCGGTTCAAAATTATTTCCGTTTATTATAATGTCTGCAAACATTTTTGTCCAAATAATATATTCTCTTTCTCTATGTTTAGCTGCTTCGAGGTAGTAATCCGCTATTTCCTTCATTTTTAGTCCCCATAAAGACATATTTCTTTTAATCCTTCTATACATCCGTTCGTCAGAATCCAATTCTATGAATATTTTAAGATCTAATAGCCTTCTTATCTCTTCAAAATAAAATATCATTATACCTTCAATAATAATAATATCATATTCCTTTAGAATGAAATTATTTAAGTCTGTTATAATTTTTTTATAATCAACGCTTTCAGGGTGATTATAATCATCGTACTCATTCTGCGAAACTGGAGATATAATCTTAGGTAATTTTGCCTTAAAATAATTGTCTGTTCTAATTGTTACAACCTTATACTCCGTTAATTCTTTTAATAGAATTTCACTAAATGTTGACTTTCCACTACCCGAAGCCCCAGCAATTCCTAAAACTAAAGGTTTCATAAAAAGCACCTCTCTTAATAAATATCGTTATAGGTACATATCACTAAGCCTAAAATAATACTCCAAAGCTTATCCAGGCAGCCGCTGACAAAACATCGGAGTCCTCTTATTCATCATCTTTCGGAGAACAACAGCTTATGAGACAACCTTGAAAATACTCTTTATATAGTCATCTTTGCTCTGCATAAAGTTACTATACCGATAAAGCTTAAGGTAATTTTATCATATACCTTATTACCATTTCTAGTAAACTAAGTAAAATTACTGCTTTTAAATACCGTATTATTCAGTTTTCAAAGAACAATTATTTTTATTAGATAATCACACAATCACTTTTTAATATGTGGTTACCCTCATTCTTCTTATCGTTAACTTTTAGTAAGTAATCCTCATCTAGCTCTTTAGTTACTTCATAAATCTTGCCTATTGATTTATTCCACCAAGCTCCTTGTTTTGTACATTTCATTATCATTACTTTCATGCTGTCACCTTTTCTTGCATTACAAAGCTTGTACCACTTTCAATACTGCATGTACTAAGCTTTGTAATGCTGTTAATTTATGAATTTTAATTAGTTTTTCATTGCAAATACTTGCTTAAATTCATCAACGAATCTATCTAGCTGTTCTTCATTTTCGAAGGATAAAATCATATTGGCATTAGATAGCTCTACTCCATTTTGACAAACCTTATAATTACCATTCTCACCTTGTAAATTCATTGATAATACTTTTAGTGCCTTAGTCTCTTTCATAGGTTTTTCCACCTTCGTCTCTTCTTGCTCTGATATTATTTTGCAACTGTTTCCTTTGCATACTACTACTGGTGCCTTTTCTGCTTGCTCAGTAAATTTATCTACTTCCTCAAGTATCTTGTCCGCTTCTTTATTTTCCTCATTTTCATTTATAATTTCCATTATCTCGTCAGCTGCTTCCTGTACTTCTAAATCTTCTTCAAGTTGCTTATCCCAGTCAGACTTAATTTTCTTATAGGCATTTGTCAACATACTCTTAGTTAATTTAGGGAAAGCTACCATAAGTTCATCTATTGCTTTCTTTTGTTTTATTCCTTCACTTACCAGCTTTTCACACATTACCTTTACATCGTCCTCATATTTCTGCATTGTCTTATTCATAATCTCCTGATCTCCTTTACATTCATTTTTAAATTGAAGAATTTTTGTTACATCTTCATGAACTAACTCTGCTAACTCATCTATTATCAAATCTATATCAGACCAGTTTTTTTCTGGCATCGATAATATTAATAGAGCTGTCATGCATCTGTCTAAGGTATCTCTAAATTCATCTATCTTATTGTCAGCTAACTCTCTAGCTTTCATTTCTGCTAGCTGCTCTATTAATTCAAGTTGCATTGGGGTCATACTATTTATACATTTCTTTAGCTTCTCTTCTTTTCTTAAGTACTCTCTTCTTTCTGCTCTGTTCATATCAGCCAAGCATCTTTCACTAGATTTTTGATATTCTTCGCTACCAACATAATTCTTCATTCTCACTAGCCTGTTATCTACTGCTGACAAGTTATCACCTCGCCTTAAAGTTTATCAATTTCAACTTCTACCCTCGGATTCTGCGAGTACCACTTATTAACTGTTAACTCTACTATTTGACTATCATCTGCATATGCTATTTTATTTAATGAATCTAAGATTATCTTGGCCACATTATCACAGTCAGGTTTTTTAGTAGGTCTTATCTCTTTATTTTTCATCAATTCCTTTTTCTTTTTACTTGCCGACTCAGGGATTGAATAATAGCAGCTTATAACAGCTTTTAACTGCGGTTTATCAGGTATTAACTTAAGTCCATTTATCATAAATATCTCTTTAACAAGATTTTCATAATTTAGAGTTTTTACAGGAGTATGGGCCCCGAATTTTCCTAATCTTGGTCTACCTTTGCCCATTGGTTCTCCAGGAATAATTAATCTAATCATTTACTATACAGCCTCCCTCCCATACACCTTAAAACAATGTCCAACTTGTCATATCCCTCTTTATGAAGCTTTAATGTTTTAACTAAGGAATTTACTTCATCACTTGATATCCCTAATATCTTTTGTATTTCTTTTACCTCATAAGAATCTTTATCGAACAGTTCAAAGAGTTTTTTCTGAAGTTCTAACTTGTATTCAATATCTTTTTTATAATTATTATATGGCGCATCTTTTCCGGTTCTATGATGTTCATAGCATAAGTGCTTTATATTAATCTTTGTATTAACCATAAAAGGTGCTGGTTTACGTTTTACTATGTGATGCTCTTTCGCTTCTCTACCGCATATTTCACAGTATTTCATTTAATCACCTCTTTCATTTGATTGTCATTTGAGAATACAGGGGTAAAACTATACTCTCAAAGACTGTAAGTCCTAAATTATGATATTATTTCAATATTCTCCACATCCACTAACATATCTTGAAGATATTCTTTTATCCTATTCATTGCTTCATTTCTCCAAGCTCCTCCATCAGCTTCATAAAGAGCTGCACGTGGTCCTGACTGCATTCTAAATATGAATTTTGATTCCGGTTGCTTGATTTCAGGGAATGTTCTAAAAGGTGCTAACGTTACTGGATTAGGAACAACTACATTAGCCACGCTTGCTACTCCAGTTCTTATTGCTACTGCTTGAGATACACCATCATCTCCTACTTGCTGTACATTTTCTTCTTTTACATTCCCAGTAACCTTTAGAAGAATAGTTTTATCATTATTGTCTACAAAACTGCTCTGAAGCATTATGTTGAAACTTTCTGTGTCCATAAAATTGTTATATCTAATATTGTTTGGAGTTAGAGCTTCACATTGCATATAGATTTCTCTTTCTTTATCCTCTCTTAACTCTGAATAAAGAGCTACTTTGTCAGGACTTATAACATGAATTAATAGCTTTTCGCTAGACTTTTTATCCACATTAGATTTTAAATAATCAACTAATGCTGTTAGCGTTGCAACTATTAATTTTGATGGTTTAGGATCTCTTACAGGATAAAGTTCTTTGCTGGAAAATTTCTTTCCATCTACATCTAAAATCTTAACTTCTCCTAGGTTTACTAAATATTCTAAAGCTTGTCTATCTAACATTTTTACATTCCTCCATTAATATAATTATTTTACTAGCTGCAGACCTTTGAGATCTGTCGCTTCTTTTTCTTCTTTATCATTTAAAATTTCACCCGTCTCAGAATCTACCTTGATGAATATCTGTCCGGCTACTTGTTTCTTAAACTCTGAAGCAATTACTTCACCATCAAAATTCTTATCTAATAGAATCTTAGTATGTACTGAAGTCCTTGGAGCCAGCCTGGTCTTAGCAACTATATCAACCTCTGTTAAATCTCTGTCCTCCTTGGTTACAAAAGTAAGATCTATAGTCACTTTTCTCTTGAATTTGTGGTCAGTATTGGGATCTAAAATGTTTTCAGCTACCTCCTTAAGTGCTTGATTGACTCTCTCAGTGAAAGCTCCACCGGCAAGCGTCTCCAGATTAAATTTTGTTTCCATGGTTTTCATCCTCCCTTTGTTTTTTTAGTGAAGTTATATATTTTTCAGCTACAGCAGCAATCTGTATAGCTTCACATGCTAGGTATATTCCATAGAGTCTTATTTTCTCTATAGATTCTTTTGGATTTTCATTTTTCTTAATGATTTCCCATGCCCATCTTAGCCTTTGCTCAGCTCTATCTAGTTCTATCCTTGCTTCTTCTATTTCTTCTTTAATAACAGCATAGGCCTCATGATTTGAATTAAAATCTCCAAATCCATACTCTGTATATGTTCTTTGAAGTTCTTCCTCTACTACTTGTTTAACAGAGTTTAAAAGCTTATCTCGCATTCCTTAACTCCTTTAGGCATCCTTTGCAGACTTTCTTACCTTTGTAGTCTTTTACCTCTGCAGCCTCTCCGCAGAATATGCAGCTTGCCTGGTATTTTTTAAGAACAACAGCCTGTCCATCAACATAAATTTCTAAAGGTGTTCCTTCTTCAATTTCCAGAACTCTTCTAGTCTCCTTTGGAATAACAATTCTCCCAAGGTCGTCAATTTTTCTAACAATTCCAGTGTTTCGCATTTTTATTACCTTCCTTTCTTTTATATAAACATAGTTACAAATTTCTTCTTACTTACTCCCAATATGTCGCAAGCTTTATCCAGAGCAGCACTTATACAATCGTGATAATCTTTTCCTGTTCTTTCAACTTCTTCAGTCGCTAGCTTAGTTGCTAAATTCTTAACTTCATTTCGAAGATCATTCTTCTTCACTTTATCACCTCACTATTTCGACCTATATTTGAATTGTTCATTAAACTTTGAAATTAATTACATCAGCATTAGGAACATATTCCTCCAAATTGATACCGCATTTATTATTGTTCATGTAGTGGCAAGAGTTGTCATCATTTTGATGAATACAAGTATCACAGATACTGAAGTTGCCATCCAACGAAGTCTTAATTAACAAATTTCTTATTAAATCAATATCATACATAGTTTTATTTCTCCTTCACCTTATTCTCAGATTGCGTCTTAACTATTCTTCGTACTCGATGAATATCTCATCACTCTTGCTATAATCATCAATACTTATCTTTGGATAGGCCTGATTTAATTTCATCAGATACATATCGAACTTTCCTAAATTTCTCAATGATTTTAGGTCGCTGACTTTCTCATATGTTAATCTGTAAGTATCACCGTCATACTTCGTCCATCTAGTAAGCATAAATTCTATGTTTAAATCCTCATCTTCTTCACATTCAAACCTAACAATTTGCTTTTCATAGTCACTCCAACTACTACTTACTTCTTCAACATCTAACCTAGTATTGATATACCCGCCCTCATAGTCATAATCGTCAATCTTATCTTTATCAATTGCTTCTGTACAGTAATTGCACCATTTATCATATATCTGAGTTATGTTTATACTTTTCAATTCTTCTTCACTAGTCATTAGTTCTTTGAAATTTTCAAGTATTTTTTTGTTTTCTAACGCTGTATTTTTAAGAACATCAACCAATACGGAGTCCAGCTTTGTTATATATTGAGAATAATCATAGTTCTCTAAGTAAGGTATCATTACAGACTTAACCTTATTTTCAATTACCTTCTTAACATCTCCGCCCCAGCTAAACATATCTTTTAACGCTGAAGAAACACATTCCTCAAGTTTAGATGATATTACCTTTTCAACTACTCCTTTTTCCAATTCCTTTGTTATGCAGTCCTTTATACTATTTTCTAAACTCATTATTCTTTACTCCTCCATCTCAAATATTGTTACCTGACCTTCTACTTCATACTTCTTAAACTTTAACTTTGCCTTACGCTTAGCTTTTTCTTCTTTAGCTAGCCTTTGAACCAAACTCCAGCAATTTGGTCCTATTTTCCGTTTTATACTTTCTTCATCTACTAGTTTTCTATTGCAGATTAAACATCTTTGCAAAGTCTCACCTTCTAAATAGCTTTATCCATATCTTTTAATTTCTTGGCGGCCTCCTCGAATGTACAATTTAAATTTCTAGCAAGTTTCATTGTTGCCACTACTTTTGCTATTGAATCAGTCTTTTGTTTACTTTTCTTCATCTTCGCATCCCCTATTTAATTTCAATTTCTTTTGATTTGCTCATTAGGAATTCAATTGCTCCTTCTTTCACTTCTTCTGCAGAAGCTTTTTCTATTTCCTCAATGTCGACTTCCCTGCTGCCTTTTAGTGCTTCATAAACTCCCCATCTGTTCATTAGTAACCTCCTTTAATACTTAGGCTTTTCAGTTATAAGCTGATACTCAGGCTTATATGCAAACTGTAACGTACCAGTCCTTCCATCACGCTGCTTAGCTATTATAGCTTCTATGATGCCCTTTTTCTCAGTATCAGGATTATAATACTCATCCCTGAAAAGCAAAATTATCAAATCTGCATCCTGCTCTATGGTCCCAGATTCTCTTAAGTCTGACATTATAGGAATTTTATCAGCTCTCTGTTCTACAGCTCTACTTAACTGAGATAGCATTATTACAGCCACATCTAAGTCTTTAGCCATTATTTTAGCTTGCCTTGTTATTTCACCAACCTGGTTAACTCTACTCTCCTTTGTATTTGTTGGAGTTATGAGTGTTAAGTGGTCTATAATCACTACATCTAAGCCGTATTTTAACTTTAGTTTTTTGCACTTAGCTTTAATTTCCGTCATTGTTATTCCAGCAGTGGTATCAGTAAACATGTTATTTCTATATGCAATCTCAGCTGATTTTGTCATTATTCTTTCCCATTCTTGAGGTTCTATCTTACCTCTTGGGAGCCTTGTAGCATTTACTAAAGTTTGAGCTGCTAGCCTTCTCGCTCCTATTTTTTCTGCACTCATTTCTAACTCGAACAGTGCCACCTTATTTGTCTTTGCAACACTGTTAGCAATATTTAATGCAAAGCAAGTCTTTCCCATGGAAGGTCTTCCAGCTATAACTATGAAATCACCTTTTACTATCCCATTAGTGGCTTGGTCAAGTGAATTGAGTCCAGTAGATATTCCTGTTATGTCTCCACCCCTCTCATAGTTTTCCTGAATCATAGTCAGTGTTTTTTCCATGAGTTCTTCATCCGTAAGTATTTTGTTTTCATTCTCAAAGCCTACATTAAGCAACTCATCCTCAAGTGTGCCTATGATACCTTTTACAACTTGCTCATCGTTATATACTTTATCTAAAGCATCCTGGCAAGTCTTAATTACTTTTCGTCTCTCTGACTTATCTCTTACTATTTCTGCATATTTTCTTATAGTAGTAGTACTTATTACCTCAGCGAACAATTCCGCAAGATAGGATACTCCACCTATGGCTTGAATTTTATCAGCTCCCAAAATATTAGCTAATGTAACCATGTCTATTGGTGTATTATTGCTGCTCATTTTAATCATTGTGCTAAATATTAACGCATGTCTGCTAGCATAAAAGTCTTCAGGCTTTAAGATATCTACCACGTCATAAATTGCTTCATTGTGTTTTAAAATACTTCCTAAAACCTGCTTCTCTGCTTCATTGTTCTGAGGTAGAGCTCTTAGTTCCATTTAATCTAGCCTCCTATTCAAACTCAAATGGTTTGTATGCTGCTGGAATGTTGCTACTATCAGTACCGGTCTTTAACTCTCCCTCATTTCTCTGCACATCCTCAGGGTTTTTATATCCTTTGTTTATCCAACTCTCTAAAATACTAAGTGTATACTTAAAGCCTTTTTCTTTCTTTTGCTGCTCAGTTCTTAGTTTTGTTAAATTGATTGCATGAATGATAAGTTCTGTATAATCACCCTTATGCAAAATATCTAATGTATTTTTCACATATACTGGCGTCATCTGTCGATAGAAGGTATTGTAGTATGCATGCTCGATTAAGTTAAGTTCATTTCTTGTATCTTTCAATCTATCTTTCTTTATATCTTCTATCTTACTTCTTATATCTATCTTCTTAATGTCAGTTTCACACCCGTTACTTAACGGTTTCTGTAACGTTTCTGTAACGTTACAGTCTGCTGAACATGTTTCTCCCTGAGCGGCTTCAAGTAGCTTTTTTTTGTTTTCTCTATGTCTTTTAACTCTTTCATTTGCAAGCACCTTAGCTCTTTCCATTCCTTCAATATTTTGATGTTCAGACCACCCAGTTATGACAATGGTCTCTTCTTTCACAGATATCATGTTAAACCTGCTAAATAACTCCAGAGCCATCTTTACAGTGTTCAATTCCATATCAAATTCATTAGCTAACATTTCTGGAGTGTATGCAATATTTTCGGTAAAGAGTATGTATCCCTGTGAGTTGCTTTTCCCTGCGAGTGTTAGGAGCATGACCCAGAATAAAACCATATCATTCCCACCAGGCATTTTTCTTATCTGTTTAATTTTTTTATTATCAAACATATCTAGATTGAGCTTTATCCATGTTAGTCCTGCCATATCTTCTGTTATCACCTGCCTAAAAATTTGTCTTATTTAACCTCAAAAATTAGATACCCACCATCATATTTGATAGTTTTCGGATCTACGTTGAATCTCTTTGCTACTTCAACGGTTCCTTCATTTTCTCTAAGCTTGTATATCATCTTTAGCGGTTTGTCCTTTGTATAAAACTTAGCTAAACTACATATACTAAGAATAAAAAGGAGTATTGCTAAAGCAGCTAGTCTTACACCATATATTCTTTTTTTATTCATGTTCTCAACCCTCCCCATTTTTGATATAATGGGGATATAGGTACCCCAATACCTATATCCAATCTTTCTACTTTTTAGCGAATACACCCTCTCCAAAGGGTGTATTTTTAATCTTGAAAAGGTGTCCCTTCATAAATGTCCTCTTGCTGCTCTGATTTAGTATCCTTATACTCTGCATCAATTACATTTGAATTGTCAGATGGACTATCTACATACTCTATGTTTCCACTAATATCAGCTCCTTCAGCAACTTCCTTTTTTATAACTGCCTGGTCTGCTGTTAAAGCTGTCTGCATTTCGATACTTAAGATTCCCCATTTACTTAGAGTGTTTTTTAATACAGTTTTTTTCGCCATTCCATCAAAATCACTTTGCCAAGGACCATTATTAAAAGTTTTTGAAAATCTCTTAGCATGTTTTAAAATGTCCTCTTTTGACCAGTAAACAGTTTTTTCAAAACCATTAACTAACTTAAAGAATGCAGCATATCCCATAACTTCATCGTTTTCTTTTGAATCAAAGTCAAATTCTAATTCTTCTGTTAGTGGATTCCATGACTTTAGTTGACCTTTATAAATCTCAATTACATTAATTGCTTTGTATTGACCAGTTCTTAATGCTAGTTGTACAAATCCTTTATAACCCATTTGAAACTGAGCTTTCTTAATTCTGTTTCCTGAAGCATCTTTCCCATTATAAGGAACTATCCAAGCAAATCCTAAGTTAGGATCTATAGGCAAATCTAGAGTTGCCGCAATAATACCGCTACTTACAATACTGTATGGCTCTACATCTTTTAGTGCAGTATTTGATATATTAATCATGCTAGCCATGAATCCAGCAGCTTTTTTACCTAGGATTTCTTCAAACTTCTTTTTCATATTAATATTTGCTAAGATATTTTTAACACCAATTGATTGTTGTGTTGTCGGTTGGCTTTCTTGAGGTTTCTTACTTACTAAGCCTCCATTTACATTTGCCATTGTTATTCCTCCCTTTATTTAATTTCTGATATTTTCATACTCACATATTCTGTTTGACCTTTAAGCACAGCTGCATAAGTTACTGGGTATTTTTCTTTTAGAATCTTTGTATCAATACTGTCTTTCTTAACTGTCCATCTGCTTATCTTATAAGTTCCGTCTGAGCCTTTCTTGCAATCTTTTAAATCTAAGTAGATCAATTGCTTTAGTTGCTCTTTTTCTTTCTCTAAAGCCTTTATTTGTTCATCTACTGCCTTATACTTAGATAACTTTCCATCACTAATACTGCTTTCAATATCGTTGTCTATAGCTTGACGGTATAAGATTTCTTTGGTTTCACACTCTAGTCCGCTTGGATCTGGCGCTAACTTATTTAAAATATTATTGTTCCAAAAGCTAGCTCCTATATTGAATAAAGCTTTGATATCATCTTCGTTTCTAGGTATAACCTTCCAATTAACTTCCTTTCCTAGTAGATAAACAATCAGGAAGTGCTTTAGCCCTGTTATACCCATGTACCACTGGACTTGACAGTAATATTCATCTGGAATTTCTTCACCTGCCCACATCTTCTTTAAGAACTCTGAACCAGTCTTAATTTCAATTCCTATAAGCTCGCCTGGTTCAATGGTCTTGATTTCGCCTGTATCTCTATTTTCCCAGTACACTAGTCTTTGTGTTAAATGTGCCAATCCATCAATATTTGCTGAGAAATACTCATAATCTTTATGAACCATCATGTATGGATAATCATATATTTTCAGTTCAACATCAGTAGTTTTTTTAAAGTCCTCTGGAAGCCATTCTTTTATAACTGGTTCCATTCTTGTTCCAAAGACTGTATGGATATTACCTCTAAACTTTTCTGAAAGTCCTAGTTTATCATTGAATACTGTTAATGCTGAGCCATACTTACTAAAACCTGCAACTTTGGCTATCTCAGAGCCACCTATGCTGTTGCATCTGTTGCTGTGCCATTTGCTCCTTTCCTCATCATCTTCTCTAGTGTCAAAGACTATTTTAGCTGTAGGAAATAGATCCTTATTTTCAATAAATTCAACCATCACCTTTCCTCCTATCCTATCTTCTCAATTTCAAATTCATCAGCCATGGTGCTTGTAACAAAATATTGATAATCATCTTTTGACATTTCAGAAATCAACTTTTGTTGCGCTGCAGGGTTTAAACTTTCGAATTTATCTAGGCAAATAACTTTCAATTCTCCTGCTTGCGCTCTAGCTATTCTCATTGCAAGTTCTAACTTTTCACCATCAGATAGACCATCTATTAAGGTACCATTAATCCTAATCAAACCATTTTCATCAACTGAAATACCATCAATAGGCATCTTGGCTGTTTTTAGAAGCTCACCAGGAAGAGTTCTTGCTGTATTAATTCTTGAAGTAAGTTCATTAGAGTATCTTTCTTTTTCGGCAAGCTTTCCGTCACGAATGTTAATCATCATATCCCACTGCCTTAAATAACTCTGCATTTCAGCTACTTCATCAGCTGCAGCTTGTAAAGGTTCTAAATTAACTGGCTCATTATTCTTTAGATAGTCAGCTGCCTTTCCTGCTCTTATTTTTTCTTTTTCAATTTCAGTGATTATTTTTTTTTCTACAGATTTAAGTTCTGCCTTCTCCAAATCATCAAGTCCCAAGAGTTCCTGCTCTTTAGAAGCTATCTTATTTTCATTTATAGAGATTAAGTCCTTAGATTCTTCCTTTGTAACTTCAAGCTGCTTTTTAAGTTTTTCTTTATCCTCTGTAGACTTTTTATCTACAAATGAAATTCTCTCAGTATATTCCGCCTTAAGTTCTTGTATCTTCGCTTGCAATTCAATCTCTAAATCTTGCTTAGCTTTTTGGGTACCAAGTTCAATAGTTTTTATTCCAGTTTGATATGTATTAACTAATCCATCTATAGAAGCTTCAGCCTTTTCTATCTTTGATTTTGCTAGGTCTATAATGTCTTTTATGTCTTCTCTAAGACCCCTAAACTTTAAATTTACTCTTGATTTTTCATTATCAGCACTTGCTTTTATTGCATTAACCTTTTCTTCAAAACTCTCTTGAAGTTTTTTTGCTTCTTCTATCCAATGATTAATCTTTTGCGCTTCATTAACCATGGAGTAGTATTCTTGAACTTTCTTGTCTCTCCAAGCTTCTCCATCATAATCTGCTGGAAGCTCATCAAGAATGACCTTTATTTGAGTTTTTAACTCATTAATTTCTCTGTTAACTTCTTGCCTGTCATTATAGTATTTTAATTCTATAGCTTTGAGTATTTGGAGAATGTGCTGTGAGTAGTCAATATTTGAAGGAAGTTCGCCAAACCAACGGATAATATTTTCTTGACTCCATCCAATCTCCAACATACTCAATATTGATTTTGTTTGTTCTTTTATCCCCATATTTACCCAATCTAATGGTCTAAATATATCTCCATTAATTAAGCTTCTTAGAAACTTTTCTGTGCTAGGTACTGCTTCATTATCTTTCCTGCATTTTAGATAGTCTGCTTTTTCAGCTCTTATCCTTCTGCTAACTTCTAAACCATTATCAAGCTCAATTAATAATGTTGCTTCATCAGCTCCATGCCTAATTACTTCTGTACGTCTATCCTTATTTGTAAAAGCTTTTTCAATACCTTCAATTATGCTACTCTTGCCGCTACCCTTGGGTCCCTTAAAGATGTTTATCTTTGCAGCTTCTAATCCAAGTTCTTCTACACCCAAGAAATTTTTAATCTGTAATCTTTTAATAATACTCACTCATTTTTTCCTCCTATCTTCTTATAGTTATTAACTTTCCAGTACTTATCCTATAGAACTCATAGCCTTCAGCAGTCTTCTTTGTTCTTAGGTAGTCATCTGGATCCAACCCCTGTTTAGTTAGAAACTTTTTTTCTTCCATGCTTGGTTTCTTACCATTTTTCACTTTTTTCTCATCCCCCGGTTCTATTCTTTTTTCTTAAGCATAGAATATATTGAGAAGTCTATGCTTTTATGGCTAAGTAAAATTTTTTATAAGGCTTTGCAGCCTTTCTTTAGGATTCTCTCATTGATTTGACATCCTTTCTATATTCTCAAATCCACTGAATCATCTTTTAATATTTCTATTAATACTTCAACTTCTTCTGTGTTTAGCTTTTTAACAAGTATTTCAGCAAGCACTTCTGCTACTTTTATCTCCAAATCCTCCCTATCATTTGGCCAGCTTACTCTAACTTTTATTGCCATACTAAATCGCATCCTTCCTAGTTCCTAATGCCTTTATGTACTTCAGAGCCTTAAGTTGTGCAGCACTCTCCTCTTCCCCCGCATAGAATTCTTTTATAACAGTACATTCAAATCGTCCTGATTTAAATTTTTCATGTTCTACTGAAACTAACTTTCCCATGAATTCATCATCCTTCCTATAGCCAATGAAGCTATTTTGTTGCATCTGGTGCATTTAACTTCTACTACTAATGAACCTTTCAATTTATACCTAAAAATTAATTTATTACATCCTGGACATCTAAACTCATTAAAACTATCAAACATAGAAACCCTCCTGTTTAGTGCCCTCATCCCTCGTCACGAAACCCTATTTAATTTTTATATTGCTATTTTTTCTTGTATTACTTTGAGAAGAAACTCTCTCCCCAACTGTGTCCAGCGTCTATGGTAAATAGCTTTACCGTTGTCTAATACCTCCTGTTTAATTTCTACATAACCTTTATCAGCATATTTTGAATATAAAACATATGTATCATTTTGCTTAAATTGAATTTTCAGATCATATAGTTCCTTGTTAAGCGCCATTGCTGATGCGAATCCTAACTCTTTTGCTATCTCAGTAGCTGTATAGGTCTTATTAACGTGCATTAATATAGTGTTGGTTTGCTCTAGCTCTTGTCTCTTCTTGCGCTCATCTCTGTATTTGGTCAATATGTCTAGGAGTAAGTCTGGATTATCCAGAAGGTCTTCCTTGACATACATTCCATGTTTTCTTACATCTTTGAGAATTTGTTTTACCTGTTTCTTAAATTCTTTAGCGGCAGGCATTCTGCTTTGCATTAAAACCTCATATAACCCATCTTCAGTAAGAAACCACATTTTGCGCCCTTGACCTGACCACGAAATTGTTTCGGTCAGCTTTTCAGAATCATCTACCATTGCAACCATTTCATTAACCTTGTTTGGATTATATTCAATCCACTCAGCTACATCCTTCGCTAAGAATAAAGGACTTTCATAAGTTCCATACATTCTAAAGTTTTTGCCTAGCAACTGCCTTTCATCTATGATTTGTAAATCGTTCCCCACTCTACATCCCTCCGTTTTCCAATTTAATTTTCAATGAACTACAGATACTAATAGCAAGTCTCAGTAACACATTGCAAACCATGGTTGCCATCAAGGTTAAAAAAAAGTTCCTCTAGCGGTTTACCTAATCTCTTGGAAAGCCTATAAGCAATTAAATATGATGGTTTGCTCTTGCCTGTTTCTATTTTAGATAGGTAAACTCTGGAAATATGTGTTTCAGAAGCGAGCTGTTCCTGGGATAATCCTATGGATTCTCTAATTTCTCTTATTTTGTTACCCATAATTTCCACCTCCTTTCGTGTTGCAAACCATTGTTTACATTTTTATTGTAACGATATTATATTCGGTTGTCAACTATGTTATGCAAGAATTTTCGAATTTATTTTTTATTTAGCTTTTGTAATCTATTGTTTACAAGTATAATAAAGTTAGAGGTGTGTTAAATGAAAACATTGAGTGAAATTATTACTAATTATATGAATGAAAACAGCTTGTCTCAACGTGATTTTGCTAAATTGGCAGGCATAAGCCACACTTATGTAGCTAAGTTGCAAACCGGCATTGACCCAAGAACCGGCAAGCAAATTGAGCCTACTTTTATGGTTATTGAAAAATTAGCAGATGCAATGAATATAAGTTTATACGATTTGTTTATTGAGCTTGGCAAGTTTGATGAAGCTAATTCTAATGCAGTTAAGAGAAGAACCGTATTTAAGTATGATAATGAAACAGATTCTTATAAGCACTACAATCCTAACACATATAGCCAAGTTAGAGTTACATCAGGCGCTGATGAAAACTCCAACAAATTAACAAAGAAAGATGAAAAAGATGTTGAGAAACTTTTGAACCAAACTATGGATTATATAGAAAGCCAGGAAGGACTTATGCTAAATGGCGAGATATTAGATGAGGACGATTTATTACTCCTTAAACAAGCTATCAAAAACGGTCTAGAATATGCTAAGATTTCAAATAAAAAGAAATATACTCCTAAAAAATACAGAAAAGAAAATAAATAAGTTAATCATGGGTTAATGGTCGGGGAATTAGGGAGAGGATATCTTGAATATAAAAAAGATAGTTAAAAAGCTAGTTGAAAAATATGGCACAAATAACCCTTTTGAACTTGCTGAATGTTTAGGGATTAAAATTTTATATGAACCTTTAGGCAATATTAGAGGATTTTATCAAGCCTGCCCTAAAAATAAAATAATACATATTAATAACGCCTTGGATGAATTGAACAGGCTTTTAGTATGTGCACACGAATTAGGACATGCTATGCTACATGCAAAGCTAAATATTTTATTCATCGAAAAAAATACTTTTTATATAAAAAATAAATATGAGATAGAAGCAAATATGTTTTCATCTGAATTACTTATACAGGATGATCTTATTAATCACTATCCTGAATACTTTACAATGGAGCAAATAGCAGCGAGTATTAATATGCCTAAAGAATTATTACAACTCAAATTAAATTAATTTAAGTAATTTTTTATACAATCTATATACATATATTTGAAATTATGTAATACGTCGTAACTTCATTTAATATGTCGAACCATATCAATAACTAAAAATAAAAATGCGTACGACCATACTTTGAGAGCCTTGAGCACCAACCCTTTTATTATATTAAACATTTACTTTCAATTGGAAAGCGGTGATTACTTAATTGGATATACTTAATATAGATAGCCTAGATTTTGTTATCGGAAATGGCTGCACTGAGCCTATTGTGGGCACAGGTGGCAACAATAAAGTTGTTGTTAAGCCTTTTAATAATATACAGGGCAATAAGGTCTTAATTAATGAGTTAGTATGTTACCTTATAGCGCAGCAATTACACTTAACAACACCAGAATGCGGCATATGTAAAATAGATAAATTCACAAAGGTTGATCAAAGCATTTATAATTTAACAGATTTTGGACATAATAATAATGGTTTAGGATTCTATTCCACATATTTACCTAATGTAACTGTAATTAATAATTTTAAACTCATAGAGTTTTCACAAAATTATAAATGGTTGATTCCTTCGATATTACTTTTTGATCATCTTATTTATAATAGTGATAGAAATAAAGGTAATCTCTTAATTAATACTACCAAACAATCAAAAAAAATGTACATAATAGATCATTCTCATACATTCAATAAGCAGTGTCTGTGGGATAGTAATCAATTATCGTTTTGCATAAAGGATAATGATATTGAAGATGTAACAATTATGGAAAGTAATTCATATTTATATTCCATGTTTAAGAAAGTTATTAAAGTAGATTTAGTATCGATGTTAGAAGCAAAAAATTTATTTCTTAATAGGTTGAACAAGGAGTTCTTTTATAATATAGTTAATAATATACCTAGTGAATGGGAAAGTAATACGAGTGAAAATAGAGCCTTAGCGGAGTATCTTTATTACAGATTTAAAAATTTAGATACTCTTATAAATATAATTTTAAGTTATCAATATTAGGGGGTGAGCCAAATGGCCTATATAAAATTTTCTGTTTTTTGCCACTATACTTCATTCCTTACTAAAGAATGTATTAATCTAGGAATTTTATTCCATAATATTACTGAAAATATTTATAGATTTGAATATACAACAAATTGGAAAAGAGTAAGTAATTTTAACGATGAGTTAGATATAGAATTTCTTAAAATTCAACTAGAGGGAATTAAAGATGAAGTTGAAAGTAAAGAATTTACTTTTAGCAAGAATAATAGTATAGAAAATTATATACGCTTCTACGCAAATGATTTTAAATTTACAGAAATTACAATTACAGAAGAGGATGATTTTGAGTCATTTATTGAAGAAACTAAAAAGATGATATTACGCTTCGATTTTTCAAAAGAAAAAAGACCAAATAAAGATGATCAATATCGCTATCTTAAAAATATTCTCAAAAACAAAAATATTGATTTTTCAAGCAAACGTACTCAAGGATATTTTTCTGAATCTCTAAACTTTGATTTAATATTAGGTAATTATGCATTCAAATTCTTTACGTTTGAGGGAAAAATGCCAAGCCATCTTGTATCTAGCGTAAAGTCTTGGGCTTATGATGCATATAAATTAAAAGGCACATATAATCTAGTTTTTGTTGCGGATGCTGATTTTTCCACAGATAACAAATATAAGGTTATTTTTGATATCCTTCAAGAAGAATCTTCTTATTTTATGACCTTTTCAGAGGTGATACCTTTTATAGAAAAAATTAATTTGAATTCTGAGGTATTAAACTCTTAAACGAACTAAAAAACACGTTGACATGCAAACATCCGTTTGATATATTATATCTAGAAACCCACACATTCCCGTTTAGATCATCTAGAGGTTCATGAAACCCATTATAAGCTTAGTTGCTTGTGGTGGGTTTATTTATTTTTTGATACTAAGGAGGATTAATATATGAAAGTTGCTGTCTACGTAAGAGTAAGTACAGAGGACCAAGCCGATAGAGGAACAATCGAAAATCAAATTATATTTGCTGAAAAGTATTGTGATTTACATAGTTTAGAAGTTTTTAAAGTTTATAAAGAAGAAGGAATAAGTGGTACGATTCCACTACATGAAAGGCCAGAAGGAAAGTATTTAATTGAAGATGCCAAAAATAAATTATTTGATACTTTATTAGTATATAAATTAGATAGGCTCGGAAGGTCAGCTCGTGTAACTCTTAACAGTTTATATGAACTTGAAAACTATGGAATACAAATAAAGAGCATGACTGAACCTTTTGACACATCTAATCCCTCTGGACGCTTTATGATAACTATGCTCGCTGGTGTTGCTGACCTCGAAAGAGAAACAATACTTGAAAGAATGTGGCATGGAGCAAATAGAGCTGCTAGAGACGGCAAGTGGTTAGGCGGTATTGTTCCTTATGGTTATATAGTAGATTCTAAAGGTTATTTAGAAGTAAACGACTCTCCCCTGCCTGGCTTTGATATAACTGAGGCTGAAGTAATAAGGATGATATTTGATTTAACTGTAAATCAAAAATATAGTTCAGTGAAAATAGCGAATTACTTAAATGCTTTAGGAATACCATCATCTTATAAAAAACTAGATAAGAAGGTACTAAGAGGAAAGCGCAAGGAATCCACTGCTGGAATTTGGAGACCTACTGCTATTCAAAGGATTATAAAGAGCAAGACTTATATGGGGATACATGAATATGGGAAGAGAAGCAATAAAAAAGATAGAGAAATCATAACAAGAGAAGTTCCTGGTATCATAGACTCTGATACTTGGACCTCTGCTCAAAATGTCTTAAAAGAAAATCAGATTGACGCTATGAGAAATTCAACTCAAGATTATCTCTTAAGAGGCCTAATTAAGTGTGGCTGCTGTGGAAAAAACTATATGGGAATAACCTATAAGGCTAGGAATAAAAATTTCTACACATGCACAAGCAAATACAGTTATGACGGTATACTAAACGGCAAATGTGCTTCTAAAAACGTTCCTGGGGCATTTATAGAAGAGTTAGTTTGGGATGACATACTTCACTTTATTTACAATCCAGGAGAGGTTGTAGAGCTTATACGCGAGAATTTAGAGGATACTAATAATAAGATAACCAGTCTTAAAAGACAGAAAGATCAATTACAGGTTTCTATAAACACTAAAGAGGAAGAAAAACAGTCAATATTAGATCTATTCAGGCGAAAAATAATTAGTGCTACTGATGTGGAAAAACAATTAAGTAAAATTAATGATGAGCTTTTAGTTAACCAAGAGTTGGTAATAGATTTAGATAAACAAATTAACTCTCAATCTATACTAGAACAAAAATTTAATTCAGTTGAATTGCTACTTGCTACTATGAAAGAAAAGATTGAAAATGGAATCACTTTTAAGGATAAAAGAGATATAGTTAAAACACTAGTTAAAAGAATTGATGTATATACTATAGAACAGCTAAATGGTCGTAAATCTGTCGATATCAAGGTTAAGTACAGTTTTACTAAAGATAGCGATATTGTACAAGGTGTTAATCACACGGACAGGGGTTTAATGCTCCTACCAACATAAAATTTGCAGGATAGCTAACATTGCCATTTGCACGTGAAATTGTAATTTTCTTATCCTCTAGCGGCTGCCTTAATACCTCTAATACGCTTTTTTTGAATTCCAGAAGCTCATCTAAAAAAAGCACTCCGTTATGAGCAAGTGAAATTTCACCTGGATTTAGATTACGTCCACCGCCAACCAAAGCTATTGATGAACTAGTATGATGAGGACTTCTAAACGGGCGTGTTGATAATAGACTATTTTCCTTTAGCTGCCCTATTATGCTGTATATTTTAGTTACTTCCAAAGCTTCTTCATAACTCAAGGAAGGTAATATGCTCGGTATTCTTT
Organism: Clostridium swellfunianum; assembly: GCF_023656515.1. Lineage (NCBI taxonomy): Bacteria > Bacillati > Bacillota > Clostridia > Eubacteriales > Clostridiaceae > Clostridium > Clostridium swellfunianum. Next base: position 2,123,437 of record NZ_JAMOFV010000006.1, read on the forward strand.
TAGCCAACATGCTCTTTCCTGAACCTGGCGGGCCCCACAATGCAATGCTATGGCTTCCAGCAGCGGCAATCTCAATTGCTCTTTTACAGCTCTCCTGTCCAACTACATCAGCAAAATCATAATTTAAATTATTTAGTTCATAATCGGTATCCTCAAAAGTATATGGAAGCATATCTTTATTCTCAAGGAAATCAACTACTTGTTTTAGTTCGCCAAAGGGATAAATTGATGAGTTTCTTATTATTGAACTTTCTTTGGCATTTTCGTTTGGTACAATAAACTTATTTATATTGTGATTTATCGCCTCTATTACAATCGGAAGCACACCTTTTACTCTTTTGACTTCTCCTAACAATGAAAGTTCCCCTAAAAATAAATATTCATGAACATCATTTATTTTTATTTGCTCAGTAGCAAGCAAAATACCTACTGCTATTGGAAGATCAAACTGTGAGCCTTCTTTTTTTAAATCTGCAGGAGCTAAGTTGATAGTTATTCTATTTACTGGAAACTCATAACCAGAGTTAACTATAGCCGATCTGACTCTTTCTTTTGATTCCTTAACAGCTGCATCTCCAAGTCCAACTATATTAAAAGAAGGCAGTCCATTACTTATATCTATTTCAGCTGTTACTATAACTCCATCTATCCCGCTGAAAGCTGCAGTAGCAATTTTAATTGCCATAATATCACCTCTAGGAATAAATTATTGACAATAAAATTTGATTATATAACATAAGTTAAGATGTATATAAATAATTACTTGAGTTTTCAATTAAATTAGCTTATTATTTAAAGAAAATCTATTTATTCTTTTAGGAAGTGCTCATATGAAAAAACTAAATAAAACTATAGGCAACTTCGGTGAAGACTTGGCAGAAAAATTTTTAATAGATTGGGGCTATACAATAATTGAAAGAAATTTCAAGTGCAAAATTGGAGAACTTGATATAATAGGAAAGGATGATGAGCATATAGCTTTTATAGAAGTTAAAACCAGATATGACAGTTTGTATGGTGCTCCTAGCGAAGCAGTAACCGCTTACAAGCAGTTTAAAATTTATAAAACCGCACAGTACTATATAATGATGAGAAAACTATATAAGCTAAATTTTAGATTTGATGTTGTAGAGATAATGCTTAACAAATTTGATAACTGCCACAAAATTAGACTGATAAAAAATGCATTTCAAATATAGAATCTATATTTATCTCTAGCTTAAAATTTATAAGAAGATAAAAAGGTAACAAGTTAACTTTTTATCTTCTTATAAACATAGGGTTTTATAGATTATAAACTATAAAATATTAGTTAGAAACGACATTCTATGAATCTTACAAGGGCCTTGTTTTTTAAGTGCAGTAATATGTTCTTGAGTTCCATAGCCTGCGTTGTCTTCAAAGCCATAGTCTTGATATATTTTTGCATATTCCTTCATTAAATTATCCCTGTATACTTTAGCTATTATTGAAGCACAAGCAATACTTGCACTCTTTGCATCACCTTTAATTATAAATTTGTTTGGCAAACTAAAGTTTTTTATAGGATATCCATCTGATAAAACTAAATCAGGCTGCCTTTCAAGTTCCTGCACAGCCATTCTAAATATTTCATTATTACACCATGCGATTCCTCTAGTATCTATCATGCTGCTATCGAGTAAAGAAATACTATAGGCAGTGGCTTTGCTTTTTATTATTTCTGCCAATTGTTCTCTTGATCTGCTGGATAACTTTTTCGAATCTTTGATACCAAGCAGCAACTCTCTATCATTAGTTATATCTAAATCCAGTATTACAGCCGCTCCAACAATAGGGCCAGCCAGAGGACCACGCCCAACTTCATCTACCCCAGCAATAAAAGCATTGGATGAAAATTGTCTGTCAAAAGCATACATACCATTTACTCTATCAATTTCTTTATTAATACATTCAACATAGCTTTTTAACCTAATAGAAAGACCTTGAACATTTTTCCTATTGTCCTCACTCAAAACAGCAGCAGCTTCCAAAAGCTGCTGCTGACTTATATTGCTATTTTCATATCCATTTTTTAAACTATCTACATAGTTTTTTATGTTTTTAAAATTCATATCTAATAAATTCATATGTTCCATATTTAAATTCTATTATACTAAGGCCTCTCTAAAGATATCTGCCCTAGTTTTCCCCCTCTATATTCATCTAGCAACAATACAGAAACTCGATTATAATCTATGTTTCCCCCTGGCGCTAATGTACCTCTAGCTCTTGCAATATTATTCATATTCTCTAGTGGCTCTTCGCTTAATGATTCTAATTTATATCTATTAATTAATCTCTCAGGATAATAATTTTGAAGCCTTTCAATAAGCTTGAGTGCCAGTTCCTCAATATCCATAATTTCATCCTTTATAGCGCCTGTAAAAGCTAAATTTAAAGCCACTTCTTCATCCTCAAATTTAGGCCAGAGTATACCAGGAGTATCCATGAGTTCTATACCCAGCTTGGTTTTAATCCATTGTCTACTTTTTGTAACTCCAGGTCTATCACCAGTTTTGGCAATATTATTTTTTGCCATCTTATTTATAAATGAAGACTTTCCAACGTTAGGTATTCCAACTACCATAACTCTAGTTACTATGTTGGCTAAGCCTTTTGCCCTTAGCCTATCGTGTTTTTCCTTTAAAATTTTCTCCAAGGCTGGCTTTATGTTGTTTAGCCCAGATCCCGATACACTATTTACAGATAAAACACTTATGTAATCTTTAGATAAAGCCTTTATCCACTCATTTGTTACTTTTTCCTCACTCAAGTCGCTTTTATTTAAAAGTATTAATCTTGGTTTATTACCGCATATGTCATCTACCTCAGGGTTCGCACTGGATTTTACTATTCGAGCATCTCTTATTTCAATAACTGCATCAACAAGCTTTATGTTTTCCTTAAGTTCTCTCCTAGTTTTAGCCATATGCCCAGGAAACCAATTTATAGCCATAATTATCTAGTCCTTCCTATCTTATTAAATGGATATATTCTTAAAGCCGATTTTCCAACCACCAATTTTAAATTTACAAATCCCACATCTGGTGACCGGCTGTCTTTACTGTTATTTCTATTATCCCCTAAAACAAAAATTGTATTTTCAGGAACAGTAACTTCATTATAAAAACCGTTAATAAATTTTTCTTTTAAATATGGTTCGTCTTTTTCTACACCATTTATAAACAATCTGTTATCTTCCACTTTTACTTTATCACCAGCAACAGCAACCACCCTTTTTATAAACTTTTCTCTAGTATCAGCAGGATATTTAATTACAACAATATCATTCGGCTTAGGTTTTCTAAAGTAATATGTAACTTTCTCTATAATTAGCCTGTCTTTATGAGTTAATGTAGGAGACATAGACTGTCCGTCTACGCTAACAGTTTCAAAAACGAAGGTAATTATGAGCACTGCAGCTATTATGGCAATTACAACAGATTTTATTAATTCAACTATGTCCTTAACCATATATACACCATCCTAAATATGAAAAAAGGGTCTATAAAGACCCTCTCTTATATTAATTCCTTAACTTTTGCAGCCTTACCAACTCTAGTTCTTAGATAGAATAGCTTAGCTCTTCTTACCTTACCTCTTCTTACTACATCAATTTTGTCGATGCTTGGGGAGTTTACTGGGAATGTTCTTTCAACACCAACTCCGTAAGAAATTCTTCTTACTGTGAAAGTTTCTCTTAATCCACCGTTTTGTCTCTTAAGAACGATACCTTCGAAAATCTGGATTCTTTCTCTGTTACCTTCTTTTACTTTAACGTGAATCTTTACAGTATCTCCAACATTAAATTTAGGTAGGTCATTTCTGATTTGTTCAGCTTCAATAGCTCTTATAACTTCTAACATGTGCAGTCCCTCCTTTAATTTATTTGACGTTCTTAACCGCATGATGTGTCAGAGGAACGCCCGTACTAGCACAAATTGTATTTTATCATATAAAATTCTTATATGCAATATGTAATTAATCATTTTAGCAATTTATAATCTTCTTTAGAAAGCTTTAGTTTGTTAAAAAGATCCGGCCTTCTTTCCCTTGTAAGTTTTAGGGATTGTAACCTACGCCATTTTCTTATATTTTCATGGTGACCTGATAAAAGTATTTCCGGAACTTTATCTCCGTTAAAGCATTCAGGTCTTGTATATTGCGGATATTCTAAAACACCATCATAGAAAGATTCTTCCGTAAAGCTCTCACTTGTTGAAAGTACACCAGGAATGAGACGACATATACTGTCTACTATAGGTATACAAGCCATTTCTCCGCCAGTCAATACAAAATCACCTAAAGAAATCTCTTCATCAATATATTTGTACACTCTTTCATCAATTCCTTCATAATGACCGCATAAGAAAATAAGCTCAGGCTCTTTTGAGAGCTCCTTAGCAATCTCTTGGTTGAAGGTTTTTCCTCTAGGTCCTAAAAATATAACCTTGCCTTTGTTATTACTCCTTACTTGGCTTAAACAGTCTACTATAGGCTGGGGGGACATGACCATTCCTGCTCCACCCCCATAAGGGTAATCATCAACCTTTCTATGCCTATTGCTAGAGAAATCTCTAATATTCACTGTATTTATAGAAACTATCTTATTTTGAACAGCTCTGCTGATTATGCTGTGATTAAATACTTGAAACATATCAGGAAAAAGCGTTAATATATGAATGTTCATTGCCATACCTCAAGCGCTTTAATAACTATCTTTCTATTTTCAACATCAATATTTGTGACTATATCTTTTAAAGCAGGTACTAGTACTTCCGTATTTCCTTTTACCCAATAAACATCGTTGCTTGGAGTTTGAATAACATCAAAAACATCCCCTAATTCCTTGTTATCTTCATCAAAAACTTTACAGCCTATTAAATCAGCAATAAAATATTCACCTTCATCAAGCTTTACGGCATCTTCTCTCTTTACTTCTATATATTTATCTTTATATTTTATAGCTTGTTCTATACTCTCAATTCCTTCAAGCTTTAATATTACTTTGTCAACTTGAAGCTTGCACCAAAGAATTTTTATAATGTTTCCATCAATATAGACTTCTTTTAGCTTTCTAAATCTTTTAATATCATCCGTTAACGGATATACTTTTATTTCACCTTTTACTCCGTGGGTATTTATAATTTGACCTACTGCCAGAAATTCTTTCATTACCCTTCACCTTCTAAACGCAAAATGTGTTCACTTATAAGAAAAATAGAGGTCAGGCTGCGCCTAACCCCTATATTATTTCTACAACAACTCTCTTGTTTTCCTTGATTGCTGCTGCTTTTACTACAGTTCTGATAGCCTTAGCTATTCTTCCCTGTTTTCCTATTACTTTTCCCATGTCTTCTGGCGCAACTTTTAGTTCAAGTATTAAAGATTGCTCTCCAGAGATTTCCTTAACTTGAACTGAATCTGGGTTATCAACTAATGATTTTGCTATTATTTCAACTAATTCTTTCACAAAATACACCCCCAGTAATTACTTTGTAAGCTTCTCGCTTATTCCAGCTCTATCAAAAAGCTTCTTAACTATGTCAGAAGGTTGTGCACCATTCTTCACCCATTGAGCAGCTTTTTCTTCATCAATTTTGATTGTAGTTGGTTCAGTAGTAGGGTTATAGTAACCAATTTCTTCAATGAATCTTCCATCTCTTGGAGATCTGGAATCAGCAACAACTACTCTGTAAAATGGAGCTTTCTTAGCACCCATTCTTCTTAATCTTATCTTTACAGCCATGTATTTCACCTCCTTTAAAAGTAGGACATTAATTCATAAAAGGCAATTTGCCAAATAATCCTTTTTTAAAGCCCTTTTGCATATTTTTAGTTTGTTTCATCATCTTTTTCATCATTTCAAATTCCTTGAGGAATTTGTTGATATCTTGTATATTTGTACCTGAACCTTGCGAAATTCTCTTCTTTCTAGAGGAAGAACCACTTACAAGGCTAGGATTTTTTCTTTCCTTTTTTGTCATGGAATTAATTATAGCCTCTCGTCTTTTCATTTCCTTTTCGCCTTGACTTAAGTCTACACCTTGAAGTTCTTTTGTGTTTAAGCCTGGTATCATTTCAATGATTTTATTAAGAGGTCCTAACTTCTTCATCTGATCCATCATAGCTAGATAATCATCAAGATTAAAGTCTTGACTCATCATCTTGGCACCAAGCTCTTTGGCTTCTTTCTCATCAATTGCCGCTTGAGCTTTCTCTATTAAAGAAAGTACATCTCCCATACCAAGAATTCTAGATGACATTCTATCAGGATAAAACACTTCCAAATCATTCATTTTTTCGCCGACGCCAACAAATTTAATCGGTTTACCGCTCATAGCTTTGATAGATAAAGCAGCTCCCCCTCTTGTATCGCCGTCTAGTTTAGTTAGTATTACGCCACTTATATCTAATTGCTCATTAAAGCTTTGGGCAACATTGACTGCATCTTGACCTGTCATAGAATCTACTACCAGTAAAATCTCATGAGGATTAATGCTGTCTTTTACATTTTTAAGTTCATCCATGAGTTCTTCGTCTATATGAAGTCTACCAGCAGTATCTATTATAACTACATTGTTATCATTGCTTTTGGCATGCTCAATTGCTGCTTTTGCAATATCAACTGGATTTACTTTATCACCCATTGAAAAAACAGGAACATCTATCTGTTTTCCAACAACTTGCAGCTGTTTAATTGCTGCAGGTCTGTAGATATCACAGGCAACTAGCAACGGTTTTTTATTTTTCTTTCTTATTTGCAGCGCAAGCTTTCCGGCCATTGTCGTTTTACCTGCACCCTGAAGACCTACTAACATTATTACAGTAGTCCCATTATTTATATAGTTAACAGCACTTTCAGAACTTCCCATCAAAGCAGTAAGCTCATCATTTACTATTTTAATAACATGTTGTCCCGGAGTTAAGCTTTCCATAACCTCGTTTCCTAGACACTTCTCGCTCACGCTGTTTATAAAGTCTTTAACCACTTTATAATTTACGTCAGCTTCTAAAAGTGCAAGCTTAACTTCCCTCATAGCTTCTTTTATATCTTTTTCAGTAAGCTTACCCTTACCTTTAAGCTTCTTTATAGTTTCCTGAAGTTTGGAAGCTAATCCTTCAAAAGCCATGATAATCCTCCTATAAATTCTCAATAATATCTTTTTCTATATACTCAATATGCGTCTTAATTTCGCTATCACTTATTTTATCCTTTAGAAAAGAACATTTAATTAGTAGCTTTTTCTTTATATCAGATAAGATAAAGTTTTTCGTCATAATCTGAAGCTTGTTTTCATAGTCAAGCAAAAGTCTTTGGCATCTCTTTATCGTGTCATGAATAGCCTGCCTGCTTGTATTATTAAGCTCAGCTATTTCCGCTAGGGAAAGATCCTCATTATAATACATAGTCATTATATCTCTCTGTTTATCTGTTAAAAGAGAACCATAAAAATCTAATAATAATGATATTTCAACTCTCTCTTCCATAATATCACCCGACTCACAAAAAAAATAATAACAGATATTTAAAATGCTGTCAAGTAATTTTACTTAACAGCATTTTAAATTTGTCTATTAGAATAAAGCTTCAACAAATGCCTTTGCTTTAAATTCTTGAAGATCATCTATACCTTCGCCAACACCTATTAATTTTACCGGAACATTAAGCTGATGCTTAATAGATATAACAACCCCGCCTTTAGCTGTGCCATCAAGCTTTGTAAGTACAATTCCGTTTACGTCAGCAACTTCCATAAACTGTTTTGCCTGTTGAACTGCATTTTGTCCTGTTGTAGCATCCAAAACCAATAGGGTTTGCTTTTGTGCTTCTGAAAATTCTCTATCTATTATTCTATTTATCTTGCTAAGCTCATCCATAAGATTTTTCTTATTATGAAGCCTTCCAGCCGTATCACATATGAGTACATCGACTTTTCTAGCCTTAGCTGCCTGTATTGCATCATATACAACGGCTGCTGGATCAGAGCCTTCCTGATGCCTTATTAAATCAACACCAGCTCTGTTGCTCCATACCTCAAGTTGGTCTATAGCAGCTGCTCTGAAGGTATCAGCTGCAGCTAAAAGAACTTTTTTCTTGTCATTTTTAAATTTAGCTGAGATCTTTCCTATTGAAGTAGTTTTTCCAACTCCGTTTACACCTACAACCAATATTACAGATGGGCTGCTATTAACTAGTGTAGTTTCCTGCTCGGAACCAAGCATATCTACAAGAACTTCCTTCAAGCAAGGAGTGATTTCTTTAGGATCCTTCACTTTATTAGTTTTTATCTTCTCCCTTAGTCTTTCCATTATCTCAAGTGTAGTTTCTACACCAATATCTGAGGTAATAAGTATTTCTTCAAGCTCTTCATAAAGCTCTTCATCAATATTTACATAGAGATTAAGCATTTCGCTTACCTTATCAGTAAAACCGTCCTTAGTCTTAGAAAGACCATTCTTGAGTTTTTCAAAAAATCCACCAAACATAAATTGCCTCCTTGGATTAACCCCTTAATTATAATAAATTAATTATATTGTTATCTTATTGCAGGATGTTTATTTAAATCTACAGAAACTACTTTAGAAACACCCTTTTCTTCCATAGTAACTCCATACAATACATCGCTGACTTCCATTGTTCCTTTTCTATGAGTTATAACTATAAATTGAATATTGCTTGAAAATTTTTTAAGGAACTCAGCATACCTTAAAACGTTAGCATCATCCAAAGCAGCTTCTATTTCGTCCAAGATACAGAATGGAGTTGGTTTCATTTTTAGAATTGCAAACAATAAAGCAATTGCTGATAAAACTTTTTCTCCTCCAGACATAAGATTAATATTTTGAAGCTTTTTACCCGGCGGCTCTACATTGATTTCTATATTTGCTGTCAGCTCATCTCCGTCAGATAAAATTAAATCTGCCCTTCCACCTTTAAACAATTCTTTGAAGGTCTCATTAAATATCACTTTAAGTTTGCTTAGGTTTTCGCTAAAAACAGATTTCATTTTAGTTGTCATTTCATCTATCATCTTAAGAAGCTCTGTTTTAGCCTGAATTAAGTCTTCCTTTTGAGAACTCATGAAAGCAAACTTTTCTTTTATCTCCTTATACTCTTCAATAGCTCCAACATTTACTGTACCCAGTTCAGCTATTTGAGTCTTAAGCTTCCCAATACTTTTTTTATAACTTTCCATGCTAACTATTTCTGATTTATATTCTAGAGCTTCTGCATAAGTAAGAAACATTTCTTCGTTCAGTTTTGAATACAAGCTTTCAACCTCTGCCTCCAGCTTTGCTAAAGAAAGCTCTTGTCTATGAACTTCTTCTTCTTTTTTATTTAGCAATAAATTCACTGTCTCTAATTCGCTAGAAATAATTTTAATATTTTCCTTTAGTTTTATTCTTTCAATTTCACTTTCCTTAAACACACATTCAAGTTCACTCAATTTATCAGTAATGTAGCCTAATTTTTGTTTATAGTTTTGAATTTGGTCGTTACTTTCTTTAATTGTATTCTCTGCATTTATTGCTTCTTCTTTAAGAAATTTCTTCTTATGATGCAATTCTTCCATCTCATTGGATAATCTCTCTAACTCTCTTATCTTGTTTACGACAATTTCATCAAACTGAGCTTTCCTAATCTTTACTGCAGTATGATTATCTTTAAGTTCTGAAAGTTTGACATTTATATCACGTAAACTAGTTTGAAATTCTTCTAGTAACTTTGTTTTTTCATTTTGTGCATTTATTAGAATTTCAAGACTTGAATTTTTTGACGCAAGCACTTCATCGCTACTTTTAAGTTTGTCCTTTAATAGTTTTATTTCATCTCTTGTGGAATTAAGATTGAGAGTTAACCTGTTATTTTCTCCTGTAATAGAGGTTATTTTGCCTTGAAGTTTTGCTATCTCAATATTTTGATGATAAATTTCGTCTCTTAAATTCAAGCATTCATCATCTAGACTTTTAATAACCTTTTTTGATTGATTAACCTTATCAGATAAAAAAGAGATTTGTTGATTAGCTTCATTTAGCGCAATTGCTATTTCTTCAATTTCCCTTTTTCTACTTATAATGCTTGCTGACTTGTGGTAGGTGCTACCACCTGTTAGTGAACCACCAGGATTAATAACCTCTCCAGCCAAGGTAACAATTTTGTAACTATAGCTTATTTTCTTTGCAATTACTAATGCATTGTCCATATTGGCAGCTATGATTGTACGACCTATAAGGTATTCAATAGCATTTGAAAAGCTACTATCAAAGGTTATAAGTTCACTTGCTATTCCTATATACCCTTTATAATGTTTTATATTTTCTATATTAGATGCCTTCTTCCCTTTGATAATGTTTAAAGGAAGAAATGTAGCTCTACCAATATTATTAGCTTTAAGATAGTCTATTAATGTCTTTGCTACATTTTCATCATCTGTAATTATGTCAGAAATAGCTCCACCAAGTGCAATCTCAATTGCAGTCTCCAAATCTTTTTTAACAGTAATAATTTCTCCCACGACATGGCACTTGCCAGATGCCCTAGGCACCTTTCCAGAAGATATATTCTGCATTAAAGTTTTAACTGCTTTGTTATAACCTTCATATTGCTTGTCTAAATTTAGTAGCATATTATGATTAGCATCTAGTTTATTCGCAGAAACATTTAATTCTCTAAGCTTCTTTTCATCATTATTCAAATAACTATTATACTTTGCAATTTCATACTTGTTCTTTTTAATATTTTCCTCATATGACTTAACTTTAATACTTATGTCATTAATACTTTCCTCAAGTATTGTAACAGTATTTGAATTAATCTTTATAGAATTTATGAAATTTTCACAGGAGTTTACTAATTCTTCTAATCTTTTCTCTAGTTGCTGTTTTTCTGTATTAAAAATTAATATGCTATTCTTCTCTTCGATAGTTTTACTTAAAAGGTCATTTTCTTCCTTCTTAAGCTGATTTATAGTATTCTCATCCTCATTTACTGAAAAATTTAATTGTAGAATTTCTTTCTCAAAACCTGTTATCTTAGCATTTAGCTCTTGTTGTTCTAGCTGATAGTGTTTTAAATTATCTTCCTGCTCATCCTTAATTACATGAATATTATTGAGTTTTTCTTGAATCCCATTAAAGTCTGCAATATTTTTTTCAATAAAAGATTGTAGATTTTTTATTCTCTCTTCTATAAGATTTGTTTCTGAAATAATTGTTTGATACTCAGCTTTATTTTTATAATATTCCTGCTGATTTTCTTGTGCTTGAACATCTTTTCTATCAAGCTCCTCATTATGTTTTTGCAGGTCTATTTTGCTTTCATCTCTTTTCCTAATAAGCTGATCAATTTCATCTTTCACGCTGCCTACAGCAGTTTTAATATCTTCTATTTTTACCTGCACATTATCTATAGAGTGCACAATTAAATTAACTTCTTTCTCTTTAAGTTCTCCCGATAGTTCTAAAAAAGCTTTAGCCTTCTCACTTTCAAGTTTAAGTGGTTCAAGTCTTTCTTCATAGGTCTGTAAGATATCAGTAATTCTTATAAGATTTTGCTCAGTATTGTTAAGTTTCTTTTCAGCTTCCTCTTTTCTGCTTTTAAACTTAACAATCCCAGCAGCCTCTTCTAAAAGATTTCTTCTTTCTTCAGGTCTACCACTTAGTATAGCATCAATTTTACCTTGTCCAATTATGGAATATCCTTCTTTACCAATACCGGTATCCATAAAAAGTTCTTGTACATCCTTCAATCTACACTGTGTATTATTTATGTAGTACTCACTTTCACCTGAACGATAAAGTCTTCTTGAAATTGTAACATCTGAATAATCTATAGGCAATTCTTCATTGGAGTTATCTAAAGTAAGTGAAACTTGAGAAAGACCCACTGGTTTTCTAAACTGTGTACCTGCAAAAATGACATCTTCCATCTTACCGCCTCTAAGACTTTTAACGCTTTGTTCTCCAAGCACCCATCTTACAGCATCTGATATATTGCTCTTTCCGCTTCCATTAGGTCCAACAACTGCTGTAACTCCTTTTTTAAAGGTAAGGTCTGTCTTATCAGCGAAGGATTTGAAGCCCCTTATTTCAATTGATTTTAAGAACATAAGTACACTCCTTATTATCTAAATAAAGCCGGCAAAAGCCCAATTAAAAATATAAAAACAATAAAATATATCAATAACTTAGTATACTTTTCTCTTTGCCTCTTTTTCATTTATTAACACTCCTAACATACGGGTTTATGCAACACAACATAAGTTTATAGTATAAAAGAAAAAATATCAATGCAAAAATAAAAAACCGTGAACTGAATTAATCATGCTCACGGTCTTGCTTTATCCTTATTATCTTGGCTCTACAATAAATTTTATTGCGGTTCTTTCTTCACCTTCAATAGTAATTTCTGAAAAAGCAGGGACTACAACTAAATCTATTCCATTTGGTGCTACAAATCCTCTTGTAATTGCAATAGCTTTAACTGCTTGGTTAACTGCACCTGCTCCTACGGCTTGAACCTCTGCAGAACTATTCTCTCTTAATACTGCTGCTAAAGCTCCTGCTACTGATTTTGGCTGTGATTGTGCTGATACTTTTAATACTTCCATGATTAAATTCCTCCCTACAAAACCTGTTATAACAAATTTTACAGAGATAATATTCTATAAAACATTCGAATATCCTTCTTTGTATTTTTGACTCAAATAGCAATGAATCGACTCTTTTTTACAACTGTTATCCCATTTTATAAGTAAATTTCCTCTTTCTATATCATAATCTTGAACTAATCTAATGTTTAATGTCTTTAATTGTTTTTTAGTGTCTATAAAAAATCTCTTTCTGGAAGCATATAATTTTGATATATCCCTATTATTTATAAAAATCTCCACATCACCAGAGAAGTTCTTTGGAAGGTATTCAATCAGCATATCATTAAAAATACTTCCTTCAACCAATTCTCTAAAGGCAGGATGAAACGGTCCTGCTATGATTTCACCATCCTCATCAATCTCCTCCGTTGTTTGCAGCCCTACTCTAATAATATTTATATTGTTTGCCGAAAGCATTCCATATAAAATCTTGCTTATATAAATAGCTTCATCTAATGTATATGGCTTGTAAATTCCTCTATTATACATATGTTCCATAGGTGTATCTTTAATAACTAGTGCAGGGTATATTCTGCATAAATTAGGAGCAAGTTTAATAATTTCTTCTGTAGTTTTAATATCTTTTTTAAAGTTATCGCCAGGCAATCCCAGCATAATTTGATGTCCTAAAATAAATCCAAAGTCTTTAATTAGCTGAGATGCATTCATTACGTCTTCTACTGTATGACCTCTTGCAGATTTTTTCAAAACTTCATCATCTAGTGATTGTACCCCTAATTCGATAATATCAACAGAAAATTTTTTTAAGTTAGCTAATATTGCTTCATCTATATAATCAGGTCTTGTAGATAATCTTATATTATTTACTATTCCTAAATCCTTGTAATGTTTCGCAACCTGTAGCAACTCTTTTTGCTTTTCAATATTTATAGCAGTAAATGTACCTCCAAAGAATGAAATCTCCAATATCCTATTTTCTGAAGGGATAGTCCTTAAATATTCCTCAACTGTATTTTTAACAAAATCTCCTGTAACTTTTGTAGTGCTTCCAGTAATGCTATTTTGGTTACAGAACACACAATCATGAGGACAACCTTCATGCGGAACAAAGATTGGAATTATATAATGTGATTTGCTCATTAATTTCTAAACCTCCAATGTCATAAGTGCATCTTTAGCAGCATTTTGTTCAGCTTCCTTCTTACTATAACCAGCTCCTACACCTAAAATCTTATCTCCTACTAGAATTTCCGTAAAAAATTTTCTTCTATGTGGAGGACCCTCGTGTCTAATAAGCTTATAGGATATTGACACCTCGCCATTTTGTTGAAGTTCCTCCTGTAATTTAGTTTTATAGTCTAACACTATTTCATTACTTATTGCCTTTTTTATGATATTCTCAAAATTACATACAATAAATTTTTTTGCTTCTTCAAGACCACAATCCATGTAAATTGCTGCGATAATCGCTTCAACACAATCTGCTAAAATAGATACTCTATCTCTTCCCCCTGTAAGCTCCTCACCCTTACTCATATACATATATTTACCTACGTTTAGCTTTTGAGCAATTTCATATAACGAGTTCTCACAAACAATAAGAGCTCTTGTTCTTGTCAATTCACCTTCAGTTTTATCAGTATAATTTTTATATAGATGCTCTGATATAGTTAGCTGAAGTATTGAGTCACCTAAAAATTCAAGCCTCTCATTATGATTTAAGTCTTTATTCTGATTAACAAACGAACTATGAGTTAAGGCTTCAGCTATAATCTTTTTATTGTTAAATTTAATATTTAGTTTTTCTTCAAGTTCTTTCATAGAATCTAAGTTTACTTTCATTTCTTCACTCCTATATACTTTCTAGTTCATTCTTCAATCTGCTAGCTAACAGACTCAAGAATAAACTAAACTTTAAAATAAAAATATAAAGCCCCGCATTATACGGGACTTATAATTACTCTTCAGTATGAGCTTTTATGTAATCAACTACATCACTTACAACACTAATTTTTTCAGCATCCTCGTCAGGAATTTCTAAATCGAATTCGCTTTCTAATGCCATTATTAGCTCAACTATGTCAAGTGAATCAGCACCTAAATCGTCAACAAATGATGATTCCATTGATATTTCATCGGCATCTATACCGAGTTGATCTGATATTATATCTCTAACCTTTTCAAATATCATGTTTTCACCTCCTACTTATAAAGCTATATAAAGATAATATTACATATCCTCTTTAGCGTCAATATTAATAAACAAATAAAATTACTCCTTATGAGTATTACTTTCATCATCAATGTTTATTTTTTCTAATTCTTCCCTTATCTTATCTACAACTTTGTTTTCATGAGCAGTAATTGCTTGCTTTACGGCATTTTTAAAGGCTTTAGCATTTGAACTTCCATGAGCTTTAATTACAATACCGTTCGCCCCTAAGAATGCAGAACCTCCATACTCAGTATAATCGAACTTTTTCTTAAAATTACTGAATACTGATTTCAACAAAAGACCACCTATTTTAGTAATAGTTGAAGACATAATCTGTTCTTTTAACAGACTGAATATAGTTGAAGCTACTCCTTCATAGGTTTTTAAGATAGTATTGCCTACAAAACCATCACAAACTACCACATTCACATCTCCAACAGGTACATCTCTAGGTTCAATATTACCAACAAAATTTAAATCAGTTTGCTTAAGAAGTTTATATGTTTCCTTTGTAAGCTCATTCCCTTTTTCCTCTTCAGCTCCTATGTTAACAAGTCCTATAGTAGGATTATTAACATTCAGAACATTTTCAAAATAAATCTTTCCCATGAAAGCAAATTGAACAAGATATGAACTTTTGCTATCTACGTTTGCACCAGCATCAATTACCATAAAGGGTGCATTTTTACCTGGCATTACGGGAGCAAGGGCTACTCTTTTTATCCCTCTAATTCTCCCTACAATAAGGGTTGCACCAGCCATTATTGCTCCAGTACTACCAGCTGATAATACTGCATCAGCTTCTCCTGACTTAACTAAATTTAAGGCTTTCACTAAACTTGAATCTTTCTTTCTTTTTAAAGCTTTGACAGGTTCTTCATTTGGACTTATAATTTCAGAAGCATTTACCACAGCTATTTTATTTTTTGGATAATTAAAAGTCGAAAGCTTCTGCTTAATTAAATCTTCAGGCCCTGTTATTATAATGTCTACTCCATATTCGTTTACTGCATCAACACAACCTTGAACTACAGCATCTGGAGCAAAGTCTCCCCCCATACCATCAACCGCTAATTTCATACATTTACCTGGAAGGTTACCAGGTTCTTCACATCCTTTCTTTGCGATATCAACCATAGTATTCTTTATGGTAAAGTATATTATACCTAGAATGAAAATACAATATTTGTTTAAAAAATAAGAGAAAGTCATACGACTTTCTCTACAATTACTTCTCAGAAGCAACTATTTCCTTACCCTTGTAATATCCACAGCTCTTGCACACTCTATGAGCAAGCTTCATTTCATGGCATTGAGGACATTCAATTATTCCTGGTAGGCTTAATTTAAATGTTTGTGCTCTTCTTGAGTCTCTTCTAGCTTTAGAAAATCTTCTCGCAGGATTTCCCACAGTAAACACCTCCTTAATCAGCAGAAAACAAATCTTTTAGCTTAGCTAGTCGCGGATCTATATCTTCATTATCGCAATCACAATTAGCAACATTTAGATTTGTACCGCAGTGCTGACATAAGCCCTCGCAATCATCCTTGCATAGTTTTTTTACAGGCAAAGACAAAAGAATATTGTTTTTAATTATATCTGTGACATCAATTGTATCACCCTCAACAAAAATGATTTCATCCTCATCTTTATTGTCAGGGTTAGGAGAAAATATCTCATGAATCAGGATATCGATGCTATGATTGAAATTTACTAAACATCTAGAGCAAGGTAGACTTAATTCTGTAATAACCCTACCATCTAAGTCAATACCATCTCCAGTGAGGTGAAGTTCCCCATCTAGAATTATCGGACTTAGAAACTCAATTTTTTCACCCTCATCATAAAAACTTTCTTCTTCATAAACTAAATGCACTTTTTTCTTTGAAACTTTTTTCCTAATTAAATCTAAAACATCAATTGTCATAGTTTTACCTCAATGCATTAGCCACAATTTATTATATAAACAACTAAATTAAAAGTCAAGCTGTATTTATACTTTAAGTATAAATTTGTCAAATTTCCTCTAGTTATTAACAATTTCCATTGCGTCTCTAGCAATCATTAGCTCTTCGTTAGTTGGTATTACGAACACTTTTGATTTAGAACCTTCTACACTTAGGTCTACAGCCTTACCTCTAACTTTGTTTTTCTCTTTATCAAGCTTAATTCCTAAGTAGTCTAAACCCTCGCATACAAACTCTCTAACTTCTGGTGAATTTTCACCAAGTCCAGCTGTAAATACTATACAGTCAACTCCATTCATAACAGCTGCATATGAGCCTATGAACTTTTTAACCTTATAGTAGAATACATCTAACGCAAGCTGGGCTCTCTTATTTCCTTCCTTCCATGCAGCATCTTCAATATCTCTAAAGTCACTGCTTACACCTGAAATTCCTAGAACTCCTGATTTTTTATTAATTAAATCATTCACTTGGTCTATTGAATAATTTAACTCTTTCATTAAGAAAGTGATTATAGCTGGGTCTATGCTTCCTGATCTAGTTCCCATAGCTATACCTTCAAGTGGTGTAAATCCCATACTTGTTTCAATTGATTTTCCATCTTTTATAGCAGCTATACTAGCACCATTTCCTAGATGACAAGTTATAATCTTTAAATCTTTAATATCCTTACCCATCATATCAGCAACTACCGAAGAAACATACCTATGTGATGTTCCATGGAAGCCATATTTTCTTATCCCATGCTCATTATAAAGCTCATAAGGTAGCGGATATATATAAGCATGCTCTGGTATTGTTTGATGGAATGCTGTATCAAACACTGCAACCATTGGAGTATTTGGCATAAGCTCCTTACAAGCGTTTATGCCTATAATATTTGGTGGGTTATGAAGCGGTGCAAGCTTAGCGCATTCATCTAATGCCTTCATAACTTCATCAGTAATTAATACGGAGTTTGAGTATTTTTCTCCGCCGTGTACTACTCTGTGTCCTACAGCAGATATTTCATTCATGTCTTTGATAACACCATTTGTATTATCAACAAGAGCACCTAAAACTAACTTTATTGCGTCCTTGTGGCTAGCCATAGGTTGTTTGATAATGTACTTTTCTCTGCCTTCTACCTTTTGTGTAAGAGTGGAACCTTCAATTCCTATTCTTTCCACAAGTCCTTGAGCTAAAGCTTTCTCTCCATTCATATCAATTAATTGATATTTAAGAGAAGAGCTACCGCAGTTTACAACTAATATTTTCATTCGCTTTTCCTCCTTAGATTAAACTGTTGCTTGGGCTTGAACAGCAGTTACAGCCACAACATTTACTATATCCTCAACATTACAGCCTCTTGATAAGTCGTTAATTGGTTTAGCAAAGCCTTGACATACTGGTCCAATAGCTTCTGCTTTTGCTAATCTTTGCACAAGCTTATATCCGATATTTCCAGCTTGTAAATCTGGGAATATAAGTACATTTGCTTGACCTGCAACTGTACTTCCAGGTGCCTTTTGCTGAGCAACCTTATCTACTATAGCAGCATCTAATTGAAGTTCTCCATCAATTTGCAAATCAGGTCTTAATTCTTTAGCTATTTCTGTAGCTTTTCTAACCTTTTCAACTAATTCGTGGTCTGCACTTCCCTTTGTTGAGAAAGAAAGCATTGCAACCTTTGGTTCCATATTGCAAAGATTTTTTGCTGTTTCAGCTGTAGAAATAGCTATAGCAGCTAATTGTTCAGCAGTTGGATTTGGATTAACGGCACAGTCTGAGAAAAGGAACATTCCATTGTTTCCATATGTACTATCTGGAACAAGCATTATAAAGAAACTTGATACTGTAGATATTCCAGGAGCAGTTTTGATTACTTGAAGACCAGGTCTTAATAAATCGCCTGTCGTATGTACGGCACCTGAAACTAACCCATCTGCGTCGCCTAGTTTTACCATCATGGTACCGAAATACATTGTATCTTTTACAGTTTTTTCAGCCTTTTCTAGTGTAATCCCCTTGCTTTTTCTAAGCTCGTAAAATTCCTGTGCATATTGAGTTGTCTTTTCAGCTGTTTCTGGGTCAATGATTTCTACACCTTCAATATTAACATTTAAGCTTCTTGCTTTATCTCTAATCTTTTCGACATTACCTAATAAAATTACTTCAGCTAGTCCTTCTCTTTTTATAATTTCACTAGCCTTAATTGTTCTTTCTTCTTCACCTTCTGGAAGCGCAATCCTCTTAACGTCAGATTTTGCTTTTGCCCAAAATTCTTTCATAAGATCCATATTCATATCTCCCTTCTGTATTTTACAATACATATACACCATATAATATAATAACTCTTTGAAGCTTACTTTTCAACAAAAAATATTAAATATTTCCACCCATACCTATGATATGATAAATAAACATTAATTGAATTTTACTTTCAATTAATGTATAAAATAATTATATAACTATGAAAAGGTGTGTTAATTATGAAAATATCCGCAATTATTTCTGAATATAATCCCCTGCACAATGGTCATGTATATCATATAAATAAAACAAAAGAAATAACTAATTCAGATGCTATTATTTGCGTTATGAGTGGAAATTATGTACAGAGGGGACTCCCTTCAATGGTGGACAAATGGAATAGAACCAAGGCAGTCCTAGAATGTGGAATAGATTTAGTTTTGGAACTACCCGTATTATATAGCCTATCTTCCGCTGAATTTTTCGCCCATGGCGCTGTAAGTTTATTAAATAGCTTAGGTACAGTTGACAGCCTGTGCTTTGGCAGTGAGATTGGGGACTTAAACTTAATAATTAAGGTTGCTAATACTTTAGTTAAAGAACCTGAGGATTTTAAATTACAATTAAAGCGATACTTAGATCAAGGACATGTGTATCCAAAGGCAAGAGGGCTAGCTTTGTTTGATTTTTTATCTAAAAATGACTCTGAAAACAGTGATAACCTTATGGAACATCTCAGTTCTTCCAATAATATCCTTGGAATAGAATACTGTAAAAGTTTATTAAAATTAGATAGCAAAATCAAACCCTACACTGTTAAGCGCGAAGGCAGTGCCTATAATGATCGGTCATTAAGCACTATATTTTCCAGTGCAACTTCAATAAGAAAATATATAAAAGACTGCAATAGCATAGTTGAACTTCAGAAACATATGCCAAGCAAAAGTTATGAATTGATTAAAAAGTTAAAAGATAACGATTATACTTTCGTATTTGATGAACAACTTTTACCTTTTATTAAATATAAGTATTTTTCTCAAAAGGAAAGTCTCAAAAATTTGCCAGATATATCGGAAGGATTGCATAACAGAATATTTAAAAATTTGTTAATATCAAATAACTATAATGAATTGATAGAAAACATTAAGACAAAGCGGTATACATATACCCGAATAAATAGAATACTATGTCAGTATTTTGTTGGCTTTGACAGTTTTAATACAAAAGAACTAAGAAGTCAGCCTTCTCCTTACTGCAGAGTGCTAGGATTTAATGAAACCGGTAAAAAGGTTTTAAAACAAATCAAGAATAATTCCAGTATACCTTTACTTACTAAGCTACCTAAAAACATCAATGAAACAATGAAACTTGATATAAAGGCAACAGAAACCTACAGCTTGCTAAATAAATTTATTTCTCCCAATAGCGATTACTTAATTAGTCCAATTATTATAGATTAGTAATAAAGCTTGACCATTGATAAATATAATAATACAGAATAATTTATCATTAAGGAGAAAGCTAAGAAATTGAGAATTCTATTATACTTAATTATAGCAGTTATAATCTTTTTGGTTTTTAAGCTGCTAAAGTCTCTTAATAAAAATCTAATAATAACAATACTGTGTTCGCTTTTAATAGTAGAAATAGTATTAAGGCCAAAGCTCTGCATGGATTCAGCACTGATTGGGGTGAATCTCTTTGTAAGCAAGGTTTTTCCATCCCTGTTTCCTTTTTTACTTATTACTAGCTTAATGATGAGCTATGATGGAGTACATATTTATTCAAAACTATTTGGCAGCATTTTATGCAAACCACTAAGACTGCCTATTCAGTGCACCTTCTCTATAGTTATAAGCATATTTTGTGGGTACCCGCTTGGAGCTAAATATGCTTGCGAGCTATATGAACAAGGCACCATAGATAATAAAACCTGTCAGAGGCTTATAAATATTGCATCAAATACAAGCCCTTTATTTGCTATAGGCTCTGTTGGAACTGCAATGTTAGGCAGTTCATATATAGGATATCTACTTTTGCTTACAAATTATATCTCCTGTTTAATTATGGGATTCATAATACCAGTAAGGAGTAAAGCTTATAAAAAATATATACCTAGTAATAATGATTATGGTAGTAAGAATATCGGAAACGCTATAAAAGATAGCGTAGAGTCGTCAATAAAGACCTGCTTGTCTATAGGAGGCTTTGTTATAATTTACAGCGTAATAATAAGTATAATAAAAAGCAATATCTTATTTGATATTGCTATAAGTAAACTCAGTTACTATATTGGAATAGAGACGAATTTAGTTGAAGGTACTTTGCTTGGTTTTATAGAAATGACAAACGGCTGCTTTTTGATATCTAATACAAATGTAAATATGTACATTAAAGCAATATTAATCAGTTTCCTTCTTGCTTTTAGCGGCTTTTCAATAATATCGCAAGTACATTCCTTTACATATAAGCATGATTTGTCTATGAGAACTTATATATTTAGAAAATTTATTCAAGGCATAATAGGTGCTGCTGTTGCAGCAGTTGTATTTAATGTGCAAATTTTCAGCATACCAACTAGCACCTTTAATTATATAAATCAAACTAGGTCTAGTTTATTGTTTATATGTATCTTACTATTAATGGTAGTTCCTTATTTTCTAAATAAATTAAAGTTATTATTTCATACCTCTTAGCTCTTTAATATTTTCTCTTATAGTATCTAAATCACCTGATACTTCATCTGTTAAAGATACTATAAAGTTTTCAACCTGCTTCTTTATATTAACAATCATAACTTGACCTTTTTCATTGATTTCTTTTTCCAATTGGCATAATATCTCATCTGCATAGTCTCTGGCCCCAAGTCTCATAGCCTTTGCATCACGTTGAGCTGAAGCGATTATCTCTTCAGCTCTAACTTTTGCTTCTTTGGTAATATCATGATTCTCTATTTGTTTTTTAAGCATGTCTATGCTTTCTTTTTTCATTGTAGAAGATTCTTGTATCGCTTCACCTAGTATTCTTTCCTTTTCCTCCACTACCCATTGTGCCTTTTTAAACTCGTCTGGAAGATAGTTAATAATCTGGTCCACAATGCTTGACACTTCTTTCTTATCCACCAATATTTTTCCAGTTACTGGCACCTTAGAAGAAGTTTCAAATATTTCATGCAGATATTCCAGTAGTTTTATAACTTCCATATCCCCTTATCCCCCTCTTTATTTACCTTGCTAATTATATCATCAGAAATTTCGTTTGGTACTAAACCTTTAATACATCCACCAAACATAGCCACTTGCTTAACTGATGAAGAACTTAAATATGAATATTTAGCATTTGTCATCATAAACACTGTTTCAATATTAGGATTAAGCTTATTGTTCATTAGCGCCATTTGAAATTCATATTCAAAATCAGAAACAGCCCGAAGTCCTTTAACTATGACCTTCGCATCAACACTTTTCATAAAATTAATTAAAAGTCCACTAAAACTTTGCACTTTTACGTTTGGAAACTCGGCTATGCATTTTTGAATCAAAGTTACCCTCTCATCTATATCAAAAAGCCCCTTTTTATCGGGGTTCACAAGCACTCCTACTACAACCTCATCAAAGACCTTTGAAGATCTTTTTATAATATCAAGATGTCCATTTGTAATTGGATCAAAGCTTCCAGGATAAACCGCTCTTCTCATATTATTCCTCCCTGAACCTATAAAAGCACACAGTGGTGTTTCCATACTTTCTATGATCAAATAGTTCAATTTTCTCATTTCCAGTATAAATTTCCTCACTAGAATCTATCTTTGATACAATCAAACCGTCTTTACTAAGAAGATTCTTCTCGGATATAATTTCTACAGCTGGAGGAATCATCTCCTTTGAATATGGGGGGTCTATGAATATCAAATCAAAAACCAGTCCTTTTTTCCCAAATTCTTTAAGAGCTGCATAAGAATCAGTGTTAATACATGTACACCTATCACTAAAGATCAGGTTTTCTACATTTTGTTTTAAAAATTTAAATGTGCTGTCACCTTTGTCTATAAGGTAGCATTCAGCGGCTCCCCTGCTTACGGCTTCAAGCCCCAGACTTCCCGTTCCAGCAAAAACATCAATTACTTTTGCACCCACAGTTTTATGCTGAATTATATTAAAAATGGACTGTTTAACTCTATCAAGAGTCGGCCTTGTTCCCATACCTTCAGGAGATAATAATTTTCTTCCTTTTGCTTCACCAGAAATAATTCTCATAGTTTTCATCCTTTCTTATTTTCAGAAAGAAATTTACATATATACTTAGATTAATACAAATTTCTTCAAATTTCAAGAAATATAAGTGATACAACTCAATACTTCTTATTATTATCCTTAGTTAAAACAAATAAACTTTGACGTCTGATTTAACTTTCTAATTATTTCATTTTTTATCATAATATCTTTATCGTCGTTGCTTTTAATTAGTTTTTTTGCTTCAAAGTTTGCAACCTTTAATATATCTAAGTCTTCAAATACATCAGCAAGCAAAAGACTGTCTTCACCGTGCTGTCTAACGCCAAATAACTCTCCGCTGCCTCTAATCTTAAGATCCTCTTCTGCAATTTTAAATCCATCATTACTTTCAGTTATAATCTCAAGCCTTTTCTTAATTATCTCATTTTTTATATTTGCTATCAACACGCAGTAGGATTTGTATTCCCCTCTGCCGACTCTGCCTCTCAGCTGGTGGAGTTGAGCCAGTCCAAATCTTTCAGCATTCTGTATAATCATCACAGAAGCATTAGGAACATTAATTCCAACTTCAATAACTGTAGTAGAAATAAGCACTTTAACATCACCGTTCTTAAATTTTGACATTATTTCATCTTTTTCCTTATTAGTCATCTTACCATGAAGGATACTCGTTTCAACATCTTTAAAGTAACCTTCTTTCAACTCAAGATATAGTTTTTCTACAGAGATTACGCTTAATTCTTCATTATCCTCAACCAAAGGACAAACTAAATATACTTGTCTTCCATTATGTATTTCCTTAAGAGCAAATCTATATACTTTCTCAGCCTTTTTTTCTTCAACATAGCTAGTTTCTATTTTTTGTCTTCCTGGAGGCAATTCATCAATAACAGAGACATCTAAATCTCCATAAAGATAAAGAGCTAAAGTTCTAGGTATTGGAGTTGCAGTCATAACCAAAACATCAACCTTGTTGCCTTTGTTGTAAAGCTTGCTTCGCTGCATTACACCAAACCTATGCTGTTCATCTGTAACAACCAGTGCCAAATTTTTAAACTGGACATCATCCTCAAGAAGTGCATGAGTTCCAACAATTATATTTATAGTTCCATCTATTAATTTCTTTTTTATAATTGCCTTTTGCTTTGGAGTTGTACTGCCACTAAGCAAGCATATATTAATATTAAAGTTCTGCAATATGTTTTTTATCTCAGCAAAGTGCTGATTAGCCAAAATTTCTGTTGGAGCCATCATTGCAGCTTGATAGCCGTTTTTCACTATATTAAACATTGCAATAATCGCAACTATTGTCTTACCACTACCTACATCCCCCTGAACAAGCCTATTCATTTGTTTGCTGCTTTTTTGATCAAGCAATATTTCTCTTATGACTCTGCTTTGAGCATTCGTTAGAGAAAATGGTAAGTTTTCTTTTAAAAGCTTTAGCTCAGGTACAGCCTTAAATTCAATTCCAGCTTTGGAATTATTTACAAAATCCTTTAGCATCAAAATTTTTAAGGAATATGTAAATAATTCTTGAAATTTAATTCTTCTTTGAGCTTCTAATAAATCATTTAATTTTTGGGGAAAATGAATATTATTTATAGCTTTGTCTAAGGAACATAACCTATATTTATCAATTAATTTATCAGGAAGGATTTCTGTTATTTCAATTGTACTTAAGACATAAGAAATAATTTTTATAACAGTATTATTACTTAGTCCCTCCTTAAGAGAATATTTAGGCATTATATTTATATTGCTCTCAGATATACTATCACAAATAGTAGATTCTTCATTATTAAAATTTGAATTTGTGGCTATAGTAGGGTTAACAATTATCTTTTCTCCTCTAAATTCTTGCAATTTTCCGGATATTAAATAATCTTTATTTATAATAAACTTATCTTTCATATAAGGCTGATTGAACCATTTTCCTTTTATAGTGTTGCCATTACATTTAAAGATGACTGTAGATATTATTTTTCTACTTTTTGTTCTTATATCTCTTTCAATTCCACTGACAGTACAGTTTATTATAATCTTACTATTTACTGATTGAGATGCATTTCCGTTTACATATACTTTCTCATAATCTCTAGGAAGGTAAAGTAAAATATCCATAACGGTGAATACGCCACATTCATTAAATAGCTTTTTCATTTTAGGTCCAACACCTTTGACACAGCTTATATCATCGTATAAATCCATAGAACAACACTCCAACTTTAAAATAATAAAAAAAGCCCAAAGGCTTTTTTTACTCTACAGATACTATAAAATAGTACAGTGGCTGTTTGCCATTATAGCTTTGAATATCCTTGTCTGGATATTTTCTTTCAAGGCTCTCTACTAATTCTTCCAATTTTTTTTCTTCAACACCCTCACCATATAATATGGTAATAAGCTCACTATCTTCATTGCACATATTGTCTATTATAGCTTCACAAACCTCATATTTGTCTTTTCCTACCTCGTTGATTTTGCTCTCTACAATACCCAGTATGTCACCTTCAGAAATTTTCTTACCATCCATTTCTGTATCTCTAACCGCATAAGTAACTTGGCCAGTTGATACATTAGCAATTGCATCCTTCATAGCATTTATATTATCATCAATTTCAGCATCAGCATCAAATATAGTAACACATGTAATTCCTTGAGGAATAGTCTTTGTAGGAATTACTATAATATTTTTATCTGTAAGCTCAGCAGCTTGATTAGCAGCCATTATAATATTCTTATTATTTGGCAAAATAAATATGTTATCAGCATGAATCTTATTTATACTGTCAAGCATATCTTGAGTGCTAGGATTCATGGTTTGACCGCCTTCAATTACATAATCCACACCGAAGTCTTCAAATATGCTCTTTATGCCTTCTCCCATAGCTACAGATATGAAGCCATATTTTTTATTTTCAGCTGGTACTTCTTCATGCTGTTTTGAGTTCTCGTTTTGGGAAGTGGCATTTTCGTCATGTAATATGTGCCTGTGCTGTTCTCTCATGTTATCTATCTTTATCTTTGATAGTTCTCCAAGTTTAACTGCCTTTGAAAGCACCAAACCTGGATCATTTGTGTGTATATGAACCTTAACAGCATCTTCTATTCCAACTACTATCATTGAATCGCCATGAGGTTCAAGCTCGTTTCTAAAGTTATCCACACTTATATTTTGCCCTAAAACAAAAAATTCAGTACAATATCCGAATTTAATATCCTGCTCTCCTAATGCAGCAGCCGGGTTAAATATTTCTTCAGTTGGTAAAGAAGTTCCTTCAATCTTAGCCTTAACATTATACTTTAGAGCCTCATACATTCCCTTAAGTATTATAAGAAGTCCCATACCACCTGCATCAACTACTTTTGCTGTTTTTAGTACAGGAAGCATTTCCGGAGTTTTATTTAGCATAGCTTCACTGCTATTGCAAACTTCTTCCATAAGATTTAGTATATCGGTAGCTTTGCTCTTAACAGCACTTTCACCAGCAGTTCTTATTATTGTAAGAATTGTTCCCTCAGTAGGTCTCATAACCGCCTTGTAAGCAGCTTTAGATCCTTCTAAAATACTGTTTGCAAATTCTAAAGCATCTACCTCATCCTTATTTTCAAGACCCTTTGCTATACCTCTAAAAACTTGAGAAAGTATAACCCCTGAATTACCTCTAGCACCCATTAAAGCACCCTTGGCAAGCTTTTTTGACACTTCGCCAATTGAGCTGCTATTCATGTTCTCAATTTCTGCTGCAGCCGCTCTAAAGGTCATAGACATATTTGTTCCAGTATCTCCATCTGGAACTGGGAACACATTTAAGGAATTTACAAAAACCTTTTGATCTTCTAATTTGTTTGAAGCATTAATAACCATGTTGTAAAAATGTGTTCCATTTATTTTTAAGTATTCCATCAAATGTACCCCCTTAGACTCTTACACCTTGTACGTTAACTGTTATACTAGAAACTTTGAGTCCTGTCAAATTTTCAATATTATATTTTATCTTTTGTATTATATTATTTGCAATAACAGAAATTTTAGTTCCATATTCAACAATTATGTATAATTCAATGGATAATTCGTTATCCTTTGTATGAATTTTAACGCCCTTGCTTAGGTTTTCTCCTTTTATAAGCTCCCAGAGACCATCCTTAGCATTTTTAGAAGCCATTCCTACAACGCCATAGCATTCCATTGTTGATACACCTACAATGTTTGCAACAACTTCCTCAGAATAATTAATGTATCCATTTTCATTTTGAATATTGCCTATCATATTTAACCCTCCTTACTAAAAACACCATATAGACTATTCTATATTAAATGTTGAATTTATTCAATAAAATTAAATTTATTTAATAAGTATTTCTAATAATAATTTTATAATATACTTGCAAAAATTATACAATGTATGATAAAATAAAACATGTTTGGATTGAGAAGAGTATTCTTCACAATTTCGAAGGAGGTGTTTTCCGTGTCAAGAAGATGTGAAATATGCAATAAGGGTGTTATATCAGGACTACAAGCTAGCCATTCAAATCGTAAAACAAAAAGAAAATGGGCTCCAAACCTAAGAAGAGTTAAGGCTATAGTTAATGGGACCCCAAGCACATTACATGTTTGCACAAGATGCTTACGTTCTGGTAAGGTTCAGCGTGCCGTTTAATAATAAAAAATGCAGTTGCTTTTAGTAACTGCATTTTTTATTTTTATGTTCAATTTTTCTATCTACCCTTTTTTCTAAAAAGTTTAATAATTGCTGATATGAACTTTGGAAGCTTAATTGCAATTATTTTCATTCTATACATAACCCCCTTGCACGTCTTGTTTTCATATCAATGTTTACTTTATCGATTACAGCTGATGATATACCACCCTATATAGATTAGACCTGCACCTACTGCTATAATCCATCCCCAAATAGGTATAATAAAGGTTATGACTATACCGACTCCAATAGAACCTATAATCCACCCTAAATTTGATTTTATCTTTTTAAATTTGCTACTCAATCTACTATCCCCTACCCTGTACTTCTTTGTTACTATTATATGTTTACTTTTTATTTTCGTGACAAAAAAATTAGGATGCAATTGCATCCTAATCAAAGCTCTTAGTAATTAGAAGAATTCCATCACTAAAACTTATCTCTACTTTGCTGTCTATGAACCTGTTTGAAACAGTTAAACTGCTGCCTAACTTTAAGTGATAATTATTAAGACTATACTTGGCTCCTCTAATGCTTATATTGCTTACATCTGAGCCATACGCAAGAAGCGAAAAGTATTCATCTGTTTTTCCATATATAGATAGCGATTTATTGGCAAGCCACATAGTATTTTTTTCATCTCTTATGTATGCCTGAATCTTGGTATTTAGGCACTTCATTAACAACCCTAAGTTTCCAAATGTATGGTCCAACCTATTTCCTGTGCATCCTAATAATGCTATTTGGTCAGGTTTTAATTCTATTGCCTTTATTAAAGCAAGTTCTGAATCTGTTTCATCCTTTTCCGAAGGATGTTCTTCTATAACGCAATTTCTGCTAGAAAAATACATAAGAGCTTTTTCATCAATAGAATCAAAATCACCTATTAGATAGTCTGGATTAATTTTGTATTCAAGGAGACAGTTAGCGCCACTGTCAGCGCAAATCAATACGCAGTCACCTTGTAGTTCATTCATAATTAAGTCTAGGCTTGGTGGAACTCCTCCAGCAATAATAACAGCTTTCATATTATAATCCTCTTTTTAAGTTCTTTATATTCTCCTCAATTTTATTATGCTTAAATACAGCAGAACCTGCAACAATAACATTTGCTCCACAATCTACAACTTGTTTTATATTTTCAATATCAACCCCACCATCTACTTCAATTAATAGATTTGGATTCAACTCATTACTTAAATTCTTCACTTCCTGAATTTTTGAGGAAGCATAACTTATAAACTTTTGTCCTCCAAAACCAGGGTTAACGGACATTATTAAAACCATATCCAGATATGGAATTAAATTTTCTATATTTTTCACTGGAGTTCCAGGGTTTAAAGCAACAGCAGCTTTTATTCCAAAGCTTTTTATATAGTTTATAGTCCTATCGATATGTCTATCAGCTTCATAATGTACTGTTAATATGTCAGCACCTGCTTTAACAAAATCCTCTATATATCTACCAGGTTCTTCTATCATTAGGTGAACATCAAATGGAAGCGTTGAATACTTTCTAATACTCTTTATAATTGGAGGTCCAAAAGTGATATTAGGAACAAATCTTCCATCCATAACATCTAAATGAATGATATCTGCCCCATACTTTTGTAACTCTTCTACCTGATATCCTAATTTTGAAAAATCCGCTGATAGCACGGAAGGAGCTATTTTAATCATACCTAATCCTCCTATTTATCAATTCTTCAAGCGTTTTTACATAAAAATCATATCTTTCCTTATTAATATGATTTTCCTCTACAGCATTTTTTATCGAGCATCCAGGCTCTTTATAATGAAGGCATCCTGCAAATTTACATCCATTTAGATATTCTTCAAACTCAGGGAAACAGTATTGAAGCTCATCTTTAG
Source organism: Clostridium swellfunianum (assembly GCF_023656515.1). NCBI lineage: Bacteria > Bacillati > Bacillota > Clostridia > Eubacteriales > Clostridiaceae > Clostridium > Clostridium swellfunianum. Next base: position 2,153,306 of record NZ_JAMOFV010000006.1, read on the forward strand.
GTATAAAGTCTATCTCCAAAGATGAAAACCCAGGTGTATCTACTATATAACCATTTTCATAGTCAACAAGTTCACTATGCCTAGTAGTATGTTTTCCTCTTCCAAGCTTTTCACTTATAACTCCAGTTTTCATTACATCGCTGCCTATAAGTTTATTTAGAAGAGTAGACTTTCCTACGCCAGAAGGACCGCAAAAAACTGTTATATTATCACCTAGCTTATGCCTTAAGGAATCTACACCGTCACCTTCCTTCGCCTTCAAAAATACTATCTCATACCCAGTTCCCTTCAATAATTGGATTATATTCTCATAATCTTTAAGTTCAACCAAATCCATCTTGTTAATACATATAACAATTTTTAAATTGTTATATGAGCATAGAATTAAAAACTTATTAATTAAATCCATATTAACTTCAGGATTAACCAATGTAAATACAACGAAGGCTTGTGTTACATTCGCAACAGTAGGTCTAGTGAGTTCATTTATTCTTCTATGAATAGACTCTATTACGCCCTTACCACTTTTAACTGAAATATCAACATTATCGCCTACCATAGGGGTAAGTTCATTATATCTGAACTTACCCCTAGCTTTACATTCATACACGTTTTTATCAACTTTTACATAGTAAAATCCACCAATTCCTTTTATTATAGTTCCTTCCATATGTCCTCCGAATTTAACCTTTCATGTTTAGCCAACTTTTAAGATTTAGTTTCTCCACCAGTAGAAGGTGGAGGAGTTGCTGGTTTAGCAGTAACATTAATTACTGTACCAACTGATACTGGAGTATCAGCTGTTGGATCTTGGCTGATGACTATATCTGTATCTTTAGCTGTGGCATTAATTTTAAGACCTAGTTTTTCTAATTCATTTCTTGCCTTTTCCACAGTTAAATCTGTTAACTTTGGAACCTTAACTTTTTTTTCAATACCAATAGTTATATCTACCGTACTTCCTTCCTTAACATTTTGAGTATTTGCATTTGGCTTTTGATTTATAACTTTATCAATTTGTTTTACATCTGTAGTTTCAATAGTAGTTTTGTTTCCGAGTTTAAGATTCACGCTGCCTAACAATGTTTCTGCTTCAGATACACTACGTCCTCTTAAATCTGGAACTGTAACATACTTTATTTTTGTACCCTTACTTATAACTAAATCAATTTTAGAATTTTTCGAAGCTTGTGCAGCAGCGTCTGGAGTTTGACTTATTATTGAGTCTTTTGGTACAGTTTCACTATACTCAAAAGATTTATCACCTACTAAAAAACCGCTATTTTCTATCATTTTACTAGCTGAAGCTATATCAAGATTTGTAACATCAGGAATATTAGATGTTTGAGGTCCTGCGCTAACATACACTCTAACCTCTGTGTTAGATTTTGTTGTTTCGCCCTCTTCTGGAGAACTGGATATTACGGTTCCTTCTGGACTATCACTTTTTTCCCTTGAGACTACTTGCAGCTGTAATCCTACATTCTTTAGCGCTGCTTCAGCATCTTTCTCATTTAAGCCTTTTATCTTAGGTACTATAACATCCTTAGTTGTAGCAGTTTGATTTTTAGGGGCTGATTTTGTGCTTTTTAGATACCATCCAGAAAAGAATCCCGCAGCAATTACTAATAAAGCTAATGGAATTAAAATCAGTATTATTTTCTTTCTGCTTCTTTTGGGAGTTTCTTCCTCTAAATCTTCATCTGTATTTGATAAAGGACTCATTATCTTAGTATGCTCATCTGAAAAATTACCTATTTCAACCTTATATTCTGAATTATTCTTTATTCTTTGTAAATCTAATAGCATATCCTTAACATTTTGATATCTGCTTATAGCATCCTTCTGCATAGACTTAAGAATAAGATTATTTAGCCCTTCAGGCAAATTATTATTTATTTGCTTTGGAGGTACAACTTCTTCCTGTAAATGCTTTAATGCTACTGAAACTGGGCTCTCTGCGTCATAAGGTACCCTTCCTGTTACCATTTCATAAAGAACTATACCCAAGGAATATATATCTGTTCTAGCATCTACAAAAGCTCCTTTTGCTTGCTCCGGTGAAAAATAATGCGCTGAGCCCATAACTTTATTTGTATTAGTAATAGTTGCAGAATTAGCAGCCTTCGCAATCCCAAAATCAGTCACCTTAACATTTCCATCATCTGTTACCAGAATATTTTGAGGCTTTATATCTCTATGGACTATCCCTGTTTTATGCGCACATTCTAATGCTTTTGCAATTTGAATGGAAATATCAATTGCCCTGTTATAATCTAGTCTTCCATTTTGTATAATTAGCTCCTTAAGAGTTTTCCCATTAACGTATTCCATTACTATATAATTAACATTATCCTGCGAACCAACATCATAAATATTAACAATATTATTGTGTGAAATGCTTCCAGCTGCAGCCGCTTCAGCTTTAAATTTGTCTACAAATTCTTTATCCCTTGAATACTCTTCTTTGAGTATCTTGACTGCAACGAATCTATTTAGCAAATGGCACTTTGCTTTATAAACTTCTGCCATTCCACCTTCACCAATTTTTTCAAGAATTTCATATCTGTTTCCTAGCAAAGTCCCAATCATTCTTACACTCTCCCTCAAAAATAATAACTGTTATATTATCTCTTCCGCCTCTTTCCTTGCTCAAATTTACTAGCCTATCACAAGCGTCAGAGATTGATGTCTTCATAACTACTTCATAAATTTCTAAATCGGTTAAGGAGTTAGATAATCCATCAGTACATAGTATTACTCTATCAATTTCCTTTAAATCAATTGTATAAATATCAATATCTACTACGGGAGCTGTACCTAATGCTCGGGTTATAATATTTTTATTCGGATGTACCGCAGCTTCTTCTATGGTTATAGAGCCGTTATCTACTAATTGCTGCACTAGAGAATGATCCTTTGTAACTTGATGAATTCCTTTATTATCAATTACATAGCATCTGCTATCACCAACATTTGCGACTACCATGTTGCTATCTTTTATTAAACACGCAGTTATCGTTGTACCCATTCCATTAAGTGAAGAATTAGTTTTAGAAAACTCATATACTTTCTTATTAGAAAATTGTATAGCCTCTGATAATACTCTTTCTAAGTTTTCAATAGAATCCATAGAATTAATATATTCTATGGCAGAATCTACAGCCATTTTACTAGCAACTTCACCAGCATTATGTCCTCCCATGCCGTCTGCAACTATGTAAATTTTTTTTTGGTTGTCCTCATGATAACCAACATAATCTTCATTGAGTTTTCTAACATTGCCTATATCTGTTAGTAACCCCACCATTTTTCACACCCCTTTTTTTGTGTTTTTATCTTCAAGATAGCTTCGCCTTAGCTGTCCGCATGCTGCATTAATATCAGCGCCCATCTCTTTTCTTATAGTAGTCTCTATTCCAAAGTCTACCAGCTTATTATAAAATGCTTTAACATTATCAGAAGTAGCCTTTTCATAGGAATTTTCTTTTATTTCATTAACAGGTATTAAATTAACGTGACATAATAGACCTCTTAATAGTTGTATTAACTCCTCAGCCTGTTCTATTCCGTCGTTAATTCCTTTAACTAGTGAATACTCAAAAGTTATTCTTCTATTAGTTTTTTGAATATAGTTTTTACAAGCTTCAATAATCTCTTCAATAGAATATCTATTAGCTATCGGCATCATAGTTTTTCTTAATACATCATTAGGTGAATGTAGAGAAATTGCAAGCGTTATCTGCAAATTTTCCTCAGCCAGATCATAAATTTTAGGAACTATTCCACATGTGGAAAGAGTAATATGCCGCTGTCCTATATTAAGTCCATAATCAGAGTTTACTATGTTTATAAATTTTAATACATTTTCATAATTATCTAATGGTTCTCCACTCCCCATAAGTACAATGTTAGAAATCCTCTCTCCTATTGCTTTCTGGGAAGCTAAAATCTGTCCTAATATTTCACCAGAGCTTAAATTTCTGACTACACCTCCAATAGTTGAAGCACAAAACCTGCAACCCATTCTACAGCCTATCTGTGTAGATACACAAACTGAATTTCCGTGTTTATATTTCATAACCACAGTTTCAATTACATTTCCATCTCTATAACCCAAAAGAAACTTTTCTGTATCATCTGAAGTTGACTTCAGCGATTCGATGATTTTGGGCACTTCGATATAAAATGACTTCATAAGTTTATCTCTTAACGCAACAGGAATATTATTCATATCATTAAAATCCCAATTGTTTTTATAAATCCAATCATAAACCTGTTTAGCTCTAAACTGGCTTTCACTGTTTTCCTTCATCCACTCTTTTAATTCTTGCAAACTCAAATCAAGAATATTTAACATATACACACCTACCGTATTCTTCTGAATTTTACTATAAAGAACCCATCCATATACTCATTAGGCAAAATCGTTACACCATATTCATCATATAGAATATTATCAAGTTCGCCATAATAAAGTTTTTCAATGCTATAATTAGGAAAGTTTGAGACAAACCACCTTACATTATCCTCATTTTCTTTTTTGTTCAGTGTACATGTAGAATATAGTAACACACCGCCTATTTTAACATATTTTGCAGCATTACCCATAATATTTCTCTGAATCTTTATAATTTCTTTGAGCTGCTTTAAATCTTTTGTCCATTTGATTTCTGGCTTTTTTCTTATAATTCCTAGTCCTGAACAAGGCACATCTATCAAAACTCGTTCTGCAGAATCTCTAAGAGCCTCATTATAAGCAGACGCATCCAATACATCGCACTGTATATTTGTTATTCCTAACCTCTTAGAGTTCTGTTCAATAAGAGGCAGTTTATCTTTATGTATATCGTAAGCTTGTACCTTGCCTGTATTATTCATTAATTCTGAAATGTGAGTTGTTTTCCCGCCAGGAGCGCTACAAAGATCCAAGACTTTAATATTTGGTATGACATCCATTGATGGTGCAACAAGCATAGCACTTTCATCCTGTACAGTTATTAAACCCTCCATAAAAAGTGGATTTTTCTCTATACTTTTGCCTTTTAGTATTCTAATAGCCTCTGGGCAGACTACACCATCTTTTACATCGTATTCCATATCCTTAAGTTTTCTTATGGCTTCATCAAAATTAGTCTTTAAATTGTTAACCCTAACAGTAACTCCGGGTGTACTGTTAAGGCCATTTAATATTAATTCGCCTTTTTCTTCCCCATATTGTTCTACAAAGAATTTTACCATCCATGGCTCATAAGAATATTTGAAGCAAATAGCCTCTATTTTATTATTTTCATCGTAAAAAACTTTGGATTTATTTCTTAAATAGTTTCTAAGAACTGCGTTTACAAATTTTGAAGCTTGAATAGATTTGTATTTTTTAGCTATATCTACAGCTTCATTTACAGCTGCAAATTCTGGAACCTTATCTAAAAATAAAATCTGATATAATGCAGTCCTTAGAATACTTACTATATAACCATCCATTTTTGAAAGTTTTTGCTTTAAAAAAGAGGATAATATTTTATCTATTGTATATTTATACTTCAATGTTCCGTATACAATTTCAGTAACTAATCCTTTATCCCTATCATTCAAATTAACTTTATTAAGGGTTGAATTTAATGCTATGTTAGAGTAAGCACCTTTATTTAATATTGTATCTATTATATCAACTGCAACTTTTCTTGTAATGTTCATCATTTACCTCAATTAATGTGATTGATTAATCACTATTTCTATTGCTCATCATAATAAGCCTTAGTAGTTGTGAAACTGCCATAAGTGCAGCAGCAACATAAGTCATAGCAGCGGCATCTAGCACAGCTTTAGCACCACTTAACTCATTTGTGTAAAGTATTCCCTTATCAGAAAGTATAGTTATCGCTCTTTTAGAAGCATTAAATTCTACAGGTAGTGTTATTAGCTGAAATACTACTACAGCTGAAAATAAAAGTATCCCAAAGTTTATCAGGTTAGCCCATCCTAGCACTAATCCAAGCACAAATAAACCCCATGATAAATTTGAGCTTATATTTACTAATGGTATAATTGAATTTCTTATAGTTAACGGAGCATATTTTAATTTATGTTGTATGGCATGACCTGTTTCATGTGCAGCTACACCAATAGAAGCAACGGAAGTACCATAAAATACTTCCTTGGAAAGTCTCATAACTCTGCTCCTAGGGTCATAATGGTCAGAGAGCCTGCCTGGAACGACTTCTACAGGGATATCATAAAGACCACTTGTATCTAGAAGCATTCTCGCTGTTTGTGCACCAGTAAGCCCACTCATGCTGTAGACCTTTGAATATTTTTCAAAGGTAGAACTAACTTTCGTCTGAGCCCAAAAGGACACAATTAGAGCTGGTACTAGAATTAAAAAATTTGAATATCCATAAAACATAAATATCACCTCTTTAAATTAAACTAAAATTACGCCTTCCTTAATTTCATGCCCTTTTACATATTCCTCCACCCTTAAAGGCTTACCTCCTGGGAATTGTATAGACTTTACTAGCAAAATACCATTACCAGTAGAAACCTCTATTCCAGACTTGCCAACCTTTAAAATTGTTCCTGGTTTATTTGGAGTTTTATAATCAATTATTTCTGATTGATATATCTTCATTAAATTATTTTCATATTGGGTATAAGCAATAGGCCATGGATTTAGACCTCTTATCAAGTTATTAATCTCTATACTGCTTAAAGCCCAATTAATTCTAGCAGTATCTTTAGATAACATTGAAGCATAGCAACTATCTTCATCATTTTGCTTTTGAGGAGTTACCTCACCATTTCTTAGTTTTTCAATTGTTTCTACTAGTAAATTTGAACCATCTATCATCAAAATATCATGCAGTTCTCCAGCAGTCATTGTATCTGTAATTTCAATTTCACTTCTTAGAAGCATATCACCTGTATCAAGCCCTACATCCATAAGCATTGTTGTATTTCCAGTTTTGGTTTCTCCATTAATTATTGCCCAATTAATAGGAGCAGCTCCTCTATATTTAGGAAGTAGCGAAGCATGTAGGTTTATGCAACCCATTTTAGGAATATCTAATATCTCTTTTGGTAGTATTTGTCCAAAAGCAACAACAATAATAAAGTCAGGATTTATTTTTCTTAGCACATCTATGCATTCTCTATCATTCTTTATTTTAACAGGTTGATATACAGGAATATCGTGTTTTAAAGCTTCCTCTTTCACAAAAGACATAGTTACTTTATTTCCTCTTCCTTTAGGTCTATCAGGTTGAGTATAAACAGCACATACATTATATTTTTCAACTATTTTTTTTAGTGAAGGTACCGCAAATTCTGGAGTACCCATAAAAACTATATTCAAAGTCTATTCCTCTCCTTCAATAAGCTTATCAACAAACAAAATACCATTTAAATGATCTATTTCATGACAAAAGGCCCTAGCTAATAGACCTTCTCCTTCTACAGTTACTTCTTCTCCCTTTTCGTTTAAACCTCTTACTTTTACCTTTTCTGGTCGAAGCACTTTCCCCTGTTCTCCAGGTATACTTAAGCACCCTTCTTCATCTATATACTCACCGTATGTTTCTAGTATCTCAGGATTAATCAAATTTATAGGTCCATTACCTACATCTATAACAATAACTCTCTTGAGTATTCCTACCTGTGGAGCAGCCAATCCAACGCCATCAGCTGCATACATTGTTTCCTGCATATCTTTGATTAAGGTTAAAATCCTTTCGTTGATTTCATCCACTGGTTTACTTTTTTTTCTTAATAATTCATCTCCGATTTTTCTTATATTTCTAATTGCCATATTCATAACCTCCAAATTTATTTTTATAATAAACTGTTTGGATTGATATCCAAGCTTACTCTAATCTCAGTATATACTTCCTTTAGAGTTTGATAAATAATATCTTTTATTTTATTTGCTATACCAGAATCAATATTTCCTTTCAAAATAATTTGCCATCTGTACTGTTCATTAATTTTTGATATAGCAGAAGGACATGGTCCTAACATTTCTATTTTATCATCATTTTGCAACATATTTTTCAAGATATAACCAATATTTTGTATACTTTTTATTAATAAATTCTCATTTTTACTGCTTAAATTGATCAATAAAATCTTTGAAAAAGGAGGATAGTTCATATCTTTTCTGATACTTATCTCGTCACTGTAAAAACCTTCATAATTATTTGATGCTGAATGAACTATGCTATAATGATCAGGTGTATATGTCTGTACTATAACTTTACCATGCTTTTCTCCCCTTCCAGCCCTCCCAGAAACCTGAGTAATAAGTTGAAAAGTTCTCTCTGCAGACCGGAAATCAGGAAGGTTTAAAGATAAGTCAGCAGCTATGACACCAACTAATGTAACATTCTTAAAATCTAATCCCTTAGCAATCATTTGAGTTCCGATAAGTATATCTGCTTTATATTCTTTAAATGTGTTGTATATATTTTCATAAGAGTTTTTTTTTCTAGTTGTATCAAAATCCATTCTAAGTGTTCTAGCCTTTGGGAAATACTTATTCACTTCCTGCTCAATTTTTTCTGTACCAACTCCAAAGTATTTTACGTATTTGCTTCCACATTTAGGGCATATATTAGTTGCTCTTTTCTTCATTCCACAGTAATGGCAAACCAAAGAACCATTTTCATTATGATAAGTTAATGAAATATCACAGTTATCACATTTAAATACGTAGCCGCACTTCCTGCAAGAAACGAATGGTGAATATCCCCTTCTATTTAAAAACAAAATACTTTGTTCATTACTGCTGAGGCTATTTTCTAATTCTTCAAAAAGCCTTTTACTAAACATAGATTTATTATTAGACATAAGTTCTTCCCTCATATCTATAAGCTCTATCTTTGGAAGCAATGCATTATCAGCTCTGTTTTTAAGGGTTATCAACTTTATATCCTTATTTTTTGATTTATAGTATGTTTCCATAGATGGTGTTGCAGAACCTAATATTAATTTGGCATCACTATTCTCACACTTAAATAGTGCAATGTCTACAGCACTATACTTTGGATCACTATCCGATTTATAACTAGACTCATGCTCTTCATCAATAACAATTAAACCTAAATTATCAAATGGTAAAAATATAGCTGATCGAGCACCTATTGCCACCTTAACGTTTTTATTTTTCACTCTCAGCCATTCATCATACCTTTCACCCTCAGAAAGCTTGCTGTGAAACACAGTTATATCTTTTCCAAATCTCCCCTTAAATCTTTCCACCATTTGAGGGGTTAAGGATATTTCGGGAACAAGTATTATAGAGTCCTTTCCTTCTTTAAGCATTTGATTAACTAAATTCATATATATTTCTGTTTTTCCGCTGCCAGTTACCCCATGAATCAAAAAAGTTTTATCGCTTGAATTATTAATTATATCTACCGCATTTAACTGTTCTAGATTCAAAGCATTCTCTTTATATTCAGTATAATTTCTTTCATTATATCTGTTTATAATAATTTCTTCATTTGTTAAAAACCCATGCTTTAACAAAGTGTTTATAGAAGATACAGATACTTGATATTTTTTACTAATTTCATTTTTATTAAACTTTCCATTGTTATTAAAAACTATATTATATAGACTATCATAGGGTTCCTTACAGTATTTGCCTTCTAGTTTCTTTGCAACATATATAACTTGATTTATCTTATTTCTCATCCCTCTGGTTACACCAGAGGGAAGCAGCGCTTTAATACATTCTATATAAGTGCAAAGATATTTTTCTCTCATATACTCTATAAGTTCTAAATCCTTTGGTTCTAGTAGCGAATATTCTTCGCATGTATCTGCTATTTCTTTTACAGTTGAACTAGCTTGAAAATCGTTAAATAAGCTTACTACAAACCCGTCTATTCTCTTATTTCCTAATCCAAAGGGAACCTTTACTCTATATCCAAGCTTTATGATTTTTCTATACTTTTCTGGAATTGCATAGGTAAAAACTTTATCAACTTGAATAGAATTGTTATTTACTATAACTCCAGCATACTTATACACTTAATCACCCTTTGTTATTATAATAAATTAAAAAGGGCTCATCCTGAAATGAATTTATCAGGTCTGCCCCCCAAAGTTATTAGTATTTATGAATTTATAAAATTAAATAGTTCTCTAGCCACTAATCTCTTAGACATTCTATCTAATTGCTTTATAGAACCATTTTTATTAAATATAACAACCTTATTTTCATCAACAGCAAAGCCTGCATCTTCGCTAGTTATATCATTTGCAACGATATAATCTAAATTCTTATTAGCAAGTTTAATCTTTGCATTTTCTATTAAGTTATTGCTTTCAGCAGCAAAACCTATAAGCACTTGATGCTTTTTTATTTCTCCAAGTTTTTTCAAGATATCATTATCCCTTATAAATGTTAAAGTTAAATCATCTTCTATTTTCTTTATTTTCTGTTCTGAGTATTCTCTAGGTTTATAATCAGCAACAGCAGCGGATTTAATAACAATATCTTGTGTTGGAAAATATTCGATAACTTTATCAAACATCTCTTGATTTGTTTTAACACTGATAAAGTTTACACCAAATGGAGGTGTAATGTTAGTAGGTCCAGATATCAACGTAACTTTTGCACCTCTGTCTCTTGCCTCTTCAGCTATAGCAAATCCCATTTTTCCAGAAGATCTATTTGTAATATATCTAACTGGATCTATCGGGGCTATGGTGGGTCCAGCAGTTACTAGTACTCTCTTATTTTGCAAATCTTTTTTATCATATAGTTTACTTAATACTATTTCACAAATAAGCTTGGTGTCTGCTAATTTCCCCTCTCCTACATCTCCACAAGCTAATCTTCCGCTGGCTGGTGAAATAAAGCTGTATCCTAAATTTTTAAGCTTTGCAATATTTTCTTGAACTATAGGATTTATATACATATTCGTGTTCATAGCAGGTGCAAAAACTACAGGTGCCGTGGAAGCCATAATTGTTGTTGTAAGCATATCGTCTGCAATACCACTTGCTACTTTACCTATAACATTTGCAGTTGCAGGAATAATAAGCATTAAGTCCGCTTTCTTAGCAAGAGAAATATGCTGTATCTCCCAAGCCTTAGGTTCAGCAAACATATCTGTTACAACCATGTTTTGACTTAAAGATTGAAAACTAAGCGGATTGACAAACTTTACTGCGCTATCTGTCATTATTACATTTATATTTATATTGTTTTTTCTGAGACTACTAATAACATCTAAAGCTTTGTAAGCAGCAATACCACCGCAAACTCCAACCACCACAGTTTTTTCAGAATTCATGCTATTTAATTCCTTCTTTCACTGTTTCGTATACTATTTCACCTGAATAAACCTCGTTTATAGCTACAGTTAAAGGCTTATTTTTTTCTGTATCGATTAATGGTTTACTGCCATCTATTATTTGTCTAGCTCTCTTTGAAGTTATTATTACCAATGAATATCTGTTGTCAACTTTGTTTAACAAATCTACTATAGATGGATTAATCATAGAGTTGTTCATGAATTGACTCCTCCTTTGAATTTAAAATTGTATCTTTAATTCTATCTACTCTACATCTTTCTGCGACCACAATGCTTTCTATTTTCTTTACTGCTTCTTCAACTGTATCATTAACCACAGCATAACTATATTTTGATACATAGTTAATCTCTTTATAGGCAGACTTAAATCTAGTCATCAGAGATTCTGGAGTCTCACTCCCTCTTCTTATTATTCTTTGTTTTAATTCTTCCATAGATGGCGGAAGAATAAAAATGAAAATCCCCTCTCTAAATGCTTCTTTAACTTTTAACGCCCCTTGTATATCAATCTCTAAAATCACATCTTTGCCGCTTTCAAGTACTTTTAAAACATTAGATTTAGGAGTTCCATAATAATTTCCATAGACCTCTGCATATTCTAAAAAATCATCTTTTTCAATTCTTTGCTTAAACTCATCCTTAGTTATAAAAAAATAGTTCTTGCTGTCAATTTCTCCTTCTCTAGGCTGTCTGGTGGTTGCTGATACTGAAAGCCAAAACTCATTGTTATCAAGAAGAGCTTTGCATATTGTACCCTTCCCTGCTCCAGAAGGCCCTGAGATAACTAATAAAAGTCCTTTTTCTTTCATTATTCATCTACCTCATCAATTTCCACTTCATCCTTATTAGATGATAATCTATGTGCAACAGTTTCAGGCTGAACTGCTGACAAAATTACATGATCGCTGTCAGTTATTATTACTGCCCTAGTTCTTCTTCCATAGGTAGCATCAATAAGCATACCTCTATCTCGGGCTTCTTGAATTATTCTTTTTATTGGTGCTGATTCAGGACTTACAATAGCTACAAGTCTATTTGCAGAAACTATGTTACCGAAACCAATATTTATTAGCTTAATGCTCATTCTAATCCTCCTAGCTTACTCAACATTTTGAACTTGCTCTCTAATTTTTTCTATTTCATTTTTAATGTTTAAAACTATATTGGTTAATTCTAAGTCGTTTGCTTTAGAAGCAATGGTATTTGCTTCTCTATTCATCTCCTGTATAATAAAGTCTAATTTCCTGCCTATAGGCTCAGCAAGCTCAAGAGTGTCTTTCATTTGGACTATATGACTGTTAAGCCTCACTATTTCTTCATCAATATTTGATTTATCTGCAAATATTGCTATTTCCATTGCCATACGACCTTCATCAAGCTTAGCATCATTCAAAAGTTCTTTAACTCTTTTTTCTAATTTTTCCTTATATTCCACTAAAAGTACAGGAGCTCTTTCGACAATCTTAGCAATATGGTTATTTATGTAATTGCATCTTGATAATATGTCTTCCTTTAATTTTAGCCCTTCTTTTTGCCTCATAGAAACAAGCATATCAATAGCAGCATTTAATGATACCGATATTATATTCCATAAGGTCTCAATATCTTCTTCCTTTTGGTTTAATGTTATAACATCAGGAAACCTTGAAATGAGTGAAACGGAAATATCATCTCTTACTTCATATCTATCTTTGATTTCTTTAAGACATTTAATATAGCTATCAGCTAGAGCATAATTAAAATTTGCAGCTACATCATTTGAGGCAATAATATTCTGTGTTACATAGACATCAATCTTACCTCTATTAATCTTTTCAGATAGAGCTCTTCTTATTCTATCCTCTAGAGAAGCTAAATTTCTAGGCATTTTAATATTTAAATCCAAATATCTATGATTAACGCTTTTTATTTCTACAATAAAACTTCTTCCATTTTCTTCTGTACTTCCTCTTCCAAATCCAGTCATGCTATTGGTCATAATAAGCTCATCCTTCCGACCCATTATTAAGTTCACACCTAATTATACATAAACCATTCATAAAATTGCAAGATAAATTTGCTTATAAGGTTAATTTTGGAGATATTTAAATCATATTAAATTTTATTTTTAAAGCATAGATGGTTTTTTTAGTTAAATCCATCTATGCTCTAGAAGAATTTTTTTAATAACATCTTAAATTGCTCATTATTTTATCTATTTCGTACTTATCTTTAGTTAAGGCTATTCTAAAATAGCCTTTTCCACACTCACCAAAAGCTGTTCCAGGTGTTACAACTATCCCAAAATCATTTAATAATTCTTCACAAAAGCTTTCAGTGGTATAATTCTTTGGGACTTTGCACCAAACATAAAATGTGCCTTCGCTCTTATAAAAATCGATATTATGTTTACTAAGAAGTTTTTCAGTTAATACCTTTCTCTCAAGATATACCTTTCTTATATCATCAACATACTTACGGCTAAGTTTTAACGCCTCAATTGCTGCATATTGAATAGGAATAAACTGACCAGAATCTACATTACTTTTTATCTTTAATAATGCTTTTATTATATCTCTATTTCCTACAGCATATCCAATTCTAAAACCAGTCATGTTATATATTTTAGAAAAAGTTCCAAATTCTATACATTGTTTTTTGCTATCAACCTGTAAAATACTCAATGGTTTTTCCCCAGGCCTTAGTATCTCATTATAGGCACCGTCATTTATTACAACAATATTTTTTTTGCTGCAAAATTTTAAAGCATCTTTGTAGAAGCTTTCATTTGCTACCGCCCCGGTAGGATTATTTGGATAATTAAGCATCATAAATTTACTTTTTTCTAAAATTTCATCCGGTATATTTAGCAGTTCTGGCAGATAATTGTTTTTCTCTTCAAGTTCAAACTTGAATGTTTTTACCCCCCAAAGACGACAGCAAGTTTCGTAAACAGGATAAGCAAGCTTCGGTACTAATGCATAGTCGCCAATACTGCATAAAGCAGGAATTACGTTATTTAATCCTTCTTTTGAACCGATTAAAATCAGCACCTCATTAACATCTAGTTTTACAGAATATACATCATTATAATATTTAATAATGCTATTTTTAAGCCCATCTACACCAGAGTAAGGAGGGTATTTATTATAATCTTCTATACCCAGTCCTCTAATAAGTCCGTCAATTATATTATTTTCAACTGGCAAGTCTGGATCACCAATGCTTAAATCTAAAAGAGTTTTTCCACTAATTAATAATTTTTTTTTAATCTCATCGAGCCTTTGAAAATGATATTCAGACAAAGAATCTAATCTATTATTAACCTTCATTGAATATTCCCCCAAAAGATAGTTTTTTATCATACTATTCATTTGAACAGCTAATTGTTACTGGATTTGAGGCATGAAAAAAGACTGAAATGCATATAAACATTTCAATCTATACTAATTAATGATATTGATAATGTCCTGACTCAAATATATCCTTAATAGCAGCCAGGTCATTAGTCTTGCTTAAAGCCAGCATTAGCTTTATTCTCGCTTTTTGACCAGGTAAGTTGTCCCCAAAGATAACACCGAGGTTTCTAAGCTCTTTTCCACCACCATGATATCCATAGGAATCAAGAACTCTACCTTGAAAACATCTCGACACTAATACTACTGGAACTCCTTTTTCTATAGCTCTCTTAATTCCATCAACCATACTTGGAGGAATGTTTCCTCTTCCAAAAGCTTCAATTACTATTCCCCTTGTTCCTTGATTTAAACAATAATCTATATATTTTGAATCCATACCTGCAGCGCATTTTATTAAATCTACATTGGACTCAATATTATGCGTAAAGATATGATGTTTCTTAAGACTATCTCTATAGAAAATAACCTCATTGCTATCTACGATTCCTATAGGCCCAAAGTTAGGACTTTTAAACGTATCTAAACTCATGGAATTTGCTTTAGTAACTTCACTTGCACAATTAAGTTCATCATTCAAGCAAACAAGCACTCCTCTATTTTTGGACTCATCCGAAATAACCGTACATATAGATGCTGCTAAATTTGCTGGACCATCATATCCTAATTCAGAGCTATTTCTCATTGATCCAGTTACTACAACTGGCTTCTCGCTATTAATTGTCAAATCTAATAGAAACGCAGTTTCTTCTAAAGTATCTGTGCCATGAGTTACTACAGCACCAGTTATGTCTTCCCTATCTAAGAATTTCTGAATGTATTTAGACAATTCCAGCATTGTTTCAGGAGTCATATGTGGTCCTGGCAAATTAGAAAAAGTATATGACTCTATTTGAGCAAATTTTTCTATTCCAGTAACCATTGACATTATTTCCTCTCCAGTAAGAGTAGGAACTGCAGCATGAATCCTAGGATCGACTTTCATGGATATTGTTCCGCCATTAAAAATTACTGCAACTTTTTTTTCAGTGTTGCTATTGCTAACTTCCACCTTTAACACCCCTTAGAGTAATATAATTGATTTGAATTAATTGAAATAATTCTTTCACACATTATATATTTTACAATATTTATTTCATAAAGTCATCATTTTTATAGCAACACTAGAATTTCTTATTGATTTAGGATCATTGGCTCATCCTTATACCCTTGCAACTCATTTACAAATCTGCTAACAGTAAAAAAGTAATCAGATAATCGATTTATGTACTCATAGCTTTTAGGATAAAACGAATCTTCTAAAGCTCTTACGTAAATTCTTTCAACTCTCCTGACTAATGTTCTCAATGTATGTGAAAAGGCCGCTATCTTGCTTCCAGAATAATAAATAAATGATTTCATAGGCTCCGTCTTATCAACCATATAGTCTATCTCATTTTCTAAAATACTAATTTCGTCGTCTGATATATACAATTCTGTAAACTCCGTTGAAATTTCTATGCCAATTAGATAAAGGTGATACTGAATTTTTTTAAGGATTTCATCTAATCTTTTTTCATTTTCTGCTTTAAAATCACAAAAACTTGATTTTATAAGACTTCTTAGAAGTCCTATATTAGCATTTATTTCATCTATTCCGCCTTGAAGTTCCATTTCAATGTCTGCTTTTGAATACTTTTTATTAAGTAAGTTTGTAGTAAATCCTTTGTCTCCAGTCTTAGTATAAATCTTATCCATGATATTCCTCTTTTCTTATAAAAATTTAATATAAGAGTATATAATATTTGTCTTTGCTTAAAATAAAAACATACCTACTAGATAGATATTGACAACCTATCGCCAGGAGGTGATAAATATGATAAATATACCAGTAATGAATGATGTTGATAATTTAAACAACAATATTGATGATACCCCACAAGATGATATAGTTTCTTATGATTACGGTGATAATTTGACTGCAAAGCTTGGAGGAAAATATGCAAAAATAATCGAATACTATGAAAACAGATTGTAAAAAACCGGAATTTAAAAGAGCTTGTTAAAAGCTCTTTTAAATTTTAGGCAATCCCCTTACTGGCTCTGTTGCATCTGGTTTTACGTCTAAGGTTATAGGATTAGCTCTCTTTTCATTAGTAGTTTTATTATCATTTTTTCTTTTCTTTTCACCTTTTGTTGCCATATTATCATCACCTCAATAATATGGTACCCAAGCTTAATAATTCATATTCTATAAATAATTATAAAATAAAGCTCATAATCATATGATTACAAGCTTTTCCTATGGTCTGGGTAACAGGATTTGAACCTGCGACCTCTAGAACCCCATTCTAGCGCGCTACCATCTGCGCTATACCCAGATAACAACATTATTATAGCACAGAATAAATAAAAATCAATATAAATTAGGCATACTTTGGTAGGTATGCCTAATTTAATACATAACTATGAATTAAAGTATTATGCAAATCAAGCCGCCATTGCCCTCATTGATAATTTTTTGAAGAGTTCTTTGAAGCTTACTTTGAACGTCTTCAGGCATTTTATATAACTTGTTCTGAAGCTCCTCTTTTACGAGTATTTCTAATGGCTTTCCAAACATATTGCTTTGCCAGATTTTTGATTTATCATTTTCAAATTGTTCAAGAAGCGACTTCATAAGTTCTTCACTTTGCTTTTCTGTGCCCATAATAGGTGATATTTCAGTCTCAATATCAGCCTTTATAAAGTGAAGAGATGGTGCGCTTGCCTTAAGCTTAACAACACATCTACTTCCCTGCTTCACAAACTCAGGCTCTTCAAGCTTCATTTCAGATAACTGAGGAGCAACCAAACCGTAACCAGTTTCTTTTACGTCTTTTAAAGCAGCTTCTACCTTATCATACTCAACCTTTGCTCTGTGTAAATCGTGCATTATTGATAAAAGTTCATTTTCACCTTTTATTTCATATCCACATACTTCACTCAGAACTCTGTAGAATAAACCGCTCTTAGGATTGAAACCTACACGAGCTGTTCCATTTCCCATGTTCATCTCACTCAGGTCTGCTACATCAAGAAACTCAACTTCTTTGAATTCGTCAAGCGAGCGTTTAATATCTCTAACCTTAAATATTTTTTTACACATATCCTTTACAAGGTTAAAGAAGTTAGCCTTAAGCCAGTGCTTAGAATCTAATTTTTCAATCCATTCAGGTATGTCTATGTTGATTTCAGCCACTGGGAATTCCTTAAGTACAACCTGGAAGACAGTTGCTATATCTTCTTCCTTCATATTAAGTACATCCATAACCTGAACAGGAACATCATATTTTGCTTCTAATTCTAGTTTTAGAGCCAATGTCTTAGGATCATTAACACGTGCTGAATTTAAAATAATAATAAATGGCTTATTTATTGCTTTTAATTCATTTACAACTCTTTCTTCAGCCTCCGTGTAATCCTCTCTTGATATATCAGTTATGGAACCATCAGTTGTTACAACTAGTCCTATTGTTGAGTGCTCGTTTATAACCTTCTTTGTGCCAATCTCTGCCGCCTCTTCAAAAGGTATTTCATGATCATACCAGGGGGTTGATACCATTTTAGCTTCATTTCCTTCTGTATAACCTGAAGCTCCTTTAACAATATAACCAACACAATCAACCATTCTAACCTTAAATTTAGCCCCATCTCCTAGCTTAACTTCTACTGCTTCATTCGGAACAAATTTAGGTTCAGTTGTATGAATAGTTTTTCCTGATGCACTTTGAGGCAGTTCATCCTTTGCCCTTTGTTTCTTATAGGAGTTCTCAATATTGGGTATTACCATCAAATCCATAAATCTCTTTATAAACGACGATTTACCTGTTCTTACTGGTCCAACAACTCCAACATAAATGTCTCCCTGCGTTCTTTCGGCTATGTCCTTATATATATCGAAATTTTCCAACGCATACCCTCCCAATTAATACATATTAACACTATATATATATTGGGAAAAAATAAAATTATTACAAAAAATCTTTTATTTAATATTTATATATCATAAATCTCACTCTTTTTATCACGTGACATAAGTTCGTATACTCCATGCTTTGCATCTTTACCTTCAAACAACACTTTGTGAAGCACTTCAGTTATGGGCATAGAAACATTAAGCTGTTCTTTAAGCTTATAAAATGCATTGCAGGCCTTTATGCCTTCAACAACCATGCCAATTTTAGAAGTAGCTTCTTCTACAGAAACTCCCTGTCCTATTAAAATTCCTGCTCTTCTATTCCTGCTATGCATACTAGTGCAAGTTACTATAAGATCTCCCATGCCTGTTATTCCGGCAAAAGTTTCACTTTTTCCACCAAGCTTTATTCCTATCCTCGTAATTTCGCTCATACCTCTTGTCATTAAAGCTGATTTTGTATTATCTCCATAACCTATACCATCAGATATTCCTGCAGCCAAAGCTATAATATTTTTTACTGCTCCACCTATTTCCACTCCGATAATATCTTCATTTGTATAAATTCTAAATTTATTGGTCATAAATATATCCTGAATTTTCTCGGCACTTGTCATATCTCTCGATGTAACTACTACTACAGTAGGTATATCTAAAGCAACTTCTTCAGCATGACTTGGTCCAGATAAAACCACAACAGGGCACTGGGGAATTTCTTCTTCAATAACCTGAGATAACCTTTTAAGTGAATCTTCTTCTATCCCTTTTGCTATACTTACTACTATTTGATTCTCATTAACTAACTGACTTATTTGTCTACTCAATATTCTAATGACATGTGAGGGCACAGCTAGCACAATTACATCACTTCCACTTACCGCTTCTTCTATATCTGAGAATGCTTTTACATTATAGGGAATAGTTATTTTAGGCAGATACTTTAAATTTTCTCTTTTAACATTTATATCTTCTATAACGCTTTTATCTCTGTCCCAAATATTGACTTCCAAGCCTTTTTTCGCAAGCATTATTCCTAGAGCAGTACCGAAACTTCCGCCACCTAAAAAAGTAACCTTACAACTCATATTACTCTTTCCTCTCTCTGAATTGTAGTTTTATTGTAGTTCCCTTGAAGTCAAAGTTTTCTCTAAGCTGGTTTACTAAATATCTCTCATATGAAAAATGCAATGTTTGATAATCATTAATAAAAAATATAAATAATGGTGGTTTAGTCTCAGCTTGTGTTACATAGTAAATCTTTAGTCTCTTTAAGCCAACAATAGGTGGTTCCTTCATTAAAACTGCCTTGTTTATTACGTCATTTAAGAGCCCTGTAGATACACGCTTAGAAAAGTTTCCATAGCATTCTTTAGCTACTTCAAGCACCTTGTGCACTCTCTGACCAGTCTTTGCAGATATAAAGAGATATGGCGCATAATCTATAAAGGATAAATTATACTGAAGATTCTTTTTGAAGGTATCCATAGTTTTATCGTCTTTTTCAATCAGGTCCCATTTATTAACTATAACCATTATTGCTTTTCCTTGTTCATGGGCATAACCAATAATTTTTTCGTCTTGATCTGATACACCTTCAGTAGCATCTATCATTAAAATACAAATATCAGCTCTTTCAATAGCAGCTAAAGTTCTTACAGCACTATATCTTTCAAGTTCTTCTTTTATCTTGCTTTTCCTTCTGAGTCCAGCCGTATCAATAAGCAAAAACTTTCCTATATCTGTTTCTAGTACACTATCTATTGCATCACGCGTAGTTCCAGGGATATCGCTAACTATAACTCTTTCTTCACCTAAAAGCTTATTAATAAGTGAGGATTTTCCTACATTAGGTTTCCCAACCATAGCTATCTTAATATACTCATCTTCTTCACTAGAAGAATCATCTTCTGGAAAATAAGATACTACTCTGTCTAGCATATCACCTAATCCTAAGCCTTGTGATGAAGATATGGTAATAGGATCACCTATTCCTAAATTATAAAACTCATAGGCATTGTCTTCTTCCTTTAGTGAGTCCACCTTGTTTACAACTAATACTATAGGCTTCTTACTTTTCCTAAGCATCTGAGCAACTTCTGCATCAGCACCTGTAAGGCCCTCTTTACCATCAACAATAAACACTATAACGTTAGCTGTATCAATAGCAATCTGTGCCTGCCGTCTCATTTGAGATAATATAACATCTCCATTTTCAGGCTCTATACCACCAGTATCAATAATAGTAAAATTATATCTTAGCCATTCTGCCTCAGCGTATACTCTATCTCTTGTTACCCCCGGAATATCTTCAACTATAGAAATTCTCTTTCCAGCAATCTTGTTAAAAAGAGTGGATTTTCCCACATTCGGTCTTCCAACTATTGCCACAATCGGTTTGCCCATTTATTTTTCCTCCTTGCAAAAATTATTAATCTTCTCTATTAAATCTTCTCCTGAATAATCAGTTATTATAATTTTTCGGTTTAACGTATTTTCAAGTTCATTCAAAGTAATGTCATCAAGAAAAACATCTTCACCGCTTCTTAGCATATTTCTAGGTATTATTACGTATTCGCCTAAAGCATATTCCTTAACCTGAGAAATTATATCCCTGCCAGTTAATAATCCGGCCACAGTTATAGTTTCACCAAAAAACCTATTTACTATTTTTACAGTATCTATTTTAATTTCGGAATTCTCTAAATTAATTCTTTTAGCCGCAGCCTCAATTTCTTTGAAAGCAGAGGTTCCAGTAATAAATGTAAATGATCCTGTAGCATTTTTATTTAAGTTCTTTAAAGTGTTATTAATATTATCTCTAAACAATCTAATCATTCCTATTCCATCTTCCAGCTGTTCATAATTACCATAAAACTCCGAAGGAGGAACATCCAAATCGGCCAATATATAAAATTCATCCGATAACCGGATAAAAGGGTGATCAACTATACTAATATATTTTTCCTGAAGCGTTGAAACCATAGCAATCTCTTTGCGGCTGCTTTCTCTGTCATATAAAGTTACTGGAAAAAGCCCTTCCCTAAATTTTGTTGCGCCAACAGGTACAACAGCCAAGTTTTTTATTGCAGGGTACAGCTTAAATAAATCTTCACTTGTTCTAATGAGTTCTTCTCCATTATTTAGTCCAGGACAAAGAACTATTTGACAGTTAATATCTATTCCTGCTTCAGCCAACTTTTTTAATCTTTCATATATGTTTCCGGCAAATCTATTATTAAGCATTTTTACTCTAAGTTCTGGATTTGTAGTATGAACCGAAACATTAATAGGACTAATTCTATATCTTATAATCCTATCGATATCTTCATCCTTCATATTTGTCATAGTTACAAAGTTACCTTGCAGAAATGATAATCTTGAGTCATCATCTTTAAAATATAGAGTATTTCTCATGCCTTTCGGAAGTTGATCAATAAAACAAAACACACATTTATTAGAGCAGCTTCTAGCCTTGTCTAAAATAGAACTTTCAAATTCTACACCCAAATCTTCATCATACTCTTTTTCGATTTCTAAATCCCAAAGTTCACCATTTATCTTTTCTATCTGAACAACAATATATTCATCAGCCATTAGAAATTTATAGTCAATAATATCTTTGACAACAGTGTCATTGATAGTAATTAGCTTATCTCCTACCTCTATCTCTAATTCTTCAGCTATACTGCCTGGAATCACTTTAACTATAGTATTCTTCATATTGCCACTCCTAATTGGTAATGTATTCATTAAGTTATAATACCTTAACTGAGAATTTTAGTCAATGCATACCATTCCCAATAAGATGAAAAATAAAAAAGATAGACATTCTATCTTTTTTAAAAAGGTATTTTAACAGTAAATTTTGTTCCCTTTCCTACTTCACTTTCAACATTTATGCTGCCGTTTAAACTTAATACAATATGTTTTACAATAGCCAGTCCTAAACCCGTTCCTCCTTGAGCTCTTGATCTTGCTTTATCAACTCTATAAAACCTTTCAAATATACGGCTTAAATGCTCCTTAGACATACCAACTCCTGTATCTTCCACCCAGATAATTTTTTTATTATTTTCTATATCTGCGCCAATAAATACTCTATCACCTTCTTCAGAGTATTTTATAGCATTATCTACAAGGTTTATGAGCATCTGCTTAAATTTGTCGATATCTCCTTTTAGCATAATATCTTTGTTTATTTCAGTCTTAAGATTAATTTTTTTATTTTCTGCGGTATTTTTCATTAAGTAATACACATCTTGTATTACCTGGTTAACATTAAACAATTCACTTTTTATTTCCTTGTGCTGCTCTATATAAGATAAAGTTAAAATGTCATTAATTAATCTTGTTAACCTTTCAGCTTCATCATTAATAATATCTAGAAACTTATCTCGTTTTTGGGGATCTTCTACAAATTTAAGAGTTTCAGCAAACCCCTTTATTGAGGTTAAAGGAGTTTTAAGCTCATGAGAAACATTTGCAACAAACTGTGATCTCATATTTTCAAGTCTCTTTATATCGGTGATATCCTGAACCACGGCTACAGTTCCAATTAACTCATTGTCATTAATAATATCTGCCCTTCTAATTCTTAAATCTCTTTCTTTAGGCCATAGTAATTTTAGCTCCGTATATTGGTCAGTAGTATTATTAAATATGCTCTCTAATTCAAAATCTTTTATAATGTGCATTAAATCTTGTCCTATTATATCTTTATTAATTCCAAATATCTCTTCAGCATATGGATTTATCATTATCACCTTATGATTTTTATCTACAGCTATAACACCACTATCCATACTTTTTAAAATAGCTTCCAGCTTTGTCTGCCTCTCTGTCACTTCTTTAATTGATTTTTGAAGTTTATCAGCCATATCATTGAAGGCTTTTCCTAACTCTCCAATTTCATCATTGCTTAGTATCTTAACTCTCCTAAAAAGTTCTCCATTTGCTACTCTAAAAGTTATATGCTGAAGATCCTTTATAGGTTTTAGTATTACTTGAGAAAGTCTTGAAGAAATAACTGATGCCGATAAAATTACACCTACTATTACTATAATATAACTCTTAACATACCTATTTTCAAAGCTATTAATAAATTCCAAAGGCAGTGAGCTTCTCATTATAAATCCATCATTAAATTCTGCAGCTGCATAAAGCATGTTTTTTTTCATAGATTCGCTATATCTTACGCTGTATCCATAGCCCTTCTGCCTTGCTTGAATAATTTCAGGACGGTTATTGTGATTATTCATTGTTTCATTATCAATTTTCGAATCAAGTAAGACATTGCCAGACTTGTCTATATATGTAACTCTGGTTTCGATATTACTTAGGTTTGTTTTAAAGAAAGATTCATTGCTTAAAACGTTATTTGAATTTATTAGGCTTATGACAAATGCATTATTGCTTTGAAGATTGTGCTGCAAGTTCTGACTATATTGGTTATTAATAATTTTTATAAAAAATATAGTTAAAATGATTACACTGCAAATTAGTACACTAAGAATAGATTGTATTAGTTTCCTCTTCATTTTTAGTCTCCTATATTAAACCTGTACCCAACCCCTCTTATTGTTTCGATAAATTTTGGTGACTTATCGTCCTCTTCAATCTTCTGCCTTAAATGTCTGATATGAACGTCTACAGTTCTAGTTTCACCAAAATATTCATATCCCCAAACCTTATCTAAAAGAAATTCTCTAGTTACAACTCTACCTTTATTTTTTATAAGTATTTCAAGCACTTCAAATTCTTTAAGGGTTAATTCGACTCTTTTTCCTTCCTTTGTTACTTCGTGTTTCTCAAAATCAACTATTATATTATCAAATCTATAGGACTTATCTATAGGTTGGATAGTAGTTCTTCTTAATACAGCCTTAACCCTTGCCAAAAGTTCTCTTATAGAAAATGGCTTAGTCATATAGTCATCTGCACCTAGTTCCAAGCCAAGTATTTTATCCAATTCCTCACTCTTAGCAGTTATCATGATAATAGGTATACTGGATATATTATTATCCTTTCTAATTTCTTTGCAAACGTCATAGCCATCTATTCCAGGAAGCATTACATCCAGCAGAATTAAATCTGGTTTTTCTACCTTGGCAAGCTTTAAAGCTTCTGTGCCAGTACTGCAGCATATGACTTTATACCCGCTATTTTCTAAATTGAATTTTAATAACTCTTGTATATGTTCTTCATCGTCAACAGCTAGTATCTTATATTCCAACATAATTGATCCTCCAATTTACTCTAAATAGACAAAGGAAAACATTCTACCACAGCTATCCTTATCTTTTCTATAGGAATAAAGTTGCACATCTTCACTACAATAGGTACAAATATCAATACATTTAATATTTTTTTGCTGTACTCCTACATGTTCTAATTGAGCAACAATGCACCTTTCAAGATTTAGATTTCCCTGATTTACTATTTCTAAATCTCTATACAGCTTATTATCTAAAAATAACTCTTCTACATCCTTTCCTATTTCATAGCAGCACCCCCTGTTATGAGGCCCTATATATACTATTAAATCCTCAGGAATACTTCCATAATTATTTATGAGTTCTAATACAGTATTTGCAGAAATTCCATTAAGAGTCCCCTTCCACCCACTGTGAACGGCTGCAATAACTTGCTTAGCCTTGTCAAAGATTAAAACCGGTACACAATCTGCTGTAAATATACCAACAGCTACATTCTTTTTATCAGTTATCAAAGCATCCCCTTCGTATAAATTGCCATCATAAGTAAAAATATTGCCACTGTGTATTTGAGAAAGATATCCTACATCCTTTAAACAGAACCAAGCTTTTAATTTTTCAATGTTATCTTTACCTTCTGTATAGTTTATATTAAAATCAAGCTCTCCCTTAGAAGTAGAAAATAATATATTAGCATTGTCCTCTTTTACCTTCAAAAATTCATGATTATCTATATATAATGATTCCAAAACTACTTCACCTCATAATAAGATTTTATCACGTCATTGTATTTTAGATATAATTTCCTAAAAAACTTAACTGTAATTTAACACATAATAAAAATGCCCATAGGGCATTTTTACTTGTTTATCATTAAGTTTTTAATCTCTTCCATAAATGTATTAATGTCTTTAAATTGTCTATATACGGAAGCAAATCTAACATAGGCTACATCGTCTATGCTTTTCAAATTTTCCATTATCATTTCACCTATATAGTCAGATTTAACCTCAGTTAGCATTTGATTGCTTAATTGCTTTTCTATATTATCAGCTATAGTTTCTATTTGCATACGGGAAACCGGTCTCTTCTGGCATGCCTTTAAAAGCCCGTTTATAATCTTGGACTTATCGAAATATTCTCTGCTACTGTCTTTTTTTATAATCAAAACAGGTATATCTTCAACTTTTTCATATGTAGTATATCTTTTTGTGCATTTTAAGCATTCTCTTCGCCTTCTGATAGACATATCATCTTCTGTTGACCGTGAATCTACAACCTTGCTTTCTTCATGGCCGCAGTATGGACATTTCAATTCATTCACATCCTTTTGTTATATGATTCTGTTATACAAGTACATTATATACTTAATTAAATATTTTTTCTACTCTCTATTGCTAATCGCTAACCCGCTTCCATCAACAAGAATTACGTCAATACCTATCTTCGTTACCTTTGACCACGGAATTTCAATACTATCATTTTTACTGAACCAGGATATTTTCTGATTTGGTAAAAGTATAGATAAAATTTTATATTGATCACAGTCTACCTTTAAGTCTTTTATAAAACCAAGCTTTGCTCCTGTTGATAGGTCTATTACTTCCATAGATCTTATGTTTCCTATAGAATACATAGATAATTCCATTTTCATCCTCTCCTCCATAATATGTTAATTTTACAAATATTATTGCTTGTACATGTATTAGAATAAGACCTTAATACAATTCTATGAAGCTAGTACACTATATATGAAAAAAGTGCATAAAAAAGAGCCCTTAGGGCTCTTATATGTATTTTCTCATATGTCTAAGGGCTGTTTTTTCTAATCTTGATACTTGTGCTTGGGATATTCCTATCTCATCCGCAACTTCCATTTGAGTTCTTCCATCAAAGAATCGCAGCGTTAAAATAAGTTTTTCCCTATCATTAAGCTTTTTCATAGCCTCTTTTATTGATATATTTTCTAGCCAACTGTCGTCTAGATTTTTGTTATCGCTGATTTGATCCATAACATATATAGCATCACCGCCATCATGGTATATGGGTTCAAATAGAGAAACCGGATCTTGAATTGCATCTAATGCAAACACAACCTCTTCTCTAGGAACCTTAAGTTCTTTTGCAATTTGAGAGATAGTAGGCTCCTTGTTATTCTCACTTACTAATTTATCCCTCACCTGAAGCGCTCTATAGGCTATGTCTCTAAGCGATCTGCTAACCCTAATAGAATTATTATCCCTAAGGTATCTTCTTATTTCTCCTATGATCATTGGCACAGCATATGTTGAAAATTTTACATTTTGGGATAAATCAAAATTATCAATGGCTTTTATTAATCCTATACAACCAACTTGAAATAAATCATCTACATTTTCTCCTCTATTGTTGAATCTTTGTATAACGCTCAAAACCAATCTTAGATTGCCCTTAATGAATTTTTCTCTAGAAGCTTCATCCCCATCTTTCATGTTATAAAGCAGCCGTCTCATCTCTGCTTCCTTTAAAACTGGGAGTTTTGCGGTATTAACACCACAAATTTCTACTTTGTTTATCATCATCCTGTCATCAGCCCCTTTTGAATAGTAGCATTTAAATTGTTTCCCGAGGGGCTGTTTTTTATACTAAAGACAACCTTATATCATTTTATTTATTTCTTTTTTTAGTCTCTTAATAATTCTTTTTTCCAGTCTTGATATATAAGACTGCGATATTCCAAGCATATCAGCTACTTCCTTTTGCGTTTTTTCTCCTTCACCATTTAATCCAAATCTCAATTGTACAATTTCTTTTTCTCTTTTATTTAATTTTTTCATAGCGACAAATAGCAACTGCTTGTCTACCTCATCTTCTATTAAATTATATACAGCATCATTCTCTGTTCCCAAAATATCTGAAAGTAGAAGTTCATTGCCATCCCAATCTATATTCAATGGTTCATAAAAAGATATTTCTGCTTTTACTTTACTATTTCTTCTTAAATACATTAATATCTCATTTTCAATACATCTAGATCCATAGGTTGCGAGCTTTATCTTTTTATTTGGGTCAAAAGTATTTACAGCCTTTATAAGCCCAATAGTTCCTACTGAAATTAAATCTTCAACATTAACACCAGTATTTTCGAATTTACGAGCAATATATACTACCAGTCTTAAGTTTCTTTCAATCAATATTGATCTGACACTCTCATCACCAATAACAAGCTTTGCAACCAAGTCCTCTTCTTCTTCCTTACTTAATGGAGGAGGTAATGCATCGTTTCCACCAATGTAATATAATTTCCCAACGAAAGCTTTGAATCTGGTCAATAATCTGTTTAATAATATTTTTAATCTAATCATAACGTCCCCCCGTACTCAAATTATTCCTCTTGATAACAATGCCTGGTATTCATTTAAACTGCTTAAGTTATTTTCACATAATGCAACTATAACTTCTTTCTGTTTTATTTCGTTGCCATAATGAATTTTAATATACTCTGGTTTAAATCCTATCAATTTACCAACACTGCCATCAACAACTCTGTATGGTATGTAGAAAGCATTTTTTTCATTTATATCAATATCTTGAAAATAACTTTTTTCTATTATCATCACCGGTAAATTAGTGGCCGGTTCTCTTAATTCATTTCCAGTATCTAAAAATGCTAAAACCTTCTTTTCAATATTATTGCTAACAATATCTACAGTATATATAAGTGTACTTAATTCTTTTCTATCCTTTATAAAAATGACTAATCTATTTATTGTTAAATAAAATATGATTATAGCAAGCATAAGTTTCTTATACTCAAAATCGTAGAAAACGCTAAAGTCACCCATATAATTTGTTTGATTAAACACTATAAAGAAACATAACCCTGCTAAAAGCATAGAATAAAGCATATAAATCAATAGAGCTTTTAAATTAAACAAAACATTTAATTGATTGAACACAATTAGAACCATAACACCTGCTATCAATACCTTAAATAATAGACTTGTAAAAATTATAAGGCTTGGATATATCTTTGTTAAAACATAAGCAGCACCTATTATAGCAGCTAATGCAAGTTTCCAGGTTTTAACCTTAATCCTAATAGTTTGGGAAGTTATATATAGCAAAAAATAATTTACAATGAAATTCTCTAAAAGCAAAGTATCCAGATATATAACCAATTTACCTCCCCCCTTTAAATTAATTATATATCTATTCTTTTCAAAATTTTGTCACTTTTTATTTAGACTTATTATTTTTTATTCTTAAAATGTGTCAAAATACCTCACCATAAATCCTTTTAGCTACTGAAAAATGACAAAATAAAAAAGTGCCTTTCGGCACTTTTATCTTCTTGAGGACCTTCTTAAAAAAGCAGGTATTTCAAGATCATTATCTTCTTGTTTTTCTTTTTCCATTGTTATAGCAGCTTCGCTTCTACCAATTGAGGCCTTTGAACTAGCCCCTTCATGCTTAACTTGCTCAAACCCAGTTGCAATAACTGTTATTCTGATTTCGTCCTTTAAATTTTCATCAATAACTGCACCAACAATTATATTGGCATCAGGATCAGCAGCTTGTTGAACAATCTCTGCAGCTTCATTCATTTCTATCAAGGAGAAATCCTGTCCACCTGTAATATTTAAAAGCACTCCAGTTGCACCAAGAATTGATGTTTCTAGCAATGGACTAGAAATTGCCTGCTTAGCAGCATCTTGAGCTCTGCTGTCGCCACGGCCTTCTCCAGTGCCCATGTGAGCTAATCCCTTATCAATCATTATTGTCTTAACATCTGCAAAGTCCAGGTTAACAAGTCCTGGTATAGTTATTAGATCCGAAATACCTTGAACCCCTTGCCTTAATACATCATCAGCAAGTTTAAATGATTCAACTAGTGGAGTTTTTTTATCAACAATACTTAATAACCTTTCATTTGGAATTGTAACAAGAGTATCTACTCTTTCTTTCAAATTCTTAATCCCTAGTTCTGCATTAAGCATTCTTTTTCTTCCTTCAAAAGGGAATGGCTTGGTTACAACACCGACAGTTAATATCCCCATAGATTTTGCAATTTCTGCAATTACCGGTGCAGCACCAGTACCGGTACCTCCACCCATTCCAGCAGTTATGAATACCATATCCGCTCCCTTAATAGCCTGAGAAATTTCTTCTTTACTTTCTTCAGCAGCTTTCATACCAATTTCAGGATTAGCACCGGCACCTAACCCTTTAGTAAGCTTATCACCAATTTGAATTTTTTGTGATGCTTGTGAAAGCATTAAAGCTTGTTTATCAGTATTTACTACTATAAATTCTACATTTTTAAGTCCACCCTTAATCATTCTGTTTACAGCGTTATTTCCACCACCGCCGCAACCAATTACTTTTATCTGCGCAAATTGTTGAAAATCAACATCAAAATCTAGCACAATAATACCTCCTTATTAGAAAAAATCTGCTAAAAATCCTTTGATTTTAGATAAAACGCCTGTTTGTTCACTATCCAACTCTCTTCCATCCTGCTGTTCTTCCCTATATACCGTAGTTTCTTTACTTTTTCGCACAGGTTCTGCGTAACTTGATGATTTTGTGACATCTCTTATTATACCAACAGCTGTATTATATACTGGACTTGATGCTCCCAAGTATTCAGGAACTCCAACTCTGACTGGTATATTAAATACATTTCTGCCAAGCTCACAAATGCCCTTAAAGTAGCTAACTCCACCACCTACTATAATTACATTTGCAATATCCTCAAGATGACCACTATGTTGAAGACTATCTTTAATTAATATAAAGTATTCCTCTACTCTAGCTTCAATAATATCAATCAAAGTAGAATAATTCACATTAACAATATCGTTATATCCAACACTAACCTTTATAGTGTTAGCAGCTAAATTACTTGGTTTTTCTAAGCTACCATATTTAAGCTTTAAATTATCCGCTTCAGAAAAAGGTATTTTAAGACATAACGCAATATCATTGGTAATTGTGTTTCCTCCAAACGGTATCATTTCTGTATATAGAATATCTCCATCTTTATAAACAGAAATATCAATTTTATCTGCACCAATATCTAAAAGAACTGAACCCATTTTTAACTCGTCCTTTTTCAGTGCGATTTGAGATACTACCAATGGCTCTAGTGCTATTCCATTAACACTTAAGCCGGAGTTTCTTACACTTTTTATTAAATTGCTTACGATAGTTGTTTGAGCTAAAATCACATGTGCATCCACTTCTAATTTGAGCCCTGACATGCTAATAGGGTCTTTAATATTATCAAATCCATCTATTATATATTCATTTGGGATTACTCCAATAATTTCCTTATTTGATGGAATAGATATCACCTTTGCAGCATTTAACACTCTTTGTACATCATTCTTATTAATTTCACGATCTTCAGAAGATATTGCAACAACACCCTGACTAGGTACTAACTCGCAAATACCACCTGGAAGAGATATATAGACATTAGTAATTTCTTTATCAATCATTCTGTTTAGTTGCTCAATACAGCTTCTGATTGCTTCTGAAGTACTATCAATATCAACTACTATGCCCTTCTTTAAACCGCTGCAAGCAACAGACTTTACACCTGCTATTTGAAGTTTTCCTTGCTTATCAATTTTACCAGCAGCGCCGCATATTTTGGAAGATCCAATATCAATTCCTACTATGTATTCATCCATTAAGTCACTTTCCCCCCTCATAAGAGAACACTAAATTATATATTCAACAAAAATTCTGTTTTTCCTCTTAATTTTTAATAAATTTATCATAATTTCTAATTTTTTTTATTTCTATATAATTTAATACACTTTTGTTATTTAAACTTAATTTATATAGAATAAGACAGCAATATATTGCTGTCTTATTCTATATAAATTAATTAACTTTTTCGAGCTCTGAAATATTTATACTGCGCGTATGTACAGTATGACTCCATTCCTTTTTATTCTTATCTATAATACCTTGTATAGATATTGGTAACCAAGTTATTGTATAGATAGGAAAAATAAAATAATAAAGGAACACCTTAAAATCAAGTTTTTTATCTAAAAACAATACTATTGGAGTATATATGAACTGTAATACAGAAACTACCAATAAAATCATAGTAATAGTATTTATATTAGATAAATTAAATATTGCAGGGACATTAGAGAAAGTAAACAATCCCTTAATTGTTGTAAATAAACTTTTAAACCTGCTTGCAGCATCTAATAGAGTAGCAATACCAAGTACTATAATAATCATAGGCTGTATACTATAAAGAGCGCAGTCAATAGCAGTAAAATTACGTTCTACAATGCCTTTTTTAATTAGTTTCAAAAAATACCTGCCAGTTACATCTGCAAAACCTTGCATCCATCTTTTTCTCTGCCACCATGACTGTGACAAAGTTAATGGTTTTTCATCATACACAACAGCATCGTGTGCCCAGCCTACCTTGTGGCCATTCAACACTAGCTTGCAAGTAAATTCAAGATCTTCAGTTAAACAAGTTGCACCCCAGCCTAATTCTTTTAAAGTGTCGGTATCAATACAGAAGCCTGTTCCACCCAACTGATTAGAAAGCCCTAAATTTCTTCTTGAAAGTTGAAACATTCTATTTGATGTCCAGAAAGCTATGGAATAACTTCCTGTAATCCAAGTATCATGAGGATTTTTACTATCAAGATATCCTTGAACAACCTTAAATCCCTCACAAAGCTTTGTATTCATTTCTCTTAAGAAGTTTCTGGAAGCAAGATTATCTGCATCAAATATAACAACTGCATCATATTTTCTATCCAACTTAAAAATCTTGTCAAAAACCCATTCTAGTGCAAATCCTTTTCCACGTTTAGTTTTATTATATCTTTCATATACTATTGCACCAGCACTTTTACTTTTAGCTGCGGTTTTATCAGTACAGTTATCAGCAACAACAAAAATGTCATATAAATTCTTTGGATAGTCCAATCTTTTTAAACTATGGATTATGTCTTGAATTACTTGTTCTTCGTTATGTGCTGCAACTATTAACGCGAAGCTTTTCTTTGGTTCTACAGAATTATTTTCTTTTTTTCTATAAAGCCCAAAAAAAGAGATGCATAAATAATACATTGAAATAACAAAAACTATATTACTTAGCGCCTTCGAACTAAACTGCATTATTGATGTTATTATATCCAATATCAATCCCCCCTAGTTCACAAGATATTTTAGCACAAATCTATACTAATTGCTATAGGGTTTATATTTTTATTTGTATTTATCATTGTTTATAATCAAATTTTATTTTGATTATAAACCGTAAATAGTATTTGTATACTCTAGTTAAAACAGATTATTCCTACTTTAATAGCTATTTTATCATCAATAAATTATAAAGAAAGCATTTTGAGAAGCATTTCCTTATCAACAGAGTGTGTCAATGCTGATTCATTGGTAATTAATCCTTTTCTGTATAATTCTGATAAAGCCATATCCATCGTTCTCATCCCGTATTTAGCACCAGTTTGAACCACCGATTCTATCTGATGAGTCTTTCCTTCTCTAACAAGATTTTGTACAGCCGGAGTCGTAGTCATAATTTCCAAAGCAGCAACTCTACCACCTCCAAATGCCCTTGGCAAAAGTTGCTGAGAAATTATCCCCTGAAGTACGGCAGCAAGTTGAACTTTTATTTGCTGCTGCTGATAAGGAGGAAAAACATCAATTATTCTATCTATAGTTTTAGCGGCTCCAATAGTGTGGAGCGTAGAAAAAACTAAATGACCTGTCTCAGCTGCTGTTATGGCTATCGAAATTGTTTCTATATCTCTCATTTCACCAACTAATATAACATCGGGGTCTTCACGAAGTACAGCTTTTAATGCATTTTGGTAACTGTGACTATCTTTCCCAATCTCTCTTTGATTTATTATAGATTTATTATGTTTATGTAAATATTCAACAGGATCCTCCAAGGTAATAATATGTGCAGCTCTTGTTAAATTTATTTCGTTTATCATTGCAGCTAAAGTGGTACTCTTACCACTGCCAGTAGGCCCAGTTACCAACACAAGCCCTCTTTGTCTTTCTGTAAGTTCTCTTATTACTTGAGGATACCCTAAATCGTTCAAGCTAGGAATGTTTAATGCTACCACTCTAATCGCCAACGCATCGCTTCCTCTTTGCTTAAAAATGTTAACTCTAAAACGTCCTAATCCAGAAATTGAATAGGATGTATCAACTTCGCCGATACTTAAATATTGCGAGTATTCTTTTTCATCCAAAATTTCTTTTACATACTTCTCAGTATCACAAGGATTCAACCTTTCTGTGCCTACGGGAATTAATTCGCCACTTACTCTAATAGTTGGAGACACTCCAACTGTTAAGTGAAGATCCGATGCTCCCTTATCTGTTGTCATTTTAAGAAGTTCATATAGTGTCATGTTTATCCCCCTATCATTTTAATTGTAAGCTACTAATCCAAATATCGGCAGCCTTATATGCTTGATGCAAAAGCATCATCTTACCATTGATAATAAATGCACCCAGCTGCTCTGCTTTACTTAAAAATCTAGTTTTGTCAGGTCTATAAATCAAATCATAGAAAATGGAACTTTTATTAATTTCATCAAAATTTATGGGAATCTGATTTATAGAATTTATATTCCCTACTGGCGTACAATTAACTATAATATCATATTTGCTTAAATCTAAATAATCATTTATTGAAACTACCTTATACCTTCTATTAAAGTCATTTATCGCTTTTTCTGCATTTCTTGCAGCTATTTCAATAGTGCTGCAGCCTAAGTCATTAAGTGCACAGCTAACACTTTTAGCTGCACCACCAGCACCTAGAATAATTGCATTTCTTTTATTAAGGACTATATTATAATCCTTAATACTGCTTATAAAACCGTAATAGTCTGTGTTATATCCTACTAGCTTATCTTCTTCCACTACAACAGTATTAACAGCACCAATTTCATCTGCAGGATATTCTAATTGACTTAAATATTTAATAATTGTTTGTTTATAAGGTATAGTAACATTAAATCCTATAATATTATTCTTTTTTAAATTATTAATAAAATGCTCAATGCATTCTTCACTTAAATCAAACAATTCGTAACTTATAGGAACCTTCTTATTCAAGTAATAGTTGTTATGTATTTCTGGCGAACTAGAATAATTTATATTTTTGCCCAGTAGACCACATCTGTACAAAATATCCCTCCATTTTATTTTAATATATATTAATTCAACAAATCTTCCCAATATCCTCTAAGCTTCTAAAACAATTAATACTTCAATAAAAAAGGTTAGAAGTAAATATGCCTATAGCAAATTACTTCTAACCCCCTAAATTGTTTCCTTTATCATTTCTACTGCTTATTTGGATTGTTCAACTCCTTGAAAAGCTTTTTTAAAGCTCTTTTTTCAATTCTTGAAACATAGGATCTTGATATGTTTAAAAGCTTAGCTATTTCTCGTTGCGTTTTAGGTTTTCCGTCCAACAAGCCGTATCTCATCTCAATAACTAGTTTTTCACGTTTAGCTAGACAACTATCAATTTTGTTATATAACTTTTTAACCTGAATTTTATTTTCTACAACCTCAATTATAGAATCATCATCACTGCTTAACACGTCCATAAGAGAAATTTCATTGCCTTCCTTATCAATCCCAATAGGTTCTTGCAAATAAACTTCTCCCTTTGTTTTTTTATTATTTCTAATAAGCATAAGTATTTCATTTTCTATGCATCTTGCAGCATAAGTAGCCAACCTAGTACCTTTAGAACTGTCAAAGGAATCTATAGCCTTTATAAGCCCAACAGTACCAATGGAGATTAAGTCATCTACTTCTTTTCCAGGATATGAGTACTTCTTAACAATATGTGCAACAAGTCTTAAGTTTCTCTCTACCAAAATGCTCTTAGCAAGTATGTCGCCATCTTTTAACCTTATCAAATAGTCCTCTTCTTCTTTTTCATCAAGAGGTTGAGGAAATGAATTTCCATTGGTCACATAGGCAACTAAAAAAGCCATGCTGCCAACCAAATCTAATAAACAATTCACGAAGAACACAGCTGATCCTCCCAATAGTGCTTATTAATATCATATGGCACAGCTTTTAAAAAAGTGCCTGTACTATTTGATAAATTCAAATTTATTTTCCAAGATAATCGTTTAGAGCTAAAACTATTTCCTTAAATATTGGTACTGCAGTATTTGCAGCTTGCTCATTTTCAATGTCTATATTTTGTACATAAATTACCATTGAATAATATTTATTTTTTATTTTAAAAAATCCGGTAAACCATCCATCTGAAGTTTTTTTAGTTCCGTCTATTCTAGTTGATGTTCCAGTCTTTCCTCCCACTTCTATGTTTGGTATTTTAGCTGCAACTCCTGTGCCGCTGTTAACAACTTTAATCATTTGATTTTTTAAAATATTAGCCGTGGATTTATTTATAGATTGATGCTTATCAGTCTTTAACACTTCTATAGCTTTATTTTCATTATTTACATAGGCATCTATTATATATGGCTTTACATAAAATCCATCATTAACAACAGTATTTGCTATGCTCACAGCTTGAATTGGAGTTATAAGCATACTCTGCCCTATAGCAAGCTGGCCTGCCCCTTCTCCTTGCTCCGGCATAACTATCCTGCCATCAGCTTCACTGTCGAAATTTAAAACTTTTTTAAATAATCCCTGTGATTCAGCATTTTCCTTAAAATAGTTCACACCAACTTTATCTCCAACTTGAGCAAATATGTTGTTACAAGAAACCCTCATAGCTTCTTCTATTGTAAGATGCCCATGATCTTTTTCAGGACATTTATCATAAATTCCGCTATATATGCTATTTTTACAGTAATATTTTTCATTTAATGAAATCCGTTTTCGTTCTAATCCAGCCTCTTCAACAATCACCTTAAAAATTGATCCTGGATCAAATCCATTTCCTGTAGAACCAAGATTGACATTAGCTCTAGAGTCATCCTTTTGAGTCATACTTAGAAGTTTTCCGCTGCTGCTTTCCATTAAAACTACTCCAATTTGATCATACTTTTTGTATGGGTCTGATGTAATTATTTCCTTAACTCTATCTTGTATATTCTTATCTATGGTCAGTCTAACATTTATATTATTATCTAGCGCATTAAAACCCTGATGAGTAATATTTCCATCTAAATCTTTATTAAAAACTTCTTTTGGAGTTTCATTCTTTTCTGTTTTTTTATATATCTGCATCTCAAGCGAGTCGTCTTTTTTTGTCTTATCATCAGAAGGATTTTTTATGCTTATAAGCATATTTTCTAGCTTCCATGCCTCACCTCTGTCTACAGCTGAAAATCTATATGTATAAAACCCTTTTACATCTTTAATATTATTTAATTTCTTATATGTGCTTTCATCAACTTCATATCTAATCTTAGCAGTGCTTTTACCTATCCCCATGTTTAAAAGATTGTAATTACTGTTATAGTCTCTTAAAATATATGTTAATGCAAATAATTCATCCTCATTATTATAGTTTCTAGTGAATGTTACAGGATCTATAACAGCATAATATTTATTACTATAGTTAAGCATTTGTTTACCATTCTGATCAAAAATTATATACTTCAAGTCTGAAACATCTACTTTTTCTTCAAACTGAGATTCCTGAAGTACTCCAAGAGTTTCAGCTTTGTCCATAGTTATAACTTTAATCCTCCACAAAAGTGCTCCGAATACAACAAAAAAAATTATTAATAAAACAACTGCTCTTTTTACATGTTTATTTTTATACATAAAAACACCTCACCCTGACTAAATTCTAGCCTAAAGTGAGGTTTTTTATTCTACTCTTCATCATTTTGCAAAAATTGCTTTATATTTGCAACAATTATATCTATAGCGACTTTATTATGTCCGCCTTCTGGAATAATTATATCAGCATATCTTTTAGTTGGTTCAGTAAATTGTAAGTGCATAGGTCTGACAACATTTAAATATTGATTAATTACAGAATCAACGGTTCTTCCTCTTTCATTTATATCTCTTATTAATCTTCTTATTATTCTAACGTCCGCATCAGTATCAACATAAATCTTAATATCCAATAGGTCTCTTATCTCAGGCTCTTGAAGAATTAAAATTCCTTCAACAATAACTATATCTCTAGGTTCAATTCTTATAGTTTCAGTTTTTCTGTTATGCACTTCAAAATCATAAATAGGTTTTTGAGTAGCTTTACCAGAAAGCAGCATCTTAAGGTGCTTAATTAAAAGTGCATTATCAAAAGCGTCAGGATGGTCATAGTTAGTCTTTATTCTCTCTTCATAAGACAAATGACTTTGATCCTTATAGTAAGAGTCTTGTTCTATCATAGCAATACATTGCTCGCCAAATTTTTTGTAAATCTCTTTAGCAATTGTACTTTTGCCAGAGCCAGTACCGCCAGTAATTCCAATTAAGATCGGACGCTTCATTACTTCTCCTCCTTGGCCTTTATAAGTAGATCATCTTTCATTAAAGCAGCATTAGTTTTTATGGTATATATCATTTGAGCCTGAGGAGTAGCATCAATCTTATTGCCTTCTAGATCTTTCATACTGTCTAAGTTAACAGTAAAATTATCACCCTGAGGCCTTAGCACTTCAATCTCATCTCCAGCAAAAACCTTATTTCTTTGCTCAATTGTAGCAATGCAGTTTTCACTATCATAATCTTTGACTACCCCTATAATATCATGGGTTCTGATATATGAAGATGAACCATAAACCTGCTTGTTCTTTTCTCCAAAATAAAAACCTGTATGGAATTCTCTGTGACTTGCCATCATCAGATTATGCATCCACTTTTCATCAAAAGCATAGGTATCCGGATTTTCAAAATATGAATCTATAGCCTGTCTATAGGATTTAACAACAGTTGCAACATAGAAAGAACTCTTCATTCTTCCCTCTATCTTAAAAGAAGTTATGCCTGATTCAAACAACTCAGGAATGTGATTAATCATGCACAAGTCTTTTGAATTCATTATATAAGTGCCTTTTTCGTCTTCGAAAACCGGGAAGTATTCACCAGGTCTTTTTTCTTCCATCAGATAATATTTATATCTGCAAGGCTGAGCACACTCTCCTCTGTTGGCATCTCTTCCAGTCATATAATTCGAAAGTAGACATCTGCCAGAATACGACATGCACATAGAACCATGAACAAAAGCTTCTAATTCACAAGTTTCTGGAAGTTTGCTTCTAATTTCCCTTATCTGTTCAAGAGATAATTCTCTAGCCAAAACTATCCTTTTAATCCCTTGCTTGTGCCAGAATATTGCAGATTTCCAATTAACATTGTTAGCTTGTGTGCTTAAGTGAAGCTCAAGTTCTGGAACTACTTCTCTAGCCGCCATTATAATTCCAGGATCTGAAACAATTACAGCGTCTACATTTAGTTTGTACAAATCTAAAAGATACTCTTCTAATCCATCTAAATCTTCATTATGAGGAAATACATTTAATGTTACATACACCTTTTTTCCTCTTTCATGAGCATACTCGATTCCTTCTTTCAACTCATCATTTCCAAAGTTGTCCGCAAAAGCCCTTAAATTAAGCTTGTTTCCTCCTAAATATACAGCATCTGCTCCAAAATTTATAGCAGTCTTTAGCTTTTCCAAGCTTCCAGCAGGTGCCAATAGCTCTGGTTTATTCATTATTATGCCTCCTCGTAGTTACTGCAATGCCGTCCCCCATAGGTATGACTGAAGTTATAAGCTCTTTACTGTTGGACACCATCTCCAAATATGACTTCATACGCTTCACAATGGTTATTTTTCTTCGTTTAAGGAGCTCTTTTGATGCTACCATGCCCTTAAATAAAACATTATCAGCAACAATTACTCCGTCTCCATTGAGCAGTCTCAAGCATTGAGGCAGAAAATGATTATAATGTCCCTTTCCAGCATCCATAAAAATAAAATCATACTTTCCTTCTAGTTTTTCTAAAACTTCAAGACAATCTCCTTCTAAAACCTTAATCTTGTCTTGAAAGCCATATTTAGATATATTGTCGCATGCTATATTTACCATATCCTTATTTCTTTCAATAGTAGTAATGGTAGTAGTATTATTTGAGCTAAGCTGCATAAGTATTGCAGAGTATCCTATAGCAGTGCCAAGCTCTAATATCTTAACGGGTCTTTTTATGTTTATCATAAGCTCAAGGAACTTTCCTACTTCTTTTTGAATTATAGGAACAGAATTTTCTTTTGCGTACTCTTCTAATTCCTTAAGTATATTATTACTATCTGGTATTAAACTCCTAATATACTGTTCCATATAATCATAAGTTATTCCACTCATTAAGCTTCCTCCGATTATTTGTTCATCTTAGCATAGTTTGCCTGTGAAACATTTTTATCCTTTAAAAAAGTATTGTAATTGTCTGAAAAAAAATGGGTCTTAGTGCCATCAAATTTTGCAACATAATAAATATACTTTGTAGAAGCTGGTTCTAAAGCAGCTTTTAATGAAGCTTTTCCGGGACTGCATATAGGCCCCGCTGGAAGTGCAGGTACAACATAAGTGTTATAAGGATTTTGTATCTCTAAATCCTTATATGTATATATGGTCTTATGTATACCTAAGGCATACTCTACAGTTGCATCTATCTGGAGTGGCATTTTTTCCTTTAGTCTATTATATAATACTGATGAAACTATTACTCTTTCTTCTACTGCTTCTGTTTCACGTTCAACCAAGGACGCCAAAGTCACAATTTTATCTAATTCTCCATCAACTATCTTATTCCCTGCTTCAGATTGAATAGTTGCTATAACAGAATCAAACTTTTTAATCATGATATCTATTATTTCTTTTCCTTTCATACCCTTAATAAGCTCATAGGTATCTGGAAACAGATATCCCTCCAGTGAATATCTTCTGTTTGAATCCTTTTTTATATAATTGGGCAAAGCATACTCTTTAATGCTCTGAATAAATTTATCTTTATCTATGATTCCCTTATCCTGAAGCAATTTAGCAATTTGTTCAACACCGTACCCCTCAGGTATAGTGACTTTAACAGCGTTTTCATTATATTTTCCTTCACCAAGTCCTTTAATGAACATTTCTAAAGCTATATCCTTAGGAAAAGTATATACACCAGGTTTTATATTAGTATCGAGATTCTGCTTTTTTATATACCACTTTATTAAATAGGAATTCCCTATTTTCTTATTTTCATATAAGGAATTAATGACTCCTGATAAGGTGTCACCCTTTTTTACTGTTACTTCTACATTTTTTTCATCCATTATAAATGGATGATGAATAATTCCCATAGCATCGGAGTATATTTTATACCCTATGCCGGCAAATACTCCTATGATAATAACAAAAAGAATAATTTTCTTTTTCATTGCCCCACCCCATATTTAATTAGTTTAATAACAAGAAAAGAAGATATCTTCTTTTCTTGTTATCTAGTTAAAAATATAAACTTTTAAAGTAATCTATTTTCTGTTATTAGCTTTTTTTCTAAGCTCTGTATTAAGTATTTTCTTTCTCATTCTTACTGTTTTAGGAGTTATTTCAACTAGCTCATCTGATGCTACAAATTCAAGACATTGTTCTAAAGACATCGGTTTTACAGGAGTAAGTTTTAAAGCATCATCTGACCCTGAAGCTCTTGTATTTGAAAGATGTTTTTTCTTGCATACATTAACCTCTACATCACCAGATCTTGAGCATTCACCAGCAATCATACCTTCGTAAACGTCAGTACCAGGTCCTATAAAGAGAGTTCCCCTCTCTTGAGCATTGTATAACCCATAAGTAACAGCTTCTCCAGTTTCAAATACAACTATTGAACCTCTGCTTCTCTCTGGAATATCTCCTCTGTACTTATCATATCCCTCAAGTACATGGTTCATTATTCCATTACCTTTAGTATCAGTCATAAATTCGTTTCTAAAACCAATTATCCCTCTTGATGGAACTACAAATTCAAGCCTAGTATAACCATTTATAGCTGATGTCATATTAACCATTTCAGCTTTTCTAGGTCCCATCTTTTCCATAACAACTCCCATGAATTCTTCTGGGACGTCTATTGTAAGCTTCTCAATTGGTTCAAGCACTGCTCCGTTTTCTTCCTTAAATATTACAGTAGGCTTAGATACTTGGAACTCGTAGCCTTCTCTTCTCATTGTTTCTATAAGAATTGAAAGATGAAGTTCTCCTCTTCCACTAACCTTAAAGCAGTCTGCAGAGTCTGTTTCTTCTACTCTTAAACTTACATTAGTTTGAATTTCCTTATAAAGCCTGTCTCTTAAATGTCTTGAAGTAACATAATCGCCTTCCCTTCCTGCAAAAGGGGAATCATTTACCATAAAATTCATAGCAAGTGTTGGTTCATCAATTTCTACAAAAGGAATTGCTTCTGGATTACTTATATCTGAAATTGTTTCTCCTATATTTATATCAGGAATTCCAGAAACAGCTATTATATCTCCAAGCTTTGCTTCCTCTACATCTTCTTTTTTAAGCCCTTGGAACACGTATAGGTTTGATACTTTCA
The DNA here is from genome assembly GCF_023656515.1 of Clostridium swellfunianum. Taxonomy (NCBI): domain Bacteria; kingdom Bacillati; phylum Bacillota; class Clostridia; order Eubacteriales; family Clostridiaceae; genus Clostridium; species Clostridium swellfunianum. Next base: position 2,195,730 of record NZ_JAMOFV010000006.1, read on the forward strand.
CATTGTTTATAGTTCCATCTCTTCTAATAAGGGCAACCTGTTGATTTTTCCTAACAGTTCCTCTTTCAATTTTACCAATAGCAATTTTACCTACGTATTCACTTGAATCTAATGTAGTAACTAACATTTGAAGAGGCTGATCTATATATCCTGCTGGAGCTTTTACCTTTTTAATAATCATATCAAATAAAGGATCCATGTTAGTACTTTCGTCTTCGATTTCAATTTTGGCTATACCCTCTTTAGCAGAGCAGTATATAATCTGGAAGTCAAGCTGTGAATCATCAGCTCCTAATTCTACAAATAAGTCAAATACTTCATCAATAACTTCATGCGCTCTGGCATCAGGCCTATCAATTTTATTAATTACAACAATAGGCTTAAGCTTTAATTCTAACGCCTTCTTTAAAACAAATTTTGTTTGAGGCATTGTTCCCTCATAAGCATCAACAACTAAAAGAACGCTGTCTACCATTTTTAAAACTCTTTCAACTTCTCCACCAAAGTCAGCGTGTCCTGGCGTATCAACGATATTGATCTTAACTCCATTATGCATAACAGCAGTATTCTTTGAAAGTATAGTGATTCCTCTTTCCTTTTCAAGATCATTAGAATCCATTACTCTTTCTTGAAGCTTTTCATTGGTTCTAAAAACATTGCTTTGCCTTAATAATGCATCAACAAGTGTGGTTTTACCGTGATCTACGTGTGCAATAATAGCAACATTTCTTATATCATTTCTTGTGAATAATTCCATTGTGTATCCTCCGTACTTTCTGTAATTATAAAAATATTTTGCAGCGATTATATCAAAAAATTAATAATGTATAATCAATTTTAACAAACAAAAATTGGATACTCACTAGTATCCAATTTATTTTTATCATACTTATTCTAATATTATGCTCATAAAATGTCAACTTAAGTTCTCTTCCAATCTTAAATTTCCATTATGATAGGTAAAATCATAGGCTTTCTCTTTGTTTTTTCATAAAGAAAAACCCTTAAGGTTTCTTTAATATTAGATTTCATAGGTGCCCATTCAGTTATATGTTTTTCTTCACATTCTCTGAGTGTATCTCTAACCAGTAGTCTAGCCTCTTCCATAAGGTTCTCAGATTCTCTTACATAAACAAATCCTCTAGAGATTATATCCGGACCAGCTATAACACTTCCAGACTCTTTTTCTATAGTAACTACCACAGTTAATATTCCATCCTGCGATAAGTGTTTTCTATCTCTAAGCACTATGTTTCCAACATCTCCAACACCTAAACCATCAACAAAAACCTGACCTGCCATTACCGTGCCATTTTTCTTAATTGAATTTCTTGTTAATTCTATAACATCGCCAATATCTACGATAGCAATATTTTCAGAAGCAAGACCAAGCTTTGTAGCTAGTTCAGCGTGCTGCTTTAAGTGTCTATATTCTCCATGGACTGGAATAAAGAACTTTGGTTTTACTAATGTATGCATAAGTTTTAGCTCTTCTTGACACGCATGCCCTGAAACATGCACATCGGCCAAAGCCTCATATATTACATCAGCACCTTTTTTAAACAACTGATTTATTACCCTTGAAACAAATTTTTCATTACCTGGAATTGGGGTTGCAGAAATTATTACTGTATCACCTGGCGAAATATTTACTTTTCTGTGCTCAGATGCTGCCATTCTTGTCAAAGCTGACATAGGTTCCCCCTGACTTCCTGTAGTTATGATTACAATCTGATTATCATTATATTTATTAATATAGTCTATTCCAATCAGAATATCTTTTTCAGCATTAATATACCCCAATTCAGCTGCTACAGCTACTATGTTTTCCATACTTCTACCTGAAACAGCAACTTTTCTGCCATACTTGCTTGCTGCAGTTATTATCTGCTGAATCCTATGAATATTTGATGCAAAGGTAGCTACAATTATTCTGCCTTTTGCCTGAGTAAATATCTTTTCAAAGGTTTCTCCCACTGTGCTTTCAGACATAGTATAACCTGGTCTTTCAACATTGGTACTATCTGCCATCATTGCTAAGACACCTTTTCTACCAAGCTCGGCAAATCTAGGCAAATCTGCTACCATTCCATCAATTGGGGTATAATCGATTTTAAAGTCGCCAGTATGTAGAACAACACCAAGCGGCGTATGTACTGCTATTGCAACTGAATCTGCTATGCTGTGGTTTGTTTTTATGAATTCTACAGATATATTGTCGAGCTTAACAACGTCTTTAGGACTGATTCGCACAAGCTCTACAGTATTCAATAATCCATGTTCCTTAAGTTTTGACTCTACAATACCAAGAGTAAGTTTCGTACCATACACAGGTACATTAAGCTGTTTTAGAACGTAAGGCAGAGCCCCTATATGATCCTCATGTCCATGAGTTAGAAAAATCCCTCTTACTTTATCTTTATTCTTAAGTAAATAACTTATATCTGGAATTACAATATCTATTCCGAACATTTCTTCGTCAGGAAACCTGAGACCACAGTCTATAACTACAATATCATCTTTATATTCAATTACAGTTAAATTCTTGCCAATTTCGTTAACTCCGCCTAAAGGAATTATTCGAACTTTATCCTTTTCTTTTTTCATGCCTACCCTCCTTTTCTTCAATATTTTATATAAATATTTATATATTTATTTACATTCACTGCAAGTACCATAAAACTTAACACTGTGATTTTCAATTTTAAAATCATACTTGCCTTCAATTTCATGCTCAAGTACTTCTAATAAATCTCCTTGAACTTCTATGACCTTTCCACACTGACTGCATATTAAATGATGATGTTGATGATTTTCATCTTCACGAACAAGTTCATATCTGTAACAGCCATCATTTAGGTCTAATTTACTTACAACTCCAAGCTCTTCTAAAAGTTGAACAGTTCTATACACAGTTGCTAAACCTATTTCAGGACAATCTTCTTTTACTAAGTCGTATAATTCCTCAGTAGTTAGATGGCTCCCAGCATTTTGGATTATAATATCAACTATTGCTCTCCTTTGTGGAGTAAGTTTGTAACCTTTTTCCTTTAAATTCTGCTTTAATTTTTCTATTTCACTTGGAGTTAGTTTTGACATTTTAAAACCTCACTTTTATTAACTTAAATCTTCTTCAGAAAAAATTAATTCGTAGGCCTCAGCTACCATGGCAAATTCATCTTCATCTTCTATACTTACTAAAATATCTTCACCATTCTCATCCTGATCGATTCTAAGAGCTACAGCCTCGTCTTCTTCACCATCTGAAGGCACTACAATAACATATTCCTTGTCTTCGATATCAAGTTTAGTAACAACATCAAATTCTATTTCTTCACCATTCTCATCAGTAAGAAATATTGATGTAACATCATTTTCCATAATTAAATCTCTCCTTTGTAGTAATTGATATTTTATATTAATAAGAATTTTGTGTCAATGTTATTTGGATAAGCTATCCAGATAACCCTGAAGTATGTATGTAGCAGCTACCTTGTCGACTATCTTCTTTCTTTTGGCTCGTGAAAGATCTGCCTCAAGCATTGCCTTATGAGCTGCAACAGTTGTAAGTCTTTCATCCCATAATTTAATAGGTATATCTATGTTTTCCTTTACAAACTCGCTAAAGTTTATAATTTTTTCTCCGGTTGGACCTATCGTACCGTTCATATTTTTCGGGAGCCCAATAACAATAGTATCAACTGTATACTCATTGCATATTTGCCTAAGCTCTTCTATATCGTTTTTTTTCCCTTTTCTATTAATGGTCTTAATTCCCTGCGCAGTAAATCCTAATGGATCACTAACAGCCACACCTATTGTTTTTTCACCTACATCTAATCCTAATACCCTCATTTTAATTCTCCTTTATTATGTGTAAAGTTAAAATAAAAATGCCCCTACGGGCATTTTTATTTTATTCCTAGATAAGACTTTAACACTTCTTCAAGAATTTCATCTCTTTCCAACTTTCTAACCAAGGCCCTTGCTCCATTATAGTTAGTAATATAAGTAGGATCACCGGAAATTAAATAGCCCACAAGCTGATTTACAGGATTATAACCCTTCTTAATGAGAGCATTGTATACCTCGTTTAAAATCTCTTTGGTTAAATCCTTCTTATCTTTGGAAAAATCAAACTGAATGGTATTGTCATTGTTGTATCCCATTGCGGTTTCACCCCTCTTCTTATCATTTAAAATGATAACAGATTTGTGTTAAATATATTATAAACCATTTTTAATTAAAAGTACACTATTTAACTAAAGTATCCAAAATCTGCTCAACTATATTTAAGGCTTCTTCTAATTTTTCAGGAAGCTTTCCACCTGCTTGTGCCATATCAGGTCTTCCGCCTCCGCCTCCACCTGTTACAGCTGCTACCTCTTTAACTATCTTGCCACAATGAACACCCTTGTTTACAGCAGTTTTAGATGCCATTGCAACTAGCTGCACTTTGCCACTATAAGCACTTCCTAAAACTACAACTCCGTCTTTTATATTATCCCTAATTTTATCTGCAAGATCCCTTAAGGAATCTCCATCTATATCCTTAAGCGCTGCTGCAACTAATTTAACTCCTTTGACTTCTTTTACATTGTTTAACAATTTTTCTTCAACAGATCCAGCGATTTTCCTTTTTAATTCCAGTATTTCTTTCTCTTTTTCTTTCAACTCTGCAGCTTGTGATAGTATTTTATTTATTACGTCTCTCTCTAAACATCTTAAGGAAACTGCAGCTTCTTTAAGCAGTTCATTTTTTTCTTCAATATAGTTTAATGCATTTAGACCACTAACAGCTTCAATTCTTCTTACACCTGCTGCAACTCCAGCTTCAGATACGATTCTAAATAACCCAATTTCACCAGAATTTTTTACGTGAGTTCCTCCGCAAAGTTCCTTACTGAAGTCACCTACTGCTACAACTCTAACCTCATCCTTATATTTTTCATCAAACAATGCTACAGCACCGCTTTGTTTTGCTTCGTCAATAGACATTATATTTGTATCAACACTATAAACCTTCATTATATTCTCATTTACTATATGCTCTATTTTCTTAAGTTCTTCTTCAGATACAGCAGAAAAATGAGTGAAGTCAAACCTTAATCTAGAGTCATCTACATAAGAGCCTGCTTGATTTACATGCTCACCTAGAACAAGCTTAAGAGCTTCATGAAGCATATGGGTAGCTGTATGGTTTTTTCTAATACTGTTTCTTCTTGCTTCATCAACTTTAAGAGTTACATTACTATTTAATTCCACACTACCTTCTATTATATTGACAAAGTGAAGTGTTTTTCCTAATATATTTTTCTTGCAGTCTAAAACCTCTGCTTTAAAGGTATTTGAAGCAATTAAACCTTTATCTCCAACTTGACCACCCATCTCAGCATAGAAAGGAGTTTCCTCTGTAATTATTATTCCTTTATCTCCTTCTTTTAAAAGTGATACAAATTCTTCGTCCTTGATTAAAAGACTTACCTTAGATTCACATACCAATGAATCATAGCCAACAAAAGCGGTATTTAATTCTGAAGGAATTCTATTTAAAATACTATCTTCACTTCCCATGTAGTTAGACTCTTCCCTTGCAGCTCTGGCTCTTTCCCTCTGGCTTTGCATCTCTCTATTAAAACTATCAATATCTACAGACATGCTCTTTTCTTCTAGTATTTCAAGAGTCAGTTCTAACGGAAATCCATAGGTGTCGTATAGTTTGAAGGCTTTATCCCCGGCTAAAGTGTTAATTCCTTTGTTTTGTAGTTCTTCGATAAAATCTTTTAGTATTTGGATCCCGCTGTCTATTGTCTCCTCAAATCTCTCTTCTTCAAGCTTAATGACTTTTTTAATAAAGTCTCTTTTTTCTTTAAGTTCAGGATAAGCATCTTTAGAGTTTTCTATAGCAACATCACAAAGTTCATGCAAGAATGTACTGCTTATACCTAAAAGTCTTCCATGCCTAGCTGCTCTTCTTAGTATTCTTCTTAATACATAGCCTCTTCCTTCGTTAGATGGCAGCACTCCATCACTTATCATGAAAGTCATGCTTCTTATATGATCTGTAATTATCCTTATGGAGACGTCGTTTTTATTAATATCTCCATACTTTACATTAGCAAGTTTGCATACCTCATCCAATATGCTCTTTATAGTATCAACCTCGAATATATTATTAACACCCTGCATTATGGTTGCAATTCTCTCAAGCCCCATACCAGTATCTATATTAGGATTAGGAAGCCTATGATAAACACCTTCTTCATCTTTGTCAAACTGAGTAAAAACTAAGTTCCAAAACTCTACAACTCTATCTTCCTCGGCTGACTTTAAAAATTCTTCAACTGTGTTTATTTTTCCATTTCCTCTATCAAAGTGTATTTCTGAGCAAGGCCCGCAAGGTCCCTGACCAATTTCCCAGAAATTATCATCCTTGCCAAGTCTGAATATTCTAGAAGGATCTATATCTGTCTTATTAGCCCAGATTTCATAAGCTTCATCATCTTCGAGATATATTGTAGCATAAAGTTTATCCTTGGGAACTCCTAACACCTCAGTTACGAACTCCCAAGCCCATGGAATAATTTCATTTTTAAAATAGTCACCAAAAGAGAAATTTCCAAGCATTTCAAAAAATGTACCATGTCTTGAAGTCTTCCCTACATTATCAATATCACCTGTCCTGATACATTTTTGACAGGTTGTTATCTTTTTGCTTGGAGGCACTTGAAGACCAGTAAAATAAGGCTTTAAGGGAGCCATACCTGCATTTATTAAAAGCAGACTTTTATCGCTTTGTGGCACCAAAGAAAAGCTTGGTAGTCTTAAGTGGTCTTTGCTCTCAAAAAACTTTAAATATTCTTCTCTAATTTCATTTAAACCCATTTTTCTCATATAAATTCCTCCATTCATTCTATGTAATACTTTTTATATTTTAAGCAAATAAAAAGCTTTCATTCCCAAAAGGGACGAAAGCATTCCGTGGTACCACCCTAATTATATAACTATAGTATGCATTAGTATAGTTATATCACTTCTTAAAATATGACTCAGAGACTGCTTCAAAATATCCATCAAGAAGTTTTCACCGACCACTTCCTCTCTTAATGCCTAGATAAACTTACTCCTTCTCTTCATTGTCTTGTATTTATTTTATTAAGATTATAAGTTAAAATGTACCATCTGTCAATAATCTAGCCCTCTTTAGAAAAGATAATAATTTAAGTCTTCATATATTATCTTTATTACAACACCAATAGGCACTGCCAATACCATTCCTAAAAAGCCTCCAAGCTTTCCACCAACAATTAATAATATTATAACAACTAGTGGATGCATGCTTACGCTATCGCCTGTTATCTTAGGAGATATTATATTGCCTTCAATCTGTTGAATTAAATACAGCCAAGCCGCAGTCCAAAGAGCAGTCTTGCCTGAATATAATAATGCCACCATAACAGCAGGAAGACCTCCAAATAACGGTCCAAAATAAGGTATTATATTAAAAAGTGCATTTAGTACTGATAATATAATTGGAAAATCAACGTGCAAAACTATTAGTACTACAAAAGTCAGCACACCTATAATAGCACAAAGAACAAACTGACTTATTATGTATCTTCCTAGTATCTTATCTATATCGCCAATTATTTTTTTGATCATATTTCGTGATTTAGACGGGAATATAACAAGAATTCTATTAAAAATAACATCACTGTCAGCTAGGAAATAATAAACTACGAGTGGCACAACAGCAAGTGACAACATATTTTCGCCTAAACTTAATATGTAATTAAATACTTTATTGAACATATCTATCAGCATGCTGTTACTTTTCGTATATATAGAATCAAGAATTACATAAACAGTTTTATTGCTGCTTATTGGTTTTATTCTTTCATATAAGTTTTCAACAAAAAGCTGAATCTTTAGCAAAGTATTGTTTATATTCAGACTTTCTTTAAACAATGATGGAATTACAACTACAACAGCGCCTACAGCTATTGCAACAAAGATTGTTAAAATAAGAATAACCGCAAATCTTTTATTAAAGCCCTTATGTACAAGCACAAGTAATAAAGGTCTTAAGGAATACGCTATTACAAAGGATATGCATAATAAATAATAAAGTTCTTTTACCACCGGACTTTTAATTGACAAATATATAACAAGTATAGATATTAAAATAATTATTAAATAATTATATAGTCTTTTCATTTTGATTCTCTTCTGCAAATAATTTGTGAGGTACACTTATAAATTCCACTTTACTTTTCGCAGAATAATATAGAATGCTCTGTTCACCAATTATAAAGCTATTAACTAATAATATTTTCTTACCTACTAATAAATTTTTAATAAATCCAGTGGACACTACTAGACCTTGTATCTTAAAAGTAAACTCATGAAATAATATATCCTCAGCCATTCCTAAAATATTACCACTACAGTTTATAATATCCATGCCTTTTATTTTGGAAAATGTAAACAACTTATCTTTTAAAACCCTGCTAACTATCATAGATTTATTAAACGAAACTATATCTTCCTTCAGTACACATAGAGTCTTTTGAAAAAAACTGTAGGAAGAAACAACAAATCCTTTCACATCTCCCTTTTTAAAATCAATTATAATATCATTGATAAATCCTATTTTCTTACCTCTTATATCAACTACATCCATAAGCATAAAATCTTTAGTCTTAAACATAAGAACCTCATAAAATTATTTTTATTTAAGAAAAACTATCTTATATGTTTCCCAAAAAATAAAAAAATATAACCCTTTTACAGAGTTATACTTTCATAATTATTCGCCATGTACCTGATCGTGTATATCGTCGTGCTCTTTATAATCCCAAAGTTCTAAACCAGCGGATTTTCTATATTCGTTTATAGCCTTATGAATAGCTTCCTCTGCAAGCACTGAACAGTGCATCTTTACAGGTGGAAGTCCATCTAGAGCTTCAGCAACAGCTTTATTAGTAAGCTTCCAAGCCTCTTCTACTGTCTTTCCCTTTATAAGTTCTGTTGCCATACTTGAAGAAGCAATAGCTGAACCACAGCCAAAAGTTTTAAATTTGGCATCCACTATTATATCGTCTTCTATCTTTAAATACACTTTCATAATGTCGCCACACTTGGCATTACCGACTTCTCCAACACCATTTGCGTCAGGAATTTCTCCCACATTTCTTGGATTCATAAAATGATCCATAACCTTTTCGCTGTACATTATTTATTGATCCCCTTTCTTTAAAAAGTCATCCCAAAGTGGTGACATCTCTCTAAGTCTCTTAACTACCTTTTCAACTGTTTCAATTACATAATCTACTTCTTCTTCAGTGTTTGTATCTCCTAAGCTCAGTCTTAGAGAGCCATGCGCTATTTCATGTGGCAGTCCAATAGCTAAAAGTACATGTGATGGATCCAAGGAACCAGACGTACAAGCACTTCCGCTAGAAGCACATATACCCATAGCATCCAACAGCAGAAGTATTGCCTCACCTTCTATAAATCTAAAACAAACATTTACATTTCCAGGTAGTCTATTTTCATAACGAGGTCCATTTAATCTTGTATGTGAAATTTTAAGGAGTCCTTCTATAAGTCTGTCTCTAAGAGCTGAAAGTTTTTTAGAATGCTCTTCCATGTTTAATACAGCACTTTCTATAGCTTTTCCAAAGCCAACAATACCTGCTACATTTTCAGTACCAGCTCTTCTAGCTCTTTCTTGTCCTCCGCCGTGTACTAGATTATCTATTCTTACACCTTTTCTTATATATAACGCTCCAGTTCCCTTAGGACCGTATATTTTATGTGCAGCCATGGACAGTAAATCTATATTCATTTCCTTAACGTCGATTTCAATATTTCCAACAGCCTGAACAGCATCTGTGTGGAATAATATCTTCTTTTCTCTGCAAAGCTTTCCAATATCTTTAATAGGTTGAATAGATCCTATCTCATTATTTGCAAACATTATAGAAACTAAAATAGTTTTATCTGTAATAGCTGCTTCCAATTCCTTAATATTTACAGCACCATATTCATCAACTGAAAGATAAGTAACTTCAAATCCATGCTTTTCTAGATACTCACAAGCATGAAGAATAGCATGATGCTCAATAGTTGTAGTAATAATATGGTTTCCTTTGTTTATGTTAGCAAAAGCAACCCCTTTTAGCGCCCAATTATCTGCTTCTGATCCGCCGCCTGTAAAGTATATTTCATTAGCTTCAGCATTGATAGCTTTCGCAACCCTGTCTCTTGCTGTGTCTATAGCTTTTCTAGTTTCTCTAGATAAAGAATATACAGAAGATGGATTTCCAAAGTGCTCAGTAAAGTAAGGAAGCATTTCTTCCAAAACTTCAGGTTTTACATAAGTTGTAGCAGCATAATCCATATAAATTGGCTTATTCATTATGTTTCTCTCCTTTTAAATACACCCGTTCATATTATTATAGTCGTCTAAGATATCCTGCAGTGTTGTAGATTTTGTTACACTATCTATACTGTTTTTGATTTTAGCCCACAGAAGTCTAGTAGCACAACAGTCTAAATTATTACAACTTTTATCATCCAGGCAGTTTGAAATTTCAATAGGTCCTTCAAGAATTTCCATAATCTCAGCTACAGTTATATTCTTTGGTGCTTTGCTTAAAACATAACCTCCCTGAGCTCCTCTTACGCTTTTAATCAAGTTCGCCTTCCTAAGAGGCGAAAATAACTGTTCTAAATAATATTCCGAAATACTCTGTCTCTCAGATATACTTTTAATGGATACTGGGTCGCCTCCAAAGTGAATAGCTAAATCAACCATGGCTTTCACACCGTAACGTCCCTTTGTAGAAAGTTTCATCAAATCACTCCTTTAAATTTGAGTGTTTCTCTATACATTCAAATTTATAATAACAAATCCGAGTAATCATGTCAACAATGCCCTAAAACAGAATAAATATGCAAATTAATCCTCAACATAGTATGTATGTTTTCCCATTTCATTTGGAAAATATTCCTGTTCAACATAATGTCCTGGATAATCATGAGGATATTTATAACCCTTATGCCCTAATTCATCAGCCCCTTTATAGTGGGCATCTCTAAGATGAACAGGAACCCTGAATTGATATTTCTTTCCTTCTTCCATAGCCTTAAACACAGCCTCACACACCGCATTTGACTTTGGTGCTTTCGCCAAATAAATTATAGCTTGAGCAATTGGGATTGCTGCCTCAGGTAACCCTACCATTTGAAGAGCATTACTTGCAGCCATAGCAATAACCATTGCATTAGGATCTGCCATACCTATGTCTTCTGAAGCCAATATTAAAAGTCTTCTTACAATAAACCTAGGATCTTCACCTCCAGCAAGCATTCGCCCGAACCAGTATAATCCAGCATCAGCATCAGACCCCCTAATGCTTTTTATAAACGCTGAAATAATATCGTAATGATTATCTCCTGTTGAGTCATAGTTAACAACCGATTTTTGCATTGCTTCTTCTATTACAGTCTTATCTATCACAATTACACCTTGACTGTTCTTTTGTGATGAAAGCACAGAAAGTTCTAATGCATTAATTGCACTTCTCGCATCCCCGCCGCCAAGTTCAGCTATATGATATAACGCTTGAGGATCTGCATGTATCTTTATTGACCCATAGCCTCTTTCTTTGTCTTTTAAAATGTTCTCCAAAATCTCTTTTATATCTTTAAGAGTTAGAGGTTCAAGTTGAAATACCTTTGCTCTGCTTAAAAGAGCCCCATTTAATTGGAAGTATGGATTTTCCGTAGTAGCTCCTATAAGAATGGCTATTCCCTTCTCCAAAGCATCCAATAGAGAATCCTGCTGTGCGCCCTTTTTAAGAGCATGTATTTCATCAATAAAAAAAATAGTCTTCTTATTATACATTTTTAAAAGATCTTCAGCTTTGTCTATATATTCTCTTATCTCTTTGACCCCAATTGTTGTTGCATTGAGCTTTACAAACTCGCATTTTGTTTCCTTTGATATTATATGGGCAAGGGTTGTCTTTCCAACTCCAGGAGGTCCATATAATATTATAGAAGTCAAACTATCATTTTTTATAAGTCTTCTTAAAAGTTTTCCTTCACCAATAATATGTTTTTGACCAAAGAATTCATCCAAATTTCTAGGTCTCATTCTTTCTGCTAATGGCTTATTATTAATATTTTTATTCATTGCCATAGTAAATAAATCCATTGTAAATCACCACCAATATGCTGCATAGCGTTTTTATAATATTATGCCTTCAAGCTTTAACAGCTTATCTTTAATATCTGTCCTTGTACCAGCATAACCCACAAGGCTTTTATCTTTTCCTACTACCCTATGACAAGGAACTATAATAGGTAGAGGATTTGCCCTATTAGCCTGCCCAACAGCACGAACTGCCTTAGGATTACCTATAGCTTCAGCTAACTGGGAATAGCTGATTACTTCACCATAAGGAATATTCATTAATTCTTTCCAAACTCGTTTTCGAAATTCAGTTCCTTCTATAGAAAGCCTTAATTCAAAGTTCCTTCTCTTCCCCAAAAAGTATTCATCTACTTGTTTAAGTGTATCATAACATTTGCTTGAGCTTTTTTGAACATCATTTTTCGATGCAAACTCTTGCCACTTTTCTTCAACTATTTCAATATTTCTAGCCCCTAACTCGTCTGAAACTATATATATCCTGCCAATTAAACAATCGTAACTATCATAGTAAAGCTTCATGGATGTACCTCCAGATTTTATTAAATATTAATTTTGCCTTATTCAAACATTTTACTATAAAAAGTGCTTTCAAAACAACTAATGTTAACTGTAAAAAATTAATTTTACTGAATATATAATCATATACTTTATAAGTAAAATGTTTTGGAGGTTATTTTGTGAAAGCAAAGCTAATAGCTGTGGGGAATAGACTTATGGGCGATGAAGGAATAGCGATTAAAATTGCTGAAAAATTAAGTGATGAGCTCAACTTGCTGGGTATTGATGTAATTATTGGAGAAACAGATGTAGATTTTTGTTTTGAAAATATGAAAATTAATGATTATATCTTACTTTTGGATGCCACTTGTTATGGAATAGAACCCGGCACTATAACCTTAGTACCTTTAAATAAAAACAGCTTATATATTAATCATTCTTTGACTCAGCATGACCTAAGCTTAATAAGACTATTAGATAATTCTGAACATCTAACTGGTTATTTAATTGGCATAGAAGTGAATAATATAGATTTTGATTTGCAGTTAAGCAAACAACTTCAAGATAGGTTTCCATTACTGTGTGAAAAGATAAAAAGTTTAGTTATAGAACTAAAAGCCCGCCCTAATGATGCAGCTTCAAATCTTGTTGAAAACACTGTTAGAATTGTATAGTATTTTTGAGTTTATAAGCCAGCAGAATACTTTTCTATTCGCTGGCTTAAATTTAAGGTTTTAATTCAACATAATATTTCTTCACATAAGGAGATGTCATAACTCTAAGAATACAGCCGTAGTCCATATAAAAATCTATAACGTCTCCAATATTATAATTAATATTGCAATTTGTTATGTCCACTATAAGATGATCACTGCTGGCGCCGAGCACCTTAACACTTGTATTAACACTCTCTATGCCTTCAGGTACTATATCCTGTCTTCCTAATGCAATAATTGCCCTCTTAATAATTCCCTTATCTTCAAATTTTGGAATTTGACCAAAAGCATCTATTCCTATTGTTCCAACAGGGACCGATGGTTTTTCTTTAATTTCAATAATTTCGCCTTTCAGAATGAAGGAATCCCTATAGCAGCCGGTTATATGATTGCCAAAAGCAGTTTCTCGTCCAAGTACAATGGCTTCTCCAATTCTTAACTGGTTAATTCCTTTAGGTATAGTATTGTTTAAAATTGCATAAAGACTGCTGGAATTTCCTCCAGAAATTATTGGAAGCCTTAAGCCATAAGATTTCTCGATTTTCTTTCTTAACTCCATTAGCCTTCCTAAATTATCTTTATCTGGTATAACTCCACCATAACAAGTCAAGTTTGTACCTATACCGCAAAGCCTTATATTTGGCATTCGATTTATGCTGGTTACCATTTGAAGTACATCTTTCTCTAAAATTCCTTCTCTCAAATCTCCTAAGTCAACCATCAATATTATGTGATGAATTTTATTAAGCCTTCTGGCTGCATCGGAAAGTTTTTTAACAGTATCAATTTCTGAATTTAAACTTATATCACAATATTTGATTATCTCTACAGCTTGGCTTTCCATAGGTATTCTTAGGAGCATTTTTCTACACTTTAAACCACCAATTCTTTTTAGGTTCTCAATCCTGGAGTCTCCAATAATTTCTATTCCACCTCTCAACATAGCTTCAACTATTGGCTTTTTTGCTCCAAACACTTTGCTTACACCCACAATGTGGATTTCCTTGCTTTTGCATATATCTACAATTTTTTTTGTGTTGTGAATTATCTTGTTCAAATTTATTTCTATGCAAGGATATTTTTTTTTCATATTTCCCCCTGACTTATATCCCCAAGCTCTGTCTTAGCAATATTAATGCTGCTGCTTTATTTTCTTTACTCAATACTCCAGCACAAGCCATTATATAATTTCTATCTAGAAATACTTCTGCACTTGCTCTTGGAAGCATGGTCAAATCCTCTTTATTATATCTAATTTCTCTTAAAAGCTTTTGCCCATCTGGCAGTCTTGTAAGTGCTCCACCAGTACCTATAATATATTTAATTTTAGACAAATCTTTGCCGTAAGCTACAATCTGCTTGCTAGCACCATAGTTTCTTTTTAGATATCCAACATGTCTATTCAATGCTATTTCTAAAGCCTTTTTGGTCAGTATTAAACTGCAATCTATCTCTTGTTTAGTGGAGGGAATTGATTTTATATTATCAGTTATAAATTGTTTGTTAACGCTTTTCAGATCTCTTAAATCAAGTAAATCTATTATATTGCCGCTATTAACATATACACCCAAATCTCCTTCTACTGTTCGCTTTGCCACAGGCTCAGGACTAATAAGTATATCCAATATCTCAGAGCTTCCTTCAGTTACAGAATGAACATCCGTTGTAGCACCTCCCACATCGAGTACTAGTACATCCCCTAAGATTTCATGCAGCAACTTTGCACTCTCCATTACAGCTCCTGGTGTGGGCATAATTGTACCATTAACCATATCCTTAATTTGATTCATTCCAGGTGCCCTAGTGATATTATTCTCAAAGGCCTTTTGAATAATCTTTCTTGAAGGTTCCACATTAAGCTCGTCAATTTTAGGATAAACATTATCCACTATATAAAGCTCCTGCCCCTTAAAAAGCTCTCTTACCTCTTCATGGTTTGCTGAATTTCCACAGTATACTATAGGCTTATTTAGCATTTCCCTGCTTAATACTTCAGAATTATATAAAGCAGTTTCTCTCTCTCCAAAATCTGTTCCTCCAGCTATCATAATGAGGTTTGGTTCTATTTGCTTTATTCTTTTTATATCGCTGCTTCTAAGTTTCCCTGCAGTAACTAGCTTTATATTACCTCCAGCTCCAAGAGCAGCTTCCTTTGCAGCCTTAACAGTCATATCTTCAACTAACCCGTGAACTGTAATTTTTAATCCACCTGCTGCACTGCTGGCAGCTAACATCCTATTCCAGATTATGCACTCACCTATTTGAGATTCCAAATCTTCAATAGACTTTCTAAGTCCTATATTAACATCGCCTTCCTGCACTGTGGTGTAGCTTTTGCCCTGTCCTATTATCTCAATGCTGCTTTTATTAAGCTTGAAACCAGTAGTAACAGTCGTAGTACTCCCTATCTCGGATACTAGGTAGTCTATTCTCATAGCTCCTCCTTCCATTAAGCATATTGCCTATTTTGTTTTATAAACTCATGAATATATAAATATTTACTAGCTATCTTGTCTCCTTTGAAACTCCTCTACAATAAAAGTAGCTACATGGTTTCCATTGGTTCCTCTACCAAAGCCTGCATCCATTCCATTTGCTTTTGCTATTTCATCATTTACTTGAGTTCCCCCTGAAATAAGTATTAGTCTATCTCGAACACCTTTTTCCACACAGAGATCATGAAGCTTTTTCATATTCTTTATATGAATATCATTGTGAGTAATAATTGTACTTGCCATAACAACCTGTGCATTAGTTTCTACAGCAGCATCGATAAGCTTTTCTATAGGACAAGATGTACCTAAATACTCGCAATGAATACCATACTTTTCAACTCCGCCATGCTTAATATCGATTATTTCTCTAAGACCTACTGAGTGTTCATCCTCCCCAACTGTCCCTGCCACAATTTTAACTGGATGCTGTTTTATATATTCTCTTATAAAATCCTCGCCTAAAACTTTTTTGGGCTCTGCTATTTTAAGTTTCTGCTTATCTACTGAGAAATTAACCTTACCTTTTATTTCAACTAAAGTCCCTTCAGCTTCCTGCATTACCTGCTTATGAATAACTTCAACTTCAGTTAAGTTCATATTTTTCCCGATTTCTATTGCAGCTGCCTCACTTATTAGTTCACTTTCAGGTATGAACATAGTCACTGACAGAAAGCCATCTTTTTTCCATTGAACCTCAGGCATAACTGTATTATTTTCTTTTAAGTTTTCCAATCTCTTGTATACATTATCGTTTTCATCCAGCTCATCAATAAATTTTATCTTTTCATGTCTGCATAGAGTGCATCCTTCAATCGCATCACAAGCTTGTGCATATTCTACTGGTATATTGTTATAACCAAAATGAGCGCATACTGGAGCAAAGTAATCTTTTTCTCTTGGAAAAATTGAGTCTGCAGCTATACCGCCGTCTATTCTTCTGGCAATACCATCGCCATTTCTTTGCGGGTATTCGCCCGAATCAACAAAAAAGCCATCTTCAACTGCTTTAAAGTATCCTCCGTGTTCAATTATCTCTTCAAGAAAAAGCACTGCTCTTTCCTTTAGTTCTCTAACTTTTTCTGGAAGATAGCCATCTTTCTTAAGCTCTATCATATCCATGAGCCCATCCATACCAATTAAAGCCTGCTTTGCTGTGTTAATAGCATGCATATTATTATAATGCCAAGGTACGTTTCTTCCCTCATCAGGTGTAATTGTACTTTGAATATCTGCTGAGGTTAGTTTAGATATCATTAAATTTAAAGTGTGTCCTACAGTTGCTTCTCTTGTGCAGGATTCAATATATTTTGTATTCATCTGAGCTCTCATCTTATAATCCTTGAATAAATCTCTCAATGCAACTGCATAGGGAAGATCTATCCTTATGCATGGTGCAGGTGCTGAAGTAGGCGGAACTGTTGATAATGCTATGTTTTCCTTTTTCATACCAACGAGTTCTGAAAACTTGCTATTTATAGCATGCTGCACCATAAGCTCAGGCATTACTTTATAGCCCTTCATAGCTGTTGCATTTGCATTATGTGCTCCATCAATCTGAAGCATGCCTGCCCAGTTCATTAGTTTTTTTGCAACTGCTGCATCAACAAATGAACGAATCATGTTTATATTTCTATATAACACATTATATTGAGGGTCTTGGTGTGCTCCGTTAACTCCTTCTTCTGCGAACATAACTGCTATATCTGGTCCTGCCACTCCTGACACATAAGAGTGAAAGTTGATTTTTCTTCCAACTTCTTCTTCGATTAAATCCAAGGCTTTTCTGGTAGCTCGAACTTGCTTTCTTGTAACTGCAATTCCACCTACACCTTCAGGTGAACCTTCTACAAGCCCATCGAAATGGCTTTGCCCTGCAGTTCGTATAACCATTATATGATCTGCTCCATGCCAAGCGGCCATCCTCATTCTTCTTATATCATCTTCAAAACGTCCTGAAGCAATTTCTGTTGTTATGACAGGTTTGGGCTGAGGATCGATGTTGTTAAAACTGCGCGCAGCTGGAAGTGGGTGACTGTCTTTGAGTGGCTTTGATACTTCTTTGTACTGGAATTCTCCAATCTTATCCGAGTAATCTTCTCTCCAATGCCAGCCTCTTCTTTTAGGAGCGTAATTCTCCAAATCTTTCAATATTTCATCAATATTCAACTTTTTATTTCTTTGCATCATCTTATTCACCCCTAAATACCTTTATAACTACGTCCCAGCCTATTCCTCTGCTAAGCTCTTCTCCAGCTTCAAGATATGAAATATTTTTCAGCTTTGAATATGCCAGTACAACATTTCCCATTCCTTTTCCCATAAGTTTATACTTTATACCTTCTTTAACAAGGTTGCCAGCTTGGATACTAGAAAATCCCATCCTTAAAAGCACCGATCTCTCAACAGCTGGGCTAGTATGGTTATATGCCAATTCCACCATAGGCTTTACTATTTGCTCAGTAAGATTCCAAAATCTATCGTATAATTCTTCATCCCTTAAATTTTTAACATGTTCTCTTCTCTTTTCAAAATCATCTTCTCTTTTCATCTATAATACCTCCCTGACATATACATTCATGTTCGATAATAGTTCTAACATGCACAATCTATCCATTTTTGTTTCCTCGCATAAAAAATTCAGATCTATTTTATCTAATAAATTTGTATTTTTATGTTTTATAACATTTACCACATAAGATTTTTTATAATAGTTCAAATCCATTTCTTTAACAGCCAACATTGACGGATGTTCGGGCAGTATAATATTTGCTCCAGGAATTTCTGCTGAGGGGTTCCCTATTTTTATATCAATACCATTTTTTTTAGCAAAACTTAACTGAGAAAGAAGATGTTTTCCCGCTCCTGTATATTCTGTTTCCTGTATAACAATTATTTGTTCATCTTCCATTTCCTGGGCAATAATGAAAGCTGCTGCTAGCGAAGTATTTCCTGCTGGTCCTCTTTCCAGTCCCTCTATTTGTGCTAAAAGTTCAGTCATATAAAACACCTCACCCTGGGTAACAGTAACATATCTGTCAAGATACCTTAATGGCCTTGCTGCGCTCCTTGGTACATCTGACCTATCAGGCCATGTCATAAAGGGTATTCCAAAACCAGTATGTCCTGTAGTGAAGGATTTTCTATTGAAATCTTTGTCAGAGGCCATATGGAGTCCTGTTAAATCTACAGAAGCACCAACTATTTTTGTGCCTATTGCTCCAGCTTTCTTAAGTCCTCTTGCGGTACCAGTAACGTTTCCTCCACCTGCATGTGTAATAACAACAGCATCAGGATCCTTCCCAAGCTTTTCTCTACAGCCTGTTGCTATTTCATAGCCTAAAGATTCAATTCCTAATATTCCATATACAGAGTACAACGAAGCGTTGTAAAAACTAGTCTCATCTAAAACTTTTAGGAATGTATAAAAAAGTTCTGGACCTACAGTCAATCTTAAAACCTCTGCTCCTAAGCATTCACATTTTCTTGTTTTTTCAAGTATTTCCGGTTGACCTATTTTGTTCGAATCATAGCATTCTTGAACGATTATACTTTTAAGACCTCTTGCAGCAGCTTGTGACGCAACTGCTGCTCCATAATTTCCAGAGGTTGCTGAAGCTATTCCTTTATAACCCCTAACTTTAGCATCATAAACAGAAATAGAAGCTCTTCTATCTTTAAAGCTTCCTGATGGATTGCAACTTTCATCTTTAATAAATATCCTAGCTGCTTTCCCTGTCTTAGAAACTCTCCTTGCCAAAGCAGTAATATTTCTCAGTTCAAGAAGAGGTGTGTTTCCAACCCCTGCATCTTCTTGTATTTTCATTACTTCTGACAAAGAATACCCTGAATCTCTCATCATCCTCTCGTAGTCAAAGGATATGGACCCAGTTTCGTAATTAGAATAATCTATTCCTACAGATTTAAGCATTATCTCATTTTTCCGCTGCATAATGTTGTTATATTCACTCATCGTCATCACCCCACAACAACTTCTTTGCTTGAACACCTATATATGCCACCTCGGGTATAACTTCGCCAAAATCATGGCTATACCTAGGATTAACCTCAATTAATATTCCTTCCAAGGTCCTTCTATTTACAGTTTTTATTCTAGCTTTGCTTCCAATTTCAGCATCGTCCAAAAGCCATCCCTTTGCCCAAAGCTTTAGAGAGGTTTTTTTAGTATCCTTAGGAACATTTTCTGCTCTACTCTCAGCCTCTAAAATTACCTGCTCAATTTCAACAAAACTTCCTTTTGGAATCATTACTTATCACCCTCCTTATAGTACTTTACTGCTTCTGCAAAACTGTTTTCTAAAGCATGAGGCAGCGGCAAATCCACCATTGTCTTTAATCCTGGCATACTTGCTATTACCTGAGGTATCATGTTCACTGCAACAGCTATAGTTCCTATTCCTCCTGGAGTTTCAGGTTTTATAGAAAGATGCATATCAGGATCTCCTTTAATATATATATAGTCGCCTGTGTCTACTCCCTCACTCCCAGGATGAATCTGCTGAGGATGCTCCAGTGTAATGACTGCTTTTCCATTTTTCATGCCATAACCTGTATGAGAACAGCCTGCTACCATACCTGGTTCTACTTTTACATAAGGTGTTTCCCTATAAGTATTAGAAATTATTGGTTCCCTTGTTTCAATAATATCGTCAATTTCAATACCTAAGGCCTTTGCAATCATAGGTATTGATTGCCTAAAACCAACGTGGCCAACTATTGATCCATCGCTAATGCCATTTTCAAATTTTTCAACAGTAGTTCCTACACCTTGAGATCTCATAACAGTAGTACCAAAAGGAGAAAGATCATTAACTCTTGAAGCGCATATTGATTGAACCCTTCTGCAGGCAGCTGACAGAGTTATTATAAGGGTGTCTAAAACAAAGCCCGGATTAACTCCTGTTCCTAAAATAGATACTCCATTTTCTTTTGCAAGCCTGTCTAAATCTTTTGCTAAATCCTCGTCAGCAGTATAAGGATAGGCCATTTCCTCTGCTATTGTTATGCAATTCATTTTATTTTCTACAATTGTCTTTATATATGGATAAATGTTCTTTATAAAAGAATCTATGGCTAGAATCACTATATCTGCTTTTGTTTCTTTAATTGTTTTATTAAAATTGTTGCTAATATCTATGCTTAGATTCTCTTGAAGCCCCAGCACTTCTCCTAAATCCTTACCAACCTTATTTGAATTATTGTCAATACAGGCAATAATACTAATTCCTTTTTTATCAAGAAGCATTTTAGCTATGCCACACCCCATTGCTCCTAAACCGCATATAATAATTTTCACATTTTCCATGTTATATCCCCCTAAAATATTCCTTCATATATATTTCACTAGCAAGAATCAAGCCAATTTATATGCATTTCTATACTTAACTGATATTTTAATCGCTTAAAATATCAGTTAAAAATAAAAAACCTCTTAGCAAAAGGAATATTTTATGCCAAAAGGTTTTATTTATACATTTTTTATAAAAATATCATTAATAATTTTACATATGAGATAGTAACTAAAAATATGCAAAATATTTTGCATATAATTTAAATGCAGCCTGCTTGCTTTAATATATTGAATAGTTCAAATTAGTGCAAATTTTTTTGCATTATACTGCCGATTTTACAGCAGATTATATTTTTTTATCTTATATTGAAGGTTCTGCCTGGAAATTTTTAAATATGCAGAGGTTTTTGATATATTATTCCCGTATCTATTTAAAGCCTCATTAATTATTTTCTTCTCCAAGTTCTCTAAATATTGCTCTATTGGAAATTCTTCCATTCCAGCAGTATAATTACCATTGCTAATAAAATTCCTTGCCAGTCTTTGTTCTACATACTCTCTTGTTATATATGGACCATCATCTATCATATTCATTGAAGCCTCAATAGTGTTCTTTAATTCTCTAATATTACCAGGCCAGCTATACTTTAAAAAAATATCCAATACCTCTTCATGAATTCCTGCTATGTTTTTTCCCAATAATTTGTTATAGAAACTTATAAATTGTGCTGTTAGCTCATTAATATCTTGTGGCCTTTCTCTAAGAGGAGGTATATCTATCCTTATTACACCTAGTCGATAATAAAAATCCTTTCTCAGCTTTCCTTCCTTTATAAGCTTTTCAGGTGCCTCATTTAAAGTCGCAATAATTCTTATATCAATATCAACCAAAACATTGCTTCCTATTGGTCTTATGTAGCCTTCCTGCAGCACTCGCAATAATTTTGATTGCAATGTAGTATCCATTGAATTTATCTCATCAAGCAAGATTGTTCCTCCCTTAGCTTCTTCAAAAAGTCCCCTTTTGTTTTCCGCTCCAGTAAAACTACCTTTCACTGTTCCAAAAAGCATGCTTTCAAGCAAATTACTTGGAATAGCAGCACAATTTATATCAATAAAAGCTTTATCTTTTCTTAATCCATTATAATGGATGCTCTGTGCAAACAATTCCTTGCCGCAGCCTGTTTCACCATATATGAGTACAGATGAATTAGTTAAACTAGCCTTCATAGCTTTAGTAATTGCAGTTCGTATTTTTTCGCTGCTTCCTATTATGTCTTTAAATGTGTAAAATCTTCCCTTGATATTGTTTATACCTTGAAGCCTGCAGATCTTTTCATTAAGTTCTCTTAGTTGTGTCCTGTCCTTTGAAATTTCAATAGCTGCAATAACTTCTTCAGAGGCGATTACTGGAATTGTAGTATTTATTGCTGTTATATTTTTTCCAATATTGCTGCTGTACTGTTGAATAACATCTATATATTTTTCCCCTTTTTTTAGAGCGTTCATAAGCGTAGAAGAATCTTCTTCTACGCCTTTTAATAATTCTATTGCTCTTTTGCCTATAACCTCACTAGGAATTAGTCCTTCAACCATACCCATAGCTTTGTTGTAGTAAATTGTTTTTCCTCTATTGTCCACTATGTGAATACCTTCATCTAAATTGTCAAGCAAGCACTTTAATATAATCTCAGCCTTACTCATATATTCACCATATACTAATTAATAAATTGGATATTTACTACATATGTTCTTTACTTGTTCCCTAACCTTTTCAACATCTTGACCTCTATTTTCAATTACATGATTCATTAAATAAGCAACCTCTTTCATTTCCTGTTCCCTAAAGCCTCTTGTTGTAACAGCTCCAGTTCCAATTCTTATACCACTTGTCACAAATGGGCTAAGAGTCTCAAAAGGTATAGTGTTTTTATTCACAGTAATTTTAGCATCGTCTAGCAACTTTTCTGCATCCTTGCCTGTAATGCCTTTATTGGTCAAATCAACCAGCAGCAAATGATTATCTGTGCCACCAGACACCATTCTAAAACCATATTTAGTTAACTCTTCTCCCAAAACCTTAGCATTAATTATTACTTGATTAATATAAGCCTTAAATTCTGGTCTTAAAGCTTCTTCAAAACATATGGCTTTAGCAGCTATAACATGCATTAGAGGTCCTCCCTGCATGCCCGGGAAAATAGATTTATCAATATCCTTTGCATACTTTTCCTTGCATAGGATAGCACCTCCCCTAGGTCCTCTAAGAGTTTTATGTGTTGTAGTAGTAACAAAATCAGCATAAGGTACTGGTGAAGGATGCGCCCCCGCAGCAACTAGTCCAGCAATGTGAGCCATATCCACCATAAAAAGTGCCTCAACTTCGTCACAAATATCTCTAAGCTTCTTAAAATCTATTATTCTAGGGTACGCACTTGCTCCTGCTACCAGCATCTTGGGTCTATGTTCTAAAGCAAGTCTTCTAACTTCTTCATAATCTATTTGTTCAGTTTCCTTATTAACTCCATAAGAAATAAATTTGAATAGTTTTCCTGAAAAATTAACTGGGCTCCCATGAGTTAAATGTCCTCCATGACTTAAATTCATCCCTAAAACAGTATCTCCAGGCTTTAAGAATGCAAAGTAAACCGCCATGTTTGCTTGAGAACCAGCATGAGGCTGTACATTGGCATGCTCAGCATTAAATAGCTGTTTTGCTCTTTCTCTTGCTAGATTTTCAATCTCATCGACAACCTCACAGCCTCCGTAATATCTCTTTCCCGGGTAACCTTCAGCATATTTGTTTGTAAGCTGTGATCCCATGGCTTCCATTACAGATTTGCTTGTAAAGTTTTCTGAAGCTATAAGTTCAATATTGTCCTCCTGCCTTTTTATCTCTCTCTGTAAAATACTATAAATTTCAACATCCTGCTTTTTCATATTGTTAAAGTCCATATTATCACTCCTTGCGAAATATTATCCATTGTATATGATTATAACCCTACTTACCACAATATTCAATAAATTAAACCTAAAATTAATCATTTATACAATATTAAGATATTTATAATTAAGAGAAATTTATGATATAATAACTAATTATTACTGTTGAAGTTATATAAAAGTTATAAAAGGCTATATACAATATTTAGATTGAAGGTGATATCTTGAATATTAACAGCATTATCCATCTTGCTGCCGATGCAGGTAAAATAATATTAGAAAGCGGCGGAGAGACCTATAGAGTAGAAGAAACAATTATACGTATCTGCAATGCCTATGGTCTTACCCATGCTGAAAGCTTTGTTACTCCGACAGGAATTATTATATCAGCCTCTGATATAAATGGTCAGATAATATCTCTCGTAAAAAGAATAAAGATACGAACAGTAGACTTAGAAAAGATATCAAAGGTAAATGATTTGTCTAGGAATATAAGAGCAAAAAAACTCACAGTTGAGTATGTTAAGGACGAACTTGAGAAAATATCCAAAGAGCCACGATATAACATGAAAATAACTTTGTTTTTCTCAGCTGTAGCAGCTTCATTTTTTACACTTTTATTTGGTGGAAATATATATGATTTTATAATATCCTTTTTTATAGGAATTATAATTAAATCAATTTCTATATTTTTAAGTGAAATTGAGATAAATGAATTCTTTATCAATGTATTGGGTGGAGCAATAGCCGCATTACTTGCTCTTATAGCAGTAAACT
Source organism: Clostridium swellfunianum (assembly GCF_023656515.1). NCBI lineage: Bacteria > Bacillati > Bacillota > Clostridia > Eubacteriales > Clostridiaceae > Clostridium > Clostridium swellfunianum. The sequence goes on from NZ_JAMOFV010000006.1 coordinate 2,220,693, forward strand.
TTCAATTAGCTTTTAATATGGATAAAATCATAATCGGCTCCATTATGCTCCTTGTTCCAGGTCTTGCTATAACAAATGCCATTAGAGATACTATTGCAGGAGACTTAGTTGCAGGAATATCCAGAGCACTTGAGGCCTTTTTAGTTGCTGTGGCCATAGCTGTGGGCTCCGGTGTTACATTAAAGCTATGGTTTAATTTTTTTGGAGGTATGTAAAATGATTTTGAAATCTTTATATGCACTTTTAGCTAGTCTAGGTTTTGGAGTTCTTTTTAATATCAAAGGAAAAAATCTTGTATTTGCTTCCATAGGAGGTTTTTTAACTTGGTATGTATATTTGCTTATTCTGAATCTTAGTGCTTCTAATCTGTTAGGACTATTTGTTGCTTCACTAGCAGCAGGGCTATATTCAGAAGCTTTAGCTAGGATACTTAAAAGTCCGGTTACAACTTTTTCAATTTGTTCTATAATTCCTCTTGTTCCTGGCGGCGGCATGTATTATACAATGCTTGAGTCAGTTCAGGGCAACATAAATAAATTTCTAAGTACAGGTCTTGATACTCTTTCCAATGCAGGTGCTATTGCAGTGGGCATATTGCTTGCCTCTTCAGTAACAAAGGTAATTTTAATAATAGAAAGAAAAAAAACTTCTAGAATTCACTAGAAGTTTTTATTTCATAAACATTAAGAGAGCTTCCATCATATTATCAATTTTGTCTTTTGGAAAACAGTTTCCTTCCGTTGAGTCTATGCAGTCCTTGGCATAATTTTCAAGAACTATGCCTCCTACTTTATTTATTGCTGATCTTATAGCTGCTATTTGTATCAGCACATCCTTACAATTTACATCAGCCTCTATCATCTTTTCAATGCCCTTTACCTGACCTTCTATCCTTCTCAATCTGTTTTGAAGATCCTTTTTAACATCCATCTAAATTCACTCCCAAAGCTTTTAAGCTTTTTTTAAAAGTCTATCTGTGCTCATTAGTGAGCACAGATAATGATATATGTCTATTCAATGTTTCCATCTTGATTTATAGATAACCCTAACTCCTTAAGCTGAACCTCATCTACTACATTTGGAGCCTCTGTCATTGGATCAAATGCATTTTGGTTTTTAGGGAAGGCAATAACATCTTTAATGTTATCTGTTCCACTTAAGAACATTATAAGTCTGTCAAAACCAAATGCCAATCCACCATGTGGAGGTGGTCCATATTTAAATGCCTCTAGTAGGAAACCAAATCTCTCCCATGCTTTTTCCTTTGTAAACCCAAGAACGTTAAACATCTTTTCCTGAAGCTTTGAATCATGTATTCTTATACTTCCCCCACCAAGTTCTTCACCATTTAACACCATATCATAAGCCTTAGCTCTTACCTTTATAGGATTAGTATCTAAGTATTCAATATCCTCATCCAGAGGTGCCGTAAATGGGTGATGCTCAGCTTGATATCTTCCTTCCTCTTCATTGTATGAAACAAGAGGGAATTCAGTAATCCAAAGGAAGTTAAACTCGTTATTGTCCTTTAATATTTCAAGCTTCTTAGCCAGTTCAAGTCTCAGGGCACCTAAAGCCTGAAGCACAACCTTATCGCTGTCAGAAAGTATTAAAATCAAATCTCCAGCCTTTGCATTCATAGTATCTAAAATTGCCTTCATTTCCTCTTCCTTAAGGAATTTAGCTATTGGAGATTTTATTTCTTCCTCCTTATAGGCAACCCATGCAAGTCCCTTAGCTTTATAAGTCTTTACAAACTCTCCAAGTCTGTCTAAGTCTTTTCTTCCCATGCCTGCACAATTATCAACTCTTATAGCTCTTACACTTCCGCCATTATCTAAAGCATCTCTAAATACTTTAAAATCGCTGTTTTTAACTGCATCGCTTATATTAGTTATTTCCATGCCAAATCTTAAATCAGGTTTATCTGAACCATACTTCTCCATTGCTTCCTTGTATGGCATTCTTCTAAATGGTGTTTCAATTTCTACTCCTAAAACATCCATAAATACTTTCTTTACTAAGCCTTCGTTCATAGCAATAACATCGTCCTGCTCAACAAAGCTCATTTCTATATCAATTTGAGTAAATTCTGGCTGTCTGTTAGCCCTTAAATCTTCATCTCTAAAACACTTAACTATTTGATAGTATCTATCGAAGCCAGAAACCATTAACAGCTGTTTAAATAATTGTGGTGACTGCGGAAGTGCATAAAACATTCCAGGATAGTTTCTACTTGGAACAAGGTAGTCTCTAGCACCTTCTGGAGTACTCTTTGTTAGCATTGGAGTTTCAACTTCTAAAAATCCATTGTCCGCATAATAGTCTCTAACAGACTTCGCTGCTTTTGATCTAATAACAAATATCTTCTGCATATCTGGTCTTCTAAGGTCAAGATATCTATACTTCATTCTTATATGTTCTGAAGCATCCAAATCTTCCTTTATATATATTGGTGGGGTCTCAGCTTCTGAAAGAATTTTTATGCTGCTTCCCTTAAGTTCAACCATACCTGTTGGCATGTTTGGATTTGGAGATTCTCTTCTAACTATTTCACCTGATACAGATATACAGTATTCAGTTCTTAGTAAATCCGCTTTTTCAAAAGCTGCTTTATTTATTTCTTCTCCAAACATAACTTGAAGCAATCCGCTTCTATCTCTTAAGTCAACAAATATTAAGCCTCCAAGATTTCTTCTTCTTTGTACCCATCCCATGACGGTTACATTTGTGCCTATATGAGACTCTCTGAGTTCACCGCACATTATCGTTCTTTTTTGTCCTAAAAGGGCTTCTCCCATTTGTCTTCCTCCCAATTCAATAAAAAATATTAATATAAGCTATTTAATAGCTGTATTTTTTTGCTTATCATTTCATCAATTCTATTTATGTATCCTTTTACATCCTTAACATTTGCAAATCTTTCTATTCGATTTTCGTCAAGAAAAATTACTTTAGAAACTGCATCTGCACCACAGGCTATTATTGTCTGCTTTTCTTCAATCATTTGAATATTGTATATTCCTTGTTTAGTAGGTTTAGAGTAACCTACATTTTCCATGTTTCCAAACATGTTTTTCTGTCTGTACATATAGTAAGGCTTCATATTTAATTTTTTAGCAAGGTCAAAAGTTTCATTATACATCTTGTTTATTTCTGATTGGCTCAGTTCTTCCAAAGGCATCTCATTAATGATATTTTCATGAAGCTTCGAAGCTCTTTTTATAGATAAGCCATGCACTGTAATACTGTCTGGATCAAGCTTAAATATTTCACTGCAGGTTTTTTGTATTTGAACCAAGCTTTCTCCATCAAGGCCAACAATTACATCCATATTTATATTGTCAAAGCCTATACTTCTAGCCATATTATATTTTTCAACAACATCCTCAATGCTATGACGCCTTCCTATTTTTCTTAGGGTTTCTTCATTCATGCTTTGAGGGTTTATGCTTATTCTATGAACATTATAGTTTTTCATAGTTTGAAGCTTTAAAAAACTTATGCTGTCTGGCCTTCCACATTCTACAGTAAATTCTTTTACATCTTTATCCGCAACTAAGTTATAGTATATAGATGTCATAATATCTTCAAATTGATTATCATTTACCGAGGTTGGAGTGCCTCCGCCAAAATAAACACACTCAATTTTTAATTTTTTTTCATTTATGTATCTGCTTGTGCTTTCTATCTCTTTTTTTAGAGCCTCCAAGTATGGCTCAACTAATGATTTGAAGCCTGCAATTGGATTAGCTGCAAAAGAACAATATGAGCATCTTGTTGGACAAAACGGCATTCCAATATAGACACTAACAGTATTCTTGTCTTTGTTTATAAATTTATTTTCTACCTTAGCAACATCAATACATAACTGAGCTTTTTCAGAACTTGCATTAAAGTGCTCCTTGTAATACTCAACTATATCTTCTTCCATTTTGCCTTTATTCAAAAGTGACAGTGCAATTTTGCTAGGTCTGATACCAATTAATGTTCCCCAAGGAAAGTCCTTGCCCGTCTTATTTTTCAAATAATTAAAAACTGCAAGTTTGACAGTTTCTTTTTTATTAAATTCAATATTAAACAGATAACTAAGCTGATCGTCATTGAAACTAATAAGTATATCATCTTGTTCTACTAATATACGAACATCTTCATCTTCTTCGACAAATTTTATGTCTTCTAAAGCATAAAACAAATTAATTATCTGATATACGTCATATCTGAAATATAAATTATTTAAAAAAACTTTAATCATAAGCAGCTCCTTCAATTTTTAAAGGAAAGGATTGTTATCCCTTTCATATTTTATACTGGACTGAGGTCCATGTCCTGGATATACAGTTATACTTTCATCCAGCACTAAAAGCTTGTTTCTTATGCTGCTTATCAAGGTTTCAAAGTTTCCACCGCTTAAGTCGGTTCTTCCAATTGATCTCAAAAACAAGGTATCACCTGTAAAAAGTTTATCCTGAACTAAAAAACAAACTCCACCAGGGCTGTGACCCGGTGTTTCAACAACTTTAATTTCTAAATTTCCAAGCTTATAGATATTATCTTCCTGAAGATCCATGTTTAAAGTCACTGACTGCCCCTTATATCTTAAAGGTCCAAACATAAATTCACCATTTAGAATAAACTCTCCATCTCTTTTGCTTATGTGTGACGGCAACTTATAGTTTTCCATTAAAGCCCCAACTGCACCAGTGTGGTCAGAGTGACCGTGGGTTAATAATATGTACTTGACCTTTGCTCCAATGCTATCTATATAAGTAGTTAAATCCTCTGCATCTCCGCCTGGATCTATAACGGCACATTCTTTAGTTTCCTCATCCATCAATATATAGCAGTTTGCAGCATACACTCCTGCAGGAATTCTTTTCAGAAGCATTGTATTCCTCCTTGTATTCCTTTTTTGCACTTAAGGATTAGCAATCCTTAAGCTCCTTGTATTTCTTTTTTATAGTTAAAGATTATCAATCCTCAAACTCCTTGTATTCCTTAAAACGTCTTTTTACTTTCTAGCATCAAAGTAACAGGGCCGTCATTTTCTATTGAAACTTTCATATCAGCTCCGAAAATCCCTGTCTCAACTTTATATAAAATCTGCTTGCATTCGCTGACAAAAGTTTCGTAAAGCTGTTCTGCTTCATCACCTGATAGCGCTTCCATAAAATTAGGTCTTCTGCCTTTTCTACAATCTCCATACAAAGTAAATTGGGAAACCACAAGCAGTTCCCCTCCTACTTCAAGCAAAGATTTATTTAACTTTCCCACCTCATCTTCAAAGATTCTCAGGTTTACTATTTTTTCGCTCAAATATTTAACATCTTCAATTGTATCTTCCTTTGATATTCCAAGTAGCACATTAATTCCTTTTCCAATCTTCCCTACCACTTCATTATCAACGGTTACACTTGAAGAAATAACTCTTTGTACTACAGCTCTCATTTGATTCCCTCTTGTATTGATAAAAAGTACGCACGGATTATTAATCCTTACGCCTAGTATTGCTTAGTATGCCATAAAAATTAAGCTTTTTACATTTTAATTACGATTTGGTTCTATATATGTCAAGAACTCCTGCAAGCTTTTTAATCTTTTTCATAAGTTCCTTTAAATGCTCTATGTCTGATATCTTTAATTTAATAGTTATGATTGCAATGTTGTTTTTTATCGCTTTAGCATTTACAGCACATAAATAGGTCTTAGTTTCTATTATAAGCTCCATAATTTCAGATAAAAGTCCTTCTCTGTCATCTGCCTTAACCTGAATTTCAGTAGTATAATCTGCACCCTTAGCTGAACCCCACTGAACCTCAACAAGCTTATGATTTGTATCGGAAAGCAATAGAGCTGCATTTGTACAGTCTTTTCTGTGTATGGATACTCCTCTACCCTTAGTTACGTAACCTATTATTTCATCACCAGGAACAGGATTGCAGCATTTAGCAAACCTCACAAGAATATTGGTTATACCTTTAACAACAACGCTGTGCCCTAGATTTTTAACTTTGCTCACATTATCAGTATTTTTGCTGATGGTTTTGTTAATTTGCTCTTCGACAGCCTTGGAATCTTGCTTATTTCCCTTTTCGAAGGCCTCTCTAAGCCTGCTAACAATACTTGATGCCATAATATCGCCAACCGCTACAGCAGCAAATATATCATCCAGACCATTCATATTGTAACGCTTTAATATTTGCTCTATAGGTTCGCCTTTTGCAATTTCACCAAAGTTATACCCTTGTCTCTTAGTTTCCTTTTCTAAGATTTCTTTTCCTTTTACTATATTCTCTTCTCTCTTAGCTTTTTTAAACCATGCTCTAATTTTGGCTTTTGCCTGATTGCTCTTAGTTATATTAAGCCAATCTATACTTGGACCTCTAGGTATCGTAGAAGTTAAAACTTCTACTATTTCTCCAGTTTTAAGCTTATAATCTAATGGAACCATTCTTCCATTTACTTTTGCACCAACGCATCTATTTCCGATATCAGTATGAATTCTATAAGCGAAATCAATTGGAGTAGCCTCGCTAGGAAGATTTATAACAGTTCCTTTAGGCGTAAAAACAAATATTTCATCAGAAAACAAATCTATCTTAAAGCTTTCCATAAATTCTTCAGCATCTGAAGTATCTCTCTGCCATTCCAGCATATCCCTCAGCCATGTAAGCTTAGAATCTAAATTCCCCGTTTGAGAATTTGATGCCTCTTTATATTTCCAGTGAGCAGCAATACCATACTCGGCGGTTTTGTGCATTTCAAAAGTTCTTATTTGAATCTCGAAAGGTTTCCCTTGAGGTCCTATTACAGTTGAATGCAACGACTGATACATATTTGGCTTAGGCATTGCTATATAATCCTTAAATCTTCCTGGTATTGGCTTATACATAGTATGAACTATACCTAATGATGCATAGCAGTCTTTTACACTTCCCACAAGAATACGTACTGCTGTTAAATCAAAAATTTGATCCAATGTTTTATTCTTATTTATCATTTTTCTATATATGCTGTAAAAGTGCTTAGGTCTTCCATCTATATCTGAAGCAATGCCTGTCTTTAGCAAATTACTTTTTAGTTCTTCTGTAATCTGGGCTATATAAGCTTCCCTCTCAACTCTTTTCTCAGAAATCTTCTGAACTAAATCATAGTATTCATTAGGATTAGTATATCTAAAAGCTAAATCTTCAAGCTCCCACTTTATCTTAGATATACCAAGTCTATGTGCCAAAGGGGCATATATATCAAAGGTTTCTTTCGCAGTCTGTTTTTGCTTTTCAATAGGTCTGTATTTTAACGTTCTCATATTATGCAGCCTATCAGCGAGCTTAATTAGAATAACCCTTACATCCTTAGCCATAGCTAACAGCATTTTTCTTACATTATCGGCTTGCTGTTCTTCTTTCGACTTGAATTTTATCTTATCTAATTTAGTTACTCCGCTAACTAAATCTGCAACTTCTATATTGAATTCACGAGTTACATCTTCATAGTTATAAATAGTATCTTCTATAACATCATGGAGAAGTCCTGCAGCAATAGTATTTGTATCTAATCCCATTTCAGCCAATATACCCGCCACCTCAACAGGGTGCGTAATATAGGGCTCTCCCGATTCTCTTTTCTGTTCTTTATGGGCATCAAATGCAAAGTTATATGCTTTAGTAATAAATTCTTTGTTCACATTATTACAATTTTTATCTATTTTCTCCATTAATTTGCTAAGCATTTGCGCTACTCTCCTAAAATCAAAGGCTGGTTAATTAAACCAGCCGTTATTTTTATATCTATTATATAATATTGTGTAGAATTTTGCAATTTAAAATTTGATATAAATCATAGCGCAGCCTAAATTAGAACTCATACTTAACTAATGACATCACATCGTATCTTTCTAACTTATCTATTCCATTAAGTCCAGTTAACTCAACAACAAAATTAAGTGAAACAACTTCTCCACCAACGTGTTCCACAAGCTTGGCAACCGATGCAACTGTTCCTCCTGTAGCTAACAAGTCATCAACAATTGCAATTCTTTGACCAGGAATAATTGCATCCTTATGTATTTCCAGATCATCGCTTCCATATTCTAATTCATAGTTTACACCAATAGTATCGAAAGGAAGCTTTCCTTTTTTTCTAACAGGTACAAAGCCCGCACCTATTGCATATGCAACAGGTGTTCCAAAAATAAATCCTCTTGCTTCTGGACCAACAACAACATCTATTTTTTTATCCTTCAAATATGAAGCTATACTATCAACAGTATACTTAAATGCCTCTTTATCCTGAAGTAGTGTAGTTACATCTTTAAAACTTATACCTTCCTTAGGAAACCCTTCAACAACTCTAATTTTTTCTTTTAAATCCAACTTTAGTTCCCCCTTTGAACTTTTACTATTACGAACATTTAAAATTATAGCTATGCTATTATACATTTACAACAAATCCAAAAATCAAGTGTTCAAGCACCTTGTAATTGCAAATAAACATCGTGACACTATTACATTATACCTTAAATGTTCTTAAATATTCAAGATTTTATAACATTTTAATAAAAAAATAAAACTCTGGGTTTTACCCAAAGTTTTATCTAAAAGTTAAGCAAGACTATTTGCTTTAACTCTTTTAGCTCTATTCTTAAATATAACCCAGAATGGAGTGGCTATAAATACTGATGAATAAGTACCAGATATTACTCCAACCAACAAAGGTATTGTAAATTCTCTTACCGTTGGAACATAATAATACACTGCAATAAGAGTAATTATAACGGCCATCCCTGTATTTATAGATCTTGCCATAGTTTGAGTCATACTTGCATTAGCAAGTGCAGCAGGATCAGATCTTCTCATAAACTTTTGATTTTCTCTTATTCTATCAAAAACAACAATTGTATCGTTTATAGAATAACCTATTATTGTAAGCATTGCAGCAACAAAGGCTGAATTTAGCGGAAGTTTAAAAAATGCATAAAAACCTAAAACTACAAAAACGTCATGAACTAGTGACAAAAGCGCAGCCATACCAAAGTTGAATTCAAATCTTATTCCCACATAAATAAGCATTCCTACAATTGCTATAACCAATGCTATAACAGCCTTCTGCTTAAGCTCAGATCCTATTGAAGCACCTATATTTTCCTGAGATACCAAGTCAGTATCCTTTAAACTGTACTTCTCCTTAAGTTCTTTAAACATAGAAGCTACTGATTCACCAGTTATTTCCTTGCTTTTTATTTCTAACTGAGGAGTAGTTTTGCCTTCTGCTGTAGCTATATTTGTCTGTGCGTCAGGAGCATATTTCAATATTATTGCATCTGCTTCTTCTTTATTAAAATCTTTACCCATATCAACTCTTACAATTGTTCCACCAACAAAGTCAAGACCGAATTGCAGTCCGTTAACTGCAATTGCTCCAAAACCTACAATAATAATTATAGCGGATATGGCAAACCAAAGTTTAGTCTTTTCTATAATCTTTAACATAATACCTTACCCCCTAACAACATCTCTTACACCAAAAGTTCCAATTGTCTTCTTATTTAACAAGCCCATTCCAGCTGCTAGTTTAATTAAGAATCTTGATACGGTTATAGCCGTAAACATACTTAAAATTACACCGATTACCAATGTTAACGCGAAACCTTTTACAGTTCCAGAACCAAGGCTGTAAAGTATTATTCCTGAAATTACTGTAGTTATGTTTGAGTCTAAAACTGAAGTCATAGCTCTATGGAAACCTGCATCAACTACTGATTTTATGGATTTTCCTGCCTTCAGTTCTTCTTTCATTCTTTCGAATATAAGAACATTAGCATCTAAAGCCATACCAGCTGATATTAAGAAACCAGCTATACCAGAAAGGGTTAAAGTAGCTCCTATTGATGAGTATATCCCTAAAAGAAGTATCATATAAAGTACTAATGAAATAGATGCAATTAAACCAGGTACTCTATAATAAAGAATCATAAACGCAAATATTAATACTAAAGCTATCTTTCCAGCTTTAATACTTTGTGGAAGTGCATTTGCTCCCAAAGTAGGTCCTACAACTGTAACAGAAGCAGTTTTCACAGGAACCGGAAGTGCACCTGATTTAATTATGCCAGCAGTTCTCTTAGCCTCTGCAGAATCCTTGCTGCCTGTAATAGTTGCTTTTCCGTCTGTTATTATAGCTTGAACTGTAGGACTGCTTATCAAGTCCTCATCCATATATATGGATATTGGTTGTCTCAAATACTTTTCAGTTGCATCAGCAAACTTTTTAGCTCCATCATCGTTAAGTTCCAAGCCTATTGTAGGGCTTCCCTGCTGATCAAGATATGCTGAAGCATTCTTAACGTCTTTACCAGTAAGTATCTCTGTTTGATCTGGTCCAACAAATCTTAAGTTACCAGTTTTACCCACTGTATCAAGTACTTCCTTTGTATCAAATTTATCTGGGATATCAATTCTTATTCTTTTGTTACCTTCCTGAGTAATAGTGGTTTCAGCCACGCCCATTTTGTTTACTCTCATGGAAAGTAGTTCTATTGTTCTTTCTCTATCCTCTGTACTAATCTTATCTTGTTGTATTTCCATAACTACAGAAATACCACCTTTTAAATCCAAACCTCTTTTAATAGTTTCAGAAAATGGTCTAATCTGATAATCGCCAATAACTAAACCTTTTATACTGCTGTAGGCCAGAAAGGCAATTACAAGCAAACTAACTAAAAATAATGCCGTACTTTTACCTTTTGTTCTCATGGTTATCCCCCTTCGTTATAATTCATAGAGTTAATTATATAACTTTTACAAATATTAGTCAACTTTAGGTAAATATGTTTCTATTCCTCCATAACTTTGGATTTTAAAGCTATAGCACATTCTATTCTTTTTTTCTGCATTTCGCAGCCCAAATCGTATGGAATATTCATATCGCCGTTAAAGTTGAAGTTGTTGGCTTGACAACCACCACTGCAGTAAAATCTTGCCCAGCATTCTCTGCACTTAGGCTTGTTATATATATGAGCTTTTTTAAATGTATCAGAGATTTCCATATTTATATTCTCATTAAACACATCACCCATTTTAAACTCTTCGTTGCCTACAAATTGATGGCATGGATAAATATCTCCATCTGGAGTAACTGCTACATATTCATGACCTGCACCACAGCCGGATATCCTTTTATAAACACATGGTCCGCCCTGCAAATCAATATTAAAGTGATAAAATTTAAAATCTCTGTCTTCCTTATGTCTCTGAAGAAGGTCTTCATACAGCTTGTCATATTGTTCAAATATAACAGGCAGATCTTCTCTTCTTAATGAAAGCTCATGTTCATCCGGCAATACAACTGGTTCAATGGAAACTTCTTTAAAACCTAAATCAGCTAAATGTTTTACATCTTCATAAAAATCAGTATTTGCTCTTGTAAAGGTTCCTCTAACATAATACTGCTTGGATTTGTCTCTTCTGTCTACCATTGTTTTTATCTTAGGCAGAATTCTTTCATAGCTTCCGCTTCCATCAACACGTACTCTTACGCTGTCATTTACTTCTTTTCTTCCATCAATACTCAAAACTATATTGCCCATCTGTTTATCTATATATTCCATAATTTCATCATTAAGCAAAGTAGCATTTGTGGTCATTGTAAATCTAATAGTCTTATTATGAAGCTTTTCCTGCTCTCTTGCATAATCAACTATTTCCTTAATGGTTTCAAAGTTCATAAGTGGTTCGCCACCAAATAAATCTACCTCAATATTTTTTCTAGGTCCAGATTTCTTTATTACAAAATCTATTGCTTTCTTTCCAACTTCAGGTGTTAAAAGCTTTCTGCAGCCTTTATACTCCCCTTCATCTGCAAAGCAATATTTACACTTAAGATTACAATCATGAGCTACATTTAAGCATAGTGCTTTTATAAATGACTTTGATTTATCATTCATAGCTATATCTTCATATAGGTCTTCAGTATATAAAAGCCCCTCATCTATAAGTTCTTCCAATTCAGTGTAAGCCTCTAGAAGTTCTTCCTTGCTGTATTTATTCTTATATATCTCTAAAGCTTTTTCTTTAGTTATTAAACTATTTTCCTCTAACAAATCATAAACCAGTTCATCTACAGCATGTACTACTCCAGAGTTCACATCTATTAAATAACGATCATCGCCTTGATTAAATTTATGTATTAATGACAATTTTAGTTCTCCTCCCCATCATTGTTAAGAATAAGTAAAAAATCCTCTATAAATTTAAAGCAGTAACTTTACGTTACTGCTTGAGCTTTATATTAATTTTCACAAGCTAGGTTTGCAACTGTGCAGGAAGTTTTGCATGCTGACTGGCAGGAGTTAGCACATTCCTTGCAGCCAGGTTTCTTTAAGCTGTCTTTAATATTTGTCTTGTTTATTGTTCTAATATGTTTCATTCTAGTTCCTCCATTCCTAAAACATTCCAAACAAATTATAACATATATTAGAGACAAAATAAAGTATTTTATAGATTTATTCCAAGCATGCCCGACAGCGCGCCTGTTACTAAGGCCAATAGAACTCTCCATAAATCCTTAACCGCTAGGCCATCCTTGCCCAGAATTATTGCTGTTATGTACAGTATTAACATATATAATAATGCTACTAGAAGTCCTATAAACCATCCTTTGTTATTTATCTTTTTAGTTGCATAAATAGATGCATACATTATACTTATCATAGATGTTATCAGAATACATACTGATAATGCACTTTCTCCTATGCTGCTAAAAGTCTGAATAAGTGCTAATATAAAAGCAATGATTACAGTAAGCACGCATCCTCTTAAGACCCCTTTTCCGATGTACATGGAATTGTTTTTAAACCCCTCCAAACTTTGGCACCCCCATAAAATTATTGTAAAAAAACATCTCTTATCTACTATTATTTATGTAGACAAGAGATGTTTTATGATTGTTTTTATCTTATTTACTTATTTTCTTCAGACTTTGTGGTTAAAACATGAGATATACCATTTTTGTCAAGCTTGATTCTCATCTTGTCAGGCCCGGTTTCTAATATAACATGCTTATCTTGAATATTTGTAAGCTTTCCTATTATTCCACCTCTGGTCATAACCTCATCGTTAACCTCTAAACCGCTTATCATTTGACTATACTTCTTCTTTCTCTTATTTTCCGGAAGAAATATGAAAAGATAAAAAAGACCAATCATTAATATAAATGGTACTAAAGTTGATATGTATTGCATTATAATTCCTCCTTTCTTTAAATATAAAATATATACAATTATATAACCAGATATCTAGTTATACATTTATATTTTTAACTAATAGCATAGTTATTTATTATTGCTCCATTCAGCTAGTTTTTCTGATTTAAAATCCTCAAATCTGTCTTCATCTATAGCCTTCCTTATGTCTTCCATAAGTTTGTTATAGAAATACAAATTGTGAAGTACGCATAATCTCATTGCAAGCATTTCCTTTGCTTTAAACAAGTGTCTAATATAAGCTCTAGTATAATGCTTGCAAGTCGGACACTGACATCCCTCATCAATTGGAGCTGAATCCAATTCAAACTTAGCATTCATTATATTTATCTTACCATGTTTAGTAAATACATGTCCATGCCTTCCATTTCTAGCAGGTAAAACACAGTCGAAAAAGTCTACTCCTCTTGAAACAGCCTCCAGTATATTTTCGGGCGTTCCTACTCCCATTAAATATATAGGCTTATCCTGAGGAAGATGAGGAACAACTGCATCTATTATTCTATACATTTCTTCATGAGTTTCCCCAACAGCCAAGCCGCCTATTGCGTATCCATCCAAATTCATCTCTGTTATGGTCTTGGCATGTTCAATTCTTATATCTTCATAAACGCCGCCTTGATTAATTCCAAAAAGCAGTTGCCTTTTGTTTATGGTATCAGACAATGTGTTTAGTCTATCCATTTCCGCCTTGCATCGCTCCAGCCATCTTGTAGTTCTAGCTACAGACTGCTCAACATACTCTCTTGCTGATGGGTTAGGAATGCATTCGTCAAAAGCCATAGCTATGGTTGATGCCAAATTGCTTTGAATCTGCATACTTTCCTCAGGACCCATAAATATCTTCTTTCCATCTATGTGAGAGTTAAAATAAACGCCTTCTTCTTTGATCTTTCTTATACCTGATAAGGAAAAGACCTGAAATCCTCCTGAGTCTGTAAGTATCGGTCTGTCCCAGTTCATAAATTTATGAAGACCGCCTAGTTCTCTTACAACCTTGTCTCCTGGTCTTAAATGCAAATGATATGTATTAGAAAGTTCAACCTGGCAGTTAATTTCCTTCAAATCCATAGAAGATACGGCGCCCTTAATTGCTGCCAAAGTACCTACATTCATAAAAACCGGCGTCTGTATTACACCATGGGGGGTTGTAAATTCTCCTCTTCTAACCTTTCCACTTTTCTTTAGCAATTTATACAAGTCTCACACATCCTTTTGTATTAGGTTATTTTAAAAACATAGCGTCTCCAAAACTAAAGAATCTATATTTATCCTCAACAGCCGTTTTATAAGCCTTCATAATTGTATCACGCCCTGCAAAAGCACTTACGAGCATAATAAGAGTTGATTCTGGAAGATGGAAGTTTGTTATCAATGCATCAACTATCTTAAACTTATAACCTGGATATATGAATATATCAGTCCATCCGGATTGCTCTCTAACTCTCCCATTTTCATCAGCAATAGTTTCAAGCGTTCTATTTGAGGTTGTACCCACAGCTATTACTCTTTTTCCTTTTTCCTTTGTAGAATTTATAAGCCTTGCAGTTTCCTCATTCATTATATAATACTCTGCATGCATTATATGCTGTTCTATTTTCTCAGCTTTAACAGGCCTGAAGGTTCCAAGTCCTACATGAAGTGTTACAAAAGCTGTTTTTACGCCCTTTTCTCTTATCATATCCAAAAGTTCTTGTGTAAAATGGAGGCCTGCTGTAGGAGCCGCAGCGGAACCTACTTCTTTAGAATAAACAGTCTGATATCTTTCCTTGTCCTCTAAAGTCTCTTTTATATATGGTGGCAAAGGCATTTGTCCAAGTCTATCAAGTACCTCTTCAAATATGCCTTCATAGTGGAACTCCACAACTCGGCTCCCTTCTTCAGCCATACCAACCACTTCTGCTTTTAGTTCTCCATTTCCAAAGACAAATTTAGCCCCCAGCTGTGCTCTTTTACCTGGCTTGACTAAGGTTTCCCATCTTTTTTTATCTAATCTTTTTAAAAGCAGGAATTCCATCTTTCCGCCTGAATTTTCCTTACTTCCAATAAGCCTTGCAGGAAGAACCCTTGTATCGTTTAGCACAAGACAGTCTCCAGGTTCTAAATAGTCTAAAATATCCTTAAATTTCTTATGCTCTATGCTGCCGGAATTCTTATCTACTATCATTAATCTGGACTCATCTCTTTTTTCCAGAGGGTGCTGAGCTATAAGTTCCTCCGGCAAATCAAAATAAAAATCTTTTACTTCCAATCATGTCACCTTCTTCTGTTGTTCTAATAAATTATTCATCAAATAGCGTAAATTGCTCATTTTTCCTAGTTCTAGGTCTTTTCATATGCTTATATGCTTTATCCGTGGCCATTCTACCCCTTGGTGTTCTTATGATAAAACCCTTTTGAAGAAGATATGGCTCATACACATCTTCAATAGTGTCCAGCTCTTCTCCTATAAAATATGCTAGGGTCTCAAGTCCAACAGGTCCTCCATTAAAATTATCAACAATAGCTTCCAATATCCTATTGTCGATTCTATCAAAGCCTTCACTGTCTATATCTAAAAGTTCTAAAGCAGCCCTAGCTGTTGGCAGATTAATAACACCATTACCCTTTACATCACAATAATCTCTAACTCTTTTCAAAAGCCTGTTAGCTATTCTAGGAGTTCCTCTTGATCTTCTAGCCACTTCATAGGCAGCATCCTCCTCAATTGGAACATCTAATATGTTTGCAGATCTCGTGATAATCTCTTTAAGTTCGCTGTCTTCATAAAATTCCATAGAGCAAAGAACTCCAAACCTGTCTCTTAAAGGAGCAGTTAAAAGACCTACCCTTGTAGTAGCACCTATAAGGGTAAACTTAGGCAAGTCAATTCGTATAGATTTAGCAGAAGCTCCCTTTCCTATAACTATATCAAGAGCATAGTCCTCCATAGCAGGATATAATATTTCTTCTACATTTCTGTTTAATCTGTGAATCTCATCTATAAACAGAACATCAAAGTCGCTTAAACCAGTAAGTATAGCTGCCAAATCTCCCGCCCTTTCTATAGCAGGACCGGAAGTTATCTTAAGGCTTCCTTTCATCTCTTTTGCAATTATATTTGCCAAAGTTGTCTTTCCAAGACCAGGAGGTCCATAAAGCAAAACATGGTCCAGTGCCTCTTTCCTCTTTTTTGCGGCTTCAATAAATATATGAAGCTTATCTTTAACCTTGCTTTGTCCTATATATTCCCTAAGGTTTTGAGGTCTTAAGCTGTATTCAATCTCAGTATCCTCTTCTATATTTATCGACGTAATAATTCTATCATCCATAAACTCTTCTCCTTAACCAAGTAAATGCTTCAAGCTATTCTTAATTATATTTTCTACAGCATCCTCCTGGTTTACCTTTTTGATCGCCCTTTCCGCTTCCTTTTCAGTGTAACCCAAAGCTACAAGTGCCTCTAGAGCTTCAGAAAGATTTCTATTAGTTTCCATGCTTTCCGAACCAGTGAAATTTGCTGGCATTATATCATCGTTTTTAAATTTATCTTTCAGCTCAAGTATTATCCTTTGCGCAGTCTTCTTACCTATGCCTGGTGCCCTTGTCAAGGTCTTTTCATCACCAGTCAATATGGCATATTTCAGGTTAGCTACGCTGCTGATTGATAGAAGTGATAAAGAAGCCTTTGCACCAACTCCGCTTACGCTTAGCAGTAAATTAAACATACTAAGTTCATCTCTAGTAAGGAATCCGTACAAACCAATAAAGTCTTCTCTAACAATCTGCTGAAGATATAAAAGAACATTATCATTAATAGATGGCATATTAGCAAGAGTAGTACCAGAAGTCAATACTTTGTATCCAATATTATTATTTTCAATAATTATATAATCTTTGCTTACACCAGCAAATATTCCTCTTATGTATTCGTACAAAAAAATCACCATCCAATATATAAACTCTATTTTGCATTTTCTATATTAATTTGTCAATTCATATAATACTTTACCATCATAACAAATTTTATTCAACAAAAAAACTTGGGGCTATGAACTATATTCCCCAAGTTTTTCCTCAGCTTCTTCCTTGCTATCGAATTGCAAATATTTTGATCCTTTTTCTAAGAGATCATAATCACTTTTAGTAGGTACTTCAATATCAGTAATATCAGTACTTTCATCCTCAATATACATATTTCCTTCATTATCTGTCTTATATATTGCCAAGCAGTCGTTTTTTACACCTAATACATATTTATTTGGTTCATAACTGTCTATTTTCCTGCTTAAAACAACTTCGCTTTGTGTAAAGTTCTCAATAGTATACCCGCTATCCTCAAGTTCTTTTTTAGTCTTGCCTGTAAACTCAGAGGCTTTCATTTCCTTTTCATCTGTCTTTGCAGCTTTTACATATTGTATTTTAAGCGTTACTTTTGCATTGGGGGATATAGTTTCTTGCGCCTTCAGAACAGAGGTTACATTATCAACACCAGCCTGATCCGCACTATTTATCTTTCCATTTTTACTTTTGTCGAATTTATTCATACCCCAATTAAAGCTTATTATAAAGGCACAAGCCAAAAATATTACCGAAGAAACAATTAAAATTACTTTTTTGTTGGACATAATATCCCTCCTCGGCTGATATTATGTCCATATTTTCAGAGATTATACAATCTTCTAAAAAATACCTTCTTCTGCGTCCACTAAAAGCTGTTCTATCTTAGGAGTACATCTTCTTCCGCAGCAGCCTCCTGACCCGGCTCCTGTTGCTGCCTGTACTTCCTTTAATGTTTTAGCCCCATTTTTAATAGCCTTTTTTATAGTAGATCTAGGAATTGCTTTACATAAACATACCTTAGTTAATTTATCTAATATTTCCTGATTTAAATTCTGTTCCATCTTTTAGACCTTCCTCTCATAACATAAATTTTAAAACAAAGACACCAGGGTTTTACCTGGTGTCTTTCATATTGTTGCTGAGCAAGTCTATAAGCCGAGTTCTGTATTTGACAGCCATCTATCTAGGCCTATTGTTACCAATAAGCTCAAGCGACACACCCGAAGGCGGAGCGGGCAACTCCTTCATCCTGTTTCAGATGAGGCCTTCCTATTTGGTCTTGCTCCAAGTGGGGTTTACATAGCCGCAAAGTCGCCATTGCGCTGGTGAGCTCTTACCTCGCCTTTCCACCCTTACCACATAGGTTGTTCCTATATGGCGGTATATCTCTGTTGCACTTTCCTTAGAGTCGCCTCCACTGGGGGTTACCCAGCACCCTGCCCTATGGAGCTCGGACTTTCCTCTCCCTGAATACTAATAACTTAGTTTCAGGCAGCGACCGTCTGGCTTACTCAACGAGTATTATAATAGCACACTAAGTATAATAAATCAAATTATTTTTTATTCCATATTTAGCAGTTAGTTTATAACTAATATTTTATTAAAAAAATTTATAAACTGGTTTGCATTTATCTGATACAACTACTTCATTGCTGTATCCTTCTTCATTAAGTACTCTTTTAAGTTTCTCAGAAACGACAATCATAGACGGCCATTCTGTTTCAAAATGCCCAGCATCAATTATTCCTATTCCCATTTCTGAATAATCGCTTACATAATGATATGAAGTATCTCCAGTTATTATGCATTCTGCCCCAGCCTTAAAAGCTTGTTTAAAGTAATCTTCTCCGCTTCCGTTAACAATTGCAATTTTGTTAATTAACTTCTCCCCGTCACCAGAATATCTTAAGGAATCAATTTTTAGCTTTTCTTTAACTTTCTTGCATAAACTAATAAGTGTAATTGCGTCTTCTAATTCAACCAATCTTCCAATTCCTTGTTCTTTGCCCTCTGAAGCTAAAGAACAAGGTTCAAGGACAGTCCATTCATTAAAACCTAGCAGCTTGGTAATTATATCATTCATTCCATCTGTTGCAACGTCCAGATTTGTATGGCTTGAATATAGATTTATATTATTTCTTATTAATTCTATAATCTTCTTTCCTTGAAGAGTATCATTTGTTATTGTACTAGGCTTCAAAAATAGCAGTGGATGATGAGAAACAATAAGGTTGCAGTTCTTATCTACAGCTTCTTTTATAACATCTAATGTACAATCTAAGGCAATCAATATTTTTGTTATCTCAGAATCTAAATCTCCAACCATTAGTCCAACATTGTCATAGCTTTCCTTTAAATAAGAAGGTGCATAGCTTTCCATAATATCTCTTATGTCCCTAACCTTTAATGACATTGTCCCCGCAGCTCCTTTAGCTTATCAATTTTAATTTTAAGCTCATTTTTTCTTTCTTTAGCGTTTTCAGTATCTTCATTGAGATTGCCGTATATGTTACAGTACTTATCAAGCTTATAGGATATATATTCTGAAATCATGGGATGCTTATCTTCAATAAGTCTTTTGCCTATCTCATAATACATAGAATCAACCGTTAAAAACTTATTACCATAGCGCACCTTAATTATTTCATAATATTTTCCCTCTTCAAAGCACAATTCTTCCTCCAGTATTTCAAAGCCTCTTTCATAAATATAGGCTCTAAGAACTTCTGGATTTTGAACAGGTTGAAGTATGCAGCTTTCCAGGTTCTTGAACACTTCCATACCTTCTTCTATTATATCTCTAATAAGATTCCCGCCCATTCCCGCTATAACAGCAGCTTGCACTTCTTTTGGCGCAATGGTGGAAAATCCTCCCCCTAGCCTGCAATCTATTTTCTTATGCAGGTTCTCAAGCTTAACATTTTTCTTTGCTTTCTCAACAGGTCCCTTATTTATATCAGAGGCAACCGCTCTTATGCAAATTCCATTCTTGATCAAATAAATTGGTATATAGGCATGATCAGTACCTATATCAGCCATTTTATCGCAAACATCAACCATTGAGGCTATCTTTTTAAGTCTTATCCCAAGTTCCATAATCCCTCCGATTAGTATTTCAAACGAATTAGTAAATCTATTTAAAGGTGTACACAATTCTAAATTGAATTAATAAAAAAGCAGCAGCGATAACCAAAGCTACATATATAAATCTATTTGCTAATCTTCTATCATATTTTGCATAAAAGTGAGAAGCATAATACATGCAAAATTGTATAGACATATTTAGCGCCCCATATACCATTTGACTAAAAGCAAACTGCTTCCCTTTCCCAATCTCCAAAGGCATAAATGATGAATCAAAGCTAAGAGGCATTGTATCAGGTAGTTTGTTCATCAAGTACAGTATAAATGGATTTAAGGTTAATATAATATTTATTATAGTCACCACAAAGAAAGGCATCATAAAAGACTTATCTTTGTGCAGGCTTACCTCTTTATCCCATTTGTATTCCCATTCTATTATTGGTATACGATTTTCTGTTAATTGCTTTGCAAATCCCTCATCATACTCAGGAGACACTGCGTAGTTTTTCTCACCATACTTTAAGTAGAAAATTTTATTATTATCAGTAACATACATACTGGTTGTACCGATACTTTTGATAAAGGATCTTCCTAAAGCGAAATCATTAGTACAAAATCCAGACAATTTTATACCATTAATTTTTTCGTTTAATATTTGATATGCTTCAATTTTTGATATTTGAATTTTAATTTTTCTAAAAACGTTTAAAATGTATATGTATTCATTGTCAATGCCGTATTTTAGAGTACTAAATACAAGAATATAATAAATTTGATAAGCATTGAAAATTATAAGAAATAGCTTTATGAGACTTGAAAGCACATATGAATTTATAAAAAAGTACATTATACCAATAAGTGCATTATATAGTATCGTGCTTCCTAATAAATGATACAGTCCACTGCCCCTTCTTGGCTTATAAATTATCAAATTATCACTTCCTCTCTTTCTTGATATTATAACATACTTTAATTAAAAAGAAAAAGCACCAAAATGATTGGGTGCTTAATCCAAATAATCCTTAAGTTTTTTACTTCTGCTTGGATGTCTTAGTTTTCTTAATGCTTTAGCTTCAATTTGTCTTATTCTTTCTCTCGTAACATTAAATTCTTTACCTACTTCTTCAAGTGTTCTAGCTCTTCCATCATCAAGTCCAAATCTTAATCTTAAAACTTTCTCTTCTCTAGGTGTTAGTGTATCCAATACATTTATTAACTGTTCCTTCAGCATTGTGAAGGCAGCTGCCTCAGCTGGTGCTGGCGCATCATCATCTGGTATAAAATCTCCTAAATGACTGTCTTCTTCTTCTCCGATTGGAGTTTCAAGAGATACAGGTTCTTGAGCAATCTTCATGATTTCTCTTACTTTGTCTACAGGCATTTCCATTACCTTAGCAACTTCTTCTGGTTGAGGTTCTCTTCCAAGCTCTTGAAGCAGTTGTCTTGAAACTCTAATAAGCTTATTAATTGTTTCAACCATATGCACAGGTATTCTAATAGTTCTAGCTTGATCTGCTATAGCTCTAGTTATAGCCTGCCTTATCCACCAAGTGGCATAGGTACTAAACTTGAACCCCTTTCTGTAATCAAACTTTTCTACTGCTTTTATAAGTCCCAGGTTTCCTTCTTGAATTAAATCGAGGAAAAGCATACCTCTTCCGACATATCTTTTAGCGATACTTACTACGAGTCTTAGGTTCGCCTCTGCAAGTTTCTTTTTAGCAACCTGATCTCCGTTTTCTATTCTAAGAGCCAGTTCTATTTCATTTTCTGGCGATAATAGAGGTACTTTACCAATCTCTTTAAGATACATTCTAACCGGGTCATCAATAGCTATGCCTTCTGGAACCGATAAGTCCAAGTCTTCTTCTGCAACTTCAGCCTCCTGCATATCACCTATAACATCAATACCCATGTTTTCAAGAACTTCATATATTTTCTCTATTTGTTCTGGATTTAAATCTATTTCTTCTAGTTCATCCATAATTTCTTTATAGGTTAAAGTGCCGCTTTTCTTACCTTTCTCAATAAGCCTTTTAACCAACTGCATCTTTGCGCCCTTATCCTTCATAATATTGCCTCCTTCCAAAACCCTTACAATCTAGTTATTTCTTGTTCAATGTTCATAAGTTGCTGTGTTAATTTCAACGAATCCTGCATCTCTCCTCTTGACTCATGCTGCTTAATTCTTCTTAATATATCTTTTTTAGTTTCTTCCAGTTTAAATTTTTTTATTTCTTTAATACAATCTTCTATAAATTTTATATAATCCCCGTTCTCATTTAGCAAATCGAGCTCAATTATATCGAGCCATTCTTTTGAACTATCCACATCATCACACTTTAATTCAATATGCTTTTTTCTTTGATTAACATCACTATCAATGTTTTCAGATATAAGCTTAAAAATTTTCTTGTGACTCTCCAGTGTGAAAATATTTTCGTTATAATGTTCATTAAAATATTCCCAAGTTTCTCTTTGCTCATGTATAAGCCTTAAAATATTTCTTTCTGCCTTAAGATATATAGGGTCTACATATAATTTTTGTCCAAAATTTTCCACTATATTCAAATTGTCAGTTTTATTTACATTTTTTTGTATTTCTCCCCTGATTAAGTCATATATTGCCTCTTCTTTTATATCTGTTTCTTCAGATATCCTTTTTATGTAAACATCCTTTTGAAGAGGATTAAGGTCTGAAACAATCAATGCAGCATTTTTAGCATATTCTGCCTTCATTTCAGGTCTACTAAAGTCTATGACGTCTCTAACCTTCTTTATTCTATAATCTATGAGAGGAAGTGCCTCATTAACAAGTTTTAAGAAAGCCTCTCTTCCATTGCTCTTAATAAATTCGTCGGGATCCTTGCCTTGCGGAACAGTAAGCACTTTAATATCAAATCCTTCTGCTCTTAATATTTCCAGCCCTCTTAATGTAGCATTCTGACCCGCTAAATCAGCATCGTAAGATATTATTATTTTATCAGCATATCTTTTTAAAAGTTTTGCCTGATTTGGTGTCAACGCTGTTCCAAGAGAAGCCACTACATTAGTTATACCAAATTGATGCAATGATATGCAGTCCATATACCCTTCAACTATTATAAGCATTCTTTCCTTGAGATTTTTTATTGCAAAATTTAATCCATAAAGATTGGTTCCCTTTTTGAACACTGGAGTTTCAGGAGAATTTAAATACTTCGGCTTAGCATCATCTAAAACTCTCCCGCCAAAACCTATAACCTTCCCCCTAAAATCAAATACAGGAAATATAACTCTATTCCTAAATCTATCATAGTATGTAGCTTTGACATTTTCCTTTTGACTTTTTATTATAAGACCTGCATTAAGCATATCTAATTCAGAGTATCCCTTTGATTTTAAATAGTTCATAAGTTCATTCCAGCTTTTGGGCGCAAACCCTAACCCAAAACTATTTATAGTTCTTTCTAATATGCCTCTTCCTGTAAAGTAAGACATAGCAGCTTTATTTACTCGCAGCTTAGAAAAAAAGAATCTAGCCGCTTCAGTATTTATCTTATAAAGTTTTTCATTTGCATCCCTTTGTCTAATTGTGTTTGCATTATTAGTTTCAATTTGTATATTGGCTCTTTCACCAAGATATTTAACAGCTTCAAAAAAGTCCATATTTTTGGTTTTCATAACGAAGGTTATTACATTTCCACCTTCACCACAGCCAAAACACTTATATATCTGCCTTTCGGGTGTTACCGTAAAGGATGGAGATTTTTCACTGTGAAAAGGACATAAGCCTGTATAATAACGTCCCGCTCTCTTTAATTTAACTTTTTCTGAAACTATCTCCACTATATCATTGCTATCTTTTATTTTTTGGATGATTTCATCTGGAATATTCAAGGAAATCCTCCTACTCAAAATATTTTTCCGACAAGATAAATTATATTCGACAAAAATAACTATATTCCTTCTAAAAATAATTTTTTTTTATTTTTTCTTTAATATTTATATTCTGTAAAGAAAACTAAAATCCTTCCTATTCAGACAAATATTATTTTACCCAATTAACAGGAAAAATTATTCCTTTTATTTTTTATAAATTACAAAGTTTGGTATATGATTGTTAATTATGTTTTAACAATCTTGTCTATAAATAATAATTCTATATTATTATAAAAATCCCTTTTTTTATTTATTATGTATATTATAAAAACTTTTTTAATATCATATATTGATATCGCTATTAAGGAGTGTTATTATGCCTGAGCAGGCAACGTCATATAATTTAAACTTATTATCTGAGGAAAATGTAAAAAATAATGTATTGCCTTATTATGGATTAGAAAGTTCTGAAATCACTCAGATAAAATTCAAGGATACAGATAAGCAAAGGGCTGTTTACAAAGTAAGTTCACCGGATAAATCTTATTGTTTAAAGAAAATATATTTCTCACTTGAAGATTTACTTTTTGTATATTCAGCTGTGGAATGGCTCTATAGAAATGGGATTAAAGTTCCAAGAATACTTCCAACCAAAAGTAGAAGTAGATTTGTAAATTACTCAAATATGCTGTTTATTCTTACTCCTTGGATTGATGGTGAAAAATGCAGCTATGATAATAATGATCATGTTCTAGCTTCAAGCGTAAATTTATCAAAGTTACATAGCTGTACAAGAAACTTTAAACCAATAGATGGAAGCAGTGATAGGACAGGCTTTGAGGATCAATATTTGTCCTTGCAAAAACATTTTCAGCAAATGCTGCTTTGTTCAAATTTAGCCTTTAAACATGGAGACAAGTTTTCTAAGTTATTTCTTCAATATTTCGATACAAATATTTTATTAGCACAAACTGCAGTAAACATTGCGGCTACAATAAACAATAATAACTTGAATAAATGTCTCTGCCACCTTGATTACGTAAACAAAAATATAATTTTTGATGCTAATAAGGATATATGGCTTATTGATTTTGACAAATGTAAATTAGATTATAGAGTTCATGATATCTCCTATTTCCTGAGAAGGTTATTAAAGAGAGATAATACAAGGTGGGATCTAGAATTGACCTTAAACACCTTAGACCTATACGAAAGAACTTATCCCCTTAATCTAGATGAATATAAGTCTATACTTGTGTATTTAGCTTTTCCACAGAAATTCTGGAAAATATCTAGAGATTATTACAATAACATTTCAAAGTGTAATAAAAATTCGTTTATTACACTACTAAGTAAGACCTGTGCTAAATCAGATTATCAGCTTCAATTTATTTATGGATTTACAGAATATATAGAGAAAAAGTTTAATACAAAACTTGTTTAACAATTTACTCAAATAAAAATCACCAGATTGCTCTGGTGATTTTTTATATTAGATTATTTCTTTCTTGGATTCTTAACTTCAGCATGAGCAGCAGCAAGTCTAGCTACTGGAACTCTGAATGGTGAACAAGATACATAGTTTAATCCTACATTGTGGCAGAATTCAACTGATGATGGGTCTCCACCATGCTCTCCGCATATACCAAGCTTAATGTTTGGTCTAGTAGCTTTTCCTTTTTCAGCAGCCATTTGTACAAGCTGACCAACACCAGTTTGATCTAGTTTTGCAAATGGATCAAACTCGTATATCTTCTTGTCATAGTAGTGCTTTAAGAAGTTACCAGCATCGTCTCTTGAGAATCCAAATGTCATTTGAGTTAAGTCATTTGTTCCAAATGAGAAGAATTCAGCTTCTTTAGCTATTTCATCAGCAGTTAAAGCTGCTCTTGGTATTTCTATCATTGTTCCAACCATGTACTTAAGGTCAACGCCCTTTTCCTTGATGATAGCATCTGCAGTTCTTGTAACTACATCTTTAACATATTTTAATTCTCTTATTTCTCCAACAAGAGGAATCATTATTTCTGGGACTATATCGTAGCCTTTTCTTGCCTTAACGTCTATAGCAGCTTCTATAACAGCTCTTGTTTGCATCTCAGCTATTTCTGGGTAGGAAACTGCTAATCTACATCCTCTATGTCCCATCATTGGATTGAATTCATGTAGTGATTCTACAGTTGCTTTTAACTCTTCAAAAGTTAATCCCATCTCAGTAGCTAATGCTTTTATATCCTCATCTTCATGAGGTAAGAACTCGTGTAGTGGTGGATCTAGGAATCTTATAGTAACTGGTCTGTATTCCATAGCTTCGTAGATTCCTACAAAGTCTTCTCTTTGCATTGGAAGTAATTTTTCAAGAGCTTTTCTTCTTTCAGCTTCGTTCTTAGCAACTATCATTTCTCTCATAGCAGCTATTCTGTTTTCATCGAAGAACATATGCTCAGTTCTAGTAAGACCTATACCTTCAGCTCCAAATTTAACAGCTTGAGCTGCATCTCTTGGAGTATCAGCATTAGTTCTAACCTTAAGTGTTCTTATTTCATCAGCCCAAGCCATGAAAGTTCCGAAGTAACCAGAAATTTCTGGTTCTACAGTCTTTATTGCTTGACCGTATACATTACCTGTGCTTCCATCTATTGATAAATAGTCGTTTTGACCTAATACTAAACCATTTACTTCAACAGTTTTAGCTTCTTCATTAACTTTTAAATCTCCGCAGCCAGCTACGCAGCAAGTTCCCATTCCTCTAGCAACAACTGCAGCGTGAGAAGTCATTCCACCTCTTACAGTTAATATGCCTTCAGCAGCTACCATACCTTCAATATCTTCTGGTGAAGTTTCAAGTCTAACAAGAACTACCTTTTCACCCTTTTCAGCTCTTTCCTTAGCTTCTTCTGCAGTAAATGTTATTTTACCACAAGCAGCTCCTGGAGAAGCTGGAAGACCTTTAGCTATAACCTTAGCAGCTTTCATATCAGCAGCATCAAATGCTGGGTGAAGCAAGCTGTCTAGTTGTTTTGGATCAACCTTAAGAATAGCTTCTTCTTTTGTACACATTCCTTCTTCAACTAAGTCAACAGCAATCTTAAGAGCAGCTTGAGCTGTTCTCTTACCGTTTCTTGTTTGTAGGAAGTATAGCTTACCATCTTCTATAGTGAATTCCATGTCTTGCATGTCTCTATAGTGGTTTTCTAATGTGTGTACTATATCCATAAATTGCTTGTATACTTCTGGATTTCTTTGTTCAAGTGTTGATATGTCTTCTGGAGTTCTTATACCAGCAACAACGTCTTCTCCTTGAGCATTCATTAAGTATTCAGCATATATTTTCTTTTCTCCAGTAGATGGGTTTCTTGAGAAAGCAACTCCTGTACCTGAAGTTTCTCCCTTGTTTCCAAATACCATTGCTTGAACGTTAACAGCTGTTCCCCAGCTTGAAGGTATATCGTTCATTCTTCTATAAACAATAGCTCTTGGGTTATCCCATGATCTAAATACAGCTGTAATGGATTCAATTAATTGAAGTTTTGGATCTGAAGGGAATTCTTCACCCTTAGCTTCTTTATAAAAAGCTTTGAACTTTTTAACAACTTCTTTCAAATCATTAGCATCAAGCTCAGTATCAAGCTTAACTCCCTTAGCTTCTTTAACTTCATCTAATATATTTTCGAAGTTTCTCTTTTCAACTTCCATAACAACATCGGCAAACATTTGGATGAATCTTCTATAGGAGTCATAAGCAAATCTTGGGTTGTTTGTTAGTTTTGCCATAGCTTCTACTGTATCATCATTTAATCCAAGGTTAAGTATAGTATCCATCATACCAGGCATTGAAGCTCTAGCTCCAGATCTTACTGATACAAGAAGTGGATTTTCTACACTTCCAAATTTCTTTCCAGATATCTCTTCAAGCTTAGCCATAGTTTCATGAATTTCGTCGATTATTTCTTGAGCTATAACCTTTCCGTCTTCATAATACTTATTGCAAGCCTCTGTAGTTACAGTAAATCCTTGTGGAACTGGAATTCCTAAGCTAGTCATTTCTGCTAGGTTAGCACCTTTTCCACCAAGGAGTTCTTTCATTTTACCACTACCTTCGCTAAAAAGGTAAACATACTTTTTTTGCATGTATGTAACACTCCTTTGTAAAATATTTATATACTAACGGGTTAATGTATCCCGATTAGATCGTGATTTAGTTATTCTCACCTAATTTAACAAATAACTTTGTGATATTAGTTTTTGATATCTTCCCGACTATTTTTAAATTTTCCTTTAGTCCGTCAAAACTTCTTTCAACAACAGGAAGACTATCAACCTCATGCTCCATAATCCTTTGAGCAGCTAGATAAGCAGTATCTTCTTTTTCGACAAAAATTATGTTTGGCATTCTGGTCATTATAACACCAACAGGAACCTTGTGCATATCAGTTCCACCCATAGCTATCTTTAGAAAATCTTTTCTCGAAACAGCCCCAACCAATATTTCATTATTTTGTATAAATAATGTTCCAACATCATTTAAGAAAAGATGAACAATGGCATCATAGACTGTCATATTTTCATCTACTACTATAGGCTTTGACATTACATCGCTTACTTTGATGTTTCTTATGTAATCATACACTAAACTATAAGAAGGTTTCTTAGAATATATATATCCAACTTTAGGTCGGGCTTCAAGTATGCCTGTCATAGTTAGTATTGCTAAATCAGGTCTTAGAGCTGCTCTAGTAACATTCAACTTTTCTGCTAAGGCTTCGCTTGTTACAGGTCCATTTTCCTTAACTAACCTTATTATTTCTTCTTGTCTTAGCGTAAGCTTAATGCTGTTCACCCTCTTTCCCTTTATTACACCGATATTATAGCATGATAAACAAATAAATAATACATTACTCCAGTTATTTTTACTCCGAATTCATAAAATATTCCTATAATAATATATATTTCTTCAGATTGCGCTTTTTTTCTTTATAATTTAATTATTGTTATAATGGATAAAATTTATCATACTTATGATATTTTACCTAAGTTTTGAAATAATTTCAATAATAATTTTTATAGTTAACATTTAATTATCAACAAAATAATGCATAACATAAGCCAGCAATCAATTAAATTGCTGGCTGTAATTTATTTTGTATCGTTATTATCTATATCGTCAAATTTAACTGTATAAGTGTAAACGGTTTCGTTTCCTTTTTCTTGCTCGTCATCCTTTTTAACATTAAATTTTTCCTTAACATCTGAAGCTACATCTGATACTTTTGTCTTTGCTTCGCTAACTACATCACTTACTTTTTCTTTTACATCATGCACAGTTGATTTTATAACCTTGTTAATTACTTCAACAGAACCGTCTTTCTTAGTGAGCTCAACAGTTATATTGGTAACCACTGCACCAATAACTCCTATGGCAATCAGCGGTGCCCATATTGCATAAGCAACTATACCTACAGCTATGCCAGCATTAACAGGCATATCTACAAGCACCTTATCATCTTTCTTTACTCTTATCTTTGTAATATTGCCTTTGTTAATAAGCTCCTTTATCCAAGTAAGGAACTCATCCTTTGAGCTGTAAATATTATCGAGAGTGCTCTTTTTATTCTTTTCCATATATATTATGGCATCAACCACATTGCCTTCGCAAGTTTCCAACGCTTGTTTTGCATCAGCATAACTTGCACCAGTACGTTCTCTAACCAAATCAATTTTTTCTAATGTAATTTCACTCATACTATTCAACCCCTTTAATATAATTTAATGCCTGCAAGCTATTTGGTTTTTTACCAAAATTCTCTGCAATAATATTAGTTAAAAGCTTATATAATTCACTTTTGACCTCTTTAGTTAAAGTTACTCTATAAACATTTTCTATAGAGACTTTAGATAAATATTTTAGTGCATTGTAAGCTGCAAAGCTTATACTCATTCCTCTTGATTTTTCACAATCACTGCATACTCCGCCCAAGTACTGAAAATCAACATAGTTCGAGGTATTTATACTTTTGCGGCATACTGCACACTGTTCCAAATTAAAATAATATCCAGAAGCAAGCAGTAATTTCACTTCAAAAGCTCTGCATAACAGATCTAAATCTATGGCTTTGTTTTCCATTAAGTAAAACACTTTTACAAAGTCCTTAAAAAGCTCCCTGTTGCTTTCTTCGTCAAGAAGTGCAATATCTACAAGCTCACAAATATAAGAAGCGTAAGTCAGGCTATCCAGGTCATTTAATAAGGATTGAAATGAATTAATTACTTCACCCTCATTAATGGTATACATGCTTTTTCCCTTAAAAACCACAAATTCTCCAAAAGAAAATGGAAGGGTTAAAGATAGAAACTTACTTCTGCTCTTTTTGGCTCCTTTTGCAACTGTCGAGATTCTGCCAAGCTTTTCTGTAAACAACCATACCAGTTTATCATTTTCTTTAAGATCTGAAGTCTTAATTACAATAGCTTTTGTTTTAAAAATTGACAGAAAACCATCTCCTATATATATTATATCCTTAATATAAAAATTATTTCTTATTTATTTATAGCCAAGTTCTCTTAAGAGACTTACGTTATCTCTCCATTCTTTCTTAACCTTCACCCAAAGCTTCAGGTAAACTTTAGCACCCAAGAATTTTTCCATATCTTGTCTAGCATAGGTGGATATTTTTTTAAGAGTTTCTCCACCCTTGCCTATTATTATTCCTTTATGAGAGTCCTTTTCGCAAAGTAGAGTTGCTTCTATATTGTAAATATCCTTTTCATCCTTCTTCATAGTTATTATTTCTACTGCAATACCATGAGGAACTTCCTGTGACAACAATTTTAAAGCTTTCTCTCTTATAGTTTCAGATATTATAAATCTTTCCTGTTGGTCAGTAATCATATCTTCAGGATAGAACTTTGGTCCTTCAGGCAAATGTTTAACCATCAAATCAACAAGCCTGTCAGTGTTTTTTCCTTTTATAGCTGAAATTGGTATTACTTCTGTGAAATCAAAGTGCTCAGCATAATTTTTTAGTGTGGCTGCCACTCTTTCTTCTGTATTTTCATCTATTTTGTTTAAAACCAAAAATACAGGAACGCCTTTCCCTCTCAATTGTTCGAGTATATATTGATCACCTTTTCCAACTTCAACCTCTGGATTAGTTAAAAAAAGCACCAAATCTACTTCTCTTAATGTTTCCTGAGCAACCTTAACCATATATTCACCAAGCTTATGTCTAGGCTTATGAATTCCAGGTGTATCTACGAACACAATTTGATAATTTTCTTTAGTTAGGATTGTTTGTATATTATTTCTTGTTGTTTGAGGTCTATTAGAAACTATAGACAGCTTTTCACCCATTAAGTGATTCATTAGCGTTGATTTACCTACATTTGGCCTTCCAATAATTGTTACGAATCCTGATTTAAACATAGTTAGTTATGCACTCCTTATAAGCTGAAAAGCTTTTTTATTTATTCAAATCCTGCTTGGTAAAGGCGCCAGGCAGTACTTCCTCCAAAGTTTTTACTATATATTCTTTTTCATTTTTTATCAAAATAATAGGAATTGAAGTATCCGCAAACTCAGCAATAACCTGTCTGCAAATCCCACATGGAAAAGTATAGGTTGAAACATCTCCTACTACAGCAACAGCTTTTATAACCTTATGGCCTTCCGATACTGCTTTGAATATAGCAGTTCTTTCAGCGCAGTTGGTAGCTCCATAAGAAGCGTTTTCAATATTGCAGCCTCCGTATATAGAACCGTCTTCTGTAAGTACAGCAGCGCCAACTTTAAAGTTTGAATAAGGTACATAAGCTTGTTCTCTAAATTTTAAAGCTGTAGAAATCAAATCTTTATATTCCATAAAAACAACCTCCAAATTCCAAGTTATACTAAAACTTGTATATAAATTATATCACTATTTCCTGGCATTTCAATGGCATAATGCTAATATCAACCAAAAATCTTAAAAAGCAGGATGGTTATCAAGGTTCCAAAAGCCGCTCCTGCCAGAACTTCAATTACAGAATGTATATGGGAGTCCACTCTGCTCTGAGCTACTATAAAAGCTAAAAGATAGCTTAACAGTATAGCAATCGGCTCTTCTGAAATTAAAGCTATAGTTGTGGCAAGACAGAATGCTATAGCACTGTGTCCGCTAGGCATACCGCCTCTTAAAGGCGTACCTTCTCCAAACACAGCCTTGATTACAAGTGTAGCTATAGAAACAAAAATCAAGATAAGGAATATCATATAAGGATCTGACCCTTTAATCTTTCTTATAACCACTAAGCTTATGTCATGAAATCTGTCCCAGAACAATATGTATCCAACAATGACTGCATTTATTGCAGTTATAAGCACAGCACCAGCAGCAGTATTCTTGGCAACCTTAGCCAGCGGATGATAATAATTAGCTGTTAAATCTATAGCGCATTCTATTGCAGTATTAATCATTTCTGCAACTATAACCATAGTTATTGTAATTGTAAGAAGTAATATTTCGTACTTGGATAAATCGTAAAAAAAACATGCAGTCAACACAAGGAGAGCTGCAATCATATGAATTCTCATGTTCCTTTGGGTTCTAACTGCATGTATAATACCATTTATGGCATAATTGAAACTATCTATAAGCTTTCTAACTTTCATAACACTCTCTCCTAAAGCTATAGGTCTATCTGTCTTACAATATCAAATTTGGCTAGGATGTCCTCTTCTCTTTTTCTCATCAAAACCTTCTCGTCTTCCTGCATATGGTCATACCCAAGAAGATGAAGTACTGAATGAACTGTTAGATAAGCAACTTCTCTTAGGAATGAATGGCCATATTCTACGCTTTGTTCTAAGGCTTTTTCAAGAGAAATGGCAATATCTCCAATTACTAACCGGCCTTCGTTTAAATAGCTGTCTTCAAAGCTTCTTCCTGTATAAACATCTTTGTAGACCTTTTGATAAGGGAACTCCAGCATAGGGAAGGATAAAACGTCAGTTTCCCTATCGATTTCCCTAAAATTTTTATTAAGCTCTCTAATTTCTTCATTGTCTACAAAAACAACGCTAACTTCATAATCTATATCTACCTTTTCTTCTTTTAAGGCATAATCGATTATATGTGTTAAAATATCTTCTAATTCTTTTGTATTTTCTACTTTAGTTTGCCTATTATCTAAAAATATCATACTACAAACTCCTCTTAAAGTTTTGCCTCATGGCTGCTTTTGTTCATTTCCCATTTATCTACCGGATACTCAATTCTTTGATGATAAATTCCCATCAAAGACTTAATAAATGCTTCCTTAATTTTATTTAAATCCTTAAGCGTTAAATCGCAATTATCGAGCTGACCTTCATTAAGCCTAGACTTTATAATATTATCTACCATATTCTCAATTTTAGTCTGGGTAGGTTCCGATATTGACCTTACAGCTGCTTCTACACTATCTGCAAGCATAATTATCCCAGCTTCTTTTGTGAAAGGAATAGGTCCTGGGTATTTAAAATCTTCCTCTAGAATCTCTTCAGGCTTATCGCTTGCATTTTTTGCTGTTACATAAAAATATTTTACTAATGAAGTTCCATGGTGTTGCTCTATTATATCCTTTATAACCTTTGGAAGCTTATAATCCTTAGCAAGCTCCAATCCATCCTTTACGTGAGATGTTATTATTAGAGCACTCAAATTAGGCGTTATTTTATCATGAGGATTCTCATTTCCTACCTGATTCTCTTTAAAGAAATACGGTCTCTTAATTTTCCCTACATCATGGTAGTAGGAACATACTCTTGCTAGAACAGGATTTCCGCCTACTGCCTCTGCCCCAACTTCAGCCAGATTAGCAACAAGAATGCTGTGATGATAAGTTCCAGGGGTCTCCATTAAAAGTTTTTTAAGAAGCGGGCTGTTTGGATTTGAAAGTTCTAAAAGCTTAATGGTTGTTACAATATCAAAGGTAGTCTCAAAGAATGGCAGAAGTCCAATAGTTAATATTCCGGAAAGCACCGTTCCCGCTATAGAAAAAGCTACTTTTATAAAGACATCCCCTGAATTGCTGCTAAGTAAAAATCCTATCGATAGAGTAGCAAGTACTGTTATTACAAAAATATATAAACAGGAATATAATATATCATTTCTCTGGTGAAGCTTCTGCAGTATCAAAGCTCCAACCACAGCATTTAACAAAGCAATAACAACTATTTCAACATTAAAGTTAACTGCTGCACTGATAAGTATTACATTAAGAACACTTATAGTTAAAGAAGCCCTATAATTTAAAAGCAGAGTTAAAAGCATTGGTGCAAATGCAAGAGGTATAAGAAAAGGCGAAACAATGGACAACACTCTCGCAAGAACCAGCATAATACAGTTAATAATATTTATTAAAGCAAGCTTGCTCCAATCTCTGTAAATATCTGTTTGATACTTATACAAATAAAAGCTTTCTAAAAATAGCACTAAGGCTAATAGTATCCCTAAGTTTATATAAACATACCATTCTGATCTTGTATTTGAAGATAAAAGTCCTAAACTATTTAAAAGTGCATATTTCTCCGGTGTGATCTGTTCTCCTTCAGTAACTATGTTTTGATCCTTCTTAACCATCACAGGAGCAGTCTTTTCGATCACTTCGTTCTTCTTCTGATCAGTCTTCTCTTTATCATAAAAAGAATTTGGCTCTACTAGCTTCATGCCTATAGTGGTTCCTAATTCTCTAACATTTTTAGGCAGTACAGAATTGTTAAATTTCATTTGTACACTGTCTTGAGCTCGCTTAATATTTTCACTGTTTTCCTCTGGAGTCAGTTCAGAATTTTTTTTAATTCCAAAGTCATAAACTTCAGACATGGTTTTAACTAAAAAATCTTGAAGACTCTTTAACTCCTGCTCATTCATTTTTACCAAACTTGAATAATCGTCATTAGATAGAGATATCCCTGGCGAGGCTGATAGCTGCGCTATTTTTTCTTTATCCTCTGCATTTAGATTTTTAACCTGCAGGGCCTTTAAAAACAAGTTATCAATAGTATTTATAACCTTACTTTTTACTTCAGAGTTAATGGAATATTGAGGGCCTACTATCTTTAATGCTTCATCAAT
The DNA here is from genome assembly GCF_023656515.1 of Clostridium swellfunianum. Taxonomy (NCBI): domain Bacteria; kingdom Bacillati; phylum Bacillota; class Clostridia; order Eubacteriales; family Clostridiaceae; genus Clostridium; species Clostridium swellfunianum. Next base: position 2,255,814 of record NZ_JAMOFV010000006.1, read on the forward strand.
TCTAGCCTTAGTGCTTGCCTCGTCTTTTATCTCCCTCTGAGCCTTAATTGTAACCTTTGAAATATCTCCAACCTTTAAGTCATAGGTTTTTGTAACTAAAGCAGTTATTAAGATAAAGTACATAAACAAAAATGTGCATAAATATATAATAAAATGCTTTAACTTGCTGACTGATAGAAACTCCTTTAAATTAAGTGTACCCACACTACCCCCACCTTTTGTTATTTATATGCAGTACTTGCTTCTGCTGAAGCTATTCTGAAACCGCAATATCTTCCTCTGCTGTTACGAGAACTCGAACCTTCAAATTATCTTCAATAGGTTCCGACTCTACTTTTTTATCTTTAACAACTACAGCCTTATCTAAGGATTGCAGTATTTTATCATACAGCTCCTTTGACGCTGCGTTAACTACCTCTTGAATATCCAGACCGTAGCTTTTCTCCCTCACTTCATAATAAATTTCTTTTTTTATGAAGCTATCTTTTTCTACTATTTTATCATAACTTTTAAACTTATTTAAACTATTTTTCAAATAAAGCTTTTTACCGAGTATATTAATATAAATATTTTGAATTTCATTTCCGGTTCTTTCTTTTTTTACCCCTTTAATAGGAACAATTTTCATCTCTTCGTAAAAAGTATTTGCAAAAACCTTTCCTTTTGCATGCACCACATATGTACTTCCTTCTTTACCTTGTTCTCCTTTAACTAGAACTTGTCCCGCTTTAACTATATCTCCTGTTTTTACTGCAGGAGTACCTGCCGAAGTATACACCCTTGCTATCTGGCCATCCTTCTTTGCAACCAAGCTTGCAGGATTATTTTCTTGTACAACTTTAGGGGGAGTAACCTTTTCAACAGCGCTTACATAAAGCCTGGCACCATCAATTCTAGCCTTAAAATACATAACATTTTCATTATTTTTGATCATATTTTCCTGAAGCTTATAGACATCAACTTTGTTTTTCTTAATTCCTGGCACTATTCCAAAGGCAGTAAGCTGCTGTCTTATTTCATAGGGTGAAAGATTGCTTTCTGTTTGAATATCAATTTTCCAAACATAGCCTGACAAATAATAAAGCATAAATGCAAAAACCGCACCCCCTCCAACAAGAGCCGCTCTTCTTCTCATCTTTATTAGGAAGAAGCTAATTCCCTTTCTGCTAACAACCTTTACTTTAGTTCTGGTCTTATGCGCTATATCTTCAACGCTTCCGTAATCTCTAAGACTTATATCCATGTACATAGTAGTAATACTTTCTTTTCTTATGTTCTTTATCTGCACTCCATTTTTCCAAAGCAGGTTTATAAATTTTTCTGGGATATGGGATTGAATTTCTATAGTTATAATTCCACTTTTATATTTGCTAAATCTATTCATTGCCTTCATACACCACCGACTTAAACTTTCCGCTTACCGTAAGAGTACTTCCGCCCATGAATAATATTTCAAATCCACTCCCGTATATAGCTATAAGACCTACATTAGAATTTATCCTTATTTCCTTTTCTTCAAAGAGTATTACTCCCTTATGATTTTCTACTATTATCTCATTATTTCCTGTTATTGTTATCTTAGGTATATTCAATATTACATCCCTTGGTAAATCTAATTTTTCAGCTAAAGTTTCCTTTGTTCTAGTCAGTTTACTTTCCACACTCTACACCTCTAGATAATACTTTCATACTTAATTTATGTGATGTAAAGCTAATAAATGACAGTTGCAGACAAAATAAAAAAGGTTCAGTTTCCTGAACCTTTTGTTACTTTCGCTATTTATTTAAATGCTCTCTTACCATTTGACTTACAAGTTTGCCATCGGCTCTACCTGTAATTCTTGGAGCCAATACCTGCATGACTCTACCCATATCCTTAATGCTATTTGCACCAACTTCAACAGCTGCCTCCTGGATCATAACTAAAATTTCTTCTTCTGTTAACTGCTGAGGAAGGTATTCAAACAAGATTTCTATTTCAGTGTTGTTTTTATCAACTAAATCCTGTCTGTTTCCTTTTTCAAATTCCAGTATAGCTTCCCGTCTCTGTTTAACTTCTCTGGCTAAAACTTCGATGACTTGTTCGTCCTCAAGCTTTACACCATCGGTCTTTTCAACCTGAAGAACAGCAGCTTTAGCCATACTTATCGTATCAGCTCTAAACTTATCTTTAGCCTTTAAAGCTTGCTTCCAATCTTCTTGCAGTCTTTCTTTAAGAGACATCTCTAGTACCTTCTTTCAAAGAATTCTATTTGAATTTTCTCTTTCTTGCAGCCTCAGATTTCTTCTTTCTCTTAACACTTGGTTTCTCGTAGTGTTCTCTCTTTCTAACTTCTGAAAGAACCCCAGCTCTAGCGCATTTTCTCTTGAATCTTCTTAACGCACTATCCAATGATTCGTTTTCTCCAACTCTAATTTCTGACATATCTTATCCCTCCCTCCGCTAGCACAATTTAATAATAAAAATTAAATGCAGCATCTATGGGCTAAATAGCACATTTTCTATTATACAATATACACTAATTAACTGTCAACAATTTCATTTTAAGGTTTTATATTAGCCTGGAGGCCAATTTAAACTTCTCCCGCCTAAAAGATGAAAATGTATATGAAATACTGTCTGACCAGCATCACTTCCACAGTTTGCAACAACTCTATAGCCACTTTCTGCTATGCCAAGTTCCTTTGCTATTTTTTTAGCTGCACCATAAATATGCCCAATTACCTGAGAGTTATCCTCATCAAGTTCATTTATGCTTGCAATATGCTTTTTAGGTATTATAAGAACATGCACCGGAGCCTCAGGATTAATATCCTTAAAAGCAAAAATCTGATCATCCTCATACACCTTTTGACTTGGGATTTTCCCTTGTATAATGCTGCAAAAAATACAATTATCCATAGTTTCACCTCCTTATAAATTTCTTATTAGATTAATTTATTTTACCTAAAATAAATTCCTGCTCTGCAGTAAAAAGTTTGGTATTTAGTATTTCTCCTTCTATATCTTTGCAAGCTTCACTTACAACCTTGATATAGTTTGGAGTATAACCTTCAAAACTATTTGTTTTTCCATTATGAATCTGCTCGTAAAGAACCTTCATTTCACTACCAAGAAATCTTCCCATAAATTCAGTTTCATTCTTGCTGCTTAAAGCTATAAGCTTGTTACTTCTATCGTCTTTAACTTCACCATTTACTTGACTCTTCATCTCAGCAGCCCTTGTGCCTTTTCTTGGGCTGAATTTAAATATATGCATTTTTGAAAGCTTAATATCCTTTAAAAATTCATAGGTCGCATTGAATTCTTCCTCTGTTTCACCAGGAAAGCCAACTATTATATCTGTAGTTATAGAAACATCAGGTATATGCTGTCTTAACGCCTCTACAACCTCTTTGTAATCCCCCGATTTATAGTGTCTGTTCATTCTCTTTAAAGTTTCATCACACCCGCTTTGAAGAGATAAATGGAAGTGAGGGCAAAGTTTCTTAAGATTAACTATTCTATCTATAACTCCATCAGTAAAAAATGTAGGGTCAATAGAACCAATTCTAATTCTCTCTATGCCTTCAATTTTATCTATAGCTTCAAGAAGGTCAACCAAAGTTATTCTTCCTTCTAAATCAACGCCATAGGAAGCCGTGTGGATTCCTGATAAAATTATTTCCTTAAAGCCGTTTTTAGCTAACTCTTTTACTTCCTCCATTACCTTTTCAGGCTTCTTGCTGCACACCGCACCCCTTGCAAAAGGAATAAGGCAATAGGAGCAAAATCTGTTGCAGCCATCCTGGATTTTAAGAAAAGCTCTTGTCTTTGTTTGGTATTCTTCAATATTGAGTTCTTCAAACACATTGTTTCTAAGCACATCATTTACTTCAATCATCTGTGCTCTCTCTTCTCTTGCTCTGTTAACCCAGTAAATAATATCACCTTTGTTTCTAGTTCCTAAAACCACATCAACTCCAGCTATTTGAGAAACCTCATCAGGAGCTATTTGAGAGTAGCAGCCTACAACAGCAATAATAGCATCAGGGTTTTGCCTTCTTGCCCTACTAATCATCTGCCTTGACTTCTTATCTCCCATATTTGTAACCGTACAAGTATTTATAACATAGACATCTGCAAAGCTGTCGTAGGAAACAACCTCATAGTTTTCTCTTAAAAACTTTTCAGTCATAGCCTCAGACTCATATTGGTTAACTCTGCAGCCTAAAGTAGAAAATGCTACCTTCATTAGCTAAAACCTCCTCCAAAGCCGCCCATATCTCCTAATTCATACATCAATAAAGAAGCGCATACAAAGCCCGCTGTTTCTGTTCTAAGTATTCTAGGTCCAAGGGTTACTATGTATGCACCAGAAGCCTTCAGCTTTTCTATCTCGTCTTCTTCAAAGCCGCCTTCTGGACCGATAATAATTGCTATATCTTTAACTTCATGCTTTACTTCATTAATTAAATTCTTTACACCAAAACCAGTTTCATTTTCATAGGGTACTACAATTAAATTCATAGACTGTAATTTACTCATAAGCTCTTCAAATTCAATCGGAGTATTTATGCTTGGTATTAAAGTTCTCTTGCACTGCTTGCAGGCTTCTAAAGCTATTCTATTCCATCTGTCAACCTTTTTAAACTCTCCAAGCTCTGACTTTACCACTACTCTTTCGGTAATTACAGGAGTTATTTCTTTAACTCCAAGCTCTGTAGCTTTTTGAACAATCAAATCCATCTTGCTTGACTTTGGAAGTCCTTGATATAAAAATATATTTACAGGACTTTCATTATTAACTGGAAGCTCTTCAAGAAGCTTTACTGTAACCTTAATCTTATTTACGTCTTCTATTTTACCAAGGTATTCCTTGCCCTGACAATCGTTTATGCTTACGTTTTCCCCAGCTTCAAGCCTTAGCACCTTATATATATGCTTAACATCATCGCCTTCTATAAAAGCTCTATCATCAGAAAAATTTTGTTTTTGAACAAAAAACTTATGCATATGATTTCTCTCCTTAAATAGCAGCCACTATGCAGCACCACTCGCCAAGAGTGTTATCCTCAATAATTTTAAATCCAGAAGAAATAAGCTTGTTTATAACATCCTCTCTTCTATCTTTAATAATTCCTGAGGTAATAAAGTAACCATTTGGCTTAAGGAAGCTTTTAACGTCATCAGTAAGGAATATAATTACTTCAGCAATAATATTAGCTACAACTATATTTGCCTTTCCTTCTACAACATCCATTAGGTTTCCGTGAAGTATTTCAATATTATCAAGCTTGTTAAAGCCTACATTGCTTTTTGCAGAGTCTACAGCTACAGGGTCTAAGTCTACTCCAACAACATGATTTGCTCCAAGCTTGGCTGCTGTAATAGCTAATATTCCTGAGCCAGTTCCGATGTCAAAAACAGTGCTATCCGGGCTTACATACTTTTCTAAGGCTTCTATGCACATTCTTGTAGTTTCATGTGTTCCAGTTCCAAAGGCCATGCCTGGATCCATCTCAACTATAATATCCTCTTTCATAGCCTCATATTCTTCCCATATAGGCTTAATAACAATTTTCCCACCTATTTTTGTCGGCTTATAGTATTTCTTCCAGTTGTTAGCCCAGTCTTCTTCGTGAACCTGCGTAATAACAACTTTTCCTTCACCAACCTCTATCCCCATATCTCTTAAATCTTGAATTTTTTCTTCTATGTATTTTTGAACCTCATCTATATTTTCTTCCAGGCTAAAATAGCCCTTTACTACAGCAGCATCCTTACCGTATTCAAATATGTTTATATCAGCAAAATCCCAGCTTAGGGGGCCCTGCTCTCTTTCTAATATATCTCTAGGGTCCTCTATTGCAACGCCTTTAACATCAAGTCCGTAATAAATTCCTGATATAGGCTCTACTGCTTCACTAGTTGTAACTATCTTAACTTCAATCCATTTTCCGTTCATTAATTTCAATCCTTCCATTAACTTTTGCTTTTCATTATTATATTTTCTTTATTTATTATACCAAAACAATACATTTAGTAAACTTACATATTTAAAAACATTAAAAAACTTCGTTTTACTTCCTGAGCAAAACGAAGTTTAGAGCTTATTTAAAACTATCTTTTATCTTGTTCATAAAGGATTTTTTGCCATCCTCGCCATGATTACTTTCACCGCTGGCTTCCATGAACATTTTTAAGGCTTCCTTTTGCTTTTCATTAAGACTCTTTGGCACATCAACTATGATATTAACATACTGATCTCCTCTGCCTGAACTGTTTACTCTTGGAACACCTTTACCCTTAAGTCTGAATACTGTACCCGGCTGTGTACCAGCTGGCACATCATACTTAACTTCACCATCCACAGTAGGAACTTTAAGTTCACAGCCAAGAGTTGCTTTTGCAAAGCTAATATGCCTGTCAATATATATATCAAAGCCTTTTCTCTTAAACTGAGGATGAGCTGCAACCTTTATATTTACGTATAAATCTCCTGGAGGCCCTCCATTAGCACCGTGCTCACCGTGTCCTCTTAAAGGAATTACATTTCCAGTATCTACACCAGCAGGAACGTTTATTTTAATCTTTCTATTCTTTCTTTCCTTGCCTGTTCCTCTGCAGGTTGGACATGGGTCTGAAACAAGCTTTCCTTTTCCACCACACTTGTCACAGGTATTTACGCTTACAAAGCTTCCAAGAGGAGTATTTCTTTGAACTCTTACCTGTCCTGAGCCACCGCATTTGTCACAAGTCTTTGGATGTGTCCCAGGCTTAGCTCCGCTACCAGAGCAGGTTTCGCAGCGCTCTTGCTTCGTTACAGAAATCTCCTTTTCAACTCCAAAAACAGCTTCTTCAAAGGTTAAGCTTAAATTGTATTCAATATCCGCGCCTCTTTCAGGTCCGTTTCTCCTTCTTCCTGAAGAGAAGCCGCCACCAAAGAAGCTCTCAAATATATCTCCAAAGCCGCCCATATCATTGAAGTCGAAGCCTCCGCCTCCAAAGCCGCCTCCATTAAAATCAGCTGTTCCATACTGATCATAATTTACTTTCTTTTCAGGGTCAGATAAAACTTGATAGGCTTCATTTATTTCCTTAAACTTTTCTTCAGCTTCCTTATCACCTTGATTCTTGTCAGGGTGATACTTTATAGCTAATTTTCTAAATGCTTTCTTTATATCATCATCGCTTGCGCCTTTTTGTAATCCAAGCACTTCATAATAATCTTTTTTCGCCATCCCTTGCCTCACCACCTACATAATTTTAACCAGCAAATGATATTAGAATGAATGTGAATTCGAAATCCTAATAGCTGCCTTGCTTTAAAACTTGATACATAATAAATAGTTCATCGAACTTAAATTAAGGGAGGGGCAATTTACCCATCCCTTATATATTATACAGAAATATTATTATTTGTCATCTTCTACTTTAAAATCTGCATCAACAACATTGTCATCTTGAGGACCTTGGCCTGCATTTGCACCGCCCATGTTGTTTGGATCAAACCCAGCACCTTCTGGTCCGCCAGCTTGCTGATAAAGCTTTGAAGAAATTGCATAGAACTCTTGAGTTAATTCCTCAGTAGCCTTCTTTATAGCTTCTATGTCAGTTCCATCCTTAACTTCGTTAACAGCCTTAAGTTTATCTTCAATCTTAGCCTTGTCTTCAGCAGAAACCTTGTCACCAAGCTCTTTTAAAGTCTTCTCAGTTTGGTAAACTATTTGGTCTGCGTTGTTCTTAACTTCGATAGCTTCTTTTCTCTTCTTGTCTTCTTCAGCATACTTTTCAGCTTCCTTAACTGCCTTATCAATTTCGTCATCACTTAAGTTAGTTGAAGCAGTAATTGTAATGTTGGCTTCTTTTCCAGTTCCCTTATCCTTAGCAGTAACGTTAACTATACCGTTAGCATCTATATCAAAGGTAACTTCTATTTGAGGAATTCCTCTTGGAGCTGGAGCTATTCCTGAAAGAGTAAATCTTCCAAGTGACTTGTTGTCTGCAGCCATTTGTCTTTCACCTTGAACAATGTTTATCTCAACGGAAGTCTGGCCATCAGCAGCAGTTGAGAATATTTGGCTCTTTCTTGTTGGTATAGTTGTATTTCTTTGTATTAATGGAGTAGCTATTCCTCCCATTGTTTCAATTCCAAGTGTTAATGGTGATACGTCAAGTAAAAGAACGTCCTTAACTTCTCCAGTTAAAACACCAGCTTGGATAGCAGCACCTACAGCAACGCACTCATCTGGGTTAACTCCCTTTGAAGGCTCTTTTCCTGTAAAGTTCTTAACAGCTTCTTGAACAGCAGGTATTCTTGTTGAACCACCAACTAATATAATTTTGTCGATTTCGCTTAAAGAAAGACCAGCATCGTTAAGCGCCTTTCTCATTGGCTCTATTGTAGCTTCAACTAAATCATGTGTAAGTTCATTGAATTTAGCTCTTGTAAGAGTCATGTCTATGTGCTTTGGACCTGTTGCATCAGCTGTTATAAATGGAAGATTGATGTTTGTTTGAAGTGATGCTGATAACTCTATCTTAGCTTTTTCAGCAGCTTCCTTTAATCTTTGTAATGCCATCTTGTCATTTCTTAAATCTATTCCATTTTCTCTTTTAAAGGTATCAGCTATATGGTTCATTATTCTTTCGTCAAAGTCGTCTCCACCTAGCTTAGTGTTTCCGTTTGTAGCCTTAACTTCAAACACTCCGTCTCCAAGCTCAAGTATTGATACGTCGAAAGTACCTCCACCTAAGTCATAAACGAATATTTTGTGGCTTTCGTCTTGCTTGTCAAGACCATAAGCTAGTGATGCAGCAGTTGGCTCGTTTATTATTCTTAATACTTCAAGACCAGCTATTTTACCAGCATCCTTAGTTGCTTGTCTTTGGCTGTCATTAAAATATGCAGGAACAGTTATAACTGCTTGAGTAACCTTTTCTCCTAGATAAGCTTCAGCATCAGCCTTAATCTTCATAAGAACCATTGCTGATATTTCTTGTGGAGTATGATCCTTACCATCTATAGTAACCTTATGGTTAGTTCCCATATGTCTCTTTATTGATATTATTGTCTTGTCTGGGTTAGTAATCGCTTGTCTTTTTGCAACCTGACCTACTAATCTTTCTCCATTTGCCTGGAAGGATACTACTGATGGAGTAGTTCTTGCTCCTTCTGCGTTAGGGATAACAACCGGTTCTCCACCTTCCATTACCGCAACACATGAATTTGTTGTACCTAAGTCAATACCTATTACTTTAGCCATTTTTATTCCTCCTTAAAATCAATACAATCTTTCTATACTATAATTGTTAATTAGCAACTTTTACCATGCTGTGTCTAAGTACTTTGTCTCCTCTTTTATAACCCTTTTGGAAAACCTCAACTACAGCTTTTTCACCAAAGTTTGGGTCCTCAACGTGCATTACTGCATTATGCAAATTAGGGTCAAAGCCTTCTGTAGGTATTTCTTCAACAAGAAGCTTTTCAAGGCTATCTTTAAACTGTCTTATTGTCATTTCAATACCTTTTTTAATGTCCTCTGCACTTCCATTAACAACTGCTGCTCTCTCTAGATTATCTAAAACAGGCAGCATATGCTTAAGAACATCCTCGCAGGCATCTGTATATATTCCTTCTTTTTCTTTTGCAGTTCTTTTTCTGTAATTGTCATATTCTGCATTTAACCTTAAAAGCTTATCCTTATAAGCATCAGCTTCATTTTCAAACTTAGCTTTTTCTTCCTGAAGCTTTTTGTTTGAAGCTTGAAGTTCTTCCAAAAGCCCCTCCAAAGAAGCTATCTGCTCTTTATCAATACCTTCAAACTCTTGATCCTCTAGTATTTCTGCATCCTCTAGAGTTTCTTCTCTGTTATTTTCCTTATTCATCTCCATGCCTTTATTCTCCCTTCAAATGTAAATCCTTGGTTATATAAAAGCTAATTGTAAACATAGCTTATCTATCATCTAGGTAGGCTTGATTAAGCGAGTCGTTAATTTCCTTAACAATCTTAGTTAGTACTGAAACTACCTTGGAATAAGGAATTCTAGTTGGGCCTATAACCCCTATAGCTCCTAAAGGTCTGCCGCCTATACTATACACACCTGAAACAATACTTAAATCCTTAGCACCCTTAATATCATTCTCTCCGCCAATGCTTATTGAAATGTTATTAGTATTAGCAAGTAAGCCTCTAACACTTTCTTTATTGTTTAAGAGGTAAAGAAACTCTCTTGCCTTTTCGATATCGTTATACTCAGGATAATTGAAGATATTTGTTGTTCCTTCAAGGTAAACCTCTGAGCTTTGCGGAGTGCTTAAACTCTCATAAAGAGCTGGTATTATAGCATCGAATATTTCTTCGTGGTTAGCTAAATCATTCTTAAGACTGTTAATTACCGAAAGATTAATCTCTTCCACAGTAAGATTATTAAGTCTTGCATTCAATATATTGGAAAGCTTAACAAGCATATCAGTACTTACAGGTTTTTTCACTCTTATTATAGTGTTTTTTATAAAACCGGTGTCCGTAATGATAACAGCCAAAACATTGCTGCTGTCAACATTTAAAAGCTGAATTGACTTAATATAGCTGAAGCTCTCAGAAGGAGTTTTAACTATGCAGGTCAGCTTCGTAAGCTCTGATAAAAGCTGAGTAGCCTGCTTTACTATTTTATCCACCTCAAAAAGTGCAGCATTTAAAAGCTGTCCCTTTATCAGGTTTTCTTCTTCCAAAGTAAGCTGAGGCAGCTGCATAAGCTTATCAACATAGAGTCTGTAGCCTTTGTCGGAAGGTTTTCTTCCAGAAGAAGTATGTAGATGTTCAAGGTATCCCATTTCTTCTAAATCAGCCATTTCATTTCTTATAGTAGCCGAGCTGATACCAAGATTGTACTTCTTAGCTATGGTTCTGGACCCTACAGGCTCAGCAGTATTTATATAATCATTGATGATTGCCTGAAGTATTCTTATTTTTCTTTCATCCATATCCATACTATCCTCCCATCGCTACTTTGACGTTGTTAGCACTCACCATCGATGAGTGCTAATCATCATGATTAAAACATACCATTATGATTGTTTTTTGTCAATTTAGCATATAGCCTATAAATAAATCCTATTAGCTCAATATATTTTTTTAGATTGTGTTTACTCTGATTTTCTCTTCATTACTCGCTCTTACAATATAAATTCACACATAACCTGATTTGAAAGCTGTATGCCTTCCTTAGACAAGTACAATCTTCCCTTTTCTCTTATCAGTAATTTATTGTTTGTAAATTTATTGATAACTTTATTGTATATATACTCTATTGGTACACTAAATCTTTCTTCAAATTCTTTTTCACTTATACCTTTAAGCTTTCTAAGCCCCATGAACATAAACTCTTCCATATCATCTTCTGTGGAATTTTTATGTTCTTCTATACAAGCATTATTCTTTTCTTCCATCATATAAATATATTTTTCTATACTGTCAGTATTTCTATACCTTATACTGTTTAGATAAGAGCTTGCTCCTGAACCGCAGCCATAATAGTCTTCCAAATTCCAATAAATCATATTATGTCTGCACTCTAAGCCTTTTTTAGCAAAGTTCGAAATTTCATACTGCTCATAACCTTTGCTTTTTAAAAATTCAATTGCATACTCATACATCTGCCTTTCGCTTTCCTCTTCAGGCAGCAAAAGCTTTCCCTTTGAATTCATTTTATAAAATGGTGTTCCCTCTTCAATTATAAGACTGTAGCAGGATATGTGCTCCACTCCTAGGTCAGCTACCTTTTCTAAAGTTTCCTTCCACTGCTCCACTGTTTGGTTTGGAAGCCCAAACATTAAATCTACATTTATGTTTTTAAAACCCAATTCCCTTGCAGAATTATAAGCTTTAAGAAACTGCTCTAAATTATGTACCCTGTCTAAAGCCTTAAGTAGAGTATCCTGAGAGGCTTGAAGACCAATGCTCAATCTGTTTACTCCCATCTCTTTAAAAAGCTGAAGCTTTTCTATGCTGAAGCTCTCTGGATTGCCTTCTGCAGTAAACTCCAAATCTTTAGATTTATCAAGTTTATCCATAGAGTTTTTCAAAAGCTTTAGTGCCTCTAAAGACAAATAGGTGGGAGTTCCCCCACCTATAAATATAGTGTCTATTTTTTTGTCCACTCTATAATCTATTTCCTCGCACAAAGCTTTTGTATAGTCCAGCATCAGGCTTTCCTTGCCTGCAAAGGATGGGAAATCACAGTAGGCGCACTTTCTTTTGCAAAAGGGTATATGTATATATAGTGCTGTATTTTTATCCATACTGTTTTCCTCACAATTAAAAATTTAAAAATATAAAAAGTTAACAATTTTAAAATTTAAGAAGTTAAAAAGTTAAGAATTAAACAATTTACTAGTCAACCTTTAATACTGACATGAAAGCCTCCTGTGGAACTTCCACGGAACCAACCTGTCTCATTCTCTTCTTTCCTTCCTTCTGCTTTTCAAGAAGCTTCTTCTTTCTTGAAATATCTCCACCGTAGCACTTTGCAAGAACGTCTTTTCTAAGCGCTTTAACAGTTTCTCTTGCTATAACCTTAGCCCCAATAGCAGCCTGTATAGGAATTTCAAACTGCTGTCTTGGTATTATTTCCTTAAGCTTTTCAGCCATGTTTCTTCCCTTTGAATAAGCTCTTTCTTCAGGAACAATCATAGACAAAGCATCTACTATGTCTCCATTTAGAAGAATATCCAGCTTAACAAGCTTGCTTCTTTGGTAACCTATTAACTCGTAATCCAGTGAAGCATAACCTCTTGTTTTTGATTTAAGCGCATCAAAGAAATCATAGATTATTTCATTTAATGGTATCTCGTAATGAAGTACTGCTCTAGTAGCCTCCATGTACTGCATATCCTTAAACACGCCTCTTCTGTTTTGACAAAGCTCCATTACAGCTCCAACATAATCTGTAGGAGTTATTATGGAAGCCTTAACAATAGGCTCCTCCATATAATCTATCTTTGAAGGCTCAGGCATGTTTGTAGGATTTGTAAGCTCAATTGTTTCCCCATCTGTACCTGTTATTTTATATATAACAGATGGAGCGGTTGTAATTATGTCTAAATTAAATTCTCTCTCAATTCTTTCCTGGATAACTTCCATGTGTAGGAGTCCCAAGAAGCCGCATCTAAAACCAAAACCTAAGGCTATAGAGGTTTCAGGCTCAAAATTAAGAGCAGCATCATTAAGCTGAAGCTTTTCAAGAGCTTCTCTAAGCTCTACGTAATCCGCACCGTCTACTGGATAAATACCGCTGAATACCATAGGTACTGCTGGTCTGTAGCCTTCTAGAGCTTCTGCTGCAGGTCTGTCTGCCTCTGTTATGGTATCTCCAACTCTAGCATCCCTTACATTTTTTATTGAAGCTGCCAAATATCCAACATCTCCAGCTCTAAGCTCATTAATAGGAATCATCTGAGGAACAAACACCCCTACCTCTGTAGCTTCATAAGCCTTGCCGCTTATCATAAGCTTAATCCTAGTTCCAGCCTTCACTGTACCTTCCATAACTCTTATATGGCAAACAACACCCTTATAGGAATCATAATAGGAGTCAAAAATCAGTGCTTTTAAAGGAGCTTCTTCATCTCCCTCTGGTGCAGGAACCTTCTCTACTACAGCTTCTAATACATCCTGAATGTTTAAGCCTGACTTTGCTGATATCATAGGCGCTTCATGAGCTTCTATTCCTATAACGTCCTCAATTTCCTGCTTTACTTCATCAGGTCTTGCACTTGCAAGGTCTATTTTATTTATTACAGGTACAATATCAAGATTGTGGTCTACTGCCAGGTAACAGTTAGCCAAAGTCTGAGCCTGAATACCCTGAGTTGCATCCACAACAAGTATAGCACCCTCACAGGCAGCCAAGCTTCTTGAAACCTCATAATTAAAATCTACGTGTCCTGGAGTATCTATAAGATTAAGAATGTATTCCTCGCCATTTTCTCTCTTATACACAAGTCTTGCAGCCTGTGCTTTTATAGTTATTCCTCTTTCTCTTTCAAGCTCCATGTTGTCAAGAACTTGCTCTTCCATCTCTCTTTGGGTTAAAGTTCCTGTTCTTTCAAGTAATCTGTCGGCAAGAGTAGACTTTCCGTGATCTATGTGTGCAATAATTGAAAAATTTCTTATATGTTTTTGCCTATCCGTCTGCATAACTTTTACCCCCGATATATAATAAATCAGAATAGATTATACCACAACAATCTCATAACCTGTCAATAAATACTATAATTCCTTAATAAAATTCTTTAAATTTGAAAAAAACTTATCGTTAATATAAATAATATAATTTCCTATGTCTATAGTAACATCAAAGGGTTTAGATGTATAGTAAACCTTAACGGCAGACTTTTCCTTTACGTATGGGGTTATCTCATTGGCGACCTTAACAAAACCGCAGGCTAAGATAGCCAAAAACAGTATAAATATTGTTAAGTGACCTAGTTTTCTACGCATAAAAAAGCACCTCCTCATTTTAAGGATGTACTTTTTTATGTTTTTTATTCAATTATTACCATATATTCTATGTTAGTTCATATACCTGTTTATATCTTCAAGTCCTAGAGCTGGCTGAAGAGCTATGTTAATACCATTTGCTATTACCTTAGACAAAGAATCAACAACTAAATCCACTTCCTTTGGAGTTACCATCAGGTTCCCTATATATGGATTTAAGATTTCCTCAATCATCCTCTGCTTTTCACTTTTGTCTATGGACTTAAGCATATTGTAGAAGTCTCCACCTCTTGTAGCCTGCTTAACCATTTCATCTATAGCCAAGTCAATAGTATCATTTGCCATAGTTGCAGCATCTACAACAGTCGGAACTCCTATAGCTATTACAGGAATGCCCAAGGTTTTTTCGCTTATCTCCATTCTTCTGTTGCCTACTCCTGAACCTGGAGATATTCCTGTATCTCCTATTTGTATTGTTCTGTTAACTCTTTCCATTTTTCTTGAAGCAAGAGCATCTATACATATTATAAGATTAGGTTTAATTTTTTCCACTACGCCTTTAATTATTTCTCCAGTTTCAATACCTGTTGTTCCAAGAACTCCTGGAGATATTCCAGCTACAGGCCTTATATCTTCATCTATGCTGTCAGGAACAAGCTCCTTTAAATGCCTTGTTATCATAAGCTTTGAGATAACCTTTGGTCCTAAAGCATCTGGGGTAATATTTGAGTTTCCAAGCCCTACTACTAATGCAGTCATGCTTTTTTGAAGCTTTACCATAGGCGTTAAAACCTTTGCCATGGCCTCGCTTACTTCGTCCATAGTATCTCCATCGTAGTGTGTAACCTGTGGAATATCTATGGTTACATAAGTGCCTATAGGTTTGCCCATCGCCCTTTCTGCAACCTCGTCAGTAATTCTGACCTTGGAGATTCTAACGTCTCCTTCTTCATATTCTTCAACCTTTACTCCTTGAATTTTACCGTTGCTCTCTTTTTGATATATTTCCTTTGCTTCTATAGCTAAGTCAGTTCTTACATTTCTCATTAGAGCATTTCACTCCTTTATCAGTTCTTTGAAAATAGTTTTTCCACTAAAGCACATACTATACAGACAGGATTTGAGTTATAATATAAATAGCTATTATTTTTAAGGTAATAAATGCAAAATAGTCTACTATTAGCACTATTTTTGCAAATTCTACTTGAAGTGCCTAAAAATTAGTGCTATAATAACCTTTGTTAATATAGAACTCGAACGCAGATTTCCCCAAACTGCTGAGACCCTATAATATTATAAGGGGGTGAAAAACCATGGCAAACATAAAGTCAGCACAAAAGAGAATAAAAGTTACACTAGTAAAGACTCTTAGAAACAAAATGATAAAGTCATCACTTAAGACTACAATAAAGAAGTTTGAAGCTGCTCTTGCAGGCAAAAACGCTGAAGAAGCTAAAGTAGCATACGTTAACGTTGTTAAGCAACTTGATATGGCTGCTTCTAAAGGAGTTATCCACAAGAATATGGCTTCAAGAAAGAAGTCAAGACTTGCTGTAAAATTAAATGCGCTAAACGCATAATAAATAAACCGGTTATAAAAACCGGTTTTTTATTTTTTTGTTGATATATTTAATAAGAGCGTTAAGCAACTCAGGTTCTATGATACCTAGGAATATTATCACTGTTTCAAACCTAGCTTATATTTTATGCAGTTATTGTATTTAATATTAATAGCTCCATTTCTGTTTTGCTGTTTACTGAAGAGCTTTTTAGGGCTTCTTCGGTGTTTAGACAGTACTGAACGGCTTTTTTTATGCCTTTCATGGTAAATTTTCTGCTTTGGGCTATCATTTTCTCGCAGATATATGGGTTAAGCTTGAGTTCTTTTGCCAAGGCATCCTTGTTCTTGCCTTCTTCAAGACCGTATTTAAGCTGAAGTATAAGGTTGAACTGTCTTTCTACCATATATAGAATATATGGTACCTTCTCTCCTTTGAAGATAAGCTCATTTAGAATATCTATAGCCTTTTCCACCTTCTTTTGAGATATGGTGTCTACTAAATTAAAAATGTCGTTGTCGCTTTTTTGAGGAAGCATAAGCAGTATGTCTTCTTTGGTTATTTCTCTGTCGTAGGCATAGGTACATAGCTTTTCAACTTCATTTTGAACTATGTGCATATTGTTTTCAAGATTGTCGCAAAAAAGCTTTAGTTCAATCTTTCCTATGTTTTTTCCCTTTTCCTCAAACATGGATTTTACCTTTTTTTCAAGATTAAATCCTTTTAGCTTGTCAAATTTAACTACGCAAGCCTTTTTCTCAAGCTTTTTTATTTTGCTGCTTGGCTTTTCTCTATCATTTTCAAATACATGATACATTATAAAAATGCAGTGGCTTGCAGGGTTTTCAATATACTTTGAAACAGCTGCATACTTCTTTGCCGAATCTCTGTCCTCTCCCTCACCTAAAAAGGTTGCTCTAAATACCACAACCACCTTTTTCTCATCCATAAAAGGTATAGTTTCACAGGCATTTACTACAGCCTCCATGTCGGCGGTGAGACCGTCAAACTGCATATAATTTAAATCTGCAAAAGCTCCCTGAAGCACCTTGCCGTGAATAGCCTTCACCTTTTCCTTCATCAAAGCTTCATCTGCACCGCAGAATACATAGCAATTATCAAATTTAGAGCTTTTAATTTTTTCTTCAAGTTCAATATATTCTATCAACTGGGCTCCCCCTTGCTTTTAATCCTTATGTAAGGCATAAACCTTAGTAAAAACTACAGTGTAGCTATCCTTAGGAATTTTATTTGTAAGTTTGCCCTTGAAAGGATAATACTCCTGCTTGGGCATTTTTATTATATCATATTTTTTCAAATCCATATCCATAAAATTCTCTGTATTTCTGGTTAAAACAGTTTTTCTATTATGCCCAACAACCTCTAAATCAACGGATTTACTATTATAACCTTTTGAATTTATTAGCTTCACGCTATAGTTTTTTCCAAGCCTTATTACAAACTCTCCGCCTGTATTTTCAATAACCTTGCTAAACTTTAATTTATCCTTTTCGCTTATAGGCTCGTTTAAATTATGAACCAGCACTCTTTCATCCTTGTAGCTTAGTATTATACCATCTTTACCTGCTAAATTAAGGTAATCAATTCTAGGAAAAAAATTATAATTTTCAAGCATTACTATGCCTAACACAAAAATAGGTACAAATTTACACTTTTCAAAGCCCTTTTTAGATAAAATAAAGCAAGCTATTATAATTAGAAGAGCAAGACTGCTTAAATAGGATATATCTGCAACAGGTGGAACAAGCTTTAAAAGCAAATAGGAAGCACCCTCTATAGCAGTGCTTATAAAATTTATACCTCTGCACACTAAACCAAAAATATAATTTGTTTTAAGCAGAAGTAAGGCCATGTTTCCTGCTGCAACTAAGACTGTATACATAGGTAGAAGAACTATGTTTCCAAGTAAAAAGCCAAAGCTTATGTTGTTAAAAACCATGCCTGAATAAGCCATTGAAAAAGTCTGAGCGCTTAGAGTTAAGCTTAAGCTTTCATTAATAATTTTAGGAAGCTTAAACAAAGCTCTCCTTATTTTATTGTAGTACAGTATTATTCCTAAGGTTGCAAGATATGAAAGTATAAAACCTACATCCAGCACATAGTAAGGCCTGAATACTAAAATTATTAGTGCAGAGGTGCTTAATGCCGATAAGCTGTCGTAGTTTCTAAAAAACTTTTTAGAAAGCTTTAAGGTTAAAATCATTAAAAATGCTCTCAAGGTAGCAGACTGAGCTCCTGTAAAAATCATATATAATAAAGAAACAAGTATAGATGGCCAAAGGCCCATTACTCCTTCTAAAATTTTATATATAACAGCCATGTGAAAGCCTGATACGCTTATTGCATGTACCACACCCAATTCCTGAAAATCATACTTCTGTTCCTCTGAAAGGTAGGCAGTTTCCCCAAAGCACATAGACATTACTAAAGCAGCTTTTTCTTTGCCTAAGTGCTCTTCAAATTTCTCATAGGCATTTCTCTTTACTGTCTGAAGTCTTGAAACCATATCAGGCTTATAAAGCCTAAAATCCTCTACATAAAAACTTCCAATAGTCCCCCTATTGTAGTCTGTCTGCTTTTCAAACTTGCCCTTAGCAAGTACTTTGTCCCCCTCCTCCAAGCCCTCCAGATTTCCTTTGATTATTATATTTCTTCCCTTTGCACTTCCCACAGAATAATAATCCTTTATTTTGCTTATTCTAATGGTTTCAAGCTTATCCATAACAGCAAAGCTGTAATAAGCATGAATTGCAACTACACCAGCTATGAAAAAGCCTCCAATGATTACAGAAAATCTTTTATCTACTGTAAGAAGGATTATAATTAAAAAAGATGCAGCTGTTACTGCACCTAATAAACTGTTGCTGTCAAAAACTACATAGCTTATACATGAAATATAGAAACTGACAGCATAAAAGACTATGGGTTTATTCGGGATCATGGTTCACTTCATTGTTTCTAGTTATGTTCAAATGGGTAGGAACTGCATAACCCTTCTTGTCGGTTTCGTAATCCTGTTCAACCTCAAGAGTAATTTTAACTCTGTGCAGTGGTTCATCAAAGCTTATGTCCTTTACAGTAGGTCTTCCTTCTCTTCCTCTCATCAAAAAATAATTTCTAGTAATCTCTTCAGCAGCATCAACAGTAACACTATCATAGCTAAAAAAATAGTCTTCCTCAGGTATGCTTAAATAGACAGTGTTAGTACCAATAATATCAGTTTCAACCATGTTTTCGATCATATTTGACCCTCCTGCATTGCTGTTTTCAACCTAACAATTTTAATGTTAAGTTTTCTGAACTTTTATTTTCATCTTTATTTTATCCAAAAGGAATTAGTTTAAACTAAGAGAATAATAAATAATATTAACATTTGCATAGGTCATTAAGCTTCTATTTAGAATACCTTATATATAGAGACTTATTTTGGAGGTGGGCAAAATAAAGATTGGAATAGTATCAGACACTCATATATCAAAGGACATTTATAAAATAGATGAGCTTATAAAAAAGTATTTAAAAGATGTAGCCATGATTATACATGCAGGAGACTTTAAGAACCCAAAGGTCATTGAACTTATAAAAAGCCGGAAAAAATTTGCTGGTGTGTGGGGAAACAACGATGGAGCTGAAGTAAGAGAAATGATAAAGGAAAAGGAAATTTTAAAAGTTAACGGCTATAAAATAGGCATATGCCACGGTCATAACGAAGTAGAAGGCAAGACCACAATAGATAAGGCATACAACCTGTTTAAAGAAGACAAGGTTGATGTAATAATATTCGGACACAGTCATATACCAATCATAAAGACAGTAAATAAAATTCTTATGATTAATCCCGGCTCTGCCACAAGCAAAAGAAAGGAACGCTGGTATTCAGTTATAGTTCTTGAGCTTGAAAAAGAGTGTATAAGTGCTCAAATCAAGCTTTTTAGTAAACTATAGCATTATGTTAGGAAAAACTTTATACTAAAATCACCGCGCAAATACATAAAATATCTTCCTAGGCTCATGACCCCGAAAGAAGTCTTAAGCCTATTTTATATATTTGCGCCGGCTTTATTTTATGATGCTTTTTTACTAAAATGATTGAAATACAGAGTCCTGCTGCATAGTTCCTTAATGGTTGGTGAAATACCTTGCTTTCTAAAAAAAGCAGCCAGTATTTTTAGTTCTTCAGTGTTCATTACTAAACCTTTTGTCATATTTACCTATCCCCTTTTTAGTTCATTGGCTACATCAAATGTGTACTCTGTATGTAAAAAATTATAGCTAAAATACAATATTGAACGCTTGTTCGTATATTTATTATACTGCTATAATTTCAAAAAGTAAACACTCGTTCGCATTGAAAGAGGCTAGTTTTTTTCGACATTATGGAAGTTTGTTTCCAGCCGCTCTATAGATTTCGTACCATTCTTCTCTTGTAAGGCTTATTTCTGAGACCTTGCATATATCTCTCAAACGACTGCTGTTTGTAGTTCCTGCAATAGTTTGAATTTTAGCCGGATGTCTTAATATCCATGCTACAGCTATAGCTGTGTTAATAACACCCTTAGCACTTGCTATTTCATTTATTTTTGCATTAAGCTCTGGGAATTTCTCATTATCTAAAAACGGTCCTTCAAAGAAGCCATATTGGAAAGGAGACCAAGCTTGTATTGTTATATCCTTAAGCCTGCAGTATTCAAGCACGCTTCCATCTCTATTTATTGAAGGCTCTATTTTCATATTTACATTAAGACCAGCATCAATCATTCCAGTATGCATTATGCTGAACTGAAGCTGGTTTATTATTATTTTGTGTTTTAGATATTTGTTTAAAAGCTCCATCTGCATTGGATTTTGATTGCTTACTCCAAAGTGTCTAACCTTTCCGCTTTTATGAAGAATATCAAAAGCCTCAGCAACTTCCTCCGGCTCCATAAGTGTGTCTGGGCGATGCAAAAGAAGTACATCTATGTAATCAGTTTTTAGTCTTCTAAGACTTCCATCAACTGAATTTAAAATATGCTCCTTGGAAAAATCAAAAAATCCCTTTCTAATTCCACACTTTGTTTGTATGATGAATTTTTCTCTAACACTAGGATTCATATTAACAGCTTCAGCAAAAACCTCTTCAGACTTTCCCCCGCCATAAATATCTGCATGATCAAAAAAATCTATGCCGTTTTCCAAAGCAGTGTCTATAAGCTTAGCCACTTCCTTAATAGGCATGTTTGCTATTCTCATGCAGCCAAGTGAAATCTGGGAAGCGTTTAATGTACTATTACCAATATTTATTTTTTTCATTGCTACCACCTCTTAAAACTTATTTTATGTAGTTAATTTTATTATAATATACACTTTATACCATATTGCTTGTTCATGTCTATACCTGGAAGTCATATAACTGCAATATTTAAGGAGTCGTAAATTACGACTCCTTAAATATTAATATTATCTATTTACCTTAAGACAGCATCAACAACAGTAAGAGTAGAGGGTGAAATTTCTCCCTCTAGCCTTGCGGTAATTCACTGCTATCTTAAAATAACCATTTATATTATTTCCATATAAGCCATATCAATATGTAGCCTGTAGTTACAGCTGCCAGAGTGAATGGGATTCCTATTTTCATAAAAGTTCCTGCGCTTACTTCATGTCCATCTTTTCTTAATATTCCAAGAGCTGTAATATTTGCTGAGGCCCCTATAGGAGTTAAATTACCTCCTAGAGTTGCTCCTGTAAGCAGACCAAAATACAAGATATATGGATCTATATTTAGAATGCTTGCAATACCTGAAGCTACAGGAAGCATAGTTGCTACATAAGGAATGTTGTCAATAAAGGCTGAGAACAATACCGATGCCCAAACTATAAGAGTATAGATAAGGAAAATATTATCCTTGCTTACTTTAACAAAAAGCTGGCTTATATCCTCAACAACACCAGCTTCAGTTATTCCACCTACAACAATAAATAATCCAGCTAATAATAAAATTGTAAAATAGTCTATTTCCTTAAGTGTATATGAAAAAATTCCTATATCCTTTGTTCTTATATAGTTTTCTATAAGTCCAATTATAAGTAGAGATACACAAATAACTCCGTTTATTATGCTTGGCTTATTTGGCAAGAAAGACGCTAGTATCAAAAGAACAACCATACCTACAAGTAGAACAGTAGGAAAATAGTTTTTAACTACAGTTCTATCTTTAGAATCTACCAACTGCTTGTCCTTTCTGAATATATACATTAACACTAAAGTAGAAGCTAATGCACCAGCTTGCACAACCCAGAATATGCCTATCCTGCCTTTGAAAAAGAAGAAATCTAGAAAATCAAGCTTTGCATATCCACCTAAGAGGATTGAAGTTGTATCTCCTACTAAAGTAGCAGCACCTTGAAGATTAGAAGCAACAGCTATTGCTATTATGCTTGGCACAGGTGATATTTTAAGTTTCTTAGCTATGGTTAAAGCAACTGGAGCGACCATTAGAACAGTTGCAACATTATCCACAAAAGCAGAAATAATACCCGCAAAAAGAGATAAGGAAATAACAGCCCATTTTATATTGGGAGTCTTTGCAATTATAAGATCTGCAAGCAGTGCAGGCATTTTTGATTCAATGAACAGAGAAACAACCCCCATTGTTCCTGCAATCATTAAAATAACATTCCAATCTACTGTAGAGAATACCTTTCCAATAGGCAATATGCCTAGAATCACAAAAGCTGAAGCTGAAGCCAGTGCGATGTAGGCTCTGATTTTAGGAAATACAAGGAGCAGTACATAAGTTAAAATGAAGAGTACAATTGCTATAAGTTTCATTATGGTTCTTCCTTTCTTATTAGGCATTTGAATTGATAAGCTTTACAAAGTTAATTCTACCATGTAGCCCCAATTCTTACAATTAGGAATATTTAATAAAATGTAACTACTTATGCAACTTACTTTCCTATATATGCCTGCCTTATGAATTTCCTTTCTATTACCTCAATTGGTATATCGCATAATTTTTTATAATACAGCTTATCTTTTTTTATAATTCTCCACCCAAACAAGATAAAGGTTACAGGCTCCCACAGAGCTACCCATCCTATTATTAAAAGGCTTTCCTTTATTATTTTAATGATTCCTATATAGCTGAACTTCTCAAGTATTTCGCTTACAATAAGACAAAGCACCAAAAAAAGAATTCCTATAATGAAATTGATACTCCACTGCCTAAACTGCTGCTTTAAAAATATTTCAGTTTCCTTAACCTTATAGCAAAAGTGGCTGTGAATTATCTCAGCAATATCTTGCTCCTTAAATAACTTTTGATTTTCTTTAATAATAATAAGAAGCCTTACCCTTTGACCTAGCGGATAGCACTTTATAGATTTAAACAGATAGTCTTCTATTGCTTTTCCCAGTCTTTCCTCAATGGAGGCTATACTCTCGTTATTTTTAAACAAATCCTCAATATTTTTCACATCTACATTTATCTCAACCACATCTCTGTTTTCGATATTTATATATTTTTGCTCTTTGGTTTTGAAAATCATTATAGTTCCCCCTAAACCTAGAATAATATGCTGCAATAATAAATTATATTTCTTCATTTTGCGCTATATACATAAACATTATATACCTTTAACATATTTACTATTCTATAATTAGGCAACTAAAAAGGCCCTTTAGCTTTCAAACTAAACGGCCTTTCAAAATCCTATAAACCCATCATTTGCTTTCCAATTGTTTTTCCACTCTTAGCTGTTTCTACAATGCTAGTATAAAGTATGGAAGTAGCAATAAAGAATATTAAAAGCATACTTCCTTTTTGAGCTACAGCATAGCCTGCAGCCTTTAATATTGCATCAAATATGAAAAGCAGCGCCACTGATATTACTCCAATCACAGCTTGGTCTACAATAACAGCACCAAGTCTTTTTGCAAATGAGTCCTTAGCTTCAGTCTCAACTACTTCTTCATTTACACTCACTTCAACAGCTTCTTCGCTTGTAATCTGCTCTTCTGCAGTTTCCTTTTGTTCAATATTGTTCTCAGACATTTTTATCCTCCTGTTTCCCATCCATAGTTATCACTTTAATTATACATAATCTATTATGCTATAATATTCCCTTTATGTAAACATTAAATAATAAATCACAAAAGCAGCATCAGTTGGTACTGCATAGATAATACCTCCTAGTAATAAAAATCCTTTTCTTCACTCTCAAAGGAAATATGTAAATTTATACATTTTCTTATGCATTTATATGAATATTAGCTGCCTCGATTGCATATTTATTCATGTAATATAAATTTTGATATTACTAAAACTTATCACTTGGAGGTGTTTTATGTTTAAAAGGGGACTTGGGATTATTGCTGCACTATTAGTTACAGTAAGTGTATTCAGTACAAATGTAAGCGGGGCAGGCATAGTAAAACAGCCTAATACTAAAAAAATAAGCGTTAAAGGAAGCGACAGAGAAAAAGAGGAAAAGCTTAATGCAGGTACTAGTTTTATAAAACAGGATAATCCGTTTAAAGCTAAAAGCAGCAAATCAAAAAAGGATAATGAAAAATCTTCTGCAATTGAACTTAAAGTATCAACCAGTCTGGTATCCATGACTGAGAGCAGAGTCGTTGAAGTAGAAGTAGATTTTGGTTACTCTCCCGATTTAGGCAAGCTAGAATGGACCTTTGGAGAAAAACCTTTTTCTGAGTGGAAGAAATATGATTCCACCACTAAAAGTTATACAGGTTCGTCATTTATAGTATTTTCTGAGAGTCCAACAGTTGAAGGAACCACTGTTAAGGCTAAAATACAGTTTGAATTAGTCTATGGTACAACAGATCTAAGCGGCAGGCCCCTTAGGACGCTCTATCCTGCACTTATAGACTTTTATAATTTATCAGTAAAAGATTTATCAACAGGTAAAATAGCTGAAAAAGAAATGAGGCTTAATGTTTATGACAGCTATCATACCTACGATGAATTAAAGCCTGCCCTTGACCAGATATTTGCTGAAGCTAATTCAAACAGATATCTCAATTATGAAGCTATAGGCAAGTCAGTTGAAGGCAGAGATTTTCATTTTGTGGTTTTGGCAAAAGACAACGCCTCTGTTAACAAATATTTAAATGATACAGTTCCTTTGATGCTTAATAATCCAAAGCAGCTTCAAGAAATGCTTTCTAAAGGCAAACTAGACAACTATAAAATACCTATATTCCTTAATAATATTCATCCTGACGAAGCTCCTGGCATTGACGCTCAAATAGATATTTTACGAATGCTTGCAACAAAGGATGCTATCGAATATAAGACCCTAGATAAAGACAATAAGGAAACAACAGTAAATCTCAGCGTTGATAATTTACTAGATAATATAATATTTGTTATGAATCTTACTGAAAATCCTGATGGAAGATACTATAATGTAAGACAAAATGCCAATGGCTTCGATGTTAACAGAGATAATGGCTATCAAACACAAATAGAGTCTCAAATTCTCGTACAGCAGATTGCCAAGTGGAATCCAGTGAGCTTTCTTGACCTTCATGGTTTTGTAAAAGGCTTTTTACTAGAGCCCTGCACTCCTCCACATGATCCAAACTATGAATACGATCTGCTTATAGACAGCATGCTGGAACAGGCTGAGGCAATGGGCAAAGCGGGAATAACAAACACAAAGTACGATAGTTATGTTATCCCTTACAAGGACTACGGCTATGGCTGGGACGATGGAGCACCTGCCTATACAGCAACCTATGCCATGCATCATGGAGCTCTAGGCCATACAATAGAAATGCCTGAGCTTAACCAGGACTCCAATAACGCAGTAGTGTATGCAATACTAGGTTCAGCTAAATATGTGCTTGATAATAAAGACAAATTGTTTTTCAATCAGCTAGAATACTTTAAGCGCGGCATTGAAGGCATTGATTCTAAAGAAGTAGATAAATTGCTCGTTAATGCAAAGGGAGAATCCATAGGAAGACCAAGAACTGAGAGAAAGAGCTTCTTCCCTGAATACTATATACTGCCTGTAGACAGCAAGCTTCAAAAAAATCCAATGGAAGTTTATAAGGTTGTGGAGTATTTATTAAGGAATAGTGTAAAGGTTGAAAAGATGAGCAGCAGCGCTGTAGTGGACGGAACAACCTATCCCGAAGGAACCTATGTAGTAAATATGCATCAGGCTAAGAGAGGCTATGCAAACATGGTACTTTACAAGGGCTATGATGCTTCTGACTTTGAAGAAATGTATGCAGAAATCGTAATGAATTTCCCAGCTCTTAGAGGCTTTGACGTATATTCCACCTATGCTTCAGGAATCCTCAAAGCTAACACCGAGCCTGTATGGAAGGTTACCATTCCCAATACACAGGTTACCGGTAGCTCTGATCAGTATGTAATTCGAAATAGCAGCAATGATGTAGTTAAAGCAGTTAACAAGTTACTATCCCAAGGAAAGCCTGTACAAATTGCTTTAACCGATGGGAATTCCTATAAAGCAGGAGATTATATTGTTTCCAAAGTCGATCTTCAAAAAATCAGAAAAGACTTCCTTCTAGATGTTACTGGCTTTGATAATGCAGTGAAAATCATGCAGCTTGTTCAGCCGAAGGTTTTTGCAGCAGGCAGCATGGAAAGCAAATTTGTACTTCAACAGCTTGGCTTTAAGGTAGTAAATAATTTATCTGAAAGCAATGTTATAATTGATGACAGCGGAAACACAAAAGCTGTTAGCCATATTAAAGCAGGAAAAGCCTATATTGGATTAGGCTCTAGAGCTTTAAGTCTTGTAAAGAAAAATAATCTTCTTCCCAGCTTTGACTATGGTATTGTAGGAAGCTATTATGAAGGCTTATTGAAGTCAAAATTGACAAAAGACAGCCTTATAACCTCTGGCTATAACGAAGATGAAGCCTTATATGTTGTAGACGGCTCTTATATAAAGTCTGTTCCAAGCACCTCGAAGGTAATTGCAAAGGTAGATAGCAGCAGTGACTTCTTTATTGCAGGCTGGATGCCTAATCACAACACAATAAAAGGTAAAACTTTAGCTATTACAGATAATTCACAGGGCCATAGAATATCTCTTTTTGCTAATACGCTTACCAATAAGGCACACCCTCAAAACAGCTTTAGGCTGCTTGCAAATACTATATTCAATTCAGCCTCAAATATAGAATAACCTTCCTTTCGAAATAGCTTCAGGCTGCTTGTATTTTAAAAATATAAGCAGCCTTTTTTATTTGGGTTTATAAAGCCGTGCTTCTACGGACTTTTGTTAATTTATAAGTTTAAGTCGAATTCCTTTAAGGATAGAAATGAAATATATTCAGCATAGATTCTAGAATTCCGCATTTCCAGCTTTTGTAAAAACCTATACCAAAGGATACTGTGCCGAGTATTGTTAGAGGTACTCCTAAAGCTGCATTTGTATCTCTTTGAAATGCAAAATAAAAGAACCCTGCTCCTGCAATTATGAATAGCAAACATGGAATTATTTTTCTCAATCTTTCCTACCTCCTTTTTAAAGCTTTTCCAGCAAATGTAAAATCCAATAGGTGATAATTAAAATATTTGCTTCGTGCCCAAATTACTTTTCATCAAGATAATACTTTATATTGCTTACAACATTATACCTTAAAAGGTTATATTGTACAAATTTGTTCTATTTATTTTTACACTTAAAATACTATTTATATTTACCACAAAACTTAAATTTTTAGCTTTCATCATCTACAGTAAACTTCATATTCGCATCAAATTTGTGTATATATACTTAAAATCTCTCATAAATAATCATTTGTGTACAATAACTATCTAATATCCCCGCTTATTAAAAATACATCTAAAATTCATACATTCTCACCGTTTGAAGCTTTTTATAGCGAAGTTTATAATTAATGATGGGGCATTTTGAAAAATTGTTACTTAGCTCTAGATGAATTTAAAGACATTACAATAACGATTGCTGGGGGTTACACACATGAAATTAAGCTTTTTAAAACAAAATACTGAAAAAAGACGTGATTTAATATTAAATGGTTCCATAACTTCTACCCTTATACTTTTATCAGTACCTACTCTTATGATGGGACTGGTTCAATCTATCATGCCTGTTATGGATGGAATTTTTATCAATAATCTGGTAGGAACCATTGGTGCAAGCGCCATCACCTACTCAGGTCCTATTATTAATATGATGATTGCACTAGCTCAAGGTTTAAGTGTTGCTGGAATGGCCATGATTGGCCAGATGAATGGGCGCGGAAACTATAAAGGCGCAAAGCATGTGGCTACTCAAATCGTTGTATTTTCATTTATAATAGGATGTATTGCTGCACCATTGCTTTATTTTGTAGCCTTTCCAGTATCCTCACGAGTTGATCCTCAAATCTCTCACGACGTATTTCTATATCTTGCATTAAATTCCTTAGTGCTGCCTTTTCTATTTCTTGAATCTATTTATAATGCGATTAAAAATGCCAACGGAAAGCCTGAGGCAACTTTTATAAGAATGATAATAATGCTTATACTAAAAGTTATATTTAATTTCTTATTTATTGCAGTACTTCATATGGGTCTGATTGGTTCAGTAATATCTTCCTTAATGTCAAATCTTCTTATCTGCATTTGGATGTTTTACGAACTGTTTATTATAAATAGCGATGACAAGTTAAACTTAAAAGGCTTTAAGTTTGACTTTAAGATTTTGAAAAAGTTAATTAAAATTGGAATACCTTCAATGATTTCAAGCTTAATGCTTAATTTAGGATTCTTTTTAATAAATAATGAAATTGAAAAGTATGGTCCCATAGTCTTAACCGGACAAGGAATAGCAGGCAGCATAACCTCTATTTGCTTTATACTTCCATCTTCTTTTGGTTCTTCCATAACTACAATGGTAAGTATGAACGTTGGTGCTGGGCAAGGTGATAAGGCACGCCGTTCCTGCATTCAAGGCTGCATAATAAGTGCAATTACTGCAGCAATTTTAATAGCAATAGTTATTCCACTAGCACCTTACCTTACGGTTTTATTTACTCATGACCAAGCTGTACTTGACATAGCCAACAAATCGCTTAATATATATACCTATTCTGTTATTGGCTTTGGCATATGCATGGTTCAGCAGGGGGCCTTCATTGGTCTAGGACGTACGGGAATCCCTCTAGTTATGAGCATACTAAGAATCTGGTTGTTAAGATATGTGTTTATTTTGCTAACAGAACATTGGCTTGGCTTCTATTCAGTATTTTGGGGCAATTTGTTCTCAAATTATATGGCTGCAATAATTACTACTATTCTAATCATGAGAATAAAGTGGGTATCTTCAATTTCAGCACAGGGAGATAGAAAAGTTAAAACTGCTGCTGTTGAAGCCTAGAAATAACGCCGTTCACGGTTTAGATGAACGGCGTTTGTACTTTTTTGATATAAAAATATTATGTCTCTAGGCTATAAACAATGATTTGTATCAAATTTTGTAGGAAATTCATATAATAATATGGATAATTTTTTAGGAGGAAATTTATGAATCGCAATTTAAATAGCTGTCCCCAAACCTTAAACACCACAAGAATATGTGGTGATACTGCTGTAGAAACTGCTATAGAAGTATCTAAAACTGGATTTACCAATATGAAGCCTAATGCAGTTATACTAGTAAACAAGAATGAGGTATTTGATGGTATAGCTGCTTCTGCACTTGTCCACTTCCCCATAAATGCTGCTATTTTATTTACAGATGGGAATATATTAAGCCGTGAAGTCCTAAATGAGATCGCAAGGTTATCGCCTAAAGGCTACGATGGAATACAAATAATTCTTGTTGGCAATATTTCAAGAAATGTTTCTATGGAACTCAATAGATGTGGCTTTAAGACCTGGCGCATAACTGGTAGAAATCATTATGAAACTGCTTGTAAAATTCCTGCAGCTAGAAAGGAGTTTAAGAATATCCTTATAGTTTCTGGGGAAAATTATTCTGATGCCCTTCCAGCAGCCTACTGGTCTGCTCATCATGGAGATCCGATTTTATACGTACAGAAAAACAGCATTCCTTCCTGCACCATTGAGGCTATAGTAAACTCTAATGATATAAATATTTATATTTTCGGTTCTACAAGTACCATATCAAATACCGTAGAAACTACTTTAGCAAAACTTACAAACGTTAAGCACCTAGCTAGAATAGATGGTGATACACCTTATGAAGTCGCAATTAACTTTGCCAAATACAAAGACCCCAAAACTGATTTTGGCTGGGGCAGAAATTATAGAGATGGTCATGCCTTTACCTTCAGTACCTTAAAGCACCCTATGGAGACAATAGCTGGTGTATTATTTGCTCACATGGGCAAGCACACGCCGCTACTTTTAATTAAGGAGGCTATAATACCTTCTGTTGTAGAAAAATATATTAGATCAGTAAAACCAATGCCTCCTAAAGATATGCCTCGTCCCCCATTTATGCATGGGTTTATTCTAGGGGATACCTCTTTGATTTCTTATCCTGCTCAGGTTATGCTGGAAAACATTCTTTCTATTGACCATGAAATGATGGATATGGATACAATGGTCAGAATGGACTAGTTTAATAACAAAATAAATAGGAGAGGCCTAGAACTAATAAGCCTCTCCTATTTATCTTTCCTATACTATTTCTTCAGTATTGTTTCCTTGCTTTGAGCTATCACAGCAGCTTTTTTCTTTGCTGCCGCTCATCATTGTAAACATCATTCCTATCATCATTATTGGACATAGGAACGGCACTATCTTGCCAACTAAGCTTCCTGCACTAGGGCTTAATTTAGTTATAAGCGGCAAAAATCCAACTATAACTATTGGCAGACCACAACATAAAACCATGTGAAGCATATGCTTTAAAGGACTATGCTTGTGACCTTTGTTATTATCCTTATTATTTCCATGACAATTCATGTTACCCCTCCTGTATTATTGCGCAGCACTTTTCTTACACTGCTAAATTTCAAATCAAACACCCTATGTTTAAATTCTATAACATTAATATAAAGAACATATGAAGAAAACATAATTTCAATTTAATATCTCTATATAAAGACAACCTTTCACCGCACAGATTTGAAGCTAGCTGACTTATTTATAGAAAAGAAAAAGCTGCCTGTTAAAAATAACAGACAGCTTCTAAATTGGCTTTAGATTAAGCTTCTTCTATTGATACTACTTCATAACCAGCATCATCTATAGCAAACTTTATATCCTCATCAGATACATTTTCAGATGCTACCACTATCGCTGTTTTTGCTCCTAAATTTACATCTACACTTGTTACTCCATTAAGATCACTTAAAGCATTCTTAACGTGATTTACGCAGTGTCCGCAGCTCATTCCTTCGATTAATATTTTCTTTGTCATTATGATTACCTCCATTTAATTATATTTATTAAAACTACCAATATAAAAAGTTAACTTGTTATATTGATAAAAATTTATATTGTTATCTGGCTGGCTTAAAGCCCTTAAGTCTTAAAGCATTTAAAAGAACTGAAACCGAGCTGAAGCTCATAGCAGCAGCTGCTATTATTGGATTTAAAAGCGGACCATCAAATAGAGCATATAGAAGTCCCATAGCCACAGGTATTCCTAAAGTATTATACCCAAAGGCCCAGAATAAATTTTCCTTTATATTTAAAATAGTTTTCTTGCTTAGCTGAATTGCAGTTGGCACATCCATAAGGTCACTTCTCATAAGAACTATATCAGCTGACTCCATTGCAACGTCTGTACCAGAACCTATTGCTATACCGATGTCAGCTTGAGCAAGTGCTGGAGCATCGTTTATACCGTCGCCGACCATTGCAACCTTTTTACCTTCTGCCTGAAGCTTTTTAACTTCATTTGCCTTATCCTGAGGAAGAACCTCAGCTAGTATTCTGTCTATTCCAACCTGCTTAGCTATAGCTTCTGCAGTTCTCTTGTTGTCACCAGTAATCATTGCAACTTCTATTCCCATTTTGTGCAGCTGCTCTATTGCTCTTTTGCTGTTTTCTTTTACAGTGTCCGCAACAGCTACTATACCTGCCATTTTATTATCAATAGCTACATACATTGGAGTTTTTCCTTCTCCAGCAAGCTTGTGAGAGGTATCCTCAAGGTTTTCAAGGGATATATTGCTTTCAATCATAAGCTTTCTGTTTCCAAGAAGTATATCTTTTCCATCTATCTTAACTTCTATTCCATGTCCAGGTATAGCCTTAAAGAAGTCAAGCTTCTTAAACTCTAAGCCCTTTTCTTCAGCACCCTTAACTATTGCTTCACCAAGAGGATGCTCTGATCCCTTTTCTGCTGAAGCAGCCAATTGCAATAATTCATCTTCAGAAATACCATTAGCAACTACAACATCTGTAACCTTTGGTTTTCCTTCTGTTATTGTACCTGTTTTGTCAAATACTATTGTCTTTATCTTATGAGCAGTTTCAAGTGCAACACCACTCTTTATTAAGACTCCATACTCTGCACCCTTTCCTGTTCCAACCATAATTGCTGTTGGTGTTGCAAGACCTAAGGCGCATGGACATGCAATTACAAGCACTGATATGAAAATTGTTAAGGAGAATACTCCTGTTTCTCCGCCAAACCAATACCAGGCTACAGCAGAAAGTACTGCAATAGTTATAACAATTGGAACAAAGT
Organism: Clostridium swellfunianum; assembly: GCF_023656515.1. Lineage (NCBI taxonomy): Bacteria > Bacillati > Bacillota > Clostridia > Eubacteriales > Clostridiaceae > Clostridium > Clostridium swellfunianum. Next base: position 2,288,552 of record NZ_JAMOFV010000006.1, read on the forward strand.
AACCTGAAATAATGTCCGCCATCTTAGCAATCGGAGCCTTGGAGCCCTGTGCATCTTCAACAAGCTTGATTATTTGAGCCAGTGCTGTATCTTTACCAACTCTTGTAGCTTTATATTTTATAGTACCATTTTTATTGATACTTGCACCGATTATCTTGTCTCCTATATTTTTTTCTACAGGAATACTTTCTCCCGTAAGCATGGATTCATCTACAGAAGTCATACCTTCTACAACTTCGCCGTCTACAGGCATTTTTTCGCCTGGCTTAACAATAATTATATCTCCCACTTCAACTTCATCTATAGGAATTTCTATTTCTTTTCCATCCCTTACTATTATTGCAGTTTTAGGAGCCAATCCCATAAGCTTTTTAATAGCCTCTGAGGTCTTGCCTTTTGTTACTGCTTCTAGGTATTTTCCTAGTGTAATAAGGGTTATGATTACTGCTGCAGATTCAAAATATAAGTCATAAGCATAGTCTACATTGCCATTAAATATCTGTACTATGGCAAATATGCCGTATAAAAAGGCTGCGGAGGTCCCCATTGCAATCAAGGAGTCCATATTAGGACTTCTTCTAAGCAAGGACTTGAAGCCTACAGTAAAGAACTTGTAGCCTGCCGCCATAACAGGAAGCACTAAAATAAGCTGTATCAAGCCAAAGTTTCTAGGGTTCTTCATTGGGTCTATGATATTTGGCAGATGGAAGCCTACAGGTTCAAAGAACATATGCCCCATGGTTATAATTAGTAGAGGTATTGAGAAAACAGCCGCTATTATAAATTTTTTCCATAGCAGTTGAATTTCCTTTTCTTTTCTTTCCTTATCAGTATCAACTGAAGTAGTTTCTTCCTCCAAAGCCTTGTAGCCTGCTTTTTCTACTGCCTTCTTTATATCTGAAACCCTAACCTTTGAAGGCTCATAGCTTACATTTAACTTTTCTGATGCATAATTTACATTAGACTCTAGAACACCATCTAGTTTTCTTGTAGCTCTCTCAACAGCTTTAGCACAAGCAGCACAGGTCATTCCTTCTATTTTTAAAGTTTTGCTGGTTGATTCAACAACTGCTTTATATCCAGCTCTTTCAATAGCTGCTTGAATATCTGATATAGATACTTTACTGTCGTCAAAATTTATATTAAGCTTTTCGGTTGCAAAGTTTACATTTGCCTCAGAAACTCCTTCAAGCTTCTTGGAGGCTCTTTCTACAGCCTTTGCACAAGCAGCACAAGTCATTCCTTCTATTTTAAGACTCTTTTCCAAATTTAATCCCTCCTATATTACTGTATTGCACACAATAATTATTAATTTATGCACTTTCTTTATTTGCTTTCTTTATTTTCTACCTTCTTGTTAAAATTATTAGGTTTATTCATTCCACAGCAATCGAGTTTTCCATTATTTCCAAAGGACTTTTCATTAGCCTCCTCAAGCTTCTTTAAAAACTTCTTTAAGGACTTAAACATTACTCATCGCCTCTTTTAAATTATTTCTGAATAATCTTTTCTAAAATGTCTATTATCTCATCTATTTTTTCATCGCCTTTATCATTTCTTACGGCGTCTTTTACACAATGATGTATATGCTGCTTTAAGATAAGCATATTTGCTTTTTTTAGAAGTGCTTGTGCAGCAATTATCTGATTTGATACGTCAACACAATACCTTCCCTCTTCAATCATTTTAATAATTCCTTCTATTTGACCTTTTGAAGTCTTTAAAGCCATAAGAGCTTTATTTTTTTCTTCGTTCATAAACATCCTCCTTTAAGATCTAGCACTTATCAATTAAAGTTTATTTAAAACCTTAATTTCACCCACCCCCCATGGGAGGGGGTGTACCTATAGTATAATCCTTATGTAGTTAATTTGCAAGGGGATATTTAAATATTTTTATCCCCCTCCTTAGAGGGGGGGTGAAACTACAGCAAAAGTTATTTCTTTATATCATATATCTTAACTATTTGGTCTGGATTTGCTCCCATTCCCATATCATCCTTGCTAGCTTCTTTAAATACCCAGCCACTGCCTTCAAGCTTATTTACATCCAAACCAGCTTTTACAAGAGGTTCAGCTTTTAATACAAATATCATATCTGCATCGTTTAAACCAAGTTTTTCTGTCCATTGAACCTCATTGCCATCCCCCAGCTTTAAGCCAAAGTGCTTTTGATTCTCATGATACTTTACCATGCTTGGATTCGCCTTAAGAAGTCTTCTCATAGAATCTTCTGAGCCATTTGAAGATTCTTTTTTGTCGCCAACGTTATAAGGCTTTATCAAACGGTTAGGAAGTTTCTTTCCCATTTCCTCACCTGCTGGTTCATAGAGCCATTCATTTTTATCAAGCTTAGTTACATCAAGTCCTGCCTTAACTAATGGATCTGCAAGCATTACCATAGCAAAGTCTGCCTTATTAGCTGACATATCCTTGCTCCACTCAAATTTTTCACCTGTAGGCAGTTCAAAGCCCCAATGCTTAAGTGCTTCATGGAAGCCCTTCTTGTCAGGATAAGACTTAACAATTTCATTAATAGCTTTAAGTGCGTTGTCCGCTTCCTTGCTACCTGTTACCTTTCTGCTGCAGCCTGCAAAGGATAGCACAACTACAGCAGAAACTGCTAAAGCCACCATCTTTCTTGAACTTTTCATATAATACCTCCTATATTGTGTTTGTGTCCCATAAAGATTTTAATCCTTATGTTTCTTATCTACTTAATCTTTCCACATGTATAATGATAATAAAATCTTATGAAGACATTATGAAGAAATTAGTAACTTCAAATATTATTTATTCATATTCATTTATTCCCCTATTTAAAAATATTATTAATTTCTCAGGTTTAAAATATAACTGTATTTAAGGTTAGTGCTGAAATTAAAAGATGCAGTGATAACTAACAAAGCTATCACTGCATCTTTTAAGTAAACAATATTTTTAAATATACCTATTTTTTTAAGCTTGAAATCAGCTTTTCAGGGTTTATTATTTTCCCGATATACCTTTCATTTTCTTTCTCTATGGGGCTGCGGTCTCCTGTTGCAAGCGCATTTTTCCAAAATTCTTCCGGAGTAATATCAGGCTTAACCTGGCAAGCTAAAGCATATACCCCTGCAATATACGGCATGGTCCAGCTCCAACCGCCTTCTCTATAAAATGCATAATCCTTATCACCTGTAGGACTAGCTAAGGTTTTAGCGTCTATAGGTATAAGCAATAATTCTTTAGGTTTATCTTCATTAAATTTCTTTTCGTAATACTTATCAAGATTATCAATGTGCTCAACCTTTGACAGCCATTTTTTCCACTCTGTTGGCTTATAAACTGAAACATTATCTTTATCTGAGAAGGTATCCATATCTAAGCCATGAAAATAAAACTTTTCATTATAGATTTCAATCATATTTATTGTCGCAACAAAAATATTTTCTTTTACAGCTTTTTTAGCTGCTTCAATAAATTCTTTATAGCCTTTGGTTTCAGGCTGACAGCCTGCTGAAATTGATAATACTCTAATCTTATCTTCCTTAGGCAGGGTTTTGTTTATTTCAATAATTCTTTCAATGGCATTAGCAAACCAAGAAAAATCTATCTCCACGCTCTTGTTAACTATATTATAGTTTTCGCATCCAATAAAATACAAATCAGCTTCTGGCGCCGCTCCTGTATCCTTACCTGCTGCAATAGAAGCAACCGCAGGAGCATGCAGCTGAGCCTCTTTAGGTGCGTAATGAACTTCTTCATACATCTTAACTCTGTCGTAATACTGCTCATGAGTAACTAAAAGAGAATAATCTATAAAAGCGATACTTATTCCTTTCCCAGTAATCCCTTTTACATGAAGCTTTCTTAATCCTAGACCTGGATTTTTGTGAAACTCCAGCATCTTCTGAGGATTAAAATTGCTAGGAAGCTTGGCTGGCCATTTTGTTTTGCTGTCAAACATAGCGTTATTAAGCTTATTTTCATAGCCTGACAAATCTAATGCCTCAATATTGTAGCTCCTTAAATCAAGATTATACTTGCCAACATTCTCATTAAGCTTCTCCAGGCTATTTAAACTCCCTCTTTGATAATCAACAGCTAAAGGGAACTTTGTAATTCTTACAACTTCTTTTTTAGCTTCATCCGCTGAAACTGGCGTCTCCTTTTTTATTTTTGCGTCACAGGCAGAAGCATTTAATACAAATGCTGTGCATAACAGCACTGCAGCTAATTTTCTTTTCAATTGTTCCCCATCCCTTCATTAAGCATATAAAATACTATCACCTTGCTGGATTTTCAGTCATAAGCTCAGTTACAATTCCCTTGCTTTCATCATTGGCCTTTGAAAACTTCACAGTAAACCAATACTTATTTCCTTCCTTAAGTTTATCGTATCTATCCTTTGAAATTTCAAAATTACTCTCCTTTGGCACAGAGGCATTATTCTCATAGTAAAAATATCTTAGGTAAAGCTTGTCATTATCTTTTACTTTAAAAGCATATGGTGTTTTATACTTATTAAGTATATCCAACTGCTTAGTATCATCTATGCTTACAACCTCTGTCCCAAAGGTCATGCCTGAGGATTTTGGCTTTGCCAAGGCAAAGTATCCTAAAGTAGAAACAATAAGCAGTGTAATAATAACCCAAAGTGCAACAAAGCTTTTTTCTTTAAAGGCTGCTCTCATCTCTTTCTCTCCTTTTAATATTCTTCTATATTTACAGAAATTGTTGTACTTGCATTCTTCTCCTCTGGGCCGCCTTGCTCATTTGGAAGAATGGATATTTTAATTTCTTTTCCGTTAATGTCTTTTTTATAGAACTTCTTCGAACCCATTCCATCGTACAGCTCCCAGCCAAGCTTTTTCATCTGAGCCTCAAACTCAGGCATAACACTGCCCTTCCACATGCCGTTAAATTTCAGTGAATCAGGGTATATTTCTGCATTATACGGATGGGGTAAAAGTTCGCTAACTATCTTGTTAGTGCTTACGTTGTTTTTGAAGATAGCTTCCTTGTCAAACATCTCTTTAGGTTCATAGCTTCTTTCTGTATAGTTTCCAACCTTCCACAAGCCCTCATCATACTCCATAAGGATTTGTCCTCTAAAAAATGCAGCTTTTTCCTGTCCGTCCTTTTGCATGCATTTCAAATATGTGTCTGAGGTAAAAACAACATATTTAGCTTTAGTATCCTCACTATATTTAGTTAGTTTAACCTCCTTCACACTGAAGTTGGTACTGGTCCATTTGGATACTGACAGCAAGGATAAGGCATCAACGGTTAATTTCTCGTTATAATATTTTGTGGTTGCATAGGGCTTTAGGTTTTGTGTTCTAGCATCCTTTGGAAATAAGAAGTTGTATTCATCTACTTTCCTATAGTCATCAATAGTATAGAATATAGTCAAAAATTTGCTTGCAGCCTCTCCAGCCTTTTCCTGATCAGCCTGTGTTATAGCTTGCTCCTGTTTATTAGCGGGTGTAACTTCACCTGATGAATTTTTAAGCCTGGTAATAGTAAAGGGGACTATCAGCATTATTAGTAAAATTGCTGCAACCCCAATCCAATCACCAATAGCAATACTTCTTTTTCTCGGCTCTTTTTCACTTGCAAACTTATTTTGCTGCTGAATCTCTTCCCAAACATTATCAAAGCTTGGCAGCTTCATCTCAAGCTTATCAGCCTTATCCCTTGAAGCCTCGCTAATCAGCCTTTCCAAATCCATACCTGCTCACCCCTTTACCAATCTTTTTATGTTCAAGCATTTCTTTTAGGTTTTTCTTTCCATGAAACAATCTGGATTTTACAGTTCCCTCAGAGCAGTCCATTACGCCTGCTATTTCCTTAATAGTCATTTCGTTATAGAAGTAAAGTATTATGGTTATTCTCTGAAGCCTTGGAAGCTTATAAATATTCTCCATAACCTCTTCATAAAGTTCTCTTTCCAGAGCATTATCTTCCGGGTTAAAGTAAATTCTTTCCTCAGGAATATTGTTAAACTCGTTCTCATCAAACAGAACCTTTACTTTAGAATTTTCGCTCATATAGCTTAGGCAGCTGTTTATTGTAATCCTATAAAACCAAGAGCTAAAGGCCTCCTTGTATTTCAGGTCGCTTATTTTCTTAAATACCTTAATAAAAACTTCCTGAACAACATCCTGGGCAGCTACCTTGTCATTTGTCATCATATAGGCAGTTTTATATATCTTCTCTGCATAAAGCTCATATAATTTTCTAAAAGCAATCTCATTTCCCATTTTTAGGCCGCTAAGCAAAGCTTCATCAACCATAATGCACCCCCTGCATTTCTTATGTCGCTGTATCCCTCTTATTTATAAGACTGGTGATTGTTAGAAATGGTTCAATATTTTTAAAAAATATTTATAATTTTGGCTATGTTTAATAACTATGTTGAATTAAGCATGTAATATCAACATTTTTAAACATAGCCATAATTTTAAATTTTTCTTTGTTTGCTGCATATTGATTTATATATTTCTGAAGCCAGTACAAAAAGAATACCAATTATGAAAAATGGCTTAGCAGAAAATATGCTTATTTGAGCGGTTGAAAGATTTACTCCTTGGCTTTTTCCTATTGAAGAGAAAATTGCAGCTAATATTAAACCGTAGACAAGGTACAAAATAAAAGAGACTAGTCCTCGAGGAAATTGGTTAACTTCTGGTAAAAAATTATTTTTAGGATATATTTTTTCTCGTCTAGATTTACGAGACATTGGATATACAATAAGCAGAAGCCCTGTTGTAGTTATTATGGAATTCAAATTAAAAACAGGTGCTTTGTAAAAAAGCATTCCAAAAAACATTCCCAGTATGGTATATATAATAACATCTTCAATTAAGCTTATAATTCCAAGCACACGGCTTTTAGTTGTGCTGTATTCCATTATTATTGAATCACAAAATTCCCTGTGATTACATCCAAGGAACAGATTTATATCCTTGCCCTCGCTTTGTGCCTGAAGCATACTATCTAGAACTTGCTGAAGGATTTCTTCTCTTTCGAATGACACTAAAAAGCTAGTCTCCATGTATTGCTTTATACTATCAAAGGCTTTTCTATTTTCCTTATTCAATTTAACCTGCTGTTTTCTCCTTATCCTTATAGGCTTTAACTCCAAATACATCTAAAACCCCTCCACTAAAATAAAAATTCAGATATGCTTCATCACCAAGCACATTTTCTATGTTTTGCTTAAGTTCTCCCCATGCAGTTATAGGTGTATTTCTTATTTGAGCAGCTCTAAAACCTCATTGTTATTCCCCATCGGGCCAATAGGTCCGCTGTAATGATTAGTGTTTGTATCAAAAAAGCACAGGTCATTATACTTGCCTGTCATTGGGAAGATTAGTCCGCTGTACTCCTTTTTATCTGAGCCAAAGCTTGTTTTTTGCTTTTTAGCATAGACAAACTCAACAACAGTTTCTGTTTTCTTTATGCTTTCTATTCCAGCTTTATCAATTGCTAATCCAGCAGTTCCAGCAAGGCTTCCACTTACTCTGCTATTCATTTTAACAACTAAACTTGAGAACAATTTACTGTCCTTAGTTACAGTTTCAGTATTGCCAGCCTTATAAATAATAATTTTATCCGGCGTAGGGAAATATACCTTAATGGAGGCTCCGTTCTCATCTGTCAGTCTTTCTTTTGTAAACCCTTTAAAAATTAAAGCCAAAACTACAATCCCGCACAAAACCCATATAAATTTTTTCATGTTATCCAATCCCCCTTTAATTTTTTCTGTTACTTTCCTTGCAACCATCCCAATTGTTATTTATAGTATATTCTCCAATTCAATTCCAAATCCTTCTACCTGCAGACATTATTTACCTTGAATCTACAGGCTGAGATTTAGCGGCTAAGGATTCTGCATAGATAACTAAAAGCACTGTTACAGCACTTGAAATTAAATAGTTAGACAGGGTACCGAAAGGTGCCCTGTTTTTTTATCAATAATTTTATTATCCAGCATAGATAAAAACTGCAAAATTATTTTTCCAACTTCGGAGCCTTATAGCGAGCTTCATAAAAAAATAATGTAACACTTTCTTGAAATGCCCATAGCATGAAGTAGGACAAAAAAGTCCCAAACTTTTAATAATAAAGGGAGGCACACTTCATGGCAAATGGATTTAATTATGGCGGAGGAAATGTAGCAGGAGCTAACTTTGAAGGCAGCAACTTTGTAAATCACCTGGCTAATCGTATAGGACAGACAGTTACAATTTTTACAACAAGCGGTGGACAATCTGGTTCAGGATTTACAGGAGTTTTAGCAACGGTAACACCGTCTTTTGTTAGGCTTATAACACAGATAGGCCCAGCACCAGGCTGTGCACTTGGAAATTGCTGCGATAAAATAGGTCACGGCGGAAGCTGCTGTGATAATATGAGCGAACAAGGTGGAGACTTTAACAATAATCTTGGCAATCAAAGTGGCGACTTTAACAACAATCTCGGCAATCAAGGCAGAGCTACCTGCCATGTTAATAATTTAGGATCTATTGTAGATATTCCAATCGGCACTATAGCTTCCTTTGTCCATAACGCAGTAGGTTCAGGCGGGTACTAAAATACTGCTATTTTAAAAAATTTAAGTTAATTTAATAATTAATACAGTCATTACCTAAAACCAGCTGCCATAAAATTGGCAGCTGGTTTATTGCTTTATTTGAGTTTTTTCACCTAAAGAAACAATCTGCTAAGCACTGATAAGTTATTAAAAAATCATAATGCTAATAAGCCAGCGCCAAAAACCTCTTTAAACTGACTTCCGCACCTCATAAGCTCGCCCATTACCTTATCAATACCTTCCTCAGTTTTGAACCAGCTCTCTTTATTAATCCCTTTAATGTTTGAGGGACAAACTATAAATTCAGTTTGCGGATACGCAATTTGATAATACATTAAGCATCGCCTTGCATGGAAAGACTTGCAGCATATGATAGCTTTTTTAATATTTAAGTTATACTTATCTGTAACTTCTTTAGAAAATAAAGCATTTTGATAGGTATATTGAGAGTTGTCTTCCCTTAATACACTTTTCTCATCAACTCCATTTTGAATAAGCGCATCCTTTAAAAATTCCCATTCAGTATTGTATTTTTTATTATATATATCTCCTTTTGAAAGCGGCCCTGGAAAATATCCGCGCTTCACACTGTATTTACCTGAAGGAAGAATTAAATCAGAATACCTCTGGTGCCAAAGCTTAGCTGCTTCTTCTGAAATTTCAGCATATGACCCACCAGGAATAAAAATTATATCTGCCTTTTGCGGCTTATCCTCAACAAAGATAAAGTTGGATATGTCGTCTATAATTCTCATTCATAACCTCCCTTAGTTATTATTTCTTACTGCCTCAAACACATCATCTATACCTTGCTTGTAATTATTATAATTTTGTTCCACAGGTACAGCTGGCAAGAAATTTTTTTCAATGCTTGAAGACAGCTTAAAGTACTTTGTGGAATAGGATACTTGAAGCTTGGAGTTTGGAAGCTCCAAGGTCTTTATATCACCATACCCATTCACATTTCCACCGGTTGGCTCCCCATAAAAAACTGCCTTTGTCTGATTCATAAAATCCATTGCAGCCATTACTCCTGAAGAGAAGGTTTCTCTGCCTATCATTACATAGACTTTTCCCTTAAGCTTGTCAATTGAAGCCAGCTTATTAACCAAACCAGTCATAAGGCTTGAATCTCCACCTGAATTAAATCTTAAATCAACTACAAACTTATCAAGGTTATTATCATTTATTGCCTTCAGTAGCCTCTGAGAAAACTCCCAAAATTCCGGATAGTCTTTATAATCCTCAATTCCATAGGATTTGGCAACACTTCTATCTATACATTGATTATATTGAAGATATAAAAGCTTTTCCTCCGGCAAGTACTTGTACCAGTATAATCTTTCAGAAAGGCTATTAGTGTTATATTGAAGTCTTAAAGGCTTGGTAGGCATTTCATCTATAACCCTTGTAATCTTTTCATCGGGTAAGCCTTCAGGAGTTAGTTCTAATTTAGTAACATTATTGCTGTCATCTGAAAGAGAAAATTCAACCTTGTCTTCTGACGCAATTCCCAGCACCTTTAATACCTCAGGCATAGTAACAAATCTTACATTTGTCGCCTTTAGCCATTGTTCGTTTTCATGTGGGATTAATGAATTTACCTTTTGCATTACATCCTTTAAGGGCATATTGTTTATACCTATAAGTTTTTTGCCCAGAATGTGCCTATGCTCCTTAAGAGTTGTTACTACCCTCAAATCTTCCTGGAACCACCAAAAAACAACAGGATACACATTGCTATTGTTAAAGCCTAAGTTTACTGAAGTATGAGCATCTCCCACAGTTGCAACAATTTGCGCCAGCCTGCATTTGATTTCATAATCCTTAAGTTCTTCAATATCCTGCTTTAAGCTTACTATTTCCTTCTTAAAATCTTCCTCTTTTATATTATGATATAAGTTCTTATGACTTTTAGGGAGATTATTATACAAGTAATCTATATCCTTAGTCCAAGCCTTTACCCTTTCAGTCTGGTTTCCTGAAACTTTCTGGCTTGTGGAACTGCAGGCAGTCAATAATACCCCAAAAATCAAAAGTATTAGTATGTACACCCTGTTTCTTATAAATTTGACCATATTTCCCCTTCTTTCCAATTATGTTTAGCTTGTACGTTCAGCTTGAATTATGCAATAACGCTGAGTGTCGCCTGCCACAGGAAGTAAATCATATGGATTCTCTGCCCATATAGCTTCTGCCACAATGGTTGATACAATATTTTCAAAGCCCGCTGCTTTTAAGCCATTAATCAAATATTCTTCAACCAAGCCTCGTTCAAGGCCTTTACTTTGGGCAAGCTCGAAGCTTTTGCTGCCTTTTTCAATATAGCCGCCTTGAATGAGGATTTTACCCTTTGGCTTAAGCATCCTGTATAATTCCCTTACAACCTTATCACTGTCAGGAATATTTCCAAGTGCTGCTAAGGAAGTAATGTAGTCAAAGCTGTTATCCTTAATTGACATAGACCTGCCGTCGGTTGCTATATAGAAAACTCTATTGTCATCTGTTTGTTTTAATTTTCTGGTCAGCATTAAGACACGTTTGTCTATATCTGTACAAACAATAGAAAAATCTTTGTTCTTTGCGTTTAGCATTTTTTGAAGATTGCTTCCCATGCCCGTAGAAAGATCGCAAACCATACCTGAAAAACCTTCAATCAAGTACTCCATGTATTCACGATGTATCTTTTGGGCCTCAAGAGTTTCTTTGTTTTTGTATGCATTATAAGCTTTAATGTCTGCATCATCCTCAGCTTTCTTTCTTGCGGTCTCAACCTCGTTTTGGAGCATCTCATCCGTTATCTCCCACTGCCACTCCTGATTGCATAAAGCTTTTGGAGAAACAACATCAAAAACCCCCTGCTCATAAGCAAATTCACTTCCACACTTCTCACACTTAAGCGTCTCAGACAGACCGCTTTTACATTCTGGACACATAAGTAAATCTTGAATTTTTTTCATTAGCTTTTACCCCCTGGCTATGTAAATAGTATTTAATAAGCCTCTATTACGCTTGTTTTAGAACAGAAGAGTTATCTATTCATCATATAAATTGTTCTTCATGAAGAATATAAGGTTCACGAGTGAAAACACCATAAATGATTTTATCATCTGGATTTAACATGTTCTTTACCCTATCTCTCATGAAGTCTTTACCGATTAAATTCAATACTTTGTCTCTATCTACCCAAGCTACCTCGAGACTTTCTTCGCTTGTGGCTAACTCTCCTGAGATTGCTTTACCAGTAAATCCAAAGTTAACGATTGAACCTATAGAACTAATTCCATCAAGTTGAACTCTTTTTGTTATATTTGAATAAACTGTCCTCAACTTACCAACCACAATCTCTATTCCAGTTTCTTCTTTTACTTCTCGTTTTAATGCATTTGTGAGAGATTCACCTTCCTCAACTTGTCCACCCGGTATTTCCCATCCTCTGTCTGGGCTTAACAGCATTAATATTTTTCCTTCCTCATTTTCTATTAATCCGCCAACAGAAACAATATGTACTGGATAATTCATAAATTCTTCACTCCTTTGTAATACTACGAATTACATATATCACCGTCTATGAAGATTGTAATTTCATTTTTATACTATAACCCTTTTTCCATAGATATAAATTCCATATCACCTTGAACGGTCTTACCTATGAATTCACCTGTGACCTTAAAGTCTAGATTGTTATAAAGCCTTATAGCTCTCTCATTAAATTTAAGAACCGAAAGACCTATGGTTAACAGTTTATACTTTTCCTTTGCAAATGATAAAAATGCTTCTAAAAACTCTTTAGCCTATAAATCTACCTTTAATATTTCTTCGCCCCAACGCACTTCTCCAGTCTCTTTAAAACCCACTCTTTCATATAAGCATTTAGCAACATTATTTTGAGGCTTTACGCTTGTGTACAGCTTATCTCCATCATACTTATTCTTAATTAACTCTTTAAGTTTTAAAAGTGCCAGTTTGCCATATCCATTGCGCTGATAATCCTTATCTATCATGAATCTTCGCAATCTATGCGCCTTAAAATCTTCGTCGTATAGATACATCAAAAATCCAACCATTGTGTTGTCATCGTATATTGCTACTGGATAATTTCTATCATCATAATGAGATTGAAGTACAGAAAATGTGTTGTTTGTAACAAAATCATTTTGCTCTTCTGTAACCTCTAAATTAACACAATCAAGCCAATTATCTTTATCTACAGGTCTAAAATTAATACCCATGTGCTCTCCCCTATCTGTAAAAAATGATGTTTACTGCGCTTTCTTCTTCCTATAGACAAAGGTTATTACATCATATAATATCGTTCCGCAAACAAAACCAAATGCCTTGATAGAATCCATATTCAATGATTTGAATACTTGTCCTAAAAGTAAGAAAAAACAAAATAGAAAAATGTATCTAAATAGATAATTTGAAACAAAATTCTTCATAATTATATCTCCTCTTAAAGTAAATATCATATTTAGTCATATATTTTAATCCAATAATCACATTATACATCAACAGTAATATTTTCTAAATATTTACTTTGTATTTATTTATAACCATGGAGGTTAACTCCCTTTTATAGAATAAAAAAATAACAACACCGTAAAACTCAAACTTGAATAATACGGTGTTATTATTAATTATTTTGCTTGCTTCTTCTAAAGTCAAAATTTTCTTAAAGTACATCTAACTCGTGACCGTTAATTATTACAGTGTCATTATCAATCCATTAAATTTCAGCTGTACTTTCTCGATAATTCCAGTATATGTTCTTATGTAATTTTAGCTGCTGCACTATGCACTACACCATATTTAGTCTAATTATTTCATCTATTTTATTGGCTGTTTCTTCTGGACTCATGTGTGTATTATCTACCAATATAATATTGGGAGTTGTTTTCATTGCATTTTCTTTTAACCATTCATTAAATTGTTCAGAACTCTTAAGCCAGTTTTCGTCTGTCACACTTCTTCCATATTTCATTCGTTTAATAAGTTCATCTTTACCAGCAGTAATAGCGATATAAATTATATCAGAGAAATACACTCTAGCATTACATAGCTCAAACTGCTCAGGAACTGCACATCCACATAAGACTACAGGCATACCTATTTGTGAAATATTGCTGCATATACGCATCCATAATTCTCTATACTTCCTATAGTTATCTTCTGGTGTATTATATACCTCTGCCCAAAGCAAATCGCTTTCCATTACAATATAATCTCTTTCGTTCTTAAACAAAATTTCACAAGCAGTTGACTTACCGATGCAGCTTGCTCCTGTAATCACAAATAACTTATTTATTTTAGTTGGTATCATTTTCACACCCCCATAATTTTTTTGTTGTTTTAGCGTACAAATCCTAACTAATCCACATGTATCAAATTATCTTAATTAAGCTTAAAGATCTCGCAGCAGAAAAAGTTAAATTGTTAAAAAGTTAAATTGTTAACTTTTTCTTCTGCAAGAAAATAAGCTCATAGAAACAACGTACCAACCCTTTGATGTGTTTTTCAATTCTTATTCCCCCTAATATTAAAATAATTACAATTAAATCATACCATATTTTAGCAGGCATTAAGCTAACTTTTACAATCCTATCAATCACACTCTTTTGGTATACGAATAAAATAATTGTATAGCAAAAAATCATTGGAGGTTTCCTGTGGGATATTATGTTAAGACTCCAACAAATGTAAAAATCTACGTCGAGGATCTTAATCCAGAAGAAAAAAAAACAATTTTGTTTATACATGGGTGGCCTGGCAGTTATAAATTGTTTGAATATCAGTTTGACAAACTGCCTAAACTTGGTTATAGATGTATAGGAATAGACACAAGAGGCTTTGGTAATTCCGATAAGCCGTGGACAGGATATGATTATAACACGCTGTCAGATGATGTTAGAAGTGTAATTAACACATTAGGATTACATGATATTACACTTGTAGGTCATTCAACAGGAGGTGCCATGGCCGCAAGATATATGAGCAGGCACAAAGGCCATGGAGTATCAAAGCTTGTTCTCATTGCCGCTGCAGCTCCAAGTCTTATAAAGCGCCCTAATTTTCCTTACGGATTAGATAAAGAAACGGTTCTACAATTGATTGAAGGAACAAATACAGACCGCCCTAAAATGCTTAAAGGTTTTGGAGATATATTCTTCTATAAGCATATATCTGAAGCCTTTTCAGATTGGTTTTTTCAATTAGGCTTACAGGCAGCTGGATGGTCAACCTCTGCAATTGCAAATACCTGGTTAAATGAAGTGCTTTTTTCCGATTTAGAAGCTATAAGTGTTCCAACAATAATTGCTCATGGAATTCATGATAAAGTTGTTCCCTTTGAATTAGGCGAAATACAAAACAAACTCATTAAAAATTCAAGGCTAATACCATTTAAATATAGTGGTCATGCAGTTTTCTATGATCAGAAGGATAAATTTAATGAAGAGCTAGCAAAATTTGTTGAAGAATAATACAGTTTGAGTTTATTTAATAATAATACCGTAAACTCATATCAAAATGAGTTTACGGTATTATTATTTTCAAATTCTAACAATGAAATCATATTTATATTATTTTTTCTTCCCATATTTCAAGATTAGAATAATCATTACTCCTGCCGCAAATAAGGAAAGTGTATTTGTAATAAGAAATGCTCCTCCCGAACCGTGAGACACAAGGTTTATAGCATATGTTTCCATGAGCAAAATACCTGTAAACATCATTATATAAGTTTTTAAATTTATATCTTTAGCAGATTTAGTCCTAATAATCTGGACTATTTGTGGAATTTGGCCAAATGCCAAAATTATGCCGCCTATAAGCTGCAAAAAATCAAAAATCATTGAAATACCTCACTTTCTCTTTTCATCACTGCTAAATGCAGAGTTTACTCTACTCCTCTTATTGCTTCGATAATACTGGATGTAAACAGCTTTCTTGAGGGCAGGATAGAAGCTATGAGTGTAATAAGTATGGTTGCGATAAAAATTATTGCTGCTTCTAAAGCGGGGAAACTCCAAGTCATTCCTGTCTGGAAGGAGCCTCTTCCCTTAATATAAATTACATAGGTCAGCAGCACCCCAAGTATTAGTCCTGATAAGCTGGCTGCAATTCCATAAAATATACCTTCATACTTTATCATGGTTTTAACCTCATCGCTTCCAAAGCCTAAGGCTCTCATCATTCCAATTTCTTTATTTCTCAGCATAACATTCATGTACATTATATTTACTAGGTTAACTATGCTTACTACTGCTATGATAAATATAAAGCTGTAAAGTATCATGGATTGCTTCATATTATTTTCTTTAACTGCTTTAAGCTCTTCCTTAAAGGATTTAATAGTTAAATCTCTGGAAAGCTTCATGGTATCTCTTATTTCTTTTTCTACTTGTTCATTGTTAGCAGTCTTGCTTAAAGTAATAGCAGCCTGCTGATAATTTTCAAGCTTCAGATAGTTTTTTATTGCCTCCTCGCTTACTATAAACATTACACTAGTGGTAGCATCTAATTGCTTTACCGCATCCTCTTTAACTACAGCCCCTACTTCGAATACTTCCTTTGAGTCTCTAACGGAATTTCCCTTTTCATCATAAACTGGGTAGTTTATTGTAATCTTGTCCCCTACTTTCAGGTTTGTATATTCCTTATAATTAAGATTCTGAGCCACTATCACCAGCTGCTTTTCTTTCATTTTCTTAACATCAATGTTTCCTTCTATTAAGCCTGACTTTAATTTCTCGAGTTCTTCAGCATTATACCCAAGGGTGGTTGTCTCAAAAAAGTATTGCTTTTGATCAAATAGCTCCTTCAAATATGGATTTTTACTGCTATTTGCCTCCACATACTTCATGCCTTTACTAGTAATGCTTTCTCCAGGAACATCTACGCTTGAAAACAACCTTCTTTCTGTTGAAATTTTTTCTACCCCTTTAATGCTGGAAAGCTTGTCTATATCTTTTTCAGTTAGCCCATAATCCTTTGAACTGCCAGAGGAAAGTAAAACAAAGTCCCCTGGGAAGCTCTTTTTAAAGCTTGCTATTGGGTCTGCAGAGCCAATCAAGTAGTTTGCACAGCTTAGCATAATTATAGTTATAGATAAGGAAATTACTGTAGTTATAAATTTTTTCTTATTTCGATTTATATTTAAGTAAGCCATGTTAGCTGGAAATTTAAAGCTTTTTCTAAGCTTTCCCTTGCCTTCAAGGGAGCTTTTAATTTTTCTTCCTTTTAAATTCAGATTATTATTAGAGCTTATTGCTTCCATAGGAGATATTCTTGATGCCTTTACTGCTGGAAAGTACACTCCCATAATGATTGATAAAAACCCAACTGCAAGGGCAGCAGCTGCACCTCCTCTAGGTATATCTAGAAATCCACTTAAGTCTCCGTAGCCTGAAGAAATCATTATAACAGCTTTAACTGCCAAGCTGCCTAAAACTATTCCTAATGGAATAAAAATTACCCCAAGAGTTATGCCTTCACCTAACACAATTGCTTTAATCCTAAGAGGTGAAGCTCCAATAGCCCTCAGCATTCCAAATTCTTTCGTTCTTTCTGATATGGATATATTGAAGACATTAAAAATAATAATACTAGCTACAACCCCAATAACAATAAACAAAACCTTAAAAATCAGGCTGAGGCTTTTTAAAGACTGCAGGGTAGAGGTTTTAGTAATGTTTTCACTAAAGAATATCTTAGAATAACTGCTGGTTAGTGCAAGCTGTATGGAAGCATCTGCCACAGAAATTTTAGGCTTCACCATTATATAGCCGCTATACTCAAGATTTTGGTTCTTTAAATTGTCTTGAAGAAACTCTTTAGTTATATAAGCTTTTGCTGTATTTTTACTTCCCAGCTGATTAGCTGTATGCTGAAAGGTTCCAACTAATACAAAATCGCTTTCTGCTTCTTCTGGAAGCTGTTTTCCATCTAGTGTTCTGTATTCTATGCTGTGCGAAAGCTTAATTGTATCGCCAATTTTATATTTCTCTGAAAATCCATCCAATACCCACTGCTCTAGGGCAATTTCATTGCCTTTGCTTGGATACCTTCCATCAATTAATTTAAAGTTTAAAAGCTCTGTAATGTTTTCATCATAGGCCTTAATATCTACGGTAACCTTAGAATCAGGAATTTTATGAGTACCTATTGATGCAGCTATTGATATTTTCTCCACCAATGGATCCTTTTCTAGCTCTTTAAAGGTCTTATAATCTCTTGTAAAAAAGGAAATGTCATATAAACCGCCGGAATCCTCAAGCATCCTTTCATAAGCTGTTTTTGTCACAGATTCCTGTATTATACTTAAAGAGACTATTAATGCTACAGAAAGCAAAATACCTATTCCCATGAAGGCTATGCGCTTTTTGTTTTTTATAATATATCGTGGAATTATCCCCCAAAAGCTTCTCATCATACCACCCTCTTATCGTCCACAATGATTCCATCTGCTATAGTTATGACCCTATCAGCACGAGCTGCAATATTTGGATCATGAGTTATCATAACTAACGTTTGATTATATTTTTTTATGGACATGGTAAGAAGGTCTAAAACCTCATTGCTGTTTTTGCTGTCTAAGTTTCCTGTAGGTTCATCTGCAAATATTATTGAGGGTTTATTGGCAAGGGCTCTTGCAATGGAAGTCCTTTGCTGCTGTCCCCCGGATATCTCCCCAGGCAAATGGGCTTTTCTATTTTTAATATCTAGGGTTCCCATAATTTCATTTATGTAAGCCTCGTCTACTTTTATGCCGTCCATTAAAAGAGGCAGTTTAATATTTTCTTCAACTGATAATATAGGAATCAAATTAAAAAACTGAAATATAAAGCCTATATTCCTTCTTCTAAATCTTGATAGATCTCTTTCCCCCATAGAGTAAATGTCCGTATCGTTTATAAAGACTTGTCCGGAAGATGGCCTATCAAGTCCTGCCAAAAGATGAAGCAATGTACTTTTCCCAGAGCCGCTAGGACCAACTATTGCTGTAAACTCCCCTTTTTCAATTGAAATATCTGTAGGCTTAAGAGCCTTAACCTCCGTTTCCTTAAAACCATAAGTCTTTGCCAAACGGTTAGTTCTTAATAAATTCATAAATCCCCACATCCCTCTTTCACCCTAAATTACGATTCAAAAAAGTTTATATATATCATACCATATTTTTGTAGCTAATACACTAATATACTTACAACTACTTAACATACAATGTATTTTTATGCATTGATATAGACATTCTCAAAATAGGTTAATATAATATAAATTGCGTTATTAATCATACAAAGAAAGGCGGCCTGAATATGCAGCATTTAGTTTTAGAAGAAATCAAGAAAAACATTGAAGACATTTTTTATTCATATGTTAAAGTTAAAAGCGATACAAATACTATGCTTGAACGAGATATAGAGCCTTTTCTAATGGATTTTTTCAGCAGTATTGACTATTTTAAAAATCATCCAGAGCATTATGGTACTTATAAAATTGAAAATGATGCCCTTGACCGTTCTGTATGCTGGGGTTTAGTGAAAGGAAATGGTGACGACACTGTAGTTTTAATTCATCATAACGATGTTGTCCCGATTGAAGACTTTGGAACACTAAAACCTTTTGCTTACTCTCCTTCTGAACTTGAAGAGGAGCTAATGAAAATAAAGGATGCACTTCTGCCAGATGCAAAAGCTGATCTAGAGAGCGGAGATTTTATCTTTGGCAGAGGAGCTGCTGATATGAAAGCCGGTGGGTCCATACAGCTTGCTCTTTTAAAAAGATATGCCCAGTTTACCAGCCTTCAAGGCAATATTTTACTAATTTCTGTGCCAGATGAAGAAAATCTCTCAGCAGGAATGATGAGTGCCGTTTCATTGCTTAAAGGCCTAAAGGAAAAATATAGCCTTAATTATTTAATGATGATTAATTCAGAACCTCACGAGAGGATGAACAAAGATATTGGAGTGCTTTCAGAGGGTTCTGTTGGAAAGATGCTTCCCTTTTTCTACGTAAAGGGCTTTTTAACACACGTTGGAAAGATATTTCAAGGAATCAACCCTGTAAGTATACTTTCAGAAATAGTGAACAAGACAGAGCTAAACTTAGAGCTTTCAGACTTTATTGGAGACGAAGCATCACCTCCACCAACCTGGCTTTATTTTAAGGAAAGAAAATTTCAGTACGATGTTTCTCTGCCGCCTAGTGCAGCAGGCTGCCTAAGCATTCTTACCCTAAACAGAGAGCCTGCTTCAATGCTTGAGTCTCTTCGTGAAATTAGCTTGCAGGCTTTTTCAGAGCTTATAGAAAGCATGAATGCGAAATATAAAATCTTCAGAGAAAAGATGAACAAACCCTTTGAGCCTCTTCCTTGGCAGGCTAAGGTTGTAACCTTCAAGGAGCTTTACGATGAAGCTTATGAAGCCTATGGTGATACCTTTAAGCAAAGATACTACGAAGTTTTAATAGATATAGAAAACAAGATTCAAGCTGGAGAACTTTCTATGATTGAGAGCAATTTCTACCTTGTAGAAGCTGTTTATGAATATATCAATGATTTATCTCCAAGAGTTGTTATAGGTCTTGCTCCACCCTATTATCCTAATGTTGCAAACATGTATCTTGATAATATAAGCGAGAAAGCAAAAAACTTATCAAAAGAAATTATGGACTACACCTTAAACAACTTTAACCAGCAGTACTCAAGAGAATATTTTTTCACAGGTATTTCTGACTTAAGCTATACCTCAGTTAAAAACTCAAAGGTTATACATCAAACTCTAGAAGGAAGCATGCCTCTCTTTGGAACTCTTTACAACATTCCTATTGAGGACATAGAAGCTATGTCCATGCCCTGCATAAATATAGGTCCTTGGGGCAAGGAGTATCATAAGCTTACAGAAAGAGTTTACAAGGAGGACTTGTTCCATAGAACTCCCGAGATTCTTCACTATGCTATTTCCAGATTGTTGGAGTGGGATAAGTAAAATGTAACTCTGCAGAAAGCTCTCTTAAAGCTCAAGCAAGAGCAATCAAAAAGGTGCAGCCAAACTATAATGACTGCACCTACCATAATTATTTATTTTCTGTTTTCATAGCTCTCATAGAATTTAATACAGCTAGAAGTGTAACTCCAACATCGCCAAATACTGCTTCCCACATAGTGCCTAAGCCCATTGCTACAAGCACTAATAAAATAGCTTTAATGCCTAAAGCAAATATAATATTTTGCATTACTATTGTTCTTGTCTTCTTTGCTATTTTTATAGCTGCAGCAATCTTTGAAGGCTCATCGGTCATAATTACTACGTCAGCAGCTTCAATTGCAGCATCTGAGCCAACTCCACCCATTGCAATTCCAATATCAGCTCTTGCTAGAACCGGAGCATCGTTTATTCCGTCACCTACAAATACGAGCTTGCCCTTTGATGATTTTTCTCTATCTAGAAGTTCTACCTTTTCAACCTTTTGGTCTGGCAGAAGCTCGGTATGAACCTCATCAAGTCCTAACTCTGCAGCGACCTTAGTTCCAACTGTTTTGTTATCCCCTGTGAGCATAACTGTTTTCTTCACACCTATAGCTTTCAAAGACTTAATTGCCTTTACAGAATCCTCTTTAATTTCATCAGATATTACAATAAAGCCTGCATATTCTTTATCTATAGCCACATGAACTACAGTACCGATTGTTTCAACATTAGCGTAGGCTATATTTTCCTTAACCATTAGCTTATAGTTACCTGCTAAAACCTCTCTGCCTTCAACTTTAACTTTTACACCATGACCTGATATTTCTTCATAATTTTCAATAGCATCCTTAACTATTTCCTTGCCATAAGCATTTAAAATCGAAGAAGCTATAGGATGGTTAGAATAGCTTTCAGCATAAGCTGCATAAGTTATAAGCTCATCTTCAGTAATATTATTTTGTGGCTTTACTTCTGTTACCTTAAATACACCCTTTGTAAGTGTACCTGTTTTATCAAATACTACAACTTCTACATCATTTAACGCCTCAAGGTAGTTGCCGCCCTTAATTAGTATTCCATTCTTTGAAGCACCGCCTATACCTCCAAAGAAACCAAGAGGTATAGATACAACTAAAGCACAAGGACAAGATACAACCAAGAATGCCAAAGCTCTATAAAGCCAGTCAGAGAAGGTTGCTCCCTGTATAACAAGTGGTGGTATTACAGCCAAGGCTAGTGCTGAAAAAACAACAAAAGGTGTGTAATACTTTGCAAACTTTGTTATAAATTTTTCTGTAGGAGCTTTCTTACTGCTTGCATTTTGCACTAATTCTAGTATTTTTGCAACAGTTGAATCTCCAAACTCCTTCTCTACCTCAATAGTTAGAAGACCATTCTTATTGATAACTCCACCCATAACACTGTCTCCAGTTGCTATTTCCCTAGGAACAGACTCTCCAGTTAAAGCAGAGGTATCTACCATGGAGCTTCCTTCTATTACTTTGCCATCCAGCGGAACCTTCTCTCCTGGCTTTACAACAATAATATCTCCAATTTTTACTTCTTCAGGATCAACCTTTCTAAGCTCATCTCCTATTTTAACATTAGCGAAATCAGGTCTTATATCCATAAGCGCTGTAATTGACTTTCTTGAACGGCTAACAGCTATGCCTTGGAATATTTCTCCCACCTGGTAGAAAAGCATAACTGCTACACCTTCAGGATATTCACCGATAGCAAAAGCACCAATGGTTGCAATAGACATTAGGAAATTTTCATCAAAAACCTGACCTCTAGCTATATTCTTTAATGCTCTTAGAACAACTTCACCACCTACAAGCACATAGCTTATAAGATAAAGAAGAAGCTCTATTGTATTAGAAAAGGTAATTATGGATGCAACTGCAAAGATTGCTGCGCCTATGCCTAGTTTAACTAATTCTTTTTTGTTGCTTTCGCCATGTTCATGATTATGCTCATGGTCATGGCCATGCGCCTCTGAATGATGATGTTTTTCCGCCTTAGAAGCTTTATTTTTTTCAATAGCTTCCTTAACCTTCATTCCAGGCTCTATTCTGCCTACAATTTCCTTTACTCTTCCAACAATATTGTTTACTTGAGCTGAGTCGTCTATTTCTAATAATATTCTAAGGGACATAAAATCTACTACTACTGACCTTACGCCTGTAAGGTTGCTGCTCTCTCTTTCTATCTTAGCAGCACAGCTTGCTCAGCCAGCGCCGCCATCAAGCACTAATACTTTTTTTATAACATTCTCATTTCCCGTATTTTTCATAGCTTTACTGCCAGCACTTGTTTGTGCTAGCTTTATATTTCCTTTTACTATTTTCTTATTTTCTATTTCCATTAACTTCTCCCCCTTATTCCTAAATTCATATAAAATAATCAATTGATGCTGTAACAACCTTTGTCTATTTTTTCTCTTCTATATGGATTAGGCCTTGATCAAAAATGCTCTTAACATGATCGTCATCTAGTGAATAGTAAACCACCTTGCCATCTTTTCGGTTTCTTACAATTCTAGCCTGCTTAAGTACTCTTAGTTGATGAGATATAGCAGATTGAGTCATTCCAAGCAGTGCCGCTATATCGCAAACACACATTTCAGCTTGAAATAGAGCACATAATATTTTGATTCTTGTGGAATCTCCAAGTACTTTAAATAGGTCAGCTAAGTCATATAATATTTCTTCTTCCGGTATACATTGTTTAACCTTATTAACTACATCCTCGTGTATGGCAGAACAATTACAACTTTCAATATTTGTTCTTTCTTCCATAGTATCATTCCTTTTCATATTGACAATTGAACATATGCACCATTGTTCATATATTCATTATACGTCTAGGCTTATTATTGTGTCAATAAAATAGAAAAATATTTTATTTAGTAGGTTTTCTAGAAATTAATTTTTATGTGATAAATAAGACGACACTATAGATCTGATATTTATTTGAGGAGTTTGGTAAAATTTAAGGTAAGCTATGCCGTAGCCATTTCTCTGTTAAGACCACATAAATAAAGCGCCAATATCTCTATTGACGCTTTAAAAGATTAATATTTATTTAACTGTCTAGCTATACAATGACTTTTCTCTCTACTCACAAGGTCATCCAAAAGCGGAAAGGCAGTTGATTTGATTTATCAGCGTATTAACCCTTGTGTACCCTGCCTCTTAAAGTTGCCAATATCTACAGTATTTTTAATGTTCATGAGAATGATGTATATCCGGAGTATGCTCATGTGTATGAACCAATTCTTCATGTGCGTGAGGGTGGGAATGCTCCCCTTTAGCTGCATAAGGATGTTTATGATTATGATGTCCGTCTGAGTGATTATGCCTATGCTCATGTTCCATATATTTATGAACGTGGTTGTGCGAGTGCTTTTCTACTACTACAAAATAAGTACCAATTATCATGACAATAGCTGCTAGCACAAAAGATACAGTAACAGGTTCAGAGAGAGCAATAAATGATATTCCTACACCTATAAAAGGT
The DNA here is from genome assembly GCF_023656515.1 of Clostridium swellfunianum. Taxonomy (NCBI): domain Bacteria; kingdom Bacillati; phylum Bacillota; class Clostridia; order Eubacteriales; family Clostridiaceae; genus Clostridium; species Clostridium swellfunianum. The sequence goes on from NZ_JAMOFV010000006.1 coordinate 2,312,623, forward strand.
GCAACTGCATAGTAAGTGCTGGTCCTTGCAGCTCCTAATTCTCTTTGGGCTGTTACATAAAAGAATATACTAAGTCCATATGCAAAGAAACCGAGTAATAAAGCAAGTAGAATATATGTGATATTCCATAATACTTCCCTTGCAAAAACTGCAATAATTAGTGCTCCTATTCCAGAACCAAAACCTTTTATGATAACAACCTGCAGCGGATCCTTAAGCGAAAGCTTTCTTGTACAGTTGTTTTCAAGACCCCAGGATATACATGCCATAAGAACGAGTATAGCTCCAAGTGAAAATGAAAAATTCCCGAAGTCCTCAACAGATAATATTATGCTTGATATAGTTATAAGCGCTATAGAAATCCACAAACGCTTTCCTATAGCTTCTTTAAATGCTACAAAAGCTATTAGAGAAGTTGCAACAATTTCAAAGTTACTTAATAAAGCTGCAGTAGAGGAAGTGGTCCTAGTTAATCCAAGCAGCAAGAATATAGGAGCAGCTATATCAAGCAGCACCATTAAAACAACATAGGTAAGTTCTTGTTTTTCCAGCTTTGCTTCATGTCGTTCTACATCAACCAATCTCCTTAAAATATCTATTGCAAGCATCCCAAGCCCTGCACCAAGATATAAAAGTGATGATAAAAATAAGGGTGGTATTTCTTTTAGCATCAGCTTTGAAAAAGGTGCACTCATACCAAATAATGCTGCTGCCAGTATTGCCTGCCCAATAGCAACATACTTTTTATAATTTTGTTTCATGTCTTTACCTCTTTATTATTTAATAAACTATTTATTGTGAAAGTGATTGTGCTTGTGCACTATCATGTTCCTTCATAAGCTATTGAATAGTGTTGTTGTTCCATTGATTCTTTTTGTGTAATAAAGTTCTCCTTCTAAGTTAGCAGCTCTATCTGCATTTATAGTGTTTTTAAAGTATGTAATTAACTTAAATGCTATAATCATAAACACAATTAGTCCAACTAAAGATAATAGCTTTTTTTTCATACTTTTACCCCCATAAATTTTTGTTTAAGAAATATTTTATTCCGATAGCTCCTTTAGTCTTTGCAGCATGTAATCCAATTCGAATGAATAACCTACCCTTCTACAGCTGCTATCCAGAATTCTGTAATGATTTGATATTATATTTTGCTGAATTGTATAGCCGTTTTTAGTCTGAATATCCTTCCACCAGGTTTTTCCTCCAAGTGTTGGAATATATTTCTTCTCATCATTCGTAAAAGATAAGGAGCGAATAATATCTTCAGTATCGCCGCCAAAGGTTAATTCCAATATCTCACTACCCTTGAAAAAGACACATGCTGCAACAGCGACTGCCCAACCTAAACTGCTTCTTTTTGGTGCCTTAATGTTTTCTTCCAGGAACATACCATTTAAATCCTGCAAACTGTTTTCCTAGTATTTTGTTTAAGTCATACTGAAGCTTTAAAGATGTTCCACAATATAAAACTATCAGCTTCCCACTTCTATAAAAGTGAGGATTATCGCCCCAGCTAAGATATGTTACAAGGTAAACAGCTTCACCATTTTTAGTATTACGCTCCACATTGGAAGATGCATTTATTTTAAACCCATCCTTCGAAACCCGGTTTGCCTCATTTATAGCTTCTTCCTCACTACTAAATTCAAATACTGACAGCTCCATATTTGAACTCTTAATCATTTTTTGATTACCAGAAAACCAGCTTACCTTATCTTTCGGTACATCCTCTATGCTTTCTAGGATGTAATTTCTAGACTTTAGCTCTTTAACAAATTCATCTGTATTTTGCAAATCCTTACCTTTATGAAATAAAAAATCAAGCCAGGCTACTGTTCCTAACAAAATTATAGCAATCCATAAAACTGAACGTTTATTTAATTTTCCCACTATAATCCCCCAATTGAGTACCATTTTTTCTCTTTATTTTCTTGATATATTTCTAAGCAAATCATATCTTATACTGCTTTATATATTTTCTTATAGCATGTGCCTGGAACTCCTCCTGCATTATTTCTGCAGCTTCATTAATAGGAACCCAAACAAGTTCATGATCTTCTTCGATTTTCAAATTGTTCCTATCTAACAATTTCCCTATGTAAAAATGCCCCACTAGTTTTAGGTACTCATTATGTTTTATAGATTTAGTATAATTGGATAACTTCCCAATATATTTAGCTATCTCTATATCGTATCCTAGTTCCTCTGAGCATTCTCTTTTTAAGCATTCTTCATAGGTTTCATCATTTTCAACTCCACCACCAGGCAGAAAAAAATTGTTATCTCTTTTTACCAAAGCAATTTTATCTTCTAAGTCTAGAATCAGTGCATATGCCCCTATTCTCTCTCAATAATTAATACCTTCAATTCTAATGCCGCATTCTATTTCTTCTATAAACATAGTTTTCTTCCTTTCAACATCTTCGTTAATCAAGTTATCTCCAAATTTTAAAGTCAATCCGCCAAGTTAATTAATCAAAATGATATCTATACAGTTATGTACCAATATATACCATATTTATTATCACTTCAGCGCAACAAGAACTCCACGGCTTCAACTGTATCCTTAATGTATAACGTTGCTCCAAGTTTCATCTCTACACCTCTTGCTTTTTTAATAAAACCTTTACGGAATCAAGCACCTTTATGGCCACTTGGATTAACAAGCTATTTTAAAATATAAAAAGAAGAATATTTTTCATCAACTATTTCTTTTCTCGTTACTACAATATAACTGTTGATACCGATTGAATCTTAAATCAATTTCTACCCTCGCGAAAAATACATAGTTACCAAAACTCTAATAAGTGCAATAGCTCCTCCAATTATATTAAACTTGTCTGAATTAACACTATTATATAGCAAATGGATAATTCTTACTATAAGAGATATACATAACTTTCACCGTTCTTCATCAATTTAGCAAAAAATAAAAATAGCATTGGTTATATTTCAATGCTATTTTTATTTTACTATTGTAATATTTTCTTCTCTGATAACGCTCTTTGCCGTTCCGTCTCCAAATAGAGGCAAAGTTCCTTATAGTCCTTTAGCCAATGTATCTTAGCCAGTTCTCTCAAATCCATAACTATACCCGTATCCTTCTGTTTAATGAAATTCATTTGGCAAAACAAAGTCTGTTAAAATGCTTCGTAATCCACAGCCTATCCCCCCATGCTGCTAAAAGCAAAAACTATTTCTTTATCTTTAAATATAAAAATACTCTACAAAACCTTGCATTTTATAGAGTATTTATAATCCTTTGTTTTGTTCAATGGCTGGGGTGGCAGGATTCGAACCTACGAATGCCAGAGTCAGAGTATGGAGCCTTACCACTTGGCAACACCCCAATTAAATTGGTGACTCCTAGGGGAATCGAACCCCTGTTACCACCTTGAGAGGGTGGTGTCTTGACCGCTTGACCAAGGAGCCCTTAATAATTTAGTAGCTTTTACCTTTTTATATTAGCAAATATTTTTGCAGTCGTCTAATTGTGTTTTTAAATCATTACGAGATTACTTATTTAAAATATTAATAATTCTAATTACAAAAGGTTAAATATTATCACTCTCATAAACTAGTGTATCATACAAAAAACTGCAAATTATATATTGAACATAAGCCTAATTGTTCCGAGAGGCATAAAGGAAACGACAATATCCAATTTCAGCAGCATTCTTCATAAGTTCAAGATTTAGCCACGCGGCGAGTTCGTAGAATGGCCTATTATTGAATGGTCATTTGGTTTTTTTGAAGAAAGAAATTCTTAATTTACCTTATTCAAAAAACTCTTTGCTATAGACCACAGTTCCTGTAACACCACCAAGACTTCCATCTTCAAGTTCCAATGCCATGAATGATTCGTCTGGTACATCAAATGGTGCTTTAATACCCCATTTACTAGCAGTTCTGAATCCAAAGCATGGATAATATTTATCATGCCCAAGAACAATTACTGATTTGAAGCCCATTTCTTTTGAAGTCTTAAGGCCTTGAAGAATTAATTTGCTGCCGATACCTTTATTCTGATATTCGGGTAAGACTGAAACAGGAGCTAATGCCAATGATTCGTGTCTATTTTCTCCCTCTTTAATGAGTAATTTTGTAAACATTATATGCCCTACAATTTCATCGTTAATTTCTGCAACAAGGCAAAGTTCGGGTATGAATGCATCACTTTTCCTCAATTTAGCAACTAAAAATTGCTCCTTATGGTCACTATGCTCTATATTTTTAAATGCTTTTTCTACAACTGTTTCCGAGAGCTTATAATCTTTTTCAGTTTCCTGTCTTATAATTATATTCATCTTTAAATATCTCCTTTAAAAAGTTTGAGTTAATAAAACCTTTATTTAATATATTTTTTAGAAGCCAAAACCTCATTAAGCTCAACTAATTTTATTGATTCATTTTCTACTAATTTAATTAAATCCTTGGAATTAGCATAAACAAGTACTCCAAAGGTTTTTGTTCCATTATTTTCAGCATAATTTAAGGCTGATTTATAAAACTCTAATCTATTTGAGCTGGAATCAAGCACCTTTGCAGCTTCCTTTCTGTCAATCATATATTTAAGCAGACTTTTATAATGGAGTTCGTAGGCCTTTGCTTCAAGGGACATGTCGCTGCCTTGGTGGCCACTTGGATTAACAAGCCATTCTAAAATATGAAAAGCAGGATACTTTTCCTCAACACTTTCTTCTCTTGTTATTATTGTGTTGCTTTTAATAAGGTTAATACCAATCAAATCCGTAGCTTTCTTGTCATCTGGAGCTGTTCTTATACCTGCCCAAATAAAATCAATGTCTGGATACTTTTCTTCAAGCCTATGCAGCTCCTCCATGGTTAAATCCTTATCAAAAACAAGGTTGGCTGAAAGGTAGGAAACAGGGTTTAACTGCATAATATGCTCCATGATTCGTTGTTTTTTCTTACTTATCTGCTCTGAACTTACAGCAGGATACCTGACATCTGTAAAATAATTAAAGCCAATATCGTCAATTATCTCAGTATAGTTTCTAACTCTTTTTCCTCGCATTATTTTAGTGGTGACATAGTTCTTTTCAAGAGTGAAAAGATTAGTTCGGAAGAAACCAATATCATACTTTCCAAACCCTTTCCTGTCAACATATACATCACTACTCAGTGAGTGTCCCGGCATATTTAATTCTGTTAAGGCATATAGATCAAAATTAATGTCACTGGTGTTTTTACCTATTGTGGCCTTTGCCGGATTATAAAAATAGCTGTCTATTAATGGAGATATTACATAAAATATACCTATTAAAATGCCCAGTACTATGGCTACAGAGGTATAAACCACTCTTCTTAAACGGCTGTTTACACTCCTTTTGATTTTTATAGTTTCCTCATTAGGCTGCTCACCTTCCCGGGCTCCAGATAGATTATTAAATGCAATATCTATATCTTCCGATAGATACTCTTCTATTGCTTCATATCTTTCTATATCATGTTCTATGCTTTGCTTTTCTTCCTCAGACACTAAACCTTCTTTATATCTTTCCAATAATTCTCTATAATTCATTTTTACCCTCCAATGCAGATTTTAATTTTTTCCTGGCCCTGAAAAGTAAGGTCTTGACTGCCCCCTCTGTCAAGCCTGTTGTTTCACTCATTTCTTTAAGGGTAAAGTCACAATAGTAATAAAGGATTAGTATTTCCTTATAGGATGGACGAAGATTTAAAACTAATCTGTAGATACGCTTTTTTTCTTCATTATCAATTATCTTGTCCAAAGGCGTTTCTTTTAAGGTTAATATATCATCTAATCCTTCAGTACTAGTGATTTCTTTATCTTTTCTAACATAATCCAGGAATAAGTTTTTGCAAACTCTAAAAAGCCAATATTTAATGTGCTGTATATCATTCTCAAGAGATAGCAAAGCTTTCAAGAAAGTTTCATTGGTCAGGTCCTGCGCCAGGTGATGGTCTCTGCACAATGAAAATGCATAAAGATAAAGTTCTCTATGATATTTAACATATAATTTTTCCAGATGATCATTTATCACATGCTTACAACCCCTTTCACCTAACAAACGATGTTTTGAGCCTTAGGTTACACTTTTATGTTTTAATATTGAACTTTTGTTAAAATAATTTTGATTTTAAGCATTTATAAAGGGGAACCACCATTGAAGCGCGGCTCCCCTTGTTTAGCTTAACTAGAATTGAAAACCCCATTTAATCAAATAATTCTAACCACCAAGGGTAATCAAACTGTCCGTCTGAAATCCGTATAAAATGACCAAACACACCTAAATCCGTTGCACCTGATTCAACATAAAAAAATGGTGTATAAGTTGAAAAGATATAAAAGTTCACTCTCTCTATCTTAACTATTGCTTTTCCTACCTTTCCTTCAGCAAATGTAAGACGGCCTTGCCTATTTGTAGACTTCATATAATGTCCTATGGGGGAAACTTTTATATACTTATCTATTGTTGGATTAGTTATATAGGCTGCAACTAACATAAGTACAAAGATAATAGTAAAAACAGATCTCTTTTTTATGGATAATTTCGCTTTCTTCACACAATACCCTCCATTATAAATTATATAGTCATTATAATTATACTTATTAAATTGTGAACTCTACTGTTATGAATCAACTTCAACCCTTTTGTTATATAAATTATAAAATAAACGGTATACTCCATATCCCAAAAGAGAACCTAAGACATTTAGGATCAAGTCATCTATATCACAAGTACCTAAATAAAATATAAGTTGTACTATCTCAATAAAAAGACTTGCGCCAAGGGATACTAAAAAATATTTTTAAACCTGCCACACTTTTTAAATAGCATAGGTAGAAAAAACCCTAGCGGACTAAATGCAAATATATTACCTAATAAATTTTCCAATGCGATACGAATAGCCGGTCCACCTTGTAAGTATGGGATTATTGTATTTACTAAAGGAGTAAAATTTATTTGGGTTATTTTTTTAGAAAAGGGTATTTGTTTGCCAACCTCAACCATTGTGAGTGCCGATCCATCCTTTAGGATAATTACATATACAAGAACTAATAAGTAAAGTATAAATAACCCCCAGGTTATAAATCTTAAACCCTTTGACTTTTGTTTTTTACTCAATATTTTTCTCCTCCTGGTATGCTGATTAATTTTTAGTATGTTGTTTTGCTTTTTTACATGATCTATACAGAGAAAATAAATTAATAAGCAATCCAGCTAATATAACATATATCGAAAAGTCTGGAATAATGGCTAACACATCATCGCTTATCCTTATGCCAATATTAAAGAAGTCTGTTCCAATTCCTTTTATAGTTCTAACATTGTTAACTTTTTTCAATTCAGTAAATTGCCAAACTTTTGTACAGATAACGGTTACAAACAAAACAATATTAGTTATAATAATTTTTTTAATAATAAGCCCCTCCACTCTCTCAATAATGATTCAAATATCCTATTTTTCTGATTAATGGAGCCTATTTGAATAGGACATTATAATTTATAGGCCTTATAAAATTTGCCGCTTTTCTCAACAGCAATAGCTTCTTCTGTGTTAATACCTTTAATTTCAAAAAGTTTGCTTCCAACTTGTGTATCATTAGCATCTCCATTCTCTGTTGGCATAGGTTCCTTTTTCCGTTTTATTTCCCCCAATTGCTTTCCGAGTTCATCTTTAGAAACCTCTGTGGATGAGACCCCATAACTTATGTTGCTCCATATTAAAGCATTAGGATAAGAACTACCGCTTGGTGTATTTGAACACCCTATTAACACAAACGTTGATAATAAATAAAGTAGTAGCATTGATTTTATAAAGTGCTTTTTCATCATTCCCCTCCCCATTAGATCATGGTTTACAACGGCCCATATATCGCAATTTTACAATCAATAAATTTTATAAAAAGCTTACCAACTACAAGCCATTAATTATTTGCTCATTTATAACATTATGCCTATATACGGAATAGGCTATAAAAATTATGACCATTAAAACACAACTGGTTATAATTATGGTTTTCTTTTGTTTATTAAGCTTTTCTCCATTATCAATAATCCGTCTATTTATAACCCCTGTAAGCATTAAAAACGCGACATAACCATATTCTCCCTTGCTTATTGAATATATAAATAAAATCAGTGAAGTAATATTTATAATAATTGCTGAGATAACTGGATTTCTGTATATAAGTGACTTCATAAATTTACCGCCTTTATTTAAAAATATCCCTACAGTTCTTATCTATAATCAGCTAACTTTCCAGCTTCAAGTAATGAATTAATATAATTTAAAAATCTTGGTGTTCGCTTGTCAATGTCCTCCTGACTTATACCTCTGAAAATTATCAGCTGATTCATTAAACCTCTTCCACCGCCGCTAGCTTGAATATTTTCTGTGGTATCTTCAAAAAAGAAATATATATCTGACATCTCAACCAGCTGTCTGTTTCCCTCAGAATGTTTAATATATTTTTGTGCTTCCAGGCGAGCCTCTTCGTAAAAGCTTCTATTCCGTTCTGTTTTGGGCAGCAAATACCCCCTCATATTTAATCCAAATCGTTCAGCAGGCGATTTCCTCACTTCCTCTTGCATAGCACTATTTTCTTGATGCCACTTTTCCATTTCTTCATCAGTCATATCAAAGGAAAAATCGGCAGCTTGATGCTCCAGCTTATCCTTACAATAGTTCATAATCAGACTATACTTATAGCTATTAAGATGAATATTGTCTGGCGATACTGGCAATGTATCACATTCTTCTAGAAAAGACTTCTCTGTCTCCTCAAAGGTGTGAGTGCTTGCGGTAATAACCCTGGCACAATCCTCTACCCACTGTTCATACTTTTGTTTAAAACTGTCACATGAAGCTGAAACTACTCTCCCAATAGCAACTGTACTATTTTGATTTCTTATGGTCACACTTCCATCTCTGTTTCTCTTAACTGACATTACTGTCCTCCTGCAAATTAAAACTCATAATAAAATCTTTCTTTAGAAAATTGAATCCTGCTTTCATCGTAGTTATGGCAAAAACTACTTAAACACCCATGTCATCTATAAGCCATGGCGAGTTTTCATCCTTTCTTATAACAAAATACCACCAATCATATATCCCACTATCTTGTGGGCCAACTCCATCTTTTTTGTACTTTACTTCATAATTAACTTTATATACCTTAACGTTATTTTCTTTTGTCCCATTTATCCTGCCTCTTCCATTACTCAAATACCCTTTCTTAACTTTTTCATCCTTTTCCTCTTCTATATTTACTATCTTGATACTATCTAAATTTTCAAATCCCCAAATTACATTTGAAGCATTCCAATGCTCAGTTAAAGTAGTTAATAGTCTATCTTTATTCTTTTCATTATAATATCGAAAATGATTCACTACTACACTTTGAGCAGAATCTACTTTAGAATCAGCTGTCTTATTATTTTTCTCGGTTGAGCAACCCACAAGTATAATAAAAGCAATAATCATTACCGGAATACTAAGCTTTAGTTTTAGCTTCATAATAGTCCCTCCATTTATTTTCCTATATAAGCCTCTCTCTTCCAATTAATAAAATAGGCAGTAAGACTCCAAGTGTACTAAAATTATTTCAACTCATATCTCATTACATAAAATTCGCCAAATCCAATATGTGTCTTTTGCTGTTTTGTTTCAATAATTTCAAAGCCCTGTGATTCATAACAATTCACAGCCCTTTTGTTCCAAGTCCTAACCTCTAATATAACAGGTTTATTAGGAAACCTGTTTTGACTTTCAATTAAAGCCATCTTAGTTATCATTTTTCCTATTCCCTTACTGCAGTAGTCAGGCTTTATGCCAATTCCAAAGAATACTGTATCTCCTTCATCTAATAGATTTACAAATCCAACCAACTCGCCAGTATCATTCATGTAGCCTACGAATCTATCTCTTTTTACATTGTCAGTCAATGAATAATTCTCTTCAATCATTTTCTCCCAAGATGGTAGATTGTATATTGAATACTCTCCAGTATATTTCCAACTTGAAATCTCCTTTGCTTGTTCTTCCGAAAGTTTTTCTGCAGTTAATTCCATTACTATTCCCCCAATAAAAAAATAAGAATAATGCGCAACTAAAAATCTTTGTTTAATTTCTTTCTGATTTTTTCCAAAGTCTATAGGAGTTTATAAGAGTAGCTAAAATTATTATAATATACCGAATAGCCACTATAATTGCAACATTTGCTGAAGCACTGGAACCTTCATATTTTTGGTTATTACAATACACAATAGCTACATTCACACTCATTAGAACAAATAATATAATTGCCATTATAGTAGAAAATATTGATAACATTTTATACTTATCCATAATAACCCCACCTTCCAACAATAGGTTAGTTTCATATAAGATTACCGTTCTTCATCATCGTTACCCTCTTATTCTGAAGATGATACGAAAATTGTGAACTAAATATATGAAACCATATCAACTTCCCCATCTGTCAATTCTCCCATCTGCTGAAAACCATATTTTTCATACAACTTCTTAGCTTTATCGTTAGCGTCTATGTAGGTAGTTACTATTTCGTGGCATCTGCTATTCTTTTTCATCCATTCAATAGCTAATCCAAGTGCTTTACTTCCATAGCCTTTGGATTGATATTTCTCGTCTATCATAAATTGCCATATAAAGCTATTATTTTGTTCTTTATTAAACCTAATCATTATAAAGCCTACCATTAAACTTTCATTATAAATTGCAAAAGGTACAACATCATCATAAACATATGCCTTTGCAAGTGAGAGTACATTGGGTGAAACAAAGTGCTTTTGTTCTTCAGTAACCTTTAAATTCAAACATTCTCTATAATTATTTGGTGTTATCTTTTCTAAACTAACCATGATATCCCCCCCCATATTTTTCGATACTATCACATTGAGGTTGATTCGTGTTTAATTACAATAATTCACTAATTTAATTATACACTAACAACATATTTTCCCAAATACTTACTTAGAATTGCCTTTTAATAAAACACAGGCTTAACTGCTAAACAAAAAAGCAGGCAAAGCTTTCAATTAAGTTTTGCCTGCTGTTTAGTAGTATAGTAAATATAATTTTGTCGTGAATCAACAAAACAAGTGAATTATATTATTAAAACAGACCTAAGGTTCTCACAGAGCAAAAAGTTATATTGTTAACTTCTTCTGCTGCCAGATGAAAAGTTCACTGCCTGGAACGATTATAAAATATTAGGGCCTCACTTTATAGAATAAGAAATTGATAACCGTCCCGAGCTACTAATATTTATCTATTTCCTCTTATATTCTTCAGGCAAAATATCATATAATTGCTTAATATTGATTTGAGTTTCATGTATCAGATTACCAACAGTATAAAGCTTAGAGGATTTTATACCTATAATTCTAGTTTGGCATTCAACTGGAAAAGTATATCCTTCTTTTGTCCAACTGTTGGGGTTTAAAACCCCTGATGAACCTTTAAAAGGAACATAATAAATTCTATAACCATCAACTATACCAAGATATTTAATTTCCAGGCTTTTTAATTCTTTATTAGTATAATCATGGTGGGAGCGAAATTCTTTTATTATGACTTCATCATTATCATTAATATTATCTTTTGTATTTACTGCATTTTTCAAGCTACCTGTGATTTCGCATCCAATTATTACAATTAAAATAGCCAAGATAATAATAGATATTCTTTTCAAAACCTATCTTCCCCCCTATTCAGTTTGCTTTATCTTACTAGTTCTCACTAATTACATTATACGTCAACTGTATAATGCTCCATATACTTACATTATCACCTTTGGGTGAAAATAATATAGAATATGAGAAAACCAATATCTGATAATATTGATATTATATTTGCTATAATTGCAGTAATATTACTTTCGGAGTTGATAAGGTTGGATGCATACGGTGATTTCTGTTTGCTACAAATCCGACAATGCCTGTGGAAATAATCATTATTGGAAATACTATGAAAGAATTTTATAACTTAGCGTCAAATACTATAAATATCAATATAACCAAAGCAGATATTATTCTAAGTGTGTATGCTATAATGTCATTTGTTCTTTCTCTCATGCATCCTCGTCACATTATATCTAAATATCTCTATATACTTTTTAAATTCGTCTATACTTAACCCTGTATTTTTTGAAATGAACTATAAAAGTCCATATCATTTAAATCTAAAAGAATATTTCGTATAGTTGTTTCCAGTTTGAGTTCAATTTTATATTTAAAATAGTTTTAACTCTAATTAATCTAGGCCAGTAAACCAATTATAAACGTTACAATATTAGCAATTATTGTATATGTTAAAAGCTTACTCTTACTATATTCTTTCGAAAAAAAGCTATATATAGAGAACTCTGCAATAACGACTAATAATTCAAGCAGTAAAAATACCATATACCATGTTTTGTAGCTTATAATTTTAAACATGGATACTAATGTATAATGTAAAACAAGCTGAGTAAGTATATTAACTATAATAATTAATATATAATCTTTAAATTTAAACAACTTCGCTATTAGTAATTCTATTATTACAGTTAGTGCTATTAAACATAGGAAATAAAAGAATCCATAGGAAACCTGGGGCACTTTAGTAACTTTTCCAGTCTCTAGATCTAATAATACCTTAGCATTGAATTGCCCTGGAGTAATTACATTACTAACAATTAAATCCCCATTTTCATATTGCACAATGATTTTAAAGGTATTTGGAACAGCATGATAGGAAAATCTATGAACCATAAACTCTGTTTTCTCATCATAGTGTCCTTCGAGACCTCCAAATAGTAGGAAATTCCTAATATGAGTAGCCATCCAGCCATTTTCATTATACTTATAGAATGGCATTTCTTTTATTTCATCAGTATAGAAAAGGTGTGTATTAAAGTCTTCATATTTAATACCGCTGTCTTTAGTTAATAAATCTAAATAATATGATTTACTTTTAAAATTTTTAACATAAATCGTGACAGAGGGTTTTGGACCCATATCAGCATGTACAACTTGTGGAATAAAAAAGCTTATTATAACTGATAAAATCAGCATTTTTATTATGTTTTTATTTTTCATAATCAAACCTCTTATTCACTTTAAACATAGATCTAAATAATACCAATGGTAAAATACAATACTATCATGGTAATCAATATAATTATCACCTCTAATGCATCACTATACTTGCCAAACGGCTTCCAAGTATTTTTCTTCCGATTAATGTCAAAAAACCATCCCAAAAGTAAAATCGGTACAAAATAGACTAGTAAACTCAAAAGTTGGCTTTTTAGTTTTAAAGCATTGTTTTGAACTTTAAATAAAAATGTGAAAGCTCCATGGTAAACTGCTCCAGCAACGATTTTATGCAGTACAAAGGTAATCTTTTCCTCAGTAATATTTTTATCCATAATCTTTCTCCCTATTTAGTTTGCTTTATCTTACTAATTCTCACTAATTACATTATACATCAACAGTATATTCTTCCATATACTTACTTTAGTTATATTAGTTAAATGCAATTTTATTTCATAAACAAAATAATTTCAAATGGTAAAAATCCAGAAAAAGTTAAACATTTATATTTTGCCTCGCATAAAATTAGTTATTTAATAAACAATAATTAATGAATTATAAGATTGTATAGGAGTGATATAAATGGGTGTTGCAACAATGGTAACAAACAAAATGCAGTCCTGCATCGATGCATGCTGAATGTGCGCTGACGAGTGCAGAAAAATGGCTAATATGTAGCAAATAAAACAGCAGATATTAATAACGCCAGTTACCTGGATTCATTTTATTTACACTTCCTTAAATGAGCTTATACTGAATATTTTACTAAGTATATCTTTACACAAAAATATAAAACTAATAATGACATGGAGGTGTTAGATAATGAGTCGAAGACCACTAGTTCCAGAGGCAAAGGAAGGACTTGATAAAATTAAGACTGAGTTTGCAAACGAAGTTGGTATGAAATTCAATGATGGCTACAAGGGGAATAGAAGCTCAAAATTAAATGGATATATTGGCGGACCAGTTGGTGGCAATATGACCAAAATGATGGTTGAGGCCTATGAGAGAAAATTGGTAGATAAATAGTTTTGATAAAATTTTAATGTAACATAATTTACTCCTTATTTATTCTGACATGTATACTTTCTCTGATACAAACACATGCTTAATCAATATATTTTTAGATGCTGAATTATTAGAGCTTGTTACTGCTGTAACAAGCTTTATACTCTTTAGCTTATCAACCCTATGTAATAGTTCTCCTGCAATTTCACTTCCGTAACCCTTTCCCCAATATTCAGGCAGCAGCAAATTCCCAATAAACTTATCTTTCAGAATCCTTCTTCAAATATTCACGGACTATTATCTCAACATTTCTATTTAAGTCCTCATCTCAAAAATACTAGTTAAAAATCTATTTTTTGCGTCACAATTGACTACTCTTGCATCGCAAGATAGGAAGAATTTTCATTAGTGAAGTATTGCCTTAAAAAGAACAAGCCTATGAGAGCAGAACTACCTAAGATTCTAGGATATGTATGCCTTCCTATTGAGAAAATGTTGTAGACAATTACAGATAACGTTTCGCACACAAGACGTTCCTTCAAATGCTTCACCTTAAACTGCCAAATCAAGCATGAGTGCATTGTTATATATAGATTTGCTTAGTTTTTATTTAGAGGCTCTTCAATAAATACTGGTGAAAATATATTTGTCTTAATATATTCCATAAGTTGCTCATGTATATGAGGTACATAGTTAATGTTTTCTAACTCTGAAATTGATATCCACTTTGATTCACTTGTTATCGCTGAATTATCAGGATCTCTATCGGGGACAGAAGGAGGTTTAATATTATCATCTCCATTTAAGAAGCAACGAAACACAAGACTAATTTGTGGCTTTTTTCCATAAACAAAATTGCTATTATTTGGCTCGTATTCAAGTGCATATATTAAATCTCCAACTGTAACATTTAAACCAGATTCTTCAAGTATTTCTCTAACTACAGCTTGTTTAACAGTTTCTCCAGGTTCAACACCTCCACCTGGTATATTATAATATTCGCCACCGCCAAATTCATTTAATAAAATCCTATCATTATTAATAACGATGCCGCGGGCACTTACTCTAATATGATAACTCATTTTAATTCCTCCTATTTAAAAGCGTCTTATGCTTATATTACACAGGTGTCTCGATAAAACCAAATTAAAATTTTTAAGCTGTTACTCTGTTCCTCTAAAATTACATATAACATTTTTAACTCCCGACGTTCTTGAGAATTAGCACCATCGCGCTTGGCGAAAGAATGTGTTTGGGAAGTCTTTTCATGCCAAAATGAACGGAATTTTTTTATCTGTAGTTTTTGCAGCTACACTTTACCGAACTACATAAATTGAAATTTGTCTTTAAATTTATGTAAAAATTTCAAAATTTCTTTTTATTATTGCATCAATATTATTATTTCTATACGTATCTCTAGGTCTTCTATCTGGAAATAAGTTTCCTTTAAGTGTAATACCACCATAGTTATTATCACCAAACTATTTCTTAATTCAAAAAAATCACAAAAATTCTTAAAATACAATTTTATTTTCCCAGTAACATACTTAATGCCCAATATCGCTATCTATTCAGCATCAAAATCAATAAAGTATTTTCTCTCTTGTGTATGTATCGTGAGGGTTGATAAATTAATATTGTCCTCTAAAATATCCACTCTGTATTCAAACATGATATCATCATTTTGCTTCTTCATGAATAAGTAACTTCCTTCTTCTTGATCCTCGGCCTCATCACTTATTTCAGCGTAGATTTCTTCGCCGCTGACTTCTCCAGGATATCCTGACTTTCTTATCTTCTCCTCTATTGCTTTAAAAAACTGTTTCATTTTTTCGCTCTCTTTCTTTTTTAAATACTTATTTTTCTTCAAATTAGATTATTATACCTTCAAAGTGATCCATTTCATGTTGAATTATTTGTGCTATAAATCCAGTAAACACTTGCTTTTGCTTCTTAAAATTTCTATCAAGATACTCCACTTCTATCTTTTCATATCGCTTTGTTTTTCTAAAGCCATGTAAAGATAAACAACTCTCTTCAGTTTCATAAATCTTTTCTTTATTTAATACAACTGGATTTATCATAGGCACAATAAGGTTGCCTACAGCAAATACTAATATACGTTTTTTCACTCCAATCATATTACCAGCCAATCCAACACAATTCTCAAGGTTTGCTCTTAATGTATCTATTAAATCATCAATTACTACTATATCATTTTTAGTTGCATTTTCTGATTTTTGTCCTAAAAACAGTATATCTTTTACAATTGGTTTTATCATTATATATCACTCCAATCTATACCGAATTGCTAGGTGCAGTGAACTGCTACACTTCAATAACTGTTCCTGTTTTTATCTCCTTTAGCTTACTCATCTTTTGGCTTAGATAACTATACGCTTTTTCACCGGTACAATGGCATGTGTAATACTTTTCTACATTATTATTATCTAAAAGCATTGAAAGCTCGTTTAAGAACTCTTTTGTGTTTAAATTATTAACATTCATTCCTAATAAATGAAATCCTCCGATTACTGTAGTAACATTGCTATCTATAATGGATTTTGCTCTCTCAATTATGTTAATTATACCTTTATGTGCACACCCGCAAAATAAAGTATACTTGTCCTTTTCATTAATCAGAAGATTTATTTCATGTTCAAAATCATCTTTTTTCGCCAATCCATCACTATACTCTTTTAATAGCTTATCATTTCCCTTAGGTATCAATTTATCACCTTTAACATTTCCAAATAAAATCAGTTCATCATCTATTTTCATCATTTCATCTACAAGCACAAATCTATTGTTATTGTTTAAATCCTTCTTCAAACCTATGCTATACTTAATAATCCCAAATAGTTTTATAAGATGCTTATCAAATGCACCTTTTCCAATATAAATCTTTGCTTTATTATTTAGTTTTAAAAATGTTTCTAGTCCACCACCATGATCATAGTGGCCATGGGATATTACTGCTATGTCTATATCCTCTAGTTTTACACCTAACTTACAGGCATTAAGTGCAAATGTATCATCAGTTCCCGTGTCGAATAATATTTTATGCTTAGATGTTTCAATATAGAGCGATAAACCATGCTTGTTCTTATATTCTTTTGAAATAGTCCTATTTTCAAATAGTGTTATAACCTTCATAAATATCCCCCTCTAAATTAATTACCAACTTACCGTCTCTGAATGCCCACTTTCCTGAACCTTAGCTCCATGTGTTTTGGCTGCATTTAATCAACAACCTATATATAGATTATAGACCAATATTTTACACAGCTCTATATAAAAAGATTATTAATCTGTTATTTTATTTTCACACACTACTTGACAATGCAAAGTAGCATTGGTATTATTTTCATATAAGCTATTTGGTAATGCAAAGTAGGTGATAAAAGTGGCAAATAGTACACAGATTTTGAAAGGACTCTTAGAAGGGTGCATATTAAGAATTATTGATAAGAATGAAACTTACGGATACCAGGTTTGTGAAAAGCTCATTCAGTATGGTTTTAGAGAAATTACAGAAGGGAGTGTGTATCCTATTCTCATAAGGCTTGAGAAAAAACATCTTATATATTCCGTTATGAAACCTTCACCTTTAGGACCTATGAGAAAGTATTATTACTTAGAGAATGCTGGACGGACTGAGTTAAATGAATTTATCAGCGTATGGGGAGAAATCAAGGAAAATATAGAAAATGTACTAAAGGATGAATCCTGATTGAAGTATTAATTTTTATTTATTGGGGAGGCATAAAATATGCTATTAGAATTAAGATTATTGAGAATAAGGATAAGACAGCAAACTAAACTAAATGAAGCGAACCGGGAAGCATATGATGCTATAAAAGATTACCTATCTAACAGTTCCTTAGTGTTTTTTGAAAGAGAAGAAGTATTGCAGCAAGTACTGGATATGATGCTTCAAGCACAAATTGAAGATAAAGATATAAATTTATTTCTTGGAAATGACCATAAGAACTTTTGCGATTCAATAATAAGTGAATACAGTACCACAAAAAGTTTTATGCTGAGAATCATAAGTTTTATTGAGGTGCTTATCTTTTATATGCTGCTAGGAATAGTACTTGATATGATATTTTTAAATGCACCAAGCTTCACGATAAGTACTATAATTTATTTTGGATTTTTCTTTTTTATCTTCAATCCAATATTTCGAAAGTCCAAAAAGGAGATTGTTTATCCGAGAAATAATAAAATGCTTTCTCCCGGTGCAGTTTCTATGTTTCTATTTGTTTTGTATATTGTTGCAAGCAGGATATTATATAATATAGGAAAAAAGCATGGATTAGATCTTCTCCATGCTCAAATAAATATATATGCACTAAGATATCTGCTAATTTTCAGTATTTTATTTGTATTAACCTCAGAAACCTATAAACTAATATGTAATAAACAGAGAGTGTTTTAGCTTCTGTTATTTAAGCAAGGCATTAACATATGGTATTTCTAAGTGAATTTACGACACCTTGGGCACTTAGCTAGACTTGGCTTAGTGCCCAAGGTGACACTTTTCAAAGGGATTTACATTTGAGTAGCTTTAAGAGAACAACCTACATAGAATTAAGCTTTATTTTTAGAATTTGAACGCAACAGTAGGGATATTATAAAGCATAGAATACTTGGAACTAAAAATATTACTGCATGAATTATAATATATACAGATAACCCCGCAGAAGAGTACGAAAAAATAGTTTTAGCATAATAATCATAGTATATATACACTAAACCTACTAAAAAAATTATCAACAATAGAGTACCAATACCAAATAAAACTTTTGATAAATTAAATTTCATAACCTTATACTCCTTTATAATTATTTACCGTTGCATAGAGCGTAAGCTGCAAATTGCCAACAAAGTTCTCGCAGCAGAAAAAGTTAAATTGTTAAAAAGTTAAATTGTTAACTTTTTCTGCTGCGAGAGAATAAGCCCTCTAGCTCTAACAATTATAAATTGAGATTACACTTTGACCTTTTGCTTTCCCTTACTGTTTTCTGTAATCCTTTCTGATGAATGGCTCTTCAATATTTTCAGACACCAGTAGTTTGTATTTCTGTGGATGGCGATAGGCGTTGCCATGTACTTCACAGCTTCTATACTCTCTGATTTCATCAATAGGAAAATCAGCTATATAAATGCCCTCTCGTTCACCAGCTTCAAGAATAAGCGTATCTCTAGAACCAAAGTCAGAAGGCCTGTATGCAATACCATCAAATGCGGTAGAATGCCCATTGCAGTCAGGCTTGCCTTTTGGATAATTTACAGTGGCAATGCCAACCATATTTTCATAGGCTCTTGCCCTAAGCTGTGAAATGCGGTTTATCTCCATAGGGCAAGCGTTTGGTACTAAAATAATCTCAGCCCCTTTTATCATAAGAATCCTAGCACTTTCAGGAAACTCTCTGTCGTAGCAAATCATTACACCTATTTTTACATTGCCCTGCTCAGTATCTAAATTGGCAACATGAAAATCTTCGCCTGAGGTTAATCGGCACTCATCACCAAAATCACAAGTATGTACCTTTGCATAGGTAAGTCTCCTGTTGCCAAAACGATCAAACAGACAGAGCGTGTTCCTTGGCAGCGGCTCATACTTTTCAAGAAAGGTTATTCCGATGGCCATATTAAGTTCTTTTGCAAGTTTACCAAATGAATTAACAAACTCACTATCAGCAGCTACAGCCCTTGCTTTCAATTCAGCAATATCTTCAGGAATGTTATAGCCAACACTCCACATTTCAGGAAACAATGCTAGTTCTGCACCCATTTCCTTGGATTTTCTGCAATAATCCAACCCCTTTTGTAGGTTCTCCTCTAAGGTATCTCCAGGCATATGCTGCAATAAAGCTACTTTCAGATTTTTCACTGTAAACTTCCCCTTTCAAATTGTTATTTATATTGACGGACTTCTTTAGTCTTTTGTAGTATAAATATTAAAAGTATTGTTTGAAGAAGTACTTCCCACTACTTTTCTTTCTTCATTCTCTCAGCGTAGGAACCATCATCATACTCTAATGAATATTTCTTATAAGAAGAAGCAGCCATGAAAAACATAAAACTACTTAAATAAAATAATGGCGAAGCTAAATTGAAGAAACTATTCACTGCAGATGCTAAGGCAACCTGTGAAGAACCTAGACACATATAGCAGGCACCTAAAGCCATGGCTGACTTGTATTTTTTCATTAGTATCTTATATTTCAGGTAGTTATCAGCATAAACATGAATTTGCCCTTTTGCTGCATCTTTTCTGAAAAGAGCCCAAGATGATGAATTGCATACAAATTCTATGTCATCATCTACAATTTGTTTTCTTATATCGTCCAATTCCTTCTTGCTTTTATCAAAATATATATACTCGTAATTATATATGCAACAGCTCTCCTCAAATGTATAGCGAATACCATTGGTATAAACAAGCTTCCATCCCTTCTGCTGAGCAAGCCAGGTCTCCTCGGCTTTTATATTGGTAAACAATTTTGTTATCTTTTTCATGCTTTCTCACCTCTCAAAATATAAATATACTCTTTTTTAAAAACCACATAACATTCTGTACTCACTGCCTTCACATTCACAGCTTTAGATAGCTTTTATTCTAGGATGTGAAATGTGCCAAGCAAATCGTAACTATATTGTTATACGGGGTTATATTTGTTATTGTATTCTTCTTTTGCTTTTTCTGTATATTTCAAAATAAAATTGGCTTTAGCATCTGTATATCCATCTCGAATATGTTCATATTTCTCAATCAAGCCTAATTTGAGTTTGCCATATTCATCAGCAACTTCTTTATGCTCTATAAGGTAATCTCTAAAATACAACTCATTCCAGTTACCGTAGTAACGAACATGCAGATGATATACTTTTTCCGCAAACCCTTGTTTTGTATAGCCTTTATTAAAGGAGAGCTGCAAGGTTGGATTTCTTCGGGAAGACATCAATATCCAACCCTTCTCAATTAGGGTATTGGTTAATTGTTC
The DNA here is from genome assembly GCF_023656515.1 of Clostridium swellfunianum. NCBI lineage: Bacteria > Bacillati > Bacillota > Clostridia > Eubacteriales > Clostridiaceae > Clostridium > Clostridium swellfunianum. The sequence goes on from NZ_JAMOFV010000006.1 coordinate 2,333,741, forward strand.
AATATCTGTTTCGTTAGCAATTTCTAATAAAATATCTACTGTTGGCTTAGATATTAACCCTTCAACTACACTGCTTCCAATATGATTTATGCGTAAAATATTCTTCTTATTAATACAATTTAAAAGATTTTCTTTTTCAATTTCATACCAATTTTTATATTCTTTATTATGTTCTTTTAAAATGATAGGGAATAACTCCCATAATTCTTCTAACGTCATTTCCGATAACTCTTTTCCCATATTTACCTACCCCCACAATATACAATTTATTAGTTTCTCATTTTAAGAAACAACTTCAACTTGCTTTGTAACTAAACCTTTATTATTTTTTATTTCGCCTTCAAGCTGTTCAATGTTTTCCCCATGCAGCTTCTGACCAATTAAAGTTCTCATTCACTATTCATAATTGCTTCAGCTAGTCCTTTTGGATTCTCCCAAGCCATAGAGTGCCCAGCTTTCTCTACAATCTCAATTTTAATACCATGCTCAGAGAGCACCTGCATATCTGGATCTGGCAATGAGCTCTCTCCAAAAATAAATGTTTTAGGACATTGAAGTGAATATAATATTTCTCTCCACGAAGGCTCTTCACCTATTGCTGCAGATTTTGATATCAAATATGCAGCCTTAGGTGACCAAAGAGATAATGATGCTGCCCACATCTCATTTCCACTTGCTTTACTATCCTGAATCAACTTATTAAATCCACTACTAATGAAGTCCTGTAAATCAAAATAAGAAATATACTTACTTGTTGAACCTTCAACACTTTTATCTAAATTTGATTCACTTAGAATAATCTTAGAAATTTTGCCTTTACACATGTCAGCCAAAGAAAGTGCAACTGCGCCGCCTAAACTATGCCCAAATAAGATAAATGAATCAATTTTTAAAGAATCAATAAATTCTACTAAATATTCTGCGTGCTCTTTAACTGTATATCCAAAATTATCAGGCTTGTCACTGTATCCTGCACCTAAGAGATCTATTAAAATGCATCGATGTTTTCTCAAAGCTTCTTGTGCAGCTACTTGAGGATAATCAAACGATCCAGCACAACCAAGTCCATGGATAAAAATAATCGGCATTTCATCGCCCGGAAAATCATTATAGCGAAGCATACAACTAGTTTTGTTTAGGAAATACTCTTTCATAAAATTTCTCCTTTGGCAACTATATTTTGATAACAGTCCTCTAAACCTTATAAACCTTGATACAAATTTGCTGATAGTTTACGATTATCTCTAGTTTTGAGGTGTCTTCCAGTAGGTTAGCTAGGGCATTTGGGTGAAACGCTATTGAAGCCGGCAAAGTGTTGTTAGTCGGCATTTTTATACATTCTATAATTTACGACATATTAAAGTATTACATGTTATAAGTGTTTTTCCAAAAATAACTTCCTCAATAGGATTATTTAAATACTCTTCCCTTGTAGATGCAATATTTGATCCAATTATCACATCTCCCCCCATTGGTATCATTTCTTGATTTTCAAATACACCTTCATGTTCTATTGCAAAATTTAAATTACTAAGCTTCTCTTTCAGCTCGTTTTCAAATTCATTCCAGTCTTGATTTTTAGATAATGCTCTGTTTAAAAGTTCTTTATCAATACTGTTTATTTCAGTTGAATTTGTCCAAAATCTAGGATATACACAAATGAATTTTCCATTCGGTTTTAATGTTTCATGTATTGTGTCTAAACTATCTAAAATAGTAAATCTGAACATTCCTAGATAAGAAATTACTAAATCTACTGAATTACTCTTTATTGAATAATGCTTATTTCTTTCTATTCCGATGATGCTTCCCAAATATATAGCTAAATTTTGAATATTAAAATATTCTTTGCACCTTTTAGCATATAAACAATGTATTTTTTCTAATTCAAATGAAATTACGGTATTACATTTATTTGCAAATGCTGCTGCGGTACTACATATTCCACCGCCAATTTCTAAAACATTAAAATTTGAAATGTCATTTTGTAAAAATCCTTTTTGAATAAGATTATTAATAAATTTATTTCGTTCAATTATCTTTTTAGCAAAATCCTCAATAGGATTATAGTCTTTTGGATAATCAATACCTTTTAACGATTGTAATATTTCTTCGTTTGGGTTTATACCAAATTCATCCAGAAGTGATTTTGTTAAATCCATTATCCTTCCCCCATATAGAAAATTAAATTATTCAAATACTTTATTTAATTAAATGTCGACTAACATTTCGTGCTGCCGACACCTGTCAATCCATTTATAAGTTTTGCAGGTGTGTTGTGGATGCCTCGTAGGCATGGCCCTAAATCGCCACAACAAACGGGGCATGTTGCTATGTGCAGTGGCAATTACCTACCTATCTTTATCCTAATAATTCAATATTGTACAGCAAGCTTACAGTAAATTATGCTTATAATACTGAGTTAATCCTCATATAAATCTCCACTATTTTCTTTGTTAAGTGTACCTTCTAACTCAATCATCAAGAATCTTGTTAAGTTCTTCACTACAGGTCTATGTCTAATTCCTTTAGGTACAATAATAAATTCTCCTTCATTTACTTCAATCAATCCTTCATCGGTTTCCAAATGAAACCTGCCTTCAATTACATAGAACAATTCATCTGAACATTCATGAATATGAAAATCCAATGTGCGATTTTCTACATTGACAACACTAAGAATATGCCCATTTAATTGACCTATCTTATCATATACATATAACTTATCAACCAAATTTACTGCTGATCTCAAATTTACTTTTTCTAACATAATACCACCCCTGTAATGTTGATTCTACATTTTTCATAACGATTCTTAATATCGTATTGGTACTTTTGATTGTTCAATTGTAATACTACTAAAACCTTTAAGGTTTAAATATCTTTTTAATCCTTGCTCTGCTAACTCACTTTCTAGCATTGGAGATAACATTATAGAATCAATTGTGTTTTCTTTACTAATAGACAATACACAAAAAGGTGTGAAGACTCCATTTTTAACATCGAATCCAATAGAAATTGGATCGCTCGTATTAGGTGTAAATTCAATCGGAAGTTTTATTACAAATCGATATTCTTTCTCATTGCTGAATGCTTCATCCTTAAAAAACAATCTGTAGTTTTCTATAAATGCTAACACTTCTCCTATTATATCTTGTTCACTTAAACTAATATCTTCTGAACTTGTAGCTTTTCTCAATTTGTCTTCGAGATCTTGGTCTGCTTTTAATAGTAAATCTTTTAGTAGATTAATTTGATCCCTTTCCTTATAAATTACTTTACCGTAAAAAACATCAATTTCAGGATTTCTAATGGTCGAAAAACAATCAAGTAACTTACTTATACTAAGCCCCATATTATATCCTTGATAATTGCCACCTTTTACATAGTAATTCCACATTCCTAATGAATCTTGTGCTGTTGAACTGCAAAATACATAATACCTCTTTTTTATAAATTGTAATGATTGTTTAGAAGATTTCCCCTCTATCTTAATATCATCTTGTTCAAAATTATTATTGAGTAATTCCATTACACCTGTTTCCAAATCATTGTGTAATTCATGTTTAATTTCTTCAAAAGCTTTAATTAGTGGTTTTTTGATATGCGTATATTCTGATTTATCATTTAAGAACTGGCAATCAGTAAATCTAATAGTGGAATTGTCTAAAATGGCATAAAGCCCGCGTGGAGATGTATAGTGATATATTCGTTGTTTAGCATATAAACTTCTATCTTCTGTGGATGGATTAAAGCATTTAATATGCTTATTTCGATATTCGTTCATTCAAAACCCCCCTGGTATAATTAAATTTAAATGAGCGCAAACTACCTAGCTAATTTCACATAACGTTTCGTGTTTGCGGCGTGCCATAGCCTTAGCTAGCTTTTAGCATAGTCTATGGCATGTCCGCGAACATATTGTTATCTTTTTTTAATGAACCTTTCGCTTTTAAGAAAGTTTAATAATATTGATGAACAAAGTAAATATATATATGATGCTACACGAATATGATTTTCTCGTAATAGAACTTTGGTATCTATTACATTTAAATTTTTAAAGAAAGTATAACTTACAACAATATATACAAGAAGTGTTATTAGTTCTATTAACACTATCCCTGTAGTTGTGGTAAACTTTTTTTCTCTTACATCATCATAAGTTATATATACGAGAAATAAAAAAAATAGTAATGAAATTATAATGGTAATTACAAACTTTAATTTATATGAAGGAATAGAGTTAATAATACTTGGTAGAAACAACACCAAACCAAACAAGATAATAATTAATAAAAGCACAATAAATTTCTTATCAAATCTCATGCATCTTAGCCCCCTATCTAATTAGTAATAGATTACAGTTCCTCAGCAATCTTTTTTATTAATTAAATTATACACCAACTGTAACTTTTACTATATATTTACTTTATGATTTCTACAGTCGTATATAAAAAATACAACTTAATAATCTAAAACAAAAACCAACCAAGGCCTCAAACTCTCTAGCCATATTAACTACAGCCTCGCTGAGTAAACTAAAGTTGTCTATATAAGCCTTAAGCTCAGCTTTTATTAAATCTAACTTTTCCAGCCTGGAATAGCGGGTCATTTTCAAAGATAATATGCAGATTGTTTGTAGTCTTAGCAATAGCAATGGTAGTGGAAATTTTCTTAGGCCTTGCAAGCCAGAAAAAATCTTCTTCAAAAGGCAGCTTTTCGGCTTCCTGCAGCTGATATTATGATTTGTCTGTCATTTATAAGCATGGAGCATCCTCTTTCCAAAACTTCAAAAATAAAAACACCGTAAAATTCATTGATGAATAATACGGTGTTAGAAACAGTTATTTGATTTTTGTGGTTGCATTATATATAAGAAAATATTCAAGCTTATATGCCGTTAATTAGTAAACCCTTTAAAGCTGCTAATCCCCAAATAATTAGAAATGTTATAACCGCTATTCCCAATACCGCGAAAATTGGTTTAACCTTTCCAGATGGTTTTTTCATTAAAATCCCCCATTAAATTTTATTAATCATTATAATTATATTGTTTTGCTAATTATAAAATGCATAGTTGACGTAGGCGTTTTGGAATTGGTTTGTGCCTGCTTTTAGAGCATTGCGACAAACACTAGCTTTTACCTTACTATCTATTTAGAAGTTCACTCCATCCTTCTAACTTCCCATCTCTTAAATGACTATAAACATCATCACTATAATCTATGAATAGTTTATTATTGCTTCTAAATTGTAATAAATCGTGATATTTGATAGTTTGACCATTTACTTCTGCTGTAACATCAGCCTCGATAAAGAACATCCTATCACGGTTGACAATCTTGGTATTGGCACTCTTGATTTTATAATCCTTTTCTTTTGTTAATCTGTTCATCTTTTCTAGATAAATACTCTTTGCTTTTTCTTCTGAATATTTTGATGGAGTACTCACAACCCCATCCCATAATAGTACGTAATTAAAAGCTTTGCTAAATTCCTGCTTAATTAGTGATTTATAATAGTTATCCGCAGCTCTATTTCTTTGCATATCTGGTAGAGAAAATATCCCCAAAATAACTACCCCTATTAATGCAATTATACCGATTGCTTTCACATTATGAGTCAACTTTATTTTATTAGCCATAATCTAATCCCCTTAAAATATTTCATCATAAGATATAATTAGAAAGTTATATTTAAATCAGTTATCTAGTATCAGTCCCAAAGCACAAAACAAAAGGGATGTCCCGCTGGATCAATCAAAGTTATCCATTCATCCTCACCAAATTGCTCATCTGCAATTTTCGCCCCTAATTGTACTGCCTTTTTCGTCGCTGCTTCCAATTCATTTTTATCTGTTACTCCAAAATCCAAATGACACATCATTTGTTGCTTTCCAACCTGGGATGGCCATACCGGTGGAATATAATCCTCGGCATATTGAAAACCTATACACATACCTGTATCTCCCGATTGAATTCGCACAAAGGTCTCTTCCTTGTATACAACCGGCCATTTTAACAGCTGGCTATAAAAATCCAGTAATTGTGGAATATCTTTGCATTCTAAAACAACTGTCTTTAATCCTAACATTTCATTATCCTCTCTTTGGCTTAGTACAATAGTTACCTTAAAACTGCCCTTATTTATACTTATAGTTTACAGTCATATAAATCAATTATTATTTTATGACACTTTGTGCATCTAAAGCATTTAACCAATCTGTTATAACTTAGCACTTCACCGCCAAAAATAGTGTATTTTTCTTTTGCCCCCGCATCGGCATTGTGCCATTTAAACGAGTATCTTCCCCCTTGAATAAATCCTACTTTCAGCTTTTCCTTACAGTATGGACATTCCAATTTCATCATCCCCATTTAATTAATTTATTTTAGGAATACTAATATCAATATTTTCATCACAACTAAACTCCCAGCAGAGCAAAAGCTCAAAAACTATCTTGAGTTTTTATTGATATATATATTTAGTGCTTGAACAACTTTGAATGCTACTACAATAAGTGAAATATATAGTAATGCCTCTAAAATTGCTTTTAAAATCACTGGTACACTAAAAACAAGAACTCCTCCCAAAGCTTGCATATAATCCCCCTCCCTACTAAATTAGCCTCTAACTAAATAATACCATATTCTTGCATATAATACACTAATATACTTATTCAGATGCTAGTTTATCTTGAAGCCTAGCAAAAATATAAAAAGTTAACTTCTTATATTGTTTTGTTCTTATGTTCTTATATTTTCTTACCCAAGTGCTTTAAGCTTATTTGAAATGGCTATGTACTGCTCTCTTGGCAGTGCAGTTAAGGCTTGTACTCCAAAGGAGCTTATAAGGCTAACTATCTGATTTAATAGTATTTGCTCATAAACTCCCTTCTTTTGCCCACGTGGTATAAAATTATTTATATAAATATAAAAAATAACATCTTTGGCTATTTTCTTAATATTTACGTATACTATAATTGTCTGTTTTATTTGACTAAAATATTTTTATAAGGAGGTACTGGCTATGAAAAACGTGAGAACCTCTTTATTAATATGTATGTTAATATTTTTAACTCCTAATGTTTTGGCAGGTAAAATAGATGGCCCTAAGAAAAAGCCTGCGTTTGGTAGGAAGGTTTTTGTTTCAGATAATAATAATGTCAGGCCGCAAAGTTTCCCAAGCTATACTCTATAATTTGCTTTAAAGTTATCTTTTCCAAAAGATATTAAAGGAGATGATTGTATGGAGTACTTTGCTTTAGCATTTGGCTTTGGTCTTATGAACCTGATAGATTATGTTAGCTATCTGATGTCCCTGTAGGATTAATATGGGCAAAATTTAAATAGCAATACTAAACGAAAACGGCTGATAAACCCTATCAGCCGTTTTTGCTATAATGGTACAAGAATATGTTAATAACTTTAAGCACTGCTTTATTATGCCTAAAGTTATTAAGCTTCTTTGTAATCAAAATATTTTATAAATATAAATCCATTAATATTTCATCATCAAAAACACCATTTACATTGAAAAAGTTTTTATGTGCGCCAACCTTAATAAAGCCAAACTTTTCATAAAGCTTTAGGGCACTAAGGTTGCTTGCCTTAACGCCAAGACTGATATTTTTTATAATATCATGTTCCTTGGCAAACTCTATAAGCTCGCTCATTACAGCACTTCCAATACCAGTTCCCCAATATTCCTTTTTTACTGAAATAGAAATCTCAGCATTATGGGCTATTCTTTTTCTGTTGCTGCTGGTTATCTGAGCCACGCTTACTATGTTGTTATCTATAATTCCTAAAAGCATAAGAATATTGTTATCACTGCTTATACTTTTAATGTACTCTGCTTCCTTCTCAACTGAAAGCCTAAATTCGCCCTTGCCAAACAGCAGATTATCACTCTCTCCGCCCACAATATTAAGGTATTCAACCATTTTTTCCGCATCCTCTGCTACAGGTCTTCTTATTACAAGATTACTACCGTTCTTTAAGTGTACTTGTTTTGAATTATTGTGATAAAAATTTGCACTCATAGCTCCTCCTGCATCTCCTAATTAGAATTTTATACCATTATAGCAAACCTGGTAAGAGTTGTATATAATCTCTGGACTTTCAATGCTTTAATAATAAAGAAGCCCTAAAGCTTTAAACTTCCTGCTTTGGGGCTTATCACTATTTAATTTTCCATATACTTGCCTCATATGGCCGTAGGAATGATGATACTTCTGCATAATTGGATAACAAAGGAATCCCTTCAGGAGACTTTGTTCGTTTCTTACTGGATGAACTTAAATTTATTTCAATATACAGAGTTTCTTTTTCATCCTTACGATAATAGGTGAATATATCTTTTTCTTTTTTATTTGTAAATACTACATCTCCATAATAGATAACCTTATGCTCTTTTCGGAACGCAATCAATTTCTGATAAAAACTAAGGATGGAGTTCTCATCTTGAATCTGCGCCTCTGCATTGCAATTTTTATAATCCTCATCCATTATAATCCAGGGCTCCCCAGTAGAAAAGCCTGCATATTGCTGATTGTTCCACTGCATAGGTGTTCTGGCATGGTCTCTTGACCCGGCTAATATTTTAGCAAAGGCCTCTTCCTTATTCATTGTTTTACACAGCTCCTCATAAAGATTCAACGACTCCACATCACGAAACTCTTCAATGGATTTGAAATTCTGATTTATCATTCCAAGCTCCTGACCCTGATAAATAAATGGGGTACCTCGCAAGGTAAGCTGGATTACTGCCAAAAGCTTGCCCAGGACCTTTCGATTCTGCATATCTGGATTTATCTTAGAAATCATGCGTGGATTATCATGGTTTTCATAGAATAGTGAGGGCTGACAATGATTCCCGTAATTCTCCATCCAATTAATCATATAGCTTTTTAAATAATTAAGGTCATATTGATAGTCATCAAAACGTGTATGTCCCGGAGTTTCCAGATGATCAAAGGAAAATACCATGTCCAGTTCCTTTCGATAATCAGCAGTTAATAGCTTGCTCATCTCCATTCCTGTTCCAGGAGTTTCTCCAACGGAAAAAGCCTTGTATGGGCTAAACACCTTTTCTTTCATTTCATGCAGATATTCATGGAGGCGAGGTCCGTAGAAATAATGCTCTACTCCATGATAGCCCATAAGCTTGCCAATACTTTCATTACCATCCGGCAAACCAATGCGCTTAGATATATAATTAATGACATCTAAACGGAATCCATCTACACCCTTTTCCAGCCACCATTTTACCATAGCATGAAGCTCATGACGAAGTGTTTCATTTTCCCAGTTTAAATCCATCTGCTTCTTTGAAAATAAATGCAGAGCATATTGCTTGCGTTCTTCTACATAGTTCCAAGCACTGCCGCTAAAAAATGAGGTCCAGTTGTTTGGTTTGTCTTTAAAAATATAATAGTCTCCATACTTTGAATCCGGTTCATTTATAGCCTTCTGATACCATTCATGTTCATCTGAGGTATGGTTAACCACCAAATCCATAATAAGTCTCATATGCCGGTTATGAACCTCAGTTAGTAGCTTATCGAAGTCTTCCATTGTACCAAACTCAGCCATTATTTTATGATAATCTCTTATGTCGTACCCATTATCATCATTGGGAGAATCATATATAGGTGAAAGCCAGATAGCATCAATACCCAGCTCTTTTATGTAGTCCAATTTGCTTATTATGCCCTGCAGATCGCCAATGCCATCTCCATTGCTGTCTTTAAAGCTTCTAGGATAAATCTGATAAAATACCGCTTCCTTCCACCAAGCTTTTTGAATTGGTTCCTCATCGACCTTTGCTGTTTCCTGTTCGGTGTTTAAAAGAGTAAGAAAAGTATCTACAAAACCTTCATCCAGCTGGCTTTTTAGAAGCTTTGGCAAAGCCTTTAGCTTCAGATTACCTACGATAGGATTAGTAATAGCCCTTTTGCTTATATTCATTTGCAAGAGCACCCTATTAATAATGTCCCTTCCAATTGGGCTCTTATACACATCTTTGATACGATTGTTTTTTGTTAGCATAGAAGCATCACTCCTGTTATGCATTTATATCACCACGGGCAGCCAATTGAGATATTATGCTGTCATACATCTGTTTATCAATCCTGAACTTTTTATAATAGATAATATAACCAATTACAATAAAAATGAGAGGTAAAATCAGCATTGCCAGCTTCATAATAAGAAGCCCTGAATCTGTAACATCATTGGGTGTTTTTGCAGCATTAATACCAGACACTATTAAGGTCACGCCAACAATCCCATTAGCAATTGCTCCACCTATTTTATTGATAAAGGGCTGTACAGAGAAAGTGATGCTTTCGTTGCGGCGTCCAAGCTTCCATTGTCCGTACTCTACCGTATCCGTCAAAAACATCAGCATTAAGAGCTGAATGAAAGCCTGCCCTGTAAAAAGAAGGATGCCAGCAGCGCCGATAAACAACATACTCATTGGCGAAAGAAAGAATATTACATACCCTGCTACTACCAATATAGTTGCAAAGGCATATAAGGTTTTCCTGCTGAATTTCTTTGAGAATAGAGGAAATACGGATAAGGCTGCCAGCTGTGATATCCCAAGAATCGCAGCGAACACCGAATACATTCCTTCATCTTTAAAAGCATATTTAAAGAAATAGACTCCAAAACTGGTGGTAGTAGAATAACCAATCATAAATAAGGCCATTGATATGGCTGTAAATAATAGCTGATCATTGTGGAACAGAACACTAAACATTTCCTTTAAGGAAGTGGACTCCTGCTTAACATTAATATTTTTATCTTCTTTCACTCCAAATACCGTAAACATAAGAAATGCCCAGGTAACCAATACAATCACAATTGCTGTAATCTGCCAAGCCCTTTTATCTCCACCCAAGGCGTTGGTAAAAGGCAATATACCCACTACCGTTGTAAATAGTCCTATATTTGCACATATTCTAGCAAAGGAACCAGTTTTCTCACGTTCCTTTTGGTCAAGAGTCAAGGAAGGAAGCATTGACCAATAAGCTATATCATTGGCTCCATAGGTAAAGTCCCAGAGAAGGTAAATAACAACAAACATTGTTACATATGATGTTCCACTCAAGCCAAAATCAAAGAATAATAAAACTGTGAGAAAACCTCCAACAATGCCTCCTATCACAATCCATGGCTTAAACTTGCCAAAGCGTGAGCGAGTATTATCTACCAAAAATCCCATGATTGGATCATTTACTGCATCGAATACGCGAAGTATTGTCATTGCTCCCGTCATCCACCACATAGTGGAATCCGGCAAATCCAAAATATCCGTCAAGAAAAATAGAAGATACATGCTTACAATTGTATAAAGCATATCTCTGCCGATAGTACCAAGACCAAACATATAACGATTATAATTCCTTTTTGTTTTTACTATCATATTTATCCCCCTTTTCTTTGCAAGCTTGCTGAATATAAAGCAAAAATACTACTTTTGTTGTATATTTTCCTTTTCTGTAATATACATATTTGACCCAAAATCTCCGAGCATTCGTACCTTGTCGTGATAGCCTGTACCGATAAACTGCTCACATAATGGTATTCCTGCTGCAAGTGCCTCTGAAGAACAGGTATAGGTCTCCACACAATCCTTCAGACTATAATGGCGATTGGCTACCCTCATAATTACACCATCGGGATTTAACTCCACAGGAGCAACATGCTTAATTAGCCCTCCAAAACGCTCAACATAAAGCTTTTGCGGTCTTGTTCTAATGGTATACCTTCCCTTTTTAAGTCCAATCACTTTTAGCTTGTCGCTGCTTTCTGCCGCGGTGGCTAAGATCTGAAAAAAGCCAGTGAGTGCGGTTTCTTTATCTTCGCTTACCGTTTCCCATATAACTTTATTAGGTTTATAGGATTTTATTCTATAAAAGCTTCCATACTGAAAAATCTTTCGGTACTGCTTATAAAATGCAATTTGCTCTGCAATGTCTTTTCTTTGCTCCGGTGTCAGATACTTTAAGTCAAGCTCATATCCAAGACACCCAAAGCAAGCTGCATGGAAACGGGTGGCAAGTGGTGTCTCACGTAAGGTTTGCTGATGAGGAGCCTCTGAAACATGAGCCCCCAAGGTGGACTGCGGATAAAAATAGGATAAGCCTGTCTGAATTTTTATCCGCTCAATGGGATCCGTATCGTCAGAAGTCCAAATCTGCGGGCTAAAGCAAAGCATTCCTAAATCGAACCGATTGCCTCCACTGGAACAGCTCTCCAGCAAAATATGGGGCCGCGGCTCAAATATCCTCTTTAACACCTCATAGAGACCAAGAATGTAGCGATGATAGAACTCACCTTGGTTTTGCAAGGCTTTCGAAAATGCTTCTGCAATATGGCGGTTCATATCCCATTTCACATAAGAAATTTCTGCCTCATCTAAAATGCTGCTAACTTGCTTAACAATATAATCCCGGACTTCTTTCTGGCAAAGGTCAAGCACCAGCTGATTTCTTCCAAAAACCGAAGAACGGTTTTGCAACTTAATGGCATATTCCGGGTGGCTACTATAAAGATCGCTATTCTCATTAACCATCTCAGGTTCAAACCATAGGCCAAAATCTAACCCAAGGTTTCTTATCTTATCTGCAAAGGCCTTCATCCCCTCCGGTAATTTCTTAGGGTTTACTTTATAATCTCCAAGCCCGGCTTTATCATTATTTCTCTCGCCAAACCATCCGTCATCTAGTACAAACAATTCTATCCCTAGTTTTTTCGCATCCTTGGCAAGCCGCAATAATTTTCCTTCATTAAAAGCAAAAAAGTGTGCCTCCCAATTATTAAGCAGAATCGGTCTTTCCTTTTTCTTGTAGTCACCTCTTATAATATGTTCATTAATTAAATCGTGCATATGATGACTTGTTCCATTGAACCCCTGACTGCTGTAGCTCATGACGCATTCCGGTGTTTCAAACTTCTCTCCGGGAGATAATACCCATTCAAAAAGATGAGGGTTAATTCCCATACATACACGAACATAATCCCGTTCATTTTTTTCTACAATACTATAATGGTTACCGCTATAAATCATATTGAAGGCGTATACGCTTCCATAGTCCTCATTAGCATCAGCTTCTGCAAGTAAAAACGCGGGATTGTGACGGTTACTGCTTGCTCCCGTTGTGGAAGAATTCATGGTAATTCCATAGGAAGCCGGCCGCTTATGCAGGTTGGCTTCTTTAATCCAGCCTCCATCCAAGGTGTACATCTGAAAGCATTCATCCGGCATATCCATAGAAATGCTCATAATACGCTTCATTGTAATAGGAGCATTTCCTTCGTTCCTTACAACCGCTCTTCTGCTAATCACATTGGTTTTTTCAAAGACTGTATAATAAAGGTCAATAAAAATCGGATATGCCTTATCCTTTAATGTTATTTTTAGAGTTTTATCTCCCCCATAGGCTGTGGGCAAGTTCTCCATGGGAACAGAGCCCTCTACTACTTCATGATTTTCATAGACAAAATCCGTAACAAAGCTGTTATCTGGCATTTTAAATTCCGTTGGACTGTGCCGATAATCACCCCTCCCATTGTCCGACCATTCTAAGCACATGCTATCCAGACTATATACATCATCATCCTTGCTGTAAAGAACACTGCTGCCAACCATAATGGACCGTTTTTGCGCTAAAGCCTCCACATCGTCTTCTTTATCTAATAAGTTTCCGTAATAAACATGTTCCAAATGTCCGTACTTAGTTTTGCGAATAAGATAGGTTGTATGCTCTGTATCTAATCTGAAGCTTGTTTTACCAGCTGTAATCAAAGCTTATTCTCCTTTAGTCTATCTTTTTTTAATACTGTTTCTATTTGTTTATGGCTATTAATAGTGGTATTTTTGAGGTTCTACATATTCCTTGTATAGTTGTTCAGATATGCCTTTTTCTTCAATTATCCTAGTATAAAACTTACCGGAAGTTTTGATGGTTCTTTCTTGTGTCTCGTAGTTGACATGTACTAACCCAAAGCGTGCACTTTCACCTTCAATCCATTCAAAGTTATCGCAATAACACCAGTGATAGTATCGGGTTATAGGTAGTGTCGATTCGCTTATGACTTTTAAATGTTCATAGATATATTTAGTTCTAAATGCATCCTTATTATCACAGGTACCATTCTCCGTGATATAAATGGGGCGATTTAAAAGCTGATATACTTTATTAGAACAACAAACAAGCCCTTCCGGATAAATTTCCCATCCTAAATCATTCTTTGGTGCATCCTGCTTGACCCCATCACCAAAGCCTGATACGGTACTCCTGGTATAGTAATTAATTGCAATGAAATCAAGGTATTCGCCTTTTGTAATATCCTTTGCTCCTTTTAAGGGCCATTTAAAATTGCCTGTGGATATGGCTTCGGTAATAGCCCCTTGGAAAAACCAATCTGATAGCTTGGCACAAATACAATGCCAGGGATTCTTAGGATTTTGCGGATCGAAGACACGAAGGTGATTTGCAAAGCTAACCTTCGTATCATCATATCCCATCGCCTTACGCATGCTATGTATCATCTGGTAGGCTTTGATATGGCAAATGGCCATATTAGACATTACTGCAACTGCCTGTGAAAGCGATTTTTCTCCAGGCGGCCATTCCCCAAAGTAATATGAATTGGTTGCATATACATTAGGTTCGTTAATTGTTATATACTCAGCAACAAATTCTCCGAATACGTTTACAACAAGCTCCACAAAATCCAGAAAATACTTTAGGTTCTCTTTCTTTGTAAATGCTCCTTTTCGCTCAAACCACATGGGATTGGTGAAATGATGTATGGTAAGCAGAACCTTAATTCCTTTCTCCTTTAAATATTGCAGTTCCTCTTTGTAATGTGCAATTACCGCCTCATCAACTTGTCCCTCATTTGGACAAATTCTCGCCCACTCAATTCCCAGCCTATAATGCTTAATCTTCATCTCTGCCATAAGATTTGCATCTTCTTTCCACAGCTTATAATGCTCCGTTGCTCTGGCAGGGTTGGAATGATCTTTAATCTTTCCTTTTGCATACCAGTCATTCCAGTTATGTCCACACTCGCCCCCTTCAATCTGAGTTGCTGCCGAGGCAACCCCTAAGGCTAATTGATTTTTAAACTTAATTTCCATGTGCCCCTCCCTTTCTATGCTAAAATGCAATCTAAATAAATGCCTCCTTCTTTATAGCAATCTATTATATGTTAAATTATAGCATATAATCATCCATATGGAATTTATATCTAAGTATCTTTTTTTATATTTATTCTGGTTTTAAGATATAGTGCAGTATAACATAAAGTCATATCTCCGTATTAATTATATTACCAGATCTAAAAGAGCTCTTTTTCATCTACCTGCATAAACAAATATCACTATTTCTGCGCAAAAGTTAGCCCCCCTAAAATAAGGGGGGCGTGTGGTGCTATTAATTCATATTCTTACGCAATAAACATACTCAGAATTTCATTCTCATCATGAATAAATAAAATAATATAAGAGGTAATCCCATAGCAGATAGTATTGTGATTGCAGTATGTACTTTTTTCTCATCTCGTAATATAAATAATAAAAATTTATACCCTAAGATACCAATCAATCCACCCAAACAATTTAGAATTATATCATCAATGTCTGATGCTCCAATGCCTAAAACACCCTGAATGATTTCAACAAATAAACTCACTATAAATATAACCACCAGATTGGTTATCACTCTTTTATCATTTTTTAATAATGACAAATATGTACCAAGAGGAATAAAGATAACTATATTGCCTATCACATTACCATAGGCGAATTTTTTAATAGTGGCAGAGTTGCTAAATATATATTCCTTTATGCTATAAAAAGGAATGAGATTGATTGATGTAAGCTCCGAATGGGAAGTTCTTGATAACAACAATATTTTAATTAGCAAAAGTATATAACAAATGAAAACACCATATAAAAAGACTGTTTTAATTCTCGCTCTTTTATTCATAATTACTCCATTCTTCATTTCATCCCTGCTATTCCTACTCATTATTATAATACTGCCAAACAAAAATTTATATCATAATAATTTTCTTATGAAAATCTTAGGGTTTTATTAATATAGCCTTAGGTTTTCTCCTTGATTCTCTATCCATATATTTAAAAGTTCTTTTAAATCATCAACCTTTTCTTTATCTGTGGAACCTTCCTTAGGTTTGAGTTTTTCTACAACTTTAAACTCAAATGCACTTTCTCCGAAAGTAGTCCAATCCTCTTGTAATTTCTTAGACTTACCTCTACCCAAATTTAATTGAAACTTTATCGATTCAAATGGCTTATATAAATTTGTGGATATATCTACGAAAGAATATCCATTAACTGTATTAAATATTTGAATTATACCCATCTCTACTTCTTGCTGTTTATACTTATTAATAAGTTCCTTTTTGTTTATATTACTCATAATACTTTCCTCACAATTCTTGTAGTACTTTCTTCCATCATTAGTTCTACTCAAGTATCCGTAATCTACCAGGTATCGTCGTATTATTGCGTCATCTTCATAAATAGTTTTAATTATTTTCTTTACTTCAGCTTCTGTATAGTCTCTAGCTGGCTCAAATAAATCAGCAAATCTTGGCAATAATGCTTTTCTTTTCTCTTCTTTAACAGGGAAAACACGAAGCTTAGGGTTTGCTATATTAGTCATCTTATCCTCAGCTAATTCCATAACCGCTAAAAATGCTCTTGCTTGTCTTGCCCTTTCCCTCAATGCAAATCTCATATTTCTTACTGTCGATTCTGCACATGCGAGCTTCATTGCAATTTCCTTGTCGTTATATTTATTTGATACCATTTCTAAAAACTCTTTTTGAATTTCAGTCAATCCAGTATATTTCTTATCTAGCATAAGCATCCTTTGAATAGGTGTTCCATGGTATGTAGAATGCCTCTTTGCACTATCATCATTTTCACCAATGTATTCTCTACATATTAAACAATTAAATTCTGCTTTTTTACTATCCCAAACATACCCTCTTTTAAAATCTTCTATAGTTGCATTGCGAATAAACTCATCCATTACTTTCTCCTGTCTATTAAATTCATAGACATAATAACATTTGTTACTATTTTTGTCAAACCGCAATATTTATTTAAGACTCCATTATCGATAAGAGTTGATTTTTCATCAAATTCAAAAGGACCAGATATTAGAAACCCATGGTTTACGCCCACTCTATCAATAAGCAATCCAGAGAGGATTAAACCAAGCGGCATAGATAAAGTTATGATGCTTCCCTGTCATAGAAAACACACCTCCCAAATATTTAGGCTTAACTTTTTCTTGAATAAGAGCCGTTTGAACGCAGCTATAAAATAGAATTTAAAGCCCCATAATTGCACAGCAGACTACGAATATGATAAATCCACTTGGAGGAAGTAGTCCTGAAATGGTCAAACTAACTCCCATCATAAAAATAAATACCGTTATTAATATGATTTGCTTTTTAATGCTGCCAAATAGTCTTTTGTTTTCCTTCAAAATCTACCTCAATAGGTATTACTTCTTAATTTTTTGTTTTATAACTTACAAAGATAATTCATTCTATAGTATATTTTAGTGCTAAGAAATTATTTATCCCAATTTTTTTGGCTCTCATTTGAGGAACAGGTGTCCGATTATATTCTACAAATCCTAACTTTTTATATAAGTTAATAGCTGCTGTATTCGTATCAGCAACCTCTTTAATTAAATACTCTCGGTAGGCTGTATTTTCAATAATATAACTTATAATTTGTGATGCCACACCTTTCTCTCTAAATTCAGAAGCTGTCCCGACAAATTCTATAGATCCTGTTACGGGAGAAGGATTTTCAATCGTGTTTTCAAATTCTTTTTTTAATACAATTGCCGCAATGCTGCCCTTGAAAAAGCCTAAGTGCTTTCTCAGTTCCTTTATATTTAATCTTACTGATAGTGTCTTACAGTCTGTACATGCAACCATTCCTGCTATCTTATTGTCCGTAACTGCAACATAAAATTGGTCTAAAACAAACATATGAGAAAAGGATCTTGCTATTTTATTTTTATCCTTTGAAAAGAAAACTAGCCATTGAGTAAATCCATCTGCAAATACTTTGGACATTTGCAGTCTAACATCTAAATCCATTTTATCTGCTCGAATTACTGTAAACTCATAACCTTTATTTGTCATAGTTATTCTCCTTCCTTAAAAAACATTCATAACAGATATTGATGACATAGTAAAACTATCTTTTAATATGATTTTCATCACCGCCGATTGAATTTTGTCTCTAGTAACCTAGCACATTTCCTCAAATTGTTCTCTTGTTCCCAGCATAAATCCCATCCCTTTTCGAATGGGTATATACTCATTGTAAAATTAATAAATGCTTTTATCAAATCAATTCTTCTATGAGAATGAGTTCTGATAAAGTATAATACCTTGAGTAAAACTACTTACGAAGATACAGTGGGAAAATTTATCTTAATATTCACTATGGAGGAGTCCCCCAAATAAAAGTTCCCCCAAACCATTTAGTTTGAGGGAACATAAAACACATTTTAATTTCTATTTAATTCTCCTCTATAGTATATTCTCATAACTGTAACTACAACTCCAATTAGGAAAACTACAGCCAAAAATATCATTGCAGCTGGCCAAATTCCAAAAGCATCTTTGATTGTAGAACTGTTATTTTGTAGGCTTGGAACGATAAAAAACAACCATCCTACAAACAAGGTCGGAATTACTTGCGGCATTAGACGAAGATAATATCTCCAAGCAGGATGTTGTTTATGTCTATCGGACCACTCCCTACTCCGCATAATACCTTTGACACCTAATATCAAGTATACTATTGTAATGAAACCAAGTGATAAGTCTATTATCTTAGGTGTAGAAGCTTTAGCAGCGGGCATTTGCCCTTCAGTCAATTGGATAATCCCTGAACTAATTTCATATGAGTGTTCTAAGGTAGTTGTAAAGCTATTAAGCAACACAGCTACAGCATATCCACTAGAAGGTACAATATCTTGTTGTGCTTGGATAGTAGATAATGCCCCACTATGAGAAATACGTGCTGGCTTAACATTTTGAGAACTTAAAGACCATCCAAGACCATATTTAGGACTTCCAGGTTGAGGAGAATAGGATTCTTCTAAGATTGGCTTTGATAGTAAACTTTCTCCATTCACATTTTTTCCCTCATTAGTGTGCATGGAAAGCCATTTTCCCATGTCATCTGCTGTTGAAATTATTCCTCCTGAACCCGCAAACATTTGTTCAAGCTCTGACCAAGGAAGTGCAGTACCATATGCTGTTATGTATCCTTGAGATAATCCTTTTACAGGATCACCTGAGTTTATAGCTGATAGCGTATCATCCATTCCTAATGGGGAAAATATCTTTTGCTTAAGATACTTTGGAAATTCCATACCGCTTACTACTTCTACCAATCGAGCAAGTATCCAATAATTAGGATTACTATACGAATATTTATCTCCAGGCTGCCACTTAAGTTGCCAGTCTTGTAGACGCTCAACACCTGCTTTTATGGTATTAGCTGGCGGCACAATGGTGGGGCTTGGAATCCCTGAGGTATGACTTAACAAATGCCTTATAGTAACTTTTTGTAATCTACTATCGTTCATTGTAAGTTCTGGCAAATACTTAACAACAGAATCGTCTAAGTTAATTTTCCCTTCATCAACCAATTGCAAGACTGAAAACGCAGTGAAGGATTTGGAAACGGAACCTATTCTCATTAATGACTTTTCTGTTAAGGGTTTACCTTCAGAATCATGCCCATATCCTTTTTCGTATACTATCTTACCCTCTTTTACGATTACAATTGAAGCACCAGGTAATCCGTTACGCTTTATATAGTTCGTGACAAACTCATCAACAGCTTCTCTTTTAATAGTAGTATCAGCATTAACTGATAAAGGATAAAAAGCTAATGGAATTAAAAATGTTATTATCATTAAGATAATATATAACCTTTTTCTCATTTAAAAATCTCCTGTCCGTTATAATTATAAGTTGAAAGTTACATTAATAATTAGAAATGAATCCTCAACATATGCTTCAACTTTACCGTTCATTTTGGCAACCAAGTTTTTTACAATTGAGAGGCCTAAGCCTGTAGTTTTCTTAGTCCTTGATTTATCAGCAGTGTAAAAGCGCTTAAACAAGCTTTCAGCCTCTTTACTATCTATATTAGGTGCATAATTTTTAAAAATAGTACATACATGATTTTCTTCTTCTTTTATTGAAATAGATATATTTCCTGCTCCATGATTTAGATAGTTCTTTATCAAATTTTGGAAAATCCTTGTCAATGCATCTTTATCTGCATGTATATAAATTGGAGTTGAAGGTATCTGGATGTTTGGCTCTTCGCCTTTTAATATGAAATCATAATAGAATAGAGAAATTACATCAGCAAGCACATTGCCTGCATTTATTTTCTCAAGCTGCAACGGGTATTCATCAGATTCAATTCTAGTAAATTCAAAAAACTCATCCAGCATTTTAACTAATGTTTCAATACGTCTTCTTATTATATTGTAATACTCACTCTTCTTCTCTTTAGGAGTCTTCTCTGACTCCAGCATCTGTACATATCCAGCAATAGATGTAAGTGGAGTCCTCAAATCGTGAGATATGTTTGTTATCTCCTCTTTAAATTCATGTTGAGCCTTTGAAATAGCTATTTTCTCGATTTTATAATAGTCTATTATATGATTTAATTGAATTGCCAGTTCATTGATTTCCTTCATCTTAACTTGGAGGTTTATTTTCATATTTGTATCATTATCCCTAATAAACTGAAGTCTTTTGGCAATACTTCTAATCTGTCTTTTATAAAGAAAAATATAGGCGCATAATATGCCTATAACTAATATAAGTACTATAATAATTAACCAAAGCATAAAATCCGCCTCCAAATCTATTTGATATCCTGGTTTTTAAAAGTGAACCCTCCTATGCTAAAGCATAAAATTAGGTAGGATAGAGCTACTGCAATTGCTATCCTTATATCCACTGCTTGAGGGTTCGGCATTGCAGTAGGAGAAAAATTCATAAGTAGCATAACTCTTCCCAAATAACCATTCCCAAATATTGAACTCAAAGAACCTAATATTAGGCTGAAGAATATGCTAAAAGCCATTGTTCCTCCTATATTTTTAATCAAAAATGCTATCATTAGAAATACAGATGCATAGGCTGTATATAACAAACTCTGGATTAAAAACATTCGAATAAATAGCAGCAAATCATACATTGAAAAAGAACCATATATGCCAAAAACAAGAATTGATGTAATACCTGTAGTAATAAATGCAGCAAGCATCATTAAAATTGAACCTACAGATACTGTTATTAGTTTAGACATATAAATTTTCATGCGACTGAAGCCTAAGGAAACTGAATCTTTAATTGTTCCCGTGCTGTACTCGCTTGTTATGAGCATTGTAATAAATATAGCTTGAAAAACAGGCATAAAGTATGGTAAAAAAGATTTTTCCTTAAACATCATATATGTCCAGTGAAAGGTACTGGGACTAAACTGTTCTTTTATATGTGCTGAGGAGCCAAAATCAATAATAATATAAGCTACAATAGCTGCAAGTATCCCTAAACAAATAAAGAAGGACTTGCTTCGTCTTAATTTATATAAATCAGCTCTTAATAGATTAAGCATAAATGTGTCCTCCCATCAGTTTCATAAAATAACTTTCAAGGTCATCACCCTTGGATTCAATAGAATATATTTTTACATTATTTTTCGCAAGCTCCAGGCAGATTTCTCCTGACATATCTAATAAATCAAAAACCTTAATTACATTGTCTTGAAGCACCTCGTAGTTTGTTGTTTTAAAGATGTCTTCCAAAACAAAAGAAGCTGCAGAACTGTCACTCACCTTTAAATTCAGGTACTTTCTACATTTTAGTTCTAATTCCTTAGCTGTAAACTCCTCCACTAATGTACCGTTATTTATTACGCCGTAGCGTGTTGCCAGTTTAGACAACTCCCCTAATATATGGCTTGAAATTAAAATTGTTATCCCCTGCTCTTCATTAAGTCTTTTTGAAAGCTTTCTCATCTCCACAATACCCTCAGGATCAAGTCCGTTTATCGGCTCGTCAAGTATAAGAAAATCCGGATTCCCTAAAAGTGCAAGAGCCAAGCCCAGACGTTGTCTCATCCCCAGGGAAAAGTTCTTAACCTTTTTCTTGCCCACATCTGATAATTCTACTGTTTTAAGTATGCTTTCAATTACCTTTTTACCAGGTATTCCTAATAGTTTGCCGCGTAGTTCCATATTCTCATATGCAGTCAAGTCAGGATATAGAGCTGGGTGTTCAATAATACTTCCTATTCTAGGAAGCCCAGCATTAATATTTTTTTCAGACTTCTGAGAGAATAATTCTATTTCACCACTTGTTGGTGAAACAAGTCCTGTTATCATTCTAATCATTGTTGTTTTACCAGCACCGTTTCTGCCAATAAAACCATATATATCTCCTTTTTTAATCTTCATATTTACACTATTAACTGCAGTATTATTTCCATACTGCTTTGTAAGATTAAAGGTTTGTAAAATATATTCAGCCAACTTAAGCGCTCCTCTCCTTTAGTTTATGACCTTATTATTAAGTATAGGGTTAAAGAATCAATAAAATAAGTCTAAAGAAAGTCTAAAGTTTACTCGCTCATCTTAAAGCCTATTCCCCAAACAGTTTGTATGTACTCACCTGAAGGGTTTGCCTTTGCAAGCTTTAAGCGAATATTGCTAATGTGGACATTTATAGTATTCTCATCTCCAAAAAATTCATCATTCCATACATGCTCGTAAAGATTTGATTTAGTAAAAACCTTTTTAGGATATTTCATCAATAATTCCAGTATCAAAAATTCCCGCTTAGTAAGATTCACAGGGGTACCGTCAACCTGTACTGAAAAAGTTTCTGTATCTATTGATATATTTTTATAATTTAGCTTATTACTTTCACTTAGGAGGCTTGAAGACCGGTTATACCTTCGCATTTGTGCTTCAATTCTCGCTAGTAATTCATCATTATTAAATGGCTTTACAATATAGTCGTCAGCACCAGATTTCAACAAATTAATGGTTGAGGCCTTATCACTCTTTGCTGAAAGTCCTATAACCGGAATATTGCTGTGTTTTCTAATCTCCTGCAGCACCAGTTCTCCATTAAGTCCCGGAAGCATAAGATCTAGCAATATGAGGTCAACTTTATTATCAAAAACCATTAAGGCTTCTGTACCTGAATAAGCTGGCTTTGCATTGTATCCATTCTGCAAAAGCAAGTCACAAATCATATTGCTTATATCCCTGTCATCCTCTATTACTAATATTGTGATTTTATTATTCATTTGCCATAACACCTGCCTAAATTGATTTTCATATTATTATACTTTAACAGCATCAGTCAGTTTTTTCTAGTTTATCACTATTTATAGCTATATAGATGATAATCAAGGCTAACTCTACCCATCCCCACACCGGCATTGATATCTTAGAACAACCTAATGCTGATGCAGCAATTATTTACCAGGGCATTGTAATCAGCATTATTATAACATATTTTCTTAGGCTTATCCTTCTAAACCCAGCCTCTAAACCGACAGCATCATCAGCGAAAATCTGTATGAAATCAAATTTGTCCTTTAAATTTTTCTTATTGACAAAAACAAAAAAGGCCATTCGGCCTTTTTTGTTTTGGCGGGAGTATGTGTGAATCGAACACACCCATCGTGGTCTTAGCACGACAACACAGTTTTGAAGACTGGCGGGCACACCAGCACCCATCTACTCCCATATTTTTTAATCTTCGTTGCTAATTGATTTTACAAAATTTTAGTCAATCTGTCAAGTGTACCATAAGTTTTACACAGTTAGTCTTAAGAATACTGCTGAAGTACGCAGGTGACTTTCAGCCTAGAAAGCATTGAAGCAAGCAGTATTCTTAAGCAATACCTAAACTAAAACTCTTGCGTCCTCAACTCTTTTTGTTATCTTCTGATTGTCGAAGCTCTCAAGCATGGCTACAGCAAACTTTCTGCTGGTGCCAAACACATCTCTTGCCTCTGCTGCAGAAATGCTGCCCTTTTCCTTAATAAAGCTTATAACATTTTGTTTTGCTTCTTCATAATACCTTCCAAGGAAGATGCAGTCCTCCGCTGCCTTAGTAAGCTCTCCCATATCAAGCATAGAATCAAACACCATCTTGAAGGCTTTCTTGTCCTTTTCGCCTTCTGCTACATCTTCATACTTTGGAGGAGTATATTTGCCCTGCTCAAAGGCAGCAAGGATTTTGTCCTTCATTCTCTTCTGTTCCTTGTTGTACTTTATTTCAAAGCCGTACAAGGATATGAAGCTTCCGTGAACGCTTATTACATTTCTTTCGCCTAAAAGTTCTAATAGTTCGTCAAAGGTTTTTTGTTTTATATTCTTGCCAAAGATTTTATTCTTAAATTCTTCCTTTGATATTCCAGCCTTTAAAGGATTGCCCTCATGAAACTTTGAAAGAAGCTTTTCTATTTCTGAAGCCTTTGCCTTAATAAAGCTTTTATGAATATATATTGGCTTATCTAGTGATGTAAGCTTTATAAGAATCTTATCCTTAACTAAAGCCTCCAAGCCTTCCTCAAGCTTTTCATCATTCTTCCCAAGAGCCTTTAATACCGCTGCTGCATCTGGATAATCAGGGCTTATCTTCTCAACAGCCTTTTCAAGTATGCTTTCGGCACTGCCGCTTTCCTTAATCTTAAGCTCCTCCACATAGTCCTTGTCAAATCTCTTTGCTTTAGAAGCTCTTGGCTCAATTATTATTCCTCCGCCAATAGTGTACATTGGAGAGTAGTTTCTAATAACAAATCTGTCGCTTCTCTGAGCTGTCAATGGCTCTTCAAGTCTTAGCTGAACATAGCCCTTTTCTCCAGGCTGAAGCTCTTCCTTATCAAGGAGCACAACTCTGCACAAAATCTCGCTGGTTCCGTGATAAAGCTTAACTCTCTGTCTGTTTTCAAGAGGTTTGTCGCAGGAACTTAAATAATTTAAAGAACAATCCACAATAAGGGAAGGCTCCATAACAGCCTCCTTTGAAATAATATCTCCCCTTTTTATATCATCAACCTTAATATTTGCTAGGTTTATAGCACATCTCTGACCTGCTTCTGCAAATTTAACGGAGCTTTCGTGCACCTGAATGCCTCTAACCTTTGAAACCACCATGGATGGATAAAGCTGTACAGCTTCTCCCTCTGCTATTCTTCCGCTTATAATTGTGCCTGTAACTACAGTTCCAAAGCCGCTTACAGAAAAAACTCTGTCTACAGTTAATCTAAAGTGGCCTTCTGTGTCCTTTGCTTCAACTTCCTCTGTAGCTTTGTCTATGTCTTTTACAAGCTCAGCTATGCCTTCTCCTGTCTTTGAAGACACTGCATGAATGTTAGCGCCCTGTAGAAAGGTGCCCTTGAAATAGTCCTTAACCTCTTCCTTCATCATTTCAAGCCACTCTTCATCCACCATATCAGCCTTTGTAAGCACTATTATGCCTTTTTTAATGTTTAAAAGCTGAAGTATCTCAAAGTGCTCTTTTGTCTGAGGCATTATGCCCTCATCAGCGGCCACAACTAAAAGCACCACATCAATGCTGCTTACGCCTGCAAGAGCGTTTTTAATAAACTTCTCATGCCCGGGCACGTCAATTATTCCTGCTCTTTTCCCAGAAGGCAAATCGAAAAAGGTAAAGCCTAAATTAATGGATATGCCTCTTTCCTTCTCTTCCCTCAAGGTGTCTGTTTCCCTGCCGGTTAAGGCTTTGATTAAGGTAGTCTTTCCGTGATCTATATGCCCTGCTGTTCCTATAATTACATGCTTCATCTATCCCATCTCCACTACATCACGTTTTTAAAAGCTTCTGCTATTGTATCAAAATCCTTATCGAATATAGTTCTTAAATCCAAAATTATTTCTCCAGCATATATTCTAACAATAACAGGAGTAACATAACTTCTTAACTTCTTTTCAAGCTGCTCTGCGCTCGCTGAGGAGCTCTTTATTTTAAGAACAAAGGTTTCAATTTTTTCAGTAGGCATGGAGCCTCCTCCAACCATTGAATAGTCGGCCTCAAGCCTTATATTAAAATCAAGTCCAAGCCTTTGAAGCCTTGTCTTAAGTCTTTGAGCCCTCTTTTTATGCTCTTCTTTAGGGCTAAGTATCATATAAAGTGTTGGAAGCTTTTTAACTGCTTCTGTTTCATCAATATAATATTTAAGAGTGCCCTCCAAGGCAGCAAGTGTCATTTTATCTATTCTAAGAGCTCTTGTAAGTTGATTCTTTTTTATTTTGTCTATGTATTCTTTTTTTCCTGCAATAATACCAGCCTGAGGCCCTCCAAGCATTTTATCTCCACTGAAGGTTACTACATCCACGCCTTTTTTAAGGCTGTCCTGAACTGTTGGTTCATAGGTAAAGCCGTATTTTGAAAAGTCCACTAAAACTCCGCTACCTATGTCCTCAACTACGGGTACCTTCTTTTTATTGCCTAGCTCAACAAGTTCCTCGAGGCTTACCTCTTCTGTAAAGCCCATGATTTTAAAGTTTGAGGTATGCACCTTTAGCAAAACTCCAGTTTCTTCAGTTATATTGTTTTCATAATCATAGAGGTGAGTTCTGTTTGTAGTTCCAACCTCCACAAGCTTTGCACCGCTGAAGCGCATAACATCCGGCACTCTAAAAGAACCGCCTATTTCAACTAATTGTCCTCTTGAAACTATTGCTTCCTTTCCGCTGCAAAGGGTGCTTAAGGTAAGCATAACCGCAGCTGCATTATTGTTTACAACAACTGCAGCCTCTGCTCCTGTTATCTTTTTTATAAGTTCCTCTACGTGAGCATATCTAGAACCTCTTGCGCCGGTTTCAAGGTTGTATTCAAGGTTATTGTAGTTTTCTGCTGCAGTTATAACATTTCTAACTGCTTCCCCACATAAAAGGGATCTTCCAAGGTTCGTATGTATAATTACCCCTGTAGCATTTATAACCTTTTTAAGCTTTGGAGAATTTTTCACTTCAATTATAGAGCTAAATCTCTCCATAATATTACTTCTCTCAAAGTCCTCTATTTTGCCGTTTAATATATCGATTCTAAAGCTGTCTAGCGCTTCTCTTAAAGATTCTAAAACTATTGGCCTTAAAGTATCTTTTAATTTATCAATAACTATAGCTTCCTTTAAAAGCTCATCCATTTTAGGAAGCTTTCTTAATAATTCCTTGTTGCCCATCTTCTTTTGTATCCCCTTTCTAAAGGCAAGTTATTCCACCTTTATGCACTTATCCTCTAAAGGAAGTACCTCCCCAACAATTTCTGCTGTTATATTCTTTTCTTTAAGACTCTTAATTATTTTTTCTCCATCAGCTCTAGAGCAGGAAATCAAAAGTCCTCCTGATGTCTGAGGATCAAAAAGCACGTCCTCCATCCAGCCTGGTATGTCCTTGAAGCTGTATTGATCTTCAAGGTAAGCTCTGTTGTTGTAGGAGCCTTCTGGAACAAGCCCCATTTCGGCATAATCCTTTGCTTCATGTATATATGGTATTTTGTTTTTATCAAATTTAAGCGTAACCTTTGAAGCGCTCGCCATTTCATAGCTGTGGCCTAGGAAGCCAAAGCCAGTAATATCTGTACATGCGCTTATAGCATAACCTTCAATAGCTTCGGCAGCATACTTGTTTAGTTCTGCCATAACCTTTACCGCCTTGTCATAAGCAGCTTTTGAAGCTACCTCGCCTTTTATAGCTGTGTTAATAATTCCTGTTCCTAAAGGCTTGGTTAGTATTACAACCTCTCCAACCTTGCAGCCGAAGTTTTTCAAAACCTTGTCAGGATGCACTATGCCTGTAACGGAAAGACCGTACTTTGGCTCATTGTCGTCAACGGTATGACCGCCAACAACTACTGCTCCTGCCTCTAGTACCTTATCTGCACCGCCTCTAAGTATTTCTCCTAAAACCTCCATTGGAAGGCAGAGAGGGAAACAAACTATATTTAAGGCTACAAGAGGCTTTCCACCCATAGCATACACATCGCTTAAAGAATTTGCAGCTGCAATTTGACCATAGGTATATGGATCATCTACAACCGGTGTGAAAAAGTCCAAGGTCTGTATAATTGCCTTTTCATCATCTAATTTATATACCGCAGCATCATCTGAGGTTTCTATTCCAACAATTAAATTCTTATCCTGCATAACAGGAAGTTTTCCTAGTATTTTTGAAAGGGTCTCCGGCCCTATTTTTGCTGCTCATCCAGAGGTTCTGGACATCTCAGTTAATCTTTTATCCATATGTATATCACCCTTTCGAAGTAGTTATTTTTAGGCTTTCTTGTTGCAGCGAATGGCTTCCTAGAGGAACTTTACACTCTATAAATCAACATTATTTTAAAACCTCTCACTTAACTCAAAACCTATACAAAAACCATTTTATATTATTAATTATCTAATGTCTACCATATCTCTAAACTTATCAATGGTCTTATCGCCCATGCCGCCTACCTTCTTAAGGTCGTCAACAGAATTAAAGGATCCGTGCTTTTCTCTGTAGTCAATAATTTTTTGCGCAGTTACAGGACCTATGCCTGGTATTTTGTCAAGCTCTGCAAGGCCTGCACTATTTATATTTATCTTGCCATCTGAAGAACTAGCTGCACCTGAAGGCACTGGACTTGCCATGGCAGCTCCTGGTTCCTGTTTTTTCTCTACATATATGTAATCCTCATCCTTAAGCTTTCTCGCCAGATTCAGCTTGCTGTCCTTGTTTGCCTCTTCCGTATAGCCACCAGCTTTCTTTATTAAATCCTCCACAATGCTGCCAGCCTTCAGCGTATACACCCCAGGACTTGCAATCTCGCCTTTTATGCATACTGTGACTTGCTTTGAATCTGCCTTTTCCTGACTTTGCACCGAGCTACTTTCTACAAATATATCATCTTCATTAAACTTGTGGCTTTTAGGCTTGTTTAATGCATAACCCACTGCTATAAAAACACCTAATATAAATAAAATAATAACTGAGCCAATAATTTTTTTCTTAGTTTTCATAACTACGCCTCCAATGACAAGTTTAATATAGGTTTTATAGATTTCCTTGCGCAGCGTACCGCTCATTAAGCATATCTTATATCTTCTGGCGGTATTTTTAGCCCACTCCTAGAACATCTCTCAGTTAGATTATTGACAAATTAATAAAATAATTGTCGCCTAATTAAACATTTTTTGTTATAATTTAATAAAAATGCTTAAGAAACCGATAACAGACGATAACAGAGTGGAGGATATTAATGAAACGATTAATAAATTTCTTTTTATCAATTACGTTATGTATTTCTTTAACGGGAGTAAAAGTTTACGCGAAGGATTCAGAGCCTACAGTTTCCGCTGATAGTGCAGTTTTAATGGATGCTGAAACAGGCACTGTTTTATATTCCAAAAATATGAACAATGCTTATCCTCCAGCTTCGACCACAAAAGTAATGACAACTCTTTTAACTTTAGAAAAAACTAAGATGGATGATGTTGTTACAGTAGGAAAAAAAGTTCCTTATGTTGAAGGCAGCAAAATCGGTATTGCTGAAGGTGAAGAAATTAAAGTTAAGGATCTATTATACGGATTAATACTCATGTCTGGAAATGACTGCGCAGAAGCTCTTGCTGAGCATATAGGTGGTTCCCTGGAGGGCTTTGCTGCAATGATGAATCAAAAGGCAAAGGAGCTTGGCTGTGAAAATACAAACTTCGCTAATCCAAGCGGTTTGTATGATTCAAACCACAAAACCTCCGCAAAGGACTTAGCTCTTATAATGAGAGAAGCTGCAAAATATTCTGAGTACAGAGATATCGCTTCTACCTTTGCTTATAAAATTCCAGCAACAAACAAACATCCGGAAGGGATAAATCTTGGAAATGAGAATAAGCTTCTAAATAAAAATTCTAAATATTATTATCCAGGTGCTGAGGCAGGCAAAACAGGCTATACTGTTCAATCTCTTCACTCCTATGTAGCCAGCGCCAATAAAAATGGTCAAAGATTGATTGTTGCCTTAGTTCACGACAAGGAAAAAATGTTTTATGAGGATACTAAAAAACTGTTTGATTACGGCTTTAAAAATTTTGAACTTGTTAAACTTTATAGTAAAGGCGATATTGTGGATACCATCACAGATGGCGACCTTAAGGTTCCACTAACTGCCTCAGATAATTATTTTTATGTTAAAGAAAAGGGCTCTCTAGATACACCTAAGATGGACATTGAAAAAGTAGTCCTTACAGACAAATCCTTTAAAATTGGTGATAAGCTTACAGAAGCTTCAATGACTCTTGAGGATAAGAAATTGCCAAAGCTTCAGCTACAGAGCGGGGTTGACCACGAAATAAAATCAATCTTTAATT
Source organism: Clostridium swellfunianum (assembly GCF_023656515.1). Classification (NCBI taxonomy): domain Bacteria; kingdom Bacillati; phylum Bacillota; class Clostridia; order Eubacteriales; family Clostridiaceae; genus Clostridium; species Clostridium swellfunianum. The sequence continues at coordinate 2,364,248 of NZ_JAMOFV010000006.1, forward strand.
CTACTGTGGCAGCTTCTAAAAGCGAAAATAAAAATATCATTTATCTATTTGGTGCATTTCTTGGGTTATCAATAATAGTGATTGCAGCTATACTTAAAAAATCTAGAAAAAGACGCTCAATATACAAATAAGCAGGTAAAATTACCTGCTTATTTGTATAAGAAGCTCCTTCATATCCTTTGGAAGCTCAGTTTCTAAATTTATTACCTCACCTGTTCTTGGGTGAGGAAAAGCTAATTTGTAAGCATGAAGAGCCTGCCTTCCAATAAGATGGCTGTCTCCTTCCACACCATAGAGATTGTCTCCATAAATAGGATGTCCTAAATGGCTTAAGTGAACCCTTATTTGATGGGTTCTTCCTGTTTCCAAAGTAAGTTTAACAAGCTCACCCTCTTCATAGCTTTCCAAAACCTCATAATGAGTTACACTTCTTTGGCCTCTCTCGTCTACCACTCTTCTTATGCTGTCGTCTGTTTGCCTGTATATAGGAAGATCTATGGTACCCTTTTTCTCTGACAAGTGCCCATGAACTACAGCCATATAGCTTTTTTCAAACTCTTCATTCTGCATGTCCCTTGCTAGAGCCATATGGGAAAACTGATTTTTAGCTATTATTATAAGTCCTGAAGTATCCATGTCAAGACGGCTTACAAGCCTTACTATAGTATTTTCACCCTTTTCTCTAAAATAGTATAAAAGGCCATTTGCTAAAGTTCCAGTTGGATAGCTTTTTGTTGGGTGCACCACCATGTTAGGAGCCTTGTTTACAACAATAACATCACTGTCTTCATAGGCAATGCTTATATCTATTTTTTCAGGCTCAATATTTTGGCTTTCCTCTTTATTTACCTCAAAGGTTATTACGTCTCCCTGCTTCAGCACATGATTTAACTTAGCTCTCTTATTATTAACCTCTATTCTGCCCTGCATGGCAGCACCTTTAATAAGCCTTCCAGAAAGTTGTGCTACTCTTCTTAAATACTCTCTAAGCTTTACGTTATTGTCATCTGCTTCTACTTTGTATACTAACTTGCTGCTCATATTTGTTTCCACCTCAAAAAATTAACTGTGTCTTAAAAACCCTATAACACAGTTAATTACGCTTCTTATTTACTTAAACTATTATATCAAATTTTTATCCTTTGTGAACAAAAACTATTTATTCATGGCTGATTCGTAGTGCAAGTTTCTTAGAATATCCTTATTCTTTTTCTCGTCATAAATTAAATAAGAAATTCCATCTATATATTCTGCATCTCCCTTTATGGTGGAGAATTTTATTTTAGACTTATCTATTTTAGTCATGGTGTATCCGTATTTTATAATATCCTCTGCACTCATGTTAGTCTGAGAATATTTTGGTATTATGGACAGCATGCTTGGAAGCTTTGTAATAATAGAAGGACTTTTAAGTTTTTCAGCTACCTTGCTTATAAAGATATGCTGATTTTCTATTCTTCCAAGATCTCCATCAGCTAAGCCAGAACCATCATTATTCTTTCTCCATCTAAAGAATTCCTCAGCTTTCTTTCCATCAAGCTGAACAACCTCCCCTTTTTTAAAGTGAATATGTAAATTTTGTGCTGGATCGTCATAGTCCATCCTGTTGTTGATTTTCACTTCTATAGGGCCAATGGTATCAATTATTTTTCTAAAGCCTTCATAGTCTACTTTGCCGTAATAATTAACCTTAATGTCCAGAAGTTTTTCCACCGCATCAATTAAATACGCAGGGCCGCCAATTACATGAGCTTCGTTTATTTTTTTATATTTATTGTTCATAACTATTAGAGTGTCTCTTGGTATTGATATGACATTTACTTCCCCAAGCTTTGGATTATAATTCATTAACATTATTGTATCTGTTCTTTTTGCATTGTCGTTTTTAGAGCCTACAATACCTACATCCACCCCCATGGCAAGTATATTCACCGGCTCATCTTTTTTAACCGCTGTGGGCTTTATCTTTGCAGCCTCATTTCTGCCGCTTATCTGCTGCAGAAAACTATATACGTAACCAAAGGATGCTAACCCTAAGCATATAACCAAAGATACAAAAACCAATATGAAATTTCTAAACTTGTTTCTATTTTTAATATTCCCCATGTTCTGCTCTCCTAAGTTTTATCTACAAGTATGCTGTTTCTAGCTTCTATGGTGTCAAGGTGCAGAAGCTGGCCTCTACTTATTACATACTTTATTGTATTGTCAAAGGATAAAAGAAGTGCTTCATCTAAATTTTCATAGGCTAGCTTCCTAAGCTCCTCCACTCCAGGGAAGTTTCTCATTGGTTCAATATAGTCTGCTATGTAGATAATCTTATCTAAAAGAGTCATAATTTTATTCCCTGTGGTGTGGAATGCAATTGAGCTCAATACTTCTTCATCTTCTATACCCATAATTGTCTTTGCAACCAATGCTCCAGCTAATCCATGCATTAAGTTTGGCGTTCTCTTATATATCCCTTCTATATTATAACCATTTTTTGCTATAATATTTATTATTTTCTCATCTTCCATATTTTTAGCACAATCATGTACAAGTCCTGCAAGATAGGCTTTGTCCCTATCAGCCTTGTAATGCTCTGCAAGCTCTACAGAAGTATCTCTTACCCTTAAGCTGTGCTCATACCTTTGCTTATTTAGGTTTTCCTTCAAATACTCAAGTATCTTGTCTTCGTTCCACATAAATCCTACTCCTCCCCCTTAGAATTGTATATTTCAAGTTCTAAAACAGTATTATAAACATTTTCCGGAAGCAGATAGCTTGCATCTCTTCCTTTCATTATCATTGTCTTTATTGCAGTTGAAGAAATATCGAAAAGATTAAGGTCTAAAAAAATTATTTCCTTGCCATATTCCTGTTCAACCTTTTTCTTCTGCTCTAAAATTTCTTCCTTTTTATAGCCTGGTCTATTGAACACCACAAGCCTGCTTGCATTTAAAATCCTGTCTACATTCTTCCAATAACCAAGCTCCACTAGGCAGTCTGCTCCTGTTATAAAATGCCATTCTGTATCAGGCTCGACAGCTTTAAAATGCTCTAAGGTCTTATAGGTAAAGCTTAAATCTTTTTCTTCTATTTCATAGCTGCTTATACTAAATTTCTTTTCATTTCTAACAGCCATTTTAACAAGCTCATATCTTATTCCTGCATCGCTCTTTCGTCTATCCGTCTTATGAGGCGGATTTCCAGAAGGCATAAAAATAACTTCATCAAGTCCTAATACATTCAGAGCCTCATGTGCAATATAAAGATGTCCATTATGTATCGGATCAAAGGTCCCCCCAAATATTCCTTTTTTCAATACGTACACCTCTTTTCTTATGGTTTTAAGGTAGCACAGCTTACCGTATGAACAGAGAACAGATTCATTGTAGAAACCATTGAGCAAGGATAGGACTTTCTTTCAGAAGAGAACAGCTTCCTAGATAGAGCTACCCATATGGCCTCGCGGGAATCTGACACTACCTTTTTAAAAAAAGCACGTATTTATTGTAGGATTTATATTCTTTACAAAAATACATGCTTTTGATGCTACCTATGCAGTTATGGCAATTCTATCTTTGGTTTCTTTTCTGACTTCCTGTAGATTACAAGCTTGTTGCCTATAGCTTGAATTCCTTCGCAGCCAAGCTCAGAACAGATTATGTCTGAAGCTTCTCTTGCTTCATATCCGCTGTTGTTTAAAACCTTTATCTTTAATATCTCTCTTGCTTCAAGGGCTTCATCCAGCTGTCTGAAGAAGGTGTCTTCAAGACCGCCTTTTCCTATTTGAAAAATAGGCTCCATAGTGTTAGCAAGAGACCTTAAATAACTTCTTTGCTTGCTTGTTATCATTTAATGGTTTCACTCCTATTACAGTAAAAATTCAAATTCAAAATCGTTCAATCTTACAATATCTCCGTCTTGAATGCCAATTTCCATAAGTTTGTCAAGAACACCCTTGTTTCTTAGAACCTTATGGAAATACTTCAAGTGGTCAGGATCATTTACATTCACGCTGGCAAGAAGTCTGTCAACAAAGCTTCCTTCAACAACGTAAACTCCATCTTCTCTTCTGATATCGTAAGTAAATCTCTTTTCTTCTGGAATAAACTTATCTTCTTCAGCTATTTCAAGCTCCTGTACAGGTATTGTGGTTAGTATTCTTGCAGCTTCCTTTAAAAGCTCCTCAACGCCTGTATTTGTGGCTCCAGAAATCTTGAATACCTTGTCATAGCCAAGCTCATTAACTTTTTTCTTGAAGTCTTCAAAAACCTCTTCATCATAAAGCATATCAGCTTTGTTTGCTGCAATTATTTGAGGTCTATCCCAAAGCTTAACGCTGTACTTTCTAAGTTCTTCGTTTATCTTTAAGAAATCATCAAAAGCATCTCTTCCTTCTACACCGGAAATGTCAACTACGTGTATAAGAAGTCTTGTTCTTTCAATGTGTCTTAAAAAGTCTAGTCCAAGTCCAACGCCTTCAGCTGCACCTTCTATTATACCAGGAATATCTGCCATTACAAAGCTTTGAACTCCTGGCACACTTACCACCCCAAGGTTTGGCTTTAAGGTTGTAAAATGATAGTTTGCTATCTTTGGTCTAGCCTTTGAAACTACAGATAAAAGAGTTGATTTTCCTACGTTAGGAAAGCCTATAAGACCAACGTCTGCAAGAAGCTTAAGCTCAAGCTCAATGTTTCTTTCCTCTCCAGGCATTCCTGGCTCTGCAAAGTTTGGTGCCTGTCTTGTAGCAGTTGCAAATCTAACGTTTCCTCTTCCGCCTTTTCCGCCTTTTGCAATTACAATAGAATCTCCAGGGTGTGAAAGGTCTGCCATTATCTTATTTGTCTCAACATCTCTAATTATGGTCCCCATTGGCACCTTAATGTGCAAATTTTCTCCATTCTTTCCAAAGCAGTTGGAGCCTGAACCATTTGTACCTCTCTCAGCAGCATACTTTCTCTTGTAAGTAAAGTCTAAAAGAGTAGTCATGTTAGGGTCAACTGTTAAAACTATATCTCCACCCTTTCCGCCATCTCCTCCATCCGGTCCGCCAAGAGGAATATACTTCTCTCTTCTAAAGGAAACAGAACCATCTCCTCCATCACCTGATTTAACAAATACTTTAACTCTGTCAATAAACATAAATCTACCACCTTTATATCAACAACTATTAGGCTGATTTCTCAAATTCCATAAATATATTATTGACTAATTTATATATTTTATTTTACACTTCTACAAATTGTTAAATAAATTCACCATATTTAAAAAGCACCCATAAGGGTGCTTTAACTTATTACTCAGCTATTTGTTCTTCAACATCAACTGGGTAAACACTTGCTTTTTTCTTGTCTCTTCCAAGTCTTTCGTATCTAACGATACCATCAACTGTAGCGAAAAGAGTATCATCTTTTCCCTTACCAACGTTAGTTCCTGGATGAAGCTTAGTTCCTCTTTGTCTTACTAATATGTTTCCAGCAAGAACAAATTGTCCGTCAGCACATTTAACACCAAGTCTCTTGGATTCACTGTCTCTACCGTTTCTTGAGCTACCTACTCCTTTTTTGTGAGCAAATAACTGAAGGTTCATAACTAGCATAGTATTACACCTCCTCTAATTCAACTTTTATATAATCACCGTAATTTCCTTCTATACTTTTCATTCCAATAAGCATAGTTTCTAATAGTGTCTGACACTTGTCTATGTCCTCTAGAGAAAGCTGCCTAAAATCCATGCTTAAGAAACCATCCTCAAGTGATATAGCAGGTTTTACACCTAAAACATCAGTTACACCATTAGCAATGGTAAGCGATACTGCCGAAACAGCACTGCATACCATATCATATCCTTCGTCTACGGACTCAGCGTGTCCACTTAGATTTACAGATATGATATTGTCCGAATCCTTTTTAAAAATCGCACTAATCATATATTAAGCGTTTATCTTTTCGATTTGGATCTTAGTAAATGGTTGTCTGTGGCCTTGCTTTCTTCTGTAGTCTTTCTTTCTCTTATACTTGAAAACTATAATCTTCTTAGCTTTTCCTTGTGCTAATACTTTAGCAGAAACGCTAGCTCCTTCAACTACAGGCTTACCAACTACTAAACCATCTTCCTTACCAACTGCTAAAACGCTGTTAAGTTCAACTGTTCCATCTACTTCTGCATCTAGCTTTTCAACGTAGATAACGTCTCCCTCTTTAACTTGGTACTGTTTTCCTCCAGTAGCAATAATTGCGTACATTAAAATACACCTCCTCAAACCAGTCTCGCCATCTCAGGTACACTCAAAAGTGATTTAAACCTTATGTGTGCGGTCTACAAAAGCCATTTTAACACACAGGGTCAGGTTTGTAAAGAAGAATTACCCATATATCTTGTATTTTTTCATGTTTTCTATGTGATTTGAAAGAATTAGCGGTTCTATTTTAAAATATTTCTCTTCTTCTACAAATTTTACGTATATGTTAAGCTCTCTACCGACAATGCTGTCTATAAACCCAGCAAGCTGTTTTTCTATGTCTGCCTTATATGTTTTATTAAGTTCTAGATATATATGTTTGCACTTATGCTCTTTCACAAGCTTCTCTACTTCGTTTCCTATAATTTCGGTTAAGTACCAAAGCCTTATCCTTCTGCCCCTGCCCATACAGCTGCTGCATTCTTCTTCAATATATTCTGCTATTGGCTTGCCCTTTCGCTCCCTTGCTATCTGCACTAAATTAAGTTCGGTAAAAGGGTAAATATTTGTTTTTCTTTTATCTCCTTCAAAAGCTGCCTTTAGGGTGCTTATAACCTTCTCTTTGTATTCCTGCTTCTGCATATCTATAAAATCCACAAGTATTATTCCTGATAGATTTCTGAGCCTTACCTGTCTTGCTATTTCCTCTGCAGCTTTTATATTTGTATCAAAAACAGTTTTTTCTATACTGCTTCCCTTAGTATTTTTGCCTGAGTTTACATCAATAACCTGCATAGCCTCAGTTTTGTCTATAACTATGTAGGAGCCTTCTGAAAGCTGCACCTCACGCTCTCTAAGCTTTAATATTTCTTTTTCTATTCCATAGCTTGCAAACAATGTTCTGCTGTCTTTGTGAAGCTTAAGGCTGCAGTTTAGTTCCTTAGCAAGCTCTAAAAACTTCTTAAAGTAATTATAGTGTTCTTCACTGTCCACTATAACACTTTCAGTTTCTTCATCTACAACATCGCGTATTAGTTTTTCAATTATCCCCTCGCCGCTGTATAAGAGCTTAGTCTTAGTTGAATACTGGCTTTCTCTTTTTATTTCGGAATAAATACTGTAAAGCTGCTCAATTTCCCTGTTGATTATCTCCACAGCAACCTTAACTGCATTGGTTCTTAAGGTTATCCCTACATCCTCAGGCCTGACTGAACTTTCTTTCACACTTGCCTTGAAGCTCTCATCCTTAATCTTTTTAGAAAAATTTATGCCCTTGTTCAAGGTTTCAAGCACAACATATCTTCCAGGTATAGTTATGGCGCTGGTGACTTTAGGTCCCTTGTCTCCAACAGCTTCCTTTAATACCTCCACCATAATTTCATCATTTTTCTTTATGTTAGTATTATTAAACTTTCTGTCCAAATACATGTAACAATTTTTTTCATAGCCAATATCAATAAAAGCGCATTTTATAGCAGGAACAATGTTTTTCACTACACCCTTGTATATCTGCCCAGGCTGAGGCTCTGAAGTTTGTTCTTCAATAAGACATTCAATAAGGGTTCCATCCTTTAAAACAGCTGCTCTTAAAAAGTTTTCTTTTCTCTCTATGTAAATTTCCTTCAAAACTAAACACCTCTTTATATAGGAATAAATGAGCTTAACAATGAAAATAATCCATTATTAAGCCCCCTATATTATAACCTTACATAGTCACAAAGTGAAACATATTTATCCTTAAGCTGAACATACATGTCTTCTCTCATTATGTCAACAAAGGCATCTTCCTTTATCCCTGCTGTATTGTTCTTTATAAATTGAGCCAAAAGATCTGCGGAAAGATTTTCTCTGCTGCCGCTTGAAACTAAGGCTGTAATTCTAACACAGTCTTCTTCAATTGTGTAGGAAAAATCTCTAATCATGCCCCTAATGTTAATAAGCTTTTCTCCGTTTTTAGTTTTTTTAATTATATTCCACTCAGATTGCTCAAATAGCTTTGAAAACTCCTCTGATAGTTTTTCGATGCTGCTGTATTTTATAGTTATTATATATTTTGCTGCATCCACCAAAGCCATGGAAGGTGGTACTTTTTTGCCTTCTCCTGCTTCTTTCACAGGAGCAGCGTCTAAAAGCCTTACTCCAGCAGGCGCGTTGTTATTAAAATCAGCAATTATTTTGCTTTCAGAAACCTCTTCTGTAAGCACTATATCCATATATTCGCCTGTGGAATACATTCCAACAGAAAGCGGCTGAGCAAGCGAGGTACTCATATGCGGGTTAAAGCCCTTTGAATATTCTACAGGAAGCTGTGACCTTCTTACAACTCTCTGAATAGTTCTTAAAAGATCTAAATGAGAAACAAATTTAATGTCCTTTTCCTTACTGAACTTTACGAGATATCGCACCTTCAAAACACTTCCCTTCTCTAAAGTTTACATTAACTCCGCATAGTGTACAGCCTAGTCTGCAGTCTGGAGTAAGGCTTGCACTCTTAGCCTTTTCATTTTCCTTTATTAAAAACTCCTTATCTACTCCAATATCAATGAAGTCCCAAGGAAGTATTTCTTCATAGCTTCTGTCTCTATAAGCATAAAAATCTCCGTCAACCCCGCACTCTTTAAAAGCATCCATCCAAATATCAAAGTTAAAGTACTCTGACCAGCCGTCAAATCTTGCGCCTTTTTCAAAGGCTTTTATAAGCACGTCACAAAGTCTTCTGTCTCCTCTTGCAAAGATAGCTTCAAGATAGCTCACGTAGGATTCATGCCAGCTGTAGCTTATAGCTCTGCTCTTTATAGTGCCTCTTATAGCTCTTATTTTTTCTCTTACAAGCTCCATTTTGTCCTGAGCTACCCATTGGAAAGGAGTAAAAGGCTTAGGCACAAAAATTGAGCTGCTTGCAGAAACCTTAAGACCTTTGTTTCTTATATCCTTAGGAACTTTATAGTATTCCTCAACTACCTTTTCAGTCAAATAAGCTATTCCTTTTACGTCCTCCATCTCTTCGTATGGAAGGCCTATCATAAAGTAAAGCTTTATAGTTGACCAGCCTGATTCAAAGGCGCTTCTAACAGAGGTTATTAAATCTTCCTCAGTAACGCCCTTGTTTATTACGTCTCTCATTCTTTGAGAACCTGCTTCAGGAGCAAAGGTTAAGCCTGATTTTCTAACCTTTTGAATTTCCTTTATTAAATCTACTGAGAATGAATCTATTCTCAAGGATGGCAGAGAAACCCCTACTTTTTTATCCTGATATTTTAAAACCATTGATTGAACAAGGTTTTCTATATCTGAATAGTCGCAGATGCTTAGAGAAGATAGTGAAACCTCTTCATAGCCTGTATTTAGTATCAGGCCTTCCACCTGCTCCATAAGCTTTGAGGTTGTCTTCTCTCTAACAGGCCTATAGATTATTCCAGCTTGGCAGAAGCGGCAGCCTCTTGTACAGCCTCTGAAGGTTTCCAGCACTATTCTATCGTGAACTATTTCAGTGTAAGGTACTATCAATTTATCTGGGAACACATTATCATTTAAATTTGTTATTATTCTCTTTTTAACCTTAGCTGGTACATCCTCATGTATTGGCTTCATTTCCTTTATTGTATCGTCTTCCTTGTAGGAAACCTCGTAAAGGCTTGGTACATAAACACCTTGAAGCTTTGCAGCAGCTCTTAAAAATTCCTTCTTACCCTTTAGCTTATATTCCTTGTAAAGGTCTAGAAGCTCATTAATAATTTCTTCTCCCTCGCCTATAACAAACATATCTGCAATGTCGTATAAAGGTTCTGGATTGTAAGCGCAAGGCCCGCCGCACATAACTATAGGATGCTCCTCGCCTCTTTGTGAAGCTCTAACAGGAATTTCTGCCATATCAAGCATGTTTAGAATATTTGTATAGCTCATCTCATACTGAAGAGTGAAGCCTAAAAAATCAAATTCTGCTAGTGAGTCCTTGCTTTCAATGGCATAAAGAGGAATGTTGCTTTCTCTTAAAAGCTTTTCCATGTCTGGCCATGGTGTAAAAGCTCTTTCGCAAAAGGTGTCTTCTCTTTCATTTAAAACATAATAAAGTATTTTAGTTCCAAGGTGAGACATTCCTACTTCATATACATCTGGAAAGCAAAAGGCATATCTAATATCAACCTTGCTAGGGTCCTTGCTTGCAGAGTTAAACTCTCCACCAATGTATCTAGCTGGCTTTTCAACTCTATATAAAATATCATCCGTAACTTTGTTCATTAGTTTCCTCCTTTGTAGTAACACTGGGTAGTTTAAGTGTCTTATTCCATTACAAAAACTGAGCAACCTAAAATGTCAGCTTATGCCCACAAGTTTGTCGTCAACACTCATTTATAGTTTTTACCTCACAAACTGCCCGTTAAAGCCAATTTAAGACTTTAACCTCATGAATTAAGTTCTGTTTTAAAATAGTTTTGATGCAGAGGGAAAATTTTCATCGTAGAAGCCTTAGGGCTTCAAAACAAAGGAAAGCTTAGACTTTCTTATTTCAGCGAACGGCTTTCTAGATGAAGCTTCCCTTTGCAAATCAGCACTATTTTAAAACAAAGCCTTAGCATAAATCACGTTATATTTTAACATTTAAAAGCATTAATAACAATTGCTTAATCAAATGTTTTCTTCCCTTATATCCATAAAATCCTCGAGATTTATGTTTCCATGCACCTTGAGGGCGTCAATAAGCTCCTCTTCGTAGATGATATCCATTACCTTCATATCGTCATCAAGAATGGTGAAGATGTTGTATTTGCTTTTGTCCACAAGACTCAAAGTTGTTATGAGATCTTTTTTGTAATGCACGGAGATGCCCTTATTTTCAATATAGCCATGCTTTAGAAATTTAATCTTCTTTTTAACAATATCCGCCATAATAATATAAACTATCCTTTCCTTTTCCTTATAGGATGAATGAATAATAAAAGCTGAAATTATACCAATATTTATGTTTATGGTTTTAAAAAACAGCAGAAATATAAAAATCAACAGCAGCACCGCGCCTTGAATAATGCTGCATTTTATCATAAGCTCATTGGCTCTTTTATAAATTGTTTTAAGACTAAGCACTGCTCTAAGAACTCGTCCCCCATCCAGAGGAAAAGCGGGTATAAGATTAAAAAGGCCTATGGTCAAATTGCCCATATACAGAGGATAAAAGATATCCCCTACATAAGTTCTATATAAAAAATAAAAAACAGCCGCTGCTGTCAAATTTAATACTGGCGCAGACAAGGATATGATTATATCCTGTTTTGGAGTTGCATCATCCAATTCTTTAAGTGAAAGCCTTGCCCCAATGGGAAGTATTTCAATATCGAAGCCTGAAAAGCCAAGTATAAGCGCTGTTATATAATGAGTAAATTCATGTAAAAGCACAATTAAAAAGGCCATTGCTACCTGACCTTTAAAACCTATAAATAATAAAAATAAAAAATATGGGAAGAAGAATTTATTAACCTTTATCAAGTGATGCCTCCATAACAAATTGCTGCAAAGGTGTTATTTTTTAGCAAAGCTCATATAATCCTTAGGATTCTTGCTTTCTCCCATGTACATAAGCTCAAAATGAAGATTAGGAGTATGTGATTCTAAAGTTTTGCCAGATTTCCCTATAACCTGGCCTTTCTTTACATTGTCCTCAATCTTTACTGATACTTCATTAAGATAAGCATATTTTGTTTCTATGCCTAGACCATGGTCAATAATTATATATTTTCCAAGTTTACTATCCTCGCCAACATCTTTTACTTTTCCTTCAAAGGTACTTAACACAGCTGTTCCTTCCTTAACCGATATATTAATACCCTCATTGTTTTTGCCTCCAACAGCTTCTGTATTTATTACAGCTCCTTCAACAGGAAGCATAAAGCTGTCCTGAAGCTTTTCCTTAAGAGTTTTTCCTCCAGTGAGCTTAGATTTAATGCTGTCCATAAAATCTAAGGACTTTTCTTCAACAGATTTAAAATCTAAAGTTTTAACGCTACTTACAGCAGAAGCATAATCGAATTTTTTATTTAAAACATCCTTAGAATATTTGTAAGCTGCGGCAGTTTGAGGAGTAACAATCAATTTACATCCAATAACGAATATAAAAAGAATAAATACCCCTATTAACTCTCTCATAAATCTTTTTAAAAAATAATTTCCGTCTAATTTAAAGGTACTGCTCTTATTCCTTCCATAGCTGTAGCCACCATAGTTTTTTTTCTTATTTACAAGTGTGCTGTAGTAGTTTTCATACTGAGAATTATAACTTCCCATACTTTACCCTCCCTCTTTTATCTTCAAAGTAATTCCTTTTGCTCTTATGAAAAATAATTTTACTACTTATATATATTTAAGGAGAGTACTTAATATGACTAAATAAAAAAGGCTGCACCAGGCAGCCTTAGCTTGTTAAAATATATGATTTTTTAAAGCTTTTACAAAAATTTCTGCAGAGCCAATATTGGTTGCAAGCGGTACATGATGCACGTCACAAATTCTTAAAAGCGCACTTACATCTGGTTCATGAGGCTGTGCAGTAAGAGGATCTCTTAAAAATATAACAAAATCCATATCCCCTTCAGCAAGCTTGGCACCTATCTGCTGGTCCCCGCCTAAAGGTCCAGATAAAAATCTATGCACTTTAAGGCCGCAAACTTCTGAAATAAGCCTTCCTGTAGTTCCAGTTGCATAAAGCTGGTGATCTACAAATACTTCCTTGTATCTTGCTACAAATTCAACAATATCATCTTTTTTCTTGTCATGAGCAACTAAAGCTATTTTCATGATAATGTCCCCCTTACGTTTTGTATATATTAAAAATTGATTTTTTTCTTTCTCATACCCACATTAAGCACAAGCCCGATGGACATAAAGTTAGTTAATATAGAGCTTCCGCCGTAACTCATCAGTGGAAGAGTTATTCCTGTTATAGGCATTATACCTATAGTCATTCCTATATTTTGAACTATGGAAAATATATAGGTGGATATAACTCCTGTGCATAAAATTGCTCCAAATAAATCCTTTGAGTTTACTGTAATCTTAATAAATTTTATAATTAACACTGCGTATATTATAAGCAGAGCAATTGCCCCAATCATTCCCCATTCCTCGCCTACTACGGCAAATATAAAGTCTGTATGAGCTTCTGGAACAAAGCCGCCTGCTATCTGTGTACCCTTCAAAAATCCTTTTCCAAGTATGCCTCCTGAACCTATGCCTGTCATTGAAGATATAAGTTGAAGTCCTGCTCCAAGCTCGTCTGCTTCTGGGTTAAGAAAGGTTGTAAGTCTTACCTTCCAGTAAGGAGCCATAAGCGGAGAATTCCATATTACTGCTATGAGCACCACCAGCGCGCCCAATCCCCATAAAATAACCTTTGAATTAAGTCCCGCAGCATAAAAGATACCAAGCACTATAAAAAAGGAAACCATGGTCATACCCATGTCAGGCTGTATAACTATTAAAGACATTGGAAGTATGGCATAAAAGCACAGTATAAAAAAGTTCTTTACATCGTTTATATTGCCTTCCATATCCTCAAGCTTCTTAGCCAGCATTATAATCATGCCTATCTTTGCAAACTCCGAGGGTTGAATACCTCTGCTTCCAATAGATATCCAAGACCTAGCTCCATTAGCAACGCTTCCAAAGATATCATTTATAAGAAGAAAAACTATGGAAGACCAGTATATAAGTCCCGCATGATTCAATATAATAGAGTAATCAAAAAGCAGTATTACATACAGTAAGCCAAGACCTATAAACAGCCAGGCAACCTGGAGCTTAAGGTAAGAAGTACCGTATTTTAATCTAGTAGCACTATATATGTTTATTGCTCCAAAGAGCACTATAACTATCGAAATTATTATAGCTCCGTAATCAAGCTCTTTCAAAAGTTTGCCGTTTATCTTAAGTTTTTCAAACATCAACATCCTCCTTATTGTCTAAAGGCTGAACAATTAAAGGCTGTTTACGACCCTAAAAAATTGCTCCTCATTGTCCCTAATGGACTGTTAGCTATATCACAAATAACATTATACCAGTACACTTTAAAAAAAGCTATGTATAATATTCAAATTATACATAGCTTAAATTCTTAAATTTTTATATTGTAAAATTGTTAAATTCTTATATTCTTTTCTTCATACTCTTTATAGGGATACTTGCAACAAGCGCAGGTGATGAACCCTCTGATTCTTCGGTTCTAGTAAGCTTAACTTCAATATCATTATTGTCAAATTCAGCGTAGGAAGACAGAACCTTTAATATCTCGCCCTTTATAACTTCAAGAAACTCAGGAGAAACGTCTGATCTGTCATGAATTAATATAAGCTGCAGCCTGTCTTTTGCAACTTCCTTAGGAGATGGCTTTGAAGAAAAAATTTTAAATAAATCCATCTGTACCCCTCCTAGCGTGATTTGAAGAAGAATTTTTTAAGAGCGTTTAAGAATCCACTGTCTACATTATCAAGAGACATTAAAGGAACTTCTTCACCAGTAATTCTTCTTGCAATATTTTTAAATGCTTGTCCTGAAAACGCTTTATCGTCAAGTACTATAGGCTCTCCCCTATTAGTTGAAACCGTTACATTCTTGTCATCAGGGACTACGCCTAAAAGCTTAACTGCCAAACATTCAAGTATATCGTTTATGTCAAGCATATCGCCGTTTTTAGTCATTTCGTAGTTTATTCTGTTTATAACAAGTTCATGTCTGTCAAGTCCCTTAGAATCAAGCTTTCCTATAACTCTATCCGCATCTCTAACTGAGGTAAGCTCAGGATTTACTACCACTATAGCTCTGTCCGCTCCAATAATTGCATTTTCAAAGCCCTGTTCTATACCTGCTGGACAGTCTATAACTACATAATCAAATTCTTCCTTAAGCTGTTCAATTAGTTCAAGCATTTTTTTAGGCTCAATATCATTTTTGTCTCTAGTTTGAGCGGTAGGCAAAAGGAAAAGATTATTAAACCTTTTATCCTTTATTAAGGCAGATTTTAATCTGCATCTGTTTTCAATTACATCAACTAGAGTGTTTACGATTCTGTTTTCCAGACCCATTAAAACATCTAGGTTTCTAAGGCCTGTATCACCATCAACAACTACAACCTTTTTTCCCATTGCAGCTAGTGCAGTACCGATATTTGCAGTAGTCGTTGTCTTTCCAACTCCACCTTTTCCTGAAGTCACTACTATAGCTTCTCCCATGTTTTCCACCATCCTAAATAAATTTATTAAACAAGTAAGGCTCAACAATTATGTTATCATCCTTAACCTTAGCTACCTCTGGAAATTGAGGCTTTATTCCGTCATCTGGAGACCGAGTCATAATATCTGCAATTTGAAGTATTTCAGGCTGAAGACTAAAGGCAGCTATTATAGCCTTGTCGTTTCCTCCGAAACCTGCATGAGCATGACCTTTAAGCGCTCCTAATACTACAATATTTCCTCCTGCAAAAATCTCCGCCCCAGGATTTACATCTCCAATAATCACAACATTGCCTGAATAATTTATGCTCTGACCACTTCGGACAGTCTTTCTTAGAAATTTTGTACGTCCTTCATATATTCCCGAGAAAACCTTGCTTGTTTTTTCTTCCTTATCTTCAAGTATACAATCCTTTATCATAAATTCATCGAACAATGTATCCTTGAGTCTTCTAAGGTCTCTCTCGTTTATGTATTTTAACTCCGTAGTTATCCTAAGGGTAGCCCCCTTGTAGAATTTTTTTCCTCTTTCAAGCTTTTCCATAAGGGCTTCCAACATATCATCAAAATCTCTAAATTTATTCATGCTAATTACTGCGTATAATCCATCCTTGTTTCCTTTGATTTGAATTTTGTCGTCAACCATAACAAACCTCCAAATAAGAGCATAACCATATATTATAATTCAACAAATTTTATTAAAATCCTTCTTATAAGCAAAAAATTGTGCCTAAAAATAAAATTAGACGGAAAATCCGTCTAATTTGTTTTATTCAATAGGTTCAGCAACTACCTTGAAGGTAGGAGTGTAGCCCAGTGCATCTAATTCTTCTTTAAAATAAGCTTCATACATAGCTCTTGCTACAGGTGCTATATAGCCTCCGTGACCACCGTCAAATACCATTACAGCTACAGCAATTCTTGGATTTTCATAAGGAGCAAAACCTACATACACACCGTTTGAGGTTCTTCCTATTTCATCTTGAACGCTGCTGGAGGTAGCAGAACCCGTTTTACCCGCTGTAGCAATCGGAAAACCACTAAACACATATCTTGCGGTACCATCTTCACCAGAGTTAACCGCCTGCATGCCTGCTTTAACTGCTTCTACAGTAGAAGGCTTTATACCTGTGTTTTCAATAATTTGCGGCTTGGTTTCCTGAATAACCTTGCCGTCCGAATCCAATATTTTATCTACAAGATGCAGACTATATCTGTTTCCGCCATTTACAATTGTTGCTACATAATTAGCAAGCTGCAGTGGTGTAAAGCTGCTCATACCTTGCCCAATGGATGCATTGTACATGTTACCCTGAGTTATAACCTGAGTATGTCCGTCATAAATAGCAACCTGCCATATCTTTTGCATAATAAAGTTCATATAGCTGCTAGTTAAGGTTTTACCCTTATATTTTGAATCTGTAGATATTAGACTGCTAATTTGTGCTCTTAAATCTTTTTCTGGAAGCTTTCCTTCCTTAATAGCATCTTTAATTTTTTTCTTTATATCATCTTTTTGCTTTTTAATATTATCATTATCAGCCGCGTCATCATATAAATCAATAGATATGAAATCCTGATGACTGTTTAGTCCTGTGCCTTGCTTCAAGGACTCCATAATGCTCCAAAGGAAGCCCTGAGCTACTCTTTCTGTATTTGATGCAGTGTTAAACACCTGACCGAAGTTTTCAGCTATTTCAATGCCAGTAGATGGCTTTGTATTGGAATTAGGATCAACTCCAAGTCCAAACTTCCAAGCATACTGCGCCAAAATATTATCGCCATGTGTTTCTCTTAACAATTGCCCAACCCTCATGAAGTAAGGGTTACTTGAAACCGCTAAAGCTCTTGTTAAAGCAACTCTTCCCGCACCAGAACCATTATCATAGAAGGTTGTAGTAAAGCCTTTTCCATCATTAAATACAGCATGGTCATCCACAACAGTATTCGGCGTAATAACTCCAGATTCAAGCCCTGCAATTGCTGTCATAGGCTTAAAGGTAGAACCAGGAGGAGTTAAGGAAAAGGTTGCATAGTTGAACAAAGGCTTTGGTACAAAGTCAAAGTTATCAGCCCTCTTTCCTGTCTTAGAGTTCACAGGAAAAAGCCTTTCTATTAATGCACTGCTCAAGCCTCTGTTTTTTCCATAAGCTGCATAGTCAGGATTAAAGTATTTATTAAAAGCTTCTGTTGAAAGACCTTTTGGATCCGAAAAATCATTAGGATTAAAACCCGGTCTTGATACTAACGCTAAAACTGCTCCCGTATTTACATCGATTGCTACAGCAGCACCTCTGGTAGCATTTGATGTATCAACGTCTTTTTTCCTTCCCTGCTTCTGAAGATCCAGCATAACCTTGTCAAGCGCTGTTTCTGCGGCATACTGAACGTCCTTATTTATAGTAAGCTTAATTGTCTGACCTTGAGAGGACTCTCTGCTGCCAAGCTCCTCTATAACCCTTCCCTGTCTGTTAAGTTTAACTACCTTGCCGCCCTTTGTTCCTTTAAGCCTGTCTTCAAAGACTCCTTCTATACCTTGTATGCCGATATAGTCAGTATTTACATCGTAGCCTTTTGCCTCGTACTTCTCATGGTTTGAACCTATTTTAGATATATACCCTATAACGCCAGATGCAAGCTGTCCATATGGATAAAATCTCATAGGCTGCATAGAAATATCAACTCCAGGAAGATCATTTAACTTCTGGTAAAGGATATATGCCGCTTCAGAATTGATATCACTTGCTATTGTAACTGGCTTGTAGCCTGAGAAGCTCTGCATCTTTAAGGCATCCTTTACAAGAATATATCTTCTTTCAAGCTCTAACTGCTTTTCAGGCTGAAGTTTTGTAGCTTCAACATTACACTTATCATAAAGCTTCTTAAAAAGCTCATCCTTCTCAGCTTTTTTGGACTCCTCCAAATATCGTGAAAGCAGCGTTTTTAACTCCTCATCAGCTGTAGCCTTATATTTTGATGCTAGCTTTGTTAAAGCTTCCTCTGGTGAACTATTATAAAGATTGATGACCTTTTTAAATATACCTTCTGGAGAAACTCCATACTGTTCTACAAGATAATTGAAGGTTTCCTCAGGGGTTATCTCAAGCAGTTTTTCATTTACTGCTTCAATTTGCTCATCATTAAGCTTATCCTTGTTATCTGGGAACAACTTTTTCTCTACTTTATCATTCATTCCCTTATCTCTTTTAAATTTAATTTCTAAAGCTTTTTTGGTGTCTTCATCCTCCGCTTTAAATTCAAATCTAAAAGGATTTATTTTAAGTTCTAATTCGTCCTTTTGAACTACTTTATTTTCATCCAATATTTTAAAGAGAGTATCCATTGTGTCAAAGAAATATTTCAAGCTATCTTCAGTTTCTCCAAAGGTAAGATTATAGCTTTGTACACTTTTTGCTAGTTCTGCACCACTGCTATCTAAAATCTTACCTCTTGGAGCATACTCTGAGATTTCAGTTATTGCTTTTGTATTGGCTTTTTCCTTATACTCATCGGCTTTTACTATTTGAAGCACCGCAAGCCTTGACACAATAGCTGTAAACACTAAAGCCATTACGATAAGAAGAGAGGTGTATCTGTTAAACTCTTTTTTCTTTTTGTTCATTGGCTCATCCTTCCTTTTATCTATTTATCATAAAAACTCCATTTTCTCTGCATATATTCCTTTAGGCAGAGCCTATAAACCCATCTGTACATAAATATAGCAACAAGCATTGAATACAAACTGTTGTATAATACGTTTTGGATTGGAATATAAACCTTGGCAATATATAAAATCACAAATACAATTATACCCTTTAAAAGAGCTAAAGCAAAAGAGGAAACTACAGGTATAAGACCTTTTTCCTTAAAAATCCCTATTCCTATAAAACCTGCCAAAGTGCAGATAAGCATATTCGAAAAGGCATTTACTCCAAAGCCGCTGAAAAAATATATATCCTGAAGAAAGCCGGATAAAATCCCTATCCACAGCCCCTCAAAGCTTCCGTTCATAATTGAATAAAGCACGACAAATACTGTAAGAAGGCTTGGGTAGAAGCCTCGAACTGCAAAAAAAGGAACAAGTGTGTTATCCAAAATAAGAAACAACACACATATAAATAGTAAAGTAAACAGTTTTTTCATAACTTCACACCTTAATATTTTATCTCTCTAATATCTTTTGGTACTACAACTAAAACCTGATCAAGCTTATTGAAGTCTACATAAGGTTCTATAATGGCATTCTTCATAATCCTTCCCTTATCCTCTTCAATATCTATAACCTTGCCTATTCTTATATTTTTAGGATACAGATTTCCAGAACCTGAGGTCAGAATTACATCATCCTTATTAATTTTGAAATCCTGATGCAAATAGTAAAGCTTTGCTAAAAACTTATTATTAGCATCCTTATAGCCTCTAACGATACCAATTGTTTCATTAGTGCTTTCAAGCATACCGCTTACTGCAATATTTTCACTTGAAAGTGACTCAACCTTAGACCAATTTGATGCTGTAGAAGTTACTTGTCCTACCAAACCCTTTGGAGTAACTACAACCATCCCTTTCTTAATTCCATCCTTAGTACCTCTGTCTATAATAAAACCGTTAAGAAAGTTTCCTCCGCTTCTGCCAATTACATTGCTTCCAATATAGTTGTACTCCGTGTACTGGTTTTTGTAGTTTAAAGCTTCACGAAGGGCTTCATTTTCCTTCATAAGGCTGTCTCTCTCTATAGCCTTTTGCTCTAATTCGTCATTTCTCGCTTTAAGAGTTTCGTTTTCTTTCTTTACATTTGTAAAATTAAATACAAAGCCCAAGGAATCCTTAATTGCATATCCAGCTTTGTAAATCAGCCCCTGAGCTGAATTCAAGGTAGAACCCGCACCACTTTCTACCATAGATAAGCTTTCCCTCTTGACACTTACACCTATTAGTATTAAAAAGCTAACTGACAGTATTGTGATAGTTACTGCCAGTTTGTTCTTAAAAAAAGTCATATATTATCTTTTTCTGCTTACTTTGTCTACATTGTCTAGGGCTTTTCCTGCACCTAAAGCAACGCAGTCAAGAGGTGAATCTGCTATGTGTACAGGCATATGTGTTTCGTGGTTAATAAGCTTATCAAGACCTTTAAGCATTGCGCCTCCACCTGCCAGCATAATTCCCTTATCCATAATATCGGCTGCAAGCTCAGGTGGTGTTTTTTCAAGAGTTGTTTTTATAGCTTCGATTATTGATGCTACTGGTTCTCTTAGCGCCTCTCTTACTTCGCCTTCAGTTATATCAACAATCTTAGGAAGTCCGGAAATTAAGTCTCTTCCTTTTATCTGCATTGTTCCTTCATTTTCTGATTCAAAAGCAGAACCTAGCTCCATCTTAACAGCTTCCGCTGTTCTTTCTCCAATAGCTAGATTGTATTCCTTCTTTATATAATTAATGATTGAACTGTCAAGTTCATCGCCAGCAACTCTCAAGGACTTGCTTGTTACTATACCACCAAGAGATATAACAGCTATTTCAGTTGTTCCTCCCCCGATATCAACAATCATGCTTCCTGTAGGTTCGTTAACTGGAAGCCCCGCTCCTATTGCAGCAGCCATTGGCTCTTCCATTAAAAGAACTTCTCTAGCTCCTGCAGATTTTGTGGCTTCATCTATAGCTCTCTTCTCAACCTCAGTAACTCCTGAAGGGAAGCACACAACTATTCTTGGGCTTGTAAAAGCACTCTTTGGGCTTATCTTCTCTATAAACTTTTTAAGCATTGTTTGAGTTACGTCAAAATCTGCTATTACTCCATCTCTCATAGGTCTTATTGCAGCTATGTTTCCAGGTGTTCTACCTATCATTTGCTTAGCTTCAAGTCCTACAGCAAGAACCTTTTTTGTGTCATTATTAATTGCAACAACTGAAGGCTCTCTCAAAACTATACCTTTACCTTTTACATATATAAGTGTGTTTGCAGTTCCTAAATCTATACCCATATCCTTGGATATTCCAAAAAATCCCATTTAAAAAATCTCCTTTCAAATTACAAAATGCCTTTTTCCTTAAGGCTTATATAAGTGCCATTTCCTATAATAATATGATCTAAAAGCTCAATACCAAGCAGTTTGCCGCACTCTTTAATCCTGTGGGTTAAATTAATGTCCTCGCTGCTTGGAGTTGGATCCCCTGAAGGATGATTGTGACTTATTATAATAGAAGCACTGCCTTTTTTAACAGCCTCGGAAAATACTTCTCTTGGATGTACTATGGAAGAATTCAGGCTTCCAAGTGAAACATCCTTAACTGTGATTACTATATTCTTAGTGTTAAGCATAATTACTTTAAGACATTCCTGTTTTAAATATCTCATGCTTTCCATTAGAAGCTCTGCTGCGTCCTTTGGCTGTGAGATTTTATATTCATCTCCAGACTTAAAGGATTTAAATCTTTTAGATATTTCAGCCAGCGCTAAAAGCTGTGCGGCCTTAGCTTCGCCAATACCTCTTAAAGCTAGAAAATCCTCGCAGCTTGTGGTTAAAAGGCCATTTAAGCCTCCTGTTTCCTTTAAGATTCTGTTGCTTAAATTTACTATGTTTTCATTTGAGTTGCCTGTTCTTAGTATTATAGCAAGGAGCTCACCATTTGATAAGGTTTCTGCTCCATATCTTACAAGCTTTTCTCTAGGTCTCTCACTCTCTGGCAAATCCATAATTCTAAGTGCTTTTTCCATTTAAGTAGCTCCTTTTACAGATTTACCCCCATCTCCTTAAGCACATAATATAATCTATTTATTGGAAGTCCTACAACATTATAATAGCAACCATGAATTTTTTCAACAAAAACACCGCCATTTCCTTGAATTCCATAAGCGCCTGCTTTGTCCATGGGTTCGCCACTTTCTATGTATGTTTTGATTTGCTCCTCTGTAAGCTCTGAAAAAAAAACTTCTGTACAAACTGCAGCAGTTATTATTTTTTTCGAAGCTGAGTTCACAACTGCAATACCCGAATAAACCTTATGGGAACTTCCGCTTAAGGCTTTCAGCATACTGTAGGCATCCTTATAATCCTTTGGCTTGCCAAGTATCCTACCATCCTGGTAAACTATTGTATCAGAGCCGATAACAAGACTTTCAGACTTCATTTTTTCTGCAACCTGGTTTGCTTTAGCATAAGCTAAAGCTTTTACATATTCCTCAGGGTCGCCCGAAAACTTTATAGTATCTTCATCAAAATTGCTGACTATAATATCAAAGTTTCCTAATATTCTCTTTAAAAGCTCCTGTCTTCTTTCTGAAGCTGATGCTAAAACAATATTCATTTAAATCACTTCCTAATTCTACTAAAGCTTCCTGTATAGTATTATTGCCACAATTATGCCAATTATAGACATCAAACTTATACTAAAATTAATTCCAAAGGAAAGACTTAAAACTTTTAAATCTAACGTAAGTGGTTTAGCTGTACCAACAGAGTAAGCATTTCTTAGAAAGTTCAATGCTTTTACATTTGCACCAAGCACATCACCAAGAAGCGTCCCCCCTATTGCGCCTAAAAGAACGACGAAAATTAAAAATCCATTACTTTTTTCCGAACCTCTCAATATTATCCCCCACCTTGTTATACATCGTCTATAGTTTAACATTATATAAAAATAGAAACAAGTATTTAGAAGATTATTTAAGAATTATTTAGAAATTTAGGTTATAATGGCAGTTTTGGCAAAATAAAAACACCTGAAAACAGGTGTTTTTATTTTTTATTTACCAGCTAACTTTTTCATATATCCGTATAAAAAACTATAGTACTCCGGAGCCTTCTCCTTTTCAAGCTTCTCAGGAAGTCCATTAATTTGCGCCTTTAATTCTTCAAGTAAAGCAAAATTTTTGCTGTTTTTATCTACATCTTTTAAGCCTTTAAGCCATTCTTTAATTTCACTGCTATTTACAGACTGTACATCCTTTTCGCTCAGCTTTGAAAGCACATCCAATTCTGCACCTATGGCCGCAGCAATAGCCTCATCACAAGCATCGCCTGAGCCGCCTAATTCAAATATCATTTTGGAATTATCTATATTATTTTCTGTTAAAAGCTTTATTTTGCTTAAAGCTTCTTCTTCACTATATATCCCAAGCAGCACTCTTGTCCCATCTGGATCTTGAATAGTAAATGGATTTCCATAGGTACTTAAAGCATTTTTTGTTTTTTCCACTCCCGGAGCTTCTCTAAACTTCCCGCCCTGAACTGCTATATATTTAACCTTGCCTTTTATTTCGGTTTTATTAGCCACATCAACAGCATTTTGAGGCTTTATAACCTCATCTTTTCTAGCCGAATTTTTCAGAAAAACATTTGATACCACAGTACCAATTAAAAATGCAAATACAAGTGTAGAAAACAGAACTAGTCCTAAAACTAAATTGCCGTTGTTTTTTCTTTTCATATCATATCTTGTGTACTTCATTTTATATCCCTCCATTAAAATCACAGAACCATACTATATTTAATACTATTTATGGAAGGACAAATTTATGATAAAAAAAACTCGGCAAATTTTGCCGAGACCAACCATTATTTTAATACTCTTTTCGCACCTACAAGTCGAGATGCATAGTAGCCTTCAGATAAACTGCTGACTATAACTCCACTTCTGGAGTTTCCAGCGTGAATAAATCTTCCGCCACCAATATAAATTCCAACGTGGGATATTGAACCGTATGTGTTAAAAAACACCAAATCTCCTTGAGCTAAATTACTTTTGCTTACTGATTTACCATAACCATACTGACTTCCTGACTGATGAGGCAAGCTAACACCAAACGCTTTATAAACGTATGAAGTAAAGCCTGAACAATCAAACGCATTAGGTCCTGAAGCACCCCATATGTATGGCTTGCCTAAGAATTTATAAGCGTAAGCTACTACATTGTTGCTTCCTTCAGGAGCTTTTGGTCCTGCCTGATTTAATCCGCTGCCACCTCTGTTTAAGGTAGTTTTCTTAGTTGTACTGGTTACTCTGTTCTCCCTTTGTGCATTTCTCTCTGGAACTTTTATAGTCTTGTCCGAGTTTAAGCTAGCTGAACGAACAACCACACTTGGCTGATCTTTAACAGCTGCATCTGCTTTAACCTCATAAGCTGTGAACTTTGAAATTAATGCGACAGCCATCACAGTAGCAACAAAAATAAATGGTTTTGTTTTAGAGAATTTCATTCGTGTTCCCCCCCTTCTTGCTTCCGGAGTTAGCTGACGGGTTCGGGTGAAGGTTCCCTACTGATTTAAATTTATCAGATTAACCCCAATATGACGGTTCCTCCGTACCTAAAATAGGATTCAGCATATTTTCATTATAATTTATTAAAGGTTTATATGTCAATTAAGTTTGACCATATTGATGAATAATTTACCAACTTTTAGGGTATACTTTCCAATTATGCCTTAAATTATAATTCCTTTTTAAAAATCATCATATCTTTATACTGCTCATCCACCTTGAAGAACCCTTTAGATATTCTCATAAGCCTATAGCCGTTTTTGTTCCAAAACCTTAAAAACTTTGTATCCTGCTCGCAAACTCCACAGTAGAAATCATATATGCCAAAACCTTGATTAAAATAATTTTCAACACCTTCTACTATTTTGCTGCCTATACCTTTATTTCTACATTCCTTATCTATTAAAAAATACCAAATCCAAACCTCATTAGGATTTTTAAATTCTATCCTTCCTTTTAAAATTCCAATTAAGGCATCACCCTTATTTATCTTTAAAAAGAATTCTCCTTCACTTACATAGTACTCTAAAAATCTTTCATATATCTCTTTTAGCCCTAGTGGCTTTTCTTTGTCATTTAAGTTGTAATTTTGATTATTAATCCATTTTTGAATAGAAACAACATCTTCTTTTTTAACGCTTCTAATATATATATCATCATCAATATTAACATTCATATCAAACATAAATTCACCTCTTGAATATTTAAATTCTACAAAGCCTTTTAAAATCCTTTTAACTGTACATTTTTTCTTTAAAAAATTAGCAAAAGCAATATAAACAATTTTATGAAAATGTGTTATTATTTTAGAGAAGACATAAATTGTAAACGCATAAGATTATCAATTTTTATGTAGGATTGGGAGGGTTTATTATGCTAGGTGTAAACGACAACAAACTCTATAGTAATTTATTGATTTTTAAATTTAAAAATTTTTCATTGGAATATCCAGAGGAAATAAGAGAAATACTTGCCTATTCTGAGAATAGTGGAGATTTAAAAGAACTGGAAATATTAAATACCTTGGGGAAGTGCGATTACAAAAAAGTATTTATATTAGGACTTGGCACCACAGAGGAATTCAATTCTGTAAAGCTCATGAGAGCTTTAGGCAGTGCTGTAAAAAGCATAAAAAACTCCATTGAAGACTTAGATATACTAGATAATCTTAGGGAAGATTTCGGATATAATATAGGACAAGTTTTAGAATTGTCTCTTTATAAATTTAAGGGCATTAAGCAAAAGGAAATTAATGTTAAGCTTCAAAAGGTGAATGTAATATCAAGCTGCAAGGATGAAATAAGCAAAGGCTTTATAGTTGGAAATTCTGTAAACTTCGTCCGCAACCTTGTAAGCCTGCCTTCAAATTATGTAACTCCTAAATACATAGCACAACAAGCTGAAAACATAGCAAAAGAGGGAAACCTTGATATAAAAATAATTGATAAATACATGCTTGAACAGATGGGAATGAACGCTATTTTATATGTTGGAAAGGGCAGCCTTCACAGTCCTAGGCTAGTAGCCCTTCAGTATTTTGGCGATTCTTCAAGCAAGGAGATAACTGCAATTATTGGAAAGGGAGTTACCTTTGACAGCGGCGGAATAACACTTAAGCCAGGTAAAGGCATGGAAAACATGGTTTCAGACATGGCAGGCGCTGCTTCTGTACTTGGAACCATGAAGGCTCTTTCAAAGCTTAGGCCAAAAAAGAATATTATTGCACTTATTCCTACAGTGGAAAATATGCCTTCAGGAAACGCCTATAAGCCTGGAGATGTAATAACTACCTACTGCGGCAAAACAGTACAGGTAATTTCAACAGATGCAGAAGGAAGGCTTATCCTTTGCGATGCAATAGCTTATGCTAAAGAACTTGGAGCAACCAACATAATAGATATAGCTACATTAACAGGCTCCTGCTCACAATTTTTAGGTGGTATAAACGCTGGACTTTTAAGCAATTCTGATGAGCTTGCAAACAGTATTATAAATACAGGAAAGGAAGTTGGAGAAAACTTCTGGAGACTTCCAAACAACCCTGAATACTTAGAACAGTTAAAAACAGACAGTGCGGATCTTAAAAACTCTGGAACCTCCTGTGGAGCTATAGTTGCAGGTCTATTCCTTGAAAGCTTTGCTGAGGATGTGAATTTTGCTCACCTTGACATTGCCGGCTGCGCTGGTTCAGCCTCAGGCTCAGATTTATACGACGCTGGTGCTACTGGAATGCCAACAAGAACCCTTATTGAATTACTAATGAAATAAAGCACATAAAAAATGCCTTGCTAAAAAGCAGGGCATTTTTTATTTATTCTTCTGCAGTTAATTTAAAACCGTCTATATTAACATCATCAGCAAGCTCAATCATTAAGTATCTTCCGCCGTCATCCCCTTTAACCTGCTTTATAAAGCTTAGGTTTTTAGGGCTCATACTAATGGATAAATCCTCATTCCAAATCTTTAAGGACTTGGATTTAAAATCAGGAAGTATGTTTTTCACGTTAAAGCTGTAGTCTTTTCCGCAGGTGTCTTCAAAAGCCCTTTCCAGAACCTCTATGTCTTTTTCCTCTATTCCATTCAATATGTATTTCATATCGCTTAAAGTAATAGCTGTCTCTTCATTTTCATCATGCAGCTCCTTAAGTTCATCTATTTTTGTATACATGTCTTCAATAACTTCTGGCCTCACGCTTTCGCCAACCACAGTCTTTATTATATCTGTAAAGCACTGCTTCTCTTCCTCTGCTGTAAGCTTCATGCTGCAGCTTAATATGTTTTCTATAAATCTATAGTTAAGCTCCTTTGGCTTTGAGTTATAGTACATAACCTTATTCACATCGGCATAGCCGTTGTCGAAGGTTGGAAACATAAATCCATCTAAAGGAGTATTTAGGTTTATGAAGGTATCAAGTACGCTGCTTGGCTTAAACTCCTTTTCCTCATAGCTAAATACCAAACTCTTTTTAAAAGGCTCAACCTTATTAATACTTCCTATAACAAAATTTAAAGACTGAATAACTTCATCAAGCTCCTGTATTTCATCAGAAGCCTTTCTATTCTTGTTTCCTACCCAGTAGTCACCTTTTGCAAGAGTAAGAACTACATCAGTTTCATATGTATAGTTTTCCAACAGCTTGGCTACAATTTTATCAGCACCTTGAGTGAAGTTTTCTGAATCCTCGCTTCTATACATGCTGTCAAAGTTTAATTGTGCCTCGTTGCCTTCTTCAACTGCTATAAAAGGAAGCTCAAACAATTTTGAATCTAAAGCTCCTCCAAGCATTTTCTTGAAATTATTTAAATAAAGCTCTTGAGCTTCGGTATCAATCATTGGAAAATAGCTTAAGTTTGAGTATAGCACTGAATTGCTGTCCTTCTTAATATAAACGTTATATATCTCTTTAAAATTAAGCATTACACTATCTAGCTTAAACTCTTTTTTCATTCTGTTTAGCTCTTTTTTATTCATTTGCCTACCCCCATCTTCTAATTTTGGACAAAAAAATGGTGCAGGAGACGGGACTTGAACCCGTACGGTCTCCCACACGCCCCTCAAACGTGCGCGTCTGCCGATTCCGCCACTCCTGCATTTCTTATTGGACTTATGAACATGTACTGCAAATATGTGATACATGTCTTATGTCTTTTACAAATATGATTATATATTGTTTTTTTGTTTTTTTCAAGAGGTTTTTATGAAAAAATTGGTGGAAGCATGTATAATAAATTCACCTTACTTAAGACTTAACTACCAATTAAAGTCTTTAGTCAGCCAGATAACTAGATAAATTGTTAACTTTTTATATTCTTATATTCTTTTCTTCTTATATTTATTTAAATATCCATCTAGCTATCCAGCTCTATCTTTTCTAGTTTATATACTTAGCGAATTTTTCTATTTTAGTCAGCAGTCGTTTTGGTTTGTCTATATTTATAATTTTTTCATAAAGCTCAGGTGCTTGCTCATAGATTGCATTGATTTGATCAGGGAAGTTATCATAGTGCTTAGCAATTTCATTATACTTGTCGCATAAAAACTTATTCTTTAGCTGTATGGCAATATCTGAAACAAGTGTCCGTGTAGCTGGCTGAGGTGTGTGAGGCCTGTCAAATTCTAAAGCTACAATGCTGCCGCTGATTTTTATTTCACTATCTTTATAGCCAGCATTTTTTAAACCTTGTATAAAAGCTTTCTGCATTACCTTGTCCTTAAAATTAATGCTTAAGTCCATTGTCAACTCATAAGGATTAGAAAACAATCCTAGCTTAAAGCCAGTGAGCCACCAGTGCTTTCCCTCTCTTGTAAAAAGCTTTTTACCATATTTTTTTAAAGTATAAGACATTTCAAGAGCCTCATGGTCGCTTACAGTATAGAAAAGCGGCCCCTTGAAAACTCCTGGTATCTCTATGTCAGGACCATCCGTTGCATAGATGCCTATCTCTGCACCTGTAGGCAAATCATATTGCCCCTTCCAAAACTCTATAAGCCATCTTCTTCCCTCATATTCAAAGTAAATAGGTTCGCAATCTATAATCATTCCAAAAAGCGCTGCACCTTCATCATATAACCTGCAATAGCCCATGCTCCTTTGCCAAGCATTCATATTAGAATAAAATATGTCCTGCTTTTCATCGTAGGAGTATCCAGCAGCTTCTATCGCTTTTTCCAATCTATCATCTACTCTATCACTATCTAAATCAACAAACCGTGTTAAAATTTTTTCTTGCTTTTTCTTTCTTCTATAAGTAGACAGATCTGACATTAAGGCTGTAAACATAGTTAACCCTCCTTAATAGCCGGAAGCAGGAACAGCCTATGTATACCGATTTACTTCGGTTAGCCTGCCCACTTCCTCATTATCTTTTTTCACAATATATTATTCCGAAATAATAAAAATGTGTCTGGCTTTAGCATATGAATGCAGAAAAGCCAGACACATTTTTATCTTATAAACTTTATTTTGCTACTCCTTGTATCCATTATGCATTTTGCACCTAAGGGAATTGTAGACATTGGATAGCAATGGCCAGATTTGATATTATACATTACCGGCTTGTTATAATCAGCTAAAACATCTTTAAGCATGTCAACCACAGTATAGCTTTCATCTCTTGTATTAGTGCAGTCTGTAAAATCCCCAAATATTATTCCTTCTGCTTCCTGAAGTTTTTGTGAATATTTAAGCTGATACATCATTCTATCTAATCTAGCTACAGTCTCGCCAACATCTTCAATAAAAAGTATCTTACCCTTAGTTTCTATTTCATATGGAGTTCCAATCATGGAGGTTATAAGCGCTAGATTTCCTCCAACAATAGTTCCTTCAGCTCTTCCTTCCACCATAACCTGAAAGCTTTCGCCCTCTGGATTATACAAGCTTAATTCACTGTCCATGTTTAATGCCTTTTCAAAGCTTTCTCTAGTAAAGCTGTCAAAATCATTCAGCATGTTTGATTTAACCATAGGACCATGGAAGGTTATAAAATCGCATTTTTGGTTAAAGTTTATATGAAGATTGGTTACATCGCTGTAGCCAACAAATATTTTAGGATTCCTCTTTATCATTTCAAAATCTAGCTTATCCATAGTATGGGAGCTTGTGTCTCCGCCTCTAATGCACCAAATAGCTTTAACTTCTTTATCCATAAACATTTCATTTATGTCTTCTGCTTTCTCTTTCCCTGTACCTGCTGAATATCCATGAATAGAACGATAAGTGCATTTTCCCATCTTTACCTTATAGCCCATATCCTCTACAAGCTTTTTGCAGGCATCAGCTTCATCTTTTGTAACTGGAGAGGAAGGCGCTATAATACCAACAGTATCTCCTTTTTTAAGCTTATCTGGAAAGATCATTTTTTACACCTCTTTAAATTTAGAATACTAGGTTTGTAACAATTACAGCTACAATAAGGCTTATTACGTCAACCAATAATCCTACTGGTACTGAGTGTCTGGTTTTGCTTATCTTAACAGAACCATAGTATACAGCTATAATATACATAGTTGTTTCAGTGGAACCCATTGCTACAGAAGCCATTTTTCCAATTAGTGAGTCAGGACCATGCGTTTTAAACAATTCCACCATCATTCCCTGCGCTCCTCCACCGGACAAGGACCTCATAATTCCCATTGGCAGTATTTCAGCAGGCATTCCTATCAGGTTAGTTACTGGGCTAAGAAGCTTTACAACTATATCCATTGCCCCTGAAGCTCTAAAAATTCCAATGGCAAACAGCATTGCAACCAAATAAGGTATTATTCTTACTGCTGTTGTAAACCCTTCCTTTGCACCTTCAGTAAACACTTCATAGACCTTTACCTTTTTAATAAAGCCGTAAAGCGGTATTCCAAGCAGCAGAAGTGGTACAGCATGAAGCGAAACTTGACCCATTATATATTGAAACATCTTTCTTCCCTCCTACTAATTATCAGCATTTTCAATGCTAACTGTTTCATTTTCGTCTATGAAATTCTCAATTCTATACTTTTTTCTTTTAGCAAAAAGCTTTGTAAGAAAAATAGCACATATGAAGCATACTGAGGTTGAAAGAAGTATTGGCCCTATAACCTCAGTTGGATTTTTAGAACCTGCTGCAACTCTTAAGCCTATAATTGTTGCTGGTATTAGCGCAACACAAGCATCATTTATAGCCAAAAACATTACCATATCGTCAGTTGCTACTCCCTTATGTTTATTAAGAGAATCCAGTTCCTTCATAGCTTTTAATCCAAGAGGTGTGGCAGCATTTCCAAGCCCTAAAATATTAGCAGAAATGTTCATAATCATTGCGCCCATAGCAGGGTGCTCCGCAGGTACACCTTTAAACAACTTTTTCATCAGAGGGCTCACAGCTTTTCCTACAAGCTTTACAAGTCCTGATTTTTCAGCAATAGCCATAATACCTAACCATAAGGTCATGGTTCCTATAAGACCTATACATATTTCCACTGCTGTGTTCGCAAAATTGAAGGCTGCATCACTAACAGCTTGTACATTTCCAGTAAAAATTGCAGTAACTACTCCAATAACAATTAATCCTAACCAAATTACATTTAACATTTCTTTTCTCCCTTCATTCTTTTCTTAGAGTCTTGTTTCCCCATGAGCAATTAATTTTGGGTAAACAAAAAACACCTAACAGGTTTGTCGGGTGCTTGTACAATTATATCAAAACCAAGACAATCCTCCCCTCTTGCTCAATGTGAGATAGCACAACATCATAGCATGGAGCAAACACTATGATGACAGTTCTGTACCTGTTCAATACAGCCCCAGCACCAGGCTTTGGTGCCTGACACTTCGGCGATGGCTCCTTTCTCAATACGTCATAGGCTTCCAGCCTCAATATAGCTACTATTAGCAATCGCGCCTCTACCCCACCCCTTTGGATGAGGATTTTATTTAGTTATATGGTTAATATTGTAACATCATATTTTTTTCCAGTCAATACAAACTGGAGAAACTTTCAAGGACACAAAAGCGAAAGGACAACCTTAAGGCTGTCCTTTATCCTATAATAATTTCTGTGCTAATATATCGGTTAAATTAAGCTTTTCAACTCTATTCTTTATCTCCACCACATCTGTAGTATAAAGTCCTATGCTCTTCATTCTATTGAAATACTCAGCTCCTGCAAAGGTATATCTGTTTCTTCTTCCTTCCTTTGTCATCATCTTGTAGTTTGCATAGGAAATTATATCTCCTAAAGCCAAAGCTCTTGGGAGTATTAAAAGAGGCATTCCAAGCGCACTTCTCACAGCGTTATGACCTGCTAAGGCTCCAGTACATATAGCCTCTGTGTGGCCAACAAATAGCCCACCCTTCTCGCCAGCACAGAACAAATTTTCAAGCCCCTTAATCTTCATGTCGTCAGTTCTAGGCGCAACAGACAAATACCTTATGGAATTTCCTTTTCCTCCGGCGTAAGGGTCAACATACTTTGCTTTTTCAAGCCCTGGTATCTTTCTTAGCTTATCGAGAGGATAATAAGAGGTCATAAGCTTTGCATGACCAGTATCTAAAAGAATTATATTTTCAGCAAACTCCTTTAAAGCATACTGCTGACAAACCTTCATTTTAAGCTTATCCAAGTTGACATCCTCTGGCGGCACCTTTAAAACAACGACACCTTTTTCATCTAATTCCTTTACAATATCTTCAGAAAGGCTTTCCTTGGCAAGCTTGCAGGAACCGCTCATAGCTCCATAGGCATCATCATCTCTTTCACCCTGAAGATCTTCGATACCTGCCCTTGAGCTTAAGCTTACTCTAGGACCGAAGGCAGGACATCTAAGCACACACATAGAGCAGCCGTTTCCATATCTTAAACAGTTGCCCATTGGTCCTGTGGAGCCTGTAGTCTCAATAAATACATCCCCTTCTACATATGTGCCGTCGGATAGATATATTCCTTTAAGCCTGTTTCCTTCCTTCTCTACATCAATAACCCTTGCTAGAACATTTACTTCTATGCCCATATTTACAAGGTGTTCTCTTGCTTCTGGTTCTATCTTGTTTACATCGTACAACCAGGCATGCTTGTGTCCCGGAAATTCTATGTTTTTATGTCTGCTGTTTGCATCAGTTATATTTATTAAATCTCCTCCGCCAAGGGCAATTATTTCTTCACTGGCTGTGTATCTTCCGTTGTTTCTCATTATACCGCCTACGTTGCCAAGTCCAAGAAGCATATCGGTTTTTTCATAAAGCTTAACAGAAGCTCCTGCTTTCTTAGCAGTAATAGCAGCAGAGCAGCCTGCCCAACCGCCGCCTATAACTATAACCTTCATCTAAATTCCCCCAAATCATTAATAATAGCAAGCTAAATAAATCTTCTACCTTCAAAAATGTATTTAGGTTCAATTTGAACCTTGCAAAGCTTTTTAACCTTATGACCTTTAAATCTTGTGGAGCAAGCGCCGCATACACCTTCTCCACAGCACATCTTAGCGTTATTGCAGCAGGAGAAGTCTACTTTGTCGCCGATATATTCCAGCACTTTGTAGTTAAGAATATCAGGTCCTGAACAGTGTATTAAATTTATTTTTTCGTTTTCAAACAGGTTATTTAGAATATTTTTTAGTTCTTCAGAAATAACTCCATTTTGCAAGGTATTGCAGTTTATAACCGTGCAATTGCACAATTCCAGATACTTGTTTATGAAAATATTTTTATAGTTTGCCTTGTCTAAAACTACAATTATGTTATTTCCATTAGAGTACAGCTTTTTCATAACCGGCACCATAGGCGCCATGCCGATTCCTCTGGCTATAATCACCGAAGTGCCTTCCCTGCTTCTGTAAATATTTCTTAGTCCTAAATCTCCGTTCCAGTAAGGGCCTCTGACTAAAATAACATCATTTTCCTTTAAAAGGTTTATGCTCTTTGTCTTTGGACCCTTTACTTCAATTGCCACTGTCAAAAGATTGTCGTCCACATTAGTCTCCATGATGGATATAGGAACATCATAAAATTGAGAGGTTTTTGGAGTTCTCAAAAAAACATAGCTTCCTGGATGAACTAAATTCTTAACAAGTTCATGAGGAGCTGAAATAGAAATAACAATAATATTTTTTTCCACTGTTTCTTTTTTTGCTACTTTACAGCTGTATATCTTTCTTCCCTGCTTAGCTTTACCGCTGTTCCATATATATTCCTGA
The DNA here is from genome assembly GCF_023656515.1 of Clostridium swellfunianum. Lineage (NCBI taxonomy): Bacteria > Bacillati > Bacillota > Clostridia > Eubacteriales > Clostridiaceae > Clostridium > Clostridium swellfunianum. The sequence continues at coordinate 2,398,564 of NZ_JAMOFV010000006.1, forward strand.
TATATGCAAACACCCTTCCAATTAATACAATCACAGAATGTTTTCCCGTTGAGCTGCGAACAAGTTAAGCAGTCCCCTGTCTCAGCCAAATGGCAGGGACAGTATTCCGTACCTGCATCTATGCAGTCGCGTATTTCATAGTTCACTTTAACCCCTCCCTAAAGCCCGTAATACCTATACTATTAAGTTATTTTGACATTGAGAAAAGTGTGACAATAAAATTAAGAATTGAAACCTACTATAAAAATTTAAATAAAAAAAGAAAGCCCTTAAGGCTTTCCGAGTATTATATAACTTTCTTAAATACCTAACAATCTTCTTAGTATACCTTTTTTATTAATATTTCTATCAGCTATAAGAGGCTTAGAATATATCTTCTTTCCTTCTGTGTATATATCAACATTTCCAAGCTTAAAGTCTTTCTTTATAGGACCAGTTATCTCATAATTTGGTTTTATGACTTTCACCTCATAATCTAAGCCCTGCTTAACTGGTATTATTATATCCTCTTCAGCAAGAAGCTGAAGCTTTTCCTTTTCGTTATCTACTGGTACCTCACTAACTACGTCACCTTTTGAGAAGAACTTTTTATATTCATAATTTTTAACTACATAATCATTTATCTTCTCTGTTTCCTTCCATCTTCCTGGTGAGTTGAGCACAACAATTATAACATCATGGTCTTTTATTGTAACGGAGGTAACAAGGCATTTGCCTGCCTGACCTGTATAACCTGTTTTAACTCCTGTTGAGTTTTCAAGCATTGACAATATTTTATTTATGTTATGAAAGCTTCTTGTAAATCCTTCTTCATTACCATCTACGTCCTTTGACTTAACTATTTCATTGAACAATTGATTTTCTCGAGCTTTTGCAGTTATAACAGCCAAGTCATAAGCTGTTGAATAATGGTTTTGGCTGTCTAAGCCATGTGGTGATTCAAAATGAGTATTATATACACCAATTTGATTTGCATATTCGTTCATAAGTCTTACAAACTCGTCAACGCTTCCTGCTAAGCCTTCTGCTATAGCAATTGCTGCATCATTTCCTGAACGAAGCATTAAACCATATATAAGTTCCTTTAAAGGAACTTTTTCTCCTTTTTTATAGCCAACAGTTGATCCTCTTATGGAAGCTGCCTTAGCTGATATTTCTATCTTTCTGTCTAAATCTCCATAATTTAAGGCAACTAAAGCAGTCATTATTTTAGTTGTGCTTGCCATAGGAACTAGCATGTGAGCATTTTTCTCGTATAGTACCACTTTTGACTTAGCATCTATTGCAACTGCAGTCCTTGCGTCAATATAAGGTTCTGCTGCCTTGACCTTAACCTCAATTAAATTTGCACTAATCAAAGCCGTTATCACTATATATGAAAATATTTTATAAAATTTCCTATGCATTATAATCACCTCACAGTTGTTTTTCAAAATTACATACTATTATATATTTTTTCACTTATAGCTTTTATTAGTCATAAAAAATTATGGAAGGAGTTCTTATTTGATACATAATCACTGCTGCTGCTTATAAAATGTTATACATTGGTTATAATACCTTATATATCTACTGGAGGATTTAGTTATGAAGTGGAGCATTTTCATTTTCCTTGCAATTTTACTTATTATGTTTATTCCTATACCAATAAAGCTCACTGCAGCCTATAGTAATAACCAGTTATGCTTGTACATATTCAATTTTAATATAAAGCTGAAGAAAAAAGAAAAAAAATCTAGCAAGTCAAATAAAAAAAAGAAGACTTCAAAGCTTCCTAAAATTGATTTTCAAGATGCACGATTGCTTGTAACTAAGCTGGAGTGCCTTCGATTCAAACCTACTCTTAGAATGAAGATAAGCCTTAATTACGGACTTTTAGATGCTAGCAGCACAGGCATAGCTTATGGAGTTTTAAACACTTTTTCTCCCTTTCTGTATAAGCTTTTAACCATAGTGTTTAAGGTAAAAAAATATGATATGGATGTTAAACCAAATTTTAATGAGCTTATGGTTGCAGCAAGCGTTAACAGTATAATTTTCATCAATTTAGCTAAAATTATTTACATAGTAGCTGTACTTCTTAAATCCTTAAAATTTATTAAACAGAAAAAGAATTATGCATACAGCAATTCTTAATTATTAGATTGGAGGATATTACATGGACGGTCATCCTATTGATAATCTCATGAAAACAACCATGGAACATATTAAAGAAATGGTAGATGTAAATACCATTGTAGGTGATCCTATAGAAGCCAAGGACGGCTCTGTTATTATACCTGTATCAAAGGTTTCTTTTGGTTTTGCTTCAGGCGGAAGCGAATTTAATTCTCCAGATTGCAAGGAAAACAAGTCTAAGCTTCCTTTTGGCGGCGGATCAGGTGCAGGAGTAAATGTTAGACCAATAGCTTTTTTAGTTATTAAAAATGACTCTGTAAGGCTTCTGCCAGTAGAATACGATAATCCTTTTGACAAACTTTTAGACTCTATACCTCAGCTAGTAGAAACAGTAAAAAATCTTACAAATAAAAATAAGGCTAAGGAAAAAGAATGCTGTGACAAAAAAATAGACTAAGGAACACTTTTCCTTAGTCTTTCTTAGTTTTAGTTTCTTCGTCATATTGTTCCTTGGCCTCATTGTCAAAGCCTAAAATATCATTTAAAGATGGCATCTGCTTTAAATTCTCAAGACCAAAAGCTACAAGGAACTTATCTGTTGTGGAATAAAGTATAGGTCTTCCTGCAACTTCAAGTCTTCCTGTCTCCTTAATAAGACCTTTTTCTAAAAGAGTTAAAACAGCTCTATCACTTTTAACCCCTCTTATTTCATCTATGCTTACTCTTGTTATTGGCTGTTTATAAGCAATTATAGCTAGAGTTTCAAGTGCTGCCTGAGATAGGGATTGTCTTGAATTTGTCTTTAAAAGCTTTTGCAAATAGGCGCTGTTTTGTGGTTTGGTAACAAGCTGATACTCATCGTTAATATTAATTACTTTAATCCCTCTATCCTCTGCCTCGTATCTTTCCTCAAGCTCTTCAATTATTTCTTTTGCAACATCCAAATCTGCTTCTATTATTGAGGCAATATCTCTAAGCTTTAAAGGTTCTCCGCTTACAAAAAGCAGTGATTCTATAATAGAAAAATAAACCTGTTTCTTAGACAATTGCTCCATCTCCACCTGGCTGATATACGTTTTTTTCATTATTCTCTGTCCTTTCTAGGTAAATTTCTGTAAAATTATCTTCCTGCACAACCTTAATGTTCTTTTGTTTTATTAGCTCTAATAGAGCAAGAAAAGTTACTACAACCTCCATTTTACTGCCGCATTCCATCATCAAATCTGAAAAATGCATATGTGTGCCGTTCTTAATCTTTTGTGTTAAATATAGCATTTTATCTTCAATTTTATATACATCAACAGGAATTTCTCTTTGAATTACTGTCTCTGTATTTATCTTGCTATTGTACCTATTCATTAATTCAGTGTATAAATTATAAAGCTGAAGTATGGATATTTCCTTTAATACATCTAAACTATTTTTACCTTCGCTATTATCTTCAATGATTTCGGGTTTCTTTGAAAAAACAGTACCTGCTTTTGCTTCCAATTCTTTAAAATGCTCAGCCATCTGTTTAAACCTCTTGTATTCAATAAGCTTGGACACAAGTTCTTTTCTAGGGTCGTTTTCCTGATCTGCTGCAACCTCATCAGAAACTGCTTTAGGAAGCAGCATTTTAGATTTTATTTCTAAAAGCGTAGCTGCAATAACTACAAACTCAGAAGTAACCTCTAAGTCCATCTCTTTCATCTGTTCAATAAACTGAAGATACTGGTTTGTTATTTCGTAGATTTTTATATCGTAAATATCCATTTCGTTCTTTTTTATAAGATGCAAAAGCAGATCGAAAGGACCTTCAAAATTCTCTATCTTTATTTTAAGTGTCATTGTGTTTTCTCCTAACAATATAAAATTGCTTCTACTAAGTATTTTAAAGTGTTTTTATACATTTTACAAATGAAACTTGCTATAAATTAAAAAACAGTTCAAAAGCCTGTTTATAAGCTCTTGAACTGCTTCTTTTTATATTGCGTGCTCAAACATTCTCTTAAGATTATTCTTAAGATTTTCAAAAACCCCGCCCTGTTTAAAGTCTCTATCACAGTAGATCGCAACCTTTTCAATGAACTCGCCATTTACATAAAGTTCACAGTAGCCCACTGTTTCACCCTTCTTGTATTCCTTCTTACTTTTATCTATATTAAGTACAAACTTCTTTTCAAGCTTGTTTTCTGTACCCTTTTCAGTAACTATGTTCATGTCATACTTGGCTCTAGCCATGAAGTACTTGTCGCCCTGCTTGTTAACCCATATCTTTTCCAAATCTTCATCCTTTGTTATAACCTTTTTAGCTTCATACTTGGAAAAACCATAGTTTAAAAGCATGCTGGCATCTCTGTTTCTAACTTTATATGTTGGCGCTCCCATTATAACTGAAAGCATTCTTACATCATCTCTAACAGCAGTAGCAGATATACAGTATTTTGCCTCATCAGTAAAGCCAGTCTTTAATCCATCGCAGCCTTTAAAGAAACGAACAAGCTTGTTATGGTTTACCAATTCTATTGGAGATTTTCTGCCTTCAGAGATTGTTTCCATATATGTTCCTGAATATTTTAATATAGTAGGATGCTTTAACAGCTCCCTGGACATTATTGATATATCGTAAGCGCTTGTCACGTGACCTGGCGCACTTAAGCCTGTGCAGTTTTTAAAAGTTGTATCATTCATTCCCAAAGCCTTTGCTCTTTCATTCATCATATTAACAAAAGACTCTTCGCTGCCGCCAAGATATTCAGCCATAGCTACTGCAGCATCATTACCTGAAGCAATTGCTATACCCTTTAAAAGTTCCTCTACAGTTCTTATTTCACCAGTATCAAGAAGCATTGTGCTTCCACCCATTTTCTTAGCATTTTCGCTTACAGTAACCTTATCCTGTAACTTTATTTTTCCGCTGTCCACTGCTTCCATTGTCAAAAGCATTGTCATTATCTTCGTTACAGAGGCTGGTGCAAATTTTTCATGAGAATTTTTTTCATAAATAACCTTCCCTGATATAGGCTCCATAAGCAGTGCTGATTTCGCCTCAACTTGTATATCTTTTGCAGGCTCTGCTTGAACCTTTGAAACAAATACTTGAAAAATTAAAACTGAAGATAGTACGAAACAAAATAGCTTTTTCATTTTTTTCATACGAATTAATCCTCCCTTCTATAGGCTTAGTTTTACCATTTTCTCTAGGATTATCACAAAAATGAATTGTTAAGTTATAACAGTTCTTATGTAAAATAATTTCAAAAACAAAAACACTTGATTATAAAACCAAGTGTTTTTATTATTTATTCGCCTTTTACTATTCCATAAATTAGAGGTATATTATCATTATAATCCTTTACTAGCTCGTAATTATTTAATATATTTTGTCTTGCGTCTTCAGCCTTATCAGTATCATTTGCATGAACATATGCTATTACATCACCAGCACTTACCTTGTCTCCGCGCTTTTTATTTAAAACAATTCCAACAGATAGGTCAATTACACTTTCTTTGGTTGCCCTTCCAGCACCAAGCTCCATAGCTATAAGTCCAATGTTTTCTGCATGAATTTTAGCAACGTACCCGTCCATATGGCTTACAACAGGAAGGATATAATTTGCCTTAGGGAATTTATCAGTGTCATCTATTAATGAAGCATCTCCCCCTTGCGCAGCTATAAATTCTTTAAGCTTGTTAAGAGCACTTCCAGATTCTATTGTTTCAATCAGAAGCTTTCTAGCTTCTTCTTCATTGTCGGCTTTTTTAGCAAGCACAACCATCTGACTTCCAATAGAAATACATAACTCAAAAAGGTCCTTTGGCCCATGTCCCTTTAAAGTATCGATAGCTTCCCTAACTTCTAAGGCGTTTCCAACTGCAAATCCAAGAGGCTGATCCATGTCTGATATTACAGCTATAGTTTCTCTTCCAACATTTTTCCCTATGCTTACCATTTCCTTTGCAAGCTCAAAAGCCGCCTCAGAGGTTTTCATAAAAGCTCCATCACCAACCTTAACATCAAGCACAATGCAGTCTGCTCCTGCAGCAATTTTCTTGCTCATAATACTCGAAGCAATCAAGGATACATTATCTACTGTAGCAGTAACGTCTCTTAAGGCGTAAAACTTTTTATCAGCAGGTGCAAGTTCCCCGGTTTGGCCTCCCACAGCTAGTTTTATTGTATTTACATTCTCAATAAACTTTTCATTTGTCATCTCTACTGAAAAGCCTTCAAAGCTTTCAAGCTTATCTATAGTACCACCAGTATGACCAAGGCCTCTTCCAGACATCTTGGCAACAGGAATGCCTAAAGCTGCAACCATAGGTCCTAAAACTAAGGTCGTAGTATCTCCTACACCACCTGTGCTGTGCTTGTCAACCTTTATCCCCTCTATAGCCGAAAGGTCCAGTATAGCGCCAGAATTAACCATAGCCATTGTCAAATCAGCAGTTTCCCTGCTGTTCATCTTTTGAAAAAATATAGCCATAAGTAAAGCTGATACCTGATAGTCTGGAATACTCCCTTTAGTATAATTGCTTACAAAATAATTTATCTCTTCCTTTGCAAGCTCATGTCCATTTCTTTTCTTTAGTATTAAATCATACATTCTCATGTTTAAATCCCCCGATTCCATATTACATAATTACTTTAGTACTTCCCTTGCAAAGCTCTGTCCATGCAGCTCATTTTCAACCTTTAATAATTCTAAAATTGTCTTCCCAATATCAGTGAAGCTCTTTCTTACACCTATGTCAGCCCCAGCTTTAATATTGTTTCCATAAACAAGAACTGGTATATACTCTCTAGAGTGATCTGTACTAGGAGTCGTTGGATCGCAGCCGTGGTCCGCAGTAAGTATAAGTATATCCTCTTCCTTCATTAAACTTAGTATTTCCGGCAGTCTATTGTCAAAATCAATGAGAGCTTGAGCGTAGCCTTTATAGTCATTTCTATGGCCGTAATGCATATCAAAGTCAACAAGATTAGTAAATATGAGTCCGGATTTTCCTTCCTTCATATAATCCAAGGTCTTATCTATGCCGTCCATGTTATTCTTTATATGAACTGCATCTGTAATGCCCTTTCCGTTAAATATGTCTTCAATCTTGCCAACAGCCATTACATTGTTTCCAATTTCTTTTATATACTCAAGCATAGTTTTGCTAAATGGGTCTAATGCAAAATCCCTTCTATTTGAGCTTCTAGTGTAGCTTCCGCTTTCACCCACAAAAGGTCTTGCAATAATTCTTCCTACAGCTATATCTCCTACAAACATTTCCCTTGCTATTTTGCACATTTTGTAAAGCTCTTCTAGAGGAATTACCTCTTCATGTGCAGCAATTTGAAAAACGCTGTCTGCTGAAGTATAGACTATTGGGCATCCTGTGTTAACATGTTCATCCCCAAGCTCCTTTATTATTTCTGTGCCTGAAGCAACTTTATTGCCTATTATTTTTCTTCCTATCTTATTTTCAAATTCCTTTATAAGCTTTTCCGGAAAACCATGTGGATATGTGTTCAAAGGTTTTTCAAGAACTACACCTGCTATTTCCCAGTGACCTGTAACCGTATCTTTTCCAATTGAAAGCTCGCTGCATTTCCCAAAAGCGCCTTGTGGATTTTCGGTTTTTACTATGCCCTTAATCCTATCTATATTTCCTAATCCAAGCCTTTCCATATTAGGCAACCTTAACCCACCAACAGCTTTAGATATATTTCCTAAGGTGTTGCTGCCTTCATCACCATAATTTTTTGCATCTGGCATTTCTCCAATTCCTAGGCTGTCAAGTACAACCAGTAAAACTCGTCTATTCATTAAAATTCTCCTTTCATAGCTTTGCATGTCATTATTAGTTTTTAATTCTATAAGATAATAAATGCGTGCAATAGAAATTTAATGCACGCCTTATTGTGAGCTTTGTAATAAGCTTCATAAATATTAAATTATTTTTTATTTTATGTTAAGTATCAGTTTAAATATGTAAATATAATTATATAATAACTTGCTATTTTTATCCACCATATAATTTACAAAAATACTGTTATCATAGAAATTTGACTTGTAAATATAAAATATAAAGCTGTCTATAAATTTGGGAAGGAAATACCCCAGTACCAACAGTATGAAAAAGCATTTTATTAAAGTAAATAAAAATTTTATAATGTCATCTCTTAAGCTCAAATTATGCACATCCTATTTCAGAATTAATTTAACTAAGTTCGGTGTTATGTAGGTTTCAAAGATAAAACCTAAACCCATGATTACAGTGATAAAAATAAAAATAATGCTATAGGAAGTAATCTTAATCCAAATGCTGTTTAACCTTTTATTATTCATTTTGTCTCTAAGTATATCCAGCGAAAACTCCATAGCTATTACTGAGGATACCAACACACAAGGAATATAAATAAGGTTTTGCGGCAAGATTCCAAGCAGCACCATTCCTAAACCCTTAGTTCCTAAACCGTTTATTACAAAACTTATGCTAAAGCCTATAGTAAAGCCTTTTATAACATCTATTACAAGTATTACAGGAATTCCAACCATAGTTAAGCCTAAAAACCACATTGCAAAGATTAAAGGAATATTATTTTTTAAAACATCATAGAAAACATTTTTATATTTTAAATCGCTCTGCATAATATTTTTAGTAAAGCTTGTAAAATAGCTTATCAATTCGCCTTTTTCATTAGCCCCCATATACTTTACAGTATAAATACCAAGGACTATTCCTGTAAAAATGCAAAATAGGCTTATTATATAAAGCCAAAAATTGCGCTGAAAATGTTCGCTTAAATCTATTACCGTTTTTCTGTTGGACATAATTTTCTCCCCCTTAGTTAAAATAAATTCATAGGTTTTTACTTTACATATTCTTATTTATCATCTTTAAATATTTATGATGCAGAAAGAAATTATATTCCTGACTTAAAAATTTAGAACAACAAAAAACAAAGCAGCTTTATAAACTGCTTTGTTTTATATTAAAAATATTAATATATAATATTAGCTTACCTTGTTTTTAAGTCTTAGCTTGTCAGCTACCATAGCAATAAATTCTGAGTTTGTTGGCTTGCCTTTATCATTGTGTATAGTATAGCCAAAGAGCTTGTTTATGGTGTCCACTTGGCCTCTGCTCCAAGCTACTTCTATAGCGTGTCTTATAGCTCTTTCTACTCTGCTTGCTGTAGTATTAAACTTCTTTGCTATTGAAGGATACAACTCTTTTGTTACAGCTGATAGAAGTTCTATATCATTTACTACCATGCTAATGGCTTCTCTTAAATACATATATCCCTTTATGTGAGCAGGAACTCCTATTTCGTGTATGATGCTTGTAATTTCTGTTTCTAAGTCAAGAGGTTCATTTCTATTTAATCTTATTTCAGGAGTTTCTGTAACAGATACTGTTCTTTTTGTTTCATCTCCAGAAATAGTATTATTAAACATTTGTCTTATTCTCTTTGTAAACACATCCATATCGAATGGCTTAACAACATAGTAATCCGCGCCTAAGGTTATTGCTCTTTGAGTTATTTTATCTTGTCCAACTGCAGATAATACTATAATTCTAGGCATTGGGCTTATACTCATGCCGTTTAATCTTTCAAGAACTCCTAGTCCATCTAGGTGAGGCATTATAATATCTAATACAACTAAATCAGGCTTTTTTTCCTGAATAAGCTTTAAAGCTTCTACTCCATCCTTAGCTATACCTGTTACTACAATATCTCTCTGATTTAGAAGGTAGTCATTTAGAATGTTACAAAATTCTTTGTTATCATCTGCAATCACTACGCTAATTTTTGAATCTTCCATATTTTAATACTCCCTTCAGATTTAATTCCATATCCTAACAAATTATAAATTCGACAAAAGTATAATAAATCCTTCTATCTTTAATAATTTTTTTTGTAAATTTTGACCAAAAATAAATAATAAATGAACATAAATTATATTTTAAGAATCTTATGTTCATTTATTATTTATTATACTATCATATTTAATCTAACGCTACTTATTTTGTAAAATATCAGCATCTTTTAGCATCCATTCAATATATATGCCATAACCTACATCTGGTTTATTTATTAGTACGTGTGTAACGGCTCCTACAATTTTGTTGTTTTGAATGATAGGGCTGCCGCTCATTCCTTGAACAATTCCACCTGTTTTCTCTAAAAGAACTGGATCAGTAACTTTAATCACCATACTTTTGGGACCTGGAGTATCCTGCTGTAATAATTTTTGTATTTCAATATCATATGCTTTCGGTTCACCACCATCTATAGTAGTAATTACTTTCGCGGGGCCTTCTTTTATTTCATGCCTAAGACCAATTTTCATAGGTTTATTAAATTTATCATTACTTAATTTCTTAGTAGTGCTTCCAAATATTCCACATTCGGTATTCTTAAATATTTCACCTAAGGATATTTCCTCATCTACAAATATACCTTTTAATTCTCCTGGATTTCCTCTAGCACCTTTTCTTACAGATACTATGGAGGAAGAAACTATCTGTCCAGAACTAATGCTTAAAATTGTTCCTGTGTCTGCATCGGTTATTGGATGACCTAATGCTGCAAATTTTTTTGTTTTATCATCATAGAAGGTTAAGGTTCCCACTCCTGCTGTAGAGTCTCTTATCCATAATCCAATTTTAAATTTACCATCATTAGTATTTTTTAATGGTTTTATTGTTTTACTTAATTCACTTCCTTTTCTACTAATAATAAGATTTAAATCATCTCCATCACAATCTGCTACAATTTTGGATACTTGCTCTGAACTTGTTACAGGTACGTTGTTAATTTTTATTATGCTATCGCCTACTTGAAGTCCTGCTGCAGCACCTGGACTAGTCCCTTTGCCTTTTTCAGTTTCGATGTCTGACATTGCTACTATTAAGACTCCTTGTGTATTAAGCTTTACTCCTACTGGCTGGCCACCAGGGTATAGGGTTATTTCAGGAGAAACAGCCTTAACTAACACTGATTTCAGAGGAACTAAACCAAGTAAGGTTACTTTAGCTTTTCTTACATTGCTTTTATTCTCTAGAATATTATTTACTTTAATTTCCTTATCTTCAGTGAGCTTTATAAAATTACTGCTTTGAAGTTCTTGACCTTCTCTTATAAAAATTGTTGTAGGTATTGTTCCTAATTTATAATATATGCTTAAAGTTAATAAAATCATAGGAGTTAAAATCCAGCAAACTGCTCTTATTGTTTTTTTCTTCATGCTTTTACCTCCTGTCTTTTAAGATTATCTTAACTTTAAGTTGCCCGTTTAAATATTTTATTATCCTATTAGACTTTTTCATATAAAGTTAAATCATTGTTTGAAAATCTAATTTATGATAAAAAAACAAACAAAAAAAACCATACCGTTAAACGATATGGTTTATTATTCCACAATTTTTTTTTTTTATTTATATATNACTTAGTGAGGACTCCAGTAGTACAACAGACGCACAATAATATAATAATGCTCCAGCAAAAAAAACAGGGCTGATTAATCCATCAGCTCTGTTTTTTTTGCTGGAGCTTTTTTATTAAATTTTGTTGATAAATGAAATTTTTTAGGAGGTTTTGTACCGAAACTAATATATAGGAGAGCCGCAAGGTTTTAATCGCACTTAAATATTATTTTGAATGTAAGGTAGCTTTCATTTTTCAAGTTCATAATGGTATATTAGTAGTATATAGAATAAATATTATTTGGAATATTGATTATGTTGAGTATGTATTTATTTAATAACCTTTATATAAACATACACTTTAATGGATTTGTATATAAAGTAAGAAAGGTTGATTATAATGTTAAAAAACAATAAGAAAAGAATTGAGGAGTTACTTAGGAACCTCACAGAAAATAACATCGCCAATTATGAGTTTAAAGGAATTACCACTGAAGAAATATCTAATATATTATCTATTAGGAGAAACTTAGTTAGTCAGTATTTAAATGAACTTGTAGAAGAAAACAAGGCTAGGAAGATTAAAACAAGACCAGTTCTTTTTACTTATATTAGTGACAATAAAAATATAATTTTAAACAATAAAAGTGAGGATGTTTTTAAAAATTTAGTAGGATACAAGGGCAGTCTTAGGGAGGCAGTTGAAAAATGTAAAGCTGCAGTTGTTTATCCAAGCAAGGAGATGTCTGTGCTATTAACAGGGGACAGCGGAGTAGGTAAGAGTTATATTGCAAGCCTTATACACAAGTATGCCGAAAAAGAAGGCAAGATAAAAGCTGGCTCTCCCTTTATAATTTTTAACTGCGCAGACTACGCTGATAATCCAGAACTTTTATCTGCTAATTTTTTTGGCTATGCTAAAGGAAGCTTTACAGGAGCTGATAAGGAGCATTTAGGAGCATTAGAGCTAGCTGACGGTGGATATTTATTTTTAGATGAGATTCATCGGCTTTCAGCTGAAGGGCAAGAAAAATTATTTGTATTTATGGATAAGGGAGTATTTAAAAGACTTGGTGAAAGTAAGGCTGAAAGAACAGCAAATGTTAGGTTTATTTTTGCAACTACGGAAGACCCAAGAGAGGCTCTTCTACAAACCTTTAGGAGAAGAATTCCTTTAGAGATACATATTCCTAAACTAGATGAGAGACCAGTAGACGAAAGAATCACAATGATATATAAGTTTTTCAAAGATGAGGCTTTAAAAATAAGTAAGGACATACATATAAGCAAAAGAATAATAAATTATATATTATCACAAAAAAATGGCGGGAATGTGGGAAGTTTAAAAAATCTGGTGAAGTTATGTTGTGCAATGACTTATAAAGAGCAACAAGATGAAGAAGCAATAAAAATAAATAAAATACATTTGTCTTTACATAAAGAAAATTATAGTCAAAATATAAAACAGTATTACTTTGACGACTTTATGAAAGTTAATAGAGAAAGTGAAGATATAAGCGAAATAAATCTTTTAGGAGATAATAGATATAATAGGTTGAATGAGTTGATTGAAACAGTTGAAGAGTTATTTATTGAATATCAAAGACATAATATAACTATAAATGAACTGAGGAAAAGTCTAACTATAGAATTGAATAGAAGCCTTGAGCTTATTGTTTACGAGCAAGAGGAAGGTAAATGTGATGACTTAATTAATAACATTTATATAGAAATAGTAGATAGCACTTTAAAATCCATAGAGAGTGATTATGGAATAAGATACTATGGAAATACTAGCAAGATTTTAACAAAGGTTTTGATTTATAATAGAAATAATATAATTAAAACTAATGATGAAGAATATTTTAAAAGATTAACCACTATTAAAAATATATTAAGAAGAGAAATAAATAAGCCTTTATTAATATCTGACAAGATTATTGATAACTTGGAGAATAATCTAGATTGTGAGTTAGATATTAGAGTAAAAGTTATAATAATGCTTTATGTAATTACGATGATGGGTAATGAATCTGCTTTAATAAATGCTATAATAGTTGCTCACGGATATTCTACAGCTAGCAGTATAGCTAGTGTGGCTAATCAGTTATACGGCGAGTTTATCTTTGAAGCCTTTGACATGCCTATAGACAGCAGCCCAATAGAGGTGAAAAACAAGATAAAAAATTATATCAGCGAAATAAATACATCTAAAGGAGCTATAATATTGGTAGATATGGGGTCCTTGGTAGATATAAACATAGAGCTGGAAAAAAATATAGATGGTGATTTAGGTATAATAAATAATATAACAACCAATATAGCCCTTGACATAGCAGGAAGAATTATTAATGGACAAGATGTTGAAACTATGATTAATGGAATAGAAAAAAATAATCCCCTTGTATGTAAGCTCATAAAGACAAAGGCTAAGAAAAAAGCTATATTAACAACCTGCATATCAGGAATAGGCACTGCAGTAAAGGTTAGAAACCTTGTCAGAGAGTGTATAGGCAATGCTCTTATAGAGGTTAAGGAGTATGATTATGCTTCATTAACTCTTAAAGGGAAAGAGGATAAGGTCTTTTCAGATTATGATGTTAAACTTGTAATAAGCACTACCAAGTTAGAAATAGAAGGAGTAAATACTATACTTTTGCATGACTTAATAAATGGGGATTGCGATGACATATTATTTGATACATTCCATGATGTTGTCATGGATAAAAATATTAATAGCATAAAACAAGATATAATAAAAATGTTTTCTATGGACAATATTATATCTAAAATGACTATATTAAATCCAAGAAAGATAATTAATGAAGTTGAAAATATAATACTTAATTATGAAAGAGTTTTAGATGAGAGATTTACAGTAGATTTAAAAATGACCTTATATATTCATATAAGTATAATGATTGAAAGAATAATGCTAAAGCAAGGCTTGGAGTTTGCTGAAGAAGAAGGTAAAAGCTATAAAAATAGCAATATAAAATTTATAAAAATATCTAATGACATATTTAAAGCAATTAATAATGAATATAACATTATTGTTCCTGAAAAAGAAATCTTTATTATACAAAGTATAATAGAGTCTAGGACAGGTAAATTTAAATTATAAAAAATAAGACACATATGATTTGTGTCTTATTTTTTTATGCTGAGCAGGTAGGACACAATAATAATTTACTGACAGATTTTAATAAGTGTTTTATAGTAGTAGGCAATGCTAGTATTATGAATGGTTTTACTGCTATGCATGGGAGAGAAAAAAGTTGGCATTAAACTTGCTTTAATAATTAATGAAAGAACAAAAAAGAAGAGGAGAGATAGGATGTACAAAATAATGGTAGTAACTCATGGAAACATGGCAGCTACATTAAAAGAAACATTAAAGATGTTTACTAATGATGTAGATAATGTTTATACAGTTGGGTTAGGTAAAGAAGGAGTGGAAGATTTCAAAGAAAGATTAGATAAAGAAGTAAAAATATGCTATGAAAAAGATAAAGGATTATTGATTTTAGCAGATATTTTTGGGGGTACGCCTTTTAATGTATGTATGCTGGAAGTAAAGAATAAGTATGATGGGGTTGAAATTATTACAGGCGTAAATCTGCCAATGTTAATTGAAGCCACTTTATCAAAAGATAGCAATCTTATAGATATAATTAAAAACTTACAGCAAGTGTCAAAAGATTCTATAATACAGCCAGAGAATTTAATCTCTTCAGATGATGAAGATTAAATATAAATTTATTAAGGAGGGAAAAAGATGCAAATACAATTATGGCAAATCATTATTTTAGGCTTACTTGGCGGAATAGCACAGTGGGATGAGACAAATACAAAAATCGGGTTTAGAAATCCCGTAGTAACAGGACTAATCGTAGGAATCATAATGGGAGACTTAAAAACAGGATTATTGGTAGGTGGAACTTTACAATTACTGACTTTAGGAATAGGAACTTATGGAGGAGCATCAATACCAGATTATGCAACAGCCACAATAATAGCAGGAGCGCTGGCGATATCAACTGGTAAAGGAACAGATTTTGCAATTGGAATAGGTGTACCAGCGGCATTGCTTTTAGTTCAACTGGATGTACTGGCAAGAATGAGCAATGTATTTTTCCAGCATAGAGCAGAAAAGTATGCGGGAGAAAGAAAATACGAAAAGCTTGAATTAATGAACATATTAGGATTATCAACATGGTTAATATCAAGATTCATACCAATTTTCATATGCTTATACTTTGGAGAAGGATTGGTTAAGCAATTACTAGCTGTATCACCTGCGTGGCTTATGGGAGGTTTAAAGGTAGCTGGAGGAGTATTGCCAGCGCTAGGAGTAGCATTACTTCTTAAGTATTTGCCAATAAAAGCATATGCAGCATATTTCATAGTGGGATTTGTATTAGTAGCATATTTAAATATGCCTATGACAGGAGTAGCTTTACTGGGATTTGCGGCAGCATTTTATAATTTTAAAAAGCTTCAAAATCAATCAGTAAATAATAATGTAGTAATAGCATATGGGGGAGGCTCGGATGAAGATGAATAATTCAGTTAAGATTGATAATACAGTAGATAATGCTGACAAAAAACTAGATAAAAAGATATTAGATAAAGTATTTTTTAGATGGCTGCTAGCATCTCAGACAGCATGGAACTACGAAAAAATGCAAGGATTAGGATATTGTTATGCAATGCTTCCGGCATTGAGAAAGATATATAAGGATGAAGATGAATTAAATGAAGCAGTGAAGAACCATCTTCAATTTTTCAATTGTAATATAATAACTGGTCAGTTTATATTAGGAGCGAATTTAGCTATAGAAGAATCGGGAGGAGCAAAATCAAAAGATGCAGTAGCATCCATAAAGACCGGTTTGATGGGTCCCTTAGCTGGTATAGGAGATACTATATTTGGAGTAACCTGGAATACAGTATTTGGATCAATAGCAGCATACATGGCACTACAAGGCAGTGCAATAGGATGTTATATATGGATAATAGCAAATATTGTAAAGATTGTAATCAGTAAAGGATTTCTAATAGCAGGATATAAACAAGGTGTTAAGCTTGTAACTTCAATAGGGGATGTACTTAAAAATGTGACAGATTCAGCATCAATGTTAGGCTTAATGGTAATAGGAGCCTTAATACCTACAGTTATAAAAGCAAAGGTACCATATGTGTACACTTCAGGACAAGTAAAATTAGTAGCACAGGAAATGATAGATAAAATAATGCCTGCCTTAATACCATTAAGCATAGTTGGATTAACCTACTGGTTATTAGGCAGAAAGAGAATGAATTCAACTAGAGTAATTATCTTATTAATAGTTCTATCAATAATTGCTTTCAACTTTAAGATATTAGGTTAATTGATAAACTATATATAATGCAAAAATTCTTCCATTGTGCAAAGGAAAATACTGAATCTCCAAGAATTTTTGCTTTATATAGTGTACTTGCATGTAAAAATAGATAGCTGAAGGAGGACATAAAATGAAAGGAATAGTTCATATAAGGATTGATGATAGATTAATACACGGACAGGTAGCTGCTTTCTGGACAAACTCTTTGTCTATAAGCAGAATAATGGTAATTAACGATGAAGTAGCAGCTGATGAAATGGAGAAGTCACTTTTAAGAATGGTTGCCCCTGCTTCAGTTAGAACTTCAATAATTAATAAAGAGACAGCAGTAAAAAACATACTTGCTGAAAAGTATGCAGGACAAAGAGTTCTAATTATAGTAAAGAACCCAAAGGATTTATGGGAGTTAAAAGAAGCAGGATTAGATATTAAGAGGTTTAATGTTGGAAATATGGCTGCAAGAGAAGGAACAAAATCTATTAAACGTTCTGTAAATGTGACAGATACAGATATATATTATTTTAATAAATTTTTAGAAGCAGGCATAGATATAGATGCTATAATGGTGCCCGATGATAAGGAGTGCAAATTAAAAGATTTGATATAAGTAAAATTTTTTAATTTGATTCATAGAAAATAAAAATAATAGGAGATAAGGCTGTGAGCATAGATTTAACTAAATTAGATACAGAAAAGGTAAATAGAAATACTGTAAATATAGATAGAGCCAATACTGTTGAAATGCTAACGCTTATGAACAATGAGGATTTTACTATTGCTGAAGCTGTAAAAAAAGAAGTGAAAAACATAGCAAAGGCAGTAGACCTAGTTTATGAAAGATTATCAAAGGGTGGAAGACTAATCTATATTGGTGCAGGAAACTCAGGAAGGTTAGGAGTATTAGATGCTTGTGAATGTCCACCAACCTTTGGAGTAGATGAAGGGACTGTTATAGGAATTATATCTGGAGGCTATGATGCCACAGTTAGAGCCAATGAAGGTTCAGAGGACATAGAAGAAGGCTCTATAGAGCAGTTGAAAAAAATAGGGCTTAGTGAAAAAGATGCTATAGTAGGATTGTCAGCTTCTGGTAGAACACCTTATGTTAAAGGAGCATTAAAATATGCAAAGGAGATAGGGGCTTCACATATAGCAATAAGCTGTGTAAAAGATGCTGAAATTTCCTCCTTAGGTCAGGTTGCAATAGAGATTATTACTGGAGCAGAGGCTATAACGGGTTCTACTAGACTAAAGGCTGGAACAGCACAAAAGATGGTTTTAAATATGATATCCACCTGCTCAATGATAAAGTGCGGTAAGACTTATGGAAACTATATGATAGATGTTAGAGCAAGAAATAACAAGCTTATAGAAAGAAGTAAAAAAATAATAATGGATTGTACTTCTGTAGACAAAGAAACAGCAGAGAAATATCTTAAAGAAAGCGATGGAAATGTTAAGACGGCAGTTTTTATGATATTATCTGGACTAAGTAAGGATGATAGCATAGAAGTATTGGCTAAAAACCATAATACAATCTACAAAGCCTTACAAGCTTTAAAAAAATAAAATATGTAAAGGGCGTAATATAAGCTTACGTCCCTTTATTTTTATTATGTATTTTTGATACTCCTTAATACATATAACATAGTTAAAATAGGTAAATTATTGGTTAGTTAAATTGTAGATGCAGAAAATTAACCCCTGAGAAATAATTTAAATAAATTGCAAAATAGTGTATTATTATATTATAAAAGCATGAAATACTATGTAATTTATTGAGAAAGTTTAGGAAAAGGGGAATAAACATGTTTGAAAATGAAGAAATTAAGAAAAATGAATTAGAGAATGAAAATAATATAGATGAAGATTCATTTGATTACGAATTACAGGATGATAACGAAGAAGAATATCAAGATGAACAAATAAAACGAGGAATACGTACTGGTATAGAAATCGGAAAAGATATTGGAGCTGAAGTTGGTAAAGGAATAATATTAGGTAAAAGGATTGGTCAAAAAATAGGTAAAGGAATTAAAAGGGGAGCAGGAATAGGAATAGGTGTCGGAAAGGGAATACTTGAGGGAATTGGCAAAGAGATTAAAAATAAGTAGTCTGGTTAAATGTCTATGAAAGCTCAAGACTAATGCATAATTATATAGAATAGGATAATAAGAGGTAAGCTATAAGCTTGCCTCTTATTGTTTAGACTAAAAGGATGGAAAGATAGGTAACTACAGTGGTTATTCTTATGCTATTATTAGATTAATGGCTTTTCGCAAATTTTACAGATAAAAAGCTGTCAGTAATATGAAAGGAAGTGTTATGGTATGGAAAAAAACAAATCTGACTATAATTCAATTGATGAATATATTTCACAATTTCCTCCTGAAATTCAGGGCATTCTCGAAAGCTTAAGAAGGGTAATAAAAGAGGTAGCGCCAGAAGCAAAAGAAAAGATAAGCTGGAAAATGCCTACTTTTGAACTGCATGGGAATTTGGTTCATTTTGCAGCTCATAAAAATCATATAGGATTTTATCCGGGGCCTAGTGGAATTGAGGCATTTAAAAGTTATTTTGAAGGGTATAAAAGCTCAAAAGGGGCTGTGCAGTTTCCTATTAAAGAGCCGATGCCATATGACTTAATAACAAGAATAGTTAAATTTAGAGCAGCTGAGAACATAAAGAAAGCAGAAGATAAATAGAGCGTAACGATGGAACGAGGACGGTTAACAACTACTAGCTTTTTTATCTTATAAATAATTGTTAACTGTCCCCTTTTTAAAACGAGAAGAATTAGATTCCATCTTTAAGACAATAATATTTTTAATTATATTTATATATAAAGATAAAGCAATGCGTAATTTATAGAAACAACTGAGGTGTACAATGGTTTTAGAAAAGAAGTTAGCAGAAAAAAGGTTAACAGAAGCATATAAGAATGCCAAAGTTGAATACTTTGATAACAATTCTAAGTATATATTTTTCAGCGACTGTCATAGGGGCGAGAACACGCCCTCTGATGAATTTGCAAAAAATCAAAATATATTTTTGTTTGCCTTGGAATACTATTATAAAAAAGGCTACACTTATGTGGAAGTTGGAGATGGAGATGAGCTTTGGGAAAACTCTAATTTCAAGCATATAAGACTGGCGCATGACGAGGTATACACTCAAATGAAAAAGTTCTATGATTCAAATAGATTGATTATGCTCTATGGGAATCATAACATATGCTTAAAGTATAAAAGCTTTGTAGAAAACAATTACTATAAATTCTACGATGACTATAATGAGGAAGAAATTGAATTGTTCCCAGGGATTACGCCCTATGAGGCAGTAGTGTTTAAACATAAGGATACAGAGCAGGAAATACTCACTGTGCATGGGCATCAAGGAGACAGGATGAATGATAGTCTGTGGCGTTTTAATATGCTTACAGTAAGATATTTTTGGAGATTTCTTCACTCGGTAGGGTTTATTAACCCAGCAAGCCCCGTAAGAAGTGCTGAAAAGATACATAAGATTGAACGCATTTACAGCAGCTGGATTGAAAAAAACAAGATTATGATAATCTGCGGGCATACTCACAGGCCGCATTTTCCAAAGCGCAAAGAGCTGCCCTACTTCAATGACGGCTCCTGTGTGCGGGCATTTGGAATACAAGGCATCGAAATAGCAGGCGGAGATATATCGCTTATTGAATGGAGAGTGCATCCTAATCCAGCGGGCGATCTTCACATTAAAAGAAAAGTATTAAGAGGCCCGGAGCCAATCGCAAGCTTTGATTTAAGAAAAAATTAATAGAATTAATAGGGACGGTTTACAAGCCGCAGCTGCTTTAAGCAGGCGAGCAATTGTTAACCGTCCTTTTTTATCTTTTAAAAGTTAACTTTTTATGCTGCAGGAGAAAGAGACAGATATATCTAAAAATAAAAGCTTTTCTAATTAAATTCTAATGTTTCATTAAGCTGTGTCTAACCATTGCTGCTTATAATAAAAACATAAGGTTAAGAAAAATAATAAATTTTATTAGAGGAGAGAAATTAGAAATGACAGTAAGAATGGAAAATATCGATGAACTTATTAAAAGAACAAACGTAAGCTACGAGGCAGCAAAGGAAGCCCTTGAAAAATGCAATGACGATTTGTTGGAGGCAATTATTTATCTAGAGAAGAACAATATGGTTAAGCAAAAGGTTACCTTTGATAATAAAGAATCCTTATGGGATAAGTTTAAGAAGCTTGTTAGAAAAGGAAACAATACAAAGTTTATAATTAGCAAGAAGGACATTTCAATATTAAGCATTCCAGTTACCTTGGCAGTTGTTATTACAGTGATTGCTCCTTATGTAACCTTCTTTGGTTTAATAGCTGCTTTTTTTACTGGACACAGAATCAAGTTTGAAGGCAAGGATATGGAGTGCGGCAAGGTAAATGAGATGATGAATAAGGTGGCTGAGAGTGTGGATTCTGCTAAGANTGTCACAATCTCTTGCGACATAGATTATTATATATGATGGACTTTATAATGTCAACACATTTTTAAAAAAGATTTTTATAAGTTTACTACATCCTCTAGTCCAGTCAATTCCATATCCTCAGATTTACTAACTTTAGGAAGTATAATATTAAGAATAAAGGCAAGCATTCCTGCATTTGCAACTCCAGAAGATCCAAATACCATTTTAGCCCATTGAGGAAATACATCAAGAACTCCTGGAACCATGCCCACTCCAAAACCAAGCCCTAAAGCTATGGCTACAATCATGCTGCTTCTATTATCAAGAGTCTCTATAGTAATCATCTTAACTCCTGCAATAACAATCATAGCAAACATAATGATAGCAGCTCCACCCAATACACTAGATGGCATAATAGCAATTATTGAGCCAACCTTTGGGAACAATCCACCTAAAATTAGTATTCCTGCTCCAGTTGCAATACTAAACCTATTAACAACTTTAGTCATAGTTATTATACTAACATTTTGTCCAAAAGCTGAATTAGGAAGCACCCCGAATATAGCTGCAAAAGAACTTCCTACAGCGTCTGCTATAACTCCCCCGCTTAATTCTTTATCTGTTATCTCTCTGTTAAGTCCACCTAAAGCTATGGCAGAAATATTTCCTATAGTCTCCATAGAACTTATTGCAAAGACAATAAGCATTGATATTATAGCATCCGCATGAAATTCCAATCCAAACTCAAAAGGAATAGGCACAGATACCCAACCTGCTGAAGCGACTTGTGAAATATCTAGCTTCCCCATTGGTATAGCTACTATATATCCAACCAATATACCTATTAAGATAGCTGCAGAACTAGCTCCACCCTTTATAAACATACTGAAATATAAAACTACTAAAAGCACAATAAACCCTAATAAAAGATTTGAAGGTGATCCAAAATCTTTAGCTCCTTGTCCACCAGCAAAGTAATTAATACCTACAGGAAGAAGCGACAGCCCTATTGATAAAACAACAGTACCTATAACTACTGGCGAAAAATATTTTCTAAAGGATTTTAAAAATAAGCCAAAGAAAGCAATAACCAAACCACAAACAAAGCAAGCTCCCATAACAGAGGCAAAATTATATTTTGCACCAATAGCTATTGCAGTTGGCACAAAAGTAAAGCTTGTACCCATTACGATTGGAAGCTTTGTTCCTATAGGTCCTATTGGATATAGCTGAAATAAGGTTGCTACTCCAGCAACAAACATGGCAAGCTGAATCATTTTTATTTGAGTTTCCATGGGCAGCTTTAATGCATTGCACACTATTATTACTGGCGCAATATTACCTACGAACATAGCTACAACATGTTGAAACCCAAATATCAGAGAGTCTTTAAACGCTGGTATTCCATTTAACTCGTAAACTCTTTTATCCATTTTTAGTCTCCTATCCTATATATATTTTAATGTTACTATTATCTAAAGAATACTTTTCCATCATAAAATTTATCGATTATAGCTAAGGATTCTAATCTAACCCCTTTATCTTCGATAACCTGTCTTCCCTCTTGAAAGCCTTTTTCTATAATTATTCCTATGCCTACTATTTCAGCTCCAGCCTGTCTTACTATATCTATAAGTCCTAGAGCAGCTCTTCCATTTGCAAGAAAATCATCTATGATAAGCACCTTGTCTCCCTTTTGTATATAGCTTTTGCTTACCTTTATGTTATAGGTTTGTTTTTTAGTATAAGAGTGAACTTCTGATTCATAAGCATCGCCTAAGAAATTTCCTCCTAAGGTTTTCTTAGCAAAAACTACAGGCACAAAGTTAAAATACTGTGATGCCACACAAGCAATTCCAATACCTGATGCTTCTATTGTAAGTATCTTAGTAACTTCTTTATTTTCAAATCTTCTCCTAAACTCTATTCCCATTTCATTAAATAACTTAATATCCATTTGATGATTGACAAAGGAGTCTACTTTTAAAATATCCCCCTTCAACACTTGTCCTTCTTCTAAAATCTTGTCAACTAAAGCCTTCATAAATGTCCTCCTTAATGTGTTTAGAAAATAATTTTCCATAAAAACAAAAAATCCTAGGCAGTACACTCTGCCTAGGAATATATAACTCAAAGCAAATCCTTTAACATTGCAGTCGTAAAGCTATATAAGTGTATTCTAAACACACTTATAGACAATAAAAACTAAAATACGCATTGCTAAAGCATTAAACAAATTATACATTCGTAGTCAGGTAGTTTACGGCCTCCTGGTAGAAACGCTTGATCCATATTTTCAAGCATATACGAAACGAACATTATTCAATTTTGTTTTCAAATCATTCGATTCTGTTTTTTATATAACTATATTATATACTAAATTAAATAAATATCAACCTTTTTGTATTTTAATATAAGTTAACCTCATTACTTCTTACAGTCATAAAAGTATTATAAACTCAATATGTTCTCAATTCTCTTCCTTACTTCTAGTGGCAAGCATCCTTGTAATGCTCTCTCCAATAAAAAAATCTTTTGGACTCCATTGGATAAAAAATACTCCTCTATCATTTTAACCTTTGCTTCTCTTCCAGGAATTAATTGATAAATCACATACCAATCCTCTAGTGAAGTAAAAGGGATCTCTATACCGCTAATTTTTCTAAACTCTAATATAGATTTATAATCAAAAATATATTCATATAATCCACTATCATGGTTAATTACAAATCCAGCCATTACGTCAACATCAATTCCGTTTACTACGTACTCATAAAAGTATCTTGTAGAATAAGCAGAAGTCTTCTCGTAAGTTTTCTTTTCTCCAATCGCCTTAAGCAGCTCATCTGCTTTATCAATATCTTTGATATCTACAAAAATATCTATGTCATTAGGTTTATCTACAAGTCCAAACTGATTCAGTAAAATGGAAGCACCGACTCCCCATAATACATTTGCCTTATTAAGCTTCTCTCCTATATAACTTAAGGTATTAAACATTTCACATATCACCTCATACTGGTCATTTTCTTAACTAATGCAATAATTATACTGCTTTAATATAGTTAGATTAAACCATAATTTATAGTATATCATAAGTTCATATAAATGGTTATATGGTTTTATGGTTAACTGGCTGGACAACTCTTTAACCTATGCTCAAAAAATATTAAAGGAACCATTTTCATGGTTCCCAGTTTATCTTAATAATTTGAACTTTTTCTATATCCACGACCCTTTGAGTCTTGGTGCTTCTTAAGTTCTTGTACCTTTTCTTCGCTTTCCTTTAAAAACTTTGAAAGTCTATCTTCGAAGTTTCCAGAAGCTGATTTAGTTCTATCTTGGCTCCAATCAATCTCCATTGGTCTCATAGATTTCTTTGGAGGTGTAGCCTGTTTTATAGATAGGCTAATTTTACCGTTATCATCCACTGAAATTACCTTAACTTTAACTTTATCTTTTTCCTTAAGATAATCTCTTATATTTTTTACAAATGTATCCGATACCTCAGATATGTGGACTAAACCTGTTTTACCATCCACCTCAACAAAAGCACCAAAATTAGTAATGTTAACTACTGTACCTTCTAGAATACTTCCTGTCTGTAAGGTCATATTAAAAAGACTCCTCCTTAAAAATTATAAATATGATATATTTTAAAATAAAATATCAACAAAGTTATTTGTTTTGAATTACAGGAGTCTCTCCATCCTTAACAAGACCCAATCTTTCTCTAGCCAATCTTTCGTAGTACTCATTAGGGCTATCAGTCATTTTCATAACTTCGTCCTGTAACTTTTGATTTTTATCTTGCTGCTTAGATAACTCCTGCTGCTTAACTTCCATTTCCTTTTTAAGCTTAATCATAGTTATCTGAGTGCTCACAAGAATATAGCCTACATACATAGAAGCGAAAACAATTATAGCTTTTTTTAGAGTAAGTTTCTTATTCTTTCTCATCTGCATGTTCCCCTTCATATACATTAGTCTATATCTTCTCTTATATTTTATGTTGTATTCTAATTTTCTTCAAGGTTTTTCTTTAGGATTTTTTGTTTATTTTTTCTTTTTAAACTATAGAATAATAATTGTAACGGATAAAATGCAAAATTAAAAGTTATTCTAATATACTTAGCAGTGGTTCTTACAATCTTATACTGTGCTTTTATGAAATATTTACTTAAAAGCACCATATATAAAAGTATCCCTGCAGCTATGGCTATGTAAACATACTCTCTCATGTAAGCATGATTTGTCATAAGTAAAAAAATAAATACAATTATGCCAGTTAATATCCAAAATAAGGTATCCTCTATAAAGGTTACAACTATATTAGGATTTTCTAACCCTCTAAAAACTCTGTATAAATCAAATAGTACTCCTGTTATTACTCCTGCAAGCAAACTAAATAAAAGTAGATTGAACTGAGTTGAAATTGATGATAACATAGCTTCTCCCTACTTAAACAACTTCTTAAAGATGCTTTCTTCGTCTTTTTTAATTTCAACACCGGAATAAACACAGGAATTTATTGTTCCAACAATCATAACTTCACCATTTTGAACGTCCAGCTTATTCATTCTTAAGCCTTCCCCCTTAATGGTCATAGAACCAAGGCATGTATTAAGCATTATAACCGTCTCGTTAAAACTTATAACCTCAACTACTCCAGTTAAAGCTAGCCTTTTCCTGTTTTCAAGTACTAAATTGCTCTTTTTTTCTTCTACTTTTATATCCTTTTTTAACTCCATCTCTTACCTCCAGGCATACCAATTATTCCATGCTCTTCTTGTATCTATTTATATGCCTGAAGGTTCCTTTATATTACTCTTCCTCGTCAGTATCTTCTTCACCAACCAAAATCTCATACATAGCTTTTGCATCATCTTTTCTGACATGTTCAGCTATATTTAAAATTCTAGCCTTGAGCGTTTTAGTAGCATACTGAATCTCAATTATGTCGCCTTCTTTAATGTCAGTACTAGGCTTAGCCACCTTGCCATTTATAATAACTCTGCCATTCTCACAAGCTTCCTTGGCAACGGTTCTTCTTTTAATTATTCTTGATACCTTTAGATATTTGTCTAGTCTCATGATTCTTGCCCCCTTTTATAAACTAACTTTTCTTATTTATTTTCTTGATTAGAAAAAATTTTAGAGTATGGTTGAAGTAAGCATGGTATGTAAGCGTAGAAAGCATTGAACGAGCATTTATAAGACTTAACCTATTTTAGCTAAAACTGCGTTAAGAACCGTTTACTGTTCGAGTACAGCGAGTTTAAACGGTTTAGCAGATTTAGCTAAAATAGGTTTTAGTCCTATATGCGCAGCGAAGCCTTCCTAACTTTACATACCATGCGTTGCTGCAACCATACTCTAAGACTCCTATCCTAATAAAAAAAGCCTGAAGCAACTTCAGGCTTTTAGAAAAAGTTATTATTTCTTTTCAACTTTTTCTTTGAATTCTTTACCAGCCTTGAATACAGGAACTACTGATGCTGGTATAGTTATTTCTTCTTTAGTTCTTGGATTTCTTCCAACTCTAGCAGCTCTTTCTCTGGATTCGAAAGTACCAAATCCAACTAGTTGAACTTTTTCTCCATTTGCTAGTGCTTCTTGAACACTATCTATAAATCCTTTTAATGCTGCTTCTGCATCTTTCTTTGTTAAGCTGCTTTTCTCAGCCATGCTTGCGATTAATTCTGATTTGTTCATTTTGTATCCTGGTTTCTAAATTCTAAGATTTTACCTTACCGGGCCAGCAAGACAGGTTTAAATAAACCATAAACCAGGGTTTTCCACCTCCTAAAAATGTAAATTTATTTTCAGCCCATTTTTTCCTTTAGTTTATATATGTAATTAATAAAACTAAACAATGTAAGTACAATAAATATATTCTGCATAAGGATTAGATTTCCTTCTTTTTTGACAAAGTTTTCTTTTGCTTTGCCTCTTCCCAAAGAGTATCCATTTGCTCAAGAGTCATATCCTTAAGATTCATCCCCTTTGAGATTGCAGATTGTTCTATATATTCAAAGCGGTTTATGAATTTGTCTATAGTATAATTTAATGCATTTTCGGGCTCGATGTCAAGGAATCTAGCCACATTTACTGCTGCAAAAATCAAATCTCCCACTTCTTCTAGTATTCTTGCCTTGTTTTTGTCTTTATATACATCTTTTACCTCCTGAAACTCCTCGAAAACCTTATCTAATGCGTCTTCAACTTTGTCCCAGTCAAAACCCACCTTCTTAGCTTTACCTTGAACTTTTTCTGCTCTCATTAACGCAGGAAGGTTCTTACCAATATGTCTTAATTCTTCTGTATAAGTTTCAAAACCCTTTTCTTTCTTCTTTATTTCATCCCAATTTGCAAGAACTTCATTGGAATTTTCAACCTTAACTTCACCAAATATATGCGGATGTCTTTCTATCATCTTGTTGCTTACAGACTTTATAACATCCTTTATGTCAAAGAACCCTTCTTCCTTACCTATCTGAGCATGAAATACAACCTGAAGAAGCACATCTCCCAGCTCCTCCACAAGCATATCATCATCCTTTTCATCTATGGCTTCTAAAGCCTCATAGCATTCCTCAATTAGATATCTCTTAAGAGATTCATGAGTCTGTTCCCTGTCCCAAGGACAGCCATCCTCACATCTTAAAGTATCCATTATTTGAACAAGGTCGGTAAAATCTAAGTTGTTATCCAAACTCTTTGGCACAAATACCGAAGTTAAGTGATCTATATCCTCTTGTCTGTCTAAATCATAAAGAGGAATTTTTCTTATGCTTTCCTCTCCTTTAACTCCAGCAGCACGGATAAAGTAAATTTCTGTATCGTCTTTATAATAATCCGTTAGCGCAAGCTTAACCTCTGAAGCAATAAATTTGTTGTATACCTGGGTTATTATAGTTCCAATTCTTTTATCTAGAACTTGATTTTTTATATCGAAGGCGTCTATAACCTTTAGTCCCTCAACAGGATCAAGCTTAAGACTTTCCATTATAACATCAATAAAGCTTACCGCAGGATAAAGCTGATACTCTACCCCTTGCTCTTCACAAAGCTTAATAAGATTGCCAACGGATTTTTCAGCCACCAACGGATGACCTGGCACTGCATAAACTACATTGCTGTTGTTATCATGCTCTTTCATAAGCTCTTCAGCTATTGATGCATAAACCTCATCAAAACTATCCAAAGTATCATACTTTTCATCGTAGGTTTTAAAATCTATTCCAAGGCTCTTTAAGTATTCCACATTAGGATGCTTATAGGTTCTTAGAAAAACCTTTGCTCCACTTTTCAATACCTCTAGTGTGCCTAATGTTATTGCATCCTTTGCCCCAGGACCAAGTCCAACTATTTTTATCATATGTACATGCTCCTTTACTGTCTTAAAAATCTTCTCTTTATATAGCTGTATTTAAACACTCCAAAAACAAATATGAGTATGCTATATAAAATTCCTCCTGCCGCAACAGAAACCAAGCAGGAAACACCATTACTTACTGTAATATTATAGACATACATGTAAGTAAATACAACAGCTATTATCATTAAAATCGCTGCAAAAGCAGGTTTTATGAGAATATCATAATAGTTTATGCTTATCTTAAGAGTCCTCTTGAGCAATCTAAAGTTTAATACGGAGGCAATCATATAGCCTACTATACTTCCAATAGCAGCTCCATATACATTAATACTTGGCATAGAGACCAAGCTATAAGTTATTATAACCTTTATAAAACATCCTAAACAGAGATTTATAATAGGTGCATATATTCTTCCAATTGCCTGAAGCATTGAAGTACTAGTCTGCAAAGTTATTATAAAAGGTATTGTTAAACAAAGCACTTGAAGTATTTTATAGCCATCTGCATGTCCTGGAAATATTAACCCAAGAATAGGTGCTGCCATAAAGTATAACCCTAGTACACAAGGAAGAGCTATAACCCAGGAGATCCTTATAGCCATATTTACCTTACTTATAACTTCATTTCTTTTACCAAGAATATTTGCATCCGATATAGTGGGCACTATGGATGCGCATAATGCTACAGATAATGTTAATGGCACACTAACAAGCACCATAGCTTTACCTGTAAGCTGGCCAAATAAAGTTGCAGCTTGTACAGAATTAAAGCCTGCTTGTAAAAGTCCGCTCGGTACTATTAGAGAGTCTAATAGCCCCATTATTGAACTCGTGGCTGCTCCTAAGGAAACAGGAATGGCTAAACGCAAAAGCTTTCCTAAAATTCGGCTGTCTCTTTTAACTCTTATCCCATCAAATTCATGTCTAACTCTTAGATATTTATAGATTAAATATGTACCTGCCAAGAAACCTCCTGCCGCTGCTCCAAAGGCTGCTCCCCCTGCTGAGTACTGTATTCCTTTAGGAAGCAATACATATGCAAGTCCAACTCCAATGCAGACTCTCCCTAATTGCTCTATAACCTGCGACACTGCTGTGGGGTACATATTCTGCATACCCTGGAAGAAGCCTCTTATACTGTTCATTATAGATATTATAAGCGGTGCAAAGGATATGGCAACAAGTGCATAATAGGAGTTTTCGTGCCATTTAAAGAGCTCTAAAAGCTGTCTTGAGAAGACAATCAGAAAAGCAGAAAAGCCTCCACCTAGAATCAGCATCAAAAACAACGCATTTTTTAAAACTTGAACAGCACCAGACTTATCTCCAATTGCATTTTTCTCAGACACCATCTTAGACACTGCAATTGGTATTCCTGAAGCTACGGCAATGAAAAAAGTGTATAAAGGATATGACATTTGATAATAGCCTATACCTTCATCTCCAATGAGCATGATAAGAGGCCACCTGAAAAGTATACCCATAGATTTTGCTAAAATTCCCGCAATACCTAGTATTAAAGTTCCTTTAAGTAGGGATTGTTTTCTCATAAATAAGTCCTTTCCAAAATTGTTCTGTTTATTAATATTTAAATTTAAGAAATTTTATTACTTTTTGAGAAAACAATGTATAATTTGTTTAATGTTTGTCAAGAATTCAAGCTGAGGCAAAAAAGAACAATGGCAGACATGCTGCCATTAAACATGCTGCCAACTATTGTTCCATTTGCTTTCCTAAAAAGGCTGATGCAGTTTCGGCTAGTTTCATCTCTAGATCTCCAAGCTTTTCTCCTGGCTGCTTTGCTAGTATGATAACTGCCCCAATTGCATCGCCTTCTGCTATTATTGGGGATACTATTTGTGATGAATATTTTCCTTCTGCATCTTCATCATCATATAGAGGTATAACCTTTCCTCCACCTTCTCCTAGTAATATAGTTTTTCTGTCCTCCATAGCTTTTTCAAGCTCATTGCTTATCTTCTTTTCTACGAAATCCTTCTTTGGTGCTCCACTAGCTGAAATCACCGCATCTTTATCCGCTATAAGAACTATATGTCCTATGGACTGTTGAAGTGATTCTGCATATTCCTTTGAAAAGTCTGTTAACTCGCCTATCGGAGAGTATTTCTTTAGTATTACTCCACCTTCTCTATCAGTAAATATTTCAAGTGGATCTCCTTCTCTAATTCTAAGAGTTCTTCTTATTTCCTTCGGAATAACAACTCTTCCTAAATCGTCTATTCTTCTAACTATTCCAGTAGCTTTCATAGATATGTACCCTCCTTATTATATTATAAAAATTAACTTGGAAAATCTAATTGTGTTATTATTATCTTTCCAATTAAGAAAATTTATACACAACTAGTTACTATTAATTTCTTTAATGGGAAAAAATAAAGGCAGTGACCAAGTCACCGCCTAAAATATTATAAATTTAAATTTTTATCGTATTTTTTAATTTTTGCATCAGTTTTCCACTGTTCCACTGTTTCATTCATTTTCGCTTGCTTAGCTTGATCAAGAAGCTGCTTTTTGATATCTTCCTTAACATCATCAAACTTCTTAACAGGATAATCAGTCTTGCTGATGCTCTTAATTATATGCCATCCATGTTGTGTCTGTATTGGAGCTGATACTTCTCCTGTCTTTAAAGCTAAAGCAGCTGCCATAAAGGTTGGATCGAAGCCAGAATTAACAACTGGCACTTCATATTCTCCAGCATTATCCTTTGAACCTGTATCTGTAGAAAGCTCTTTTGCAAGCTTTCCAAAGTCTTCTTTATTATCTACTCTTTCCTTTACCTTCTTAGCTTCATCTTCAGTTGCAACTAAGATATGAGCAAGCTTAATTGTGTTTGGCTTTTCAGTAAAGCTAGATTGGTTGGAATTATAGAATTCCTGAGCCTTTGCATCATCTACAGTAACATCCTTTGTAGTATCTTCATAAAGCTTATTGGACATAACTATATTCTTTACAGTAGCTTTAAACTCAGCATCATTATACCCATCTTTATAACCCATTGATTTTATCTGATCTTCAGTATAAGCCTTTTTAAGCTCTTCTATTTTGTCAGTTATCTCTTTATCCTCAACAGTTATCTTCTTTTCGTCAGCTTTTTTTGTTATTATTTTTTCAAGAATCATATTATCTAGGAACTCCTGCTGAGCTTGAGCATAAGCTTCCTTTCCTTGAGTATCATTCTTGAAATTTTCTCCATATTGAGCCTTTAACTGTTCTAACGCTGGAGCCATCTTTTCATCAAGCTCCCCTTTTGTAATAGTTGTATTATTAAATTTAGCAACAGGACTTTTCTTAACTCCTGCCTCTGTTTTAGTTATCATATTGCAGCCTGTAGCTCCCACAACTAACACACTAACAAGTGCCGCCGCTACTATTTTTCTAATGTTTTTCACTCTAATTCCCCCGCTCTTTCTAATTTAATCCTTCTTTAATTTAGTTCTCTTCCTAATTTACCATAGAATTATGGTATATATGTGTCAAAATTATTTCCTAATTGTAAACGAATATATTTTTATATACGATACGCATAATTTATTTTATCACAATATTACTTTATTGCAACACTTACTTTCATATTTTCCATTATCTCCCTAACCTTAGGTATAAGTTCTTCTCTCTTTAAATCCATAAGCCTATAAACTAGAGTAGGTTTTTTGTCTTCTTTAAAAGAAATATTTTTACTGTACTTTCCTAGAAGCCCATTCACAAGCTCAGGCTTAATCCAATCCTTGCTTTCAAACCGGAACCAAAGCTCTTCTCTTCTTTCCTTTATTTCCTCAATGCCAAGCGTTTTCGCTATACTTCTTATATAAGCAATATTCATTAAATTTTCAACAGATGGCGGAATATCCGAAAATCTATCTATAAGCTCGTCTTGTACTTCCATCATATCCTCAAGAGAGCTAATAGCTGCAATCTTTTTATAAACTTCAATTTTTTGCATTTCATCACTTATATAATCTCCAGGTATAAATGCATCAACCTTAAGTTCTACGGTAGTTTCTATAGGTTCCTTCTCAATCTCGCCCTTTATAAGCTTAACCATGTCCTCAAGCATTCTGCAATACAAATCGTATCCTATGGCAGCCATATGCCCATGCTGAGAAGAGCCCATCATGTTTCCCGCTCCTCTTATCTCAAGGTCTTTCATAGCAATCTTAAACCCTGAGCCAAGCTCTGTAAACTCTTTAATAGCCCTAAGTCTCTTTTCGGCAACCTCTGTTAATATCTTATCTTTTTTGTAGGTAAGATAAGCATAAGCTATTCTGTTAGAACGTCCGACTCTCCCTCTTAGCTGATAAAGCTGCGAAAGCCCCATCTTGTCTGCATCATTTATTATTATAGTATTTACATTTGGAATATCCATACCTGTTTCAATTATGGTTGTTGCTACTAGTATATCGTACTCGTTTTTTACAAAGCCAAGAATTACATCTTCAAGCTCCTTTTCATTCATTTGTCCATGTCCAACTGCAATTCTAGCTTCTGGCACTAGCTTTTGAAGGTAGCTCGCCATGTCTCTTATAGTTTCAACCCGGTTATAGACAAAATACACCTGTCCACCTCTGTTTATCTCTCTCATGATAGCATCTCTAATAAGCTGTTCATTAAACTCTACCACATAGGTTTGAATAGGATATCTTTCCTCCGGAGGAGTTTCTATAACACTTATATCTCTAACCCCCACCAAAGACATGTGAAGAGTCCTCGGAATAGGTGTGGCAGACAAGGTTAAGCTATCAATATTCTTTTTAAGTTCCTTAAGCTTCTCCTTGTGTGTAACTCCAAAACGCTGCTCTTCATCAATAATTAAAAGTCCTAAATCCTTAAACTGTATATCTTTTTGGAGAAGTCTATGAGTTCCAATAAGGATATCAACGTTACCTTCTTTAACAGACTTTAAAGTACTTTTCTGCTGAGTAGGCGTCCTAAAGCGGCTTACCATATCTACTCTAACTGGAAAGTCTGAAAATCTCTGCACAAAATTATTGTAGTGCTGTTCAGCAAGTATTGTTGTAGGAACTAAAAAAGCTACTTGCTTACCGTCCATAACAGCTTTAAAGGCAGCACGAATTGCCACTTCTGTTTTTCCATAGCCTACGTCTCCGCAAAGGAGCCTATCCATAGGCTTATCAGACTCCATATCCTTCTTGATTTCTTCAATAGCATTTAACTGGTCTGGAGTTTCATCGTAAGGAAATTCCTCTTCAAATTGCTTTTGCCACACAGTGTCCTTATGAAAACTGTGGCCTTTTAAGGTTGAACGCATAGCATACAGTTTAACCAAATCCTCAGCAATTTCTTCGATAGATCTTTTAACCTTGCTCTTAGCCTTGGCCCATTCTGTACCTCCAAGCTTATTAACCTTTGGAGTTTTGCCTTCCTGTCCTATATATTTTTGAACAAGGTCAAGCTGGTCAACAGGTACATAAAGCATGTCTCCATTGTCGTAGGTAAGCTGTAAGTAATCTTTTTTATGACCTTCCAGTTCTAGCTGCTTTATACCTCTGTAAACACCTATACCATGATTAGTGTGAACAACATAATCTCCAAGCTTAAGTTCTGTAAAGCTCTTTATCTTGCTTACACCCTTCTTAGGCTTGGAGGTCTTCTTTCTTTTTGCTTCACCGAAAACTTCCTTATCAGATATAACACATATTTTAAGATCTGGATATTCAAAACCCCTCAGCTGATTGCCAAAGGTTATGACTACCTGACCTAATTCAAGTTCATTTACAACGTCACTATAAGAGCTTTCAATGCCTCTATCCCTAAGAGTTGAAACAAGCCTTTCACCTCTGGGCCTTGTACCTGATAATATTATTGTTCTAAACCCTCTAGCTTTCTTATCTTTTATATCTTCAATAAGAAGGTCTAATTGTCCATGATAGTTATGGAGAGTTATTTGAGTAAAGCTAACTACAGCTCTTGGAGCCAATATTTTTGCCGACTTTGGTATAGCGTTCATAGTAAGCACATTGCTGTAGGTAAGCTTTTCTAAGAGTTCTTCTTTTGATATAAGGAGATTACCTTGTCCAGGAAGAACATTTCCAAGCTGAAGAAAATTCTTATAGTTTTCTTCAAACTCAAAATATACACTTTCAAGCTTTCCTTGACACCTTTGAACATCATCAACAATTACAAAGCCTTCTTTTATATATTCTAAAAAGCTTGAAGTATTGTTGTAAAAGTATGGTAGAAAGCTTTCTATGGTTTCGAAACTCCAGCTCTCCTTTAAAGTCTCCAGATTTCTCTTTGTAGCTGAATTTATCTTTTCCATAGCATCTTTATTCTTCTTAGCTTTTAAGGATGCTGTAACAGTCTTTAAATCCTCTTCTATGGAACTTACGGCCTTAGCTATACTCTCTCTGCTTAGTATCATTTCCTTAGCAGGGAAAATCTCAATGCTTTTAACCTTCTCAATACTTCTTTGAGATTCGGTATTAAAGGTTCTTATAGAGTCAACTTCATCTCCAAAAAGCTCAATTCTATAGGGCAGCGTTCCAAAGGGTGGAAATATATCCATTATTCCTCCTCTTATAGAAAACTGTCCTTTAGCATCAACCATATCTACTCTTTCATAGCCGCATTGAACAAGCTTTTCATTGAGCTCTTCAAGATTTATTGTATCTCCAAGCTTGTAACTAAAGGTAAACTCCTTGTAAAGCTCAAAGGGAATATATTTTTGAGCAACAGACTCAATAGAAGCAACAATAATCTTCTTACTCTTTCTAGTCATTTCTCTTATTACCTTAAGTCTCTCCCACCTAAGGTCGCCTGAGATTGCATCTATGTTGTAAAATACAACCTCCTTTGTAGGAAAATAAAACACATTTGGAAGGTATAAATTTAAATCCTCATATATGTTTTTAGCTTCTACATCGCTGTGGCTTAAAATTAAAAATGGCTTATCCAGTTCATCATAAACACCATTTATAAGATAACTTCGGGCAGACTCAGAAAGCCCAAATACACCAATTGGATATCTGCGCTTTTCTATAGCATTTATTATTTCTTTAAATTCATTACTTTCCTTTAAAGGCTGCATTACGCCCTTTAATCTCATCTTAACACCTCTAGTTATAAGTCTTAATTTGTCTTAAAGCCATTATACTTATTCATAGCTTCAGTAACACCATATTTTATAATTGCTTCAACTGCATCAGCTGCTGCTGGAAACAGCTTCTCTAAGGTTTCTCTTTCTTCCTTTGGAAAACGCCCGAGAACATGCGGAATTAACCCGTCTTTTGGCTGCCCCACACCAACCTTTATACGTGGAAACATCTCTGAAGACAGGTGAAGTATAATATTTTTTATTCCATTGTGTCCGCCAGCACTTCCCTCTGGTCTTATTCTCATTCTTCCAACTTCAAGACTTACATCATCATAAATAACTATTATATTTTCTCTTGGAATCTTATAAAAATTAGCAGCTTCTACTAAACTTTCACCGCTTAAATTCATGTAAGTAGATGGCTTTAATAGTAATATTTTTTCTCCCCCAA
Organism: Clostridium swellfunianum; assembly: GCF_023656515.1. Taxonomy (NCBI): domain Bacteria; kingdom Bacillati; phylum Bacillota; class Clostridia; order Eubacteriales; family Clostridiaceae; genus Clostridium; species Clostridium swellfunianum. The sequence continues at coordinate 2,434,844 of NZ_JAMOFV010000006.1, forward strand.
TAAGTCCATCCCCGCATGTACCTTTAAATTTTATCCTATTCATCCTTATATTATACTTTTCTGCAATTAAGTCTATTATATCAAAACCTACATTGTGTCTTGTATGCGCATACTCGACTCCAGGGTTTCCTAATCCAACAATTAAGTACATAGTTTCCTCCTTTTGCTTGGAACTCGAGCATTTTAAGTGTTACCACTGCAACTTGTAAACTGCCCGTTAAAGTCTAGCTGAGACTTTAATCTCCTTCTTATCTTATGAATTAAACAATTATATGTTACCCTAAAATAAGCAAATAATAAAGAGACTATGCAGTCTCTTTATTATTGTGATGTATTTTCAGAGGGTTACTTTTGTTTGAAATACTTTTCCACTCCTCCATATTTTACAGGATACAGTGTCTCCTGCTTGATATTTAGACAAAAGCTCTAAGAGCTGATCCATAGTTTCAATTTTAACCTTTTCAATTTCAACAATTATGTCTGAAGGTCTAATTCCAGCTTGAGCTGCACCTAGGTTTGGATTAATGCTCTCAACATAAACTCCACGTACTCCATTGGCTTCTTCTGGAATAGCATTTCTACCTGTAATCCCAATGATATCAGCAGGTGATTGGGCTGATGCATCTTTACCTTGAGTCTTGTTATCGGCTGTTCCCATTACTCTTTTAATTATTTCGCTTGCCTCATTGATAGTGATGGCGAACCCCATTCCTTCCGCATTATAGCTTGCTCCAACCTTCAAGCTGTTTATTCCAATTATCTCTCCAGCTTCATTAACTAAGGCCCCTCCGCTGTTACCCGGATTAATTGCCGCATCAGTTTGAAAAACCTTATAGGTAGTGACCTTTCCATAACGATCCTGAATGCTGATTTTCCTATTTACAGCGCTTATTATTCCAGCGGTAACACTGCCTGCAAATTCATCTCCAAGAGGATTTCCTATTGCAATGGCTACATCTCCAACCTTAACATTGCTAGAATCCCCAAACCTTGCTACTGGCAGTTTTTCAGCTTCTATCTTTATAACTGCTATATCTCTTGTTGGTTCTGCTCCAATAAATTTAGCATTAAATATCTTGTTGGAATTAGCTAATTTAACTGTAACCCTTTCGGCTCCTTCGATAACATGATAATTTGTAACTATATATCCGTCTTCCTTGAAAATTATTCCTGATCCACTGCCATTGCTTTTCTCACCAAAAAAGGTCTCTACTTTATTGCTAATCCCTACAACTGTAGGTCCTACATTTTCAGATACCTTATTTATAGCATTCTTTGGAAGGACTGCAGTAGGAGTATTATTTTGTTTTTGCTCAAACAGAGAGGGATTATTAGGTCCATAATTATAAGGCATATTAGCATATCTTGTATCAATTATATAAGCGGCTGTTGCTCCTCCAGAAACTGCAGCAATCACTACAAAGGCAATTCCCTTGAAAAAACCGCTTATACGAACTCTTCTACTATTGTTTCTAAATTTTATTGTTGCTCCATCATAACTATGCCCGTCTCGACTTACATGCTCCCAGGATGCATCTCTGTACTCCTTAAAATCGTTATTCATTAACGAACATCCTCCCGCTTAATGATAAATTATCTCAATATACCAATTATACAAATATAGTTTTACAAACCTATGAACAAATTGTAATTTATTATTTAACCCTCTTTAAGGTGAATATAAAGGTTACTCCGCCACCTTCCTTGTTTTCCACCCAAATATCTTCTCCGTGCTGAGTCAAAATGTTTCTTACTATAGGAAGTCCTAGGCCTGTACTGACCTTGGAAGTTCTAGACTTATCTGATTTATAAAATCTGTTCCATATCTTTGGCAAATCTTCCTTGGGAATAGATGGTCCATTATTAAATACAGACACCAAAACCTTATCAGCCTTTACCTTTGTACATATATAAATTTCCCCACCTTCGGAAACATACTTAATAGCGTTGTCAATAAGATTTGTCATAACCTGAATTAGCCTATCTCTATCTCCATAAACGTATTGATGTTCCAAATTAAAACACACATCAACATTAAGCTTCTTTTCCTTTATCTTCTGCTCAAATTTTATAACTGTAAGCCTAATAATTTCATTTATATCAAGCTCAGACATTCTAAGCTTAAATTGTCCTGCCTCAATGGCAGATAAATCAAGGATATCATTTACGAGCCTAGTGAGTCTCTGAATTTCTTCATAGGTTATAGACAGATAATAATTTTCCTTATCCTTAGGTATTATTCCATCCAAAATTCCGCCAATAAAGCCTTTTATAGAGGTAATGGGAGACCTAATTTCATGGGATACGTTAGATATGAATTCTCTTCTTGCCTTTTCAACCTTTTCGAGGCTGTCAGCCATATAATTAAAGGACTCCGCAAGCTGGCCTATTTCATCATTTGAAATTATCTCTACTCTTTTTTCTACCTCTCCTTTTGAAATTTTCTTGGCAACTCCATTAATATCAGCCAAAGGCTTTATTATAATTCTTTCCGAGAAATAGTAAATTATAAAAGAAGAAATAAATATTGCAAATAAAGCTGTAGTCCAAATAATTCTAAATACTCCTTTAAGAGGCTCATTGATTTCGCTTAAAGGAGTAATCATAACTATTGCACCACCGAAAAAATCTTTATCAAACACAGGAATTCCATATATATGGGATTCCTGTGTTATTATATTGTCATAGCGGCCTTTAATTTCATATATCTTATTTAGCCTGAGTATTTCCAATGCCTTGGTGAATTTTTGAGTTCCCTTGATTGAATTGAACTTTTCATCTGATACTGAATACACATATCCATTTCTATCCAAAAGCCAGATATCAGACGAAGTTAGGCTTCCAAAAAAATTTAAACTTCTATCTATTTCTTCAGGTTCGTACTTTCCTTCATTTCTGATAAAATCCAATGCAAATGGCTTAATTAAAATTGATTCCTTTTCAAGCTGTTCTCTTCTTTGAGAGAAATAATATCTCTCAAACCAAACAGATAGAAAGGTTGCTATAAAGACAAAGCTCAATGTCACAATGACAATATAAGTAGCAACCATTTTTGAAAACAGACCCTTTTTAAGTTTAAGCTTTAAATTCATCTATTTCACCTCAAACTTATAGCCCACACCCCATACAGTTTCTAACTGCCACTTAGCTCCACCGGGAAGCTTCTCTCTAAGCCTCTTAACGTGAACGTCAACAGTCCTTGAATCTCCAGGATAATCATACCCCCAAACCTCACATAAAAGCTGTTCTCTTGTAAACACTCTATTTTTATTGTTTGCAAGATAATGTAAAAGTTCGAATTCCTTTGGAGGCATTTTTACTTCTTGTCCCTTATAGGTAGCATTATAGGAATTTATATCAATAATTAAATCTTCAAAGCTAATAACTTCTTTATTAACATTCTCAGTATTATATCTTCTTAGTACTGCCTTGACTCTAGCTAGCAGTTCCTTTGGCTCAAAAGGCTTAACTATATAGTCATCAGCTCCAAGTTCAAGTCCAAGTACCTTATCAAAGGTTTCACCCTTTGCAGTAAGCATTATTACAGGAGTTTCATATTCTCTTCTTATCCACTTTAAAACATCAATTCCGTCTATAAGTGGAAGCATAATATCTAAAAGCACCAAGTCTGGCTTGTAATCTAAAAACGCCTCTTGTGCAGCTCTTCCGTCGTGAGCTAATCTAGTGGAGTATCCTGAACTTTCAAGATACATTTTTATAACTTCACATATATTTTCATCATCATCAACTATTAAAACCTTTCCAATAGTTCCTTCCATCTAACTAACCTCCTTATAATTCTCTGGAGTCTATAACATTATTAATTGTTATGGCTCTTATATTGCCTTTAAGTTACAAGTATGTGTCCTTTAAAGCTAAATAGACTATCATATTTCTAACTTTATCACAAAACTTGTAAACTAATAATAGTATTGTTTAAAATGTTACAAATAATTTACTAATAGATACTTTAGTTTGCTTAGTAATACTCTTCGCAACGTAATATTATTAAAAGTTCTGAAAACCTTAACAACATTTCTCTAGAAATGTTTAGACCCCTTTGTTATAATGTTGTTGTAGTAATATTTCACTCAATTTTCTGTAAAATAAAAATATTTTTCTAGTAAAGGGGGATATCATGGAAAAGTATGTAATTGGACTTATGTCAGGCACATCCTTAGATGGAGTAGATGCAGCTCTTGTAAAAATAACGGGGTTTGGAGCGCAAACTAAGATTCAGTTAATTGATTTTGTAAACGAAGAAATTCCTGACGAGTTGAAAAAAGAAATTATGGATTGCTTTAGCGTTGAAAAATCTAATGTAGAGCTTATTTGCAGCCTTAATTTTAAGCTTGGATATTTATTTTCTGATGCGGCTAAAAAGGTTTGTAAAAAAGCTGACTTCGATATAAACAAGGTTGATTTAATAGGTTCTCATGGTCAAACTATTTATCACATTCCAGTTGGCTATAAAAATATGATGAGATCAACTCTTCAAATAGGCGAACCTTCTGTTATAGCTTATGAAACTGGTGCAACTGTAGTTTCTAATTTTAGGACCATGGATATAGCAGCTGGTGGACAAGGTGCTCCACTAGTACCATATACCGAATATCTCATGTATAGAACTGATAAAAACAGAGTTCTGCAAAACATTGGAGGTATAGGCAACGTAACGGTTATACCTGCTAATTGCAGCTTAGAGCAGATGTATGCTTTTGATACCGGCCCTGGCAACATGGTTATTGATGAGATTACAAAAAGGCTTAAAGGTCAAAAGTATGATAAAGGGGGCTACTTTGCTTCTCAAGGAAATGTAAACGATGAATTGCTTAAAGAACTTATGTCCATTGAATACATAAATGAAGCTCCACCTAAGACTACAGGCAGAGAATTTTTCGGCAGCCAATTTGTAGATAGGCTTCTTATGAAGTGGGGACATTTAGAACCTAATGATATTATTGCTACAGTAACTATGTTTACAGCCAAAGCTATTGCTGTAAACTATAGAAACTTTGTATTTAAAAACTATCCTATCGATGAAGTTATTCTTGGTGGAGGCGGAAGCTATAATAATACACTTGTTAAAATGCTTAAAGAGCTTCTACCTGAGTGTAAAGTTATGGTTCAAGAGGACTTAGGTTATTCTTCCGATGCAAAAGAGGCTATAGCTTTTGCTGTACTTGCTAACGAAACTATAAACGGCATGGCATCAAACGTGCTTGGTGCAACTGGAGCAAATGAAAGAGTTGTGTTAGGCAATATCACTCCTGTACCATATAAAAGATAAAAATATAAGAAGATATCTTGATATCGCGATATCAAGATATCTTCTTATATTTAAATTTGCTTAATTTATTGGTAGTTAACATTTGCCGTCCATACAAAAGGAAGAGGAAATACTGTTCTTATGAATTCATTTAACACAGTCTTATTGCTAAAATCTCTTTCTACAGCTTCACGACTGCCAAATATTAATCTTGTTAAATCATGGATATCATCAAACTCTATACTTTCACCTTTATAACTGAGTATATACCTATCACCTGTTTGCTTGAATTCAATATTTTTTAGAACATTTGCATCAATAAACTGCGAGAAATAAGCTGTTAAATCCTTCATGAAACCTTCAAAGTCTAATATCTTTACGGTTCCCATAAGATTTAATTCCTTAAAGCTTATATTCTTTCTCTTTAAAAGCTGAGTAGAAGGATCATTATATGTGCAAAAATATCTTATATGCCTTAATGAATTTAAGCTAATAATATTTTGAATAGAGCTATAAATCATGTCCCTGTCTCCAGCAGCTTCTACAACAACCCCATAAGGTCCTTCTTTATGATTAACTAGTCTAAGAACTATATATGCACAGTATTCACCATAAGCTTTTAGTAGATAAGTCTTGTAGGTGAAGTTACCCCAAGGAGTCGTAGCACCGCTTAAAAGATATTTAAACTCCTCATAGGTTCTATAATATCTTGTACTTTCCTTGTTATATAATTTTATCATTTCTGGTAATAATTCTTCTTGAAACTCTTCAAGTTGTATATTCTCATGCTTATCTTCAGAAGCTTCTAAAGTGAATTCATAGCATTTGCCAGCTAAGACACAGCCTCTTCTTGTATACAAGCTCCTAGTCCCAGAAACAAGCATGAGCCTCACGTTATCTTCCTTCATGAGCTTTTCGCAGTCATCCAGTATAATTGAAGAGTATCCTTTGCCTCTGCTGTTTGCAGCAGTGCATACAGCTCCTATAGATGCAGCTTTTACAGGGGTGCCTTCTATTAAAATAGTGCTCTTGTAAAAATTCACATCAGCTACAGGCTCTCCATCCTCAAGGATTAATCTCATATTCTCAAGGTTACCCTCACCAAGCAAAAGCTTGAATTCTTCACCCATAGATGGACTAAATCCATTAGGAGTTCTGAATGTGCTATCTATAAGGTTAATAACCTTTTCTCTTTCTTCTCTTCTACAAGCTCTAGGTCCTTCCATTTTACTTTCTCCTTTCAGTCGAAACACTGAGTATTTTAGATCGCTCGCCCTGCTCACAAATTACTCGTTAAAGTCCATTTAGGACTTTAACCTCCTTTCAGTCGAAACACTGAGTATTTTAGATCGCTCGCTCTGCTCACAAATTACTCGTTAAAGCCCATTTAGGACTTTAACCTTCTCTCAATATCATAAATCCCAGCACTCATTTAATAGATGCTGGGACTTATATTTTTTTATTGTTTAATTTCTTCATACTTTTTAAGTACATTCTCATATAAATTAGCTGAAAATATTGAGAATATACCTATAAATAAAAGCGGTATGCTTATAACTGTTACCATAAGCAAGGCGCTTACAGTTACAACCTGAATAAAGCTGCCTATAGTGTACCCCGGGTTATCAAGAAGTAATTTAAGCGAAATTCTTAGACTATAAGACATTCCTTTATCCTCAATAACCATAATAGGCATAATATATACGAAAGCGATTAAAATCATTATATAAAAGTAGCTTTGAAATATAGCTATAATAAGACTTAACATAGTCTTTGCAGTTATATAATACCACCAAGAAGATACAGGAATTATAGTAAGCAAAGCTAAAAGAATACCAAAAATCAAAGCTCTTCCATAGAACTTTTTAAAACCTTTAAAAAACATGGAATACTTGAAAGTCTTTCTGTTCTTTTTTTGATTTATCATATAAAAAGCTGAAGCAACGCTTGGCATTGCTGTAAAAAGCAAATATATAACTCCAAAAGCAGGAGGCATAAAGAATAACCCTGGAAGCAGTATCAAACTTGATACCAAACTTACTCCTACCACTTCCACTATATTTTGAAATATATCATGTCCGCTTTTTCTAAGAACCATACTTAAGCTATTCATTATACCCTCCTGTATTCCTTATACTGCCCAAAAGGATTATCAATCCTTTTGCCTCCTGTATTCCTCTCACATTGCTCTATACCATCAGAGCCATTTCACTGTCCTTGTCAAATAAATGTATTTTATTGCAGTCTACAGTTAAAGAAGCTACATCTCCAGAATGTATTTGACTTAAAGGAACTACTCTAGAAGTTATTGTTTTTCCAAACTTGTCAAAGTACACTAAATTCTCTGAACCTAACTTTTCAACTACCTTTACTCTTGTTTTAATTTCACTCTTGTTTTGTACATTTTCTGCATATTGTGAATCATAGATATCCTCTGGTCTTATACCCATAACTATTTCTTTGCCTTTGTACTTTCCAATAACTTTATTATACTTTTCTGGAATATTAAATACAACCTCTTCTGCAACAAGTTTATCTCCATCAACCTTGCAGGTTATAAAGTTCATAGATGGTGCTCCTATAAAGCCTCCTACAAACATATTAACAGGTTTGTTATAAAGTTCTTCTGGAGAAGCAATCTGCTGAATAACACCCTTATTCATTACAACTATTCTTTGTCCGAGTGTCATTGCTTCAACCTGGTCATGCGTAACATATACTATGGTAGTACCCAGTTTTTTATGAAGTTCTGCTATTTCGACTCTCATCTGAACTCTAAGCTTAGCATCTAGGTTTGAAAGAGGCTCGTCAAACAAAAAAACCTTAGGGTTTCTTACTATAGCACGTCCTACAGCAACTCTTTGTCTTTGACCTCCAGATAATTCTTTTGGTCTTCTATCTAACAAATCTTCAATTCCTAATATTTCAGAAGCTTCTTTAACCTTCTTATCTATTTCTGTCTTAGGCACCTTAAGATTTTTCAAACCAAAAGAAAGGTTTTCGTATATGGTCATGTGTGGATATAATGCATAGTCCTGAAACACCATAGCTATATCTCTTTCTTTCGGATGCAAACTATTAACAACCTTATCTCCTATATATATATTTCCTTCAGTTTGTTTTTCCAAGCCAGCAATCATTCTTAAGGATGTTGTCTTTCCACATCCAGATGGTCCAACAAACACCATAAATTCTTTATCGTTTATAGTAAAACTTGAGTCATTAACTGCTTTTACTACTCCTCTTTTTTCATCAACAAACTCTTTTGTTATATGTTCAAAAACTATCTTAGCCATAACTTTTTCCCCCTCCATTTAATTATCACACGGGGCAGTTTAAGCTTACCCACTCTCATTTGCAAACTGCCCGCAAAAGGCTATTTAGAACTTTAATCTATCCTTTTATAGCTCCTATTGTTATACCCTGCAAGAAATATTTTTGCAGTGAGAAGAACAATATAAACATTGGTATAGATGCAATAACTGCACCTGCCATCATTGGTCCATACTGAGTGCTGTCCTGGAACTTAAAGGACGCTAAGCCTACCTGTATAGTTCTCATGCTGGCTGTATTTGTAACAAGCAGAGGCCAGAAGAAATCATTCCAAGATGCAACAAAAGTGAATATTGCAAGAACAGCAAGTCCTGGCTTTGCTAAAGGTAATATAACCTTTCTATATATACCAAACTCAGAACAAGCATCTATTCTCGCAGCATCAATAAGTGTTGCAGGAATTGATGACATATACTGCTTCATAAGAAATACATTTCCAACTGTACATAGCGAAGGTAGAATTATAGCTGCATAGGTATTACCCATATTAAATACATTAAGAACTAATACGTAAAGCGGTATCAATGTAACTTGTGACGGTATCATCATTGTACACATAAGTGTCCAGAATATAGTGTTTTTTCCTGGAAACTTAAGCTTTGCAAAAGCATATCCTGTCATGGAAGCAAAGAACACATTAGCTAAAGTTATTATTGCAGATATAAAAAATGAATTAAATAACCATCTAAATACATCTTTATTAAATGGACCACTAAGCTGTCCCAGCCTAAAAAAGGTCTTAAAAGAATCTAAAGTAACTTCCTTAGGAAGTAAACTAAAGGTCAGCGTGCCTGCTGCATTTGGATCGCTAAGTGCTACTGTTATCATCCAGTAAAGGGGCCAAATAGTGAATATTCCCCACATTATAAGCAATGCAAAAGTTAGAGTACGTCCAGCATAGAATGAGGTACTCTTCTTTTCTTTAAACACAGGTATTGATTTATTTGCAAGTTCTACTCTTTCCATTGTCCCACCTCCTAGTATTCTACATCTGACCCTAGGTACTTAAACTGCAATATAGATATAGCTATAATTATAATTGCAAGCACAAAGGATTCTGCAGCAGCATGTCCAAATTCAAAATATGAGAAAGCATGCTGATAAATTAAGTATGCTATTGTTGTTGTGGCATTGTCTGGTCCTCCGCCTGTCATTAGGTAAATTGTCATAAACACTTGGAAGGAACCGATTATACCTGTAACAAACATGTATAGGGTTGTTGGCTTTAATAAAGGCCAGGTTATGTTCTTAAACTTGGACCATGTACTTGCAGCATCAATATCAGCTGCTTCATATATAGTCTTGGGTATCCCGCCTAGGGATGCTAAATATAGAATAATACCGCTTCCATGTCCACCTAGATAAGTCATTAACATAAGTGAGAATAGAGCAATATTTGTTTTTCCAAGCCAATTTATATTGCTAACTCCAAATACCGATATAATCTTATTTAATAATCCGTCTGGAGTTGGGTCATACATGATAAACCAAACCAATGAAAGAGTTACTCCAGAGGTTACAGCTGGCAAGTAAAATGCTGCTTTAAAGAAGGTTTGTGTTTTCTTTCCAAGCTGGAATATCAAAAGAGCTAGGCCTAAAGCTATCATAATATTTACTGGCACTGTACCTATTGTATAAATAACTGTATTCACAAGAGCTTTTCTAAAAAGAGAATCTTTAAATACAGCCTTATAGTTATCTAAGCCTATCCATGTTGAACCCATAACATTATACTTTTGAAAACTCATTATAAATGCATTTATCAAAGGATATAATGTAAAGGATAAAAACATTAAAACTGGAACTGCAATAAATACATAACACCAAAAATATTCTTTAAAATTTTGTTTAAATCCCCCGCTTTTGTTACGGATCTTTAATGTCTTTTCCATAAACTAAACTCCCCTTACTTTTATTATTGATATCCGTCCCATGTTAGTAAATTTATGAGAATACTGTACTTATATAATACAATATCTTGTAAAAGTTTTCAATGCGTATTTTCGCATTCATTTATCTTTTCTGAAAATTTCTTTCAAATTGTAGTTATATAAAAAAGATAGTTCGATAGACAATCTACCGAACTATCTTTTATTAAAATTTTTACTATTTACCCAAAAGTTCCTTAGCCTTATCTTGAACTGCTTTGTACATAGCATCTGGAGTAACGTCTCCTCCAAGCACTGCAGGATATTTAGCTTTTACAACTTCATCATCAATCTTGATTCCTTTTTGAGTCTTTTCTGGATCAACTTGAACTGGAGGAAGTATATTCTTAAATAAAGTATCTAATGCAGTCTTATTTTCTGGAGTCATAGTGTATTTGTCTTTCCACATTGCATCACCAGATTTTGTAACCTGTGGAAGGTTAAGAACCTTAGCTGATGCACCAGCTGTTCCAGAGCTTAAAGCAACTAGGAAGTTACCAACGTTCTTTAAGTGAGTTTCTTGACTAACTTCTCCCTTGAAATTCTTTTGCTTATACATTGAGTATCCGTCTACACCACCAACAGTTACAGCCTTTTGGTTCTTGTTGTGTGGCTCAGGAAGTAAAACAAAATCAACTTCTTTTTGTCCAGCAGGAGCTGTTCCATCCTTTACTTTCTTGTTGTTATCACCAACAACTACTTCATAGTAAGGCATAGCTTTACCAATTATCATAGCTTGATGAGTATATAAATACTCCATTCTCTTTGCAGGAGTAATTTGGTTTGATTCCTTAGGCATTACACCTTCATCTATTAAAGATCTTATAAACTTTAAGGTTTCTAAGAATTTAGGATCGGTATATTGATAGTTTCCATCTTTGTCAAACATTGATGTAATACCATTGTTTGCTAACATGTGAAGTAAAAGTTCTGTCCAGTCAGTTTGAGCTCCATGGAATACAAATCCATATTGCTGTTTTCCGTCTGCGGTCTTCTTTGTTCCCTTCTTAGCAGCTTCTACAAACTCTTCCCAAGTCCATCCATTTTGTTGAATTTTCTTGTAATCTATTCCTGCTTCTTCAAGAAGCTTCTTGTTTGCTCCAATAGTGTGTATTTTCATATATAATGGAAGTCCGTATAGCTTCCCGTCTACCTTCATGTATTCAAGTCCATTTGGATAGAAATCACCTAGAGCTTCTTTTGATACATAGTTTTCAATAGGAACTGCAAGTCCTGTTTGAATATATTTAGCTGATGGCCCTATAAACATTAAGTCTGGTGGGTCACCTGCATTAATGGCAGTATCAAACTTTTTAACCCCTTCTGCCCAAGATAGTTCTTCCACTTGAATTTCAATATTAGGATTCTTAGCTACAAACTCTTTCTTGATATTTTCGAAATTTTGTTTGTAGTCCTTTTCTACTGGGAATGTCCAAACTTTAACTACATCTTTTTTCCCAGCATCTGCATTAGGATCTGCATTTGTAGGTGTATTTTTCTTACATCCTGTAAAAGCTGTAGCTGCAAGAGTTAGTGCCATAGCAATAGCTGCTATTTTTCTAATATTTTTCATTTTTACCCCCCTGATAAATATATAATTTTGTTTTGTACCTTATCTTAAGAAAACGAATTCATAAGACGAAGAACAAATTAAATCGTTATCATAACTAAATTATAATATGTTCGGCACAAACTTTCAAGGTATAATTTAGAAAATAAAAATTATTTTAGAGTCTAATTTTGTATTTTGTTCTAACCTATTTTTATTTGCTTAATAATATTCCATATATCTTCAGTTTCCTGAGTTAACATCCAGGCAGCAGCACCTGGCAAATCATATTTTTTCACTAGGTCAATCCTTTTTTTCATAGATTCTGTGTCTTCTAGCCATATATAGTGAATACTATGCGTGTCATCTGTATAAATAAGCTTTGTCTGCTGAGCATATTGATCATAATTCACACTTCCCGATTTCTTTTTATTTTCCATCTCTTTCATTACTACAGGAAGTACTTCAATAGCTTTATAAAATTCCTCTTCTGCATCAAGAACTTTACTTATGCTTTTCTTTATGTAACCTTGGCTTTTATTTACAAGTACTTTATAGTAGTCTCTATATTCTCCTAGGTATTCAAAAACATCTCCTGCATTTATACCTATCTTTTCTGAAGCTTCATCCGGCTGGCTGAACGCTGTTATACCTTCCCACTCCATAACAACCACAGACCTTACACTTTTTTGAATTTTTTCAACTCTCCAATCTCTGCTATAGAAAGGGACTCCCAAAATTATCTTTTCTCTTGAAATACCCATATTTAAAAGTTCTTTTATGCCTTCCTCAACCCATGGCAGAGATCCAGTAGATCCTGGTACAACATCTAATCTTCCATTTTCATCATAAGCCATAAGGCATAGGTAATCTACATGCTTTGAAATCTCTCCTCTGTCATAACATTTCCCCCAAGCATCTGAATTAGATTCTCTTGTAACATCAATTGATACTACAATGTTATGTTTCCTCAATTCTTCCGAAAGCTTTTTAACATACAGGTTGTATGCCTCTCTACATCTGCTTCCAAAGCCTTCAAAATCTATGTTTATTCCGTCTAAATTATATTGTAGAGCAAAATTTACAATATCCATTATTTCTCTATGAGCTAAACTCTCATTTGTATAAACCATATAATTTCTATCAGCATTAAAATCAGCTATGAGTCCCCAAACTTCATAGCCATTGCTGTGAGCAAGCCTTACATATTCTTTGTCACATTTTTCTACAATTTTTATGCTGTCCGTATTTCCTATATCACCCTCTCTTAAAAACCATGTTGGTGATATTACATCCAAACCTTGCTCTATACAATTTTTATTAATGTACTTATCATAGTGCTCTACATTCTTATCCTTACTTGAGATATAATCCCAAGCAATCATTATTTTCTGAGGTTCTTCATTACTTACTAGCTGAGCGCAATGCTTTGGAAGGTACCCAAATTTGCTTCCAAATCTTATCTCGTAAAAATTATTATCTTCTCCATATACCTTATAGATTTTGCCCGGTATCACTCTTCTTTCATCTTCAAGTCCATCTGTATTAATCAATAATGACGTTTCCCCAAGTATTTTAATGAATTTCATTTTTTATCCCCCATAAATGTACAACTTATAATTCATCAAGTGCCATAAGTACTGCCCCATAAGCAGCATCATTTTTCATCCTTGCAACCTCTACAAGAGGGTAATTTCTCTTCATAAGTCTTTTAAATTCAGATGAAACACACTCATTTTTTTCGATAACACTTCCGTTAACTGCAAGTGTTGCCCTTTTATTGTTTAGTTTTAAATTATCAATAACAGCTTTGCTTATTAGAAAAAGCTCAAAGGCCGCCTTTAAAAGTATTTCTTCTGCAATACTGTCCCCTTGCTTATAAGCCTCATCTACATGCTTTGCAAGAGAAGCAATCTCACTTTTACCTGCACCACTTCTATATACAAACTGTATTAAATCCGAAGCACTTTCTAATTTTAGGTGCTCAAGTATTAAATCAGTTATTATAGTCTTTTCTTCAATACCATCAAAGCTTCTAGCAATTTTATTTATAGCATTTATTCCAATATAATATCCGCTTCCTTCATCTCCAATAAGATGCCCCCAGCCACCTGCTCTTTTTGCATCACCTTCATTGTTTCTTCCATAGCAGATTGAACCTGTACCTGATATTAAAATTACGCCCTCGCTTCCACCAACTCCGCCATACAAAGCTGTAACAGCGTCATTTGTTATGATTGTCTTATTATTAAAACCAGAATTTCTAATTATCTCTTCCATGATCAATTTATCTGATGGCCTGTCAACACCTGCTGTGCCTATGCACAACACCTTAATTTGTTCCATAGTTAATTTAGCCTTTTCTAAAGAAGCTCCAATAAGCTCTTTAAGCATTTTTTCTACGGCTTCCTTTCCCATGGAATTTATATTGCATGGTCCTCCCTCCATAGAAAGAATTATTTTCCCACTTTCATCCGCTAACTTTAAAGCTGTCTTCGTTCCTCCGCCATCTATACCAATAACATAATTCATTAATTTCTCTCTCCTTTTTTATTGGTGTTATTCACCATTAAGCTATGACATTATTATACTTTTTTACCTTAAAAGTTAAAAGCTTTCATTTAAGAAAAGCTCACTTTTCTTAAAATAATTTAAAAGTAAATTATTATTACTATAAATCTTTATGCTTTTGCTATGTAAATAATTTTCTAATTCAGTATATCCGGTTAGAAGTTGGGTCATTTCCAGTATGCTGCAGCTTAGGTCCGGCGAACAATCTTTTTTCTGTACCTTTATTCCTTCACTTCCCCAACTAACTACAAAAATACCATTGTTCCACTCTAAAAAATCATCTTTAACTTCAAAGGCTAAGGTTCCCTCTCCCTCCGGACAGTTCTTAAGCTTTAATACCTCCTCTAAGTCTACAATTCTATTCATACCAAAGCTATAAACTTCAGTTTTCACATAGGCGGGCTCTGGAAAGAGAAGCTTCAAGTTGTAGTTCTCAGTTGTTTCCCATATAAAATCCTTATAGCTGGGAGTAAAGCCACTTAGGAAACTAAAAATTCCAACAAGTGCTTCTTCGTTTAGCCATATAAACTCTTTAACCTGCATATCTGCACCGAAATCAGCTTTCTTCTGGCATTTAAAAGTTATATAGCTCATAGGCTTATTTTCAGAATTATACCAAACATAAGTATACAGGTTATCTTTATAGGGGTCCTCTCCTATATGTTTATTCCATAAAAATTCGTTTCTTTCCGAAGTAAGGTTTTTATGCTCAGTAAACCTATCATACATAGTTTTTATGTGACTATAATCAGTGCCTGGGATATACAATCTAACCTCACCACTGCTTTTAAAGGCCTTTATTGAACTTAATGGTATAGTATATCTCACCTTGTCTAAACATAATTCATATCCAAACTTTCTATAATATTCATTAGAAAAAGGATATAAAAACGAAAAAATTTGCTTTTTCTCACGCATTTCCTTAAAACAATACTCGAATAGTTTGCGAACATAGCCTTTATTTCTTTCCTCTGGAAGAGAAATCACTCCGCCTACCCCTGCCATGTTAACAAGCTTTCCATCAAACTTAATCTTAAAAGGTGTTACTTCAAAGGCTGAACACATCTTTCCCTCATCACTAAAAACAGCCCTCCAGGTTTCATATCCCTTATAGAATTTCTCAGGATTTACTTCAGCTTCACTAAAGTCTCTGCTCCATCTAAATGCTATAGATAGAATCTTCAACGCCTCAATATGCTCTTCCGGTTTTATTTTTCTAACTTCCATATTGTATCTCCTTTTTGTTCAAATATTTATATTGTAAAAAAGGCAGCATAACACATGCCGCCTTTTTTACAATATACTTTAGCCCTTAACAGCACCTATTGTAAGACCCTGAACAAAGTATCTTTGAATAAATGGGTATACAACTATTATAGGCAAGCTTGCTACTACAGTTATGGTCATTCTTATAGTTTGAGGATATACTATATCCCCAGCCAATTCAGGATTTGAATTGGCAGCTGCTGAAGCAGTAGCTGAAGCATTTTGCAGTATCTTCTGAAGTTCAAACTGAAGTGTTGAAAGTTGAGGTTTATTCAATGAATAAAGATACACATCAAACCATGCATTCCAGTGTCCTACGGCTATCATAAGGCCAACTGTTGCTAGAACTGGCTTTAATAGCGGAAATATAATCTTGAAAAATATAGTTATATCATTAGCTCCATCTATCATAGCTGATTCTGTTAAACTTTCTGGTATTCCATCAATATAAGACCTGATTAAGAATAAATTAAAGGGAGAAATAAGCATAGGTATTATATAGACCCAGAAGGTTCCCATAAGATGAAGGCTTCTGATAAGCATATATCCAGGAATCATTCCACCACTTACGTACATAGTTATAAGAAAAAGCGTGCTGACAAACTTACGAGCTACAAAATCTTTACGGCTTATTGTATAAGCAACCATAGCAGTTATAATAAGTCCTAATGCAGTACCTATAACAGTTCTAAGCACTGAGTTTCTAAAAGCCATGGGTATATTTTGGTAATTAAAAACTTCATAATAGTTCCTAGTTGTAAACATTCTTGGCCATATGCCAATTCCACCTCTAAGGGCATCTGTCGAATCATTTAAGGAGATTGCAAGCACATTTAGAAATGGATAAAGAGTAGCTATAGCGATTATTATAAGGAACAAATGTATAAATACATCAAAAGTTTTTTCATAAACACTATTCTTAACTTTGTTTCTTCTCATATTTTATCGCCTCCTTAAACTACACCGTTATCTGTATATTTCTTAGATATAAAATTAGCACCTAACACCATAGCAATACTTACTACTGATTTAAATATGCCGACAGCTGTTCCATAGGAATATCTTAAGGAACTTATACCTTCTCTTAATATATACCAGTCTAAAACGTCTGCCTTGTCTAAAAGCAATGTATTTCCCAAAAGCATCTGCCTTTCAAAACCTACGCTTAGTATACTTCCTATAGAAAGTATAAGCATTATAGTTACTGTAGGCATTATTCCTGGAAGTGTAACATGCCATATCCTTCTGAATCTATTTGCACCATCCACTGTTGCTGCTTCATATAAAGCAGGATCAATACCAGATATAGCTGATAGGTATATTATTGCATTCCAGCCCAAGTCCTTCCAAATAGTTGCGAAGGTTACAATCCACCAAAAGTATCCAGGCTTTGCAAAGAACTGTATTGGAGCACTTATTAGACCCCATTTCATTAACAAGCTATTTACTATTCCTCCATGGGAAAGCATTTCGATAACTATGCTGGCTGCAATAACCCATGACACAAAGTGTGGGAGGTAGGAAAATGTTTGTACCACTCTTTTAAAAAATATATTTTTTACTTCGTTTAAGAATAATGCAAATAAAATAGTTATAATGAAGCCAAATACTATTCCTAAAATACTCATTCCAAGAGTATTTTGAAGGGCTCTATAAAATTGTGGATCAGCAAACATATCTTTAAAGTGTTTTAAACCAACCCATTTTTGTTGAAATATATTCGAGTTTGCAGATGGCTTATAATTTTGAAATGCCATTATCCATCCCCATATTGGGATGTATGCGAATATTATTACCCATACAACAAAGGGCATTGACATAAGCAATAAATATTTTTGATTTTTTATTGTATTCCATGTAGTTTTCTTTTTATGAGTATGCTGCATAGTAACCATTACTCCTTTCAGTTGTAATCACTGTGTAATTTAAAAGCTATAATTCCATTTGCAAGTTACCCGTTAAAGGTAATTTGATTGAATTTTCAACCTAATTTAAGAGAAAAAGCAGACCTTACTTAATAGGTCTGCCTTATTGTATTTTTATTTGCCGGTATTGAACTTTATTTTTTCTGATAAAAACTTGTTAAAGTCCTCTACCATTTTGTCTAAACCATTAGCTTTTAAGCTAGATACGTGCGTATCCCACTTAGCATCAAACTCAGCTGGTTTTGCAAGTATCATACCTGCAATATTCTTAAGTGCAAGCTGTCTTATCTTTGTCTGAGTCCTAGCTAAATCTGAATCGGCAGGTATATTGAATTCAGATGCTGCACCATATGGTCTTTCTTTAAATTCAGATGCTGCAGGATATAAATCCTTCCACATTTGAACCCCATACTTGCCTAAGATTTCTTTTTCTTCTGCAGTATAGTTTCTAGCAGCTATTTCAGGTGTTACAGGGCTGAATAATTGGCCGGTAGCATCTTTTTCTCCCTTGCCTCTTGCTGGGAACGGATACCCCCATGAACCTAGACCAAGCTTATTGGACCATTCTTGATCGTTGAATCTCTTTGTCCAAGTAGCATCATCTATTACTCTTTTGCCGTTTTCAACCTTGTAGTTTTCGCCCTCAATACCCCAGTTAACTAAAACTTGAGCCTCATCACTAGCTAAATAGTCAAGGAACTTAATAGCTCTTACAGGATCCTTAGCCTTTGTTGAAATACCTACACCAGCTATAGCAGGATATCCAGGTGACATAAAATTAGCTTGCTTTATGTTTTCATTAACTGTTACAGGATATAATCCATAACCAAATTGATTTCCATAAGTTGATCTAGCTCCTCTCGAACTAGCTGCATAATGCCATGTGTCATCAGCCATCGCTAATATTTGTCCTGAAGCTACTTTAGCTTGGAACTGGTCATTTTTTTGAGTAAAGGCTTCTGGGTCTAAAAGACCAATATCATTTAAATGATTTAGCCACTTAAAGTATTCTTTAACTTCAGGTCTGGTAAAGTTATATTGAGCTTTATAAGTATTTTGGTCTATAAACCAATCTCCATCACTAGGAGAACCTGTTGCTGCTGCTGCAGAATTAAATAATGTAAAGATTGAGAATAACTCATCTCCACCAACTAATGAGAAGCCTATGGTTGGTTTTCCATTCATAGTTGGGTGCTTTTCCTTATAAGCTTTTACAACGTTTTCAACATCTTGTAAAGTTTTTATCTTAGGATAACCTGCTTCCTTAACAACTTGATGTTGTATTTGGAAACCATTTGTTGGAGCTGTTTGCTGATCTCTTACACCATCTCTACCAAGGTAGTATATATGTGGGTCATCCTTACTATACTTCAATCTTGGCAAATACTCTCCATAAAGCTTCTTTATATTTGGTCCATATTTTTCAATTAATTCATCAAGCGGTATTAGGCCCTTTGCATCGATGATTTGACCTGTTTCCGGGCCAGCATAAACAAGTTCTGGATACTCTCCGCTTGAAATCATAAGTGCCATTCTTTGCTTAATATCACCTACAGGAAATTCTATATCTAGGTTAACTCCAGTAGCATCTTTAATCTTCTTAGATATTGGAGCTTCCATTTTTGCAGCTTCCCATCTCTTCTGCATAACGGTATCTGCAATGAACATTTTTAATGTTACTGGTGACTTGTCATCTTTTGCCGCTGGAGCTTCAGCAGTCTTTTTAGTTGTACAACCAGCTAATAAAGAAGTAGTAACAACAGCTGTTAAAACTAATGAAACAATTTTTTTCATAATCCCCCTCCTACTATTTGGGTAACGTTAGATTGAATAAACATAATTACCAATCATTGTAATGCAATGCTTTACATTGCTCTTTATATCTACATTATATATTACGAGAAATAAAATTTCAATAGTTTCTTTTATTTGTTAAATATTATTTCAAAAATTTATTTCATAAGTTTTCCATTGACTTTTTTATTTAAAACTCCTTAAAAATCTGCCATATATTCTCTGGATTTTCACACTTTAAAGAAGACATTCCATAACTTCCTCTATAGCCCCAGGATAATATTCTATCGATACCATACTTTTTAAAGATATCAAGGGCTACTTTTACTTCCTGTTCCTTGTCTTTAGGAATTCTAAAATTTTGAATCCATATCTCAGAAATTTTATTGTATTTGTCACAAAGAGTCTTAATCATTTTTGTATATCTTTCAACGTATTCTACTACATCAAAGTTTGCATTTGGCCAAACCCAATACGGATCTGTCCCCATGATATCTACGCTGTCAAGCTTCGCCACTCTTTCGTAAAGCTGAAGATCTTTTTCTCTATCTGATGGAAGAAGACATACAGATGTTTTTACACCTTTTTCTTTAGCGTAGTCACAAATAAACTTAGTAAAATCATAAATCCCTTCAGCCTTAAATTTAAGCACATCTTCATTTTGATCAAGAGGCATCTCATAGCCATATGATTGTTTAAAATTCTTCTTACATCTGTGGCATCTACAGCCCCAATGGTCCTTTTCTTGAAACCAACCTGCTATATACCAGTGAGGTTCATCAATAAAAATAACATCAGCACCAGCATAAACAGCGCCATCCACCCAGGTTTTCATGAACTCCCTAAACTTTTCACTATAAAGACAGGCTATTCCACGCTTTTCTCCGTTTTCAATAACCTCCATTTCTTCAACATTGTTAGTAAGAAAGTCTGAAAAAGCTTCTCCGCCAAATACCTTACCTACTCCCCATGGTCCAAAATAAACTTCAAGACCATGTTTTTTCGAGACTTCTGATATTTCTTTCATGCTCTCTTTATAAAACTTAAAATCATTCTCTGAAAAAGTATGTAGAACCACTTCACAGCCTGCTGCTGCTATTTCTTCTGCATCCTTTTCAAAATGATTAACAAACCTGTTTCCAAAATAAGCTGTACCTTTTATCATAACTATAGTTCACCTCTTTTGCAGATATCATAATTTTACAGGAATAATTCCCTGCGCCCTTATTTCTCCAGACAAAATCTTTATTACGCTTTCAATTGCAAGCGGTGTATATTCATAGGCACATATACAGCAAGGTATCTCCTTGAAATCATTTATATCATAAGGATTTCTAAGCGCTGCAACAACTATATTTTTATTTGCTTGATAAAGCTTGTTCACAAGCTCTGCTTGAGCCTTGTTTAAGCAGGAATTATACGTACCTACAATAATCAATTCCTTGCCTGAGGCTTTTTCAACCAACGCTTCAATTTCTTTGTCATCTGGTTTTAGGCCTATAGAATACGCCTCCCCGCCTAAAGCGTCGCAAACAGCCCTAGATAAAGACCTGTTTTTTGCTATACTATCATCTGCTCCAGTTAATATTACTGCTTCAGTAGATATAGTCATTATGTTTTTACTCTTAACTGGCAGAAGTCCTGATGAATCTTTAAGCACTGTAATGCTCTTTTCACTCATCTTTTCAGCAAATTGCCTATGCTCATTACATCCAACAACAGCATATACCTTTTCCATATCAGCATAAGGATTACTAAATAGATTGTATTCTTCCTTTAAAGCTAGAATCCTTTCTACTGATTCATCTATTCTGCTTTCAGGAATCTCTCCTCTTAGCACCGCTTCCTTTATTTGCTTTAAGCTTTCAAGCTGAAGGTTTAAATGATGAGATATGCATATTAAATCCGCACCAGCTTTAACTGCCATAACTGCAGCTTTAACTGTACCATAGTAGTCTGCTATGGCCTTCATTTCCATGCAATCGGTCATTATTAATCCGTTAAATCCAAGCTCTCCCCTTAAAAGCCCTGTTAATACCTTATGAGAAAGAGTTCCTGGAAGCTTTTCTTTTTCAATTGCTGGGAACAAAACATGAGCGGACATAATAGCGTCTACTCCGTTTTCTATTGCTTTTTTAAAAGGGTACAGCTCAACTTTATTAAGCCTGTCTATTGAATGAGACACCAATGGTAAAGCCAAGTGAGAATCTGCGTCAGTATCTCCATGACCTGGAAAATGCTTTGCAGTAGCTATAACCCCCTTGCTTTGAAGCCCCTTTATAGCATTAATTCCGTATTCTGCTACTACTTCAGGATTATCACTATAGGATCTAACACCTATAACTGGATTTTTAGGATTATTATTAACATCTAGAACGGGAGCCAAATTAAAATTAATACCAAGAGCTCTTAATTCTTCTCCTGAAATCTCTGCTGCTTTTTTAACTGCTTCTGAATCTTTAACAGCTGCTAAAGCCATATTTCCTGGGAGGAAGGTAGCTCCTTCATATATTCTTGTAACCATGCCACCTTCTTGGTCTATAGTAATAAACGCAGGAAGTCCTGTCTTTTTCATCATTTCCTTTTGTATTTTATTGTTAAGCTCTGCAAGTTCTTCCTTGCTTCCAACATTTCTAAGAAAAAGAATTATATTACCTATATTATTTTTAACAAGTTCTTCAGCATGACTGTCATATTCCTTTGAAGGAAAGCCTGCAATTATCATTTGTCCAATCTTTTGCTCAAGGGTCATACTTTTAATATTCATGATATTTCTCCTTTAACCTTTTAAAATTGTTGCTCTCCTTTTTCCATTTTTCAATAAATCCTTCTGCTTCTAATTCTCTGTTCCTTACCGCATCTGTTCCAGAAAGAAAATCTATGAAGTGATGGCCACCTTCCTTAAATGGAGCAAGCCACTGGAATTTTTCTCTATCCATATCCATAACTTCATATAACAGGTGTATTCCAAGCTCTACAGGCTTAACTTTTCTCTTATCAGTTACATGAACCTGTACTCCCTTGCATAATTCTCCCTTATGCTTTGAAAAGGTTGGTTCAAAATAAATAGGTCTAAAAATCACTCCTTCTAAACCTTTTTCATTCATTGTATCCGCCAGCTTGTAAGCATCTAACCAAGGAGCACCAACAAATTCAAAAGGTCTTGTGGTTCCTCTGCCTTCAGATATATTAGTACCTTCAAAAAGACAAGTTCCATTATACAATACCGCTGTCTTTACAGATGGCATATTGGGACTAGGATTAATCCACAACAAATCAGTATCATCAAAATAGGCTTCTCTATTCCAGCCCTCAAGCTTCACTATCTCTAAATTGCAATTTATATTAAATTCTTTGTTCATAAACTTAGCCATTTCACCTATTGTTAAGCCATATCTTGGAGGTATAGGATACATTCCTACAAAAGACTTAAATCTTATATTAAGAATATTTCCTTCTACAGTCTGGCCACCAATTACATTAGGCCTGTCTAGAACCACAACAGCTTTATTATTTTCTGCACAACTTTCCATGCAATAGGACATGGTATAAAGAAATGTATAGTATCTTGAACCTATATCCTGTAAATCTATAACCATCACATCAATATCTTTTAGCACTTCAGGTGATGGCTTCTTATTATTGCCATAAAGGCTATATACAGTAATACCTGTACCTTCATCTATATAATTATCCACTGCTGCTCCAGCCTGAAGGTTCCCCCTTATTCCATGCTCTGGTGAGTAAAGTGCAGTTAGGTTAAACTTTTCGTTCAATATATCAATGGTCGATTTAAGATTTTTATCTACCCCTGTAGGACAGCTTACAAGTCCTATCCTCTTACCTTCAAAAAGATGGGTGTATTTGTCAAGATTATCTATACCGTTTCTGACTATTAGCTTTTCCATAAAAACCTCCATTGTTTACTCTACAGCCGCCATTACAGCATTGTTAAAAACTCTTCTAAACCTTATAATGTTAATATTTTCTCTTGTTGGATGAACTCTATTTGTTAAAAGTACAATATAAACATCATTTTCTATATCAATCCAAATTGAGGTGCCTGTAAAACCTGTGTGTCCAAAAGCCTTAGGTGAAATTATATCTCCTCCAGAGGATAAAATTTTCCCCTTAACTGTCCACCCCCAAGCTCTATTTTCTTCAAAGCCCTCTGTATAGTTTTGAATCATAGCCTTAAAAGTTGCTCTTGATATTATCTGCTTGCCGTTATAGTTTCCTTGGTTTATAAGCATTGAAGCAAATTTAGTCATATCTTTAATATTTGAAAAAAGTCCGGCATGGCCTGAAACTCCGTCAAAAAACCTGCCATTTTCATCATGGCATATGCCCATGATAATTTTGCCAGTCTCAGCATCAAGCTCTGTTGCTGCAATATTACTAGACTCAGGGTTAAAACCGGAGTTATGCATTTCTAGTGAATCAAACACATACTTCCTGCATAGATTTTCGAAACTATCTTGTCCTACCTTCTCTAAGACATATTTAAGAAGTATAAAGCCGTAATCACTGTATACAACTCTAGTCCCAGGTTTATAAACAAGCTTTTCCTTTGAAATAAATTCAACTGCATCCTCAAAGTTTTTGCAAAGCTTGTAAAGGGGTCCAAAAGAAGGAAGCCCCGCGGTGTGAGTTAATAAATTAGATAGAGTTATCTCCTCTTTCTCCTCTCCTTTAAAACCTTCAACATATTGGCTCACCTTATCAAATACAGATACTAAGCCCTTATCCAAAAAAATCATAAACAAAGTATTTGTAGCTACAACCTTAGTTAAAGATGCCATATCAAATAGAGTCTCGCACTCTAAAGGAAGCTTTTCAGGCATCAGGCTTCTGTTTCCGTAATGAGCTGTCTTGTATACCCCACCTTTATGTCCAACAACAACAGCAGCACCTGGAAAATACCCCTTATCTACACCTTCCTCAACAAGGCTGAAGGCATAATTTAATTTATCCATGTTAATTGACATTAAATCACCACCTAAATTTAATGAAAAATGAAGAACCTAAAAACTAAATTCTTCATTCTTCATTCATATATTGTTAAAAGGATTCCTTTATTTGTTTAATCGAAAGTGGGTCTACAGCAAAAGCCTGCGCTCTTTCTTTTCTTGATTCACAGCCTCTTACCTTGCTTAATGCATCATAGTACTCATAATATTTAAAGGACTTGCTGTTTGTCACAAACCAAATTTTCTTTAATGCTTCCATCCATAACTCATAACCCTTTGATATATCAATATAAGTAAATGGCTTAAAGTCATATGGATCTTCCCAGTTTTCTGCAAAGTATGGCCCAGCTGCAAAATGTGCCGGATTTTCTCTTTCAAAGCCTCTTATTCCGGCATAAAACTGAGCATCTACAACTATTCTGCTTGTTGTGGCATGATCCTTATGCATACTGTTCTTCCAATGAGTTATAAGTATATTTGGTTTATGCTTTCTTATTAAATCTGCAACCTTAAACCTTGGCTCATCAGTATCTGGAAGCTCTCCATCCTTATAATCAAGAACTATTGATTGACCTCCTAATATTTCAGCAAATTCTTTTGCCTCTCTAATCTTTTGCTGAGCATACTCTTCAACAGTTAAATGAGGTGGATTTCCTTTTTCTCCTGGTGTCATATTTACTATTGTAATTTTATCACCCATTGCTGCATGCTGAGCAAGAACTCCTCCTGCTGTAAGCTCCATATCTCCTACGTGAGCTCCAATTGCCATTATATGAAGTTGTTTTCTTTCCATATTACTAAATCTCCTTTCTATTTAAGCACTGTTCTTCTTAAAATCGTTTGCAGCCAATAGCAAGCTGCACATTATAATTTACTTAATCTCTAATCTCATAACCGCCCAAGTCTTAACTACAGTAAAACCTGCTGCATCATACATTCTTTTAGCATTATTTTCAATTCCTGTGAATATGGACATAAAGCTTGCCCCTTCTTTCTTAAAGCTTTCACAGAGCATGAAAAATAATAATTTTCCTATACCATAGCCTTGGTGGCTTGAAGCAACACCTATACCTGAAAACTTTCCTCTGCCGCTAGGTTGTATTTCAAGAGGACCGGTAAAGCCGCAAATCTTTCCATTATCTGAAGCAACTACAATTGGGAAAGGCTTTGGTAATGCTAAATTGTCGTTTATTTCCTTTCTCCATAGCTCATGCTTTAAATCATCAAATAGTCCATCAAACCCATGATCCGTAGCTTCATCATAATATCCTATTTTAATTCCTTTTTCTTTAAGCTCATTAAGCTTAGCAATAGATTTTTCATCAAGCTCAAACTTAGCAAGATCAAGATACATGGAGACTTCTTTTGTTCTAACTACATAACCATGCTTTTGAAAAAATTGATAACCTGTGCCATCTACATCAACGCCAGGAGCATTTGGATGGTCATGCTTTCCCTCTGAGCCTGGTATAAGCCATTCAAGATTTATAGGGTTAAAGAATATAATTTGAATCATTCTCTTTCCGCTGCCTATAAGAAAATCTTCAACTGCTTTTAAAAGAGCACTTCCATAGCCTTTGCTTCTATAATTTTTATCAACTAAAACAAAAGTTAAGTATCCTGGTGTATTTTCAAAGGTTTCTCCCGGAAGATACTCTTTTTTATAAAGACCGTTTGCAAAGCCGATAACCTTTTCATCTTCAATAGCAACAAAGGTTCCTTCATAGCTAAAATGAATATTGTTTATAAACTTATCTCTAAAACTCTCTTCAGTAAAAGGTTTATAAGGCATTTCGTTTTCACAGGATTTGTTCCAAAGGCTTATAACCTCTCCGATGTGAGAGTCATTAAATCTTACAATTTCCATCATAAAAACCTCCCTATTTATATGAACTTATTATTGGTATTTAAGTATATAATACACCTATAAGAAAAAGTTTTCAATAATTATTTTCACATTAGTATTTATTTTAAGAAAATTTGTTTCACGAGCAACAAAAAAGTAGAAGTGAGATTCTCACTTCTACTTTATCTTTATATATTATTCTTCAAATAATTTACTTACTGAAATATCTTCGTAAATTCTTCTAATAGCATCCGCAAATACCGGAGCTACTGAAAGGAATTTAAACTTGTCAATCATTTTACTTTCTGGAAGCGCTATAGTGTTAAGCATTATAAGTTCCTCAATAGCTGAAGCTTGAATTCTTTCTATAGCTGGTCCTGATAAAACTGCATGTGTGCAGCAAGCATAAACTTCCTTAGCACCCATATCTGAAAGTGCATTTGCACCATTGCAGATTGTTCCTGCTGTGTCTATAACATCATCTATAAGTATAACTATTTTATCTCTAACGTCTCCAATAACATTCATTATTTCAGAAACGTTGGCTTTTGGTCTTCTCTTGTCTATAATTGCTATTGGAGCGTGAAGCTTATCTGCAAGCTTTCTTGCTCTAGTAACACTTCCAAGGTCAGGAGAAACAACAACTACGTCTTCCCTTTCTGCAAAACCCTTGCTTATAAAGTATTTTGCAAGAATAGGCACGCCAAGAAGATGATCAACAGGAATGTTGAAGTATCCCTGAATTTGCGGAGCATGTAAATCCATTGTCAAAACTCTGTCTGCTCCAGCTGCAGCTATCATATCAGCAACAAGCTTAGCTGTAATTGGATCTCTTGCCTTTGCCTTTCTGTCTTGTCTAGCATAACCATAATATGGCATAACAGCAGTTATTCTTCCTGCTGATGCCCTCTTAAAGGCATCAATCATTATTAATAGTTCCATAAGGTTATCATTTACTGGAGCATTTGTTGATTGAACAACGAAAACGTCAGCGCCTCTAACTGTCTCATTGATATTAACAGCAATTTCTCCGTCACTGAATCTTCCAACCTCTGATGCACCTACTGGCACTCCTAAAATATCTGCCATTTCTTTAGCTAGTTCTGGGTTCGAATTAGCTGTGAAAATTTTTATTCCCTTGCCATGTGTTATCATAAGTTATTTTCCTCCTATTTTTTGACTATTTCTTTAGTCCTTTTTTTTCAACCCATCCTTCAATATTGACCTGCTTAGCTCTTGCCACAGCTAAAGCTCCTTCTGGGACTTCGTTGGTTATTGTTGATCCAGCAGCAGTATAAGCATTTGGCTTAACTTCAACTGGAGAAACTAAGTTTGTATTACAGCCTATAAAGGCATTGTCACCAATAATTGTCTTATGCTTCTTCTTTCCGTCATAATTAACAACAACAGTACCACATCCAAAGTTGCAGTTCTTGCCAACTTCAGCATCACCTATATAAGTAAGATGAGAAACCTTTGTATTGTCTCCTATTGTAGACTTTTTAATTTCAACAAAATCACCTATTCTAGCATTCTTGCCTATAACACTTTCTGGTCTTATATAGGCAAATGGGCCAACTGTAGTGCCTTCTCCAACCCTGCTGTCTATAACAACTGAGCTTTGAATTTCAACTTCATTTTCTATAATACTGTCAGCTATCCTTGAATTTGGATAAAGAATACAGTTTTCACCAACAATAGTCTTTCCTTCAAGCATATTATTTGGATACACTATAGTGTCACGTCCAATCTCAACATCACTTCCAATATAAGTGCTGTTTGGATCAATAATAGTAACACCATTTTCCATGTGCTTTTTATTTATTCTATTTCTCAAAATGCTTTCAGTTTCTGCAAGCTCAACTCTTGAGTTTACCCCTATAGTTTCCTCAAAGTCAGTAACCATTGCACCAACCTTAAAACCCTCATTCTTTAAAATTCCTATAACATCAGTTAAGTAATATTCACCTTGAGCGTTATTGTTTGTAAGCTTTTCTAAGCTTCTTAAAAGAGACTCTATATCAAAGCAGTACATACCTGCGTTTATTTCCTGAACCTTATATTCTACTTCACTGCAATCCTTAGCTTCAACTATTTTTAAAACTTCACCTTGGGCACTTCTTATAACTCTTCCATAATGAGCAGGATTGTCTATAACAGAAGTAAGTATAGTAGCCTTAAACTCTCCTTCTTCATGGAAAGCTAAGAACTTATTAACTGTTTCTTCTTTAATAAGAGGGGCATCCCCTGTAAAAATTGCTACAACTCCTGTCTTGCCACTTAAGAAGTCTTTAGCAGACATAACTGCATGGCCTGTTCCAAGCTGTTTCTCTTGAAGTGAATAACTTACATTTCTATCTGCGGTTCCAGCCTTAACCTTTTCTGAACCTTTTCCTACTATTACATTAACATCTTCAATTCCAGCCTTCCTCATGATGTCGATAACATGATTAACCATTTCCTTACCGCACACTTTGTGAAGTACCTTAGGAGTTTCAGATTTCATTCTTTTTCCTTCACCAGCAGCTAGTATAGCAGCGCATCTATACATAAATACCCTCCTTAATTATCACACTATGTAGAATTGTTCTTAGCATTTCTGCTTAACTATTATATAAATTGTATATCACATTCTATTATTCATAACAAAATCGCCTCTTATATTATATTTTATACGTCATTAATTTGCAACCTTACAGCGAAATTTGTCAAAAAATAAAAAGGAGTCTAAACTCCCTTTTATTTACTCTTCCGAGCTAGTTATTTCTTCACTTTTCACTTTTTCATATTCAGCTAGGATAAATTGTTGAATTTTCTCTCTAGTTGAAGTATTAATAGGGTGCGCTATGTCTTTGAATTCTCCGTCTGGAGTTTTTCTGCTTGGCATAGCAATGAAAAGGCCATTTTGTCCTTCTATAACCTTGATGTCATGAACGACGAACTCGTTGTCAAAAGTTACGGAAACAATTGCCTTCATCTTTCCCTCTGCAGCAACCTTTCTAACTCTTACATCTGTAATTTGCATAAAAACCACCTCCACGATGCTTATGTCAATATAATATTCTCCATATTTTTTATTTTTCCTGCTTATTTTTCAAAATATTTAATATTTTTTTGAATATTTTACTATTTGAAGTGTCTGGATGGAAATACTATTGCACTTTCTTCTTCATCTATACCACTAAACTCTACTAGAGAAATGCGCTCCTCTACTAACTTTTTAGTATCTTCAACGTCTTCAACAAGAATTCCTATCCCAACAAGAGTGCTGTCGAATTCTTTTAAAAGATTAATTATGCCTGTTACAGTACCTCCAGCTTTCATAAAGTCATCTATAAAAATACATTTACTTCCATTTCTTAAAGCCTTTCTTGACAGTGACATGGTTTGAATTCTTTTACTGGAACCTGTTACATAATTTATACTTACTGTTGTTCCTTCAGTAACCTTATTATCTCTTCTGACTATAACAAGAGGAACTCCCAGCATGCTTGCCACTTCATAAGCTAATGGAATACCTTTAGTTTCAACAGTAACCACACAGTCCACTGATTTATTGTGAAATTCGGAAGCTAAGATAATTCCTGCTTTCCTTATTATTTCTGGGTTATACATTATATCTGTCATATATATGAAATTTCCTGGTATTATTCTATCCTTTTCCCTTAAAACAGAACAAAGCTCATCTATAAAGCTCTTTCTCTCTTCCTTTGAAACCCCGCACACATATCTAACACCACCTGCAGCACCTGCAACAGTATCTATTCTTCCCATATCAAATTTGTTTAAAGTTTCCTTAACAACAAGTATATCCTCACTAACTGTAGATTTTGCAGCATTAAATTTTTCCGTAAATTCACTTAAATTTATAACCTTATTTGGATTTTCTATAAGAATCTTTGTAATGGCAGCTATTCTTGTATTTCTGCTGAACTTTTCCATAATATTATCCCCTTTGTATTCCTTATTCGTACATAAAGATTATCAATCCTTATGCCCTTTGTATTCCTTATTTGCCCACAAGGCCTGTCAATTCTATTGTTCTTTTAAAATATACGAACTTTCCAAGCTATAAATGTAGTTATTATTCATATTGTATTCCATTTCATAAATATTATCAATATTTATGTAGGGTCAGGGTGTTTCTTTCAAGGAAATTTGTATATAATGATATAATAGAGTGAAATTTCAATGATATAAAAGGTCTAAATGGTATTTTTATGGTCAGAATACTGGGTTTGAATAATGTCTGCCGAGTAAACTGTCCAGTGCAACGAGTGAAAGGAGTTGATACTTTGTCATTTGATTTTTTAAAAGATACTCATAAAAAGATACACTTTATTGGTATTGGTGGGATAAGCATGAGCGGTCTTGCAGAAATTCTTTTAGAAAACAACTATAGAGTTTCTGGTTCTGATATGAAGGCCTCCAATATAACAGATAAGCTTGAAAAGCAAGGAGCTGAAGTTTTTATTGGTCATGACGAAAGAAATATAAATGATGTGGACTTAGTAGTTTATACCGCTGCAGTTTCTGAGGATAATCCGGAGCTTCGCAAAGCTCGGGAGTTAAAGCTTCCTATAATGGATAGAGCAGAGTTTTTAGGTCATATAATGAAGGGACACAAATATAATGTAGCTATTTCAGGAACTCATGGAAAGACTACAACTACCTCCATGGTTTCACACATATTCCTTCACGCTAATTTAGATCCTACCATATTGGTAGGTGGAGAACTAGATATAATCGATGGAAATGTTAGAACAGGCAAAAGTGAGTACTTTATAACAGAAGCTTGTGAATATAAAGCCTCCTTCTTAAAGTTTTTCCCTTATGTTGGAGTTATAACAAATATAGAAGCAGACCATCTTGATTTTTATAGAAACATAGATCATATTCAAGACACCTTTATTGAATTTACAAAGCTTATTCCAAAGGACGGCTATTTAGTTGCCTATGCTGATGATGAGAAAGTTAAAGCTGTTATTACTTCTGCAGAGTGCAATGTAATAACCTATGGAATTAATGCCGGAGAGATTCAGGCCAAGAACATAACCTTTAATGATAGAGGCTGTGCAGATTTTGATGTATACAGAAACGGAACAAAGCTGTTTGCTGCAAATTTAAATGTGCCTGGAATACACAATGTACTTAATGGTCTGGCTAGTATATGTGTTGGCTTAAGCCTCAATGTTCCTAACGCCGATATAATAGAAGGCCTTGCAAATTTCTACGGAACACACAGACGTTTTGAGATAAAAGGAGTTAAGGATGGAGTTACAGTTGTAGACGATTATGCTCATCATCCAACTGAAATCAAAGCTACTCTTGATGCTTCTAAAAACTTTCCTCACAAGAAGATTTATTGCGTGTTCCAGCCTCATACTTATACAAGAACTTTAACTTTATTTGATGATTTTACACGTTGTTTCTCCAATGCTGATGAAATTATCCTGGCAGACATTTATGCTGCAAGAGAGAATTTCACTAAACTTATAAGCTCTGACATGCTTGGGGATAAGATTAGAGAGCTTGGTCAATCCTGTCATAACTTCCACAGCTTTGAAGAAATTGTTGATTTTCTAAAAGCAAACCTTAAGGATGGAGATCTTCTCTTGACTGTAGGCGCTGGAGATGTTTATAAAATTGGGGAAATGTATTTAAATTCATAAAAAAGGTGTAGGAGCAGCTCCTACACTTTTTTACTATTTAACTTTAAAGTCTGAACATACTTAGAAACTATTTGTGCTGAACCTTTAGCCTTAAGGCCTTCTACGGTGCTGGTAAATATATTTTTGCTAAGAAAGTTAATCTGCTCTTTTATGTGGTAAAATGTTTTAGTAACGCTAATGAAGGGATTGAAAATTATATGATAAATACAATTTTATTTGACCTGGATGGAACACTTCTTCCTATGGATATGAAGGCTTTTGAAAAGTTATATTTTGGAGCTATGGCTGAGTACTTAAAAGACCTAATCGGACCAAAGGAGCTTGTTAAAAACATATGGGCTTCTACGAATGCGATGATTGCAAATGTTGAGTATAAAACAAACGAAGAAATCTTTATGGAAGACTTTAAGACTAGAATAGATGGAGATATAGTTACCTATAAAGAACGCTTTGATAAGTTTTATGATGAAGAATTTATTAAGGCAAAAGCTGCTGTTTATGAAAGCAAGCTTATGCAGGAAAGCGTAAAGCTTCTAAAAGAAAAAGGTTATAAACTTGTTATAGCAACAAATCCACTATTTCCTCTAAAGGCTATACATCATAGAATTCGCTGGGCAGGCTTTGAACCATCAGAGTTTCAATACATAACCTGCTACGAGCAAAATCACTACTGCAAGCCTCAATTAAAATACTACGACGAAATTCTAAAAGAAATAGAGAAAACTCCAGAGGAGTGCATGATGGTAGGAAATGATGTGCAGGAAGATTTGATTGCTGGAAAACTTGGACTAAAGACCTTTTTAATAAAAGATTGCCTGCTTCATAGAACAGAAGATGAAATCGCTGCAGACTATCAAGGAGATTATGAAGGTTTCTATGAATTTGTAAAAGGACTTCCTTCACTGAAATAGGAGCTGTTTTGTAAAAAAGTTCTGATATAGTGGGTGGAATTTGACCTGCTACATATCAGCACTTTTTTACAAAATATAAATTATTGTTTTTCCGCGTTTAAATAAACAGTTCTCAGTTCATCTTTAGTAAGCAGCCACTCCACCAGAAATCCCATCAAGATAATACCTGGCAAATTTACTGCAAACCTTACAAATGTAAATTTATATCCGAGTGCTGTAAGCTCAAACATTACAGTTGGTATCTTGGTTACACACCAGGCATTCATAAAAATTATTAAGTTGCTAAACTTAACTCCTTTTCTTAAAAGTACTGCAGCAAAAGGAAACGCAGCGTACATTGGTCCAGCTGCTAAAGAACCTATAAGTATGGATAACCCAATTCCTAAGATTCCAGAGTCCTCCCCCATGTACTTCATCATTCTTTCCCTTGGAACCCAAACATCCATAAGTCCTAACAAAAGCATAATAGGCGGCAATACTGAAAGCATCTGCCTAAGACTTGAACCTGCCAAGCTAAAAGTTTTAAAGCCTATATCCTTACTTATCAAAGTAATAATTAAAGTGATAGAGAAAGCTGCAATAAAGAAGCTATATCTCTTTACTAGGTTATTAATCATACGCCACCTACCACCTTTTCTATAACATAAGCTACTATAAACGAAAAAATAAAGGCTATGAAGTTTCTATAAAAAGCAGCCTTTTTACCAATATATTTCGCTTCAAGTCCGTAAGTAACTACTCCAACCAAAGTCAAAGTTGATACAAGTGCTCCAACCTGCGCAAAGCCTGCACCGTTTTTTAGCAGCATATCGGCTGTTGGAAAAGCTACAA
Organism: Clostridium swellfunianum; assembly: GCF_023656515.1. Lineage (NCBI taxonomy): Bacteria > Bacillati > Bacillota > Clostridia > Eubacteriales > Clostridiaceae > Clostridium > Clostridium swellfunianum. The sequence continues at coordinate 2,468,709 of NZ_JAMOFV010000006.1, forward strand.
AGGTAGGCATCAAAGTCACAGAACCAACTACTGCAGCAATAATTACCCCAATTATTCCAGATTCATTTCCGATAACTTTAGAAATAACCTCTGGCTTTAATACCGCAAGAGTTAATCCAATTATAAAAATTATCCCTAGAAACTGAGGAAGTACATTTTCAAAAGACTTCCAAGCTTTTTTAAGTGCTTTTTTTGTCTTTCCTTTGTCCTTTATATAAGATAATAAAAGCAGTGCCAGTGCACTGCCGTAAAGAATTAATGTTGTCACAAAGCACCCTCCAATAACATAATGCTTAAATTCTTTGTTGTTATTATCAATATATTATTGAAGGAATGATTTTGTGCTTTTAATTTATGCCTACCTTAAAAGCGGCATCATAAAATATTACTGTATTGTTTATCACTGTAAGCTTTTTACTTAACAGAGCCTCGTCATAGACTAATACAGACTGTCCATTAATGATTGAGTTCTCATGCTTCATGTACTCTTTTCCGTCTTCATCTCTTAAGTAAAATGGAAAAACGTTCACTGGAGCCTCTGCATCATAATAAACGTAAGTTTTACCTTCCTTTTCTTCAACCTTTGCTATAGTTAAAAACTTATTAGAACCAATAGGAATTCTTGTTTTACCTTCTAAATTTAGAGGAGCTTCAAATTTATTCTCACCTTGATAGTAATTATAAGGTATCAAAGTGAGCCATTTAAAAGACTTTTCATAATTATTCACACTTTGAGTGTATCTTGTAAGGCCTTTGTCCTCTATAGTAGAACCACCTTCACCCTTTAAAGGTTTTCCTTGATCATCTAGCACTATATAATTGAAGAATAAATTCTGATTGGAACCTGTGCCTTGAAGATAAATTCTGATTGGAGTAATTACTATGCTTTCCAGCTTAGTATTTGGAAATAAGCTGCTTAAGTCTTTATTAATAGCATACTCTTTAACATTTCCCTTTGCTTTTTCACTTTCTACCGTTAAATTAAAGTTCCACTTACCTTCTAATGCTCCTAATTTATCTAAGCTAAGGTCAAGCTCATATTTATTCGGAATCTTAGAGATTGCTATTTTATTGTTATCAACGGGCTTGCCATTTGGCTGAACGCTATTTGCAGAGATGCTGAAGCTCATAGCACCTGAATATATTTTTCTATCCTTATCCTTAAATTCTCCATACCAATTATTAAAGAAAAGATTACTCTTTCCCTTAAGTATCCCTTTTACTCCTTTTTCTGATATCAAAGCTTTAGGATTTAATAAAATATTATCCTTAAACGGCTTTTCGCTTTCTATTGTATAGGAAACTAATAATTCATAGCCGTCATAAATAGCATTGTCAATAGTTACCTTAACCCCATTGCTTTCCTTAGAAATTCCATAATCAGTAATAATTTTTTCGTAACCGCTTCCTATATTAAAATATTTAAGCACACCTTGTAGAGACTGTATATTCTTAGCATAACTAGGTGCTCCAAAACCAATAACTGCCAAACAGATTAGCGCAGCTGCGATGCGTTTTTTTGTGGTTGTGTCAATAAGTTTATGTCCCTTTGGTTCTAAAAAGGCTAAGGTTTCATCTACTCTATTTGAAATCATTTTAGGTACTTCTGTATCAAAATTTTTAGCTATATTTTTAACTTCCATATCAAATGCTTGTTCGTCCATAAAGCTCACTCCCTTTTAAATTTGGCTTTAATACCTCCGCTAATTTCTTTCTAGCTCTGGAAAGTCTTGATTTTACCGTACCTTCGGGAATACTTAGCATTCCCGAAATATCCTTAATAGGCAAATCTTCAAAATAGTATAAGGATGCTACACTTCTTAAATCATTCTCTAAAGTGTTAAGTAGTTCTTGAACAGAAAGACTATCCTCAATATCATTCACTATTCTTTCAGAAGTGATTTCTTCCATGGGTATAATTCTACCCTTTTGCATATTAGTTTTTTTGCACTCATTGATTAAGATTCTTATTAACCAGGTTTTAAAAAACTGTGGTTCCTTAAGGCTTTCTATTGCTTTATAGGCTTTTAATATAGTTTCTTGCATTGCATCAGCACAATCGTTATCAGATTGCAAAATGGCTTTAGACACTCTATACATAGAAGGCTCCAAATACTTAATTAGCTTTGCAAAAGAATCCTTACTGCCCTTTATAGCTAGTCCAACTTCATATTCAAAATCCAAGTTGACAGCTCCTTTCTACGGTCATATTTATTTAAACAAATATACTTCGAAGTTTTGTTTACATCTATTAGATAAAGCTTAGCATAATTTGGTTCACGCAATATTAATTATTATATATAAAATACAAAAGAGCCAAAAGCAGTTTTGCTTAAGGCTCTCTTATCTTATTTAAGCATATCTCTAATAAAACCTAAGATAATCAAATGCACAGGGTAAAAAGCATAAAATAGATATTTAAGCTTTGGTCCTCTTTCTCCATTATAAATCTTAATAAGTATTAGCGATAAAAGACATAACGGCTGTACTCCTAAAGTAAATAAAAGGTTTCTCGACAGATAAATTGCAGGAGTATTAAGGTAAGCTATGCCAGCCTGGGCAAGCTGAGCAAGGATAGTTAACAGTATTACATTCCTAGCCATAAGCTTAAAATTATCATGATTTAAATTAAAGAAAAATACTAACAGCACCCCATAAGCTCCATAATCAGTGTTTATCATTTGGCAGGCTGCAGCTATTATAATTACCATATGAAGCCTTTTGTTTTTATCATAATTGTAAACCGCATACAACCCCATGGCTAAAGTAAAAAATACATTTAGGTACAAGCTTTTAGTATTAAAGGCATACATAAATGGCAGCTGAGATATAAGAGCAAATAAAACTAGTCTCCCAAGGTAATCCGTTAAATCTTTTGTTTTTCTATAGCCCTCTGCTATAAAATAAGCGAATAATGGAAAGGCGAGCCTTCCTATTACCCTCAGCCATATAACCTTAGGAAAAAATATATATCCCATATGATCTATAAGCATAACTACGCAAGCAAAGAGTTTTAACTGAGCTGAATTCATGAATTTATCCCCCTTTAGATGCAAACCATTTTATTCCATATGTAATTATGGTAACATATTTATTAGCATTTTAAAATGTTTATGTTAATACTATATATAAGCTAAACAAAAAACTCAACAAGACATTGATTTAAGTCCTGATGAGTTTTTAATAACTAGTTCTTTTCCGGTACATAAATAAGATGCTTTATGTTTGTATATTGATTAATTAAATCATCGCCTTCTACTATTCCAATACTATACTGGCTTGGGAGGGTATTTGCATATTCAATAGCTTCACTTGTTGCACAGCCTGTAGTAATTATAAGACCATTTTTTATACAGTCCGCCTCCATAACCCCTACTAGTTTTCTAACTGTCTCAAGTTCCACCTTATGTTCCGCATTTTTATCATAGCTATATCTTTTACATTCAACATAATAGGTTTCAGTTCCTCTTTTACAAACTATATCTTTTCCCCCATCAGGTCCAGCCTGACTTATTTCAATATTTGTAAAGCCCTTCGCCGCAATAAATTCTGCACACCATTCCTCAAACTCACGCGGAGTATAATTATATAAATCTTCCTTACTTAAAACTCCCAGCTTTAAGTCCTGAATATACTCTTTTTTTCTTCTGGTTTCCTTTATTACATTTATAGCTTGATAAACTCTTTGAACAAATAAAAGTATAACCAAAACTGTTAATGTAGCTTTTAAAAAATTGGATACGTCATTGAAAATAATATCTATAATATTCATATTTTTTCTCCTCAACCTATTAAGCCTGAAGCTACTCTTGATGTTATCTCTCTTTTTCTTATCTTTCGCAGTTCTTTAGTTAGTGCTGCACCATCTATTAAGACTATCAAGTAGTCCTTTGATAAAGACCTTACATATTCAATTGCTTCCTTTGTAAAATCGCCAGTGGTAATAATAACGCCGCTTTTGACCCTGTCATGCACCAATGCACCCACAAATTTTTGAACCTCAGGTCTGCCTATAGCTTTATAGCTATCATCTACATTCTTTTTCTGTTTGTTTTTCTCACTGTCTTTCAATTGATATAGCCTTGTGCTTATATAGGTTGGATTTTTATTATTTGTTGATATAAAACTAATCCCACCCTCAAAATTCTCAGAAACATTTTTTAAGTTTCTATAATGCATGTTTTTTAGAAAATACTTACACCATTCCTGAAACTCTCTATCAGTGAACCTGCTGCTTAAATAATATCTTGATAAAAAGCCATACTTAACATATTCAGAATTAAATTTACTATTTATTTTATTCTCAATAAATTTAACGAGCTTACTTGAAAATATTAACACTAATACAAATACAAGCAGTGCAGTCATACTATTTTCACCGTTCCTTAAATATTTATATATTCTTATATTTTTATATTAATAAATCTTTCCACTATTTTCATTTATATACTGATGCTAAATCTTTTCATATAAAAAGGAGCAACCCTATATATGGCTACTCCTTGGCTAATATTTTTATTTTATTGTTTTCTCCGGTACTTCCCTTACAAATTTCTTCTTTTGCTCTAAAATAGTCCCCATTAAACGTCTGCACTCTAGAAATATACTTTAAAAATCCAGAGTAGCCCAATTCGGCAATTAAAGCTTTGGTACCCTTTTCAATTATCTCCATGTCTCTTTCACTTAAATCCATAATTATACCCCCATTAATCCATAATTGCTTCTACATGTAAATTACTTATTTATAGTATGTAAGTTGTTTAAAAGTTGTTACACTTTATATAGCTTTTTAAGAAATTAAATTGTATCACTTTGTAATTTTCTTAAGCAATATTATAGTATGAGGTTTTACTTTTTATAACCTGCATCCGAAACTATACATACCTCCAATAAAATTATGGACAAGTAATTAGTTTTTAAACCTAAACAAGTAAATTATTTAAATATATTTTCAAAAGAAGCTATTTCCTATACTCTTCTCTAAGCTCCTTAGCCCTCCCTATAGAACCTCCGAGCTGTTTCCAAACATAATTATGATCTTCAACACCTTGTGAGTAATCGCTTTTCTCCCATCTTGATATAATATTCATTATTTCTGAATAAGCCGCTTTGCCAAACAAATTATTATTTTTCTCAACTTTTTCTTTTAAAACTCTAACACTTTCTTTAGTTATTTTCTCTTCGCCCCAAACTTCGCCATCTACAGATACTATTAGACTATTAGCAAGTTTATGCATCTGTTCGTATACGCCCATTTCTATTTTATACTCCTGCGTCTTAATTTCATTGTTAAAAACTTTGTTTGTAGTTTCTACTAAAGCTGCCTTTTCAGTTTCCTTATTAAAAGCTTGAACCAATTCAGTGTTAGTATTATATTCAAAACTAGCGCCATGAGTTTTAGTATAAATATTAAAGCTTACAGTTCCTATTACAGATAATACAATCAAACTCTTTATACTTAAAGCTGCACGTGATTTCATATTTTCTCTCCATTCTTCATATACTAGTTCTTGTTCTTATATAATACCATAAACTGTAATATTTTTACAATTGTGCAATTACCCAATTTTCCGTAAACGCCCAATCCAATAAACACTAATAGCTTAAGCCATATGTTTTACAACATAAAGCTTTATATGATATAATCATGTTGAAAATATTTTTAGAATATTGTACCCAATTTAATAATTATTAATTAATAATATTATTAATTGTTCAATTACATTTTATCTTAAAGAGATGTCTTAACTTCTCGATAATCAAACTAAAAGGAGGTGATACTTTGGCATTAGAGGAAATACAGGAAATAAAAAGAGTAGAGCAGGAAGCAGCAGATATAATAAGAGTTGCTGAGGTCGAAGCAAAGGACATGCTTAAGAACGCAAATAGCGAAGCAGCCCTAAAGTACAATTCTACTTTAGAAGAAATAAAAGCTGGAGCTAAAGCAATAGTTGATGAGTCTGTCTCCTCAGCAGAAAAAGAAGCCGCAGAAATTATTGAAAAAGGTAGATCCAATATTTCAGACATTTTAAATTTACCCAAAGTGAAGCTTGATAGAGCTTCAAAATTAATTATTGAAAGGATAGTAAATAGCAATGGCAATAGTTAGAATGAATAAATTTACTCTTGTAGCCTTTGAAGCGCATAAGAATAAAATTCTTAAGAAGCTTCAGGCCTTTGGAGAAGTTGAATTTATCAATCTACAAAGCAAAAGGCTAGAAGAAGAGAATGAAGCTTTAAGTTTTTTAAAGGAAGATGTAGTTAATTCATCTGCTAGGGATATTGAAGACAATCTGTCTAAACTAAGAACTGCCATTGAGTTTCTAAAAAACTATGTTCCTAAGGAATCAGGCCTGAAGGCTTTAAAAGAAGGAAAACCTGTTTTAACCTATGAAGACCTGAAGGAATATGGAAATGATGAGATATGGAAGGATATTTATTACTCAATAAAAAGCAAGGAAGAACGTCTAAGCGCAATTGACAATAGCTCATCAAGGCTTAGGTCTGAGCTTGATGAACTATATCCTTGGAGAAAGCTTGATATACCTTTCAATAATTTAGAAGGTATGAAACATGTAGCTTATTTTATTGGGACTATACCAACTCAGCAGGAAGATAAACTCAGAACTGAACTGGATGATAAACTTCAGTATCATCATATAGAGGCTATCGACAGAGACGCTGCAAATGCTTATATTCTAGTGTTTGCTCACAAAGATCAACACAAGGAAGCCGAGGAAATTTTAAAAAGCTTTGAGTTTTCAGAGGTAAAACTAAGTTACAAAGATAAACCTTCAGAGATTATGAGCAAGCTTAATAAGGAATTAGAAAATCTCCAAAAGGAAAAACCAGCAATTTACGAAGAGCTTAGCGCCTTTTCTGATAAACTGACTACTCTTGAGAGAGCTCACGAGTATTATGAAAACAAGCTAATAAGGCTTACTTCCAGTGAGAACTTCTTAAAGAGTGACAGAACTGTTATTATCTCTGGATGGATTCCTGCTGACAAAACCGAATTTATGGAAAGCTGTATAAGAGAAATAGTAGGAAATAATTATATTCTAAGCTTCTCTGAGGTTAAAGAAGAAGACTTGGATTATGTTCCAACTAAGCTTAAGAACGGTAAGTTCGTTAGCGCTTTTGAGTCAATTACTTCAATGTTTAGCATGCCTAGATATGATGGATTTGACCCAACGCCACTAGTTGCTCCCTTCTACTTCATCTTCTTTGGAATGATGGTGGCTGATGCAGGCTATGGTTTAATAACCTTTTTGATAGCTTGGTTTGCACTAAAGAAACTCAAACTTGAAGAAGGCACCAAAAACTTCTTAACCTTCTTCATGTATCTTGGAATCTCCACTACCATTTGGGGACTAATTTTTGGTTCAGTATTTGGCGATGCTGTCAAAATACCTGCACTTATAAGTCAGACCGAAGATATATTTATGATTGTTTATTTATCTATCGGCTTTGGAGCATTTCAAATACTAGTTGCTCTTTTAACTAAAGCCTATATAATAGGAAAGTCTGACAGTTGGCTTCATGCATTTTATGATGCAGGAGCTTGGATAATAACCTTAGTTTCTGTTGGTTTATTGCTTGCTACAGGCTCACCAATTGCAAAATACGCTATGTTCTTTGGCATGATAGTAATTATCCTAACCAACGGAAGAGATGCAAAATCAACTGGTGGAAAGCTAGCTAGCGGGCTCTATGCTTTATACGGAATCACAGGATATATAGGAGATCTAATTTCTTATATAAGACTTATGGCCTTAGGTATGGCAGGTGCTTCTATAGCGGGCGCTATGAACCTCATCATAGGCTATATACCTGGAGTGGCTTTCTTTATTGTAGGACCACTGCTCTTTGTTCTTATTCATATATTCAACCTGTTATTGAGTCTTCTAGGAGCTTACGTTCACTCTCTAAGGCTTCAGTATGTTGAATTCTTCGGTAAATTCTACTCAGGTGGCGGAAGACCCTTTGAACCATTTAAAATGAAAAATAATTATATAAAAATAAAGTAATTTAATATTTAAGGAGGAACTTTTTATTATGAATACACTTACTTTAGGAGCTTGGTTACAAACTTATGGAGGAATAGGCTTTGCAGTTATTGGGATACTCTTTACAGTTATGCTTGGAGGTATAGGTTCAGCTAAAGGAGTTGGTATGGTGGGTGAATCCGCTACATCACTTATCTCCGAACAGCCAGAAAAATTCGTTCAGGCGCTAGTTCTTCAGTTGCTACCAGGTACACAAGGTCTTTACGGATTCGTTATAGGTTTCTTAATGATGACAAAGATAACTAACAACCTTCCATTAGGTCAAGGACTTTACTACCTTATAGCTGGTTTACTTGTTGGTCTTGTTCAATATTTCTCAGCAATAGCTCAAGCTAGAGTTTCTGTTGGTGGTATCCAAATACTTGCTAAGAAGCCAGAACACAACACTAAGGGTATTATCTACGCTGCAATGGTTGAAACTTATGCATTGCTTGGCTTCGTTATGGGCTTCTTACTAGTTAACAGAGTATTTTAGTTGAGGACGTGATTATATGTCAGTAAAAAATATTACAGATAAAATACTTAGCGATGCTAAGGAAAAATCTGCTGAAATATTAGCTGCTGCAAAACAGGAGGCTGAGACTCTAGTCAACAGTAAAGTTCGTGAGGCATCCTCCCAGGAAGCTCTCCTTATAAAAAAGGCTAAGGAAGAAGCCGAGGCTAAAAAAAGCAGAATACTCCAAAATGCAGAGCTGAGAGTAAGAAATGAAAAGCTTAGTGCTAAGCATGAAGTTATTGAAAAAACCTTTGACTATGCTTTGGAAAATTTAAAGAACCTAAATGGAACGGAATTTATAAGCTTTTTAAAAAATGCAATTAAAGCCTATAAAATAACTGGTGAAGGCTTGCTTCGTGTTAATCCTGGTAGAGCTCAGCTTATAACGCTTCAAGTTCTAAGCGATTTAACAAGACTTACAGGAGCTCATTTAAATCTTGGCGAGCCGCTTTCAGGAAATGTTGATGGATTTATAGTTGAGCAGAGGGGCATTCAAATAAACTGCACCTTTGAATCAATAATTGAATCATTAAAGGAAGATTTAATATTTGATGTTACAAAAATTCTGTTTGAATAGGAGGATGATCCCGTGAAAAGCACAGAATTTGCCTCTATAGTTTCTCTAATAAGAGTATGGGAATCAAAACTCCTTGGCAGAAATCAATATGATAGAATGATTGATTCTGAAAATTTAAGCGAGGCTTTAAAGTTTCTTTCTGAAACACCTTATGGCAGCTTTTTGGAGGGCGATAATTTTGAAACTGCACTAAATGCTGCTGCAAGCAACATGTACAGCGATATAGCCAAAGCAAGCCCTTATAAAATTCTAGTGGATTTTATGAGAGTTAAGTACGACTATCACAATATAAAGGCTTTAGTTAAAGGAAAAATCCTTGAAAAAGACTTCTCTGACATATTAGTTCCTAATGGAATTATAAATATTGATGAGCTTAAAGCGGTTATCAATGGGGCAGCTGTTAAAGAATTTCCTTCTATAATGAATGAAGCCATCGAAGCTGTACTTGCAGACTATGAAGAAACTAAAGACCCTCAAAGAATAGACATTATTTTAGATAAATATATGTTTTCTCATATGAAACGGATTGTAAAAGATATAAACAACGAATTTATAAACAAATACTTAAATGTTTTAATTGATTTAACTAATATAAAAACCTTATTAAGAGTTAAAAAATTAAACAAAGAGGTTGCTTTTTTCAGAGAATTGTTAATTGAAGGCGGAAGTATAGATAAAAAGACCTTTAATGAGCTATACAGCGAGGATCTTGAAGGAATTTCTCACAAGCTTTCCTCTTCAGAATATGGAAATATGCTTAAGGACAGCATGGAATACTATGCAAAAACCGATTCCTTTGCGAGCCTAGAGAAGAATATTGACAATTATCTCATGAACTATATGAAAAAAGCTAAGTTTATAAATCTAGGACCAGAGCCAATTATTGTTTATATGTTTGCTAGAGAAACTGAAATTAGAAACTTAAGAATCATTTTAGTTGGTAAGCTTAACAAGGTTTCTGAAAATCTAGTAAGAGAAAGGCTGCGTGATAGTTATGTATAAGGTTGCAGTTGTTGGAGACAAAGATTCCGTACTGCCTTTCAAGGCAATTGGAATTGAAGTTTTCTCAGTTTCAAGCAGCGAGGAAGCAAGAAAAACAGTAGATACCTTGGCTTACAATGACTATGGAGTAATTTTCATAACTGAACAGGCAGCTGTTGAAATCGAAGAAACAATAGAGCGCTACAATAAAATGATTACTCCATCAATTATCTTAATACCCGGCAATAAGGGAAGCCTTGGAGTTGGTAAAAAACGAGTTAAAGATAATGTTCAAAAAGCTATAGGTATAAATATATTGTAAGAAAGGCGGAACAAGATAAGCATGGGAAGAATAATCAAAGTAGCTGGTCCCTTGGTTGTTGCTGAAGGGATGCAGAGTGCTAATGTATATGACGTTTGTCAAGTTGGCGAGCATGGGCTTATCGGTGAAATCATAGAAATGAGAGGCGACAAGGCTTCTATTCAGGTTTATGAAGAAACCGTTGGTCTTGGCCCTGGAGACCCTGTTGAAACTACAGGCGAGCCTCTTTCAGTAGAGCTTGCTCCTGGACTTATAGAATCCATGTTTGATGGAATACAAAGACCACTTGATGCGTATTTGAAAGCGGCAGACAGCGCCTTCTTTAGAAAAGGGGTTAAGGTAGCTGCCCTAGATAGAGATAAGTTATGGGACTTTAAGCCTGCCCTTAGTGTGGGCGATAGGATATCAGCAGGAATGGTTATTGGAACAGTTCAAGAAACTCCTGTTGTGCTTCATAAAATAATGGTTCCTTACGGAGTTGAGGGAACAGTTAAAGAAATTAAAGCTGGCGAATTTACAATAGAGCAAACTGTTTGCGTAGTTGAGACAGCTATTGGTTTTAAGGAGCTTACAATGCTTCAAAAATGGCCTGTAAGACGTGGAAGACCATACGCTAGCAAGCTTAGCCCAACTGAGCCAATGTTTACTGGTCAAAGAGTTATAGATACTTTCTTCCCTGTTGTTAAAGGCGGAGCAGCATCTGTACCAGGACCTTTCGGAGCTGGTAAAACAGTTGTTCAGCACCAGATAGCAAAATGGGGAGATACTGAAATAGTTGTTTACGTTGGCTGCGGCGAACGTGGAAACGAAATGACAGACGTTCTTATGGAGTTTCCAGAGCTTAAAGACCCTAAGACTGGTGAATCACTAATGAAGAGAACTGTTCTTATAGCAAATACATCAAACATGCCTGTTGCAGCTAGAGAAGCTTCTATATACACAGGTATAACAATAGCAGAATATTTCAGAGACATGGGCTACTCAGTAGCTATAATGGCTGACTCAACATCTAGATGGGCAGAGGCTCTAAGAGAAATGTCCGGAAGACTTGAAGAAATGCCTGGTGAAGAAGGTTACCCAGCATACCTTGGTTCAAGACTTGCTGAGTTCTATGAAAGAGCAGGCAAGGTTATATGCCTTGGTGATGAAACTAGAACTGGAGAAGTAACAGCAATCGGTGCGGTATCCCCTCCTGGTGGAGACCTTTCAGAGCCAGTTACTCAATCGACACTTAGAATAGTTAAAGTATTCTGGGGACTGGATGCACAGCTTGCTTATAGAAGACACTTCCCTTCTATAAACTGGTTAAACTCCTATTCTCTATACCAAGATAAAATTGATGCCTATATAAACGAGCACGCTGCTGCGGATTGGTCAGAGCTTAGAACTGAAGCAATGACACTTCTTCAAGAAGAAGCCAGTCTTGATGAAATAGTTAGACTTGTAGGTATAGATGCCTTATCTGAAAAAGACAGATTAAAGCTTGAAGCTGCAAAGTCTATTCGTGAAGACTATCTTCAGCAAAATGCTTTCCATGAAATTGACACCTACACCTCACTTAATAAGCAGTATAAAATGCTTAAACTTATAGTTTCCTTCTACAGAGAGGGTGAAAGAGCTCTTGAAAAAGGCGTATACCTAAAGAGCATTTTAGACCTTAAAGTTAGAGACAGAATAGCAAGAAGCAAATATACTGCTGAAGAAGAATTAGCTAAGATAGATGCTATACAAGCTGAACTTGTAGAAGCCGTAGATAAACTTATTGAAGAAGGAGGGCTAAAAAAGCATGCTTAAGGAATACAAAACAGTTAGAGAAGTTGTAGGCCCTCTTATGGTTGTAGACGGTGTTGAAGGAGTAAAATACAACGAGCTTGTTGATATTGAACTTCAAACCGGAGAAAAAAGAAGAGGCCAGGTGCTTGAAGTTAACGGCGACAAGGCCATGGTGCAGATCTTTGAAGGTTCTTCTGGAATAAACCTTGCTGAAACCAAGGTTCGCTTCCTTGGAAGACCTCTTCAAATAGGTGTATCAGAAGATATGCTTGGAAGAACCTTTGATGGTATGGGAAGACCAAAGGACAACGGTCCTAAAATACTTCCAGAAAAAAAGCTTGATATAACTGGAGAAGCAATAAACCCTTATGCTAGAGACTATCCATCAGAGTTTATTCAAACTGGTATTTCAGCTATAGACCATCTTAACACACTTGTTAGAGGTCAAAAGCTTCCAGTATTCTCAGCTTCAGGACTTCCACACTCTGAGCTTGCAGCACAGATTGCAAGACAGGCAAAAGTTTTATCCTCTGATTCAAAATTTGCAGTTGTATTTGCAGCTATAGGAATAACCTTCGAAGAAGCTAACTTCTTCATAGATGAATTTAATAGAACAGGTGCTATAGATAGATCTGTTCTGTTCTTAAACCTTGCAAATGACCCAGCCATTGAGAGAATATCAACCCCTAGAATGGCGCTTACAACAGCAGAGTATCTTGCATATGAAAAAGATATGCACGTGCTTGTTATTATGACAGACATGACAAACTACGCTGATGCGCTAAGAGAAATCTCTGCAGCAAGAAAGGAAGTTCCAGGTAGACGTGGATACCCGGGATATCTGTATACAGACCTTGCAACCTTATATGAAAGAGCAGGAAGAATTAAAGGCAAGAAGGGTTCTATAACTCAGATTCCTATCCTTACAATGCCTGAGGATGACAAGACTCACCCAATTCCTGACCTTACTGGTTATATAACAGAAGGACAGATAATTCTTTCTAGAGAGCTTTATAAGAAAGGAATAACTCCTCCAATAGACGTTCTTCCTTCTCTATCAAGACTTAAGGATAAGGGTATAGGCAAAGGAAAGACTCGCGAGGATCATGCTGATACAATGAACCAGCTGTTCTCAGCTTATGCTCAAGGTAAACAGGCAAAAGAGCTTGCTGCAATCCTTGGTGAATCAGCACTTTCAGATACAGATAAGAAGTTTGCTGAGTTTGCTGAAAAGTTTGAGAAGAGATATGTAAATCAAGGCTTCACTACAAATAGAAATATTGAAGAAACTCTTGAGCTTGGATGGGAGCTTCTAAGAATACTTCCAAAGACAGAGCTTAAGAGAATTAGAGATGAGTATTTAGAAAAGTATCTTAACAAAGTAGGTGAGTAACCTTGGCTAAGCTAAATGTAAACCCTACTAGAATGGAGCTTTCAAGGCTTAAGAAAAAGCTTGCTACAGCTGTAAGAGGTCATAAGCTCCTTAAAGATAAGCAGGATGAGCTTGTAAGACAGTTTATAGCCCTTGTTAAGCACAACAATGAACTTAGAGCTAAGGTTGAAGAAAACCTTGATGACACTCTTAAGGAGTTTATGCTCACAAGAGCAATCCTAAGCTCTGAGGTCGTTGAAGAAGCCTTAAGCTTCCCAAAGGAAAGCATATCAGTTGAAATTGATACTAAAAATGTAATGAGCGTTAACGTTCCTGTCATGAAATTTAAGAGAAAGCTTGAAGGTGACGAAGGCAGCATATACCCTTATGGTTTTGCCAATACATCACCAGAGCTTGATCATGTAGTTGGAAGACTTTATAAAACCCTTCCTCTGCTTCTTGAGCTAGCTGAAGTAGAGAAATCCACTCAGCTTATGGCAGATGAAATTGAAAAGACAAGAAGAAGAGTTAATGCTCTTGAATACATGACAATTCCTCAGCTTCAGGAAACCATCAAGTACATTAGAATGAAGCTTGATGAGAATGAAAGAGGAGCCTTAGTAAGACTTATGAAGGTTAAGGACATAATTCAAAAATAGTGCTATCGACTTGTAAGTCAAAATTAAACCAATAAAAAGGTCAGCAGTTTATGGCTGCTGACTTTCTTATTTTATTATTTTTATTATTTTGTTTTTCCTTATAAAACAATTGTAATTACTAAAAATCTTTATTTTTATATATACGCATGGATACCAATAGAGATATAAGTACAATAATACAGGCAACAACGGCTAGAAGCATATTAATTTTCCACTCAGATGCGTTAGCAACCACTGATATAACCTGCTTTACCACTACACTATTAGGATTCTTTTCTGCATATTCTACAATATAGCTAGGAAGAAACATAAAAATCAAAAATAAAATTATATTTGCAAATTTCATTTTAACCATACCATACTTAAAGTAAAGAGGATAAAATACAGCTGCAAAAATACCTCCCCCAACTAATACTGTTATAATATCATTAACTGAAATAAGTCTTGATACCCTTGGAAAACCTGTATAAAAGCCAATTAACCTAAGCAATGCAGAGCATAAAATTCCAAAGGTACCAAAGCAAACAATAGCTAGATACTTTGATATAACTATATCTTCCCGCTTTATTGGAAGGCTGTTAAACACAATATCTGCCTTACTCTTATCATCAAAGCCGCCCGAATAGTTAACAAACAGATAGATTACAGCAAAAGGTGCGACTGTATATATAGCGCCTCCATTTGGCACTATATCACCAAAAGCATAGGCACAAACAATAGTATAGACAATACCATAAAGCAAAGTTTTCTTCTGTACTAAAAATTCCTTTAGAATTAAATTATACATTAAGCATTCCCCCTTACTGTATATACCATAATATCTTCTAAGGTTGGCCTTTCAATTATAACATCTTGATTAAAAAGTCTTTTTACACCATTTACCCTTTTTGTTAAGGCTTCAAATCCAAAGCTGTTTTCTCGTACAGAAATTAGTTCATTTCTTAAATCAAAATCTAAGACTTCCCTCTTTCCTTTAACAATAGCATAGTTATCAAAAATCTCATCCTTAGCTTCTGAAAATATAATCTGACCTTCATTAATAAAAGTTATATAATCAGCTATCCTTTCCAAATCAGTAGTTATATGAGTGGAAAAGAATATACTTACACTTTCATCCTGGATTATGTTATAAAGAATATCTAGAAGCTCTCTTCTAAACACTGGGTCTAATCCCGCTGTTGGCTCATCCATAATTATAAGCTCAGCTTTGTGGGAAAGTGCTATTGCTAATGAGAATTTAACCTTCATTCCTTTGGATAACTCCTTTATTTTCTTGTTCGCTGGCAAATTAAACTCCTTTATATACTTTGAAAAAACATTATTGTCCCAATTTTTATAAAAAGGGGCTATAATACCCTTCATTGCATTAACTGTTAAATCTTCATAATAAAAATTTTCATCATATACAAAGCCAATTCTAGATTTTATTTCTTTTTCATGCTTAATGTTGTCCTTACCAAAAATCTTAATATCTCCGCTATCTCTTTTAATTAAATTCATAATAAGCTTAATAGTAGTACTTTTCCCTGCCCCATTAGGTCCGATAAATCCCATTATATAACCAGGTTTTAAAGAAAAACTTACATTTTTAAGTGAAAATTCTTTATACTGCTTATTTAAATTTTTAAGCTCTAGTATGTTTTCCAATTTAATCCCTCCCCATATTAATTTTCTTCATTAAAAAGTAGTCTAAGCATTTCTTCTAGCTCTGAAATACTTAGTCCAATTAACTTACTCTCTGTAATCACTTCAATCAGCTTACCTTCAAGCTCTTTTAATCTTTTTTCCTTTAGTAGCTCTTTATTTTGTCCTGACACATAAGAACCTTTACCAGGCATTGTTTCTATAAAGCCTTCTCTTTCAAGTTCCTCATAAGCCCGCTTTGTAGTAATAACACTAATTTGAAGTTCCTTTGCCAAAAGACGAATGGAAGGTAGAAGCTCTCCCTCTTCTAATTCACCTTTCATAATTGAGCTTTTGATTTGATTTGTTATTTGCTCATATATAGGTTCGCCGGTTGAATTTGAAATAATAATATTCATAGCTAGCTCCTTCTTCATGGAGTACATACTGTATATGTACTATATATACAGTATATACTCCACATACACAGTTGTCAACAATAGATATAAAAAATTGTAGTATTAAATCTAATACTAAATACAAGCTAACCTTCTCTCAGAATAGATGCACTTCCAAACTTGAAAAGCAGTCCTTTATCACTATTTCTGTCATTTATCTCCTTCTAAATGAATAAGAATAAAAATATATGAATATTTATATATCTTTATTATCAAATTACATTTTAAAAGGGGGTACATTTGATGAAATCTAGAAGATTATTAGGCGCTTTACTGGCAGTTGCACTTACATTTACAAGCGCTATTTCGCTTGCGGGGTGCAACAGTAGTTCCTCTAATAAACCAGAAGAAACAAAACCAACAACTGTAGAAAAGGACAAGGATCAGTATCTGAATTTATTTTTACTAAATCCACTTACCTTAGATCCTAACGATGCTAGAAACACAAGCGAGTTTCAAATAATTACTGAAACTCAAGAAGGCCTTGCAAGAGTGTTTACAGATAAGAGCGGAAATGAAAAATTAGAACCAGCAGGTGCGGAAAAGTGGGAAGTATCCAAAGACGGATTAGTTTGGACCTTTCATATAAGAGATCATAAATGGTCAGACGGAAAGCCAGTTACAGCTCAGCAATATGTTGACTCTATTATAAGGCTTCTAGATCCTGAAAAAGCCTTTTCCTATGCCTTTTTTGCCTATGATATAAAAAATGCTGAAGCTTACTACAATAAGAAAGCAAAAGCTGAAGAGGTTGGAGCAAAAGCAGTAGATGAAAAAACACTTCAAATAACATTGGAGAAACCTGCTCCTCAATTCGAAAAGAAATTAGGTTTTGTTTGCTTGTTCCCAATAAGACTTGACGTTATAAAGGCTGGTGGAGAAACTTGGGCTACAGACCATACTAAGCATGTATTTAATGGTCCATTCATTATAAAAGAATGGGTAAAGGAGCACAGCATAGTTCTTGAGAAAAATCCAAACTACTGGGACGAGAAAAATATAAGCCTTCAAAAGGTTAACATGACTATAGTTGATGAATTTTCAACTCAAGCTCAGCTTTTTGAATCAAAGCAAATGGATGTTATAGAGGCTCAGCAGGAATACTCAGCTAAGTGGAAGGCAATGGCTGATAAGGGCGAGCTACAGTATATACAAAGCAATGTTCCTACTATGAGCTTTGTAGGCTTCAACCAAAAAACAAATGGTGCTTCTGGCATGATGGGAAATGCAAAAATAAGAAAGGCATTATCTCTTTCAATAGACAGAGAGGAATTTGCAAATACACTATATGGTAAAAATTATCCTGGGTACGGTTTAATTCCAAAGGGAATTTCTATTGGAAATGATGAATTCAGAGCTGTTCACAAAGAAGCCCTTAAAGCTGAATATGATCAATATAAAGGTAACAAAGAAAAACTCCAAGGCTTATTTAAAGAAGGTTTAAAGGAACTAGGAAAGAGCGAAGACATAAGCCAAGTAAAATTAATATTTATAACAACAGGAAGTTCAGCCTTAAGTAAGTCAACTCAGGAATATTGGAAGCAAACCTGGGAAAATAAGCTAGGCATAAAAATAGACATGCAAGTTTTTGGAGACTCAAAAACCTTTGCAGCTGCAAGAAATGCAGGTCAGTATGATATTCTCACTAATGGCTGGCATGGAGATTATAACGATCCAATGACTTTTGCAGACTTATGGATAACTAACAGTGGTTTTGCAAAATTCTTCGGTGGATATGGCAGCAAAGAGTATGATGAATTATTTAAGAAGCTGGATGGTGAAGCTGATCTTAAAAAGAGAGATGCACTTTATGCAGAACTTGAAAATCAATTAGTAGTTAAAGATGCTGGTATAGCACCATACATGTATGAAGATTCAAGAAACTTTGTTCACAACTACGTTAAGAATTTAAGCATACCAATGTTTGGTCCTCCTATTGAATTTAGCAGAGCATATACTGCAGGAAGATAAACAATAGCCTTACTATAGTTTATACAGTATTGAACGGATTTTAAAGGCACTATTCAATACTGTATAAACTTAGCAATATATTGCTTGAAATTTAAAACAAGGAGGTACGGTATGGGAAAATATGTTGTAAGAAGATTCTTCGAAATGCTTTTTACTTTGTTTATAGTAGCTACGGCAACTTTCTTTCTGCTGGCTGCAGTTCCTGGTGATCCTCTGGTAGAAAGAGCGGAGAAGCTTCCTCCACAAATAAGAGAAAATCTGTATAAAAAATACGGCTTGAATAAACCACTTTTAGAAAGATATGTTATTACAATGAAAGGTCTGACTAAGGGAGATTTTGGGGAGTCCATTTTGTATCCTGGACAAACAGTACAAAGCATAATAAGAGACAAGCTGCCAGCTTCAGCAAGGCTTGGTCTTCAACAGATGACACTAGGTGTTTCTATAGGCTTGCTGCTTGGGATAATTGCAGCTATGAAGAAAGGTGCCTGGATAGATTATTCCATTGTTACCCTCTCTATCCTTCTTATTTCTATACCACATCTAATCTTTGGACTTGGACTTCAAAAAATACTTGCAGGAAAGCTTGGATTATTCCCTGTAATAGGCTGGCCAAAAGGAAAGGACTTATGGCTTGGAGGGTGGAAATATACCGTTCTTCCTACATTAACAGGCTGCTTCGGATATATAGCTTCCTATGCAAGGCTTTTAAAAACTTCCATGCTGGATGTTGTAAACCAAGATTACATTTTAACTGCAAAATCCAAGGGTTTATCTGAAAAGCAGGTTATACTAAAACACGTACTGAGAAATTCCTTTATACCTGTCATTACAATTCTCCCTATGAGCATAGGTATGTGTATAACCGGATCTTTTTTTATTGAAAGGATTTTTTCCATACCCGGCATTGGAATGTACTATATAAATGCTGTTAACGGAAGAGACTTGCCTATAATAATGGGACAGACAGTGATAATTGCCGCTATGTATATAGGACTAATATTTATTACCGACCTTCTATATACAGTTGTAGATCCAAGAATCAGAGTTCATGGGAAAAATAGATAGGGGGGATAGGCTATGACAGAACTAAATAGTAATATGTTTAAAATCATCGGCTCCGACGATGCTGATTCTAATCTTATAGTAAGGCCCATCATAACCTATTGGCAGGATGCTTGGAGAAGATTAAAAAAGAATCCTACAGCTATAGTTTCTTTAGTTACTCTCGTAATTGTTATCCTTTTAGTTATCATAGGTCCTTATATAAGAGGTTATAATTTTATAACCATAAATCCAACGCAAAAGAATATAGCTCCTAACTCAAAGTACTGGTTCGGAACAGACAATTTAGGCAGAGACTTATTTTCCAGGGTATGGTACGGAGGCAGAACTTCAATAACAGTTGCATTAGTCTGTACGGCTATACAGGTGGTTATTGGGTGCATTTATGGAGGCATTATGGCCTTCTTCGGTGGATGGGTTGATGAGCTTTTAATGAGAATTATTGAAGTTATAAATTCTATTCCCTCCCTTCTTATTACAATATTATTAATGCTGGTTTTAGGCAATGGCATGTTTGCTCTTCTTGTTGCCATGAGTGTAACCTCCTGGTGCGGTATAGCAAGGCAAATAAGAGGGCAAATTCTACAGCTTAGAGAATCAGAATACGTATTTGCTGCGGCCTCTCTTGGAGCCTCCCCTGGAAGAATCATATTTAAGCACTTAATTCCAAATACTATGGGAATATTGTTATTAAATACTGCTTCAAGCATTCCAGGCTATATATTTACAGAAGCAGGCTTAAGCTTTTTAGGAATGGGTCTTCAGCCCCCAAATACGAGCTTAGGAGTTCTTATATCAATAGGGCAGCAAAGCATGGAGTTTTTCCCCTATCAGGTATTTTTCCCATCACTAGTGCTTTGCATAATGGTTCTAGCCTTTAACTTATTAGGTGATGGCTTAAGAGATGCACTTGATCCAAAACTTCGCTAACAGGAGGCCTCACATGAAAAAGGTTACGCTTGGAATAATGGATATAATAAAAGCACTTTCAATAGGAATTTTATCTGGAAGTATAACAGGGCTTATATTCACCTTAATAGGCTTACTGTCCCATAAGGGTATGCTGCTAGACGCTCTGTATGTTGGCAGAGCCTCTATTCTTATTGTTGGCAGCTTAGGGCTTCTGGTTTCATCAGCATTTTTCATAAAAAAGAATGGTGAAACTCCCCTAGAAAATGAAGCTGGATGGAAAAAGCATTTTAAGTCGCTAAGCTTTAGATATGTGCTGCTGATACTTTTTATAGGAATTATTATTACCGGTGGTGTTCTAGACTCTTTAATATACAAGCTGTTTTAAAATAAGAAAACCTATAGTCCACCGAAAAAATAATCGTAGTTATATAGGCTATGGCTTATATAACTACGATTATTTTTATTAATACACTAAATAATTCATCATTTTTCCCACTTCATTACATATTCAGTAAAACCAGAATCCTCATTAGGCTGTTCCTTCACAATGTCAAAGCTGCAGCTTTTATAAAAATTAACTGCGTTAGTGTTTTCCTTATATACGCATAATTCCATACTTGCATATTTATCCTTGCAATAATTAATTAGTTTCTTTCCAACTCCCTGCCCTTGATGCTTCTCTGAAACAAACAATGCTCCTATAAAAGAATCATTAATTATACTTATGAAAGCTTTTACCTCTTCATCTTCTTCATATATAAAGGTTTGAGCAATAGGTAGATATTCATTTTCAACCACCTCATAATTGTTAATCCAATACTTTTCAGGTATAAAGCTATGAGCAGTAATATTGGTTTTAAGCCAAATATCCATAATATCTTTTATATGTGAAACCTCTAGTTTCTTAATCATATTTCATCCCTCTTTCACAAAGATCTTATTTATATATATACAATGCAATAAAATTCTTACATTAATGATGTCATAAAATATCCAGTCCTCAAGGATTTTTAGGACATCATTAATGTATTAGAACTTTCGCATTGTATATATGCTCAAATAATTTACTTTTCAGCAGATATCGCCCAAAGATAGAGAGAAGCCACCGAACCATAGGGAGAATATCTTTTTCTGTACTTCTCAAATCTTTCCTTAGTTAATTCCTTATGGTGATAAAGCATCATCATACCTCTTCTTATGGCTAAATCACCCCAGCTCACTATATTAGGTCTTTGCATTGAAAAAATCATAAGCATCTCAGCTGTCCAAACGCCAATCCCATTTAGAGAAGATAATCTTTTGCACACCTCATCGTCAGGAAGCTCAAAAAGTTCTTCTAGATTAAGCTCTCTACTAATTACAGCTTCAGTTATTCCTTTTATATAGCCTGCTTTTCTCGTAGAAATACCGCATTGCTGTATCTCTTCTATTGAAACTTTGGCAAGCCTTTCAGGAGTAACCTCTCCAAAACGCTCCATTATTCTATTCCATACCGTGCTCGCAGCCTTAGATGAAATCTGCTGAGCTACTATACTTCTTATGAGGGACGTAAATAAATCAGGCATTACCTCCCGTTCTATCCTTCCAATTCTGTCTATAGCTTCAGCCAACCTCTTATCCTTCTTTTTCAAATAATTTATTTCTTTTTCCCCATATTCAAATATTATCATATTTTTACGCTCCTATTGTTGTTTTAATGTACCTCAATAATTATCTCCAGAGAAGCCCGCATAATAGCTCAAACAAGTCAAAAAACACCTTAGGATTTTTACCTGTAAGCTGCTGAATTCTCTCGAGCCTATAGTTTAAAGTATTTCTATGTATATTCATCCTTCGTGCTATTGCATTAATATCTCCATTTTCCTCAAGATAAATCTGCAAAGTTTGTAGCAGCTCAATTTTGTTTCCAGCTGTATCAAGATTAGAAAATAGCGAAACAAACGACTCTTTATTTTTGCTGGATAAGTTTATAAAAAACTCTAATTCTTCATAGCTATATATTTTTGTAAAAGGCTTTAATTTACTACCACATCTCAAGATTAATTCTGCTTTTTCAAGAGCTATAGCAGCATTTTCGTGTTCTTGTCCCAAGGCTATTTTTTCAACATCGCTGCTTTCCTTTAATTTCTCAATTAAGGTACTATAGCTGTAGGTATTCGAAATAAAAAATATAATTTTATTGCACTCCAACTCGCAATAATTGCCAAACTGCTCAGAGAGTGTTTTAAACGTCTTCGTCCTTATATTACCTTCAACAAGTACAACCTTTGTTTTCTTTAAAAGATCAATACCATAATTCTTTGCCTTTTGAATAAAGTCCGTATCATAATCTGTTTTCCTGTGGGCAAGCTCGTTGTAAAACTTCTGTTTATCTAATTTACTATTTTGAATTTCTAAATCCTTCTTTGCCTGCTCAATAAGAAGAACCGCAGTGACACCCACTAGCTTGCTGAACTTTCTAACCTCATCAGGATTACCTGTAATTCCAATTACCCCAATCACCTTATCATTTACAATGATAGGTTCATTAACCCCTGGCTTAACCCCTTCAGCTTCCTGGTATATCTCATTTATAACACCACTCTCAATTGCTCTTATTGCTCCATCATGAATAATCCCAATACGACTTTTATCTCCACTTCCTATTACAATTCCCTTTTCGTCCATAACGTTTATATTATAAGGAATAACCTTCATCATTTCTTCTGCAATTTTTTGTGCAGTCCTTTTTGATAATTTCATCATCTCACACCTACTTGATAAACAATAAATATTTTTTTCATTCTGTTTATCTATACTTATTTAATGATAATAAAAGATATCCGTACAAGCAAGCTTATACGGATATTTTCTACTACAATATATTTATTAATCTTATTATATTTTCTGCAGTCTTTTCAATATTTTCCGGACCTTTTGCTAGAGCTTCTTCTATAGGACTAACACCCTTCATAATTCCGAATATGGCATCAATGCCTTTTTCATATACCGGTTCAATTCCTTCGCCAATTCTACCAGCTAAAGCTATAACAGGCTTATTGTACTTTTTAGCTACAATTGCAACCCCAAGAGGAGTTTTACCATATTGAGTTTGGAAGTCTATACTTCCTTCTCCTGTCCAAACCATATCAGCAGCCTGAACTTTTTCTTCAAGCTTTGAGTACTCTATAACCATATCTATACCCTTCTTAAGAGTACCGTTTAAAAAGGCCATAAGACCAGCACCAAGCCCCCCTGCTGCCCCAGCACCAGGAGTTTCTAAAACATCTTTGCCAAGCTGTTCTTTTATAACTGACGCATAATGACTTAAATTATTATCTAAAGCTTCAACCATTTCAGGAGTAGCACCCTTTTGCGGTCCAAACACTCTTGATGCTCCTTTTTCTCCACAAAGTGGATTTGTAACGTCGCAGGCAACTTCTATGGAGACTTCCTTTAGTCTTGCATCAAAACTTGATAAATCTATCTTTGCTACCTTCCCTAGTTCTCCACCCCCAAAGCCAATTTCTTTTCCTTCCTTGTCTAGAAGCATTCCGCCTAATGCTTGAACAACCCCAACACCACCGTCATTAGTGGCACTTCCGCCTATTCCTATTAAAAGCTTTTTAACTCCATGATCTAGACAAGCTTTAATTAACTGACCCGTACCATAAGTTGTTGTTATTAAAGGGTTTCTTATTTCAGGCGGAACCAAATGAATTCCACTTGCGCTGGCCATTTCAAGTATTCCAGTTTCACCGTCGCCAAGAATACCATACTTCGCTTCTACTTCATTGCCAAGCGGTCCAACTACCTTTAGTGAATATACTTTACCTTCAGTTGCATCTACTAAAGACTGCATAGTTCCTTCTCCACCATCAGCCATTGGTACATGTATGCAAGTTATGCTGCTGCTAGCCTTTTTTATCCCTTTTTCCATAGCCTCGCAAGCCTCTTTTGCAGTCATGCTTTCCTTAAAGGAATCCGGCGCCAATACAATAACAAAATCTTTTTTCATTGCTTATCCCCCCTATATTTATAGAAAGATTACTATTTTCCTGCCTTATATAATACATAATAATATTTTTATTATATTACTAATACTGTCTATTTAATGTATTTTTTTGTTCAAATGCACAATTTTAAATTTAGAAACAAAAACAACTGCAGATTTTTTTCTACAGTTGTTTTTGTTTCTAACAGTTATCGGCTTTTCACAGACTGTTTGTTTGAGCTTTGTGCTTGCTGCTGATTATTTTGGATACTTTCCAAAGATGCCTGCTGAGCTGCAATAACCAGCATAAGTGCCCCTACAGCAGTAATAAAATTTCCAAGCACATTTACTTCATCCGCTGTTCTATCGCTTGAAAGTATCAAAGCAACAGCATTAGCAAGTATAGTAAGCTCACCTGGAGAAACAGAGTTCGTAAATCCCATTTAGCCTCAATCCTTGAATTAACTTGTTATAATATATTAAATGCAAAATGGTGCATATTTGTTAATCCAACAAAAATCTATAATTTACTTTAATTTTATAGATTTATATATAAAATATGCTATTGTGCCAAATATAACGCTTAGTTCCACAAATATAAAAGCCGGCCCCATTGGAAAGTGATTATTAAAAGCTCCCTGAATAATGCTCCATTGGAGATATACAAACAAATAGACCAATTCAGCTTTTAAAAAAATTATCATCTTTCTTGCATTTTTATATTGAGCTTCTACATTTTTTTCCGTTATTTCTCTAGCATAACTATATATCTCTGGATACTTTTCCAAGAGAGATAGTAAAGAGTATAAAATCATTAATATTATCGGTATTGGCAGCAGAGTGCCGCGCCCACCCCATCCATCTGGATTTCCCTCAATGTTAAAATGTGTTGCAAACCTAACCGGCAGCTTGCTCCAATAAACAGCTGGCAAAATCACGTTTATGATTATTCCTAAAGCTGCAACAATTTCAATCAGCTTTTCCAATCTAGTAAACGGTATTTTAAGTTTAGGATTTTTATACCCATTTACATTATACATTTTTTAATCCCCCATCTGTAATATTATATTAATATATTACCATACGTTGAATATATTTACAAAATACATTCCTTACATATTTCTTACTCTATAGTCTTTATACCTTAAAATAAATACCGCTGGCTTAATCTAAACAGCGGTATTAAAACATATATCTATTAATTTATATAACAGCTACTTCTCCCTCAAAGCTATGTCGGTTCATATCCTTGTTAAGCTTACATATAATTTTTCTTATACTATCCTCAGACAAGTTATATTTACTTACAAGCTCATATACTGTAAAGCCTTCTTTATAAAATCTGTATATTTCAGCATTTCTTTTCTTAATGCTTTCTCTAGTCCCATTATTTTCGCCCCAACCCTTTCTCTCCGTATCTAAGGTTGGTATATAAACTAATTCACCCTGTATATATTTCTGAAGCTCCTTCAGTAACTCCGCAGGTAAAATTTCCTTTCCGTTTTTGTACTGCAATTGTTTGCCCTCCCTAAACTCACTACTTCACCTTTATTTACTACCTCATAAAATCCCTTAAAAACTTGATTAATCATTATTACTCCTCCTTTTTGTCGGAGCACGGAGCAATTAAAGATTGCTCGTTAAAGTCCATTCAGGACTTTAACCTCCTTATAAATATTTAAATATTTAAACATATAAATATATGTTTATTTAACAACGCAAAAGTCCCGCAGAAGGTAACCATCTGCGGGATAAATAACTTGCAGCTTTACTACAAGATTATCTTTAAAAAAAGACATTAAAAAAACAGGACATCTTCCTGCTGTTTCATAAAATCATATACGAAAATTCAGATGATGGTTAATATTTTACCCAATATTTAGTTAGTAATCGTAAACCTCTAGTATTGTAATCATTATTAACCCCACCTCTCATCACATCTTGTTTCTTGAATAATTTTCCTCTAATTATATAATATAGAAACATACTATTATTGTCAACCATAAATATTCACCTCTATAAATCCCTCTGTTAAAGAGGAGGTTTTTAGGCCTCCTCAGCTTATACTTTGTATTTAGGCTCTAAGCCACCTCTTAGTTATGATCAAAACAATCAACTCCTTTACTACCATATTGACCGGTCAAGTTTATTATCCCATAAATATCCTTTTACTCTCAAGGTAAAGAATAGTTATAATTAATTTTTCCCAAAAAAATCAGCTCTTCTATCTGAAGAGCTGACTATAAGTCTTAGTGCTTTTTATAAAGTTTTGTTTTCTATTTCTTCTCTGATTTTTGAAATAAACTCA
This sequence comes from Clostridium swellfunianum, assembly GCF_023656515.1. Classification (NCBI taxonomy): domain Bacteria; kingdom Bacillati; phylum Bacillota; class Clostridia; order Eubacteriales; family Clostridiaceae; genus Clostridium; species Clostridium swellfunianum. The sequence continues at coordinate 2,495,268 of NZ_JAMOFV010000006.1, forward strand.
TATAATACAAAGCTGCCCTCATCGCCTTTTCTGCTTCTAACAGAAATAGTAGCCTCCTGCTGCTCTTTCTCCCCAAGGATAATCATATAAGGTACTCTTTCATTTCTTGCTTCTCTAATCTTGTAGCCTATCTTTTCCGCTCTGTCATCAAGCTCAACTCTAATACCTTTATCCTTAAGTACTTTAATTACGCTTTCAGCATAGGAGTTGAACCTATCGGAAATAGGAAGTACCTTAACCTGAACTGGAGCTATCCAAGCTGGGAATTTACCTGCAAAGTGTTCTATCAATATTCCAATAAAGCGTTCAATACTTCCAAATATAACTCTGTGAATTACTATAGGTCTATGCTTTTCTCCATCTCTTCCTATATAGTTTAAATCAAATCTTTGAGGAAGCTGGAAATCTAATTGAATAGTTCCACACTGCCAAGTTCTTCCTAAGCTATCTTCAAGATGAAAGTCTATCTTTGGACCATAGAAAGCGCCATCGCCAGGATTTAATTTAAAAGGCATTCCTATATCCTCAAGCGCTCCTTGAAGTGCTTCCTCAGCCATCTTCCATTCCTCATCAGTTCCCATTGAGTTTTCTGGTCTAGTTGAAAGCTCTACGCTGTACTTAAAGCCAAATCTTCCATAAACCTCATCTATAAGCTTAACTACTCCTTTAATCTCATCCTTAATCTGCTCAGGAAGCATAAATATATGAGCATCATCCTGTGTAAAGGCTCTAACTCTCATTAGTCCATGAAGTGCTCCAGACAGTTCATGTCTGTGAACCCTTCCAAGTTCTCCTGCTCTTATAGGCAAATCTCTATAGGAATGAGTTTCTGATTTATAAACAAGCATTCCCCCTGGACAGTTCATTGGCTTTATTGCATATTCTTCCTCATCTATATTGACAGTGTACATATTTTCCTTATAGTGATACCAATGTCCTGAAGTTTCCCACAGCTGTTTATTTAGTATGATTGGAGTTTCTATTTCAACATAGCCAGCTTTTCTATGAAGCTCTCTCCAGTAATCTATAAGAATATTTTTCAGAACCATTCCCTTAGGTAGGAAAAATGGGAAACCCGGTCCTTCCTCCATAAGTGCAAATAACTTAAGCTCTTTTCCAAGCTTTCTGTGATCTCTTTTTTTAGCTTCTTCAAGCATATTTAAATATTCGTCAAGCTCACTCTTCTTAGCAAAGGCTGTTCCGTATATTCTTTGAAGCATTTTATTTTTTTCGCTGCCTCTCCAATAGGCACCTGCAACTGATAAAAGCTTTATAGCTTTAACCTTGCCAGTTGAAAGCACATGTGGGCCGGCACATAAATCTATAAACTCTCCTTGTCTAAAAAAGCTTAATTCTTCGTCCTCTGGCAAATCATTAATAAGCTCTATTTTATATTTTTCACTACTTTCTTCCATAAGCTTTAAGGCTTCTTCTCTTGAAAGTACGGAGCGTTCAAGCTTCAAGTCCTCTTTAACAATTTTCATCATTTCTTCTTCAATCTTCTCAAGCATCTCAGAAGTAAATGGTTCATCTATATCAAAATCGTAATAGAAACCAGTATCTATTGCAGGTCCTATAGTTAATTGTGCTTCTGGGTATAATCTCTTTACAGCCTGAGCAAGTATATGAGCAGCAGTATGTCTTAACGCTCTTCTTCCATCTTCCTCGTTTGCAGCACTTACAACACTTCCATCTTTTAATATAACCTTTAACATTTTAAACCCTCCTGTATTCCTTTATAGTACGTGTCAATTATTAATTGTCACGCCTCCTGTATTCCTTTATAGTACGTAATAATTATTAATTATTACGCCTCCTGTATTCTTTAATAATACATAACAACTACAAATTGTTAACTTTTTTTATTGTTAACTTTTTATATTTTTATAAATTTATCTTTTTGTAAAATTTGAAAAATAAAAAAACTCGTCTCATGCCTAAACATGGGACGAGTTAACTCGCGGTTCCACCCAAATTACAGGTATAGCAAATAAAGCATTGCCCAAATTTAAAATGCAATCTAAAATAAAAAAACTCCTCCCTAAGCAAGGGACGAGATTATCGCGATTCCACCCAAATTACAGCAAATAAATTACTATCACTGTCACTCAAAACCAATAACGCTGGCAAACGGATAAGCTTATATCCTTATGGGACTTCAGCCTTCAACTCAGAGGTGGTTTTCAATAACACTTATTTTAAGAAGCCTTTCAGCCGGTGGGCTCCTCTCTCTGTTAAACAGTTGTTTATCTACTCTTCCTCTTCACAGTCTTTATTTATTGATATTATATTCCCCTAAAACAATATTGTCAATACTATATTAAAAATTTTCTTAAAATTAGAATTTTGTCATTTCTTATCAATAAATATTTGTACTCCAATTACCTCTTTAAATATTCTACTAACACATGTTTTATGCTAGAATAATATGTAAACACAAATTAAGTAACTTGTTGTTATACAGGAGATGAAGGAATATGCAGCAACCTGATTTCATGAAATTTTCAGATCAACAAAATATATTTTTTAAGGCTATATTTGATAATGCTGCAATAGGAATCGGTATATCAGACTTAAACGGGATACCCATAGACTGTAATAAAGCCTTGCTTGATATGTTAGGTTATACACAAGAAGAAATAATACATCATAGCTTTGCAGAATTTACGCATCCAGAAGATATTGATGAAGATTTAGCATTAATTAAGGATCTTATAGATAATAAAATAAACTCTTATACACTGGAAAAAAGATATATTACAAAGTTTAATAAAATTATTTGGGCCAAGCTTACTGTATCCTTAATTAGAGATGCCTCTAACAATCCTCAATATGTTGTGGCTATGATAGAAAATATAACTGAAGCTAAAAAAGCTATGGAAGAGCTGGAAAAGTCACGAGAAACCGTGTTGGATATAAACGAAAAGCTAAGAAAGCTTAACGAGAAGCTTGAGCACTTATCTCTATGCGATGGCTTAACTGGCTTAAATAACAGACGTTCCTTTGATGAATATTTAGAAAAAGAGTGGAAAAGAAGCTATAGAGAAGGTAAGCCTATATCTTTAATCCTTATAGATATTGATTATTTTAAAAGATATAACGATACTTATGGACATCAATATGGAGATGCTGCCTTAAAAAAGGTGGCTAGTGAAATAGATAATCTACTAATGCGTCCTGGGGATTTTGCAGCCCGCTATGGTGGCGAGGAGTTTGCTGTGATTCTTCCAAATACTGATGAGTCTGGTGCTGAATATATAGCCGAGATTTTAAGAACTGGAATAAAAAGCCTTAAAATTCCTAACAAATCTTCTAAGGTAGATAATTTTATAACTATAAGTTTAGGGGTTACTACTATGATTCCAAGAAAGCATTCAAACCTTAACGAACTTATAGGCAAGGCTGATAAGGCATTGTATATGGCTAAGCAGCAAGGCAGGGACAGGTATAGTGTATATAATATAAACTGCGTTTATTAAGGAATATTGTTAAATCCCTCGCAGTTTGTTATATTTAACAAATACCTGCAATACATATAACAATAAACTAGAATATAGTATGCAATAGTTTTATAGATAGGAGGATTAAATATGTTATCAAGAAATTTAGATAAAGCGAGAGAGGCCTACAAAAATAAAGATATACAGGCTTCTATAAAAGCCCACCAAATTGATATATCAAAAGCTGAGGAAGCTCACAGCTCTGCTGGGCAATACATAAAAAGTCTTATATACGGTGGTCTAGATGGGATTATTACTACCTTTGCTGTAGTTGCAGGAGTTGCTGGTGCAGCTTTATCTCCTGGAGTTGTACTTATATTAGGTTTTGCAAATCTAATTGCAGACGGGCTTTCTATGGCAATCGGCGACTATCTAAGTACAAAAGCTGAGACAGAGTTTCAACAAGCGGAGAGGGTTAGAGAAGCTTGGGAGGTTGAACACTATCCTGAAGGAGAAAAACATGAACTTATGGAGCTTTATATAAATAAGGGCATGGACAAAGAAGATGCAAAAACAGTGGTAGATATAATAGCAAAAAACAAGACTGCTTGGGTTGATATAATGATGGTAGAAGAGTTAGGAATAATTCAAGAGGACGAATCTCCTCTTAAAAACGCTTTAGTCACCTTCTTTTCCTTTATAACCTTTGGTTTTATTCCAGTAGTTACTTACGTAGTTTCTAGATTTATACCTAATATGCCTATAGATACCTTTACACTTTCCTGTATACTGACTTCGCTGACTTTGTTCGCTTTAGGAGCACTAAAGGTTAAAGTTACAGGCAAAAACTGGTTCAAATCTGGGCTTGAAATGCTTATTGTAGGCGGGCTTGCTGCAGGTGCTGCTTATGGCGTGGGTATACTTCTTGGCGGAATTGCATAAATAAATATATAACAAAATGGACTGGTTCATTAGAATTTATCTTCTATATGCCCAGTCTATTTTCATATATAATAGACTATTCCTTTGTATCTATAAATGGCCTTAGTAAGCTGCTTGCTAATTTAAACAAATCGAACTCAGTGTCATCGCTAAATATCTTACTTGCAAGCTTTGTGTTTAGCATCTTAACCATCATATCTAATTTATCATTATCTAGCTTTTCAAGAGCTCTTCTAATAGTTAAAGAATTTTCGTAGGATATTTTTAAAGGTTCTACTAATTTTTCATAATCTCCTATTCCACATATATCAAGTGCTGCATAAATTCCCGTCAGTATTGCAACAAATTGTCCCAATCCGTACGCCGGCATGATGCAGCCAAAGTTATTACCAACAAAATATGTATTTCCTATCTTAGCCTTATTGCATATGCCCAGCAAATAATGCTCTATTTCAAAGCTGTCAACTATATCTAATTCTTGACCTAAGTCTTCTTGAGCTCTCCTATAGAATTTTTCCCATAGTATCTCTATATTTTTATCCTTTGTTTCATCATAGTAAGGATAACCGATGGATATATTTGCTTCTCGCCCTGAAAGAGGTATTAAATATGAATATCCCATAGGTGAAAAATCATTATTATACCAGGAGGCGATACGACCAGTATTAAAGCTTCCTCTCACAATAGCACCTTTAAGATTTACTTTTAGATCAATCCTAAAGTTATTTAACTTTTCAGCATATGCAGCATCACCTGTTGCAAGGACTACATGAGAATACTCTTTTACTAGTTCTTCATATTTATATTCAGAGTTATAAACAATCTTAGTTTTCACTCGCTTTGCAAGCTGATTATCAAATGAATCCTGATGCCTTCCTCTATAATTTGTATAGCCTAATTCCCCTCTAAGTATTGTTTTTTCATTAGGAGAATAGAGAGTTATCTCTCTTATCCTGTTTATAGGCTCAAGTTCAATACTATACTTTTCTTTTAAAAAATCCAAACTGTTGTTAATCGGTCTATCAGAAATATTGAAAATAGCTTCACCATTAATAAACCTATCTCCAGGCATCCTTCTTTTTTCAACAATAACAGGTTCTATTCCGTTCTGCTCCAAGGTAACTGCGCAGGTCAGTCCAGCTAATCCAGCTCCCATTATAGCAACCTTCATTCTAATTCTTCCCTTCATGTTTTGCTATTTAGTATTATTAGCAAAACATAGTTATACTATGATTAATGTTTATAAAAGACAACCTAATTTTTAAAAGCAAAAATTAAGAGAACAAAATCTATCCTCTTAATTATAATAATTATATTATTTTTTATCGCCTTTAATTGCTATTCTTAAGGTAACAGCTAAGCCGCCCCACAAGAATAATGCACCAAATAGAAAAAATGCTATTGCAGTAGGTGTCATATTAATCCACCTCCCCTACTGTATTTATAGGAGCAATAAAATCTCTTTCTCCTAAGCGTCTCCTACTTAATAGCAGAGAACCTCCTATTCCTATTATGATAACACTCCAACCAAATACTAAAAGTGCAGTTCTTGAATAATCTCCATAAGGCTTTTGTATCTCATTTATTATATTTTGAACAAGCATGAAGGTTAAGATAACAGGAGTAACAAACTTAATCATAACATCCCACCACTTTCCTATAGTGAAATAGGACATGGAGTTTGTATGATTTCTAATCTTTTCTGTACCATAGAACCACCCAATGGCAACAGCTTCAAGAAGACCAACAACAACTATTCCATAGGAATTAACAAAGTTATCAATGATATCTAAGAAGTACAAGCCAGCTCCTGTCGCATAGAGCACGCTTATTAGATAACCTACTATGGCTCCAATAGTCACCATTTTCTTTCTGTTCATTCCTGTTTTATCTATCACTGCAGCTGAGAACGCCTCAACAAGAGAAACTGATGAAGTTAAGCCTGCGAAAACTAAACACGCGAAGAATAGTATTCCAAATACCGTTCCTAAAGAACCCATCAAACCAAACACCTTAGGGAAAGCTACAAAGGCAAGCCCTATACCTTGCGTTGCTACTTGATCTATAGGTATGTTTTGACTGCTTGCCATAAAGCCTAAAATACCAAATACTCCTATAGCAGCTAAGAATTCAAAACCACAATTTGCAAAAGCAGTCATGAAAGCACTGTTGTTTATATCTGTTTTCTCTGGAAGATAGCTTGAATAAGTCATCATAACTCCCATTGCCAAGCTTAAGGAGAAGAAAACTTGACCGTAAGCAGCAATCCAAACCTTTGGTTTCATAACCATAGACCAATCAGGTGTGAAAAGCTTATTTAATCCTAGGCTTGCTCCCGGAAGAGTTACACCTCTAATAACTATAATAATCATAATACCGATAAGTGTTGGTAATAATACCTTGTTTAACTTTTCTATTCCACCTGATACACCTTTAAAGCATATAAACCAATTGACTAACCAAATTACTGTTATCCCAATAAATACCATCCAATTTATTCCACCAATATTAAAAGGTCCATCTGATAGTTTTAAGAAAGTTTTAAAGAAGTATGCATTCGGATCTGCTCCCCAGGCTTGATTAACGCTTTTAAACATATAAATTGTAGCCCAGCTTAGTATTAAAGAATAGTATGTTAAAATTATGAAGGAATTTATGCTAGGCCACCAGCCAAGCCATTCAAACTTTTTGTTTGCTCTAGACATTGCAATAGGTGTTGAGCCTTTAAACTTATGTCCCATTCCATACTCAAGTATCATTAGAGGTATACCAGCTGTTATGATAGCAAAGAAATATGGTATTAGAAATGCTCCCCCACCATTAGAGTATAGAAGATAAGGATATCTCCATATGTTTCCGAGGCCAACTGCCGAGCCTACCGCTGCAAGAATAAATCCCATTTTTGATCCCCACTGGTCTCTTTTTTGTTCCATGACATCACTTCTCCCTTTTAATTAATTTTGTTCTGCCATTTTTTAAAGAAAAGCCCCCTTTAAAATAAATAGCTTGTACTAAATTGTAAGAGATATAAAAATCTCCCGTCTCTAAAACACAATACAATTATATGTTCTAGAGACGAGAGACTTTGTGGTGCTTGCTCCCGATTCCCCATAACCAAAGATTCTGAATAACTCAATTTCTTATCTATCATTATATCAGGCTTCTTATAGGTTTACAATATTTTTTTGCAACTTTCATAACATGAAATTGCATATTTCTTAACATTCTTTAAGTTTGTTTTGCAACCTTCCTAGCTAATATCTACCAAACAATCTCTTCTATAGAAGCAGTTAATTCCTTGGTCATGTCTATTAAAATTGGTGTGTTCTCTCGAATAACTCCTACAACAGGCCTTGTTGGCAGCTCCTTGTTTTGCCTTATAACAATTCCTCTTGCTCCACTATCCATTTTCACTTCTAGTCCATTTGGATAACAGTATATCGAATTTATGAAGGTTTTAAATATATCTTTATCAAACTTTGTTACAGCTCTAGCAATCATTGTTTCAATAGCTTGACTTGGAAGATGCGACTCCTGGTTATGCAGAAGGTTAATATAATCATTGCACATTGCAACTATTTTTGAAAACTCATATATATTATTACCTTTTAACTGCTTAGGAAAGCCGCTTCCGTCTTCATATTCATGATGCTGCAATATACATAAATAAGTTGTCGTTGGTATATCCATCTGAGCTTTTGCAAAATTATATCCTAGAATAGCATGCTCCCTGCCACTTCCAAAAACCTTACCTATATCGTGAAGAAGTGCGCCGAGGCCTAGGTTGAGCGCCTTTTTCGCATCATATTTTCTATTAAGTCCAACAATTAAGGAGTAAATTAAAACCTCAAAAGAGTGCATAGCAAGTTCTAGCCCTGTTTCTTTTCCAAAGCTTACGTTATTATATAAAAAAGCATTTTCTGAAAGGTTTATATTTTCCATAATATTTTTTACAATATTTTCTGCCAAAACAGTATTTAGCTTTCTATTCTTTTCAGCCTCATCAAATAAAACCTTAATATCAAATATAGCCTTTAATTTTATCTTTGAGTCTAACATTTCCTGAAGTTCAATTTCACAGGAATCATCTTCAATATATACAGTTGCAATTCCTCTGTTTTGAATCTTCTCGATCGCACCTTCTGTAAGCATGCTTCCTTTGTTTAAAAGTGTTGTACCTATATGCGTATAAATAGGCATTGCAAGAATTTTGCCTACTAGTTTTTTAGAAAGCACCATAAGCCTCATTTAATGCACATCCTTCTATTTTCTTCTGTCTCTAATCTTATCTAAGTCATCATTGTGCCCAACAGCTATTATAACATCCTTTTCTCTAATGATATCATCTGCATTTGGGAAAGCATTTATTTTATCATTATGCTTTATTGCAAGCACATTAATTCCGTATCGTCTTCTCATAGTAAGCTGTCCAAGAGACTTGTTTTGCCACTCCTCTAAAGCAGCAAGCTCCATTATGCTGTACTCAGGAGATAACTCAATATAATCAAGTATATTGGATGATATTATATTATGAGCAATTCTTTCTGCCATATCCCTTTCTGGAAACACAATTTTATCTGCACCAATTTTTGAAAGCACCTTTGCGTGTGATTCACTTCTAGCCTTAGCAACTACATATTTTGCTCCCAATTCCTTTGCCATCAAAGTTACAAGTATAGAAGCTTCTAAATCCGAAGCAATGGATACAACTACTACATCAAAGTTGCTAATACCAAGAGATCTTATTGAACTTTCACTGGTTACATCTGCTTGAATAGCATGAGTAACTTCATCAGATATTCCCTGAATTCTCTCCATATCCTTATCAACAGCTAAAACCTCATATCCTGATGAGCTAAGTACTTTAGCTATGCTTGAACCAAACCTTCCGAGTCCTATAACAGCAAACTGCTTCATTCCTATCGCTTCCTTTCTTTTAAATTATTTTATCATCATTTGTATAGATTGTCTAAACGAATAATATTAAAAATTCTAAAGTTACTTCCCCTCATTTTTCTTTATAGAAGAGGTTAAGTCATAGCCTAGGTATTTTTTTCAAAATAAAAATAGCGAGAATGAAGGGCAATATACTTCATTCCCGCTATTTCTTTATATTAGCCAAAAGCTACATCTAATAACATCATAACAGCAAACCCAAGCATTGCACCTATAGTTCCTATATTTGAGTGCTGCTTTTCCTGTTGCGATTCAGGTATTAGTTCTTCAACTACAACATATATCATCGCTCCCGCAGCAAAGGATAATGCATAGGGAAGAATAGGCTTCATTGCTATAACGGCTGCAGCACCAAGCACACCTGCTATAGGCTCTACTATTCCTGAAGCCTGACCGTATAAAAAGCTTTTAGTTCTTGAAAAACCTTCTCTTCTCAGAGGTATTGAAACTGCTGCACCTTCTGGAAAATTTTGAAGTCCAATACCCATAGCAAGAGCCGCTGCCCCTGCCAAGGATGCTGCTGGAAAATTAGCTGCTGCGGCACCAAAGGCAACACCTACAGCTAAACCTTCTGGTATATTATGAAGGGTTATAGCTAACACAAGTAAAACACTTCTCTGCCAGCTTGTTTTAACCCCTTCAGCTTCTTCCATGGGCGCTCCAATATGAAGGTGAGGTAAAAGTACGTCTACTAGCCATAAGAAGGCTCCTCCGGCTAAAAATCCTATAACCGCTGGAACCCAGGCTATCATATTCGCCTCCTCAGCCATTTCTATGGCCGGAGCTAAAAGAGACCAAAAGCTTGCAGCTATCATTACGCCTGCCGCAAAGCCTAACATTCCATTTAAAACATTTTTATTTATGCTTTTAAAAAGAAATACCAAAGCTGAGCCCAAAGCTGTCACAAACCAAGTAAAGAGTGTGGCTAAAAGCGCCTGAAGAACTGGATCTAAATTTGTAAACCAATCCATTCTAAACATCCTTCCTTTCTTACATTTCTAAAGCTACCTTGCTATTCAATATCTTTAATATGGGAAACATCCCCTTCAACCACTATATTAAACTCACCATTTTCTATTTCAACAATAGTTAAGCTTGTATCGTATATAAATGGCGGGTCCCAAAGTCTTTCCATAGAGAGATTTTTGAAATAGGAGTGTATTGTTTTTAGAATAACTCCGTGAGTTACTATAAGTACATTTCCTGATGGATTCTCTTTTATTATTCTCTCCAAGGCCTTTAAAACTCTTTCCCTAACTTGATAGAAGTCCTCTCCTGATTTTGCTTTATACAAATGAGGTTTTTCCCAAAAGTGGGTGCTAAAATCAGGATATATTATATTTGCTTCCTCCTGATTCTTTCCTTCAATTTCGCCTAAGTGTATCTCTCTAAGGTTTTCTTCATACACAACTTCTATATCTCTTCCATCTAAAATAAGTTCTGTGGTATGTCTTGTTCTATCTAAAGGACTGCAGTAAACTCTTTTAAATTCAACCTTTTTCAAAGCATCTCCAAGCGCTTTTGCATTCCTAATGCCTCTATTCGTTAAATTGGAATTTTTCCAACCCTGCATACGTTTTTGAATGTTCCACTCAGTTTCTCCATGTCTAGTTATATAAAGTCTAAGCATAAAATCCTCCCATGTAAGCCAATTATTAAATCAATATGTATATAATACCACATCAGCCAAAATCAACTCTATATATTTTTACAAATCTACTTTGTCTATTTTATTATATGATATTTTAGCTTGTTAATATATAGTTTTAACAGAAAATTATTATTATTTATTTTAAAAAAACTACCAATACTTTAATATATTTCTTAGGATGTTTGACTTAAAACAACAAATACTATTTACATATGAACTACTAAAACCTAAATGGTTAAAAGGAGGGAGAGAATGAAAAGAAAGTTTTCTGTTTTATTAGCTTCAGTTATTATTTTAAGCTTCTTAAATTCCTGCCGAACTAGACAAACTCCAAGCCCAATTAAAAACGAAGCATCACCACAAATTCAAAGAACAGAGCAAATATATAATGCTCAGGAACCAAAATATTCTATACCTGAAGATGCTTCTACAGAACAAACACTTCCCGTTCAGCCAGCACCACCTGCTTCTTCGCCACCAAAAACACAAAAAAAGTCCTCCGAACCAAAGCCAATAGGAAGCTATCAAACACCTCTTTTAAATAGAGATAAAGAGCGAATGGAGAATATAGGTCTGGCAATTAAAAAAATAAATGGATATAAACTTAAACCTGGAGATACTTTTTCCTTTAACGATGTAGTAGGTAAGAGAGATGCAAGTAATGGTTTTAAGGTTGCTGCGATAATAGTAAATGGAGAATATGGAGAAGATATGGGTGGCGGTGTATGCCAGCTGAGCAGCACAATTTTTAACGCTGCAGAGCGAGCTGGTATGGAAATCTTAGAAAGACATTCTCATAGCAGGAGCGTGAGATATGTTCCTCAAGGTAAAGATGCTGCTGTAAGCTATGGATATTTAGACTTAAAATTTAAAAATAGCAAAAAGTATACTGTTGAGTTAAAAGCTAAGGTTGAAGATAAAAAACTTAAGGTTTATATATATAAAGCAAGATAAAAATAGTTTGACGCTTTACTTTTGCGTCAAACTATTTTTTTGCAACTTAGTATTGCCAAAATGCAGCTTAGTATTATACTTATTTACTTAATAAGTACTAAAGCTTATATTGTTATTAAAGGTTATTTTTCTTTTGAGTAACGATAGAACAGGAGGTGGTCTTAGGATGAAAATAATAATAGACCAAGCACAAGACAACTTAGAAACAGAAATAGTAATAAAGTGCAAAGCAGTTAATGAAGAAATCCAAAGACTTATCCTTCTGCTCAAAAGCTCAGAGGAGAGAATTCTTGGCATCATGGACAATGCAAATCAATTCATAGAGCCAAAGGATATTTTTTATTTTGAGAGCGTGGATAAGAAAACTTTTATGTATACCGAAAAACAGGTGCTGGAAACCCCTTTCCGACTTTATGAATTAGAAGAAAAGCTTGGCAATCTAGATTTCTTTAGAGCCAGCAAATCCACAATAATTAATATCTCAAAAATTAAAAAGCTTTCCCCGAAGTTCAACGGTAGACTTGAAGCACTTCTTGAAAATCATGAAAAATTAATTATATCAAGGCAGTACGTGCCTATCATCAAAGAAATATTAGGCTTATAAAAGTAAAGGAGAGATAAGATTGAAAAATTTTATTGAAATAACAACTCAATTTAAATTTGTATGGAGTGTGTTTTTCACTGCAGCAATTATGATATACACCATAGTAAGTATGATACTTGGAAATGAATCTATGAATCTTATGGTTATTTGGCAGCTTGTAGGTTTATCAATGATTATCTCGCTTTATCATTACCTATTCTTTGGTGAACTTATATTAAATTCTGTTGGTATCAAGCTTAAGATATTTATGCATTTAATATTATGCTATGTAACCTTGCTTATTTTCTGTCAGCTTTTTCATTGGCTTGATATGAAAAAGCTTAAGGACCTTTCTATATTTACAGGCAGTTATCTGTTTTTATATATAGCCTGCATACATTCCTTTTATCTTTATTACAAAGCCACAGGTGAGGAATTAAATCAGCGACTTACAGCATATAAACAAAATAGGAATATTAAATAATTAGGGGGAGGAAGTTAAATGAATATAATTGATATAAAAAACCTTACTAAAACCTACGGGAAAAACCGTGGAATAGATAGTGTAAATTTAAAGGTTAATAAAGGGGAAATTTTTGGCTTTATCGGTCCAAATGGTGCTGGAAAATCAACTACTATAAAGGTACTGTTAAATCTTATTTTCCCGACTTCAGGAAAAGCAACCATTTTTGGTTTAGACTGTGTTAATGATACTGTAAAGATTAAGGAAGACTTAGGCTATGTACCAAGTGAGGTGCGCTACTATGATAATATGAAGGTCAAGGAGCTTATCGAATATGCAAAGTCCTTCCGCAAAAATCCTGACAATGAATATATTTCGGAATTGTGCAAGCTATTTGAAGTTGAGCTTGATAAAAATATCTCAGAGCTTTCTCTTGGAAACAAGAAAAAGGTTGCCATTGTTCAAGCTATTCTTCATAAGCCAAAGCTTCTTATATTGGATGAGCCTACAAATGGCCTAGATCCATTAATTCAGCAAAAACTCTTCAACACTTTATTAAAGCTTAAAGAAGAAGGCACAACAATATTTTTATCCAGCCATAACTTAACAGAGGTAGAGGAATTTTGCGACAAGGTAGCTATAATTAAGGAAGGCAAAATTATAGATGTAAAAACTATTTCCGACTTCGCTCGTAAAAAAGTAAAGAAAATTACTCTAAAAACTTCAGATGCTGTTAAAAATGAGCTTTCAGCTATTGGTTGCCAAGGCTTTGAGCAATCTGGGGATAGTATTTCTTTTAATTATAACGGGGATGTAAACAAGCTTCTCCTAGTACTAAATAGGTATAAACTTAAGGATTTAATTATTGAAGACAGGAAACTTTCTGAGGTTTTCATGAGCTACTACGATTCATCAGAAAAGGAGGAAAACTAAATGAATATATTTAAAATAGAATTTAGAAAAGGACTTAAACCTTTAGTCGTATGGACTGTAGTGTGCGTGCTGCTAACCATTCTATTTATGTCTATGTTTCCTTCCATGAAGGACAGCGGAATGCAAGAGCTTGTTAATACAAAGATGGATTCTATGCCTCCTGCCATACTGGAAGCCTTCAATTTGAAGGACGTACCTGATTTTTCAAAGCTAAATCAATTTTTTGCCTATGTTTTTCAGTATATCGTTATAGCCGGAAGTATCTATGCTGCAATGCTGGGAGCCAAGTCTTTGATATCAGAGGAAAGTGAAGGAACAATAGAGTTTTTTTATGCTCAGCCTGCTAGTAGAACTAAAATCGTTACAATGAAGCTTCTGTCTTCACTTGCTTTATTCTATATTTTTGTAGTTATAATGGCAGTTGCCTCAATACTAATATCACTAGCTGTAAAACCAGAAGATCTAAAAACAATTGATTTATTTATGGATATGAAACTGTTATTTGCAGGCTTCTTTCTAGTAGGCTTGGTATTTATGTGCGCAGGCTTTCTGGTTTCTGTTTTGATTCCTCATTTAAGACTTGCAACACCTATATCAATTGGAGCCTTCTTTGTTACTTACCTCCTAGGAACTTTTTCAGGAATGATAGATGAGCTTGAGTTTTTAAGATATTTCTCACCCTTTCACTATGCTGTTCCCTCCGAACTTGTAAAGAAAGGCTTTGAACCTATAAATATAGCGCTAGCATTTATTATAAGCATAGTTTGCATTACAGCAACCTACTTTATATATAAGAAAAAAGACTTTAGAGTTTAAAACACTGTGGCTGTCTCAAAATATGTTAGTACAAAGGAAGCTGAAATGTTAAACCTTATTTTGAGACAGCCTCATACGCTTTTTATTATAAATCAACTATCTTAGAATTATAGTATTCTGTCAGCTCTTTATACTGCGTAAGCTCCCTTACCCCTACTTCAGTAATCGAATAAACACCTCTATCAATTCTCTTAAACCATCCATAATGATTTTCTGAAAGGATTGAAGTAGTCTTTTTTTCATCCGCACCAAATTCTCTTAATTTTTTAGGAGATAGCGGCCCAAACTTTTGAAGACAGCAGGCAATAAAAATAGCACATTCTTTATAAGCCGTAACAAGTTTCTTGCCTGTACTTCCTCCGATGTTTGAATCCTTGTATCTGCTGCTTGCTTCTTTGATGATACTTTCTCTTTTCTTTTTGCTCATATTCCTGCTCTTCTCTCTATCAAAAGGTATAGGATGGATTGGAATCTCTATGAAGCTTTGCCTGCCTTTAATAGATACAAGAATAAGTCCAAGCTCAAGTCTTCTAATCAAGTGACAAATATCTTTCCATTTAGCATTTCCTATAAGTTTTTTAGGTTTGGGTACAGCAATATAAACTAAGTCTGCAGCCTTTTGTCTCTTCGCAGCTTGAGCTAAGAGATCCACACTAAGATTTTTCTTAAGTTCAATAACCACAAGTTCCTCACCTTTTATAGCAGCTATGTCGCAATCCTTAACCTCACTTCTAACTGTATAGCCTTCTTTTACAAAAAAATCACTCACTGGTTTCCATAAATCTGATTCTAGTATTTTATCTTTAGCTTCCAACAAGCTCACTCCTGCCTTAAATATTCTTCTAAACAGTATACTATATTGAAATTAATTCCTCATATCACTTACTTTAACTATATTATATTGGACAAGTACATGCTATAATTACTCTCATAATAATATCCTAATATACTTTTAAGAAAAAGCTAACTCCTTCTTAAGAAATACTTAAGGTTTTCGTATTACAATAGAACATGATGAATATAAATTATTAACAGTGTTAAGGAGCTGAAAGATACGGTATGAGGCATAAATATATTTACTTAGTTTTTTCAAAGACAGGAACTTGGCTTTCACGAGCATTAAATATTTTTTCTGAAACAAAATATGTCCATGCATCTATAAGCTTTGACCATAGCTTTACTAAAATGTACTCCTTTGGCCGAACAAATCCTGACAATCCTTTTTCAGGCGGTTTTGTTGAAGAAAATTTATATGGCGGTGTTTATAAAAAATTTCCTAAAAGCGAATGTTTAATATATAAAGTTAGAGTTACAGAAGACCAATATTACCAACTTCAGCAAACAGTGCAGGACTTTTCAAACAACAAGGATCTATACAGGTACAACTTTTTAGGTTTATTTGCTGTGTTGTTAAACAAGCCTATCAAGAGAAAAAACCATTACTTCTGCTCCCAGTTCGTTTCTGAAGTACTTATTAAAGGCAGTATTTATCAGTCAAAAAAAGCACCTGAACTAACCGTACCTGCTGATTTGTTTAAAGTACAAAATAAAGTTTTAATTTATGAAGGTTTAACGCAGAAGGTATATAATGTTGTTTGAAAAAGCAGAGAAAGAAAATCTCTGCTTTTTATCTTTCATTTCTATCTAGTAAAGACCAACTCGTTGCTTGAAGATAAAGCTTTATTAAATTCATAGCCTTCTTCTTCAAATTCCTTAAGTTTTTCAACCTCATCAATTTTATTTTCAATAATAAACCTTGCCATAAGCCCTCTGGCCCTTTTAGCGTAAATTGTTACATTCTTGTAAGTCCCCTGCTTGTACTCCTTAAACACTGGAGTTATTACCTCTCCATTCAATTTCCTAAAATCTATCACAGAAGAATACTCATTTGAAGCTAGGTTTAGAAGCAACTTATTATCTAGATTATTAAGCTCATCATTAAAGTAAGAAGTGATAGCTTCCTTCCAAAACACATACAAGTCCTTACCCCTGCTGTTTTTAAGCTTAGTTCCCATCTCAAGCCTGTAGGGCTGAACTAAGTCAAGTGGTCTTAAAACTCCATAAAGCCCAGATAAAATTCTTAAATGCTTTTGTGCATACTCAAGCTGATTCCTCTTAAAGCTTTGAGCATTTAAGCCTTGGTAAACAGCCCCATGGTAGGCAAGCAGCGCCTGTTTTGAGTTTTCTATATCATGTTCTTCCTTCCACTGAAGATGCCTAAAGAAATTAACCTCTGCAAGCTGGTCGTTTATTTTCATAAGTCCACTCAATTCCAATGGAGAATATTCTCTAAGAAGTTCTATAATTTCTAAAGCCTTTTTTTTAAATACTGGCCTAGTATATTCAGTATCTGTATATCTTTGTTCAAAATTAAGGGTTTTTGCAGGAGATAATATAGCTATCATTTACTAACCTCCTTTTCAAACACCCACTTACTGTTATTAAAATCTCTGCCTTTTATAACAACTTTATTACCAAACACTTCGATATACACCCCATAGGCTTCATTAGCTCTTTCTCTTTTACCATCGCTGCCAGTCTTAAAAGTATAGCTTACTGCTCCCGTATGAACCATGGTAAAAGGCTGATCAACAGCGACATTGTTTACATCGAAGGAAGCATGAGTATGGGAAGTAAAAATAAAAGCTTCCGGATATTTAGATAAGATCTCCTTAAGCTGTTTTGACTGGTCAGTACCTATCCAGTTTCCTATACCAGTGCTTAAATGCTGATGTAAAAACACAAAAATGGGTTTCTTAGCTTCATAGTTTTCAGCAAGCTTTTCCTTAAACCAGCTTATCTGCTTATCAGATAAAAAAGCCTTGGTTGTACCAATTTTAGTGGTGTTTCCATCCTCGGAACCTAGAGATATAAAATGATAGCCATTAATCCATTGATCATGATATACGCTTTTCTCTCCTGAGAAATCTAAATATTTATTTATAAAGGTTTTAACATCCTCTGCTGAATTTGTGCCATGGTCATAATCGAAAAACTCATGATTTCCAATGTTTTTAATTATTGTCTTAGGCAGTTTTGAGTTGTTTTTTTGTAAAATATCCTTCATTGACTGATACTGCTTATCAAGACCTTGGTCAACAGAATCGCCATTCATAACTAAAGCATCTAACCTGTTATTTATTCTTCTCATATCATCTATAGCCATCTGAAAATTCTCTGTGTTAGTATGAACGTCACCTACTACAGCAAACGCAAGACTAGTATCAGATGAAGCATCAACACCAACATCCTCAGGAGCTTTTGCAAAATACTTATAGGCTGTTGAACCCATTAATATCAATACTAAAATCAAAATAGCTGAAATTATTTTTTTCATGCAATTATACCTCTCAAAGTGAAAATATATTTATATTCTACCCTATTTAATAAGAATTCTCAATTAAACAATAATATTTAACAATATCTTCAAAATTAAGACATGTATCAATACACAAAAATATATTGCTTAGTTATATTTTCAACTAGATACCCTCCTATTAAGTAATAATTTCAGATGTTTATAGCAAAAATTGACATGCCGAATATTATATACAAAGAGGAGGTGGGTGAAGTTGTGCAAAAAACAATTGAATTTAAAAATAGGGAAACAACAGCTAAACAAGGCAAATTGCCTAAGGCGGTATTAGTATTTTCAGACTTTAATTTATCCATTGATGAATTATATGAACTTTATGAAGCTATAAAGCATGAAATAGGTATATGCTCCAGTAAGTCCTATTATAACGTCATCGATGTTTACATCAACCTGCTTATAGATATTGAGGATATACTACAAGAGATAAAAGGCAAATATACAAATAAATATGAAGATTATATTTTAATAATTCCTTTTCATATTCTTGAACTTAGTTTTTTACTAAGGGCTCTTGAGGACTATATTAAAAATTTACAAGCTAATATTAATGATGAAAATAATTACAAATTATATAAATTGAACTTATTGGTTGAAAGAAGTACGGCGCTTATAAAAAATAGTTCTAAAGCATTAGGGCGCCTGCATGCCAAATATGATAAATCTAAGAGGCTAGTATTATTAAAGCACATATGGAATAACTTATACGAGCTTCTTGGAGAGGATTAAGCAATAATTGGACAACCTACAGTAAAAGCAGCAGCTATTTAATTACTTAAGCTACTGCTTTTATTATTTATATTGTCTTTTTTCAGAACAATATTTATAGTAATATGTAATAAGCTATTGTGGATAACTTATTGTGAAAATAATATGCTTATAACCTACGCTAGTTTCCATTATATGTATTATATCGCTTCCCTTATTCCATATTTTTACACAATTGTAATCATGTTTAGGTTTAATGACAATTAAAAGCAACATTTGCACACAGCTTTTACACACATTGTCCACAACTTATCAACAGATTTTTGTGGATAAGCCTATTCAGTTTCCTGAATAGGCCCACTTGTCCACAATTAGAAATTACCGTTATAGTAGCCTCTTCTTCCAGTGTTGATATTAATTACATTTGTATTTTCTCCACCAGTATTAGATAATATTGCTCCTAATCCAAGTCCAACTAGAGGCCCAAATCCAAGCAAATATCCTAAGCCAGCACCTGCAACAAGGTTGGTCCAATTTGTCTGAGGATAATAAGGGTTACGGTTATAATAGTTAGGATTATAGAAATTTGGTGTATTATAATTAACACCAGCCACATTGTCATAATATCCAAAGTTGTTTGCCATGAGGTTCCCTCCTTATTTATACTTTTTCGGTATATAGTATGTACTTGTACACTTTTCGGTGATACTTTATTATCCCATGACCTTCTTTGGCTCTTCTTAATTTGCCTTGTCAGCTATTTCCTGTACTCAAAATCAGTAATACTATGTTCAAAACTATCAAGCTTCCTACCTGTCTTTTCAAGTTGATTGTCTACAACATCAGCCTCTTCAATATGCTTTTCTATAACTCCTGCAGTAACTTTTAGAAGATTATCTATATTTTTTATTTCTATATTCACATTAGAAATATGGGCCTTTTGATCGCTCAAAATTTTTATAACTTCCTTAACCTCAGTGTCTACCTTGGCTACAGAGGATAGGCTTAATTCTAACTTATCTACTGCCTGCATTGAAGTTTTTACACCTTTAACTATTGCTTCATTTGATTTTTCAGCGTTATTTATAACCTTTTGAGTTTCAGTGGAAATGCTTTCAATCAACTCAGCAATATCCTTGGTGCTGCTCTTAGTCTGCTCAGCAAGCTTTCTTACTTCACCTGCAACTACAGCAAAGCCTTTGCCATGTTCTCCTGCCCTTGCAGCCTCAATAGCAGCATTCAATGCTAGCAAATTAGTTTGAGCTGCAATACCAGCTATAAGCTTAACCACCTCATTAACTTGCTCAAATTTATTTGCCAATACATCAATCATTGTCTTGCTGTTTCTATTTTCGTTTTCTAAGACTTTAATTATTTCTACCATTTCTTCAATGGCTATCTTTCCTTCTTGAGACATCTTCACAGTGTCCTCTGTAATTTTCAATAGCTTATCTCCCTCTAAATGCAGCTCCTTTGTAGTCTCATTTGTTTTACTTGTTAAAGAAGATATTGTACTCATATGATCTTTGACTTCCTCAGTAAGATCAGCTAATTCATTATGCTGACTATTAACAGTATGATGCTGAAGAGTAGTATCTTTAAGCAGACCTTTTATTGAATAAACAAAATCAATAACTTCCATATGATATCTACTCTTATCCAAAGTCTTGTCCTTAATTGCTTGATTATCTGACTTCACTATTTCTTTATTCTTAAGTTTACTAAAAATCATTATGTATTCCCCCTAATAACTAAGCTTCTTGTCAATCTTAGCACCTAATAACATAAAAATATATGATTTAAATCAAATAATAAAAGTATAAGACTGCTTGAAAATGCTTCAAGCAGTCTTATATTTTTTATTATATAAACAAAAGACTCATTATCGAGAAAAAGTGACACACGCTTCCTCCGATAACAAACAAATGCCATATTCCATGATTGAATTTCAATTTGTCCCAGGAATAGAATAGCGCTCCTACTGTATACAGCACTCCTCCTACTACTAAAAATACAAAACCGCTTAAAGTCATAGAAAGATACATTTTTTTAATAGCTATAACTATAAGCCATCCCATGACTATATATAAAGCAGTTGAAAGTTTATCCTTCTTTCCTGTTAGGAAAGCTTTTAAAACAATGCCTATTATTGTGCCTCCCCATACTATGCCAAATATTGTCCATCCTAAAGGTCCTCTAAGTATTGTTAAGCAAAAGGGGGTATAGGTTCCTGCTATAAGCAGAAAGATTGACATGTGGTCAAACTTTCTAAAAAGCCTTTTTGCTCTTTTGTTTGTTAGACTGTGATATAAAGTTGATTCAAGGTAAAGAATGAAAAGCGTTGCTCCAAATATGGAAAAACTTACAACATGCCAAGCTGTACCATATATTGCTGAAAAAACAACCAAAAGCACTAGTGCAGCTAAGGCTAGAGCAGCACCTACACCGTGTGTTATTGCGTTAGCTATCTCCTCACCTTTTGTATAAAAACTTTCTTCTATTTTTTGTCCATTGTTATAGATGTTTTCTTCCATATAAAAATCCCTTCCGTAATGGTTTGAATTTCTTACAGTAATATTATATCACAGTAATTTATATTTGTTGCATATTGCTTACGAGGATTTAAACTTTATTCAATAATTCTAGAACAACATTAATTAACTAACAATTTTATAATAAACCTTCGAGGTAAGAATATACACAATAGCATAGAAGATGGCAAATACAAAAATTGTTCCTGCCGTGCAGAGTACAAACAAGGTTATGTTAGTAAGATTTAATACTGCCAGAAGTTTAGTAATAACCTTAAATGCGAAGGCAATATGGATAACCGCTGTTACAAGAGGTAAGAAAAACACCATAAGCACTTGGCTGCCAATTGACTTTTTTATTTCTTCCTTGCTCATGCCAACCTTCTGCATAATTTCAAAGCGTTCCTTATCATCATAGCCTTCTGAAATCTGCTTGTAGTATATAATAAGCACCGTAGCCATAATAAACAGTGCTCCTAGGAAAATTCCTAGAAAGAAAAGCCCTCCATACACAGAAAAGAAGGATTCTCTAGATTCTTCTAAACCTTCGCATCGTGCATCAGCGGATAACTGCTTTATTCTACTATTAATTTCACTAGTTAGTACAATTTCCTTTTCTGCATTAGCATCAGTGTCAAAAGCAAAGTAATAAGACAAATCGCCAATATTCCCTTTGGCATTAGTGCTGGAAGCATATATTTTTTCAATTGTTTTTTCATCAGGTACAATGACAAAGTAGCCGTTTGCAACAACTGCAGAAGCGATTCCGTCCACTGTCATATTATTTATGCGTTCCTTTATTTTAAATTCGTTGCCTAAAATGTTAATGCTGTCTTCAGCTATTTTTCCTCTATACGTAAAGAGGAGTACTTCATTTTCTTTTAAGGAAATAGCCTTGTTTTCCACATCATTGTATTCACTTAATGGTATAAATTCTAAGAAGCCTAAATTGTTCATGTTCTTCATATCATTACTGTTATCTGTGAAAGAATTCTTATCTTGCATCATAGCAAGAGACAAGGACCTGTATTTAACTATATTCTTTACAGCAACTTTATCTTTATCGGCCTGCTCTTTTATGAGATTATTAATCATTTCCGCCTTTTCTTTAGATATATTCTCTGCGCTTATTGAAATATCTCTTGGATATCTTGTTCTAAGTACCTCCTCCATACCAACATACAGTGATACTGTTGTAGATAGCATCACTAGAACAGTTGTTGAAAGAATACAAATATTAGCAAGTCCTACTGCATTCTGTTTCATTCGATAAATCATACCAGATACGCTTATAAAATGATTAGTCTTATAATAAAATTTCTTATTTTTTCTAAGCATTTTTAAAAGAGCAATACTTCCTGCAGTAAATAATGCCCAGGTTCCTACCATTACAAAAATTACTGCAAGGAAAAACATGTTAAGTGCAGCCAAAGGAGATTCTGTAGTCAAAGCAATATAGTAACCTGCTCCAAGGCTAAGAACTCCAATTAACGTAAGAATCCACTTTGTTTTTGGCTCCTTTTCTCCAACTTGGCCTCCCTTAAGAAGTTCAACAGGCTTTGCAAGATGAATCTGCCTTAGATTATTTATAAGAGTTAATATAAAAATCAAACCAAAGAGAATAGCTGTTTTAACTAAGGAATTAGTTGATATAAAAAAACCCATAGGCACTTTAAAGTGCAAAATCTTAAGAAGCACTAAGAACATAAGCTTGCTTACTGCAATTCCTAAGAAAAGCCCCAATACCATACTTATAAAAGCTACAAAAATAGTTTCCCAAGTGAGTACTTTGGCAATATGCCTTTTCTCCATGCCTAGTATATTATATAGGCCAAGTTCCTTTTTACGCCTTTTAATAAGAAAACTATTAGTATAGAAGAGAAAAATTATAGAGAAGAAACCAATAACATAAGTTCCTAAATTGAGAATTATTTTAAGTTCTCTTCCTCCAGACATATTGTTTAGTCCGTCATTTACTGATATAAAGTTCATGATATAAAACATAGCAATAGTACCAATACAGGTTAAGATATATGGGAAATAAGTTTTTCCATTCTTTTTAATGTTAGTTACAGCCAGCTTTTGATAGAATATCTTACTCACATCGACCACCGCCTGTAGCAATTATAGTAAGTGTATCAGAAATTTTTTGATACATTTCTTCCTGGGACATAGAAGCTCTATATAGCTGGTGAAAAACTTCTCCGTCCTTTATAAAAAGTACACGGCTTGCGTGGCTGGCTGCTTTAGTACTGTGAGTAACCATTATTATCGTTTGTCCTTCTTTGTTAATATCATTAAATAGTCGTAGAAGCTCATCACTGGAATGAGAATCTAGAGCTCCAGTAGGCTCATCAGCAAGAATAAGCTGCGGGTTAGTTATTAAAGCTCTAGCAACTGCGGCTCTCTGCTTCTGACCCCCAGAAACCTCATAGGGATATATTTGTAAAAGGTCGCTAATACCAAGCTTCTTTGCTATAGGCTTTAAGCGGCTTTCCATTTCCCCAAAAGCCTTGCCGGATAAAACAAGAGGTAAAAATATATTATCCTGCAGGGAAAAAGTATCAAGCAAATTAAAATCTTGAAACACAAAGCCTAAATTATCACGGCGAAACTTGGAAATTTCCTTTTCCTTTATATTCATACTGCTTATACCACTTAACACTACCTCGCCATTTGTAGGCTTATCAAGTGCTGCAATAATATTTAAAAGCGTGGTCTTACCTGAACCAGACTCTCCCATAATCGCTACGTATTCGCCCTTTTCCACTGAGAAGGACACATCGGATAAAGCCTGAACATGATTTCCTCCAAAACGGCTGGTATATATTTTTTTTAGTTTTTTCACTTCTAGTATTGACATAGATTATTCCCTCTTTCTGCTAAAATACTAGGCAGTCTGGCTTGCTCGTTCCACTGGCAGACTAGCCGCTGAAGTCCATTTAGGACTTCAGCCTTATCATGTTCAGTATAACAAAAGGAAGAAATGACTGCCTTAACTTTGGCTTACATTTCTTCCTCTAACCTTACGTCTTTGTAAGGTTAAAATAAAAGCTTATTCTATGCCCACTTCCATAGTTTCTAAATCAATCATTACCTTTGTGCCTTTATCAACTTTTGACTCTATAGTTATACTATGAGATAGCCTGTTTAAAATCTGCTTGCATAGATACAGCCCAAGGCCTGTAGACTTCTTGTCTGAGCGTCCATTATAACCCGTAAAACCTCTTTCAAACAATCGATTCAGATCCTCTTCCTTTATGCCTATACCTGAGTCTTCAATAACAAGTGTCTTTTCTAAGCAACTATCCATATAAATAGAAATAGTTCCCTCTTTAGTATACTTTAATGCATTTGACAGCAGCTGCTCAATAACAAATACAAGCCACTTTTCATCAGTTAAAACTTCACAGTTTAATTCTTTAAAATTCAACTTAATTTTCTTTCTTATAAACATTCTTGCGTATTTTCTCACTGCCTGTTTAACGATGTCATCGAGGCTGTATTTTTTTAATAAAAGATCAGAAGACATACTCTCAACCCTTAAGTACTGCAATACAAATTCTACGTATTGCTCTATCTTAAAAAGCTCCATAGAAAGTTCTGCATTCTGTTCGCTTTCCTCTGACTGAAGGATTAACCTCATGGCAGCAATAGGAGTCTTTATTTGATGTGCCCATAATGTATAGTAATCCACCAAATTACTTCTGCTAATTTCTGCAGTATAGGCAATCTCAGTGCTTTTCTTATAAACAGAGGTAAGCAACTCCCTGTAGTCTTCTTCAATTATGTTCCCAGGTTCAGGCAGTTTATCAAAGCCTAAGGAAATGCTGCTTTTTAAATCTAAAAGCAATCTATGCTTCTTGTATAGCTTAATAAAATCTACTATAAAGAAAATAATCCCCATGCTTGCACTAAGCACAATAGCATATACCACTGGTTCCAAAGGTAAATTATATAAAAAGAACACAGCTGCAAAGGTTGCCCAAAACAAGCTTAAAATAATAATTGCTTTAAGCAGCATTTTAAAATAAATCATTAATAGCTTGAAAGCTTCTGTTTTTTTCATCTCATTCCACCAAATATCCTGCACCCTTTTTAGTAGCAATAAAATTAGACAGCCCTGCCTCTTGAAGCTTTTTACGCAACCTTGTTATATTAACTGTTAAGGTATTGTCATCAATATAGCTGTCAGTTTCCCAAAGCCTTGTCATAATAGTATCCCTAGATACAGCCTTGCCTTTATTCTCAAGAAGAATCTGCAGTATCTTGTTTTCGTTCTTTGAAAGTTCAATCTTCCCGTCATCAAAATTTAAAGTTGAATCACTAATATTAAGTATCAAGCCTTTATGCTCAAGCAAATTGGTCTGTCCTGTAAAATCGTAGGTACGGCGCAGCAATGCCTGAACCTTGGCTGTTAAAACATTTAAATCAAAAGGCTTTGCTATAAAATCATCTCCGCCCATGTTCATAGCCATGACTATATTCATATTGTCTGAAGCAGATGAGATAAAGATAATAGGAACCTTGGAAACCTTGCGAATCTCACTGCACCAATGATAGCCATTAAAAAACGGCAAGGCAATATCTAAAAGCACAAGCTGAGGACTATAAGAAACAAAAGCCGCTAATACATCCTTAAAATCAGTTACACACTCTACCTCAAATCCCCAAGACTTTATATGATTTTTTACTGTTTTAGCAATAATTAAATCATCTTCTACTATAAAAATCTTATACATTTACTGTTCTCCCCACATTTCTAGTTTGTTGTAATTTCTTCTATTATTATATAATCAATTATAGTTTTGCTTAGGGCCGTATACAAGTACGCACTTTTTAATTGTATAGTTACTATTAAAAAAGACTCGCCTTGAGTGCTACCTCAGTACAAGTCTTTATCATTAAACTCTTGTATTTTGCCCTAAAAATATCAAAGCTGTCTACTAATCCTTGAATATATGCTTATAAAAGCCATAAGTAACAGTCCTCCTAAAGAAGTCATGAAATATGCAGGCACCAAATTAATTAAGAACCCTGAAGCAAGCAGCGCAACTGGTGCAATGATTTTAACCAGACTTATTAACATGCTTATAACGCGACCTCTGTATTCATCTGGTATACTTTTTTGCATAATATATGATAATGGAATATCAACAATGGAAATAGCTACTCCGAATATCCCCATGATAATGCAATAGTAAATTAAACAGCTTAAATTTGAAAAGCTTGAAATGTCAAATATCGTTGGAAGTCCTATCATGGCAATGCAGATTGTAAGTATGCTGCCTATAATCTTTAAAATTCTAATGTAAGATATTCTTTCGCTTATTTTCTTAACTATCAACGCCCCAATTATCATGCCGCCTGGTATCGCTCCCTGTATTATGCCAAAATCTCTTGAATTCAACTTCAATATATTATTAATTATAAAAGGCAGTGGTACTGTAACGGAAAAACCCATAATAAAATTAAAAGCTGCAAAAACTCCCAGTAACCCTTTAAGATTCTTATTTTGGATCAAATAATCGAAACCTTCCTTGATATCTTTTATGAAATTAATCTTACCTCCTGCTTTCTTATCTCCTTCGGTTTTAAAATTAAACTTAAAATCTATAAACAGCTCTGAGATACCTGAAAGGAGAAAGGATAGACCATTTATTAATATAAAAAACCTTACGTCGAGAAATGCATATATCATTCCTCCAATAATTGGTCCAAGAATTGAGGATAAAGAGTTGATTACCCTACTGGCAGAGTTGATGTTCATCAACATTTTTTCTGATACAATGTTAGGAATTGCAGCTTCGAAACTTATATCAAAAAAACATGTAAAAATATTCATAATAAGTGTTGTCCCAAATACCATTGACAGGCTTAGCCCTGAACTTGGACTGAGTAGATAAAGCCCAACAAACATAACTCCATTGAGTAAATCCATCATAACTACCATGGTCTTCTTATCTAATTTATCAGCCAAAACCCCCGCAAAAGGATATATAGTTATTTTGGGAATTATACTCATAATTAAAACAGCAGCAAAGCTCAAGCCTGAACCAGTAAGCTTAAGGACATATAGCCCTATTGCAAAAGTAAATATGGTTGTTCCAAATATTGAAACAAATTTCCCTAAGGAATATAACAATAAATTTGATGCTTCATATGATATTTTCATATCTATCACCCCTTTAATACAATTCTAAACAGTGGTCTTTGGCCTACATCAATATAGAAATTCATAAAATTTTACTGTATATATAAAAAAAGATAGGGTTAACCCTACCTTTTTCCATAAACCATATATGAATATACCTTTTCTCCCTTTTTAAAATAATCTTCAAACTTGCCGCCATCTTCCACATAATCTGAAGTCATATCATCAAGAAGCGTGTATTTAAGACTACTTAGGTTCCTTTTTATGTTATCGATTGTAAAGTTCTTTCTATATCTAGCCTCTATTAAGGTGTTTGTATTAAAGTTTTTAAATAAAATATATGATCCAATCAGAACTGCATCCTCTTTAACATACTTGTCTACTAGTCCTAACAGGAATTCCTCATGCTCAAAGCTGTAATTACTTGTACCTGACGCATCTACAAGTATATTAACAGACATGTTCTTTAAAGGAATTTCTAAAAAATCTGAGCATATGAAAAGAATATTTCTTTTATGCTCAACCCCTTCAAGCATATTTTTGAGAAACTTATGCCTTTCAATATCATGGTCAACAGCAATATAGATACAGTCATCAGGCAAGCAGCTATATGCATTTCTTAAGAAAAATCCCGAACCTGAACCAAGCTCCAGCAGAACTTTTCCTTGAAGATCACTGGAGCATAATCTCTTCGTTCCCCAATCAATACCTCTATAGATATTATTCAAATAGTCAGGGTCCGTTTCATTTATGTATTCACTAAGATAGCTTTCCATAAATTTACCCCATGAATTTTTCTTTTCATCTCCAATTATTAAGATACCATCTTCAATCAGATAGGTTTCCCCACAGCTGCAGCTAAGCTCGCCCTCTATAATTTGATTGCTTGTTATACTTCCCTTAGAAAGCATCAATCCTCCTCCACATTTCAAGCATTTTAATAAGTCCAATGCCTTTATATCAACACCAAGAATGCTTTTTCTCTCGTTTTTTCTTTCGGATAACTCCTGTATTTTCTTCTCAAGTCTTTTCTTAACGCCTATGAGCTCGTGTATTTGTTCTCCAACATATTTATCTTTGCAAACAAAAATATCCTTGTAATACTCATCCTCCTGATAAGGGGTAAGATTTCCAAGCCTTCTGAACATAAATATTGTTTTTATCTCCTTTAATGAAAATCCAAGCCCTTTTAAGTTAAATATTTCCCCAATATCAGATTTGCAAACTTCATCAAAGCAATACTGTCCCCCACTCTTTTCAGGAATAATCAGTCCTAAATCCATATAATGCCTTACAGTATCTATACTTATTCCATTTTCCTCTGCAAATCTTCCAATCCTCACCATATCACCATCAATCCTGTATAATAATGCCATTATATCATATTACAGGTTATAGTACTGAAGTTAATCATCTAAATCAAAACACTTTAATTAATTATTAACTTTTTAATAGCCTAATACTTCTCCGATAATTAATATCTTAATTCTATTTTTAATAAACTGTCCTTTAATTACCACAAAATCATTGCAAATTCTATTTGGATTTTTACAATCAACGCAATATCCAAGCTTTGTACATGGTGTATCTTTATTCAACCTCTTTGCGTCAATTGGAGCAGCATATTGTCTTACTCTTTTCTCTGCTTCATCTAAATCTTTAACAATTTTATTTATTCCTGCCACAATTATAACTTGCTTAGGACCGTATATCATTGGGGCAACTCTACTTCCATTGCCATCTATATTATATAATTCTCCACTTTCTGTTATTGCATTTGTACTACAAATAAAGGTATCTGCAGAAAAATTCTTAATATATAACTCTCGTTTATCATCACTACCTAATCCATGCTTATATTTATCCAAAAAACAAACTTACCACTTCTTAAGAAATCTATTACTCCAGTTTCAAAAAGAGTCATTGAATCTCCTACACCAACAGTAGAACCTTCAGTTATTAAATCTTTTAATACTTGAAGTAACTGCTCCCTATTTCGAATGTAATATCCTTCCATATTACGGCTATATATATTTTTTATCGTTCTCTCAATTTGCTTTTCAATATACCATGCAATATTCTCTTCCATATCTAGCTCCTCCTAAAGATAAAATTTAAATAAATGCTCTACTCTCCTTGAATCTAATGCTTTCGATATTTCATTTTTCCTAGAATTAAACACTATGTTATAATAAAATTATATCTTATGAGTGGAGTAAATATATGATTTACATAGAAAAAAAACCTTTTAATATCCTGCAGAAGTACATTAAATGTATTTGGACTATTGAATATAACGGAACGCTGACTCCAAGTGAAAATGAAAGAATTCTGCCTGATGGATATACTGAAATTATAGTAAATTTTTCAGATAGATTTAAATGTAAAATAGATGGCGGAAAAGAAAACTTCTTGACTAATAGCTTTGCCTCCGGTCCATTCACCAAGTACCTGCATTTAGAGGCTACAGGAAAAGTTGGGCTTTTAGGTATTCGCTTTTGGCCTGGCATGATGTATCCATTTTTTCAGATACCAATGAAGGAACTTACAAACAAATATATTGATCTATCCTTCATAGCAAAAGAGCTTTCAAAAGAAATTGAAGCTAGTGTACTTTCTTCTACTAACTTTGAAGAAAGATTCAGTCTTGTTAACAGTATATTGACTAAGCATCTTATGAGCAAACTTACCCCAACAAACAAGGTTGTAGAAGAATCTATTAATATTATTAAATATTCAAATGGTATGATTGCTGTTGCTAGTCTTTCAGAGAGCATAGGTATAGGCTCAAGGCAGCTTGAACGCTTATTCAACGTATATTTAGGCATAAGTCCTAAGATGTTTAACAGAATTACCAGGTTCCAAAGAATCTTTAAAGAACTTGAAAAACATCGTATTAATAACTGGCTTGTATTAGCTCTACAATGCGGCTATTATGACCAAGCTCATTTCATCAAAGAGTTTAAACAATTTTCAGGAATGAATCCTAATTCCTTTTTTATTGGTAGTAATGAACTCACTCGCTATTTTACTACGAATATTAGAATGTCGGATTTATACAATACATCTGCACAAATCATTTAATATAATATCTTATAATAAATTAATCTTGGAGGTAATTATATGAACTCATTAGAATTTGAAATTGATATAATATCATCAAAAGAGCAACTTTGGTCAGCATGGACAAGCAGTGAGAATGTATCAAGATGGTTTTCTCCTTTAGCTAATGTTGAACCTATGCTTGGAGGTGCATTTGAACTATTTTTCGATCCATCAAATCTCAATCATATGACAACAAAAGGATGTACATTCTTAGAACTTACACCCTTTGAAAAATTAAGCTTCAATTGGAAAGGCCCTGATGACTTTTCGGAACTAATGAACAGCGAACCTCTAACAGTTGTCAATGTTTTATTCTTTGAAGAAAATGCTAATGTTAAAGTTAAGGTTTCCCACTCTGGATGGGGTACAGGGGATGAATGGGATGCAGCTAAAAATTGGCATGAATTCGCATGGAACCAAGTTCTTAGCAGTTTAAAAAACTTTGTAGAATCAAACCAAGGCAATATTTGCTGTAGTAAATAATAAAGGGGCTGCCTCAAAATATGTTAGTACAAAAGCAGCTGAAATATATAAAATATACTGTATGAGCATTTAGCGAAGCCTAGAAGGACTTAGCGAAAGAAAAGCCACAAACCTTAGTGTTGTTCGTTTGTTTGAGGTACGAGGTTAAAAGCCTAAATGGCTTTTAACGGGCAACTTGCGAGTGGTAACGAGTACTCCTTAGTTGCCCCGTGGAAAACACTTGGTTTGTGGCTTTTCTGAGCTTAGAACTTCTTGCACAGCGGTCAAGCTCACTAAGCATATTTTATATATTTCAGCGGTAATTTTATTCTAAACTATATTTTGAGACAGCCCCTTTTATGTTATTTAAGGATAGCTCTAGTTTTATTATTTTCGCAAAATCTTATCCATCGCTTTTCCTTTTGCCAACTCATCGATTAGCTTATCCAAATAGCGAATTTCCTGCATTGTTGGTTCTTCAATGTCTTCCACTCTAACACCGCAGACCACACCTTTGATTAAGGTTCTCAAAGGATTAAGGTTAGGAGCTTTAGCAAAGAAGGTCTCAAAATCTGTCTGCTTTTCAAGTTGAGCTTCTAACTCCTCTTGGCTATATCCTGTCAACCAACGTATGATTTCATCTACTTCTATTTTACTACGTCCTTTTTTCACGGCCTTCGTAACATAAAGGGGATAGACACTTGCTACACTAACTGTATAAATATTATGTTTAGTCATAATACACCCTCGCTTATGTGATTTTCTTAATTATATCACAAAAATAGTCTGTTCAACAAAAGGTGCTCCATACAGCAAAATTTAGCACCTTTTCCGATTAACATACCATTAAGCTTAAATTCATTTTTTCTTAGAATAAATTATATATAGCAATAGGTATTAACTCAGTTTTATCCTCTTCCTTGCAAAGAAATCTCTGAAAAGAAATATTATTATGCAACAGTGCTAGTTCTAAAAAACACAAAAATATCCCCATATCAATTGAATTGTAAAATGGTACCTTGTCTTTAGGCATGATAGATTTAATATTTGTTTTCCTATAAATTTTTAATTTATTATCTTCACAAACAACTTTCCAGGGCTGCGTATTACATGCACTTGGAGCATATTTTGAGGCTTCAGCTACTGCTTCTAATCCTGATACGCCTTCCCAGGTTTCTTGAGTTTCTTTTCTCTTGCACTTTGTATAATCTCTTCTAAATTCGCTAGGCTGTCCTTTACCCAAAGCCATCATAATCACAAATTTCATATTATCATATCCTGGCTCTTGCGTTTTACCCATTCCGTACCAGCATACTCCTATATCTTTGGAAGCCAAATATAAATCTAACTGCTCAAACATATAGCCAATGTTTAATAGAAATTTTTCTTTTTCTTCACTATAAATAAGTAAACAATACTCACCCCGTTTACAGGTAGTTTCTTCTCTTCGCACAATACGATGTTTTACTTTTATATTGTCTACAAGTGATATTAAATTTTTAACTTTTTTATCAATATCACATATTTCATCATCAGAAAGCTTAAGGGTGCCGTTAAATCTTCTGAACGATTTTCTTTTAAAAATCATTTTATATAACTCTTTATCTATCACCATTAATTATTCTCCTATTTTTTAGTACACCGGTGCCTGAAACAATCATACAATGCTTTAAAATGAAAAACAATCTACCTATTAAAGCTTTCCAATTCATATGTAGTTATATGTTATTAAAATTTATTTAAATTTCTATAACACTTTACTTTATTCTATAAGCATTCTTCCACTGATAAATTGACCTAAACTACTTCAACTATATATGATATAATCTACTAGGGTGATTTAAATGCAAATACTAAAAAATGATTGGCAAAACTTATTAGAGGATGAGTTTAGAAAGGATTACTACTTAAAATTAAGGGGATTCTTGATAAATGAATATAAAACTAAGACTATTCATCCAGATATGTATGATATATTTAATGCCCTGCACTATACAGCTTATAGGGATGTAAAAGTAGTTATATTAGGCCAAGACCCATATCATGGTCCTAACCAAGCCCATGGTCTAAGTTTTTCTGTGAAACCCGGAGTGCCTGCTCCACCTTCTCTTGTGAATATTTATAAAGAGCTTCGTGATGATTTAGGATGCTATATACCTAACAATGGATATTTAAAAAAATGGACTGATCAAGGAGTTCTGCTGCTTAATACCGTATTAACAGTTAGAGCAGGTGATGCAAACTCTCACCAAAACATGGGTTGGGAGCACTTTACCGATAAAATAATTAGTTTTTTAAACGATAGAGAAGACCCTATTATTTTTATACTATGGGGAAAAAATGCTCAATCAAAACTAAGTATAATAAATAATCAAAGACACTATATAATAAAGTCTGTCCACCCAAGTCCTCTATCTTCCATGCGAGGATTCTTTGGAAGCAAACCTTTTTCTAAGACTAACAACTTCCTTGTTTCCATAGGTAAAGAGCCTATAGACTGGCAGATTGAAAATATATGATGCACATTATAAGACTAAATCTTCTGATCGTGATATAGTAGTTAAAAGCAAGGAAAAAGGTGCTGCATCTGATATGCTCCCTGTCAAGTAGACAGGGAGCATATCAAGATTAGCACCTTTTTCTAGAAAACTTACTTAATTAAATGATGAACTCTGAATTATCTATTTTACGAATCTATTTCTTCTTAACAGGAATCCAAATTTCGCTGTAGTAGTTTTCATCTTGATTACCTTGAGGATAATCAGCTATATTGGTGTACATTTCAATATTGTAGCCTGCTGCTATATCATAATCCTTGCAATTAGGCAGCCATTCTGAGAAGATTTTTTTATTTACATCTTGCAGAGATTTCGGCATTGCGCCCTTGCAAGCAAAAACAGCCCACGTGTGTTTAGGAATATTCTTTGTAACAAACCCACTAGGTATTTCTATAGATGGATTGTAATTGTCTGCAATCAAATATTCAAACTCATCTGAACCCATGCTCTCATCTATGCATACTCCATACATTCCGCATACAAGTTTCCCATTTCCTGTTTGATAATGGTCTGTCCAAAACTGTGGAATTTCTGCAGTTGCACTATCATATTTAAACACCTTTGATACACCCATGACAGTAAACGAATCTTTTTCAACAATTTTGTAATCCATAATATAACCACCTTCCAGTGAAAATTTGATTTTCAACGGAGCAAAGGACTTAATCATTGCTCCATCTTTGCGAACAGCAGTAGGTGTGACGCCATGGAATCGAGTAAAAGCTTTTGTGAAACTATCCGGTGAGTCGTAGCCATACTTCAGTGCAATATCAATAATTTTTTCATTAGTGGAAACAAGCTCACTGCCGGCAATAGTAAGCCTGCGTTGTCTGATGTACTCTCCAACCGTAAAGCCACAAAGCATTCCAAAGCCTTTCTGGAAATAGAACGGCGACATAAATGCTTTTTGGGCAATACTTTCTGTTGAGATTTCTTCAGCGATATTCTCCTCAATATAGTTGATAGCTTCACCAATTCTTTCAATCCATCCCATAATCATTCCCCCTGTCTGTACATATATCTTATCGCTTTTAAAGCCTTTGTTCCCGACTTTTTGTGTTATGTTTTGTCTTGCCTGAAAGGTTTATATGCTGCTTTTACATCTTAATATACCATTCATCATCATACCACTTGCTTAACTGGCAGTCTAACCTCAAATATAGTCCTGTCATTGTTACTATAAGCTGATATAGTTCCCTGATGAAGCTCTATAATATTTTTTGTAATGGATAGACCTAAGCCGGATCCCCCTATATTGCTGTTTCTCGATTTTTCTACCCTATAGAATCTATCAAATATGTGAGGCAAATCTATTGCTGGTATTGATTGTCCATAATTTATAACTTGAACCACTGCCATATTCTCTTCAATTTTTGATGTTACGTCAACATAAAGACCATCTCGTCCATACTTAATCGCATTAGACAACAAATTCTCAAAGGCCCTCACTAACTTCCCTGCATCTGCGTTGACTATTAGCTTATCTTCTGAAAAATTAACTCTTGATTGCATGTCTGCAGCTCTAAATTGATATTCAAAATATGCAACTACCTGCCCTAATAAATCTACTAAATTGATATCTACTTTATCTAGATTAATAGTGTTGTTCTGCATTTTAGTAAGCTCAAATAAATCGTTGATAAGCAAATTCAAGCCTTTAGCTTTTTCAAAGGCTATATTAGCATAATATCTTAGTTCTACTTCATCTTTATACTTGTCACTATCAATTATCTCCAAATAGCCTATTATAGAAGTTAAAGGAGTCCTTAAGTCATGAGAAACATTAGTTATTAAATCACTCTTAGTTTGCTGCGCTTTTCTTTCTTCTATTGTTATCTCCTTAAGCTGCTTTGAGATATTATTTATGTTTTCCACTAAATTTTTAATATCACCCTTTGACTTAACTTCAATTAGTCTATCCAAGTCACCATTAGCCATTATGTCAGCTTCATCAATAATAGCTGCAAAACTTTTAGCTTTTCTATAGGTTATTAGTAAATATAACCCCGCGAATAGTATTATTGCAATATATATATGTATCTTACCTTCAGACAGCTTATAAATAACTCTCCAAAACTTAAAAATGTAATTAACGATTTGAATTTTAGTATTTATATATAAAAAAACTAATATCCTATTGATTGTAACCAAAATTACATATGTTAATAACGCTGCCGCTGCTACCTCCGCTAATAATGACAGCCAGTATTTATAGAACCTTTTATTTTTCAATTTTATACCCAACTCCCCATATAGTATGAATTATCTTACTTCCATTCATATTGTGTTCTATCTTATCTCTGAGCCTGCTCATATGAACCATAACAGTGTTATTAGACTGATAATATCTTTCTCTCCATACTTTTATAAAAATTTCTTCTGCACTAAAAACTCTTCCCCTATTTGTAGCTAATAGATATAAAATCTCAAACTCTCTAGCTGTTAAATCTATTTCTTTATCATCAATTGCTACCTGGTGTTTGCTCTTATCTATAACCATTGACTCAATTCTTATCAAGTCCTCTGAAATTTGCATTTTAGTGTTTAAAAAATATGCCCTTCTAAGCAATGCCTTTACTCTAACTATCAGTTCCAATTGATTAAAGGGCTTGCATACATAGTCATCTGCACCAGTCATAATACCTTGAATTTTATCCATATCCTCCGCTTTTGCACTTAGCATAAGTATAGGTATGTTGTACTTTTCCCTTACTCTTCTGCATACCTCCAGCCCATCAATACCTGGCATCATAATATCTAGAACTATTAAGTGTATTTCTTCTCTATCTAATATAACTAAAGCTTCTTCTCCACAGCTTGCCTTAAAAACATTGTATCCTTCATTTCTAAGATTTATTTCTAACAAGTTTCTTATCTCTTTTTCATCATCTACTACAAGAATATTGCTGTTCATTTATTCCTCCAATTGTATAATTATTTATCCAAGTATTCCTCTAACGTAATTTCGTTGTCATAAATATACTTGGCAGCTTCATCTCCAACATATCTAATATGCCAAGGTTCATATTCGATTCCTGTTACACTTTTCTTTCCATAAGGATATCTTATAATAAAACCAAATCTATGGCAATTTTCAGCTAGCCACTCTGCTTCTTTTGTTCCCTTTGCAAAGTATCCGCTTTTGTTCGTAATGTCCATGCATAATCCGGTTTGATGCTCACTAAATCCCGGCTTAGCCACATAGGCATCTGCAAGCTTCTTTCCTTCTGCTTTGACCCTATTGTTATAGGTCTCCTTTTGTGATTTATACGACCTATAGCCGGAATTTCCAAGCAATACTACCCCTTCCTTTTTGGCTGCATTAACTAGCTTTTCCAAAGGACTTACAATAACTCCTGCTACATGTTTTTCTTCCTGGTCCACTCCAGCAGCAAATGGTATATTGGGTATAGTTAATTTTTCTGGTTTATAAACTTCACTTAAACCATGTTCGCTGTTTACTAATACCAATTTTGCCCTCTTATTAATACTATTTGTATTCATACTGTCTAAATTAACGTTATTTTGATTTACTGGCCTATCTTTTTCATTTAAATCAATTTCGTTACCGTTATTATTTTTATCTTTTAATTCTGTAACAGTACACCCAATTATATACAATGTTCCATAAGCTATCATAATAAAAATTAAAATCTTTTTAAACCAATTTTTCATATTCTAAACTCCTCTTCTATCAACATAGTCTCATTGTAGAAGATTGACTTTACAATACTTATAAGAATTCCTTACAAAATCTTAAGTTTTTAAAATCCAAGGAACATTTATTTAAAAACAATATTTAATGTTACAGATTTGGATTTTATAATGCAGCTCATTATTTAATTTATACATATATACTCATAAAACTAGGAGACAGATAAGTAGTTTCTTTACTTATCTGCCTCCTAGCCTTTCGAAATGTATTATCTATGAGCTTCATATCTAAAACTTTAAGCATTAAGCATATTATAGTGACATACTTTTGTCTTTCCTTCTTTAAAATCCCAAAGATGAAGGCTTGAACCATTACAATTGCTCCACTGCTTGCAAGATTCGCAGCCTTTAGTTCTCATCCATTTTCTATCTCTCATATTCTTATACCTTGTTTCCCAGGCTTCAGAAAAGCTTATCTCATCTACGTGTCCTTGAATCCACTCTCTAGGCAACGATGGACATGCACTGTAGGAACCATCAGCTAAAAGGCTTCCTATATTAATTCCTGCTCCACAAAAGAAGAAATCATCTCTAACTTCTCTCTCCCAATTGCAGCCCAAGTAGCCTTCTTCAGAGTAGCTGATATGCATGCCAGGATTACTGTTTCTTTTATCTTTTATAAAGTTAAAAAGCCTAATTACCAAATCTTTATTCAGCAGCAGCTCCGAATTAACTTCGGCTCGTCCCTTAGGGAAAATAGTAAATAGTCTCCAGCCCTGTACTCCTATATCTTTAAGAAGCTTATACATATCTTCAAGCTGATTTATATTATCAGAATTTACGCAGGTAATAGCCTCAACTATATCAAACTTTCCAGACTTTAAAAATAATCTTAATGCATTAACCGCTCTATCATAGGAAAGCTCGCTGTTTCTCAAATGATTATGTGCTTCCCTAAGACCGTCCAAGCTTACAGACACTGTCTTCATTCCTGACTCGGCACATTTTTCAACAGCAGCTTCGTCTACAAGCATTCCATTAGTGACCATACCCCATGGAAATCCCATGCTGCTCACCTCAGAAAGAATCTCAAACAAATCCTTTCTAACAAGAGGCTCTCCACCTGTAACAGCTACCATTATATCCTTAGGCTCATAGTTTTCAGCTATATTTTTAAAAACCTGAAGCACTTTTTCCTTAGGCAATTCTTCTATAAACTTGTCCTTGTCACAGTCAGAACCACAATGCCTGCATTTAAGATTGCAACTTAAAGTTGTCTCCCAAAAGAAATACGTTAAGTCATGAACCTTTGTTGTAAACTTCATTCCCTGGCTCCATGCCCAATTTTGAAACTGCTTCTTCATGTTAATTCACATTTCCTTTATCGTTATTTTGATTTGTGACTGGTGGAGGCCCATACTTAGGCGTTGGCGGTGGTCCATATTTTCCGCCAATGCAGCCCACAAAGGTACCTGCCGCAAGAAGCATTGCTAGAAACCAAGCTAAAAATCTATACACTTGT
Source organism: Clostridium swellfunianum (assembly GCF_023656515.1). Taxonomy (NCBI): domain Bacteria; kingdom Bacillati; phylum Bacillota; class Clostridia; order Eubacteriales; family Clostridiaceae; genus Clostridium; species Clostridium swellfunianum. The sequence goes on from NZ_JAMOFV010000006.1 coordinate 2,534,073, forward strand.
TTAACCTGTTTAGCCATATTTTTTATCTCCTCACTATAAACTAATTTATCTTTTTCTCGTAGCTAGTAGGTGGACCGTACTTGCTGACTGGCGGACCGTATTTATTCTCTCTTTCACCTCGGCACCCCGCCAAGCTTCCCGCTGCAATAATCATTGAGAAAAACCAAGCTAGAAACCTGTAAAACTTTTTAACCCGCTTTTTCATATCTAATCCCCCAAAGTAATCTATAGTATAATTGTACTACTACTGTATAAATGTGTAAATTTATTAAAGTATTTTAACTATAAACTTATTTAATAAAAAAATATGGTGCAAAACTTAATGTAGTTTTGCACCTATAAACATAATAAAAATTAATATATTTTATACATTCTCGCGGTGATTAAAGACTAATCCGGCACAACAGGCTAAGTTATATTTCTCAAACCTGTGTTCCATGCTCCTTTATTAGGGATATGAGCTTATCCGCATCTATTGAATACTTTCTGCTATCTTTTTTGTTATATTCCTCGCTGTCCATTTGCTTTTGTTGATTGTATTCTAAAAGCACTACTGAATTTTTATCCCCAGCAGACAGCTGTGCAGCCGAGGATTCTATTATGTTTTCTTCCTCATGTGAGTGATAGTTTAAAGTCAAAAGCCCTTGTACTCCACTTTGATTATCCTGCATGTAAAATCCCACCTTTTTCTAAGTAAGTATACATGCTTAGTATTCCAACTTTAATATTAAATATAATGAAGTTAAAATGATATCCGCTATTTCCCCGAATTCATTGACGTATATCCTGTCTTCTCTATTAAATATTCCCCTTGATTTCCTAATATCCAGTTAATAAAAGGCTGCACATTAGGATTAGTGCTTCCTGCTGTAACAGCATAAAACTCAGCTGAAAGAGGATATTGTCCATTTCTAATTGTCTCCCTGCTTGGATAAACTCCATCTATTTTTATTAAACGTATCTGATTGTTTTTAACCATTTCTGTGGCATAATAAAGGAAAGAGTAGCCTATTGAATTTTTATAATTCTTATAATCTGAAGTTTTTTTAATTATTCCTCCCATCATTGAAACAATATCTTCACTTGGAGGTGTCATTAATTTTTTTCTCTCCATGAATTTTTCAAGCATAGTCTGGCTTCCACTGTTTCTAGGTCTTTGGAAGGCTCGTATATCCTCGTTTTTTCCGCCAACTTCTTTCCAATTAGTAATCTGTCCTGAATATATACCTTGAACTTGTTCCTTAGTAAGTCCCTCTACCTTATTTTTAGAGTTAACAAAAAATACAAAGGCTTCTCTTCCTATAGGAGTTAATTTAAGCTCTATACCTTTGGCCTTTGCAGCCTCCAGCTGCTCGTTTGATGGACGTGCTGCAAATATAATATCTGCATTTCCTTCAATAAGATTTCTATAAGCACTGTCAGTAGTTGAGCACATAACTTTACCGTCATATACCTCATAATCCCCCTCAGGATAGACAGCTCTTGCAAAAGCAGAATATAAAGGGTACAAAGCTGTTGCACCGTCAAGTCTTGGCAAGTTATCTTTTAGCTTTAGAGTTGAAGCCTCTGAAAGAGACACTGCTTTTGTATCATCTTTAAATGGCTTGTAGTTATTTAAATCAACAATCTCATCATTTACAGTAGGAATATTTTTTTCTACTACTTCACTTATCTTATAGCCCGAAGCTGTTAATATACAAATAAGCATAAAGATACCCAAACCATAGTTTAATCTCTTTTTATTTATAAAACCATAAAGCATCATTATTGTATATATAAAAAGTCCTACAAAAGCAGCCATTACTACATACCCATATAAGACTTTACCCGATGAAAAAACAACAAATAATGCACAGAATCCACCAACAACAAATAATACGCCTCCAAAAAAGAGACAAAGTAGAATATTTGAAAGTATCTTCATATCCAACTCCCCAATCTATTACTATTTCATAAGTGCCAATATATCTTTAAAGTAGTCCTCCCCATAGTTGTGAAAGCCTCCAGATTTTATCATATTCTCAAGCTCTTCTTTTGTAACCCATTTTGCACCGCTTACCTCTTCAGCCTGTAGATGTACATCCCTTAGTGAAATATTTTGCTTTACAAGCCAAATCTCAGCAAAGTTGTTTCTTCTTTTCATAGTCTTAAGCTTTATCATGTTTTCTGTATCAACATCTATTCCAAGTTCTTCTTTAACTTCCCTAATTGCTGCAGTCTTTCCATCTTCACCTGCTACTGCAGAGCCTCCAGTTGCCGCCCAAAGCCCCGGAAGAAGCCTTAAATGTTCTGCTCTTCTTTGTATTAAAAACTCACCTTTATCATTTAGTATCCATATGTGAACAACGAGGTGATAATCCCCATCCTTAAGCTCTTGTCCTCTTATAATAGTTTTTCCTGTTTTCTTACCTTCTCCATCTAATATATCCCAAATCTCCATTGCATCATAACCTTTCTTAAATTATCTTTTTCGTCCATGAATAAAATAGTGCCATCCGCTAGTATCTTCATATATATCCTCTATATGTCGAATCCTAATAACTTCAAAATTGCCAAGCAAATCCTTAACTCCATTTAAATCTGAATAAAAATGGGGTACTCCTGCTTCAGGTTCTTCTGTTTTTACTATTGTATTCTCGTCGAGTTTAGGATAGTTCTTTTTTGTATAGGATGGGCTATTTTTTGAACACAAGGTTATAAAAAATTCTCCCCCGTTTTTTAACACTCTATTTATCTCACCTATAATAACCTTAATCCCTTGAGTGTCCGTGTGTGATATAACGTGATAAGACAATAGACAATCAAACATGTTATCTTCATAAGGAAGATTATTTATATCACCAAGCACAGTCTTTACTTCCAAACCTAGTTGTTCAGCTTTTGTGTTTAAAGCATTTAAACCAAAATCCGACAAATCCAAGCTGTATGTATCAAATCCGTTTTCAGCAAATAAAACTGAATGTCTTCCAAGTCCACAGCCTAAATCTAAAAATTTTTTAAAGCCTTGTTTTTTCCATCTACTCACATAGTAATAAACATCCTCTGAAGGTTCATTCCATATATTTTCCTTTACCTCAGCCCAATTCCATTCCTTTGATTTAACCATAAAATATCAACCTCATATGTCTTATTTTAGCTTAGAAATTATAAATTGCCCGTCTATAATTTTTTCTAATAATTATTAACTTTAATTATATTCTATATTATATATGCATTTCAATTTATTTCCTTTGATAAATAAAAATATTGACAAGAAAATGCAAACAAGCTATTATTATACCGCGTGCCTTGAATTTGCTATGGGATTACGACCAATATACTCCAGTATATGAATCCTAATAAAGGCTTAAAATAAGGTTAGCTCATTAAAAAGGAGTGGTCATAATGAAATCATTTCAGGCTCTTACAGAGGAGACTTTAAAGGTTGAAAATTTAGAGGAACTAGAATCTGCTGCTGATCTTTTTCAATTTGGTGTTGAAAAGGGATACTATACAAAAAGGCAAGCAGATGAATTTAACCTTACCTACTGGAAGGTAAAAAATAAACTTTTGTCCTATGAAATATCAGATGATATTAAGTGGAATATATTAGACATAATGTCCATAGTTTCTAGCGCTCCAAATGATATCAAAGACAGAAAATATGAGCTTATAAACTATGTTAATGGGCGTATAAAGGCATTAAAGGGAAAAGTAAGTGGGCTTAAATAATTAAAGAATCTCCTTTTTATTAAAAGGGAGATTCTTTTTTGTTATCTCTTTACTATAGGATTATTTGAAACATCCATATATTTAGGCTTTATTTTTGATAACGGGCTTATGTCTTTAATGTTATTATTGCTAAGGTCTAGAATTTGAAGCTTTGTCAAATTACTAAGGCTTATAACATTTTCTATTTTATTGCGAGATAATCTTAAACCAATTAAATTTTTTAAACTTCCTAAAGCACTTATATCAACTATTCTATTATTATCCAAATACAAGGTTTCCAGGTTAGTAAGCTCTCCTGTACCCTTAATATCAGATATTTTATTGCTTTCTAAAAACAGATGTCTAAGGTTTGTTAGTGTCTGTAAAGGATATATATTGCTTATATTGTTTTCATATAAATATAAATCCCTTAAAGCCTTTAAGCTGCTTAGCGGACTAAGATTTACTATCTTATTATGACCAAGCTCAAGTATTTGCAACTTGGTAAGTCCTCTTAGCGGTGCAATATTTGATATTCCGTTCATTCCTAGTGTCAAAGAAGTTAAATTAGTTAAACCTGCCAATGGACTTATATTTGTAATATTATTGCCATACAATTCTAACACTGCTAATTTTGTTAACCCTCCTAAAGGTGCAATATTAGAAATTGCGTTAAAGCTTAAATCTAAATTTGTTAAGTTACTTAATACCCTTAATGGAATAATATTTGATATATTGTTTTTTTGTAGATTTAAAACCGTCAAATTTTTTAAAGAAGTTAAAGGCATAAGGTTTGAGATTTTATTGTAGCTTATGCTAAGATTTCTTAGGCTGCTAAGAGCAGCTAAGGGTCTTAAATCAGTAATATTATTAAAGTTTATCTCCAAGGTATTAAGCTTTGAAAGCTGCTGTATTCCTTCAAGGCTAGAGATATTTTTATTATCTGCTTCAAGCTCTGTTATGCTTTGCAAATCCTTTATATATAATGGTCCAATAGGCTTATTAAGCTTTTCTCTAATAACCTTTTCTAAATTTTTATCCTTGAAATTAGCCAGTTGTTGTACATTATATGTGTATTTAGTCTCTTCAGCAAATACAATAACAGGGCTTTCAATTACATATAGATAACTTATAGCTATAGCAGTTAGAATAGATAAACACTTTTTCTTCATATTAACGCTCTCCCTTTCAACATATATTCTTATATTCCCCTTGGAAGAGCGATTATATGAAGCAAAAACTTTAATCTGTAAGCGTTAATTTAACTTATATTTTCTATAGGGCAAGCTTAATGAATTTTCTTTTTCCAACTTGAATTACATCATCGTTTTTAAAATCGGTTCTATCTGCTTCATTCGCCTTTTCACCATTAATTTTAACTCCACCTTGCATTATCAGCCTTTTCCCTTCGCTTTTAGAGGGCACAAGCTTAGAATTCAGCATAATTTCTATAAGACTTTCATCTCCACTTACCTGAAATACTGGTATATCTTCAGGAATTTCATTGTTTTGGAAAAGAGTTTTGAAGTATTCCTCAGCTTCCTGAGCTTTGGAATCTCCATGGTATAGTCTTGTAATTTCCTTGGCCAAATTCATTTTTATATCTCTAGGATTTGCTCCTTTATTTAACTGCTCCTTAATCTTGTCAATTTCATCAGGATGGATATCTGTTGCAAGCTCAAAGTATTTTATTATAAGATTATCGGGCACCTGCATAGATTTTACATAAATATCCCTTGCACTCTCATTAATACCAATGTAATTTCCAAGGCTTTTACTCATTTTCTCTACTCCGTCAGTACCCTCAAGAAGAGGCATAAAAAGCGCAACCTGAGGCTCTTTTCCATAATCCTTTTGAAGGGTTCTTCCCATAAGCACATTAAACCTTTGATCAGTTCCACCAAGCTCAATGTCTGCATTAATTTCTACAGAATCGAAGCCCTGCATTAAAGGGTAAAAGAATTCATGGATTCCAATACTCAATTGATTGTTAAATCTATTTTTAAAGTCTTCTCTCTCAAGCATTCTTGCCACAGTATATTTACCTGCAAGCTCAATAACCTCTTTAAAGTTAAGCTTTGATAGCCATTCACTGTTAAATCTTAATTCAGTTTTCTCTTTATCTAAAATTTTAAATATCTGTCTTTCATAGGTCTTAGCGTTTTCTAAAACCTCTTCATTAGTTAATTGCTTTCTGGTCTTTGATTTTCCAGTAGGGTCGCCAATCATTCCAGTAAAATCTCCAATGATAATTACAATTTTATGACCTAAATCCTGAATCTGCTTCATCTTTCTAAGCACAACAGCGTGACCTACGTGAATATCAGGCGCTGATGGATCAAGCCCAAGCTTTACTATCAGCGGTCTGTTTTCCTGCTGAGCCTTTTTAAGTTTATTCTCCAAATCTTCAACATTTATAACCTCTGCTGCTCCTTTTGTTATGATTTTAATTTGTTCTTGAACACTTACCATAATTTATTCCTCCTCAAATCTTTAAAATATAAAATCAAAATGCTTTTTATCAAATCTTAGCTGCTTATCCCCACAAGAAATGCCATAACTTGTTATCTTGATTTCTTGATTTCTTGATATCGCGATATCTTCTTATCATGATATCTTCTTAACTGGTTATATGGCTGCGAAAGCTAGTGTTTTAAAATAGTGTTGGTATAGTGAGACAACTTCATCGCAGAAGTCATTGAGCGAGGCCTAGAAAATCTTAGCTTTCCGGCTTTTAATGTCTGTTAAGAGCACTCTACTGTTTGAGCATAGCGAGTTTAGAGTGCTTAGGACTTTAAAACAAAGGAAGGCTTAGATTTTCTTGCACAGTGAACGACTTCCTAGATGAAGTTGTCACACTATAGACTGACACTATTTAAAAACCTAACCTGACTCAAAAATAAAAAGCTCCCGTCCTTTATATACATAAAGGACGAGAGCATAAATCCCGTGTTACCACCTTAATTCACCGACATGTCACCATATCAACCTCTTCAAGTACAGCATTAAAACCTGCGATACTCTATCACTATAACGGGTGAAGGAATCCGTAAACAGCCTACTAGCAAAAGCGTTTGGCCTTCTGCTCAGAGACGTATTCAAATACTGTTTCTTGCCCCTCTCACCAACCGGGAACTCTCTGTAAAGACAACTTGTATCCTACTCTTTCTCATCAAAGCATTTTAATATTTGTTTTAATACATTATATATTAGCTTTCAGAAAATTGCAATATAGAAAAATGAAATTACTTTATATATTCGGTAACAAAATCAGTAAAGAGAATGCCCTCTAAATGGTCTATTTCGTGACAGAAGCATTTTGCCAAATCTCCTGTACCTGTCAATGTAATTTGCTCCCCATTCTCATTTAATGCTTGAATTGTCACTTTTGCAGGTCTTATCAGTTTACCCCATTTATTTGGAATGCTTAAGCAACCTTCTATAACTTCCTGTGTTCCTTCTTGTTTAATTATCTTTGGATTTACTAATTTTATAAGTCCTTGTCCCATATCTATTACAATTAATCTCTTTAATATACCTACTTGTGGGGCGGCCAATCCACCTCCATTTTCCGTATTATACATAGTATCAGCCATATCATTTAATATTTGTCTTATTTTATCGTCTACAACTTCAACTACCTTACTTTTTTTCCTTAATATTTCGTCATCAACCAATCTTATTTGTCTCAATGCCATTTAAACTACACCTCTACTTTGCTCTGCTCTTGATTTTCTTTCACTTTCTTCAAATAGAAAAATTTCCTCTATGCTGCTGCGAAATACTTTTGCAATGTCATACGCTAACCATATAGAAGGTTCAAACTTCTCTGTTTCAATAGCGTTAATTGCTTGTCTTGATACTCCTACAAGCTCTCCTAACTGTTCTTGAGTTAGTCCTAAATGTTCACGAAATTGCTTTATTTTATTTTTCATTAGATATCACTCCTGTAATGTTTACCTTACATTGTCAATATAGCATTACCTTCTAATCATGTCAAGTTAACCTTACACAAAATATAGTAAAAACAGCAATAAAATTCAGAGAAATTATTGCTGTTTTCGTATTATTATTCTATATATTTTTAGGCATACACCTCAAAACAAAAACTACAACTTTTATTGAGGCTTAAATCCGTTAACCTTGCTTACTGCCTCATCCTTAAAATTGTTTAGCTTTGTAAGATTGTCATTTAGCTTATTTAATTTCTCAAGCACCATGTTCATAAGATTGGTTGTTTCTTCTTCGTTATTATTTTTCATAGCAGTCTTAAGCTGTTCTCTTAAGTTCTTAATGTCTTTTCTTATAGCATTATTGTCCTGCCAAATCGCTTGCCTTTGCTGCTGCATAAGCTTTAAGTCTTCCCTAAGAGGCTTAATATCTTTCCTTGCCTCTTTATTTTTCTTTACTTGTTCTCTAAATGAAGCAAGACCCTGTACCTCGCTGTTTATCTTTTCTAAGGCGCTATCTATTTGCGGCTTTAAAGCAGCCATTTTTTCCTTATCCTTTGCTTCCTTTGCAGCTTTAAAGTTCTCATGAAGCTTTTTAAGCTCTGCCTTTGAAGTTTTTAATTCCTCCAGCTTAGGAGCGGCTTCTGCTTTATCAATCTTTTTAAAACCAAGCTCCCCTCTCTTGCTTTCTACCGCCTTAACTACAGTACCTTTCTTGCCCTTTAAGCTTTCAACATTCTTCTTTACACTCTCCCTAGCGGTCTTGACGCTATCCTTTAGGTTTCCTTCTGCAGCAAAAGCTGTAGCAGTTCCACCTAAAATAACTATCCCCGCTGTTATTATTGCAGCAACTTTTTTCTTTATCATTTTTATACTTCTCCTTCCTTTTATTTAGCCTGCAAGCTCCTATGTTTCTATTATACTACGGCTTCCTTGGTTAAATCTCAGAAGGTTTGCGGCAAAATTGTGGCAGTATTAGCTGTAATATAATTAATAGAATCTAACTATGCTATAATAATAAAAAATAGATCCTTATTTTAATACAGCCTATGATAAAAGGTGGTGCTATAATGGATAAGAAGCTTATTTACATAGCAGATGACGAAATTAATATACAGGAATTAATTAGAATGTTCCTACAAAAGGAAGGCTTTGCTGTAGAAAGCTTTTCCGACGGTCAGGAACTTCTAGAAAGCTTTAAGCAAAGGCCTTCCAATATGATAATTTTAGATATTATGATGCCAAAGCTGGACGGTTTTTCCCTTTGCAGTGAAATACGTAAATTCAGCAATGTTCCAATTATATTTGTTTCCGCAAGAGATTCAGAAGCTGACAAAATAGCTGGACTTATGCTTGGAAGTGATGACTATCTAACAAAGCCCTTCAGTCCTGTAGAGCTTGTGCTCCGTGTAAAAAGCATTTTTAAGAGAATGGATTTTGATAAGTCTATAAAAATTTCTTCTGAAGAAATTAAAATTTCAGATATAACCATTTACCCAGAGAAGAGATATGCTGAATGTAAAAATCGAAATTTAGAGCTCACTCCTATGGAATTTAACCTTCTATTATATCTATCAAACAACAAAAATAAAGGAGTTTCAAGAGAAGAGCTTTTGAACAAAGTGTGGGGCTTTGAAAGTGATGTAGATACTAGAGCTACTGATGATATGATAAAAAGAATTAGAAAAAAGCTTTCAAATGCAGGCTCCAGTCTAAAAATTGAAACCCTCTGGGGCTTTGGCTTTATAATATCAAGCGAGGATTGAGAGGAATTTAAAGTGATAAAGGCAAGAAAAACTATCAAGAAAAGTATATTTCTTTCACAGATTTCTGTTGTTTTAGCAGTACTTTTAACAACGGTCATAGCCTTTAATATTTGTCTTAGTCTTTATATAAGGTCACAAGCTAAGAAGCAGTTAGTCGCAGCTGCTGCAGTGCTTCGTAAATTTATAGCTACAGATCTTGCTGATTTAAATCTAGAGTCTAGCTTAAAAAAAGAAGATAGAGAGAATTTAAAAGCTGTGCTTAAAATCAATAGAGCACTAAAGCAAACTCAATTTATAATGGATATTAACTATGCAATTATAGGAAAAAATAAAAATCTAATTTATAATCTTCACTCAAGCGAAGATTCTCAAACACTTAAAGAAGAAATACTTCCAGCACTTAAGCAGGAAAGTATAACTTCCGCCGAAGCTGTAAAAAATAGAATATTATATTTTTCAGCTTCAGGCAAAAGCTATGCCTCTATGGTCTATCCCCTAAAGCTTCAAAACAATAAGAGCATAGGTTACCTGTTCCTCTATTCTGATTTAGCCCAAAGTATGCAGCTTAAGTCTACCATTAACATTATATTGGCAGGAATACTTTTGCTGGCAGCAGCAATGGCATTAACTATGTCTAATGCATTGTCTCGGAAAATTTCCAATCCAATTTCACAGCTTAGCAAATTTGCTCAAAACATTGGAAACAGGGAATATGCAGCCCCTGAAATCAACTTTTCAGATGATGAAACTGGTGAACTCGGCAGAACCATGATTGCCATGTCAGAGAAGCTATCTGCTTATGATAATACAATGAAAACCTTCCTTCAAAACTCTTCTCACGAGCTTCGCACACCCTTAATGTCTATTCAAGGCTACGCTGAAGGAATTAAGTATGGTGTGGTGGAAAACAAAGATAAAGCAGTTGAAATAATAATTGATGAAAGCAAAAGGCTTTCAAGCCTGGTAGAAGATTTGCTTTATCTGTCTAAAATAGATACAATGCAGGAAAACCTGAATATAGAAGCAGTTAATGCAGAAAACTTCCTAAGAAGCTGTATTGAAAGGATAAGAGGAATAGCACTTTATGAAAATAGAAATATTAGGCTGCATATAGATAATAGTGACTCTGTTCTTAATATTGACGAAGAAAAATTCTCAAGGTCAATATTAAACATTCTTGCAAACTCATTAAGATATGCTAAGGAAAATATAGATATTTTCTTTTCAATAGAAGATAGTTATTCAGTCATTAAAATATTAGATGATGGCTCTGGTCTTGAAGAAGAGGATATTCCCAGAATATTTGACAGATTCTATAAAGGCAAAGGCGGCAAGTATGGTTTAGGACTTGCAATAGCCAAAACCATAGTAGAAAAGCACAAAGGAAGCATAACTGCAGAAAACAATCCACAGGGTGGAGCTTATTTTAAAATAATTCTGTAAAGTTATCCACAACATATTGTGCATAATGTGTACAACACCTCAATATATTGTTTTAAAAATAACATGAACAAATTCTCTCCTTACTGAATAAACATATATAGACCTATGTATTCAAGAAAGGAGGTTTTTTACTATGAAAATAATACTGCATTTTAAAGATGGTAAATCTAGCGAATTAAACCCAATGATAGCAAAAATGCTTATGAAAGTGGTTAATATAAATGACTTAATAAATAATCCTTCAGGACAAAAGTCTACTATAGGCAAGTTTGTTAATATAGATGGATTATATTCTGTGGAGATAGTATTGTAAAAGGCAGCCTGCTTAGGCTGCCTTCTAATATCTTTATTTAATTTTGTCTACTATGTCTTGTACAGTTAGCTTAAACTGCTCCCCAGTAACCATATTCTTAAGAGTTAATACACCACTAGCAATCTCGTCTCCACCAATTATAATTACATAAGGGATTCCTAGTTTGTTTGCATAATTAAGTTTCTTTGCAAACTTACCTTCTTCAAAATAAACTTCAGTAATTATGCCGGCTTTTTTAAGCTCGTTTGAAACTCCAATTGAGTAACCAATATTCTCGTCCATTGGTACAACTAAAACCTTTGTTAAGGTTGAAGAAGTACTTTCCTTAAAGAAGCCTGCTTCCTTAAGCTGATAGAACAATCTGCTTAAGCCTATAGAAATACCTACTCCTGGAAGCTTTTGGGTTGTATAGTATTCAGCAAGGTTGTCATATCTCCCCCCTGAGCATACTGAACCAATGCTTGGGTAATCGTTAAGTATTGTTTCATAAACTGTTCCTGTATAGTAATCAAGTCCTCTTGCTATTTTTAAATCTATAGCAAAGTTTTTATCAGGAACTCCAAATTGCCTTATATAATAAACAACCTTTGAAAGCTCCTCTAAGCCTAAAGCAAACTCTTCGTTTTCTATGTTAAGATTTTTTAAGCCTTCTAATATTTCATCATTGCTGCCTGTGATATTTATAAACTGCTCAATTCTAGAAACAGCCTCGTCAGCTAAGCCTAACTCCTTAAGCTCACTTTTAACTGCCTCCATGCCTATCTTGTCAAGCTTGTCGATGGTTCTTAAAACCTCCATCTTAGCTTCAACACCAACTGCTTCAAAGAAGCCGTTTAAAACCTTTCTGTTGTTGATGTGAATTGTGAAGGAGTCAAAGCCTAGGTCAGTAAAGGTTGAGTAAATGATACTAGGAATTTCAGCATCGTTTATAATGTTTAGCTTTCCGTTTCCTATTATATCTATATCACATTGGTAGAATTCTCTAAATCTACCTTTTTGACTTCTTTCTCCTCTATAAACCTTACCTATTTGGTATCTCCTAAAGGGAAAGTTTAATTCGCTCATGTGTTGAGCCACAAATCTAGCTAGAGGAACAGTAAGGTCGAAACGAAGGGACAAATCACTGTCACCCTTGTTGAATCTATAAATTTGCTTTTCTGTATCTCCGCCACCTTTAGCCAAAAGTACCTCTGACTTTTCTATAACAGGAGTATCCACAGGAATAAAGCCATACTTTTCATAATTCTTTCTTATTGTATCCATCATTTTATTAAAAGCTATTTGGTCAGCTGGAAGCCACTCTAGAAAGCCTGGAAGGGTTGATGGTTTAACTATTTGATTAGCCATATCTTAATTCTCTCCTATTCAATTTCATTTAATATGTAAATTAAATTCATCACTTTATTATAATAAAACAAACAACCTCATGTTATCAATACATAAAGTTATTAATATATATTATAGACTATTTTTGTTAAGTGTTTCACTAGTTTTATTTAAATTTTACATTTTTCTGTTTGTTTGTATACCCAAAAGAAAAATAAATATAAAGGTACATAAATTATAAAAGACTTAAAACAGCTCCAGCGAATATTGTGATACATACCTATTTTCGAAAAAACAGGCTCCATTAAATAGCCGCTAAACCCTCCGAAACCAAGAGCTTTTATAATAGGACTAACCTTTGGCATAGTTTGAAACATAAACATAATGAGAACAGGGAATAAAGAAAAATTCCATGGGATATATATGGGAAATAGGGGAAGCAGCGTCCAGTCATAGTGCCAAAGTCCATAAGAAATACCAATAATATCGAGAAAATCGGTAACTACTGCTATAACAAAGGCAGTAAACAGCATTCGTATTGTATCTTCTCTACGCCTATACCTCATCCATATTATCCAAGGAATAATAGTTAGAGCTAAGTTGAGCCACCATCTCCAGCTAAACAAAACTTCAACACGCCACAAATTAAAAAGTTCTTTATTTATATCAACGAACTTACTATGTATATCATCTAAAACTCTATTATTCATCTCTAAAAACCCCTTTATACTGGTACTTTGTATATCAAAACTTTCGGCAATGCTACAATAATGAACACCATATATACAGTTATTATACAAAGTATAAAATGCATAATATAACCTTCCTTAACCAATCATTGAGCTACTATGTTCATATAATTCCCTGCAGATTCAAAAAAAATCTTACAAGATCAAATCAATATATTTCTATATTTTATACGCATTTATGCAGTAACATCTTTTTTGAGTCTAAAATAGAATATAGGAAAGCCCTTTATTAAGAAGGAGAAGTATATGAAACTTTCCAAGATTCCTAAAGATATGCTTAATATTTTTGTACATTTTATCGGTCCTAACCCCTCTACTTCTTTTAACCCTTGCAGCATTTGCCCAACTGTAGATTCTTCTGCTTTTATCGGTCCCTTTTCCTCAGTAATTGGGGATATAACTATAAAGGAGAATGTTTTTATTGCCTCAAATGTGTCTATAAGAGCAGATGAAGGAACACCTTTTTATATTGGAGCAAATACAAATATTCAAGATGGAGTTATTTTGCATGGTTTAAAGAATGGAAGAGTTATATCAAATGGAAGAAAGTATTCAATTTACATCGGTGAAGGTGTCAGCTGTGCTCATGGTTGTTTAGTTCATGGACCCTGCAAGATTAAGGATAATGCTTTTGTAGGCTTTAATGCCATTGTTTTTAACTGTATTATTGGGGAAGGTGCTTATATATCTCCAAATGCAGTTGTGACTGGTGGTGTAAGACTGCCTGATAATCGTTTTGTACCTCTTGGAGCTGTTATTGATACACAGCAGGAAGCTGACGCTCTGCCTACCCTCACTGAAGCACAACAGGAATTTACAAGGGATGTTCAAAATGTTAATAGAGAGTTTCCGCTTTCCTATTCAGTACTGTTTGGTTCAACCCGTTGTTCCTGTGGATTAGCCTGTAACACTAATAATTTACTTAATCAAGAATACTAAAAGGAGCCCTCAAGGCTCCTTTTAGTATTCTTGCTATTCATTCTTTGAAACTAATCGCTGAGCTTATCAACAATAGATTTAAATCTAGATAAGATTTCCTCATTGCTTAAGCCATCTAGCTCCATATACTCAATTTTTTTATATAAAGTCTTTTCTTCAATAGGTTCATAAGAACCTGGAAGCCATTTAATAGTTTTTATGTTGAATTCAACTGCCTCGTTATTTAATAGTGCCATGCACTTTTGAGATTCACCAATTTGTATTAAGAAGCCTTCCTTAGTAGCCTCATAGCTTCCCTTTGAGGATATTTTTATTAAGCTCAGTATACATCTGTCTATCACTAAATCACATCCTTTGTCCTGTATAGTTTAAATATAGTATACCAAAAAGAGCCCCACCAATGTGGAGCTCCAAATTAAACTGCTTTAATTATTTCTAAAACTAACCTTGATGTGTTAACTAAATCCTCAATTCTCAAATGTTCTTCAAGAGTATGAGGCTTTCTTTCACCTATTCCAAGATTAACAGCTTTTATACCATGTCCATTTAGTATATTAGTGTCGCTGCCGCCTCCTGTAGCTGCTGTGAAGGAGCTTAATCCCATATTACCACAAGCCTTCTTTACAAGGGCAACAATTTCATCATCTTCGTCTATAACAAAAGGACCATACGCTCTTGAAGTCTCAATTTCAACTTTTGCTCCAAAATTCTCAGCTGCCTTTTCAAAGCACTGAACCATATGAGCTGTTTGAGCATCAAGCTTTTCACTGCTTAAGCTTCTTGCTTCTGCTTTTATTATAACTTCAGGACAAACTATATTTGTTGGCCCCTGACCACTTATTGAACCTATGTTAGCCGTAGTTTCTTCATCAATTCTTAAAAGTCTCATATTTGCTATTGCAGCAGAAGCAACCTGAATTGCACTTATCCCTTCTTCAGGGCAAACTCCAGCATGGGCAGGTCTTCCAATGATTTTTACATCTATTTTATCCTGAGCAGGTCCCTTTACAATAATTTGTCCTGGTTCTCCGCCGCTATCAAGCACATAACCTAGCTTTGCTTCAAGCCTGTTGTAGTCAAGATTTTTAGCACCAAATAATCCTGTTTCCTCTGCTATGCTAAACACAATTTCTATTGGACCATGCTCCAAATTATTTTCCTTTATACACTTTAAAGCCTCAAGTACCGCAGCTATACCTGCCTTGTTATCACCGCCAAGTATAGTAGTTCCATCACTGTATATAACCTCATCTTTAATTACGGGCTTTATTCCTATTCCAGGAGTTACTGTATCCATATGACAGCTAAATAAAACCGGCTGCTTATCAAGACTTCCCTTAACCTTAGCAATAACATTTCCAGTTTCTCCGCCAATTTTTTCTCCTGCAGCATCTACATAAACTTCAGCTCCAACAGCCTCAAGCTCGCCTATGATAAATTTTGCAAAGTTTCCCTCAGTTCCAGACAAGCTGTCTATTTGTATATACTTTAGAAACTCATTAACTATTCTTTCTCTATTAACCATTTTACCGCTTCCTTTCTTTTTTATAATCACTACTAATTTAAAACTAATCCCATTAGAAAAGGTACCTAGCTAGGTACCTTTTTATAACTACATGAATATTCCTGCACCTGGTCCTATTGGGAGACCTAATACATACCATACTACTAGAAGTATTGTCCATCCTACAAGGAATACTATTGAGAATGGAACCATTGTAGATATAAGTGTTCCAATACCAGCATCCTTATCATATTTCTCTGATAGTGCTACTATCATAGCAAAGTATGACATTAATGGCGTTATTATATTTGTTGTAGAATCACCTATTCTGAAGGCAACCTGAGTAAATTCTGGTGCAAAGCCCATCTGCATAAGCATAGGAACAAATATTGGAGCCATAATTGCCCACTTAGCAGAAGCTGAAGCCATAAATAGGTTGATAAGTGCTGTTACTATTACAAACCCTATCATTAGCGGGATACCCTTTATGCCTGCTCCCTTTAAAAAGTCTGCACCTGATACCGCAAGTATAGTGCCAAGCTTTGAATAGTTAAAGTAAGCAACAAACTGAGCTGCTACGAAAACAAGTACTATATAGCTGCCCATTGAAGCCATAGCTTTAGAAGCTTGAGCAACAATTGCCTTATCGGTCTTAGCAGTTCCTGACCCAATGCCATAGAAGATTCCTGGTATTAAGAAAGCTAAAGCTATAACCACAACTATTGAAGTCATGAATGGGGATTCTAGAACCTTATGTGTTTTAGGATCTCTTAACAATCCGTTATATGGAGCTACTAACGCTACCATAGCTGCAGCCGTTAGTATAAAACCTATTAAAGCATATTTTAGACCCTTCTTTTCGGAATCAGTTAATTTTTCAAGTGTAACCGAAGCATTTCCCTTATACTCCCCAAGTCTTGGTTCAACTATTTTCTCAACTACATAAGTTCCAAGTATAGTAATTAACACAGTTGATACTGCAAGGAAGTACCAGTTATCAGTAGCCCCTACAGAATATTTTGGATCAAGCATCTTAGCTGCTTCTGTTGTGATTCCACCAAGAAGAGCATCTGTGGGTCCTGGGAAAAGATTAGCACTGAAGCCACCTGATACGCCAGCAAAAGCTGCTGCGACACCAGCGAGAGGGTGTCTCTTAAAACCTAAAAATATTACCGCACCAAGAGGTATTAAAACAACATAGCCTGCGTCTGAAGCAATATTTGACATAACACCTGCAAATACAACTACTGCTGTTATAAGTCTCTTAGGAGTACCTAATACTAATTTTCTTATTAAAGCTGATATAAGTCCTGTTCCTTCTGCAACCCCAACGCCTAAAAGCGCAACTAAAACTGTTCCAAGAGGTGCAAAGCCTGTAAAGTTTTTAACTGCATCAGTGAACATATATCTTACACCGTCTGGAGTTAAAAGACTTATTGCCTTTACTGTTATTTCTCCCATCTTTTGTGTTTTTGAATCAAACCCCGTATAGGTTACTGAAACTCCTGCTGTTGCTAATATGTGAGAAATAATAACTATTGCCGCACAAAGTATTAAGAAGATTGTTACTGGATGAGGCATTTTATTTCCTACTTTTTCAACAACATCTAAGAATCTGGCAAATAGGCCTTTTTTTTCGGTCTTCTGCTTTTGAACCTTATTAATCATTTTTGTCCCCCTTTTAATAGTGTTAAAATAATTTTAAAATTTCGTAAGTTTATATTAGCATGTCCTTTTTTCAGTGTCAATATATATTTGAATAATTGCGAATTAAATTATTCATTTTATTGATTTTTCATTCATATCTTTATATGCTATGAAAGTTGTAATATTTCTTTAAATACCGTTTACATTCGTCAAATTTGACTTTATTTGATGCTTAATCCTTCAATTTTCAATTATATGCTATTTATTACCCATCAAATTTATTGAATAATTGGATATCAAAAAATTCATTTTTGATATTTGAACGCTATTTTCTTTCAGTATATAACTCGTAAAATTTGTCTAAACAATTACCTCAATTTACTGTTTGTATTAATAATTAAATTCTGATTTTATATAATTACTCTTAAGTCTATGATAAAAAAATAACGCTGGCAGAAAAATATCCGCCAGCGTTATAATCCTTATTTTTGAAAGGTTGATTCTTGAGGGTTAAATATATTTGTAAGTTCGTTTATATTTTCTTGTCTTCCAAGTCCTATGCAGGCATTTATAATCTCATTGCACTGCTCCTGGTTGAGACTTTCAAGCTTATTTATTATAGTATCTCTAGCTGGAGTGCTTCCAAGATATTCATTAACAGCTATCTTTAGATTGCCCCTATTATTATGCTTGTCATTTTTAATCAATTGTGAATTTACAATCTCAACTAATAGCTTTGCTTCATCTTCAGTAAATAGTCCTCTCCATTGAATCATTTATAAGTCCTCCTAAAATAAATAATATAGTTCCTACAATATAAATCTAATATTATCTTTCTAAATTTAGATATTATTATGCATTACAATTATTGTAAGAAGCTTATTCTATTTGGCAGGAAACTGAAATTTCCAAGGACCATTCAAGATTGTTTTGAATTCTGAAATTCTTAAATCAATGTTTTTAGAATTTCCCTTAAAGTCAAATTCATAATATTCAACAGTTCTATTGTCACGTTTAACATTCCAACTGTAGCCCATGCTTCTTTCAGAATTTATAGCGATAATTTTAAGTTCGCTTAGGTTCTCAACTTTCGCATTATCATAATTTGTATCCACATAAATTCTTATATTGTTTCCTGTTCTCACTGCCTTCTTTATTGTAAAGGTATATCCGCTTATATCATAATACTTATTTAATTCAAGTTCCCCTTCCTTTGGTATTTGAAATTTAATACTCTTATCAATTTTATAGGTTAAGCTTACTTCAGGTATTTCAACTATATAGTTTTTTGCATCCTCCTTAGGAACAAAATAGAACTCTGACAAAGGCGAAGAAAACTGCTTAGGATAATCCAACTCATATTGCCTTCCAAGGTCATCCTTTAGAGAAATATCGTACTTTCCATAGTTATCAAGATCTACCTGCTGACCGTATTCTGCTATCTTTCTGTTTGCTGAAGGATGCTCTATTAGATTAAATTTCATTTTATCTTCCTGCTTAGAGGGTACTAAAGTTATTCCTAGGTTATTCTTAATATCTGTAGGTCCCATTTCTGAATAATTCCCAAAGCTTTCACCAAGTCTTAAAGCTACGTGGATACTGCTTTTATCAGGAAGTATAATATAAAAGCTTCTCATATCTTCAGGCACGTTACTGAAGCCTAGATTTCCGGTCCATATACTTCCACCGCTGCCAAGGGAATAAGTTTGCTTATTGTAGCTATTACCATTTTCAGCTGTGATAAAAATACTTGCAAAAGCTTCAGCTTCAATATATTTGTCACCTTCAAGTTCTAGTGATAAGGAGCTTCTGTCTTTAACAACTGATTTTACAACTATTTCTCCGCCGTTAAAGCTCGCTCTTATTGGTTTAGAAAGCACATAAAGCTCTCTTCCCTTGCTTTCCTGAACACTACCTACTCCTGGAATAAAATAAAGCCTTTTTATAATTTCAGCCACAGCCTTTTTTCCTGGAGGTGTGAAGCCAGTAAATATTATCAGCGCTAAAGCCGAAGCTGCTATTAAGCTCTTTTTTAGTTCGCGCCTTGTCTTTGCTGGAGTTTTCTCTAATTCCCTTAAAACATTATTTTTAATTCTGTTTCTTTGATCACAGCTCAATTCTTCTTCACCAAAATCTACATCTTCAAGAAGTCTCCTGCTTTCCTCTTCTGAAAGACTTACCATAAGATCAAATATTTCCTTATCCTCGCTGTTCATTTATATGCCTCCTTCCCTCAATCTCTATTATTTCTCTCAGCCTCTTTCTTCCTCTCCAAAGCCTATTATCCACAGCCTGTCTGCTTAGCTTCATATATCCGCAAATGTATTCAATACTCTGCTCCATGAAGTATCTTCTTAAAAATATTTCTTTATCTATTGGATTGAAAGATTTTATTACTTCAATAACTTCATCCTTTCTTTCCTTAAGCAAAATATTTTCTTCAATATCTTCCTTTGATGAAAGCTGTAAAGCTTCAATATCAATAATATTATTTTTCTTTATCAATGCTTTCTTTTTATTTAAAGCCTTGTATTTGCAAAGTATTAATATCCAAGTCTTTAAGCTTCCTCTGCTCTCATCAAACTTATCTATGTTGTTCCAAGCTTCAATAAAAACATCCTGTACACATTCCTCAATATCCTGCTCAGTACCCGTGTTTATTAAAATGCTCTTGGCAAGCCCATACACCGAACCCATGTACAAGTCCATGAGCTTTTCAATGTTTAATTTCACAATTTTCTTCCCCCAGTCAAACCTCAATAATCTCTTTCACTTATTACTACAAGTTAAATTATAGATTTCTCCCACACATTAGCAACTATTTTATAGATAAATATAAAAACATATAAATATAACTTTACTAGAAAAAAATATGCTGAACAAATTGTCCAGCATATTTTAATAACCTTATTTAGTTCTATTCCTTAATTACAAGTCCAAGAAGACTTGTAAGCGAAATAGCCTGAGCCGTTGATACAATGGCCCCTCTAACATTTTCAACCCTTGCTGCCAAGCCGTCTATTCCACAGCTGCTTAAGTCAATTCCTTCAAGCTTAACTCCATACATTTGGCACTCAGTTAAATCTGTGCTGATAAACTCAACTTTTGAAAGCTGACTTTCTTGAAAGTCTGAAGCCCCAAGTTGACATCCTTTGAAGGACACCTGCTTGCAATCAGCAAATCTAAATAGCGCATATCGTCCATTACAGTCTTCAAAAACAATATTTCTTAAAGTTGTTTCTGTTAAGTTTAAACCAATAAGCTTGCAATTTACAAATTCCACTCTGTGCAGCGAGCTTTCTCTTAAATCAAGGTTGGATAAATCACAGTTTTCAAATCTCACATCTGTAAGCTCACAGGCTTCTAAAGAAACATTCAGGAAAACTGTATTCTTAAACAATACTTCCTTAAAGGATACCTTTTTAGCTTCGTGGTCTTCTATAAAACCATCCTTAACTAGTGCGTATGAAATTGAAGCATAATCCTCCAGGTTATCTCTCGAAATGTCCATCAAGTCTAAATCCTTTGAAAGCTTTGGTTTTAATATTTTACTAATACTTTTGTTATCTGCCATCTTAAACCTCTATATCTGATTAAATATTTATTTCTATAATTATACCATACATATTGGTCTAGATTTTGGCATTTATATATAATGCAAAAGCTCTAATGCATTATATATATATCTAATTTGAAAACTCCTGAGTTGCGTGACTTAATCCATCAGTTGATAAGGTTACTCCCACACCTATCCTACCAAAGGCAGGATCTAAAATATTTGCTTTATGCCCAGGTGAATTCATCCATCCATTCATTATCTTTACAGCAGTAGCATTCTGTCTTAAGTAATCGACACTTGAGGCTTTAGCCATCCAAATATTTTCCCCAATAGTAGTATATCTGTAGTTAAAATTCTTAGCTAAACTACTTAACCCTCCTATATTGGGTGAGGTGTGCTCAAAGTAATCATGCTGAAGCATATCATTAGATTTGTATCTTGCCATGCTTCTTAAAGTTTCATTCATAACCAAAGGCTTAACTCCTGCTTTTGCTCTTTCTTGATTTACAAGCACTAATATTTCTTCTTCAATACTAGCTTTATATTCTACTGGATGCTTTAATGCAGAAGAGCTTGTACTATTTTGTGTTGAGGCTTGCTGCGCTGGTTTTGGTACAACTTTCTCAGGAGATGGCTTAGAAGCAGTAGATGCAGACGGCTTTATCTCAGCCTTAGCTGCTTGTCGTGCTTTAGCTTCTTCAGCTTTAGCCTTTGCCTTGGATTGTTCCTCTTCTTTTTCTTTTGCCTCTTGTTCAGCCTTAAGCTTTGCTTCCTGTTCTGCTTTTATCTTGGCTTCATCTTCAGCAGACTGCTTTGTACCTGCCTGTTCCTTAATAAGGTTGTCCACTAAACCAGGTATCTCATTGTTAGGTATGGCACTGCTGTTTGCTGTTTTAGCTTGAGTACAGCCTGACAATATAGCTGCTGAAAGCAAAACTATAACTAGTTTCTTTATCATATTCAAATTCCTCCAACTTCATATTTATTCAAGCAGTCCTTTACTTCTTATATACGTCCATATCTTTGAATTTAAGTACGTACCCAGACATGCAGGTATTTCCTCATATAAAAAAGACACCTATTTCAGCGTCTTTTAAGCAATTCTAGTTATTTAGCTTTTTTATCTTTAAATTTTTATCACCAGTTATATCTATTTTGATATTACCCTTAGCATCTCTTCCCACAATTTTTATTCTGCTGTTTCCTTTTTGAACCTTAATTCCCTGCTTACCTGTCTTTCCTCCATCTACAATAGTTATAACCTTGTTATCAGGTCCAATCAGCACTACCTTAAAATCTCCTTTTTCAATCTTTATATCATAATCTACGGTTACCTCTGTTTGTTCTTTTGCATCTATAGACCATAGAGTATCCATACCATAAAAAGTTCCAAACTTTATTTCTGATCTATGACTTGTAGTAGTTCCAACTCTACTTTTAAAGTTATAGCTATCAGCCTTCTTAGCTATCTTTGCATCATCGTTATATACTGTTTTTTGAAAATCTGAAACAGTGCAGCCTGATAAAACTAAGCCTGCAAGCAATAAAAAACCGCTAATAAGTATAGATTTTTTCATTTTATTTCTCCTAACCTAATAGTACTTTTCTATATAATACATATGTGTAAGCTTTAAATTTATACTATTAATACAACTTTTGTTTAATTCGCTAAAGTAATTTCACTTCTACTGAAAAGAGTGCTATAATAATTCATGTAAACGATATTAGGCAGAAGATATAAAAATTCAGGAGGGATATATCATGATAACTTCAATTAAGCTGAATTTAGAAACTATAGAAGCAATGTTGTATTTTTGGAATGCAGTAAAAGATAGAGAAAATGTTTCTGAAATGTTCATTTACGATCTAACTTCAATGCAGGGATTAACTCTAGCTTACGACGCTAACTTCACAGAAGAGTCTGTTCGTAGGGCTTTAAGTGCGCTTAAAAACAGAGAAATTTTTTCAAGAAGCTCCAGAGAAGAAGGCCGTTTCTATAACAATAACCTTTGGATGATGGAAGACCTTGAGTACACTAACCTAATGGTTGCTCCTATTAAAAAACTCAATTTAGACTACTTAATAGATGAACTAAATTCTAAGTTCCCTAACTCAAAATACAACGAGCTTGAAGTTTATTTCTCACCACTTCACCTAGATGAGTATCTTATCAAAGACAATAAGCTTATAATCAATTTCTTTAGAGTTAAACCTAGTGATTTTGATGAAAACACCTTTGTAGGTGACAAGGAACTAAGAGCTTACATAAAAGAAAAGCTAGAAGAGCTATTAAATAACTAAAAATAAGGATTGCAGCCTGATTAAGTGCTGCAATCCTTTTATATTACTCATTCACTATCTTAAATTCCTTCAGCATATTGTAAAACCTTGCTCCATGCCCCTCTGCTGCTTCAATAAAATATTGTTCCTTAATTACAAAAGTTCCTCCCTTTGTATTATCAACAAGATAATACTGAACTACTGTATCCTTTGAATTTGTACCGCTTTTAGCACGAAGCAGTATCCCGCTTACAGGGTCTTTTACAGCACCTTTGTTCTCAACAGTTTTGAACTTTGACTTGAGCTCCTTTTCAACATCTTCTGCTACTGCAGAAGGCTTCTTATCCTTAATCTGCTGAATTTCCATAAATACCTCTGGATAGTTGGCTGCCTTGTTCTTTGGAACTATTTTATCTTTACCTTCTAAATTCTGCATTGTGTACATCTGTTCATCAATATAAATGATATATTTCATTGCGCTTTCCTTTAGGGTGACATTATCCTGCGTCGGCATCCCCTCAATTCCCTGCTTGATTACTTTGTTTGGCGCAAATATTTCCTTAATCTTGCCGACGGCTGCCTGCCCATAGTCTGTATTAAAACCTACAACTAAAGCTACTGCTGCAGCAACGCTGCCGTACTTAACAAATGCAGGTACTCCTTTTTTCTTTCTTCTATCACTTCTCTTCATTGTTTTTACTTTTCCCCCATCTAAGTTTAGCTCCTTTTGGATATTGTTCCATACCATATTCTTTAATTCTGCTGCTTCTTCAGTGCCTTCAAAAATAGCGTCTCTAACTTTTTTATCTTCCATATGATCCATCACCCCTATTCTCCTCCAGTCTTTCAATTATAGTTCTCAGCTTTTGCCTTCCCTTAAATAATCTAGACTTTATAGTGTTGATATTGATACCAAGAATATCAGCAATCTCACTTTCCTTAAAACCTCTTAAGTATTTAAGAACTATAGGAATTTTATTGTTATCCTCTAAACTCTCTATTGCTTTATACAAGCTTTCATATTCCTCGAAATTGTAAGCATCCTCACTGGAACCTTGAATATTATTTTCAATAAAATCATCAACAAGAACTAGGTTAGAATTTTTCCCAAGTACCCTGTTGCATTCATTGATTAAAATTCTATAGAACCAAGGTTCAAAAGGTTTATCTAAATCAAAAGCTTGTATATTTTTATAAACCCTTATGAAAGCTTCCTGAACAGCATCTGCAGCGCTCATCTTGTTTTTTGTTACTACCGCGGCAACCCTTAGAGCGTAATCTGCATATTTGTTATAAAGCTCCTCAAAAGCTTCGTTGTCACCCTCTCTAATTCTTTGTAGTAATTCTCTGTCCAACGTTGAATCCTCCTGCTAAAATATAAATCCGGCCGGATTTTTTATTGCTTACATAATATATACCCATAAGCTGACAATAAGGTTTTCATTCTTTCGATATTATTTGGAAACTTTTTTAGTACCTCTAATAATTTCTCCATTCACAGCTCTGTAATAGTCGCTTGAAACAAGCTCAGTTTTAATTAACTTTCCATTTTCAAAGATTTTTCTATAAGTTTTAACCTTATATCCTGCAGATGCTTTTTTCACAACTTCAGTATAGCCTTCATTACGCTTAGGATCGTCTATATACTTAACTGTTGGTTGAATGGTATCAGTCACTTCAGTTACTAACTCATAAGACTTCTTTGTTAAGTCTTGATTTGAATAAATATTAAAATATACATTCTTATTTTCAGTGTAGCCTTCTATATAAACAGGTACATCTAAAGTATTTTTAAACTTAAGGTCAATGTTTCCCCAGTCTACTGTAGCATCAAGTCCTTTACCTATATAGGCTAATGGAAGTGAATGATTTCTTCTCTCTACAGCCTTAATATTTGATTTGAGCATTGCATTGTATAAGGTACTTGAGACTTGGCAAATTCCTCCGCCAAGGCCTGATTCTATCTTGTCTCCAATTATAACTCCTGCTTCCTTATAGCCTCTTTCTCTTGTTCTCTCACCAACAGCTTCATTGAAGCTAAAGGTGTCTCCTGGCATAAGAAGAGTCCCATTTATAGACTTTGTAGATAAATCTATATTATTAATTCTTCCTGCCGAGGAGGTAGAAAAACTAGTGCTAAAGGAAGAAATCTTGCTGTTTATAGAAGAAAGCTTCTCAGAAGTGATTTCAGGCTTTACAACCACTAATGGAGCATTAAGCTTAACAACTTCTTGCGACAGTTCTTCATTTATTTGAGATAGTATATCTTGCTTTAGCTTATCTTTTTCAAGCTTCATTCCAGTTTTCTCTGGAGTTATCTTAATATCGCCTTTTGTTACAGAAATCTTAGCATTCTCAGCCTCTTTTTTATGGTCTTTTTCTATTTTTTCTATAATTTCATCAATTGGTGCAGGATTATAAGTGAAACTTAGCTTAAACTCTTTTTTTACTGGAGATTTTATAAGCATGTATCTTTTTACTATGTTTTCTTCCTTTCCGTAATTGAAAGCCTCCTTAGCCACAGCTTCAGCGTCATATCTAGCCTGAAGCTTTTCATAATCAATTTCATATTTTTTATCATTAGCCTGAATCTCTATTTTCTTTGACAGAACAGGTTTTACATACTTCTCTTTTATCAATTCTTCCAATTCTGAAAGCTGCTTGCCGCTAACCTCTAGATCTTCTATATAAACTCCTGGATAAACAACCTTGCTCCAATTTTGTTCTGTAGCTCTCGCATAGCCTACTGGTACTGAAATCAAACCTAAAGTGGTAATTATAGCAGTGACTATAATCAAATTTTTCTTCATAACTATACCCTCCCGTCCTTATGCCTTATATATTAAGTTAAAGCCTTATATAATATATACCTTCAAAGCTTTAAAAAAGTTTTCATCTACTAGAGATTTTGATGCAAATGTTTAAAAATTATTCTATAAAAAAGCGTGAAAATCTTTCGTATTTAAGATTTTCACGCTAATAATTATCATTTTATAAATTTATTGCATGCAGTATAAAATTCAACAGAAACATACAGGCAACTATATACATAGGAATAGAAACATCCTTATGCTTTCCACTAAATAATTTAACTAGAGGATAGCTTATAAATCCAAAAGCAATTCCATCCACAATACTAAAAGTAAGAGGTATCATTGCTATTGTAAGAAAAGCTGGGAACGACTCTGTAAAGTCATGAAAATCAACGTGCACAACATTTCTTATCATTATACCGCCTAGCACTATGAGTATTGGTGCTATAGCACTATCTGGAATTATCTTTATAAAAGGTATTAAAAATAGTGCCAGTAAAAATAACGCAGCATTAGTCATAGCTGTAAGACCAGTCTTTCCTCCCGCAGTAATACCAGCTGCAGTTTCTGCTGTAGCAACTGTTGGACTAGTTCCCAAAACACCGCACAATATAGCTGATATAGATGTAGCTCTAAGTGCTGGTGTGAATTTTCGGGGGTTATTCAGCATTGTATTAACTTGGCCATGAATAAGTCCTATATTTTCAAAAACAAGCACCATAGTTAATGAAAAAGTAGCAATCCAAAATTGCGATGAGGCTATTTTAGAAAAATCCATCTGCAAAAACAGCTTTCCATACTCTCCAAAATTCAACGAACTTAAGCTTACATCTGAAAGACTTACAAGCCCTGCTGCCCAGGAGGTTAGCGTTCCTATAATAATACTTATAAGAAAATTTCCTGATATATTTTTCAAGAATAAAAATAAGGTAATTATAAGATTAATTATTGTTATATATACAAAAGGTTTATTAATCTGCCCTAGAGTCACAAAAGTAGTAGTGCTTTGAGCGACTATTCCACCCTTTTGAAGCCCTATAAAAGCAATAAATAATCCTATTCCTACTGTTATTGACTCCTTTAAGGATTGTGGAATTGATACAGTAAGTATGTGGGACAGCTTAGTAAAAGCGACTAAAGAAAATAAAATACCCGATGCAAATACTACAGCAAAGGCCTGTCTGTAGGTTAATCCCATGTGCATTACAAAAGTATAAGTAAAGAGCGCATTTAAGCCCATACCTGGAGCTAGTATTATTGGAGCATTAGCTAATAATGCTACCAAAAGACACCCTGAAAACGCTGCTAAAATCGTAGCTATTATCTCTCCTTCTACAGGAATTCCCGCATCGCTTAATATGCTTGCGTTAACAGCTATTATATATACAATTGCAAAGAATGAAGTTAGCCCAGCAATGACCTCCTTTCTCACCGTAGTATTGTAGTCACTTAACTTAAAAAATTTTTTCATCTTCCTTTCCTCTCTTATCCTAACATCCCTCTCCCACCCGCAGCATAAAGCCGCAATAAGTATATTACCATAATTTTAACTCATTGTCCTTGTAAATATTCACTAAAAAAGCAGCATGCATATTTCCATGCACGCTGCTTTATCATATAATAGTTATCTAATAAAATAAAAATACCCTAAAACTAATATTCCAAGTACTATTCTATAATATCCAAATACCTTGAAATCATGTTTTTTAATATAATCCATCAAAAATCTTATTGCAAAAATAGAAACTAAAAAAGCTGTTAAGGCGCCTGAACATAATACAAGCCACTCAAAACCTGTAAAACTTAAGCCTGCTTTTAAAAGCTTATACCCGCTGGCTCCAAGCATTATTGGAACAGCCATAAAAAATGAAAATTCTGCTGCAATATACCTCGAGGTTCCAAGCAAAACTGCTCCTATTATGGTTGCTCCTGACCTTGAGGTTCCCGGAATCAAGGCAAGCATTTGAAATAATCCTATACTTACCGCTTTCATATAGCTAAGCTGCATAAGGTCGTTGATTTTAGGCCTTTTCTGCCAACTTTCTATTATTATAAAAAGTATTCCGTAACCTATTAACATCACAGCCACTGTAGTTGGATTATATAAAGCTGCTTCAATTGCATCATCAAATAGAAATCCAACTATACCCGCCGGAACTGTTGCAACAATTATCTTTATCCAAAGACTTATAGTTTCCTGCTTTTGAATATCTGTTTTTCCAGCATCGAAAGGGTTAAGCTTCCTAAAGAAAAGTACTATTACCGCAAGTATAGAACCAAATTGTATAACTACAAAGAAGGTACTTACAAAGATATCCGAAAGACTAAACTTTATAAAGTCTTCTACGAGTATAAGATGCCCTGTGCTGCTCACAGGCAGCCATTCTGTAATTCCCTGTACTATTCCAAGGATAATTGCCTTAAGTAATTCAATAAAATTCATAATTTATCTCCCTCTGCATTCTTATTTCTGTATATGTATTATAGCTTTTTTCAAAGCTCTGCATCTCCTCCGAACTCTCCGTCAAACAGTCCCATACTATAGAAAGTGCTCCTGTTTCGAAGCGGCATCTTCTTAGATATCTAATTCTTAACGGACATATTAGTGTTTCTCTTAGAGTTTCTTACTACCGACACATACATTATTGCAAAAGCAAACACCCCCACTACAATAAAAGCATATTTGCTATTATAAAAAGTAGCAGCATTATTTTGGGAAATATCCCAAAGAGCATGAACTCCAATTGCTATAAACAGATTGTCGGTGAGAAGGTATATAAATGCAAAAACTATTCCGATTATAAAAATAGAAGCCAAACTGATCATCAAATCAGTAAAACCAACTCCGTTTATCAGCCTTATAGGAATATGCATAACTGAAAACAAAGCCTGAGATATAAATAAAGCCATAAACATTATTTTATTTTTGCTTTTATCAGATTTTAATCTAATAAATATTTGTGGAATTAAAACTCCTCTAAACAAAACTTCTTCAAAAAATGCAACACCAAATATCATAGAAATGTAATATCCAGCTACAATAGTACCTTTGTACATCACTTCATTCATAGTTAACTCTCCAAAGCAAAAGTAACTATACACGACTCCATATACTTGCAAAAGTATAAACAGTATTACCGTTATTATAATACCATCTTTTAGCTTGCCTTTCTTTAATCCTATATCTATAGGTCTAAATTTAGAACTTTTATATAATATTAAATAAATAAATATAAAAGATAGTAATAAATACAAGATTAAGGTTTGATTTATAAGCCCCTTTGTAATATTGTAGGACCAGTTATACAAGCCTGGTGCAAATCTTGATAACAAGACCACTGGAATTAAAGCAGTAGGAATGCATCCAATTAATATAACTAATTCTAAGTTTGATATTTTTATCCCCCTGCTCAAGTCCACCTTTATATTTTCCATCATAATTTTCAACCCCACCCCTATTTTAAATTATTTCTTCCCCTTTGATACATCAGCTCACCTTTCTATATTTGTTATGCAATTATAAGTATAACATTCCATAATTATGGAATAAACATTGTTAATTTTTATTTCATAATTAATTTAAAATTGACACTAACTTACTAGTGTAATAAAACTTCTTAAGTAAACAATAGTTATGGGTATTTTAAAAATGCGACGACCGGGAGGGAATGTTATGAGAAATCTATCTGATGCAGAAGTATTATCTTTAACAGGATTATTAAAAATGGAAAATGACACCTTGGCTGTGGCCAAAGCAATGCAAACAATAATAGGTGATGATGAACTTAAAAAACAGGCTGAAGCAGGTATTCTTGCAATGGAAGGCAGAATAAAAGGAATCCAGCAGTTTATTAATGAAAATGGAATAACTGGGGAGGTAAGATAGTATGTCTACAATAATTAGTAATATGGTTCAAGGAACTACAGATATTAATGATGAAATAATAGCAAGCGATATGCTCGCTGGTGCTAAGGGCGGAGCTAATGCTTATCTTAATGCTGCTTTAGCTGCTCCAACTCCAGAGCTTAGAGCAATGTATTCCTCCAATTTAACACAGGTTTTAAACGGCTATTGTGCTCTTGCTGATTTATCTATTAAAAGAGGCTGGGAAAAACCTTACGATGACCCAAGACATCAATTAGTTGAATCTTATTCAAAATCACAATCAACAATTGGATAAAAAATAAGAGCCTCTTTATTATGGGCTCTTTCTCATTTAATATAAAAATAATTGCCATTATTTAATCTTATTAGTCATCCTTAAAATAGTGTTTTCTTTTGCGTAAATCGGAACATCCTTCAAAGCTATCCACTTCATATCCTTTGATTCTTCCTTCTGTCTGTTAATTTTCTCATTTTCATCAGCTTCGAATAAAAATCTTATATCGTAATGAAAGTGAGCGGGAAAGTCTCCTTTTTGTGGGAATAAATGTACATCTGTATCAAAAACCTTATTAGATATTAGCTTTAAGCTTGTTAATCCCGATTCCTCTCTTGCCTCTCTTAAAGCAGTTTCCAAAACATGCTCCTCACCCTCAACATGGCCTCCTATCTGAAGCCACATATCAAGCTTTATATGATGTGTTAAAAGAACTTTGCTTCTGTCCCTGTTCACAACCCAAGCAGCACCGGTAATATGTCCAGAAGTATTATTTCTATTTGCAAAGTTATCATGCTTACAAATAAAGTCTAGAATCTTTTTTTTAGACTTTATCTCATTGGTATCTATAGGCTTATAATCCTCTATAAGTTCAAACAAATCTTGTTTCTTCATTTTTATCAATCCTTTTAAGTTATATTTACTTAATAATATCACTGGTAAAATCAAATTGAAACACATTATTTATACAGCTATAGCTTCTTTAATAAATATCTTCAAGGTATTTATTAAAGAATATTTTGACGAAGATAAAAAACATTAAATTGTACTAGCTGCACATTTTCTTTTATCAAACATAATATGTAGTGAAATAAAGAGAATCTATAAATTATAATCAGTCAACACTATTTGTCTTTAAAGGAGGTTATCCCATGGCAGGTAATTTAGGAAAAATAATAAATATACTCTCAAAACTTGGGAGCGTACAGCAAATATCACCTATACAGTCTTACCAAAATCCTCAGTCAGCTAAAAATTCTCAACAATTAAATAATAACGCTACAGAAGCTAATGAAACCAGCAGCACGTCTGCACAGAAAATATATATTAGTATGGAAGACCTAAATGCTTTATTTCCAGGTATAGCTGATAAGCTAGACGTCACCAAACTGCTTCCATCATTAACTAGTAAGGTTGGTCTTAGCAAACTACTTGAAAGTTTAGGAATAGTAAGTATTTCTAAAGGTGAGGTTCCAAACAGTAAAGCTCAAACAACTGAAACATCAAGTACAAATTCCCCATCAGAACAAGCTTCAACTGATGAACCTCAAGCTACTGATACATCAGCTAATGAAACGCAAGCAGGTCAGTCCCCTAAGGATCAGCAAGCAGAAGGACAGCCTTAAATATAGGAGTCAGCACATATTTATACATTAAAATAATTAATCGTTTTAATAGCTTAAAAATAGAGGCTGTTTCAAATTTAAGAAACAGCCTCTAATATTTTATACAGTTATGTAAATACTAATATAAACAAATATATGATAAGATTGGAGTGCTTAAATTGAACATAAATAAAACTTTAGAATGTCCAGCATGCGGAGGAGAATATTTTAGTGTAAAGAGAGAAGCGACCTATTTATATTCCTACAAACTAGAAGCTCCTGATAATCAAGAACGAAACGATAATGAGGAACCCCTTCCTTTTTTATTTGATAATAGAGAAAAAATAGGAAGCAGAGAATATCTAGAATGTGATAAATGTAAAACTCAATACCCTTGCGAATTAGATCAGCTAGGCGGAAAAATTCATTTTACAATTTTGCAAAAGGCAATACGTTCAGACAACACTCAAACACCTCAATTTCTTGGATAAGTGGAATTCCCCAAAAACAGGAATGAGCGTTAAGCCAGTAATTAATCATCAATATGCCTCTAGCAAATGAAGTATCCTAGTGTTGTATGAAATTATAAATATATAATTAAAAAAGCACCTTGGCTTTAAAATAGCTGCCAAAGTGCTTAATAAATAATCTTTTAATTTTTACTTATGCTGTAGAGAATTAATAAAAATTAAAAACTCTTCTAAATCTTGTTCAAAAACAATCATTAGCTCATGTTTTTCTTGGAGATCTGCATTTGCTTTGCCTAAATGCTTAACCCCTGCATCATATTTCTTATTTTTAATTAATCTGTTAGCTGTATTTAA
Source organism: Clostridium swellfunianum (assembly GCF_023656515.1). Lineage (NCBI taxonomy): Bacteria > Bacillati > Bacillota > Clostridia > Eubacteriales > Clostridiaceae > Clostridium > Clostridium swellfunianum. The sequence continues at coordinate 2,566,361 of NZ_JAMOFV010000006.1, forward strand.
ATGTTTCCAGGAGGATGTTTCATATTCACCCACCTGCATAAGCTGACTCATTATCATTTCGAGCTTCGGGCTAATTTGTTCGTCTATAATTTCTTGTGAAACTAGACTGTTTTGAGGAAGCTTAACTAATACTTTCTCAACTTTTTTGCTGCTCTTTTCAATTTGAATTTCTATTTTTTTATTATCTTTTAAGTGCTGCTTTATACTCTCTCTTAATTCTTTAATTTGAGAGAGTTTTTCTGCTTCACCACTTAGTTCCTGTGCATGAATAATATCAAAAGAAAATGTAAAAAACATAATTAGGGACATCATTAATACACCAATTTTTTTCATATAGTCCTCCTTTGCTGCTTTATTGTTTTTTTAATTAAATTTAGCTTGTCACATAACCGATTATTTATGTTGATATATTGATGTAAATATTTATATGAAATAGCTAAATATGAATTTCTATTCTTTTTTGTAATTATAATCTTACATGAATTTATTTTTTTTAAAGTTTCATTTATTTTTCAATTGAATTAAATTTGAAACAAAAATTTCAGAAATATATTCGATAAATATATTTATTTCAGTGTTTTTGCATACTTTTTTGAATTAGATTTCAATAATTTTAAAAATTCAATGAATAAAACTACTCTGATTATCGAAAAATAAATAAAACAGCAAATTCCTAGTTGCAAAATACGACATTTGCTTATATAATAAATCTCGAGTGATTCACTCAAAGAAATCATCATAAAATTATAGAGGGGGAAGAACTAAATGTCTTCTAATGTAAACGCTACCAAAAAACTTTCATTAGTATCTCTTATACTGATGATATTTACTTCAGTTTACGGCTTCAATAACATCCCAAGATCCTTTTACAAAATGGGATATGCAGCTATTCCATGGTATATAATATCTGGTATAGCATTCTTTATTCCATTTGCATTGATGATGGCTGAGTTTGGTGCAGCTTTCAAAAATGAAAAGGGTGGAATTTATTCCTGGATGGAAAAATCAGTTGGACCAAGATTCGCTTTCATAGGAACATTCATGTGGTTTGCTTCTTATGTTATTTGGATGGTAAACGTATCCTCAGGTATCTGGGTTCCAATATCAAATGCTATATTTGGTAAGGATACAACAGCTACTTGGAAACTTTTCGGTATTGAAGGGTTAACAGGACCAAAAACATTAGGTATATTAGGAATTATCTGGTTCATACTAGTTACTTTCGTATCAACAAAGGGTGTTGACAAAATAAAGAAGGTAACTTCAGTAGGTGGATCAGCAGTTGTTTTGATAAACATAGTTGTACTTTTAGGTGCAATAGCAGTATTTATAGGAAATGGTGGACAATTAGCTCAACCAATCGAAGGATTAAAATCTTTCACGACTACACCAAATCCTAAGTTTGCAGGAAACTCAATTTCAGCTCTAGCATTCGTAGTTTATGCATTGTTCGCATATGGCGGAATTGAAGCAGTTGGTGGTCTTGTTGACCAAACTGAAAACCCAGAAAAGACATTCCCTAAGGGTGTTATGATATCAGCAGCTGTTATAGCAATCGGATATTCACTATTAATATTCATGATTGGTATATTCACTAACTGGTCAGCAGTTATGTCTATGAAGGGTGTTACACTTGGAAATGCAAGCTATATAGTTATGTCTAACTTAGGTTACTCTTTAGGAACTGCATTTGGAGCTTCAGAAGCTACAGCAGTACTTATGGGACAATGGATTTCAAGATATATCGGACTTTCAATGTTCTTAGCATTATCCGGAGCTTTCTTCACACTAACTTATTCCCCATTAAAGCAGTTAATCGATGGAACTCCAAGAGCTTTATGGCCAGGAAAAGTTGGAGAAACTAGAAAATCAGACGGAATGCCAGTTAACGCTATGTGGATTCAATGTATAATCGTTGTAGTAATGATTGCACTTGTTTCCTTCGGTGGAGACTCAATGGCTAAGTTCTTCGAAATATTAGTTTCTATGACTAACGTAGCTATGACTATTCCTTACATGTTCTTATCAATCGCATTTATAGCATTTAAGAAGAAGCAAGAAATAGAAAAACCATTTGAAGTATATAAGAGCTATAGTACTGCTCTTATCTGGGGTGTAATAGTTACATTAACAGTAGGATTCGCTAACTTCTTCTCAATAATCGAACCAGCATTAGGCGGAGATTTGCCAACAACAATTTGGCAAATAGCTGGACCAATATTCTTCGGATTAGTTGCTGTTCTTATGTTCAACAGCTATGAGAAAAAATGCAAATCTGAAAAAGGCAGAAACGTTGCTTAATAAATAATTAAAACCTGACAAGAGATTCTTGTCAGGTTTTTCTATTTTCTAAATTTGTATTGCAATATATTTATGTTTATTTTATATATCCATAAACTAAACTCTTACTGAGCCATTTCACAATTTTACTTGTTAAGCATAATTTCTAGGATTATCTTATCTATTTCAGGGGTTCCTTGATTGCCTAATCTGCATAAATTATCAATGGTATCCTCTGCATCTTCTTCAATAATTCCATCTGTTGCGCTAATTGCGATTCCTCTATTTGCAAGAAATGCAGATTGTATAGCAGCATTGGTACAGGTAGATACTTTTAGCGCACAACCAATCTTTGCACCATCACAAAGCATACCAGTAATATTACCAAGCATATTTTGGATAGCTGCTCTCACAGCACTTTTATTTCCACCTAAAATATATACTACACCGCAACTTGCACCTGTAGCAGCTATAGTAGCTCCACATAAAGCTGATAGTCTTCCAAATTTTGATTTTATATATATAGTTATTAAATGACTAAGTGTAACTGCTCTTAAAAGTTTCTCCTCTGTCTCTTTAAGCTTTTCTCCAACAGCAACTACTGGCAAAGTAGCTGTTATACCTTGGTTTCCACTTCCTGAATTACTCATAACGCTTAGAGTACAGCCTGCCATTCTTGCATCTGAACCTGCTGCAGTCAATGCCATAGCATAGTTCATTAAATCGTCAGCTATGATACCTTTCTTTATTTCTTCAATAATTGTTTTTCCAACTTGAAGCCCATAGGGATTTCTCAGACCTTCTTCTCCAGCAGCCTTATTAAGCTCTATACTTTGCTTAACTAAACCTAGCTTATCAACATTAACTGTCTCAATAAAATTCCATATATTATCGATATTTAGCATAGTAAAATCGCTGCTATCCTCAGATACTTCTTCTACTCTGCTGTCTTTTACTGCTACACCATCAACTTCAATCACTGTTACATTGGTATGCCTATCCTCTATAATAACCCTTGAAGTGGACTTATCTGTTTTAATAACAACTTCAATATAAAGCTTCTTACTTGTATTGGCTGTATCTACAGATATAACCCCGCCTCTTATCATATCTCTAGCTACATCAATATCCTTTTTATTTAAACCACTTAAGACCTCAAGGCTTTTATCTGCATCTGCAAGAGCTCCTAAAGCTGCAGCCAAATTTATTCCGCAGCTACCTGTTCCGGGAATGTTAACGGCCATTGCATTCTTTATCACATTGCTGCTTGCATATACCTTTAAATCTAATACTTCACCATCGCCAGAATATTTTCTTGCCGTGGCTGCTGCTAAAGCTATAGCTATAGGTTCAGTACACCCCAACGCTACAACCAATTCTTTATCTAACGCTCTTAAAAAAACATTTTCATCCATAATTATCCCCCGCTCAATTAGATACTCTATTACACAAATTCATGATAACACACCCTACAAAACTACTCAATATATTACCAACATTCCACTAAGTATTTGTATACAACTGCACTAAAGCAGCATTTTCTATTTACTTCTTTTAGCTCTAATATATTGCTACTATAAATTGATTGCTGCCAAAAAAAGATAGCAGAAACTATTCTGCTATCCATATTTTTAGTATTTAATTATATTTTCTCTTATCTCTCCCCACTTAAGAGCATCAGCAATTCCATCTTCAATATCCTTTTCAGCCTTCCAGCCTAAAAGTCTTAAGGCAGTATCAGCATTTGCGTACGCTCCTGGAACATCTCCTGGTCTTGGTTCTGTTTCTACTTTATTTATAGTCTTTCCATAGACATTTTCAAAAGCAGTAACAAGTTCCTTAACTGTAACTCCGCTTCCTGTTCCAAGATTTATAACCAAATAATCAGGGTTCTCTGCCTTACTGAAAGCATCATCAAAGTTTTCAATAGCCTTAACGTGTGCCTGAGCTAAATCCCAAACGTGAATATAGTCTCTTATACCTGAACCATCACGAGTATCATAATTAGTTCCAGTAATATTGAATTGAGGACTTGCTCCTAATGCAACCTCAACAAGCTTTCCAAGGACGTGAGATGGAAACTGAACATGAACTCCACTTCTCATCTTTGGATCCGCACCAATTGGATTAAAATATCTTAGCGCTATACCCTTCATACCATAAGCTGTGCAAAAATCTTTAAGTATCATTTCCATCATGTATTTTGTTCTTGCGTATGGGCTTCTTGGATTTAATGGAGCTTTTTCGGTTACCATAAACCCTTCAACGTCATCATAAATTGAAGCTGAGGAACTAAATATAACATTCTTGCAGCCAAGGTTGTTTAGATTATTGAACAATTCTAAGGATTTAGCAACATTTTCGTGATAATATCCATAAGGATTAGAAACAGAATCTGGAACAACTATTAATGCAGCACAATGAACCACGTGGCTGATTTCTGGATGCTCAGTAAATATCTTAGTTAAAAGTTCCTTATCTGCAATATCACCTTTATAAAAGATTTTACCTTTTGTGAATTCCTCTCTTCCTGTAACTAGAGAATCTAAAATAACCGGAGTATGCCCTCTGTCCAAAAGTGCTGAACACACTGTACTTCCTATATAACCAGCTCCACCAGTAACTAGTACCTTCATATATATCCTCTCCTCCTTAGTTTTATTTCTTACTTGATTTTATATAATCATTGTGTCTTATTCTAAAAGCTGACCAATCATTGCTAATAGATACTAGAGTAACTCCTGAGAAGTTATACTCTTGAACTTCATTAAACAGAGAATCTCTATTTATATCTGACTTTTTATATTTTTTAGAAGTTCCCTTAGGATAGCATACCCATAAGTATCCATCGCCATCTAATGCATCAACGGCGCTTGGGACATACTCCTTAAGTTCTGCTAGATCCTTTGTAAATATTTGAATGAATTTATATTTGTCTTTAATTTCTGTATGTATTTCTGATTCTATATCCTTTATTACTTCCTGATATTCTTCAGGTGCATTTAAAATTAAGATCGGGTTTTGTGTTGTAAGCTTTAGTTTCTTTAAAGTTTCGTTCATATCTTAACGTCTCCTTTGCAATATAAACCATAGTATAAATACTACCACATTTTTAGCTATATTATCCATTAAAACACAAAAAAGCCCCTGACTTATCCAGCAGAAGCTTGAATCCTTGCTATGCAAATTTTATGAGATAATATAAAACATAAAGCCATCCAAATATCCCGTGTATTATCGCCCAAAGCACAGATTGATTAAGACTCCAGGATATAGCTACTGCAATACATGCACCTAACCCTATCCCCTTTGACGCTACTTCCTTGCGGTACCTTTTTTCGCCCATAGATTTCTCCCCCATTCAATATAACTTTCCTTAAAAATATATTCACAGAATTTTGTATGATTACTGTATTGAAAAATTCTGCTGCTTATCTATTAAGCATTTAAACATTACTTGAAGCTTTTTACAAACCTTACCATCTCAATTATAAAAAAAAGCACCGCAAAAAACAACCCTATATTTTTCATGTACAAACTACTATAATATTTTCTCCAAAATTCTCTATCATCAGACTTTGGTTCCCAAGCTTCTATTAATTCGGCACTTTCCTTTAACTCCGAGCTATAATCAGTAATGCTTTCATAAAGCTCCCTGCAATGATTACATTCTTTAAAATGCTGCTCTATAACAGTTTTTGTTTCTTTCGATACTTGTCCCTCTGCATAGAAAGGAAGTAAATCTCTTATTAGAAAACACTTCATCTATTATCACCTTCACTTTCAAAGAGAGTCTTAAACTGAATTCTTGCCCTGTAAATTGTTATTTTAACCTTTGATAGATTCCACCCCATAAGTGATGCAATTTCACCATAAGAAAACTCCATAATGTCACACAATATGAGTACCGAACGATACTCTTCCTTCAAAAGATTTAAAATGTTTCTTACCTGCTCCCTCTTTTCACGTTTCTCTACTGTTTCTTCAGGGGAAGCCTTATCTGATATAAATTCTGCCTCCCCTATATTATCTAAAGTAAGCATCTCATACTTTACTTCTCTCTTATACCATGTTGCATGCAAATTACGAGCTATGGTATACAGCCAAGTCTTAACAGAACAATCCCCTCTATAGGAGGTTAGACTTTTGAAAGCTCTAAGAAAAACCTCCTGGCAAAGTTCTTCTGCCGCCTCTCTGTTTCCAGTCTGATAGTAGAGATAAGTGTAAATAGGAGGCTTATATTTCTCATAAAGCTCCTCAATGTTTTTGATAGTTTCCATACAGACTCACCTAAATACTAAGCCAAACAGACATCCAAAGAGCCGCAAAAACAATTGCGCCTATACCTAAGCCTAGAAATAGCTTAGCTTTTTTTATAGCCCCTTTTGCTTCATCGAATATGTCTTTTTGTACACTTTCTTCGTCTAATTTATCCTCTCTATTCTCTTCAAAGCTTTTAGCCCACTCCCTGCAAAAGCTGCACTCTTCTTTATGCTTTATCATCCAAGCCCTTGTCTCTTCTTCAACTTCACCTTGAAGAAAAGCCCTATATAAATCTTTAAACAGTGAGCATTGGCTTTTACATACTCTCATACCTATTCTCCTTTACCATAATCTCCAACAGGTTCAATACTTCCTGTATTCACATCTACTAAATAATAATGTTTTTCTGAACTCAAAAACGGAACTACTCCAACTCTCCATTTAAGCTCTGTATTAAAATAATCATCTGAAGTTAAAACCAACGCAGCTTTAGTTGTGTAAATTTTAAATGGATTATAATTTTGCTCAACTAGCTTTATAGCTTCTTTTCTAGTTATTTTAAACTCCTTGTTTGAGTAAACTTTCTTGTCTGGAGTTATATTTTGGGTAAATATCTCTAGTTCTCCATTTTCATTAATTAAAGTTTCTATTGTAACTTTTCCCGAAGGTATGTAACCTATAAAATTATACTGACCATAAGCATAGGATTTCCCAAGCTCTGTCTCTTTAAGGACCCCCTTATCCCAAAAACTGCTTATAGCTTTTGCATAATTTATAGCTCTCTCTCTATTCTTAATTATTCCTTCTTCTGTTTTATCATACTTTGCTGAGTCTGGGGAACTGCTTATATAGCTTAAAATCTCACCATTAACTGCATCAAGCTCAAAGCTGTCCTTATTATCACACTCTATACTTATATTCTCTCTCCAGGTTCCCCCTACATAAGTAATGACGTAATTAGGCATGATTTTGTTTATCTTTTTATAAAAATTATTTAAAATTTCTTTTATTTGAGTTTCGCTTATTTTAACAGTAGAATAATCCTTTATATCAAAAACTCCTACTACTTTCATAAATTTTAACTCATTGTTTGCATCCCATTTAAATTCACTAGCTGGGAGCATTGAATTATATAAGCTTCCGTCATCAAATTTGCGATAGAAAGTTACTATGTATTGTCCTTTTTCAACCTTCTCTTTAATTTCAGTAGTATTGGAATTATAAGTATAGCCTAGCTTGTTTAAAATACTCAGGCTCTTTTCCCTAAGCAGGTTACCGTCAAAACCTATATCGTCGGTTATTTTACTTTTGGAGTCTTTCTTCTCAATGAGGATTCTATTTCCATCCACACCACTAATGTATATATTATAGCCTCCAAGCTGAAGCTCATAGGCTTTGCTTATATAAGCATTAGAAACTTTTTTAACTTCCAGCTTGTCCTTATCATTTTCAAGAGCCGCTCTCACCCTTTTTTCTATCTCCTTTGGTGAAACATTTTTAACATCCTTATAGAAAATATTTGTAACAGTATAGGTTTGTCCACTTTCTACTGCAATCCATAAATTATAAAAAGGATTTGCTGAAAAGATAAAAGCTATAGGCAATACTAATAAAATTTCTCTATACTTTTTTAATTGTATGTCTGCCATCATCAGCTGATATATGCCTAATAAAATTATGAAAGCCGAAAAGGGCAGCATAAGCTTTAGTGACTTAAATTTGTAGGCACAAGCTAAGCTTATTATACTAGTTATGAAGAAAGCTATATAATACCTCGGTTTGCGTCTCCAGTAGCATTGAAAAAAAACAAAGAGACAAGCAGCTGGCAGAGGTATAAGCAGAAGACTTTCTATTCCTCCATTGTATAAACCCTCAAATACACCTAAAACAATACCAAATATTAAAGGTATGCTCATCATAGCTATATCAAAGGTATATATAAGACCTCTGTACTTTTTAATTCCCATAACAAATAAATAATAAACGCCCACAACCGCAATATAGCCCCAAAACAGGAAGTGTACAAGTTGCACTACAGCATCCCACTTTGCATTATAAATAGGTGTGTATCTATTATAAGTGGTCATTTGATGTGCAAATTCAATAGTGAAGCCTGCAAACATAAGCACTCTCGCTAATATCCCTGATATAAGTATATTTCTTTCAAGCAGCTGCTTTTTAAAAAGCAAATGAAACATAAATACAAGACTCATTAAAAGTATTGCTGCACTCATTATATAAAGAGTAATATTACTAATAATCATATAGTTATTAAAGTGATTTATTACTTTTTCTAAAAACATTTTCTTTCTTTCCTTCCACAACCTGGCACATTTACTTATATAGACTAACAAGTTTTAAAAAAGTTACAGGTGGATTAGAATTTTTTAAATAAAAACATCCTTATGGTGTATTTTTACACTATAAGGATGCTCTGTACAGTAATTTTCCAAAAACATATTGTCTCATTTAAAAATTTTTGCCTACCCCAATCAAATACTTGCCATTGCTTTTCTTACCTGAATCCTTGCCTGGCTTTTTAGTTGAAGTCTTCACAATTATCTTTTTCATTATATATTTCCCCTCTATAAAAGATTTTTCAATCTAATCTATTATAATTATGGACAAGCTTTTAAAAGATTATTCATTAAAAAGCATATATGTTTTAAAAAATCTTAAAGGAAATAAAATTAAAAAAAGATAAATTCTTAAGAACTTATCTTTTTGAAATCTACGCTATAGCTTTTTCTGAATTTCTTATAGCTTTCTTTACTCTTACAAAAAACGCTGCGGCTAAAACTAAGGTTGCAGCTTCTGCAAAAGGTACTGTTATCCAAACTCCATCAGCAGCCAATAATCTTGGTAGTGTTAAAAGCCCTATAAGAATAAAACCTATGCCTCTACTTACGGATATAACCATCGAGAACATTGAATATTCTATTGCTTGGTAAAAGGCTCCGAGAGCAATGTTTAGTCCCATAATTATAAAGCCTATAAAATATATACTTATTCCTCTAACAGTTATATTCATAAGTTCTATGCTATCTGTATTAAACAATGAAACTATCTGCCTTGGGAATAATAAGCCAGTAGTAAAGAATAGGATACCAAATAAACCTGAAAACATTACTCCAAGCCTAACAACCCTATTAACTCTGTTATATTTTTCTGCACCAAAGTTTATGCTTATGATAGGCTGAATTGCTTGTGCAACTCCAGTAAAAATAGCCACGCATATTAAGGATATATTAGCAATAATACTATAGGCAGAAATACCAATAGTTCCTGTTATACTTTCAAGCACATTATTAAAAGCAAAAATTACAATACCTGAAGATACTTCAATTATAAAACTTGGTATCCCATTAAGACCTATTCTTTTTACAAGCTGAAGCTCAAAACGAGGCTTTACTAATCTCAGCCTTGAGTTTCCTCTTATAAAATGAAAATATATAAGAAAACAAAGACTTAAAACTGAAGATATAACGGTAGCAATAGCTGCCCCTTTCATTCCCCATCCAAAGGTAAATATAAATACTGCATCAAGCACTATATTAAGTACACTTCCAATAGCCGTCCCCCACATAGCAAGCTTAGGAGCCTTGTCTGATCTTATAAAAACAGAAAGAGTATTTACCATTATAAAAGAAGTGCTGAATAATATAACTACCCTTAAATATTGCTTAACAAGATAAACATTTTCCTCATTAGCACCTAAGAAGTAGCAAAGTTCATCAATAAAAATAGTTCCAAATATAGTTATCAAAGCTCCTATCAAAAATGCTGCAACAACTGAATAAGTAAAAATATCATTAACCTTATCATACTTCCTCTGTCCTATACTTACTGACATAGCAGTAGCACCACCAACTCCCATCAACAGTCCCACTGCAAACAACACATTGTATATTGGAATAGATATGTTTAAAGCAGCCAAGCCCTCACTGCCTACCCCTCTTCCTACAAAAATAGTATCAAACAATATATACATGGACACCATAACTGAACCAGCTATGCTTGGTATCAAAAATTTCATAAAAAGCTTGTTTATATCATCCTTTAAATAATCAACCTTATGAGACATACCGCCGCAACCTCCTTTAACAAATCACAACTACAATAATAAAGGTTATAGCAACTATAATGTCAAGGTTTTTTTATAGGAATCTGAAGTTCATTTATATACTCCTCTTCAATGTTGGAAAACGCTGAATCTGCAATTACAAGCACTACAGCTTCTCCTGATATTTTATAGCCATTATCCCTAATCCATTTTAAAAGCCTTCTGTAAGCTTCCTCACCTTTCTCATATTTACCTTTATAGGCTACAACTGCAAACTCTCCTCCTGGGTAATCCTTTAAACTACTCCAGTTGTCATCGCTAAACAAAATAGCAACTGATTTAAAGTAATTGAATCTTTTCTTTTCAAGCTCTTCTATGCCAATAATACACCCAATAGTTCCATTAAAAAGACTTAAATCATCCTTAATCAATGAAGAAAGTTCCTTTATGCCATACTCAAAGCCAACTTCATCGCCCCCGCCTTCAAAATCAAGATAAGCTATTTTCCTTAAAGGAATATTCTTAATCCTGCATTTGTAGAAGCTTTCCCCTCTGCTGTATTCAGCTATAAGACTCAATTTGTTTTCAATACTATCATACTGCTTCTTTAAAAGTTCAATTTCTTTTAATATCATAATTTTATTTTGCTCAAGTGTTTGTATCATGGACGTTAGATTCCTCTGATTAAAATACTTTCTAACATCCTTCAAAGGTACTCCAAGCTTTTTTAAAAACAAAATAGAATCGAGATGAGCGAACTGCTCAATGCCATAATATCTGTAATTATTTTCTTCATCTATGTAACCAGGTTTAAATAAATCTATCTTATCATAATATCTTAGGGTTTGAGCTGAGATATTATGAAGCTTAGCCATTTCTCCTATCAATATTCTAGGTTTCATATAATCACTTCCCATTTCAAAGCTTGCTTCTTAAATTTATATATTTACATATTTATATAATATATTTTATCATATCGAATAAAATTTAAGCTTACATATATTTATCTAAAAATAAAATAATATAAACATAAAAGTATAAGGAGGCACTTATTGTGGGAATAATGGAAAATTGGTATGACTGGAAAAAAACTCTTGGAAAAGCAGTAGATCTCGGCGAAACTGTTGGAATGTCGGATGAAACAATAACTAATATGGCAGAAAAGGTTGGGACTTATCTTTCAAATCATGTTCATCCACATAATGATGAAGAAAAGCTTTTAAAGGAAATGTGGGATGCATCAGATGAAAACGACAGAAAAGTTTTAGCCAAGATTATTGCAAAAATTGCTGATAAATAAAAATTAAAGGAGCTACCTAAGAGTAGTTCCTTATCCAGTAACTATTTAATTTATTCTTATCTTTCTCTTGTAAATCCCTTATATCTAGTGCCTTGAAATGTAAGCTTGCCTGTATCTCCTTCTACAAGCATTCCATACTCTTGACCAGTTACAGCAAGTTCCATTCTATCTCCGCTCTCAACTTCAAAGGTTACATAATAAAATGTTGAACTTGAATGATGATGTGTACCATTATCGTTATGAACATGGCTTGATACGCTTGTTCTTTTAGAAACAACTTTTGCCCATACTGTCAAAACAGGCTGTGCATTATTATGACTCCAAGTCCTTATACCATTAAAAATAACAAAAACAAAACCTCCAACTACCATAAGAAATATTATAACCATAAAAATAGGACCAAAAGAAAACATGAAGGTGTCAAAAGCATTAAAAGGGCTCATAAAATTGTCCTTCCTTTCATCTATAATTCTTAATTCCAATATATTCTATAACCGTTCTATAATTCCTTTTAATAAAGAAAAAAAGTATATATTAAGTCTGATAAATATAATTTATAACTGAATTCTCTCTAGCTCTTCTCTAGCTTTATTTTTGATATTTGGATATTCTTTCATAATCTTTTGAACTATAGCCCTTTTTAAATTATCTGAAGCTAAACTATCACCTATTATAAGCTCCAAACACCCCTCATAAGGCGTACCATTCTTTATAGCCCCAATAAATTTCCTTATCTCAGTTTCCTGTTTCAAAACATACTTGCTATTCCTGTACCAGGTTGCTCTTTCAGCCATTTTTGCAGCTTTATCAATATCAGTCAGCAGTAATAGCTGTGCCATATTCATATAGCTTTCATAGCTGCCGTTTGAAATACTGAGTTCCTTTTCATAAGCTTTTAGAGCTCCATCAAAATCGTTTAAATTCTGCAACACAAAAGCTAGCCTTTTCCAAGCAGTACTATTTTCAGGTTCCTTGTGGAGAATATCATTAAGAACAAGTCTAGCTTTTTCATAATCTCCTACACCTGAGTATAAAGTGCTTAAATCAAATAGCGGTTCCACCTTAAATGGATTTATATTTATATATTCTTCAAGGCAGCTGATTTTGTCCTTGCTAATGTCCTTAGGGTAGCTTAAAGGAATCATACTGTAATACCTGCTCCAACCATTTTTCATGTCTTCTTTAAGTTCTATTTGATAATCTTGAATATTTAAGCCAATAATTTTTTCGAAGGCAACTTCAAAAGCCAGTTCTTTTGTACTTAAAAGCAGTTCTTCCACTATTCCTTCCCCTCTAGAAAGGATAAGCTGGCTTACAGCATAGTGAGCTTGAACATAAACCTCTCCCTTGGTTTTATTTGACTGACTCATCCATTCTTTGGGATCCATTAACTGATTAAAAGGCATTATTGTTTTAGGCTGATAGATTTGACTTGCCCCCTCCAGTCCTATATAGGATGCAAGACCTTCATTAATCCAAGCTGGGACTCTATCAAATGTAATCCCTTTTGCCTCTATAAATTCCTTAAGCTTGTAATGACAATATTCATGCATGAACGTATCTTTAAAATCAGTGCTTTTTATATCTAGCGATAATATATCCTCATAACAATCTTTTACTAATATATTAATTCTATTTTCTGCTCTTATATAAAAACCTTGAGAATTAACTAAATTAGGCTCTAGTTTTCTAAAAACGTTTTCATCGTAATCAAGATATATAGTTAATGGGTTGCCTGTAGTATCTGATAAAATTTTAGATGTATCTTCCTCCGCCTGAATTAAATATATCTTTATAAGCTTTAATGCAGGTTCCAGACTTGGATGATAATAAACTGTAATATTCTTATAATTGAAGGTCTTAAATATGCTTTTATACTTATCTGTCATTTTCTGAGCAGTCATTCGCTCTTTAGCAGCATCAAAGACCGTTACTGCTTTAGGGTTTTCTTTTAATATTTGAAGGTTCTTGTATTGAATGAAGTATATGCATGATATCAATACACCGCCGATAATTAATAAGTTATATTTCTCCTTCTTTTCCTTTATAAAAATAATCAATCCAAAGACAATACATCCTATTCCAATAATCATACTGATAATACCAAAAACCAAATTTCCTAGTTTACTTAAAAGCATTGATACCAAAAAAATCGCTGATATCAATATTGGATAGACAATTACGAATAGCATCGGTCTAAGAACCTTCATTTTCTTCCTCCAGCACACCCTTTTAATTAGTTTTATTTTTAGTTGGAGAAAGATAGACTATTGGCAGGCTTAAATTTCACAAATTCTTTACAATATTGCATTTAATCATAAAAAAGAAGCAGCAGCTGCTGCTTCTATATTACACTTACCTACAGCTCTTTAGTTAAAAGCTGCAGCTCTTCTCTTTATATATAGCCTGAAAAACAATTCTTCCATGAATGAAAATATACTTGTAGTTATAAGGTATAATCCTAAAGCAACTGGTGTTTTTAGTGTTATTAATACACTCATAGCTGCTGTTATTATAATATTAGTTCTACTTATCTTTGCTTGCGCTGATACCCTTAAAAAAGGCACATAAGCCAACATATTTGGACTAAGCATTGAAAGTACATATATAGCTGGTACTATAAAATAACTATCTGCCATTTTAACACTAGCCACCCATGGCAAAAGTATAGTACCTGCCTGTATTGGCATTCTTAAAATCACATTATATAATGTAAAAATTATTGGCAGCTGCAAGATTGTAGTAAAGCATCCAAGCATACCTTTTGCATTTTCCTTGTAGTACTTTTGAGTTTCAAGTTCTAGTTTTTGTTTATTGTTTTTGTATTTTTTCTTAATCTCTTCTAACCCCTTAGAAATCTCTTGTTGTTCCTGCATACCTAGTTTCTGTTTTATAGATAACGGAATTAAAAGAAGTCTTACTGCTATAGTTAGAAGTATTATTGATATTCCTATATCCCCTGTTATATTAAAAAAGTAGTTAAGTGCTGAACTTAATACATTTGAAATGATGTTCATTCTATCTCTCCTTACTATTAAAATAATTCAATCAACATCATTTCCATTAAAAATGCACACAATACCGCCAAATATCATATTTTTCAAAGCATACATACTGTTTTTTAACTAGGGTTCTTGAATAATCTAAAGCACAGGTATATATGCCTTTTAATTGTCTGCATTGATATTTTACTATATTAGTTTTAGCAATATTTATAGCAGTATAAAGTATTCCAGCGAAGAATACTACCAAAATCATCACATGAAGCATACTTAGACTATCAAATTTCATAATTCTTACCCTCAATATAGTGATATGTTTTACCTAATTAAGAGTTATCATATAACTCTTAATAAATTGTATCACTGATTCATGCAAAAGTAAAGAGCACTCCATCAGAAAAGCAGCAACACCATAGGGCATTAATTTGTCCTGGCTTCTCTGATAAAGTACTCTAATACTATTCTTCCATTCTTATATGGTCAATTATACTACCTTTATTAATCTTTTTTAAGGGAATTATTCCCGATATTAAAGCTATTAGAATTGATCCTATCATTGCAGTTATTATATGCTTAATAGGAAGAAAAAACTCAAATTCTCTTACATTCATCATAAATCTAAATAATATGTAGGATAAGCCTGTTCCTACTATTCCTCCATACAGTGCTGCTATTGCCCCATAGAAAATTGCTTCAAGACATACCATTTTTTCTATAGCCGTCTTTGCCATACCAACAGCCTTAAGCATTGAAAGCTCCCTTGTTCTTAGAATTAAGTTTGTACTAATGGTGTTTATTATGTTTAGGCAGCCAATCAAAGTTATTACCCCTATAAAGCCATAGAGAAATATACTTATAGTAATCCAGTTTTCTCTTTCTTCTCTAGCTCTCTCAACCATATCACTGTAGCCGTATCTATAATCCTTCTGTTTTAAATTGTCTAAATAATTTATTACGCTCTGCTTATCTGTATTTTGTTTAAGTGTAAGTAAAAGCGTACTATTATTTCCAATTCCCGTGATAGCTTTAAAGACTTCTTCTGTAGTTATTAGAATAACACCGCCATTTGGATTATAATCATCGCCAAAAAGCCCTTTTTCTGCAATAGCCATAACCTTTACTTCATTATATTTTATATCCTTTTCCTGTCTTTTTGATAATAATTCATGATCTAATGAAAGCTTTATCTTGTCTCCAACCTTAGAATTTATAACATCAAGCATCATTCCCTTATCGAATTCGCCAGTTCTTATATTTCCTGTCTTTATAAGTATAACTCCATTTTCCTTGTTTAAAGCATCCTTATCTATGCTGCCTTCCTTAAGGTACTTTTTAACTTCTTTTAGTCCCTCATCTCCATAACATATTAAACTATTATTAAGCAGCCCAACCTCATCACCTATTGGATAAGGCTTACTTCCCCAGTTATTTTCGTTCAACTTAGGATTAACACTTTCCTTTGGCATTACTAAGATTGGATTTTGATTCATTTGCTTAAACACTTTATCTACCTCAGGCAAATTTTTTAGTTCTGTATAAACAGCCTCTTCAATACCTTCATCTTTTCTTGAGGACTTATAAACTCTAAAGTCTGGATTTTTACTGTCTTGTATAACATTCATATTGAATATAAAATCAACAAAGCTTCCAAAAACAATGTAAAGTACAATGCTTATAACCATTGAGAAAATTGTTATCCTAAATCTTTTTTTATTTCTTCTTAAATTCTTGTAAGCAAGCTGACCTTCTGCTCCAAACAGGACTCCCGCAAGCCTTGATTTTTTAATTTTTTTAAAATTTTCCTTCTTAAAGCTTCCTGTATTTCTCACAGCTTCCAGAGCTGATACACGTCCAGCTTGTCTTGCTGGTCCAAAAGCTGAAAGATATACCGTAACAATTCCAAGCAAGGCTCCAAGAATAAATACTTGGGGTGAGACTACTATTTGCATATCTTCAAAAAAATTATACTTAAATCGTCCTATTATGCTAATTACACCCTTCATAGCAAATATGCCGCTAAAAAGCCCAAGTGGTATTCCAATAAGACTTAATATTCCTGCTTCTTTTAGCACAATATTTCTTATTTGGTTTGGAGAAGCGCCAGTACATCTTAGTACCCCAAACTGTGATACCCTCTCAAGTACTGATATATGAAAAGCATTATATATTACAGCAACAGTGCTTATTACAATTAGAGCAATTACAAACATTAAAGTTAGTAGAGCACCTTCATTAGCAGTTGGACTTAAGCTTTGAGCATACAGTTTTAATAGCTCTTGATTTGTTTGTATATTATACTTCGCTATTCCCTTGCCTTCATTATTCGTTACTAATAATCCTGACCCTTTAGCAATGTTTTCAAGCTTTTCATAAGCACCCTTTGTAGATTTAAGCTTAATATAAACATTGTAGTTTCCCTTGTCCTTTAAAAATCCACTATCCATATAGGTAGCTCCATAAAAGGTACTGCCATGTCCATACATACTTCTAGAATTTGTTATACCTACAATACTAAATTCCCTCTCATCAATTTTTTCAAATATCTCATTGCTGCTCCAGGAGTTTTCCGGCATAATTTTACCGCTGCCCCCATCCTTTCTTATTCCTAACTCAAGCTTTATTTTATCCCCGATCTTAGGTGTATTTTCAAAGCCAATTAATGAACTTCTGTCTAATACTAATTCATTTGCAGCTTTGGGTAGCCTTCCTTCAATAGCGCTTATTCCACGAGACTTGAAAGCATCATCATCATAGCCGCTTATAGTCAAATAGTTATAAGGCATTTTTTCAGGGTTAGTTTTTCTATCCTGCTCCGTAGCTTTATATATTAAAGCAGTACCCACGCTTTCTGCTACGCCATATTCTTTCACTTCTACGTTATTTCCAATTTTATAAACCTTGTCTCCAGATATATTTACAAAGCGAGCATGGTAGTCTCCATTATTTTTTATTGCATCCCTAATCATTTTATCTCTAAGACTTACCATCATAGTGAAGATAGAAGTCAAAAGAGCTACAGACAACACTATTCCAACTACAGTCAATATACTTCTCTTTTTCTGTAGCTTTAAATATCTATATGTAATCTCACTGTAGCTTTTCATGCTCTCATCACCTCATCCTTACTAACCCTTCCATCTTCGAGGCTTATTATCCTATCTGCCTGTGTAGCAATATTCAAATCATGAGTAATTACAATAAGGGTTTGGTGATATTTTTTAACTGAAAGCCTCAAAAGTTCTATTATTTCCTTGCTATTTTTGCTGTCCAGGTTTCCTGTAGGCTCGTCAGCCAAAATTATAGAGGGCTTGTAAGCAAGGGCTCTCCCTATAGAAACTCTTTGCTGCTGCCCTCCTGAAAGCTCTGAGGGAAGATGATGTCTTCTATCTTTAAGCCCTAAAATATTAATCAAATCCTCTAAGTACTCCTTATCAACCTTCTTATTGTCTAAAAGCAGAGGAAGTGTTATATTTTCTTCTGCAGTCAAAACAGGAATTAGGTTATAAAACTGAAATACAAACCCAACTTTTCTCCTCCTAAATACAGCTAACTGTTTTTCATTTAATGTATAAATATCCTCACCATCTATAATTGCCTTACCATTTGATGGCTTATCCACCCCGCCTAATAAATGCAGCAAAGTGCTTTTTCCTGAGCCGCTAGCCCCTACTACTGCTACAAACTCCCCTTGATTTATTGATATATTAACTTCCTTAAGCGCTTCAACTTTAGTATCGCCTGAGCCATAGCTTTTACATAAGTCTATTGTTTTTAAAATCTCCATATATAAACCTCCCCATAGTCTTTCTAATTACAATATTTAGTTTAATCCTTCAACCTTACAGAGAGGTGAATTTTTATCTTACAATTTAGTAAGGTTTATATGACTCCCTTTAAAAAGGTGATAACAAACCTAGTCCCTTTCATCTTTTCACTGTAGACAGAAATGCTTCCATTTTGTGCTTCTACAATAAGCTTTGATAGAGCGAGTCCTATACCAATACTTTCAGTCTTAACCGTGCTGCTGCCCTTATAAAATCTTTCAAATATGTGGGGCAAATCCTTTTTATCTATACCTTCTCCATCATCTTGTATAATAATGCTGCTAAAGAGCGGTGTTTCGGAAAGCTCAACAGTTATTTCTCCGCCTTTCTCTGTATGCTCTATAGAGTTCTTTGCTATATTTATCAAGGCTTCTGCAGTCCATTCCTCATCTCCATTAAACCTAACATCTTCAGTACTTCCTTTTACTATAAACCTTTGCTCCTTAGCCTCTGCCTTACTCCCAAGAACATTTATCATTTTGTTAACTGAATTCATAAGAGGGATATTTTCTTTTTTAAATTCAATTGCTCCTGCTTCAAGTCGGGCTACTTTCAAAAGATTTAATATAAGCCACTCCATTCTATTAAGCTGAGACCTGCTCTTTTCTAAAAAATCCTCTCTAAGCTGTTCTCCCATATTTATATCTTCAAGCATTAAATCATTAAACATTACAAGAGAAGTAAGAGGTGTTTTTAATTGATGTGAAATATCAGAAATAATGTTTTTAAGAAATATCTTATCTTCCTTAAGTCTTTCAAGACTTAGTTTCAGCCTGTTTGCCATCAGATTAAAATTATGGCCAAGTATTCCGAAATCGCCTTCCCTATCATCAGGCAAGGCTACAGAAAAATCACCTTCAATAACCCTTTCAGCAGCCATAGAAATTTTTCTAACCTTGCCAAATGCCTTGCTATATTCCTTTAGAATTAATATAAGTAATGGAATTAAAAACAAAAATATCGTCCCTGAAGCTTTTAACCTAAAACTATTATAAAAAGCTTCCAGGCTTGGCTCCGACGCATTAGACATAAGCTCCGTATAACCATACTGTTTCAAAACAATTCTACCAGCTTCTATTTCCTGGTGAGTTGCTTTTCCTGTTACAATTCCAATAATCTCCCGTTCAAGCTCAGGGTGCTTCATGAGAATGCTGCCAACTAAGGCTTCATTTTGATTCACAATACTTCTCTTAAGCTGTGATGTTTCATAGCTTGAAAAGACAAATATTATAAGCACAAAAAATATATGTAATACAAGTAGCTTAATTAGTATACTCTTAACCTCAGGATTTTTAAGAAGTGAATTCATTCCTATCACCTTCCTTCCATTTGTACCCCATACCTCTAACTGTTAATATGTACTTTGGTTCAGCAGGATTATCCTCAAGCTTTTCTCTGAGCCTTCTTATATAAACCGATAGAGTATTGTCGTCAACAAATTCGCCTCCTACATCCCATAGATTTTCTAAAATTGTACTTCTGCTAAGTACTTGTCCTGGATGCTTAACTAAAGTTAATAACAATTTATATTCTAGTGAAGTTAACACAACTTCTTGAACTCCCTTAGTAACCTTGCCTTGAAGCAAATGAATCTTTATACCTCCAGTTATAACTACTTCGCTGCTTTCAATTGTTTTAGTTTGCCGCCTTAAGACAGCCTTAACCCTTGAAATCAGCTCTCTAATTCTAAAAGGCTTTGTTATGTAGTCATCTCCTCCCATATCAAGTCCCAGAACAATATTGACCTCTTCATCACAAGCTGTTAAAAAAACAATTGGGATATCAGAGCTTTCTCTTATCTTTTTACAAAACTCATAACCTGTGCCATCTGGAAGCTTTACATCTAGCAAGATTAAGTCAAAGCTTGCTTTGTAAAATTCATTTTTTGCTTTATCCAATCTATCAGCAATAGTTACTTGGAATCCTTCACTTTTAAGCGTAAATTCAAGACCGTAGGCCACAGTGCTGTCATCTTCTACTAATAAAATTTTATACATCTTCTATTCATCCTTTTGTATAGTATTTCAATTTATATTTTAACATAAGAATCCTAAAAAGAATAAATAGCTGTTTCCCTACTTAGAACAGCTTTCTTATGACCTCAATGAAATTATCTCTATAGCTTTTAGCTAAAATCAAAAGCAGCCATAATAACATGGCTGCCTTATAGTTATAATATTTATATTGTAAATTTCTTAAGAATCTCGTCTAAACTTTCAGCCAGATTACTTAATTGTTCTGCTGAACCAACAACCTCTTGTAATGCTGCTGACTGTTCCTCAGAAGAAGCACTTACCTCTTCTGTTGTTGCTGCTGTTTCCTGTGCTACTGCTGCAACCTCAGCTATTTTTTGAACAACAGTTTCCTTGCTTCTGTTTATTTCTTGAAGAGACTCATTAACTTTTTTGATATTTTCCTCTAAAAGCTTCGATGACTCTTCTATTATCTCAAAGCTTGAGTTTGTAAGCATAACGCTTTTCTCAGACTTCTCATTTAGAGCTATTGAAAGTTGAACCCTTTCAAGCACAGCATCGACACTCTTTTTAATATCAATAATAACCTTGTTAATATCTCCAGCAGAACTAGCTGACTGCTCCGCAAGCTTTCTAACTTCGTCTGCAACTACAGCAAAACCCCTACCAGCCTCTCCTGCTCTAGCAGCTTCAATACTTGCATTTAAAGCAAGAAGACTTGTCTGTTCTGTTATAGCTTTAATAGTATCAGTTATGGCACTAATCTTATTTGAGTTATCAGCTAGAACATTAATTTGCTGTTCTAGTTCTTTATTTGCCTTGAATGCTTCTGTAAAAGTATCTCTTAAATTTTCTACTATATGGGTTCCGTCCTCAGTAGAAACCTTAACATTTTGAGATACGGCTACCATTTCGTTGCTGTTTTCTATCGCCTTAATAACCTCTTCTCCAAGCACCCCAACTACCGCTGAACTCTCATCAAGGCTTTCAGCTTGGTCTTGTGCGCCTGCTGAAACCTGCTGAACAGCCCTCGCGACCTCTTCACCAACAGCATTTGATTGTTGGGTAATTGAAACTAACGCCTCTGAAGAACTTTTTATACTCATGGAGGTGTTAGATATATTCTTAATAACAGATACTATATCTTGGACCATTTTATTTATTGCGTTAGCTATAATTTCAATTTCATAACTCATACCTTTTTTATTGTCTATGGCAACAGTGAAATCACCCTTACTAATTTTCCCTAAAACCTCAGTTAGTTTTATTATTGGTTTTGTTACTGAACCCGCAAATATAGTTCCTATTAGTACTGACAAAATTAAAAATACAGCTGAAATAATTAAAGCAATATTTCTACTGCTATTTATTTTATTTAACACTTCCTGCTCAGGCATAAAACCTATGACTTTCCATCCAGTATCCTTTTCCTCTGCAACATAGGTTATGTACCTGTTTCCATCTACAGATATTTTATCCTTATTATCCTTGTTCGATAGTACCTTGGTAACCCACTCCTGGTCCTTTGAGGTTTTACCAAGAAGTTTTGAATCTTTATGAGCTATAATCGTTTCAGTTTTATCTACTATAGCTGCATAACCACCTTGTCCAATTTTTAAATTTTTAACAATATCGGCTGTCGAAGATAGTTTTAAATCTATTCCTACTACTCCTAAAATCTGTCCACTTTTTGCGTCCTTAACAGCCTTAGCAAAGGTTATGACATAAGTTCCTTTTTGAACAGCATCTTCATAGGGATCGGTAATAATTGTATTTCCATTTGCTTGGACAGCGCTTTTATACCATTGTCTAGTTCTTGGATCAAAGCCTGTAAGATCCTGACTTGGTGCTATTATTGTTTTACCATCATTAAGCCCGTAAAAAACACTTGCTACTCCTTTGTGGGTAGACATAAAGGATTCAAATGACTTTTGCAGCCATTGTCCGGAAGAATCCACTTCAAAGATTGCAAGTGCATTTGGATCTTGAGAAAGCATATTTATAGATTCAACATTGCTTTTGTTTGTCTCCCTAATAAGTTCTACAATCCAATTTACATTGTCAGCTGTTGTATCTTCGAATTGATTCCTTAAGTTTTTGTTTGTACTGTACATATTAAAACCCGTAAGTGCAGCAACAGGCATTAACACAGCCAAAATAAGCAATACTAACATCTGATTTCGTAAGGTTTTTGTTTTTCTCATAATTGCCCCCTATAATCACAACATTTTTAATATACCTTAAATATCGTTTTATTCTACAAAAACTTTAGTTTTTCGACTTATTTTTTATAGTTTATAATTAATGCTTACTAATGAAATTATTAAAAAACACCTAAGGTATCTCTCCTCAAGTGTTTGTCTTCTTACTTTATTTCTATCTTTTCTTTACGTCTTTGACTTAAATAAACTATATCACCATTAATTATTGTAAAAATAGTTCTTGCCATCATATCTAATGGATGCTTATCAAAAACAACTAAATCTGCATCATAACCTTCTTCTATTTTACCAACTCTGTCATCACAGCCCAAGATTTCTGCACCATTTATGGTGATACATTTTAATGCATCAATTGCTTTTAACCCTTCAGATACTGTAAGTATTGCAACAGGTCGTAGTTGATCTATTGTATTGTACGGATGATCAGTTGTAAGCCCTACCTTTATTCCCTTTTCAATTAAATGCATAGCTAAACTGTAATCTCTTTCCCTTAACTCTACCTTAATTCTTGGAGTAATTACTGGTCCAAGAGCTATTGGAACGTTCTTTTCTGCCAGATAGTCTATTATAAGTCCGGCTTCTGTACCGTGCTCTATAACTAGTTTTTTAATATTAAATTCTTCTGCCACTCTTATAGCAGTAACCATATCATCGGCTCTGTGGGCATGGGCTCTCAAGTACATATCTCCCTTTAAAACAGGTATGATAGCTTCAAGCTTGATGTCTCTTTCTTTTATATTTCCCTGCTCCTTGTTATACATGTAGTCCTGAGCTTTCATAAAGGTCTCCCTAATAAGCGCAGCTACACCCATTCTGGTTACTGGAGTTTTTTTATTTGTTCCGTAAGTGCTTATAGGGTCTTCACCAAATGCAACCTTAAGTCCTAATGGATTCTTAACAAGCATTTTGTCTATAATATGTCCATAGGTTTTCATTACAAAGTTTTGACCACCAATAGGATTATTGCTGCCAGGAGTACACATTACCGTAGTAACACCACATTTAATAGCATCAAGAAAAGCAACATCCAATGGATTGACAGCATCCAATGCTCTTACATGAGGAGTTACTGGGTCAGCTGCCTCGTTATTATCAAGTCCAAGCTTACCTACAGATTCTTCGATTATTCCCATATGAGTATGGCAATCTACCATGCCTGGCATAACATAGTTTTCCTTAACATCTATCCTTTTTATATTTTCTGCTTCAAAGTCTATATTTTCAGCGATTTGTTTTATTTTGCTGTTCTCTATTAATATATCCTTCTTATTTGTATTCCCATTATTCATGTCTATTATAAGACAATTTTTCAGTAAAATATGCTGCATCAGTGCCCCTCCTGTATTTTTCAGCTTACTAGTACAATCTTTTAGTAACCTGAATTCATTAAAAATATGTCTTCAAATATTATTCCAATAATCAACATGTATCATACTGAATTTGCACATAAAAAATCCCTGAACAAAAGTCCAGGGATTGTATAACTATGATCCTAAGGTTGCAACCATAACAGCTTTAATTGTGTGCATTCTGTTTTCTGCTTCATCAAACACTACTGAGTGCTTGCTTTCAAACACTTCATCAGTTACTTCCATATCCTTCAAACCAAATTTCTTGTAGATATCTAACCCTACAGTAGTATTTAAATCATGGAAGGCTGGAAGACAATGCTCGAATATTACATCAGGATTACCGGTTAGCTTCATCATTTCCATATTTACTTGGTAAGGCTTTAAGAGATTTATTCTTTCTTCCCAAACTGAATCTGGTTCTCCCATAGATACCCAAACATCAGTATAAATCACGTCAGCTCCTTTAACTCCTTCTGCTATATTATCAGTACAGGTTATTTTAGCACCTGTTTCCACTGCAACGGCCATACACTTATCTAAAAGCTCTTGAGCTGGGAACAAACTTTGCGGAGAAACCATTCTAAAGTCCATTCCCATCTTGGAAGCACCTATTAAAAGTGCATTTGCAACATTATTTCTTCCATCTCCTGCATATACAAATACCATTTGATTATAAGGTTTCTTTAAGTGTTCATGAGCAGTTAAAAAGTCAGCAAGCACTTGAGTTGGATGGTCTGCATCGGTCAAGCCATTCCATACAGGCACTCCTGAGTACTTTGCTAAGTCTTCAACTGTTTTTTGAGAATAACCTCTATATTCTATGCCATCATACATTCTTCCTAAAACTCTAGCTGTATCAGCTATAGATTCCTTCTTACCCATTTGGCTTCCTGAAGGACCTAAATAAGTAACATGTGCTCCTTGATCATAAGCTGCAACTTCAAAAGCACATCTTGTTCTAGTTGAATCTTTTTCAAATAGTAAAGCAATATTTCTTCCTTTAAGCTTTTGTTGTTCTGTTCCGGCATACTTTGCTCTCTTCAGCTCTGCCGATAAATCAAGCAAAAATTCTATTTCCTTTGGCGAGTAGTCAAGTAAGGTTAAAAAGCTTTTATTCCTTAAATTATACATATTGGTTTCCCCCTCTTATTTAATATCTTCTCTAAATAGCGGCTGACTCATGCATCTAGGACCGCCTCTCCCCCTGCTAAGTTCCCCTGAAGGTATTGATATAACCTTCACATTATGCTTATCTAATATCTCATTTGTTATGTAATTTCTCTCATATGTTATAACTTTTCCTGGTGATATAGCTAAAGTATTAGAGCCGTCATTCCACTGTTCTCTTCTACCTATGACCCTATCCCCGCCGCCACATCGTATAAGCGTTATATCCCTATTTAGATATTTAGATAATATTCTCTCAAGGCTGTCTTCTTCATGAGTAACCTTAAGAGCTTTATTTTTATAATCATAAGTTATTGCACTTACTTGCAAGTTTCCTTCTATGCCTTGATGAACTGTAAATTTATCGTAATCTATCATTGTAAATACAGTATCAAGGTGCATAAAGGCTCTAGACTTAGGAATGTTAAACATCAAAACTGTTTTAAAGGTTTCCCGTGCCTCGAAGATATTTTTAGCCGTTCTCATTATAGCCTCAGTGCTTGTTCTTTCACTATTTCCAATTGCTATAACCTCATCAGAAAAGATGAGCTCGTCTCCACCTTCAATGCTAAACTTTTCGTTTCTGTTATACCAAAGAGGAATATCAGAATTTTTAAATTCTTGATGATATTTAAAAACATACTTAGCAAAAATAGTTTCCCTATGTCTTATGTGATTTTTCATTGAGTTTAAGGTGATCCCTCTACCTATAGAAGCAAAAGGGTCTCTAGTAAAATACAGATTAGGCATAGGCTCCATTATAAATGGATACTCATTATTATCCTCGCTCAACCCTATTTCCTTGTTTCTAATGCCTGCAATTATGTTATCTATCATCTCTTTTTCAGGCAGAGCCCTTAAATAGTTCTTTAAGGTTCCAGCTATATTTTCGTCCTTAATTTCACTTTCAGCTATAACCTCATCTAGAAAACTCTCTCTAGTTTCTTTATCCTTAACCGCCTGAGCAGCTAAGTTTTCTATATATAAAACTTCCACACCATTATCTGAAAGCACCTTTGAAAAATTATCATGTTCAGTTCTAGCAACTCTTAAGAAAGGTATATCATCAAATAAAAGTCTTGCTAAATGCTCTGGAATTAAATTTTCTATTTCCGCCCCGGGCCTGTGAAGAAGTACTGTTTTGAGATTGCCTATTTCAGAATAGACTTTGATTTTTCTTTCCATCGCTATCTCCTTATTATTTCGCTACTATCCTTGTGCCGGAAACACCCCTTAAAGCTTCCTTTGCTTTCGAGAGGGATGCTATAATAGCAAGCTTATTTTCATCAAATTGTACAAACTTCTTGCAGGCTTCAACCTTAGGCAGCATGCTTCCAGGTGCAAACTGCTTTTCTTGTATATATCTTTCTACTTCTTCCAAAGTCATAACTTCTAAATCTTTTTGGTCTGGTTTATTAAAATTAACCGCTACCTTATCAACAGCAGTTAAAATAACTAGAGCATCTGCATCAAGTATTTCAGCCAGCTTCTCAGCTGCAAAATCCTTGTCTATCACAGCGGGTACCCCTCTAACTTCTCCCTCTTCTGTTATTACAGGTATTCCTCCACCACCGCAGGATATTGTAACTGTGCCATTTTCGACTAATTCTTTTATAATGCTTTTTTCTATAACATCAATGGGTTTTGGTGATGCCACAACTCTTCTATATCCTCTTCCTGCATCTTCCTTCATTGTGTAACCTTTTTCTTCAGCTAAAATTTCAGCCTCCTCTTTTGTATGGAAAGACCCAATAGGTTTAGTAGGGTTTTGGAATCCTCCATCATTTTTATCTACAACAACTTGGGTTACAACTGTACCAACACTTTTGTTTATGTTCCTTTTCTTAAGTTCTCCTGATATTGCATTTTGAAGGTGATAGCCTATATAACCCTGAGAAAATGAGCCGCACACATCAAAAGGGAATAATACATTTGATTTGTTTGCTTTGTGTCCTGCTTCTACAGAGCTTAAAATTTGACCAACCTGGGGTCCATTCCCATGGACTATTGCAACAGTATGTCCTTCTTCAATAAGATCTACTATAGATTCTGCCGTATGCTTACAAGTCTTAAGCTGAGATTCCGAACTTGCGTCTTTTGGATCAGCTTGTAGTGCGTTTCCCCCTAAAGCCAACACTATCTTCATATAAATTCCCCCTACTAAAGTTTTATTAATTCTGACAATTTTGTAAATTCATTTTAATAGTACCTTTGCAGGTTATTGTTGTCAATAGTTGCATATTAAGTAAAAATGTATAAGTATTAACGTGTAATATTATATATTTTATCTATAATATTTTTTTAATATATTAATATTTGACATCTTTATATAAAGCTTTTTATGCATAAAAAATGTATAATGCATAAATACATGTAATTTGTGAATAAAATTTAATAAAATTTTTTACTTAATTTTCAAGGTCTTTTTCTCAAAACAATTGACATACTATACTTAGGGGAATATAATATTAATATGCAATACCCCCATAGGGTAGGATGGATTTTAGGAGGGATTTTTGTGAATATTCTTATAGAAAATGATGCAAAGGAAGCTTTACGAGCTAATCTTGAAAAAAGAAACAAAAATGCAGTAAGACTTGCTATAAAAGGCTTTGGCTGAGGCGGTCCAACCTTTGGTGTTGTTCTGGATGAACAAACAGATAATGATGACGTTCAAGAAATAGATGGTATCAAATTTGTAGCAGAAAAAGACATAAGTTTTGTATTTGACGGTGTTAAAATAATTTACAAAAAAGGTGTTTTTGGCGATTTCTTTGATGTTTACAATCCAAACGGTGGTGGAAGCTGCTAGGCTTTACTAATTAATTATTAACAATAAAAAAGACTTTAGCTCTAAGCTAAAGTCTTTTCTATTGTTATTTTATTTTTCATGATTTTTGTTGTCTTTATCCTTTTTCATCTGCAGTTCTTTAAGCTCTTTTTCAAGTTCTACTAGCCTGTTTATATTGGTTATATTAGCGTCATTGTTCGCTATCGTAACCAGTGCTCTCGCAGCTACAATAGCACATTCATCCTTAAGCTTTACTTTCTTTATATATGACAAAGAATCTATAGCTAAAATAGCTGCTTGCTCTTTAGCTTCCTGTATCTTTTTTAGATAAGCAAGTTTTTGCTCTAAGGCAACTAACTTATTTAAATTTGTTATGTTAGCATCCTTGTTTGCAGCAGTGACTAGTTCCCTGGCAACTATAATTGCTGGTTCATCTGAAAGTTTTAAGTCTTCAACAGCTGGGAGAGCGTCAATAGCATCTATTGCTGCTTTTTCTTTTGCAAACTGTATAGCTTCCTCCTCTGTTACAATTGAAGTATTAAATACGCTAATAGCATTTAGCAGGTCCTTAGCTGCAGCTTGAAGCTCGCTTTCTGAAGCATCAGCCTTGTTTGATATTTCAATAGTCTTATCAATGACAGCTTTAAATATGTTCTTTGAGCCTGGCCTATGTTGTCCTGCTTCTATTCCTTCAACTGCTGAGTTAAGTATTGTAGCTGCATAATCTGCAAGCATTTTTAATGAATTGCTTGATGGTGCTACAAGTCCGGCATTCATATCAACCAAATCCATATTTGAATAATAGGAGGTTAATATTTTGTCGAAAGACCAACCTTTTGCACCTAAAGCAGATGCACCATATTGGCTCATACCTACTCCATGACCATTACCACCACCATAGAAAGTGACTCCTGTAAGTTGCCCATCGGCAGCTTTTTCCATATCGAAAGTAAAGAATGCTGAGTATAATATGCTAGGATTTTTTAAAATTCCTGTAGAGTCATAAGCATTTGAACCACCCTTTGCTCTATACGCAAGTATATCTGTTGCAGCCCCAGTATCAGTTCTATTAGGTCTTATTGTAAATCTAATATTATATTCTTTTATTATCTTATATGTTCCTGTACTTCCTTCAATAACTAGCTCAATTGCATTTCCACCAGCACCGCGCTTAGCAATAAACATATTATTTAAAGTTCCTATACCTTCTGCTGGAATAGGCCTACTTACAAAGCTTCCATTTGTATCTTTTGTTAATATAAAGTTAGGATCAGCTGAATATCTTAAGAGTATATTCTTGCTAACAGTCTTTTCAAACTGCTCTTTAGTAAGTCCTACCTTCCATCTGAAATATAAGGACTCAGAGTCATAGCCTGTGTACGATAAGTTCTTATAGAAAGCATTAAGCTCATTTTCATCAGCAGTGTTTATATTTAGCATCTTAGTATTATCAGCTGGATCATATGTATAGCTTTTTGCTTGTAGATAAGGCACCGGAGTTCCCGGCATTGTGGCAGCCCCTGCATCCGACCAAACTTCATGTCTCCCTGCTCCGTAACCTCCAGAGGTTGAATAATATCTTGCATCCACAAGAGCACCATTGCTCTTCATTACCTTGCCTTTCGTTTCATTTACAGCTTGATTTGTTAGTGTGTTTTCTGCGCTGTTATTATAAACTTGGCTTAGTGTACTATCATCTACAAAGAACCCTCTTGCTGAATATCTATTGCTAAAGTAATCACCTAAAGCATAGGTTCTTGCTGCCACTGCTTGAGCTTTTAGGGCTTCAATACCAAAACTTGCTGGCATTTCACTTGGAACTACCTGATAAAGATAGTTTTCCATCTCAACTTCGTTTATTAAGTTTATCTTTCCTGCAGTTAGTGAAGGAGTTATTTCGAACTCTCCCCTATAAATTGGGTTACCGTAGCCTCTTTTAAAGGTAGTTATTTGAATTGTTGAAGTATCAGTATTTTTAGGCAAAGCATATAGTCTGTTTTTAGTTCTATATATTTCAGTCCCTGCGTCAACAACCTTTATTTCCTCACCATCTCTAGATATAGTGATTACAGTATTAGCTGAAATTTCTTTCGTAATATTAGCCTTCTTATCAACTAAATTAAATCCATCTGATGATTTAAAATCTAGACTACTATGTTCTAATGAAGCAAAGCCACTATTCATTATTCCTACTCTCATATCTTTAATAGGAGTATCTCCATCAATAAAGATATGACTAACTTGTCCATCATTGTTGTAGTAAACAGTTATATTTTCTGCTCCTACCATAACGTCACTTAAAGACTTTTTCAAAACGCTTCCATTCTTAAATTGATATACAGAATAGTCGCTCGCTAAAGTTACCTTTCCCTTTAGCTCTAAATCCAAAATTTTGTTTGCAGTATCCTTGCTCATAATCTTTTCCTTGCTAAAGGCTTGAGTAGATACTTCTATCGGCGCATCTGCTTTTACAAAGCTTGGTGCTGCACCGAAAATAATGCTTACCCCAACAAGCAGTGCAGTGAGTTTTTTAAATCTCATCATTAACAAAATTCCCCCTTGTATTTCTTCTTAGTACGCAAAGGTTATGAACCCTTACGCCCTTTAAACAATATGAATCGTTTACAATAATAATTTTACATTAATTGTAATATTATTTCAATATTTTCCTGCGTATATGAATTTATTTTTTGCACTAAATTTTCACTTTTGAGGATAAAAAAAGATGCTAGATTAAAATCTAGCATCAAGTATGTTTCAAGAAATTATCTCTAAGGGGGATCTAACTTCTTGATATAATAATAACATGCACATATTAATAATTTGTTAATTAAAGGTAACATATTAATGAACCGCTTATTTTCATAATAAATTCTAGTTTTTAAGTTATTTTTTTGATTTTTTTTATAATACAAAATTATTAAACATAAAGTCTTGTTCCGATTCTCCTGTCATATTCAGACCATTGTCCAGGCTCTGTTAAGTCCTTTACCTGTCCTATCTTATTCATAGTTGCATCAATAAAATCAGCGTAATGAACTATATAAGCCTCTTCACTATTTGGTGCTTTAGGGGAACCATACTCAACCTTCCCATGATGTTGAACAACACATCCTTTAATTCTATGCTTAAAATCCTCACTGTAAGTGTCTCCTCCATCTTTAAATGCCTCCTCAAGCATAGTAATTCCAATAACTATATGACCTTCCATTTCACCTCGTAATGATACTGAAAAGGGTCCATTAACACTGTATTCCTCAACTTTCCCAATATCATGAAGCTTTGCAGCAAGAATAGCAATATCCTTATGCCTGCAATCATATCTATAAGCCATAACCTTAGTCATATATGTTACATTAAGGGTATGTTCAGCTAGTCCGCCTATATAGTTATGGTGCTGATTCAAGCCTCCAATGCCTCTTTTAAACTTTTCAATAAAGCTTTCATTCTTAAAAAAATAATCATTTAAAGTCCTGCATTCTTCACTTTTAAATTCTTCTTCGGATATTTGTTCGAGCTCTTTCATGATTTCATCAAGAGGCTTGCTTATAGCTGGCAAAAAATCATCTAGATCGTAATACTTTTCCTTTTTATATTTAATAACTTGGAGATTAACCCCATAAGAAGCTTTTATATGAATAACATTTCCAACTTTTAATTCCTCACTCTCTATTGGTATATAAGCTTTAATATCTCCAGTTTTGTCACCTATATAGGCAATTAAATTCTTCCCTTCCACTGCAAGTTTTTTCATAATCATAAAACTGCCTTCTATGTTATTACTAGTTTTAATATCCTTAACAAATTTTGTTTTCATCTAATCCCACCTTTCCAACAAAACAACTCATCCTCAATTTATTTTTTTCTTAGTGAATCTTTTTATCCTAAGCAATATTTTCATTGTTAAAAAAAGGATTTAATTTATTTCTGTAGAAATATAATATGTAACGGTTTACACAGCATAAAGTATATTAAGGAAATTATTATATCTGCAGTCCTAATAATTGATTAAAAAGGGGGATATATTATGGTTATTAAAAGTGTAAGAGAAATTAGTTTTTTCCAAAACCTAAGAGATAAAGAATTAAAACTTTGTTTTTGCAACTTTATGCCAGACAAAAACAATGAAGAAACAGTTCATTTTATAAATTTTTTAGTTTCTATTGCAAAAAATCATTTAGCTGAGAAAGAAAATTCTTATCTCGAACAATTAGATAAAGATTGTTTAAATTCCTTAGCAAAAAAGCTTGAAAAGCATACTCTAGACATGAAAAATAACTACAATCATGTACGTGGAACAGTTGAAGCCTTCAAAAACAATACCTGCTGTGTTCACGCGCTTCAAATATCCGGAAATATTACCTTATCCTTTGTTGAATTAATTAATCTTTATGGAATTTTAGAATATTTTGAGAATAACTATGAAGCCTTTAAGAACTATATAAAAAACACTACCATACCACATCAGTTAATTAATTTTTCTTTAACCCCTTCTGCTTACTACAATGCGCTTTATAGTATAAAAGATAATCTAAAAAATAAGATTGGAGAACTTGTAGTTAGTTCATACAAAATAAGAAAATAAGAAAAACTGCAGTCTAGCCCATATGGCTAAACTGCAGTTTTTTATTCATTTCCTGTTGCTACTGGATTATCTTCATAGCTAACCCAATCGCTCCAGCTGCCTACATAAAGCTTTGGCTTAAATCCAATTTCATCCATAGCTACAAAGTTACCGCAGGCATCTATACCTGAGCCACATTGAAGAATAATTTCCTCATATTTTTTTAAGTCCTTAAATATTTTCTCAAGCTCTTTCTTTGGCTTAAAGCCTCCCTTTTTATCTAGGACATCCTTCCAGTGATAATTTTTTGCTCCAGGAATGTGCCCAGCCTTAGGATCTATTGGTTCAACTTCTCCTTTATATCTTTCAGGTGCTCTTGAATCTATAACTATAAGCTTATTATTTCCTAGGTTGTTTTTAACATAATGCATATCAGTCCTAATATCTTCTTTTGGACCTAGAATAAAGTTTCCTCTTTCAGCACTTGGAATATCCTTTACTAATGAATATCCGGCTTCTATCCAAGCATTTATTCCACCATTTAAAATATAAACCCTTTCATGCCCAATAAATTTAAGCATCCACCAAAATCTTTCTGCCCCAGCAAGCAGCACTTCATCATAAGCTACGATAATCTTATCATTGCTTATACCTATACTCTCAAGCTTTTCCTTTAGAACTTCAAATTCAGGCAGAGGGCTTCTTCCGCCATGCTCCTTTGCTTCTGCAGCTAAATCCTTTTTAACATCTATAAAGAAGGCTCCCTTTATATGACCCTCCTCATATTTTCCCTTTCCGTATTCCCTATCTAAAAGGTCTGCTCTACAGTCTACTATAATTATATTCTTATCCTCAAGATGCTCATGCAGCCAACTTGGTGTAACAAAATTGCTCACAGTATCTCTCCTCGTCAAATTGATATAGTTATAATATACTATATTTATATAAATATACAAATGCCAATATACAAAAAAAAGTTAAAAAGTTAACTTTTTAACTTTTTAACTTTTTATTCTGTTATTATTTTTGAGCCGCCTCTATTGCTTTTTGTACATAGCCATTATTTTCTTCCAGAAGCTTTTCTGCAGCCTCTTTACTAAGTCCTGTCTTAATCATGAGTATACTTAGCTTAACATTTTGGTCTGTTTCATCAAGAACCTTTTTAACAACTTCTTCAGGCTCCTCTGTAGCCATCATAGTTATTCTTTTCGCTCTAGCATAAAGCTTTTCGTTGGAAGCTTTAACATCAACCATAAGATTTCCGTATACCTTACCAAGCTTAATCATGGCTCCAGTTGAAAGCATGTTTAGAACTAATTTTTGAGCTGTACCTGCTTTCATTCTTGAGGAACCCATAATCACCTCTGGTCCTACTACTACAGATATAGGAGTGTCCGCAATCTTAGCCATCTCACTTCCAGGATTCATAGTAACGCAGATTACTCCAGCACCTATTTCCTTGGCATAGTTCATACCACCTATAACATAAGGTGTTCTTCCTGATGCAGCTACTCCGCAAACAACATCCTTAGCTGTCAGGCTTGCTTCTTTTAGATCCTCCTTGGCAAGCTCCATATCGTCCTCAGCACCTTCAACAGCCTTGAATATAGCTGTATAGCCTCCAGCAATAATTCCTTGCACTAATTCGTGAGAAACTCCATAGGTTGGAGGACACTCTGAAGCATCCAATATTCCTAGTCTTCCACTAGTTCCTGCTCCAATGTATATAAGCCTTCCGCCTTCAGCCAGTCTATCAGCAATTAAGTCTACAGCCTTTGCAATACTTTCTGCTGCTCCCTCAACAGCTAAAGCAACCTTTTTGTCCTCTTCGTTTATCATTTTAATCATTTCTAAAGTGCTAACACTATCTATATTCATTGTATTTGGATTTCTTCCCTCTGTAACAAGCTTTGCTAAATTTTCAACCTTCATAATCAAGCTGCTTAAGCAGCCTTCACCTCCAAGTAATTTGATAATAAAATTATAAAATACTTTTTCATTTTTTTCAACCAATTCATAAAAATTTATTTCATATTATTTTCTATAAATTTAAATTTTGTCTCGTCCTCTATATATTTAAGTAAGCATAAGTCCTCTTCTATAACCTTGCCAACTACATTTACTCTTTTATCCATAGGCAGGTTCTTCTTACATATTTGAAGTTCACCGCAGTATCTCAAATAGTCTTTGTTATCTATAGTTATATATCCTACTTTTCTATCAATATTATTAAAAGGGTTTATTATATCTTCTTTTCTTAGGGTTTCTCTAGAGTCTGTTGATCTTACAACATCCTCTGCAGCATCAGGCCTATTAACATGACATTCTTTAAAAATAATACTCCTTTCAACAGAGCATGGTTCAAATAATTCTACTCTAAGCTCAATAATTTCCTCTGAAAGAACTCCTACACTTTTTAATTCTTTACCAGTTGGAATACTATCTCCAAAAAATACCGAATCCATACCCAGCATAAATAATTCTTGAGCTGATACCTTCGGTTCTAAAAATCTGTGTATCTCCAAGGTAGGAAGTCCCTCAAAAATAGGACCTCTTTTATTTATTAAAGAAGGTACAAAGGCAGAAACTTTTAATCCATAGCTTTTTAACATCTCATTCTTTTTATTAAAGGTCTCTAGAGATATACCACTATTAAGCCTTGGATAGTAATTATGGCAGGCTTGAAGCATATTATAATCTGGACTATATTTATCAAGTTCTTTGAAGAATTTCTTGGATACTGTACTGGCGTTTATCTCAACCTTTAAGCCATACTGGTTTCTTGTAAAGGAAGCAATTTCCTCAGGAGTAAATCCAAAATCAACTCTAACCCCGTATATACCCATATCCTTTAGAACCTTTAGATTATTCATATCTGCACCAAGATAAGTAAAGGCCCTTGGTGAAATATCTGCAATTATGTTCATATCAAGACTGCCGCACAATCTCGCTAACTCTTTAAATTCTTCTACAGCCTTTTCATAATTTGCTTCAGGAATATGAAGGGAAGTAAAAACTCCGGAATAGCCATACTCCTTAGCCTTTATAATAAATTGTTTGTTTTCTTCTAATGAATAATTCATGCCAACAAAAACTGATATGCCTTTAGCCATACTATCCTTCCTTTCTTATATCTGTCTATAAAATAAGGGATAGCAATTGCTATCCCCCACTGTATTCTATTACTCTTGTGGATCTTCAAAGCCTAATACATAAGTAGCAGCAAATCCAGCTACATATGCTACTATTATGCCTATTAAGTAGCCTAATGGCTTGTTAACTAATAGTGCAAGTGGAATTCCTGAAAGTCCCATACTCTTAGCACCAATAGCCATTGCAGCCATAACTGCTCCTCCGAATGCTCCACCTATACAAGCTCCTATAAATGGTTTTCCAAGCGGAAGTGTAACCCCGTATATTAATGGTTCTCCAACTCCAAGTATTCCTACTGGAAGAGCTGAAGCTATTGTCTTCTTTAGTCTGTGGCTCTTTGTCTTAACATATACAGCTATAGAAGCACCAACTTGGCCGGCACCTGCCATAGCAAGTATTGGAAGAAGCATAGTCATGCCTGTAGTCTTTATAAGATCAGCATGTATTGGAGTTAAACCTTGGTGTAAGCCTGTCATAACTAATGGAAGGAAGGTTCCTGCAAGTATAAATCCAGTTACTGCTCCACCAGTACCTATAACAGCTTTAACAGCAGTTCCTATTGAATCAGAAATAAGTCCTCCTAATGGTTGTAGAACTATTAGTGCTGCAAAACCAGCTATTAAAACAACTAGTAATGGAGTGAGGAATAAGTCTAACATTTCTGGAACAAACTTTCTTACTTTTTTCTCTAGCCAGCTGCTAAATGCAACAACTAGTAAAACAGCTATGATACCACCTCTACCTGGTACTAATGCTTTTCCAAATAGAGTTACACCAGCTAGGTTAGGGTGAGTAATTATTGCAGCCATTGCACCACCAAGCATTGGTGAACCACCAAATTCCTTAGCAGCATTAACACCTACAAATAGATTTAATCCCCAGAATACTGAGTTACCTATTATAACAAGTATCTTTGCAGTTGGAGTAGCAGCAAAACCAGCATCAAACTTTACTAAAATATTTAAAATTCCTGTAACAAGACCACAACCTATGAATGCTGGAATTAATGGTATAAATATGCTTGATATCTTCTTTAAAAGATTCTTAAATGGAGTATTGTTCTTAGCCTTAATTTCTTCTTTTCTAACTGCAGCTTCGTCAACCTCTCCTATCTTAAGTCCAGTAATCGCGCCTACTTCATTAGCAACCTTCGTAACTCTTCCTGGTCCAAGTATTATCTGGAGTTGTCCACCTTGTTCAACAAGGCCCATAACACCTTCTACTTTCTTTATTCCGTCCTTGTCAACTGCACTTGAGTCTTTAACAATTACTCTAAGTCTAGTCATACAGTAAGCAACGGATGCAAGATTATCTTTTCCGCCAAGCTTTGCAAGCAATGCCTCAGCTATAGCCTTTGGTTGATTTGAATTAGCCATTATGATTCCTCCTATTATATAATTTAATTAAATTTAATAAAAAAAGAGCTAAAAAAGATTATTACGAAAGTAAAATCTCCCTTAGCTCATGCCTGCTTAACCAGTAACACGCTTTTATTAAATTTATGTTTTAATTGTACACCCTGTAAACGTTTCTGTCAACTATTTTTATTAAAAATATTACTTGCAATATTTTCTATGTGTATTGCCAAATAGCCAATTTCATCTTCAGGAAGTTTAATTTTAAAGCTTTGTTCTATTTCGTTGGCAATTTCAGTTGCCAAGCTGTAGGACTCCTTAAACTTCTCTCTAATATCAGAAAGAAGAATATTTTTAATAGGTATCTTCTTTTCCACTCTGTCTAACGCAAATCTAACATGCGTAATAAGTCTTACATAATCGATGCTTTCTTTATCTATTTCTTTTCCGGTCTTTTCCTCAAGGAATAGTATAACCTCATTTATGATAGTTGTGCTCTGAGCAGTTTTAGACACATCAACCTTATTTATTGCCGCATGAATATGCATAGCTATAAATCCAACCTCATCTTCGGGAAGCTCGATGTTGAGCCGTTCATTTATAAGTCTAAGACCTTTTAAAGATGCTATATATTCAGCTTTATAGAGGCTCTTAATTTCTGCAAGAAAAGGGTTTACTATAGCCATATTGTTTTTAAATCTATCTATAGTAAAGGCTATATGGTCGAGTAGAGTAATATGTATTCTTTCATCAAAATCCTTGTTTAATTCCTTTGATGCCATAAGGATTACTTCTTCTGTAATTCCTATAATGTCCTTATCAATTTCTTTAGACAGACCTGCAAATTTAAACATATTCTTTTCATCTACCAGATAAAATATTTTTTCAATTTTATCAGTATTCTTTAGAGTCTGGTTCTCCCTGGCTCCAAAACCCACCCCGCTGCCTAACAAAATACATTCCTTATTTGATTCCAAGTCTATGCAAAATACTACATTATTATTAAAGGACTTAATAATCCTAAATTTTTTACTCATATTTAAACCTCTCATTATATATATCTTCTATTATATTCCACAATTATTATCTTAATACAGTTAAATTGTATAACGAATACCATAGTTAAGCAATAATTACAAAATAAAAATCGCCAAAGCCTAGTTTAGGTTTGGCGACTTAGATATATTTTTATTCCTGATTATATTCATCAACTATTTTTTTTGCTAATTTTTTAATAGCACTAGCTTGAGCTATCAAAGTCATGACAGTGAGAAAAACCAAAATTCTTTCCTCATCGGTGCCTTTTAGCTTGCTTTCCTTAATTATTTCCATCAACTTCTGCTCTTTAAAGTGATTTTCCGATAAAAAGTCATCGAACATTTCTTTTTGAAAGTTTGAGAAAACTTTATAAGCATTTTCCCAAGATAAAATATCGTCTGTTCTGTTGTTTATATTATTGAAGGCAAGAGCAAATACCTTTTTTATCTCTTCTGTTGTAAGTATTGGTCTCATGTAGCTTAAAAGCAAAAGCTGAGCCAAATGATCCTTTGTATAACCTCTCTTTTTTCCATCCTCAGGCTTAGAAATAACCTCGCCTTTAATATAATTCTGAACTATATTGCTTGTATATTGTTCATCTTCAAACTTGTCATTTAAATAATCTATTACTTGTGACAAAAATAAATCGTAACGTGGCAAATCTTCATAAGACACTATAGTATTTTGCGCTATATCCGCTGCTACTTTTTTAATGTAGTCTATACTGAATTCGCTGTCTTTTTCCACAATAGCTCTCCTCCTAGTTCCTTATTAATTAATTTCTCCATGCTTTTCCCTTTAATTATATTATAAGGTTTATATAAACTTATTACAAGTTATATTTTATAAAAACTTAAATGAAAGTTAAAGAAATAACGAGCAATAGTGAGCAATATAAAGATTGCTCACGCAATTGTATTCAAATCGTTTTATTTAATCTAAAATACGTTTAAATATATATTGTAAAATAGTATTATTTACTATATAATAAAAACATGGATTGATTAATACATATTGATATTAACTTTAACCAATTCATAGTATAATTAGTATATAATTGTATTAATCATTTTCTTGGGGGTGAAAGAAATTAAAAATAAGAAGCGCTTTTTATTCAGCTTAGTTTTAGCCTTCCTCTTTTTGTCAGTAGATATACTTACACCTGGAGTCTTTAGCAGCACGGTATATGCAAAACCTCGTACTAGTAGCAGCAGCTTTAAATCAAGTGGATTTAGCAGCAGTTCAAAATCCTCAAGCAGTTCATCAAGCTCTAAATCTTCATCCAGCGGTTTAAAATCTGGAAGCTTCAGTACACCAAAAGCAATGCCTGGAAGTTCCAGCTCCAGCACAAAGAGTTCAGGGAGCTCTAGCAGCTCTTCAAGCTCAAGTTCTTCAAAATCATCTTCTGGAGGTTTTAAATCTGGAAGCTACAGTACTCCAAAGACAATGCCAGGAAGCTCTAGCTCCGGCAGTTCAAGCTACTCTGGAAGCGGTACTACCACAACACCTAATTATAATTCAGGTGGTACAAAGCGGAGTATTTTACCAATACCTATACCTATTCCATGGGGTACCACTAGACACTACAATTCCCCATTTGGAGGCTATTACAGCGGGCCTGGTAATTTTGTAGGAAGTTTGGTATCAGGATTTGTAAAACTTATAATACTAATCATAGTAATAGCTGTAATTATAAGAATAATTAAAAATAATAAAAGAAGATTCTAAAGGAGGATTTTAACAATGGGAGTATTCAACAGAATTTCAAACATTTTTAGGGCAAAGGTAAACAACGCAATAGACGATATGGAGAATCCAATCGAGCTATTAGACCAAAAAATCAGGGATATGGAGGAAAGCTTAAACAACGCTAAACTTTCTTCAGCTCAAATTTTAGGCAATGTTCATGAAATTGAAAAGAAAATGGAAAAAGCTGAAGCTGAATCAAAGGATTATGATGCTAAAGTTAAACTTGCTATGAGCAAGGGTAATGAAGAACTAGCTAAGAAGGCTCTTGAAAAGAAGCTCGAAGCTGACAAAAGCTATGCAAGCTTAAAAGCTAGCTATGAGGATGCTCGTGCTAAGGCTGAGGCTATAAAAACTAAGCTTAGAGATCTTGATGAAGAAATCGAAGAAGCAAGAAGATACAGAGATGAAGCTGCTGCAAGATTTAACAATGCCGAGGCAACTGGTAAGGTTAATGAGATACTTGCAAATGTAGACACAAAAAATAACAAAATTAATATGGATGATATTGAAAGAAAGATTCAAAAGAAAGAAGCTTATGCAGAGGGTCTTGGTGAATTAAGAGAAGATAATTCCCTTGAAGATGAATTTAAGAAGCTTGAAGAAGTTGACCTTGATGAAGAATTAAAGAAATATAAGCAGCAGTAGGGTGAAGCATGGGTAGAGCAGAAGATTTCCTAAAGCGTGAAAGAGAGCGATATGGTAAGGTCTATGTAGACCTTACCTACGCTGTAGACAATGTATCTCCTTTTATAGAAAAAGAACAGCTCAATAAGAGAAAATACGTTACAAAGCTTCCAGTTTTAAAAAAATATATCGATCTTGTTGAGTCGGCTGAAAGAGAAGTTAATAAGAAGGGCGGCTTCCTAAGCTTTTTTAATGATGATAAATATATTGACCTTCTGAATTCTTATAAGCATGACAATGCAGATGCTATAAATCAATTGGAGCACTGCAGTAAGTGTGTTCACATAAATTGCACTGAAGATAAGTTTGATGGCTGCCTTGGCTGCAGGGAAAACTCAAGGATAGCATACTGCGACCATGAAAAGATTAATGTTACTTTTCATGATAATTGGATACTGCCTTTAAATAACGATAGAACAGGCGAAGTTGATAAATTTAAGGTGTTAGCAACCCTGCAGGATGTTTCTAAAGATCAAAAATACATCATCATTGAAAATCTTAGAACTGATGAAAAATTCGTTCTTTACTATTATCCTGGGTTGTCTGAAGACAGCTATGGTGAAATTACTGACGCTGAAGAGTTTGATTATGTCGTTTCTACGTATCAAAGTGTAGAAGAATAAAGAATAATACCAACCACGGGTTTTCAATCACCTTGTCTTTTTACGGTAGTGATAAATTCAACAGAAAAAATCACGTGTGATTTTTACAGCAATTCACACGTGATTTTTTCGTTTATTATAAAACTTATATATTGAAATAGTGGCCTCTTTATTTTTTCAATTGCGTCTCATATACCATCTTGGAAACCTGTGCTATCTTTTCAGCTGAACTCGGTAATCCATCCACATACATAACAAAAATATACGGCTTGTCCGCAAACACTATACCTACATCATTTGTATATGAGCCATAGTTACCTATTTTATGTGCTACAATATTTTTTGGAACATATTTGTCAATTCTATCATGAAATACAGTTTGCTTCATAACGCTTATTAGATGAGCATTGTACTTGTCCCCTTTATTCTCATAAAGCTTTTTTAATAGTCTAAACTGAATTTCCGGAGTTGTCTTATTGCTTGTAGAATCTACATTGGTTATGCCTGTCATTCTTAGAACAGCTTTTCTTACGGCCTGAGTACCTCCAAGTCGTCGTGAAATCATATTTGTTGCTATATTATCTGAATGTGTTATAGCTAAATCTAATAATTTCTGTACTTCAATAGGATTCTTAAGGGTGGTATTTACCTGTCCTTGCAATATTCCAGTACCACCTTCATACATATTGCTATCATATTTTAAGCCTTCATTCAAATTTAAGGTTCCTGCTCTTATGCTATCATAAGCAACCATATTCATCCCAACCTTATATGTGCTGGCTGCTATGCATACCTTGTTTTCATTTATAGCTATCTTTTCACCACTTGCCAGATCATAATAAACAAAACCTACTTTGCTTATCCCATTTCCAAGATAGGATTTTATTCTTTCCTCTAAAGGTAAGTTTGCAAGTTGCTTGTTTTTTTCCTCAAGAGCTTTTTGTTCTTCTGCACGTATAGCATCATAATTACGTATATCTTTAATGCCTGCTAAAGCTTTTTCTGTTGACTTAGTATAACTGCCAGTCTTCTCTATGCCATGTTCTGATTGAAATAATTCTATTGCTTTTCTGGTTCCAGGTCCATAACTTCCATCTACACTAAGTGTATATCCTGCATTAAACAGCTTTTTTTGAAGTTCTAAAACGCTTGTCCCTTTATCGCCCACCTTAAGTAAGGTTGTTTCATCTTTTACTGCAGGTGTCACAATTTCTTTAGTATCATTCTCCTGAGAATTTTGCGATGTATTGTTTTCTTTACTCTCTGTTTCAGCTTTCTCGCTTTCTGATGAATTACTTTCCTCAGACTTTTGGCTTTGTGATGCACTGTCTTCTTCAGGCTTATCATCTTGAGATACATTATTTTCTTGCTTATTTGTTTGCAGTTTTTGATTTTGCGTTACCACTGTATTATTTGTGTTTGCTACATTTTGTCCTTGTTTGCATCCTCCAAGTACAAAGACAAACATAGTAAGTCCCAGTGTAATACACATTACTAGTTTTTTGCTTTTCATTTTCAAGTTGTCCCCCTGTTATAATAAAGTGTATTGAAAATAATAAATATTTTTATCTCACTCTATTATAGC
Source organism: Clostridium swellfunianum (assembly GCF_023656515.1). NCBI lineage: Bacteria > Bacillati > Bacillota > Clostridia > Eubacteriales > Clostridiaceae > Clostridium > Clostridium swellfunianum. The sequence continues at coordinate 2,609,328 of NZ_JAMOFV010000006.1, forward strand.
AGTTATTTTTATTATAAATAGTAACTTATAGCAACTATTTCTAGCATTACTAACAGGAAATATAGATAAAAAAAGACTTTCCACCTTGCATACTCTATTATTTTATTAGATTTTATGCCATCAAAACCGCTTAGCAGGGAATTAAAAAATTAAGCTTCAAATTAAAAACACCGTTTTTAGTTTGAATATTCAAAGCAAGTTGAAAATAGTATAATGGTACTTATGATAGCACAGAATAAAATTAATATTTAAAAAACTTCTAGGGATGTAAGTATTGCTAATGCCTAGAAGCCTAAAATTGATATGAGAGGATTAAAGATGGATATTTCAAAACCAACCATAGTTGTAAGTAGATGTCTTGGCTTTGACAAATGCAGATATAATGGCGATATGATTCCAGATAGATTTGTTAAAAAGCTTGGAAACTATGTTAATTACATAACTGTTTGTCCTGAAGTGGATATTGGTCTATCCATACCAAGAGAAACTATCAGGCTTGTTTCTGAAAATGATGAAATAAAACTATTTCAGCCTTCAACCAACAGAGAGCTTACAAATGAAATGAGTGCTTTTACTGATGAATTTCTCTCCTCACTTCCACAAGTCCACGGCTTTATTTTAAAAGGGCGTTCTCCTTCCTGTGGAACTAAGGATGTTAAAATTTATTTAGGCAGGGAAAAAGCTGTTGGTTCAATAAAAGGTTCAGGTCTTTTTGGAAAAGCTGTCGTTGAAAGGTTTCCTGCCGCAGCTGTAGAAGAAGAAGGCAGACTTACTAATTTTAAAATTCGAGAACACTTTTTAAGCAAACTCTTTATGTTTTTTAAGCTAAGTGAAATAGAAAAGTCAAATTCATTAGCAGAACTGGTTAAATTTCAAAGCGATAACAAATATCTTCTTATGGCTTACAATCAAAAGGAACAAAAGCTTTTAGGAAGAATAGTTGCAAATAAGGATGGCAAAAACTTTGATACTATTGTTAAGGAATATAAAGAACACTTAGTATTAGCCTTTGCTAGAGCCCCAAGGTACACTAGTATAATAAATGCACTTCAGCACATATTTGGGTATTTTTCAGAAGAGCTTTCACAAAGTGAAAAAAATTTCTTTTTAGAAACCTTAGAAGGATATAGAGCTAATAAGGTACCCTTGAGTGTATTAATTCACATGCTTAAAGGTTACGCCATTGAATATAATCAGCCTTATATACTACAGCAGACAATATTATCACCTTATCCAGAAGAACTAGTAGATCTAAGCGACTCTGGTAAGGAATAAATAAAAATACGGAATTTCATGAAGTTGGCTTATATTTCTATATAGCTTACCTCCAACAAATTCCGTTCTTTAATTTTATATATCTGTTATCACTAGTAAAAATGATTTTTCTCTTTTGCTAAACCTTTCTAAATACCCTCATTCGATATGCATTCAAGGCAGTTTCACCAAGTTTATCCATAAGTTTATAGTTTGCATACGCCCCAACTACAGCACCAATTCCAGGCACCAACTGCATAAGTTTTGCTAAATCTATATAATCTCTATATTCCTGCTGGAAGGTCCTCCAATCAAAATCATTCATATCCATAGGAAGACTGTGAACGTAATTCTCCCAGTTCTCCATTTGATAATATAGCTCCACCTGTCTTTGTCTACTTGAAAAAGCTAACTGAAAAACAAATAGAATATAAAGTCTTTCTCTATAATCCCTCACATCAAAACCATAAATGGAAGCTGTATCAAACAAAAACTTCATTTTCAAGCTAAGCAAAAGCGGAAAATCAGCCAAGCCTAGTAGTATTCCACCTGCCCCTGTACCAGCTCCTTCAACAACTGCAGCTTTCCTATAAAAGTTTAATCTATCTAAAACCTGTCTTTCTCTTTCTTCTAATGATGCTTCTACTAACGGCTGCCTTGTTATATATTCAGAGCCTATAATTACTGTCTTAGATATATTTTTAATAGTTTCTGTTATTACCCTGTGAGCCTTTTCAGGTATAAGATTATTTGTTTTTCTTTGAATACCTTTTGTCATTTTATTTATTATGGAAGGCTTTTTTGAAATTTCTCTCTGCCATTTTTTCATCTCCTGCAGAGCATGCTCTTCATATATATTCATAGCTTCATTCCTTTCATTTATGTTTCTTTCCGATTTTTATAGTATATGTAGATAAGCTTAATATTAAAAACAAAATATATCAATTAATTATTACTTAAAATTTTATAAACTCTTCAAATAAGCTGTATCAATATTTTAAACCATTCATAATATATAATGGTATGAATTTTTAGTCGTTAAGCAAGAGGAATAAAAGGAGGGTTTTATGTTCTCTTTTAAAAATAAATTAGATCATAACCTTAAAGCAGCAATAGCTAGTAATAATTACAAGCATTATAGAGTAATAATCCATTGCAAAAGTTTAAGAGAAAATATAGAAATCAAAATAAAATCCTATAAGGCGGAACTTATTCGTTCTATACCCTCAATAAACTGTATTAGTGCAAATTTATCAGCAAGTGCTATAGAAAGGCTTTTAGAGCATCCAGAAGTCTCATTTATAGGCTTTGATAACACTGCTCTTTTATGCGGCAGCAGTGTATTAAGCGCAAATGGTATAGCTTTTCAAGAAAGATATAAACTTACAGGAAGAGGTGTTGGAATTGGCCTTATAGACAGCGGAACATATCCTCATACAGATCTTTCAAGTCCAAGCAGCAAGGTAAAAAAATTTATTGATATAATTAGTAATATTAAATACCCTTATGATGATAATGGGCATGGTACCTTTATGAGCGGCATTATATGCGGTACAGGTATTGCTTCTAAGGGTATGTATAGGGGAATTGCAGAAAATAGCCATCTATACTCAGTTAAAGCCTTTAACAGTATTGGCAGGGGTTTTGTATCAGATATTCTATATGGTCTAGAATTAATTCTAAATGAAAGCCAGGAATATAATATAAAAGTTATTTGCCTTCCGTTTGAACTTCTAGATCATAACAGCTTTACTATATCTCTGTTTAGTAAAATGTTCGATATGGCATTGAAAAAAGGAATAGTAGTTGTTGTTCCTAGTGGTAACAGCGGCAGCAAAGAAAGTTCAATAAAAGGGATTGCTATTCTATCCAATTGTATAACTGTTGCTGGTCTAGATACTAGAGGAGGCATTAAGCCCTATGTTCACTCCTCTGCAGGACCTTACGGAAAACTTGAAAAACCAGATCTTGCTGCTGCTTGTGTTGATATCTGCTCACTAAACACAAATAAGGATTATATTTCCCAAAGAAACGGAACAAGAGTATACGCTTATCCGCTAGAGCATCCTTACACTACTTATTCCGGCACCTCCTGTGCAGCTGCTTTTATAAGTGGCGTATGTGCAATGTTATTTGAAAATAACCCTGAACTTCAATTTAAAGATGTTCTTGCTCTTCTCAAAGTATCCTGCAAGCTTCTAGATATGTTTAAGTGGTCTCAAGGATCAGGGATGATCGATATAAGCAAGCTTTTACCTTAAAGAGTGTTATTTTATTTGTAAATAGGGCAACAATATAGATGAGAAAATATGTATAAACTAAGGCGATTAAAGTTCTGAATAAACTTTAACGAAGAACTTGCGAGCATGAGCAAGGTTAAACTTCCTAATGGGTTTACTAAAGGTTAATCCTGCGGAGGCTATCCCTATTAGGCACCCAAGTGCATAGTTGCTCAGCGCTTTCTACTGAAAGGAGAAAACCAGATGTTAAGTGAAAAACTTGTAGAGCTTATTAACAAGCAAATTAATTACGAATTCTTCTCAGAGCATGTTTATCTGGCTATGGCTGCCTATTGCGCAGATGAAGACCTTGACGGCTTTGCTAATTTTTTTAGAATTCAGGCAGAAGAGGAAAGATTTCATGCTATGAAATTATTTGACTATGTAGTAGAAATGAATCAAAGGGTTATAATCAAAAATTCACCAGAACCAAGAAATGATTATGAATCCGTATTACAGGCCTTCAAAGCAGGACTGGAGCATGAAAAATCAAATACTAAAAATATATATTCCATAGCTGATGTAGCCATGGAAGAAAGAAACCATGCGACTATAAGTTTTTTGAAGTGGTTTATTGACGAACAGGTTGAAGAAGAGGCTCTTATGAACTCAATAATTAAAAAGCTTGAGCGCATAGGAAATGACAGTGCAGCACTTTACATGCTTGATACTGAGCTAGCTACAAGAGCCTTTACTCCACCAATAGATACAACAGCGTAAATTAAACGTTAAAAAATAAAAAGAAGCATGAAGAACTAAATGTCTAATTATTTGAATCAAAACAACATTTAATTCTTCATTCTTCTTTTTTAATTCTTTATTATATATGGTGCTGGATTTCTAGGTTCTCCATTTACAAGTACTTCAAAATGAAGGTGCGGTCCTGTACTATTTCCTGTGCTTCCCACCGCTCCAATTACTTCACCCTTTTTAATACTTTCTCCAACTTTAACATCTATCCTGCTGCAGTGGCCGTAGGCAGTCTCCACTCCATCTGCATGCTTAAGCTTTATAAAGTTCCCATACCCAGACATCCAGCCTGCATAAGTAACTGTCCCATCTAAAGCAGCCTTGATAGGCTCCCCCATAGGCGCAGCTATATCAATTCCTTCATGCATTCTGCCCCACCTCCAGCCAAAAACTGAAGACACAGCCCCTCTAGATGGCATTACAAGTGCAGCACTAGAAGCTGAAGCTTGCGCTTTATTACCTTTGATAATTACCTTTTCTTGTGCTGCTGTAATTATCTTCTCACTTATAATTCTTGAGCTTATAATCTTGCTATTTTCTAAAACAACCTCTTTAGAAACAAGCTTTTCTCCTTCTTTACCATTACTTTTTACTTTACTCTGCCCAACTAGCATTTCATTTGAATAGGTTATTGTTGTTGCAGGCGATATTACCTGTTTAGTTTCTGTGTTTCCGGTAAGTATAACAGTAACAATCGGTGTCTTAAACTTTGAATTAGCCTCAATAATAGCTTCATAAGCCTTATCTATTTCCTGAACCTTCGAAATTAAAACCTTTTTCATAGAATATGTAATACTATTCTTAATCTTACTTTCCTTTATTGATATTTCACTCTTATCTGCATAATACTTCTTTACCTTCTCTAGCACTTGCTTTGCCTCGGCTTGATTTCCTACTAAAGCAACTTCTTTTCCATCTGATATTAAAACACATGATTCTACTTCTATTTGAGCATTATTTAAAACTGCTTTCTTTAATTTATTTTCATCTGTAATAAAGCTATTGGCAACCTGAGCTTTATTGAAGCTTAATATATTTTTAAGTTCCGAGCTCCCAAATCTGTTTTCGACATCTTCACTTATAGCCTTTATCATATTAACTGTGTTGTTATCTTCGTTTATATATGCTACTACCTTATCGCCTACACGGACTTCATAGGCATTAGCTTTATTTTCGATAATATATATGTAGGACATACCTATAGTTCCACAAACTGCTGCAATTGCTATATATTTTTTACATCTATTAAAGAAACTCAATAGTTATCTCTCCTCTCACCTTAAGTAATATACCCAACTTTGTATAAAATATAATTATTTTTCTAATAAGTTCCACTATATGAATAAAAATTGGCAAGTTGTCCATATTTAAGATAGGTCATAAAAGTTGTGAGAGGGGCTATATTTTGTTATAATTGATTTATGCGATACTATATATTGTATAAAATTAGCAAAGAAAGGTTGAGGTACTATGAGCACTTTTATGTTTAAGAGTAAGGCTCAAGATTACACGCCTGTAAGCAACATTTTCATAGATAAGTACATGGTTAGAGCCCGCGGGGATTTTGTTAAGGTTTATCTTCTTGGTCTTAAATACTGTATGTCTGGTGAATTAGGGGTTAGCTCTTCCATTTTAGCAAGCACGCTGCATCTTCTTGAGACAGATGTTCTAAACGCTTGGAATTATTGGAATGATGAAGGTGTTATTAATATGATTCCTATAGACAACATGGGAAACTTTAGCATACAGTTTGTAGATTTAAATGAAAAAATTGAAGGCAATGATAACAATATAAACCTCTTGAAAGAATTAAATAAAGGTCCAACAAAGGATATGCTTCAGGATATCGAAAAGCTTCTTGGGCGACCACTTTCTTCGAAAGAAATGAGCATGTATGTCGGCTGGCAGAAGGAGTACAATTTCCCTCCTGAAGTTATACTGCTAATAATTCAATACAGCGTCTCAAAGGGTAAGACTGATTTTAGATACATAGAGAAAATTGCTATTGCCTGGTTTGATTCGAATATAAAAACTATCGAAGAAGCTCAATCTTTTATAAAGAGGCGTGAGGACAAGTGGATTAAAATCAAAAAAATTCTAACTTATCTTGGCGCGAAAGATGGAGAAGTTATGAAGCCTCAGGAGGATATGCTGGACAAATGGATTAACACTTATAAATTCCCTCTTGAAGTAATCTTTAAAGCTTGCGATATTTGCTTTGAAAGAATTAATAAAGCAGAATTTAAGTATATCGATGGTATCTTAACCAGCTGGTATAAAGATGGCCTCATGACTCTTGAAGATATTGCAAAAAAGGATACAAAAACCACACCAGCTAGAAAGCCGAATAATTTTAAACCACCTCAAAACAGTACCTTTAACAACTTTGAGCAGAGAAGCTACAACTTTGATGAGCTTGAGAAGAAGCTTTTAGGATGGGAGAATAGCGATGATTAAGGGTTATCAAGCAGAGATAATGAAAATTTATGAGAACTTAAGGGAATCAGAAGCAAAAGCTTTAGCAAATCGAAGAAAAGAGATTGAGTTAAAGCTGCCTCAAGTTTTGGATATTGAAAGACAGATTGGAAAACTCAGTGTTGAGGTTTCCATGACTGCTTTTAAAGATATACCAAACAGAGACGAGCACCTTAAACTGTTAAGAGAAAAAATTACAGACTTAAGAATGAGAAAATCCGAACTTCTTTTTTCACAGGGCTATCCTATAAATTATTTAGAAATCAATTATAAATGTGAGAAATGCCAGGATACAGGCTTTATTGGAGTTCAAAAATGTTCCTGTTATAAGCATAATCTAGTTAAAATCTATTACAAGAATTCTGATTTAAATGAGCTTACTAAAGATAATAATTTTGATAATTTCAACATGGAATATTACTCATCAAGAAAGGCTGGAAGCGAGCCTGAAAGTCCAAGAAAAAATATGGAGAAAACTTTTACAAGGTCCATGAATTTTATTAGAACTTTTGATTCTACAAATGAAAATCTTCTCTTTTATGGAAACTCAGGTACAGGGAAAACTTTTTTATCTAACTGTATAGCTAAAGAGCTCTTAGATAAAGGATATCTGGTAGTTTATAGAACCGCTGAAAGCTTGATTCAAAACTTAAAAAACATACGTTTTAACGGTGAGGAGCTTCTTGAAGATCTTATTATAAACTGTGACTTGTTAATCATTGACGACCTGGGAACAGAACAGATAAGTGATTTTTCCAAAACAGAATTGTTTAATCTTTTAAACAAAAAAATTCTAAAGAATAAAAAGATGATAGTTTCAACTAACTGCACCCTTGAAGAGCTTCTTCAAATCTACTCTGAACGTATAAGCTCAAGGCTTCTTGGAAACTTCGGATTATATAAGTTCTTTGGAGATGACATCAGAATAAAGAAAAACCTAAGTAAAGCAAAATAACTATTAAGCTGAAGTGAACATAAACTTCAGCTTTTATTTTTACAAACCTTCGCTTTAAAATAGTGAGACGATAGCTGGTCAGCTATAAAACCACACTATTTTAAAACCTAAGCTTCAACAAAAAATAAAAAATCCTGAACATAACGTTCAGGATTTTCTGTTGGCGACTCAGAAGGGGCTCGAACCCTCGACCTCCGGCGTGACAGGCCGGCACTCTAACCAACTGAGCTACTGAGCCATATTTATTTTTTTGTAATAAAACACATGGTGGGCACAACAGGGATCGAACCTGTGACCCTCTGCTTGTAAGGCAGATGCTCTCCCAGCTGAGCTATGCGCCCATGTGGTGACTCATAGGGGAATCGAACCCCTGTTACCACCGTGAAAGGGTGGTGTCTTGACCGCTTGACCAATGAGCCATGTTTTATTGGAGCTGGCAATAGGAATCGAACCTACAACCTGCTGATTACAAGTCAGCTGCTCTACCGTTGAGCCATGCCAGCATAATAATGGCGACTCAGAAGGGGCTCGAACCCTCGACCTCCGGCGTGACAGGCCGGCACTCTAACCAACTGAGCTACTGAGCCATATATTATTTTTAGTAATTAAATCACTATGGTGGGCACAACAGGGATCGAACCTGTGACCCTCTGCTTGTAAGGCAGATGCTCTCCCAGCTGAGCTATGCGCCCATAGTGGTGACTCATAGGGGAATCGAACCCCTGTTACCACCGTGAAAGGGTGGTGTCTTGACCGCTTGACCAATGAGCCATATTTTATCGTTTCGACCGCTCTCGCGACCCGACATAGACTATAATACAAAAAATCTAACAAACTGTCAACAAGTTTTTTAAAAAATTTTTAATAGAATTTTTTTCCTATAATGTGACTGTTGAATTTCTCAGTATATAAATATAACTATATATCCCCTTATCTAGTTATATTTATATATTCTTATATTGTTGTATTCTTATGTTTTTATATTTTCGTTTCTTATATAGTTATCTCATATAGCTATTAAGCTCTACAAGTGCACAGCCTTCAACAGCAGTTATTCCATTTTCCTTGCAAAAATCTATTATATCTGAACTTTCTGCTCCTGGCTGAATTAAAACCTTGTGGATACCAAGCTCATATGCCTCCTGGATAATTTTAAAACCAGCAATAGGGTTAATACATAGATCAATAACATCTATCTTGTATGGAACCTCCTTTAAGCTCTTATGCACAGTTCCTGTTGTATCTCTTGGGTTTACTCCAGATGCATTAAACTTTGAAACTTTTAATGAAAGCAGTATCTTGCTGGCATATTTGCTTTGATTTAAAACATCTCCTACGACTACCCAATTTTTATAATTTAATAATTCTTGAGCTTGCACAATATCATCTCCATTATTTATTTTATAGGTATATTATATATCAAACCCTACTAAGTAATTACATAAAAAATAAACTGCTCTATAAATTCCTAGAACAGTTTACATATATTTATTGTGCTTCTGGAAGCCTATCTTCAATTTTAGTCGCAGAATTCAACCTGCCTCTAAGAACCTCACTAATAGCACGTTTATATACTTTTATAGAATTTTCTTTTTCTTCAATCTCTCTTCTTATATGTTTTATATTCTCGCCGCAGCCTTCAATAAAGCTTTGAAGGGTTATATCCTTAAAGGTTATACTGAACTGCTCCGCATACTTTTCACCGATAACTGATATATCTAAAGGAATAGCATGGTTAACTACTAATATTAGTTTCTTCTCCCATACCCCTCTCTTATTAATACTATATTCATCTCTTAAAACATCCAAGCTAATTAGTTTTTTTCCTATCCTTTCTTCAATACAATTTATTAATGCAGCATAAAATTTCATGGATATACTCTTGCCAAGCTTAATTTTCAAAATATCTCTATACTCGATAATCATCTCATCATATTCATTCTCAGGTATTAATTCAATATCTTCCATAAATAAAGGAATAAACTCATCATTTTCTACAGCAATAACCATATCATAATTTATATTTTTAACCTTATAACTGCGATTAAACTCAGAAAGTCCTTGATTTACTACTCTTATTTTCATAAAAATCCTCCTCCTGTTTGCAGAATTTAGGTAGCTTATACTGCTCGCTGATTTGCTTGTCGGAGTTTTTTCTCGTGAGCACAATTAAATTATAGTTTAATAAATTTGCTCACACAAATGTAAATTTAACCGCTCTTTCTAGTTAGTATGTTATTTTACAATCAAAACAGTTTACATTTGCACATGGTAATTTAAAATATTTTGTTAATATATTCAAAACCTTAAGTTTAGGATAAAATATAAAGATGACATGAAACTTATAAAAGCTAAGGGAGAGATTATTTTGAGGCATGAAGTTATTATTATAGGCGGCGGTGCTGCTGGAATGATGACAGCAATACTGCTTAAGGATATGGGAATAGATGCAGCAATATTAGAAGGAAGCGACAGAGTAGGTAAGAAGCTTTTAACCACCGGAAATGGTAGGTGCAATATTACAAATAAGTATGCCACAGAAGATAGATATCATAGTGATAATCCTGACTTTTTCAAATATGCACTAAATGCTTTTAAAGTTAGTGATACCATAGATTTCTTCTCTTCTATCGGGTTACCCCTGACAACCCTTGAGGAGGGGAAAATGTATCCAGTGTCTCTTCAGGCTTCTTCAGTGCTTGACATTATGAGACTTGCATTATCAGATAGAAATATATCCATATACTTAAACTCAAAGGTTAAGTATATAAGAAAAACTAAGAAGGGCTTTATACTTGAAACTTCAACTAATGAAAGCTATGAGTGCAGCAAAGTAATATTAACCTGCGGCGGCAAATCCTTAGCACCAACAGGCTCTGACGGCTCAGGTTATGCGATGGCTAAAAATTTAGGTCATAAAGTAGTGAATCCTATACCAGGAATAGTTCAATTAAAGCTTCACTATCAGAATTTAAAAGCATTATCAGGAGTTAAATTTAATGGAATAGCAGAATTACTTATAGATAATGAGCTTGTAAAGCGTGAGTTTGGAGAAGTATTGTTTACAGATTACGGTATATCAGGTCCTCCAATTTTGCAATTAAGCCGGACAGCTTCCTATGCCCTTTCAAAGGGAATAAAGACTTCTCTTAAAATAAACATTATGTACACGATGAAGTATGATGAATTAGAGAATTTCCTTGAAACTCATTTCGCCCTATTCAGCCATAGAAGTGTTCATGACTGCTTTATTGGGATAATAAACAAAAAACTTATACCAGTTATTTTAAAAGAAGCTGGAATAACCGATATTCATAAAGCTGCCTGGGACTTAAATTATAGAGAAAAGAAAAATTTGTATAACCTGTTAACATCCTGGGAATTCGCTGTTACAGACACTAATGGTTTTTCAAATGCTCAGGTTACTGCTGGCGGAGTTGATACAAAGGATGTAAACCCTGAAACTATGCAATCTCTTCTCATTCCAAATCTATATTTTGCAGGTGAAATTTTAGATGTAGACGGAGACTGCGGAGGCTTTAATTTGCAGTGGGCATGGAGCTCTGCCTATGTTGCAGCAAACGCTGCCTCAAAGCTAAGCAAATAAGTTCAACTTTGTTTAAGAAAATAAAAAGAATGAAGAATTAAATGTGAAACCCTATCAATTCTTCATTCTTTTTATTTATAAATATCCGAAAACTCTACGCTTATCTTTTCAAAATTTTCCCCTTGAATGCTGTTAGTATTCACGTCCTCATATTCATCAACAATATTCACAGGTAGTTCAATTATGAACTCCGTACCTTTTCCATACTCGCTTTGAACTCTTATAGTTCCACCATGAAGCTCAACTAATGACTTAACAATAGAAAGACCAATACCGCTGCCTTCATGACTTCTAGTAAGAGATTTATCAACTTGATGAAACCTTTCAAAAATTAAGCTTTTCTTATCTTCAGGAATACCTATGCCATCATCCTTTACAGAAATTAAAATATTGTCATTTCTATCATATATATTTACTAATATAGTTCCTCCTGAATTAGTAAACTTAACAGCATTAGAGAGGAGGTTTAACATAATCCTATCTATTTTATCGTGATCACAGGCAATAACTTTTTCTTCTACTTCTGTGTCAAACAATAAACTTATGCCTTTGTTTTCTATATATTCCGATACTGAAAAAGTTATATCTTCAACTACACTTACTATGTTATGATTTTTTAACTGAAGCTCAAAGAATCCAGCATCCATCTTAGTTATATCAATTATATTACTAACTAACCTTAACAGCCTATAGCAATTTTGCTGCAAGGTATCGATATATTTCTTTATTTTATCATCCGTACCGTATAGATTTATAAGCTGTACCGCTGAAAGTATAACATTTATAGGAGTTCTAAGCTCATGGGATATATTAGCAAAAAACTCTGTTTTTAATTTATCATATTCTCTAGCTTCACCTAAGAGTCTCTTGTTTTCTTCTGAAGCTTTCTTTATTTGCTCTATTTTCTTTATCTCAGTTATATCTCTAATTACAGATACCATAGCATTTTTATCCTTGTACGGAAAATAAGCTGCAGTGGCCTCAACATCTATAATACTTCCATCTGATTTTATATATTTCTCCTCAACAAAAGGTAGCGGAACCCCTTCTTGCCCTAATAATTTTTTCCTTCCCTTAACTATTTCGTGATAATCTTTATGGATGAAATCCAAAAGACTTCTCCCTATTAAGTCTTCGGGTTTATCAACTCCTAAAAGCTTTGCCGAGGCTAAGTTCGCATAATTTATTATAAATCTGCTGTGAACTATTATGGCTGCAGGAGAGAGCGTAAGTATCTTTTTGTATCTATCTTCACTCTGTCTTAACTCCTCTTCTTTTTCAATAGCTTTAATTGCAAAGGAAATATCCTCACAAAGACTTCTAAGCAGGTCAATTTCTTCCTTTGCCATAGAAGAACATTCCTGTGAATAGAAAGCCATAATGCCAATGACTTCCGCACCGACTACAAGCGGAAATATTGCACAGGAGTTTATATTATGCCTAATAATACCTTTTCGAAATTCAACATGCTTTATTTTGTCTTGAATATCATTTAACATCATATATCCGCTAGTATTGATCATATTGCTAATCATTCCATTTTTATATAATTCACAGCTATTAAGATGTTCTGATAACAATTCTGTTTCATCTTTATTAAGTCCCCATTGGGCTGCAGGCTCAAACTCTTCAACTTCCTTATTAACAAGTCCAATCCAAGCCGCCTTAAATAAACCATCCTCAACTGCAATTCTGCAAGCTTCTTCATATAATTCTCTGGAATTATGATTTCTTATAACCGCATGGTTTATTTTACTGAGTACTTTATAAAGCCTATTCACTCTATTAAGTTTTTCCTTAGCATCCTTTAGTCCTGTACCCTCAACGATAACCCATTCATCATTCTTTTTTACAAGCATGAACTGGTGACTTTGTATTATATCTATGACATCTGAAGCACTGCAGTTTTTTAAGCAATAGGTACATAAAGCAACTATTTTGTAGCTGTTAACTATTTTATTAAGACGATTTTCATATTCTATAAAGCTCTTCCACAGCTTTGTTTCAATCCAACTTTCATCACCGCAAACTCTAAGACCATGGAACCCCTTCCCTATAATACTATCATGCAGCTCAACCCATTTATTTATTAGGTTTTCAGGTTTAACCTTTCCATCTTGTAAATAAAAATCTTTATAATCACCTATAGACAGTTGTCCACTTTCTAAGTATTTTCTTACATTTGGCACCTGCTTTCCTAGCGCCTCTAAAACTTCGCTTTCCTTTACACTATTAGAAGTAATCCATAAGCAGAATTCATTTCCTTCAAGCCCTGCCTTAAAGTATAAAGCTAATATATTCAATAAATCTTCCTTTGTTTCATAAAGCTGGCTAAGATGAGTTCCCCATGGCACATATCCTATAGCCTCAATACCGGAAGGTATTAGTTTTTTTCTCATACTGTTTCCTCCACACCTCTCCTGCACAAATCGACAGTATAACTATCAGTATACATTATTTTATCAAAATTATAAGTTTAATAAAATAATAGGGAGAAAATTTAAATTTTCTCCCAAATAGTTTTAAGAAGCGTTAACTCCTTACCCTCTTTATCTATAATTTTATGAATACAAGTAGTTTGATTGTCATTTACTTTTGTTTCGGTAAATACTGTTATAGTCTCTCCATAGGTAGTTTCTTTTTCGTATGTAACTTTTATATTTTTCAGAGTATAGTTGATTACTATCCCCATTGGTACTGTTTCTATGGCCCAAGCAATATATTTTGCATTGTTAACATGCTGGTTAGTATCTATATCACTATATCTGACATTAAACATTTTTTCACTGTTTACATTCTGGAGTTTTTCTATGTCTCCAATCTCTAGTATGCTCTCATCATCTACATCCAAGCCATAGAACTTGTATATATCCTGCCCAATTCTCGCTGGTCTTCTTCTTTCAAGATTTATTAAGAACCAAACAGATTCAGCTTTACCTAGAAGCTCTCCTTGAGAATTGAATATTTCAAAAGCTCTATAGGCGTAAAATTTTCTCATAGAATAAGGGCAGGTTTTTATCTTAATTATGTCCCCATAAACCGGATACTTATACATATCAATATTCCATTTATAAAGCACCCAGGCAAGCTTATTTTCCTTTAGATAATCTATCCCAATACCTAGCTCCTCGGACTGCTTTGTAGCTATATCTCCTAAAAAATCTACTATGCTTGTTATCAGCGCTCTACCTCTGTTATCTACCTCGTAGTAGTGTATTTCATATTCTTTTTCATATATAAATCCAGGCATGATTAATTCTCCTTTCTAAAAAAACCTTTTCCTAATTTAACAGCCAATTTCCCACATATCAACCCTAAAACTATCCCTCCAAGTATATCGGATGGATAATGAACATGAAGATATATTCTTGAAAAGGCTATAAAAGAAGCTAGTGCCAGCACCCAATACTTATACCTTGCCTTACTGAATAAAAATGCTCCAAATACAGCAAAGGAAGAAGTAGTATGTCCTGAAGGGAATGAATACGACTTAGGCAACTTAATTATAAAATCAAAACCAAACTCGATTCCTATAGGTCTTTGCCTTGTTATAATATTTTTAAGTATTTGGTCTCCTATTATATTTCCAATAGCTAAAGCTATAAGTACAGATATCCCAAGTCTTCTAATCTTTGTATCTTTGTTAATCATAAGAATTATTGCTAGAGCTATCCATACCTCTCCATGATTATTTATGAGTGAAAAAAAAGGCATTAATTGATCAAAAAAAGCATTCTTTATTCCTTCTGAAAAAAATCCTAAGAGATCTCTATCCAATTGCTTCAAATAACTCATAAGTTTTCCAACCACCCTCCAAAATCATGTACCAATGCTACTATTATACTAGCATATTGTCCATTTAACAATTAAGTATAAAAAAGGAATTTAGCCCAATACCAAATTCCTTTCACTCTTACACCTTGGATATATTTTTTGCGGCAACAATATCCGTTCCCGTATCTAAAATATTTTCTATAATTACATCCCCAATTTTTACAGGTGCTTCCACTACAATACCTTTCAAAACTCTAACACAATCAAATATCTTTCCCTTAGGAATATCTTTTTCAGTTTTTACTGGAAGAACTTCTTCCGATCCACCCTTTACAAATACAGTAGTAGTTAGTATTCTAGTTGGATTTGTACATTCCTTTATTCCATAAAGTTCTCCACGCTTGCAGCTATTGCCCTTCACTTCTATATTGTTTTCATCTATTATATCTATTTCTAAGCTGCATCCTAAAGGGCAATTTATACATATCAATTCTCTCTTTTCCATAACCTACTCTCCTTTCAATCAAGCTGGGGCAGTTTAAGACTATTCGCAAGCTGCCCGTTAGAACCATTTACACCTTTAGACCTCCACCTTGATAATTATTTTCTTGCACTCAGGATGCCCATTAAACATATCCTTTTTTAGCTTTACTATCTCCATTTCTCCAGGAGCTAGAACTTTTTTCTTAATATGCATTTCTCTTGTATCATCGAAATAAACAGATATATAGCTGTTGTTAAATACTGTTTTGACTCTAAATTTAATATCAATACTCTCTTCAATATTTGAGGGGCTAATATATTTAGGAACAACATAGCTTATACCATTACCTGTTATAACTTCAACAACATACCCTTCCTGATTCTTCTGTCCTTTTATAAATCTAGCCGCATTTTCTCCAGCTGTATAGCTTTCTAAGGTTACGTAATCAACTAAATCGTGTACATGAAGAACATTACCGCAGGCAAATACGCCTTCTATATTTGTCTGCATGCTTTCATTTACTTCTGGCCCGTTAGTGGTATTGCTTAAAGCCACTCCTGCTTTCTTTGAAAGCTCATTCTCAGGCACAAGACCTACAGAAAGTAGAAGTGTATCACAAGGTATATATTCTTCGGTTCCTTTTACAGGATTGCGATTTGAATCCACCTTTGCTATGGTTACTCCTTCAACTCTATCTTTTCCCTTAATGTCAATAACAGTATGACTAAGCTTAAGAGGTATATCATAGTCATGAAGGCACTGAACGATGTTTCTTTTAAGTCCGCTTGAATAAGGCATAAGTTCAACTACAGCTTTAACCTTACAGCCTTCAAGAGTCATTCTTCTAGCCATTATAAGTCCTATATCTCCTGAACCAAGTATCACTATTTCCCTGCCCGGAAGCTGGCCCTTAACATTTACAAACTTCTGAGCAGTTCCAGCTGAGTATATTCCCGAGCAGCGACTTCCTGGTATGTTTATTGCCCCTCTTGGCCTTTCTCTGCAACCCATGGCCAATATTACAGCCTTAGCCTTTATCTCAGTTATTCCGTCTATATCATTAACAACAGTCACTACTTTATCCTTGTTTAAATCTAAAACCATTGTATTTAATTTATAGGGTATATTAAGCTCCATTGCCTTATCAATGAATCTTTGGGCATATTCAGGCCCAGTTAGCTCCTCCTTGAAGGTATGAAGTCCAAAACCATTATGAATACACTGGTTTAAAATCCCCCCTAGCTGATTTTCTCTTTCAAGTATTAGTATGTCTTCAGCGCCATTTTCCTTAGCAGCAATAGCAGCTGCCAATCCAGCAGGACCTCCGCCAATTATCACAATATCATACTCTTGCATTATATAATCCCCCTTAATTTTCCTTACTTAATGCTGTCCTTATTCTTTCCAACTAAGAGCTTAGAATTGCCGCCAAACTTAGTAATCTCTGTTGGGTCAACCTCAAATTCTCTTGATAAAATGTCCAAAACTCTTGCAGAACAAAAGCCCGCCTGACATCTTCCCATACCCGCTCTTGTTCTTCTCTTTACTCCATCTAGTGTGGTTGCTCCAAGTGGTCTTCTTATTGAATCCAGTATCTCACCTTCTGTTACAACCTCACACCTGCAAACAATTCTTCCATATTCAGGCCTAGCCTTTATAAGTTCGTTTCTTACTTCATTGCTTAACTCTCTAAATTTGGGGATTCCTTTTCTGATAGGATTGAAGCTTTCATTTTTATTTGGACTAAGCTTATCTATCACTATCTGAGCTACCATTTCAGCTATAGCTGGAGCACTTGATAGTCCAGGCGATTCGATGCCTGCCGCATTTATAAAATTCTCTGCCTCCTTAGCTTCTCCAATAATAAAATCATCTGCTAAGCTGTGAGCTCGAAGCCCTGAAAATGAAGTTATTACTTTGTTTAGCGGAAGGTTCTTAACGCTTAGCTTACCCTTTTGAACTATCTCCTCCAAGCCTTCTCTTGAGGTTACTAAATCTTCTTTTTCTTCAACATCAACAGCGTTTGGTCCTAAAAGAAGATTTCCATCTACAGTAGGGGTAACAAGAACCCCCTTACCCATTGAAGTCGGAAGCTGAAATATAGTTCTTGAAATCAAATTTCCAACCTCTTTATCAAATAGGCAGTATTCTCCTTTTCTTGGTATAATACTTAACTTTTCGCTGCTTATCATATTGTTAAGCTCATCTGCAAAAACTCCTGCGGCATTTATTACAACTCTTGCTTCAAGATGTCCATCATTTGTATCAACTATATAACTATTTAATTTCTTTTCAATATTTAAGATTGGTGCATTAAATTTAAATTCAACTCCATTAGCATGTGCGTTTTCGGCCAAGGCAATAGTCATCTCATATGGACAAGTAATGCCGCTGGTGGGAGCGTAAAGAGCTCCTACTGCCTGATCTGATATATTGGGCTCCAGTTCCTTAATTTCTTCTTTACTTAATATTTTCAAATCAGAAACCCCATTTATTTCACCCTGGCTTTTCAGATCCTCAAGCTTATACAAATCGCCCTCATCAAAACATAAAACGAGCGCCCCAATTCTTTTAAAAGGAAACTCAAGCTCCTGTGAAAGCTTATCAAACATAGCATTGCCCTTAGCATTTAGTTTTCCTTTTAAAGAGTTTGTCTTGGCATCAAAACCAGCATGTACGATAGCGCTGTTTGCCTTTGTTGTTCCTGCTGCAACATCTGACTCTTTTTCAACAACACAAATATTTAATTCAAATTTAGATAATTCCCTTGCTATGGAACAACCTATAACTCCTGCACCAACTATTAAAACATCATACATCCCCTAATCCTCCCTTTGTATTTACTTCTACTAAAATTTTCCTTCAAAATCATTTTATCAATTTAACTTGATAAAATTTTTCAACAAAAAAAGAGCCAATATATAAGGTTTCCCTTAGATATTGGCTCTCGTTCTCTCGCCTATCTATATTATATCACTTAATCTTGGTAATTTCAAGAACCTTTAATCTTCTTCCTTTTCCCATTCCATTGCTCTTTTTAATGCCCTATGCCAGCCCTTTAAAAGCTTAGCCCTTTTATCTTCATCCATTGCTGGTCTAAACTGTTTCTCTATGCTTCTATTTTGTGAGATTTCCTCTTTATCCTTCCAATAGCCAACTGCCAATCCTGCAAGATAAGCTGCTCCAAGTGCAGTGGTTTCAACAACCTGAGGTCTATCAACTCGAACACCTAATATATCAGATTGAAACTGCATCAAGAAGTTATTTGAGCTTGCACCACCATCTACATTTAATTGAACTAGAGAAATACCGGAATCCTCCTGCATAGCCTTTAAAACATCATTAGTTTGATATGCTATAGACTCAAGAGTTGCCCTTATAAAATGTTCTTTTTTTGTTCCTCTAGTAAGCCCCATAACAGTTCCTCTTGCATATGGATCCCAATATGGTGCACCAAGCCCAGTAAAGGCAGGAACTACATATACCCCATTAGTATCCTCAACCTCTAGCGCATATCTTTCCGACTCTGAAGCATTTTTTAACATCCTAAGCTCATCTCTAAGCCATTGAATAGATGCTCCGCCTACAAATATACTTCCTTCTAAGGCATACTCTATTTTATTGTCTACGCCCCAGGCTATAGTGGTTAAAAGCCCATGTTTTGAGTTTACAGCCTTTGAACCTGTGTTCATAAGCATAAAGCAGCCAGTACCATAGGTATTCTTTGCCTCACCTTCCTTAAAGCAAGTCTGCCCAAATAAAGCAGCCTGCTGATCTCCTGCAATACCTGATATTGGAATTTCTTCACCAAAAAGCACCTTGCTAGTATGACCATAAACCTCGCTAGAAGGTTTAACCTCTGGAAGCATTTCCTTTGGAATATTAAGCGCCCTTAATACCTCCTCATCCCACTCGAGAGTATGAATATTATAAAGCATTGTTCTCGCTGCATTTGAATAATCAGTTACATGTATCTGCCCCTTTGTTAAATTCCACACAAGCCAAGTATCTATGTTTCCAAATATAAGATTTCCCTTTTTTGCTTCTTCTCTTGCATTTGGAACATTGTCTAAAATCCACTTAATTTTTGTTCCAGAAAAATATGGGTCTAGAATGAGACCTGTCTTTTCTTTTATTTTTCCTTCAAAACCAAGCTTCCTAAGTTCTTCGCAAATTTCTGAAGTTCTTCTGCACTGCCAAACTATTGCATTATGAACAGGGATCCCTGTTCTTTTATCCCAAACAACTGTAGTCTCTCTTTGATTCGTTATTCCTATAGCTGCGATATCAGAAGCTTGGAGATTTGCCATAACCAAAGCTTCTACAGCGACTCCAAATTGTGTAGCCCATATTTCGATTGGATCGTGCTCTATCCATCCGGCCTTAGGGTAAATTTGTTTAAATTCCTTTTGAGCCTTGCTAATAACAGAACCTGATTTATCAAATATTATACATCTAGAACTGGTTGTCCCCTGGTCTAACGCCATTATATACTTCATTTAACCCTTCCCCCTATATATTTGTAAACAATTACATAAAACACTTTTAAAACTACATATCCCATAGCTCAGAAGCACTTGTAGAAACTGCAATAGCTCCACTTGATAAAGCCTCCATAGCATCCTTTTTCTCAGTTATTAAACCACCTGCTATTACCGGGACATGTACCTTGCTCTGAAGCCTATGGATTATCTTATTAGCTATTCCAGGCATCACTTCAACCGCATCTGGAGCAGCATCTTTTATATTTTTGGCACCAGTCTCTAGAGAGAGAGAATCTATAATAAAAATTCTCTGTATAGTGCTTAAACCAAGCTGCTTTGCATATTTCACATTGGTTGCTTTTGTAGTTATAATTCCGTGTGGCTCTATATATTTTTTTATAAATTCAAGCCCTGCAAAATCTCCCTTTAACCCCTCCAACATATCTATATGTATAAACACGAGCTTATTGGAAGCTTTCAATTTTTCGCATATCCCCTTTATAGTTATAACATTACCGTATAAAACAAACACTACCTCAGCATTACTATTAGTAACCTTATTTAGATCAACATCGTTTCTCAAGGCTGCTATTATAGGATTTTCTATGAGAACTTCTTCTAAGTTGTACATTCGCTTACTCCTAACAAAATATATCTTTAAACCATACATCTTATCTTATATTAAACTAAATAAAAAAATATAATATAATAACTGTTAGTTCAATTATATCACAACATATCCCTCAGCAAGTAGTTATTAAAACTTTTACTTATCATCAAAATAGCATTACCTAGTACCTTGCATTATTTAATACCAAACGTTATACTATATATATACAAAAATAACCAAAAGGACTGGTGCTATGAATACTCAACTAAAAAAAGGCATACTAGAGCTTTGTGTTCTTGCTGTACTTGATAAAAAGGATTGCTATGGTTATGAGTTAGTAAATGAAATATCTAAAAATGTGGAAATTTCAGAAGGAACCATATATCCAATACTCAGAAGATTGAATCAAGAAGGTTACTTTCTAACTTATCTTCAAGAATCTCAGGAAGGGCCACCGAGAAAATACTACAAATTAACTGATTTTGGAAAGTCAATAAAGGATGAGTTACTTAAGGAATGGACCGAGCTAGTAGATGGCGTTAATAATATAATAATTGAAGGAGGCGCTGCATTAAATGAATAAAGACGAATTTCTTAAATCCCTCGACGAGGCGCTCACAGGATTCACATGGCAAGAGAAAAAAGACATAATTTATGATTATGAAGAACATTTTAGAATAGGACTCCAAAATGGCAAGTCAGATGAAGGGCTTATTGAAGAACTTGGTGATCCTAAAAGTATTGCAAGTCAATATAGAGAGAATTTAAATGTTGATAATACAATGCAAAAGGGTATAAATCATAACACAGCAAAGGTTAGCAAACTTGATAATACATCAATATCCGGCATAGCAGCCATTAGTCTTCTAATATTTAATCTGATATTTATATTAGCGCCTTTTCTAGGCCTTGCAAGCGCTATAATCGGACTTTTCGCAGGTGCTATAGGAGCTTTCTTCGGCGGTATAGCATTGATTTTTGGAACAGTTTTTGAAAACTTTATAAATGATGTATCCGGGCTTTTAGTCACTGTATCTCCTATTGCTTCAATATTATTTGGTGTCGGAACGACAGCTTTTGGTGTTTTATTTTTTATAGGTGATTGTTATATAGCAAAGTATTTTATAAAAGGTACAGTGAAATATATTAATTGGAATCTGAGAATTATAAAGAAACAAGGAGATATTTAACATGGAAAGGTTTAATATAAAAAAACTAGTTCACGTTCTTTTGGCTGTAATGCTTATCTCTTATGGTATTGGAGCTATAATTATATTTACTTCTCCTAAAGCTATTTTTAGCAGAGAAAAAGGCAACCTTGATGTAGACGAAATAAAGACAGTCACTCTAAAAGGAATAAAAGATATTAAGGTAAATGTGTCAAGCGCAAGCATAAATATTATTCCATCTTCTGAAGCTGAGCTCAAAGCTCACCTTAACGGAAACATTATAAGTATGAGCCCCTACAGAAAACCAGACTTAGAGTGCTATGCTTCTGGCAGCACTCTATATGTTAATGTAAAAACTAACACCAAGATTACCTTGGGATTCTATAGTTCTTCATTAAAATTAGATGTTTATTTACCTTCATCTTATATTGATGAATTAAAACTCACGTCTTCCTCAGGCAGTATTCATGTGAAGGAATTGGAGCTTAGCAGTCTTCAATGCAATTCTAGTTCAGGCAGTACAACTATTGATAATGTTATTGCGGATAACTTTGATCATTCCAGCAGCTCAGGCAGCCTAACTATAAATGGATTGACCTCGAAGACTTCAAAGCTTTCAAGCTCTTCAGGAAGTATGCGAGTTAACGGATTTACAGGAAACTTAAAGGCATCCTCATCATCAGGAAGCACACGAGTTGAGTATTTGAGCTTCGATAATGATATATCTATAACAGCCTCCTCCGGCAGTGTTGAGTTAAAACTTCCTAAAACAGCTGAATTCTATCTGGATGCTAATGCTAGCTCAGGCAGCATTAGAAGCGACTTTCCTGTTGCGATGACAGGTTCTAGTGATAAACGTCACCTTAAAGGTGTAGTGGGAAACGATAAAAACAAAGTTAGAATTAACACCTCCTCTGGAGGCATTAGAATAACAAAATAAATAAATTAAAATGCCTAGGATTAACTCCTAGGCATTTATGATATCTATTCAAACAACTTATTTAATGCTTCTAACATTTCTTCTACGTCCAATCCATGGACAAGCGCACCCTCTTCAAGGGTTTCCATTTGCGCGCCCGGTCAGCTGATGCAGCCCATTCCAAAGGACATAAGAACTCTAGAAGCATCTGGATGCATTCTAACTACTTCACCAATAGTCATATCACCAGTTACTTTAGCCATTACATTCACCTCACAATATCCTTAAACTAAATCCTACTGTTTTAGTATGATTTGGTTTAAATTATAGCAGATATGTCTACCTATTTAAAGTCCCTTTATAAGTTTATCTCTAATTTATTATTTTATTCATTATATATCTGCTACTTCCATTGTTTGGTCTCTTCTTGGTCCTACTGACACTATAGAAATCTTAACTCCAGTAAATTCTTCTATTCTTCTTAAATATTTCTTTGCATTCTTTGGAAGCTCCTCGTAACTTCTTGCTTCTGCTACACTTTCATCCCAGCCGTCAAACTCTTCATAAACTGGTTCGCATTTTGCGAGGTCTTCAAGACTTGCAGGGAAATAGTCTATAACCTTATCTTCAAATTTATATCCAACGCATACCTTTATCTTTTCAATGCCTGCAAGTGTATCTATCTTTGTTACAGCAAAACTTGTAAGTCCGGAAACTCTTGCTGAGGATTTCAAAATAACAAGGTCTAGCCATCCGCAACGTCTAGCTCTTCCTGTCGTAACGCCATATTCTCTTCCCTTTTCTCTTATCCACTCTCCCATTTCATCGTTAAGCTCTGTTGGGAAAGGCCCTTTTCCAACTCTAGTTGTATAAGCCTTAGCTATTCCAACAGCACTGTCTATCATAGTTGGTCCAATTCCAGCCCCTGTACAAACTCCGCCTGCTATTGTGTTTGAAGAAGTTACATACGGATAAGTTCCATAATCTATATCAAGAAGTGTCCCTTGTGCACCCTCAAAAAGAACCTTCTTACCTGCCTTAATTTCATCGTAAACCCTAACGGATATATCTCTAACAAAAGGTTTGATTCTTTCTGCATAGGCTGAGTATTCCTTATAGATTTCTTCAAAATCTAATACCTCACCCTCATAAACCTTTGCAATAATTTCATTTTTAGCCTTTAAACTTTCCTGAAGCTTTTCCTTAAGCACATCATTATTGATAAGATCGCAAACCCTTACACCACTTCTTTCAACCTTATCAGTATAACATGGTCCTATACCTTTTCCAGTTGTTCCTATATCATTTTTGCCTCTAGCTTTTTCCTTTAGGGCATCTAATACTCTGTGATAAGGCATAATAACTTGGGCTCTATCACTTATTATCAGATTCTCTGGAGTAACTTTAACTCCTAAACCTTCTAAATAATCAATCTCAGCAAACAAGGCTTTAGGGTCAAGCACCATTCCATTTCCCATAACATTTAGCTTAGTTCCATATAGAATACCAGAAGGTATAAGATGCAGCTTATACTGCTTATCTCCCACCTCAACGGTATGGCCTGCATTATTTCCGCCTTGAAACCTAACTATAACCTCAGCCTTTTCAGCAAGGTAATCAGTCATTTTTCCCTTACCTTCATCTCCCCATTGAGCTCCAACTACTATAAACGCTGACATATAAAAAACCTCCAATTTTCTAGTTATATTTTTTCGCTAAAATTCTTCCTACATGTACTCCACTTGCTGAAGCCTGTGAAAGCGAGTGTGTAACTCCTGAACCATCACCAAGAACGTATAAACCTTTAATATTTGTCTCTAAATCATTATTAACTTCTACCATAGAATTATAAAATTTAACTTCAACACCATATAAAAGGGTATCTTCATTCGCTGTTCCTGGAGCAATTTTATCTAATGCATAGATCATTTCAATAATATCATCCAGCTGCCTTTTTGGCAAAACAAGGCTTAAATCTCCAGGAGTGGCATTAAGTGTTGGCCTTGTAAAACTCTTTGCCAATCTATGTTCATTAGTTCTTCTTCCTTGGACTAAATCTCCAAATCTTTGAACTAGTACTCCACCACCAAGCATATTGCTTAGCCTTGCAATTGATTCTCCATACTCATTGCTGTTTTTAAAAGGCTCCGTAAAATGATTTGAAACCAATAGTGCAAAATTTGTATTATCTGTATGAAGCTCTGGATTTGAATAACTGTGTCCGTTAACAGTTACTATCCCATTTGTATTTTCATTTACAACCTCTCCGTGAGGATTCATACAGAAGGTTCTAACAAAATCAGAGTATTTTTTAGTCCTGTATATAATTTTACTTTCATAAACCTCTTTTGTTATATGTTCAAAAACAGCCGCAGGAAGCTCTACTCTAACTCCAATATCCACTCTGTTGCTTTCTGTACTTATCTTAAGCTTTTTACACATTTCAGAAATCCATTTCGAGCCAGAGCGGCCTGTTGCAATAACTAAATCTCTACAAGTATAAAGTTCATCCTTAGTTTTTATAAAAAACTCATCGTCACTCTTGCCTATTTCAATAACTTCTCTATTAAATAAGAAGTCAACCTTATCCTTTAAAAAATCGTATATATTATTAAGAATAACTAAATTTCTATCAGTTCCTAGATGTCTCACCTTAGCATCTAGAAGGTGTAAATCATATTGAAGCGCTTTACTTTTAAGCTCTGTGTGGGAAGTGGAATATAGTTTTGCATCAGCTCCACCCATACTGCAGAGCACTTCATCAACATAGTTCATAAGCTCGATTGCATTATCTCTTCCTACATATTTATAAAGCTCTCCGCCAAAATTATTTGTTATATTGTACTTTCCATCCGATAAGCTACCTGCACCGCCATAGCCATTCATTATATTACACACCTTGCAATGAATACAAGTTTTTATTTTATTTCCATCTATAGGACACACTCTTTTATCAAGACTATTGCCTTTTTCTATTATTAAAATATTAATGTTCGTATTTTTCTTTATAAGCTCGTAAGCAGTAAATATGCCACTAGCTCCTGCACCAACTATTACAACGTCATAAACCTTATTCATATTCATCCCTCCCCAAAATTATAGTAACAAAAGAGACTTATATAGTCAATAGAATCTACGAATATTATTTTGACGTATATGAGTTTTATTCGTATATATATTAAATCATGTAATTGTGTTACTATATTGTCATAGTCAGTCTCAATCTCATATATTAATATATAATTAATAAGTAATTTGAGCGGAGTGATGCTATGAATATACCTAACATGCTTACATTTCTCAGACTAGTATTAATACCAGTCTTTATCATTGTTTTCTTTTCCGGAAATCCTAACAGCCTTTTATATGCTATCGCTATATTTTTAATAGCAGGAATAACAGATTTTTTAGATGGATACCTAGCTAGAAAATACAAATTAATAACCAAAATAGGCATCGTATTAGACCCTCTTGCAGATAAGCTTATGCTCCTTACAGTCTTATCCTGCCTTGTAATAGGGTTTTATATTCCTATATGGGTACTTATAATAATTGCTTCAAAGGAACTTTTTATGATTTTCTCTGGTATCTTTCTATATAAAAAAGGTACTGTCATACCTTCGAACATTTTAGGTAAAGCATCTACTATATTTTTTTATATATCGATTTTTATTCTTGTATTTAATGATAAAGTAGGGGCATGCCTCTTATATTTATCAGTAGGTATAGCTATTGCCGCACTTTTCAATTACTCAAGACTATATACAAAAAATAAAAAAGCAGATGAGGATGTATCATCTACCTTAAACCAATAAGGGCTTATCTCAAAATATAGAGAAAGCTCTTTTATATTTATATAGCTTCATCTTGACTATTAAGGCTTAAATTAACAATTTCTTTTACAAACAAATCTACTAATTCAGGATTAAATTGCTTTCCTCTTTCTTCAAGTAATATTTCAATAGCCCTATCTCTTCCAAGACTCTTCCTGTATACTCTGTTTGACACTATTGCGTCATAGGTATCAGCAATAGCAATAATCTGTGAACCAATCGGAATCTCTTCTCCTCTTAGCTTGTCTGGATACCCTCTTCCATCCCACTTCTCATGATGGTGTTTAATTATTTTTGCAATATCATCAAACCCATCTATCTTGCCAATTATATCAGCACCTATAGAAGGATGTGTCTTCATTATCTCATATTCTTCAAATGTAAGCTTATCAGGCTTATTTAAAACATTGTCCCTAACTCCAATTTTACCTATGTCATGGATTGTTGCAGCTATTTTAATCTTATCAATTTCTTCCTCGCTAAGTTTTAAATTATTACATAGCAAAGCTACAAACCTTGAAACATTTTTAGAGTGCTCACCAGTATATTCATCCCTGGCATCTACAGCTTCTGCCAATGCTGATATAGTTGATAAGTATGTAGATTCCATCTTAAGCTTTAAGTTGTATTGTTCCGTTACATCGTGAATAATAAGTATTGCTCCCTCTATTTCTTCAGATTGCTCAGAGACAATTGGATTAATTAAAATATTTAATACCCTCTTAATCCCTGTTGTATATGAAGTATACTGTTCATTATTAATTTCTGATGAAATACCATTGAAAGATTTTATAATACCCTGATAAATATTAGAGCATCTTATTGTATCAAACTCAAGCATGTTAAGCCCTACAGTATCAGTAGATCCTAAAATAGTTCCAACAGCCGGATTTACATACTCAATTATTCCCTGGTTGTTTATAATAACAACTCCCTGCTGTGTTAGCTCAAGCACAGAAGACCTCAACTTATAAAGCCTATTATTAGTTTCATTATTATCTTTAAAGTCTATCATAAAATGTCTCCATCTCTTAATTTAGTTGCTACCCAAAATAATAAACTATAATTATTATCATTCCATATCTA
The DNA here is from genome assembly GCF_023656515.1 of Clostridium swellfunianum. Classification (NCBI taxonomy): domain Bacteria; kingdom Bacillati; phylum Bacillota; class Clostridia; order Eubacteriales; family Clostridiaceae; genus Clostridium; species Clostridium swellfunianum. The sequence goes on from NZ_JAMOFV010000006.1 coordinate 2,637,007, forward strand.
TTTAGCAAAATTACCATGAATTATATATTACGTTTATATTAATTCTACCAATATGTTAAAAATCCTTCTAAGTTTTAAGTAATAATAGCAATCTTTAGCAAACACTAAATATATTGTATTTAGTGTTTGACACAAGAAATATTTTTTGACAGAATACTCTAAGGAGGAGGATTTAAATGTCTAATGCTAAAATTTATTTTTTAATGGTACTCTGCACAATATTCTGGGCTGGGGCCTTTATTGCGGCCAAGCTCTCATCACCGTTTATACCACCTTTCACTCTAACGTTTTTAAGATTTTTCATAGCAACTTTGATTCTTTATATAGTTATTAAATATAAAAAACAAGAAATATATAAACTTAAAATAAAAGATTTTCCTATATTTTTATTTACCGGATTAGTTGGAATGTTTGGCTATCATGTTCTGTTTTTTATAGCCGTTAAATATACATCAGCTATAAATTCTTCTATTATTGGAGCTTCAAACCCTATAATAACATCCATACTAAGCATAATTTTTCTTAAAGATAAGCTTACTTATAAACGAATCTTAGGAATTATTCTATCTTTTACCGGCGTATTTTTAACTTTGACAAATGCTAATCTATCTGTTATAAAATCCTTTTCCTTCAATTATGGAGATATAATAATGCTGTTAGCAGTCTTTATGTGGGCATCATATGGAGTTTTTAGCAAATGGGTTATGCCTAGATACTCTCCAATAATATTAACCTTTTATAGTTTTTTGTTTTGCACTATTTTAATAATACCTTTTGTTGTATATGAGATGCCCTGGGAACTTATCAATTCTATTCCTTATTACTCCTTTATAGCTGTAATATACATGAGCATTTTCCCATCAGTCGTAGGCTATCTCGTTCAACAGATATCTATAAAACAAATAGGTCCGAGCAAAACATCAATTTTTATAAACTTAGTCCCCATATTTTCAATAATTCTTTCTGTATTAATACTAAAAGAAACCTTAAATCCTATCAAACTTCTAACTGCCGCCTTAATAATATTAGGCGTATATATATGTCAAAAAAATTAATGTATTAAAGCACGAAGCTTAACCTAGTTTTTGTGCTTCTTTTTATAACCATTCTTTGTTAGTCGAAAAATGTTATTTTAATTTTCAAAAAAACCTTAATTTTTTGTTAAATCTCTAGTATAATAGTTAAGTAGAGTTATAAGTTATTCTGTTAGGTGATTGTATTTAAACAATTACCTATTAACACGGCTAACTTTGTTAAATTTTAGACAATTTTTACGGTATAGCTCATGTATAAAGGAGGAATTAAAATGTGCAAAAGTATCCTCGTTGAGGAAAAGTTCCACGAGCTGGAAGAATTCATAAAAAGCCTTCCTGATAAAAAAGGTGCTTTGATTGAGGTTCTTCATAAAGCCCAGCATATTTTCGGTTATTTGCCTGAAGAAGTACAGATCTTTGTTGCAGAAAAACTGAATATACCTACATCTAAAGTGTTTGGCGTTGTAAGTTTTTATTCCTATTTTACTACTACACCTAGAGGAGAATATGTTGTGAATGTTTGTATGGGAACAGCATGCTTTGTTCGTGGTGCTGCCAATGTATTAGCAGAGTTTGAAAAACAGCTTGGCATAAATGTTGGACAAACTACATCAGACAACAAGTTCACAATCGAAGTACTTCGTTGCGTTGGAGCATGCGGTCTTGCCCCGGTAGTTACTATAAATGACAGAGTTTACGGCCATGTTACTCCAAACGATGTAAAAAAAATATTAGCTGAATATCAGGATTAATTAGGGGGGATTAACTTGAACAAAATAAGTTCTTTAGCTGAACTTCAAAAACTAAATAAAGAAAATAAGCCTCTTCTTGAACTGAGGCAGCTATCTCATGATCATATACCTACGGAAACAAAGTCAATAGAAAAGAGAGAGATTTTAGTATGCGGCGGAACCGGCTGCAAAGCCTCTAGAAGTGATCAAATAATTAGAAACCTAAATAGATATATAGACTTAGCTGGTCTTACAAATAAAGTTCATGTATCTATCACAGGATGTTTCGGCTTCTGCGAAAAAGGTCCAATAGTTAAAGTAAGTCCTGACAATGTATTTTACGTTCATGTAAAGCCTGAAGATACTGAGGATATAGTTAGAGAGCACTTAGTTAACGGCGAGGTAGTGGAAAGACTTTTATATGAAGAACCAACAATAAAGGAAAAAGTCAAAAGACAGGATGAGATGTCCTTTTATGGAAAACAGCATCGTATAGCACTTAGAAACTGCGGACTTATAAATCCTGAAAACATAAACGAATACATCGCTGAAGATGGCTATATGGCTCTTGCAAAAGCATTAACTGAAATGACTCCTGATCAAGTTATACAAACTATGATTGATTCAGGCTTGAGAGGTCGTGGAGGCGGTGGCTTTTCAACAGGTCAAAAGTGGCTATTTACAAGAAGAAGTAAAGCTGACCAAAAATATATTATATGTAACGCTGACGAAGGAGACCCAGGAGCATTTATGGATCGTTCCATACTTGAAGGAGATCCTAACAGTGTTATAGAAGCTATGGCTATAGCAGGCTATGCTATAGGTGCATCTGAAGGCTACATCTATATAAGGGCAGAATATCCTCTGGCCATAGAAAGACTTAGAAAAGCTATAGACCAAGCTCGTGAGGTAGGTCTTTTAGGAAAAGATATTTTAAGCACAGGCTTTGATTTTGATATAAAAATTAAATTTGGTGCCGGAGCTTTCGTTTGCGGTGAAGAAACAGCACTCATTCACTCAATAGAAGGAAGTCGTGGAGAGCCAACTACAAAGCCTCCATTTCCAGCAGTAAGCGGACTATGGGAAAAGCCTACCTGCGTTAATAACGTAGAAACCTTTGCCAATATACCTCCTGTTATACTTAATGGCCCAAGCTGGTACAGCTCAATGGGAACAAAAACCTCTAAGGGTACTAAGGTTTTCGCTCTTGCAGGAAAGATAAACAACGTTGGTCTTGTTGAAGTCCCTATGGGAACAACTCTTAAAGAAATTATTTATGATATCGGAGGCGGAATAAAGAACGGTCGCAAATTTAAGGCAGTACAAACTGGTGGTCCTTCAGGTGGATGTATCCCTTCTTCCATGCTTGATATTCCAATAGATTATGAATCGCTTAACAGTATAGGCTCCATGATGGGCTCAGGCGGAATGATTGTTATGGATGAAGATAATTGCATGGTTGATATAGCTAAGTTCTATCTTGAATTTACAGTTGATGAGTCTTGTGGAAAATGTACTCCTTGTCGTGTTGGAAATAAGAGACTACTAGAAATTTTAACCAGAATAACTCAAGGTAAAGGAACTGAACAAGATTTAATAGACTTAAAGGAACTTGCTGAAACAATAAAAGATACTTCACTTTGCGGTCTTGGCCAAACAGCTCCAAATCCAGTATTAAGCACTATGAAATATTTCATGGATGAATATGAAGCTCACGTTAGAGAAAAGCGCTGCCCAGCAGGAGTTTGCCAATCACTTCTGCAATACTATGTAACTGATAAGTGTATAGGTTGTACAAAGTGTGCTAGACAGTGTCCAGTAAGCTGTATAAGCGGAAAAGTTAAAGAAAAGCATGTTATTGGTCAAGACAAGTGCATCAAGTGCGGTGCTTGTTTAACTTCCTGTCCAGTAAAGGCAATAGTTAAAAGATAGCCATAGGTATAATTTTCGAAAGAGGTGAAGATTTTGAGTTTAGTTACTGTAACAATAAATAATAGGCGGGTGCTAGTAGAAGAAGGTACCACAATACTAGAAGCAGCAAAGCTTTTAAATATAAAGATTCCTACTCTTTGTCACCTGAATTTACATGATACTAAAATGGTTAATCAGACAGCTTCTTGCAGAGTTTGCATGGTCGAAGTTGATGGAAGAAGAAATCTTGCTCCAGCTTGCGCTACTCCAGTTTTTGATAAAATGGTAGTTAGAACTAACAGCATTCGTGCAATACACGCTAGAAGAACTGTTGTTGAACTTCTTTTATCTGACCACCCAAAAGACTGCCTAATATGTGAAAAAAACACAAACTGTGAACTACAAGCTCTAGCAGCCGATTTAGGGGTTCGTGAAATTCCTTATAAGGGGGAAATGTCAACTTATGAAATAGACGATTCCAGTTACTCCATAGTAAGAAATCTTGATAAGTGTATACTTTGCAGACGATGCGAAACTATGTGCAATAAGGTTCAAACGGTAAATGTTTTATCAGGAATTGAAAGAGGCTTTCAAACAGTTGTTGCCCCTGCTTTCAACCTTCCGATGACTGATACTGCCTGCACCTTCTGCGGACAGTGTGTTGCTGTATGCCCAACCGCTGCCTTAACAGAAGTTAATAACGTTCCAAAGGTTTGGAGAGCTTTAAAGAACAAGGATAAGTATGTTGTAGTTCAAACAGCTCCAGCTGTTAGGGTTGCTCTCGGAGAAGAATTTGGTTTGGAGCCAGGAACAGTGGTAACAGGAAAAATGGCTTCTGCTTTGAGAAGCCTCGGCTTTGATAAGGTATTCGATACCGACTTTGCAGCGGATTTAACCATTATGGAAGAGGCTTCAGAGTTTGTTCACAGACTTAAGCACGGCGGGAAGCTTCCAATACTAACAAGCTGTTGTCCAGGCTGGGTTAAATTCTTTGAGCATCAGTTCCCTGAACTTTTAGACATACCATCAACCTGTAAGTCTCCTCACGAAATGTTTGGAGCTATAACAAAGACATATTTAGCACAAAAATTAGGTATTGATCCTAAAAATATAGTTGTAGTTTCAGTTATGCCTTGCCTTGCAAAGAAGTATGAAGCTGCAAGACCTGAACTTTCAAATGAAGGAAATCAAGACGTTGATATAGTTATAACTACAAGAGAGCTTGCTAAAATGCTTAAAGAAGCTGGAATAGATTTTAACTCCTTAGAGGATAGTGATTTCGATCATCCATTAGGAGAATCAACTGGAGCCTCTATAATATTTGGCGCAACAGGCGGAGTTTTGGAAGCTGCTCTTCGTACAGCTTACGAGTGGCTGACTGAAGAATCTCTTGAGAATGTAGAATTCCATGCGCTAAGAGGTTTAGACGGTGTCAAAGAGGCTTCAATAAAAATTAATGACATGGATGTTAATGTAGCTGTAGCTCACGGTCTTGGAAATGCAAGAAAGCTACTAGAGGCAATAAAATCTGGAGAAGCCAACTATCACGCAATAGAAATAATGGCATGCCCTGGTGGATGTATAGGGGGCGGTGGTCAACCTTATATCCATGGAGACGTTGAAATTCTAAAAAAACGTGCTGCTGGAATATATAATGAAGACAGAGGCAAGATTAAGAGAAAATCCCACGAAAATGAAGCTGTATTAAAGCTTTATGAGGAATTTTTAGGTGAACCTTATGGTGAAAAAGCTCATGAACTGCTTCACACCCATTATATAAAAAGAGAGAAACTATAAAATACTGTAATAAATTAAAGGATGAGGCTTCTGCTTCATCCTTTAATTTATTACAAGTCCTGAAAATAATGGTATATCTTATTATTTTAATTATATGTTAACATATATTACTTGTGGACTAGCATATGCTTCATACTGTAATATGGGCTTAGAACTTATACTTGTACCTAAAAATATAACATATCATGCAGGAGGATTCTATGAAGTTTTCCAAAAAAATTATTTCTGTGGCAGCTTTAGCAACCTTACTTATTCTAAGCTCAACTAATCATATTAAAAACACTTCTAATAGTAAAATAGTTGATACTAAAACAGTGACTTCAATAGCAGATAGTGTGAGCATAGCAAATGATAAGTCAAATTCTCAAAATAATGAAAGTAATTCAGTACCCTCCAATATAACTAGTAGTCCTATTGCAGCATCTGTTCCTAATCCTAACACTAAAATTGTTACTAGTGATAATTCCAATGCTACTATCAATAAAAGTAGTAATAGCACAGCAATAAAAACTTCAAAAAACTCAGCCTCAACATCGGTCCCTAAAACAGAAACAAAATCTTCAGAAGCTTCTTCTAAAGCTCCAACTCCGCAGCCAGTACCAACTGAACCCAAACCTGCTCCTATAAGCAAGCCGTCCTCGGACAAGCTTATATTAGGTTATTCTGTAGATTGGAACCAGAGTTCATTATCCTCTTTGACCGCTAATAGTTCATTAATAGACGAAGTTGCAACTCATACTTATATAGTAACTCATGAGGGAACTCTTACTGGCACTGCACCTGCTAGCCAAATTTCTTTTGCAAATAAAAATGGAATCAAGACTATAGCAGTAGTTAGAAATGAATTCAACTCGGAACTAGCACACGATGTACTAACTATAGCTCCAGTAAGAGCTAATTTAATTAAAAACATCGAGGCCGCTTTAGCTGCAAATAATTATAAAGGAGTAAACATAGATTTTGAAATATTAAAGCCTGCCGACAGAGATGCTCTTAGCAATTTTATGAAAGAGCTATATACCACCCTTAAACCTAAAGGCTATATTGTATCAATAGCAGTTCAACCCAAAAGGTCAGATTCTGAAACCTGGGTTAAAGCCTTTGATTATGCTACGCTTGGAGAATATTCCGATCAAGTTGTATTAATGACATACGATGAGCATTACCCAGGAGGAACCCCAGGCCCCATAGCTTCAGAACAATGGGTACAACAAGTAGTTAACTACGCATCAAGTAAGATACCAAAAAATAAACTTCTTTTAGGACTTGCAGCCTATGGTTATGATTGGACTGTTAAAGACGAAAAAACTATTTCAACAAAATCATTATCAATTCAATCTGCTTACAGCACAGCGTCAGCAAATGGAGCCAGCGTGTTATGGAATGATGTCGCAAAGGTTCCGTATTTCACCTATAATGATAGCAAAGGTAGCCATACTGTATATTTTGAGAATAATATGAGCATTGCATATAAGCTTAACATAGTTAACAACAGCAATTTAAAAGGCATTGCAATTTGGCGTCTTGGTCTTGAAGATTCAAGATATTGGACAACCATAAAGCAAAAACTTAATAAGTAGTATTGACCCCAGGCAAACACGCCTGGGGTATTTTGTTAACAAAATGTTTTCTATATAACTTATATGAATGGCAGTAATAATGTTATATAATTAACATTGCATGCATATATTTTTATCATGCTTTTATATATTTTTATATTAAGTAACTATATAACAAACTATTTATACTTTTAAAAAAGGAGGTAGTAGTGTGAGTAATGTAAAAATTTTTACAGACAGCACTAGTGATCTTACCCCAGAAATTATAGAAAATAATGATATATCTATTGTTCCTTTATATGTGAACTTTAACGAGACAAGCTATATAGATGGTGTAACTATTACCACGCCTGAGCTTTATAAAAAGATTGAAAAACTAGGGATGCTTCCTAAAACTGCCGCAAATTCTCCTGCAAACTTTTATAAAGCTTTTAAACCTTATATTGATGATGGACAAGATATTGTCTTCATAGGGCTTTCATCAGAACTATCCTCACATCTTCAAAATGCTAAACTTGCAGCAAGTGAATTTCCTGAAGGCAGGATACACATTGTTGATTCTTTAAACCTTTCAACAGGCATCGGTCTTTTAGTAATGAAAGCAGTAGATTTTAAAAATCAGGGATTAGATGCTGCTGAAATAGCTGAAAAGGTTAAAGAATTAGTTCCAAAAGTTAAAACAGCCTTTGTTATAGATACCTTAGACTATTTGTATAAAGGAGGCCGCTGCTCTGCCCTTGCAAATTTTGTTGGTGGGGTTTTAAAAATTAGACCTGTAGTTAAAGTTGTAGATGGAAAGATGATCCTTGCTCAAAAACTTATGGGTAAAAGAGAAAAATCTTTAAATACAATGCTTAACAATGTTATAAAGGAAAAAGATAGGATAGATACTGAAAGGATCATGGTAACTCATTCTATAAGTAATGACGCAGAGTATTTAATAGAGGAGCTATCAAAAAATATTGAAGCTAAAGATATCATTGAAACTCAGGCAGGCTGCGTAATTTCAAGTCACTGCGGCCCAAATACTATAGGAATTCTATATATAGAAAAATAAAATTTAGAACAAATAAAAAACCCTCTTCATGAGGATTTTTTATTTGTTCTTATAATAATCAATAGATGGCTATTCTTTATTGTTTTGCATTTCATAACCTCTAAGCCATCTCATAAACGCACTTGAAATAGAAGCCAAAATAAAACACATAATCCAAAGCTTTCTTGTACCATAAGCATCTATAAACCTTCCAAAAATCGATGGTCCAAAAGAAAATCCTACTCCTGTAATTAGTGGTATAACTGCATTGAATCTTCCTCTATGATTTATAGGTGAATGGTTTGCTATATAAACTCCTGCATTTGTTGCCTCAAGTATCTCACCTAAGGTATAAATTACCGCTGCCACTATATACAAGAAAAAGCTATTTACGAAACCAAGCATTCCAAAACCTACTGCATAAAATAATGAAGCAAGCGCTACATTTATTACCGGTTTTATATTCATAGTTGCTTTAATTATAAAGGTTGTACAAATAATGATGGTTATGCCATTTGTAGCCATTACAAACCCGAAGTATTTTGAACCTAAGTCACTGCCAAAAGCTTGTGTCATTTGAATAGGAATTACAAAACCTATAGTCGAATATACAAAAGCATTTATTGTTTTGCCAACCAGAAATAAGGATAAAGACGGTCTTTTTATTAAAGCTATAAGAACATTTGAATCCTCAGCAGACTCATCATCTTCTATAGATTTACTCTCTTCAATTTCTTCTCTGGTCGGAGCAGTATCTTCAATAAATAGAAATAACACTATCAAAGTTATAACTATAGAAACAGTATTTCCTAAAAATATTAAGCTCGTATGGTTTCTATACAAAAATCCTGCTATCATAGGACCTATAGAAAAACCTAAGTTTATTCCAAGATATAATAGAGAAAATGCCTGCTTTCTATTATGTTTATTAGTTAAATCTGTTACCATAGCAGAATTGGCTGGTTGCGCAGCGCTCATGAAGAATCCTGCTGTAATCAAAAGTCTTGGCACCCATATAGAATCTCCTAAAAACGCACAAGGTGCAAAACACAAAGCTGCAAAGCCTTGAAAAATCATAAATAATTTTTTACGCCCAAAATTATCTGTAAGCTTACCTCCAATCAAAGAACCAGCAGCTTGCGCAAAAGCACTTATCATAAAATAATCTCCAGCTGCCTTTTTACTAAACCCTATATGTTCAGTTAAAAATAAAGTTAAAAACGGATAAACAAAATTGCCCATGGCATTTACTACACGAACCATTGACAAAATATAGATAGATTTTGGAAGGCCTGAATAAATATCTAGTTTATTAAAAGCCCTTTTAGTTAAATTCATATTAGTCCCCCTATAATACTTATTAACATCTAATTTTTATTTTCTTTCCCCTTTTTACGCTGCATTAGTAATTATTATTTTAATATATTAGCTTCTAAAACACCATGAAAACTTAAATAGATACTAAAATAAAAAGCTCGAGAGAAAAGAGAATTGTGTTTACTTTAAACACTATTTCTTCTACTCGAGCTTTATTATTTTTTGGAGGTGAGTATAAGCTTATTGTTTGTAACGCAAAAGAATATATACCTAATTAGCTTATATACTACAAATAGAATTTATAAATCACTTTAAAATTCCTTACTTCTATAATCATGAGGGTCTATTCGCTTTAATACTTTCAACTCTTCTTCAGTTGGAGGCTCAGTAAACTTTATCTCACTGTAGTTTACCTTAAACCCTGTATTTTCTATTACTTCCTCTAGAGAAGAAGTTGGATGAATGCTATCTAACCATAGCTGTCCATCTTTGAATTCAAATATACATAATGGGGTAACTATCTTATAAAGATTTCCTCTTGTAGTTACAAAATCAACCTTTTCCACAAAAGTTCTCTTATCGTGCTTTGTTCTCCAAATTACAGCTTTTTTAGCTGTTGGAATAAGTACTGCACTTCCAGCACCGCCTGGGAGTCTTACCTTGGGCTTATTATAATTTCCTACTACAGAGGCATTTACATTTCCATTTACATCAAATTGGATTCCGCTTAGAAAAGCTACATCTAACTGACCTCTCATGGATAAGTCAAAGATTTCAGCTAGAGGAAAAATCGCCTCGCCAGTACTCCATAAATCAAAACCTGCTGAAGAGTAGTGTGCGTCTTTAATAACTTTGGGATTTACCCCGCCAGGAATATTTAGATGTACTAGATTTGGAGCATGAAGGTTCTTGGCTAAACTCATAGCAACCATAGGCATATGTGAAGATACTCCATGAAACACCTTTTCTCCATCCTTTAACAGTCTCGCCAAAGCACAAGTCATTATATCGCTTACTCTAAGGTTGTTCTTATGTGCTGTGTTCATTTTAGTACCTCCTTCCTATAGTTTTTCTATCTTTAGCTTCGTAAACTTTTAAATATTCCTCTAAGCCTTTTTCATCTTTCATAGCTATAAATTTATTTAAAACCGACTTATCAATATCATATTTTTTAGGGCATGAGCACGGTGCAGCTCCATTTTGCACATGTACTACTGCTGATACTAGGAAATGTGGTATGTCAACAAACTCTGCATTCATAGCCATCTTGCTCTCTGGAACTATTTGCTCCGTTGTAACAATAAGCTTCTTAGAAGCCCTGCTTATTAAAACATCATCAAACTTAGGACCATAAATTCTACAGTTTCCTTTAGCATCACATTCTTGAACATGTATTACTCCCACATCCGGATTAAGAGCTTTTACAAGCGTTATAGGCTCTCCGCTAAATGGGTCTTCAACTACTTTAAAATAATCATTGTATGCTAAAAGGTCACCATACATAAGTCCCTTTACAGCCATAAATGGAACTCCATAAGCCGCTGCTCTTAATGCGCTTATAACCGTATAACAAGCATGTTCATTAGCCTTAACTACTCCAGACTGAACAGCCTTTCTATAGTGGTTAGCCAAACCATACTCTGTCTCATAGCTTATAAATCCAGCATCTACACTTTGCACGCAGCCTGCAGCACAAAGTATATCTACCTCGTGAGCTCCTGCAGTTTTAACTACCTTTAGCTCTTTTTTACCTTGTCTTATTAGTTCACGTGTATAAGCCATTGGTGCTCTATGAAGTACGTTTCCTCCAAAAGCTACCATATCTCCGTCTTTTACTATGCTGCCTGCTTCTTCTAATGTTATCACTTTATCTATCACTTATCTTCACCACCATTATTTCGCTGCATTGCAAGCTATATGAACCGCATCCCATACACCTGCAAAAGGAGGTGCATAGCTTAAATCAACCATTCCTAAGTCTTCTGTTGTCATGTTATTATGAATAGCAATTGCAAACATATCTATTCTCAAAACAGCACCTTTTTTTCCAATAGCCTGTGCCCCAAGAATTCTATGCGTTCTTTCTTCGTAAATAAGCTTAATCCATATTGGAGTTGGATCTGGATAGTAGGCAGGATGATCATTTGCCTTTACAAATACTGTTTTATAATCTAAGCTTAAAGCTTTAGCTTCATTTTCTGATAATCCTGTTCTTCCTAGTTCATAGTCTAAAACCTTAATAGCAGCACTTCCTAGGGTTCCAACATATTTATTGTGCTTGCCCATTATGTTTTCTCCAGCTATTCTTCCACATTTATTAGCCGTTGTACCAAGAGGTATAAAGGAGTTCTCTTCTTTAACCTTATGATAAACCTCTGCACAGTCCCCTGCAGAATATATATCCTGTATATTAGTTCTCATTTCCCTATCTATTATAACTGCACCATTTCTAGCTAAAGCTATTCCTGAGCCATTTAGAAAAGCTGTAGCTGGTCTTACCCCTATAGCTAGAACTACAAGATCTGCTTCATAAGTTCCTTTATCAGTTCTCACTGATGAAACGGCTTCATTTCCTAGTATTTCTTCTACCTTCTCACTTAAATTTAAGCTAATGCCTTCCTCAGCCATTCTCTTTTGAACCATATCTGTAAGTTCAGTGTCAAATGGTCCAAGAACTCTTGGTGCAAGCTCCACTATTCTCACACTTTTTCCTGTGTGACATAGAGTTTCAGCGACTTCTACACCTATATAGCCTCCACCAACTACCACAATGTTCTTTACGTGGGATTCTTCTACTGCCTTTTTAAGTATTAAACCATCTTCTAAGGTTTTTAAAACATAAACTCCCTTTAAATCCTTGCCTTTTAATGGTGGTACTACAGGAACTGTACCTGTAGATATCATAAGCTTATCATAGGAATCTATAAAAAGTTTTCCCTGTTCTAAATCTTTTACCATTACCTGCTTTTTTTCTGGTACTACTTTAACAATTTCATGTCTAAGATGAATTTTCATACCTGTCTTTTCAAACTCTTCTCTAGTTCTAGCTATCATCTTAGTGTAATCGTCATTGATACCAGCCACATAGTATGGAAGACCACAAGCTCCATAGGAAAGGAATGAGCCTTTTTCATAAACTACTATTTCTGTATCCTTATTTACTCTTTTTATCTTCGAAGCTGCAGACATGCCTGCTGCCACCCCTCCAATAATTATAACCTTCATAACTTCACCGCCTTGTACTATCTTGTTGCTGCTGCCAAATATCAAAATATAAATTTAACTTAACCGGGCAGGAATATATAAATATATAAATATATAAATATATAAATAATTAATCTATACTATTTATTTTTTCTTCTGCTTGTCTCAAGCATTCTTTTATAGTAATTTCATTGTTAAAAGTCTTAGAAATAGCTTCATAAAGCATTCCAAATTTATCTCCAGCTTTTAATAGCTGTGGTAATGGACGTGCATAGTGCTCAATAAGCTCAAGATGCATATCATACCAATTGTATTTGTTTCTGTCCATTAAATAGCTGGACTTTCTTACAGGGGATCCCGCATAGCCTCCAACTATTCTATCTACTTCTTTAGAAGTAATATATTTTAAAAACTCGTTAGCTTCTTCTTTCTTATTTGATAAATTATTTATAGCAAAGCTCCAGGTTACATTCCAGGAGGTTTTTAACGCCGCAAAACCAATGTCTTCTATATCTTCACAGCCATCTCCAAGAACAACTCCTAGCTGACCTCCCCAGGTTACAGCAAAAACGCTTTGCTTATTTTGAAAAGCCCTTTTGACTTCATCATTCCCAAAGCTTCCTGTATTATCAGGTGCAAAAGCCTTTAAACTTAAATACTTTTTAAGAGCCTTTTCACCCTTTTCATTATTAAACTCCGGGGTTAGTGTGGTTTCATTAATTACTTCTATTCCTTCATTTCTTAAATAAGGTATAAAATCTAAAAATATTTCGCTTGGATGCGCCTTAAGCACTATACCCTGCATTGTGTTATAACCATTGCAGGAAGCTGCCATATCTATAAGTTCATCTGTAGTCATAACTTTTTGAGGAAGCTTTCCCATCACTTTTTCCACTATAGACTTTCTATAAAGCACTACGTGTCCATCACAGAAGGATGGGTAAAGATACTGAGCTCCTTCAAGTTCTATTTCTTTTCTTATTACAGGCAGGATATCCTCGTAACCATATTCTGAAGTTTCATCTTTCTCTACAGCTGCAAGATACCCTTTGTTTATAAAATCTTTCATCCAAAGATGTCCTGCTACCATTACAATGTCATATTCCCTTTTTCCTTCAAAAGCTTCAATCATTGTACCATAGTATTCAGTAAAAGGAACTATATCAAAATCAACTTTAAAGTTTCCTTTAAAGTTAGATAATATATTATATCTTTCGTCCGTATAAGCATATACAGCTGGATCTCCAACAGCTAAAACCTTTAACACTTTGCTCATAACTATCTTCCTTTCCTAGAAGCTAGGCTCTTTATCTAAAATTCCAACTACAATAGCATCTACTGGCGCTTCCTTGCTTAGAGCATATTTTGTCATTTCTCCCTTAGTTATTAAAACAAGTTCACCTATGCCCGCCCCTATAACATCAGCAGCTATAAAGTAGTCCTTGTTACTACCATAAAAAGGTTCTATAACAAGAAGCTTTAACCCCTGAAGGCTATCATACTTTCTTGAGGATACTACTGTACTGACTACCTTTCCTACTACCACTATCTTACCTCCCTTTAGGAAATCAACACCTTAAATCAAAAAGCGCCCTGAATTTTTCCTTAATTAAATTTATAGAAAACCCCTGGGGGTTTTCTATAGCTTTTTTATTATTTATTTTTAACTATTTCTACTAGATCACCGTTGCTTATTAAAAATGCATTTGCTTCATCTACATCAATATGCATATCAAGTGCATAATCCTCTCTTACTCTTATAAGAACCTTATCAAATACTCCGCCTCTTGGCGTGTGTACCTTAACACTTACAACTTCACCATCTGAAACGTTATATTCAGCTGCATCTGCTGGAGTCATGTGTATATGCCGTTCAGCTACTATGCAGCCTTTGTCGATTGCTAAGCTTCCTTTAGGGCCAATTAGAACTATGCCTGGTGTATTATCAATATTACCACTGTCTCTTACTACAGGTTTTACTCCCAATACCCTTGAATCTGTTGCACTTATTTCAATTTGAGTTTCTTTTCTTATAGGTCCTAAGACTCTTACGTTATCTATCTTACCTCTAGGTCCTTGAAGCGTAACTTTTTCTTCTGCTGCATACTGACCTGGCTGAGATATATCTTTTACCTTTATAAGTTCATGACCTGAACCAAATAGAGTTTCAAGATGTTCCTTTTTAAGATGTAGGTGTCTCGCTGAGATACTTACTGGTACTAAGCTTTTGTCCTTTTTAATCTCTATTCCTAAAGCTGAAGCTTCTTTTACTACGATTTCTGTTATAAGCTTAACCATTTCATTTTGAGAGTTATTTATCATTAACCATCACCCTATTATTTCACTATAGGAAGTATCTTATCTATATCACTATGAGGTCTTGCTATTACATGTGAAGCTACTAATTCTCCGACTCTCTGAGCTGCTTCTACTCCAACTTCAACTGCAGCCTTAACTGCGCCTACATCACCCTTAACTATTACAGTTACAAGTCCTGAACCTATTTTCTCAGTTCCTACAACCTCTACATTTGCTGCTTTAAGCATTGCATCTGCTGCCTCTATTGCTGCTGTTAATCCTCTTGTTTCAATTACTCCTAGTGAATTCATTTAATAATTCCTCCTTTATTCTTCATTTTCTTGCTTAAATTCTTCATTACTTTCTTCAAGTTTTTTATTCTTTTTCTTTTTTGGTAACTCCTTTGTTTTAGACACTTCATTTTTAACTATAAACTTCATAATTTCTTCGTGCGGCCTTGTAATTACAACTGCATTTTTAAGGAAATCTTCCCTGCCTTCACATACTTCTCTTGCAGCCTCAACTGCTGCTTGAACATTGCTTATAGATCCACCTACAATTATGGTAACAAGTCTTCCACCCAATGCCTTTTCACTGCCTAAAAACTCTACCTCTGAAGCCTTACACATAGCATCCAACACCTGAAGGGCAAGGGTGTAATACTTAACATCAACTATTCCAACTGCTTCATATTGCTTCATTTATCCTATCCCCTTTCAAGTCAATAAGTGGCTTTGCTATAGAGTGAACCGCTACAAGTTCTCCTGTGCTTTGAGCAGCTTCAGCACCATAATCTAACGCTTCTTTAACTGAAGCTATATCACCTTCAATTATTGTAGTAACCAAACCAGAACCTATTTGTTCCTGCTTGACTATATCTACATAAGCCATCTTCAGCATCATATCTGCTGCTCTAAGAGCTGCAGCATACCCTCTTGTTTCAATAATTCCAATAGCTTTACTCATTTTCTTCACTCCTATCAACTAAGCCTGCTTACACTTAACTTTGCCAGTGTGAAGAAGCTTTTCAAGTTCCTCAGAATAAGAAGTTATGCAATGTATTACTATCTCTTCCTCTGGTATATATCTTAATGCTGCTTCCTTTGCAACCTCTAATGCTGTCTTTACATCACTTATATCTCCAACAAATTTAACTTGAACTACTACAGGTATAAAAGCATTATCTCCTGCTTTTGGATTATTGCAATCCATTGCTAGTATTTTTATGTTGGCTGCCTTACAAGCTTTATCCATAGCTGCTAATGCTACACTGTAGCCTTGTACCTCTAATAAACCTAATGCCTTAAAATCCATGTTTTTCACCTATCGCTATACTATTCTAAATCCACCTTCAGCAAGAACACATCTGCGTTTCCTTGTGAAGTTTTTAGCTGAAGTTAAGCCTTCTCCTGTTGGTCCTGCAATAGACATCGTTGTATATCCTTCTCCTTCAAATCCAACTCCTGCTAAAGAGGACGCATTCTTTACAAAAATTGTAGTTCCTATGGCTCTAGCAAACTTTGTTAGGTTGTCCACATTTTTTGAGTGCATCATAGCAGTATGCCTATTACCATGTTCAGCTTCTACAGCTAAGTCAATAGCTTCATCTACGTTTCTAACTCTTACTATTGGCATAACTGGCATCATCTGCTCTAATTGAACATAAGGATGATCAAATTCTGCTTCAAAAATTAATAAATTAACTTCCTTGTCTGTTCTAACACCCAGCTTTTCAAGGAAAAGTGAAGCATCCTTGCCTACCCAATCCTTCGCTACATGATATTCTCTCTTGTTATCTAAAGAACAACCTCTAGCTACTTTATTAACGTTCTCTTCTAGAGCAAACTGCATTACAAATTCTACTTCTCTCTTGGAAAGCATATATGCTCCATTATTTAGCATGTGGAATATGAGTTCATCAGCTGCTTTGTCTACTACGAAAACTTCTTTTTCTGCGATACATAAGATATTGTTATCGAAGGAAGCTCCCTTTATAATCTCCTTAGCAGCATGTTCTAAATCTGCAGTCTCATCAACTATAACCGGTGGATTTCCTGCTCCAGCTCCAATAGCCTTCTTACCTGACTGCAAAAGTGTTTTTACAAGCCCAGGTCCACCTGTTCCAACCAATAGCCTTATCTTTGGATTTGTTGTAAGTTCCTTTAAAGTATCCATGTTTGGAATTCTAACCATATTAACTAGGTTTGCAGGTCCGCCAGCTTCTACTATGGTTTTATTTAAAAGTTCTACTACATATGCACAGGAATTTTTAGAAGAAGGATGTACATTGAAAACAACTGTATTTCCACCTGCTATCATTCCTATAGAGTTGTTTAAAATAGTTTCAATTGGATTTGTAACAGGTGTAACTGCTCCTATTACTCCGAATGCTCCATTCTCTACTATTGTCAAACCGCTGTCTCCTGAAAAAGCTTCTGTTTTTAAGTCTTCTACGCCAGGGGTTTTAGCTGCAACTAATTCTAATTTAGCTAATTTATCTCTATATTTACCAAGCTTTGTTTCGTCATAAACCATTTTAGCTAAGGTTTCTTTATTGCTTAATATCATCTTTCTAATAGCATTTATAATTCTTTCCCTATCATCTAAATTACACTTTTTAATAAAGTTCTTCTGCGCTTTATCAGCTGCTTCTATAGCCTCAGCCATATTTTCAAAGACTCCGCTTACGGGAGGAAGCTTGCTGTAATTTGAAGTTGATTCAGGGTTAACAATATTACTTGGAGCAATTTTTATTTCCTTTAAAGCCTCAACCTGCTGCTTTGCTTCACTTACTCCTTGGATACCGGATATGTTTTTCACTACTTGTTCTATTATGCTTTGCAAGTCTTTTTCTGTTATATTTACACTCAACAGTGCCACCTCCTACTCTAGCCTTTTAATCCTCTCAATACTTGTTCTGTTACCTTAGCTACTATAACTTTAATAGCTTCATCCTTATCTATTTCTTTATCTACTTTACTAGTCTTTGGTTCTTCTATCTTACATGGAGGTACTCCTCCACTTTTTATTCCCATCTTTTCTCTTATTTTCAAAAGCTCATCTACTTGATTGCAGCTTAGTTCATTTGACTTATTTATTATCTTGCCTGTATACATAAGTATAAGTGCATAGTGCTCTAATGATTCCATTCTATGGTAAGCTTCAATCGGGTCACTTCCCCAGGTTAAAGCTCCGTGGTTTGCAAGAAGTACAGCATTATAATCCTTACAATAAGGAGCAATGGAATCTGGCACTTCTTGAGTTCCTGGTGTAGCATATGGTGCTACAGGCACATTCCCAAGAAGAACTACTGCTTCTGGAAGCACTGCCTTATCAAGCTGTATTCCTGCTATAGCGAAAGAAGTTGCTACAGGTGGGTGAGCATGGCACACTGCATTTACCTCTGGGTTTTCATTATATACCCTAAGGTGCATTTTAACCTCTGAAGAAGGCTTGCATTTTCCTGAAAGCACATTTCCCTTCAAATCCATTTTAACAAGCATATCTGGAGTCATAAATCCTTTGCTTACTCCTGTTGGAGTGCACCAAATTGTATTTGGTCCGACCTTTACAGATATGTTTCCATCGTTTGCAGCAACAAAGTTTCTGTTGTACATTCTCTTACCTATTTCACATATTACATTTTTTGCTTCAAAGTCTGAGTAATACTTTTTCTGCATTATTTTCCTCCCCTCTCAAATTCGTTACAAGTCAAAATGACTACACAAAACATCTATTTGAATCGTTTTCTTTTGTAACAAACCAAGACATTTATACATAACGTTAGGACAAACTCAATATTATTCCTATCGATTAGTTTTTCTATAGTTTAATTTTACTACTTCTAGTTAAATTAATCAATATTTTTTTGGTTTTATTTTTGTTTTCTTTGTTTTAACCAAAAATAATCAAAAATATTGCCATAATATTTGATGTGTTTAACAGTAAATGTTATAATTATCTTAATAAATACGAAAAGAGGAGAAGATCCATGCTTCCAATCGCTAGAAAAAATAAAATCAAAGAAATAATAAAAGAAAAAAAAAGTGTTACAGTTTCAGAGTTAGCAAAATCCTTTAAGGTTACTGAGGAGACTATAAGAAAAGATCTTCAAAGTTTAGAAGAAGAGGGTTTTTTAACAAGAACATACGGGGGAGCTTATATACCCGACGGCGTTGAAAACGATGTCGATATTACTTTAAGAGAACATATCCATATAGAAGGAAAACAAAAGATTGCAGCTGAATGCTTAAATTATATCAACAATGGCGACTCTATATTTCTAGATGCCTCTTCGACTTCACTTTATATAGCCGAAAGCTTGAAGAATAAACGTTTAACTGTGACTACTAACTCAATTAAAATAGTAGAGCATCTAGCTAGCAATCCAAATATCAAGCTTATTATTATAGGTGGACGAATAGAGCAAGCTTCTATGTCTGTCTTAGGCCGAAATGCTGAATCCAATATGAACAACTATTTCTTTGATGCTGCTTTTATTTCCTGCAGAGCACTAAGCATGCAGCACGGAATTACAGACTCTAATGAAATGCAGGCAGAAATAAGAAAAATAGCTATCGAGCACTCTAATAGAGCTTTTTTGGTTGCTGATTATACTAAATTTGATAGGACTGCTTTTACAAAAATCTGTGACTACAAGACAATTAACACCTTAATTGTAGATAAGTCGTTGAGTGATGAATGGAAATTATTTTTACAAAGTTATGATATTAATTTAATCGAGTGCGAATAGCATTTAATTAAACATTTTAATAATGAAAATGATATATTAAGAAAGTCCTCAGCTGTATTTAAAAAAGCTGAGGACTTTTTATTACTGTTTATTTAAATAATTTTGGAAGACTTTCATTATATGGCGGATAAGCTATTCCCTTCTCAGTAATGATAGCAGTTATTAGGCTGTTATCAGTTACATCAAAGCATGGATTGTAAGTCTTAACTCCTTCTGGAGCCATTGGCTTTTCATACCACTTTGTTGTTATTTCTTCATCTGGCCTTAATTCTATGTGAATATCATTTCCTGTTGAGCATTTTAAATCTATAGTTGAAAGTGGTGCATGTACATAAAATGGTATTCCATAGTGCTTAGCAAGTATAGCAACTCCTGAGGTACCTATCTTGTTAGCTGTGTCTCCGTTTAGCGCAACTCTGTCACAGCCCACTAGAACTGCGTTTATTTTCCCTTCCTTCATAACTATAGAAGCCATATTGTCACAAATTAGCGTAACATCTACACCTGCTTCATTAAGCTCCCAAGCTGTAAGTCTTGCTCCCTGTAGTAGTGGTCTTGTTTCATCGGCATAAACCTTAAAATTTATACCTCTCTCTTTACCAAGGTAAATTGGAGCAAGTGCAGTACCATACTTAGCTGTTGCAATAGTACCCGCATTACAGTGAGTTAGTATCCCCATACCATCCTTTAATAATGAAAGGGAATTTTCTCCTATAGTTTTACAAATTGTTTCATCTTCTTTTCTTATATTTTCAGCTTCTTCTTTAAGAGCTTTTTTTACTTCTTCAACTGTCTTTCCTTCTTCTTTCTTAAAACGAGTCTCCATTCTGTCTAGCGCCCAGAAAAGATTCACTGCAGTTGGTCTTGAAGAAGCAAGGTATTCTTTAACCTTTTTGAAATCTTCATATAACGCCTCATAAGTTTCAGCCTTAGACTCTTTTGTACCAAGGTAAGCACCAAAACCTGCTGCAATACCTATTGCTGGTGCTCCCCTAACTCTAAGAGAATATATAGCCTCCCAAATTTGGTTTTGGCTAGTCAATCTTAAGAATAACTTTTCATTCGGAAGTAGTGTTTGATCTAATATAACTAGAGTACTATTTTCATCATCCAATAGCACTGATTGTATTACTGTATTTTCACTCATATCGAGCACCTCCTGTTGTTTATCTCTCAATTAGCTGTAAATAACTCTTTCCATCAAGCATACTTTCTCTGTTCATCACTAAATTCTTTCCTACAGTTAAGCAGAACTTTTCAGAAGCTGCTCTTTTTTCTGCATCAGCAATAGAAGTAACATCTTTTACATGAGCTAGTCCAAGAGTTCTTCTGCAAAGCTCAAGGCCTGCTACAGCAGCAGTATCTCTTAGTATAGAACTTAAGTAGTATTCCTTAAAGCCTTCGTATTTAGCAACTCTTTCAGTAGCTTTCTCGTCGTAAACCTTATTGAATTTTTCTTTAAACATATCTACAATATTTGCTACAGTTTCTTTTATCCAAGCTATATAGGCATCCTTTTCTGTTCCCTCTTCCATAGTAGCTTCAGCATTTACTAAAGCAAATATAAAATGAGCTATTACATTTCCTATATCATATCCAGCCGGACCATAGAAAGCAAATTCCGGATCGATAACCTTTGTAGAATCTTCTTTAACAAATATTGAACCACTATGCAAATCTCCATGAATTAATGATTGCGCATTAGCCATAAACTCAAATTTTAATTTTGCAGTTTCAAGAAGGAATTTCTTGTCCTCCCATAATAGTTCTTTAGCAAAAGCCTTTGTTGGTTCAAATATATCATTTCTTGGACAGTCAAAGAATGGCTCTGTATAAACTAAGTCTTCACTTATTTCACAGAGTTCTGGATTTATAAAACTCTTTACAAGGCCTTTCTTTTCTTTGTGTCCCATAACTATATCTGTAGTTAAAAGCAATGTATTAACCATAAAAGTTGTTATATGATCAGCAAACTTTGGGAACTTTTGATGTTTAAGCAATGCTGTTCTTAAAATTACGTGGTCAGATAAATCTTCCATAGCACAGCAGTTCATAATAGGATCATAGTTGTAAACCTTTGGTGCAAGTCCTGGAGCCAACTCATACTGAAGCTTTAATATTTCTGCTTCAATTCTGTTTCTATCAGGAGAAAGCTTAAACTCATCAGAAATTCTCGCAACTGGTCCTGCTTGTTTTACAATAACAGACTTTCCAGTAGCTTCTTCTATTATTCTAAATACATAGTTAAGGTTTCCATCACCAATCTCTTTACAAGTTAACACTGCATTTTCGCTGAAAAACTTTAGTACAACCTTTGAATATTCTATAGCATCATTTTCACTCATAGTGAAATATTCTTTTTCAAACCTTGACATATTAACATCTCCTTCTAATTTATATTAAGTATATAAATTTGTTAACCGTCCTTAAATCTAACTCCTAACGCTTTTTATAATAAGTTAGTGCTAGAGCAAAGGCTAGAACTGTTCCTTTTACTATATCCATTGCATAGTAAGGAACTGAAAGCATAACAAGTCCATTTTGAAGGATCCCTATAAGAATTGCTCCTACAAGAGTTCCAAGAGCATTCGCCTTGCCCGAACCTCCTACTGAAAGACCTATGTAAGCAGCAGCTACAGCATCCATTAAGTATGGAGCACCTGCATTTATTTCAGCTGTCATAACACGTGAACCCAACATTATACCACCTATAGCAGCAAACAGCGCTGATAGAAGGTACGCTAACACTCTATACTTGTTAACTGGAATACCAGATAATCTGGCAGCTTCCATGTTTCCCCCAATTATATACATATATCTTCCATGCTTTGTGTATGTTAGGAAAACATGTACTATTAATACAACTACAAGCATTATTATAATTATCCATGGAACCTTTCCAAACTGAGCAAACAACGAACTTATTTGTCCTGGAGCAGTTTCACCATTTGACATAACCATGTTTTGTGAAATAACTGCACCCTTAGTATAAGTAAGTGCAATACCTTGGAAAATAAACATTGTTGCTAATGTCATAAGCATATCTGGAATTCTAACTTTAACTATCATAAAAGAGTTAAATGCTCCAGCAACTAACGCTGCTCCAATAGCTGCAAGAATTGCTACAAAAGTATTCTGTTGGTGCCATACGAACATTGATATAACTACTGCCACTGAAATTGAAGCTACACTTCCTGCTGAAAGATCAAAGCCACCTACTGAAAGTGAAATTGTTATACCAATTGAGATAATCGTAACTATGGATATGGAACGTAATATATTTATAATGTTAGACTGCGTCATAAATCTGTCTGAAGACATTGTAAAGAAAACAAGTAATATCAAAATAGTTATAATAGTTCCATATTTATATAAGAAATCAAATAGATTAAAAGACTTTTTATTTACCGCCTTATTTTCCACAATTATTTTCCTCCTGTTGAATAATATAGTAACTCTTCTTCATTAGTCTTAGCTGTCTCTAATTCCTTCATTATCTTTCCATCATACATAACATAAACTCTGTCTGTGACCCCTAGTATTTCGCTAAACTCACAAGTAACGTAGATTACTGCTTTTCCTGCTTTAGCCAGGCTGTTTATCAGTTCAAAAATATCTTTTTTTGCTCCAACGTCTACACCCTTTGTCGGCTCATCAAAGATATAAACCTCTGAATCTGTTACAAGCCACTTACCTATAGCTACCTTTTGCTGGTTACCTCCGGAAAGATTTTGAACCTTAGCTTCATGTCCAGGAGTTTTTATCCCTAAACTGTCAATCATGTTTTTAGCTACATTTCTTTCTTGCTTAAAATTCAGGAAAGTTCCGCCGCTGCAGAACTTTTTAAGGTTTGCAACTGTTATATTTATAGCAACGGATTCACTTACTAGTATCCCTTCTTTTCTTCTTTCTTCAGGTACAAGCGCTATACCTTGCCTTACTGCCTCATGAGGTTTTTTTATAGAAAGCGCTTTTCCTTTGAGTATTCTTTGGCCTGTTACATTAGGTGTAGCTCCAAATAAAGCCTTGCAAAGTTCTGTTTTACCAGCACCTACAAGTCCTGATATTCCAACTATTTCGCCAGCTCTAACATCGAAACTTACATTATCTACAAGCTTTCCATCACTTAAATTTTTAACTTCAAAAAGCTTTTCTCCAGGCTTGTTTTCTTTAGCTGGGAATTGCTCGTCCATTTTTCTCCCAAGCATATATTCTACTATTTCGTTTTGGTAGGTATTTTTTATATCTTTTTTAACGACAAACTCTCCATCTCTCATTACTGTTATCTCATCACAAATTTCAAAAAGCTCTGGAAGCCTGTGAGATATAAAAACAACACCAACATTTTTCTTTTTTAACTCTCTAACTATTCTAAAAAGCTCTTCTGTTTCTGTATTACTAAGAGGTGCCGTAGGTTCGTCTAAAATAAGAAACTTACAGTCCTTAGAAATAGCTCTTGCTATTAAAACCATTTGCTTTTCAGCTAATGATAATTCACTTACAAGCTTTCTAGAAGATATCTTCACATTCATACTATCTAGAATTTGTTGTGATTTTTTATAAATAGAACCCCAGTTTACAAAAGAGGTTTTTCTTTCTCCATCAATCATTTCATTTAGCATTATATTTTCAGCTACTGTAAGATAATGAATAAGTGCAGTATCAACTTCTTGGTATACAATTTGTACTCCATAATTTTTTGATTCTTTTGGTGATCTTATATCAGCCTTTTGTCCATTAAAAAACAATTCTCCTGTGTAATGGTTATACGCTCCTGATAAAACCTTCATCAATGTAGATTTACCAGCACCATTAGCACCAATTAAAGCGTGTGACACTCCTGTCTCTGTATTAAAATCAACATTTTTTAGTGCCTTAACTCCCGGGAACTCTATAGATATGTTCTTCATTTCCAGCTTTATTTTTTGCATTGTGTCCACCTTTTTCACCTACCTTAGATAATTTACAGAGAACACAAAAATTTGTGTTCTCTGTATGCTTGAAATTATTTATTTCTTAAATAAATCTTTTAATTCCTTCATCCAAGCTTCATTAAAGTCTTCAGATTTACCCCATCCAGGAACTATTTCTGAAAGATTTTCCATATTAACAGCTTTTCCTGCTTTCTTTAATTGCTCTTGAGTAATTAGAGAAGCCTGTAGCTTATGCTCCGCTGGAGTTTGTTCTCCTGCAATTTTCTTAGCAACTATTCTCATGTTGATTGCTCCTATAAGCTTTGGATCAACCGCAGCTGTAGCAACCCAAGGGCTTCCTTCTTCTTGCATAGCTTGAAGGTCAGCATTTGATACGTCTATACCAACAATTTTAACATCTTTGCTTCTATTCGCTTCTTTAACAGCACGAGTTGCACCTATTGCAAATGCATCCCATGTAGCAAATACGGCATTTAATTTACCGCTTGGATACTTTGTAAGCATTGCTGAAACTGCATTCTGAGTTTGAACTGAAGTATCTGCAGCAGCGATTCCAAACCTGTCAACTTCCTTTAATCCAGTATTTTCACTTAAGAAACTAGTATAAACTTTGTTTCTATTTACCATTGGTGGAAATCCATCAACCCAAAGGTATGCTAGATTACCTTGTCCATTTGTTATCTTCTTTAATTCATCTAAAGCAAGCTTTGCTAATGATGCATCATCTTGAGAAGTTAAAGTAACTCCTGACACCTTACCTGCATCTGGATTAGAATCAAAAGCAGATACTTTTATTCCCTTTTCAGTAAGCTTTTTAACATCTTCAATTGTAGCAGCATCATCACCATGTGATAGTATTACTCCATCATAACCTTTTTCAATAGCTTGACTTACAGCATCATGGAATTTAGCAGTATCACCATTTGCGGTGAAGGTATCAACTTTAAATCCCATTGATTCTCCTTCTTTTTTAGCTCCTGCTAAAAATTGCGCTGTATGGTCATCTCCGCCTATCTTACGAATAACCATAATCTTTACTCCATCTTTATCATTAGCTATTTTTTCAGGTATGTTCTTTGAATATTCTACTTTTTTTCCTGCATTTGCCGGAGCATCCTTCTTAGCACAGCCAGCGAATACCGATACTGACATTGTTGCAATTAAAGCTAGTGTTAATAATCTTTTGTTCATGGTTTTCCCCCTAATAATATTATTTTTAATTGGTTATTTAATTCAGGTTTATTGTTCTTATTCCAAGATTCTACTGCTAGGTTCCTCACCTCCAAAGATTTTCAGAACGTTTACACTTAAAACAAAAATAAAAAAACAAGAACAAAACAAATTTTCTAATAAATCAAAACTTCAATTTAATTCTATCATGCACTGATAACATTTTCAATAGGTTTATTTGTTTTTTATTTGTTTTATCCTTGTTTTTTGTTTGTTTTATTGGAATCTTTACTATGTTTATTGGACATATGTTATATGTTATATATTATAATTATAACTGCTCTACTATTTTTTTAAGTTTAGCTATTCCTCTATCAAGCTCTTCCATGCTTGCTAATATTTGTTGTATAGCCCCAGCCTGCTCGGTAGCTATGGAACTATTATCATTTACAAGATCTTTAACCTTATCATTAGCTTTTTTAATATCATTAATTATATTGCCAATGTTATTTACTGCCTGACCACTACTTGTTCCTAGTTTTTTCATTTCATTAGCAACAACAGCAAAACCTCTTCCTGCCACACCTACTCTGGAAGCCTCAATTTGAGCATTTAAAGAAAGTAAGTTTGTCTGATTAGATACCGTCTTAATAAAATTAATTATATTATCAGTTTCTTTATATTTATCAGAGGAACTTACGACAGTATCCACCATCATATGACTAATACTTTCCTGGTTCTGAGAACCTTTTGCTATATGGGATACAGCCTCACTTATCTGCGAAATGGACTGAGATAGCATTGTTGATATTTCATGCACTTCTTCTTCTACCTTAAGTTCTCTTCCTAGAGCAAAGCCTCCAATTATGTTATCATGTTCATCTCTTATTGGAGAATAGTATGCCTTAAAAGATATTCCATATAACTCCTTTCCTACCTTTACTTCGATAGGCTGCCCTGTTTTCATTACCTTAAGCATAGGGTCATCCGGCGGAAGCATTTGATTAGGCTTCATTCTTATATCGATTACATGGTTAGGTATAAAAATCAGTGATTTTTCCCTGTCTGTAATTCCAACCATGTATCCATTTTCCCTCATTTTGTTTATATGTGGTGCAGCCTCTACTAAATTTTTTAAAATTGGGTGTATGTGCTCCATTTTTCTCCTCCTGTCAATGTATCTCTAATTTTATATATAGTATGTTACTTATATCGGCATCTTTTCCAAAAAGTTAAGTCCTAATTTATATATTGTCTTCCTTATATATGATATAAGTGCAAATCTATCCAATTATAGCTAGGTATAAAATTTTCATCTTATAGAGTTTTGGGCAATAAAAAATACACCAGTAAACATTCCTCTGGTGTATTTTTTACTAATCTTTAACAAATAAGTTATTATATCATTCTACAACTTTCTCTTATTACAAGTTTAGTTGGCACAATAACTTTTTTACTTATCTTACGCCCATCTTTAACCCTCTCCATTAGAAGATTCACAGCAGATTCACTTATAAATTCCGTATGAACTCTTAGCGTAGTTAAAGCAGGAACTATATATTGAGCAGTAGATATATCATTAAAACCTATTATGCTTATATCTTCAGGTATTCTTAGCCCCTTCTCTTGTATTGCCTTATATGCACCTATAGCCATTGAGTCATTAGCCATTATAAAAGCAGTAGGATATTTTCCACTATCCAATATATCCTTTGTAAGCTTATATCCACTGGCAGGTGTAAAGTTTCCAAGTCTTATATATTCCTCATTAAGTATCCCTTTTAGTCTCATATAATCATAAAAGGCTTTTTCTCTGTTATCTATAAGCTCAATATTTCCTTGTTCTTTTTGGTCTCGCCCACCAATAAAACCTATATTCTTATGCCCTAAATTGATTAAATACTCCAAGGCTTTCTTCACCGCCTTAGCTAAATCCACTATAACACAATCAAATTCATCATCCTCAGGAGCATAATCTACAAAAACGATATTCTTATTTCTTAACTTATAATTATCAATATCATTAGCATTAAGGCTTCCTATAACAATAATTCCATCAAGACTTTTTAGTCTATCATAATCTTCCTCATTACCAATGTTAAAAAAATCAATTCTCTCTTCAAGAAATATTTTCTCTATGGTATTTCTAATAAGGAAGTAATAAGTATCTTCCATTTCTTCCTTATCAGAATACTCTCTTTTTATTCCTATCTTATAGGTTTGCACCTTGCTCTTTCTTGTTTTATTGTTGATATATTCAAGCTCTTGAGCTATTTCAAATACTTTCTTTTTAGTGTTGTCTGTTACATTTAAGGTATCATCATAATTTAATACTCTAGAAACCGTCGCTATAGATACCCCTGCTCTTTCAGCTATGTCCTTAATTGTAGCCATATATTTCTCATACCTTTCTAAATATCTCTTTAGGGTGTTAGTTCATTTGGCGCTTAACCTTTATAAAATCAAGCTTCGTTTCGGTAACTATTATTGCAGCAAAAATTATTAAGCAGCCTATAATCATTTTCAAGCTTAAACTCTCACCTAGAAATATTACTGATGAAAGCGTACCAAAAACCGCTTCTGTGGATAAAATTATTGCAGTTTTTGTAGCATTGACATATTTTTGAGCTATATTCTGAATTAAAAAAGCTACAGTTGTACTTAAAACACCCAGATAAAGCACCGCAAAAATTCCTTTTTGAGTTAAAGTCACCGCATCTTGAGCGAAGAACAAACATACCATTGATAGAAAAAAAGCAGTTATCATTTGAACTATTACCAGCTGTATTGGACTATGTTTCTTCGTAAAATATCCAATAGAAATAATATGCAGCGCAAAGCCTAAGGCACAAACTAGAGTTAGTAAATCTCCAGAACCTACACTAAAGGAACCTTCTAATGTTAGGAAGCTTATACCTATGATAGTGAGTATAGCCCCAATAATGGAATACTTGTCTGGTTTTCTCCTTAAAAACACCCAATATATAAAAGGAACCATTACAACATTTGTAGCTGTTATAAAAGCATTTTTTGAAGGAGTAGTATATTGAAGTCCTATAGTTTGAAAAGCAAAGCTTGAAAATAGAAAAAATCCAATTATAGCCCCAGACTTAATCTCTGGCAGTCTAATTTTCACAAATTCTTTCCAAAACATAACAATCATTAAGACACTGGATATAAAAAACCTGTAGGTCATTATTTGAAATGGAGAAAGTCTTGCATCTAGTGCCATCTGAGAGGCTGCAAATCCAGTTCCCCAAATAATAGCCACTATTGCCAAAGCTATATCCGCTAGTTTATTTCTCATAACATCAACCTCTATAACAAATATTCATTAGCAAGCATTAAAAATACACTGGAAGTCCAAGTAAAGGCAGGGTCAACAAGTCCTGTGCCGCTTATTGGATCAAAGTTTTCAGCCATTCCACCAATAAGGGTTACATTGCAAAAGCGCTCTGCCAATTTCTTTGCAAACTCTTTCTCTCCGCACTGGCTTAACGCATCAATAATAATCATCATTACCGGTGCCCATATAGGACCTAGCCAGTACCCATTTTCCTTGTAGAATTTACTGTCCATAGCTTCTGTAGCAAGCCCATATTTGCTTAAGTACTTACCTTCTTTTTTAAGTTCTTTCATAAGACTTTCTTTAACTTCCTTTGGAAGCTTATCTCCAAGCACTATAGGAAGCATTAATATAAGACTGCTACCTTCATCAAGGTATTCTCCTGTATCTGCTTTAATCGCAATAAATCTATCTTTTTTCCAAAGCTCAGCTATCAGTTTATCCAAAAGCTTTTCTGCTTTATCTTTCCATTGTACGGAATGCTCCTCTTCTCCCAAGCTATCCGCAAGCTCTGCAAGAATATACATCTGCTTTATCAAAAATGCACTTAAATCTGGCGCTTGCACCGGAATTCCCTTATGGAATATAGAAGCATTGTCCCATCCTGAATCATTACCATGCTTATAGTAAGGCAGACTCTCTGAAGTCCTAGTCCTGTATTTTAACCAGTATTCAGTATTGCGACTGATAGCCTCATAAATTGTCTCCACTACTTCTTTTCTATTAAAAAACTCATTTTGCTTTTGCATATACTTAAAAGCTAATCCATAAACAGGCGGCTTGCAGCAGCTAAAAGAGCAATATCTGTCATTAATAAAATCAGCAAATACTCCGCTATCATCCTGCTTATCTATAAAAATCATAAGCTGGTCTAAAGCAAGCTCAGGATTATTTTTGCTTAATGCCATAGCATTAAAACAGTTATCCCAACTCCAAATATTATACATCCAGTTCTTTGACATATACATGGCATGTCTTGATAGTATACCTTGAGGAGCAACTACAGAAGACCAAGTTATATAGGAAGCCAAGTCTCTGCTCGAAGCATATGTTTCCGGAACCTTAAGAACCTTATCCTTCCAGCTTTCATATTCGCAGCGAACTTTTTCTTGAGCTTCATCAAATCTTATATATTCCTTAGGAGACCAAACTGTTTTGTAGCTCTCCAAGGCTATATCCGCTTCTCCGTTATCTCCCGGATCTACATCTGCTATCACATGAGTATTCCCTATCATATCCCAGGGAGCATCCAGTTTCAGCTTTCCACCAAGGATAGAAAGCATTAATTTTATCTCCTTTGAATAACTGTGAAATTCTAATCTATTCTTCTCATAAGCCATTACATTATCATATCTGTTTTTTATCATTGTAAGCCTTATGCCGCAATTCCTCGCATTTATCCTGATTATATCATATTCCGGCATACAGATATTAACGAACTTCTCTTTGTTACTTTTATTGTATAAAGACACCCCTACTTCATTTGCCTTTACATAAAAATCTTGTGGAAGCTCTTGTTCTATAAGTTCCAGTTTAAAGAGTTTACTAGGGCTCTCATCCCCTCCGTGAAGATCTCTTATATAAAGTCCATTATCCTTTTCATCCATGGAAATTGCAAAATACGAACCAAATCTACTGAAAGGTATTTTAGAAATATCTATTTTCATTTTTTTCACCCTCTATCCTTTTATTCCTCCGCTTATTCCTTCTACTATATATTTTTGTGCAAAAGCAAAAGCTATTACTGGCGGTATTACCATCAGGGCAGTTATTGCCATTACTGAAATTATATCAACACTGTGAGCTCCCTTAAATGCAGCTAATCCGAGAGGCAGTGTATATTTCGAGCTGCTTTGCAAGAATATTAACGGTCCTAGATAGTCATTCCATACTGACATCATATTTAAAACACCTATAAGTATTAATGGAGCTTTCATCATAGGAACAAATATTTTTAAGAATATCTGAAAATCATTTGCTCCGTCAATGTAAGCAGCTTCCTCAAAGTCTTTTGGTATTCCCATTAAGAATTGTCTTAAGAGGAAAATATAATAGGCTGAACCAAAGAAAGATGGTATAATTAATGGCTTTAACGTATTAATCCAGTTAAGCAGTTTAAATTCCATATAAAGAGGTATCATCGTAACATCCCAAGGAATCATCATAGTAGCTAAAAGTACCATGAAGATTATATTTCTTCCTTTAAAATCATACCTTGCAAAACCATATGCCACAAGAGATACTGATATTACTGTACCTGCTGTAGTCATAACAGTTATTAAAACAGAATTTAATAGATATGTTCCAAAGGGCTGTGATTTCCAAGCTTCTGCAAAGTTACCAAACTTCCATATAGAAGGCAATATTTTAGGAGGGTACATCATTGCTTCCGATTCTGTTTTAAAAGATGTTAATATCATCCATATAAATGGCACCAGGAAGTATAGAGACAAGGCTCCTAAGAAGACGTATGCTAAGGTTTTTTGCATTTTTGTAAGCTTCATTTATTTCGCCCCCTTCTTACTAGAAACTTCATTTTCATAAAATACCCACATGGAAGATGATTTAAAAATAAGTGCAGTTAAAGCTAAAATCACAATAAACATAAACCAAGCATTGGCACTTGCATATCCTAGCTTAAAATGTTTGAAAGCATTATTATAGACAAACATTCCATAGAAATAAGTAGATTTTGATGGTCCTCCATTGGTTAACAGCAAAGCTAAAGTAAGCTGCTGGAGTGCACCAATGGTACTTGTTATAACATTAAATAAAATAGTCGGACTCAGCATCGGCAGTGTTATACTGAAAAATCTTCTTATTGGGCTTGCTCCGTCTATAGAAGCTGCTTCATAAAGCTCTATAGGAATATTTTTTAGGCCAGTGTAGAATATAAGCATTAAAGTACCAAGTCCCCATATGCTGGCAATAACCATAGCTATGAGCGCCCAGCTAGGACTGCTTAACCACCTCGGTCCCTCTATCCCCAATAAAGAAAGAAGATAATTTAACAGACCATATTCCGAGTTAAGTATCCAACCCCATATTATTGAAACCGCAACACCAGAAACTACAGAAGGAAGGTAGAAAATAGTTCTGAAAACTCCTACTCCCTTAACTGGTTGTGATATTAATACAGCTAATATAAGCGAAACAATAATGTTTAGCGGAACAAAAATTAGTGCAAATTTTACAGTAATCCATATGGACTTCCCAAACTGAGCATCTTTCGTAAACATCTGAATATAATTACCAAAACCAATAAATTCAGGCTTTCCTATTACTGGCCAGTTAAAGAAGCTCATTATAAGTGACATTATGAGAGGTCCCATAGTAAATACTAAAAGTCCTATTACCCAGGGAGATATAAACAATAATGGTATGATGGATTTTTTATTTCTTGCAATATTAGCAGCCATATAGTTTCCTCCTCTAATTTAAGTAAATAGGTTACCCAATTCTAAATTAAGGTAACCTATTTAAATTCTTATTTAACTACTTCATCAAGCGCTTTTTTAGGATCCATTTTTACTTCAGGATTAAATATCTTCGAAATAGATTCTGCAAGCTTTTCACTTACTTCGCTCCAGTTATCTATCTTAAAGGAAGAGGATACATATCCTTGGCTTTGATCAAGCATCTTGTAGAATACTGAGTAAACAGGATCCGTAACTAACTTTTCAGATTCAGCTACATTCTTTAAAACCGGAAGGTCTGTACCTATTCTCATTTTGTTCGCTTCTTCAGAGGTGTAGAACTTTATAAACTTCCAGGCTGCATCCTTATTTTTTGACTTATTGTATATAGACATACCTGAAGAATTTACCACGCTGACCGATTTCTTATCCTTTTGGAAGCTTGGCAGCGGAGCTACTCCAAAATCAATTTTTTCATCCTTAAGACTTTGAACAGACCACGCACCACTTACATACATTCCAATCAAGCCTGACTTTACTTCTTTTGTTCCTGAACCCTCAGAAACTATAGCTATCTTGTCCTTAACCATGCCTTGGAACTTATTAAATACCTCTATAGACTTATCGCTATTTGCATTTCCAGCTATTTCCCCATCTTTACCTACAAATGATGTTCCGTTACTCCATAGATAGTGTTCAAAGTCATATGGGTCTGGTTCCATTGGAAATACAAATCCATATTGTTTCTTGGATGTATCAGTCAATTTTTTAGCTGTTTCTATTAAATCATCCCAAGTCCAATTTTCCTTTGGATAGGAAACCTTTTTTTCATCAAATAATTTCTTGTTATAAAATACCACATGTGTTGTATATCCTATTGGAAGACCATAAGTAACACTACCTATAGAGTTGTAACCAAATAAAGTTTCATAATAATTATCTTTTTTGAAATCTTTATCCTCTTTCATCAGCTTGTCTAAAGGCTCTAATCCATCCTTGTACCTTGGATAATTCCACATGTACATTACGTCCGGTGCGTCTCCAGCTCCAAAGCCCGCTGCTATCTTTGTATCAAAATTATCACCGTAAGCTTCGAGTTGCACTTTTATTCCTGGATTAGCTTCTTCAAATTTTTGAACTATTTTTTTCTGAACATCAAGTGTATCCTCAGTATCCCAAGTTGCAAACCTGATGGTAGTTTGCGAAGAATCCTTGGTATCTGCCGGCTTGCTACATCCAGCAAAAACTGATGCTGCTAAAACACTTGCTAGCATTAAAGACATAACTTTTCTCATAGATAAATCCCCCTACTTTTTTATTTTTGCAATTGTTTGATTTTTGTAATTATAGAATATAACTTTTTTAGTAAAATGTCAACGTTTTCTCGATAATTTTAACTGCTTTTTACTATTATTTTTAGTAAAACCTATCATGTTATTTATTATATAGCATAACCCTTTGATTAGCGACCAACCACAAGGTTATGCTATATAAATTAGCCTTCTATTATTTCCTTTGCTTTTGCTAAATCTGAAATTTCTTTATTGGTATACACTGATAGTCTCATAGATAATCTAAAGGGTTCAAATTTACACCTATACTTATCCAGCTGGTTCTGCCCACATGAATTGGAACCCAACCCATTTTGCTTGTAATCAATATTCAGAGTTATATAATCTCTCTTTTTTAAATCAATAGTATGTTTCGCCTTCTCTAAGTCAGCAGCCTCATAGTACATGGCACTAAAATCAAAGCTACCTTCAGCAACAGCCATCATACCTACCCCTCTATCATTCACAAGTCTTACCCATCTACAGTCAGTTTTATTTCCGTTTTCCTGAGGCTTTACATAGTTTGTAAACAGCTCATCAACTTTCTTTTCATGTACACCAAAAAGGTTGTATTGTTTTGAATCAGAATAGGATTCTCCGGGACCTCTGCCATACCATCTTGTATTGAAGCATTCCTCATTTACTTTCATCTTAATCCCTATTCTTGGCATCATGCTTGGAGCATTCTCTATCCTACCTGAAGGAATTCCTTCTACTGAAAAAAGTACATCTCCCGAAGGGTAAATCTTATACTCATAGGTGCTCTGATAATACCATGAAGAGTTAGTTGTTCCATTCATAGTTGTCACCTTTACGAGTACAAAGTCTTTTTCGCATTCAAACATAAAGTCTTCTACTACTTCGTGCATAAGGTGCATAAAATACTTTTTGTAATAATCCTCTAATAAATACATATCATTATCTATAGGCGCTCTCCAGAAGTTTAATCTAGGTCCTTCACTAATTACCCTGCAGTCATCTCTTTCAATGTACAATATATTTCCTCTTACTTTATCAAAGGCAATAGAGAAGTTTTCTCCTTGAATCAACAACCTGCAATGCTCTTCTTGAACCTTTATAAACCCTTCAGGCTTATAAGCACTTCCCTTTAAAAATACCGGAAGCTTAAATTGAGCTGTGGCAAATTCATGCCCCCTTCTCGCCCAATTTAATTCTTTATTTAGGATATAAGATATATTTAAATAGTAATCTGTTTCTTCTTCAACATAAAAATCTAAAGGATAGTCTAGTTTTATTTCTTTTTCACTTCTAGCCTCTATAGCCTTTATTTCTGCCCTATTGCTATATATAACTTTATCATCTTTAACAATAGAGTATATAAGATCCAGGTTATCTAGACTTATAAAGTCATATCTGTTTCTTAATCTCAGTATGCCCTTTTGCAAATCAACTTCGTTAGTTTCTACAGGCTCTATTACCTTCTTATACTCTAATAATCCTGGTGATGGAGTTCTATCAGGCATAATTAATCCATCTATACAAAAATTGCCGTTTGTAGGATCATCTCCAAAGTCTCCTCCATATTTGTAATATGTTTGTCCTTTTTCGTCCAAAGCTTTTATGCCATGATCAAACCATTCCCAAACAAAGCCACCTTGAAGCTTATCATGTTTATAAAACAAGTCCTGATATTCCTTTAAATTACCAGGGCCGTTACCCATAGCATGGGCATATTCACATAAAATATGAGGCTTCTTAGACTCATTTATTATCTTATCCATAAGCATTCTGTCAGCATGCTCAAGCCAGGTATACATAGTTGAATACACATCGCTTACCTCAGCCTCACGATCTCCTTCATAATGCACAAGCCTAGTGTGATCTAGCTCTTTAGCCCTCTTAGCCATAGCCTTAAAGTTATGTCCAAAGGCAGATTCGTTACCTAAAGACCACATTATTATGCAAGGATGGTTCTTATCTCTTTGAATCATCCTCTCAAGTCGGCTTACATAAGCAAGTTCCCAAGAAGGATCATCACTAATCCATTTGTAATCATTAGTTAATTCAAAGCCATGACACTCTAAATCCGTTTCGTCTATAACATACATTCCATATTCGTCACAAAGCTCGTAAAAGCAACTTGAATTAGGATAGTGAGCAGTTCTAATAGCATTTATATTATGCTGCTTCATCAATTTTATATCAGCTTCTATTTCTTCCTTAGCTACAACCCTGCCGTTAACAGGATTATAATCATGCCTGTTTACACCTTTTAACTTAATTGCTACTCCATTTACGGTGAAGGTCTCTCCATTTATCTCAATTTTTCTAAAGCCAACCTTCTGAGGAATAACTTGAATTATATTGTTTCCTTGTTTTAAAGTAATAAGTAAAGTATATAAATTAGGGTCTTCTGCTGACCACTTTAGCGGACTTGCTATTTCTTTTTGGAAAGCTGTTATCCTGTCTTTGACTGTAACTTCATCTTCAAACACAGTTTTATTATTCTTATCAAGAAGTGCATATGAAAGAGTGTGTTTTTGAAACTCTCCCCTTAATCTTACCTCTACCTTTAATAAGGCATTTCTAAAACTCTCATCAAAATCTGTTACAACATAGATATCATCTATGCCCTTAAAAGGTTCAGAGTAAAGTTCTACATCTCTAAATATACCGCTTAGCCACCACATGTCCTGATCCTCAAGATAAGTTCCATCGGACCACTGATAAACTCTAACAGCTAAATTGTTGCTGCCTTTTCTAACTAGATTCGTTATATCAAATTCTGATTGTATTCTTGCACCTTTACTATAACCTGCTTCTTTTCCGTTTATCCATAAATGAAAGGCTGAGTCCACCCCGTTAAATCTTAGAATTATTCTTTCGTTAAACCATCTATCAGATAAATAGAACTCTCTCCTATAAATTCCTGTTGGATTTTCAGTTGGAACATAAGGAGGATTTATGGGAAAGTTATACCACAAGTCAGAATAATGCATTTTTCCATAACCCTGAAGCTGCCAATTACCAGGCACAGCTATATTATCCCAATTTGAATCATCATAGTCTTCCTTAAAAAAACCTTCCGGAGAGTATTCTGGTGCATCAAGAAATAAGAACCTCCAACTACCGTTTAGCACTTTATAGTTATGACCGTATTTTTTCTCACCAATTATAGCCTTTTCTCTATTTAAAAAAGAATTAAAATGTGCCCTAGCTTCCAATCTATTTTTATGATCTAGAGCTATGTTTTCCCACTCCTTAAGCTTTCTCATACGCCGCCTCCTTATCATACTTTAGAGTTTAGTAAAAAATAAAATCGTTGTCTAACCTCATCATTAAGAAAAAACAGTTCAGCTTTCAAATTGTACTGAAATTGTTTTCTATAATGAATTTTACTATATATTTTAGTAAAAAACAATGATATTTTACTAAAATATCATTGTTTTTTACTGTTTTAAGTTAACTATAAGATACTCATATTACCTTTCTTACAGAATAAGTAATTATTGTTTTTTAGATTATTGTTTACAAAAATAAAATAACTACTGAGATATACCCAGTAGTTATTTTATTTTTGTAAACAATAATTTTTATTTATTAATTTTAATAGCCATTTCCCACATTTCCAGAAAATGAGTTTCGCTTTAAGTCTTCATAAAAATTAGCCTTTGCTGTATTATAATAGGCTCCCAACCAAAGAAGTCCAATCCCAAGACTTAAAAGACTCAATAAAAACCATCCTGCAAAGCTTAATACAAAAACAAAATATTTACCTTTGTTGCCTCTCATAAGCTCTTTGCTTGCCCTAAGGGCATCTGTTGAACTCATGCCAGGATTGTCATTCATAATAAAATATGACATAGAATAGCTGATAGCTGCTATTATTCCTGGAATTATAAGAAGTAATGACCATAAAATTACAAATATCATAGTTAAAAGATTTAAAAGAAACGCATTACCAAAATTTTTAAACCCACTGAACAAGTCTTCAAGCTGAGGGTTATTTTCCCTTGATAGCCTTAGAAAGTAAAGTGCTGCACCAAGATTAAGAGGTCCTGCTACTATTAAACTAATTATCGAGGCAAAACCGTTAGCCCCACTTGAAGTTCTGACTAAATTGCCATTAATATTAGTATAAGTTATTCCTCTTGAGGCAAAAGCCTGGGTTAATATCCAAGTTATTAAGACAACTAAAACAGCCATCATCCATCTTCCAGCTAATTGATATTTGGCCAGCTGTTTATATTCCGAATTAAGTTTTTGACCACCTTCGTACAATTAATTCATCTCCTTTTTATTTTTAACATACATTTCTATTTTATTTGTATAAAATGATTATTATTCTAAGCTAAGAACATAAACATTCTAAGCACGTCAAAATAGTTGTCTGCCTTAAATTCAACGGTTGTTGTATTTGAGAGCCTAGCTCCCGGATAGAATGAAGCTGCATAGGCATACTTATGATTTAAGTATCCTATCTCAACTTTAAAGTTTTCTGGAAGCTTAATCAAACACTTTTTATAATCTCCTCTTAAAGCTTCTTCAACTCCAGTCTTTATTTTTTCATTAGCAAGTTCTGGATGAATACTTATTACAGAGTTTCCTACACCTTTCTTTACAGCTGTAGTCTTAATGTTTTGACTTGTTCCTCTAACAATTTCACAAAGTTCTTCGTCTCCACTAACAAACACTACAGGCACTCCAATTAATGCAGCTGTATAAGCATTAATTATAAATTCGCTTGCTATCTCTCCGTTTATTTTTATATAATTGACCTTACTGTTGTTTAAAGTATGAGATAATGGATTCCCGCCTAGACTTCCTGCTGAATGGTATCCAGTCATGATAGCAGCATCAAAACTTTCGTCAAGCTCCTGCATCATGCAGAACGGATGTCTACTCCACCCCCTAATTAATTTAGTGTTTTTAGGAAGTTTTTTTATATCAATATTTCTAGCAGAATCATGCGCATCCTTTATCCAAATATCCTCTGCTCCTGCTGCCATTGCCCCTTGACAAGCCGCTATAACCTCATTAGTCATTTGATCAGCAAAATCATTAAAATCGGATAAATCCTTCTCTGTTTCATTCCAATGAACTGTTCCAGTAA
Organism: Clostridium swellfunianum; assembly: GCF_023656515.1. Lineage (NCBI taxonomy): Bacteria > Bacillati > Bacillota > Clostridia > Eubacteriales > Clostridiaceae > Clostridium > Clostridium swellfunianum. The sequence goes on from NZ_JAMOFV010000006.1 coordinate 2,675,918, forward strand.
CACCCTCTATGTCTGCGCTAATATAAATTTTCATATACGTCCCTCCTACACTTCTTTATGCCTCCTGTATTCCTTGTATGCTCATAGAAATAATTAGTCTTTACTCCCTGAAATTAGTTTACTTAATTATATTTATAAGCTGACTTTTAAATTACTATTTTTGACTATAATCATTCACCTTGGTGATACTAATATTGAATTATACCAGGGAGGTGATTAATTATGACTAAAGCTGCTAAAGATGACAGAATACTATCTACACCATCTGTTACAGGCTCTCATGGGACTTCGGAATCGTCAAACCTAACAATTGATTCTGGGCATGTTGGTGCCAGTAACAAATCATTCTTTCTAGAATTTGATGACACATCAAATGACAAAACTAATAGAGAAAAAACTATAAATTTAAAACCAGGCACATATAATAGAAAGTAAGTAATGGCACATGGATATCATGTGCCTTTCCGTTAAATAAAAGGATTCTCTAAAAGCATAACTTCTTTTGTTTTTGGGTTTATACTAACCTTGCAGCCTAAAGGTACTATTATTTTGGGATCAGTATGTCCAAAATCCATATTCATTACTATAGGAATATCTGTAATTCCAAATTCGATTCTAAAGATATTTTCTACCGTTTTATAAAGTTCCTCTTTTTCTTCCTCTGAATAACCCTTTGGTCTTCCGAACATTATACCTTTAACATTGTCTAAAATCCCTTGAATACCGTAATTTCTAAGCATATACCCTACTTGAAGAGGCAACGGCTTATCCTCTGACATTTCAAAAAATAATACCTTATCATTCCAAAACTTTTTATCCGGCCAATATTTAGTGCCCTTTAGAAATTCCAGGACCTCAATGCAACCTCCCCATAAAACTCCCTCTGTCATTTCTTCTCCCTGTAAAAATAACCATCCTTCATTTTCATAGAAACTTTCACACTGACCTATAGTTTCTTTATTGTTCCAATCCTTATATTTGTCGCACCATTTGTCATAAGTCTTATAGGAAAGCAAACCAAAGTCATCAAACAAGAACTCATTTAAGTGCTGTTCAAACTGAATTGGCAAGTGTTTAAGCTGAGCAAATCCCGACATTATAGAAGGGCCGTAAAAGGTTACCATTCCTAAAGAATTAAGATATGTCAGATAAGCAGTAGCATCTGAATAACCCATTATAAACTTAGGACTTTTTAGTATCATTTCTGTATCTAAATACTTTAATATTCTCACAGATTCGTAGCCGCCAATGGAGGCAATAATTCCATCAATACTATCATCAGCAAAAGCCCTATTCAAATCTTCAGCTCGAAGCTTAGGGTTTTTATAAAGCTCCTCTGGAGACATCCTAGCTGTTGGCATCTCAACTATTTCAAAACCAAATAAATCTCTTAGGTTTTTAAGTCCTAGCTCATAGATATCAGGAAACAAATATGGTACACCACTTGATGGTGAGGCCACTGCTATTTTTGAACCTGTTTTAAGCCTTCTTGGTTTTAACATATTATCTTCCCCCTTGCATTCCTTTTTTGCACGCAGAAATTATCAATTCCTACGCCCCTTGTATTCCTTGTTATGACGCTAATTACTTTCTATTTCTATTAAACTCACCTGACTTCTATTCATAAACCTTATAGGAAGCCTTGTTGTACCAACACCACTATCTACGTATAACACTGTGTTTTTCTCTAGTTTATATATTCCTTTATTGAACTTTGGAAGAAACCCTTGGTCTGGTGCTATTGCAGCTCCCATGAAGGGAAATCTAATTTGCCCTCCATGTGTGTGCCCACATAGGATTAAGTCACACCCAATATTCTTATGATCTATAACCACATCAGGTTTATGACTTAACAAGATAGTGAAATGGCCGCAGTCTATTCCTTGTAGTGTTTTATTCAAATCTCCTAATTGATTTAATGAATAATCTATGCCACATATATTTAACTGATATTCTTTAAAACTTTTAGTACAGCTGCTATTTAATAGTACTCTTATATTTCTTTTTGAAATACCTTCTAATAAAGAACTTATGCTTTTACTATTACGCTCATGATTTCCTGGCACGTAAAATATATTCTCATTCAAGCTATATAAATTTTCTAGAAAATTGTATACATTAGCATAATCCTTAGTTCGTTTATCTATTAAGTCTCCAGTAATTACTATCAAATCAGGCATATCTTCTTTAACCAATTTTAAAACTCTGTTGTTATACTTAAAGTTATGATAATCAGTTATTTGTAATACCTTTACCTTTCCTTTGTTCTTAAATTTATTAGTTTTTATACTTATAACAGCAAGCTTTGGAAAATTAGTTTCGAAATATACTTGAAACAATATTAAAATAAAAGCAACAAGTAGAATTTTTAATATCATTAAGCTATCCTCCATTTACATTGATGGATATATTTGTATATAAGTGTAATATACAGCAACAGAAATAACAAGCAAAATAAATTAAGCTATACTATAAAATAGATTTAAATGCAGGGAGGTAAATAAATGTCAGCAAAAGAGGACGCAAGATTAGAAGTAATAAACAAACTTACTATCCATATAGAAAGCTTGAAATGGATACGGAAATACATACTCTAAGAGATGACCTTAATAAGGAAACTTATGAAAGTGCAGATAAGTACTTACTTAATTTAAAAAGCTTACTAGGTAAATTAATTCAACTTAAAGAGCTTAATTCTGATGAACTTAAGATATTAGAGGAAATGATAGAAGATACCAACTTAATTAAAGAGTTATAACTAAAGAAGGCAAAATAATAGTGAGCATCTACCTTTATTAATAGAATGCTCCCTATTTATACTGCATTATTATATCTTATTCATTGGAGCTATTGAAAATTCAAACTTAATGTCCTTTTCCATTAATCTATATTTTTCTAGAAGTTCTGGGCCGCAGCTATTTGAACCAATACCTGAATTTTTATAATCTATGCGCACTATGATATTATCACTTTCAATTAATTCATCCGCGTGCATTGCATTAGTAAGAGTTTCTGAAGAATACCTTGATATATTGAAGTCAAACTCTTTTTCTGCTGTGAATTTTAAACCACCAATTTCAACCAACTTAGCCTTTGTATGATTCCCATGCTCTTGTGGAACAATGTAAGGCACATATTCCTTTGCAGTTGTACTCTCATAAATTCCGACTTTAGTATGATGATACATATCTATATAATTTTCAACTGGACCCATACCATAATATTTAAACTCTTCATTAGCTTTAGGCATGAAAAATTCAAAGCCTAACCTTGGTAAATATACACTGCTATCCTTCACACTTCCTTGCAGCTTTAACTTAATTTCACCATAGGATAAAACCTCATAAGTGATACTAAATCTTAAAAACGGGGAACGTGAAATACCTGCAAGACTTCCATTAACTATTATCTTATTTTCTTTTAACTCACAAGAATATACTTTAGAGAATATCCTATTAAAGTTTTCTCCTCTCATGTTATCTTCAAATAAGCCCCATCTATATTTTATATTTCTATCATTATCTGTTGGTGCACGCCATACAGATAGTTTTGGCATAGCTGCTAATCTTTCCTCTCCATCTATTATAAGACTGCTGAAATTTCCATAGTGTTTATTAAATAAATAAGTGAAGTTTTCTCCAGTAATTTTTATTGAATTATTTTCTTCTATAAACTCCGCTGAGGTTATGAAAGTACATGTATTTTCTTTTATTTCAACAGGCAGTCTATGCTGCTCCATAGCAGCTTCATATTCGCCCATTAAACTAATATCTAAGTAACAACCTAATTTACAGCTCTTTGGCAATATAAAATCTAGAAGATATTTCTTTGTTTTATGAGGCTCAATATCACAAATTAATTCTCCACCCTTTATTATTTGACCATCACATTGAACCTTCCAAATTAGCTTATATTCACTTAAGTTTGTAAAATCATAAAGATTTGTTACACTTAATTCATTACCTTGGAGATCAGTTTTTATATATTGGTATACGGCTTTTACTTCTAAAGAACCGGCTTTAAAGCTTCGGTCGGCAAATACCATACCATCACAGCAAAAGTTTCCATCATGTGTTATTTCTCTAAAATCTCCACCGTACTTGTATACACCATCTTCTAGCACTGTATGGTCTGCCCACTCCCATACACAGCCGCCTATAAGTTTAGGATACTTATAAATGGTTTGCCAATAGTCCCAAGCATCACCAGGCCCATTTCCCATGGCATGAGAATATTCACATAAAAAGAACGGTCTCATATCTGCATTTGTAGCATGTTCCTCTATTTTATCTATACTTGTATACATTCTAGATACTACATCCACATCACATTTATCCTCAATTAATGAAGCTCCCTCATAGTGAACCAATCTAGATTTATCCCTATTTTTTGTCCAAGCAATCATAGCATCATGGTTACTTCCATATCCACTTTCATTACCCATAGACCACATAATAATACACGAATGGTTTTTATCTCTTTCTACCATTCTTTCTGCTCTTTCCACAAAAGCATTTTCCCACTGCTTTTGCTTACATATCCAATCTGAGCTTTCAATATCATATCCGCAGCCAGTATTTCTTGTGCCAAAACCGTGCGTCTCTATATCTGTTTCCTCTACCACATAAAAACCTATTTCATCACATAAATTAAAAAACTCTGGTGCTGGTGGATAATGAGAGGTTCTTATACAGTTAATATTAAGTTCCTTCATTTTAAGCAGTTCTGCTTTCATATACTCATAAGGGGCGTAGTGGCCTAAAACTGGGTGGGTATCATGCCTGTTAACTCCTTTTAATTTAACTGAAACACCATTTATTAATAACTCTCCTCTTTCAGATACACTAACCTCACGAAAACCAACCTTAAATGGTATGTATTCTGTGAAACTTTTTACTATAACGGTATATAAATAGGGCTTTTCTGAATTCCACAAAATAGGATTATCTAATTTCTCTATCTTATTTAGCCCATCATATATAGCATAATCCTTTTCTGATACAGTTAGTATCTTAGAATCTGCATGTATTTCAATATCTTTAACACAATTTTTATCTCTCGAAAGCAAATAAACATCTCTAAATATTCCCGATAAGCGAAAAAAATCCTGATCCTCTAAATAGCTGCCTGCACACCATTTTAATACTTTAACTGTTAAATTATTTGTACCTTCCTTTACATACTTTGAAATATTAAATTCACTTTGAAGGTGAGAGCCTTGGCTATGCCCAACCAAAATATCGTTTACATATAAGTATAAACAAGAATTAACTCCCTCGAAAACAATATAGGCATCTCTATCTATCCACTTATTATCCAAATCAAAATCCAAAGAATAAACACCACAAGGGTTATCATCAGGTACATAAGGCGGATCCACTGGGTATGGATAATTTATATTTGTATAATAGGGGACATCATATCCATACATCTGCCAATTTGATGGTACATTTATTTTATCCCATTTAGCAATAACCTGTGGTACATCAATATCCCTTTCAAAGTAGGCAAATTTCCATTCTCCATTTAACAACTTATAATATGCTGACTTTTCTTTATTTCCCTCCAAAGCTTTTTCTAAAGTATCATAAGGTATATAGTAAGCTCTTTGCGGTTCTCTGTTCATCTGAATTAAATTTAAATCTTCATAGCTTCGCATTTGTTCATCTCTCCTGTTTCTTTAATTATTTAAATTATAATGCTTTTATGCTACTTTCAAAATGCATATTATTGACTAAAATATGTACAAAATGATACTATTGCCTAGACAATGATACCTTTGTAGGAGATACTATAAAAAGGAGTTTATTTCCATAGCAATTCCTATAACATATTAAAATCAAGGAGTTTTGTTTTGTTATGAAAATATTATCAGGCTACCATATGAGTGATGATGATAATTTAAAAAATATACAATATGATATAGCTATCAATAGCTGCGGCAGGTATCAGCTTATAAGTAAAAAAGAAATAAAAACCTCCAGACCCTATGGAAGAGCAGATTTTCAATTAATATATATAGCTAAAGGAAAAGGTACTTTCATTATTAACGGTAAAGAAAATATGGTTAATGAAGGGTCTTTGGTAGTTTATTTTCCAGGGGAAAGTCAGTATTATACCTACTACGGCTCTGATGCTCCAGTTATTTATTGGATTCACTTTTCTGGCTTTAATGCACTTAATTATCTAAAGCATATTAGGATAGAGCATAGCGGCATCTACTACTTTGGTATGAAAAATGAACTTATAATTATTTTTAATAAAATTATTAAAGAACTGCAGATTAAGCAGCTAAACTATTTTGAAATGTGTAACCTTTATACGAAGGAAGTAATCACTCTAATTTCTAGAAACCTAACAGAATTCAAGGAAACTACCTACAAAAAAAATAAACTTATAACTTATGCACTAGAGTATTTTAACGATAATTTTAATACTGCTATCAATATAAAAGAATATGCGGACAACTGCAATATTAGCTGCTGCTGGTTTATCCGCAGTTTTAAAGAATATATAGGAACAACACCTATTCAATATATTACCAACATTAGAATAAATAAAGCTAAAAGCCTGCTAAGCAGCAGTTCACTTAGTGTTAGTGAGATATCTGATTTAATTGGTTATGAAAATCCACTATATTTTAGTAGAATATTTAAAAAGAATGTTGGAGTATCACCTTTAGCATATCGTCACAATGAAAGTAAGTTATTATAATAAAAAGGGACTGTTTCATGAGTCAGTCCCTTTTTAAAAAATATTTATAAACTATTTCTGCTGAGCTTTAATAAATGCATCCGCTTGGGTTTGAACTTCTTTAATTACTTTTTCTAAACCTGCTGCTTTTAATTTTTGCTTATAGACTTCTATGCCTTTTACTGGATCATCTGTTATACCAAAATGAAGAGGAAGTCCATACTGAGTAATAACTGTATTTATTGCTGCCATTTCATTTTTAACCTTACTATCATCAAAAGTAAATGTTTCTAGAGGATTATGAATAGTATCTTCTTTTAACCACTTATTATTTAGCTGGTCTACTATTGCTGGTTGGTTAACATCTGTACGATTTATAGGTGTGTGCCATCCCCATGGACATACATTTCCTGCTGGAAAATTAGCTGTAGCCGCTAAAGTCTTATACTGAGTATCACCAACCGCTTCCCAATGTGTACCTTTAATTCCATAGAAAGTTAGGTCATATATATCTCTGTCATATCTTAAAAGGTCTAATGCCATTAATGCTCTCTCAGGATTCTTGGAATTTGCATTTATTGCTACACCATTACTAGTGTAAGGGGCAACAAACTTTTTAGCTCCCGGTAATATGTCTACAACTTCTGCTTTCCATTCCGGATGAGCTTCATTCATAATTTTAATATCCTTTGCAACTGTTCCAATGTTCCAAACCATGGATGCTGCTTTTCCAGCTTTGAACCCATCATCCTTTGTTTCTTTACTTGAAATAGAGCTCTTAGACCAATAGCCTTTATCAGCATATTCCTTCATTTTTACTACATAGTCCTTATACTGAGGCGTATCTATTATAGAAAAAATCTTTCCGGTAGTATCTGTCATATCGTATGCTAAAATTGGGTCTGTTGCATAAGTCCCTGTTATAGCTGCAAATTTATTAGGCTGCATTTCTAAAGGTTCTTGAAGATTTTGTATTCCTCCATTAATAAGAGGAACTATATCTTTTTCATTTTTTACTATAGCATCATAATATTTTTCAAGATCTGCCATGTTTTTAATTTCAGGTATATTATACTATTCTCTTAAATCTCCTCTAATACCAAAAACTTTATATGAAAACTCACTTTGGTCATTAGGAATCATATATATTTTATTATTAATCTTAGCTTGCTCCCATGCAATTTTAGGTTCATTTTTCCAACTTTGAGGAGCATACTTTTGGAGTAATTCTGGAGTTAACTCAAGGAAACCATTTCTAGTAGCTATTTGGTTATAATAGCACCAGCTTGCTGTAAAAACTAAATCAAAATCTTCTCCTGAAGAAAATAGTAGTGGATATTTAGTAGGTTGATCTCCCCAAGATATAAAATTAACATCAATAGTAGCATTAATCTTTTGCTTCAGCAATTCATTCATTTTAGCGTAAACAGCATCTGCATCTTTAGGTTTGTCACCTAAAATATACATTTTTAATTTTACCTCTTTTAGAGTATTTTTTGTTTCTTCACCTGAAGTTGAAGTTGAATTTTTGTTCAAATTACAACCTGAAAATGCTGACATAGTTATACCAGCTAATAACAATGTTGAACATAATCTTTTGACAAATTTGTTCATTATTAATTCTCCCCCTCATAATATAAATTTTAGGTATATTATAAACCTTGAAACTATTTGTTTTTCAAGATTATTAATATTTTTAATTGAACTTTACCCTTTAACTGATCCTACTGTAATTCCCTGTACAAAATATTTTTGAACAAAAGGATACAAAAGTATTATTGGTCCAGTAACAATAATAGTAAGTGCCATCTTTAGCGATTCGCTAGGTAGATCCATTACAACATTAGTACTTCCCCCTGAAGCTGCTATTATTTTCTTATAAGCATCAATATTATTAATTATCTTATAAAGAAAATATTGTAAACTATACATCTTATCATTTTGGATAAATAGCATTGAGTTATACCAATCATTCCAATATTTTAGTGCTATAAATAGACCTACTGTAGCAAGAGCTGGTTTAGATAGCGGAAGTATTAGTTTAATAAATATTGTAAAATCTCCTGCTCCATCAATCTTAGCAGACTCTGTTATAGCATTAGGTATACTATTCATATAGCTTTTCATAACTAATATGTTAAAAACACTTAATAGTAATGGAAGTATAAGTGCTAGATAAGTATCTTTTAAATGTAAATATCTAACCATTAATATATACCAAGGTACAAGTCCACCACTAAATAAAGTAGTAAAATAAAAATAAAAGGAAAACTTATTTCTCCATTCAAAATCTTTTCTAGTCAATACATATGCGGTCATTGCTGTTAGAAATAATCCAATAATTGTTCCAGTGATTGTTACAAATATAGTGACTCCATAAGCTCTTAATACTACTAATGGTTCCTTAAAAGCAGTGGCATAAGCTGAAATAGAAAATTCCTTTGGTATTAAGCTGAAGCCATGGTTTAAAATATAAGTTTCAGATGTAAATGAACCTGAAATTATTATAATAAATGGAATTACGCAGCATAATGTCATAAAGGATATGATAATATAAGCAATAAAATTAAATATCACTTTATCCTTTGATGTTTTTTTCATAATTTCCATTTCTCCTTTCTAAAATAATGAATTATCTGGATTATGTTTTTTAACTATATGATTTACTACGACTATTGTAACAAAACAAAATACTGACTGATAAAAACCTGCTGCTGCTGCCATACCAACTTCATTATTCTGCATCAAAGCTCTAACAGTAAAGGTATCAATAACATCCGTGATATTGAAAAGAGTACCATTATTCCCTACAATTTGATAGAACATATCAAAGTTCCCCCTAAATATACCACCGATAGCAAGTAGGTTTAGTATTGAAATTGTTGGAATTAATGATGGAATTGTTATATATCTAATTCTTTTAAATATATTTGCTCCATCTATTTCAGCAGCCTCATAAATTTCTGTATCTATTCCCATTATAGCTGCTAAATAAAGTACCGTACCATAACCAAGTCCTTGCCATGCACACAGTGCTATTATTATAAAAATCCAAGCACCTGGCATTGAATAAACATCCACAGTATCAATATGAAGCATCTTAAGAAAGGAATTTAGAGTTCCATGTTCAAAATTAAACATGTTATAAACAATAACTCCAACTATAACCCAAGAAACAAAATATGGTAGAAACATAAGAGATTGGGTTATTTTTTTAAACCATTTCCCTGCTATTTCTGATAATAAAATAGCCATGGTAATTTGAAGAATTGTATTAACAAATATAAATGCCAAGTTATATAAAACAGTATTACGAGTTACCACAAAAGCTTGCCCTGACATAAAGAAGAATTTAAAATTATCTAAACCAACCCATGGACTTCCAAATATACCATCCCTAAAGTTATAACTCTTAAATGCTACAATTATTCCAGCTATAGGGAGATAGCTAAATAAAAAGAAAAAAAGTACAGAAGGTAGAAGCATTAGCAGTAAAGTTCTATTTTTTTTTACTTTATATAAAAAACTTTTTTTCTCCACTCTTATCATCATCCTTTCAATTATGAAACTTTCTCTTGTCTTATAATATAAAGATATCATTTTATACTTAATAATCTATCTGTAATTTTTTTTGATAATAGTAAAATCTTATGTTCTTGTAAACCTTATCAAAGGGCCGTTGTATTAAAGTTTAGTTAACTATATAATGTAATTATTGTTATAATACGGAGGGATTACAAAATGATTCGAATATTATTAGTAGATGATGAAATTTTCACACGTGAAGGTATTATAGCTGAAATTCCTTGGAACGAAATGGGCTCTATAGAAATAAAACAAGCCTACGATGGTATCGATGCTCTTGAGATTGCAGAAGAATTTATTCCTGATATTTTATTAACTGATGTAAGAATGCCTAGAATGAACGGTATAGAATTGTCTTTTAAAATTAGAGAACTTTACCCTAGCTGTGAAATTATTTTTTTGAGCGGTTATTCGGATAAAGAATATCTTAAATCAGCTATTAAACTAAAAGCAATTAGTTATGTGGAAAAACCTATAGATATTGAAGAGCTTAAAACAGCGATTGAAAGTGCAATTGCTGTAAAACTTAAAGAAATGAAAAATATTAAAAGTACTATTGCTCTTAATATTATTAAGCAAAATGCTGATATTACTAATTTAAATAATTATTTTCATATAGATTATTTTAATGAACTCCATGAAACTAATTTTATAACAGTTTTAATAAAAGTTTTAAATAATAACAACCTGCTAAAGGAAACCATACTTCTTGAATTAGAAAAGATAGTTACTGAAGCCGGTTTTAATTGTATTTCAGCCTATAAAGAAGATTCTCTTATTCTTATGCACTTATATTGGAATAAAAGCTTATGCTTATTATCTAAAAATATTGTATTAGAGGATTTATATTTTCTTTTATGTCAATATCTAAAACCAATTACAAATTTCTATATTTGTGAAGGTAAAAGGGTTTTAGGTGCAACTCAAATACATATTTCCTATAAAACCGCTTTAGACGCATTAAATAAAACATTTTTTTATGATTATAATTCCATAATTTATTATGATAAAATTAACACCTTAGTTTATAAATTAAATGAAGACACTATTAAAACTTTTTCAAAACATCTTTCAAGTGAAGATAAACAAAATAGTGTTCTTTTAATCAATAGACTTACTTACGAAATAAAAGGAAAAGAGGGTACTCCAATAAATTATATAAAAGATATATACTATAAGCTTTTATTGCAATTATTACAATTTGCTTCTGATAGAAAACTTACTATCCCGCAAGTAGAATTAAGTAATAAATGTCCGTTTGAATACCTATCAAATTTATGTACACTTATGGAAATTAAAAGTTATGTATTATATCAACTGGAAATTATCTTTAAGACTATTGAAGAAAAAAATCTGAATACAAATCATATATCATCTATAATCAAATATATTCATCTCAACTATTCAGATGTAAATTTATCTTTGCAAGATATTAGTAATAAAACTTACTTAACCACTGCATATATGTGTGCAATATTTAAAGAAGAAACTGGCAGCACCATAAATGCATATATTACCAAATATAGAATTGAAAAGGCAAAAATTCTTTTAAAAGATCAAAACATGAAAATTACTGATATATCCGCTAAGGTAGGATTTAGCGATGGGAATTACTTTTCAAAAATTTTTAAAAAAGAGACAAGCTTTAACCCCTCTGAATATAGGAGGAAGTTTTTTTCATGAAGCTAAAAAAATTTTCTAATCTTAAATTAATGCAAAAATTTCTATTAACCTACTCTATGTTTATAATAATTCCCTTAATACTATTATCCTCTTTAACCTATAAAAACGTTTCTAGTATTATAGAAAACTATATTACTTCTGCAACAAAACAAGCCTTTGAACAATCTTATTCTTTTTTGTCCTACAAACTATATAGAATAAATGATGTATCAAATATACTTTCCAATGATAGTAATTATACTACTATGGAAAGTAATATAATTACAATATTAAGCAAAACCTTTTCATCATATTCTATAAATGACCAAATTAAAGATATGTACTTTCTTCGTAAGTATCTTACTTCTTACGAAAATAATGTTGATATAAGTAATGTTAAACTATATGTAAATGATAACTTTCTTTACTCTGCTGAAGGTTATAATATGTTTAGCCTTAGCCAAGCTAAAAATTCTAAATGGTATCCAATCTTCAAGAAAAATAACAAAAGGAATTTATGGTGTCCTAGTTCCTATCTTGAGGATACTAAAACTCTTGGTACCGATAAACTTTCCATAGTTTCAGCAATAAAAAATCCTAATAATTTTCAAGAAGACATTGGATTTCTTCGTCTGGATTTCCAACGGTCCATGGTAGATGATATTATAAAAAAGATAAATACTGTTGACGGAAGCTTTACCTATATACAAAATTCTAAAGGGGTTATTGTTTCATCTACAGATGATTCTTTAATAGATAAATTTAGCATTAATAATACCTTAGTAAGTAATCTATCCTCCCAGGAAGACAAATTTCATACCATAACTATACATAATAACAATTGTATTGTAAAAAGTTCTTTAATAAACAACACAGACTGGTACATGATTACAGTGATTCCTTATAAAAGTATCAATTCTAAAATTAAAACTATACGAAACACCTTGATTTTGTTAATGAGCATAATAGGAACCGTAGCCTTTGCTCTAGCATATTACTTTTCAAATTCCTTAAATAAAAGATTTACAAAGCTAACTACGGCTATGAAAAGTATTCATCGAGGTAAATTTGATACCTTTATTGACGATTCAAGCGATGATGAAATTGGTGAACTTATTGCTAATTACAATTTTATGACTAAAAGAATGGCAGTACTTATAGAAGAACAATATAAATCTGGTAAAGAAGTTAAAAATGCAGAATTAAAAGCCCTTCAAATGCAAATAAATCCTCACTTCCTATATAATACCTTGGACATGATAAACTGGATGGCTTTTAAGAATATGAATAAAGAGATAAGTTCTGCTGTTAAAAGCTTGGCAAATTTTTATAAACTTAGTCTAAATAAGGGCAAATCCAGTGTTTCTATTAAAGACGAGTTAACTCACGCTTCACTTTATATCAATATTCAAAACATGAGATATTCTGATAGAATAAAATTAATCATAGATTTGCCTGAAGATATATATTGTTATAGTATTTTAAAAATTACATTACAGCCTATTTTAGAAAATTCAATTATACACGGTATTCTAGGCAGAGGTAACGTAAATGGCCAAATAATAATTAGCAGCAAATTTGAAAATAATGATATCACTTTATTCATACAGGATGATGGTATTGGAATTCCAGAGGATAAAATTAATAAAATTCTAACAGAAGAACTAAGCAGCAGTGCAGGAAGTGGTTACGGACTTAAAAATATTAACCACCGCCTAAAACTATCTTACGGTGAAAATTACGGATTATCCTTTAAAAGCCAGTATGGCCATGGAACTACAGTAGAAATTAAAATTCCAGCTAAATTATATGGGGAAGGTTCTTAATAAATGAACCTTCCCCATATAATTTTATTTTTGCATTTTTTCTTTAATAAGCTGATTTACCTTTTCTCTTAACTCCAAAAGGTATTCATCTTTTTTAGGATATTCCTTAAAAGTAATTGGTTTCCCCGTATCTTCCTCAATTAGCTTTATAACAAATTCCTTGTCAAAAATACTTTCTAACAATTTAAAGGCTCTTAAATCTTGTAATGCTTCATAAAATACTACTAATCTTAAGGATTCAATAGGTTGTCCATCTTTTCCTGGGTAAACTACAAAAGTATCCCCTGAAGGGACAAAGAATTCTCCATCTGTAACATGGAATGGATTTATAGGTTTTCTTGAATATTGATTGAACCAGAAATTGTAGCCCCAATGTAAAAAACCTGCTATATTATATTTGTAAAATTGAGTGGCGATGATTCTATTTCTAAGAGATGGCATAGAAAAAAATCTATTACTTACCTGCTGGTATTGTGCACAACAATAATAAGTCCAAAGACTTGGCACCTGATTTTCTATAAATTTATCTATATGATTATTTGCAGGTATAGGATTCTTAACTGATCCATTAGCATAAAAAGTATAATCTGATAAAGCATCAATTATAGGAAACTCCTTCAATATGTCCTTAACTATATTTTTGGCACTCATATAATTTTCAAGATGTTGTAATTCAGGTTCATCTGATATATGAAAATAACATTTTTCTTCAATACCTTCAGCCTTTAAAAATTCAACCAGCTCAGTTAAAAAAAACCTTAAAAATACAGCATATTCTTCTGAAGCTGCATCAGTTTCCCAGCCAAAAAGCTTTTTATACTCGCCATTTTCTGTTCCCATAATCTTAGGCGCATGCTTTGCTCCCCATTGTGTAAAAAGATGAGAAATCTCAAAATATTCTATCCCACCTTCAAGGCACATATCAATCCAGCGTTTAAGCTTAGTAAATTCAAATTTATACTTATTAACTCCAATTTTATCTATCTCTACAAGCTGAACCGTTGGTCTCTCTCCACCAATCGCTGTATCAAGTGGCGGTGTAAATATGGGGGTCAATATCATATTCATTCCATTTTTAACTGCATTTTTTATATAATTTCCAATAATTCTCCAGTGTTCTTCCCCTAAAATTTCTACATTATATTCTACTGCTAAACAATCACAATGAAACCATTGAGTTACAATTAAATCCTGTTTAGGCAGCATAGCATCAATTATTTCTAACATAAAGGTATCACTAGCAAGAAGTTCTCCCTGCTCACCATAAAAATTAATTTCAATAGGATGAACACCTGGTTTTATTTTATCACTACCTTCAATTGTAACCCAAATACTTCTAAGTTGATTAGGAACTAAATAAAGCTTTTCACCCTCTTGAATATCTACTAGTTCATCTGGAAAGAGCCCTGGCTCTACTCTTAAATAATTATCATCAATGCTTGTATATGCTGGCAGTTGAGCTGGTATTAATTCCACACGCCTTAACGTAATACAAGACTTCAAATCAGACTTAATTTCTACAGTCCCCATTCTCTTCCCAAAAATCTCTGAATTTGTCTCAATATAAGCTATCTGAAAAGAATACCTCTCATTTTTAAGCATGGAAGCTTTATTAAACACTTTCTTGTCTTCAAGCTTTTCATCTAGAAAATTTTTTTCTAAAGATGATACTAATTTAATTTTTAATGAGCCATCCACAAAAAACCCCTCCATTTTTTTAAAATTGCATATTTTTATTATAGCCCTATACTACAACTAAATAAATGTAGTATACTGTTATAAACATGGACAAAACCGTAGGAGGTAACATGATTTATTTATCAGGTTATAGAGTGAAAACTGACCAAGACTCCTGCTCTCAGGATACAAAGAATTATTTTTCGGTTAACTGCTGCGGATACGAAAAGTATTTAAGCAAAAACATAGATACTCTTAGGATACATGGAAGGCCTGATTTTCAGCTTATCTATGTTGTAAATGGTTATGGTTCCTTCTTAGTGAAGGAAAAATTTATAGAACTTACTAAAGGAACAGTTCTAATATATCCACCTGGTGAAACTCAGCAATATAGTTACAGATATGAAAATTCTACTGAAGTATTTTGGGTTCATTTTACTGGTTATGGGGCACAAGAACTGCTAGAAAATATCGGTTTAAAAGCTAACGAACCTCACTACATAGGTTTAAATAACACTTTTATAGATTGTTTTACTAAAGTTATTCACGAATTACAAATAAAACTTCCTCTATTTGAGCAAGCTTCTAATTTTGTTATACTAGATTTATTAACCTTAATGGCAAGAACTAAGCTAACTCTTCAAGCTTCACCAAAGAGAATTCAGGATGAACCTATTATTAAGGTTATGGAAGAAATGCATACTCACTACAGTTATAATTGGACAATTTCAAAACTGGCAAAGCAATGTAATCTAAGTATTGACTGGTTTATGCATAGATTTAAAGCTCAAAGCGGAGTATCTGCTATGGAATATTTATTAGAGATTCGCTTAAATAAGGCAAAGTGGCTTTTATTAAATTCATCCTTAAGTATAAAAGAGATTTCTAATATAGTTGGTTATTCAGATCCATTATATTTCAGTAGGGTATTTAAAAAATCAGAGGGCATTTCTGCTAATATATACAGAAAGTCCCACAGTTGATTAAAGTTTTAAGAATATAGCTTATTTTAAAGGGAGTGAATCACTCCCTTTTGTCATAATAGTTATTGCTTAAGTCAAAATGATTATACTATTTGTCAGAAGTTAGTCTATCCTTACCTATCCATTTTCTTAGAACTTCTGGAACAACTATACTTCCATCCTCCTGCTGATAGGTTTCAATAATTGCTGGAAACAACCTGCTTGTAGCAAGACCTGATGCATTTAGTGTATTAACATATTCAGTCTTCTTGCTGCCTTCTCTCTTAAATCGAATCATTCCTCTTCTTGCCTGGTAGTCTCTAGCGTTTGATGCTGAGCTTACTTCCTTATAATCATTCATGCTAGGAATCCAAATCTCTATGTCATAGGTTTTAGCCATTGATGCACTTGCATCCTTAGCTGCAAGCTTTGTTACTCTATAGTGAAGTCCCAATCCTTGTACAAGCCTTTCAGCCTTTCCAATTAATTCTTCTAAAGCTCTATCTGAATCCTCAGGCTTTGTGTATTGAAACATTTCCACCTTATTGAACTGATGACCTCTTATCATGCCTCTTTCAGATGCGCGATGGCTGCCTGCTTCAACTCTATAGCAAGGAGTGTATGAGAAATACTTTCTCGGCATATTTTCTTCCTTAAGAATTTCATCTCTATGAAGATTTATTAAGGCTGTTTCTGAAGTTGGTAGCATGAAGCTGTATTCTTCTCCTTCACCTTTAACTATAAAAACTTCATCCGCAAACTTCGGAAATTGTCCTGCTGTTAGCCCGCATTGATAATTTAAAATATGGGGTGGAAGTATAAATTCATATCCATCCTTTGTGTGTTCCTCAATAAAATAGTTTAGTAAAGCCCACTCTAGTATGGCACCATAGCCTTTGTATACCCAGAATCCATTTCCTCCAAGCTTAACTCCTCTTTCATAATCAATTAGATTATTTAATTTTACTAAATCCATATGATCTTTTGGAGCAAAAGTAAATTCTGGCTTATTACCCCATTCTCTTATTATCTTATTATTTTCCTTGCCTCCAGGAAGCACATCCTCATCTGGCACATTAGGAAGTTTTTCTATAAATACCTTTATGTTTTCCTCTAATCTTCCTAGCTTTTCCTCAAGCACTTTAATAGCAGTAGCAAGCTCTTTCATTTCAGCAAAGTACTGCTCAGCATTCTCACCTTTTCTTTTTAGCTCCGCTATTTCCTTAGAAACAGTATTTCTTTTGTTTTGTAAAGTCTCAACTTGTACTAATAACTCTCTTCTTTCCTTATCCCATTGGAGTAGCCCTGTAAAATCAACCTCATCCATACGCTTTAATAGAGCCTCTCTAACCTTATCAGGGTTTTCACGAATTAAATTTAAATCTAACATAACTTTCCTCCTCTTAGTTGGGCACTGAGCGATTAAATATTACTCACCACACTTGTTAGTTAAAGTTCCTTTAAGACTATAACCTTCATACATTTAATTTTAAAAAATCAAAAAACTCCCGTCTCTGCATTAAAACAGAGACGGGAGTATATCCCGCGTTGCCACTCTAATTGTCATATTAAAATTGTAATTAACATGACCTCTCAACAGTGCTATAAAGGGCACAAGCCATCAGCTTTTCACCTAAGCTTAGGAAGTGGATCAATTAAACTATACACCGATTCACACCATCCATCGGCTCTCTAAAATATAGTATTAATTTAAGCTTCCTTCATTGCTTTAATATAAATTATATACACTAGTGTTATATATTATTATAGATTCTATCACCAATTATGTACAAAGTAAATATAAAATCCAGAAAATTATGCAAGCTTCATAACTATAAACTTTGTAGTTCCTTGTTCATTAGTTCTACTAAAATCGTTTACTTGCTTAAAACCTGCTTTTGTATAAACGCTAATAGCCCTCTTGTTAAATTCTGCAACAGTGAGTCTAAGTCTATATGTTCCAAATAGGGACTCAGCGAACTTTATTTGCCTACTTATAAAATCATAGCCTTTTCCTTTTCCACAAACATCAGGATTCATCCCTAACCCTATATCTATAAAATTTTTATTTTCATAAACTCCACTCCTGATACCTGCTGGCACCTGAGCTGATTGACCAAAGCAATAAAATCCTATTATTTCAAGCTTTGCGTTGTTAACAACATAGTATGAACCATCTAAAAGTTCATTTATACATTCTTCGCTTCCATCCATACTATACATGGAATATGGATGTTCATATTTCCAATTAGATATTTCTCTCGCACTTGCATTATCCATTTTATTTATAAAATTCATTTTATCCCTCCTACCTGTTATATTTTTTATTTTTTTACATACCATATTATTGGTGATGATAAATGAATAAAAATGCAAAAACATCAAGGTTTTTTAGTTGGCTTGATAGGGTTGGTGAAGCAGCAGATTTTGTGAGTATAGATCACTTAAATTTAACGAATCTTTCAAGACCACCCCTAGATTACGAAACCAAATATAGTACTCGCCCTGATAAAAATGACTATTAATAAGCACACTTTATTCCTGTGCTTATTTTTCTTTTTTGTATTCAGCAAGCAGAAGATCTACCATTCTTCCATAGCTTTGTACTCCATCCTGTTGACCATTAGATTTTAAATAGGTGTTGTTTACTTTATTAGCTACCTCTTCAACCTTTCCTTTATATTTCTGCCAAAACTCTATATCATTATTTATATCCCTTCTAACTCCAGGAGTATAGCTTTTTAGAAGCTGCTTATACATATCCCTGTCCACATCAGCTAAGGCATTCATAGAATAAACAATAGCAAGCATTACTCCTGAGTACTGAAAATCTGCATCAGGATGCATCGTGCAGGCAATATAAGCAATGTAATTTGCCTCATCCTCTCTTGCAAAGCCTCTTTGATGAGCCATCTCATGAGCTGCAGTGTTTGGAAGCATGTAATCTGTTATGTTGATATTAACATTTGCTTCTCCTGTATAGGGTATGTATATTCCTGTTATTCCTGTATAGGACATCTTTTTTGATACTAATATTTTCTTTGGCGGTCCATATTTTCCACCAAGCTCTGGATATAACTTTGCAGCCTTATCGTATCCCTTTTGCGCTCGCTTAAAAACATCCTTATAACCACCAGAAACAGTCATTACTCCTTGTGAGTTCTCTTCTACCTTTCCCCTCAATGTATTAGCTCTGTCTATAAGGCTTTCACAGAGATCATAAAGCTCCTGCTTTGAAGATCTTGTTATCTCTAATCCTGCTATTTTATCAAAGGAAAGCCTATTGTAATTAAATCCCCAAAGAACCATAAATAGAACATACAACACCGAAACGTAAGTTGATAAATTAATTACTTGCTCCGAAAACCCACCTTTTTTTATTTTAACTAGTAGAAAAATAAAGCCTACAATTAAAATTAAAAATAAAGAAGGTATTAAGAACTCAGCTAGAGATGTAGGAAAGATGCTAGTTATTAAACTCAGCAATTGTCTTATACCTTTATTAGCCGATGTAGAGTAATAGTTCTCAATAAATTTGGGGTACCTTTTAGTGATAATATTTGCTATAAATATTATTGGAGAAAGCATGATAACAATTAATTTTATACTTAATTTCTTCTTCATGTTCAACCTGCCTCTACGAATGTTTTCATATCAATTTAGTCCATATAATTCCATAAGTATATTATACTAATAAATATAAAAAAAATCCCGCCAACCTAGGCGAGATTAAAAAACTTGATTGCATCTATTCTATTAAATATTTTGTATATCCCATTTGCACTTTTTTAAAAAAGCGTCTTTAATTAACTTGCTGATTTTTTCTCTAATATAATATAGTCCTCACTAAATAAATAGTCAATGAGTTTAACTCGTGCACTTTCTTCATCTCTTGCTTCAATCTTAACAATTTCCTTTGAACCAATCCTATATTCGAATACTCTACCTTTTATATCTACAACTCTTGCAGAGCATTCTCCATACATCTTATATTCATCTGTTCCTTTTTGAATATATTCTAGCTTAACTTTATTTTCTTCAGCCAGCTCAATTATTTGCTCCCATGTAAAATCTACATATGAATACATGAAAATCTCATCTTCCCTAAGCTCTGAGAAAAACCTCTTATGGTTGACATGCTGCGTTAAGTACTTAATCATATGTGTCCCTCCTGTATTCCTCATACTGTACATAGTAATTATCAATTACTATGCCTCCTGTACTCCTTATACTGTGCTTAGCGATTATTAACCGCTTCGCCTCATCTGTTCCTCATACTACTTAATAACAGGTATTAATTGTTATTGCTATTGTAGTATTTTCGAAACGCAAGTATGATTAATGCCTACGCTCCTTATAATACTATACGTAAGAGAAATCAATTTTGAGGGACTATAATTATTTCCCTAACTGGAAATATAAGTAACGCTAATATTTAATTTTTCTTTAAACTATTTTCGCTTAAAGCTTCGCAAAATGCCTTCCAAGCAAACAAAGGTAGAGCAAGCTGTCTTCTCCATCTGGAGGGTTGACGAAGCAGCCTGTAAAGCCATTCAAGATTCATCTTCTGCCATATAAGTGGAGCACGTTTTACCTTCCCAGCAATAACGTCAAGCATCCCCCCTACACCAATAGCTACTTTTGTATTAAGCCTACTCTTATTCTCATAAATCCACTTTTCAGCACGAGGAGCGCCTAGTGCTACCACCAAGATATCTGGCTTAGCCTTATTGATTTCTTCAATTATATTTTCTTCTTTCACCTTATCAAAAAATCCATCATGCCTTCCGCTTATAATAACCTTGGGATATTTAGCTCGTATATTCTCTACAGCCTTTTTATTAGTGTCTTCATCAGTGCCTAAAAAGTAAAAAGACCAGCCTTCTTCACTGCCTTTTTCTAAAATATTTATTAATAGATCTGAGCCTGGAACTCTCTCTGGAAGACTATTTCTTTTCCATTTTGAAGCTAATATTATTCCTATTCCATCTGGAGTAATCAAGTCAGCTTCATTGATAAGATTATTTAACATTTTATCTTCTTTATAATTTAAAACTATTTCAGGATTCCCCGTTACAATATGATATGGATTTATTCTACTGCTTTTTATTTCACTTTCAATTATTTCAACAGTTTCCTTCATGGTGATTTTATTAAAAGATACACCTAAAACATTAACAGTTTCACTCATAGTTATCCACCTTTTCCACAGTATATATGTAAATATACCTATATTTTAGCCTAACTTATAAAACTTTTAAATACCTGCACTGCACGCAATTTACAATTATCTTCTAATAGTATATTATTATATTATAAAGATTGTCGAACAAGGTGGTTTATGATGGAAAATTGTTTAAATACCACAGAAATTTATTATAAAGACTTGGAAGAATATAAAATCGATATAAACAGCACTATTGAAAGTATGCTTAAAACTAACGAAAGGCTTGTCTTTGCTCTTGTAGCAGAAAAGTCCGGGGTTACAAATTTTGTTGTAAGAAAATATCCTGAGCTTAGAAACTATATATTGCAACAGCTTGTATATTATAAAGAGGTTCAAGTCATAAATCAAAAGATAGACAGAGCTGTTAATAATTTGGTTAAAGCAAATAAAACTATAACCTTTCTGGCTATAGTTAACAAGTGTAAGTTTAGTCCCGATATTCTATATAAGAATACCTATATTAAAGATAAAATTCGATTAGTATTATCAAACAGGACTTAAGCTTTTGCATAAGTCCTGCTTTTACATATAAACCTAAACAATTCCTCTGCTAACTATTTCACTAACAGCAAATGTAGCAACATCATCTGCATATTTTCCTGGTCCAAAGCCAGCATCATAGCCAAGCTCTTTAGCAAGCTCATGAGTAATTCTTGGCCCTCCGCATATCAAAATTATCTTGTCTCTTATCCCTTCAGCTTCTAAAAGTTCTACTAAATTAGTTAAGTTTTGAATATGAATATTTTTTTGAGTTACAGTCTGAGAAACTAAAATCACATCAGCTTTTAATTCAATAGCTTTTCTAATAAACTCTTCATTTGGAACCTGACTCCCTAAGTTATAAGCTTCTATCATTTCATAGCGTTCAAGTCCATAATGACCTGCAAAGCCCTTCATATTCATTATGGCATCTATGCCTACTGTATGCGCATCTGTTCCAGTACTAGCGCCAATTACAACAACTTTTCTTTTTATATTCTGCCTTATATACTCATTAGTTTCCTCCATGCTCATGGAGTGAATATCTACAGACTGAACCTTTATTGCTGTATAATCTATGGTTTGATTTAAGCTTCCATATACAACGAAAAAAGTAAATCCCTTATCTAAAGAATGATGATGAGCAACATTAGGTTCTTCAAGTCCCATCTTCTTAGCCAAAAGCTTTGCTGCCTCCACCGCCTTATCTCCATCAGGAACCGGAAGAGTAAAGCTAATCTGGACTTTTCCATCGTTCATAGTATCACCATAGGGTTTTATCTTTGTTAAATCTAAAGTCTTGTCAAAATCTCTTTTGTCTGTGGAATAAAGTCCTCCGCTCATTACACTTCCTCCTTTCCAAGCATAAGGCTAACAAATGGATTAAAATAATTTCTATCCTTTTCTATAACTCCATCAAGTCCTTTTCCACCGTCTATAGGTCTTTTTATTCCTGCAAATATCCCTTTCTCTAGTGTCTTAAATAACCCTATGGATTGGATATCTTCTAAAAGACTGCAGGCTTTTTCCAAAACTTCGTTTGCTCTATTTTGAATTATTCCATTTTCCTTAAAATTGATTTCTTCCCCTAATTCAGCCATAGTATTAAAAATATACTTAACGTTTTCTATAGCTAAGGCTCTATCAGACATAAAAGGAGTGTGAATAGCCTCAGTTAACATTCCTAGAAGGTGAATCTTCTGATTTGTAAGTATAGTCACTATATTAAACAAAGCATCCTGAATATGACCTTTAAATATATTTCCGGTCATAAATTTAGTTGGAGGCATATATTTAAGAGGTGCCTTAGGGAATATTTCCCTTGCCATCTGAGCCTGTGAAAGTTCAAATAAAAATCCATTTTTAAGCTCTGGATTTATTTCAAAAGCATGACCTAACCCCATTTGTTCTTCTGGAAGACCAGCTAAAAGAGCAAATTGCTCGTTTATAAATTGTGATGCAAGCACTGTATGAGCTTCTTCTACTGCATCTGCAGTGGTCAGATAGTTATCCTCACCAGTATTTATAATAACTCCTGCAAAGCCATTTATTATTCTTGAAAAATACTGATCTACAAGGGTTCTCTTCATGTTTATGTCTCTAAACAATATACCGTATAAAGCATCGTTAAGCATCACATCAAGCCTTTCTAAGGCTCCCATAGCTGCTATCTCAGGCATGCAAAGTCCTGAACAGTAATTGCAAAGTCTTACATACCTTCCAAGCTCTTCTCCCACTTCATCAAGTGCATTTCTCATAAGTCTAAAATTTTCTTGAGTGGCAAATGTTCCACCAAAACCCTCAGTAGTTGCCCCATAAGGAACGTAGTCTAGGAGGCTTTGACCTGTGGTTCTTATAACTGCTATAACATCTGCCCCCTGCTTAGCTGCTGCTACAGCTTGGGTTATATCCTCATAAATGTTTCCAGTAGCAACAATTACATATAAATAGGGTCCTTCCTTATCACCAAATCTTTGTAAATAATCTCCTCTTAAATTTCTGTTCTTCTTTATTTTTTCAACAGTATCCCTTGCTACGGTATCTATAGCAAGCCTTATATCAAACATATCCACAATAGGTAATTTAGTTAAATTCAGCTCCCCTTTAGAAACTTTGATAGCTATTTCTTGTATGCTAAGCTTCGTATTAACTACAGCATTTCCTAAGTAAAATGCTGCTCCTAGTGGAAGTCCGTTATTGCTTTTAATATTATCAACAATAACATTAGGAAGCGGTACTCCAAACTCATCTACTCCATCAACTCCTAAGAGCCTGCAAATCGTTCTTTCAACGGTTACTGTTGTATGCCTGTCTATAAATTCTTGGGTATCTTGTGCTATCTTGTGAGCCGCTTGTCTGCTTTTATTAACCAAGTCTAAATTCAAATTCAGCTTACTATTCATCTATATCCCCCTTGTATTCCTTTTTTGCACGTATGAATTATTAATTCCTACGCCCCTTGTATCCCTTTTTTGCACGCAGGAATTATAATAACCTTTGGCTATATCTATGATTTCCTCTTGAAGGCCTAATAGTATTGATATATTTAATGCATCCTTTGGAACTTCCTGGTCCTTAATTACCTTTTCAAGCCTATAATCCATATGTTCCTGTATAATAGAAATAGAGTTTTTCTTGTTTAGGTCAATTTTATTTTTAAGAGCATTAAAGTCTATATTTTTAAGCCCTACTACCTGATAATGAGTCATATTATCCTCAGCAGTACCATCATAGTGCGTTGAAATAACGCTTATGCTTTTATAGTTATTTAAGTACTTGCATAGCGATTTAACCAAATAAAAGCCTTCCTTAGGATTGGTTCCCCTTGCAAACTCATCAAGAGCCATAAAACCATTTATATGTTTAACTGCTTCTGCAGCTTGCTTGAAGGCCACTATTTCTGCTCCAAAGGTGCTTAACCCCTGTGTAACAGATTGGAGATCATCAGAAATAAAATATATGAATCCAAGCACAGGAAAATGTCCTTCTTTAGCAAACACATAAAAACCACATTGTCCAAGCAACAGATTTAACACTATAGTTTTTAACGCTACAGACTTTCCACCCATATTAGCTCCAGTTATAACTGTCGCACCTGAATTAAGCTCAATACTTATAGGAGTAAATTTTTTATGCCTCTTTTCTAGAATTTCAACTATCTCAGGATTAAACATATCCTTAAAATTAATATTCATATCCTCAGCAATATGCGGCTTAACTGCATTGTATTTTACAGCAAGCTTAGCTTTAGCAATTAAAATATCTAATTTTCCTAAAGCTTCTATATCATTTTCTATGGCCTCTGTATAACTTATAAGTTCTTCCGTAAGACGCTTTCTGACATTTAGTTCTTCCTCTTCTTCAAGAATCACTACCTCTAATCTATCGCTTTTTAATTTAATTTGTTTTGCAGTATCCTTTTCCCTATAAATCTGTTCTTCAAGTCTTCTTTTTTCACTTCTTATTTTCTTTAGATTTTCTGAATAACTATCATATATATAAAATGTTGGTAGCTTTTTATTGTCTGGATCCAATATATGGATTATATCTTTTAAGGGAACAAACTTTATAGTGTTTATATTTAAATTCATTTTCTCATAAGCTGATATTGCTTCTTCTACCAGAATTGAAAAA
Source organism: Clostridium swellfunianum (assembly GCF_023656515.1). Taxonomy (NCBI): domain Bacteria; kingdom Bacillati; phylum Bacillota; class Clostridia; order Eubacteriales; family Clostridiaceae; genus Clostridium; species Clostridium swellfunianum. Next base: position 2,701,663 of record NZ_JAMOFV010000006.1, read on the forward strand.
TACTTAAGTTCATATAACTCAACATCATCTAAAGTAATACTACTCCTTAATCTTCTTAATGTATTTCTTAAATCCTTAACTCTGCAAAACACTCTTTCAATCTCGTCTATACTCACTTTATATTTCAGAAGAGCACCAATAAAAGCCTCAATATTGTTAAACTCTTGTTCTAAGACTTTCTTTTCCCTAAAAGGTTTTATTTCATTTTTCAGTTCAACTCCAAAGGGAGTCATAACCTGTAAATTATCTATTATAAAAGAGAACCCTATCTGCTCTCTCTGCTGGCTATCTAAAAATCTAATCTCATTCCCCTCCTATTCATATCTTGGTAACTAAAAGAGTATTAACTCTTTAGCCCCCAACGACATCTATTATGGGTAAATTGATATTTTTTCTTAGCTTTTCTAAAAACGCTCTGCTATCAAACTCATATCCATATGGAGACTTTGGGTTACAGGTTATGCAGGATAAATTAATGTGATCAATTACTCTAAATTGACCTCCAAGTCTTTCAAATTTATTAAAGTTTTCATGTTTTAAAAAAAGCTTTGTTCCATCCTCAATTAAAAATACAACACCTTTATATTTATCTGTACACTTAATAGTGTCTTCTATAAGCTTATCAGAAACTACTCCTCTAATAAGCACATGACTAACCCCATTATCTAAGCTTTCAGCTATGTTTTTTCCTGCATTCAATGAAGTTTCTAGCTTTAAAGTCTTAAAACTCTTATTTTTATATATAATTCCTACTCTTGAAGAAAGAAGTTGATTATTTACTAGGCTTAAAATTTCCTCATCAATTTCCTGCTTCAAGGATAGGCATTTTACAATGTAGCTCGTCATCTCAACTACCTTATCCATACTTCTATTAAGAGAGGCTCCTGTTGATAAAACACAAGCCTCTGCTATAGCTGGTGATGCAGAAGTCCTTCTGCCTAATGCCCCATCCACAACTATAAGTTCGCCCCCCAGCAAACTAAGCTTATGGCAGATCTCCTTCATATAAGCGTTTATAGAAGGACCTCCTAGTTCAACGTAGCCATCACTCAACGCTCTTGCAATAATAACCTCTCCCATGGGAGTATGGATTCCTGTAGCCTCTATAATCTCTCTAGTAATATCTCCCTTAAAAAGACATTCCTTTGCGGTGGCAATATAAGTACCACTCTCAATAAATATTTTTGGTTTTTCTGTTGAAGTTACCCTGTCCTTATCCTCCCCGTCACGTCCTATTGAGGTAACACCAAGAGTAAGACTCCCCCAAGCTTTACTCAAGATATAATTAAGAACAGTAGTCTTACCAACATTTTTCTCCATTCCGATTATAGATACGGAGTTATATTGTTTTATTACATCTATCAAATCAAAATTCCCCACGATAAACCTCCGTACCTATTTTTCATTTAGACCGTCAGCGCCAATTCATCGACCGACTTCTTCTTTCTCTTTTTCCTTTCAAGTCCCTCTGGTTCAAGAGCCATTTGCTGGTCATTTAATAATCCCGCTACTCCTACCCTAACTGCCTCACGTTCCCCTCTGCAAACCTCACAGCTGCAGCCTGGAGTATAATACTCAGGCTCATCATAGGTAGTTATTACACCTTCAAAATTTCTTAAAATTACCTTGTTATAACCTTGTGAAACTACATAGTTAGGCATAACAGGTATCTTTCCTCCTCCCCCTGGAGCATCAACCACAAAGGTTGGCACGCAAAAACCTGAAGTATGACCTCTTAACCCTTCTACTATCTCAATCCCCTTTGAAACTGTAGTTCTAAAATGGCTAAGTCCTAAGGATAAATCACACTGATAAATATAGTATGGTCTCACTCTTATCTTAACAAGCTCATGAACAAGCTTTTTCATAACATGAACACAATCATTAACTCCACGCAGCAATACAGATTGATTTCCAAGTGGTATGCCTGCATTAGATAAAAGCTCGCAGGCTCTCTTTGAATCCTCTGTAATTTCATTTGGATGATTAAAATGAGTGTTAAGCCAAACAGGATGATATTTTTTAAGCATATTAACCAAATCCTCAGTTATCCTTTGGGGCATAACTACAGGTACTCTTGATCCTATTCTTACTATTTCTACATGTGGAATTTCTCTAAGTCTTTTAATAATATACTCAAGCCTATCATCTGACAGCAGTAAAGGATCTCCACCAGATATAAGAACATCTCTTATTGCTTGGGTTTTTGCAATATAGTTTATTGCATTGTCTATTTGAGTCATAGGCATAGCTGAATCATTACATCCTGCAAAACGCCTCCTAGTACAATGCCTGCAGTACATGGAGCATTGATCCGTAACAAGCAGCAGGGCTCTGTCAGGATATCTGTGAGTTAATCCTGGAACCGGTGAATCTCCATCCTCATGAAGAGGGTCAACTAAATCTGCTCCAGACCTCGTGGTTTCAAAAGCGGTTGGAATTGCTTGTTTTCTTATAGGATCATGCTTATCATTTATATTTATAAGAGATAAATAGTAAGGTGTTATTGCCATCCTAAAATTAACTAAGCACTTCTTAATCCCTTCTTCCTCTTCTCCAGTTAAGGGAAAATACTTTTTTAATTCTTCTAAAGTTTCAATCCTATTTCTAACCTGCCACTTCCAATCATTCCACTGTTCATCAGGTATGTCTCTAAAGAGTTCAAGTCTTCTATTTACTTTCATATTAGTTAGCCCCCACACTAAATATTAAACATATAACTCTTCAAAGATTTTTCTTAAGGTTTCACTTTCTCTAAGTTCAGCTAAAGTTATTTCAGCGTGATCTTTTGTATAGCCGTTTCCTATAATCATATTTACATCCTTGCCAATACCTTCAGCTCCAAGAGCTGCCTTTGTAAAGCTTGTTGCCATAGAGAAGAAGTAAACTATTCCTTCATCCTTAACAGGAAGTATGCAGGACATCTCTGTGTTAGGAATATTAACGCAGCTTATGGAAATATCAACTTCCTTACCATTGTTCGCATCTAAGGTTTTATTAAGAACATCCACTGGCTTTTGGGCATCGCTTATTATTGCTTTATGGCATAATCCCCAATCTAAAAGCTTCCTAGCTTGTTCCTCTTTTCTAACCATAGCTATAACTCTTCCTGTTGGTCCCACTCTCTTCATAGACTCATAGCAGCAAAGCATACCTGATTTTCCTGCTGCACCAAGAACCAATACGCTTTGTCCTGGCTTAACTAATTTTGCAGCTTGAGCTGGGGCTCCTGCTACGTCTAAAGCTGCAAGCGCCAAGTTTTCAGTCATATCATCTGGAAGCTTTGCATAAATACCACTTTCAAATAATATTGCTTTTGCCCTAACTTCAACTCTATCTATCTCACATTTTATATCTGTAATTTCTTCAATTTTTAATGGAGTAAGAGAAAGTGAAACTAGTGAGGCTATTTTATCTCCAACTTTTAAATCTCTTCCTTGTAAATCTTCGCCTATTTGAGCTATAGTTCCAATCAGCATTCCTCCAGAACCAGTCACAGGGTTTTGCATCTTTCCTCTTTCACTTACTATCTCTAAAATTTTAGCTTTAATCTTTTCAATATCACCATTAGCTTCCTGCTCTAATTGGGTAAAACTAGCTGAATCAATATTAAGCGCTTGAACATCAATAAGTATTTCATTGCTGTATATATTCATATCATTACATATTTTTTGCGCAGCCTGAGGCAGCACTCCTTTTGGTTCAATAACCCTATGTGTTCCGTATTTACATCCCTTTTCCATAATAAACCCCCATATTCTTATATTCTTATATTCTTATATTTTTATATTTTTATATTTTTATGTTCTTGTATTCTTATATTTTTAGGCTAAGTATTTGTCTTGTCTCTGCTGGGCTTGCAATCTCTCTTCCAAGTTCCTTAGCAAGTCTCACAACTTTTTCTACAAGTTCCCCATTTGATTTAGCAAGCACACCTTTTGATAAGTAAACGTTATCTTCAAAACCAACTCTAACGTGACCTCCAGAGATTATAGACATCACCGCCATAGGAAATTCATTTCTCCCTATGCCTGAAACTGTAAAGGTGCTGCCATGTGGAATACTATCTTTCATAAAAGTAAAGTCTCTAGGTTCTGCACTTATCCCACCATTTACCCCCATAACAAAATTAAAATGCATTGGCGCCTTAATATACCCTTTCTTTTGAAGTCTCACTGCCATATCAATCATTCCCTTATCAAAAACTTCAACTTCCGGCTTTATTCCAAGGCTTATCATTTTATCACCAAAGGCTTTTATCATATTTTCTGTATTAACAAAAATATCGTCTCCACCAAAATTGCAGGTTCCACAATCTAGCGTTGCCATCTCAGGAAGAAGTTCAACAGGTTGAAGCCTTTCCTCAATACTCATTCCAACTGCCCCACCAGTTGAAGGTTGAACAATTACATCTGGACATCTCCTCTTTATCTCTTCCATACACAGTCTAAATCTTTCCTTATCCTGAGTAGGAGTTCCATCATCATACCTAACATGAAGATGAATTATACTTGCTCCTGCTTTATAGGCTGCTTCCGCTTCTCTTCCTATTTCTTCTACCGTATAAGGTACATTAGGATTTTGTTCTTTTGTTACTTCTGCTCCACAAATTGCAGCTGTAATTATTAATTTATCCATGCCCATCCCCCATACAAATATTTAGTTTTATCTTTTTCTCTGTTTATCCTTTGGAACTACGCAAGTTCCTGTAGCTCTGCAAACAACTATTGGCTTTTCAAGCAAATCTGCAGCTGAATCATTGATATCAGTCCTAGGCACAATAACTTTTCTAGCTTCAAACTCCATTTTTCTAGAAGTGTTTCCCCAACCTACAATTTTTCCTTCAGCCTCAATAAAGTCTCCAGCATAAACAGGCGCTAAAAATTCTACATTTTCATAAGCCCTGAACAAGCCTTCATCTCCATCGTTTCTAATCAGTAGTTCAGTAGCAACATCTCCAAAAAGTTGAAGCATCTTAGCACCATCTACTAAGTTTCCACCATAGTGAGCATCATGCATGCTCATTCTAACTCTGATAATTGCCTTCAAGATCATTCCCCCTTCTCAAAAAAATAAAAAAGGCACTGAAGATTCTCAGTGCTTTGATGGCATGGTAATTAAAAGCTACCATTCATCCTGTAGCCATCTATGCAATGAAAATCTTATTCTCATCACATAAATAGCTCTCCATGAATGATAATTCACGGCAAGAATAAAAGTGTACCTCTTACTCCCAAGAAAATGTTCAAGAACAAACATATTCTTTCGGCAGGTAAATCCTTCATCTTTAATATTGAAGGTTCTTCTCCTTAACACTTAAAGATTACCCATTTACTTGCGCCTCTATTTATGTATATATTTGTTAATTTTCTGATTATATTATATCGCTCTTTTTCTTTTGCTGTCAACACAATTTATTGAAAATTGGGATATTTCAATCATCTAGCAAATATTATGTTGTCTAAAATTTATTTTAAAATGATAAAATTAAAACACTATAATTTTATTATAATAGCTCTTACTTTATGTCTAAAATGTTAAAACTAATACTTAACATTTTATATAATGCAACTTTAAAACTTAACACTTGCAATAAACACTTGACACATGGAAATTATATAACTAATATGTAAATAATAGAAATGAAGCAAAAGAAAGAGAGTGAGAATTATGTCTAACTACAAACCAACAAGAGAAGAAGCTCTTAAACTTTTAAAAGAATTTAATAAAAGCGACAGCTTAATAAAGCACGCACTTTCAGTAGAAGCTGTTATGAAGCACTTCGCTGAACTTTTTGGTGAAGAAGATGTAGAGAAGTGGTCAATTGTAGGGTTGGTACACGACCTAGATTATGAAATGTATCCAGAGCAGCACTGCGTAAAAACTGGAGAGATACTCCGAGAAAGAAATTGGCCTGAAGATTATGTTCGTGCAATTCAAAGTCATGGATACGGAATTTGTATTGATGTGGAGCCAAAAGAAAGAATGGAAAAAGTACTTTATACAACAGACGAACTAACCGGTCTTATTGCTGCAACAGCGTTAATGAGACCTAGCAAAAGTATATTAGATACAGAATTAAAATCTATTAAGAAAAAATGGAAAACCAAGGGATTCGCTGCTGGAGTAAATAGAGAACTTATTGAAGGCGGAGCAAAAATGCTAGATATGGAGCTTGATAAAGTTATCGAGGAAACCTTAAAAGGCATGCAAAAGGAAGCTGAAGCTATAGGCTTAAAAGGAAATGTGGATGCTTTAGTGTAACATTTTATAGCTACTACTCATATTATAGTAGAAAGCAATACTTTAGGTGCATATATGGGTAGAAAAAATTATTCTAGCAAGTATACAGATATTGATCTGTTCGAGTGTAAATTTCTTGGGAAAGGACACAACGGCATAGTATATAGGCTTCCTGACGGAAAGGTTATTAAAATATGCTATGTAATGAAGGACTTTCATGGTGAAGCACATATATTGAAAAAAGTACGAGGCAGCAAATACTTCCCAAAACTATATGAGGTTGGCGGGAATTATATGATAAGAGATTATGTTGATGGATTGCCTCTAAATAAATACATAAAGAAGAATGGCCTTAGCAGGAAACTTGTTGTAGATATATTAGAGCTACTAAAGGAATTTGAAAGACTAAAGTTTATTAAGCTTGACATTAGGTGTAAGGATGTATTTGTTGAACCTGATGGCAGGCTTATGGTCATTGACCCTCAAAAATTTTATAGTAAAAAAAGAGATTTCCCTCAGCACCTTTCTAAAGGACTTTATAAGCTTGGGGTTTTAGATGACTTTCTTATTATTCTAAAGCAGGAAAATCCTAGTCTTTATAGAAAATGGGTTCATAAGATTAGGATTTATATTGAGCAAAAGAAAATGGAAGATGATGATTAAAAATGAAGAATGAAGAGAAATCTTCATTCTTCATTTTTAAAATAATCTATAAGATTAATTATCTCTTTGCAAAGCTCTGGGTTGTCCAGAAGTTGCTTCTTATCAAAATCGATTTTCTGTTTTTCCAGCTTTTCTACTGCTTCCCTATAAATACGAAGTGTTTCTACGTTTATTACCTTATTCATACCCTCACCTTTTTATTTTTTATATTATAGTATGAATAAGAATCCTTCACTGCTACAGGTTATTCACTATTTCTTTTACAGGAATAGCAGTTATACTTGCTCCTGGCATATCAGGCATTTCTCCTACTTTAAAATTCATCCTGCTTCCTTCTGAAGGAGTTACCTCGCAATAATAATATTTTCTGCCACTTAGCTCAAAAAAGTTTCCTGGTATACCATCTGCCCCCTCAACAGCAATCGCAAGATGTCCGCCTCCTTCAGGGAATACTATTCTTAATAGCACGATATCATATCCCATAGAAAACAGAATTGCTGCTGAACATATTCCATGGCAATCACAGTCTCCTTCTTTATCTACAAGTGTTTCTAAAGGATATCTTACATATTCCTCCTGGTTTTTAGAAGCTATATCTTCAACATACTTAAGACTCTGCTGAAAAGCCATTACTGCAGAAGCCTGGTGAAATGTAGTAAAACCTCTACTTGCGCACTGACTTTTAATCTGTTTAGCAACCTCAATAATTTCGGTACAAATTCCCTCTAACACATGTTCTCTTAGGGACATAGAAGAATTATCTAAATGCTTCTTAGTCTTATAATCCGCATATCTTTCAAAACTAACAGGAACATTAACACTAAACCTAACAGCATGCTGCATTCCCAATGGATCATTATTGTAATACCACTCAAAGTATAGAGTATTTGTACTGCTCGAATCTAAATCCTGCTCTTCTGCAATACTCTCCTTTTGCTTTAAGCCTTTACTTTTCTTTATTTTTCTCTTTCTAAAGACAAAGGCGATACAAAGGAAAGCAAGCACAAAAATTTTAATATCAAATACTCTGAAGAGAATATGAAACATCAAAACTAGTACTATGGCAATAATTGAAACAGCATCTATATTTTTTTGTCCCCTTTGATATTTTAAGATTAGCTTTCTCACTTCAAGTTCATTGTCAAGGTAGACATATAAGCTTTTTACTACTATAAATCTGTATATAAGATAAATGGTTATAAATAAAAGGCCAACATACAATATATAAAAGAAAGCTGCAGCAGCATTCATTGCAATTTCTGAGGCTTTTGATACACCAGCTATATTTTCAAACTGCAGTATACTCATAACGGTTTCCTTTGATATATAATAGAACAAGATATTTAGAGGGATTATATAGAGCAGTATGATTACAGAAAGCGCAGTAAGCTCAAGCATTCTTATCCCCCCTCATACTATCTTCTTTCTCATTAGCTTTTTCATTTGTTTTAATCTTTTTTACGGAGGTAATATCATTAAAATCTATCCCCAAGCAAAGTCTAACAATAGATATACAGTTAGTATAAATATCATTGCCTTCTACAACAGATACTTGAAAATTAGACAGCTTGCTGTCTCTCATATCCTTAACCACTCTATGCACTTCTGGTGAAGTAATAAATAAGGAATGCTCTTCAAGAAAATCATTATTTATATATTGAAGAAGATACTTAGACTTTATAATACCTTTATCAATCCAATTGCTTAGTTCCTCTCTAATATCATCCTTATACTTAAACTTCATGTATTCAAAGAAATCCAGGTCAACATAGGGCTGAGAGGCTTTTAATGCAAAACCTAAAAGTTTTCCCTCCATATCTTCTCGTTTAAAACCTTCATATATTTCTAATTCCTTTATAAATTCTCTGTATATATCTGATATTTTAGGTGACTTTTCCTTATAGAATTCTTTTCTGTCCTTAAAATTCAAGATATCCGTAATTAAATTTCCTAAGCTTTCTTCTTCCACTAAAGGCTTAGAATTTATATTCTTAGAAACTGTTCTGCAATTTTCAATGCAGCTTATAATAAGCCTCTTCTTATTATTCAAGTAGTTAAGAAGGTCCTTCTGTATATCTACAATACTTTTCTCTATATAAAGGCTTATAAGAGCTCCGCTTTTCTTAAATATCTCTTCTTTATACCTTTCCAGAAAGGTTTTAAATCTCTTTTGTGTAAAAAGAAAATCTAAGTAAGCTGTGGAGCAAAACACTAATAGGAAAAGAAGCAAAAAAACTATATTTAGACTTGGTGAAAGAAATGGAACAATAATATTTACTATGGCATATAAAAAAAACACGCCTAAGGTTAAACATTTAAAGATATATCCAATTAAATTAGGGTAATTATTTACCCTGGAAGTTAGCTCCTTATTTAATCTTGAGGTATCACTATTTATACTAGATTTATTATTAGGCCTTTGCTTTGCAATTTCTTCTTCTAGAAGACTAATGTATTTTACTGCTTCTCTTAAACTATATTTAAAAATTATATCCTTTAAGTCTTCTTCTATATTATCTATAATCCTATCAATCGCAAGTGTATTATTTGTATCTATAGTTTTTCTTACCTCACTAAGGCATTGATGTTCAATGTATTGCTCCCAATTTTTAAAAATATTTGGATATGCTGCTATATCCTTTGGAAGAACTAATTCAAATTTTTTTACATTGCTCAGCTTATACCCCTCATCCCCCTCAACTATGTTTACATCTCTTCTAAGCATATTTCTTTGATTTTCATAGGTTAATAAATCGAATACTGTATAGTTTCTATAGTCTATATTTATCTCATAGGTTGATGCATAGTTTAATAAATCTACGGATAAGTATCTGGCAAAGTCCTCTAGAAGTTTATCCTTAAAAACTGTTAAGGTTGTTATACCTATAGTTCCTACCTTATAGGAGCTTTCTTCCATAAGCAATCTTCTATTAAAATGTGAAAGAGGAGGATCTTTTGAAGGAAGTATATTAAGGTAAGCAAGAATACCGCAAATATTCTCAAGCTCCTCTTTAGGAATCCTTGTTCCATCATTTGAAACACAGTGAAGCATATACACCTTTGAATCAAGACTTAAAATACTCTCCTGCTGTGATATAAAATCTATTACTCTATTTAGCTTTCTTATTGACTCAAGACTATTCTTATCTTCAAGCAGCCATTCCTTGTCCATTATAGGAAGCATAAATAAAGATACTCCTGAGTGCTGGTCTTTATCTATATTGCCATAATTTAAATTGGTTAAAGTTTTTACTACCTCGTAGGCTGACTGTTCCGAATTATATACATCCCAAAGCAGATAAATATTAAGCTTTACAGAACTCACATTTTCACTTCTTACCTTATAGCCTAAGTCAACAAGCTTATTTAAGTGCTTTGCTGAAAGAAGTTTATTATCAACTATGGCTTGTATTTCTTCAGATACATTCTCTATATTTTCTACTGAATAGTAATCTACCACATTTAAAAAATAGCTTGGTAAATATGATAAAAGTTTTTCAGAAAAATTAAGAGCCCTCCTCCCAGAAGGCCCAAGAGAAATCAAAAGTGAAGGATTAAAAATCTCGTCCATATCTATCTCCTTTATTTTTTATGGACTAATTTGCTGCTATATCGCTAATGACCTTGTTCCTTGCAATAAAATCATCTGAAACCTTGTCTTTAATATATCGATTTATACAGTGTTCCTTAAGCTTATTCTTGCCAAACTTATTTTTAGCATCTTCCATAAAGCTCTTAAGCATAGCGTATATTTCATGGTTTTCACTTATCTTTCTTATAGTTTCCTGATAATTTCCGCCAAGTTCTAATTCGCTAGGAATCATGTTATTATTTTCTGGTATAGCCTGATTAACAATTTTATATCGCTTACTTGGAGCAAAACTGATGCTTATATTGGAAATTCCAGCCTCTCCAAGATTCTCTATCGTTTCATCTCCACCAAACAAACAATATTTAGATGGATAAATATACATATACTCATCATCCTCATACCTTATATTTAAGTACGAAGTATTTTCTTGTTCAATAATTGCTCCATAAGCTTTAGCTAAAGAATAGCTTAGAAGTATATCGTCTAACTCTTTATCTAATTCCTCTAATCCTACATAAGCTTCATTTAAGTGAAGAGGATACGTCTTTGAAGCTAAAAGCTTTAAATAGAACTGCCTATAGTGCTTTATATCTGGAAGATAAGCTGCGCAAGCCCCCATGGTTATATGAATAACATCAATAGAATATGGATTTGTAGTTTCCACATATCTAGCCCATCTTGAACGTTCTCCTGTCTGATTTCTTATCCATTCATCTACTGCCTCAGGAGCTTTTATTGTAAATCCATTATTACTTTCCCCTTTCAAGCATCCTATGTAATAACATTCTGTCCAAGATACCTCAGGATTTTTGATAGCTGACCAGAATGGTTTTGCAAGCTTAGCTGTTACATCAAGCTCATTTTTTATAAAATCATTGAATTTATAGCTCTTACTTTCTTCTTCAATCTTAGCCCTGTTATATTCATAGCTTTTCTTTAATATATCCATAATATTTTCTTTAGCAATCTGCTCTTCAACTTTGTTTCTGCAAAGCTTAATAAGTTCCTTTGAACCTTTTTTTACTTCCTCAACTAAATTCTTACCTTCAAATAAGCTAAATAAATTAGCAGATGAGCTATTATTAAAATGCTTGTTGAAATATCTATCATAAAAATCCTTCGTTATCATTTCTCTTGAAATAATATTTCCACCATATTTCTTTTCGCTTTGAACATCTATTTTACTTATAAAGCTTGTTATTTCCTTGTTCATCTCTGCAGTTTCGCTTATTAAATTGTTAAGAGTACTGTTCAATCTATCTAGGCTATCCTTTACCAGCTCATATCTTTTGCTAAAGACCATATATTTAACCTTCTTATAAGCCTCCTCAATGTATGAATTAAAGGAAGTTATAAGGTTGCTCTTAACGTTTTCCTTTCCTTGAACTATCTTCTTATTCTTTTTGTCAGTTTCTAAATTATTTATCTCAAGCTCTATCCTTGATCTTTCAAGAGTAACTGAAACATTATTGTTAATATCGCTGTTAAGCATACCTCTTATCATTTTTAAGGCTTCAGTAGTAAACACTATTCCCCTTCTTACAGTGGTTTCTGAAACAAACCTATTAAGTCTGTCATTAGCTTCTTTAAATCGTCTTTCTTCAATCTCCTTAAGGTTCTCCCTTGTTTGTTCAATTATGTTGTCGACCCCGTTGAGATTCCTTTTGCTTCTAACCAAATCATTATATTTAGTTTGTGCCTTCAGCCTGTTCTGCTGAGTAAAATCTGATATTAAATCATTTAAATCCATTAATGAATTCAGTTCAGCTACGTATGCTTCAGCACTTTCATGTAAATCCTGTTCTTGCTCTTTATCTAATTCTTTTTTTAGTCCAAGAAGTATATTTTTAGCAAGCATATAAGAGCAGTATTTAGTCAAATTTTCTACTGGAAACTCCATAGAAGAAGAAGAAAAGGTACTAAAATGCCTATCTTTCTTTAATATAGGGTCCTTATCCTTGCATATGAAGTTTGCATAATCCGCTCTTAACTGCGAGCCTAGAGTTGTCCCTATCTCTTGATAAAGCTGAAGTGAACATAAGTCATAAATATCCTCAATATTAGTCAGTACACCGCCCATTTCATTTTTATTTTCTATTAGGTAGCATATATCCAGAAGCTTTCTATCTAGCTTAATCTCTCCAATATTGCTGTATTTAAATGCATACTTTTTATCCTCTGGATTTGTAATGGAGGACATATAAAATTCAAGTTCTTTAAGAGCAGCATAACAGTTTGCCTTACTTCTATTTTGGGCATCTAAATCCGAGGAGAGCTTATCATCGTAGCAGCTTTCCAAAGTAAACATTCCTATAATATTTGTATTGTCTCTGTTAAATATTTTTGAAATCATTACTGCAACGTCAAGGAAGGTTCCGCAGCCTGTTCCCCCTGCTAAAGAACCAACTATATAAACCTTATGCCTATCTATATTTTCAAGGTAATTCTCTCCAAGGTCTGTTAAAACCTTATGCAAGTCTACTAAATCGTTTTTTGCTGTCTGCAAATTATCGTAGACGAGCTTTGCATTTTTACATAAATACATTCTCCCAATAGGTCTGACAAGCCCTGCTCCCTGGTCTGTAGAAGTAAAAAAATCAGGAGTTATCCTAGGATTTTGAGGCAGCCATTCAAAATTGGGATTATTGTAAGCCCAATCTAGAGTATTTTTTATTCCTTCCCCAAATCTTAATTGGCACTTTTCATTATTCTTTACATTATCATCTAGAAAAGTTTTTAGGTCTGTATCAATTAAAAGATATCTAACAGGCAGCTTATCAGTGTTGTATCTTTTGTTAAAAAGCTGTTTAAGTCTTTTTACTACTTGGTATCCTGTTCCTCCAAGTCCAATTACAAGGGTTGGCAGAATATCCTTTGGAACCTTAGGGTATTGCATAGTTAGCCTCCTATGTTTTTATTTTATAAAAAATTTATTTTTATTTCCTTTTGACCTAGCTTTACTTTAAGCTTTTCTCCTTCCAGGTATGGAATGTCTGATATTTCTTCACTGTATGAATTCACATGACGTACTATAGGTTTATACCAAAGCTTAAATACTTCATCTTTTCTTAATATATATTTATGAAGAAGAAAACTTAACCCTTGCACAATTTTAAAGCCCCTATATGCTTTTAATTCAAAACTCCCTATAGCATTGTTTTCTGTGCTATCTACAATAATCCTATCATTAATCAAATTTATATACGTACATGGGTTATCTATATCTACATAAATCCCCTTAGTATGTATATTTGCATTAGAGGAAATAACAAAACTTACTTCCTTATTAATCTTGCAAGATCTGACGTATATTTTATATCCTGCAAAACCAGTGGCAATAACAAGAGCTACTAACAATAAAAATATAACAATACAAGTAATAATTCTTCTATTCTTGCTTATAAAATAACTTCCATCTGATACAACTCTTATATTAGTAGAAATCTTACTTGTAACCTTAACGCCCTTTTCGTTTCTGGGTCTTATAAAAAACTCAAAATTCTCACCCTTACCTAAAGGCTTTAGAGCAACCTCTATCCTTCCTTTACTGTCTTTGTTTAATTTAAATTCTCCTATTTTCTCATTTTTGCTATTCAGTATAAAAAAGTCCTCTTCGCCATAAATTGAATTTTTATTTATAGAAAGTCTTAAGTTAACTTGTTCATTCTGCTTAAAAGGCTTAGCATAGCTTTCGCTTGAAAGCTCAACAAAAGGCTTTTCAAGCACCTTAGAATTAAAATACGGCAGATAGTAGGAATAAGTTTTATTATCCCTTATAACATCAATTCTCGAAGAAATTTTAATTTCTCCTGAATTTTTAAGATTTATATCTGCGGTAAGCATTCCACCTTCAAATTTAAGAGGAATCTTTTCATACTTATCTCCATACTCAATATAAATCTCTCCTGAAGGATTATTCACCTTAGAGTCATCCTGCTGCTTTATTTCTACCTTAAAGCTGTTTTCAGTTATTATAGTGCTCGGAAGAGATTTTGTATAATAAAAGGGAGGGTAATCCTTAACTGTTATATTAATATCCCTTACAGCAACTATGTTTCCATTTCCATCGTAAGCAGTTATAAGAATTGGGTAATTACCTGGTACTTCTTTTTTAAAGGTAAACTTAAACTCATTATCAGTACTGCTTATTCTTTCTCTTATTCCATCCTCAAGCTTATCCATATGAAGTCCTTTGATATTTTCTTCTGCTTGAAAATTAACTTTAATATCCATAGGAACTTTAAACGGTATAGATAAATTATCACTAGAAGAATTTATATTAAGCTGAACTTTAGATTTCACTTGAACTATAACAAAATTACTTTCCTTATCCTTTGAAGTTATTCTTATAGTACTACTTTTGATATTTTTAAAATTATATATTTTATATTTATCTCCTATTTTATAGTCAGGAGTTATTCCTTCTTCAAAAGCTACATCTACTAAAGGAACTGTATTATCACAAGAAGCTATCTTTATAACCACTTCGTCTACATAAGAGCTCAGCTTTATCTCTTTATCAGTATTTGAATTTGTTGTAAATTGCTCAATAGTATAAAAATTATTTAGACTGCCTAATATTTTATTAAGCGCAGCAAAAATTCCTGAAGGATTTTCACTGTAAAAATAGTCTCCTCCAGTCTTTGAACTTAGCTTTGTCAAAGTATCTTCATCAGCATATTCAGACAGACCTATGCAGTGAACCATAACTCTCATATCATGAGCTTTATCTCCTAAAGAAAATAGTTCTTTCATATGCTCTTCAGTAACTCCGCCAACCGGATCTTCCTTACCATCTGAAAGAACTATGATGGTTTTTTCTCCTTGTACATTCTCAAACTGACCTAAAGCTTCTTTTAGCCCTTCCTTTAGATTAGTTCTACTATTATCAAACATTAGTCCGGATAGCTTGGACTTTAGTTTTTCTTTAGAAGGTCTATCTGCGAGCTTTTGCACAAAATCAGGTTTATCACCAAATGCTATTACATTTAAATTTGTATTTTCATCAACTGTATCTATAAGCATTGCTCCTGCAACAACAGCCAATCTGTGCGGATCTGTTATTTTCATACTTCCTGAGTTATCTATAAGAATGATGATATTTTTTTCTAATTCTGCAGCCTTAACTTCTTTTAAAATAAAAGGCTGGAGTATAAAGCATATTAAAAAAATAATAATTAATATTTTATTACGCTTCCCCATACTTTACCCCCTAGTGTTTTTCATAAGTCATTTAGTGCTTAATAATAATATATTGGAGCCTTATAAAGCTTTAGAACAAAAAAAGAAAAATACCAAGGTAGAAACTCCTTGGTATTTTTGAAAACGATTTATTTATGTCAATCTAACACTTTATTATTATTTATTCAATTCTACTATAATATATCTCAGCTTTCTCTTAACAAAGTGATAGTAAATATAGTATTATATTCATTGTGAGATTTTTTAAGAACAAATGATATGGAGGAGAAACAATGGATATCTCAGGAATTATAATTGGTCTGCTAGGAGGCCTAGGACTATTTCTTTACGGAATGAAGCTTATGGGAGATGGCCTTGAGAATGCAGCAGGCGACAAATTAAAGGGTTTTCTAGAAAAAATCACTTCAAACCCTGTTAAAGGTATTTTAGTTGGAACAGTAGTTACTTCTATAATCCAAAGCAGCAGTGCTACTACAGTAATGGTAGTAGGATTTGTTAATGCAGGTTTAATGAACTTATATCAAGCTGCTGGAGTTATAATGGGAGCCAATATTGGTACAACAGTAACTGCTCAATTAGTTGCTTTTAAATTAACAGCTATAGCTCCTATATTTGTTGGTATAGGAACAGGCATTGTATTATTTTCGAAAGCTAAAAAAAGCAGAGAGATTGGTCACATTGTTCTTGGCTTTGGTATACTCTTCATGGGACTTCAGTTTATGGAGACAGTTTTAAAGCCAGTAGCATCTACTCCTGCCTTTGAAAATATGATAGTAACTTTAGGGCAGAGCCCAATACTCGGAATAATAGTAGGTATGTTAGCAACAGCAGTAGTGCAAAGTTCATCTGCTACTACAGGTATTCTTATAGCAATGGCAGGTAGTGGTGCTATACCTCTTGGAACTGCAATACCGATTTTATTTGGTACAAATATTGGTACTTGTATTACGGCTATGCTTTCAAGTATAGGAACCTCAAAAGCAGCCAGAAAAGCAGCATTATTTCATTTAACTTTTAATGTTATAGGTACAGTTATATTTACTCTTGCTCTAAACCCATTTACCAGCGCTGTTAATTTTATAAGCCCTGGAGCAGATGTTAAGAGACAGATTGCTAATGCTCATACATTATTTAATATAGTTAATACTTTTATACTAGTATGGTTTATACCTTATTTAATTAAATTTGTTAATAAACTTATACCGGGTGATGATAAATATGAATTGGTTGAAACAAAATATATAGATGAGAGGCTTTTAGAAACTCCAGCTATCGCAGTAAGGCAAGCTGTAAAGGAAATAATACGAATGGCTCATGAAGCAAAGCAAAACTTGGAACTATCTATGCAAGCTTTTAAAACCGACGATGAAGCTTTAATTAAAAAAGTGCTTGAGAATGAACAGCTTATTAACACACTTGAAGCTGATATTGTTTCTTTCTTAGCTAAGCTTGCAAATAAGCAGATTTCCGCCGAGGATTCAGAATTAATCACTTCTATGTATCATGTTGTAAATGATATTGAGAGAATAGGTGATCATGCAGAAAACTTAGCTGAACTTTCTCAGGAAAAAATTACTAGAAGGCTTCCATTCTCAGACCAAGCTATGTCTGAGCTTGAGCATATATATAGCTATACCTTAACTGCATTAAATACAAGTATTGAAAGCTTTGAGAATAACGATGCAACTAAAGCAAAAACTGTTCTAGATATAGAAGAAAGAATCGATAGCTTGGAAAAGGATCTTAGATCAACTCATATCAAAAGGCTTAATTCAGGCTCCTGTACCGCTTACAGCGGAACAGTCTTCCTTGATATGATAAGCAATCTTGAAAGAGTTGCTGACCACGCTATGAATATTGCTGAATCTGTGTATAACAGGTAATAAATATAAAAACCTCGATAGTAACTATCGAGGTTTTTGTGCGCTTATTACATGGAGCTCCTGAGGGGACTTGAACCCCTGACCTACTGATTACGAATCAGTTGCTCTACCAACTGAGCTACAGAAGCACCTTATATATTTATTATACCATAAATTGTATTTTTATTTCAATTATTTAGTTTCCTATAATGTTAGCAGCATCTATTACTGCATTAGCATAAATAGGTGGAATCTCTTCTTCTCTAAGTCCCAATCTTTTTGAAAAACTACTAAAGTTCTTCCAGTCAGCCTTTTCGTAACAAAGAATTAATTCACTTATAGATCTAAATATATTTTCTTCCCCAAGAAGGGCCGCCTTTATATCCTCAGCTATTGGCAGATCCTGAAGAATTTTTTCCATAGGTTGATTTAAGAGAACGTCAATATTAGAAAACATCTCCATTATAAAAACCTCTGAGGCTCGACTAGCCATGCTAACCTTACTAGCAATAGCCTCTCCAATCAATGCTCTTAAAATTGAAATATCCATTATTGCTTCACTGTTTTTGTCATTAAAGCTTCTAATAGTTACTAATGATGCCCACTTCATAAATTCTTTTTTTCCCATCAATACAAGAGCTTGCCTTATTGAGTGGATTTCAGTCTTAAGACCTATTGAAGCAGAATTGATATATTTTAATAGTTTATAAGAAAGAGACACATCTTTCTTTATTGCGTTTGCGATATTTATAATATCGTAATTATCTTCCTTCATCAATTTTATTAAATCAAAATTATATAAGCTGTTGCTTGGGATTTCTTTAGCACTCAATATAGTTGGATTACTAAAAAAATAACCTTGAAAATAAGTATAACCTAAACCTACAGCTTCATTAAAGTCTTCAATAGTTTCGACCTTCTCAGCCAAAAACTTTATATTTTTATTTTTAAATCTATCAATAATTGCTTTTCTTTCTATGCCCTTTGTTGCTACGAAATCAATCTTTATGAAATCAACAATATCTATTAAAGCCTCATAGCCTGGCTTAAATACAAAGTCATCAAGAGCCAAAGCATAGCCTAAGGCTTTAAGCTTACGACAGCACTCTACAATTTCATCAGAAGGAGTAACCGTTTCCAGTATTTCAATCACAACTTTATCTTTCGGCAGCAACAATGCTGTTTCTTGCAAAAGAAGACTTTCTGTAAAATTTATAAATGCTTTTTTTCCATTAGTTAAACTTCCCATTCCTATTAAAGTAAAACTATTTGTTATAACCTCTAAGGTGGCCTTATCTCCGTCTAAAGCTACGTAATAATTATCCTGATTTGACCTAAACAGGAGCTCGTAGTAAACTACTTTTCTATTTATATCTAAAATTGGCTGACGAGCCACATAAACCTCCATGTATATCCCCCAATTTACCAAACTAAACTATACTTCGCATAATTATAACATAATATGATAAATAATTCCATATTCTAGCTAAGTTTTACACTTTATATACAAAATGGTGCAGCATTACTGCTGCACCATCCTAATATTCTGTATGAACTGTATCAAGATTACCAAATTTAGAATACTGACCTAGCCATGCAAGCTTTACTGTTCCTGTTGGACCATTTCTTTGCTTAGCTATGATACACTCAGCCATATTCTTTTCTTCTGTTTCCTTATTATAGTACTCATCTCTATAAAGAAACATAACAACGTCGGCATCCTGCTCTATAGAACCAGATTCTCTAAGGTCAGAAAGCATTGGCCTATGGTCTGCTCTTTGTTCAGGAGCACGAGAAAGCTGAGAAAGTGCAATAACAGGGCAGCTCATTTCCTTAGCTAGTGCCTTTATAGATCTTGATATTTCAGAAACTTCCTGCTGTCTGTTCTCAGGATTGCTTCCTGACATAAGCTGCAAGTAGTCAATGATTACCATATCTATACCATGTTCAAGTTTAAGCCTTCTACACTTAGAGCGCATCTCCATTACAGAAACACCGGCAGTATCATCTATATAAATTTTTGCCGCTGCTAATGGTCCTGCTGCTCTAGCAATATTCTCCCAGTCTCTGTCATCAAGGTTACCTGTTCTAAGCTTAAGCATATCAACATTAGCCTCTGCACAAAGGAGCTTATAGGCAAGCTGCTCCTTGGACATTTCCAGCGAAAATATAGCGATGCTTTTTCCTGTTCTTAAAGCCGCATGCTGTGCAAGGTTTAAAACAAAGGTGGTCTTACCCATGGAAGGTCTTGCTGCTATAAGTACCATATCACCCTTTTGAAAACCTGAGGTCTTTGCATCTAAATCATTAAAACCAGAAGAAACTCCAGTAAGCTCTCCTTTATTATTAAAAAGTCTCTCTATTTCTAAAAATCCTCTTTCAAGCACTGTGCTCATAGGCTCAAAGTCAGAGGTGTTTTTCTTGTCCGCTAAATTAAATATCTTTTGCTCTGCAGATTCAATTACAGCTTCAACATCATCCTGTTTATCGTAGCTAGCCTCGATTATTTCCGTTGAAGCCCTTATAAGCTTTCTTAGCATCGCCTTTTCAGATACTATTCTTATGTATGATTTAACATTTGCCGTAGATATAGCAGTTCCATAAACTTCACTTATGTAACTTAAACCGCCAACAGATTCTAGCTTTTTAGATGCTGTCATAGCTTCAGCTAGCGTAACCATATCTACAGGAGTATCCTTTTGGTAGAGTTCAACCATACTGCTAAATAAAATTTTATGTGCGTCTCTATAAAAATCCTCACTTTTTAAAACTTCCACAGCTTGCGCTATGGAAGTTCTTTCTTTAAGCATGGCACCTAAAACCCACTGCTCTGCTTCAATGTTGTGAGGTAAACTTCTAAGAGGTGTATCCATTGAATCGCCTCCTTGTAAATTTACTCATATTAAAATACTAAGTCCATTAATTCCTCTATTGTATCAACTGCTTTAACTTCTATATCTGTAAGTCCTGTCGGAACTTCCTTTAAGTTATCCTTTGGTACAATAACAAGCTTAATTCCCTTTCTTCTTGCACCATATACCTTTTCAAAAATTCCACCTACAGGTTTAACTTTTCCTCTTAAGGATATTTCTCCAGTTATAGCTATATCCTGTCTTATAGGTTTATCGAGCAGTGCGCTAATAATACATACAGTTATAGCAGCTCCAGCTGATGGTCCATCTATATTTCCACCACCTATAGCATTAACGTGAATATCATAGTCCTTTATATCTTTATCAGTAAGTTTTCTTATAACTGAGGCTGCATTGAACACAGAGTCCTTTGCCATACTTCCTGCAGTATCATTAAAGCGCATTTGTCCTGAACCTTTATCCTTAGCCTCAAAAACTGCTGCCTCTATCTCTATTGTGGAGCCAACATAACCGCTAACCCCTAAACCATAAACATGACCAATTTCCTTATCATTTTCAGTCTTGACCTCTTCATAAGGAGTTAATCTGCTTATAGAAATTATTTCATGAACATCACTGATTTTTATTTTAACTTCATCTGTTTCACCTTTGTCATTATAAAGCACATATCCATAAACATCTGCAAGAAGGTTAACTGCTTTTCTACCTTCTATAGTATATCTGCTTATAAGTTCAGCAACTCCTGCTTCAAGCTCAATGCTAAGCTTTGCTGCTGCATTTTCAACTATCTTTTCAATATCCTTAGCTGTTAATGGCTCAAAGTAAACCTCAGTACATCTTGAACGAAGTGCTGGATTTATGTCTCTCGGTTCTCTTGTAGTTGCTCCAATGAGCACAAAATCTGCTGGCGCTCCATTATCAAACAGATACTTTATATATTTAGGAGTATTTTCATCCTCTGGATCATAATAAGAAGAAGAAAACTCAACTCTCTTGTCTTCTAAAACCTTTAAAAGCTTATTTTGAAGTATTTCATCAAGCTCTCCAATCTCATCTATAAATAAAACCCCTCCATGAGCCTCTGTAACAAGACCTGGCTTTGGTTCTGGAACACCTATCTCAGCTAAATCTCTTTTACTTCCCTGATAAATAGGGTCATGAACTGAACCTAAAAGAGGGTTTGTTATTTCTCTTGGATCCCATCTTACTGTAGTTCCATCTACCTCGACAAACTTTGCTTCCCCTTTGAAAGGAGTATGCTTAAGTTTCTTTGCTTCTTCAAGAGCTAGCCTTGCCGCTGTAGTCTTACCAACTCCTGGAGGTCCGTATAAAATGATATGCTGTGGATATGGTGAAGCCATTTTTGATATAAGAGACTTTATAGCCCTTTCTTGTCCTATAATTTCATCAAAAGATTCAGGTCTTAATAATGCCTGAATGCTCTTTGTAAGCTTTTTAGAATCAAGCACTTCAAGCTGGGCATACTTTTTAAGAGTTTTTGCATTTTCAGGTCCTTTTTGTTTTTTAAGTATGCCTAATCTAATTTCATCAACATACTTATCTTGTCTTTCAATTAAAGCCTGTTCAACTTCTTTTTCTATTTCATTTTGAACATATTTTTTAGCAATTGCTTCTGAGATCCACTTATTTGTATCTTGAAGTACTTCACTTATATTTCCTTCGCTTGGAATGGTATCTATACCCTTACCATCGCTTACTATTCTGTTTAAAGCGTAAATTCTCTTATATATATCACCACTATGGATATATTTTTGAAGCTTGTATTTTATAATTCTAGATTTAACTGCACCTTCATCAAGTACATTTCTTATGAGCTCAAATAAAACATCCACTTGGGACTCAAGTGGTATGTTTTTAAGTTTGCTTTCATCAAATCCATAGTCAATTTTAAACTGTGATTTCACTAAATTATCCCCCTCACTAATGCTGCGTATGCTTCAATTAAGGAGAAACGAATCCTACTTTTGTTCTGCTATAACAACATTGACTTTTGTAGATACTTCTGGATAAATTTTAACTTCAACTTCATATGTTCCAAGTGTTCTTATTGTATCTACAACTATCTTTTTCTTATCTATGTTAACTTTATACTGAGCATTAAGTGCATCTGCTACGTCTTTGCTTGTTATAGAACCAAATAGTCTTCCGTTTTCTCCTGATTTTGCTGTTATTTTAACTGCTTTTCCTTTTAACTCATCAGCTAATTTCTGAGCTGCTTCAATCTCTGCAAGCTTCTTTCTTCTTTCAGCTTCCTTCTTTTGATTTAAAATATTCATATTGCCTTCTGTTGCTTCCTGTGCAAGTTTTCTTGGGAACAAGAAGTTTCTTGCATATCCATCAGAGGCATTAATAACCTCACCTTTCTTACCTACTCCTTTAACGTCAGCTAATAATATAACTTTCATTACTTTTCACTCTCCTTTATGTTTTTATCAATTGTATCCTGTAATTTTTCTAAAACTTCTTCAATGGTTAAGCCACTAAGCTTTGTTCCAGCCATAGTCATGTGACCGCCGCCCCCTAAAGCTTCCATAATTACTTGTACATTGACATCACCCAAGGATCTTCCGCTTATAAGTATTTCATCATCTATTCTAACAATAACAAAGGATGCTTGAATACCTGTAATATTTAGCAGTTCATCCGCTGCTTGGGCAGCCAATACATTATCTTCTATTTCAGGTGGGCATATGGCTACAGCTATTCCATTGTCTACCTTTGCAGACTTAATAATTTCAGCTTTTTTGAGATAAGTATCCAGATTTTCCGCAAACATTTTTTTAATGTCAATGGTATCTGCACCTAATCTTCTTAAAAAGCCTGCAGCCTCAAAGGTTCTTACACCAGTTTTAAAATAAAAATTCTTTGTATCAACACAAATTCCTGCAAGAAGCACTTCTGCCTCCTTAGGCTTTATCTTTGGGTTTTCAATCATATATTGAAGCATTTCTGTAACAAGCTCCGAAGTTGAAGAGGCATAGGTTTCTATATAGCTTAGCAGTACCCCCTCAACAGCATCTGGCGACCTTCTGTGATGGTCTATGATTACTATCTTCTTAAAGGCCTTAACAAGCTCATAATCCAATACATATCCTTTATTATGGACATCAACTATAATAAGCAAACTGTCATCGGTTAAACTTTTACTAGCGGTCTCAGGACTTAAAAAAGTATTAGTATAGTCCTCATCATCCTGAAACTTTTCGAGAGCCACCTTTATTGCTGAATTTCTATTATCAAGAACTATGGAACAAGGCTTATTCAAAAGCCTAATAGCACTGTTTATGCCTATTGCAGCTCCAAGACAGTCTGTATCAGGATTTTTATGCCCCATAACAAAAACTCTGTCGCTTCCATTAATCAGGTCTACTAATGCATGAGCTATAACCCTTGCTCTTACCTTTGTTCTCTTTTCAACTTCCTTAGTCTTTCCGCCGTAGAAGGAAAGCTTCTCTTCATTTTTAACTACAACCTGATCACCACCACGTCCAAGAGCAAGCTCTTTTGCAGATAGTGCAAAATTATAGTTATCCTGTGGCGTATCTCCATTACGCCCAACACCAGCACTCAAAGTAACAGCTAGTGTATTCCCTAAGTTTATTTCTCTTATGGAATCTAAAATTTCAAATTTCTTTTCGATTTCCCCTTGTATATACTTGTCTTGTGTTATCAAAATATACTTATTGTCGGAATACTTCTTGAAAATTGCATTTAGACTTTGACCATAGTTGTTCAACGTTCTCTCAATCTGAGCAGCTAAAAGAGGTCTCTTATCTTCAACAGTAGTCTTAATAACATCATCCAAGTTATCTACTTCAAGCATCATAACAGAAGCCTTATTATCATCCATGCTCTTTTGAAGGTTAATCTGTTCAGTAACCTCATAAAAATAAAGCAACACTATGTTATCCTCGTTACTTATATTTTCAGCAGTATTTACTATGCTTGTATATATATCGTAATACTTGTCTTTCAAGTTTATATGTCTAAATTCAGTTCTTTTTTCATTTAGTACCTGTCTTATATTAAATTCCTTAATTATGGTTCCAATATTTTTACCTAAAACATCCTCACCGTCAAGCATAGAGGTAGCATTTTGATTATACCAAGCAACATCTCCATTCTCTCCTACTATTATAAGTGGGAACGGAAGTTTAATAAGCGTGCTGCTTGTAGCTATATCAAGCTTTGAAGTAAAATCTTCAATAAACTTTTTCCATTCGTCTTTTTTAACCTTTGAACGCTTTATGTTGTAGATTACTAAGCCACCATAGATAATTAGAGCAGCTATGCCTTCTAAAAAGTGTCCATAGACGAACAGAATCATAATAGCAAACGCTAGGATAATCATGTAAGCTCTATTTCCGGCATTAAAATAATTATACTTATTATCCATGCTCAGCCCCCTTTATCTTTTTAGGACCCTATTTGGATTTACTTTTCTAAAATCTATTATCATATCTGCTATGCCAAGGTATAAAAGCGCACTGGCAAATAGAGGATTAAAAGAAACAAACAAAAGAATTAATGTTATTATCCCATTGGAAAGCTTAAATCTGTTTCTTAAATAATATGCGGCAACAGAAGCTCCAACTATTAAGAAGCTGTACTGCATAATTATTTGACCAGAAGTTAATATAGGTCCTCCTAGCGGGAGGTTTTTTGCCTTTAAATACACCCCAAGAGGGATTGGAAGTACTATTAAAGCTCCAGCAAAGCTGTTGATATAAAGTTCAGTAAATGGAGTCATCTTCTTCATATGGTAACCTAGTCTCTTAAGTACAGCTTTTGCAGTAATGTAATTCAAAAATGCTGAAAAAATTGACTGGAATATTAAAATAGATGCAAATGCATTTATTAAAAACTCAGCATTGAACATACTAAACATCGACTCAATCTGTTTAAACTGCTCTTCTGGTACGCCAGCCTTAGAATAGAAGGACTTGACCATATTAATAGATTCTGTTAAAGCTGAATTCATTTCATTTATGAAGGTCGTAAAAAATTCTGTTAATGTAGTCTTTTGTATTAAAAATACAGTTGCAATATAAGTTAATATTGTAGCTATTAAGGACATAACAGCAAGTAAAAACAAGGTGTAGTTCGAGCTTTTGTCTTTTTTTATGCTATAGCCTAAAGTCAGCCCGGTTAATCCAAAGGATATAGCAGAAAGCAGCGCTTGAATTGGATTAAAAAGCACCGCTGTAATAATAGTACTTACAACTATAGCAGCTGTAGTTACCTTGATATCGTGACGAATAAATAAAAGTGCTACTGGCACAGGTAAAATTAGCGTTCCCATGAAGGACATAATAGGAACATACCCTGTTATAAGCATTAATACAACAATTATAGCTGAAATAATTCCTGCCTCAACTGTAGACTTAGTACTATATTTTCTAGTTTCCATATCTCATCCTATTGCCTTTCTTTTAAGTGAGTATATAATCTTCTCAAATCATTATCATATTTGTCTTCTTCACTCAGACCTTCCCTTAAATTTTTCTTCATGCTTTCATCCACTGCAGTGTGAGAGTAACCTAATCTATCTGCAAGTAAGTATAGTATTATTATTGCCTTGGAAATGCAATCTAATATCGCATCTTGAGCAACATTGCTTCCTTTTGTTAAAAGAGTGAAAAAATCGCCTATTATTGTAAGTAGTCTTGCTTTATATTGTTCAATTACCTTAACGCTTGACATTATATTAAACTCATCGTTCCTCACTTCAATCCCTCCACAAAACCTCAACTAAGAAGTAACCATTTTCAATAAACCTATAAATCTATTGTAGTGATTTTTAACCATTTATGCAACAATTGATTGTCCTTGCCAGGAATTTTATGTAATTTGTTACAATTGAAATTTTACCTTATATATAGTTCATTATCAATTGATAACATATATCTTGTATTCTTTCTCTTAATTTTGTATCAACTTCAATATCTGATGCATATAATTCTATTATCAGTTGAAAGTATTAAACCACTTAAAGGGAGACGAATACAATGAACTCTACAAATTATAAAAAAATAAAGCAGGTCTTATGGGTTATTATGTTTGCAAATTTCGCAGTAGCCCTACTAAAGATTATAATCGGGAGTGCAGTAAAAAGTGCTAGTATAACTGCAGATGGTTTTCACTCTCTAACAGACGGTTCCTCAAATATTGTGGGGCTCATAGGAATCAGCCTTGCAGCTAAACCAGTAGATAGGGAACACCCTTATGGACATAGAAAATTCGAAACTTTGGCTGGGCTTTTTATAGCTGGAATGCTTCTATTTATAGGAGGGAAAATAATAGTTGAAGCTGTTAACAGATTTTTAAATCCTGTTTCTCTAAATATTGCCTTAGAGAACCTAAGGGCTCTCATTGTCACACTTGCAATTAATATATTTGTCTGCACCTACGAGTATAGTCAGGGTAAAAAATTAAATAGCTTTATACTCCTATCAGATTCACTTCATACAAGAAGTGATATATATGTATCCATTGGAGTTTTAATTACTTTAGTCTGCATTAAACTTGGACTTCCATCTATTATAGATCCAATAGCTTCTTTAATAGTATCCTTATTTATACTTCATGCTTCCTATGAAATTTTTAAATCTGCTGGAAGTATATTAGTCGATAAAGCTGTAATAGACACTGAAAAGATAAAAAATTTAGCCTTGGAATTTGATCAGGTAAAAGGAGTGCATAACATTAGAAGCCGAGGCAGCGAGGATGATGTTTATATAGATATGCACATATTAACAGAACCAAATATGAGCGTAGAAAAATCTCATGATTTGATTCATCAGATTGAAAAGAAAATGAGAAAGGAAATAAATAATAACCTTCAGGTATTTGTGCATCTAGAACCTTTTTATGATTTGATTAGAAATGCAAAATAAAAATAGAACAGAAATTATATAACCCAACAAGAAAAACACAGGAATAGCTTTTTTATTGCAACCTAAAAAGTTAACTTTTTAAATTGTTAACTTTTTAGGTTAAAAAACTTTTAGTGGCCTCCCAAGATTCCAAGCTCTCTGCACTTTCTCTCTACCTTCATAAATATAAAACTTCCAAGTAGTGAGAAACCTATCATAGTTGCAATAATTATAGCAAACTCAGTTTTAAGTGAGAATAAAGGTATTTGATTTGTTAATATTGCTCTGCTGCTGTCGTAGATATAAGTCATAGGAAGAGCAAAAGATACAAACATGAAACCTCTTGGCAGTACCTTTACCGGAAAATATCCTCCCGAAAAGGCTGATACTGTGGCATTTGTTATATCAATTATTCCGTTAGCTTCCTTTGCAAGCAGTACTAGGGAGCCTATCACTAAACCTAGTCCCAACATCCCTATTATTCCAGGAATTAAAAAACCTATAGCCTTAAGAAGCCCTGCATTAAGATTGAAACCAAAGGCAAAGTGACATACAATTCCTGTTAATATAACTTCAAAGGTAGTAGCACAAAAGTTAAAAATACTTTTGCTTATCATTAGTACAATTCTATTTACAGGTGCGCTCCAATTAGATTCTAAGACACCTTGACGCATCTCTTCCTTTAACGAAAAGCCCATTGTCCAAAATACTGTAGCTACATAGGAAGAAATCATGTAGCCTATAACGAGAAAGCTAATATAATCTGAGTTGCCTGTATACTTTTCAAAACCCGGAAGTTTTCCATTAACAGAAAAGCTTTTACCCATGAAATAAAAGGGAGTAAGCCACATTATTGGATCAAACAGTGTCATAATGAAATTAACTGGATACCTGAAATATATTTTTGCAGTTATTAAAAATCTTGATCTAAATACTATTAGTATATCTTTAAAACTCATTGGCTCACCCCCTCCTAAAATCTCTCAAGAGAACCGGATTCTTTAACTTTATTTTCTATAGCCATAAATAGAATTCTTCCTAACATTAGTATTATAAAGCCTTCTACTAAACACATCATAATATTGAAACTGGCACCTTTTAGTCCTTCTCCATTGACCATAACCTGCCTTGCAGCTTCTATGCCATAGGTAAAAGGGATTCCCTTTGACAAAAACCTCATCCACTCTGGCATAATAGCTATAGGAAAGGTTATTCCACAAAGTATCATCATAACTCCTCTTGCCACGTTTACAGCCGCATTAGCTTCCTTAAGCCATAAAATTATACTGGCAAACAAAGCACCTAAGCCGTAAACCCCTGGCATCATTATAATGAATATAAAAACCCATTGAAGTATGCTGCCTGTAAAGTGTATTCCATAAATAAATCTATATTCTATTACAGATACAAGGGATATAAATACAGCTTGAAATACTGATACAAGGCCACCTCCAATAAGAAGGTCAAATTTATTTATTGGACAAAGCCAGTTTGACTCAAGTGTTCCTCTTGTCTGCTCTTCTCTAAGGTAGGTGCCAAAGCTCCACATAGTTGTATTTACCCACATCCAGGCCATAGTACCTACAACTATAAACCCAGCATAGCTGCCTGTTCCAGTTGCATTTTTAAAGGCCTCTATACCTGACATGTCTGGCCCAGACAATCCAATTGCACTCATTATATATAATAATGGAAAGATTAATGGCCAAATTATAAGTTGAATAAACCAAGAAGGATACCTGAGCATTTGTGTTAAGTCCTTTAAAAAAACCGCATAAATAGTACGAAGTCTTCTCATAGCTCCACCTACTCTCTCAAACTCTTGCCTGTAAGGTGAATAAATACATCCTCAAGAGAAGGCTCAAGTACATTTATATTTAATATTTGGGATTTGTTTTTAGATATACAGTCTAACAGCTTTTGAATTATAGTATTTCCATTGGTGTGATGTACAGTTAAAGTGTAGTTTCTTTTCTCAGAGTTGTAATCATTTATGACGTTCTTTATATTTTCAAGTGACTTTATTTCATTGATTAGTTTATCGTCTGCTTTAGTAAGTTCAATTTTTATGCTTTTTACTTCGTTAATACTTTTCTTAAGATTTTCAGGAGTATCCAATGCAATTATTTTCCCACCATCTATAATAGCAATTCTATCGCAGAGAAAATCCGCTTCCTCCATATAGTGAGTAGTTAAAAGCACCGTTCTGCCTTCCTGCTTTATATCCATAATTATTTCTCTTAGATTAAGCGCTGACTGCGGATCCAGTCCTAGGGTTGGTTCATCTAGAAGAACCACTGGAGCATTTGGAATTAAGGCCTTACCTAAGGCAACCTTTTGCTTCATACCTGTTGAGAACTTTTCAACAAGTTCATCTGCTTTTTCTACTAAACCAAGCCTGTTTATTATCTCATCAGCCCTCTTTTTTGCTTCTTTTTTATTGCAACCATAAAGAGAAGCAAAATATTCAAGGTTTTCACGAGCCGTAAGCTTCCAATATATACTCCTATCTCCTGCCAGTACAGTACCTATATTTTTAAGTGCCTGCATAGGACTTTTATCTACGTCTTTTTCCATAACACATACACTTCCGGAGGTTGGTCTCAAAAGGCCTGTAATCATCTTTATAGTTGTAGTTTTTCCCGCTCCATTTGGACCAAGCAGACCAAAAATTTCTCCTTTATATATATCAAAACTAACTCCATCTACAGCCTTAAATTCCTTCTTTTCTATAGTTCTAAAAAACTTCTTTTTTCTACTGATAAAATACTTTTTTAAATCTTTAACCTCAACAGCTCTCTCCATCTCAATACATCCTTTTAAATTACTATTTCAACTATGGTTCCATCACTGCTTTTTATGTCCACTAATTTTAACCCCTTATAGTCCTTTAAAATGTTGAAACCTTTTTTAAGTTCATGTAAATCTACCATATCAATATACTGCTGACTTTCAGCAGGTGCGTATTTTTTAGCTATTCTTATTCCTACATTTCCAAAGCCAAGAGCACCTTTAACAAGCCACATAGGTGCTGGAAGCTTAATTACCTTTCCTTCATTGGTCCTAATATAAATTCTCATAGCAAATCCCCTACTCAATTGAAATGTCTACTATATCTCCATCAGCGGTTTGAATATCAACAATCTTGCCTTCAAGACCAGAATCTATAGCATCCATAATTGTTTTTATGTCTATGTCCACCCCATTTTCCTTTAGCCCTGGTACATTTTTGATTGAGCTGCCAACAGCTTTTAAAAATCTTACTGGTACATTTACATTTACGTTGTCTTTGTCATGGGATAACACCTTAATTCTCAGCATCCTATCCAAGTTGCTTGATACTGGCATCTCTGAAACAGCAGTAGTCTTATTTAGTGCCTCAATAAGCTCTGTAGCCTTATCAGAATTAATTTTCCCCTCTTCAACCATCTTTAAAATTCTTTTAACTTCTTCTTTCATTAATAAACCCCTCCATTTATATCTAATAAATTTTATTCTTCTTTCATCATGTTAATAGCTTGCTCTGGTGTAATTTCACCTTTTTCAAGCATATCTAATATATCCTTGCTTGCCATTGCTGGCTTTTTAACTACTGTATAGCCAAGAGCTGTAACCACATCATCAAGCTTTGCTCTAACTGTTGGATAAGATATTCCAAGCTCCTTTTCAACATCCTTAATATTGCCTCTGCATTTCAGAAACACTTCCATAAAATTAAGCTGCTCGCTGCTTAGGTACTCAAATTTTGAAAATTCAAAGTCGTTTTCTATTACCGTATTGCATTTACTGCACTTAAGCTTTGTAACTCGTAGCTTTGCACTGCAGATAGGACATTTGCTTATAACTCTATATGCCATTAAATCACCTCTAACTCTCTATGCGAGAATTAACAATTAATTCGAATTATTGTCTATATTTACATTATAATGCTGCAGTTTATAAAAATCAATATGTAAATTAAATATTTTAATATTATATTTATATTATTTTATAAAAATTAAACCTTTGATTAAAATAATTAATCAAAGGTTTAAATAAATTAATCTACCTTAATTTGATTCTCTACTCTTGCACCATCAATTATATCTAGCTTATTCTTATATTCTACTGTATCTATGATACAGCCTATTCCTATAGTCACATTATTTCCTCTAACAATCTTAGCTGTGGTATATTCAAGATAAATATCATCACCTTCAATAATTTCTGTTGTAAGTCCAACACTATGGCTTGTAAACATGCTTACTATTCTATTCCAAATACCACTTACCCCTAATTCTCTAACTACAATTTTCTCTCCACCAATTTCTTTCGCAGAACAAAATCCTCCAACTCCTATGTCGATGCTGCCTGCATTAAGAAGTCCGCCTATTTTAAAAGAACCTCTTGCAATAAATTCCTCAGACTCACAATCATCCTCAATATCTATTCCCCCAGAAATTCGAACATTTTCCCCATTTAAACTTCCACCTATTTCTTCAGATCCAGATATACTAATTTCATCACCTTTTAAATCTTTTTCAATATTAGCTGATCCAGAAACTTTTATTTCAGTACATTGTACAGGTCCTGTTATACGTGATGAGCCGCTAATTTTAATCTCTGCAGCCTCCATGCTTCCAGTAATACGAGATGATCCACTAGTTTTAAATTCTTTAGCCTTAATATTTCCTTCAACCTTTCCAGAACCGCTTATGTGGAACTCATTGCACTCTACATTCCCCGTAATTTTTCCGGAACCGCTTATTTTAACCTGGTCATAAATTCCACCACCAGCACTACCTGAACCTGATATTTTCAAACTTCCAACTGTTTCATTATTCATAATATATCCTCCCTCTTTTATAGCTTAAGCTTCAAATTTTCAATTGCCTTGCTTATATTAACCTTCAAAACCAGCTTTGCTCCTGTTTCTATCAAAATTTCATTAGGCAAACCTATCAAGAAACATACAGCTACACCAAACTTTCTTATAAGAACTATTTCACAATCTTTACCCTCAAAATTTTTATAGTGAGCTTCCATAGTTGTGAGAATAAGCTTACCTTCATCTAAACTTATTTCTCCAGAATGAAGAAAGATTTCTAATAGCCCAACATACAATATTTTTTCAAAAGGAAACACTTTAACTTCCCCATGAAAGCTTTCATAAATCTCTAACGCCATTTGTGAAACAATGTTCCTTCTCAAAAGCTCCTCTTTACTTAAAATCACATCTGATGGAACAGGCGAAAACATTTCAGCCAGCTCATCAAGCGATGCATCATCCTTCATGTTTTTAATCTTATCTATTCTTTCAAGTATCTTATCTCTTGGAAAGAATGTCTCCTGTCCTGTATAGCTAGACTTTTTTATAAACCATTCCTCAGGTATAAGGTTCTTGCGCTTCCACCTGTAGAGTTGCCCGTAGGAGATGTCTGTTAGCTCAAGAAGGTCTTTTTTCGAGATTAAGTTCTCTTCCAATGTATCACGCCCTTGTTATATTATTGGTATGTTTTTAGTGTAACATAACATTGTTTCGTTGTAAATATGGATTTGTAAAATACCAAAAATAAAAAAGTTATCGCATTTCGCAATAACCTTTAATCACATCTATTGTATTACAGTTTTAATCATTAAATATCTCAAAGATATTTTAATATCTTTATCCTCTTTTATGAATTTATTATAACACTTTACACTAATAGTTCCGGCGAGCATTTTATCTTTCTTACCATTAGCATTAAAGAGACGACTCATAGCCAAATAATTTTCCAAGGTTAGTATTGTAGTAATAGGGATAGTGGTTTCCTTATTTATTAACTTGGTTGGCGCTATAGGAGATAAAAACTGTGCAACTTCTCCTTGAAGCTCAAAAGAAGCATTTATATCTTGACTGCAATTTTTTGTAATCTTAATATAAGCTGGTATTGTAAGTTTAGGGTCTGGAGATTCATTTATAACTTCGCCAACTGTTATAAAATCCTCTGTAGTAGCAACACTTGAGCTTATTTGAACTTCTTTTTTTACTGAAAACCAAGAATATGTCCTAATATTATTGAAGGTTATAAAACCTATGAATAATATTATTAAACATATAAATTTTGTTTTAAGTTTAATTGAATCAGTATCTTTTAGCAATTTCATTGTATATTCTCCTACTACTCAGAGTAAACTGCCCCAGCAATATTTTGCCTTGCCTTCACCTCAAAAATAATATTAACGTCATCACCTTGATGAGTATTATTAGCTAGAGAGGAATCTAATAAGAATCTAAATTTGCATACAAGTTTTTCATTTGAAGCAAACACTTTTGGAACTCCACCTTGGGGATCTAAATTGTTATTTAGTCCGGAATTAAAGGTAACTATAGGTTCACCAAGCTTACTATCAGCTGTTTCATATATAAGATTATTGGGATCCATATCATTGTTTTTATATATCTTAGCTATAATTTTATATGCGTTGATATCCCCGACACCATTATTAAAAACTTTATCTTCTGATAATAAGTTTAGATTTCCCATAAGCACCATATCGAGGTTCCCTGCATTGCTGAAGTATATAACCTTCTCAGCAGAAGCCTCTCCTGGCTGTATCTTTCCTAAATCTATTACAGCTTTAGCCTCATCATTTATGTCGAGCTTAAAGGTTCCAACTTGGATTTTACCACTGCTGACTACACTAGCGGTAAACCAAGTATAGGTACTAGCCCCTGCTAATAGTACTGTTAAAGCGAATAATATTAAACTAGCTAACAGTTTTTTATTATTAAACGTATTAATAAATTTGTTCATATCTATTCTCCTAAAGAAGCAGTCATAATAAATGGAATAAAAATTATACAACCATAGACTTAAATTTACCTATGGTTGTATCTTATAACTATTTAGATGCCACTAAGTCCTCAGTAGTAAGGTTCAACTCTGCCTCAACTGATGCTCCTTGATAATCGTTCTCCGCAGAGCTATTTATTCTAACTTCACCTTGCTCTATAATAAAAGTTCCATTTTTCGAAAGCTCTTTTGTTTCTGAATTATTTATAGCATCCATTAAGTCTTTTATAGGCAAAAATTCCCCTTTTGAATCAAATATTGTTTCATCCCCAAATTTAACTACAGTATTAATTTCAAAATACTTAGCTTTATCTGATTCAGTATCTAATACTAAAGGTGTGGCAGTTTCCGACAATTCATTATCAACAATACTTCTTTTCTTTACAGTAAGTATCAACTCAGGATTGATTTTCATACTCTTATTTCCTGTAACTTCTGCTCTAAGTGGCTTAAGACTTTCAACACTTCCTGGAACTGCATCATTCAGTGTGAATAATTCAAATTTTTGCTCTCCAACCTTATTATTTATCGTATAAGTAACAGTTTCTATTTTATTATTTACACTCTTTACTTTTGCTGTAAACGCAGCATAAGTACCAATCCCTGCTCCAATTGATAAGGTTCCAACTAAAATCAAACTCGTTAGAATCTTCTTGTTACATGTAATTTTATTAAACATCTTTCTCTATCTCCTTACTATTTCTTATTTTGTATTTCAGTAATTTATATTATGTCAGTGTTTAGTCATAACCTGTTTCTTATTCTTTTCACTTGGCTGCCTCCATTTTCTTATAATTTATATTTCCACATTACCCTTTATTACTCAGCTGCACTTTGTTTTTTAAGCTCTGATAATATGGTTTTAACCTCACCAAATATAAGTATAAAAATAGGAATGAATATGAATAGTACAATTCCAACCTTACTATTAACAAATTCTAGAACCCATCCACCATAAGGAATTCTGAACGCTAAAATACCAACTACGTTGCTATATGGCACCGGCTTTGAGTCCTCAACATTATTGGAATCACCTTTGGTAACAAAATAAACATTTTTATTTTCTATTTTTACGTTTGTTACTCTATGTGTAATTAAGTCATTATTTTCAGTTTTATATGTTATAACATCTCCTATTTTTACTGAATCCGCATCTATGCTTTTAGCAAAAATAACATCTCCAGCCTTTATCCCTGGATCCATGCTACCACTTAAGACAGTCATCATTTTATATCCAAATATTGAAGGCACATAAGATTTATTTTCTCTGTTATTTATTAAGGAATAAAGAGATCCTAAAAATAGTAGTATTAAAAGTCCAAATAACAAATTATTTATCAATTTGATTGTTAATTTCACAACAATTCTCCTTAAAAACATATAAAATTCGATTTCATTCGAATTATAGACATAAATGTAAAAAATATACATAATATTCAGACAAAATATAAATATTTAGCATTAAAGGAGTCTACTTACTCATGTTGTCTAGCAGTTCTCTAGTGCTTGTATATTTATATAGCTACCTGAATTATAATTAAGAGCATAACAAAAGGGAGTATATCACTCCCTCAAAAAATCCTTCATTCATTAAGTTGAAATTTCTATAGACCCTACATCCTTCTTACCACTAGATTTTACTTCTATTTGATCATTATTTAGCTCATAAACATAAACCACATTTTCATCTATAGCATAAAACGTTGGCTTTTCAGATAACTCTAGCACTTTCTTATATAAGACAGGCTTACTTATATCATCAGCAACACGTATTAAATCCTCCATATCTTGAACAAGGATTTGTTTTTCTGACCTAAAGTTAATGTTTCCACCTAGATTAACAATTCTTTCTCCATACTTGCTTAATATCTGTCTTAATTTTGTTTGCGACGGGTCAGCTGCAACCTCTGGATATGTAAATACTATAACAAAAATTAGAGCTATAGTAGAAACAAGTATTAATGCACCATATAAATTAACTCTCTTATAGAAGCTTGGAGAAATAACTTTTTCCACCCCTTCAATTTTGCCGTTTTTCATTTGTTGTAAATTGCCTTTTATCTCAAAATACTTTGAGGTTGGTGGGATTTCCATAGTAGATACTAATTGTTCATTTACTACTCCCTTTTCACTTTCTACATTTACAGATACATTCCAATATATTGTCAATCGTGTTTCAAAATTTATCTTTGAGGCAGCTGTTACTTGTTGAATGAAATCATTATATGTAGATAGCTTTATATTCAGTTGTTTTTCAACAGCTGCTGATTTTTCTTTTCCTTCAAATGCTGTATCTGGTTGAAGTATAAATTCCTTTTTCCAAGCAGGTTTTGTAGCCTTTTCATTTCCTAAAAGCCCCTCTACAACAGCAACAACATTATATTTCCCTTTAACCTTAGCAGGCGAATCCCCCTTGTATTCATATTTAAAATTAGTATTAATATTGTCAACAAAGTCAGTAACATATACTCCATTCTCACCTAGGCTTTTTTGACTATATATAATATTAGGCAGCAAATCTACCGAATAATTAACAACTCCTTTATGGGTATATGTATAGAATGGAACTTTATTTTCAATATATTTATGCTTTCTTATACCAATCACTAACAAAGCTATAAAAACTATAATAGCTATTGAAATCACAATAATACTAGCTAATTTTAAATACCTATTAATCTTAAAGAGCTTTATACTTCTTTCTTTCTTTTGCTTCATGCCAGCACTCTCCCCAAAAATAATTAATTATATATATTTATACAAATTCAAAAGCTGCTTCTCCTAAAACTCCACTTTTTCCTTTGGAACATCATTTCTACTTTTTAGTATTAGAGTTGGCCATCCTATCTTTGGTATAACTCCAATGACTTTTCCTTTAATATTTTCAATTGCAACTAACTCTCTATCTGCCGTACTGTTATTATCACCTTTAGTTTCATACTTAACTTGCTGTTCGTCATTTTTTACGCTAATAATTCTATGGAAAATATATATATTATCGCTTTTAAATTTAATAACATCTCCAACCTTTATATCATCAGGCTTAAGCTTTCTAACTAACACCATATCGCCTGGATCTATCATAGGTTTCATGCTTCCAGTTGCTATAACCGCTGGAGACACAGGGAAAACTCCAAAGGAGAACCACATTATCCCTATAGATAAAGTAGCTGTTATAATCCACCCCAAAGGGTTTTCTTTCTCTTCAAAATTCTTTTTTCTACCTTTTATCTGACTAAAATAAATAAATTGGATAAACATAAGGCTAAAGATAGGTACTAAACCTCCGATAACTGCCTGGGTAATCCATTTTAAATTGGGTAGAATGGGAAACACCCATGTAAAGCTCTCTATAACTCCTATATATATTATAGAAACTACTGAGCCACCAAGATATGATAAATAACATGCTAAAATATTCTTAGAAAGCTCCGGTATTACGTATTGCGCTATATATTGAACAATCTTTTGAGTACCCTGTAATGTTGATATTCTATTAAATGGCAAACTGAGAAAAGTGAATATAATCGAAATAGTAACTATATTAAAATATAAGTATTTTTCTGAGCTTTTATTTACAATACGTGCTCTAATAATTTCTCTTCCTAATAGAGTGGTTATTACTATAAATAGGTTTTTTATAATTCCAATAAAAGATAAATCATAGGGACTCTTTCCAAATCCATCAATTAGTCCGCCGCCCATTGTTATAACAATATATATAAAGGCCAAATATCCAGCCCACCATCTTAAAAAACTGTATAACCTTATCTTAGCTTTTGGTCGTATCTTTGAAAAAAATATAATTAAGCATGATATTACTATCCATATAGCCGGCTTAATAGCATATATAAATACTGTACTGCTATTGAAAGAAACAGCTCTTAAATTTTCTAGCAAATATATAGCCATCATTAGTGCTATAAGAAAACTAGACTTGGCTGCATTTTTTATTCCTCCACCTTTTATCATTAGAGTTCCTCCATATATTAATAAATGTATAATAATTTTGCACTACTTACTGTTAACCAAAGCAACAACCTGAGAGCGCTGCTTCAGGTTCATCTTAAGTAGTATATTACTAACATGTTTCTTAACGGTATTTTCAGATATAAAAAGCTTTTTTGCTATATCCTCATTGCTAAACCCCTTACCAAGCTCTAGCAACACTTCTTTTTCCCTATCAGTTAATTGACTTATCAAATTATTTTCCTTTTCCCTATGACTATAATCAATAATCCCTGGATCATAATATTTCTTGCCTCTATTTATAGATTTAACTGCATAAAAAAGATCCTCAAAAAATGCATCTTTAAGCATATAACCATCCACACCTATCTGCTCACCCTTTAAGAAATCTTCCTGTGATATGAATGTAGTTAATATCATAAATTTGGTAGTATTACTTAACTTCTTGCTTCTTGCCACAATATCTAGTCCATTCTCGTTCCCTAACTTTAAATCAATAATAGCAATATCAGGCTGTTCTTTAGTAATTAAACTAACAGCATCAGTAATATTAGATGCTTCTTTTACCATTTCTATATCTTTCTCTTCCTTCAAAACTGAAATAAGTCCCCTTCTTACTAATGGATGATCATCAACAATTACTAACCTCATACTACTACCTCCACATCGCTTAAAGTATTATTAGGGAATAACACATCGACCCTTGTTCCTTCGTTATCTGAACTATTGATTTTAATTTTTCCACTAAATAGATATACTAAATTAAATATATTTGAAAGAC
This sequence comes from Clostridium swellfunianum, assembly GCF_023656515.1. Classification (NCBI taxonomy): domain Bacteria; kingdom Bacillati; phylum Bacillota; class Clostridia; order Eubacteriales; family Clostridiaceae; genus Clostridium; species Clostridium swellfunianum. The sequence continues at coordinate 2,740,559 of NZ_JAMOFV010000006.1, forward strand.
CTAAGCCTCCATTCTTTGCTTTGGTTCTATCATCTACATTAAAACCTATTCCATTATCAATAATTTCTAAGCTTGTATAGCTCCTTTCTATATGTATCAGAATTTTAATACTAGTTGACTTGCCATGCCTCACGGAATTTCCAATACATTCACAAATAATTCTGTATAATGCCTTTTTAACATCAGTGCTTATAAATTCCTCATCACCTACTAAATCAAATAGTATATCTACATTATTAAGCTTAGATATATCTTCAATAAAAGATTCTATATTTTCCTTAAATGCACTATGTCCTTTTTTCTTCCAGCTAAGCCTATAAATTGTTTCCCTTAATTCCTTTATTGAATTATTTATAGAATCTCTAATAGCATTAAGATCTTCAATAACATCTACTGAATAGTTGTTCATCACCTTTTTAGTTAATGAATGGATTCCACATGCTGCTGCAAATAGCCTTTGACTAACACTATCATGAATTTCATTCGCTATTCGATTTTGTTCTTCACTTATTACTAACCTCTCATTGATTTGCTCTAATTCATTTTTTTCAAACACAACAGAACTTAAAGATGCTAAAAATCTTAATTGATCTATGTTTTCTCTTATAATAACTTTATCTTGACTTAAATTTATTTCAACTCCTAGTATTCCATATATTTTATTTAAGGACTTTACAGTGACAGCGATATAATCATAATTGCCTTCAAATATATAAACAGGTTCATCAGAGTCCTTAATATCATTTAAGTTATTGGTAATTACTTTACTTATTGCGTGTTTTGAGTATTCAGGTATATTGTTATCAAATAGTATAAGTAATTCGCCACTAGCGCAAGGTTCGAAAAAAAATACATTGTTTGCTTTAGTGATTTTCTTAGTATAGTCTACAAGTAATCTTATTGACTTATCTCCATTTTTTACATTTACAAACGAATACACCGCTTGATAGAGAGACATTGTATACTCCATAGACTCATTTAGTCTTTTATTTGTATTGGCTAATTGATTATTTAATATCTTAAGCTGTTCCCTTTCTCTTCCTATTTTATCTGCTAGCTTAAATAATAAATATATGGCCAATGTAATTAACACGAAGCTAAGTATTAGATTTGAATTGATTATTAAATTTTTTTCAAGGTTATGATCTGCTTTATTAAATATGTAGGCAGAAACTTCAGAAGAAACAATAAGATAAAAAATTAAGTTTATCATGCAATAATATATATTTAAAAAATGTATATTAATTAGAATTGTATTTAGTGAATACCATATATAGGGGCTGTTTATTCCTCCTGTAGGTATCAAAATCACTGTATTTACTATAATTTCAATTAAAATTAACAGCTTAATAATTGTCTTACCTGCATCCACTTTAATATACAAGTAATTTAAGATAATGGATGATATGCTTAAGCATAAAATCATTATTAATTTATTATTTATAGAAGATTGATTATTTGTAATCAAATAGAACAGAGAAGTTATTGCAAGTGAAAAATATCTATATAGATAAATTATTTTTATATCATCTGACATATGCTTTATTTTAACTAAATTTTTCAACACACTTATCACTTAAATTCCTTCCCTTCATCAACACTTAATTCCTATTTGTTTTTAATTTTTATTACAAATAAAAAAACCAACGAAAATAATTTTTCATTGGCCGGTTGCACCACTGGCTCAATATACACCAGGTGCCCAATTGCAGTGTATATTTCTTTGCCTCCATTATATTTAACTTTCCTACTTATTATATCACCTAATTGTATATTATTTCCAAATGATTTATGTGTCATTTTTTTATTTTTTATAGACAAATTTTGTTTTAATCATACCTTTCATTTGCTTTAATCAAACTTTATGACATCTTAATACAGCAAATTTAAAAAGACAGGGTTAGTTCATTCTATCCCTGCCTTCTTATTATGGTATATTCTTATTAAATTGTTGGAAATTAATTTTTATATCAAATAAAACTGTTTGTTTCTGGAGTTGATTCTGATCTTCATTAAGATTTGGAAAATATATAACAGTATTATTAGCCCAATCCTTATTAAATGAAGGAACTTTCTGTTTTACTTTATCTGCATACTTTTCCGGAACTCCAAACAGAATATAATCTTCCGAATCCATTCTCAATCCCTTAAGAATTGAATTTAAATTTCTCTGAAGTTCAGCCAACGTTCCAACAAAGTAACCCTCCATAGGTTCATTTTGAGAATCATATTTTACCTTTCCAGTCTTATCAAATAAAGTATATCCTCCAGCTATAACTAAGCTCTGTTTTAGCAGCGTATTATCGATAGGAAAATCCACTTTGATCTCTGAGATTGCAGCAGGTATTGTACCAACATTTTGAGCTTTAGAATTATACAACACCATTGCCCCTGGATATAAATCCTTAACAGATATAGACAACTTTTTATTGTTATCTGAAATCTCTGTTGGTTGAAGCTTCACATAATTTTGCGTTGCATCATCTATGCTAAAAATAGATGATGCAGATCCATTTGAATCTTTCATAAATTCAATATTTAATTGTCCCGTTGAAACGGTATTAAAAACCGTTAAATCATCCTGCCAAGCAGCAAAGCCTATACCCATTAGACTAAGCGCAGCAACAAAGCTTATACACAATAATTTTATCTTTCTCATAAATGCTTACACCTTTAGATAATGTTATAATTAAATTATCTTATTATCACCTTTTCATATGTTAAGATTTTTTTTCGACTTAACTAAATATATATTAATAAAGCAGGTTTATAACCTGCTTTATTAAATTAAGATTAATTTATTTGTTAAATTGTTGATAAACAGCTGTAGCTGTAAATGTTGCATCTGAAGTTTGTGGAGCATTCTCTCCAACTGTCATTGTAATTGTTACATTCTTTTGTTCAGTCACAGCTAAAGTAGGTTGGCTAGTTGTACTAACTGTTAACCAGCTAGGAACATTACTAAATGTAAATGTACCATTCTTTACAGGTATTGTTCCATTATTCTTTACCGGAAGAGTAACTGTTGCAACAGCTCCTGGATATAAATTATCTAAATCAATAGTTGCAGTATTTTCACTACCACTAGCAGTTCCAAATGCTACATTAGCATTGTCAGCATTCCAAACTACACCGCCGCCAACAAAATCTACATCTAAAGTACCTGTGCTAACTGTATTATTAATAGTTAATGCATCTGTCCATGCTGCATATCCAGCTCCTAAGGAAACCATTGCCGCTACTACTGCAGCTGTTAATATTCTTGATTTTTTCATAATATACCCTCCAAAAATAATTTTTTATTTCATTCTATTATTTATTAAATTGCTTAAAGTTAAATTTTATTTGGAAATTTATGGATTTCTGTTCCTTTTGATCTGTAGTTAAATTTTTTGACATTAATGTATTGTCACTATCTGCTCCTTTAGGAAGTCCCATTACTATACAGTTTTGTGTTTCAGGATTAAATCCTTCTATTCCTTCACTGTCAAGCAAGTTCTTAATTGTACCTTTATCTTCCTCTGGGATATCTAAACTAATCACATCTCCCACTTCCATTGTTGTACCTGCTAATAATGTATTTAAATTAGTTTGCAAATCTTTCAAATGATATTTGTTTTGTTCTATAGCCCCAAGCCCTGGCAGTATTCCACCACCTATAATCCTTCCATTTCTCCAATGAGTATATCCACCAACAACAACCAATGCATCTTTCATTTCATCAGCAAATGTTCCGGTAGGTATCTTAACCTCTACGCTTTCAATTTTAACTGGTATTGAGCCTTTATTTTCATACTGCACTGCATAAAGTAATCCTGAACCAGGATATAAATTACTTAATGATACATTAACAACCTTAGTAGTTTGATCTAATGTACTTCCTAGATATGGTCCCAATTCAGCCTTGTTTGGAACTATTGTTTGACCAAATATCTTAGTTGTTGTAAACTCAACATTCATTTTTCCTGTGCTAGCTGTACTATTAATATTTAATGTATCAGTCCAAGCTGCATATCCAGCACCTGCCGATATAACTGCTGCCATAAGAGCAGCTGCTATAATTCTTGTCTTTTTCATAATATCCCTCCAGAATATTTGTTAATCTTTTATTTAATTGTGATCACATATATAATTCTATCCACTTTAACTTACTGAAACTTCCTACATTGGTATAATTTTGGTAAAACAAAAGAACTACTATTCACTTATCCCTTTTATCTACTCATCTACTACTTTAGTTCTAGATTAAAAAAATAGAAGACATGAGCTTAATGATAACTCATGTCTTGATGTATCAAATTATTCACGTTTTCTCTTAAAACTAAATACCAATCCACAAACTAGTATAATTGACCCTATCCCTAAAAGAACTTTAGTATCAACCATATAACCCGTTTGAACTAAACTTCCTCCAACCCCTTTTTCTATTACTACTATATCTTCATCAGTTCCTTTATCAATTATATTAGGATCGTTCCCTGAAAAATTAAAACTTATATCAAACTTATGCTCAAGCCCCATAGTACTGCTGTCTGCTTCTTTACTTAGAGCATACTCAATTTTAAACTTCTTCTTACTGTTTTTTTCTAAATCTACTGAATTGCCGTCTTTTGAACTAAATATAAGCGTTTCATCTACATTCCCTGAATATATTATTTCATTTTCACAGAAAAAGTTCATTTGGGAGCTTTTAATAAAACTTTGATATTCCGTATCCTCTTTAGCTAAAAGCTTTTTCTTTTCATTATAAATCTTTCCAGTAATACTAATGCTTTTAAGGGTACATTTAAAATTATTATTATTAGCAATATAAAATTCTTTAATTAGCTTATCACCAGGTCCTAGCAACTCATCACTTGTAAATAAAGTTCCGTCAATACTCTGATTTTCATTTAAATAAAACACTTTTTCAGCATTTTGGGCTTCTGCCATAATATATGATTTAGAAAAAATAAAGATCACTAGAAATATGAGACTAAAAATAGCAAATATACTCTTATTCTTAAATAACTTCAACATTAATCACACCTTGCTTAAATTATATTTACTCTAATTGAATTTTAACTAATAACTTTTCTTTTTTCTTCCGCATAAAGTGTACTTTGCATAATCAAAACCTACACCTGCTTTTACTTCTTTAGTAGTATATTAAAAAAAGATGATGCTTTTAATAACATCATCTCTTAGCTATACAATGTTTTAATTAGATTCTGGAACAACCTCTAAATTAACACCTTTTATAACTAACTTATTACTCCATTCCTTTGTATTCTTAATATTATCCTTCATTACAAATGGCAATTCGATTTCAAATGAATATACCCCTGGATTGAAAGCCTGTATATGAATTTGCGGTGCCGCATTTTCATTATATATGGCCTCTCCACCATCTAATACCTTTTTAGGCTGGTTTAGTATTAGTTTTAATTTGCCATCGTAAAGTGAAATTTCTGATTGAAATTCTTCCTGTTCATTGCCACTTATGCCCTTTACTACTACAACAGGTACATCTATTTTATTTCCATTTATCTTGACTTGTATTATGCCATTATCACCATCGAATTTTATTGGAATTGACCCATTATTCTTTATACAATAATGTAAGAAGCCTTTATATTGTGAACCATTGCCATTACTATTTTTCAAGTATAATTTATTTTCTAAAATCATAGTATAATATTCATCATCTGACCTTGTTTCTGTATTTTTCATATCACCATCAAAAGATATTTTTAAATCCCTGCTGCTTCCTTGAACATCTGTAATATTAAATTTACCACAAAAAACAGGATTTATCTTTGCGGTTGAAACTGCAGCAACCGTTTGTATCTGATCTGTCCAATGTGCATATCCTACCCCTATAGAGGTAGATAATAATACCATTAATGCAGATATAGTCTTTAAACCATAGCTTTTTTTATTAGTCTTAGCCAATTATATAATCACCTCTTTGTCTTAATGACATCAACTTAATTTATTGACTTTAAAACATATACCTAATCTATTAAACTATATCATTTCACATGATTAGATACATTACACTAAGAGGTGATATTATATGATACAAAAGTAGTATTCCCTTTCTAACCTTACTTGTTATAGAAGCTGTTCTATAAACAACTAATTGATATTTTTAATTTTTATCCTACAAATTACACGTTATTTTTTGCAAATTTATTCCAATTATTTCACTAAAATTTACGTCTTATAGTACTTTAGTACTGAATTAAGTACACTTATCGCTAAATACTTATTTAATCTACAAAACTTACAATAAATTTGTCAGAATATTTTACTATATTTTCCAATTGCTATGTATCATAATATTCTTGCATACCTCATATAATGAGGAAACAAAATAAGGGGCGCTATTTATGTGGAGGGGGGTTACTGTGATACGGCTTGTTTGTAGTAAATGTAATCATATTTGGTATACTTCAAATACCAGAGCTAATCAAAAATGCGGAGACTGTGGAGGGGTTTTACATGAGACTGAGTTAATTGTTTCTAAAGAAATTGAGACTAGCAAAGAGGTTGTGAGTGAAAGAGTTACTTCTAAAATTATTTTTGTTGATTTTAAATAGGGTAAATTAAAACTGGCGTGCACTTAAATAAGATTACACGCCAGCTTTCTTCTTAAATCATTGTATTTTATATTTAGTTAGCTTATATATTTTTACAAAAATAACTTAAATATTATTAAGAATATAACCCCAGGAACTCCAAAGAAGCCTGCTATTAAAGCTGTTATCCAATTGATGCCTATAAAGAAGTTAAAATATCCTCCTATAAAGTTAACAATTAAAAGCAACACAACCCCAAGCAGTGCATTAACCAATAATTTAAAAAACATTTTAATTGGCCAGGTAAATACCTTTATTACTAAAAATAGAAATACCAGCGCCAGTAAAAAATACCCCATGTATTCCATCGTTCATTCCCCTCCTTAATCTTTAGATTCTCTATTTAGAATCGCTTATATAATTTATATTACAAAAAAGCAGTGATTTATACCACTGCATCTGCTTCACTTTGTAAAAATTTATTATTCAGCTTTATTCCGCTTTCCTTTGCCTGCTTTAAAAGGTAAACAAATCTGGATTTTGCAGCTTGTTCCATATAAATTGCATAGTCAACGAGCTGTGGGTCAGTAACCATTTCAAAATACTGCCTTGTTCTGTAAAGCTCTGCTCTAGCTTCTTCAATAGCTTTTATAAGCTCCTTTTCTTCTTCTGTATACTTTATGTTTTTAGATATAAATTCAATTATGGCAAATTTATTCACTATTTAACCCTCCCATTTTGGACAATCTCTATATTTAGATACTTGCCATAAAACGGATTTTATATACACAAAAAAGATGGTTAGAAGTCATTATTTCGTGCCTTCTAACCATAATTCTATGTTACATCATTATTATGCTCTATACAGCTTTATCGTATTTTTTATAATTATTAGTAGTTTTAATCTATTCATTATTCCTACTTATAATTAGGATTATATAACAAACTTCTGAACCAAAGCACTTAATTGTTCTGCAATATTTGCTTGATTTTGTGCTGAAATTGAAACCTGTTCCATCGCCTGTGTAGTTTCACTAATACTTGACATTATTTCATTTGAATTTGAAGCAGCAGCCTGAGCAGAACTAGCGATATTTTGAACTACCATTGCTACTTCATCAATTGTTGCGTTTATTTCTTCAGATAAAGATGCTATGTCTTCGGACATACTGCTTACAAACTGTGCGTCAACTTCATAATTATTCCCGGTATCAACTAAAAGCTCATAGTCAGCTCTAACCTTTTTATCAATAAAACTTAAAACATCATAGGAGTTCTCTGAAAGGTTTTTAAATGCTTCCTGAACCTTTTCAATAACACCTTGAATATTGTTTACATTTTCTGCAGACTGCTCTGCAAGTTTTCTAATTTCATCTGCTACTACTGCAAAGCCTTTTCCTTGATCTCCTGCTCTTGCAGCCTCAATAGCTGCATTAAGAGCTAACAGATTGGTCTGTGAAGCTATTCCTGCAATTGCACTAGCCATTACCTTAACTTCTTCAACAATCTTTCCTTCTTCAATAGCTTTTATAATATTTCTTTCCTTAATTTCATATAATTCCTCTGCAGATGTCTTTGATTCATTTCCTTTATCCTTTATAATAACTGCTTTTTCCTTTATCTTTTCAGATTTATAGCTGCCTTCTGTTGATCTGCTTGATAATTCTGCAATACCTGAATTTACTTCCTCAATAGATGCTGAAATTTCCTGGGTAGTTGCACTAGATTCCTCAGTTTCTCTAGCTATTTCTTTTGTATATTCATTAACGCTTATAAGTTTTGCAGTAACTTCTTCTACTGTAGCAGACAATTCTTCACTTGCAGCACTCACATCACCTGACTGTTCAATAACCTTTGAAATTATTTCCTTAATATTATCTCTAGCAGTATTTAGGGCTTTAGCAAGCTGTCCAAATTCATCCTTGCTGCTTAAATCAACACTTTGAGTTAAATCTCCATTTCCTATAGCTTCTGCAAATTTTAGCCCCTTCTTTATTGATCCAGAGATATATGAGGATATAATAGTTCCAAAAATAACAGAAATAATCAAACCAACTAATGTAATAGCGTACATAAAAATAATTATGTAACTATATATTTTATTATTATATTCATAACTAACCTTGGCAGAGGTTCTCTGTATTTCAATAAATTGATTGATGGATTCTTCAACCTTATCTCTGGCATTACCCATCTCTGTAAACGCAGTTTCTGCTTCGCTATATTTTTCTGCACCAATAAGTTCAACTACGGTAGCTCTTATTTTTCTATAAACTTCTAAATTTTCTTTAAAGCCATTCCATATCTTTTTCTCGTCTAATTCTAACGGCATTTTATCAATTTCAGATATTATTTTCTCATCACTGTTTTTTAAGTTCTCAACTTTTTTTATCCCTGACTTATAGACTTCAGTTTTTCTTTCATGAAGCATATTTTGCACTTCAGAACGTATAAGTAATAGGTTTTCATTTAAAATATGTAGGTTATCAATATTTTTCAGATTATCATTATACATTGCTTCCTGGCTCATATTCATTTTCTTTGCACTGCCTATGCCTGAATATGCTATGAACCCAATAAGTATGATAAAAATAGCAAATGTGGAATAAAGCTTAGTTTTTATCTTTAGATTTTTTAAAAAAGTCACTTGTTTAGCCCCCTCATCCTTTTAATAGCATAAAAATACTATGCATTTTCATCAAGTTTATGTATCCTGCCATAAATTAATAGTGTTTATACAATTTTATTTTATTACAAATTTCGTCATATTACAACAAGATTCTACTGATAATTAATATGTATACCTTCGATATAATTGTATTAAAATTATTTATATGTACTTTTATGCACTTATGCTATCATATAATGCAGAACTTACTCTCGCCTCCGGCATATATTCCTGTAGCAGCCTAACATACCTGCATACAGCTACCACGCTTAAAGCCGTACTCTTAAGCTCTCCATTTGTTACAGCCGCTTCTACAAGCATAATCCCAAATTTAAGATTGATATTTACCTTTTGCCCTATATCCAATTCAATATATTTTGCTAAATCCTCTATAAGATTAGTTGGCCTAATTCCACAGTTTATTAATCTATTAGATAAATGATCTGGAGATGGTTCAAAATTTATATTTTCTATTCTAATTGCAGAATAACTAAGATACCTTTTTCCACGACTCACCTCATTGCCTAATAAAGTACTGCTAGAATATTTTAAATAAGATTCATTAACATATTCAATATTATTTGTATCTCTTCCAATTATAGCCCCAATTGTGTTTGCTGCTTCATAGTGGCAGCATATTTCATCAAACTCAAATATTATGTCTTCATTTAGCTGAACAACAGCTTTAACTTTAGGCTCATTAGCCTTTAGCATTTCAATAAGTAAATCTGTATTAATATCTTTTGTATCTACATAATCATTTACCCAATTTAAAGAAATTTTCATTTATTTTGCCCCCTTAATTTTACTGCAAGAATTATTTTGAAAAACAAAAAACCCCTCATCCAAAAAGGACGAGAGGTAAACTCACGTGGTACCACCTTCATTATTAGTATGTTTAAATTAAGCTATAGGATAAACATAACTAATATCTCAAATAAATACAGGAATAAGCTTCCGATATTCTCTTTCTTTTAACGGTGAAAGCTCCGTCTTGCCTAATAGTATTTCAGCTCGAAACTCTAGAGGGAACTTCAACATATCCTCTGCTGCAGGTTCTCAGCTTTTCCCGCTCTCTGTAAGCTTGTAAATATATCTACTTTCCTCTTTCATAGTTTAATTCATTGTATATTTTTTCTTATATTACCATAAGCTTGTTCAAAATTCAACCTCAAAATTAAATTTCTCTTCTACCCTCTAAGGCTTTGCTCAAAGTTACCTCATCAGCATAATCAAGGTCTCCTCCAACAGGAATTCCATGAGCTATTCTTGTAACTTTAACTCCAAGAGGCTTTACTATTTTTGAGATATACATTGCTGTAGCTTCACCTTCAATATTAGGATTTGTAGCCACAATAATTTCCTTAATCTCACCGTTAAGTCTTCTTATAAGCTCTCTCAGCTTTATCTGTTCAGGTCCTCGACCTGCCATTGGTGATATTGTTCCATGAAGAACGTGGTATACTCCGTTGAATTCTCTTACTTTTTCCATAGACATAATGTCTTTTGGCTGCTCAACCACACATACAGTGCTCTTGTCTCTATTTGGATTGCCGCATATGCTGCACGGGTCTTTATCTGTAAAATTTCCACAGATTGAACAGTATTTTATTGTTCCCCTAGCTTCTACTAAAGCTTTTGCAAAATCTCTAACCTCATCTTGTGGAAGATTTAAAACGTGAAGAGTTAATCTTTGTGCAGTCTTGTAGCCAATTCCAGGGAGCTTGGCAAATTCTTCTATAAGCTTTTCTATAGCAATTGGATAAAAATCCATAATTTTTCCTCCTTTTGTATCAACAAAAATATTAATCTATTCAGCCATATAACCATTTATACATTTAAACATATGTACAACTATATGGTTATATTGTTATAAAAATATCTATAACTAAATTAAGAATGAAAAACTCAGAATTAAAAGATCCTTATATATTATCATCCTCTAATTCCTTATTCTTCATTCTTAATTATTTATCACAATTACCAATTATTTATTGTTAATTATTAATTGCTAAATCTAGAACATTCCTGGTATATTAAGTCCGCCAGTTAATTTTCCCATTTGATTTGCTGTATCTTCTTCAGCTCTTCTAAGGGCTGCATTACAAGCAGTCATTACAAGGTCTTGAAGCATTTCTACATCATCTGGATCTAAGACATCTGGGTTTATTTTCAAATCAACTATTTGCTTTTTTCCATTAGCAACAGCTACAACAGCACCGCCGCCTGCTTTTTCTTCGTATCTTTTTGATTCAAGCTGCTTTTGCATATCTTCCATTTGTTGTTGGAATTTTTGAGCTGTCTTCATAAGATTATTCATATTAGCTCCGCCACCGAAGTTGCCAAAACCACCTTTAGCCATAACTAAATACCTCCACAAAATAATATTCATGCACCATTATATACCTAATCGTCAATTATTTCTACAAGTTCTTCTCCAAAAGTCTCCTTTAGTATATCCTCTGGGGACTTTGCAAATTCTTGTTTCTGGTCTACTATATATCTTATTCTAATCTTCTCTTTTAGTGCCTGAGAAAATACTTCTTCTACAATTTTTTTGTTATCATCTTTTTCAAGCCTTTGTTTATTAAAAGCATAGGCTTCATCAAATTTAATTTCTACTATTCCATCTCTACAGCCAACAACCTCACCTGTCATAAGAGATGCATATAAAACCATATGTCTTCTGGATTTTAAAAGTTCCAGCATATCTCTCCAAGACTTTCTCACAGTATCTACAGTTAAGGTAGAGTGCGGGTTGTGCTCTTCAAATGGTTGAGCTTTGGTTTCTTCCTGCCTTCTTTGTTTAACAACTTGTGCTTTTTTCGCTTGAGCAGCTCCAGAAGCTTCAGCTGATGTGGAAGTTACAGTTATTTGACCATTTCTTAAGGCATCTTCAAGCTTATTTATTCTAGCAAGAATTACCTCCTTAGAAGTATCATATTCAATTTTGCATATTTTTATTATAGCAAGTTCAAGATAAATCCTAGTCTGCTTACTCCATTTTGACTGTTCTTCTGTTTCTTGAAAAATTCTTATAATTCTCATAAGCTCTTCAATTCTAATCTTTTGCCCCTGCTCCTTTAAAGCAGCGATGTTTTCTTCAGACATATCCAATATATCTTCAGGATTATTACTTACCTTAACCATCATGAGATTTCTCATATGATTTATCATTTCTTTTATAAAATTATATATATCTTTACCACTGAATACTATATCATCAACTATTTTCATGGATCTTTCAACATTCTTGTCTATCATAGCATCTGTAAGTCTCAACAAATGTTCATTGGTGACAAGGCCAAGCATTCCTATAACTTCATCATAGTCTACTTTACCGTTTCCCATAGATATAGCCTGATCAAGTACACTTAACGCATCTCTCATAGCTCCGTCAGACATTCTAGCTATAAGGTGAAGACTTTTATCTTCAGCAAAAACTCCCTGCTCCTTAACAATCCTTCTAAGCCTTTGAAAAATCTCTTCACTTCTTATTCTTGTAAAGTCAAAGCGCTGACAGCGTGAAAGAATAGTTATTGGAAGCTTTTGAGGGTCTGTAGTTGCAAGGATAAATATAGTTCTTGAAGGGGGTTCCTCTAATGTCTTTAAGAAGGCATTAACAGCTCCGTCTGATAGCATATGAACCTCATCCATTATATAAACCTTGTACTTGGCTTCTCTTGGAGGATACTGTACCTCATCTATAATATCTCTTATATTGCCTACTCCATTGTGTGAAGCAGCATCTAGTTCTACTACATCTATAGCAAGTCCAGCGTTGATATTTTTGCACATTTCACATTGATTGCAGGGCTCGCCATCCTTAAGGTCAAGACAGTTTACCGCCTTTGCAAGTATTTTAGCAGTAGAAGTCTTTCCTGTACCTCTTGTTCCGCACAAAAGATAAGCATGAGCTATTCTATTATTAATTATTTGGTTTTTTAGAGTTGTGGTTATATGCCTTTGTCCAACCACATCAGCAAAATTTCTAGGTCTCCACTCTCTATACAAAGCGGTATACGCCATGGTCTCACCCCAATCTATCTAATAGTTATATATTAAACTCTGATATCTCAGTTATTAAAACATCAGCTTATATTATACCTTATTAATGCTTCATTTAAAACATCCACTTTGAAAATTAGGGAAGTTTTAAAGCACCACAAAAAACAAAAAAGACGCCTTTCAGCATCCTTGTTATCTTTGGTATTTAGTTATGTAAACCGTGCACCTCGCTTCGACTGATAGCATATGAGCGTTATCTATCTAGTTAGCTCAAACCAGGTTGCTCCACGGCACACAAAAATTATCACTTACCGCTGCTTCCTTCCGGATCTGACGGGGTTCATGAGTTTTTGTTGCGTGGGACCCAATTCTCAACGCCACTTTTATAGACCAGACCTCACATGCTAGAGCCTAAGCGAGGAATTCAATCCTGCTGCAGCGGATTGCAGGTTACAGGGCACCGCTAGTTCCCCATCTAGCACGGAATTGGCGGAGAGCATGGGATTCGAACCCACGATAGAGTTTCCCCTATACACGCTTTCCAGGCGTGCTCCTTAAACCACTCGGACAACTCTCCATATACTCATGAAACATAATGTCTTAACGACAAGACTTATTATACAATGTATTTTCTCTTAACGCAATAGGTTTTTACTTAAATATAGCTGGCAATATAGGATAAAATAACAATTAAGACTAAAAAATCAGCAGTAGAAACATATTTTTCACATAAAGCTAATTAATTAGTGAATTGTTAAATCTATAAGCATTCTGGAGAAAATGCACTATGTATTGAAGCAAAATGGTTTTAATTTAGAATAATGGCGTTTTATGAGTTTGATAAATATCTCACTTCTTTATATAATAAAATTCGTCGGGTAAGCCTGATAAACAAAAACCAGAGTTAAGGGCGCATAGCTCAGCTGGGAGAGCATCTGCCTTACAAGCAGAGGGTCACAGGTTCGATCCCTGTTGTGCCCACCATTTAAACTTAATATGCTGGCATGGCTCAACGGTAGAGCAGCTGACTTGTAATCAGCAGGTTGTAGGTTCGATTCCTATTGCCAGCTCCATATTTGGAGGAATTCCCGAGTGGCCAAAGGGGGCAGACTGTAAATCTGTTATCAGTGATTTCGATGGTTCGAATCCATCTTCCTCCACCAAAAAAGACATACGAAAGTATGTCTTTTTTTATTACTCATATATGTATGGATTGTTAGGCTTTTCTATATTAATAAGCTTTTCCACCAATATTACAGGATACTTCTTTATAACTTTGTTATTTATATCTTTCTCTTCCTTAAGACTAACCTTTCCTTCTACAACTATCCAGGAGTCTTTCTCTAAAGCTTCAGACTTATCATAGCTTCCCACTACCCCTAAAATTTGAGAATCGGCAGCGCAGCAATTAATAAGCATTCTTGATACAAGGAACTCATTTTTGCTTAGCTTGTTATCCTTAAGTACAAAGCCTGTTATTCTAATTTTCTTTCCTATATGCTCATCAATATGGTCACTTAAGTCTTCTAAATAATGAATATAATTTTTTTCATTAAAAATTATCTCATTTCCTTCTATGCGCTGCTTTTCGTTATGACTATGCTCTGCTATACTCTCAATATGACTAGAGCTTACAAGAATTACTCCTTTTTTCTCACCTATCTGTGAGGTAAGACCTCCTGGAGCTATAAATACTCCAATAATTAAGGTTATAAAAAACAGCAAATACCCCTTCTTAAATCTAACCCTAGTTGCAACAGTAAACACCTTAAACAACTGCACTACTGCAAGTTCTCCAAATACAATAAAAGAAAACGCTGCATACTTAACCATTTTAGGATGAAGAAATAAAGTTATCTTCCCTGAGGATATAAGGAAATATATGTACAAGGTGAATAAGGATAATATCAGAAACCAGATAAATTCATTTATATTAAATCTCTTCATTTTTCATCCTTCCTATAAAAACATATTTATAATGCTTCCGGCTACAAAGCACATGGTGAAAATTAAAAATACTAGCTTAATGATAAAACTCTTTTTAAAGGAAGCTGTGAGCATTAATGTGTTTTTAATATCAATCATAGGCCCTAGAAGCATAAAAGTAGTTATACCTCCATATGTAAACTGTCCTACAAATGTGCTGGCTATAAAGGCATCCGCCTCTGAGCAAAGTGAGATTAAAAAGGCAAAAAACATCATAGCCGCTATAGAGTAAATAGGATGCTGCCCTACTACTAGCACCTGTTCTCTTGATATAACTGTCTGAAAAAAGGCAGATATAAAAGCTCCTAATATAAGAAACTTACCTATATCATAAAGCTCTGAATTTGTATGATGAATTATTTCCATAAACTTGGATTGTTGTTTTTTATAGGTGTGATCATAACCGCAGGAACAAAGGCTTCCACCTTCAACAAAAGAGTTTTTTAAAGGTGATGTTTTTCCCTGAAGCATGTCTATTATTATTCCAATGGATACTGCTATCAAAAGCCCAAAGCCACCTCTGACTAAAACCATATATGGCTTGGCATGAAAAGCATAGTAGGTTGATAATAAAACAATAGGATTTACTATAGGCACTGCCAGCATAAATGCTACTGCCATATTTATTGGAACACCTTTCTTAATAAGTCTTCGCGCAATGGGAATTACTGCACACTCACATACAGGGAATATGAGGCCTGAAAGAGCTGCAGCAAATACACCCAAAAACCTATTTTTAGGAAGAAACCTTGCTATCGTGTTTTCAGTTATAAAAACCTGAATGAGGGCAGATATAAAAGCCCCCATCATTATAAAAGGCATTGCTTCAAGCACTATACTTATAAATATTACTGAAAAATTTTGTATCATACCTTTTTTCTCCTCAATCTCATTTCCCAGGCATGGGGTAACTTATCTCTTAAAGCCATTTTAAAGCTTTTTATAAGCTTATCTTGAAGTATATCTGCCTTTTTTAGCTTGCTATCTATATCATTGATACTGTCTAGACAAATTATAAATGCACCCTGATTTAAGGTTTCCAGTCTTTTTACTAAGCTTTTTTTTGCCTTATCTTCAAGCATGCTGCTGTTATTTATAATAATTAAATTGCTATGATATATAAAAGGCTCAATTATTTCTCTCATGTTATAGAAGAACATATCAAAAGTTACTGCATCAGTTATGTGATATACAGTAGGCTCAAGACATAAATGTTCTAGTTCAAAATTAAATACGCTTAATACTTCTCCCAAGCTTTTCATTCCGTTATGCTCAATTATAATTCTGTGAGGACTATAAAAATTTATCATTTGTTTTATATATGCCGAGCTTAAAGCTTTTGAAGCATCTTGTTCTTTTATAATTATTTTGTTTTTCAAGCCTTCCTCAATATATAAAGCTTTCTCTCCTGTTTCACATTGAAGTATAAGAACTATCTCTCCCGTAACTAAACTGTTTTTAACTAGCGAATTAATAAATGTTGTCTTACCAGACCCTAAGAAACCTGTTACAATTTCTATTTCAGTTTTTATTTTCATTCCTCTTTCCTCATTTACAAACTAAATACTTTTTTCAAATTTTCTCTATTTAGGTTTGTACCGATAACACAAAGCCTTCCAGAGTAGTCTGGAGAGGTTTTTCTCATTTCAAATTCCCCAGGAACATAATCAAACTGCATCCATTCATCATTATCTCCTTGAACTATTCCTTTAGCTCTTAAAATATTACCAAAGGAGCTGCTGTCAATTTTCTTTAGCAGATTAACTAAAGCCTTTTCACTAAACCTTCTTGGTGTTTCATAACTCCAGGTTTCAAAAATTTCATTTCCTGCATGATTTTTTACTGATTTCATAGAAGCTGTTCCAAGAGAACGTCTGATTAAATTCACTTCGTTCTGAAGGGATAGTTTTGTGTTGTTATGATTTAATTCTACAATTCTCTGTGCAGCTAGCTTATTCCAAGGTGTAGTTACTATACAAGCTTTGTTATTAAGCTTTTCTACTTTTTCTTTTATACTTTCTATTTTGTCTGCTTCTAAATTTTGAGTTCTGCTCAAAACTATAATACTGCTGCTCATGATTTGATTTCTGTAAAACTCTCCAAAGTTAGCAAGATACATATCGTACTTTAGAACATCAACAACAGTTACAACCATGTTAAGCTCTATAATACTTTTTAATTCTATGCTGCTGCAGGCAGTGAGCAAGTCTGAAAGCTTAGCTACACCTGTTGGCTCTATAATAATTCTTTCCGGGCTATACTTAGCAACAACCTCTTTAACAGCCTTTTTAAAATCTCCTGATATATTGCAGCAAATGCAGCCGGCATTAATCTCCTTAACCTCGATATTTGTGCTTTTTAGTATACTGCCATCTATGCCTATCTCACCAAATTCATTTTCTATAATAACAACCTTTTCCTTATATAAGCTTTCACTAATCAATTTTTTAATTAATGTTGTCTTTCCTGCGCCTAAAAAACCTGAAAAAATATCTACTTTAGCTCTCATGCAACCCTCCTGTATTCTTATTCTGTACATGACAATTATTAATTGTCACGCCTCCTGTATTCTCATTCTGCACGTAACAATTATTAATTGTCACGCCTCCTAGTAAATGCCAATTACTATTAAAGCTTATTTAATAAAAACTATTTTTATACTAAATTTCTCTCAATTTTTAGCAATATATAGTATCTTTTATTGTAATACTAGGAGTATGAGGCTATAATATAAGTAAAATTTCAAAATTTAACCATAAAATCATATACTGGGGGCTGTATTATGAAATTTGTTACTTATGAGTACAATGGAAAAGAAAAAGTAGGAGTGCTAGCTGAAAATACAATAATTCCTTTAGATGGATTTGGTTCAATGTATGATTTGATTGAGAACTTTAGAGAAGATTTAGTTAATGTGAATAGTTCTGAAAAACTGCCTATAGAAGCAGTTAAACTTCTTGCACCCATTCCAAAGCCAAGAAGAAATCTCTTATGTCTTGGAAAGAACTATGAAGACCATGCAAAGGAACTAGGCGCAACCAAAATTTCAGATAAATTTGTACCTGATGATCCTATATATTTTACAAAAGCTGCTGAGGCTGTTATAGGAAATGGTGATTTTATTAAATATTCCCCTGACGTAACAAATCAGGTTGATTACGAAGTTGAGCTTGCTATAGTTATAGGCAAGGAAGGAAAGAACATAAAACAAGAGGAAGCAGAAGACTACATATTTGGCTATACAATAGTTAATGATGTATCTGCCAGAGACCTTCAGATTAAGCATAAGCAGTGGTTTAAGGCAAAAAGCTTAGATACTTTTGCACCTATGGGGCCTTGTATCGTACATAAAAATGAGATTTCTTTACCGCTTGAACTTGATATAAAATCCATTGTTAATGGAGAAGTTAGACAAAACTCTAATACGAGGCTTTTAATTTTCAATATTCCCTATATTATAAGCGATTTATCTAAAGGCTTTACTTTGAAGCCAGGAGACATAATTTGTACAGGTACTCCTAGCGGGGTTGGCTTTGGCTTTAACCCTCCAAGGCTATTAAAAGCTGGAGATACCGTGGAATGCTGCGTTGAAAAGATAGGAACTTTAATTAACAAGGTTAAAGCTATATAAGTTAAAGGCTCCGGCAAAACTGCTGGAGCCCTTTTAATTTAACTATATTTTAAACCTATCTACATTTTTATTAAGTCTTTCTGCCATAGCCTCAATATTCTCAGCAAGCTTTGACAGCTGTTCCATAGTAGCAACATGTTCCTGAACCGATGAAGATATTTGTTGTGTAGACGCTGAAATCTGCTCTGAAATAGCTGATACCTCTTGAACATTGCTAACTATAGTTTCTTCCTCAAGCACTACTCCCTTTAAATCTTCAAAAATATTTTTAAACTGAGAAGTGGTCTTGTGAACCTCGGATTGAATAGCTTTAAAGGCTGACATTGTATTATCTACTATATCAATCTGATTATCCATCTTAAAGGAAATATTCTCTGTAGTATTTGATACTCCCTTTACGCTTGAAAGTACTCCTGCAACTATTTGGTTTATACTCTTTGAAGAATTCATAACCTGCTCTGCAAGCTTTCTTATCTCATCTGCTACAACAGAGAATCCTCTGCCGGCTTCCCCTGCTCTTGCAGCTTCTATGGCAGCGTTTAATGCTAGAAGATTTGTCTGCTCTGCAACATTATTTATTACATTCATTATTTCACTAATCTTTTTAGCATCTTGATTTAGCATCTCTATGTTTGACACAGCCGCACCAAAAGAACTTCTGACATCTTCTATAGACTTAACTAAATCAGTAAGTTTCTCTGCTCCAATATCAGCTGACACTTCAATCTCTGAACCACTTTTCGTAGCATCCTTAACCTTTATTTGTATTTGTTCAAGTGTACTGCTAAAGTTTTCTAAAGATCTATTAACTTGACTAACATTATTATCTTGCTCTTCAATCCCTGCTGCAACTTCAATAATAGATTCTGAAACAATCCTGCTAGAGTTCTCCACATTTTCACTAGAATGTTTTAATGTAGCTGATATTCCCCCTAGCTCATCCATACCCTGTTTTGTTTCTTTAATCATTCCTTTTAGTACAAAAATTGATTCATTAAGGGCATTTGTAAGCTTTCTTGTTTCATCATTTGACTTACTTTCAAATTCTACTGTAAAGTCTCCTTTTTCAAATAAATCAAGCTTTTTTATTGTGTTTATTATTGGAGTAGTTATATTTTTAGATATAATTACTCCAATAATAACTGCAAGTGCCTGCACCGCTAAAGCAACAATAAGAACTTGTATAATACTTTTAGTAATCATGCTGTTCATTAGACCTAAGGAAATTCCAACACTTATAGTTCCAACCTGTTTATCTGCCTGAAAAAAAGAAGTAGATACATTATATACTTTTTCTCCACCATCCGTTTTAAAGGTATATCCATTAGACTTCCCTTGTTCTATGTTTTTTGTTGATTCACTGCTGCCCTGAGTAGAAGCAGAAGATACAGAATCAACATTTTCATCATTTGCTGCCTTAAATTCACTATCACTTGAAGCAACAACCTTTAGGTTTGTGTCTGCAAGTGTTATATACTTTATATTTCCATTGCCTTGTTCTTTAATTTCCTTTAATATTTTTGTGATGCCTTCCCTATCGTTTAAGTCATGCTTCCCTATTTCTCTGTTAATAACACTAACCAGATTAGCACCATCGTTCTTCATTTGACTTGTAACTGTTGTTCGCATTGCATAAAAAGAAACACCTATAAAAGTAAATGTACATATAGAGGTTAACATTACCATAGATGCTAGTATTTTTGTCTTTAATGATTTAAACATATTTATCCCCCGAAAGCTTTTAAAATAAGTGCGTTATAGAAATAACATATAATGTATATTTCGACGTTACTTTATAAACTCCTTTATTTCTAATAGGTATTTTTGTAGTATATTATTGGAAAACAAAAAAGTACTCCAAATTTGCTGGAGCACCTTCTTTGGCGGAGAGAAAGGGATTTGAACCCTTGGTACGGGTATGACCCGTACGGCTGATTTCGAGTCAGCTACCATAGACCTCTCGGACATCTCTCCATATTCTTTTATTTTATTATTTTACTAGATTTTAAGATAAAATGCAAGAAACAATAAAGGAGCCTAGGGCTCCTCTATCTATTTAATCCTTACTTCAAAATCACTGATTATTCTCTGTGGATAGTTATATAACTCTAAGAAGATTGGACCTTTAATATCGGAGTTATTGTCAATTATAAAATTTATGGTTTGTTCGTTAACGCTCTCGCTGTATGTCTCACAATGATTTTCATGGTAGGCCTTTCCATTAGAGTCTTTAAAGGTACCGCTGAAAATAAAGTAGCCCAGTTTTTCATCAAACAACTTATCTCTTTCAAGAGAGAATGTTATACGGGTTTCTGTTTCTCCTTTGTCTACTCTCATTAGCTTAAGCTTTTCGTCAGGAGCCTTTAAAAGCTTGCTACTTTCAATATCTACAACTACATTTGCTTTATCCTTGTCAACAGCCCTTACATTAGAGGCTTTTATATATAAGTGCTTTGGTGAATTAAAATAGTTGCTCTGGAAGTAAATTGTTTCGTGACTATCATTTTTCCTGCTGCCACTAACTCCATTTATGATAGTTCCCCATTGATTTCCCTTTTCATCAACAATTTTTATATCATCATAGCCAAGTACTTTCTTTGAGTTATTTTCATCATACTCAACCTCTACGGCAGCTCTTATTGGTGTAATCATCACCTTCTTAAAGGTTACTTTTTGGCCGTCTATATTAATTTGCTTATTTAAGCTATAGCTTTTTTCCATAGCCTCTATTTTTTTCTTATTTACAGGAATATCATAGGTCCAAATTCCATCTATCATGGTTTTCACCTTATTTATATCATCATAGGAATCCAGTTCTCTAAGCTTTATTTCAAGGTGAAGGTTATTTGGCAGTGTACCTTCCTCTATAAAACTTATTTCAATCTTATCTTCAACTTTTTTATTGCCGACTTTCTCATCAGGTCTGCTTACGCTCCAGCCTACACCTACAGGGAGCTCTTTTCCCTTCTCATCAATTAATTTTACTTCAGCAAGTTCAATAAACTTGCTGTCTTTATTATTTTCTATGGAATAAAAGATTAATGCTTTATATTTGTCTATTATCGTATCCTTAATGGTAAAGGTTATGCCTTCTTTAGTTATGGACGAGTTGATGTTTTGAATAAAATTGTTCTCTACAGCACTCTGCAGTCCTTTATCGTGATTTATCAGCCTAACCAAGTATTCAAGGCCGGGAATCTTAGTTACATAAGCTGCAAAAACAGGCGATGTTCTAATGAACACTGTAAATAAAAGCAATAAACATACCACCGCTGCATTTGCTGCAAACTTTGTCCTATTTACTTTCTTTTTCTTTATGCCAGAGGCGATTCCTTTTTTAATATAATCATCTAAATTATCTGGAACTACTATGCTATCTTCAGCATCAAACATTCAAATCACCATCCTTCTTAAAATAATTTCTCAAGCTATTAAGTCCACGGTGAAGCCAAGTTTTTACAGTTCCCTCGGGACAATCCAAGATGCTGGCTATGTCCTGGGTAGTCATGTCTTGAAAATATTTAAGAACTACTACTTCTTTATACCTTGAATCCAATTTATTTAAAGCTATTTCAATATCAAGCATATCATCTTCTGAAGTGCTGTTAATTGCCTCAATCTCTATAGTTAGCTCAGTTAACTTCTTATTTCTTTTAACTTCATCTATGCAGTAGTTTATTAGTATTTTAGTAACCCAGGTTTTAAAATACTTCGTTTGCTTTAACTTTTTAAGCTTTATAAAAGCTCTACAGGTAGTTTCTTGAACAGCTTCAAGTGCCTCCTGCTGACTTTCTAGATAACTATAAGCTATCTTATACAAGCTTTTGCTATATAAGGACATAAGCTTATAAAATGCTTCATTATCTCCACTTTGAGCTGCTATGACCAATTCTTCCTCGCTCATAACTTCCTCCCTAACAGTACGCTGCAATTTATGCATGGCTGTATTATTTGTTTTCTCTTTCGCCAATTAGACTTTGATTAACCCACTTTAGTTTCACAAAATATTATTTATTTTTAACTTATACTTTTACCTTAAAGCCTCTATATTTTTATATTGTTAAATTGTTATCTTCTTTTCTTCTTTTCTTCTTATCTTGTTTTCTTCTTATCTTCTTTTCTTGAAAAATTCTTTAAGAAGCCTGCTGCATCGTTCATCATACATCCACTCAAGCTGTGTCTTGTAATTAAGATGATAGTCATTAATTATATCTATAACGGAACCGCAGCCACCTGCAGTTGGGTCAAAGGTTCCTATATAAAGCCTGCTTATCCTTGCTTGGGAAATAGCTGAGGCACACATTGGACATGGCTCCAGTGTTACATACATTTTACAACCTGTAAGTCTCCAATTGTTTAAAGCCTCGCAAGCTTTTCTTATAGCTAAAATCTCTGCATGAGCAGAAGGATCCTTTAGAGTTTCCTTGAGGTTATGCGCCCTTGAAACTATTTTATTATCCTTTACTATAATTGCTCCCACTGGGACTTCTTTTAATTCTAATGCTCTGTTAGCTTCTTTTATGGCTTCATTCATATAAAATTCTTTCATAGCTTTACCTTTCCAATTCAAACTGCTTGTTAAAGTAATTATATCCAAAATAAAACACACCTAAAAGATAATTCTTTCAGGTGTGTTTTGCTTTGCTGCTTATTTCATTGAAGCTGCAAGTCTATTATTTACATCATCCCAATTTATTAAATTCCACCATGCATCAACAAAAGCTGCTCTCTTATTTTGATATTTCAAATAGTAAGCATGTTCCCAAACATCAACTATTAATAAAGGGCATACTTCCCATTGAGTTAGATTTTGATGCTTTTCAACTTGAAGTATAACTAGCTTTTGGAACATTTTATTCCAGCATAAAACTGTCCAGCCTGAACCTTCAACTGCTACTGCCGCTGCGCTAAACTGCTTTTTGAATGCATCATAGCTTCCAAAATCTTTGTTAATTTGATCGGCTATTTGCCCTGCAGCTTCTCCACCGCCGCCTTGCTTCATATTTTGCCAGAACATTGTATGAAGAATATGTCCTGCTCCATGGAAAGCATATTCTCTTTCCCAGTGCTTAATCAATGCATAATCACCTTTTTCTCTAGCTTCAGCTAATTTAGTTTCTGCATTGTTAAGTCCATCAACATAAGCTTTATGATGCATGTCATGATGAAGTCTAACGGTTTGTTCATCGTAATGTGGTTCCAAAGCATTATAAGCGTAAGGTAATTCAGGTAAAGTATAAGGCATAAAGATCTCTTCCTTTCGTTTTATAAATCTCACACCTTATATTTCCCTAAACCTAAACTAATTATAACAACGGCTTAGAATTAAATTCTATATACTTCTGTTTTATCTTATGTATATTTCTCATAAACACATTAACTAGTTCAGGATCAAAATGCTTTCCTTTACCATCTGTAATAATCTTAACTGAATCTTCAAAACTAAAAGGTTTTTTATAGGGCCTTTCACTTGTTAAGGCGTCAAATACATCTGCCATGGCTACTATTCTAGCGCTTACTGGAATAGCCTCTCCTTTCTTTCCATAGGGGTATCCGCTTCCATCCCATTTTTCATGGTGTCCTTCTGCTATTTCTATAGCCAATCTATATATGCTTCTTCCTTTTTTGTTTAGGTTATTCTCTGCCATTCTTAAAACCTTAGCTCCATAGGAAGCATGAGTTTTCATAATTTCAAATTCTTCTTCTGTAAGCTTGCCTGGCTTTAGTAAAATTTCATCCCTTATACCTACTTTTCCTATGTCGTGCAAAGGTGCAAACCTTTCAATATCATTTATGTAATCTATATCTATAAAGTCTTTATATTTTTCCTCTTCAGCTAAAAACTGAGCTAACATTCTCGAATATATCTTCATACGCTGCAGATGCTCTCCTGTTTCATTATCTCTCTCTTCAGTGAGCTTAGCTAACGCCATAGTGGAACTTATAATCATGTCTTCCATCAGAATATCCTTCTCTAGTGCAAGCACAATACTATTAGCAAGAGTTTTAAGAAATCTTACATGTTCTTTTCTATAAACATTTTTAGTATTGCTTGAGAAAAATATAATTCCTATAACTTCGTCATTTTTTCTAAGAGGAAATGTAATGGAAGCTCTTACTCCTTCTTCAAGTAAAATTCTATTATACTCTTTAAAAGGCTTGTCTTTTATATACTCCTCCAAATCATTTATAATTCTCTCTTCGCCCGTTTCAACAATTTTTTCAAGGCTTGTATTCTTTAAAGTAACTGTTTTTCCTAAAAGCTTTTGAGGCAAATTAGTATGAAATTTATCACAAGCAGCATAGGCAGCTGTTATATTTTTCTTATCATCATCTATCAATGCAACTCCAATATAGGTGTATGGAATATATTTTGAAAAATCTTTAAATATATAATTTAGCACATCTTTAAAAGGAATATTTCTATTTAAGTTTTCAATAAACAGTATCAAGCTATTTAACTGATCAAAAAGCATAGTTACTTCTGAGAAGGCCGGAAGAGATTCCTGACCTGCAGCCGTCATAAGAGGTTCCTGCTCTACTTTAATACCTAGAGTAGATACTCCCTTTGATAATTGGCTGATTGGTATAAACAAACTCTTATATGCTCTCTTAATGAACACCGCAAGGAATATAAGCATCAGAAGAGGTAAAATCATAAATAAATAATATATTATAGTAGCCCTTTTGTTATTATAGCTTAATACATTTTCCGTTACTTGATTGCTGTAATTTAAAAGAACTTCATTATTTTCATTTATGTATTTTACTGCATCTAAAAATTCAGTCGAATTATTTTGTTCTTTAATGACCTTATTTATTGCTTCCTTAAAACTCGTCCAAACTTTTTCCTGCTCATCTATTATTTTATTTAATTCATTAAAATTTCCTTTGAAACGTATACCTTTTCCATCTGCTTCAACATAACCCTTTTTGATATTGCTAAGCTGTTTATCATATTCGTTCATTGATAAGCTCAATTCATCTATAGTTTTTATAGTTCTGCTTTTAAGCTCATCTTTATCTATTTCATATAGAACTTGTCCATTTGTAATTGTTGTTAACTCATAAATTCTGCCTACATCCTTAGCCATCATTTGAGTAAGCATTCTCTGCTTTCCTAGAGTATTTATAAGATTATTGTTATTGTTTGTTTTGCTTAAATTTAAAAATAGTAAGATAAATATAGACATCATTACTGCAGCTATTATTGAAATTATCAGTTTAATATGCTGTTTGTAAAGCTCAGCAATTGATTTTTGATTTTGATGCTTCAATGTTATGCCCTCCTTAAACAGCGAGTACTCTAAAACACTAGTTTCGACAATATTATTATATAGCTAATAGGTATTCTTTGCTATTATAATTTCATTATTATATAAATAAAAAACTCTGTAGATTAATTAATCTACAGAGTTTTTGGTGTTCCCGGCGGGAATCGAACCCACGGCCTACCGCTTAGGAGGCGGTCGCTCTATCCTTCTGAGCTACGGAAACATATTAATATTACCATAACATTTTATTACAATATAAATTATGTGTCAATAGCCTTTAAAAAATGGATAAGAATCCATATTAATTACAAATACTAGTTTTAAAAATGATTATTTTGATATATGCTTTAATTAAAGGCTAATTGGCATAATATTCACAATATAACCAGGAGGTCGCTATGAAGAAAATTAATATAACTGAAACTGTGCTTAGAGATGCAAATCAGTCTCTTATTGCAACAAGACTTTCCTTTGACCTGTTTGCTCCAATACTTAAAGAGCTTGATGAAGTTGGCTATCATTCACTTGAATGCTGGGGCGGGGCTACCTTTGACTCCTGTATAAGATACTTGAACGAAGATCCTTGGGAAAGATTAAAAAAAATAAAAACCATAGTTAGAAAAACTCCGCTTCAAATGCTTTTAAGAGGTCAAAACCTTTTAGGCTATAAGCATTATCCAGATGATGTGGTTAGAAAATTTATTAAAATGGCTGTTTACTATGGTATGGATATAATAAGAATATTTGATGCTTTAAATGATTTTAGAAATATTGAAGTTGCTATGGAGGAAACAAAAAAACAAGGCGCTCATGCTCAAGGCTGCATTGTATATACAGTTAGCCCTATTCATGATATAGAAAGCTATATTAAGCT
Source organism: Clostridium swellfunianum (assembly GCF_023656515.1). NCBI lineage: Bacteria > Bacillati > Bacillota > Clostridia > Eubacteriales > Clostridiaceae > Clostridium > Clostridium swellfunianum. Next base: position 2,767,563 of record NZ_JAMOFV010000006.1, read on the forward strand.
AGCAAAACAGCTTGAGAATATAGGTGCAGACTCCATATGCATAAAAGATATGGCTGGACTTATAATGCCTAGAATTGCCTATAATTTAGTTAAGAGTATAAAGGAAGTTGTAAACGTGCCTGTAATCTTGCATTCTCATTCAACAAACGGCATAGCAGAAATGTCTTATTTAAAGGCTGCTGAAGCTGGAGTAGATGGAATAGACTGCGCAATATCTTCTTTCTCAAGTGGAACCTCACAGCCTCCAACAGAATCTATGCACTATGTCTTAGAAGATATGGACTTTAATACTGGTCTTCAGGCTTCCAAGCTAAAAGCTGTTAATGACTTTTTTAAGCCTATAAGAGATGATTTTTCCAAGTCAGGAGTCTTAGATTCAAAGGTATTAACTCCACAGCCTGAGGCTTTAACCTATCAAATTCCTGGTGGAATGCTCTCTAATATGATATCTCAACTTAAGAATCAAAATGCTATAGATAAACTTGATGCTGTATTAAACGAAGTCCCACGAGTTAGAGAAGACTTAGGCTATCCCCCATTGGTTACCCCAATGAGTCAAATGGTGGGTACTCAAGCTACAGTAAATATTCTTACAGGGGAACGGTACAAAATGATTCTTAAGGAAGTTAAGGCTTACTGTAAAGGTGAATATGGAAAAGCACCTGGAAGAATAAATGAAGAACTACTAGAAAAAGCACTAGGAAATGAAAAACCTATAACTATAAGATTTGCGGATACCTTAGAACCTGCTTTTGATAAAGCGAAAGAACATTTGAAGGATACAACTACTCATGATGAGGATGTACTTTCCTACCTTCTCTTCCCTCAAATAGCAGAAGACTTTATAAAAAATAAAAATATGCATCCAACAACTGAGCATGCAAGAAGAGAATACAAAAGCCAGCCTATATAGGCCGGCTTTTTCTAAATGCTCTTTTTTTCTCTAGTGGCTTTTCTAGTTCTGTTAAGATGCTTTTTAATCTTGTCAAAATCCTTACTAGCAACACCAGTAAATAATATATCTATAACGTTAAGCTGAGCTATTCTAGAGGACATCGCACCGCTTCTTATGCTTATTTCTGGTGCTGATACAAAAAGATTAATATCGCAGAAATCACTTATAGTACTCTGACCAAACTTTGTTATACTGATAGTTGTAGCTCCCGATTCCTTTGCAACACTTATGGATTCATAAGTATCCTTTGTTTCACCTGAATATGAAACAGCAATTGCCACATCGCCCTTATTAAGGTTCGCCGCTGAAACTATTTGAACATGAGGATCTGGATAAGCTAATGCTACTTTATTAATTCTTGAGAACTTCTGAGCAGCATCAAGTGCAATTATATGAGAAGCTCCCACACCGTAAAACTCTATTCTATCAGCTTTCGATATAGCCTCAACAGCTTCTTCTATAGCTTTATAGGATATTATCTCTAACGTATTTTCTATGGACTTTTTATTGTTATAGCTTATATTTTGAATTATGGATTTTAAATCGTCACCTGGCTCAACATCCGTATATTGCTCACCCTCATCATCTCTTGCCATGAAAGCAATATCTCTTGTGATACTTATTTTAAAATCCTTGTAGCCTTTAAAATCTAAAAGCTTACACAGCCTAACAACAGTAGCTTCACTAGAACCACTCTTTTCTGCCAATTCTCCTATAGACAGGTGGGATATGTCTGATGGATTGTCTACAATATACTGTGCCACCTTTTTTTCCGATGGATTTAAGTCCTGGATAATCTCTTTTATTTTTATTAAGCTTCCAGCCATAATTTATCCTCTCTCGCTTCCTTATACTTATATAAATATTATAAATTATTTGACGATAAATACAAGGAAAATCTAAGGAGACATCCTAAACTACGACGAATTTAGACAGATTATGCATTCTAAACCTGAAATATTTATTTGATAAACTTGCATTTTGTGTATAAAATTAATGTAATAAAGTGCTTATGATATAGATAGACTTCAGTTTAGGAGGCTTTAATTACATGAATTATAGAAAAAAGTATTTAGAAGAGACTAAGAGAATAGTTGTAAAGGTTGGTACATCGACTTTGACTCACTCAAGTGGTCTATTAAATTTATCTCGTATTGAAGAGCTTGTTAGGCAGCTAGCAGACTTGCACAATCAAAATTATGAGGTAATATTAGTGACTTCTGGGGCAGTTGGGGCAGGTATGGGCAAGCTTGGACTTAAGACGAAGCCAAAGACTATACCAGAAAAACAGGCAGCTGCAGCGGTAGGTCAGGGAATTCTTTTGCATATGTATGAGAAGCTATTTTCAGAATACGGAAAAACAGTGGCACAAATGCTTTTAACAAAGGCGGATTTTTCTAATAAACATAGAGCCTCTAATGCTAAAAACACCTTTCTTGCCTTATTAAACCTGGGGGTTATCCCTATAGTAAATGAAAATGATGCTGTTGTAGTAGATGAAATAAAGGTAGGAGATAATGATACTTTATCTGCCTTGGTAGCAAGCTTGATAGAAGCCGATTTATTAATATTGCTTTCAGATATTGATGGTTTATATAACGATAATCCTAATATAAATCCTAATGCCTCCCTTATACCATTTGTAGATCATATTAATGCTGAAATTGAAAAGACTGCAAGCGGTGCAGGTACAAAGCTTGGAACTGGTGGTATGACTACAAAGCTTTCTGCTTCAAAAATAGCTACTTCGGCAGGAACAGCAATGGTGATTGCAAACGGATCAAAAAAAGGAATACTTCAAGACATAGTAAACTGCAGCGAAGTGGGCACGCTATTTAGGCCTAATGACAATTTTGAAAAAATTTAATTAATAGGAGTGTTATACGGTATGGATAATAAAGCTTATATTGAGGAAAAGGGAAAAAGATCAAAAGAAGCAGCAAGAACACTTGGAAATACAGCTACAAATATAAAAAATAAAGCTTTGAATATGATGGCAGAAGCACTTATTCAAAATGTTTCATTTATTTTAAATGAAAATAAAAAGGATATGGAGACTGGACAAGATAAGGGCTTATCAAGAGCTATGCTTGACAGGCTTTTACTAAATGAAAAAAGAATTGCTGATATGGCTGAAGGATTAAGGCAAATTGCAGCTCTTCCAGATCCTATTGGTGAAGTCACCAAAGGTTTTCAAAGACCTAACGGACTTAGAATAAACCAAGTAAGAGTTCCTTTTGGAGTAATAGGCATTATTTATGAGGCTAGACCTAATGTAACTGTTGATGCTGCCGGTCTTTGCATCAAGTCTGGAAATGCTGTGCTGCTGCGTGGCGGCTCTGAAGCATTAAATTCCAATAAGGCTATTGCAGAAATAATAGCAAAGGCTGGAGATGCTGCTGGTTTGCCTGAAAACAGTATTCAGTATATAGATATAAAAGACAGAGAAGCTGTGAACATAATGTTGAAGCTAAATTCTTATATTGATGTGCTTATTCCACGAGGTGGAGCAGGATTAATTAGGAATGTAGTACAAAATGCTACAGTTCCAGTTATAGAAACAGGTGTAGGCAATTGTCATGTATATGTAGATTCCGATGCTGATTTAAGCATGGCTGAAGATATTATAATAAATGCAAAAACACAAAGACCTGCTGTATGCAATGCTATGGAGACTTTACTTGTTCATAAAGATTGCTATAAGGAACTTTTAGAAAAATTGGCTCCCAAATTGGTATCTCTAGGTGTTGAAATAAGAGGATGTGAAAAAACTCAGGCTTTAATTAAAGCTGCAGTACCAGCCAGTAAAGAGGATTGGTCCACAGAATTTTTAGATTTAATTCTTGCTGTAAAAATAGTAGACTCTTTAGATGAGGCAATAGAACACATATATAAATATGGAACTAAGCATTCAGAAGCAATTATAACAAATAATTATTTTAACTCGCAAAGATTCTTAAAGGAGATTGATGCAGCTGCAGTATATGTAAATGCCTCTACAAGATTTACAGATGGCTTTGAATTCGGCTTTGGAGGAGAGATAGGTATAAGTACTCAAAAGCTTCATGCCAGAGGACCAATGGGATTGGAGCAGCTTACAAGCATAAAATATATGATTTACGGAGAAGGTCAAGTTAGGTAAATTAATAATATAAATATAAAAAGAGGGTGCCTATTTTCTAGACACCCTCTTAAATTATGCTGTTATTTCATTTTTTCTTTGTCTAATTCTTTCTTTAACTCTGTCTGCATGTCCCTTCATTAATACAGAAAATACTAAGAAAGCTGCCATTATTGCTGCAAGTGTTGCTGAATCTTTTGCAAACACATTATAGTCTAAGCCTGAAATTACTTCTCTTAAACCTGATACAGCATAAGTAAATGGCATAAGTGGATTTATTACCTTAAAGAAAGTTGGCACTACTTCTAGTGGGAAAGTACCTGCACAAGCTGTAAGCTGAAGTATTAATAATACTATAGCTAAAAGTCTTCCTGCATCACCCATTAAGAATATCAAGCTTTGTATTATAGCTATGAATACAAAGGATAATAAAATATTAAATAAGAAGTATAGAACCACGTTATCTGGCGTTAAGCCTAAAACTAAAACTATTGAGCTTGCTAGAACGGCTTGTATTATACCTATAATACCATAGGATAGGAATTTACCAAGTACTACCGAAGCCGAACTTGCATTGATATCTGAATCTACATCTTCTTTTATTACGAAGAACATCATTAAAGCCCCAACCCACAAAGATAGTGGGATAAAGTATGGTGTAAAGCCTGAGCCGTAGTTTTTAACTGCGTACATTGGCTTTTCATCTATTGTCAAAGGCTGTGAAACAAAGTCTCCCATAGTTTTGCTGTCATTTAATAAATTTTTATTTATCTTGTCATAACCTTCTTGAAGCTTATCACTTAGTTCTTGTGAACCATCACTTAATTTATTAACTCCGTCTTCAAGCTGTGGTATATTGCTCTTTAGTGTATTTAGTCCGTCATTTAACTGAACTCCACCATCTTGAAGCTTTGTCATTCCACCAAGCAGGGTGTCTTTTGAGCTAGTTTGTTTTTGTGCAATATTCTTAACCTCTTCAGGCTTTGCTATAGCATTTTTTAATTTAGATGAACCATCTTTTATTTGCACAAGTCCATTGCTTAAATCTGAAGACCCAGCATAAAGCTTTCCAACTCCAGCTTCTAATGTTGGAATTTTGCTGTTTAAAGCATTCAAGCCTTCTGTCATTTGTCCAACACCAGCAACTACACTCTTTTGGTTTTTGCTTCCTACATTTACTGCAGCATTTAAAGCCTTAACACCATCAGCTAAGCCTGTCTTTGGTTCAACTACTTTATTATAAAGCATCGCTGTTCCTGTTTTTAGGCTTATGTTGGTTTGACTGTCTGTATTTACAGCTGCATTTAATTGAGGAATAATTGCTATTATTTGTGATAAAGCATAATCCTTTTGTTGTTGAGTTGGTGCATTATTGTATAACAATACTAGCTTGTTTAATGCATCTACTGTACTTGAAATCCTAGTCACACCAGAGTTTATAGAAGTTATTCCTTGCACTAAGCTTGGATGCTGAGCATCACCTGTATTAACAGCATTATTAAGCTGATTTAAACCTGCTCCTACTTGATTAAGTCCAGCGTTCAAATCACTTGAACCTTTATAAAGCTGTGAAATTCCAGCTTTAAGCTCTGGAACTTGACCGTTTAACTGTCCTAGACCTTCATTTAACTGTGAAGCTCCATCCTTTGCTTTAGCTAAAGCTGAGTCTAGTTCATTTGCTCCATAGTATAGCTGTACAGTTCCTTCTTTAGCAGTAGTTAAGCCATCCTTTAAATCTCCTGAACCATCAGCAAGTTTATTAACTCCATCCTTTAACTCTGGAACTTTATCCTTAAGCCGACCCATTCCATCATAAAGCTCTTTGCTGCCATCAGCAGCTTTTTGCATTCCGTCTTTAACTTCATAAAGACTGTCAAAGGTTACCTTAGTATATTCATCAACAATGTTTTTAGTTAGTTCTGCTTTTAGTTCAGCCAAAACATTTTTATTTATCTGTGCTGCAAGAAAATTCTTTTTCTCATTTGCGGAGTATAGAATACTAGGCGGTTGTGGTTTTCCATCCTTTGCACTAATTACCTTAGCTGAAAAATCCTCTGGAACTACAAATATAGCATAATAGCCACCTTTGTCTTTAAGCCCTCTTTCAGCTTCTTCCTTGGACACAAACTTCCAACCTACCTTATCATTATCCTTTAGTTTATCCACTAAGTCCTTCCCGTAGTTTACGGCCTCCCCGTCCTTTTCTGTTCCCTTGTCCGTATTAACTACTGCAACTGAAAGGTCCTGCAGACGGTTATATGGGTCCCAGAAAGCATATAGGTAGAGCAGACTGTATAAAAGAGGAACTATAATAATTGCTACGACCGATACTCTAATAAATCGATTCTTAAATATACTTGATATATCTCTTCCTGCTACTTTGAAAAAATTCATCGTACTATCTCCCCTCTCTGAATAATTTTAAACTGACTGTTCAGTTTATACTGACCAGTCAGTTATAGTTATAACTCTTTTTTCTTTTTATGTCAATAGGATTAATCTCATTAATTTTTAGTCTCTACATTATGCTGATTTAACAAATAAAAAGGCAGCCTCAAAATAGAAGATTCATTCTACTTTGAGGCTGCCTTCATTTTCTAATACTCAAAATTTCAGGTTAATATGAATTACAGGCTTAAGTCAGTTTTCTTTAAATACTGGAACAATTCTAAGTTTGAACTCAAATTTAATTTCATCTAAGCGATATTTTTCTAAAAGCTCGGGACCACAAGAATTAGATCCTACTCCACTCATTTTGTAATCAATATTTACAATAGTTTCTTTTCTTTTTCTGAGTTCAAAAGGATGGCCTGCAGCTGCCAAATCCTCAGGGCTATAGTGTGAAGCATTAAAGGAAAAACCTGAAGCTGCTATAAACTTTAGTCCCATTCCTTGCTCGTTAGATACTATAAGCCAATCATTTTCACACCTTGAGCCATTTTCCTGCGGCCTAAGGTAATTTTCAAACATTCCATCTACTGTTGTTAAATATTTGCCTATTCTTGTGCTATGCTTCTTATCTATATAGTTTTCATGTGGTCCATTTCCAAAGTATTCTACTTCTTCATTTCCTTCAGGCATTTCTAGCTGCAGCCCAAAACGAGGTAGAAATACCAAACCTTCTCTTACATTTACCCTTACATCAAGCATAATTTCTCCCGTGCCAAGAATAGTCCATACAGTTTTTCCGTGCAAAATTGGAAGCTTAGTATATCCACCAAGAGAAAAATCAACGGATATTTTTACGGAACTTTCATTTACTTCTAAAACTTTTGACTCATACACATGAGTTTTTACTATGTCATAGCCTTCTTCCATCCACTTTAGCTTTACTCTCCTGTCATTATCTGTAGGAGCACGCCAAATATTGAATTTAGGCTGCCCTTTTATCATATCAACATTATTCTTTGATATCCTGATAAAGCTCCCCTCGTACAAATCAAACACGTGATAAAAATCAAAGCCTTCTACCTTAACAAGGTTTCCTGCTTCTTCTAACTTGATATAAGAGCTATATTTATTATCATTGGATAGGATTTTGGTTACAGGAAGTTCAAATTGCTCAAAGGTTATTTCATGTCCTCTTTCAGCCCAAGGAGTAGACTTCTTCTGCAAAGCAAATATTGTAATAAAAAACTTGCTAATAGATTCTTCAGGCAAATTATATGGCAATTTTATTATAGCAGAGCTTTGTGGCAGAATATCCAAATCACTAATCTCTCCCTGCTCTATAGTCATTCCATCCTTCTCTATCTTCCATTGTAAAGTTATATGTGATAAGTTAATAAAATCATAGAGATTTGTAACCTTTATTGTACCTTGCTTCAAGTCTTCCTCTTCTATTCTAACAGGTGCAATAACTTTTTTAAATTCTAAAAGTCCTATATGAGGTGTCCTATCAGGATAAACCAATCCATCAAGGCAGAAATTCCCGTCATTAGGCATATCTTTGAAATCTCCGCCATAGGCATAATATTCTAATCCTTCACGGTTAGTTGTTTTTATGCCATGGTCGCACCATTCCCATACACATCCTCCCATAAGCTTTGGATACTTGTATATGATATCCCAATATTCTTTTAAGTCTCCAGGGCTGTTACCCATAGCGTGACTGTATTCGCATAAAAATAGAGGCTTCTTATTTCCATCATTCACTGCATACTCTTCAATAAATTCTGTTGAAGCATACATCCTGCTTTCCATATCTAAGCACTCTGCATTAAGATTACCGCCATATATTGATGCTGCACCTTCGTAGTGAATTAATCTTGAGTTATCTCTTTTTTTAGTCCAATCAGCCATAACCATATGATTTACATCATATCCTGATTCATTACCCATGGACCATATTATAACTGAAGCATGGTTTTTATCTCTTTCCACAAGCCTCTCTGCCCTATCCATGAAAGCTTTTTCCCACTGAGGATTTTTAGTCAGCATATGGAAGTCCCCTGCATGCTGAACTCCATGACATTCTAAGTCTGCCTCATCAACTAAATAAAATCCATATTCATCACATAAATCTAAAAAACGCGGATCGTTTGGATAGTGTGATGTTCTGATTGTGTTTATATTATTTCTCTTCATAATCATTAAATCATTAATCATGTGATTTAATGGAATGGTTTGTCCAAGTTCCGGATGTGAATCATGACGATTCACTCCTTTTAGCTTTACAGGCTTTCCGTTTATCATGAATGCACTATCTTTAATCTCAACTCTTCTAAAACCAGTATTGAAAACAAGTACTTCTTCACCGCTGTATACAAACAGTTTATATAGATAAGGTTTTTCTGCATTCCATAGTATAGGTTCGTCTATTTTAAAATCAATTGATCCGCTTCCATCAATTACAACTTCTCCCTGCACTACTGCTTTTCCTGATGCATCTCTTAGCTCAGCTTTTATACTACAGCAGCCAATTGTATCTATTTCACATTTTAATACCGCATTTTTGAAGTCCTCTGATACTGTTTGTCTAACAAAAATGTCCCTGATATGTGTTTCATTCCTAGCAAGTAAATATACATCTCTAAAAATTCCTGAATAGCGCCATAAATCTTGGTCTTCAATATAGCTACCATCACACCATTTAAGTACCATTACAGCCATCTTATTCTTCCCGCTACGTACAAACTGTGAAATATTAAACTCAGCTGGCATACGGCTTCCTTGGCTGTATCCTACAAAGCTGCCATTAATCCAAAAATAAAAACAAGAATTCACTCCTTCAAAAACAACATATTTTTCCTTTTCATCCCACTGGTCTCTTATATTAAAATCTCTTATATATAATCCAACCGGATTATCATTTGGTACATATGGAGGATCACAAGGATATGGGTAATTAACATTTGTATAATGGTATTTATCATATCCTTTAGCCTGCCAGCAAGAAGGAACTATTAGAGTATCCCATGCACTTACATCCACGTAATCTTTATAAAAACAGTCTTCTACAAACTTTATGCTTTCATAGTATTTAAATTTCCATCCTCCATTTAACAATTGAAAAAAGGGTGATGATGTACGATTCTTCGTTAAAGCTGTCTCTTCACTTCCATAGGGTATATAGTAAGCTCTAGGGTTCTCCCTATTAACATGCATTATATTCAAATCTTCCCAATACTTTTTTATATTTATCAAGCTTATCACCTCTCACTCCTATATTTGTTGCAATAACTTAACATGATTTAATTTTGTAGTATTTCTTCAATTCTTCATATATTTATTTATTACATAGCTAAGATTCCTTGCAATTTCCTCCATCCCAAAGGCTGACGGATGTGTCAGGTCTATCGTTAATCCAGTTACAGACTTAAGCAAATCTGTACCATTTATATAAATAAGTTTTGGCAGCTTGAGTTTTTCAACTTTTTCTTTAACAACTTTTCTATACTTTATGATTTTATCGCTATTTTCATAATCAAGATAACAGGTAAATAAATCGATGCAGAATATCCACTTGTTTTTATTTGCTAAAGCTATTTTAGAAATAAAACAATCTACCTTCTCTTCAAACTGTTCTACACTCCATTGTTCAACAACATTAATGCCCATTTCTAACGTCGCAAAATCCCAATCATTTCTTTCTGCAATATAATCTGCCATGGCGGCTTCCATATATGCACCTCCGGCAAAGCCTAAATTTATTAAATCAATTCCTAATAGTTCTGCTGTTCTCATAGCATAAGATGCATTTGGCCCTATAGTTGAGCTTCCGTGAGTAATAGAAGAACCATAAGCCAAATATCTTTTACTTGGAACCTGCTCTGACCTTGGAGGGGTGCAGCTACCTTCTAAATCTATCAAATAGTTTTTCCAGTCATAGGGCAGAATCACCCTTACTAAATTAGGATCAAACGGAAGACTATATTCTTTAGAGAGTCTTTCTAAAGTCTTTATGTTTTTAGGCCTTTTAATAATGAGCTCAGTAGGTTTTTTTGTGGATAATATCCTAGGGCTATATTCCCAAGAAGCTTGGAAGCTTCCATAATATATTTCCACCAATCCTGTATCGAGAACTGCACCCTCTTCTGGTGCCCTTTGTAATACAAGCTTTATACATTCATCTTCTATATTGAACCTTATTTCTGTTCCACAGCCAAAAAAAGCTGCTCTCTTAGCTTTTTCGTTAAGCTCTGCTCTAACTTTTTCAGGAATGCGTGATAATACAAAAACTCCCTCTTCCTTTATTTCATGAATTTCATCTATGTTATAAAACTCTGCATTTTTATAAATCATTATCTCTACCACCTATCATAAAAATTATCTAAAATAATTCATCTAACCACTGGATGCATAGGTTCATCCATGTAGCTACGTGAAGATTTATCTCTTTCTCCTTAGTTTGTGTTTCAGCAGTTGCAAGAGATAAGCCGTGAGGACCTTTAGGATAAATATGAAGCTCAAAAGGTACCTTGTTTTTGCATAATGCCTGTGCAAATAGTATGGTATTTTCCACTGGAACAGTTTTGTCTTCAACAGTATGCCAGATAAAAGTTGGAGATGTACTCATTTTCACATGATGCTCTAAAGACATTTCATATAATAAATTACTATCAGCTTCTACTCCTAACAAATTCACAAAAGAGTCTCTATGAGCAAGTTCACCTGAGCTTATAACAGGATAGCTTAATATTAAAGCATTTGGTTTATTAAGTCCCTGCTTAATTCCAGGATTCTCAAGCAAGTATGATTTTTCCCAGTGTACCCCGAGACTTGCCGCTAAATGCCCACCTGCTGAAAATCCACACACCGCAATTTTATCAACGTCAACATTCCACTCCTCTGCATTTTCTCGTATTATACACATAGCCCTTGATACATCCATTAATGGCTGAGGATGCTTTCTAGGTGCACAGCTATAATAAACAACAAAGGCATGAAAGCCTGCAGCATTAAATTGTATGGCAATTTGTTCGGCTTCTCTATCTGAAGTAATTCTATATCCACCGCCTGGACATACAAGTACAGCTGCTCTTTTCTTATTTCCACCTAGTACATAAGAAACCAAAGTAGGTTTGAAATCATCCAGTTCTGACCTTTGGAAGGTTAGATTTTCCCATAATTCAATAGTTTTATTTATCATAAACTCATCTCCTTAAAATCTAAACTTTAGAATCAGTTCACTTAATTCATTTGCTTTTTCACTTAATCCTTTTACAAGTAAATACATCTCATTGTTTTGTTCAGATTGGTTTTGAATGGTTGCCGAAACTTCTTCTGTCGCAGCAATATTTTCTTCTGATATAGCAGCAATATTGCTTACAGCATCATTTAAGTATTCCTTTTCTTCATCTATTACATTGATTGAAGCCATAGTATCATTCATAGAGGCTATAATATTTGTTGTTGCAGCTTTTATATTCTCAAAGGACTTAATGGTATACCCAGCCTGTTCTAATTCTTCCTTAAATAATTTCTGAGCATTAGAAGGAATATATAGAGATGCCACAACTGCAAATCCTTTACCTGCTTGTCCTGCTCTTGCAGCCTCTATAGATGCATTAAGCGAGAGCAGATTAGTTTGTTTTGTTATATTGTTAATCTTATTTAAGATAGTAAGTATATCTTTAGTATTAGTACCTAAGTTGCAAATTGCATTTGTAGCTTCTTCCATAGCCATTGAGTTGTTCGTTGAGGTTTTGTTTAAATTATTAATAACGTTAGAGCTATCTATAACAACTTTTATTGTGATATTAGTTGCTGTATTAACATTTTTTAAAAGTCTTATAGTATTAGTTATTTCATCATTAAATTTTTCAGATATCTTAGCGCAATTAAACTTTTATCAAAGAGGAACTACCGTTGTTTCCTATACTTTTTATATAGCTTTCAACTCTATTCTTAGCCTGAAGCTGCTCAAATGTACTTAATCCCTTTACATTGAAATTTTCAGCAATATCCTTGTTTTGTAACATCTGAATCGAGGTAACTTCTATGCTTTCATCTATAAGTTTTATATACATTTCATTTTGTTTTAGTATCTGCATAGTAGATTCTTTAAAATCAGCAGATACTTTTTCTTTTGTCACGCTATATATTAGTAAAGCAGATATAGATAATGTTATAAGAGACAGTAATGTGAAGGTTATCGCTAACTTTCTAAATAACCACTTTTTAACTCCCAAATCTCTAATCATTTTATAGTCAAAATTTTTATACTATGCTTATATGCTTCTCCAAGTAATATATTTCCACCATTTCTAGTAATAGCACGCTTATATTTGATATTCTTCACAGTATCACTCCAAAGTTACTTCAAAATACCTGCTAAACTTTAACCTTTATAACAACCTTCCTGACTTTTTCTCTCTTATTAAGCATTATTCCCGGCATATGAGCGTCCTCAGGAAAAAAAATAAAGAGTTCTCTACTTCTCAAAAGTGATAGATTATTTACTCCCTCCAATAGCATAAAGTCCTTATCTATATCATATGGAGAAAATTCAGATAAGCCTTCCACCGGAAAGTATCCCATTTTTTCAGTTCCCACCACCATGTACTGTACATCTATATATTTTTGGTGAGCTTCATATTTTGCCCCTTCTAATTCCTTAGTTTCATATTCTTGTACCAAAGCAAACACATCATCACCATCTATTTCATAACGCCCAGGTAAAAGAGCCGCTAAATCCTCTCTATTTAGAAATTTAAATACTTTTTTAAAATTCTCATGTAAACTTTCATATTTTTCATAATCCTTAATATTAGCAAATACCATAATAAACTCCTTTTAATTAGACTACTAGGGTGTTAATTCCTTGTATTTTACCTTGATTTTCAATATAGTCTTAATAATATAAATGGATGATTTAACACATCATCCACTTGTACAAAATATCTATTCTAAAATCTTTTCCAATAACTTCTTATCATCTTCAGTCAAGGATCTAAATGGCCTTCGTGAACCATTGCATTCAATGCCCTGAATCTCTAAAGCATATTTTACTCCTTGGTTTACTCCTACTTTAATTAAAGCATCAATAATTTCATTTGCCTTAGCCTGTACTTCCTGGGCCTCTGATATATTTCCTTCTTTAAATAATTTATCGATTTTAATAAATTTTTCTGACATGAAATTAAAGGTGCTTCCTATGGCACTCTTTGCTCCCATTGCCAATGCTCCTAAGAACACTTCATCATGCCCATTAAATACTGTTAGTCTTTCATCAATTTTCAGCATTTGCTCTAGTTGATATAAATCATAAGATGTATGCTTTATTCCAATAAATCTCTCATCATTCATAAATTCTTTAATATTGCTCATATTAAATGTAACTCCCGAGAAGGCAGGAAAATTATAAATTATCATTGGTAGATTTACATTATTTACGATATCAAAATAATAATTTTTTATTTCTTCAAAAGAAAACTTGTAATAAAACGGAGCAACGGAGGAAATAGCATCATATCCTAATGCTTCAGAATACTTTCCCAATTCTACTGCATGCTCTGTGCCAATGGAACCAATATGGCTTATAAGAGTGCACTTTCCTTTACATTCCTGTGCCACTATATCCAAAATATATTTTCTCTCATCCATAGATAACAAAAAAGCTTCAGCTGTGCTTCCACCAATATAAAAGCCTTTTACACCTTTATCAAGATTAAGATTTATTATTTTTTGCAGAGATTCTTCGTTAATTTTACCGTTACTTTTATATGGAGTTACTAAGGCTGGAAATATTCCTGTATATTTGTTCATTATAAAAACCTCTTTTCTAGTATTTTCTGAGTTGAAAACTACACTTTATAGTGGATCAAGAGTTTGTCTACCATCAGTGAGCCATTCTATATTAAATTTAGCTAATACAAGATAGTGGTATTTAAGACTATCCTTCCACTTTTCGTAATAGCAATATATAATTCTCTTATCATTACTAACAGCCAAGTCTGAATAAGCAGATCCACCAGTGCATATTGCCTTGGAATAAGTCCAAGTCTCCCCCTCATCCATAGACATTTTAACTGTAAGATTGGACCTGTCATCAGCGTTATTTAGATTTGAAAATATAATTCTGTTTCTGAGGTACTCATTTTTATCTGTAAACCGTATTAAACTTCCACAGCATAATGGATCTGCCAATTCATAATGAAGAATGGGGACTGACCATCCATTGATTCCGTTCGGACTTATTGATATAGAGCGACGCTTTTCTGCAACTGTATTATTTCTCATATTTAGCAAAACAGAGCCATCATACTTCTCCACAGCAGTTGTTTCGTTAGGACTAGGTATCTGAGTAGTTTCATATATAATTTCTCCTCTATTCCAAGTAGTCCCTCCATCATCACTATAAATTGTGGATACAACTCCAGGAGCATGAGTTTTACTCGCAGAAAGCCATACTGGTACTAGAAGTCTTCCATTTCTCATCTGAATCCCGTGCCCTGGGCCTGTCGCTATAACAATCCATTGAAACTCTGGTTTAAATTGCTGAAAAGCTGCTGTAATCTCAACAGGATCAGACCAAGTTTCTCCATGGTCTAAACTCTTACGATAATAAGCTTGACTATACTCTCTACAATAAAGAAAGTGTACAGTACCACTATCCCTTTGCGCAATCATTACTGGATTGTTGATAGTATTGCCTGAAGTTACCCCATCTACTAGTTTATATCTTTCGCTCCAAGTAACTCCGCCATCTATACTCCTTCTCATGTAAATATCGATTACTGCCCAATCAGATGTAGTCTTTCTTGCTTCACAGTAGGTAATTACTGTACCATCCCCGGTAACCACAATTCCAGGTATCCTATATTGAGCATATCCATCAACTGTTGACTCAAACAAAATAGTTTCACTATAAATCATTTTACTTCCCTTCTCTTTGATATAGAAGAAACCAGACTTGCATCTGGCTGCTTCTACTAAAAGTTTGAGTATATATGTTATTTGTTTTTCTTATAGTATTCTTGTCCATAAGTAATGATATCTTGTCCGCCTGCTGCTAACCATTTTTTCTGAAGTTCAGCCCAAGCTCCGTTAAAATCGTCGCCCATTACAGCCTTAAGCCAACCTTCTCCATAGATTGATCTTAGCTTAGTTTGATCTCCAAGAATTTTGTCATCAAACACATTCATTAATGGTGGAGCCATAGTATATTTTGCATTGGTAGCAACAAAGTTTGTAAAATCCCCTACAGCCATCTCTGATGGAATCCATGGTTGCAGCTTCTTGAATGCTTCGTCATAGTTGTAGTTATTTTCCTTAATCGGAATATATGCGTATTCAAAGTAATTCATAGCACCCCAGGCAAGTGGATAAAGATATCCATTCTTCTTTGTATCCCAATCCTTATCACATTCAGCCTTATTTACAGTATAAACTCTGCGGCCATTTTCTTCTTTTACATCTGTAAAATGTATTCCCTTAATACCAAATTCAGTTAATTCTCTACCTTCTGTAGTTAGTGTATATTCTATTAACTCTAAAACTTTTTCAGGATTTTTAGAAGTTTTAGGAATAACATTTCCTCTCCAGAAACCGCCTGAATGACCTAAATTTGCAGGTACCCCATTCTCTCCTTTTAGTGGTGAAAGATATGCTACTTTAGCATTAGGATTAACTGCCTTAGCCTTTTGCAAAAATAAGTCTGGTTTAGTAGTAGATGCAATACCGTATTTTCCTGCTCCAAAGTCATCTGACTCAGGGCCTTGTGCTCCGTCTGGTTTTAAACTGAGCCAATCCTTATTAATAAGATCCTCTTTTACTAATTTTCTAAAGAAAGCAGTTGCTTCTTTTGCATATGGTGAAGCTTCATATCTTGTAATACTTCCATCTGGCATTGCCACCCAATTATCTGTTCTACCAGCTATGGCATACGACTTTGATATGAATTGTCCAAGCTGAGTAATTGAAGGGTCTGACATACCACTTGCTCTTGTATAAACTCCATAAGTATCATTTTTACCATTCTTATCAGGATCGTTTTCCTTAAAGGCTTTTGCCACCTTATAGAATTCTTCGAGATTTGTTGGCATGCTTAAGCCTAAGTTTTCTAACCAATCAGTACGAATTATCCAACCCCACTGCATTGGAGCAAGTCCTAACGGCTTAAAGTATGACTTTCCATCTATTTTGAAGCCTTTGTAAACATCAGAATTAATTACAGCGCTAATATTTGGATACTTTCCGCTTTTCAAGTAATCATCATAAGATAAAATCAACCCATTTTTAGCCCATTCGTTTAATGTCTTTCCTGGGTCACATGTAGCAAGGTCAAATTCTTCTCCGGATGCCATCATAAGGTTAAGCTTGTTTGCAAACTGGTCATTAGGTATACTTACAATTTCAATCTTAGTATTAGTTCTCTTTTGTAATTCTTGAAGTATACGATCCTTCTCCGGATCCTGCTCATTTGCAGCACGTACCCATCGGATCTTAACTGGCTCGGTTGACTTTTGTTCAGTACCTGCAGTATTCTTGGATTGCCCCTTGGTTGAACAGCCACCTAACACTGAAGATATCATTATGATTGACAGCGACATCGTCAAAAGTTTGATAATGCTTTTCCTATTCATTTCATACCTCTCCTTTATTTTTAGTAGAAAACTTTGTTTACTTATATAATCCACCTATGGGGGATTTTCATTATTCCTTCACAGCACCCATCATTATTCCCTTAGTAAAATACTTCTGCACAAATGGATAAATTAAAAGTACTGGAATCATTCCTATAATGATGCAAGCCATTTTAAACTGCTCCATATTAGATCCTGAAGTCATTACCCCTACTTCTGCAGTTACTAAATCTTGAATAATCATCTGTCTTAGTAAAACCTGCAACGGAAACATTTTATTTGAATTTATAAACAGTGTTGCCGAAAAGTAATCGTTCCATAAGGCTACTCCATAAAATAAACTAACAGCAGCAAATACTGGCATGGATATTGGAATTACTATCTTAAAAAGTATTTGTATGTCGTTATATCCATCAATTTTAGCAGCCTCCTCAAGGCTTTCAGGAATTCCGGCAAAGTAATTTTTCATGATAATTAAGTTATAAGTGGAGATAGCTGTAGGTAAAACCAATGCCCAAATTGTATCAATTAATTTTAAATTTCTAACAAGCACATAAAATGGAACTAATCCACCACTGAAAAACATTGTAAATACCAGCAATCGGAATATTATGGCTCTACCAGGCAGATTCTTTTTTGAAAGTGCATAAGCACCACAACTGGTAAGCAACATACTAATCGTAGTTCCTAATGCAGTTATTTGAACGGATCTTAATAACGCTTTTGCAATCCCACCAATACTACCAAGTGCTCGTTTGTATTCAGTAAGGCTGAAGCTTTTGGGAATTAAGTGATATGGGTCTGTTAAATATACTTCTTGCGAGGAGAAAGATATAACTATTATTCTCCATAAAGGTAATAATATAATGATGGCTGCTAATCCGAGGATTAGATATATGATAACATCAGCTATAGAAAATTTTTTTTGTATAGGCATTATTGAATCCTCCCCTCGTTTTAATATACGCTCTCTTCTCCAAAGGCTTTTACTACCCTATTTGAAGTCACAAGTAAAAAGGTACATATTACTGATTTTAAAAGTCCAGCTGCAGCCGCATAACTAAATTTGCCATCTCCTAAAGCTGTTCTGAAAATATAAGTGTCAAGAATATCACCAGTTGAATATACCATAGGATTGTAGAAGTTATAAACCTGGTCGAAACCCCATGTTAAAACCCTGCCAATTGTTAGAATAAACATTATTAGAATAACGCTGCGTATTCCTGGCAGTGTAACATTCCATAAGAGAGACCAACGTCCCGCACCATCCATCACTGCCGCTTCATAATGCTCTGTACTTATGCTCGCCATAGCTGCTACATAAATTACAGTTGAAAATCCTGCTTCTTTCCAAAGATCTGTTAATATCAATATCGGCCTAAATATTTCGGGTTTTGTCATTAAGTCCGAGGCATGTCCTGCAAACAATGCCGCAAGAATCCCTGACTCAGGGCTAAAGAAGGTTACAAATATTGAAGCAACTATAACCCATGAAATAAAATGTGGCAAATATATAACGGTCTGAACAGATTTACGAAATTTGCTATGCCTTACCTCATTTAAAAGTAGTGCTATAACTATAGGAATTGGAAATTGTGTAAGCAGGCGATATATCGCAATAATAACTGTGTTCCAAAAAGCTCTCCAAAAATCTGCATCACTAAATAATTCTACAAAATGCTTCAAACCCACAAAAGGACTGTTAAAAAAACCTTTACTCATTGTGAAATCCTGAAAGGCCATTATTATTCCATACATTGGCACATAACAGAAAATTAGATACCAGACAAGCACAGGAATAAGCATGATATACAAATATTTATAATTTAATATATTTTTCCATTGTTTTTTGAAACTTCGTTTTGTATTCGTTTTCGATGTTTGCATCACTTCAGTATTCATGTATCTTCTCCTTATAATCTTCATATTACCTGACTAAGTGGTACCACTTGTACTTATTATAAATTGATGCAAAAAATAAAAGTATGACCCTAACATAACATTTGTTACGTTTTTTTAACCATTTCATATTTTCTTCATCTTTATGGTTAGTTTAAATTATAAAAATGAAGAAAATAAAACAGCAGGGCTACGTTAAATTGTAGCCCTGCTGATCTAATAACGGAAAATTGATAGTGACCACTGCCCCTTTTCCTAAAATACTATCTATTTCTATGCCATATTCATCACCAAAATATAATTTTATCCGTTCATGGACATTTATTATTCCAATACTTTGTCCTTTAGTTTTACCTTCCAGCCTTTCCTTTATTTCGCTCAGCTTATCTTTGCTCATCCCAGCCCCATCATCACTTACTGATATCTTTAATCTGTCATTAAGCTTATGAATCGCTACTATAATAGTTCCACCATCTTCAGTTACCTCCAGTCCGTGATAAATTGCATTTTCCACTATTGGCTGAAGAGTCAACTTTAGAACTGGAGTTTCCATCATGTCGTCACTTACATCGTAAATTACTTTAATCTTATCCCCAAATCTCATTTTCTGAATATCTACATAAGTTTTTACATGAGCCATTTCCTCTCCAAACCTTACTATTTTTTCACCTCTTGTTATACTTGTTTTAAACAATGCTATAAGCAGTTTAATCATTTGTTCTGTTCTAGGGTCTTTGATGAAAGCCATATATTGTGCAGTTTTTAAGGTATTATATAGAAAGTGCGGATTTATTTGTGATTGCAGTAAATTAAGTTCATATTCTTTAGCCTTAATTTCTGCATCTTTTATCTTAACCTCAGAAGTATACTTTTCTTCAATTAATAGATTAATACGGTCAAGCATATCATTAAAGCTATTGCCTAATTCGCTTATTTCATCCTCAGCAGTACTCTTAAAACGAGTTTTTAAGTTTCCTCTCTTCACATTTCTAACTATTTTAATCAAAGATGATATATTTAGTGAAAGTATGGAAGAAAATCCATAGGAGAATCCAAAACTTAGGATAACAAGTCCAATGAGTACAATAACACTGTAAACAAGTATATTTTCATTCTCATTGAAATTCTTTAAAAGAAATACTAAACTCCACTGGTTTTCATCAAAGTATTTCGATATCATTAGATAGTTATTACCATTTTCCCGAAAAGATATCCTTTCATTCTTTTCAAATGAAGGTTTGTTAAATATTAATATATCTGATAATCCCTTCTTATCACTGCTCCCAATATCACTAAAGATATTATTGCCAGTCCTATCTACAAGATAAAGATCCAAATAGCTATATTTCAAGAATACATTCAGCATCTTCTCAATATCTTCACCATTAAAATCAATTAAAATAAAACCTAATAGTTTTCCAGCTTCTATGCCGTCTGCTGCACCTCTAATCTGCATTCCTATACGTATGCCTTTCTTATTAAAAGGTGATTCCGTATAGCTTCGCCATAGAAAAGCACTAAAATTATTTCTAACATAATCCAAATCAGCTTTTGTATCAGGGCGCATCATGAATGGTCCCCCGTAAGTAGAAGAGTATACCAGCCTTTCCTCGGTGTCATATATAGTAATATTAGAAATACCCTTATCAAATAAATTTCTAGATAGGATAATATTATTCATCTCGTCCCGTATTTCATTATCTAAATTATTGGAAGAATTACTAACATCAAGAAGCTTTTGTACCTTCTCGTTGAAAGAAGAAGTTTCTATTGTCATCCTCCGGTAATTATTGTAGACAAATTGCATCTGTTGATAGAGAATTTGAGCACTATATTCAAAAACGGAGCCTACTTTGTTCTCTACTGTATTTCTGGCTGAAAAATATGAACTA
Source organism: Clostridium swellfunianum (assembly GCF_023656515.1). Classification (NCBI taxonomy): domain Bacteria; kingdom Bacillati; phylum Bacillota; class Clostridia; order Eubacteriales; family Clostridiaceae; genus Clostridium; species Clostridium swellfunianum. The sequence continues at coordinate 2,788,458 of NZ_JAMOFV010000006.1, forward strand.
CCTGTAATTAAAACAACCGGAACAGTTACTATAGTGCAATACAAAATAAGCAGAGTCAATTTGAAGCCAATGTTTCTCTTGAAAAACACAATTGGCTTATTTTCAATATAACTGTGATTTAACTCACTTATCTGCGCCTCCATATTTTTAATAGGCTTAACGATTTTTTTGCCTGTGATAGTCAATATAACTACAGACAAAATAAGGCATACTATTCCAATTTTTATATTAGCTGTAAGGTTTTTATTAATAGACTCCTGAAGCTTATCAAAAGTAAATGTATTTGTTATAGTCCACCCTTCATAGTTTAATGCATTTTTAAATGAGAACTTTTGTCCAGTCAACTCATCATCATTTACATTGTAGGTCAACTCAGCGGAGTTTCCGGCATTATCGGTAATAAAAATCCCGTTTCCTGCAAACTGCATTTCCTCAATGAGTTTTTTACTTAATACTACAACCATATATGCCTTAATTTCATTACTATAAGGCTCAAATACAGGACTTATAATTGCTAATCTTTCATAATTTCCTTCTTTATATCTATCAAGGAAAAACTGACTTTTTGAGTTTTGAAGCAAAGGTTTGTTTAGATTATTATAGAATTCTGCAGCTCCATATTTTTCATAATATTTCCCTACAGAATTACAAGCCTTGATAAAAATATTTCTATTATAGTCAACTACTAGTACTGCGTCTACCTTATCATTACTTAAAATAAGATTTTTCAAGAATGATTCATAGTCCTTCTGCGCTTTTATTAGAACATATGGATCTGATTCATTTGAACTTATTATACTGTCAAAATACTGATTTTTCATCGACATACTAACGATATTTGCAAATTCCCCTAAATAAGTGTTGGCTTTTTCAACTGCTGCACCGGTTGCTATTTCATTTACGCGTTCAAACTGAGACAAAATAAATCTATTCGTAACAAAGTAGCAAGTTATGGTAGTTAACCCTATAGATATCAATGAAAGAATAATTCCAAAAAGGATGATTTTCTTTTCCAGAGACTTTTTAAAGCTAAATTTTATCATACAACATCCTCGTATTCCTTTTTTTACACATAACCATTATTAATCATCATGCTCCTCATAAGTTTTGGTTAACCTTTATATTTTTCTCTGTATTCCAAAGGTGTAAGGCCCGTTACGCTTCTAAAAAGTTCACTAAAATAGCGAGGCTTCTCATAACCAACCAAACTTGACACCTCATAAACTCTATAGTTAATATCCCTTAGAAGTCTTTTTGCTTCTTCAATCCTTACCTCAATGAGTATGTGTTTAAAGGTTTCTCCTAAATCCTTACTGAAAAGCCTTGAAAGATGAACTGGATGAACATTTACATACCTTGCTAACTCCTCAAGGCTTATTTGTGCAGAGTAATTTTCCCTTATATAGCCTAGTGCTTCATCTACAATTCTTCTATTTTGCATATTATTATCTTCATTTACTAAAGAAAACGCCTCAACAATAAAAACTTCCAGCTTTCTAAAAATCATCTCTATAGTCTCACAATATCCAATCTCTTTTATTATATAGTTTGATTTTTCAAGCAATGCATCAGACCTTATTCCCATTTCCTTCAGATCTGTCATTACTTCCAGGATTAACCTAACTACGTATCCTGAGATCATATCAATATCTGTTAATTTAGATGATATAAATTCATTTTTAACTTTTTCAATAAACTCAATCAATTTAACGGGCTCTTTACTATGAACGAGAGGTATTATTTCTTTCAACAATCGTTCTTCTTTCATATAGGTCAGCTTTTGTCTGTTATTGTAACCTATCTCACAGTCATTGATAATGCAATTGTTAATATAAGCCTTGTGAAGGAAAGTCCTTCTAGCACTCTTATAGGAGCTGCATATGTCTTTCAAATTATCTGCCATTCTTCCAATAACACAGGATATATCAAGACATTCTCCTTCGCTTTTTTCATGCAATCCCAGCTCTTCTTTTAGATTCTTATATACTTCATTTATAGATTGTTCCAATTCTTTTTCTGAAATAGTCCAAACAACACAGACCATATCATTTAAAAAGATAACAAATCCTTTATTCTGAATTTCAATATTTTCATATAGATAGCCTCGGATAAATTCATTTATTCTACGTACTCTGTCTGCACCGGAATAAAAGGTCATAAGTTTATATTCGTCAAGCCCAAACAAAGAAATGCCATACGTGGGTTTTTTTTCAGGAATACCAATTTTTCGAATCATAGCTTCAGTTTTATCGTCAAAACCCGAAGCACTTTCCATAATGCTTTTGAAGAGTAGCTCCCGCTGCCTCCATATATCTTCGCTATCCATACTTATTTGATTTTCTTTATCTAAAACTTCTTTAAGCTTTGTAAAATGATTAACTATTTCATCTTCCCCGTCAGACTTTAAAATATATCCGTAAATCCCACACTCTATACCTTTCCTTGCATAGTCAAATTCATTAAATGCACTAAATAAAGTTACCTTAGTTTTCGGAAGTCTGGTTTTTACTTCCATAGCCAATTCAAGACCATTTAATACCGGCATACGTATATCTGTCAGAATAGCATCTACTTCTGTTTTGTCTAAAAATTCCAGAGCCTTGTATCCATTTTCGCATACCCCTGCTACTTCAAAACCAATGGAATTCCAATCAATAATTATTGGCATAACACCCCTAAAAATTTCTTCATCTTCAACAATAAGTAGCTTATACACCTTCAAGCACCTCCTGAATTTTTTACTATTTAAAACTGCAGATTCACATCTCTGAACAGATTAATTATATTTTAAAACTGCTTTCTCTCATCTTAAGTTCCGGCTGTAAAACAACAATTTTATTGTTAGGTATCATTTCCCCATTCATTTTACTTATCAACAATTCGGCAGCTTTAGTGCCTGTCTCGTAAGTTTTAAATCTTACTGAAGTAAGTTTCGCAGGAAGCATCTCACATATACTTGTATTGTCATAACCTACAATTCCGACATCTTCCCCAATTGCTAACCCAGCTTCAGTAATTGCTTCATAAGCTCCCATTGCGATATCATCATTAAAGCAAAATATTGCATCCGGCCTTTTACCTTTATCCTTTGATAGCAGCATTTTTGTGCTATTGTATCCATGCTTTTCTTCACCAGAAGTTTCTTCAAATACTACTAATTCCTCATTAAGCTCAGCCCCTGCTTCATATAGAGCACTTACATATCCTTGATATCTTTCAACAGATGCAGAATACATAAATCTTGAAACATATGCAATATTCCTATATCCATTTTCCAGAAGATGTTTTGTTGCAATATATCCTCCATAAAAATTATTAGACATTACTTTAGGAGCCTCAATATCATCTACACCTCTATTACAAAATACAAAAGGGATTTTTCTTTCTTTCAGCAATCTAAATGAGTTTATATCTTTCTTCTCAGAAATAGCAGGAACTATAATTAAACCTTTAACACCTGATTCAATCAACTTGCTAATTTGCTTTGCTTGTTTATCTGCATCATTATCAGAATTACATATTATAACATTCACATCGTTTACACTGGCGACATCTCCGATACCCCGTAATATACCAGGATATGCGTCATTCATTATGTTTGGCAGAATAATCCCTAAACTGATTGCTTGTCCTTCGTCAAGCTGTTGAATAGCTTTTACTTCTCGTTCACTAACAAAAGTTCCACTGCCATTGAGAGAATATAAATATCCTTCTCCTATCAATTCCGATATAGCTCTGTCAATTGTGGTTCTTGTTACATTATACTTTTTTACCATGTCAGTTCTCGATGCAATACGCTCATTCGGAGACATGGATTTTATCTCCTCTATGATATTTCTTTTTATCTGCTTATACAATAGATTACTATTTTCCATACAATCATCCTATCCCGACCGCTTGACACTCCGCAATCAATACTTATTAATGATTACATTATACTATACGTACTCCACATCGTAAATATGCCCAACAAAAACCTGTCCGCTTGCCAGTCTGATTTTTGTTGGGCATATTTTAAATTAATGTGTTTTTATAAAAATATAGCTTTAAGCTGCTCTATTTCAATGTGATTTTTTGGAGAAAAATCTACACTCTCCATATATCTAAATAAATTATAAAGAAATTGTCTTGCCACTGGCCTCTCATCAATATTGCTGTTTAAGTCAATACTGCACATTAAAAGTTCTCCATGACCAACTCTTCCCTCAAGCAGCAGCCCTAGCTTGCGATTTTTATTCCAGTCATCTATTATTTGAACTATAGGCTTAAACCCTGCATTCAGCCCATCCAGCACCATAAACTTTGATTTTGTAATAAGATCAAACCACTGCCAGTTTGTATGAAAATCTGTTGTAAAGTTTTTTAATGCAGGATTTTCAGGATTACATAAAACTCCTAATGTATGAGGTTTTTGCCCCCTTGTCCATGCAGTATTCCAAAATATTGTAGTAAATCCTGCAGGTATATCATTTGATATAAATTGATCCATTACAGGCATAAACAATACTTTTTTTCCTTGTCTTAGCTCACTTATTGTTTCTTCAAGAGACTGTGTCATCACAATCTCTTTAGGTACTGTTAAATCAAGCTTATCAGTATACACCCAAATGCTCCAGCTGTTGCTGTATTTTGTTCCTTTTATTGCAACAGTAACAATGAGCTCTGAAGATTCATCTATAGCATTAAGCTTTAATTCTATATTTGATACTTTAATACCATTACCAACGGGTAATGATACAGGTGCTGATTCTCCATAAGCTACCTTATTGCCATTCTTATTCTCAATTTGCCAGACAACTATCGCTCCTTCAATGGGACTTGCTCCAAAGTTGGCAATTTCGATGCTGCCTTTAAAAGTTTCATTGTTCGTCCACACTACCTTGCTCATTCTCAGAAGTGGCACTGTTTCACAGCAGAATCTATTAAACTCAGTCTCATCAACATAACCTTTTGATTCCCAGAAAGTATCAAGCATACCTACCAGAGCAGTTCCCTGACCAGGAAAATCAGTTAAGCCAAGCAGCTGAAATCCTCCAAAGCCTTTTGTACGCAGAGCAGCTTCAATATCCTCTTTATATAGTAGTGTTTGAAGCTTACCTGACCCCTTGAGAAAATCCTCCGCTTGTTCAAACATACCTTTTTGTATCAGACTATCCTTAATAATTTCAAAATTCCTTGGTTCTAGTACTCCTGTATATTTATCCATCTCCTTAAAGTTTGGATATGAACACCATTGACCGATCTCATGAGAAACTACAGGAACTGCGCAGTCCGCGATTTGTTCATTATAATCAAAATCTGTAGTTAAAGGCTTTGCATTTAGCCTTCCACTAAGGTTCGCCAGCCAATCCTGTGCCCTAAGTACTTCTTTCCTATTCTTAATGCAGTGATAGTCATTTTCAGAAACTTCCGGCCAACCTGCACAGCCAGTATACAACCGCCTTGAGTCCTTGTTTCTCCAATAAGAAACTATCTTTGACAGGAACTTATTCATATTTTCACCTGAAGGTTCATTTCCCACTGCCATCATACAGAATGAGGGGTGATTTCCATAAGCTCTAAGTATTCGCTCCCCTTCTTTATATATAAATTCATCAACTTCCGGATCTTCTCCTAATACAGTCCAAACAGGCGTCTCAATTTGAAGCATTAAACCGGCTGTATCCGCAGCAGTAAAAGCTGCTTCAGGCGGGCACCAGGAATGAAACCTAATATGATTCAAGCCATAATCTTTTGCAATCTTGAACAATTTATTCCAAGATTCAACATCTGTTGGAGGGTATCCTGTTAATGGGAAAACACAGCATTCCAAGGTACCTCTCAAAAACGTTGGTCTTCCATTAATCATAAACTGCAAACCCAGTGCTTTGAATTCTCGCATTCCAAAATCTACACTATTGCTATGTTTAAATTTGCAGGAATCAGTTTCTCCATCAATACAAGCAGTTAATTTATACATAGCAGGTGAAAATTCATCCCAAAGCTGCATCTTAGATCCAATCTCATATTCTACTTCAATAACTTTGCTTTTATCTTGAAAATCAAAAGAAACTTCTAATTCTGAAAGGCTTTGAAGCATCTTTGTATTCCAAGTACTTGCATTTAATGATAGCTTTCCTCGCACTGCTTCATTAGAATCATTTTGAAGAGAAACTATAACCTTTGCAGTTGCTCTTTCGATATCAGGATAAACTTGAACATCAGCTATTCGCACTTTATCATATGCCTCTAATTGAATTTTACCAATTACTCCATTCCAATTAGTCTGGGTTTCCTTTGTAACAGAATGAGCATTTACTCCTACATCGTATTTAACTGTGTTGTCCACTCGTATAGTCAAAATATGATTTCCCGGAGTCATAAAGCTGCTTACATCATAATTGTGAGCTACGCATAAGCTGTCCTGCATCCCTGCTTCTTTTCCATCCACCCATACTCTAGTTTCGATATGGCAGCGTTCCAAAAATAGAACTATACTTTTGTCTTTAAATTCCTCGGAAATAAAGACCTCCTTTTGATACCAGGCAGCCCCTATATACTCATAGACTCTGCTTAGACGATGAGGGTCTTTCTCATTTGTTTTTCCTCCATAACCCGCCTCATCCGTTGACCCAGGAAGCTTAATTTTTTCTGATAATATCCCATCAAACCATTTTTCTTCAATACCTTTATTATCTTTATCCAATTTAAAGTTCCATTGACCAGCTAAAGATATAATACTTTTCATAATGACCCTCCTGCTTTTCTTTGGGCTACTAAATCATTTTGTAGTGAGTTAAAGCTCCTAAATGGTTAATATCAAGCTTAATAACCTCAGCAAATTTTTTTCTTGCTTCCTCAAATTTCTCAAGGCCTAATTGTCCAAGTCCAATTAAGTAAGAACAGTGAACCATATTCTTCTTGTTCAAGTCTTCCTCAAATATTAAGAAATCAGGCAGCGAAACTGCAAAATAATCTATAGCTACTTTATCAAAAATATGCTTTTCTCCATAACCTATAAGCTTATTGAATCTACCTTTTGCTTTTTCTGTTTGCCTAAGCTTTAGTAGAGCTAGACCTTGATAAAATATCATGTCTGCCGGTTGGTCATTATAAAACATCATTCCTGATGGTTCATCAAGTCCAATAGATGCTTTAACAAAATAATCTTTAGCTGTTTTTTTATCATTAAGCCTTTCATAAGCACATCCAAGGTAATAATTTATATTATTTTCTTGTGCTCCTGCAAGCTTACCCTCTCCAAGGTTATGAGGATATACCATTGCATCCTTAAAGAGTTTAACAGCTCCATTATACTCACCTTTTGCTAAAAGCTCTTTGCCAAGTTCTACGTGGCAGTAAACATATTCAGCTGTTACCTTTCCTTCTCCACCTTCCCAAGGATGGAATTTCCTATTTAATATAAGTTCTCTTGCTTCTTCATATCTTCCAAGGAAATTCAAAAGGCTCACATTTTCAAGGTATAAATCATCACGTATTTGTACTAGTTCTCTATATTTTTCAAAGTTAACTAATCTTTCTTCATGTCTGTAACCTATTTTTTTGTATAGCTGATCTAATTCAAGAAATACCCTTGCATCTTTTTGATTTAAATTAAATGCTTTTTCTAAAGCATCTTTAGCTTTTAAAGGCTGTTTCTTTTTATTATAATAAGCAAGAGCAAGGTTTCGATGTACAGTTGCAAAGCTTTCATCTAAAGTTCTTGAAGTCTCCCAGGAAATAATTGCTGCATCATATTGTTTTTTATCATACCAAAGGTTGCCCAAATAATAGTGGGCTTTGGCATCTCCACAATTTAAATCCTGTACATTCCGCAGCACTAAAATATCTTCTAATTTGCTCGGAAAGCAATAATCTGAATTCACCTTCATACCTTTTTCATAGTATTGTAAAGCACTTTCTGAATCACCTGATTTATAATGATAATATCCAATATAATAGTAAACCATTGGACTAATGTTCTTTCCGTCAAGCAATCTCTCAAGTATTTCAATTGCTTCCTCATAAAAGCCTGCACCAGCATAATCAATTGATAATTCTATATAGTTGTTGCTATTATTTCTCATTATACTGGTTAGTTCCTTTAAAATTGATATCGCTTCTTCTTGCCTGCCTGTTTCAGTGTATATTTTATAAAGCTCATTTCTGGAGTTGAAATCCAGGACATCAATACTTAGGGTTTGCCTTGAGAACTTCTCTGCTTCTTCATATCTCTTTAACTTTCTTAAAATTGTACTTTTTAACGCCCTTGCCTTATAATTATGATAATTTCTGATTATGGATTTTTCTACTATATCTAAAACTTCTTCATATTCACCTTTTAATGCAGCTATGCTTGCTAAGGAGAAATAACCTTTATCCTGACAAGCTCCATTCCATACAGATTTATAAAAAGCATCAAAAGCAGCATCATACTTGCCTTGCATTTTAAGAGCCAATCCTAAATTATAATAAGATTCTCCATCATATGGGTTTGTATTAAACTTAGTTATCTTCTTAATTGCTGCTTTAAAATATTTTTCACAGTCCTCAAATAAGCCTTGTCTAAATAGAAGATTTCCATAAGCATTATTAATCCTTATATCCTCTGGGTCTCTCTTTAGTCCTTCTAGGTAATATACCTCTGGTTCATAGGTGGCATGCCTGTATTGTTCCAGGTGTAAGCCAGTGAGATATAATTCTTCATTGCTGCTAATCTCATGAGGTAAAAGTGCAGCCTTTGCAGCGTCTGGTATAGGTTCATTTTTCTTCTCTCTTGGTCTATAGGCTATAAGTTCTTTTCCCGTCTTATCCTTTACAGTAATACAAAGGTCCTTTTCCAATTCACTTTCTTCAAGGTAGGCCGAAGCATTAAAACTGTTTACCGGAGAAAGTGTTGCTATAGAGTTTAGGTAAGTTTTGTTTGTGCCTTGTAAAACTATTTGAGCATCCTCAAAAACAGAGGTAGCATACACATTAACCACTGCTTTCTCGCCAATAACTTCAAGATTTACTGCTGCATCAATAGAAGCATTTTTAACTACTCCAGCATTTTTATAAGGCATAAAATATTGCTTGAAGGTTTTTTCCTCATAAGGCTCCATCCAAGTAAAGTCAGGTTGATTATCAGTATATACTCCTGTCATTAACTCAATATATGGACCATCTTCATCTGTTAAATTTCTATCCCAAGCCTTGCCAAAGTCCCCACATCCCCAGGTCCACTGTTTTTTGCCAGGTGATATATGATGATCTGCAATGTGCAATATGCCGGCTTTCTTTTCATGGTCGTAACCACCTACAAAATTATAATCTGAGTGATATGCCATATAAGAAGTTGGTACCTGTATGTTTTTATATCTGGATATATCAACACCGGCGGAATAGTCCATCTTATAATAAGTTCCTGTGGCAATAGGGAATTTAGATACGTCTCTCTTACCATGGTCAAAAACAGCGTGTACATCAGGCGGAAATACTGATTGTGTATAATCATTCACTGCTACTGCAGGATTTGCCCACCATAGAAAGGTTTGAGGTACAGAGGTTCTATTATAAAGCTGAGCTTTAATTTCAAGATAAGCCTTTCCAGGATACAGTGTAAATCCCGCCATTCCCTTTGTTCGAAACATCTTTTCAATTTCGCTGACCCAAACAGTTTTACTTCCATCTACATTTTCAGTTAGTCTATAATCTACCGCCTCAAAAGTACTAGGTCTATGATGCTGAGGCCAGTTGAATTCGATTCCCCCTGAAATCCATGGACCTGCAAGCCCTACTAATGCAGGCTTTATTACTTTATTATAATATACAAAATCATAGTTGTTTGTTTTATCCAGTGCTCTTTGAATTCTCCCACCTATTTCGGGTAAAATAATTATTTGCAGGTATTCATTTTCTAAGAAAACTGCTCTATATTTTTTCTTTTTCTTCTCATCATATATCTTGTCTATAACAGGATTGGGATAAACCTTACCCGAGCTTCCTTGGTATACTCTTTTTTCAAGAAACATTGGGTTCTTATCAGGTTCACCAACTTCGTAGGTTGGAATTTCAATATCTTGCTCCCATATCTTCACACCAAATTCTTTATGTTCCACTTGAATTTCCTCCATTTACTTATTAGACTTGCACACATTATGACTATATTATATAATTCAATTATTATATGTACATTACAAATAGTTGCCCATGTATTTAAAAATATTGCTGTAATTTATAGGTGGAGGAATTCTTACAATGTATATTAAAGAACCAGGAGTCCTACAAAATTCAAGTGCCTTTTTTCATACTCCAAGCAGTATTGCCAAATCAATTTTTTTCTATTTAAAATGTGCCGGCCATTATTTCTGCACAAAGGGATACTCCGTAAAAAGAGATAACTACGACAGCTATCTGTTTATGTATATAAAATCTGGTAATGGATTTATTTCTTATGATAATAAGGTATTTACTGCAAAGGCAAATGACGTTGTACTTTTAAATTGCAATAAACCTCACGGCTATTCCACAGAGAATTGGGAAACTCTTTGGATACATTTTGACGGAAATATGAGTTCGCAATATTTTAACTTAATCTATGATAGCTTTGGCTGCATTTTTTCCTTAAGGGATAATACTTTGATACAGAAGAATCTTTCAATTATAATAAACTCATTTATAAGTAATAAAGACATAAACGAACCGCTAATCTCCTGTTACATACAAAGAATGCTTACTGAACTATTTCAGCTTCATTTAAGTAATAATGCAGATGGCTTAGATAATAGTTCCAGTCCAATTGCTTTAGCTACCTCATATATTCAAGAAAACTTTAAAAATAAAATTATTCTTGAAGAAGTAGCCTCAAAAGTAAATCTAAGCGTATTTTACTTTAGCAGGCTATTTAAAAAAGAAATGGGATATTCTCCTTATGAATATATACTAATGACTCGTATTAATGAAGCAAAAAAACTATTAAAGGGATCAACTCTTTTAGTAAAGGAAGTTGCATTTGCTACAGGCTTTAGCAGTGAATCGAGCTTTGTAACCTCCTTTAAGAAACACACTAAGCTAACTCCAATGAGTTTCAGGGATACTCCGGTTTAAACAACTTAATAAACCGTCTATATTTATATATATTTCCTGCTTTATAGCTTAGTTGGGAGACTTAATAATATGTTTTTATTGTCAAATAGAGCCATATTATTAAAATGTTAATGCTATATATTTTAATAATAAAAAAATCTCTAGATTTCATTTTAAAATGTAATCTAGAGATTCTATATTTACGCTTGAATTCCGTGTAGAATATTATTCATTAGATTATCTGATATTTCGTCTAAATTATTTTGACCTTTATTAATAAGCTCATATACAGCTGCCGAACACAAGGTTCCGAAGAAGGTATAAGCCATAAAATTTGGTTCTCCCTTTTTAATAAGACCATCTTCGATAGCCTCTTTAATATACTGTTCAATACTTCCTATATAGCTTCGAATTATCTCTCTAAGCTCCAGCTGTCTTATCTCCTGCCCCCAAAGCTGGCTCATAATCATTTTAAAAAAGTCTCTTTTTTCATATACTAACTGAAGCTGAAGCCTGCAAATAACCTTTAGCTTTGATAGAGAATCTTTTTCTTTCTCTGCCGCTTCTTTAAGCTCATCTTTGATAAGCTCCATTCCTTCTGTTATTATATATTTAAATATTTCTTCCTTGCTTTTAAAATGGTAATAAAGCGTACCCTTAGCTACCCCTGCCTCCTGAGCCATATCATCCATGGTGGCGCCATCATAACCTTTTATAGAAAACACTCTAATTGCTGCCTCAAAAATAGACCTTTTGGTCTTGCTCATCATAAAAATCACTCCAAAACTTTTTTTCATAAGTATTTTATTTAGTATAACCAGTATAATTTTATGTAATTTTCTGCAACTTGTCAAATTAAAAGCTATGGTTAAAACTATAAATTATGTGGTAAAATAATGTAGATTAAAGTCTTAAATTGATTTTAAGCAGGTAGCTTCCGAATCTGGTAACGTCTTTCAAGCTATCTTGTCCCAGAAGAAAGGGTTGAATTTATGATTAAGTACTATAACAGAAAAACTAAAGATTACGAAATAGAAAAGGTTGCAGGAGAAAAATATTTAAACTGGACTTATTCATCACCAGTTGGCATGACCCTATTAGAAGCTCTTATAAAGAAAAAAGCTTTTTCAAGCCTTTACGGCTGGTACTTAGATAGAGGTCTTAGTAAAAGAAAAATCAAAAATTTTATAAATGAATTTAACTTAGATATGTCTATTACAGAAAAATCAGAGAAAGATTATACTTCTTTTAATGATTTCTTTTATAGAAAGCTAAAAGCTCACGCTCGCCCAATAGATATAAATAAAAATTCAGTTGTTTCTCTTGGTGATGGAAAGCTTTATGCCTATGAAAGTATAGATATGAATAACTTAGTACAGGTTAAAGGCTTCACCTACAGTTTAAAGGAGCTTATCAAGGATGATAAGATTGCCCAAAAGTATGATAAGGGAACCTGCTTGATTCTTAGACTCTGCCCCACAGACTACCATCGCTTTCACTTTATAGATGCCGGTACTTGTGGAGAAACAGTAAAAATAAATGGGGCTTACTACTCTGTTAATCCTGTTGCTCTTCAAAAGGTAGAAAAGCTGTTTTGTGAGAACAAAAGAGAATGGAGCACCTTCCACTCTGATAACTTAGGCGATGTGCTTTATGTTGAAGTGGGAGCTACTTGCGTAGGTTCAATAATCCAAACCTACACGCCATATGAAAGAGTTAAAAAAGGCGAGGAAAAGGGCTACTTTAAATTTGGAGGTTCAACAGTAATTTTATTCTTTGAACCTAACAAAATTAAAATAGACAAGGACATCATAGAGCAGACCAACAAAGGTATTGAAACCTATGTACTTATGGGCGAAAAAATAGGGAGTATAAAAGGTTTTGTGTAAAGCAAAACCTTTTATACTCCTAATTTATTTCCATTATCCTTTAGCCATTGCTGCCTTTTTTCATAGTCAGGCAAAATGCTCTGAACCAAAGTCCAAAATTCCTTAGAGTGATTCATATGGACAAGATGGCATAGTTCATGAACAACAAGATAGTCAACAATTTCAATTGGAGCCATTATAACTCTCCAGTTGAAATTTAAATTTCCTTTGGAAGAACAGCTTCCCCATCTTGTTTTTTGTTCTTTTACTGTTATTCTATTATAATTAACCTTAAGCTTTTCAGCGTAATAGTCTACCCTAGCTTTATAGATATTAGCAGCTTGAAGTCTATACCACTTTATAAGTACCTGCCTTACATATTCATCTCTGTGAGTTTTTATCTTTCTTGAAACAAATACATTAAACTGTGTCTTATCAAATATAACCTGTATTCCCTCATTGAAAGACTCACTTATATTTAGCTTATAGTCCTGTCCCAAAAGTTTTAAATTCATAATTTCAAGCCCTATTCTACTGTAATTCTTTATTTCTTGCTTATTAAATTATAACACTGATTATAACGTATGTTAATAAAAAGCTGTTATCTCCATGCACAAACGTAGCTTTCTAATATATCAATTATAGCAAAGATCAGTACTCCCATTATACTAAGTACCACAATTCCACAGTACATCTCAACATAGTTTACTCTCATCCAGCTATCCATAATAAAATAGCCCATACCAAATCTTGTCCCATAGGTTTCTGTAAAGAAAAGTATGGATACCGCTGTTCCAAGAGCAAGTCTTGTAGAGGTTATTATTTCAGAAAAGGAGGCTGGAAAAACTATTTCTCTAAATATTTGAAGCTTGCTTGCTCCTAGGGAATATAGAGAATGATAGGTTTCCTTAGGAATAGCTTTTACTGAATCTCTAGCTGTAATTATTATTTGAAAAATTACTATCATAACTAGCATTATTATTTTGGAGCTTTCTCCAAGACCAAATATAAGCATTACAATTGGAAGTAATGCCATTTTAGGCACTGGATAGGTGAAATAAATTAAAGGCGAGAGCAGCTTATCGACAGAGTTATAGTATCCCATAAGATAACCTATTGGAACTCCTATAATTAATGAAACAAAAATACCGCCAAAGATTCTTGCCAAGCTGTAAAGTACATGTATAGCTATTGTATTACTAAATATCTCAATTATTTTAGTGTAAATTTTCAAAGGTGACGGTACAATAGGAAGCTGTATGTTAAAAAAAGCTATGTACCATAAAACAGTTATTATTATAAAGCCATATAAATATGCTTTTATCTTTTTTATGAAGAGCATTTTGACCAACTCTCTTTGATTATTTTTCTTATTTCTCTGGAAATATTGTAGTATTCATAAGTTTCTCTCAAATTCTCAAGACCAAAGGCTTTATTTTCAATAATTTTCATTATCCTTCCAGGAGAAGACGAGAATACTGCTATTTTTCTGCCTAGATATATTGCTTCATCCACGCTGTGAGTTATAAAAACAGTAGTTACTTTATTTTCTTTCCAGGTTTCTATAAAAAGCTCCTGCATTTCTTCCCTTGAAATGGCGTCTAGAGCTGAAAATGGCTCGTCCATTAAAAGTAGGTCAGGCTTTAGAATAAAAGCTCGGGCAATAGCAACTCTCTGCTTTTGCCCACCGCTTAATTCTTTTGGATATCTTTTAAGTAGACTTGTAAGACCAAGCTTTTCTAAAATATAATGCTCGTAGCCATCAGTCTTTTCCCTTTTTATCTTAAGACCTATCAAGGCATTTTCTTCAATGGTTTTCCAGGGCAATAAACCGTAGTTTTGAAGCACAAGACCTATGCGATGAATCTTAGGATTCACTGCAATCTTATCTATTAGGACACTTCCAGTATAATTCTCTTGAATGCCGGATAATACACTTAAAAGTGTAGATTTTCCACAGCCTGAAGGGCCAATAAAGGTATAAATATCACCAGTATCTATGTCTATACTTAATTTATCTAAAGCAAGCACTTGTTCCTTATTTCCTTTATATTCTACTGAAAGGTCCTTTATTTTTATCATTAGGATTTTTCTCCTTTATTTTACGAACTCTTCGCTTATTAAATCCTTAAAGGTGTAGCTGTTTTTGATTAAGTTCTTGCTCTTCATCCAGTCTAAAACCTCTGTTACATCCTTTTCCTTTGACATTTGAGCTTTTGTGTATTTTGGAAGAACTATGGAATTCTTCATATCCTCTGGGAAGCCAACTTCCTTAACTAAAAGGTCTGCAAAGCTTGCTACAGGCTCTTTATTTAAATAATCTACAGCATCATTGTACGCCTTGTACACAGCCTTTATTTCCTTTGAGCTTTCCTTTATAGCTTTTGAAGTAAATGCCATAACCCCTGGATTTATACCATGCTTATCAGTGCTGTCTATAACCACTGCTCCATTTTTAACTGCAAGGCTTGCCATTGGCTCAGGTAAAGTTGCTGTATCTACCTTCCCATTTTGAAGCATTTCAAGCCTTGTTGGAATTTGTGGAACTATTTCTTTTTTAATATCCTTATCAGTAAAGTTAGCTGATTGAGCTAATTTATCTGTAGCATATTCTATAAGAGTGTTTTGTGAAATTGCAACGCTTTTTCCCTTAAGCTTTTCCAAGCTATCTATTCCAGATTGCTTTCCTGCAAGAAGCTTGTAGTTTCCGTCTGTCTTTGAGGTTATTTTTACATCAAAGCCACCTTCTTTAGCAAAAGCAACTGCTAGTACATCTGTTATAACTCCGTCAAGCTTTCCACTTTGAAAAGCACTGTCTCTATCCTTTGCACTTTTAAACTGCTCTATCTTTACATCTACTCCAGCATTTTTAAAGTATCCTTGCTTATCTGCTATTACAAAAGGCACAGAATCTGTGTCTGGAAGAACTCCTATTGTTATTGTCTTCTTTGGCTCCTCTTTTTGTGTATTTGCTGCTGGCTGAGTATTAGCTCCCTTGGAGCAGGCTGCAAAAGTAAATATATTTAATGCTGCTAATAAGCAAACTAGTGATTTTTTCATAACTAATTCCCTCTTTCTATCAATTAATATATATATTTTATGTTTATTTTTTAAGCATTTGTTTATAAAGTATTGGGGCAAAACTAATACTCGTCATGTCCCCATTTTTTAAATAGATTATTTTCTATATCTAAAGCATCTAGCACCTTGCCGACTACAAAATCAATTGCATCATTAAGGCTTTGAGGCTTGTGATAAAAGCCAGGCATAGCGGGAAGAATTACTGCCCCTGCCTCACTTAAGCTTAGCATATTTCTTAAATGAATTGTTCCAAAAGGAGTTTCTCTTGGTACTACAATCAATTTTCTTCTTTCCTTAAGGCACACATCTGCAGACCTTCCCAAAAGATTCTTCGAAACTCCGTTTGCAATCTCTCCAAGGGTAGACATTGAGCAAGGCATTATTATCATGCCATCCGTTTTAAAGGAACCACTTGCCGTTGCTGCAAACAGATTGTCTATGTTATGAATTTTTATTCTGTCTTTATGCTCTTCTATTTTCCTTAACACGCCATCCATATCATATTCTGTTTCATACTCCATAACCTTTTTGCCTGAGTCTGTAACTATAACATGTACTTCATTGCTACTTCTCAGTAATTCTTCTATAAGTCTAATTCCATATATACTTCCACTTGCTCCTGTAATTCCTACTATGTATTTACCCAAGTCCTCACCTCATTAAAAATATATCTGCAACACTAAATACTAAGAAAACTATGCTTACAATTTGATTTATTCCATAAGAAGCTATATTTACGTTTGTTAAATTAGTTGGTGAAACCATTTTGTGTTCAATAACTAGTAGTATTGATACTATAGCTATCCCTATAAGAAAAAGCCAACTCATATGAGCGATAAAGTATATATAGATTAAAATTGTCACAGCGGCCGCATGAAACAGTGAGGATATTATTAGAGCATTTTCTATTCCAAAAACTGCTGGTATAGAAAACAGGCCTTCCTTTCTATCAAAATCCACATCCTGAGACCCATAGATTATATCAAACCCTGCAACCCAAAGAGCATTTGCAGCTCCAAGCACCAAAGAAATCCAGCTTATTTTTCCTGTTACCGCTATCCAAGCTCCTACTGGTGCACCGCCACTTATTATTCCAAGCACAATGTGGCAAGCCCATGTAAATCTTTTTGTATAAGAGTAAAGAATAAAAAGAAATATAGCAACTGGAAGTAATGCTGCACAAAGGGGATTCAGCATAAAAGCCGACAAAGCTAAAAGTGCGAAGGAGATTACAACAAGCATGATTACCTCTTTGATTTTCACAGCTCCACGAGGCATATGTCTATTAGCTGTTCTTGGATTTTTAGCATCTATATCCTTATCTATAAGCCTATTTATAGCATTTGCTCCTGTTCTTGCACCTAAAAACGCCATTGCAATCCAAAAGAAAACTCTAAAACTTGGCATTCCATTTGCAGCAATGAGCATTGAAACAAAAGCAAAAGGAAGTGAAAAAATTGTATGTGAGAACATAACAAGATTTCCATAGGTTTTAATCTTGCTCAAAACCATATTCAGCCCACCTCCTGCTGACCATATCCTTTATGTCCTCTGTCATTTCAATATCATTTGGCCATTCTCTTGTGTGTCCTTCACTTGGCCATTTCTTTGTAGCATCTATTCCCATCTTATGTCCATAGTGTGGGAGGTTTGAAGCATGGTCTAAAGCATCTAGCGGACCTTCTACTATAACCACATCTCTCTTTGCATCGATATTATTAAATACCTTCCAAGCAACTGTGGAAAGGTCTTGAGGACTTATATTTTCATCCACCACAATAATCATCTTTGTATACATCATTTGTCCCATGCCCCAGAGTGCATGCATAACCTTCTTCGCATGTCCAGGATATCTCTTTTTAATGGATACTATAACGCAATTGTGAAAAACACCTTCAAGAGGAAAATTCATATCTATTATTTCTGGAAGCTGTAGCTTTAGAAGAGGCAAGAATATTCTCTCTGTTGCCTTTCCCAAGTAGCAGTCCTCCATCGGCGGTTTTCCAACTATAGTTGTTGGATATATAGGATTTTTCTTATGTGTTATGCAGGTTACATGGAATACTGGATACTTATCTGCTAAAGAGTAGTAACCTGTATGATCTCCAAAAGGTCCCTCTATTCTTAATTCTTCGTTAACATCCACATAACCTTCCAATATAAATTCAGCATTTGCTGGAACGTATATATCGTTTGTTTTTGACTTTACTATTTCTAGAGGCCATTTCCTTAAAAAGCCTGAAAACATCATTTCATCTATTTCTTTCGGAAGTGGAGCTGTAGCCGCATAGGTTGTTGCTGGATCAGTACCTATTGCAACAGATACAGGCATTTTACCTCCGAGCTTTCTATACTTTTCATATATCTCTCTTCCATCCTTATGTAAGTGCCAGTGCATTCCGGTAGTATTTTTATCAAACACCTGAAGCCTGTACATTCCCATGTTTTGAATCCCTGTTTCAGGATCCTTTGTAATAACTAAAGGCAAAGTTATAAATTTACCTCCATCCTCTGGCCAGCATTTTAATATTGGAAGCTTTGAGAGATCTGGATTATCTTCAACAACCTCTTGACAAGCAGCTCTTTCAACTTTTCTTGGAAAAACTGTAGCCAGCCTTGCAACCTTTGGAACAGCTTTAATTTTATTAAGTATTCCGAGATAGCTCGACATGTCAATAAGCTTCTCAATATCTTGTGCGATTTCATCTATATTGTCTACTTCTAATGCAAGATTAAGTCTTTCATAAGTTCCATAAGCATTAATTAACACTGGATATTCAGAACCCTCCACATTCTCAAACAGCAGTGCAGGTCCATAAGCCTTTGAAATCCTATCTGTGATCTCGGTAATCTCTAAATCACTGCTTACCTTGGTGCTGATTCTTTTTAAAAGTTTTTTCTCTTCCAACAGCTTTACAAACTCCTGGAGACTTTTGTACGCCACTAAGCTTCGCCTTCTTTCAGTAAATATTATTGTCAAAACTTTAACTTTCATTGTTAATTTTACAATTTTATAATACAAATTTCAATAGTTTGTAAAAATTGTATGAAGTTATTAATATTTAAATTGTTTACTTCGTAAAAAAAGACTTGCAAGCAATAGCCTACAAGCCTTTTTACTAGATTACTTTTCTAACATCATGCAATGAACTTAAAACCAGCCAATTTTGAGGGAAGTATCTTCCTATAGTCCAGTAGCTTACACCGCTAAGTCTAAATTCCTTAGCCAATCTAAGCTTCGCTTCGATGCTTCTAGCATCCTCAAACCATACAACATGCTGTTTTTCACTCTCATCATAATAATTATAATATGGAGCCTGTGACAATTCATCATATTTGATTTGAGCTCCTACTCTTGCTGCAAGGTCTACTGCTCCTACGTTGCCTAAAGTAACTGCTCTAGAACCTCTTTGATATGGAAGTGTCCAATCATAGCCATAGTTTGGTATTCCCATTAAAATCTTATCTCTTGGTATAGCAGTAACAGCATAGTCTAAAATTCTTCTCACAGCGTTAAGAGGAGCAACTGCCATAGGCGGCCCAAAGGTATAGCCCCATTCATATGTCATGAGTATAACATGGGATGCAAGTTGACCATGAACAAGATAGTCATGAGCTTCATATAATAACCCTCTTTGTTCTGCTGAAAGCTTAGGGGCAAGAGCAGTAGTTACAGAGTAACCTAAAGGCCTTAGCTTACTTATAGCCTTTCTAACAAAGTTATTATAATTCTCTCTATTTTCGGGATAGATATATTCAAAATCTATATCAAGTCCATAGTAATTCTTTGCTCTTAAAATCTGAGCAACATTATTTAAAAGAGTATCTTGAAGCTGCTCGCTTGTTAGTATTGTACGAGCTAAATCGCTGCTAAAGCCTCCTCCTGGAAGAAGATTAGTTATAACTAAAAGTGGTGCTACCTTAGCCTGTCTTGCTGCCTCAATAAGTGGAGTATCATTTATTTCTCTTAAGGTACCATCTTCCTTTACCTCATGGCTAAAGATACTAAGATAAGTTAGATAAGGCAGGGTCTTTCTCAAAACCTCCATACTTATATTAGGAAAAGCATAACCATTTACTTCTATAGTTCCTAATTTTCGCGTTCTAGGAGGAATATTTAATATCTGCCCCGGATATATAAGTGAAGGGTTTGAAACTTGAGGATTTGCTGCTGCAAGTTCGCCAACAGTCAGCCCATAGGTAATAGCAATGGAATAGAAGCTTTGACCTGTTGAAACTGTATGCCTTCTTATGCCCTCAAGGATAACCAATGTTTGACCTACCACAAGCCTGCTTGGGTTTGCAAGCTCATTATCTGAAGCAATTTTATCTAAGGAAACATTATATAAACGAGAAATTGTATAAAGTGATTCACCGGGTTTTACAACATGGATAATCAACAGACTTGACCACCTTTTTACATACTTTGATTTAGTATATGATTTGTATAACAAGTATGACACAATCCTTGTTCTTGTGTTGATATCATACATTGGCAATATATTAATACTCTTAGTTCTATTTATACAGAAGTCCCTGGAAATTGTTGTAACAAATATATACATTCTGTATAATTAAATTAGGCTATTGATATAGCAGAAAAAAGTAACTTTGTAATAGTTAATTTGCAAAATTTCATATATTTTAGCATAGTTACTTATTTTATTATCTTTAATATATATCAAAAATAATTTATTTTATGGGGGGAAGATATGAAAAATATTAAAACACTGCCATTAATAATAATAGCCTTAATGGCGACTCTATCCTTTTCTAATCTATTTGGACTAAACATTTCATCAGCATGTATCTTCATAGGGGTTGCATTTTTCTTTATCAATAAAGCTATTGAAAAGCAGCCCATGAAAGGCAGCGGACTTGACTTAAAGGCAATAGGAGCTAACTTAAAAGACAGAAAAATTTGGATCTGGCTTGTACTACCAATAGTTACAGATGCAGTTTGTGTTATAATCTCAAAATTATTTTTACCTCAATATATTGAGTATGAAACCGCAAGAGCAGGCGCCTTTGTGCCAGTTGAACTAAGCGTATCTTCTGTAATTTTGTTTTTTGTATTTGCTTTAGGTGAGGAGATTGCATGGAGAGCTTTCTTTCAAAACCAACTAACCAAAATCTTACCCATTATACCTACGCTCCTATTTTCATCTTTATTATTTACTTTAGGACACTATAAAGCAGGAAATACTATTATAGTAGTTTATGGCCTTATATTTACCTTTATCAATAGTATTTTATATGGTGTAATCTTTCATAAAACAAAAAATGCATGGATTAGTACATTCTCACATTTTACCGCAAACATGTTTGAGGTTATTGTATTTATATTGATTTAGCATAAATTACTATAGCAACTTAATAATCATAACAAATAAAAATAAGCCCCTGGATAAATTAATTAAAATATCCATGGACTTATTCTTATTTTAACTATGAAGTATTATGCTATCCTCATCAATCCTCGCTTTAATCTTTTTGCCTGCTTTAATTCTACCTAGAAACTGTGAAGGAAGCTGAACTCTTCCATGCCTGTCAACCACAAGAAATTCTTCATGAGTATCTCCTTCATTTATATCCGTGTAAAGCTCTTCCATAGTACTCAAAGCCTTATCGTAACTCTCTCTAGCTATAAGCTCCTTGGAAATCCTTCCTTCGCTTATAGAAACAACTCTTTCTACTTTGTGAGCAACCTGCATGTCATGTGTCACAATGATTATAGTTAAATTTAGAACTTTGTTTAAGCGGCTAAACAATTCCAAAATTGAGGAACTGGTTTTGCTGTCTACAGAGCCTGTAGGTTCGTCTGCAAGGAGTATTTTAGGATTGTTGGCAAGAGCTATAGCTATAGCAACCCTTTGTTGTTCTCCTCCTGAAAGTTCTCTAACTCTATTATTTTTCCTATGAGACATCTCAACCTGCTCTAAAAGTTCCAAGGCTCTTTTCCTTTTATCCTTTTGCTTTTTTGAAAAACTCATAACCATTTCTATATTTTCAAGAGCTGTCAAATGGGCTAAGAGGTTTCTAGCGTTATTCTGCCATACAAAACCTACCACATCTCTTTTGTATTCCCTCATCTGCTTTTTGTTTAGTGTCATCATGTCTATTCCATTTATAAAAAGCTTTCCCGTAGTGGGCTTATCAAGTCCGCCAAGCATATTTAAAAGGGTGGACTTTCCGCTGCCACTGCTCCCTATAATAGCTAAAAGTTCTCCTTCCTCTACTGTTAAATCCAGTCCAGAAAGAGCAAAAACCTCTATATCCTCAGACTTATATATTTTATATAAATTATCACATTCTATAATACTTTTATTCATTTATAATCTCCCCATCTTTAAGACTGTACATATAATCAGCTATTGGAATCAGCTTTGGGTCATGGGTAGTCATTATAATTGTGGTTCCTTCCCTTGCAATAAGTTCCTTAAAAAGCTTCACCACTAAAAGCCCCGTATTGTAATCCAGTGAAGATGTAGGCTCATCCACAAGCATAATTTTAGGTCTGTGAGCTATGGCTCTTGCAATTCCTGCTCTCTGCATCTCCCCACCCGATAGCTCCTCAGGATAATGATTTGTTTTCTTTGAAAGTCCAACTGCCTCTATGCACTGAAGCACTCTATTTTTTCTTTCCTTTTCTGGAAGCTTTGCAAGCCTTAAAACCAATTCAACATTTTCATACACCGTCATATTTGGGATTAATGCACCTGATTGAAAAACAAAACCAAATTCCTTCTGCCTTATGCTGTTTTTTTCAGTTTCACTCATACTGCTTATTTCTCTGTCTAACAGTGTAATACTGCCTTCAGTAGGTTTATCTATAAGCCCAAGCAAGTTTAAAAGTGTGGTCTTTCCTGAGCCCGAACGCCCTTTAAGTATGGTCAAAGTCCCTTCTTCGAAGCCTACGGAAATATTTTTTAAAGCATGTATAGGTTCTCTTCCCACATAAAAGTCTCTTGAGACTCCTTCTGTCCTAATTACCTGTCTCACATTAATCCTCCCCTAGCTTCACTGCTTGATTTACTTTTAGCTTTCTCATATACCTTGCTAAAACCACAAAGGAAGCTATAAACACTAAAGTAAATACTGCTCCAAGCTGCAGATATTCCATTATGTAATGAAGGTTTCTTGCAGGTATAACATATTTGTTCTCATACCAGAGTTTCTTGATAAGAGGAATAAACATATTTCCTGCTAAATTACCTGCAATGACTCCAGCCAGAATCGATGCCCCTAAGGTAAAAAACTGTTCCAGTATAAGAATTAGGGTTACGACTTTTGAAGAAATTCCTAAGGATCTGTATATTCCAAAGCTTAGAGTACGCGCTTTCAAAGACAATACCCAATAAACAAGAAATCCTAGAACTGTTATTGCACCTATTGATAAAAAACCTAAATTAAGCACAGAGTTTGTACCCTTAAGAAAAATATCACTCTTAGCTTTAAAGGTTTCTATAGTTAAATCTTTTAATTCTGCTATTGCTATATTATTGTTTTTTATAGAATTGTATACAAACTGATTTGAGACCTCAGGCTTTTTCTTAAGCCATACTTCATAAGGCTTCATTTGAATTTTAGAGAAAATATAATTAAAGTTAGCAATGAGAATATTTTGATTCTGCATATCACTCAAGCCTGGCCAATAATCTATAACATCAAGTACAGTTCCTTTAAGCATTAGTGAACCCTTAGCATTGTAGTAAACCGTGTCTCCTGTTTTTATTCCAGCAGAAGAACTTAAGTTTCTTGATACTAAAATATAATTTGTTTTTTGAGTCATTTTATTTAAATAATTGTACCAGTGAGTTTTAAGAAGGCTGCTGTCAAAATAAGCGGCACCTCCAAATTCATGTGGTATTATTCCCATAATAGTCGTCTTATTATTTATATTGCTGTTTAGGGAGGCTTGGCCTTCTTCATCCCTAAAAACCTTAGTATAAGCTTCAATACCTTCTATTTTCGAATATTGATTGTAAGAAGGTTCTATATATGCACTGACTTGTGAAGTATCCTTAGATTTTGTATTTGGCAGAGCCTTTACATCCTCTTCATCTACTTCGTAGGTAACCTTATCCCACTGCCCCTTTATAATAATATCTGTACCTGTTGGGTATTTTACTGTATTTATATAGGAAGTATTAATATCTTTGGCAATATGCATGTTAAATATCGCTATTGCAGTAGTTATAATAATAAAGAGCATTGCAGTACTTTTTTTAAGGTGATATCTCATAACATTAATTATTGAAACATACAAAGCCGTAAAATACTTGTTTTTTCCAAGCTTAAAAATAAGTTTCATTATATATTTGTAGATTCTAAGCATGAAAAGTCCAACACCCACAATAAAGATTGTAGATAGAAAATACAATAGAGGATCTAAAGGAGGCCTGTCTGTTTTTATACCTGTTAAAGATGGTATATTTTTATTTACATTGTAGTTGTAGTAACCGTATAAAGCCACAGCCAGCAAAATTAAATCCATATACTTATTCTTGATAAGCATATTTAAATATCTATTTTTGCTTTGCCTTACTTCAACTATTGATTTTTGCGCTGCAAAGAATACTGAGATTAACAAGGTAGCTAATAAACCTATAACCGTAATCAGAGCATAAATATACACTTTGCTGCTTGTTGTTATTTTTATTCCCTGAAGAGAGTTGAATACTAAAAAGCCATCCGAGTAGCTTATTGCCTTGCATAAAGCTATTCCAAGCAAAGGACCAAAAAGCATTCCTACTGAACTTAAAAGTAACCCTTCATACAAATACTGCCTTAGTATTTGAAACTGACTTGCACCTCTGCTTTTTAAAACTGCAATTTGTTCTTTGTCTGAATCTACAATAAGCTCTGAAATCATCCATATGTAGTACATTACAACCAACATTATTGGTATTAAGAATATCCACATAACAACAGAATAAAGCCTTTCATTAGCAGCGTAAGCTTTAAGACTTTCTGCAATTTGAAAGTTTATATCGCTTCCCGTTCTTTTTATAAAGCTACTTTCAATATCCGCTGCTGTCTTATAAATAGCTGTTGCATTTTTATTAGTAATCTTAGTGTAATCATATATAATCTCAAAGGTTAAACCCTTTAAAAATTTTCCAAGACCTTTATGGCTTTGAAACAATTTTATAAGAGCCTCTTCCTCGGTCATAAACTTGCAATAGAAATTAGTATCCTTGTCCAGCCAGTAAGATTCTTTAGCATCCTTAGTTTGAAAAATACCTACAACCTTCATTTTCGGGTTAGCGCCATTCTCTATATGAAGTATCTCATAGGTTTTATCAAGTTCTAATTTGAAGTTATCAAAGGTTTTTTTATCTACAATTACTTCAACGGCGCTTTCCGCGGAAATATCCTTACTTGGTAGCCTTCCGCTAACAATGTCGATGTGACTGTTAAAATCCGATATAGAGCCAAGCTTGTTGTTTATAGAATCATAGCTTTTATTGTCTTTTGTGTACGTATACCTTATACTGTCAAAGGTTAAATACACCTTTTCAGCCAATGTAGGAACAGGAACCTTTTTTGCCTCTGTCAAAAACATAGATTTAAAGCTTCCGTACCCTTGATTAAAAGTTTCATAATCAATTCCACTTTTAAAGCCTACTGATAGGTAGGCAGCAGAAGGAGGTATATATTTTTTATTCTCCTGTAGCGGTTTGTTCTCCGCCTGTGAAAATATGCTACTTATATAATTATTAAGTACACTGTCAATATAAGTTGGCACAGCGCACACAATAGCAATTGAAAAAATAAAGCCTGCAGTTAGGCAAAGATAAAGCAGCTTGTTTTTAAATACATTTTTTATAGTAATACTAAGCATAGTATTATATCTCCTTGTTAATTCAAAATTACTATTTCACCTTCTGAAATCCCAGTTGTAATCTCGATATTGTCTCCATCCTGTATGCCTTTTTCTATATATCTTTCCACGATATCCTCACTCTCATATATCTTTACATAGGAATGACCATCCTCCCCAGCTCTCACAGCTTTATAAGGAATTACCACCACATTATCTTTTTTCTCTATAGTGCAAATTACAGTAACTCCGTCACCAATAACTAAGTTCTTAGGTTCCTCAAGAAATTTAACAACCACTCTGCCATTTTGAGAACTGCCATTAGGCTCATAGGTATTAGTAACAACCTCTCCTTTATAGCTTGCACTTCCAGCTTTAATAACTGCCTTGCTGCCTATTGTAAAATCAGGCAGATTACCATCACACTGAATCTGTATACCTTCCGTATCTGCAATGGTTAAAAGAGACTGATAGCCACTTATGAACTGAGATATCTTTACATCTGCTACATTTATAACTTTTCCTGAAATATCAGCAGTTAAAACTGCACTTTTTAAATCATCCTGAAGCTGCTTCATTTTAAGTTTTTCAGCATCTATATTTAACTGGTAAATTTGCTTTTGTGCCTCTGAAGCCCCGCTTTGTTCTGCGTTCTCATAGACCAGCTGTGCCTGCTTAAGCCTTATTTCCTCTTCTTTAATTGCATTCTTCTTATCAGTTGTATCAAGCTCTGCAAGGACCTGACCTTTTTTAACTACATCCCCTGATTTTACATTCAGTTTTGAAAGATATCCTCCCTTAAATTTAAAACACATGTCCACTTTTTTAATAGGAACAATATAACCTGCCTTGTATGTTGTTCTTTCGACACTTCCCTTTTTAGCTGGTTCAGTCCTAAGCTTTTCTGTAACCGGACTAACAAGCGTAGGGATAGCCGTTGTATTTTCATTTTTGATAGAACTACACCCCATAAGGCTAACAGCTGCTGCAACGCATGTCCCCATTATTATTGAATACTTAAATAACATGTTCATGATTTTTTAATCCCCCCGGTATTTCTTTTAACATATAAAAGCTATTAGTTTTTTGTTTTTAATATAAAATTAGCCGCTCTTAATACAAGCAATGTCACAGTATAATTTTACCACAATATGATAAAAATAGTTAATGCTCTGTTTAAAAATTCAAAAAATTAGTATGGTTATTTATATAGCTTTAATTATGACTTTATATATTTATAGGGAGTACAAACTTTATACTCCCTATCTTATTACCTTAAACTTTTGTCGTAGGTCTAGTCTCCTTACGTGGATTATTGAAGCTAGGAGGCGCTGGATTTGGTGAATCAAAAAATTCCCCTGGTGTTGATAAGTCAAAATAAAGCCTTGAATCCGCCGTTACACCAAAATCTCTATTTGAAGCTTCATTTTGAATCTTGTTTAGCGCTTCTCTAAACAACGCATTATGAGCTTCTTCCCTATTTAATAGAAAATCTATAGTTTCTTTTACGTACTTATCATTTATTTGACGATAAAGGTATTCATACACTACCTTAGCCCTTTGCTCTGCTGCTATGTCTGACAATAAATCAGCTGCTATATCTCCAGTTACGTTAACATAATCAGCAGTCCATGGATGACCCGATGAATTAATAAGCCCAGGTGCCAACCCTGTTAATGTATGTGTTTCTATTTCTCCCGCCATGGTCTTTGTAAAATCTACTGCGTGCCCATTAAGCAGATTTATTGTCTGAGCTACCATTTCCATATGGCTAAGTTCTTCTGCAGCAATGTCTAAAAACAGATCATGAATTGCTGGATCTTTAATTCTGAAGCTTTGTGAAAGGTATTGAAGGGCAGCCTTTAACTCGCCATTTGCACCTCCAAGCTGCTCCTGCATCAATACTGCATACTGTGGGTTTGGCCTTTCAACTTTTACTTCTCTTAATAATTGTTTTTCATGTTTAAACATCTATCTTCTTCCTCCCTGTCATCTTTTTGACTCAGAGTTAGTATTAAACCTTATCAAGATATTATACGAAGCTTTCTTATCGATAACCATTAGTATTAGGATTTAGAATTTATAATAATCATTTGTTTTACAATAAGATGTATATGATATAGTTACTTTAGCCTTTTATTTAAGGTGCTTCTGACTAATCCCTTAATCTCAATTCGTATTATCTTAATTATTACATAAAAAAAACAGGATTTGCATTTCTGCAAATCCTGTTTTTTCAATATTTTATGGTGCGACGGAGAGGATTCGAACCCCCGACCAACTGGTTCGTAGCCAGCTACTCTATCCAACTGAGCTACCATCGCATATTATTGAGTTTAGATAAAAACACCTAAACTAAGTTAGGTGCTTTTATGGCGGAGACGATGGGATTCGAACCCATGCTAGAGTTACCCCTACTAACGGTTTAGCAAACCGTCCTCTTGAGCCACTTGAGTACATCTCCAAAAATATTAAAATGGCGGAAAGACAGGGATTCGAACCCTGGGTACGGTCACCCGTACGCCGGTTTTCAAGACCGGTGCCTTAAACCAACTCGACCATCTTTCCACGTCTAACGACAAGATTTATTATAACAAAAGCTTTTTATAGTGTCAACATTTTTAATAGGATTTTTTTAATTTTATCTGTAACTTTTATATATAAATACTTCTAAATTAACAAAAAGAACAATTAACAAGCCAATTATAGTATTACCAAAAATACTGTAATTAATTACTCCTGTCAATCGTTCTTTTTGAACTTATAATTATTTTATAACTTCGGCTCCACCCATATATGGTCTTAAAGCTTCCGGTATCTCAATTGTTCCATCTTCTCTTTGGAAGTTCTCAAGTATAGCAGCTACAGTTCTTCCTATAGCAACACCTGATCCGTTTAATGTATGGACATATTGAGGCTTATCCTTTGGATTTTCTTTATATCTTATATTGGCTCTTCTTGCCTGATAGTCTTCAAAGTTACTACAGCTTGATATTTCAACATACCTATTATAGCTTGGCATCCAAACTTCTATATCGTAGGTCATTGCTGAAGAAAATCCTAAATCTCCTTTGCAAAGTCTAACTACTCTATAAGCAAGTCCTAACCCCTGAAGTACTCTTTCTGCATCATTAGTAAGCTTTTCTAATTCCTCATAAGATTGTTCTGGCTTAGTAAACTTAACAAGCTCCACCTTATTGAATTGGTGTTGTCTTATAAGTCCTCTTGTGTCTCTTCCTGCCGAGCCTGCTTCTGATCTAAAGCAAGCACTATAAGCAGCATGCTTTATTGGTAAGTCAGTACCATTTAATACTTCATCACTATATAAATTAGTTACTGGAACCTCAGCTGTAGGTATTAATAAATAATCTGTATTTGCAATCTTAAATGCATCCTCTTCAAACTTTGGAAGCTGTCCTGTTCCAGTCATACTCTTCCTATTAACCATAAATGGCGGCATTATTTCGGTATATCCTGCTACATCTATATGAGTATTTAAGTAGTAATTTATTATAGCTCTTTCGAGTCTTGCACCTAAGCCTTTATATACCGTGAATCTTGAACCAGTAATTTTTCCTGCTCTGTCAAAATCTAAAATATCTAAATTAGTTCCTAGTTCCCAATGAGCCTTTGGTTCAAAAGCAAATTTATTAGGCTCTCCCCATTTTCTTATCTCAATATTGTCAGCATCTGACTTTCCTTCTGGAACCTTTAGATTTGGAATATTAGGTATTCTAAGAAGAATGTTTTGGATCTTATCATCTATTTCTGCTAGGTCTGCATCTAAAACCTTTATATCTTCTCCAACCTTTTTCATTTCAGCCATTATAGGCTCAACATCCTGTCCAGCCTTCTTTAATTTTGGTATTTCAGCTGAAACTTGATTTCTCCTACTTTTTAAGGTTTCAACCTGGACCAATACTTCTCTTCTTTTTTCATCTAAAGCTACAATTTCATCAATAAATGGTGGAAATGCTTCTCCCCTTGTAGCTAATAAAGCTTTTACCTCTTCAGGATTAGTTCTTATTCTTTTTAAATCTAACATAACTTTTCTCCTTTCGTTCAAAACCACTTGGAACCTTACTTGCTTCCATTCCCAAGCTGCCCTTTAAAGCCCATTTAAGACTTTAGTCTCCTTTATTATTCCCTGCTTACATTTTTAGTGCATACAATATCTACACCGGTATTTAAAATATTTTTACATACCAAGTCGCCAACCTTAATTGGGGCACCTACATAAATTCTACTTAATGCCTTTGAACATTCAATCCAAAGCTTTTTATCTATAGGTTTGGTACTCTTTACTGGCACTACATTATGTTTCGCTCCCTTTATTCTAACTAAAGTAGTTAAGATTCCACAGTCCTTTACTTCTTCCATATATTACACTCCATCAAATTCTTTTATTCTATTTAAAATAATACGAGAATTCTTAGAATCCTTAACTATATCAGTTATCTTTTTATTAGTTTCTCTAGCAAGTATAGAAACTATTTTATTCATGCAGTATGAGCCCTGACAGCTTCCTAAAGTTGCTCCAGTTCTTCTCTTTACTCCTTCTAGAGTTCTAGCCCCTAAGGGCCTTCTTATAGATTCTACTATTTCTCCTTCAGTAATCTTTTCACACAGGCAGACAATCTTTCCATATCTTTTGTCAAGCTGTATTATCTGATCTCTTTCTTCATTAGATAAATCTCTAAATCTATAGAACTCTCTTCTTTTATCATGAAAGTCCTTTTTAAGCTTACAATTAAAATTGCTTACCACAGTCTCGCAAATTATACTTGCAATTGATGGAGTCATTGTAACTTCTGCATAATGCTTTGCTGAAATTTTAATATATCCCTTATCTACAGAGCTGTCATCTATAAGTACTAAATTATCATAAAAAGCTGATTTATAAAAACTTGTAATATCTCCATCCTTAATTCCATTAACTAGGTTTGATACCTTGCTTACACCCTCAGCATAATTAATATTATCATTTGTAGCCAATGCTGCTATAGCGCTTCCATGAACTGAAGGAATAGTATAAACCCTCTCCCCCTGTTCGCTTATATTAAAAACTATCTTGGAGAAAATACCTTTAAACTCCCTTTCAAATAAAAAGTATTTTAAATGACCTGTACTATTTTGAAAACTATCCTCATTTTTATCTATACTATAGCTTTTTCCGGGAGTTGTGTTTATAACCATCTTACAAGTAAATTTATTTTTATTTGTTTCAACTCTAAAGCCTCGTGTTATCTTTTGAATATCTAAAACTTCTTCTTCAAGTTTAAAGTTAACTCCATTATCAAAAGCTACTTCAGCATAAGCTATAGCTAAATCATATGGACAAACTACTCCAATATTTTTAGAATATAAAGCTTTAGTAACTTTTGAATTTAGATTTGGCTCCATTTCATAAACTTCTTTGCTGTCTAAAAGCTGTATATTTTGAAGTCCTCTTTTTACGGCCCTATCATATAACTGTATTAGCTTTTGTTCTTCCTTATCATTTCCGGCAATTAGGAGACCGCCAGTCCTTTTAAATGGAACATTAAATTTTTGAGACAATTCATCAAACATGCTGTTGCCCATAGCTTCAAGCTTTGATATCATGCTGTCATCGCATTCCATGCCATCATAAACTACTGCAGAATTAATAAGAGCAACATCATCTGCAATATCATAATCCTTTTCTATAAGCGCAATATTTAGGCTGTACTTAGAAAGCTCATATGCAGCTGCACATCCTATAATACCTCCGCCTAATATAAGTACATCATAATCCATGACTCTGCCTACTCCTTCTAATAGTGTATGCTCACAGCGCTGCCTACAGGAATATTGTCATAAATCCATTTGGATTCCTCCACAGGTACTCTTATGCAGCCATGAGATACAGGAACACCTAATTTATCTTTTTCCTCTTCTATTATATTACCATTTTTATCTGTAGGTATAGAGTGTA
This sequence comes from Clostridium swellfunianum, assembly GCF_023656515.1. Taxonomy (NCBI): domain Bacteria; kingdom Bacillati; phylum Bacillota; class Clostridia; order Eubacteriales; family Clostridiaceae; genus Clostridium; species Clostridium swellfunianum. The sequence goes on from NZ_JAMOFV010000006.1 coordinate 2,820,235, forward strand.
TTAAATAATTTGAAAAAAATTTAATATAATATTTGCCTCCTTGATTATATTTAGGACTAAAAAAGAAGGTTCCCTTATTTTGAATTTCAAAATTGCCAACAGGAGTTTCTGTATCAGCATTTCCAATAAGCCCTGTTGAACATTTTATTTCTCTTAGTTCTTTATTATCTTTATAAATAAAAATAAGTTGTTTTGTCAAATCCACATCTACCTTGTATGTAGTTTTTTTATTAATCTCTCCAGATAAGTTATCCTTATTTTTTCTTACCCATCCAAACCTTCCATTATTATCTTCACAATAAATATAACCATTTCTTTCATTATAAGCAACTATAACATCATTTTTTCTTAAATACCTTAACAGCTTGTCACTACCGCTACTATCAGAATATACATTTACTCTATCACCGCTTATGTAGTAAGTTTTTTTAAAGCTTGTATTAGAGTAAAAGGTAGTTATATCATCCTGATACTTATTTTTTTCTGAATCAGTATCAATATGTTCAACTTGTATAACTTTTACATCATCCGAATTTATTTCTTTATTTTCCTTATCTAAATCCATTAAAAAAGGAGGTAAAAATATAATTGAAAGTGTAAATAGAGTACTTAGTACCCAAGTCTTTTTCATTAGAATGCCTCCAATACCAAAGTATTATCATCTTAAACAATATGCTCATACATTGGTATTCTTTACACTTTCAGAAATAATAAACAGCAAGACTGCTTTAAATTTCTGTCTTGCTGTTTAATTCTATTTATTAAGTTCGCTTAGTATATCCTGAAGATTTTTGATATATTCTCCGTATTTAGCCCAATCTCCATTTTTCTGAGATTCTATAGCCTTATCAAATATGTCCTTTGCATTTTTTATCTTTTCTTTAATATTAGGGTCTGCTGTACCAGGATTGTTTGGTACTGCTGGTACATTTGGAGTTTGAGGCTGAACTTCAGTATAGTTAAATATTTGCTGCAGAGCTATATCTATGCTATCAACAAGTATAAGTTTATCGCCAAAGCCAACAACTATCCTTTTCATTTCAGGTATGCTGTTTTTACCTGTAGCTCTTAAATATATAGGTTCAACATACAACAGAGAGTTATTTATTGGAATAATCATCGTATCTCCGTACATAATTTCAGAACCTTCTTTATTCCATAGGGATATTTCCTTGGAAATAACAGGATCCTGATTTATTTTCTGTTTGAACAAATATGGACTGTAGATAGTCTTTTGTGTTGGGAATTTATAAAGAACTAGCTTTCCATAGTTTTCTTTATCCATTCTTGCTCCAAACAAAGCAACCATATTATCTTTATTTCTCATATTGAAATATTCAAGCAGTATCATTTCTTCCTTATCATGATTAGGAAGCTTCATAACAACATAAGCACCTTCATTAACTTCCTGATCCTCGCCAACCTTCTTTTGGGTTTTAGATACCTCCCAAAGGTCTTCTCCGTTATAGAATACTCCTGGATCTGTCATATGATATTTGCCAAGTATAGTGTTTTGAACATTGAACAGGTCCTCTGGATATCTAAAGTGATCTTTTATATCTTGAGATAATGTATTAATATCCTTAAACAAGCTAGGGAATATCTTTTTATAACTTGCTGCTATTGGATCATTATTGTCTACAATATAAAAATTTGTAATCCCGTCAGATGCATCAATAACAACCTTTATGGAATTTCTAATATAGTTTATATTTTTAACTGGTTGAGAATATGGATATCTGTCAGAAGTAGTAAAAGCATCAATTATCCAATAAAGCTTGCCTTCACTTGCCACTATATAAGGATCACTGTCATAATTTAAAAATGGAGCAATCTTTTGAACTCTATCTTTAATATTTCTGTTTATAAGTATCTTGCTATCACTGTTGATGTCTCTTGAGAGAAGAAAATTTATATTTCTTTGATTAATAGTAAAAAGAACTCTATTTAAAAGATTCATTTTTATTCCGGCCTTACCGTCATACTTGTTCCATTGATTATCTCCACCCTTAGGATAATCAAACTCTCTTGTATCGGTATTAACTATTGCATACTCATTTGTCTTTTCTCCAAAGTATATCCTTGGGTTATCAAGCTTTATATTTGTACTATTTTCAGGTGGAATATCCTTTATAACAAAGTCTGGCTGGCCTTCTGTGGTTACAGAATTAACTTTATTCATTACAATTCCATATCCATGAGTATATATAAGGTGTTTATTTTGCCATGTACTTGCATTTCCTTCAAGCTTTTGAAGATCTATTTCTCTTGGCGCAACAAAAACTTGATTATACTTTCCGTTTATATTATATCTATCTACGTCTATATCATTAAAATCATAGTAGTATCTTATAACTTGTACTTGGTTGTAAAATTCAAGTGCTGGTTTATAAGAATTAATTTTTATATTATTTATTGTATCATCATTTGCCCTTATATCTTCCTTTGTTAAATTGTTTTTAACCTCAAAGGTACTCTCTTCAATTTTATCAATGTTGTATGCCTTTCTAGTAAAAGCTATATTATTTTCTATATACGGCTTCTCAAGGCTTATTTGATTTGATTTCACTAAAAACCTTTCAACTGCAACAGAGGTTAATGTTTCACCAACTATAAGCACAAATATGAGAGCAACTGAAACAATTATAGGTTTAACCTTAGACCTTAAAACACTTATAAATACAACTATAGCTGAAATAATAGAAAGAATGCTTATTATTCTATAAAAAACTAAAGTAACTTTTGTATCAGTATACCCTGCTCCAAATACAACACCTGTTGGGCTATATACTAAATTCCACCCTCTTATCATATAACCTAGAGAAAGCATTAGAAGAATTAGCGCAGATACCACAGCAAGCTGCTTTCCTGCAAATCTAGTAAGACCACTTTTAATTACTCTTACATTATTAAAAGCTCCTCTAATATCCCCTGTAAAAAACCTATCTTTAGCATTCATAATAAAGTAAATAACTAAGGTTATTGCAACTAAGAACACTAGAAAAGAAATAACTGCAGCATATAGGGACTCTATAAGAGGGAGTTTGAATATATAAAAGGATACATCTCTGCTAAATAGAGGGTCCTTTAAATCAAAGCTTGTAGCATTGCTAAATTGAAGTATTCTATACCAATAGGTTGAAGCTATGCCAAAGGATATTAAAAATGATATTATTGCATTTACAATAATAAATATCTTTTTCTCTGTTGCCTTTTTGTTTGGAGTAATCTCAACAATATTGGCGATTTTTATAAAGCTTGCCCTAAGACTTCTGTAGTATATCCAAATAGCAATATAAACTATAAGAAAAATAGGTACCAAAAGCTTAAGTATGGCTAGTACTTTAGTAAAGTAGATATTAAGATAATCTACTTCAATAAACCATTTAACATTAACAATAAAATTAACTATTGTGTCAAAAAACACTGCAGCTAAAATAATTAAAAATAGGGTTGTAAAACCAAAAAATCTTTTTTTCATAAAACTATTCCTTTCAACTATGCTTTATCTATCCATTCCAAGCAGCTTTCCAAAGGTAGTATTTTTAGTTTCTATTGCTCCCACTGGGCATAACTCCTGACAGCAGAAACATCTAATACAAGCCTTCATGTTCCAAGTTGGCTTTAGCTTATTATCCTTATTAACCATATTAATAACTTTTCCTTGCTCAGGGCAAACTTCTTCACATCTTTTACATCCTATACACTTATCGTCTATTAATGAAGGGCTTGGAGCCAACATTCCAGTTAGAAATCTTGATACTGTCGGATTTGAAAAGTGAAATGCCCCCCCTTGTCTAGTAAGCTTAAAGTTTCTAGCCTTCATTGACTCTATCTTTTCTCCCACAACTTCAATATCCCTTGGAAGCACAGCTCCCCATTTGCTATCATAAACTTCTTTTAAAGTTGGGGTCTTAAGAGGATCATCATAACCTATAAGTCTTACCGCTACTGAATCAACAGCACTTATGCTATCTCCCATAATAATTGTATCCATTTTGTGTGGATTTCCATTCTTCGGACCATTACCTTCCATGGCAACAATACCGTCAAGTATAGCAAAGCTTGTTCCCACAAGTGTATTTAAGTCTAGAAGCATTTTGCAGAAATTATTAGCATCAGGCATTCTTGTATGCCAGCCTGCTTTTTGAGTTCCTGAGATACATCCAAACTGATTTTTAATTGCTCCAGTAAAATAAGCCATAGCATGAGTTTTAAGCTTTGGAAGACTTATAACTACATCGGCTTCATATGGAGCCTTTGCAATATCCCAAGATTTGCAAAGTATTGAGTTATCCAGCTTGACATGAACAGTTTCTGTAAAAGAATCAAACTTAACTCCATACTTGTTAGCAACCTCCATAAGACCGCTCTTTTCTGCAGCCTTTCTTGAATCTCCGAACCCAGGAGAATCTCCAAAGGTTATATCATTTGTATACTCCTTAACTATTCTTATAACTGCTTCAAACATTGCATAGTGAGTTACTACAGGTGAACCTGCCTTTTCTATACTAAGCATGTTAGGCTTAAGCAAAACCTTGCTTCCCTGTGGTATAAGCTTTCTAAGATACGCCTCTCCACCTAATAGTTCAAAGCCTTCTCTTAGCTTTTTCTCTATTAAATCTACATCATAATCTATACACTTTAGTAATGCTACTTTTTTCATAAGCTCCATCTCCATGCAGTATTAATCTGAAATTAAATATTTTCTTTCCTTAAGTTCTTTTATAATTCTATCAATAATTTCTTCATTGTCTGCTTCAATAGTGTGAATATGAACTCCTCCTGTTAACGTAGATAAAGGTTCTGCCTTGTATTGTTTAAATTTTTCTATAAAGTTCTGAACATCATAGAGAGTTTTAATCATCAGCATACCTCTCATTTCACCATAAAGAGGATGTTCTATTATAACATCTTCTATAGTTCCTCCAAACTTTACAATGCAGGTTAGTTCATCTTCTATATTTTCTGACCTGTGACTTACGGCTATAATTCTTTTTATCTTATGCTTATTTTCCTTAGGGGTTATATAGCCTTCAGGAGTTGCAATAACATTTAAGCCCTCAGCTCTTAATATTGCAATATCCTTTACAATAACCTGCCTGGTAACTCCATATTCCTTGGCTAAGTCCTGTCCCTTTTGCGGCTCTTTTCTATTTATTAAAAGTTCCTTTATAAACCTTCTTCTTTCACTCGAACTCATTTATATGCTCTCCTATTCTAAAAGCGTGGATAAATCCACGCTTAGTTTCTACTGTCACAAGCTTTTAGTATGTCTAATTCTCTATCACCAACAATAGAATTATTATGGTGATTTTTTATAAGATAAAGAAATCTTTCATTATAATTACCTATATCTTTTAAAATATTATAGCCCTTCTCTGCATGATTATAGTATACATCAACACTTTTTAAGCTGTTTAATCTTTTCAGCTTTCCCTTAGATATACTATCTATCATTACCATTAAAGACTTTTCTATAGGATTAAGAGTTTTACAAACCTTACCTATGTCATGAAGCAGAGCTACCTTTATTAAAACTTCATTACTAATTTCATCTTCTTTGCATATCCTTAAAACATCTTGAGCTACATTTATACAATGCTTTTGCTCATAGGTAGCCAGCTTATTAAAAAGCTGCTTTTCATTATCATTTAAAATATTATCAACAAAATCTTTATCCTTTGAATCCATCTTAGAAATCAGCGACCAGTAGAACTGCTTTACTCTATATAAAGACATATCATTTCACCTTGTTCTTTCTAGCATACACTTACATTTTAATACATTTGATTATACTAGTCTATTAACAATTTGTTAATGAGATTTTACTTTTTCTAAATACTTTGATTTTAATGAATTTATGCATTAATATAGAATGTGAGTTAAATTTATGGAGTCTATAGCACGAGGGGGGGCTAATTCTATGAAGTTTTTTCAGAAATTAAATTTTAAAAATGGAAGTAAAAGCACGTTGGATTATAATCTGCGTATAAACAATTTAAATGGCATCTTGCAGGCTTTATCCATAAACTTAGTAGTGCCTTTTGCAAGTATTTATACCAAAAGACTTAATGGCACAGATAATGATATTGCCCTTTTAAATGCCTATCCATCTATATTTTCTATCCTTGCAGTTTTTTTAGGTACATACTTATTTAGAAAGTTTAAAAACAAGAAAAAAGTAACTGCTTTGTTCTTTGGTCTTGGACGTTCTTTCTTTTTGCTATTTATATTTATTCCTTTTCTTCCAGCATGGCTAAGACCTGGATTATTTGTACTCCTATACGGTGCTATGAGTTTTCCAAATTCTATAGCTAATATGGGCTGGCAATCTTACCTTGCAGATTTGTTTCCCGAGAAATGGAGAGGTAGAGCTTTTTCAAGAAGAAGTTCTCTTTCTACTATAAGCGCACTTATTGTAACCCTTATAACAGGAAATCTGCTTTATTTTATTCCTAAAAATGATTCTCAACGAATGCTATTATACCAAATATTCTTTATTATAGCTTTTATCGTAGCTATATTTGAAGTTTTATCTCTTATAAAACACAGACTAGATAGGAATAATAAACAAATTGAAACCATTACTGAATTTAAAAACGAATCACTAATCGATAGCCTTAAAAATATATCAAAGCTTGTTATATCAAATAAACGCTTTTTAGATTACTGTATTTGCGTAGTTATATTTCATTTTGCTTGGCAAATGGGATGGCCAATATTCTTTACCTACGAGTATGACATACTTCATTCAAATGAACTTTGGTCATCTATTATTGCTACAGTTTCCTCAATTTTTCAAGCTTTAACTTTCCCATTATGGCAGAAGCTTTCAGAGAAAAAAGGAAATACTTTTGCTATAGCCTTAGCAGTTTTAATTATGTCTATAACCCCGTTTTTGTATATAGTATCTAGAAGCATAGTCCATGTAGTTATTTTTAATGTCATAACAGGTGCAGCAGTTGCTGGTACGGTACTACTTCTTTTAAGCAACCTTTATGAATCAGCTCCAAATGAAAATAGAACTCTTTATATAGGTATTTATACTGTGCTGACAAATATAACTTTAATGTTTGCACCTATCCTTGGAATGAAGCTTAAGGGATTAACAAATATTTATATAGCTCTAGCTGTTGTAGGAATTCTTAGGTTTTTATCTGCAGTTGTTTTCTATCTTAGATATAAAAAATACAAGAAAGCTAGCCTTTAATTGGCTAGCTTTCTAATTTACTTCTTTGCACCTTCACCTAAATAAGCTTTCTTGACTTCTTCATTGCTTAACATTTCCTTACCCGCACCTTTAAGCTTTATAGCTCCTGTTTCAATAACATAGCCGATATCAGCTATATGAAGAGCAGCATTAGCATTTTGTTCTATTAAGAGAACAGTAACTCCCTGTCTGTGAATTTCTTTTATAATACTGAAAATATCTTTAACTATTAAGGGGGCCAAACCTAAAGAAGGCTCATCCATCATTAAAAGCTTTGGTCGAGACATTAAGGCTCTTCCAACAGCAAGCATCTGCTGTTCTCCACCTGATAATGTACCAGCAGACTGCCAGCTTCTCTCTTCAAGTCTTGGAAAAAGCTTGTATACCCACTCTAAGTCCTCTTTGATTTTTTTCTCATCCCTTCTAGTAAAAGCACCAATTCTAAGATTTTCTATTACTGAGAGGTTTGGAAATACTCTTCTTCCTTCAGGTACAAGAACAATTCCATTATCCACCATATTCTTAGTCTTCACACTTAAAAGGTCTTTGTCGTTATACTTTATAGATCCGCTCTTAGGTTTAACAAGCCCCATAATTGAACGAAGCATAGTGCTTTTCCCTGCTCCATTAGCACCAACCAAAGTTACAATCTTTCCTTCCTCAACTTCAAGGCTTATTCCCTTTAAAGCTTCAATACCACCATAGGACACTACTAAATTATCTATTTTAAGCATCTTCTTCATTCACCCCCAGATAAGCCTCTATTACCCTCTGGTTATTTTGTATTTCATAAGGGCTTCCCTCAGCTATGGTTACACCGTAATCAAATACATAAATCCTGTCTGAAATATCCATTACAACCTGCATATGATGTTCAATCATAAAAATAGTCAAATCAAATTCATCTCTTATTTGCTTTATGAAATGAGTTAGGTCTTCTGTCTCCTTTGGATTCATTCCTGCAGCAGGCTCATCTAAAAGAAGTATCTCAGGATTTGTTGCAAGTGCTCTTGCTATTTCAAGTCTTCTCTGCTTTCCATAGGGCAGTGAGCTAGCTTTTTCATATTTTAAATCCATTAGACCTACTTTATCTATAAGCTCTAGAGACTTATCAAGCATCTGTTTTTCTTCTCTTCTATACCTAGGAAGCTTAAATACAGAACTAAAAACGTCAGACTTTATGTGAAGATGATTAGCTATAAGCACATTATCAAGCACGCTTAAGTCCTTAAACAATCTTATATTCTGAAAGGTTCTAGCTATTCCCTGCTTTGTTATCTTGTCCGGTTTAATTCCTGTAATATCTTTATCCTTGTAACATATTTTTCCAACTGTAGGTGTATAAACTCCTGTTATCATATTGAAGGCAGTGGTTTTTCCTGCTCCGTTAGGCCCTATTAAAGCTACAATTTCACCTTGATTAAGCTCAAGGTTGAAGTCCTTAACTGCAACTACTCCGCCAAACTGCATAGTTATATTATCTGTCTTAAGCAAACTCATCACTCGTTACCTCCTTTTTGTAGAGGCTTTCTTGTTATTATGCTTATAAACTTATTCCAACTAAATTCCCTTGTTCCCATAAGCCCTTTGCTAAAGAACAAAACAACGACCATAAGAAGTGCTGAAAAAACAACCATTCTTAATCCCGAAATAGCTGGTATAAATAAGAAGCCTTCATCTAAGAATCTTAGTGCCTCTCCTGCAATTGTTATAACAAAAGCTGAAATAATAGTTCCTGTGATACTTCCCATACCACCAAGAACTATTATAAGAAGTATGTTAAAGGTTAATGGAAACTTGAACATATTAGGGTCTATTGTTCCTAATAGGTTTCCTAGAAGCCCTCCCCCTACTCCTGCAAAGAAGGCTCCAATCATAAAGGATAAAAGCTTATGCTTAAAGAGGTTTATTCCCATACTTTCCGCAGCTATTTCATCTTCCCTTATTGCTTTTAAGGCTCTTCCATAGCTGCTGTTTATAAGTTGTCTCATAAAAAATATGGTAAATAACGCAATTCCAAAAGTCCACCATAGATTTGTTGTATTTGGAATACCCTTTATTCCTAAAGCTCCATTTGTAATGCTCTGAGTGTTTGTAAATACTATTCTTATAATTTCAGCAAAGCCTAATGTGGCTATTGCTAAATAATCCCCCTTAAGCTTAAGTACAGGTGCACCAATTAAAAAAGCTACAAAAGCTGATAATAATCCTGCTATTAATAGTGCAGGTAGAAATGGAAGACTTATATTTTCCAAGGGTTTTACTATAGGTACCATGAAAAAATTTTGTGCTTTTGTTGCTGCAGACATAGTTAATAGCGCAGTTACATATGCTCCTACAGCCATAAAGCCTGCATGTCCTAAAGAAAATAAACCTGTAAAGCCATTTATTAAATTCATACTAAGCCCAAGAACTACATATATGGCACAGTTATTTAGTATTCTTACTACATATCTGTCTAAAAACATATTTGCAAATACTACAAATAAAAGAACTAAGGCTAAAGCCCCATATGTGAGCATTAAATTTCTATTACTAAAAAATTTTTTAATACTTTTAAAAATCAACTTCATTTTACTCACCTACACTTTCTCTGAGATATTCTCGCCCATGATACCTGTAGGTTTGAATAGAAGTATCAGTATAAGCAGTATAAAAGCAAAAGCGTCTCTATAGCCTGATAGTGTAGGAAGAAAAGCCACAAGCATTATCTCTCCTATGCCTAGAATGAAGCCTCCAATAACAGCTCCTGTTATATTACCAATTCCCCCAATAACTGCAGCTATAAAACATTTAAGCCCAGGCATAACTCCCATTAAGGGCTGAATCTGTGGAAACTTCATTCCCCACATAATAGCTCCTACTGCAGCTAAGACAGACCCTATTCCAAAAGTAAACGAGATTGTCTTATTAACGTCCACCCCCATTATGCTTGCAGTTTCATAGTCCTTAGATACAGCTCTCATAGCCATACCATTTTTTGTCTTGTTTACCAAGTACAATAGCATAAATAAAATCACCAAGGTTGCTAAAGGAATTACTATAGTCAGCCTTTGAAGTGATACGTTTCCTATATGAATAACCTCCGTAAAAAACTTAGGCTCAGGAAACTTTTTTGGTACTCCACTAAAAACCACCGTAGCAAGATTTTCAAGAAAAAAAGATACTCCTATTGCTGATATCATTATAGATATTTTAGGTGCATTTCTAAGTGGCTTGTACGCTGCTTTTTCAATAAATATTCCAAGAAGCGCTGTTAGCAATATAGCAAGAATAAAGGACAAGTACCACGGTAGAGCAAAGATTGCCATTGAATAAAAAGCGAAATAAGTTGCCATCATTAAAATATCTCCGTGGGCAAAGTTTATAAGTCTTAATATTCCGTAAACCATGGTATAACCTATTGCTATTAGCGCATAGAGGCTTCCAAGCGAAATTCCGTTAGTCAGGTGCTGTAAAAATAGATCTAGTCCCATATTAACCCCCTTCTCTTTTATACTAAGTATAAAATTTCACCATTATTTCCCTTTTACTATTAATAGCTACAGAACTCCAAACGTCCTTGAAGCTCTGTAGCTCTATAATTATTTTGTAGGCTTAATAACGTCTTTAAATGTGAACTTTCCACCTTTAACTTCTTTAATTACTGCATCCTTAACAGCATCTCTGTTTTCATCAAAATTTATAACTCCTGCAGCACCTTGGAAGTCCTTTGTTTTTGCAAGTTCATCTCTAAGCTTAACTGAATTTGTATTTCCAAGTCTCTCTATAGCCTGAATAAGTACTAGGTATGCATCATATCCTAAAGCTGTAACTGCTGCTGGTTCCTTGCCGCTGTATTCTTTTCTGTACTCAGCTAGGAACTTTTCAGATTCCTTTGTTATTGGTTTTTCAGTTGCAAAGAAAGTTGAGAAGGTAGCTCCCTCTACTGCCTGAATTCCAGTCTCAATAAAGGCTGGAGTTTCCCAAGTATCTCCTCCTATAAATGGAGCAGTTATTCCAAGTTGCCTAGCTTGCTTGATAACTAAAGCTGACTCTGTAAAGTTACCTGGAGCAAATATTGCATCTGGATTTTGAGCTTTTATATTTGTGAGCTGAGCTGTGAAATCCTGGTCACCAGTATTGTAGTTTGATACTGATACTATGGACTTATCATTGCCTGTAAGCTTCTTAAATGAATCTGTAAAGTATTTAGCAAGTCCTACTGCATAGTCGTTGTTAACTTCTTGAACTATAGCAACCTTTTTAGCGTTTAGCTTACTGAAAGCATAGTTAGCCATGACAGTTCCCTGAAATGGGTCTATAAAGCAAACTCTGAAGTAATAATCGTTTCCCTTTGTAACCAATGGATTTGTGCATGAAGTACCTACTGTAGGAATCTTAGCATCCTTTATAATAGGTCCTGCAGCCATTGAATATCCACTCCCCCAGCTTCCAATTACTGCTGTTACCTTATCTTTGTCTACAAGTCTTTGCACCGCATTAGCTGCTTCAGTCTTATCTGATTTATTATCAACGATAACAAGCTCAACCTTTTTTCCCAAAACATTTGGATATAGCTTATTTGCAAGCTTAATACCTTCAATCTCTAATGCTCCCCCAGCTGCATTAGCACCTGTCATAGGCTCAAATACTCCGATCTTAATTACGTCAGAGCCTCCTGATTTTGAATTGTTCTCTGCTTTCTTGCAACCTCCCAAGCCCACTGATGTCACCATAAGCAGCGATAATAGAATAGGTAGTTTCTTTTTCATATTGCTCCCCCTTTTTATTTATATTTAATTGCATAGCTACAAGAAGAACTTGCAATTTTAAACTTGTAAACTATTTATTCATGATATGTTAGTTGATGTTTGGTTAGTATTTTAATATTTATGTTTGGAGTTTTGTATAGCTTGTCAGATATGACTATCTGGAATGAATCTTTTAATTTTTAGTATCAATAAATTTATATACAATTAAATTCTTATTGTTTAGTATATGCTAAAGCTTGGTTTGCTCTTTATGTGCTCTATTACTTATTTATATGTGTACATTATATTTATGATGATAAAAATAAAAGTAAGAGGCAGGTATTTTTGCTAGCATACCTGCCTCTTAAACAATATAAAAATATAAGAATATGCAAAGTAAAAAGCCAACCCTTAATAAGAGCTAGCCTTTTGTTTTACAGTTTTTTTTAAAAACACTCTCCAATCTCCTTCAGGTATATAGATGGAATTATTTATGCTTAAAAATCTCCTATCTTTTAAAATATATGCTCCAAGTATTTCTGTTTTTCCATCTTCGTAATACACTTTTGTCCCCTGTCTTGTATAAACTATATTCCTCCTATCACCCTTGAAATATCTTTCAAGTTCATCTATATCATTTAAAATACTATTTTTATCATCATCAGTTATTGTTATTACCTCACCAAATACTCTATCAGTTCCTTCAATTAAAGCTGGACACTCTTTATCTATTAAATGAAATAGTTTTCCATAAACAAAAGCTTTTTCTATTCTGATAGTATTCTTTGAAAGATACTTATTAAAGTTAATAAAACCTTTCATAAGAGTGCCATATACAAAAAGTTTTGCCTGCTTCATTAGCAAACTGTTCCTCCAGTTACGTTAATATCCTTATCGTTTTTAACTACAGCAGCTATAGCTGCCTCTATAGCTGCTACCATTGTTTCTAGGGACATTGCCGGAGTATTTGGCTTAGCAATAACCTGCTCTAGTAAAAATGGTATGTGTATAAAACCAGCCTTCATATTTAATTCGTTTTTATAAATATGGTTTAAAATTCCGTACATAACATGGTTACATACATAAGTTCCTGCTGTATTTGATATGCTTGCAGGTATATTTTTAGCTCTTATATCTTGTACAATAGCTTTTATTGGAATTGTAGCAAAGTGTGCTGGCAATCCTTCTGAATCTATAGTCTTATCTACAGGCTGCTGATTTTCATTATCTGGTATCCTAGCATCGTCAACATTGATTCCTATCCTTTCAACAGTAACATCGAATCTTCCGCCAGCTTGACCAACCATTAGTACTACATCTGGATTAACCTCATCTATCTTCTCTATTATCTTATTTATTGAACTGTAGAATGCAGTTGGTATTTGAAGTTTAACTATTTCAGCTCCTTCTATGCTGTCTCTTAATCTTTTTATAACCTCAAAAGCTGGGTTTACCTTTTCACCTCCAAATGGATCAAAACCTGTAACTAAAATCCTCATTTCAAATTCTCCTTTCAATGTCAACTTGTTAAACAGTTAAAACTCACTTGGAGCTCTAACTTCATATTATCTAGTATTTTAGAAAGCCCATAAGTACATTAATGCAATGTGTATTACAAGCATTGTTAGAGCCACAGGAGCCTGGTATTTTATTACCCCATATCTCTTATCCTTTATTTCTAGAATTGCTGTAGGAACTATATTAAAGTTTGCGGCCATAGGGGTTAGGAGTGTTCCACAGAAGCCAGCTGTTAACCCAAGAGCTGCTACTATTATTGGATTTCCTCCTTGAGCTATAACAAATGGAACTCCAATACCTGCTGTTATAACTGCAAAAGCTGCAAATGCATTTCCCATTATCATTGTAAATACTGCCATACCTACACAATATGCTATAACTCCCATAAGAAGATTTCCTTCTGGAATTACTGTCTTAATTCCATTTGATATTACTGTTCCTACACCGGCAGCTGTAAATACTGCACCAAGTGCTGCAAGTAGTTGTGGAAGTATGCTTACAGGCCCAACTATTTCAAATAACCTTCTTCCATCCTCAGCCATTTCTGATGGTTTTCCCTTTGTAATAACTAGGGATACTACTGCTGCTATTAGGGCAGCTATGCCTAAAGCAACTAGTGAACCTAGCTGTTTTGTCCAAATTTGAGCAACTAGAAAGGCTACCACTGCAAGAGTTAAAGCTGGAACAAATATCTTATTTCCTATTCTTTCTGCTGCTTTCTTCTTAAATTCTTCGGTTGATTGGCTAAAAGTATTAAATTTAACTAATTTAGCTGCTGATAATACAGTCATAACTAAAACCATGTAGCCAATTACTCTATTACTTATGACTATATTAGGATTTCCAAGCAATACTCCTATTTTACTAAAAGCAAATATTACACCTAAGAAAGCCCAAAAAATTGCTGTTGGTATTCTTGATGGATGCTTCTTATCCTTTAGGGTTGCAAATACTGAAAAGAAACAAACCATACCGCATAGTATATATAAAACTTCTTCTAAAGATGCTTTTAACATAAAATCCACCTCCTGATTATAGTGACTTGCTATTATTTTTATTTAAAGCATTTTTCTTGTTGTACTTCTTATCGAACTTTTTATCAAAATATAAAAACTGAATTGAACCAACTACCATAATTATAATCGCTATTGGAAGTGAAGCCTTGGCTAGATCTACAGCCTCAAGATTATAATTTAATCCCTTCATAACACCAACTATTAATAGTATCCCACCTGATGCAACGAAAAAGTTCTGACCGAAGAAATTACCGTAATTTTCAACTGCTGCTTCAAGTCCTTTAATTTTTTCCTTGTCTTCTTCACCAATTTCGCCATGCTTAGCTTTAGCTGCGCCTTGAGCCATTGGAAGTATAAGAGGTCTTATAAACTGAACATGTCCACCTAATCTTAAGCTAAACATTGCTGCAAATGTTCTTATTACAAGATATAATGCAGTTAACCTTCCAAAGGTTGCTGATTTTAACTTTCCTATTAGGTAAGCAGCCCTCTCACGAAGTCCATATCTTTCAAGTATCCCTATTACAGGAAGTGATATAATGAATAGTGACATTGATCTGTTATCCACAAATGCCTTTCCTAGAGTAACCATAATTTGATCAAAGGATAATCCAGAAACAAGTCCAGTCACTATTCCTGCACACACAACTACAGCAATAGTATCTAGTTTTGCAATAAAGCCAATAATAATAATTAAAATACCGATAAGTTTGATCATTGACTTAACCTCCCCTTAAAATAATTTGAAGTTTTCAATTAATTTATATTCATTTGCTAGGATAATATGTATTATTTGAATCTTATTTAAATTTAATATTCAATTACTTCAATACCTTATCTAGGTAAATTAAGTTTAAATCGCTTGTCCCCTATCTCTTATACTATTGTTCGTTTATTTTTTTGAAATTATTGTAAAATTGCTTTAAAATAATATCACTATAAAATCTTATAATAGAAAAACAAACAGCTAGCCCATTTTGTTACTAGCTGCTCATAATCCTCTTACTTTAATATTATAATGCAAAAAATAAAAAACAGCCTTTTCAGACTGTTTTCTTTGGTGGAGATATAGGGATTCGAACCCTAGACCCCCTGCGTGCAAGGCAGGTGCTCTCCCAACTGAGCTATACCCCCGTATGGTGGACCTTCAGGGACTCGAACCCCGGACCAACCGGTTATGAGCCGGTTGCTCTAACCAACTGAGCTAAAGATCCATTGTAAACCTGGCAACGTCCTACTCTTCCACTCAGTCTCCCGAGCAGTACCATCGGCGCTGAGAAGCTTAACCATCGTGTTCGGTATGGGAACGGGTGTAACCTTNTATGGCTCATTGGTCAAGCGGTCAAGACACCACCCTTTCACGGTGGTAACAGGGGTTCGATTCCCCTATGAGTCACCATTTATGCAGATGTGGCGGAACTGGCAGACGCACTAGACTTAGGATCTAGCGCCTACGGCGTGGGGGTTCGACTCCCTTCATCTGCACCAAAAAAAGAACTCTTTAATGATTAAAGAGTTCTTTTTTTATTCTAAACAACTAAAATAACAAGGCAATAATTGATTAAAAACATTAGCAAAAGTTAACAATATAAAGAATAAAGATGATTATGCAGCATAAATTAAAAAAATACTTGTCAAGTTATGAGTTTTGTTGTACAATAAAATAGTTGCGAAGATATAACAGCGATGAAGCGAGAGGTAGCCGACTTCCGGGAAATTCTTGCTGAGTATGCTTGGTCTTGAATCAAGCGACGGGGATCCTGTAAATGGGTTGTTGTTTTTTATAGTAGGCAACACCCGGAACAGTTTACAGAACATCCGCTGTTGTGCGTAGGAAGTAAAGCGTGCGATGAAAAGGAGGGAAATTAAAATGGCAAAACAAAAAATCAGAATTAGACTTAAGGCTTTTGATCACAATATATTAGATCAATCAGCTGAAAAAATCGTTGAAACTGCTAAATCCACAGGAGCTAAGGTGGCTGGACCGGTTCCACTACCAACAGAAAAAGATATTATAACAATCCTAAGAGCTCCACATAAGTATAAGGATTCAAGAGAGCAGTTCGAAATAAGAACTCATAAGAGACTGATAGACATACTTAGTCCATCACCAAAAACTGTTGATGCTCTAATGAGATTAGACCTGCCAGCAGGTGTTGATATTGAAATAAAACTATAATCGTACATAAGCTGTACGGTAAAAAAAGTTTTAACTATTATGATTGCAAAGCAATCCGCTAATATGTTTAGGAGGTGCAAGAAATATGAAAAAGGCTATACTAGGTAAGAAACTTGGTATGACTCAAATATTTGATGAGAATGGAAAAGTGGTTCCAGTTACGGTTGTTGAAGCAGGTCCTTGTGTTGTAGTTCAGAAAAAGACTGTTGAAAAAGATGGTTATGATGCTATACAAGTAGGATTTGGAGACATAAGAGAATCATTAAGAAATAAGCCTGTCAAAGGTCACTTTGCAAAGGCTGGTGTTTCTCTAAAGAGACACGTTAAGGAATTAAGATTAGAGAATGCTAGTGAATATCAAGTGGGTCAAGAAATAAAGGCTGACGTGTTCGCTGCAGGAGAAAAGATAGATGTATCAGGAGTTTCCAAAGGTAAGGGATTCCAAGGTACTATAAAAAGATGGAATGCTCACAGAGGACCAGAAACACACGGTTCAAAGTTCCATAGAGCAGTAGGTTCCATGGGAGGATCATCTGACCCATCAAGAACCTTCAAGAATAAAAAATTGCCAGGTCACATGGGTAATGTTAATACAACAGTTTTAAACCTAACAGTTGCAAAGGTAATGCCAGAAAAAAATCTTATCCTTATAAAGGGTGGAATACCTGGACCAAACAAGGGTTTAGTTGTAATAAGAAACTCAGTGAAAGCTTAGTTTTGGTAGAAAGGAGGATACAGAATGCCTACAGTAGGATTATTTAATAAAGAAGGTCAAAAAGTTGGAGATATTCAACTAGCAGAAAGCGTATTTGGAGCTCCAATAAACGCTCATGCAATGCATCAAGTTGTAGTAGCACAGCTTGCTAATAAGAGACAAGGAACACAGTCTACTAAGACTAGAGCTGAAGTTTCTGGAGGTGGAATAAAGCCTTGGAGACAAAAGGGAACTGGTAGAGCAAGACAGGGTTCAACAAGATCACCACAATGGATTCATGGTGGTATCGTATTTGCTCCAAAGCCAAGAGATTACAGCATGGCAACTCCTAAGAAAATGAGAAGAGTAGCTATAAAAGCAGCTCTTTCATCAAAGGTTGTTGATAACAATCTAATAGTTCTAGAGAGTTTAGAATTAGCTGCTCCAAAAACTAAGGAAGTTGTTGCAATGCTTAATGCATTTAGTGCTAAGAAAACATTAATCGTAACTGCTGAAGTTAATGAAAATGTTTATAAGTCAGCAAGAAATATTGAAGGGGTAGCAGTTGCTCCAGTTAACAATATAAATGTTTATGACTTATTGAAGTATGAAAAAGTAATAGTTACAAAAGATGCTGTATCAAAGATTGAGGAGGTGTATGCATAATGAAGCTAACTAATTACGATATAATAAGAAGACCTGTTATAACAGAAAAGAGTATGGCTTCTATGGCAGACAAGAAATACACCTTCATAGTTGATGTTCATGCAAACAAGACTATGGTTAAAAAAGCTGTAGAAGAAGTATTTGGAGTTAAAGTTGATGAAATAAAGGTAATGAACATTCTTGGAAAGAACAAGAGAGTTGGAGTTCACTTTGGTAAGAGACCTGACTACAAGAAAGCTGTTGTTAAGCTTACAGCAGATAGCAAGACAATAGAGTTTTTCGAAGGAATGTAATTAATAAAGCATGTATTGGCTGAAGGCCAGAAAAGCTAAAAGAAGGAGGGAACATAGATGGCAATAAAGAAATTTAACCCTACCACACCTTCTAGAAGACAAATGACAATGCCTACATTTGAAGAGATAACAACTGATAAACCAGAGAAATCTCTTTTAGTAGCATTAAAGAAGAAGGCTGGTAGAAATAATCAAGGTAAGATAACTGTTAGACATCACGGTGGTGGTGCAAAGCAAAGTTATAGAATAATAGATTTTAAAAGAAATAAGGACGGTATCCCAGCAAAAGTTTCTACTGTTGAGTATGATCCAAACAGATCTGCTTATATAGCATTAGTAACTTATGCAGATGGAGAAAAGAAATACATCATTGCTCCAGTTGGTTTAAAAGTTGGAGACGTAGTAGTATCTGGTCCAGATGTTGATATAAAAGTAGGTAATACATTACCACTTAAGAACATACCAGTTGGTACAGTAATTCATAATGTAGAATTAGCAGTTGGCAAGGGTGCTCAGTTAGTAAGAAGTGCAGGAACATCTGCGCAGCTTATGGCTAAAGAAGGCGACTATGCAACTCTAAGACTTCCAAGTGGAGAAATGAGATATGTAAGAATCGAGTGCAGAGCCACTATTGGAACAGTTTCAAACTTAACACATGAAATTGTTAACCTAGGTAATGCAGGTAGAAAGAGACATATGGGTTGGAGACCTACTGTAAGAGGTTCTGTAATGAACCCTGTTGATCACCCACACGGTGGTGGAGAAGGTAAGTCACCAATAGGTCATCCAGGACCACTTACTCCATGGGGTAAGCCAGCACTTGGATTAAAGACTAGAAAGCATAAGAAATACTCAGACAGATTAATTGTTAAGAGAAGAAACACTAAATAATTAGGAGAGAATTTTAATATTCTCTTCCTAAATTATTGTTACTAATAAGTTGGTAATATGAAGGGAGGCAAAATCCGTGAGCAGATCATTAAAAAAAGGACCATTTGTCCACGAGGGTTTATTAAAGAAAATAAACGAAATGAACAAAGCTGGAGAAAAGAAAGTTATAAAGACTTGGTCTAGAAGCTCAACTATATTCCCACAAATGATAGGTCACACTATAGCAGTGCATGACGGAAGAAAGCACGTTCCTGTTTACATATCAGAAGATATGGTAGGACACAAGCTTGGGGAATTCGTTGTAACTAGAACTTATAGAGGTCACGTAGATAGAACAGAGAAGAAGTCTGGTTTAAGATAGTTTTGGGAAGGAGGTAGCTAACTATGGAAGCTAAAGCTATAGCTAAATACGTAAGAATGTCACCAATGAAAGTTGGGATAGTTCTTGATTTAATAAGAGATAAAAATGTTAACGAAGCTGTTGCTATATTACAATATACTCCAAAGGATGCTGCTGCAGTGGTGAATAAGGTGTTGAAATCAGCTGTAGCAAATGCAGAAAATAATCTAAACTTAGATACAGCTAGATTATATGTTGCAGAAGCACATGTAGGTCATGGACCAACATTAAAAAGATTTAGACCACATGCTCAAGGTAGAGCCTTCAGCATAAAGAAGAGAACAAGTCATATTACTCTAGTAGTTAAGGAAAGAGCTTAAGAAGGAGGGATATATAGTGGGACAAAAAGTACATCCACACGGACTTAGAGTCGGTGTTATTAAGGATTGGGATGCAAGATGGTATGCAGATAACAAGAATTTTGCTGACAATCTTATAGAAGATAATAAAGTAAGAGAATTTGTAAAAAAGAAACTGTTCCAAGCTGGAATAGCTAAAATTGAAATTGAAAGAGCTGCTAAAAGAGTAAAGCTTAATATATTTACTGCTAAGCCAGGCATGGTAATAGGTAAGGGCGGTTCTGGAATAGAAGAACTAAAGAAGAATGTTCAAACTTTAGTTGGAGATAAGACAGTTCTTATCAACATAGTTGAAGTTAAGAGTGCTGAAACTGATGCTCAATTAATGGCTGAAAACATTGCTGCTCAATTAGAAAAGAGAATAGCTTTTAGAAGAGCTATGAAGCAAACAATTCAAAGGGCAATGAGACAAGGGATAAAGGGAGTTAAGACTGAATGTTCAGGAAGACTTGGCGGTGCTGAAATCGCAAGATCCGAAAGATATCATGAGGGTACAATTCCACTACACACCTTAAGAGCAGACATAGACTATGGATTTGCTGAAGCAGATACAACTTACGGAAAAATCGGAGTTAAGGTTTGGGTTTATAAAGGTGAAGTTCTTCCAGTAAAGAAAGTTAAAAAGGAAGAAGCAAACGCATAAGGAAGGAGGATTACGCTATGTTAATGCCTAAAAGAGTTAAACATCGTAAGGTTCAACGTGGCAACATGAGAGGTAAAGCTACAAGAGGTAACTTTATAGCTTATGGAGATTTCGCTATTCAAGCAACTGAACCAGGATGGATTACAAGCAATCAAATAGAATCAGCGAGAATTGCAATAAACAGACACGTAAAAAGAGGGGGAAAGCTTTGGATAAAGATTTTCCCAGATAAGCCAGTAACTGAAAAGCCAGCTGAAACACGTATGGGTTCCGGTAAGGGTTCACCAGAGTTCTGGGTAGCAGTAGTTAAACCAGGCAGAGTGTTATTCGAGTTATCAGGAGTATCAGAAGAGGTTGCTAGAGAAGCAATGAGACTAGCATCACACAAACTTCCAGTAGCAACTAAGTTTGTTACAAGAAGAGATTTTGAGGAAATGGGTGGTGAGATTAATGAAGGCTAATGATTTAAGAGATTTAAGAGAAAGTACTCCTCAAGATTTAACAGACAAATTAAACGGCCTAAAAGCTGAATTATTTAACTTAAGATTTCAGCTTGCTACAGGTCAGCTTGAAAATCCTATGAGAATTAAAGAAGTTAAAAAGTCTATAGCCCAAATTAAGACCATCCTTAGGGAAGCTGAGTTAAGGGCAATAAAGCAGTAATGCCGAAAGGAGGAGCATCCAAGTGGAAAGAGCAATGAGAAAAACAAGAATAGGAAGAGTTGTTTCCGATAAGATGGATAAAACAATTGTAGTTGCAGTTGAAACTAAAGTTCGTCACCCATTATACGGAAAGACAATGAATAGAACTACAAAGTTTAAGGCTCACGATGAGAATAATGAAGCTAAGCTTAATGATAGAGTTTTAATAATGGAAACTAGACCATTATCAAAGGATAAGAGATGGAGACTAGTTCAAATAGTTGAGAAAGCTAAATAGCTTTAACACTGAAAGGAGGGTATTTACATGATACAGCAACAAACAATGTTAAAGGTAGCTGATAACACTGGTGCTAAAGAGATTATGTGTATCAGAGTTTTAGGCGGATCAAAGAGAAAGTATGGTAACATTGGAGACGTAATAGTTGCTAGCGTTAAAAGTGCAACACCTGGCGGTGTTGTTAAAAAAGGTGACGTTGTAAAGGCAGTTATCGTTAGATCCGTTAAGGGAATGAGAAGAGCGGATGGTTCATATATAAAGTTTGATGAAAATGCAGCAGTTGTAATAAAAGATGATAAGCAGCCAAAGGGAACTCGTATCTTTGGGCCTGTGGCTAGGGAGCTAAGAGATAAGGAATATACAAAAATTCTTTCATTAGCGCCTGAAGTTCTATAAACAGGAGGTGGCTATGATGGAAAATAATAAAGTACATGTAAGAAAAAAAGATACAGTAATGGTTATATCAGGTAAAGATAAAGGTAAAATCGGTGAGGTTTTAGCTGTAATGCCTAAAACTGGCAAGGTTGTTGTTAGAGACGTTAACGTTGTTAGCAGACACACTAAGCCAAACAAAGCAAATATGCAAGGTGGAATAATTAAAAAAGAAGCTGCTATATTTAGTTCAAAGGTTATGTTATACTGCAATAACTGCAAAAACGTAACAAGAATAAGCCATAAGATACTTGAAGATGGAACTAAAGTTAGAGTGTGCAAAAAGTGTGGAGAAACATTTTAATCTTTGAAAGGAGGTTTAACTAATGGTTACAAGACTACAAGAGAGATATGAAAAAGAAGTTATCCCAGCTTTAATGGAAAAGTTCGGATATAAAAATATAATGGAAGTTCCAAAGCTTGATAAAGTTGTTGTGAACATGGGAGTTGGAGAAGCAAAGGATAATGCTAAGGTTCTAGAATCTGCAATGGCTGATATGCAACTTATAACTGGCCAAAAGCCAATTCTTACCAGAGCTAAGAAGTCAATAGCTAACTTCAAAATAAGAGAAAACATGCCTATAGGCTGTAAGGTTACTCTTAGAAAAAACAAAATGTATGAATTTGCTGATAAGCTAATGAATGTTGCTCTTCCTAGAGTTAGAGACTTCAGAGGAATTTCAGACAAATCATTCGATGGAAGAGGAAACTACTCCT
The DNA here is from genome assembly GCF_023656515.1 of Clostridium swellfunianum. Lineage (NCBI taxonomy): Bacteria > Bacillati > Bacillota > Clostridia > Eubacteriales > Clostridiaceae > Clostridium > Clostridium swellfunianum. The sequence goes on from NZ_JAMOFV010000006.1 coordinate 2,842,929, forward strand.
TAGGAATTAAAGAGCAGTTAATATTTCCAGAAGTTGAATATGATAAAATTGACAAAGTAAGAGGTATGGATATAATATTCGTAACTACAGCAAATACAGACGAGGAAGCAAGAGAGTTATTAAGATTCCTTGGAATGCCATTTGCTCAATAATTAAGGAGGGAAAACATGGCACGTAAGGCTTTGATAGAAAAGTGGAATAAAGAACCTAAGTTTTCAACTAGAGCTTACACTAGATGCAGAATATGTGGAAGACCACATGCTGTATTAAGAAAGTTCGGTATATGCCGTATTTGTTTTAGAGAACTTGCATACAAGGGCCAGATTCCTGGCGTTAAGAAGGCAAGTTGGTAATACAACTTATTAAGTGAAAGGAGGCACAAATAAATGGCTATGACAGATCCTATTGCAGATTTACTAACCCGTATAAGAAACGCTAATGTGGTTAGACATGAAATAGTAGAAGTACCTTCTTCAAATATAAAGAAGGCAGTTGCAAATATAATGTTACAAGAGGGATATCTTAAGAACATAGAAGAGTATAATGATGGTTCAGTTCCTATGTTAAGAATATCCATGAAATATGGTGCTAATAAGCAAAGAGTTATAACAGGTCTTAGAAGAATTTCTAAGCCAGGACTTAGAGTTTATTGTAAAAAGGAAGAAACTCCTAAGGTGTTAAACGGACTTGGAGTTGCAGTTATATCAACTTCAAAGGGAATCGTTACTGATAGAGAAGCAAGAAAATTAGGACTAGGTGGAGAAGTTATTTGCTACATCTGGTAATTAACAGAGGAGGTGTAATAGATGTCAAGAGTGGGAAGACTTCCAGTTGCTATACCAAACGGTGTAACAGTTACAGTAACACCAGATAACATTGTTACTGTTAAAGGACCAAAAGGTCAACTAGTAAAGGAAATGAGCACAAAAATAAATATAGCTGTAGAGAACGACTCAATAGTTGTTACAAGAAACAGTGATAATAAAGAAGAAAGAGCTCTTCATGGTTTAACAAGAGCTTTAATAAATAACATGGTTACAGGTGTTACTCAAGGCTATCAAAAAACACTTGAACTAGTAGGTGTTGGATATAGAGCAGCACTACAAGGAAAGAAACTAGTTTTAAGCCTTGGATTTTCTCATCCAGTTGAAATTGAAGCAGTTTCAGGAATAGAGTTCGAATTACCAGCTCCAACAAAAGTTGTAGTTAAGGGAATTGATAAAGAACTTGTAGGAGATGTTGCTGCAGATATCAGAGTTTGGAGAAAACCTGAGCCTTACAAAGGAAAAGGTATTAAGTATGATAACGAAGTTATCAGACGTAAAGAAGGTAAGACTGGTAAGAAATAATTGAAGTAACAAAAGTCAATGCGTATAAAGTAATTTAGAGTATTGACATATAGTAGAAAGGAGTGAACTTCATGATTAGAAAAGAAGATAGACAAGAAGCTAGAGTTAGACGTCACTTAAGAATTCGTAAGAAGGTTCAAGGAACTGCTGAAAGACCAAGATTAGCAGTTTTCAGAAGTGAGAAAAATATATATGCTCAAATTATAGATGATGTTGCTCAAGTAACTATAGTTGCTGCTTCCTCATTAGATAAAGATTTTAATGGAGTAGGTAGTAACAAAGCTGCTGCTAGAGAAGTTGGTAAGTTAGTAGCTCAAAGAGCAGCACAGAAGGGAATCAAGTCTGTAGTATTTGACAGAGGTGGATTCATTTATCACGGAAGAATACAAGAACTTGCTGAAGGTGCAAGAGAAGCAGGACTAGAATTCTAAAAGAAGGAGGGAAATAAATGAGAATTGATCCTAGCACACTAGAGCTTAAAGAAAAAGTTGTTTTTATAAATAGAGTTACTAAGGTTGTTAAGGGTGGTAGAAACTTCAGATTCAGTGCTCTTGTAGTAGTTGGAGATGAAAATGGCCACGTTGGAGTTGGTATCGGAAAATCAATCGAAATTCCTGAAGCAATAAGAAAAGGAATGGAAGATGCTAAGAAAAATCTTGTTAAGGTACCTATAGTTGGAACAACAGTTCCTCACAATATAACTGGTGAGTTTGGTAAAGGTAAGGTTCTAATAATGCCAGCTGCAGAAGGTACAGGAGTTATAGCTGGAGGTCCAGCTAGATCAGTACTTGAGCTTGCAGGTTTAAAGGACGTAAGAGCTAAGTCTCTTGGATCAAACAACCCAAGAAACATGGTTAATGCTACAATAAACGGATTAGCTAGCTTAAGAACAGCTGAGGATATAGCTAAACTTAGAGGCAAAACCGTTGAAGAGATTCTAGGTTAGGAGGGGTTGACCATGGCGAAGCTTCAAATAACATTAAAGAAGAGTTTGATTGGAAGAAAAGACAATCATATAGCAACAGCTAAAGCTCTTGGTTTAAAGACAATTGGAAAGAGCGTTGAGAAGGAAGATAATCCTCAAATTAGAGGTATGATCAACACAATTAGCTATCTTATAGAAGTAAAAGAAGTATAATAAAATAAAACAATCGAGGAGGTGTAAATGATGAGACTTAACGAACTAAAGCCAGCAGCTGGTTCTAAGAAGAGCCCAAAAAGAGTTGGTAGAGGTACTGGTTCAGGTTTAGGAAGAAACGCTGGTAAAGGTGAAAAAGGACAATGGGCTAGATCCGGCGGCGGAGTAAGACCTGGATTTGAAGGAGGTCAGATGCCTCTTTACAGAAGACTTCCAAAGAGAGGTTTCACAAACATATTTGCTAAAGAATACGCTACAATAAACGTTGATAGATTAAATATATTCGAAGATGGAACAGTAGTTACACCTGAATTATTACTTGAAACTAGAGTAGTTAGCAAATTATATGATGGTGTTAAAATATTAGGAAACGGTGACATGACAAAGAAGTTGACAGTTAAGGCAGCAAAATTTTCTAAAACTGCAGCTGAGAAGATTGAAGCGGCTGGGGGAAAAGTTGAGGTGGTATAGATGTTATCAACCCTACGTAATGCATGGAGGACTCCCGAGTTAAGAAAAAGGTTACTATACACACTACTTTTTGTTGCAATATACAGGATGGGGAGTCATATCCTCGTTCCTGGCGTTGACTCAAGCGCATTAAAGAACTTAGCCAATCAAGGAACTTTATTTGGATTTTATGACCTGATGACAGGTGGAGCATTTAGTAGATTTAATATTTTTGCTATGGGTGTTATCCCATACATTAATGCATCGATAGTAATGCAGCTTTTAACAATAGCTATACCATATTTAGAGCAGCTTTCAAAAGAAGGCGAAGATGGTAGAAAAAAAATCCAAAATTATACTAGATATGCTGCTGTTGCTTTTGCGTTGCTACAGTCCTTTACAACCTATGTTTTAATAGCGAACTATGGTGTTTTAAAGGATAATTCAAAAATGAGTGTATTCCTTATAATGCTTATAGTTACTACTGCGTCAATATTCTTGATGTGGCTTGGTGATCAAATAACAGTAAAAGGAATTGGTAATGGTGTGTCTCTTTTAATATTTATTAATATTATATCGAGAATGCCTGTGACTATTAACCAAATTGCGAGTCTCCAAAGCTTTGAAGAAATTAATATAGTAGAGGTTATAATATTTATAGTAGCTGTTGCAGCATTATTAGTTGCAGTTGTTGTAATGAGTTTGGCAGAAAGAAGAATACCTGTTCAGTATGCAGGAAAAACTGTAGGAAATAAAACTTTCAGGGGACAATCAACTCATATTCCAATAAATTTAAATTCTTCTGGGGTTATTGCTATAATTTTTGCATCATCAGTAATGCAGTTCCCGAAAACAATTGCTCAATTCTGGCCAACATCGCCAGTGTTTAAAGCAATTGTTGGGTCTAAGTACAGTCCGTTTAAGGATAATTCTTGGATGTATATGATTACGTTCTTCGTATTGATATTATTCTTTGCATGGTTTTATACACAAATTACATTTAAACCAGATGAAATGGCTGAAAATATGCATAAGTCTTCAGGATTTATTCCTGGTATAAGACCTGGTGATCATACTGCAAGACATATTGAAAGAGTATTAAATAAAGTCTCATTTATTGGTGGAACCTTTGCAGCACTTATTGCTGTATTCCCTATCTATTTAGAAGGACACACTAACTTCAAAGGGATTTATTTTGGAGGAACCAGCCTGCTGATTGTGGTTGGAGTTGCCATGGATACCATGAGACAATTAGAATCACAATTAGTAATGCGTCATTACCAAGGATTTTTAAAATAACTAATTGGAGATGGTGCTATTGAAAATAGTTTTATTAGGTCCTCCTGGAGCTGGAAAGGGAACTCAAGCTAAGTCAATATGCAATAGATTTTCCATACCACACATATCTACAGGTGATATTTTCCGAAAGCATATATCGGAAATGACCCTCCTAGGGATTGAAGCAAAAAAAAACATTGATAAAGGACTGTTGGTGCCAGACGATATAACTATTCAATTAGTGGAGGAAAGGCTAAAACAGGAAGACTGTAATAAAGGATATCTGCTCGATGGGTTTCCTAGAACAGTTGCTCAAGCAAAAGCACTAGATAATTTTTTAGTTAAAAATAATGATAGTTTAACAACTGCTTTGTTGATTGATGTTCCAAAAGATTTTATAATTGAACGTATGAGCGGAAGAAGAGTGTGTCTTTCCTGCGGAGCCAGCTACCACAATAAATTTAACCCTCCTATTATTGAAGGTAAATGCGATGTTTGTGGCAGTGATGTTATTCAAAGGAAAGATGATGAGGAAAGTACAGTACGAAACAGGCTGGAAATCTATGATGCACAAACTCAGCCACTAATAAACTATTATAGAGATAAAAACTTACTTTCAGTAGTTGATGGAACACAGGCAATTAACGATGTTTTTAAAAATATTTGCGATATCCTAGGGAGAGAGATAAATGATAATTATAAAGAATGATATAGAAATCGACTATATGAGAAAAGCGGGTAGGCTTGTTGGAGAAACTCTAGCAAGACTTGAAGAGGTAATAAAACCAGGTATAACCACTGCAGAATTAGATAAAATAGCAGAAGAGTTCATAATAAAGCATAATGCTAAACCATCCTTTAAGGGTTATCATGGCTTCCCAGGTTCTATTTGTTCATCTGTAAACAATGAAGTTGTACATGGAATACCAGGGAATCGTGTACTTCAAGAGGGAGATATAATTAGTATTGATTGTGGTGCCATTTTAAATGGATATCAAGGAGATGCTGCTAGAACTGTTCCAGTTGGAAAGATTTCAAAAGAAGCTGAAAAATTAATTGAAGTTACTAGAGAAAGCTTTTTTAAAGGAATAGATTATGCTACGGTAGAACATAGACTTACTGATATATCCGCTGCAATACAAACTTATGTTGAAAGCTTTGGATTTTCAGTTGTGCGCGATTTTGTAGGTCATGGTATAGGAAAAGATATGCATGAAGATCCTGAGGTTCCTAACTTTGGTAAACCAGGAAGGGGACCAAAACTTAAACATGGTATGGTTTTAGCTATAGAACCTATGGTGAATATCGGAAAGTATCACGTTGAGGTTGAAGCGAATGATTGGACTGTTGTCACCGCAGATGGTACTTTATCAGCGCATTATGAAAATACAGTAGCCATTTTAAATAATGGACCTGAGATATTAACTCTTATCTAATGAGGTGGTTATTTTGATAAGTACTGACTATATTGGAAGGGTTGTACTATCTAAGTCTGGAAGAGATGAAGGTAGATACTTTGTCATCGTAGATATAATTAATGAAAATTATGTCTATATTTCAGATGGAGATTTAAGAAGATTACAAAAACCCAAGAAGAAAAAGATAAAACATCTTATCTTTACAAAACATACATCAGAAAATATCAAAAACCTACTTCAAGAAGGAGATAAGGTTAATAATAATGCGATAAGAAAATATTTACAGTCTATGAACTCTAATGAGGAGGTTTGATTACCTTATGTCAAAAGAAGATGTTATTGAAATGCAGGGTAAGGTTTTAGAATCACTACCTAATGCAATGTTCAGAGTTGAACTAGAAAGTGGTCATGAAATATTAGCTCATATTTCAGGCAAACTTAGAATGAATTTCATAAGGATTATACCAGGGGATAAAGTTACAGTGGAGTTATCTCCATATGACTTAACACGTGGTAGAATAACCTGGAGAGCAAAGTAATTAAGGAGGGTTAGCCATGAAAGTAAGACCATCAGTAAAACCAATATGTGAAAAGTGCAAGATAATAAAAAGAAAAGGAAGAGTAATGGTTATCTGTGAAAATCCTAAGCACAAACAAAAACAAGGTTAATTAATGTTAATACTGTTTTAGGTGCGGCTGACAGTAGAAACATTATGCTTCTATTGACCTGAAACTTTTATATATATTTTAGCAATACTTTCGCTTGATTAATACCTAGGAGGTGTAAGATTTAATGGCAAGAATAGCAGGTGTTGACCTACCAAAAGAGAAAAGAGTAGAAATAGGTCTAACATATATATATGGAATAGGATTACCAAGTTCACACAAAATACTTAGTGAAACTGGTGTTAACCCAGACACAAGAGTTAGAGATTTAACTGAAGAAGAAGTTAATGCATTAAGAGATTATATTAACAAAAACTTCAAGGTTGAAGGTGATCTAAGAAGAGATATAGCTCTTAGCATAAAGAGACTAGTTGAAATAGGAACTTATAGAGGACTTAGACATAGAAAAGGTCTTCCTGTAAGAGGACAAAGAACAAAGACAAATGCAAGAACAAGAAAAGGCCCAAAGAGAGCTATAGGGGCTAAGAAGAAGAAATAGTAGGGAGGTTAGGAAATGGCAGCTCAATCAAAGGTTAAAAAGACCACTAGAAGAAGAAAAGAAAGAAAAAATGTTGAGCATGGTGCTGCACATATCAAATCCACTTTCAATAACTCTATAGTTACCCTTACTGATAGAAACGGAAACGCTTTATCATGGGCAAGTGCAGGTGGATTAGGATTTAGAGGGTCTAGAAAGAGTACCCCATATGCAGCTCAAATGGCAGCAGAAACTGCAGCTAAGGCAGCTATGGAACACGGCTTAAGAAGTGTTGAAGTTTATGTAAAGGGACCTGGAGCAGGTAGAGAAGCTGCAATAAGATCTTTACAAGCAGCAGGGCTTGAAGTAACTTTAATAAAAGACGTTACTCCAATACCACACAACGGTTGCAGACCACCTAAGAGAAGAAGAGTTTAATTTGTTGTAATATATAGAGAGAAATTTACAGGAGGTGTAGATTTAATGGCAAGATATACTGGAGCTCACTGCAGATTATGCAGAAGAGAAGGGATGAAGCTATTCCTAAAAGGGGATAGATGCTATACAGATAAATGTGCAGTTGCTAGAAGAGGCTATGCGCCAGGACAACACGGGCAAAGCAAGAAAAAGCTTTCAAACTATGGTGTTCAATTAAGAGAGAAGCAAAAGGCTAAGAGAATCTACGAATTACTTGAAGGCCAATTCAGAAAGTACTATGAGAAAGCTGATAGAATGAGGGGAATCACAGGTGAGAACCTTCTTAAGCTTCTAGAAATGAGATTAGATAACGTAGTGTTCAGACTAGGTTATGGTGGATCAAGAAGAGAAGCTAGACAGTTAGTAACTCACGGACATTTCTTAGTAAATGGAAAGAAAGTTGATATTCCATCTTATGAAGTATCTGTAAATGATGTTATCACTGTTGCTGAAAAGAGCAGAAGCAGCGAAAGATTTAAAGTATTTGCTGAAAATCCAAAGGCTCTTCCAAACTGGTTACAAGGTAGTTCAGAAAACTTTGAAGGCAAGGTTATAGCTGAGCCAGCAAGAGCTGACATAGATATTCCAGTTAACGAAACATTAATAGTTGAGTTATATAGCAAGTAATAGAGATAGAATCAGTTGCCCTCAAAATAGCAATTAATTTAATAATAAGGAGGGTTATAGTATGTTAGAAATAGAAAAGCCAAAAATAGAATGTGTCGAGCTTAGTGAAGATGGTATTTACGGTAAGTTTGTCGTTGAGCCTTTAGAAAGAGGATATGGTACTACTCTAGGAAATGCATTGAGGAGAATATTACTTTCCTCATTGCCTGGAGTTGCGCCAAATGCCATAAAAATAGAAAATGTCCTTCATGAGTTTTCAACTGTTCAGGGAGTTAAGGAAGACGTAACTGAACTAGTGCTTAACATAAAGGGTTTAGCTCTTAAGATGAATGGAGAAGGACCAAAGACTATTTATATCGATGCTAAAGGTGAAGGCGAAGTTACTGGAGCAGATATCAAGACTGATGGAGATGTAGAGGTTGTTAATCAAGATCTACATATAGCTACGTTAGATTCTGATGGAAGATTATATATGGAAATCACTGTAGATAGAGGAAGAGGTTATGTTTCTCAAGCTAAGAATAAGAGTGACAATCAGCCTATTAACACTATTCCAGTAGATTCAATATATACACCTACAAAGAGAGTTAATTTTACAATTGAAAATACTAGAGTAGGACAGATTACTGACTACGATAAATTAACTCTTGAAATATGGACTAATGGTACTATTAAACCAGATGAAGCTATAGGTTTGTCTGCAAAGATACTTATCGAACATTTTAAGTTATTTATGACACTAACAGACCATGCTAACAATGTAGAAATCATGGTTGAAAAAGAAGAAGATAAGAAAGAAAAAGTACTTGAAATGACCATAGAAGAACTTGATCTTTCAGTTAGAAGTTACAACTGTTTAAAGAGAGCTGGTATAAATACAGTTCAAGAATTAACTCAAAGATCAATGGACGATATGATGAAAGTTAGAAACTTAGGTAAAAAGTCTTTAGAAGAAGTTGAGCAAAAGCTTGCTGCTTTAGGACTTGGCTTAAGAATGAGCGATGAATAGGTAAAAGCCTAAATGGTTTTTACCGATATATTGCGCATAGGAATATCTTTAGTTGATATCCTATAAACAATGAGTTCAAAAAGGAGGTAATGACATGGCAGGATACCGTAAACTTGGTCGTCCAACTGACCAAAGAAAAGCAATGCTTAGAAACTTAGTTACTAGTTTCTTAAAGCACGGAAAAATAGAAACTACTGATACTAGAGCAAAAGAAACTAGAAATATAGCTGAAAAAATGATTACTCTTGCTAAAAGAGGAGATCTTCACGCTAGAAGACAAGTACTTGCTTTTGTAACAGAAGAAGCTGTAGTTGCAGATTTATTTGAAAAGATAGCTCCAAAGTATGCTGAGAGAAATGGTGGATATACTAGAATGTACAAAGTAGGTCCAAGAAGAGGCGACGGAGCAGAAATGGTTATACTAGAGTTAGTATAATATAAAAGGGATTAAGTTAAACTAGCTTAGTCCCTTTTTTGTAATAGAGGCACAACAATTGATAATTGTTGTGTACCCTAGAGAAATACTAGGAGGTTTTCTATGAGTGATAATATGGTAGAGTGCAGGGACCTTATATACAAATATGCTGCAAATGAGGGTGAACTAGCAAAAGTTGCTGTTGACGGTGTTAATTTATCTGTTAAAAAAGGTGAGTTCATAGTAGTACTAGGACGTAATGGTTCTGGTAAGTCAACTCTTGCAAAGCATGTTAATGCACTTCTTCTTCCTAGCGGAGGAAAGATGTATGTAGATGGCCTAGACACTTCTGATGCCAATAATTTATGGAACATAAGAAACAAGGCAGGAATGGTATTTCAAAATCCAGACAATCAGATAGTTGCTACTATTGTTGAAGAGGATGTAGCTTTTGGACCAGAAAATTTAGGTGTAGAACCTTCTGAAATAAGAGCAAGAGTTGAAGACTCATTAAAGAAAGTGGATATGTTTGACTATAAAAGGCATGCACCACATCTACTTTCAGGAGGACAGAAACAGAGAATCGCAATTGCCGGAATTTTAGCAATGAGACCACAGTGTATTGTATTTGACGAACCAACAGCAATGTTAGACCCATCAGGAAGAAAAGAAGTTATAAAAACCATAAAGGATATAAATGAAAATTATGGAATAACTATAATTTTAATAACACACTTTATGGAAGAAGCTGCAGAAGCAGATAGAATTATAGTTATGGATCAAGGAAGTATAAAGCTTGAGGGAACCCCTAGGGATATATTTAGTCAGGTTCCTGTTATGAAAAACATAGGACTTGATGTTCCACAAGTTACAGAACTTGCTTATGAACTGCAGAAGAGTGGAATTAAAATTGATACAAATATATTATCAATAGATGAGATGGTGAATGCTCTATGCCAATTAAAATAGAAAATCTGACACATATTTATATGAAGGGTTCACCCTTCGAAAAGAAAGCTTTAGACAATGTTTCAGTAACTATAAATGATGGAGAATTTGTTGCACTTATTGGTCATACTGGTTCGGGTAAATCAACTTTAATCCAGCATATTAATGGATTGTTAAAACCACACAGTGGAAATATCATTATTAATGATGTTAATATTGCTGATAAAGGTGTGAAGCTCAGTGATATTCGTAAAAAAGTTGGACTTGTATTTCAATATCCAGAATATCAACTTTTTGAAGAAACAATAGAAAAAGATATAGCGTTTGGTCCTAAAAACCTAGGGTTAAGCGACGAGGAAATAGACAATAGAGTTAAGAGAGCTATGAAAATGGTAGGTCTTGACTATGAGACCTATAAAAATAAATCACCATTTGATTTAAGCGGTGGACAAAAGAGAAGGGTTGCTATAGCTGGAGTTGTTGCTATGGAACCTAACGTTCTTATTTTAGATGAACCAACCGCAGGATTAGATCCTAGAGGAAGAGACGATATTTTAAATCAGGTGAAAGTTTTGCATAAGGAATACAAGATGACAATAATTTTGGTATCCCATAGTATGGAAGATGTAGCCAAAGTAGCTGACAGAATATTAGTTATGCATAGGGGTAAGTGTATTTTAGATGGTAGGCCAACGGATGTATTCAAGGAGATAGATACATTGGAAAGTGTGGGTCTTGCTGTGCCTCAGGTTACTTATCTAATGAGGCAACTTAAAGAAAAAGGCTTTAATGTGTCTGGTGATGCATTTACAATAGCACAAGCTAGGGAAGAAATTATAAATGTATTAAGGAGCGCTGGAAGATGATTAAGGATATAACAATAGGCCAATACATACCAGGTGACTCTTTTGTCCACAAGCTTGATCCAAGAGTTAAAATATTAATTTCAATCTTTTATATAGTTACTCTTTTCTTAGTAAATAATTTTGAAGGTTATATATTTGTTATAGCTTTTACAGCAATATCGATTTTAATTTCTAAAGTTCCTGTAAAGTATATATACAAAGGCTTAAAGCCTATATTTGTACTACTTTTATTTACAGCTCTTATCAATATTTTTATGACTAGCGGAGATGTACTTCTATTTCAATGGAAGTTCCTAAGAGTATATCGTGAGGGACTTATAATGGCTGCCTTTATGATATTAAGGCTTACTTTCTTAATTATCGGTACCTCACTTTTAACACTTACTACTTCTCCTATAGAGTTAACTGATGGTATTGAAAGGCTGCTGAATCCTTTTAAAAAAATAGGGGTTCCTGCTCACGAATTAGCTATGATGATGACAATAGCTCTTAGATTCATTCCAACACTTATGGATGAAACTGATAAGATAATGAAAGCTCAAATGGCGAGAGGTGCAGATTTTGAAAGTGGCAATATACTTAGAAGGGCAAAAAACCTAATACCCCTCTTAGTTCCGCTTTTTATAAGTTCGTTTAGAAGAGCAGATGAGCTTGCAATGGCTATGGAAGCTCGCTGTTATAGAGGTGGAGAGGGAAGAACAAGAATGAAGCAGCTTGTACTTACCAATTTGGATTTTATTGCTGCAACTGGAACGCTTATATTTATGGCACTTTGCATAGCAAGTAGATACTGGTGGGCAGCTGTTTAGAAGAATTACGGAGTGTGCATATGAGAAATATAAAGCTTACTATAGAATATGACGGTACTAGTTATGCTGGTTGGCAGAAGCAGAAAAATGCAGCTACTATTCAGCAGGAATTAGAAAGTGCTATTGAAAAATTAACAGGTAATAAAATCGAGGTTATTGGCTCCAGTAGAACAGATGCTGGAGTACATGCTCGAGGATTTACTGCAAATTTTTATACGAATAGCACAATACCAGCTTCAAGTTTTCGAGAAGCTATAAATAGTAAGCTTCCTAGAGATATTGTCATTTTACAGTCAGATGAGGTAAACAAAGATTTCCACGCCAGATATTCCTGTATTGGTAAGCAGTACAGCTATACTATATTAAACAGGTTACAGCCAAGTGCCTTAGAAAGAAACTATGTTTATCACTATAAAAAAAAGTTAGACTTTAGTTCTATGGAAATAGCGTGCCAGTACTTTGTTGGTAAGCATGATTTTACAGCTTTTAGAAGTACTGGAAGTTCAGTAAAAACTTCAATACGCACTGTACATAAGGCATGGCTTGAAAAGTCTGGAGAAAAAATAACTTTTTATGTAGAAGCTGATGGTTTTCTTTACAATATGGTTAGAATTATGATTGGTACACTCATAGATGTGGGAATAGGCAAAATATTTCCCAAAGATTTAGAAGAGATTATAAAATCTAAGGAAAGATGTAAGGCTGGAAACACCGCTCCTGCAAGCGGTTTATGTCTTGAAGCTGTATATTATAATTGAAGGAAATTTGTTGACACACCCGGTAGAATGTATTATAATGAGTAATGTTGTATTATGAAGTGTATAAGATCCACTAGCCCCGGATCTTGACATAGATAAACGTGTTTTTATGTAGAGTTCAGGGAGGGAAAAAGATGAAATCATACTTAGCAAAGAAAAATGAAGTTGAAAGAAAATGGTATGTTATTGATGCTGCTGGAAAGCCACTTGGAAGAGTAGCTAGCCAAGTTGCAACAATATTAAGAGGAAAACATAAGCCAGTATTTACACCAAACGTTGACACAGGTGATTTTGTTATAATCATCAATGCAGAGAAGGTTGTTTTAACTGGAAAGAAGTTAGACCAAAAGATGATGAGACATCACTCATTATATCCAGGTGGATTAAAGGAAACTCCTTACAGAGAAGTTTTAGCTAAGAAGCCTGAATTCGCTTTCTCAGAAGCAGTTAGAAGAATGCTTCCAAGCGGACCTTTAGGAAGAGATATGCTTAAGAAGCTAAAGGTATACAGAGGTTCTGAGCATGAGCATGAAGCACAAAAACCTGAAGTACTAGAGTTAAAGTACTAATCGGAAGCTGGAGGGAGGATTTAAAATGGCTAAAGTTCAATATATAGGAACAGGTAGAAGAAAAAAATCTGTTGCAAGAGTTAGACTTGTACCAGGTGAAGGAAAAGTTACAGTAAACAAGAGAGACATAGAGAACTACTTTGGTTTAGAAACTTTAAGAGTTATAGTTAACCAACCTTTAGTGTTAACTGGAACTAAAGAGAAGTTTGATGTAATAGTAAATGTACATGGTGGTGGATTCACAGGTCAAGCTGGAGCAATCAGACACGGTATAACTAGAGCATTAATGAAAGCTGATGAAGCTTTAAGACCAGAATTAAAGAAAGCTGGTTTTGTAACTAGAGACCCAAGAATGAAGGAAAGAAAGAAATACGGTCTTAAGAAAGCTAGAAGAGCTCCACAATTCTCAAAGAGATAATATTTCAAAAGAGGGATTTTCCCTCTTTTTTTATTTTTTTTGATTATTCTATTTGTTAATTTTATTAATTTTTTGTAATAATGAGTTTAATTGGATTTAGGCAGCCTGCACAATGTAGAGGCTTTATTTCAGTAAAGTTTTCAAAAAATATCCTAACTTAAAAATTAAAATGTAGTACAGAATATATAAAGATAAATAAAAATTTATAGGAGGGATTTTAGTGCAGTATAAGGTATATTTAAAACGGAGACTTATAATTGTTGCCACTTTAGTTCTTACCTTGTTAGTATACGCAGTTATAAAATCTACACTGTTAGTTGCAGCACAAAATGATTCTGCAAACGACAAAAAAGTAATATTAATAGATCCAGGACACGGAGGTTATGATGGAGGAGCAGAAGGGAAAAGCGGGATAAAAGAAAAGGATATCAACTTAAAAATTAGCTTAAAGCTCAAAGATATATTAGAAGCAAAAGGATTTAACGTAGTCATGACTAGGGAAGATGATAGAGCGCTGTTGAACGATGGGAAAAGAATTGGAACTAAGAAAGCTCAAGATATAGCTAACAGATGTAAGATAAAACAGGATTCAAACGCAGACGCATTTATAAGTATACATCAAAATCATTTTCCACAAGGCAAGTATTATGGATCACAAGTTTGGTACTCAAAAAGTAAAGGCAGTTCTGAGCTTGCCCGAATAACGCAAGAGAACTTAAAGATAGATATAAATGCGGAAAATAAAAGAGTGGAAAAACCTGCAAGAGATGATTATAAAATATTAACATGTAGTGATATAATGCCATCTATTTTGGTTGAGTGCGGATTTTTATCTAACTACGAGGAAGAAAAGCTTCTTCAAGATGAAAATTACCAACAAAAAATAGCAGATTCACTGGCAAAATCAATAGGTAACTATTTAGAAAACAATAAAAATTAAATATTCTAGAAAAAGCGACATATTGCCTGGGTAATATGTCGCTTTTTAAATTTAAAAGTTTAAAAACTGGAGTGATGGCGATCTAGCAAAAAACAAAAAAAATGAATAAAAACATTCAGATTATTTGAAAAGATATTGAAACAACCAGTCCAATATGGTATCATTATATTAACCAATGGATTAGTCCATTAGGCCAATAAACTTCCATGGGAGGGATTGTTATAGAAATTCTATTGAACAAAGATAGTGGAGTTCCATTGTATCTACAGGTAAAAAAACAAATAATGGATCTGATTCGAAATGGCTCTCTCAAGATTGGAAGTAAAATGCCTACTGAAAGAGAACTTTCAGAAAGACTCAAGGTTAGTAGAAATACTATAAGTACAGCTTACAAGGAATTAGAGCAGGAAGGCGTCTTAAAGTCCTATCAAGGGAGAGGTACTTTTGTTGCAGAGGAAGCTAAGCCTTGGAAAGCATATGGAATTAAAGATAAAATAATAAAATTTGTAGATTTAGGTCTTGAAGAAGCGTTAGAAACAGGTATTGATCCAGATGAGTTTTTGGAAATCGTGGCACTCAGGATTAATGAGAAAAAAGAACAAATGAGTAAAATGACTGCTGTATATATAGAATGTAATGTCGAACAAGCTAGGATGTTTAGCCAGCAGTTAAGTAAAAGTACAAATATGAACATAATACCTCTTACTTTGCCTGATCTACATAAGATGGAGCAATCGACTAAAGATCTAATTGAAAAATCTCAGGTTATAATAGCTACTTTTAACCATGTCAATGAAGTTAAGGAGCTTACAGGAAGCTTTAAGAGAGAGGTACTTGGTATAGCTATAAATCCTGACCTAGGAACAATTGTTAAGATAGCAAGGTTTCCTGATGGAGTTAAGTTTGGATTTATTTGCATATCGGAAGAGTTCAAGTTCAAGATAAGAGGTGCTTTAGAAGAAGCAGGATTAGGAAATATAAATATTGTGTATTCAAACACTCACGATGAGGAAGAATTAAAAGAAATAATAAATAATTCAGATGTGCTTATTGTATCTCCAGGAAGGTACAATGATGTTAAAGAGTTAAATAAGGACAACAAAGAAATTATAAGGTTTTTATATAGTTTAGATGATGGTTCAGTAAAAGCATTAAAACCCAAAATACTTGAAATAAATTATCTTAAATAAGGAGAGTAAATTATGAAAACTATAGTTCTTGGAGTTATTGGATCAGACTGTCATGCAGTAGGTAACAAAATACTAGATCATGCTTTAACAGAAGCAGGCTACAATGTTATAAACATAGGTGTTTTATCACCACAAGAGGATTTTATAAATGCAGCAATTGAAACAAGTGCTCATGCAATCCTTGTATCTTCCCTTTATGGACATGGAGAAATTGACTGTAGAGGTTTACGTGAAAAGTGCGATGAAGCAGGACTTAAGGGGATAAAACTGTATGTAGGTGGAAACATAGTTGTAGGAAAACAGAACTGGGAAGATGTTTATCAAAGATTTGTAGCTATGGGCTTTGACAGAGTCTATCCACCAGGAACTTCTACTGAAACTGCTGTTAAAGATTTAAGAGAAGACCTTGGAGAATAACATAAAATTGAGGATGAAGAATGATAAACAAAAGTTTTAATTCGGTAATTCTTAATTTTTAGAGGTGGTATTATGAAGGCATATTTACTTATAGATTTTGGCAGTACTTACACTAAGCTTACTGCGGTAGATATTGAGAATGAGGAAATACTTGCTACAGCAAAGGATATTACTACTGTAGAAAGTGATATAATGATAGGATTTAATAAAGCATATGAGGTGCTTATGGAAGCACTTGAAGGCAAGGAAGTAGAATTTGTAAAAAAACTTGCCTGCTCCTCAGCTGCAGGAGGACTCAAAATGGTTGCTATTGGGCTTGTTCCAGAGCTAACCGCAGAGGCTGCAAAAAGAGCAGCTCTTGGTGCTGGAGCCAGAGTATTAAAAGTTTACAGCTATGACCTTACTTCAAAAGAAGTAGATGAAATTAAAAATTCAAATTTAGATATTATTCTTTTAGCCGGGGGAACGGATGGCGGAAATAAAGAATGTATAATTCATAATGCCAAAGTTCTAGCCGAAGGTGGTATAAAACTTCCTATAGTTGTAGCAGGAAATAAAGTTGCAGTTGATGAAGTTGAGGAGATATTTAACAAAGCAGACGTTTACTACAGAACAACAGAAAACGTTATGCCTAGGCTAAGTGTTTTAAATGTAGAACCTGCACGAGAAGAAATTAGAAAAATTTTCATGGCAAAGATTATCGAAGCTAAAGGAATGAAAAAAGCAGAAAGTTTTATAAGTGGAATTCTCATGCCAACTCCAGCTGCTGTACTTAAAGCAGCAAGAGTGCTTAGCGAAGGAAGCGATAAGGAAGATGGAATCGGAGATTTGATAATAGTTGATATTGGTGGTGCTACTACAGATATTCACTCTATTGCTGATGGAGAACCATCAAAGCAAGGTGTAACTCTTAGGGGACTTCAAGAACCATTTGCTAAGAGAACTGTTGAGGGTGATTTGGGAATGAGATATTCTGCTCTTTCACTTTGGGAAGCAGCAGGAACAAGAAGAGTTCAAAAATATTTAAAGGATAAAAGCATAGATGTAGAGGAAAACTGTAAATATCGTTCACAAAATATAAAAATGGTGCCTAGTTCAGAAGAAGAAATAAAGTTTGATGAAGCTATGGCTAAGGTGGCAACAGACATGGCTATGGAAAGGCACGTAGGAGTCATTGAAAGTGTCTATACACCTATGGGAGTAGTTTATTCTCAGGTTGGAAAAGATTTGTTGCCAGTTAAGTATTTTATAGGAACAGGCGGCGTGCTAGTTCATAGCAAAAATCCAGCCGATATCTTAAAAGCAGGAACCTTTGATATGAGCAATCCTACCTATTTAAAGCCTCAAAATCCAGGCTATTTATTAGATAAAACTTATGTAATGTCAGCTATGGGACTTTTAGCTGAAGATTATCCAGACATGGCAGTAAGAATTATGAAAAAATACTTAGTTGAAGTATCCTAATATACAGGGGGAAAGAAAATGGAGCTTAAAAATAAAAAATGGACTGAAGAAGAATTTTTTAAAGTAAGAGAAGAGGTTTTAAATCATTGGCCAACGGGTAAGGATGTTAATTTAAATGATGCAGTTGAGTATCTAAAGAAGGTTCCAGAACACAAGAATTTTTCAAAAAAGCTTAGAAAAGCTAAGGAAGAAGGAGTTACATTAGCTCAGCCAAGAGCAGGTGTTGCTTTAATAAGTGAGCACATTGAGCTTTTAACCTATCTTCAAGATGTTGGTGAAGCTGACCTATTGCCATCAACTATAGATAGCTATACAAGACAAAATAGATATGATGAGTGTCAGGTTGGAATAGATGAGAGTATTGCAGCTGGACGTTCTTTATTAAATGGATTTCCAGGAGTTAACCATGGAGTTCAAGGATGTAAGCAGGTGTTTGAAGCTGTAAACTTGCCGCTTCAAGCAAGACACGGTACACCAGATGCTAGATTATTATCAGAAATAATACATGCAGCTGGATGGACATCAAACGAAGGCGGCGGAATCTCCTATAACATTCCTTATGCTAAGAGTGTAAGTATAGAAAAGACACTTTTAGATTGGCAGTACTGCGATAGACTTGTTGGTTTCTATGAAGAGCAAGGAATTTCAATAAATAGAGAACCTTTTGGACCATTAACAGGAACTTTAGTACCTCCAAGTACTTCAAACGTAGTTGCTATTATAGAAGCACTTCTCGCAGCAGAGCAGGGAGTTAAAAATATAACTGTAGGATACGGCATGTGCGGTAACATGATTCAAGACGTTGCAGCTATGAGGGCTTTAGAAGAACAAGTAAATGAATATCTAGTACAAAAAGGTTACAAAGATGTTTATATAACTACAGTGTTCCACCAATGGATGGGAGGATTCCCTCAGGATGAAGCTAAGGCTTTTGGACTTATATCCTTAGGGGCAGCAACTGCAGCACTTGCAGGAGCAACAAAGGTTATAGTTAAGACTCCTCACGAAGCTATTGGCATTCCTACTAAGGAAGCTAATGGTCAAGGTATTAGAGCCACAAAAATGGCATTAAACTTATTAAGAGGACAGAGAATGCCTTTATCAAAGGAACTAGAAACTGAAATAGCAATTATAAAAGCTGAAACTAAGTGCATGCTTGATAAGGTTTATGAGCTTGGAAATGGTGATCTTGCTATAGGAACCGTTAAGGCTTTTTCCAGCGGCGTTGTGGATATTCCATTTGCACCAAGCAAATATAATGCAGGCAAGATGATGCCAGCAAGAGATAACAATGGAGCCGTTAGATATCTAGAATTTGGAAACCTTCCTTTTAGCCAAGAGCTTAAGGCGTACAACAGAAAGAAGCTTGAAGAAAGAGGAAAGTATGAAGGAAGAGATGTAAGCTTCCAGATGACTATTGATGATATATTTGCTGTTGGTAAAGGTGTCTTGATAGGAAGACCAGGAAAATAAATTTTGTGAATAACTGCGTAAATATTTAAATATAGAACTAGATAACTAGGTACAGGTACCTAGTTATCTAGTAAAAATATATAAACATAAGAACATAAGAATATAAAAAGGTAACAATATAAAAACTTTAATTTTTGGTGGAAGAAGGCGTAGTGAAATGAAAATAATCGATGTGGTTTGTTCTGGTGGAAGAACTGGATTTTACTTTGATGACCAAAGAGCTATTAAAAGGGGTGCTAAGCACGATGGTTTTACTTATGTTGGTGAACCTGTAACAGATGGCTTTAAGGCAGTTAGAATGGCTGGAGAGTCTATTTCTGTTATGCTGATATTAGAAGATGGTCAGGTTGCACATGGTGATTGCGCGGCTGTTCAATATTCAGGAGCAGGTGGAAGAGATCCATTATTCTTAGCAGGAGATTTTATTCCTGTAATCGAAGAAAAAATAGCTCCAAAGCTTATAGGAAGAGAACTTACAACATTTAAGGAAATGGCTGAAGAATTTGATAAGATGAGCATTGATGGTCAAAGACTTCATACAGCTATTAGATATGGTATTACTCAAGCCCTACTTGATGCAGTTGCAAAAGCTAGAAAGATAACTATGGCTGAGGTTGTTAGAGATGAATACAATACTGGTGTAAATATAAAGAGAATTCCTATCTTTACTCAATCAGGAGACGATAGATACGACAACGTTGATAAGATGATAATAAAGAGTGCAGACGTAATGCCGCATGCTCTTATCAATCATGTTGAAGAAAAGCTTGGACTTAAGGGAGAAAAGCTTTTAGCTTATGTTGAATGGATGAGAGATAGAGTATTAAAGCTAAGAACTAGTGATTATTACAATCCAGTATTTCATATAGATGTTTATGGAACTATAGGAGTTGCATTCAACTATGATATTACTGCTATGGCAGATTATCTTAAAACACTAGAGGAAGCTGCAAAACCATTCCACTTAAGAATTGAAGGACCTATGGATGTTGAGCATAGAGAAAGACAAATGGAAGCTCTTAGAGATTTAACAGCTGAGTTAGACAGAAGAGGTATAAATGTTGAGCTTGTTGCTGATGAATGGTGCAACACTTATGAGGACGTAGTATTCTTTGCTGACAATAAAGCTGGTCACATGCTTCAAATAAAAACTCCAGACCTTGGCGGAGTAAACAATATAATTGAGTCCATACTTTACTGTAAGAAAAAAGGAATTGGAGCATACTGTGGTGGCACTTGCAACGAAACAAATCGTTCAGCAGAAGTTACTACAAACATAGCAATAGGCTGCGGAGCTGATCAATGTCTTGCTAAACCTGGTATGGGTGTAGATGAAGGTTATATGATAGTTAATAATGAAATGAATAGAGTTATAGCACTCGTTAATAGAAGAAATAATAAGTAACAAAGGTTGGAAGGCGGTTTAGGATTAAACTGCCTTCTGTTATATCTAATAAGTTTAGAGGGGAGATTTAGAAATGAGAGAAATAAATGTGTCAGAAATAATATCAGCTGTTAGAAAGCTTTGCATTGATGCCAATTATTTTTTATCAGATGACATTAAGCAAAAGCTTGAGGAAGCATACAAAGAAGAGGATTGGGCAATTGCTAAGGATATATTGGAGAAAATACTTACTAATGCTGGAATAGCTAAAAATGAAAGAATGCCTATGTGTCAGGATACCGGTATGACTGTTGTATTTGTAGAACTTGGTCAAGAAGTTCATATAACTGGTGGAAATCTTGAAGAAGCTATCAATGAAGGTGTTAGACAGGGCTATGCTGATGGCTATTTAAGAAAGTCTGTAGTTAAAGATCCTTTAAATAGAGTTAATACTGGGGATAATACACCTGCAGTTGTGCATTATGAGATAGTTCCTGGGGATAAAATTAAGATTACAGTTTCACCCAAGGGCTTTGGTTCAGAAAATATGAGCAAGCTTAAAATGCTTAAACCTGCTGATGGAATTGAAGGGGTTAAAAATTTTGTTCTTCAAACAGTTAAAGAGGCAGGTCCTAATCCATGTCCTCCAATAATAGTTGGGGTTGGTATAGGTGGAACGTTTGAAAAATCTGCATTTATAGCTAAAAAATCATTACTAAGGCCAACTACGCAGAGAAACAGTGATCCTTTTTATGCTGAACTTGAGAATGAATTACTTGAAAAAATAAATGCGCTTGGAATAGGACCACAGGGATTTGGTGGAAAATCAACAGCTCTTTGTGTTAATATAGAAGTATATCCAACTCATATAGCAGGACTACCTGTAGCAGTAAATATAAGCTGTCATGCTACAAGACATGCTGAGATAGAACTATAATGGGGGAAATTTAGTTATGGAAAAGAAGATTACAACTCCACTTACAGAAGAAAAAGTTAGAGAATTGAAGGCTGGAGACAGCGTATTAATAACTGGGACTATATATACAGCTAGAGATGCGGCTCATAAAAGATTAGTTGAACTATTAGAAAAGAGAGAGAAACTTCCAATAGATGTCAAGGATTCTATAGTGTATTATGTTGGACCAACTCCAGCAAAGCCAGGTCAAGCAATCGGATCAGCTGGACCAACTACAAGCTATAGAATGGATTCCTATTCTCCAAGACTTTTAGAGCTTGGTCTTAGAGGTATGATAGGAAAGGGCTTAAGAGGATCAGAAGTTATAGAATCAATTAAGAAAAATACTGGAGTATACTTTGGAGCTATAGGGGGAGCAGCTGCCCTTATAGGAAAATCAGTAGTGAAATCAGAGCTTGTAGCTTACGAAGACTTAGGAGCTGAAGCAATAAGGAAATTAGAGGTTGTAGATTTTCCTGTTGTGGTTGTTATAGACTGCGAAGGTAATAATCTGTATGAGATTGGTCAAAAGAAATACTTAGATAGTTTAAAGTAATTAACCATTTAAAATTAATAGTGTGTTTTGAAATAGCGTCGATATAGCTGCTAGTTTCATTGCAGAAATCATTGGGCGAATCTAGGAAAGTTTAAAATTTCTAGCTTAGCAGATGGTTTCTTAAGTGAAACTAGCAGCTATACCGTAGCACTATTTTAAAACGCTTCCACTAACTTATAACTTAGAGGTGATTAGATGAAAATAACAAAGGTAGCCAAGGCTGGTACACTAGAGTCGAATGATATCCTAGTTATGGTTTCTCCAAATGAAGATGGAGGAGTTAATCTTCTGCTAGAAAGCATAGTTATTAAACAGTTTGGCGATCAAATAAGAAAAGTTATTTTAGAAAAAGTCGATGAAATGGAAATTAAAGATATAAGTATAAAGGCTCAGGATAAGGGTGCCTTAGATTTTGCTATAGCTGCAAGAGTAGAAGCTGCTATTAAAAGGGCGGTGAGTGAGTAATGAACAAGCTTAGAAGGACTATGCTATTTATGCCTGGAAACAACCCAGGAATGCTTTTAAACGCTGGTATATTAGGTGCGGACTCAGTGATACTTGATTTAGAAGATGCTGTGAGCTTAACTGAAAAGGACAGTGCCAGAGTACTTGTTAGGGAAGCTATAAAAAGTATAGACTACTCAAACGTTGAAGTAGCAGTAAGAATAAACCCATTTGATACTGAATTTGGATTACCAGATGTTGATGTGATTGCTAGAGTAAAACCAGATTCAATTATGCTTCCAAAGGCTGATGAAGACCAAGTTAGGGCACTTCATGAAGCATTAAGTAAAATTGAACAAGAGGAAGGTTTCGAGGAAGGCAGTATAAAAATAATACCTATTATTGAGACTGCTTTCGGACTTGAAAACGTATATAACATAATTAAAGCTTCAAGAAGAATTGTTGCTGTACTTCTTGGTGCAGAAGATTTAACTGCTGACCTGGGAATAAAAAGAACTAAAGAAGGTGAGGAAATCTTCTATGCAAGAAATAAGGTAGCAACTGCCTGCAAAGCTTTAAAAGTTGATTCAATAGATACTCCTTTTACAGATACAAATGACTATGAGGGCTTAGCTCGCGATACTGCTAAAGCAAAGAGTATAGGTATGACAGGAAAGGCAGCTATAAATCCAAGACAAATAGATACTATACACTCAGTACTTGCTCCAACAGAAGCTGAAATTAAGCATGCACAAAGAATTTTAGCGGCAATGGAAGAAGCTAAAAGAGAAGGCAAGGGTGTATTCTCATTAGATGGAAAGATGGTAGATGCTCCAATTATAAATAGAGCAATAACCACTATGAAATTAGCTAAAATGCTTGGTTTAGTTAGGAAGTAAAAGGTCTAAATGATCTTTTACAGGCATCATAGCGAGTGAGAACCAGCGAGTATAGGATGTACAGTGATTCGACTGAAAGGAGAATTAGCATGAAGAATATAATAGGCAGAGAAATACCTGAATATATAGAAGGCTATGGTAAGGTTAAACCCTTCGAAGGAGCCTTTGCAACTATGGGAATTAGGGAAAGAAAAGCCGTAAGAAGCAATACTGTTGCTCCAAATGAAAATAAGGTTTTAAATAGCCTTGAAGAAGCAATTGAAAAGGTTCAGCTAAAAGATGGAATGACAATATCTTTCCACCATCATTTAAGAAATGGAGACTATGTATTAAATTTAGTACTTCAAGCGATAGCTAAGAGGGGAATAAGAGATATAACAGTAGCAGCAAGCTCAATATTCCCGATACATGCACCAATGGTTGATTTAATGCTAGATGGAACTGTTACAGGAGTGTATGCAAACTATATATCAGGTCCTGTAGCTGAAGCTATATCAAGAGGGTACCTTAAAAAATGTGCAGTAATGCAGACTCATGGAGGAAGACCAAGAGCCATTGAAAGTGGAGATTTACATATAGATGTTGCTTTTATTGCTGCTCCAACCTCAGATACTTATGGAAACTTAAACGGAGTTACAGGAAAATCAGCTTGCGGAGCTTTAGGGTATGCAGTATCGGACGCCGAATATGCTGATAAAGTTATAGCTGTAACTGATAACTTAGTACCTTACCCAGCATGTCCTATAGAAATAAGTCAGATTTATGTTGACTATGTAGTTCAAATAGAATCAATAGGAAATCCAGCAGGAATAGTTTCCGGTACCACAAAAATCACAAAAGATCCAGTAGGCTTAAGGATTGCAAAGCTTACAACAGAAGTTATGAAGGCTTCAGGACTTATTAAAAACGGCATGTCCTTCCAGACTGGAGCAGGAGGAACCTCTCTTGCAGTTGCAGCTGAGCTTAAAGATATTATGAAGAAGGATAATATTATTGGAAGTTTTGCAGCAGGAGGAACTACAGGATATATAGTTGAAATGCTTGAAGAGGGCCTATTTAATTCAATCTTTGACGTTCAATGCTTCGATTTAAAGGCTGTTGAATCCTACAGAGAAAATCCAAAGCATCAGGCAATGTCGGCTTCTATGTATGCTAATCCACACAATAAGGGAGCAGTTGTCAACAACCTTGACATTATGATACTTGGAGCAACTGAAATAGATTTAGATTTTAATGTTAATGTTACTACAGGTTCCTCAGGTGTTATTATGGGAGGATCAGGTGGACATAGTGATACAGCTGCAGGCTCAAAGCTTGCAATAGTTGTAACAAACCTAGTAAAAGCAAGACTTCCTATAATAAAAGAAAAGGTAACGACAGTAACTACTCCAGGAGAAAATGTAGATGTTCTTGTTACCGAAAGAGGAATAGCAGTAAATCCAAGGCGAACTGATTTAATAGAAAAGCTTAGAGAAACACAATTGCCAGTAATGACAATTGAAGAGCTAAAGAATTTAGCGGAGAAAATGACAGGTGCTCCAAAACAAATACAGCTTTCAGAGGATATAGTAGCAGTAGTAGAATATCGAGATGGAACAGTAATAGATGTAGTTAGAAAAGTTATAGATTAATTTATTATGAAATGAGTGAACTTTATGTTTGGACTAAATGTTGAAAGGCTTGACCTTAAAGATAAAAATGAAAAGCAGGAACTTGAAGTCTTCTTAAGCAAGTTTGGCTTAGAACTGGATAAAGATGTTGACTACAGTTTGGTTGTAAGAGATGGTGGCGAAATAAAAGCCACCTGCTCAAAGGCAAAAAATGTTCTGAAGTGCTTTGCTGTAGCTGAGACACTAAGGGGAGAGGGAATAACCAATACCCTTATAACGGACTTAATTAACAAGCTCTTTGAAGAAGGTATATATCACAGCTTCATATTCACAAAGCCTGAAAATATATCAATATTTTCTTCCTTAGGCTTCAATCTTGTTCATCAGGTAAAAGATGTAGCACTTTTAGAAAATGGGATACAGGACATAAATGTTTATCTTAACAAGCTAATTAAAAAGTACAATATTAGCAGCAGTACAAAAGCTGCTCTAGTAATGAATTGTAATCCTTTCACTTTAGGACACCAGTATTTAATACAAAAAGCCGCTGAGGAAAATGAAGATGTCATTGTGTTTATAGTGGAAGAAGACAGATCACTCTTCCCATTTGAGACCAGACTTGAGTTAGTTAGAAAGGGTACAGAGCACCTTAAAAATGTAACTGTAATTCCAGGAGGAGAATATATAATATCCTCAGCGACCTTCCCATCCTATTTTTTAAGAGAAGAAGGCACAAGATTAAATGCCTACACAGAACTCGATGCAGGTATTTTTGCAAAATACTTCTGCAGCAAGCTAAATATTAAAAGAAGATATGTAGGCACAGAACCCTACTGTAAGGTAACTAATGCTTACAATGAAACTCTAAAGGAAGTTTTAAGCAAGTACGGTGTTGAGCTTCATATGATAGAACGCAAAAAACAGGGAGACTATCAAATAAGCGCTTCAACTGTAAGGAACCTCATCAAGGAAGATAAGTTTGAAGAACTCAAAGAAATTCTTCCGCAAACAACCTTAGGTTTTTTACACACCGAAAAGGGAAAAGAAATAGTTGCTAAAATTAAGGTGAGTAACACACCTCATTAACAATGAGGAAGTACAAAAAAGCAGAAAGGCACGGGTAGTAGATCCGTGCCTTGCTTAAGTAAAAGGGAAAATGTATATGATTAAAGGATCTAACAAATTAAATTATTTGGTGTATAATTCATTGTAATATTGTTCAAGCATTCTCTTTGCAGCAAACTCGTCTCTTGTAGTTCTAATGCTTTCTTTCATCATCTCTACCCATTTAGCTCTATTGTCATAGTAAGTAGGAACAACTCTATTTAATAATGTATCATATAAAGCATCTCTATCATGAGCGTTTAAATCCGGAACGTCACCCTCTTCAGCAGCGTCACCAAACTGCCAGCCGTTAACACCATCAATGCAAGCTTCTGGCCACCATCCATCAAGGATAGAGCAGTTAAGAACTCCATTCATAGCAGCCTTCATTCCTGAAGTACCTGAAGCCTCTAACGGCCTTATCGGATTGTTTAGCCATACGTCAGCACCACGAGTGAGCATTCTTCCAATTGTCATGTCATAGTTTTCGAGGAACACTACAGCATTTGGATATTTCTTCATCATAGCTACTAATGTAGCTACTATAGCCTTACCAGTATCATCAAGCGGGTGAGCCTTACCTGAGAACACTATTTGAATCTTTCCATATCTTAAATATGGCTCAATAACCTCTGGCTTGCTGAATATAAGGTCGCTTCTCTTATATGGAGCAGCTCTTCTTGAGAAACCAATCAATAATTTATCTGCATCAAGTTTAATTCCTGTTCTTTCGTTTATGAAAGAAATAAGCTCTTTTTTAACTTCCATATGTGACGCCCACAGGTCTCCATTAGACTCATAAGCATTAGTAATTCTCTCATCTACCCAAGTTGGAGTATGGATTGCATTTGTAATACCTATTATTTCAGAGCGCCCAGCCACTTCCTTCCACATCTTGTTGGCAGTTTTAGCATGAAGCTGAGCAACAGCATTAGCTTTTCTTGAAAGTCTAAGACCTGCTACGGTCATATTGAATGGCTCTCCTCCAAGTCTAATCATTTGCTCTCTGGTTAAACCATTAAAAGCTCCCATGAATTCAAGTTTGTCAATTGGATGAGATTCGTTACCTTGAATGATTGGAGTATGGGTTGTGAACACAACCTCTTCTCTTGTAGCCTTCCAAGCTTCTTCAAAACTCATGCCTGAACACATTTTTTCTCTAATAAGCTCAATAGCAGCAAGGTCAGCATGGCCTTCGTTAAAGTGATAAACATCAACTGGAATTTCAAGAGCTCTAAGAGCTTTAACTCCACCTATACCAAGTACTATTTCTTGAGCTATTCTTTCTTCTCCAAACCAGCCATATAGCTGTCCTGTTATCCATCTATCTCCGTTTTCGGGGATATCTGTATCTAAAAGATATAAAGGGTTGTTCCCGAATTTTTCTGTTTTCCACACCTTGCACACTACATCAATATTTCTTATTTTAACTGAAACCTTAACACCAGTATCTTCTAAGAAATTATACTCGTAGTTTTTATATGCATCATAAGGTTTTCCATCTGCACCTATAACCTGATCTCCGTAACCTTGCTTCCATTTAATTCCGATTGCAACCAAAGGAAGTCCTAAATCCTTAGCGCCTTTTAAATGGTCTCCAGCAAGGATCCCAAGTCCCCCTGCATACATTTTGAAATCTGATTGAAGTCCATATTCCATACAGAAATATGCAACTCTAGGAAGGTTTTTATTATCCATAGTTTCCTCCTTATAAATAACAAATTTATAACAATGTTATTGTTTACTTATAAAGAAATTATACACGATAAGAATATAATGCGCAAGCGATTGCGCATTATATATTCAAAAAAATTTGAATATATATTTAAATTATTAGAAGTCTGTAACAGTAATGAATGCTTAAAAATATAATGATATAAAGGGGGTGATTCTGGTGGAAGTTAATTCAGCAAAACAGAAATTAAAAAATGCAGATGGACAATCATCAAATCAAATAGAAAAGTCTTCGGCCACGGCTGCTTTATCCAGTGAATTGGTTTTAGTTTCCTCTATAATAAATAATCTAAATACAGCCACAGCTAAACGAGATGATATTTATGTAATAGCAGCAACTATAGGACTTATAGCAAGTTATTTTTCAAAGATTGCAGCAAATCAAGAAGCAAACGAGCAGCAAATTTCGCCTGGAGTCACAACCTTTGCAAATAATCTTAAACTAATTGCTACTGACTTAGGACTCATATCAGCAGCTATATCTTATTGGGCATTGTTAATTGAAGTCGCACTTAGAGCTCAGGGGATATCAGCGCCTCAAACAGGGGGCCCCTCTGGGAGTTCTTCAGTTAGTAGTTCATTACTAGTTCAATAACTTAACATAATAATAAAAGTCTGCATTTTGCAGGCTTTTATTATTGTTTGTTGAAATTTCTAGGATATTTAAGGATAATATAGTTATAATAATTATTTTCAAGATGAAAGAATACGGAGGTCAAAGATGTTCAACAAGATATCGTTAAGAACTAAAGCTATAATTTTTTCAATAGCATCTATAATTGGAATAGGAATCATAGTTTCAACTGGAATTGAAAATAAAAAAGCTGCTATTAATTTTGAGAAAGCACAACAGGAGGAAAGGATAAATCTTCAAAAGGAAGAAGCCAAAAAAGCTGAAGAAGAGCTTCTGAGAAAAAAGCAGGAGGATGAACAGAAAAAAATAGAAGAGGCGGCTAAAATAGAGGAGAAGCAAAAAAATCTTGAGGAAAAATATGAAAGAAGTCATACTGCGTTCTTCAATAAAAAATATAATGAGTCTATTAAGGCGGCTGACGAAATAATAAGAGAAGATGATAAGTTTTATAAAGCCTATAATATAAAGGGTATAGCGCAATGCTATTCAGGAAAATATTTAGATGGAATGAAGAACATTGATAAAGCTCTAGAAATAAAGCCTGACTATCCCTATGCAAGGTTTAACAAGGCATTGGCCTTAGAATTATATGAAAAGCTTGATGAAGCGTTAGTTTGGTATGACAAAGCTCTAGAGGTAGAAAATTATGTTTGGAGTCACTACGGCAAAGCAAGCATTTATGGAAGAAAAGGCGATGTTTTAAATGCAGTAAAGAACCTTAAAATAGCAATTGATATGAACTCAAGTGTTAAAGAGGAAGCAAGGAAGGAAAAAGATTTCGATAATGTTAAAGACAGTAAGGAATTTCAGGATATAGTGAAATAAAAATACTCAAATCACATAAGTTTCACTAAAGCTTGCAAAGAATTGTTTTGTAATTAGAATATTATATGGAGGATGTGAAAATGGATAAAAGCCGTCAAAGAGCAAGAGTAGTTTTAATAATGGGAATTGTAGGCATTATGGGTGTTCTGCTTACTATAGCAAGCGATTTTATTTTAATTGGTAGGCCTAGCAGCTCAAAGGCATTTTTTAAATTAGGGACAGAAAGTATGGCTGGCTTATCTCAATGGAGGATAACTATAGGAGCCTTTGTTGGGATAGCAATAATCCCATTTCAAATAGCTGGCCTAATCTCCATATATTATGGCATAAAGCCAGCAGGTAAAGCAAAAGCGCTGGCTATAGTTCTAACAAATGCTCATACCCTTATGATGGCAGTCGCTTTTCATACCTCATATGCCTTTATAGCCAGCGGATGGAATCTATATTATGAAATCGGAGTTGGAGACAAAGTAGCAGAAAAAATGATTATGAGGTTTGCTTATTATTGGAAGTTAATAATTATAGTAATGTCAGTAGAACTAGTTTTAAGTTCTGCCTATTATGTGATTCTAATACTTAGTGGAAAAACTCTTTATCCAAAGTGGATGGCCTTTTTTAACCCGATATGTATACTGATTTATATATATCCTTTACTCATAATAGCACCAAAACCTATTGGAGGTTTTATAGCGCCAGCTTTTCTTAATTTAACTACATTAATATTTTTTATACTGTCAACAGGTACGATTTACAAGAAGTTAATAAGAGTATAGAATAATTTGAAAAATAAATAACTTGCTTTATAAGTTAAACTATGTTATTCTTAGTAAGAACTTAAATTGATAGTAAATAATACAGCACAATATATTTCAATAAGTACTTGTCTAATACAATGTAACAATATCGAAATTTTGTTAGCGAATTATTACAATGAGTTTAAGAATAATAAAATTTCGGAGGTACAGTTAAATGACTGGTACAGTTAAATGGTTTAATTCAGAAAAAGGTTTTGGATTTATTACAGGAGAAGATGGAAAAGATGTTTTCGCACATTTTTCTCAAATAAAGTCAGAAGGTTATAAGTCACTTGAAGAAGGACAAAAGGTTTCTTTTGATGTTGTTCAAGGACAAAAAGGACCTCAAGCAGAAAATATTGTTGCTCTATAATTAGCGAATATTTTACCCACTTAAACAGTTTAATGTTTAAGTGGGTTTTTAATTTGCTATAGTATTTATAGCTTAATAATTTACGTTAACAAGAAGAACTAATTATTGGTTTTTATTCCATACTTCTCACACTTTAGCGACACAGTTCTATGAGTTAATCCTAAAGCCTTTCCTGCTTTATTGTAGCTCTTGTACTTTTTCATAGCTAAAGCTATAAGCTCCTTTTCATATTCCTCAAGAGGCAGAAGTTCACCATTCCTTAGATTAATTAAGCCATCACTACTAGGCTTAATATTAGTAATGAAGAAAGGCAAATCCTTTGGAGTTATAACTGAGCCTTCACACATATTTATTGCTCTTTCGATTATGTTTTGAAGTTCACGAATGTTTCCAGGCCAATGATAATCTTCAAGATATTTAAGGGCTTCACTATTGATGCCAGTAACGGATTTTTTTAAGCTGCTGCTTAGTTTATTAATAAAATACTCTACAATCAAATTAATGTCTTGCTTTCTATCTCTTAAAGGGGGAAGACTTATGCTTATCACGTTAAGTCTGTAATATAAATCTTCTCTAAACTCACCAGTTTTAATCATTTCCTCAAGATTTCTGTTTGTTGCTGCAAGCACTCTCACATCAACCTTTTGTGTTTCTAATCCACCTATGCTTTCAAATTCCTTTTCCTGAAGTACTCTTAATAGCTTAACTTGCATTTGCCTTGGCATATCGCCAATTTCATCCAAGAGTATTGTACCTCCATCTGCAAGCTTAAATTTACCAGGTTTATTTTTTACAGCACCTGTAAAAGCTCCTTTTTCATAGCCAAAAAGCTCACTCTCTAACAGGTTTTCAGGTATCGCAGCACAATTTACCTTTATAAACGGCTTGGCTTTTCTTTCGCTGTGATTGTGAATAGCCTTTGCAATAAGCTCTTTACCTGTTCCGCTTTCACCTCTTATTAAAACCGTTGAAGTAGATTGAGAGGCCTTTTCTGCAATAAATAGTGCTTCTTTAAGACTTCCGCTGGAACCTATAATATCATTAAATTCACTGTTGAGCCGTGTATGCCTTTGAAGTTCTTCTTTATAGTAATTAAGCTCTTCTTGATAATTTTCAAGTTTTTTGGCAAGCTCTGATATATCCTGAAAAACTCCTATAGCTCCTATAGCTCTGTTTCCTGAAAAAATCGGAGAACTACTTGTAATCACGATATTCTCGTGTATATCCAGTATTTCTCCGGTATTTTCATTCTTTGAGACCAGGACTTCCGATAGGTCTGAGGTTGGAAGAATATCTTTAACATTTCTTCCTACAACCTCATTTGCGTCTTTCTTTAAGAGATTTAAAGTATATTTATTAGCGGAAGTAATGTTCGAGTTTGCATCAATAATTATAATTCCAAGCGGTAGATTTTCAAGTACTTGCTCGTTAGCTATTATACTTTCTTCAATAAGTGAATCTATGTTTGACATAGAAAGTGCTTCAGGTTCAATTTGAGTGTTAATAAAATTGCATAGCTCAAGTACAGCATTTCTTCCGGGTATAGTATCCTCGTAGCAGGAAATTTCAATTATTTCGTTTTGTTTTATCTTTAGAGAAATAAGAGCAAGCATACTAAGGGCTATAGGATCCTTGCTGTCTATTTTTCTTATATAAAGATTAATGTTATATTTAGCTTTTAATTCTGCAGCCTTATGAACAATCATTGCTGCAATTCTTGTATGAATCCCATGAGATATATTCACAATAATGCTGTTTTTATACATAGCTCCAACGCCTTGATAAAAAATATCAATATATAATATAACTGTGATAAAAAGTATCAACTATATCATACAATAAGAAAATTAGCCTGTCCAGCAAAGCTTTTTGATAAAAAAGCATTACTAGTAAATAATATAATAAATAATCTTGATAAAAAGTATCAACAATATTACTAAGAGGCGCTTTTAATCAAGGCTTAGAATTTGGCACGATAATTGCTTGTATTATACATATAATAAATAGTAATTTAATCATCTATATATAAGTGGAGGGAAAGTTCTATGAAAAAAGGTATTGCAGCTTCAAAAGGCTATGCTATAGGTAAGGTTGCTTTAAAGGAACATGAAGAAATTGTTGTTGTTGAAAGAAAGATAGAAAACCTTGAGGAAGAAAAAGCAAGACTTCAAGGGGCTTTAACTCTTACAAGAGAGCAGCTTGAAAAAATAAAGGAAAAAGCTGAAGTTGAAATGGGAGCAGACAAGGCGGCTGTTTTTGAAAGTCATATGATGCTGTTAGATGACCCAGAGTTTGTTGGAGCAATTGAAGCTAATGTTGAAGCAGCTATGGTAAATGCTGAAAAGGCATTAACAGATGTTGTTGATATGTTTGTTGGAATCTTTGACTCAATGGAAGATGAATACATGAAGGAAAGAGCTGCCGATGTTAAGGATGTAGGAAACAGAATACTATATAACCTCCTTGGAAAGTCCATGGAAGGAATGGGATTATTGGAAAACAACACTATAGTAGTTGCGCATGACTTAACTCCTTCTGATACAGCAGCACTTGATAAGAGCAAGGTGGTTGCCTTTTTAACTAACATAGGTGGAAGAACCTCGCACAGTGCTATTATGGCAAGAACTCTAGAGATTCCTGCCGTAGTGGGTTTGGGAAACATAACAAAATCAGTTAAAGATGGAGACAAAATTATAGTTGATGGTATAGAGGGCATAGTAATATTGAATCCATCTGATGACCAAGTTGAAGAGTACCTTGCAAGAAAAGCTAAGTTTGAAGCTGAAAAGGAAGAGCTTAAAAAACTTATAAGCGTTGAAACAAAAACTAAAGCTGGAAAGAGAATTGAAGTTGTAGGAAACATAGGACAGCCTCAAGACGTATTAAAGGTTATAGAAAACGGCGGAGAGGGTGTAGGGCTGTTTAGAACTGAATTTTTATACATGGATAGAGAAACCATGCCAACAGAAGAGGAACAGTTTGAAGCTTATAAATTTGTTGCAGAAAAGCTTGAGGGAAAGCCAGTTGTTATTAGAACACTAGATATTGGTGGTGATAAAAAGCTGCCATACCTTCCAATGCCAGAAGAAATGAACCCATTCTTAGGTTATAGAGCTATAAGAATATGTTTAGACAGAGTTGATATATTTAAAACTCAACTTAGAGCATTACTCAGAGCTTCAGCATATGGAAACATAAAAATAATGTTTCCAATGATATCATCAGTTAGCGAGTTTTTAAAGTCTAAGGAAATATTGGCAGAGTGTACGGAAGAGCTAAGAACTGAAGGTAAGGCTTTTAATGAAAAGCTTGAAACAGGAATAATGATAGAAATACCAGCAGCTGCAATTATGGCTGATGAGCTGGCTAAGCATGTAGATTTCTTCAGCATAGGAACAAATGATCTAATTCAATATACACTAGCTGCAGACAGAATGAATGAAAAGGTATCATACCTTTATGATCCAATGCACCCAGCGGTTCTAAGACTTATAAAGATGACTATAGAAGCAGCACACAACGCCGGAAAGTGGTGCGGCATGTGCGGAGAAATGGCAGGGGATGAAGAAGCTATACCAACTCTTGTTGAGTATGGGTTAGATGAGTTCTCCATGAGTGCTTCTTCAATTTTAAGAGCAAAGCAGATAATTACTAATATGTAATTAGTAAGAATAAGGATATAAAGTTTGTAGCTTTAGTGCTGCTCTCCTGATAGATTGAAAATTAATCTATCAGGAGAGCAGCACTATTTTTTATTTTTTGGTGACTAACATATCTTAGTATCGTATATAATTATAGAATGCATAACGAAATATAAGGATGGTGCTCGAGTTGGACGAGGATTTGAAATTAGTTCAAGAAGTGCTGAAGGGTAATATTGATAATTTCAACATATTGATAAATAAATACGAGTTATCAATATTGAGGTTTGTATATAATTCAGTTAGAGATAGAGAAGCAGCTGAGGATATAACTCAGGAGGTTTTTATTACAGTTTATAATAAGTTGTATTCCTATAATAAGGAATACAAGTTCTCAAACTGGCTTTATCAAATCGCAAAAAATAAGGCTATAGATTATATGAGAAAATATAAAAGAGTTTATGAGGCTAATGTTGAAGAAGTTCAGGAGGTTATTTCAAAGGAGGCTTCTCCAGAGGAAAAAGCAGAATTTAAAGAAACAAAGAGGCTTGTGGAAATTTTTTTAAACACATTAAACGAAATAGATAAGCAAATTATATTACTTAGGTACACAAATGACAACATGACCTTTAGTGATATTGCAGAGGTCTTAAATATGGGTGAATCTGCTGTGAAAAGGCGATACTATAAAGCACGGGAACGCTTTAGAGAATATAGAGCAAGCAGAGAAAGGGGTGTAAGTAATGGATTGCATGGTTTTTAGAAAAAGACTTAACGATTTAGTTGAAGATAATATAGCATACGATCTAAAAGATGCAATGCTTCAGCATATTGTAGAATGTGAAGAATGCAGAACTGTATATGAAGATGAACTTTCACTAGATGCCGCAATTAAAAAAGGACTATCCATTGATTCCAAAGCCTTTAAAAGCTCAAGAACACAAATAATGAAAAGCATAGATAAAAATAAATATGGAACAAGCCCAATGAAAAAATTTATGAATCATCTTAGGAAATATAGAGGTACGTATACATCTATAGCAGCGGTAATTACAGTTGCAATAGTTATAACTCCTTATATAGGTAAAAGTGGTTTAGGATTCACCGCAAAAAAGAGTGAGAATATGTCAAATGCTCAAATAGCATCTAAATCAAGTGAAAGTTTTAAAAATGAAATGTCAACAGCGAAGTCTGCACCAAAAATGCAGTCAAATAGCGTAAAAGGCCAAGCAGAAGCTAAACAAGACACGAGTTTGGCTATTACAAATAGAGATATACCTGAAAGAGCTTTTGAGAAGAAAGCCTTGAACAAAACTTATATGCCTAATTTTAATAATGGTTGGACTGATTCAGTAAATAAAAAGTACTCAGCTACTGTTGAAGGGAGAGGAATATCATCTGAAGATGAGGGGGTGGCAACTATTGTTGTAAAAGAAGCGGTAACAGAGAATCAATGGGCTTTTAACCTACTTAACAATGAGGATCAGCAAAGCAGCCCAAAGTCAGTTTATTGGATTGATGATGAAAAGCTTCTTGTAATTGTAGGCATTGCTCAAGGTCATGCATCTAAGGGAGGCAATTTGTATATGTTAAATACTAATACAGCAGAAACTATTACTGCTGACCCTAAGAATACGGCTAATCTTCAAAATGGCTCAGAAATAATGAGAGTAGTATCTACAAACAAACTGCCCAATAACCAGTTAGAAATTAATATTGAGGTATCTGTATATGATGATGATATACAAAATGAATTTCATGCGGAAAATAGGATAATAATTGTACCAATAAAGTAAAAATGCTTATTTAAACCATTTTTCTTTAAATTACTTGTAGATAAAATCCCTCTTTATCACTATAATAAACTAAGGACATATATTATAGTAGCAAAGAGGGATTATTGCATGGATAGATCAACAAAATTATACACAAAGGCTATCACGTATTATAATGAAGGCTATATAGACAAAGCGTTAGATTACTGTGAAAAAAGTATATCTGATAATATAAAAAATGCATCAGCAATAAATCTAAAAGGGCTGCTTTACTATATTAAGGGTGAACTTGAAAGTGCCCAAGCCTTATGGAAAATGAATTATCAGGTTAATAGAAATGCTGTAGCTAAAAAATATTTGGATGACAGTAGATATGATGAGGACAAAAGACTTTTTTATCATGGTGCTATAAGTTTAATAAAGGAACTTAAGATCAGAGAAGCACTGGCAATGCTTAACAAATGTGAACAGAGTGATTTTAATAGCATAAATGTTAATAACTATATTGCTCTTTGTTATATAAAGCTTGGAGAATACAGTGCTGCTTTGGCTCATATTAACAAAGTATTAAAAATAGATAGGAAGAATAAGAATGCCCTTGATACTAGGAAAGAGCTTGCAGACTTAGGTGTTGTAAAGAGCAGTTTTAAATTAAGATATATATTTGCAGGCGTTTCAGTTATAGTACTTGCATTAGGCATAATAATATCTTTTAAATTTATAAATAAGGATAACAAACTAGTAGACAGAGATAGTATTAAGCAAGATCAGTTGCTTTTGGCTCCTAACGATGTAACTGAAAACAATTCAAACAATCAGGCTAAAGAAGCTAATATTGAAATTAGTAAGCAGCAGGAAGAGGAAAAAAGCCATGAAAGCTTTCCAGAACTTGAAGCTTCAATTGATCTAAGCAGCAAGGATTATGAAAAATTATATGATGTTTATATAAAATGGAGAAACAAGGAACTTACAGATAATCAAAAGTATCTAATGGCTCAGATTAATGAACTTTTAACAGATAGCGGAGTTGAGTATTTTTATAATGCTGCAAGACAAGCAATGTCTTCAAAAAATTATAAAACTGCATTAGAGTATTTGGAAAAAGGTTCAAGGTTTGGAGAAGAGCATTATCTAAATTCACATATCATATACTTACTTGGAGTGAGTAATAAAAATTTAAATGATGTGGAAACTGCTATAAAATATTATAAGAAGTATGATAATAATTATCCTAATGGGGATTATGAGGAATCAGTTCTATATGAACTAGCATTAATATACAAGAACATAGATATTAATGAAGCTAAAAGCTATGCAACAAAGCTTTCGGAACTTTACCCGAAGTCTATGTATAATAATTCAATAGTAAGAGATTTGATGAAAAGATAACAAAAGCTGTTCTGTAGTATTTTAACAGAGCAGCTTTTATTTTGTTAAAATGGTTATAAAATGTTAATTGCTCCATATAGATATAAATGGAAAAAACTCTATATCTATATGGGGGGAATAGGGATGAATGGTAAAGTAAGAAAAGCAATATATCTTTTAACTGTACCAATATTGGTTTCGATAGGGTGTGAAGGCTGCATCAGGAATTCTGCTGCCACATCAAATATTGAAAATAACAAGTTTATAGAGTCTGACTTTGAGCTACAAAGCTTTAATGACTTGAGTGAGCAGGTCTTGGCTTTTAAGCAGAATTATAGAAAAAATATGTTAAACTTTGCGGCGGATACTAGTGCACAAATTTCAAAATATGGGATGAAATTTGTAATTCAAGGACAATCCTTAGAGGGTAGAAGTATTAATTTTAGTAACAACAAGCTGTATTCGGACTTGCCTGGAGTTACAGCTTTTCGAGGTAATAATATGAGAGATGGAGGAAGTTATGGAACGGCTGATATAAAAGAAGGTAAGCTAGAACTTTTGTGGAAGAAAAAGATTGGAGCTATTGATAACTGGACAGGAGTAGGTTGGAATGGACAACCCTCAATTGTGCAGTGGAGCAGAGAAATGATTGACAGTATGAACATTAAGCAGGAAAAGAAGTCTAAGGAGAACTTGAAGGAAGTTATATATGCTACCTTAGATGGTAATGTTTATTTCATAGATTTAGAGGATGGGAAGGATACTAGAGATAAGCTAAATATAGGTGCACCAATAAAAGGAAGTCTAACTGTAGATCCTAGAGGTATACCTCTTTTATATGTAGGACAAGGTATAAACAAAAACGGTAATAGATATGTTGATTTTGCTTATAGAATGTTTAGTCTTACAGATTTTAAAAAACTTTATGAGATTAGAGGTAACGACAGCTTCGCTAAAAGAGATTGGGGAGCTTTTGATTCAACTGCTCTAATAGATAAAAATACAGACTCTATTTTCTTGTGTGGCGAAAATGGTTTGTTCTACTCAGGAAAATTAAATACTAAGTATGAAAATGGTAAGGTGCAAATAAGTCCTGAACTTACGAAATATAGATATGATGTGCCGGGCATGAATAAAAAAGGCATTGAAAACAGTATAGCAATTTACAAGAATTATGGATACTTTGCTGATAATGATGGACTTCTTCAATGTGTAGATATCAATACTTTAACTCCTGTATGGGCTTTAAATGTAGGTGACGATACAGATGGAACTGTAGTTTTAGAAGAGAAAACAGGGACCCTAAGTTTATATACTGCTACAGAAGTAGACCATCAGGGAAATAACGGTTTCAGCTATGCACGTAAAATAGACGCAACTTCTGGCAAGATACTGTGGGAAAATAAATATAGGTGCTCTTATAATGAGGGGGTAAATGGTGGTGCATTAGCCACTCCTCTTGTTGGTAAAAATGACATATCCAACTTGGTTATTTTTAATATAGCAAGGCATCCACAATATAATGAAGGCCTGCTTGTTGCTATAGATAAGGAGAGTGGCAAGGAGATTTGGCGATTAAAACTAAACAATTACTGTTGGAGTTCACCGGTGGCTCTTTATAATAAGGAAGGAAAAAGCTATATAGTTCAATGTGATTCAACAGGAAAGGCTATGCTCATAGAGGGCGTGAGTGGAAAGCTTCTTCACAGCATCGAGCTTGGAGCGAATGTAGAGGGCACTCCTGCAGCTTTTAATGATACTTTGGTTGTTGGAACTAGAGGTGCTGAAATTTTGGGATTTAAGGTTAAGTAAAAAAGTATGATAAGCTTGCATAAAGTAAGCTTATCATACTTTTATTTTTTAGAATATATAAAACATTAATGCAAAACTAAATACCATCAAATAACTATACAATTGGCGAAGAATATAAGAATATATAAATATAAGAATATAAGAATTTTTAAATATAAGAAGTTAAAAATATATATTTTTATATTTATAATTCATTAATGATTAATATAATAAAAAATTAAAAATATGAAACTTTTTAACCTCCTAAAACATCTAACCTATGCAAAACGAAATGCTGCAGCATTTGAAAGAAGGTAAGCTATGAATATAGAAGATTTAGTAAGCAAAAGTAAAAAAGGTGATATTTCTGCATTTATAGAACTGTTGAAGAAAAATCAGGAGCTCTTTTATAAGATTGCTTTTGCTTATACAAAGAATGGTTATGATGCTGAAGATTGTATATCAGAAGCTGCTATAATAGGCTTTGAAAAGCTTACGCACTTAAGGAGGACTGATAAATTTTTTAATTGGTTTACTTCAATACTTATTAATACTTGCAGAAAAAAATATAGAAGCAAAGAGCAGTCAGCATCAGATGAAGAGCTTGGAGAGATAATAGATGAGTTTTCCTATAGTGCGGTGGAAGATAAGATTATTATTGAACATCTGCTCAATACTTTAAAACAGGATGAAAGAGAACTTTTAGTGCTGAGGTATTTAAAAGATTATTCTTTAAATGAAATTGCCTCTATCATGGATATTCCTGTTAATACAGTTAAAACAAAAATATATAGAAGTATTAATATTCTAAGACTAAAGAATAGGGGGATAAACAGTGAGTGTTAATGATATAAAAATGCCGGACAATATAATGGATAATGTGGAAAAGAAATTAAGAACCCATATTAATGCTAAAAAGAAAAGAAGAAACTTGTATGCAGCTTCATTAGCATTAATATTGGCATTAGGTTTGCCTGCTTCAGTATTAGCATATAATAATTATGTTAAAAACGTTCCGTACATCCAAGAGATTGATTTAGCTAGACAGAATAATACCATATCCAAGCTTGATGCAACTTTTAAGTATAAGGATGTTGAATTTAAATTTAAGGAAGCTGTTGCTGATGAAACAGGAATGGTCATTTTGTATGAGGTGTCCGACCCTAAATATTCTATTAAAAGCATGAACTTAAAAGATATAGAAGTACATCCGCCTATCAGTTGGGGCTATTCCTATGCCACAAACGATGAAACACAAAAGGAGAAGGTTTTTCTTACTGAAGTCAGGGGAGATACTTTCATTCATATGAAGGATAATCCAATTACTATTAAAATAGATAAAATCATCAATAGCTCAAAAGATAAAGAAATAGCTGTAGATTGGTCATTAAAAATGCAAGTACCTGTGCAAAGGTCTAAAATTATACCAATAAATAAAGAGTATAAATTAGAACTTGGAACTATGAAGTTAAAAACCTTAAATATAGGTGCGCTTAAGACCTATATTGATTATGAATTTATATCTATTGATAAAAATAAAATTAGCTTTAGTCCTACTTTCGCATATAGAATTGATAATATGAATACTATAATTTCTAGTAATATTTTAGACAATAATACTGGTATGGATTTAACTAATACAGGAGAAGAATTTAAGTCTTTGTATTATTCTACGCCTAAAGAGATAGGCATAACTCTTATTGGTGCCTCGGTTAACTATAAATTTGATGACAGTGAAAAGTATTATATTGATAAGACTAAGCTTCCCATGGAATTTGATTTCAAAGGGGAGAAAGGTCGTGTAGTTTCTATGAATGAAAAGGATGGTTATGTAGAATATATATTTGAGTTTGATAAGTCTAATAGAAACTACTCCTATATAAATTTCATATTTGGAGAGTCCTCACAAAGCTCTACTAATTTTGAGGATATTAAATTTATAAATCAAGATAATATTGATAAACTTTATAAAGAATTATCAAAAAAAATACCTGGTTTTGAGAAGAAGTTTTCTAGCTCTAATTTTAACAAAGGAGCAGTAAATCTTAAAGTTACAGTGCCTGAGAAAGATTCGGGTAGCTTTACAATATTTAATGCTGATAAAGAGATTCTTCTTAACCTTGATGAAATTATTATTAGACCTTAGATTTAGATACTATAATTTCTGAGTGCCACTAGCGCACTCTTTCTTTTTTTAGATAGGAGAAATTTTGTCTGCAAGTAAAATTGACTATAAGCAGTTTTTATGTAATAATTATTTCCAGTATTAATTTAAAAATTAAACAATATAATACAGATGTACCGCTTAAGGTAATAGGAGGGATTAAAGTTATGAAAGAAGTTATGGACAATAATTTTAATGAAGAAATATCAGCAGACAGTGTGCCAGTAGTAGTTGACTTTTGGGCGCCATGGTGTGGACCTTGCAAAATGTTAGGACCAGTTCTAGAAGAACTTGATCAAGAGTATGCCGGAAAGGTTAAGTTTGTAAAGGTAAATGTAGATAATAACCCAGTTACTTCACAGAAATTTAAAGTTTCAAGCATACCAACTGTTATGGTATTTAAAAATGGAGAGACCGTTGATACAATGGTTGGATTTAGACCAAAGGCAGCAGTGAAAGAATTAGTTGATAAACATATTTAAATAAAAAACTCTCAGGATTGATTTCCTGGGAGTTTTTTAGCCTTATTTATTTACTGCAAAGAAGACATGATTTCCTATTGGTTTAATATCCTTCTTCTTAACTTGCTTCATCCAAGTATTAGTAGCAATTTTAGGATTGTAGAAAAAAACTGCATTATTAGTTGGGTCTTTGCCTTTTAGAGCATCCAAAACTGCCTGATAGCTCATTTTGTCTGGAATCACATCTATTTCGCCATTTTTCAAACATGAAAATGCCGCCTTTTGTTTTATAACTTGCTCTATAGTTTTTGGGAAACCAGGAGCTTCTAATC
Organism: Clostridium swellfunianum; assembly: GCF_023656515.1. Classification (NCBI taxonomy): domain Bacteria; kingdom Bacillati; phylum Bacillota; class Clostridia; order Eubacteriales; family Clostridiaceae; genus Clostridium; species Clostridium swellfunianum. The sequence continues at coordinate 2,884,930 of NZ_JAMOFV010000006.1, forward strand.
TATTAAGTATAACTGAAGCAACAGCTACTTTGCCATCATAAGGTTCTGAGCGGCTTTCGGCATAAACTATTTGAGCCATCAAATAGACATCGTCTTCAGTGATTCTTATTTCTCTATTTCCTACACTAAATACTTCTATTGAACCAATTTCTTCCTTGTATAGGTCGCAGTCTAATTCCTCCGCTGCTTTAACGGTAGACCAAGGTATTGCTAAAAAAATACATAGCAATATAAAGCTGAATATATACTTTTTCATTAATATCCTCCCTTTTGCCAACGGGGTTAGCTGACGGGTTCGGTAAAGGCATAACCTACATAAAATGATTCACCCCAAAATATTGGTTTCCCCGCGTTATAAATTTAAACTTAGGCTAATGGTATTATTCCACCATTTTTAAAATTAATACAAATTTTGATAAAAAAATGGCATACTATTTATAGTATGCCAGATTATAGTATTACTACTTGTTTGATGATTGTCTAAATTCATTGTAAGCTTTTATAAAGTCGTTATAGTTTTTTGTTATACTACTAAACTTAGAAACTGGTTCTGCATAGAGCTCCTTTAACTTATCCGAACTTAAAGCATTTCCTGCTAGTTTTTCATTGTTAGCCGAATAAACAAAACTTTGAAGGTAATTATCAAAGCTCTCTAAAATATTACTAAATATTTTGTATGAACCTACTGCCTTTGAAGGAACAGTAAGACTTGCAAATTCCTGCTTAATTGAAGAAAGATCATCCCTATTTTTTTCAGCAAGAGCTACAATATTATCTGTATTTCCTTTTGCATCTCTAACTTTAGACATTTCAGCTGAATAATCAATATTTATTGGTGTAAACTTTGCCAATAGGGCGTCTAAACTGTTTATATAATCTTGGTTTTTGCTTTGAGTTATTTCATTGTCTCTGTTTAGTTTAACAAGTTCATTTACATATATGGAAGTATATTCGACGAGCTTGTTTCCGCTATCAGTTAGCCCAACCTTAAAATTCTTTATATTTACTAGAGAGTAATTTTGAACTGCCTTATCTTTATATTTTATAAGGTCCTCTCCTGCCTTCTCCAGGTCTTTTCCGTTTGGGTTTTTAATGATAGCGTCTATTTGCCTAAATATTAGCATATTGTTGCTAATTCCATTAATTAAATTTTCATGATCTTTCTTATACTTATCAGTAGCTGTCATATTATCAAGTAATTCTTTTTGCTTAGATAGCACATCAATTTTAGGTGACAGTTCAGTTCTTGCCTTAACGGAGTCAATTGCTTGTCCGTTTAATAAGGAAGAAACGCTGCTGTTTACCTCATTTATTTTGTCTATTACGGCTTTAACTTCTTTCTCGTAAGAATTTGAGGACTTATTAATAATAAAATAATAAGTACCGTAAAAAACCCCTGAGGCTAAAAGTACAAAGGCTAAAATTCCTATTATAATCATTACTACACTATTATTTTTTTTGTTCAATATTATTTCCCTCCCACTGCATACACTATCCTAAAAGAGTAAATATGAGTTGATATTATATTATTCTAGGCAACAAGTCAAAATTCCTTCTGTAAAATAAATTTTATATTCTTGTGCTTAAATTTGTGCTATATTTTGTTCAACAATACAATATATTGGTGTATAATTGTAAATGGACAATTAATAATAACCTTATGTAAAGTTTTTTTCAATAAATAATTTGTAAAATAAATAACCTGGGAAAAGGAGGGAGAAAGTTGGCAGAGGGTTTAGAAGCATTAATAAATAGTTTGAAGGTGTTGGATGTGTTTTCAATACTGGATATAATTGTGGTATCATACATTTTTTATAAGGGGTATATGCTTATTAAAGAAACAAGAGCGGTTCAGCTTCTAAAAGGAATTTTACTTATACTTCTTCTAATACCTGTAAGCTCTATTCTACATTTGACAATGCTTAAATGGATTGTTGAAAAAACAATAACTATCGGAGTTCTTTCTATTATAATTATATTTCAACCAGAGATAAGAAGAGCATTAGAGCATCTTGGTAGAAGTGCCTTTAACGATATGCATCTCATTGAGGATGATGAGACTATGGAAAAGGTTATAACTGAAGTTGCTGATGCTGTTGAAAGTTTAGCCAAGGAGAAAACAGGTGCTCTTATAGTTATAGAAAATAGAACTGGTCTAGGCGAGGTTATAAGTACAGGGACAAAGCTGGATGCGGCTGTTTCTTCAGCACTGTTACAAAATATATTTGTTGTTAATACTCCTCTTCATGACGGAGCTACTATAATAAGAAATGATAAAATTGTGGCAGCTGGCTGTTTCCTTCCGCTTACAAGCAGCGACAGTATAAGCAAGTCTTTAGGTACAAGGCACAGAGCTGGAATAGGAATATCTGAAAACTCTGATGCACTAACAATAATTGTATCTGAGGAGACGGGTGTTATATCTTTAGCGGTAAATGGGAAGCTAACAAGAAATTACACTAAAGAACGATTGATGGATATATTAATAAGAATTTTAAAGAGCAGGCAGACTAAAAAATTGACCTTTAGGGAGAGGGTGATGGTGTGGATCAAAAAAATACGTGGATAATAAAAATATGTTGCGTAATTGCGGCTTTTTCCCTATGGCTTTATATAATAAACGAAACCAACCCTCAGAAAACTGATAAGATTCAGGTACCCGTTTATTTAACAGGAATAGAAAGCATAGAGCAGCAGCAAAAGCTTAAGATAATTCCACCAGCAGAAGCATATTCTGTGACTCTCAATGTAAAAGGCTCTCCAACAGATATAATGCTTGGAAAAGATCAATTTAGAGTTGAAGCAGACCTAAGCCAATATGCTTTTTCAGTAGGATCTCGTAGTGTACCTGTAAGGTTAGTTAAGCAACCAGCAAATGTTAATGTTTTAAATAGTGAAACACTGTTTGTTAGTGTTACTTTTGATGATTTGATAGTGAAAAGTATGCCAGTAAAGTTAGATATTGCTGGGAAAGTTAAGGATGGGTATTGGGCGATGGCTCAGAATATAACGCCTAGCGAGGTTGAAGTTAGTGGAGCTGCTAAGTTTATTAATCAAGTTACATCTATTTCTGCTAAAGCAGACTTTAAAAGTACTGACAAGGATTTAAACATGAAGCTGCCACTTAAAGCTTTAGATGCAGCTGGAAGAGAAATTAAGGAGGTTACAATTCATCCCGATACGGTTGAATTTATAGTGCCTGTTAAGAAAATAAAGACAGTACCTGTTACTGTTGATACAAAGGGCACCCTGAACAAGGTTTATTCCATGAAGGGAGCTTTATTGCCAACACCAGATAAAATAGATATTGCGGGTGATGAAGCTAGTATAAATGCAGTAAATGCTTTAAAAACAGAACCGATTGATTTAAGTGGATTAACACCAGACAAGGTAGTGATAGCAAAAATTATTGTACCTCAAGGCGTTAGCCTTTTAAACAGCGATGGTACAGTTAAAGTGAAGGCTTCCTTGGATAATGTTATAAGCAAAACCTTCCAAGGTACTATACAGCTGAAAAATGTTAATGATGCATATACAGTGGCTTTGGATAGCTCCAAGGTATCGGTTGAGCTTTCTGGACCCCAAGAATTAATTAGTAATATAAAAAATGAAGATTTTAATTATACTATAGATGCGGCTAGTTTTACCGAAGAAAAAGACTATACTGTAGCCGTTAACTTGAAAATTCCTGATGGTGTTTCAAAGTTATCGCAGAATCCGCAGAGTGTAAAGATTACAGTTAAGAAAAAAGAAACGCAGCCGACAAATACAACTCCGACACAACCTTCAACTACACCAACAAATACACAATGATTTCAATAAGTTAGTTAAGCACTGAGTAATTTACTATTACTCAGTGCTTTCAAGTGAAAGGAGGTTAAAGTCCTAAATGGACTTTAACGAGTAATTTGTGAGCGGAGCGATTGATTTAAATTACTCAGTGTTTCGACTGAAAGGAGAAAATTATCATGCCCATAAGAATAAACAATATAATTTTAGACATAGAAGAAGATATATCAGCTCTAAAGGAGAAGGCAGCAAAAAAACTAAAGATTTCTGCTTCACAACTTACAGAACTAAAAATTTTAAGAGAGGCTGTAGATGCAAGAAAAAAGGATATTATTAAATTTAATTATACTATAGAGGTTGCAGCTTTAGGGGATGAAGCCAAGCTTGTTGAGAGGTTAAACGACAAGGATGTAAGACTTGAATCTGTTAAATACACGGACGAATTTCAGCTTGGAACTAAAAAAATGGATCACAGACCAGTAATTGTGGGGATGGGACCGGCAGGGATGTTTGCCGGTCTTTTAATGGCTAGAAAGGGCTATAAGCCGATAATTATAGAACGTGGTCAAAAAGTGGAAGAGAGAACTTCATCTGTAGACTTGTTCTGGAAGGCTGGAAAGCTTAATACGCAATCAAATGTTCAGTTTGGTGAAGGCGGAGCAGGAACATTTTCAGATGGAAAGCTTACTACAAGAATTAAGGATACAAGATGTGATTATGTGCTTCAAGCTATGGTTAAGGCAGGAGCGCCAGAGGAAATTTTATATATTGGCAAGCCGCATGTAGGAACAGATATTTTAAAGGATGTTGTTAAAAATATAAGAGAAGAAATCATAAGTCTTGGTGGCGACGTAAGATTTAATAGTAGGCTTGAGGATCTGATAATAAAAAATGCAGGACTTTCTGGAATAATAGTTAATGGAGAAGAACTTCCTTGTGAAAATATGATATTGGCAATAGGCCATAGTTCTAGAGATACCTATGAGATTCTTTACAGAAACGGCATAGCTTTGAAGTCAAAACCTTTTGCTATAGGGGTTAGAATAGAGCACCTGCAGAGCTTAATAGACGAAAGTCAGTATGGAAAATTTGCTGGTCATCCAAGACTTAAAGCTGCTGACTACCGTTTAAGCTACTCAAGTGAAAAACTTAATAGATCTATATATAGTTTTTGCATGTGCCCTGGTGGAGAGGTAGTTGCAGCAGCTTCTGAAGAAATGAGACTTGTCACAAATGGTATGAGTTATTATAAAAGAAATTTAGATAATGCTAATTCCGCACTTGTAGTTAATGTTACACCAGAGGATTTTGGAAACGATAATCCGTTGTCAGGTATGGAGTTCCAAAGGCATTACGAGTCCTTAGCATATAATTTAGGCGGTGGTGATTATAAAGCACCAATTCAGCTTGTAGGGGATTTCCTACAGGATAGAGTAAGTTTAAAGCTTGGAAAAATTAAACCTACTTATACACCAGGGTATGAATTTAGAGATTTAAGACAATGCTTGCCAAGTTTCGTTATAGATGCATTAAAAGAGGGATTAATCAACTTTGATTATAAAATAAAAGGATATGGTTCAGGAGATGCGGTGCTTACTGGTGTGGAAACAAGAACCTCAGCACCAGTGAGAATTGAAAGAAACGAAGGCTTCCAAAGTGTATCTCTTAGGGGATTGTATCCAGCAGGAGAAGGAGCTGGATATGCTGGTGGTATTGTTTCTGCTGCTGTAGATGGTTTACGTATTGCTGAAGAAATTATGAAGGAATGGGCACCGACAGAATAATTTTTTGAAGGGTTGAATTTCATTTTAAATCTGATAAAATAGAGGTATAGAAAATAGAATATTTTCAGATAATTGTTAATTCATTTGTTGGGGGAATTTATGAATAAAGAGGGGTATATTCTTGTTATCAATCCAGGTTCTACGTCTACAAAGATAGCGCTATTTAATGACGGGCAGTGTATATCATCAACTAGTTTATCGCACAGCACAGAAGAACTTAAAGAATATGAAAGAATATATGATCAAAAGAATATGAGAACCTCTGTTATCTTGGATTGGCTCAAGATACAGGGGTTATCAGCTGAAGATTTAAAAGCAGTAGTCGGCAGAGGTGGTCTTTTAAGGCCAATGCCAGGTGGAACATACTCTGTTACCGAAGCTATGCTTGAAGATTTGAAGGTTGGATATCAAGGTGAGCATGCTTCAAATCTAGGCGGTATAATAGCCTATGAAATTGCAAACAAAGCAAAGCGACCTGCTTTTATAGTTGATCCGGTTGCAGTAGACGAATTTGAAGAAGTGGCAAGAATTTCAGGCTTGCCCCAGCTTCCAAGACGTTCACTTGTACATGCTCTTAACATCAAGGCTGTTACAAGGAGAGTATGTAGTAAATTAGATAAAAGCTTTGAAGATAGTTCTTTTGTAGTAGCTCACTTAGGTGGTGGAATTTCTATTGCTCCAGTTAAGAATGGAAGAATTATAGATGTGAATAATGCCAATGAGGATGGACCTTTCTCGCCAGAAAGAGCAGGAGGTCTTCCAGTTGGTGAAGTTGTTAAGCTAGCTTATAGCGGCAAATATTCATACAAAGAACTTAAGAAAAAGCTAGTAGGCGAAGCAGGACTTACTGCTTATGTTGGAACCAATGATGGAAGAGTAGTGGATAAGCTAATTGAGGAAGGCTATGCTAAAGCAGAATTAGTATTTAAGGCAATGGCTTATCAAATAGCTAAGGAGATTGCAGCCTACTCAACAGTTTTAATGGGGAAAGTAGATGCTATTATTCTAACAGGGGGATTAGCCTACAATATCAGGCTTATGAGTTGGATAGAGGAGAGAGTTAAATTTATAGCTCCAATAGAACTTGTTCCAGGTGAAGGTGAAATGCAGGCTTTATATGAAGGTGCATTAAGAGTAGTTTCAGGAGAAGAAAGTGCCAAGTTATATGAAAATGAAGTGTTTAAATCGTAGGGGGAAACATTTATGCTTAAAAGTTTTTCGCAAATATTAGATAAAGTAAAGTCAAATGAGCGCAAAAAAATTGCAGTTGCAGCTGCTCAAGATGAACATGTTTTAGAAGCAATTAGAGATGCTATAAATTTAGAAATGGTAGATGCTATACTAGTTGGAGATGAAGAAAAGATCATTCAAATAGCAAATAGTATTAATTTCGATGTAAACGGTTTAGAGATTATCCATGAACCAGATAACAATAAGGCTGCCTTAAAAGCTGTCGAGCTGGTTTCTTCTGGGAAGGCCCATATGGTTATGAAGGGGCTTCTTGAAACAGCTGTAATATTGAAGGCGGTGCTTAATAAAGAAATTGGCCTTAGAACTGGAAGACTTATGTCTCATGTTGCAGTATTTGAGGTTCCAGGCTTTAATAGATTAATATTTGTAACGGATGCAGCACTTAATATGTACCCAGATTTGAAAGCCAAGGTAGATATTATAAACAATGCAGTCAGTGTAGCTCATGCTCTAGATATAGAAATACCTAAGGTAGCTCCTATTTGTGCGGTTGAGGTAGTTAACCCAGACATGCCTGCTACAATTGATGCTTCATTGCTATCAAAGATGAATGAAAGAGGACAAATTAAAGGCTGTATTATTGATGGGCCTTTAGCAACAGATAATGCTTTATCTGAAGAAGCAGCTCATCACAAGAAGATTAACAGTCCTGTAGCAGGAAAAGCAGATGTTCTTCTGCTCCCTAACATTGAAGCTGCTAATGTTATGTACAAAACTCTAACATATACAACTAATTCCAAGAGTGGAGGAATAATTGTAGGAGCTTCAGCTCCAGTAGTATTAACCTCAAGAGCAGACAGTCCAGAATCAAAGCTAAATGCAATTGCACTTGCTGCATTAGTATCCAATAAGTAGGGGGACATATTGATGAATTATAAGCTATTGATAATAAATCCAGGCTCAACCTCAACAAAAATTGGCGTTTACGAGAATGAAATCAAAATCTTAGATGAAACCTTAAGACATTCTTCAGAAGATATTGGTAAATACGGCAGTATCTATGAACAATTTAAATTTAGAAAAGACGTTATACTTGAAGTGTTAAAGAATAACAGTATAGATATAATTACCCTTGATGCTGTAGTTGGAAGAGGCGGTCTGTTAAAGCCGATAGAAGGTGGAACTTACAAGGTTAATGAAGCTATGCTTGAGGATTTAAAGGTTGGAGTTTTAGGCCAACATGCTTCAAATTTAGGTGGAATAATAGCAAACGAGATAGCTAATAGTTTAAACATACCCGCATTTATAGTAGATCCAGTGGTTGTTGATGAAATGGAAGATGAAGCAAGGATTTCAGGAATTCCTGAAATTCAAAGAAAGAGTATATTCCATGCATTGAATCAAAAGGCTGTGGCAAAGAGATATGCAAATGATATTAACAAAAGGTATGAAGATATAAACGTAATAGTAGCTCATATGGGAGGAGGAATATCTGTAGGAGCCCATAAAGCTGGAAGAGTAATAGATGTAAATAATGCCCTTGATGGAGAGGGACCTTTCTCTCCAGAGCGTTCAGGAGGTCTTCCAATTGGAGACTTGGTGAAAATGTGCTTCAGTGGAAAGTATACTCATGATGAGATTAAGAAAATGATAAACGGCAAAGGCGGCTTTGTTGCTCACTACAACACTAATGATGCAAGAATAGTTGCTCAGGCTATGAGGGATGGAGACAAGAAAGCTGAGCTTCTTCTTAAAGCTATGGCATACCAGGTAGCGAAAGAAATAGGAAAATGTGCAGCAGTACTATATGGTAAGGTGGATGCAATACTTTTAACAGGGGGGATTGCCTACGGAAAAGAGATAACTGAATTTATAAAGGAAAGAGTTGAATTTATATCTCAAGTAAAGGTTTACCCTGGAGAAGACGAGCTCTTAGCGCTAGCTCAAGGTGGCCTTAGGGTTTTAAAGGGTGAGGAGACAGCTAAAGAATACAAATAGGCGGTGAGGTATGAGCAGAATAAGAATTTTTACCGGACATTTTGGAAGTGGAAAAACAGAAATATCAATAAACTATGCAATTGAACTGGCAAAGCAGGGTAAAAAAGTTGCTATAGTTGACATAGACATAGTTAATCCTTACTTCTGCGTTAGAGACATAATCGAGCATTTAAATAAGGAGTATGGAATTAGGGTAATATCCTCTAATCCTCATTATTCAAATGCAGAGCTTGCTGTAGTACCATCAGAGGTTATTGCAATATTTAATGACAAGTCCTATGAGGTTGTCATAGATATAGGCGGAGATGAAAATGGGGCTGTGGTGCTTGGACAATACAACAGGTTCTTCAGACAGGAGCCTTATGACATGTATTTTGTAATAAACAACAACAGGCCACAGACTTCAAACCTTAAAGACACGGAGGAGTATATAAGAAATATAGAATACACCTCAAGGCTTAAGGTTACTCACTTAATCGCGAATACAAATATGTCCTATGAAACAACTATAGAAGATGTTTTAAAGGGAGATAAAGAAGTTAGGGAGCTGTCTGAAAAGACAGGTATTCCTTATAAATACACTACAGTAAGAAAAGATTTCATCAATGAATTAGAAGGCAAGATTAGCGGTGAGGTCTTTGGACTAGATATATACATGAAACCACCGTGGAGGTAAACCAATTACTCATTAAAAAAAGATGGAGGGGATTTTATGGCAAGAGTTACGTTCAAAGAAGAGAGATGTAAGGGCTGCGGCAATTGCATCCAAGCCTGTCCAAAGAAAATTATAGCTTTTTCAGATAGGCTAAATAATAAGGGCTATCACCCAGCTGAAGTTACAGAGGATAGGATGAGTCAGTGTATTGGTTGTGTATCTTGTGCAAGAATGTGTCCAGACTGCGTTATAGTTGTTGAAAAGTAGTTCTAATTAGGGGGGAATAGTAATGAGCGAAAAGGTATTAATGAAAGGAAATGAAGCTATAGGCGAAGCTGCTATTAGAGCTAATTGTCAATGCTTCTTTGGTTATCCAATAACGCCTCAAACAGAGGTAGCTGCCTATATGTCAAAAATGATGCCTAAGCTAGGAAGAGTATTTGTTCAAGCTGAAAGCGAAGTGGCTGCTATAAACATGGTTTACGGTGCAGCAGGAAGTGGAGTTAGAGTATTAACTTCTTCTTCAAGCCCAGGAATAAGCTTAAAGGCAGAAGGAATCTCCTACATCGCTGGCGCAGAGCTTCCTTGCGTTATTATAAACATAGTTAGAGGAGGCCCAGGACTTGGTGGAATTCAGCCTGCTCAGTCAGACTATTTCCAAGCTACAAAGGGTGGAGCTCACGGAGACTTCCAGATGCCAGTCTATGCACCTGCATCAATTCAGGAAATGGTTGATTTAGTACAGGAAGCCTTTGATGTAGCAGATATGTATAGAACTCCATGCATGGTTATGGGAGACGGTATGCTAGGTCAGATGATGGAGCCAGTTGAGTTCAAGGAAAGAACTCAAAGACAGCTTCCAGAAAAAGATTGGGCTGCTGACGGCTTAAAGGGAAGAAAGAAGCACAATGTTATAAACTCCTTATTCTTAAAGCCAGAAGAATTAGAAAAACACAACTTAAAGCTTCAGGCAAAGTATGCTGAAATAAAGAAGAACGAAGTTAAGTATGAATTATATAACTGTGAGGAAGAGTGCGATTTAATAATAGTTGCTTACGGTACAACTTCAAGAATCTGTAAGAACGTTGTTAAGATGGCTAAGGAAAATGGCATAAAGCTTGGACTTATAAGACCAATAACTCTATGGCCATTCCCAGCAGAAGCTTTTGATAAGACAATAGCTAACACAAAGCTTGGTTATATAGCTGTTGAAATGAGTATGGGTCAGATGGTTGAAGATGTAAGACTTTCTGTAAACGGAAGAAAGCCAGTACACTTCTATGGAAGATCTGGTGGAATGGTTCCACACCCAGAAGAGATATTAAACAAGATAAAAGAGATAGTTGGCTTCAATGAAGAAGTTAATAATGAAGTTGCAGGGGGAGTAAAATAATGGCTATTGTATTTCAACCACCACAAGCGTTATTAGATGTTCCTACTCATTACTGCCCAGGATGTACTCATGGAGTAATTCACAGACTTATTGCCGAGGTAATAGATGAACTAGGGATTTTAGATAAAACTATAGGAGTTGCACCAGTAGGCTGCTCAGTTTTAGCTTACGACTACTTTGCCTGCGACATGTTCCAGGCAGCTCACGGTAGAGCTCCAGCAGTTGCTACAGGAATTAAGAGATCACACCCAGACAGCGTAGTATTCACATATCAGGGTGATGGAGACCTTGCTGCTATAGGAACAGCTGAAATAGTTCACGCTGCAACAAGAGGAGAAAATATAGTTACTATATTCGTTAACAACTGTATTTATGGTATGACTGGTGGACAAATGGCTCCAACAACACTTCCAGGCCAAGTTACTGAAACTTCACCTTATGGAAGAGATGTTAAGAGAGAAGGTCATCCAATCAGAGTATCAGAAATGCTTGCTACATTAGATGGAGCTACCTATATTGAAAGAGTTTCAGTAGACAGTGTTCCAAATGTTATAAAAGCTAAAAAAGCAATAAAGAAGGCTTTTGAAAATCAGATGGCTGGCAATGGATTCTCGCTTGTTGAAGTTCTTTCAATCTGTCCAACCAACTGGGGCTTATCCACTGAAGAATCCTTCACGTGGTTAAAGGAAAACATGATACCGTACTATCCATTAGGTGTTAAGAAGGATGTAACAGGGGGTGCCAAGTAATATGAAAGCACAAGAAATATTATTTGCAGGCTTCGGAGGACAAGGAATACTTTCCATGGGAAAATTCCTTGCTTATGCTGGTATGGATGCAGGACTTAATGTTTCCTGGCTCCCATCCTATGGACCAGAGATGAGAGGAGGAACTGCAAACTGCTCTGTTATTCTTTCAGAGGAAGCTGTTGGTTCTCCAATAGTTAATGAATCAACAACACTAGTTGTTATGAACAGACCTTCTTTAGATAAATTTGAACATGCTATAAAGCCTAATGGCCTTTTAATAGTAGACAGCGATTTAGTTAACAGACTGCCAGAGAGAAAAGATATAGAGATTATAAGTATTCCAGCTCAAACAATAGCTGAAGAAATAGGAAGCAAAACCATAGCTAACATGGTGCTTTTAGGAGCTTTAGTTGCTAAGACAGGCATTGTATCTATGGAGGAACTCTTAAATGCTTTGAAGGAGCACGGAAAAGCAAAGTTCTATGAAGCTAATAAAAAAGCACTTGAAAAAGGTGCAGAATATACTGCTTAGATTAAAAAAGTAGCAACTATAATTGCTACTTTTTTACATTGTAATGAAATAGCAGGTGTTATATAATTATTCTGTATATTTATGTCAAACAGGAAAAGCGAGGGTTATTGTAATGGGTAGAATATTCGGAACGGATGGCGTTAGAGGAATAGCAAATAGTGAGCTTACTGCACAGCTTGCCTACAATTTAGGAAGAGCAGGAGCTTTTGTGTTAACTGAAGGAGCTCATAAGCCAAAGATACTGGTTGGAATGGACACAAGAATTTCAGGAGATATGCTTGAATCAGCACTTATAGCTGGAATACTTTCTGTTGGAGCAGAGGCTGTAAGCTTAGGAGTAGTTCCAACACCAGCAGTTGCACACTTAACTAGAAAATATAAAGCGGATGCAGGAGTAGTTATATCAGCTTCTCATAATCCAGTTGAATATAACGGAATAAAATTCTTCAATTCACAGGGTTATAAGTTATCTGATGAATTAGAAGACAGAATACAAGCTGTAATTGAAAACGGCTTTGTGGGAGTACCTCAGCCAACTGGTGCAGATTTAGGAAGAAAAGTAGTAGAAGAAGCAGCTTTAGAGCATTATGTTGAGTTTGCAAAATCAACAATTGATGTTAATTTCAAAGGGATGAAAATCGCTTTAGACTGTGCTAACGGCGCAAGCTATGAGTCTGCTGTTGAAACCTTTAGAAGTCTTGGCGCTGAAGTTGTTGTTATAAATAATGATCCAGATGGAATAAACATTAACAAGAACTGCGGTTCTACACACCCAGAAGAACTTATGGAGTATGTAGTTAAAAAAGGTTGCGATTTAGGTCTTGCTTTTGACGGTGATGCAGACAGATGTCTTGCTGTTGATGAAAAGGGAAACCTTGTACATGGTGACTTCATGCTTGCAATTTGCAGCAAATACCTAAAGGGGCAAGGAAAACTCAATAAGGACGTTGTAGTTGTAACAGTAATGAGTAATCTTGGACTAGATATAGCTTTAGCTAAAGAGGGCATAACACCTGTTAAAACCAAGGTTGGAGACAGATATGTTCTAGAAGAGATGGTCAAAGAAGGGTATGTGCTTGGTGGAGAGCAATCAGGTCATGTAATATTTCTTGAGCACAATACGACAGGTGATGGTCTTGTAACAGGACTTCAATTAGCAGCAATAGTTAAAAAGACAGGTGAAAAGCTTTCAAACCTTGCTTCTATGATGAAGGAGCTTCCACAGGTATTAGTTAATGCTAAGATTCCAAATGAAATGAAAAACATACATGAAACAGACTTAGAAATAGCAAACGAGATTAAAAAAATGGAAGAAAGACTTAATGGAGTTGGAAGAGTCCTAATAAGACCTTCAGGAACAGAACCTCTGTTAAGAGTTATGCTTGAAGGTGAGAATCAATCAGAAATCGATGAAATGGCTCATTCATTAGCGAAGATGATTGAAGAAAAAGCAAATAGTTAAGATAAAAGACCGCCGTGGAGAGGCGGTCTTTTCGCATCGCAGAAGCTTTATTAATATCATCTATTAACAAACCAATGTGGTATTTGTGCTTCCTATTTATTATAGTGGTTTTACGTTGATTGCTTGATCTCCCTTTTGTCCTTGTGTTAAATCAAAGGAAACCTTGTCACCTTCGTTAAGTGTCTTGAAGCCATTTGATTCTATTCCTGAATAGTGAACAAATACGTCTTTTCCTTCTTCAGTTGTGATAAAACCAAAACCCTTTTGTGAATTAAACCATTTTACTGTTCCTTGCATTTAAGTAAACCTCCTAAATATATAAAAAAACTGAATATAATAGATTATTAAATTTTAACCTATTAATAGTATATATTTTGCCAAATTACTTAAATTTTATTCAGTATAAATATACTTAGTGATATAATATATTTTATGATATTTTAGTATTACTAAAGTTATAAATAGATTTTAATAAGAAGTTTGATAGAGCGAGCAGTGATAAACTGCTTTGAGCTTAATTTGATGGGAGGATAACATATGGAAAAATCAAAAGTTTATTTCACTAATTTAAGAACTAAGCCAGGTGTTAATTTATTGGACAAGGTTGAAAAACTTATTAAAAGAGCTGGCATAGCAGACATCGATTTTAAAAATAAGTTTGTAGCTATAAAAATTCACTTTGGGGAGCCAGGAAACCTTGCATACATAAGGCCTAATTATGCTGCAAGAATAGTTAAAGTTATTAAGGAATTAGGTGGGGTACCATTTTTAACAGATTCAAACACTTTGTATTCTGGAAGAAGAGCGAATGCGCTTGACCATTTGGAAGCTGCTTATGGAAATGGGTTCAATCCACTAGCTGTAGGCTGCCATGTTATAATAGCTGATGGACTTAAGGGAACAGACTTTAGAGAAGTAGAAATAAATAAGAAGCACTGCAAAACTGCAAAAATAGGCACTGCCATTGCAGATGCTGATATAGTAATATCAATGAACCACTTTAAGGGCCATGAGATGACTGGTTTTGGAGGAGCGCTTAAAAATCTTGGTATGGGTTCAGGCTCAAGAGGTGGAAAGCTTGAAATGCACTCAGCTTCAAAGCCTAAAATTGATGTAGAAAATTGTGTGAGTTGTGGTCAGTGTATCAAAAATTGTGCACAGGATGCTATAGAATTAAACGAAAATAGAAAAGCTGTTATTGCTTATGACAAGTGTGTTGGCTGCGGTCAATGTGTGGCTGTTTGCCAGTTTGATGCAGCTCAGGTAATATGGAATGAAGCAGCTGATACTGCAAATGAAAAGATAGCTGAGTATACTCATGCAGTTATTAATGGAAAGCCAAATTTTCATATTAATTTCATAATGAACGTATCTCCAAACTGTGATTGTTGGGACAGCAACGATGTGCCAATAGTTCCAGACTTAGGAATTATGGCTTCCTTTGACCCGGTTGCACTTGACAGGGCATCAATTGACGCTGTTAATGCAGCTCCAGTAACAGGTGGAAGTCTTTTAGAGGAGAGAGTATGTGAATGCGAAGACCATGAGCATAAACATGGAGATAAGATTCATCACATTCATCCCAATACAGATTGGAGAGTCAGCTTAAACTACGCTGAAGAAATTGGTCTTGGAAATCAAGATTATGAACTAGTAGTTATTAAATAGTTTAGACTAAATAATCAAGCATAGGTTATAATGTAGTGTGTGCTAAAAATTTTTAGTACACACTATTTTTATTTTTGAGGTGATATAAATGTTAAAAATTTTCGATTCACATGCTCATTATGATGATGAATCTTTTAATGAAGATAGAGAACAGGTTATAAAGGAGCTTAAGGAAAATGGAATTGTAGGAGTGCTCAATTGTGGCGCATCATTTGAGGGGGCAAGAACTTCTGTAGCGCTTGCTGATAAATATGATATTTTTTATGCTGCTGTTGGAATTCATCCAGAAAATGCTTTGGAATTTAATCAAAATGTTTTAGAAGAACTAAGAGATATGGCTAAAAATAAAAGGGTTAGAGCTATTGGTGAAATAGGACTTGATTATTATTATGAGGAAAATCCACCAAGAGAGGTTCAAAAGAGCGTGTTTAGAGCACAGATGAAGCTTGCCGAAGAGCTCAACCTTCCTGTAGTAATACACGATAGGGATGCTCATGAAGATACCTTAAATATACTAAAGGAGTTTCCTAAGGTTAAGGGGGTGCTGCACTGCTTTTCTGGTAGCGTAGAATTTGCTAGAGAATGTTTAAAACTTGGATACAATATAGGTTTTACAGGAGTTGTTACTTTTAAAAATGCAAAGAAACTTGTTGAGGTTGCTAAAGAAGTGCCTTTAGACAGAATGCTGGTAGAAACAGACTGCCCTTACATGGCTCCAACACCTTTTAGAGGAAAAAGAAACAGATCTGATTATATAAACTATATTATAGAAAAAATAGCTAAAATTAAGGCAGTATCTGAAGAAGAAATATCTAAAGCAACAATAAATAATACAAAGTTAATGCTAAAATTATAATAAAAAATTAGACACGGTGACGTGTCTATTATTTTTTGTCTATGTAAGTGATTAAAACTTGGACAATTGGCATATAATTAAACATATTACAAATTTTGGTGAAAATATATAATTTTATATTCCTGTTGTTTTTTATTTTAACAAAGCCTCTTTATAGACTGTAAATTAAAATAGCCGCAATCATTATTTTTTATACTTTATGCATATTACTGCATTTAAGGGATAGCTGCAAGGTTAACTTAGCTTTCCTAATACCAAGTAGAATATTACGCGGTATAGCTAAATAGGATAGCAAGAGTTATTTTGCGGAAACCAAACAGTCTAAAATAAAGCTTTAACAGTGGAAATAAGCTGTTTTTGCGTAAGGAGGTAGCCAAGATGGATAAATTGAAAAAAGCTTTTGAGCGCTATTTTTCAATCGGTCCCAAGGCAGCATTTATTGTAGTGCTTATATTAATAGGAAGTACTGTGGGGGTAAATGCAGCCAAAAAGACTATCGTAGTAGCAATAGATGGAAAGGAAACAAAAATTGTTACCTTTAGAAAGACCTTTAAGAATGTATTAGAGGCAAACGACATAGTCTTAGGACCAAAGGACAAGACAATGCCGAGCATTGACACAGTTGTAAAAAAAATCGACAGATTAGACATTAAAAGAGCTATACCTGTTGAAGTTGCCGTAGATGGTCAGAATATTGAAGTCTTAACAACTGAGGATACTGTAGACAAAATGTTAGAGGAAGAGGGGATAGAGGTTAGAAACTCAGATAGAGTTTTGCCTTCAAGAACCGTACCAGTAGAGAATGGTTTAAAAGTTTCTATAACAAGAATTGATGAAAGAGTTATAAAGGTTAGCGAGTCTATTGACTTTGCAACTGTAGTCCAAAAGGATGAAGAAGCTCTTAATACAGTAACCAAAGTACTTCAAAATGGCCAACAGGGCGAGAAAGTTATAACTACTAAAGTTCTATATGAGGATGGAAAAGAAGTAGCAAGAGAAGTAGTAAATGAAGCTGTTGAAAAAGAGCCTATTAAAAAAATAGTTTCTGTAGGCACATTAGCTGCTATTAAAGTATCCCGTGGAGGCAGTATTAATGATGTTGTTTATAGGAAAGCTCTTAGAATGCAGGCCACTGCATACACAGCTGACTATGCTAGTACAGGCAAGAGACCTGGTGATAAAGGCTTTGGAATAACCGCAACAGGCACAACAGCAAAAAGAAATCCAAATGGGTATAGCACAATAGCAGTAGATCCAAGAGTTATTCCGCTGGGTACTAAACTATATGTTGAAGGGTATGGTTATGCTATCGCAGAGGATACTGGGGGAGCTATTAAAGGAAATATCATAGATATATTCCTGAATTCAAATTCAGAATGTATTAAATGGGGAAGACGGTATGTGAATGTGTACGTCTTAAAGTGATACATAGGAGCTAACTGCTCCTTATTTTTTTGCCTTGACATTTTATGCCGCTTATAACACAATATAATAGATATTTTAAGGTGAATTAGTGGATATGAAGCTGTGAGCTTTCAATCTTTGCTTGAAGGAGGTATTAGATTGATTAAAGAAGTTATTGTTGTTGAAGGAAGAGATGATATTACTGCTGTTAAAAGAGCAGTGGATGCTGAGATTATAGCTGTTGGCGGCTTTGGTATAAATGCAAAAGTTATCGAGAGAATTAAGGAAGCTCAAAAGAGGCAGGGTGTAATTGTACTTACTGATCCAGATCATGCAGGTGAGAAAATAAGAAGAATTATTGCAAAGAGAGTTTTAGGAATTAAACATGCATACATAACCCAAAAGGAAGGTACTAAAGATGATGACATTGGAGTTGAAAATGCATCACCTGAAACTATATTGAGGGCTCTTGAATGCGCAAAGTGTGAAGTAAAAGAAAAAAGAAATGAGTTTAATATAAAGGATCTTATATTCTTTAAGCTTACAGGAGACAATAAAGCCAAGGAAAGAAGAGAAGCAGTAGGGCGGGAGCTTGGTATAGGCTATTGTAATTCAACACAGTTTATAACAAGATTAAATAATTACGGAATAACACGAGAAGAATTTGTTGAAGCTCTAAAGAGAGTAGAGTTGTAGGAGAGAAAAAGAATGAATGATTTTTCAACAAGAGATATTGTAAAAAAGTATGGTTTTAAGTTTACCAAAAGCCTTGGACAAAATTTTTTAATAGATGATAGTGTTTTAATAGATATTGTTGAAGGTGCAGAAGTTGGTAAGGAAGATTTCATTATCGAAATTGGTCCTGGTGTAGGAACCTTAACAAGAGAATTATTAAAAAGAGCAAAAAGAGTATGTGCTATCGAATTGGATTCTGATCTTCTTCCTATATTACAGGAAGAACTCAAGGAATTTGATAATTTTGAAATAGTTCATAAGGATGCTCTAAAAGTTGATTTTAAAGAATTAATTGGCGAGGAAACATCAGTTAAGGTAGTTGCAAACCTTCCTTACTATGTTACTACTCCGATCATAGCAAAGCTTTTAAATGAAGGCTATAACTTTAAGTCACTTACTATAATGATTCAAAAAGAGGTTGGAGAAAGAATTGCAGCAAAACCAAATACATCCGACTATGGAGCCTTGTCAATTCTCGTCCAGTATTATTGCGATACCAAGGTTATAAGAAGGGTTTCTCCAAGTTCATTTATTCCACAGCCAAAGGTTGATTCAATAGTTGTTAAGCTTGATAAGCTTCAACAACCAAGAGTGAATGTTAAGGATGAGAAGTTCTACTTCAAAGTTTGTAGAGAAGCCTTCAACATGAGAAGAAAGACTCTTTGGAATGCAACTAAAAATCTAGGTGTTGATAGTGAATTGATGAAGCAAGCTTTTGAAATGGCTGATATAGATCCAAAGCGAAGAGGAGAAACTCTTTCACTGCAGGAATTTGGCAATTTAGCAAATAGCATATATGATTTAGCTCATAAATAGAATTTTAGGCGTGGTTATAACTATAACCGCGTCTTATTTTTTTATTATATGGTCACTTTTGGAAAGGCCTTTCATATACTATATTGAATAATTTTTTTGGAGGGACAAGAGTTGACTCAAAAAAAGAGCTACAGCAGGTATTTTATAATACTACAAGAAGATGAAAAAGGATATGCTTTGGCCTCTGACAAGTTACCTTCTGGCTATGCTAAGTTGGAAATAAAGAACGATAAATGCAAGGTGTCTTACTATGTTCAAAATCTTAAGAAGGAGAGCGCACCCTATTACATGGTGCTAGTTTGCAACAAAAAAGATGCAAAGAAGCTGTTAAAGCTTGGCGAACTGAACATAGATGAACATGGAAGAGCTGAAGTATCCTATGAGTATCCAGTAGAAAGTGTGGGTAATTTTAGTATAAATGTGGATAAGGTAGTCGGAGCTTCGATCGTTAGATTTATGAACTCAAATATTATTCCTGTAATGAGTGGTTTTACAACTACTGAAATTCCTGAATGGAAGGGATTCCCTATGATAGAGGAGGAAAAAAATAGACAGGAAGAAGATAGGATGGATAAAAAGGTTCAGCCTGCAAAGGTAGAACCTGTAAAAGTTGAGCCAGTAGTTACAGAACCAGCGAAAGTAGAACCAGTTATTGAGGAGCCAGAAAAAACAGCACCTATGGTTGAGGAGCAGCCAGCAGTTGATAATCCACAACCAACTAATATTTTTGATGAATATGAAATGCAGATTGAAGTTGAAAAACAAAATGTTGAGGAACAACCAAATGACAATATGCCAATGGGTATCCTTGAAGACAGTGAAATTGATATGGACCTGGATAGAAAGAAAGAGAAATGCAAAGATGGTGTATGCGAGATCAAGCATGAAAATGAATGTCATGATAATGAAAAGCATGAGCATCAAGAAAATAAGTGCAAACACAATGAAGAGCAAGGGCATCATGAGAATAAGTGCAAAGACAATGAAGAGCATGGGCATCATGAAAATAAGTGCAAAGATAATGAAAAGCATGAACATCATGAAAATGACTGGAATAACAATGAAAAACATGAGCATTGCGAAAACAAGTGCAAAAAGGAGCGACCTAAGGGAAGTGTTGGCGATTTCTTTATGAAGGTTGCAGAGGACTTTGAAGAATTAGAGAATATTTGCACCGAAATCAAGAGATGCAGCTGGTACAAGGTTCCTGTATATAGACCAGAGGATATGAACTGCATGGATTACAATAAACATACAGTAGTATATTATCCAATGAACAACTATTATCAATATATA
Organism: Clostridium swellfunianum; assembly: GCF_023656515.1. Taxonomy (NCBI): domain Bacteria; kingdom Bacillati; phylum Bacillota; class Clostridia; order Eubacteriales; family Clostridiaceae; genus Clostridium; species Clostridium swellfunianum. Next base: position 2,905,258 of record NZ_JAMOFV010000006.1, read on the forward strand.
AGAAAGTTTGGACATTTTGTACTTGGCTATAAGCTTGATAAAGATAATAAGATGAAATATTTGGTTTATGGAATACCTGGAACAAAAGCAAGAGCAGATCAGCCGTTTGCAGGAAGAACTGGTTTTGTTACCTGGGTACCTCTAAAGGAAGGCGACGAGGGAGAAGACAGTTATGGTTACTGGTTAATGTTCTATGATTTCAGAAACTCAACAATAGTTATTCCTGTAAAGTAATTAATGAAGGATGAAGAATGAGAGCTATTAAATTCTTCATCCTTCATTGATTAAATCTTCATTCTATTACTAATTGCTTGTACATATACTTTATTAATAGAACTGTGCGGAAAAAGTTATAAATGCACGTTAACTGTAGCTTGCGAGAGGAAGCTAGTGATTTTAATTACTTAGTGTTCCGAATGAAAGGAGGAAGTATGAGGTTAATAATTTTAAACAGAAAAAGACTTGGTGTAACTGTAATTATTGTCGGTCTTATGGTAGTCTTATTTGGTCTTGAAAAGAAATTTGATGGAAGGTTGAAATATGTAGCTCTAATGCAGAGTAACATAAATACACTAGTAAAGTACGATGTGCCGGAATTAAACTTCAGCTATAAGCTGCCAGATAATTGGACAGCTAATAAAAAAGATTTTGGCGGAGGAGAAATAGTTTATCATAATGATTTTGACTCAGAGGATGCAGTTATTCATGGTTTTGTACAGGTTTGGAAGCTAAACCAAGACTTGAAAAGCTTTCTAGATAAGAGCAAAGAAGTTAATAAACAATATGCTGAGTATAGTGAATATAATATGACTCCAATAGTAATAAAAAAGCATGAGGGATATTTAATTACATATACAATGAAGACAGATACAGATACAAATTTTAAAGGGTATGAATACTTTTTAAAGGATACAGACAAGTTCTTTAGATTTTCTTTTTATGTAAGGGATAAAAACTTCAAGGAGAATATGCCAACTATATTTAAAACCATAGTTGAAACCTTTGAGCTTAAAAAATAATATTCATTGCGTTAAATCTGTCAAAGTATTATAATTTAGAGATAAGAGAAGCATTAGCTTCTCTTATTAATTTCTAAAGAATAAAAGTACAATTGATAATAATACTTATGTGCTTATAAGAAATGCAAGGGGCATAAAGATTACAAGTCTTTATATGCTTATAAGGAATACAAGGGGGAATTTGTAATGAGACCAATTTTTTTTAGAATTTTTAGAGTACCTATTTATGGCTATGGCACAATGATAGCTATTGGTATAATTGCAGCTATTCTGCTATTAAACTATAGGGCAAGGAAAAGGGGCTATGATGAGGACAGCATGCTAAATATGGCAATTATTGCTGTTGTACTTGGTGTAGTTGGAGGAAAGCTTTTATACATAATGACAGAACTAAAAAATATAATAAACGATCCTTCTCAGCTTATGGATTTTGGAAATGGATTTGTAATTTATGGTTCTATAATTGGGGGAGTTGCAGGAGTTTACCTTTATTCAAAGAAGAAGCGCTGGAAGCTTTTAAATATATTTGACTTAGTAATTCCTAGTCTGCCTCTTGCACAGGGATTTGGAAGATTAGGGTGCTTTTTTGCAGGCTGCTGCTATGGGAAGCCTACTAGTTCTTTCTTAGGGGTTAAGTTTAAGGAAGGTTCGCTTGGACCACTAGACATTCATGTTTATCCAACTCAGATTTTTTCTTCCATATTTGATTTTGCCCTAGCGCTGTTTTTATTATGGTATGATAAAAAAGAACGAAAAGAAGGCAGAGTTTTTTCCCTTTATTTGATAATTTACAGTATAGGAAGATTTGTTATAGAATTTATTAGGGATGATCCAAGAGGTAGCGTAGGATTATTATCTACATCTCAATTTATTAGCTTGTTTATAGTTGTACTTGGAGCAATATTTTTTAATTATGATAAAATAAAGAAGATTGTTTCTAAGGAAAAGACTGAGCAGATATAAAAGTTAGGAGAGAAAAAACATTGAAGCGAAATAAAAGATTAATTTATCTACTGGTTTTAATCTTATTTTCAAGCTTTTTTTATGGTTGTGATAGGATTGATCAGATGAAAGTTAAGCTAGGTATGAAGAACAATGATTTTGAATACATAAAGCAGGGAAAGATTAGAAAAATAGTTATTCAAAATACAAGAGATACAGGATTTAGATTTGTAGTTACAGATCAGAAAGCTATATCAGAACTCTACGAAATATTGTCCACTGCTAAACCTGCTCCAGTTAAGTCAGAACTTGAGCCTGATTATATATTTGAAATGGAAGAAGGTCCAGGTAAGATTTATAGATTTAATTATATAGCTGGACTAGATAAGAAAGATGCTGGTAATTTGTATAGTGAGGATAAAATATATTTAGTTTCTGAAAGAATAGATAATGACATAATAAAAAGCTTTTGGAATATAAGAAAGCCGAAAGACTTTCAAAAAATTTACTACGGTAATATACTTAGCTTTGCTGAGAAATATTCTAAAGAAGAAGCTAAGGGTAAAAGCATTGGAATAAATATTTATGATGATGTAGAGGTTGCAAAGTTTATATTCTCTGCGGACTTGGAAGATTTTAAGTCAAGTCTTTCAGGTAAAGGGTTAAATACGGAGCTTATGACTCAGGCAAAAGGTGAGGAAAAGCAAAAGGAATATGATGTTGTTATGAATGTTAAAACCGTTGGGTATAAGACTTTTTTATACAAATGTGAGATAACTTTCTGGGATAAGGAAAATAAAAGTGAGAAAAAATATTATATAACTATGACTTATAAGTCATCAGATGGAAGATGGACTACTAAAGTAGATACTCAAAAGCCTACTGGGTGGTAAACTAAGCCTTGGGGAAACCTAAGGCTTTAAAATTATTAAGGAAATATTAAATTTTTATACAATATGGAATTGAAGTTAGACAGCTTGTATAATTAGATAGTTAATGTGGTAAGTAAATTTTATTTTTGAAGCTTATCAGTAGGAGGAAACTATGAAAAAGAAGGTTATTATTTGGATTGTAGTGATTGCTGTTGTTGGAGGGATAATTTCCTTTAAAGCAGCTAATAAAAACAAAGGTAATGTTATAGGGGTTAAAACAGCAGCAGTGTCACAAGGAGAGATAAAGTCTTATTTATCTACTACAGGCACTATAAAGTCTAAGAGCAGCAAAGATTATTTTCCGATTCAGGGAAAAGTAAAGAAAGTAAATACTAAGGTTGGAGATACTGTTAAAAAGGATCAAGTACTAGTTGAGTATGAAGTGGTTGATGCAAACGTTGCAGTAAAACAGGCTCAAATACAGTACGATAATGCTGTGCTTACAAAGCAAATGCAAGTAAATTCTAATAGTGACATGAAAAATAAGATGTCAGATATGGATAAGCAAATTGTAGATTTAGAAAGTCAAATTGAAAATGCTAAGAAAAATCCTCTTGAGGCAGCAAAGGCTGTAACATTGGAAACTCAAAAGGCAACACTCAAGCAGACTAGGGATAATCTAAAGCTGCCATTTTCTAGCGAGCAGCTAAAGCAAGCAGATAATGCTATAGCACTTGCTAAAATAGGTCTTGATAATGCAAAGCAAAATCTTTCGAAAAGTCAGGATAAGCTTATAGCAGAAGCTGATGGCGTTGTGACAGCTGTAAATGTTGTTGAGGGAGCTTCAACAATGGCAGCTGCACAGCCTGCGGTTACAGTTCAGGATATAAATGCTTTAAAGCTTCAAGTTTCTGTTGGGAAATACGATGCTAATAAGATACAAGTTGAGCAGGAAGCTATAGTTAAGAGCGGAACCAAGGAATATAAGGGAAAAGTAGCAGTTATTGACCCAGCAGCCAAGAAATCAGTATCTGCAACTGGTACTGAAACTACTCTTGGAATGGAAATAGATATTTTAGATAAGCCTGAAGGTTTAAAAATAGATTTTGATGCAGACGTAGATATTCTTCTGGGTAAGGTTGATAATACTGTAAAGATTCCAGCAGAAAGTGTGAGGACAACTAAAGAAGATAAGACCTTTGTTTTTGTCTTTGAAGATAACAAGGCTGTGGAAAAAGAAGTTAAGCTTGGACTTCAATCAGATATGGAGGCACAGGTTATTGAAGGAGTTAAGGCTGGGGATAAGATTATACTAAATCCAAGTGAAAATATAAAAAATGGAACAGTTGTTAAGGAAGCTGGTGAAGCCAAGTAATGATAGAGGTGAAGGATGTAGTCAAAAGGTATATTACAGGTGATATAGACTTTACTGCCTTAAAGAGTGTAAGTTTAAAAGTTGAAAAAGGTGAATTTACATCAATAATGGGACCTTCTGGTTCAGGAAAGTCTACTATGATGAACATATTAGGCTGTTTAGACAGAATGGACAGCGGAACTTACATTTTAAATAATCAAAATGTATCAAGCCTTAATGATAAGCAGCTGGCGCTCATAAGAAATAAGGAGATAGGGTTTGTATTCCAAGCATTTAATCTTCTTCCTAGGATGACTGTGCTTGAGAATGTTGAACTGCCTATGGCCTATGCAGGCATTTCGAAGAAAGAGAGAAGAGAAAAAGCTCTTATAGCTTTAGAAAAGGTTGGACTTAGTGATAGAGTTAAACATAGACCAAATGAAATATCAGGGGGACAGAAGCAAAGAGTGGCTATTGCTCGTGCTATTGTTAATACTCCTGCTGTTATAATGGCAGATGAACCTACTGGAAACCTTGATACAAAATCTTCAGTTGAAATTATGAAAATTTTTCAGGACTTAAATAACGAAGGTGCTACTGTAATAATGGTAACTCATGAGCCAGATATTGCTCAGCATACAAAAAGAGTAGTTAGGTTTAGAGATGGTGAGATAGTGGATGACTATCAGGTTAAAGATAGAATAATTTTATAGAGGGGAAGGACAGTAATGAGGCTTTTTTCAAATATAGTTGAAAATTTTAAAATGGCTATAGATAGTATATTATCAAATAAAATGCGATCCTTTCTCACTATGTTGGGAATTATAATAGGGATAAGTTCCGTTATAACTATAGTGTCCCTTGGACAGGGGGGACAAAACACTATAACTGGTGAGTTTGAAAAAATAGGTGCTGCAACTATAAACGTTTCACTAGATAATTCAAAGGCAGAGCCAAGTGATTATATTACGTTAAAAGATATAGATGCAATTAAAGAAAAAGTGGCTACAGTTAAATATATTAGCCCTACAGTATCTAAAAATGGAGTAGCGATCTCAGAGGTGAAGACAAAAAGAGCTTCCATAACCGGAGGAAATCCAGATTTATTTGCAGCTCAAAACGCTGAATTTCTTTATGGCAGAGGATTTAATGAAAGAGAGTTTTTAGAAGGAAAGCCTGTTATAGTTATAGATGAAGTTAATGCTAGAGCACTATTCGGCTATACAGATGCTGTTGGAAAAAGTATAAAGCTTGGAAGCAGAAAATCTCCTGTAAAGGCAACAATTATAGGAGTTACAAAGCTAGATTTAGGTGGATTCGCCTTCGACACAAGTCAAATGCCGGCACTAATTTATGCTTCTACAAACTTTGTTAAAACTATGTATCCTACTGATTTCAATATTGATAGATTAACTTTAGTGGCAACGACTAAGGATGAAGGAGAAGCAGCAGGAAATGGAGCTAAAAACATACTAGAGAGCAGGCATAACAATAGAGGCAAGGATAAATATAAGGTTGAGAATGCACTCAAGCAGCTTGATCAAGTAAATAAGGTTCTAGGAATATTCACGGCCTTTATAGGAGCCGTTGCAGCAATTTCTCTCTTGGTAGGAGGGATAGGTGTTATGAATATAATGCTTGTATCAGTAACTGAGAGAACAAGAGAAATTGGTATTAGAAAAGCCATAGGAGCGACAACTAATGCAATACTTCTTCAATTTTTGACTGAATCAGTAATTATTTCACTAATAGGCGGTATAATTGGAATGATTCTCGGAATTTTGGGAGGCTATGCAATTGGAAGCTTTGCAAATATAACCCCTTCACTTTCCATAGGAGTTATCATTGGAGCTATATTATTCTCCTCAGCGGTAGGAATTTTCTTTGGTATTTATCCAGCAAGAAAGGCTGCTAATTTAAATCCAATAGATGCGCTAAGATATGAATAAAATAAATTGGTATCTTCTTACTTAAGAGAAGGTACCAATTTTTATTTATGCTATATTCGAAAAGGTTCTGTAGATATAAATATCATATAAGTGAATAGGAGAATAACTATTACCGGTATATGGTAATAAAATAGAAAAATAATTTTTTTATGATATAATAAAATTATTCATTAATTAATACACTTGATAAAGGAGTGAAGTACATGAGCAAATGTGACAGCTGTGCAAGTAAAGGAAAGTGCAGCAATAAGGAAAGCACTTGTTCCGTATTAGTGCCAAGTTATGGAAGCATTAAAAATATAATAGGAGTAATGAGTGGAAAAGGCGGAGTAGGAAAGTCAACCGTAACAGGGATACTTGCTACAAAACTTAGAAGCTTAGGATACAAGGTTGGTGTATTAGATGGGGATATAACAGGACCGTCTATGCCGAGATTTTTTGGAATAAATGAAGAAAGAGCACAGATACTTCCAGGTAAATCTCAAGAGGAAGCTAAGTTTATTCCAGTTGAAACAGCTACAGGAATAAAGGTTATATCCTTAAATCTTCTAACTGAAGAGGAAGAACAGCCAGTCATTTGGAGAGGGCCGATTCTTACAGGAGTAATGACACAAATGTACAGAGATACAGAATGGGGAGATTTGGATTATCTTCTTATTGACATGCCTCCAGGGACAGGAGACTTAACGTTAACAGTAATGCAAAGCATACCTTTGACTGGGATTATAGTAGCTGCTACACCACAGGACATGGTAACTATGATAGTGAAAAAAGTGGTTATCATGGCTCAAAAGATGAACATTAAGGTTTACGGAGTAGTGGAAAATATGTCCTACATAAGATGCAGCTGCTGTGGCGAAAAACAAAGGGTATTCAGCAAAAAATCTGCTGAGGAACAGGCTGGAAATCTTGGGGTACCTTTAATCGCAGAGCTACCTATAAACCTTGATTTGGTTGAAAAGATGGAAAGCAGGGAAGTTGAAGACTTTATCAATGCTTCACCTGAATATGATGAATTGCTAGGAAGCTTTATGAGATTATCATAAAAATTAAAAAGATTGAAAAGCAGAAGAGGTTGACAAAACTTGCTTCTGCTTTTTAATTATTATGTGACTTTAAATAATATGTAAAATGAAGTAAAATAAAAGACACATATAGAGATAGGGGTGTTAAACTTGGAAAATCAAATATTAGTTTATGGACTGCTTGCAGTATTGGCAATTATAATAGTAGTCTCTCTCGTTAAAAAGGCTTTTAAGCTTTTAACTTTTGTAATAGGAATTATCATTATAATTTCTCTTTATAATATACTTATAAAAGGAGTATCTCCAATTGAAGAATTCAATGCCTATAAAACTAATATACAGTATGGCAAAGACATTGCGGAGTATACAGTTAAAATAAAAACTTCTACAGATAAAATTAAAAGTGTGATTGAAGGCAAGAAGCTGGATGAGGTATCTATAAACACGCTTAAAATAGAAAACGATAATCTTGTCAAATATCAAAAGGAAGTTAGAGAACTTAAGCATAGTCCAAAGTTAAACGTATTTCATAATAAATACATTGAATATTTAAATTTAATTGTTGGAACCTCAGATACTGCTGTTAAGGTAGCTGCAGGCAGCAACAAAACTATGCAGGGAACCGAAGACATGTTGAGCAGACTTAAGGTTGGGATAGACAGCTTATCTGCACTAAAGTTTGGCACTGATAAATAATTTTTGTAATAATAAGCCTCTTTTAGGAAACACTATAACTGTTAATGTTATTGTATATAAATGCCTGGAAGATTTTAAGGAGGTTTTTAACATGAAAGCATACGTTGATAAGGATGCGTGCATATCCTGTGGATTATGTCCATCACTATGTCCTGAGGTTTTTGAGATGGAAGATGACGGAAAAGCAGGGGTAGTTACTGATGAGGTTCCAGAAAACGCTATAGACAGCTGTAACGAAGCAGAACAATCCTGCCCAGTTAATGCTATATCAGTTTCTTAATAGAAATATTAAAGATGATAGTCAAAAAAGAGAACGCGGAAGGAGATAGTTTATCTAACTCCTTCCGCGTTATGGTTTTTATGCATTCAATTTTGGTTTGGCCATTACAGAGTAAAGTTGTTTTATTGGCAAAATAGCTAAAATTATTATGCAGAGTATTGCCTCAGGTCCTAAATAGCTTAGGTTATATAAGAAGGAATAGGCAACAGCACTTTGTCCAGGTTCTGCATAGCTTCCATAAAATACTATTCCTGAAATAAAGTGAAATAAAAATCTAGCAGCTATTGCTAACACAACACCTATAAGCATTTGCACTTTGCCCTTATCCTTGAAGTAACCTGTTATACCTAAGGCTGCAAAAGCAAGAGGGTAATCAAAGAGCACTTGAACAGGGTGCATTATAAAAGGGCCAAGTATAAAGTCTAGAAGTCCAAACATAAGCCCTGTCAAAAGTCCAATTTCTGAGCCATAGAAAAGACCAATCAAAAGAATAGGTACCATGCTGCCTAAAGTAGCACTTCCGCCATTTGGAAGCTGGAAGAACTTAATCATTTTAAGAACTGTTCCTAAAGCAAGCGCTACCCCTATGTTTGTAATAATTTTAGTAGTTAGCTTTACTTTTCTTATTCTAACAAAAACAATTGCTAAAATAATTAACCCAATAACTGCAAATATAGCAGTAGGATGTTTTGGAGCTTCAGCAAAGCCCTCACTAATTGCTTTAAGGTCGATGCCCTTAAAGGATAGTCTAAAGTTGTTCATAAAAATACCTCCTAGGAATTTTTGTGGGCGTAAAATAACTATTAATAATACGCCGACTTATAATTATATATGTGCTATGAGGTACATATAAAAAAACCGTATCCAGTTGTGGAATACGGTTTTATAACATATTAAAATCGCTTTCCTACGCTGGTATTATCCAGATCAGGTATAAGGGTTAGTGAAGTAATTTCACCTCTCAGCCTAAAGGCGCCCCTAGCACATATTTACTTATATAACTATTATATTACTAATAATAATTATTAGCAATACAAACTTTAGGAGCTTTACAAAATTAATGGACTAACTTTATGACTTGTCATCTGCAATGAATTCACATTAATATTTACAGTTGAACCAGCTTTTATGCTTGATGGCAAATGTGCAAGACCTACACAGATATTAGTGCCATCCTGCAGGGATAAAAAAGCTTCTGAAGCATATACATCTATAACTACTGCTTGCATTAGAATTCCTTCCTATTCTGTAAGGTTTTATCTATCTCAGGAACTGAAGTTAAATTTTTTTGTATGAAATCAACACCTTCGCCAACCTTCCCTTTGCGCTTGCTTGCCATAGGGAACTTTCCTACTATACCTTTTGCACTTTTTCCAGTACCCATACATATCAACTCCTTTTTGTTGTCTACAATTATATTTTTTGACCTTTTTAATTTAATTATTCAAATTAAATTGAAAATAAAAAAGTATATAAGTTTTACTTTTATGTAAAACTTATATACTTTTTTATTATTATTTAATTTAACCTTCTTTAAGCATTATTATACCTAATAAGCCTGGTCCAGTATGAACTCCTAATGCAGGGCTGATATCAGTAAAATGAATAGCAGAGATATTTTCTCTTCCCACAAAAGCTTCATACAATAATTGTCCTTCTTCCATAGCTCCGCCTTGGAGTATGTAAACTTCTGCCTTGCCAGCAGCTAAGACATCTTTTGCTATGTCAGCAAGCTTGGAAATAGATTGCTTTCTTCCTCTAACTTTAGCATAGGTAAAGTATTTACCATCATCATCTACAGAAATTATAGGCTTAAGCTTTAATAAATCGCCTATAGTACCTGCAACTCTTCCAATCCGCCCTCCCTTTTTTAGATATTCAAGAGTTTCAACCACGTAATACACTAAAACTCTTTCTTTGATGGAAGGGAGAAGGTTAACTATTTCTTCAAAGCTTTTACCATATGCTATGAGTTCTCCACACTTAGCAACTACAGCACCTAAACCAGCTGAAAGAGTTTTTGAATCAAAAACAAAGGTAGTTAAATTATGATGCTGATCGCTTACCAGCTTGAAGGTGTTAAAGGTTCCGGACAAACCAGAAGAGATAGTTATAGCAATTACATGCGTACACCCTTCATCTTCTGCGGCAGTAAATAAATCATCAATATCCTGCATGGACGGCATAGAAGTGGTAGGTATTTCTTGCGAGAGTCTGTCGTAGACCTCCTTAGGCTGTATATTTACTCTGTCTATGTATTCTTTGTCTTTGTAAATAATCCTTAAAGGTGCTACTTTAATGTTGTATTTTTTTATAATTTCTTGTGTTAGGTCACATGAACTGTCTGTAATCAATGCAATTTTACTCAAAGCAGTAATCTCCTTACTATTAATGGCGTAATTATAGCATAGTTGTACATTAACAGATAGTATATATTAATATTTTTATTAAATTTATATAAATTATTCGTTTTATTACGAATTAACATATAGTATAAACTTATTGTAAACTATTAAATAAACAATTATAATTTTATTAAGAGTAAAAATTGTAAAATAATATAAACGATGTTAAGCTGTATAAAATAGTACACTAGAAAACAAGGGGGATAAAAAATAAAATGGGGGAGATCAACTTATTCACAGCTTTAATAATGGCTTTAATAGCTGGTGTAGCTATAATGGAATATTTTAAAATAAAGAAAATCAATAGAAAACTTTTGCTTTTAGAAAAAGTTAGACGTACTTTGTATGAAGTTGCCGAAAAAATTATAAGGATAAACTCCGAAGAGGAGGCATATACTCTTGTTTTGGAAACTGCAATAGAACTTATACCTCATGCATCTAAAGGAAGCATACTTCTTTTAGATGAAGATTGTCAATTCCATTATAAGACTTTGAAAGGATACTCTGAGGAGCTTAAAAAAATCTCTTTAAAAAAGGAAGAGATATATCTATACAAAATAAATAATTTTACGGAGACAGCTATTATTAAGGATCCAAATAGATTCGACGAGGATGTAATAAGACCTGATAAAGTTCATAAGATGAACACTCTTGAAGTTCTTGATATTAGCTGTACAATGAGTTCTCCAATATTTATAGAGGACAACCTCATAGGTATAATTAATGTTGATAGTATAATTAAGGGAAAGTTTTTTACTGATGAAGATTTAGCGCTTATGAATTACATTAATAATGAGCTTCAACTAGCTTTGAAAAATTCATTTGTCCAAAATAAACTTAAATATATGGCAAATTATGATGAACTAACAGGCTTATATAACCGTAGATACTTTAAGCAATTTTTAAGCAAGGAGCTATCACAGGCAAAAAGGTATAAAACCCAATGCTGTCTTGCTCTGATTGACTTGGATGATTTTAAATTGATAAATGATAACTATGGACATAACATGGGAGATAAAGCACTGAAGCTTTTTGCCAATGTTCTTAGAAAAAATTTAAGAAAAACTGATATTTTTGCAAGAATGTCAGGTGATGAATTTGTTATTCTATTTATAAATTGCAGCAAGCAAGATGCAACCCAAAGGCTTGAAGATATAAGAAAAGAACTATCAAAGCAAAGGCTTGAGAATATAGTTTTGAGTTTTAGCTATGGCGTTAGCGAAATAAATTCAGAAATTGATTTAAGTCAAGATGATATTTTTGGTACTGCTGATAAGGAAATGTATTGCGACAAGCATGAGAAGAACATGAGAAAAAAGGCCATATAACCATATATAAGTTTATGAATACAAGAACATAAAAATATAAGAACATAAGAATATAACAAGTTAAGAATTTAATCAGCAGAGCATAAAGGTTGAAAATAGATAGTGATAATTAAAGTGATTTGTTATAATTAATTAGTACTTTAAGTTTAGTTTAAATAAAGGAGTTTATGACAACATGAAAAATTTACTTACAGCGATAATTGTTATAGTATTAGTAACAACTATATTTAAAATTAATATATTGGCTGGACTGCTTATAGTGGCTGGTGCATTATTTTTCTTTATATACAAAAATCGTCCAATCATATATATGATTAGAGCAAATAAGAATTACTCTGATGGAAATATAAAAGAAGCAATGATACTATATGAAAAATCCTATAAGCTTAAAGAGAATAATCCTAAGGCAGCAATAAATTATTCTTATATGCTTTTAAAACAAGGTGAACTGGATAAAGCTCAGAATGTGCTGGAAAATATAATGAAGACAACATTAAATGTAGGGGACAGATCAAACGTTGTTATTAATCTTTCACTTGTTTTGTGGAAAAATGGAAATCTAGATGAAGCTGTCAAAGCACTTGAAGAATTATACGGCAATGGTTATAAGAATACACTAGTATATCAAAATCTTGGATTTTTTTATATATTAAGTGGAGATTTAGAAAAAGCTCTGCAGTTTAATACGGAGGCTTATGAGTATAACAGCTCGGATGCCAGCATATTAGACAACTTGGCTATGACTTATTATCACATGACTGATTATGACAAGGCAATTGAAAGTTTCGAAAAGCTTATGTCTATGAATCCAGCCTTTGTTACGGCTTATTATTACTATGGTTTAACTTTGGATAAGAAAGGAAAACCTGTAGAAGCCTTGGAAGCTATAAAAAAGGCTTTGGAATGTAATTTTTCTTTTTTAACTTCTATAAAAAGAGAAGATGTAGAAAATGAAATTGAAAGATTAGAAAAGTTAATCAAATAAATATTTTATTACGAAGGTCTCAGTTTGCAGCTGAGACTTTTTATTTTAGGTTCCCTTTTATTAGAAAATAGTGTTAGTGTAGCACAGAGGACTTGCATTTAAGAAAGCGTAGCTGTGTAAATTCTCCGTTAAACTCAGTAGTGTTTTAAATGCATAGATTTATGTATTTAGTCGAATACTTATATCGAGATAATAAACATACATTAATGTATACCTCACTGAAAATATTTTCAAAAAACATATTGACTCCTTAGTTTTAGTAGGCTATAATTAATACATAAAGTGCAAACGGTTGCACGAATGTTGCAAAAAAATATAAGAATAGATTAAAGGGGGAAACTTTAATGAAAAGATCTAAAGTTTTAGTATCAGCATTAGCAGCTATGATAGTTGCAACTGCATTAGCGGGATGCGGTAAGAAAGCAGAACCAGCTCCATCAGCAGGCGGAAATACACCAGCTAAAGGTGGAAAGAAAATAATTGTTTGGTCACATCTTAAGCCAGAAGAAGTAACAGCTATAAAGCCAATCGCTGAAGAGTGGGCAAAGAGCACTGGCAATACAGTTGAAGTTTTAGAAGACAAGGGAGATATGAATGCTTTTGCTCAAGCAGCGGCTAGTGCTAAGGCAGCAGATATTATGTACGGTCTTCCACACGATAACCTTGGTGCTTTCGTAAAGGCAGGAGTCGTTGCTGAAGTTCCTTCAGGAGTTATCGATGAAAGCAAGTACGAAAAGAATACAATAAATGCTGTATCTATCGGTGGAAAGAAATATGCAGTTCCAATAGCTCAAGAAACTCTTGGCTTATTCTATAATCCAGATAAAGTTACTGCAGTTCCAAAGGATATGAATGCTTTAATAGAAGATGGAAAGAAAAACGGATTCTTATATCAAGCCAAGGATATGTACTTCAGCTATGCTGTTATAAGCGGTTTTGGAGGATATATATTCAAGGATACCAACGGTGTATTAGATCCAAATGATATTGGGCTTGCAACTGAAGGTGGAAAAAAAGGTTTTGCAATGCTTGAAAGATTCTCAAAAGAATTAGGCATGAAGTCAACAGTTGACTCAGCTAAAGCAGTTGCAGAATTCAAAGCAGGAAAAATTGCCTACTTTATAAGCGGACCATGGGATGCTGAAGGTTTAGCAAAAGAAAAGGTAAAATTCAAAGTTGTTCCAATTCCATCAGTAGACGGAACTAACCCAGCTAAACCATTCCTTGGAGTTCAATCAGCATTTGTTAACTCAAAGTCAAAGAACCAAACAGAAGCTTGGGAATTAATGAAGTATTTAACAGCTAAAACAGAAAAACAACTTTGGGAAGTTGGACACAGACTACCAGTATTAAAGGATTCTCCAATAAATTCTGAAGTAGCAAAGACTGACTATGCTGGATTTGCTCTACAAGCTAAGAATTCATACCCAATGCCAAACATAGTTGAAATGCAAGCTGCTTGGAAGTTAAATGATTCTCTTCCACTGTTATTAGACGGAAAGCAAGATGCTAACACATTTGCTGATACAGCTGCTAAAAACTTAAAGGCGCAATTAGCTACTCAAGCTAAATAATATAACTAAAGATCATACACCCGAGGGTGATTATAAAAATATGCAAATTAAATAGGAGGGGATATCCCCTCCTATTTGATAATAAAGACATAAAGCTGATAATAGTTATATATAAATAAGTAATATATGGAGGATTACAATGGAAAGGAAGAAAAAAGGTAATATATTGGGTAAATTTAAACCATACTTTTATCTATCGCCAGCACTTATTTCAATAATACTTTTAAGCTTGCTACCTATACTTTATACAATTTATATTGCTTTTACAAATTATAATATAAATAATATGGAGAACTTTAAGGTTATTGGGCTTGAAAATTTTAAGCAGATACTTACAGGACCATTAAAGCCAATATTTTTACCAGTTTTCTTATGGACTATAGTATTTGCAGCTATTTTAACCTTTGGTAACTATTTTATTGGATTATTCATAGCAATGCTTTTAAACAACCCTAACATGAAAGAAAAAGGTTTATATAAAGGATTATTTATAATTCCGTGGGCGCTTCCTGCTACAATTGCAATACTATCCTGGCAGGGACTTCTAAATGATGATTATGGAACAATAAATATGCTTCTTAAAAAGCTTGGCATTATAAGTGCAAATATTCCATGGCTTACAGATGGAACATGGGCAAGAGTAGGTATTATAATAGTAAGCTTATGGCTTGGATTCCCTTACATGATGAACGTTTGCTTAGGTGCTTTATCTGCTATTCCAGACACTTATTATGAAGCAGCGGATATAGATGGAGCAAACTGGTGGCAAAAGTTTACTAAAATTACTCTTCCATCATTAGCATCATCATCAATTCCATTATTAATATCATCCTTCTCCTTTAACTTTAATAATTTTGGTGCAGCATATTTAATAACTGGTGGAGGACCAGCTAAATTGGATACCCCTTTTGCTGGACATACTGACATACTAGCGAGCGCTGCCTTTAAAATGGTAAATACTTTGTTTAGATATGATTTAGGAGCTGCATTAAGCGTATTGATATTTATCCTCATCGGAACAATAAGCTTCTTCCAGATGAAAATGTCAGGTGCATTTGAGGAGGTAGATTAACAATGAATACAAAAACTAATAATTCGAACGAAGGACAATTAGTTTATAAGAATAGATTAAAGCCAAGAGATGTAAGAAATCTTTGGCTAAGCAGAATAGTTATTTGGATATTACTTGTAATTGTATTGTTTCCGTTAGTATCCATAATTACAGCCTCACTTTCAAAGGGTAATTATTTTGTTCAAGGAAACATATTTCCAACTGAGATAACTTTAGAAAATTATATAGGATTATTTTCAGGAGAATCTGCAAAGGGTGGAGATTTTCCAATATGGATAAAAAACAGCTTGATTCTTTGTTCTTCAGTTGCGTTGCTTCAGCTTTTTATGACTGGAACCGCAGCTTATGCATTTTCAAGAATGAGATTTAAGGGAAGAAAGAAAGGGCTCATGTCTCTTTTACTTCTTCAAATGTTCCCAAGTATGATGACAATATCAGCTATATACTATATACTTTTTAAGTTTAATTTGATTGACAATCTGTATGCTTTAATACTTATTTTTGCTGGTGGAAGCGCTTATAATATCTGGCTTTTAAAAGGCTACTTTGACAGCTTGCCAATTGAACTTGACGAGGCAGCTATGGTTGATGGCGCTACTCATTGGCAGATATTCACAAAGATAATACTTCCGTTGTCAGTACCTATGCTTATAGTAATGTTCTTGTTTAGTTTTATAGGAACCTACAGTGAATATATTATAAGTGCTGTAGCCTTAAAATCACCTGAAAATTATACTGTAGCACTAGGACTCAGACAATTTATAAATAACCAATATTCAGCTAACTGGACTAAGTTTGCAGCAGCAGCGGTTTTATCCTCACTTCCAATAGTTATAATCTTTATGCTGCTTCAGAAATTTATACAAAAGGGTCTTGTTGCAGGAGCTGTTAAGGGCTAAAAAATATAGTTAATGCAAAATTGGTATCTATAAATTCGGTGTTATACACCTAGTTTGTAGATACCTTATATTTATGTGGAAAATGTTTTAGGAGGAATATATGAATAAACATGCAATATATCATATAACTGATATACCATACGCTTATGGAATAGATGAAAAAACTTTGCTTATAAGGATTAGAACGGCAAAAGGGGATATAGCTAGGGCTATAATTTACTATAAAGATAGATATGACTGGGAAAACCCATTCAAGACCAAAATTATGGCTGTTACAGAATCAGATGAATTATTCGATTATTACGAGGCGGAAATCAGTGTTGAAGAAGGTAGATACAGATACTACTTCGGTCTTCAAGATGTTAAAAATGAAAGAACATTTTTGACCGAAAGAGGTATGTTTACTGAGCTGAGAGAACCAAAAGAACAGGGAGCATTTCAATTTGCATATTTAAATTCTATTGATGTTTACGAAAGTCCAGATTGGGCTCAAGAAGGAATAGTGTATCAAATATTTCCTGATAGATTTAATAATGGAGATAAGACTAATGATCCTGAAAATACATTTGGTTGGGAAGAGCCTGTAACAACTACTAGCCTGTTTGGAGGGGATCTTCAAGGAATAATTGATAAGCTAGATTATTTGAAGGAGCTTGGTGTAAACCTGATTTATTTGACTCCTATATTTTCCTCTTCAACAAATCACAAATACAATACTCGTGATTACTACAGTATTGATTCCGCCTTCGGAAACATAGATAAGGCTAAAGAACTTGTAAACAAATGTCACGATAGGGGAATGAGAATAGTATTTGATGCGGTATTTAATCATTCCGGAGATGATTTCTTTGCATTTGAGGATGTTGTTAAAAATGGAGAGAAATCACGGTATAGGGATTGGTTTTATATCAAGGAATTTCCGGTTGATAAGGATAAGGTAAATTACTTGACCTTTGCAAACAATATTTCAACCATGCCAAAATTTAATACAAATAATCCTGAAGTAGTACAATATCTTCTTAAGGTTGCAGAATATTGGGTTAAAGAAGTAGGGATTGATGGATGGAGACTAGATGTATGCGATGAGGTTGATCATGCCTTCTGGAGGGAATTTAGAAAGACTGTCAAAAAAGCAAATCCAGAAGCTTTAATTATTGGAGAGATAATGCATGAAGCTTCATCATGGCTTAGAGGAGATCAGCTGGACAGCATAATGAATTATCCTTTTAAACATCTATCCATAGACTTTTTTGCAAAGAGAGTTATAAATGCAGAGGAATTTGATAGTGGCTTAACTGATAACAGAGTTATTTATATGAAAAAGATAAATAGTAATATGTTCAACCTTATAGACAGCCACGATACAGCAAGATTTTTAACAGAGGCTGAGGGAAGAATTGAAAGATTAAAGCTTGCTGCTGCGTTCCAATTTACCTATATAGGAATGCCGTATATATACTATGGTGATGAAGTAGGTATGACTGGTGGTAATGATCCTGACTGCAGAAGGTGCATGATATGGGATGAAGAAAAACAGAATAGAGATTTATTTGATTTTTATAAAACTTTAAGCAAGATTAGAAAAGAAAATAAGGCATTAATCTATGGAGACTTTAAAACCTTATACAAAGATAAAAATGTTATTGTATTTAAGAGAAGTATCCAAGGGGAACAAATCATTATAATACTCAATAATAGTGACGAGCATCACTCTTTGAAGCTTGATGAAGTGAATGGCAAGTATGAGCAGCTACTAGATGTAAATAATATTATAATTTGTGAAAATAGAATTAATTTAATACCAAATGATGTTAAAATCTTAAAAGTACTGATATAATGTAAGGAAGGTTTTATGTATTATGCTTAAGGGGTGAACAACATGATTTGGTACGAGGTTATACTAAGGCTCATACTAGCGATAATAGTAGGTGGATTAATAGGATACGAAAGAGAATACAAAAACAGACCCGCGGGCTTTAGAACTCATATTCTGGTGTGTGTAGGTGCAGCTGTAATATCCATGATACAGCTTTATTCTGTGCAAGAAACTACAAATATTATAGTTAGGCAGCCGGTGCTTGCAAGTGCTCTAAAAGCGGATATAGGAAGACTTGGGGCCCAAGTTATAACAGGGGTAGGCTTTCTTGGAGCTGGTACTATAATGCATGATAAAGGTTCGGTTAAAGGTCTTACGACAGCCGCAAGTTTATGGGTAGTTGCTTGTATTGGCTTAGGGGTAGGCTTGGGGTACTACTTCTTAACAGTCTCTGCAACTGTGGTGGTTTTTTTAATACTTGTGTCACTTAAGCAGGTTGAAACAAGGTTTTTTCAAAAATCTAAAATTCAAAAATTTGAGGTCCAATACGTAGATAAGGTAGAGCTGGTAACACATATGGAGGAATACTTTTCAAGCAGGAGTATAAAGGTCCAAAATATTGAGTTTGAACTTGATGAAGAAGATGAATCTCTAAATAAGATAAGTCTTTATACAGTACTTGTTCCAAGGCATATAAAAAGCAGCGAAATCATCAGAGATTTATGTGTTTATGAGGGTATAATTAAGGTTACCCTAGTATAAACGTTTATTTAAGCATAGACTCGTAAAAGAATGGGGACACCCATTCTTTTTGTTATGTATAAAAATTTTACCTCTATGTTTTATATTTTGTTCATTACTTATTAATAAATTATATTTTGTTATATAATTTAAATAAGTTAGTGATAACGTATTCACAATTTAAAAAGGTGAGGTGTAAACCATGAACAAAAAAAGATTTTTAGCTTTGGCACTAAGCACAATTATAGTTGGTTCATTATTTGCAGGCTGCGGCAAGAAGGACGCAGGAAATACAGCTGCTCAGCCTAAGAAAGACTTAAGTCTTACTATTTATGCTGGACTTATGGAAGACCACGCAAATGCAGTAGCTAAGGAATTTGAAAAACAGACAGGTGTTAAGACTACAATGGTAAGACTAAGCGGAGGAGAAATACTTACAAGAATTGATGCTGAAAAACAAAATCCAAAAGCATCAGTGTGGTATGGTGGCCCAGCAGATACTTTTATAGCAGGTATGGAAAAGGGTTTATTAGATAAGTATGTATCACCAAACTCAAAGGATATACCTGATAAATTTAAGAATAAAGACGGCTACTGGACAGGAATATATAATGGATACTTAGGGTTTGTTGTTAATGGAAAGCTATTAAAGGAAAAGGGTGTTGAAGTTCCAAAGTCCTGGGAAGATTTATTAAAACCAGAATATAAGGGACAAATAGTTGTTGCTAATCCTGGTTCTTCAGGAACAGCTTATGCAATGATAGCTACACTTGTACAACTTATGGGTGAAGAAAAAGCTATGGACTACTTAAAGAAGCTTGATGGACAAATTAAGCAGTATCCAAAGACAGGTTCAGCTCCAGCGCAGATGGCAGGTATGGGAGAGGCTATGGTAGGTATATGCTTCCTTCATGATGGCATTAAATATCAAAAGGAAGGCTACACCGATATAGTTTTATCAGCTCCATCAGAAGGAACAGGCTATGAGGTTGGCGCAGTAGGTATAATCAAAGGTGCTCCAGATATGGAAGCCGCTAAAATGTTTGTTGACTGGTGTTTAAAGAAGGAAGCTCAAGAGTTAGGACAAAAATATGGTTCCTTCCAATTTTTAACTAACCCAAATGCAAATCCACCAAAGGAAGCTGATCAGTTAAAATCAACAAAGCTTATAAACTATGACATGGAGTTTGCAGGAAAAAATAGAGCAAGATTAGTTGAAACATGGCACAAGCTTACAAATAAATAAGCTGACTAAATTTAGGCATGCTTTACTGCATGCCTAAAATAATATATGAAAGGGGTAAAAGAATGGCATTAAGCAAACACAAAAATAAATTGCAGCGTGATTTAACAGACATGAAAAAGATTTGGCGAGATCCTATGCTGCTTACAACCATAATATTTGTAATTATAATTCTTTTAATCTTTATATTATTTCCGTTATTTTCAGTGCTTAAGGAAAGCTTTATAACAAAGCAAGGACTAACTTTTCAGTCCTATGCGGCTACCTTTAAGAACTCGCAGTTCAGAGGCACTTTAAAGAATACTTTAGTACTTGGAACAGTTGTAGGAGCATTATCAACAGTTATAGGTTTTATTTTTGCATATGCAGATTCCTATATAAAGTCACATTTTAAGGGACTTTTCAAGGTAGTTTCAATACTGCCTATAATATCACCTCCTTTCGTACTTGCACTTTCTGCAATTATGTTGTTTGGACAGCGTGGACTTATAACAATGAGACTTCTGCATATAGAAAATGCAAATATATATGGTTTTAAAGGATTAGTAATAGTTCAGACTATGACTTTCTTCCCAGTGGCATATCTTCTATTAACTGGACTATTAAAACACATTGACCCTGCTTTAGAAGAGGCTGCCAGAAATATGGGAGCTTCAAGATGGAAGACCTTTGTTACAGTAACACTTCCTCTAATGGCGCCAGGTATTGCGAATTCATTTTTGCTTACATTTATTGAAACAGTGGCAGACTTTTCAAATCCAATGGTAATAGGGGGAGATTATTCAACACTTGCAACACAAATTTATCTTCAGGCTATAGGAAACTATGATATGCAGGGTGGAGCTACAGTAGCTGTTATTCTTCTTGCACTTACCATTCTTCTATTCATAATTGAGAAGTACTGGATTGAAAGAAAATCCTATATAACTGTTACAGGTAAGGCTTCTAGAGAAAGAGAATTAATAAGTGAGAAAAAAATTGTATTTCCAATAGATGTATTCTGTATTTTAATAACTATATTTGTCCTTTCCTTCTATGTACTTATACCAATAGGAGGATTATTCAAGATTTGGGGTGTTAATTACTCCTTAACCTTAAATCACTTTAAGTATGTATTTGAACTTGGCTTAAAACCTCTAATAGATACAACCTTCCTGGCAACTGTATCTACACCTATATCAGGAATACTCTCTATGATAATAGCTTTCTTAATTGTAAGAAAGAGGTTCTATGGAAGAGGATTTGTGGAATTTACATCATTATTGGCGATGGCTGTACCAGGAACGGTAATAGGTATTGGCTATATACTAGCTTACAATACTAAGCCTTTGGTACTAACAGGAACAGCAACTATACTAATAATTGCTTTTATAATGAGAAGCTTACCAGTTGGAGTGCGTTCTGGTGTTGCAGCTCTTCAACAGATAGACCCAGCTATAGAAGAAGCTGCATCAGACCTTGGAGCAGATACAACAAAGGTATTTACCTCTGTTACACTTCCATTAATAAAGCCTGCTTTCTTTAGTGGTCTTGTTTATACCTTTGTAAGAAGTATGACCGCGGTAAGTGCAGTAATATTCCTTGTTTCAGCAAGATATAGCTTGCTTACAGTACAGATACTTTCTCAGGTGGATGCAGGAAGATTTGGAGTTGCAGCAGCTTTCTCAACAATATTAATTGTAATAGTGTTTATAGCAATAGCAATTATGTACTTCCTGCTTAGCAAAATGGGAATAAGCAGAGAAGAACTGTAATGATGGAGGTTTAGAAATGAATAAAAAAGGTGTTAATATAAAAAATCTTTCTAAAATATATGTTGGTGCAAATAATAATGAATTCAAAGCAGTAGATGATATATCAGTTGATATTAAGGCCGGTGAATTTGTAACTCTTCTTGGACCTTCAGGCTGTGGAAAGACTACGACTCTAAGAATGATAGCCGGATTTGAAATTCCAACCTCAGGCGAAATATATCTTGGTGGAGATAAGATAAACAATCTTCCTCCAGACAAGAGAGATACAGCAATGGTGTTTCAAACCTATGCCCTATTTCCACACTACAATATATATGATAATATTGCATACGGCTTAAAGCTTAAGAAGTTAAGCAAGGAAGTTATAAAAGAAAAAGTTGCAAAGATAATTGATCTTGTAGGATTAAATGGAATGGAAACAAGATATCCAAATCAATTGTCAGGAGGACAGCAGCAAAGAGTTGCTCTAGCTCGTGCGCTTGTTATGGAACCCGGAGTACTCTTGTTTGATGAACCACTTTCAAATCTTGATGCAAAGCTTAGAGTATATATGAGAACTGAGATAAGAAAAATACAAAAGAAAGTTGGAATAACTGCTGTTTATGTTACTCACGACCAATCAGAAGCAATGAGCTTATCTGATAGAATTATAATAATGAACAAAGGAAAAATTGAGCAAGTAGGAACTCCAAAGGAAGTCTATTACACACCTCAAACAGAATTTGTTGCTGACTTTATAGGAACAGCTAACTTTATAGACGCTGAAATAGTATCTATACAGGATGAAATTGCTGATATAAGCGTTTATGGAAAAAAGATGAGCATACCATACAAGGGAAACAAAAAGGATGGAGAAAAGTGCAGGCTTGTTCTTAGACCAGAAGCTGTAGAGGTAGGAAGAGAAGGATTGTTAAAGGGAACAGTAATACTTTCAACCTTCATGGGTTCCTATCAGGATTATGTGGTTAAGGTAGGAGACGCAGAAGTTAAAATTCAGGACAATAATCCCCAAGGTAGAGATGTGTTTAAAGAAGGGGAAGAAGCCATGATTAGATTCAATCCATATAATGTTCATATAATATAGAAAAACTCTCACACTAGAAGCCCAACGGTACTAAGTTGGGCTTTTAGTGTTATAATAATTTATATAAATAGAGAGGAGCTGCAGCATGAATATATTAAAAAAGGGTCTGTTTAGAAACAGGCTTTTTAGGGCTTTCATTTTGGTAGGAATTATTCCGCTTCTTCTTATGGGCAGCTTTTCTTATTATGATACCTCAAGGCTCATAAATGAAAAAGTTAACTCTTCGGTTAAGGAAAATCTAGAAGTTATGGGAAAGCTAGTTGATTCTTCAATGGGAACACTTATAAGTATAACCTCGTATATCTCAACCAATGAAGATGTGCAGATTGTTCTAAGAAAAAAAGAGTATAAAAGCTATGATGAAAAATTCGGAGATGTTCAAAAGATATACAAGATTACCAGCAGTGTACTGGCAACTCAGAGGCTGGATGTCCCTATATACATTGCAGGGATGAATAAATACAGCAGATTTACTACCACAGATTACTTCCCGCCAATATACTCGGATTTAAAGTCAGATATATTTAAACAGATTGATGAAAGAGAAAATAAAGAGCTTTTATATATCCATAGAAGAGTAGACGGTAAAGAAAGAAAGGATATAGTCTTATCTATAGGTCAGCAGGCTAGAAGTCTTAAGGAAGGCGATAAGACAGGATATGTAGTACTTGACGTTTACGATGATTATTTTAATGATATCTTTAAAAGTGTAAAGGTATATAAAGAGAATAATATTTATGTTTTAGATAATAAGGGGAATATAATTACAGATAAACTATATAAGAATAAGACAGGATTTAAATTTTACAATGAATATTTGGAGAAGGTTTTAGACAGTGAAAATGGTAGCTTTAAATGTACTATCAATGGAGAAAAATCCATAGCTTACTTTACAACCTTGAAAGATACTGGCTTTAAGCTAGTTGAAACTGTGCCTATTAGTGCAATGTATAAAGACAGAGTTTTTATAGTTAGAACCTTTATAGTATTAATTGCTCTATTTGGAATGCTTGCAATAGCTGCATCTTTAGTGCTGTCAAGGAATATCTCACGTCCAGTAAACAAGCTCTCCGAGCTTATGAAAAGGGTAGAAGAAGGTGAGCTAGGAGTTAACTTTGATATGAATACTGAGGATGAAATAGGAAAGCTAGGTCACAGTTTTAACAACATGGTAAGAGAAATAAACAGGCTTATTGAAGAGGTTTATGTGAAGCAGTATCTGCTGAAGGAGGCAGAATTTAAAGCATTAAAAGCCCAGGTAAATCCTCACTTTTTATACAATGCTTTAGAATCTATAAAGTGGATGGCTAAGCTTGAAAATAAGCAAGGGGCTATACTTATGGTTACTGCTCTTGGTAAGTTTTTAAGATACAGCATAAGCAGTAAGGGAGATATAGTCACAGTTAAAGAAGATATTGAGCAAATAAATAATTATCTAACTATACAAAAGATAAGATATGGCGACAAAATCAGCGTTTCGGTAGAAATCGAGGAGGATATTTATAATAAAAATATTCTTAAGCTTTTACTTCAGCCTCTTGTAGAAAACGCTATTATCCATGGTTTGGAGCAAAAAAGGGATTGTGGAAGCTTATGGATTAAAGGCTATAAACTGAAAGACGACCTATGCTTTGAAATTATTGATGATGGTGTAGGAATAGGCAACAGTGCAACGAAGGGAGAAGGCATAGGGCTTGAAAATGTAGACAGTAGAATTAAGCTGCATTATGGTGAAGGTTACGGAGTCTCCATAGATACAAAGGATGAACTTACAATAGTTAAGCTTATTATTCCTGATAGAGGGGATGAGAAAAGTTGATTAAAGTTTTAATAGTTGATGATGAATATTTTGCACGAGAAGGAATGAAGAAGACAATACCTTGGGAGGATTACGGCTGCGTTGTGTGCGGAGAAGCTAAAGATGGATTCGAAGGTGTTGAGGAGGCTAAGAGGCTAAAACCTGACATAATAGTTACGGACATAAGCATGCCTCAGATGAACGGAATAGAAATGGCAAAAGAAATAAGAAAGTTATTGCCAGAGTGTAAATTCATTATAATAACGGGCTTTGATGAATTTGAATATGCCAAAGCAGCCATAAAACTGAGCGCCATTGATTTTATATTAAAGCCTATAGATGAAAGCGAGTTTTTGGAAGCGCTCAAAATAGCTGCTGAGCGCTGCAGAAAGTCAATTAAGAATAATATACTGATCAAACGGGAAGAAGTAATTAGAATTTCTCAGATATTAAAGGAAGAAAAAGAACTTCTGTTAACTATTCAAGCTTATGATAAAGTTAAAATGGAGAAACTACTTAGAAAGATATACTTTAATATTCTAAATAAAGAGAACTATGATATTATTAAGCAAGTAAGCATTGATATAGTGTTAAAATCCTTAAATACTTTGTCAGAGTATAATATATCAGTTGAAGATGCAAGATTAGAGAGTTTGGATGTTTATGAAAGAGCAGCAGAAACCTCAAATTTAAACGAGGCTTACAACTGGGTTTATAAGGTTTTATTGAATATTATAGAGGCTGTAAAAGAAGCAGCTCTTGAGGCCAATGATACTAGCATCTACAAAGCAATAGATTTTATTAAAGAGCATTTTTGCGAAGATATTTCCTTAAGTGATGTAGCTAAAGAGGTTTATTTAAGTGAGAGTTACCTAAGCAGGAAACTAAAGAAAGTTAAAGGTATAAGCTTTGTCGAGTACATTACCAGGCTTCGTATGAAAAAAGCCATGGAGCTTTTAAAAGATCCTAGTATAAAGATAAATGATATAGCTAAAAGAGTTGGCTATCCAGACTACAGATATTTTTCTCAGACTTTTAAAAAGTATTACGGATATAGTCCGAGTGAATTCATAAAGACTAAAAGCTAAGCTGGGTTAATTCTCAGCTTTTTTATTTCTATATTCCGTTGGAGAAACTCCAGCTATAGATTTAAAGGTTCGGCTAAAATGGCTTTGATCATAAAATCCAAGCAGAATGCCTATATCTAAGATGCTTTTGTCTGTGTTTAATAGAAGAGTCTTAGCCCGTTCTATTTTAAGTCTTTTTGAATACAGCATCACAGAAATGCCCATGTGCTTTTTAAATATATCAGAAGCATAACCCATGGAGATGCTTAAATCTTTGGATAGTTTTTCTAGAGATACATGACTTTCAATATTTATATGAAGGTAATTTAATATCCTGTTTATAATATAGTTGTCTGTTATTTGAACGTCATTTATAAGGATATCCAGATGAGCTTCAATCATCTTAAGTTCAAGGCTTTGTAATTCCTTTAGGTCGTTTGAGACTTGAGCGGATTTATAAAACTTATTGTAAGAAGGATGAAGATATTTTTTTGAAATGCCGCTTTTTATTATTTCCCTTATATAAATTGCATTCCATATCAGCAAATCATTTCTCTTATCTACAACAGATAGGTCGTCCTCAATTTCTCTTACATGCTTTTCTCTTGTAAGTTGAAGTATATCTTCTTTTAATCTTGCTTCTACTAGAAAGAAGATATCGTTATTAAAAAGATAGCTGTCGGATTCGAAAGTGTCATACATTATGATTCACCTCTATTATAGTATTTTGTAAAGTTGCATAGTATATATACATGTTTTAAGAAAAATATACAAATGAAAAAGAAGACAGTTGCTATAATTATAACATATATTAAGCTTATTAAGAGAACAGGAGATTTAGCTATGAGCAAGCAAAGAGTAATTACAAAAGAAGCAATATTGCATATTCCTAAGAGCAATTACAGCTATGGATACGACAAAGACACCTTACACATTAGGGTTAGAACTAAGAAAGGCGAAGTTGACAGTGTAATTTTAAGAGCAGGAGATCAATACGTATGGGAACAGGGAGGAGCCAATGGCGGAAACCTAAATGCAGCAGGTTCTAATTGGTCTAGTGCTGAAAATATTGAGATGAAAAAGGAGGTTGAAACAGAATTATTTGACTATTGGTTTACAGAGTATAAACCTAAGTATAAGAGAACTAGATATGCCTTTATAATAGAGAATTCAAATGAGAGACTTTTATATACTGAGAGAGGAATATTTGATTTATCGAAGGAAGGACTAAAGAAAAATGAAAAACAGCTTTCAAATCCAGGTATATTCTTTAATTTTCCATATTTAAATGGAATAGATGTTGCCAATACTCCAGCTTGGGCAAGGGATACTGTATGGTATCAAATTTTCCCTGATAGATTTGCTATAGGTGACAGGTCTATTTCTAAGGGGGAACTTGAAACGTGGGGAGAGGAACCAACACAATCAGGTTTTATGGGAGGAGATCTTCAAGGCGTTATCGATAAACTAGATTACTTAAAAGTTTTAGGGGTTAACGGCATATACTTTTGTCCTATATTTACAGCTAAATCAAATCATAGATACGATACTATTGATTATATGGAGATCGACCCTAGGCTTGGAAGTAAAGATACCTTTAAAAAGTTAGTTGAAGAAGCTCACAAAAGAGGCATTAAAATAATGCTTGATGCTGTATTTAATCACTCAGGATTTTTCTTTAAACCATGGCAGGATGTTTTAGAGCATGAGCATAAATCAAGATATAAGGATTGGTTCTGTATTAAAAAGTTCCCTGTTAAAGAAGGTTTAATGACTGAGAATATAGATGGCAAAAGGCTTAATTATGAAACCTTTGGTACAGTTCCAACAATGCCTAAGCTTAATACAGAAAATCCTGAAGTTAAAAAATATCTTCTTGAGTCAGGAAAATATTGGGTTAGAGAGTTTGATATAGATGCTTGGAGAATTGATGTTGCAAATGAAGTAGATCATGCCTTCTGGAGGGAATTTAGAAAAGAATTAAGAAGCGTTAAGTCAGATTTATATATACTAGGTGAAATATGGCACAATTCACTTCCATGGCTTATGGGGGACCAATTTGATGCAGTTATGAACTATCCTCTTACAGATGCAATAAATGGATTCTTCTGCGAAGATAAGCTTAACGCAGAAGAGTTTAAGCATATGGTAAATGAAACTTTAGTAAGCTACTCAAGACAGGTTAATGAAGTGAACTTTAATTTATTAGACAGCCATGACACTACAAGAATTTTATCAATAGCAAATGGAAATAAAGATAAAGTTAAGCTTGCATACTTGTTTATGCTTACCCAACCAGGATCCCCCTGCATTTACTACGGAGACGAAATTGGTATGGACAGCGGTATTGGAGAAGAAAAATCAAATAGAGGCTGCATGGTTTGGGAAGAGGAAAAGCAGGACAGAGATATGTTTAAGCATGTAAAGACACTGCTTCAGCTAAGAAAAGAGAATCCAGAGTTTAGATTAACCGCCTTACAATGGATAGAAGCCGATTCAGAAACAGGAACTATAGCGTTTAGAAAAGGGGAAGTAACGTTTATAGTAAATAATTCTGAGAGTAATTTAGACTTTGTGCTTCCTGAAGCTTTAGCAAATAAAAAAGCAGTTGAAGTATTTACAAAGGAGAAGCTTAGGTTGGATACAAAAATAAAATTAAAACCATATAGTTTTATGATTCTTAAAAATATAACAATATAACAATTTATAAATATAAGAATACATAAATACAGTTATATAACTAACTGACAAGCTGTAAGTAATGAATAGTAGTAAAAAACCAGAGGTTAATGCTGTACCTCTGGTTTTTTACAATCACTTTATTTGTACTGTATTGCTTTTGTCTATGATGTGCCACCAAGTATTACCGGGGCTTAATGGAATATCTAGGCCATTTTCATCCTTTAGAATTGTGGCAGAGTTAATATTTTTTTTACTCCATTTCATTTTTGTATATTTTCCATTGCTGAACACATATCCTGCTCCTTCGCCTACAAGGTCTATATCAAGGTGCTGCTTGTCGGACTGAAGAGTAATGCTTGTGATTTGAACTACTACATTGGTTATGGCTACAGCTTTACTATCTTCCTTGTTGGAAAAAGCATCATTATTAATAGATTTATAGTATTTGCCGTTTGTGTAATTATAGCTGGTAGAATAATATTTATTAAACTTTAAATCTATATCTTGTGCATTTGAATGATTTTCGCTAGTCCAAAACTCTTTATTAAATTTTAATGGAAGCTTTGGTATCTTAACAAATCCTCTCGAAACTGCTGCACTTCTCAATTTTTCAGCAGAGGTATAAAGATTGTGAGGGGCTTTTCTTTCTCTATCTCTCCAATAAAAGCCTGTAAGAAAAAACTCATTCATAGACATAAGTTTTTCTTTTTCTATCATCTCCTTTGCCTCTGTACTATAGCCACAGTGCGCAAATGGAATATTGTACTCTTTTGATATGTTTATAAAATAAGGTCGTGCACTTCTAATTGGACCAATTTTAGCTGGAGAGTTTTTTTGAAATAAGGCTATAAATCTAGGGATTCCACCTTCAGCCATGGTTTCATAAACTATATCTGCATCATTAAGGCCAGATTGTGGACGTGCATCCTTAGAATTTTCAATTATAGCCATAAAGGGGATATTTTTAGACTTTTTCTCGTCCACTTTTTCCCCAGTATAAGGCGCGAAGAATTCCAAAGGTTTTTTTTCAGGAGTTTTAGGCTCCTCCTTAGAAGGTTTATTTATTTCAATACCAGTACTTGGAGAAATAGGTACCATTGTCTCTATGGTTTTTTCTTTTCTGCAGCCAGATAAAATACTAATAATTATTATTAGCGCAGAAAACAATATTACTTTACGATTCACGATATCATCTCCCATTAAAAAACAGCATGATTACTGCAATATATTAATTTATATTCATTAAGTGTGAATTTATGATTAAATAAAATTAGTAGATAGCTTTTTCTACTCCTCGCAACTGTCCTGTGGCATTAAAAACTAATCAAAATAGAAGGTAAATTAATGTAGTTAGTTATAAATAAATGAAATGATAAATTTAAAAATTGCTATAAAAATTTTAAAAAGGTATAATAAGCAAGTTACAAGATATGGTGCCTGGGGAGGAATGAGAATGCTACATGTTGTGAAGAGGGATGGCAGAAAGGCTGAGTTCAATTCAGTCAAAATAACTAACGCTATCAAAGGAGCTGCTGATGAAATTGCTTACAGCCTAAAGGAAAGTGAAGCTGTAGAGCTAACTCAAAAGGTAATTAAAAAATTAGAGGACTTAGACAAAGAAGAGATAGCTGTTGAACATGTTCAAAATATCGTTGAAGATGTGCTGCTGCAAAATGATTATAAGATATTAAAAAATACATATTCAAATTATAGAAAAGAAAGAAATAAAGTAAGAGAAATTAAATCAGATTTGATGAGAGCTATAGAACAAATAGGAGTGGAAACTGACAGAGATAATGCAAATGTTGGCAATAACTTCAGTTCAAAGCTTTTGAGAATAGCAAGCGAGTCAAATAAATGGCATAATCTTGCAATGATGCCTAAGCACTTGGCAAAGGCTCATGAAAATGGAGACATTTACTATCATGATCTTGATTCATATAATTTGACAACAAACTGTTTACATATACCCACAAAGGAAGTATTGGAAAGAGGCTTCAATACTGGCTACGGAACTATAAATACACCAAGAAGAATTGAGTCCGCGGCAGAATTATCATGTATTCTTCTGCAATCAACTCAAAATGATATGTTTGGAGGACAGTCACATCCTGATTTTGATAATGATATGGGAGTGTTTGTTGAGCCGACTAGGCAGGAGGTAAGAGCTGAGTTAGTAGAGCTTGGTCTTGAAGGCAAAAAACTTGAGGAAGCTGTTGAGAAGAAGCTTATTAAAACTATTCATCAAGCTATGCAGGGAATAGTGTACAACCTTAATACTATGCATTCCAGAGCTGGAAGTCAGGTTCCGTTTTCTTCCATTAATTTAGGAATACCATATGATAAAGATGCTGCTTTAGTATGCGAAATATTCCTTCTAGAATATGAGAAAGGCCTTGGAAAGGGAGAGCAGCCAATATTTCCTAACATAATTTTTAGAGTAAAGGAAGGAATAAATAGGGAGCCTAAGGATCCTTACCATTATCTATATAAATTAGCTTGCAGAGTTGCGGCAAAAAGGATGAACCCAACCTTTATGAATATAGATTCAGACTTTAATAAGGACTATTATGAAAAAGGATATATGCCTGCTACAATGGGCTGCAGAACATATATAATGTCAAATATCAATGGTGAGCCTGGTACTAAAGGAAGAGGAAATATTGCTCCAACCACATTAAATCTGCCTAGAATAGGCATACTTGCTAAAGGTGATGTAGATAAATTTTTCTCTCTTTTAGATGCTAAACTAGAGCTTGCAAAAGAGGCTTTGCTTCATAGATATAATGTTTTAAAAAGGCTAAGAATAAAAGATTTGCCGTTTGTTGCAGGACAAGGGCTTATGAGAGGCTCAGAGGGGCTAAGCCCAGAGGATTCAATAGAGCCAATACTTAGAAACGGAACCTGGGGAATTGGGTTTATTGGTCTAGCAGAAACCTTATCAGCTTTAGTTGGCAAACATCATGGAGAAGACGAAGCGGCGGGAGAGTTAGGTTTAAAAATAGTTACTCATATGAGGAATTATACGGATAAGATAACGCAGGAAACGAAACTTAATTGGAGTACTTATGCTACACCAGCAGAAGGTTTGAGTGGAAGGTTTATTCTTCAAGATAAGAAGATATTTGGGGAAATAAAAGGAGTAACTGATAAGGAATACTATACAAACAGTTATCATGTTCCTGTTGGTTTCACAGTATCAATAAAAGATAAAATAGATATTGAAGCTCCATATCACAAGCTTTGTAATGCAGGACATATAAGTTATATAGAGCTAGATGATTATCCAGATGAAAATATAATAATGGATATACTAGATTATGCTTATAAAAATACAAACATAAGTTACATTGGCATAAATTTTCATATAAAGTATTGCAAGGACTGTGGAACCTATTTAAATGGTGCGAGTCATAAATGCAGCAAATGTGGAAGCCATAATATTCAGGGAGTTTCAAGAATAACTGGATACTTAAGTCTTGATGAGAGGTTTGGAGCTGGAAAGTATGCTGAAAGAGCAGATAGAAAAGCACATACCGACAGTCATGTTAATGTGTATTCAAACTAGATATTTAAAGAACAATTATTTGAGTGAGAGGAGGAATCTTATGCAGGAAAACAATAAAATTAGATTAGCTGCTATACTTCCAGAAAGCCTTGTTAATGGAGCTGGCATAAGAAGAGTTTTGTTTGCTCAGGGTTGTCCTCATAATTGCCAGGGCTGCTTTAGTCCGCATACTCACTCTTATACTGATGGAACTTTAATCAATATGGATGAAATAATTGAAGATATAAGAAAAAATCCAATGCTTCGAGGAGTTACCTTTAGCGGTGGAGAACCTTGGGAACAGGCAGACAAGTTTGCTTATATTGCTAAAGAAATTAAAAAATTTGGTCTTAATGTTTGGTGCTATACAGGGTACACTCTTGAATACATTTTAAAACACAAGAATGAGAGAAAAGGCTGGGATGAACTGCTTCAATATGTAGATGTGCTTGTGGATGGTAAATTTGAGGACAGTAAAAAATCTTCAGAACTTAAGTTTAGAGGGTCAAGCAATCAAAGAATAATAGATATTAAGAGCAGCTTAGAGCTTATGGAAGCTGTAGCTGTAGATTTATATAAATAATCAAAGTCCGAGTAGTAATCAAAATACTGCTTGGACTTTTTTGCTATAGAATAACTTACCACTTAGAAAAATATATTTAATGTGGATAAAATGCTAAAGAATTATGTTAGATTGTACGATATAGTTATTAATAAATAGAAATTTAACTATAGCTGCATGTTTATATACATAGGGGGAGAAACAATGGATTTAATGTCGATTTTAGGTATGGTCTTGGCTTTTGGATTCGTTATATATGGAATACTTTCAAGTGGATCTATAATGACTTTTTTTGATTTGCCGTCGGTATTTATAACTATTGGTGGAACAATAGGCGCACTTCTTATAACTACTAAGACTAAAAATGCCAAAGTGCTTTTAAAGTTATTCGGAAAAGTATTTAAAGAAAATAAATCAAGCGATGTTGAAATAATTATTAGTATGGTAGAGTGGGCAACAAGAGCTAGAAAAGAAGGATTACTTTCTCTAGAAGATACAATTCAAAATATTCCTGATCCTTTCATAAGAAAAGGAATGATGATGATAGTTGATGGTGCTGAGCCTGAAACGATTAAGAATGTTTTATCTTTAAAGATAAAGGGAATTGTTACAAGACATAGTGAGAACAGAGCCATGTTTGATACTGGAGCAGCTCTAGGGCCTGCCTTTGGTATGATAGGTACGTTAATTGGTCTTGTTAACATGTTAAAACAGTTATCAGATCCATCTTCAATAGGTCCTCAGATGTCGGTTGCGCTAATTACGACCTTCTATGGATCTCTTTTGGCAAATATGCTTTTTATGCCAATGTCTAAAAAGCTCAAAGCTAAAACCTCTGAAGAAGTTTATCAAAAGGAAATGATTATTGAAGGATTGCTAAGTATTCAAGCTGGAGAAAATCCTAATACACTAAAAGAGAAAATGCTTTCTTTCTTGGACGAAAAAACCATAAGCCAGATGGAGGCACAAGCTGCTAAGAAAGAAGAAGAGTAATAGAGGAGGGACATAGAATGGCAGATAATTATAATGTAGATGAAGATGAAGGCGGAGGCAGCGAATGGCTTGCCACTTATGGAGATCTTGTAACGTTGCTGCTTTGTTTTTTTATATTGCTGTACTCTATGTCAATCATGGATATGGCGAAATTTAAGCAAGCAGCTGCATCCTTAAATTCCATGGGAGTATCTCAGCAAAATGGAAGCATGAAGGATAGTGTTGGCGATTCTATTTCTGATCTTAATATATATAATGCTATAGCTGTGCAAGAGGAAATGGATGATATTTATTCAAAGGTTAAGGAAATAGTTGATTCAAAAGGGTTAACAGAGGATGTTAAAGTTGAAAAAGTAGGTCCAGGAGTACTTTTAAGGTTTAAGGATGAGATACTTTTTGATGTTGCACAGTCGGAATTAAAGGCAAATGCTAAGAATACTCTTCAAAGGTTAGGTGAGGTTCTTAGAAGCCATAATAAAAACATAAAAGTAGAAGGGCATACGGATAATGTACCTATTAAAACTAGTAGATACCGAAGCAACTGGGAATTATCAGCTGATAGAGCGATAAGTGTAGTAAGATATTTCACAGAGGAGCTTCCAGAAGATCAAAGAATAAGTGCTGATAAATTTGAAGTTGCAGGCTATGGAGAGTACAGGCCAATGGCACCTAATGATTCAGAAGCAAATAAGCAAAAGAATAGAAGAATAGAGATAACGATATTAAAGTAGTCTAAAACACAGTTATAAAATAAGGAAGGACCGTATCTAGATTTTATTAAACAAACTTAGATACGGTCCTTCCTTATTTTATTCTAGGGATTATCACAATTTAACATATCTATTCAATTTCAATGAAACAGCAAATATCTGCTTGAGGATTGCGGATTTCAAGTAGCAGAAGCCATGCTGACTGTTCTTGGGAATAATGATCAATATACTCCTGCTGTATTATTTTTGCATCGAATAGGTTGTTATCATAATGTATAACAATTTTCTCTCCACAACGCTTTAATATAGCACAATCATCCTGTAAGGAAATAGGCTCTCGGGAGCAAAAAACTTCGGTAATAATACCAGGATGTTTGAATGAAAATATATCATTTACAATAACCTTATCGGTATTTAATTCATGGATTAGCTTACGCTTGAAGCTGATAAGATTTTCATTTTCGTAACAGCATTTAAGCTCGCAGTAAAACATATTTTTAGTATCTTCAAACTTCGTGAGCAAAACTTCGGCGCTATGTTCTGCTCCGGGCTGTTGTTCACAGTCTTCGATTAATGGTATATTGTGGCTGAAAGAGCGGTTGACAAAGATATCATACCGCCTTGGGCTGAAATACTCAGCGTCATAAAGCCCGAAACCAAGGTCGCATAAAACTTGGACACCATTTTTATAAAGTATAAAGGACCCGCAGTCATTATGATTGTGGCTTTCTCCATTATGGCCAGCTTTAGCTGCTAGTGTAATGGAGCCTTTTTTGGATAAAAACCACTGGGCATTGCTAAGCCATGCCGAAAAATTATCATTTAAGGTTGTAAGCGGCTGGCCTTCCCATAAAAGATCCCGCAATGCAAGGCAGAAGCGATAGCATTTATCCTCAAGTATGGGCGCAGCAAAATTCTGCGGAGGCAATACGACATCCTCAATGTGTTTTTGCAAATAAAAGGATAAGCCAATACGGTAATGGCTGTTCTCGCTGCCATCGGAAAAGCTGATGGTGGATTTGCCGCTTATATAAAAAAGCTGTTGGGAGCGCGCAATGGATTGAACCTTATGATCCTTAAAATAATTGAGTGCTCCGTTGGTACGTTTATTAAGAAGGTCTGCAAAGCATACGAAAAATCCAAATCCGTAGGTCCAGTAATCAACGCCTTCTGTGCAGATTCCGTCATTTCCAAAGGATGAAAGATATACTTCTTCACATAAAAGGCATCGGTGCAAAAGTTCTGCAAGAGTATCTGTATCCTCAATAAGATAAAGTGCAGCTCCACCGATGGCGCTGGCACAAACACTGCTCCAGTTGTTTTTCATATTTTCAAAGCGGTATTTATGATTGGTTTGTAAAAATGGATTAAAAACTCGGTTATTTATTTGAAGCTTTACCATTTTAATCACCATTTCAGGTAAAAGCTGCTCATTAAGTTCAAGTGTCTCCGCTAATGCAAATGCAGTTTCACATGCAAATAGATCCAGCTGTGTAGGATATTCCTCAAACGGCAAAGCCTTGTCATCTGTTCCTAAAAAATGTGCAGGCATAGCCCAGAATGGTTCGGAGCAAACTGCCCATATTATTTCAATAAGAGCGTTTTTATATTCCTCATTTTGCGGGTTTAGCCATGTTAAAGCAGAAAATACAAATAGACGTCCACGCCTCTCAAAATACAATGCTTGATATGATTCACGGTCTCCGGTATCCCAGTATAAGCGCAATTTTGAATAGGTCAGCTGAGGTATTGGCAGGGATAAATAAATTTTTGCCTGCTTTTCTATTGCTGATAGTTGTTCAAGTGTAAACTGGCTATGGCTTTTTTTACTAAATTCTATAAGCTCAGTTTGAAGCAGCTGCTGACCTTGAGCTTTAAGTGCCGCTAGTATTTGTTGTTTATTCCACATTGTCTTTAAAGCCACCCTTCATTTTGTGTTGATATTCTGTTGGGGTCATGCCTTTTAGGCGTTTAAATACTTTTGTAAAATAATAAGCATTTTCAAAGCCAAGCGTGTTAGATATTTCATAAATCATGAGTTTGTCTTCCTTAATTAGCTGACAAGCACGTTCTATTTTTGTTGAATTAACATATTCAACAAAATTCTGATTGTATTGCTTTTTAAACAATGCGGAAAGGTATCCGGGTGATATACAAATATAATTAGCAACGTCCTGCAGCATAATACGCTTCTCAACATTGTCCCGTACATACTGCCGTGCTTTTTCAATCAGTTCCGACTTGCCACTGGAAAATTGTTCTAAAGTAGCTGTGATATTGTTTTGTAAAATCTCAAGCCATTGCAATACCTGAGACCGTGTTGTCAGATGGTCAATTGCGCGATGACTGTATGCAGAGTAAAAAAATGGAGAGTTTATTTCTGTATATGATGCAATAGTTTTAATTGCATCTGAGGCAGTGTTGTATAAATCATTGCAAAGCCATAAAGCCTGGCTTTGCTGATGCGGAAATTTGCGCACATTGCTCATCGCTTTCTGAAGTATATAGTTGCAGCCTGCAATATTTTTTGTACGTATCTCTGCAGCAAGACGTCCTGCAATGCCGGATAAACAAAGAGTACGGTATTCTGTATTCGGGATATCTGATGCATTTCCTTCAAGGCAATCAGTTAAATAATAGTGATCCATTAGCTTTAAAAGCTGGATTTGGCATTCGGGCCACTTTGAAACGCTAGAAAAATAATCTGTTGAGAGTACAATAGGTTTAACCTGTGTAATATTAGCACTTGCACTCATTAAGCGGGTTGTAAAAGTTGGTAATTTCTCCGTCCATTCGTCCGCAGTCATATCCCAGCAGAAAACCAGAAGACTAGTACAGGACTTGTTGGGAAAAATTATTATGCTGTATTCGAAAAAGTTTTTTACAACCTTTTGAGAGACTTCAGTTTGCCATGCAAAAAGCCTTGACCGTTCATCATCGGAGAATGTTTCATATTGGGATACGGCAGAAAAATCAAATGGAATTTGAATCGCACCAAACCCGTTTCGTACTCCATTATCCTCAAGTATTTGAGCAATGTCGGAAGAGGCATTATCGCTTTGTGATGCTTGAAGTATACGCATAAATGTATCCTTAAGCAATTGGTTCCGGTTGGTTTTGAAAAGGCTTTCGACCATGTTAACCTGTGCCAGTTTTGTGCGCTTCTCGCGCTCATTACATGCATTTATAAGAGTATTTTTTAGAGTTTCGGGCTCTAATTGACTTTTTAAGAGGTAATCGAATGCATGATGACGCAAAGCATCCCTTGCAAGTTCAAAATCTTCAAGATTTGTGAGCATTATAAAAACAATATCGGGCCTTTGTCTAGAAACGTGTTTCAACAGCTCTATACCATTAATAACAGGCATTTTAATATCGCAAAACACAATATCGGGAGAAAGCGAGTTGATTTTTTCCAGAGCTTCCTGGCCGTTCCTCGCAGTACCAGCTATAACGCAATTGTTTTCCTCCCAGTTAATTAAAAATTTGATTCCGGACAAAATAATAGATTCATCGTCAACCATAAGTATTTGATACATAGTTACACCTCTTTAGGTATACGCACCGTTACGCATGTATATTTCTCTCTTTCACTTACTACTGAAAGACCGTAGCCATTACCATAGGTGAGTTGCAAACGAGTATGGACATTAGACACACCTATGCCGTTAAGGGAACCATTACTCTTCAAAGAAGTATCTGTAAGCAATGAATCGCATTGCTCCTGAGTCATGCCGGCTCCATTATCTTCAACTGTTATGAGGATATCACCATCCTCTTCTCGAGCCTTCAGCCTAATTATACCGTATTTTCCGGTAGGCTCAATGCCGTGAAAGATAGCATTTTCTACCAGTGGCTGAAGTGTGAGCTTTATAATTTTTATTTCAAGCAAAGCTTCAGGAACTTCATTTAAAAATTCAAAGACTTCAACATATCTTACAGACTGAATTGCAATATAGTCTTCAAGAAGCTGTATTTCTTCGCCTAATGTTATTTTGTCCTGGGTACTTTTTGCAATATTTCTCAAAAGATTAACAAGACTTCGGGTCATATTTGCGATACCGATATTTTTTTGTATAGTAGCCATCCAGTACAGTGAATCAAGGGTGTTGTATAAAAAATGAGGATTAACCTGGCTTTGCAAAAGCGATATTTCAATGTTTTTCTGCTTCTCATACATGCTTTTGGTCTCGCTGATAAGCTGATCTATGTTCATTGCCATTTTGTTTACCACCTTGCCTATTTGCCCTATCTCATCCTGCGACTGCTCGATTGTAGGGTCATATGAAAAGTCATTGTTTGAAATACGGCGAATGCGGCAAATCAAGCGATTAATAGGTCTTGTGATATAGTTCGATAGAATTATGGCAATTGCTATAGAAATCAAAATGCAAGTGATAACCACAACTATAACAGTATATAGCATATTTCCATCTGTGCGAGATAATGCTGTGATGTTCGAATAAGTGCATAAAACCAAATCTGCATCTTCAAAGGGGACCAAATTTATTAAGTAATTTTGCCCATTATAAAGTATATGATCACCATTCTTCACTTTTAAAAGGTCTGCCTCAAAAGGGAGCGGATGATTGCCGAAGGTTAATATATTTTTACCGCTTGCTGATGATATAAATATATTTTGTAAATCACTAAACGGTTCAAGCACATCTTTTAAAATTTCTATATCAAATTCAGCATAAATATAGGCATTGTTCTTTTTTGCGCCCGGACCACTGATATTGGAAATAAAGACAAGTGCCTGCTGGTTTGGGTGTACAATAGACTGTGATAAGCATATGATAAATGGCTGATTATTTGAAGCATTTGTAAAATTAATAAATGCAGGGGAAGTAGTGATTAATTTGAAATCCGACAATGTGCCCGTATAATGGGTGCTTGACTGCAGCAATAGTCCGCTGTTATTAAAAACCACAATTTTGGCGGCATAACGTTCCGCCGCGCTGGAGCGTAAATATAATGTAAGCTTTTCTTGAGCCCGTAGAGCGGCTTCCTTTGATGATAGTGTTTCGATGCTTGTATATTCAGAGGCATATGAAATACTGTCATCGTTTGCACACAGCACTCCAAGATTAAACACATCGGAAATATGCTGACGTATTTGATTATTAACAGTATCAAGGTTAAGCTGGTCCATTTTTTTCGCTTTTTCAATAATTATATTGTTAAAATAGTTGTACTGCAGCCAATTGCTGATAACACCGACTAGCAGAACACACAAAATAGTATTAGCAATAGTTTTAAATTTAATGCTGTGCAAATTCATAATTAACCTCTATAGTTATTAGTCATTTATATAATAAAATACATGTAAAAATTATATGATAGAAGTGAACTTTTATCAATGCATCTTATAAGACTGCTTTAAAAAGTAATAGTTATTAAAATAGTATTATTTCATGGCTAAGATATAGTTGAAAAGTATTACAGAAAATTGATATTTTACATTTTCTTAAAATTATCGATATTATAGAATTAAATCATAATAAGGGAGGAAACAAGTTCTTCTCTTAAATTTAAAGGGGGAAATTGCTTTATGAAAAAACTAATAGCATTAACGCTCACTGTGATGATGGCATCAACAGCTGTTGCCTGTGGCAAAACTGCATCATCCACTCAAGGAGCAGGTAATTCGTCTGCATCTTCTGAGAACGTAACCATCAAAGTCTCCACATGGGACTTAAGCGCAAACCCATCAATTAAAAATGTAGCCGATGCATTTACGAAAGCTCATCCAAATATCAAGGTTGATCTTATGGATATTCAAAGCGCCGATTATACCCAGAAACTTAATATCATGCTTAATGGCGGCAGCGATCTTGACGCATTCTGGATAAAAGATGCGGATACAACTAAAGGACTTTTTGACAAAGGACAGCTTGCCGATTTAACTCCATACATTGAAAAGGATAAAGTTGATCTTAAGGCATATAATGGCCTTGCAGAAAACTTTAAAATGCCAAGTGGGCAGATAGTAGGTTTGCCTGCACGTACCGATTACTATGTATTGTATTACAATAAAGATATTTTTGATGCCGCAAGAGTTCCTTATCCAACAAACGATATGACATGGGAGAATTTTGAAGCTACTGCTAAGAAAATTACTTCTGGTGAAGGAGCTAATAAAAAGTATGGTGCACTTCTTCACACCTGGAATGCCTGTGTACAAAACTGGGGCGTACAGGATGGCAAACATACTATTCTTGACACCGATTACAGCTATTTTAAACCGTATTATGAGATGGCTTTACGTATGCAAAATACGGACAAGACAATCATGGATTATGGAACACTTAAAACAGGACAGATTCATTACTCAAGTCCCTTCCTTACAGGAAAAGTGGGCATGATGCCTATGGGTACCTGGTTTATGACAACTATAGCTTCAAAAATAAAAAGCGGTGAAAGTAAAGTAAACTGGGGCGTAGCAACACTACCTCATGGTAAGGATGTCCCTGCCGGCTACACAGTTGGTGCTGCAACTCCTCTTTCTATAAATAAAGCATCTAAAAAGCAGGCTGCTGCGTGGGAATTTGTAAAATTCACTACAAGCGATGAAGGCGCAAAGATCTATGCTGACGCAGGCGCTATTCCTGGCCGCGCTAATGCAGAAACGCTTAAATCTATAGCTAATATGAGTGGTATGCCTCAAGGTCTAGGTGACGCCCTTGCTGTTAAAAAGATCACCCCAGACCGTCCAATAGCAGACCGTGTAGCTGAAGTTAACAAAATGCTTGACGAAGAACATTCGCTTATAATGCTTGGGCAAAAGAAACTTGATGATGTTATTGCAGAAATGGGTGCCCGCAGCAAGCAATTGCAGGGGAAATAATAAAATAGCCCTATTTAGTTTCGGGCAGACTTAGCTTGCTAAGTTTGTCCGAATTTTATAAAAAGCACAAGTTGTTACTCAAAGGAGGTACTTACATGCAAACGGCCAAATCCACCAAAAAAGGTTTGTCGCTCAATACGAGGAATACACTCATTGGCATGTCGTTTATTTTGCCAAATTTTATTGGCTTTTGTTTGTTCATTATGATCCCTGTGGTATTTTCATTTGTACTTAGTTTTGCCAAATGGGACGGCTTTAATGCCATTCAGTTTATAGGCTTTTCAAACTTTACTGCAATTTTTAAAGACCGTATATTCTGGGAGGCACTGAGGCATACTGGTATTTACACGGTTTTTTCAGTTTTGCTAAGTATGGCCGGTGCACTTGGTTTAGCGGTATTACTAAATAAAAAAATACGCGGTGTTAACTTCTTCCGTAGTGCTGTATTTTTTCCTTATGTTGCTTCGATAGTGGCTGTGGGTGCGGTGTGGAACGCAATGTTTATGAAAGATGGAGGTCCTATAAATGCTTTCCTGCACCTAATAGGGGTTCAAAACCCTCCAGGATGGTTTGCCAGTGTAACATGGGCTTTGCCGGCGGTTATTATTGTAAGTGTGTGGAAAAATGTAGGATACTTTATGATTATATATTTAGCTGCATTGCAGGATATTCCGTGCGAATTATATGAAGCAGGCGATATGGACGGCGCATCAAAATGGAGACAGTTTTGGAGTATTACATTCCCGATGCTCACCCCGGCCCATTTCTTTGTATTTATGATGCTTACAATAAACAGCTTTAAAGTATTTGATCTTATATTCGTTCTTACAGACGGCGGACCTGGTACGGCAACGAAAATGCTGGCTAATTATATATATGATCAGTCCTTCGTATCCTGGAACTATGGTACAGCAAGCGCTGCATCAATAATTTTATTCCTTATAGTTGGCTGCATTACACTAGTGCAGTTTAGAGTGGAAAAGAAGCTTAATTTTAAGTAGGGAGGAAAGTGTAATGAGTGAAAAACAAAACCGTGTATGGAAAATTGTTATATACATTTTTCTCATATTAATCGCATTTATAACTCTTTTGCCGCTTATATGGATGTTGTCGGCATCATTGAAATTAGAAACCGAGGTATTTAGTGTTCCTATAAAGTGGATACCTGATAACGCACAGTGGAGCAATTATGTGAAGATATGGCAAAAAATACCCCTTGCCTTATTTACTTTTAACAGCATAAAACTTACGGTTATAATTACGTTTATACAACTTATAACTTCAAGTTTTGCTGCTTACGGTTTTTCAAAATGCCAATTCAAGGGTAGAAATATTT
The DNA here is from genome assembly GCF_023656515.1 of Clostridium swellfunianum. Classification (NCBI taxonomy): domain Bacteria; kingdom Bacillati; phylum Bacillota; class Clostridia; order Eubacteriales; family Clostridiaceae; genus Clostridium; species Clostridium swellfunianum. The sequence continues at coordinate 2,947,841 of NZ_JAMOFV010000006.1, forward strand.
TATTTACCTGCTATATAATTACCATTGCAATTCCATGGCAGGTATATATGCTGCCACAGTATACAATTATGAATAAGATGCATCTTGTAGACACGCACATGTCTATAATTCTTTTACAAAGCTTTACAGCATTTGGTGTTTTTTTACTACGTCAATTTTATATGAGTATTCCTGATGAACTGCTGGAAGCTGCGCGTATTGACGGACTTTCAGAATATGGAATTTATGCCCGTATCGTTCTGCCTTTGTCAAAACCAGCCCTTGCAACACTTACAATATTCAGCTTTGTAGGTGTATGGAATGATTTTATGGGTCCTATGATATATTTTAACTCTACAAGCGTCAAAACGATCCAGCTTGGTATCCGTATGTTTATCAGCCAATATTCTGCAGAATACAACTTGATTATGGCAGCAAGTGTTATTGCACTTATACCGGTGTTTGCAATTTACGTAGCTTTTCAGAGGTTCTTTATACAAGGTATTGCCACAAGCGGCCTTAAAGGCTAACCTTTAGGAGATTTATGCTATGAATAGAAATTCAAAGGAGTTTGAAAATCATTTTATGCCTGCACCAGTTGGCGGAGGATTTTTTATGGAAGGCTATTGGGTGTGGTGCGGAAGTGTAGTTAAGGGTGAAGACGGTAATTATCACATGTTCGCATCCCGCTGGCCTAAGGATTTGCCTTTTCATCCAGGGTGGGGCATGGAAAGCGAAATTGTACGCGCCGTGTCTAAAACTCCGGAAGGCCCATATGAGTTTGCTGAGGTTGTGCTCGGCTTCCGCGGCCCTGAATACTGGGATGGCCGTAGTGTGCATAATCCTGTTATTTGCAAATACAAAGATGAATATGTATTGTTCTATATGGGTACAACCCATCCCTTCGGGGCAACTCCCCGTGGTGGAAAGTTAAAACATGAAAGTTATCAATGGCAAGCTGCCCGAAGTAATAAGCGCATTGGTGCTGCCACTTCTAAGAGTGTGTTTGGTCCGTGGAAACGCAGCGACCAGCCGCTTTTGGACGTGAGACCGGAGGGATTTGATAATTTCTTTACATCTAATCCTGCTCCATGCATCAATGAAGATGGCAGCTGCCTTTTAATATATAAAACACGATCATATTTGAAGCCTCCCTATGAAGGCGATGACATTTATGGCTCTATGGCCCTTGGTGTGGCATGGGCACCGCATTATAGCGGTCCATATAAACGCTTAACGGATAAGGCTTTATTTGATATTAATGAGGGTGTATTGGAAGATCCTTTTATTTGGAAAACATCTAACGGTTACGGTATGATAGCAAAAGATTGGAAAGGAACCTATACCGGAAATGTTGGCAGCGTTGTATATGCTGCATCTTCCGATGGCTTAAACTGGACAATAGATAATCATACTGCTTTTAGCCGTGATATTTTATGGTCTGATGGTAAAACCCGCACTATGGGCAATATGGACCGCCCGTTTATCTTGTTTGACGGCGACGAAATGACTCATCTTTTTGTTGCTACAAACGATGGCAAAGAAGCCGGTTTTGCTACAATGACACGTTCGTGGAATGCCTGCATTCCGCTAAAAAAATGACAAGGAGTAAATTCTATGAATACTAACGTTCAGCCAATAACTGCTTCAGCAGTGGATACCGCACTTGATAATGCATGCAAGATTCTTCACTGCAATCTGTCTGATTTTACAGATAAGTTTCAAGACTCGAACAGTCAAAATAATTTCTATCCTCAAACTGATAATGTAGAGTGGACCACAGGGTTTTGTACCGGTGAATACTGGCTTGCCTATGAGCATACAGCGGATGAAGCCTTCCGTACAGCTGCATTGTCACAGGTAGACAGCTTTTTAAAACGTATTGAAAAGAAAATCGATGTTAATCATCACGATATGGGTTTTCTTTACACGCCTTCATGTGTAGCCGCATATAAGCTGACCGGAAGTGAAACAGCAAAAAAAGCAGCCTTACTTGCAGCGGATAATCTAATTGCACGCTTCCAGGTAAAGGGGCAGTTTTTGCAGGCCTGGGGCGAGCTTGGTGCGCCTGATAATTACCGCCTAATTATCGACTGTTTGCTTAACCTACCGCTTCTGTACTGGGCAACAGAAATAACCGGGGATAAAACCTATAGTGAGATAGCTAGAGCCCATACAAAAACAAGTCTTGCCAATCTTGTGCGTGATGATAACTCAACCTATCACACTTATTTTTTTAATCCGGAAACAGGTGTACCGATGCGTGGTGCCACCCAGCAGGGATATCGTGACGGCAGCGCATGGGCTCGAGGTCAGGCGTGGGGTGTATACGGACTTGCGTTAAGCTACCGTTATACAAAAACTCCTGATTGTTTGGAGCTGTTTGACCGTGTTATAGGCTTTTTTATTGACCGTCTGCCGGAGGACCTTGTTTCCTACTGGGATTTAGACTTTAAAGATGGTGACGGAGAACCAAAGGACTCATCGGCTGCAGCAATTGCAGCATGCGGAATGCTGGAGATGGCAAAATATCTTTCCGATGAAAAAGCTTCATATTATACCGATATTGCAAGGCGTATTGCGGCTTCACTTGCATCATGCTATGCTGTTACTGACATACATTTATCAAATGCTTTACTACTCCATGGTGTTTATGCGAAAAACTCGCCTTACACCCCTATACCTAAAGATAGAGGGGTGGATGAGGCAAACACATGGGGTGATTATTTTTATATGGAGCTTCTAACTCGTCTTTCTAAGGATTGGAAAATTTATTGGTAAGGAGTTTAGCTATGATTTTTTGGGCACAGAATATCAATGAAACTGCTGAATACTGTAAAGCGAATTTTGCAGACTTAGTTGAAGAAACAATTAAACAGGCAGATAATATCTGCGATAATATATTTATATTTTCGGACCATTGGGAGATGGAGCGTACACATAAAAAGGTTAAATTCAATGATGCGGTGGATTGGAATCACATACCGGAGGATGACCCTGAATGGCTTTATGCAATGAACAGACATACCTCTTTTGTAAATCTTGGGAAAGCCTATGCTTACACAAAAAATGATAAGTATGCAGATTGCTTTGTAAGGCTAATGGTTGACTGGATAAACAATGCACCTCTCACAAAGGAAAGCATCACTACTACATGGCGTTCCCTGGAAGCAGGGCTGCGCTGTGAATTCTGGCTTCGTGCTCTGCAGTTGTTTAAGAACAGCGGCATTATTACAAAAACGCTGCGTAATAGAATTGATAATAGTCTTAAGGAACATGGAGAATATCTTGTAAAAACCCATAATGATTTTCATAGGCTTAGCAACTGGGGTGTATTGCAGGATCATGGACTGTTTTTGTTAGGCTTGTATTTTGACAATGAACATTGGTGCTCCCTTGCGTTAGATAGGCTTGAGGAAAATTTGCATTTGCAGGTTATGCATGATGGCACTCACTGGGAACAAAGTCCTATGTATCACTGTGAGGTTTTACACTGTGTAATAGATGTTTTAACAATTGCAGAGCAAAATGGGCTAAAAATACGGTTATCCTTTAGAAATAAGGTTCACAACATGTGCATAGCTCTTGCCAAATGGTTGAAACCCGACGGAAGGCTTGTATGCCAGTCCGACAGCGACGATTTAGATGCCCGGGACATTATTGCTCAGGGGGCGCTGATTTTCAGAGACGGATATTTAAAATATATTGCTGGAGAAGAGCTTTTTATAGAGAATTTGTGGGATTTTGGGATAGATGGAGTGGCTCTATACAAAACTATTGAGCCACTCCATCCTAAAATAGCAAGTACTGCATTAACCGACAGCGGTAATTACATGCTACGGAGTGGCAGTGATGCAGATGCTACTTTTTTACATTTTCATTGTGGCTGCCTTGGAAGTGGTCACGGTCATGGAGATTTATTACACATTGATATATCTGCAAATGGTGAAGATGTGCTTATCGACAGTGGAAGATATACTTATGTAAATACAGAACTGCGACGTAATCTAAAAGAACCAGCAGCACATAATACAACCAGGGTTGATGATACCAACTTTAGCGTATGTAAAGATAGCTGGGGCTATTCTAAGTTAGCTTTACCTTTAAAGGGAGAACATCGGTTTACTGACGCTGCTGATTATGTAAGTGGAGGGCATCTTGGGTATATTGATAAGGGGATTTTCACCCAACGAAAAATAGTATTTATTAAGCCTGATATTTTTATAGTTTTTGATCAATTTTTCTCAGAAGGTCAACATGCTTATAGGCAGAACTTTCATTTTGCAGAAGGAGCACTGATAGATGATAAAAATATTGTTTACTGGAAGGGGAAAAATACATCCGCAAGTTTACATTTCCTTGATGATGTAGAAATGTCAATATATGATGCGCCATACTCCAGGTTGTATAATTTGCTTGAGCATGGAAAAGCTATATTGGCAGAAAAAACTGGTAGTGGATTTGCTAGTTTTATAACTGTGATTTCTATGGACAGTAAACCTGTTAGCGTGGAAAAAGCAACAGTAAGTTCCATGCGCTATGGATATATATTTTCAGATGAGAAAGCACAGGCTGTTGTTATAACTAAGGATGGCAAGGAGGCTACTGTTATTGTGTGCCATAGCGAGGTTATATCTGAAGTTGATTTACTATGTGCAAATGGAAAAAGCGGATACGGGAAGGTTATTGTGTTTACGCAGGATAATCCAGAGGGCCTTTGCCTTGCATGGTAACATGATAAGGAAGATATTTTCTAGCAAGATTATTAGCAACTATGTTAAATTGCATTATTATAGTTTTAGGTTTTGGTCGCAGCTTAAACCTAGATAAAGGGGCTGACTCAAAATAAAAAGGAACCTATAGAATAGACTCTTTTCAAATTGTTTATTCTATAGGTTCCTTTTTATTTTGAGAAAGCCTCTTTTTTATCACTTTAATTACTAAAGTTTCAAATATAATTATATAATCAATTTTAATTAATAATTATTATCCTCAAGTATTGAAATGTGGATAAATAAGGATTATACTTTAATTAAGAATAGATATCAATTACGAAGGCTATGAGTTAATAGGAGGTTTATTAATATGCTGCCAGAAATATATAATCCACTGGAAGGAAAGATGTTTTCAATTTTAGATAAAGACGGAAATATATTAGATGAAAGCTTAGTACCACAAATAGAAAATGAGAAGCTTATTGAGATGTATAAAACTATGCTTTTAACTAGGTGCGCAGACAATAAAGCACTTCAACTGCAGAGACAGGGAAGAATGCTTACCTATGCACCAAACACAGGACAAGAAGCTGCTCAAGTGGGTTCAGCTGCTGCAATAGAAGAAAGGGATTGGCTGGTTCCTGCCTTTAGAGAACTTGGTGCATGGCTTTACAAAGGAATGTCTTTAGAAAAAGTGTATCTTTATTGGTTTGGAAATGAGTTTGGAAGCAAGCTTCCTGAAAACGTTAAGATGCTTCCGATAGCAGTTCCGATAGCAACCCAGTTTAATCATGCAGTTGGTCTTGCCATGGCTGCGAAGATAAGAGGTTTAGATGAAGTTTCTATAGCGTATATAGGTGATGGGGGAACTTCAGAGGGCGATTTTCACGAGGCGTTAAACTTTGCTGGAGTATTTAACTCCCCAGTAGTTTTTATAGTTCAAAACAACCAATATGCTATATCTGTTTCAAGAACCATCCAAACAAAATCAAAAACTATAGCCCAGAAGGCAACTGCTTACGGAATACCAGGAATACAGGTGGATGGAAATGATATCTTGGCTGTCCACGCTGCAACAAAGGAAGCTGTAGACAGAGCAAGGCGAGGGGAAGGACCTACGCTTATAGAGGCTTTAACCTATAGACTTGGAGCACACACAACCTCAGATGACCCAACAAGATATAGAGAAGACAGCGAGGTGGAGGAGTGGAAGGAAAAAGACCCTATGAAGAGGTTTAAGAAATATTTAATAGATAGAGGACTTTGGAGCGAGGAAAAAGATAAGGCTCAAATAGAAGAGTTTGAAAAGTATGCCTTAGAAGTATTTAAAAAGGTTGAAGCTTCTGGAGATACTGAACTTGAAGATATATTTAAATATCATTATTCGGATATGCCTAAGCATCTCGTTGAACAGTATGAAGAATACAAGGCATATTTGGAAGTGAAAGGAGGTAATTAGCATGGCACTGCTTAATGTAATAGGAGCTATAAATCAAGCCCTAGATCAGGAGATGGCTAGAGATAATAATATAGTTGTATTTGGAGAAGACGTTGGAGTGGAAGGCGGGGTTTTTAGAGCTACCGTGGATCTCCAAAAGAAATATGGAAAAGACAGGTGTTTCGACACACCTCTGGCCGAGGCTGCCATTATAGGAACAGCAGTAGGTATGGCAATTAATGGACTTAAGCCTATAGCAGAAATCCAGTTTTCAGGCTTTGCTTTCCCAGGTTATGATCAAATAGTATCTCATGTTGCTCGTATGAGAAACAGGAGCAGAGGCAGATTTAATCTTCCTATGGTTATAAGAATGCCTCATGGAGGTGGTATAAGAGCATTAGAGCATCACTCAGAAAACCTTGAAACTTTATTTGGACATATTCCAGGGTTAAAGGTAGTTATTCCATCAACGCCTTACGATGCAAAAGGACTACTATTGTCCGCAATAAGAGATGAAGATCCTGTAATATTTTTAGAGCCGACTAAGATATACAGAGCCTTTAAGCAGGAGGTACCGGAAGAGGACTATGTTATTCCAATAGGTAAGGCAAAGATTGTTAAGCCTGGTACTGATATAACTGTAGTAACCTGGGGGGGTTATGTAAGAGAAACTGAAAAAGCAGTGAAAGAATTGGAGGAAGAAGGTATAAGTGTTGAATTGATAGACTTAAGAACAATATCTCCAATAGATAAGGATACAATTATTGATTCAGTTAAAAAGACAGGGCGATTTGTAGTAGTGCATGAAGCATGCAAAACCTATGGACCAGGAGCTGAACTTATATCAATAGTTAATGAAGGTGCCTTTTTACATCTTGAAGCACCTCCTACAAGACTAGCTGGCTTTGATATCACTGTACCTCTTCCAAGAGGAGAGCATCATTACTTGTTAGATGCTAAAAGAATTGCCCATGGTATTAGAAAAGTAGCTAAGTTCTAGGAAGGAGAGAAAGAAATGATAGAATTTAAGTTTCCTGATATAGGTGAAGGAATTGCAGAAGGAAAACTACTAAAATGGGTGGTTAAGGTAGGAGATAAGATTAAGGAAGGTGAAAGTCTTTTCTTAGTTGAAACAGACAAGGTTAATGCTGAAATTCCATCTCCAGCAGATGGAACTATTGCAGAACTTATGGCTAAGGAAGGCGATATCATAAATGTTGGAGGGGTAATAGTTAAGATCGATAACGGAGAACCTCCTAAGGAAAGTGACCTGAAGCCTATAAATGAAAAGCAAGAAGAAAATGCTGGAGTAGTTGGAGCTATTGAAGTATCTTCAGAGGTTATCGCTTCTAGTTTTGAAAGTTATAAAAATGGTGCTGTTTCAAAGCATAAGGTTTTAGCAACTCCTGTAGCAAGACAACTAGCTAAAGATTTAGGAATCGATATAAATACTGTAAAAGGAACTGGTGCTGCAGGCAGGGTTATGAAAGAGGATATATACAAAGCTAAGGAAGGCAAAGAGGCCGCAATTAGTCAGCATGAGACAGAAAAAGTTTCTGGAATAGTTAAACAAACTATAGAAGTTCCTAAATTAAAGATTAGTGGAGAGGTAGAGAGAATATCGCTATCAATGCTCAGAAAAGCAATAGCAAAGAACATGACTATTTCAAAACAAGTTATACCTCATGCAGCAGTTTTAGATGAATTTGATGTAACAAAGCTTGTAGAATTTAAAGCGTCAGTAAAGGAATTAGTGGAAAGCAGTGGAGTCCATCTGACCTATATGCCTTTTATAATTAAAGCTATAGCCCTTACATTGAAAGAGTTCCCAGTCTTTAACTCAAGTTTTGATGAAGAGGCAGAAGAGATTGTTTTAAAGAAGTATTATAATCTTGGTGTTGCAGTGGATACTCCGGATGGGTTGCTTGTGCCAGTAATTAAAGATGTAGATAAAAAGGGGATTTTGGATATAGCACGAGATATTCTAGAGCTTAGTGAAGGCGCTAGAAATAAAAACATCCCATTAGAAAAGCTACAAAACGGAACATTTACAATTACAAACTACGGAGCGCTTGGATCAAGCTCTGGAATTCCAGTAATAAGGCATCCTGAAGCTGCAATAATTGGTATAGGGAAAATTGCTAAAAAGCCTATTGTTAACAAACATGACGAGATAGTAATAAGAAGTATTATGAATATTAGTTTATGCATAGATCATAGAATAATCGATGGTGGAGACGCAGGGAGATTCTTAAGCAGGCTGAAGAAATACTTGGAAGAGCCTTTACTGTTGTTGTTAGGATAAAAAAATTATAGAAACATTTTATAGGCAGTCTAAGCTTTTTGTATGTAATTAGGCTGCCATACTTGGAGGTGTGAAAAATTAAGGATTATGACATAGTAGTTCTAGGTGGTGGACCGGGAGGATATGTAGCAGCTATTAAGGCCGCACAGCTTGGAGCTAAAACTGCGCTCATAGAAAAAGAAAAAGTAGGTGGTGTATGTTTAAATGTAGGATGTATACCAACTAAGACTTTGCTTAGAAGTGCAAAGCTTTATGAGGATTTAATAAATTCAGAGAAATTCGGAATAGATATATTAGATAAATCTCTTGTGACTGTTAACTGGAAAAACTTAATGAGTAGAAAGGATTCTATAGTTAATAAACTTACTGGTGGAGTTAAAGTACTATTAAGTCAGAATGGCGTTGATGTGTACAATGGCTACGGAGAGGCGATAGATAAAAATACTATTTCTGTAAACGGAGAAAAGTTAAGAACTAAGCATATGATAATAGCAACTGGCTCATCAACCTATATTCCAAACACTCCGGGGCTTAAGGAGTCTTTTGATAAAGGGTATTCAATAACTAGTACAGAAGCTTTATCACTTGATGGGATACCCAAAGAATTCATAGTTGTAGGCGGAGGCGTAGTTGGAGTTGAATTTGCTGCACTTTACAACGCTTTAGGCAGCAAGGTTACAATTCTTCAGCGCTCCCAAATACTTCGTTCTCTGGACAAGGATGTAAGAGAAACCATGGAAAGGATACTAAGAAATAAAGGCATAGATATTGTTTATAATGTGGGCATTGAACGATATGATATGAATAAGATTGTATGTAAGGTTAATGGAGAGAATAAAACCTATGAAGCAGATAAGATTTTAATAAGCATTGGAAGAACTGCTAATCTTAAAGGGCTTGAAAAACTTGATTTAAAAATAGATAGTAAAGGTATTGTAACTGATGAAAAGCTTCGAACTAATATTGATGGAGTTTATGCCATAGGTGATGTTAATGGAAAATATATGCTTGCTCATGTAGCTTCAGCGGAAGGGATTATAGCCGTGGAAAATATTATGGGAAAGAGTGAAAAAATAAACTACGATAAAGTACCTTCATGTATATATACCTTTCCAGAGGTTGGTGCAGTTGGGCTTTCAGAAGAGGAAGCAAGAGCAAGAGGCCATAAAATTATAACTAGTATATTCCCTATGACTGCAAATGGCAAGGCCATGGCAGAAGGTGAAACAGATGGTTTTGTAAAAATAGTGGCTGATGAAAAGTATGGAGAAGTTCTTGGAGTTCATATCATTGCATCTCATGCAACGGATATGATAGCGGAGGCTGTCGCTACACTAGAATTAGAAGGAACAGTATATGATTTAGCAAAAGCAGTTCACCCTCACCCGACTCTGTCGGAGGTTGTTATGGAAGCAGCTCATGGTGCTATAGGAAAACCGATTCATATATTCAAAAAATGAGTAAAATCAAGGCCCCTTTCATTTGAAAGGGGCTTTATGATATTTAATAGCTATTTACTTAAAGTTATTAACAAGGCCTTAAGTTTTTCTCTTAAGTCCACAGCTTCATCAATTGAAAGACCAGTGCCGCATAAAATTTTATGTGGAAATTCTATAGCTTTGTTTTTCATAGACCTTCCTTTGTCTGTAAGCTCAACAAAAACATTTCGTTCATCCTTTGTATCACGAGACCTCTTCACAATATCTATTCCTTCAAGCTTTTTAAGTAGTGGAGTCAAGGTACCTGAATCAAGATATAGTTTCTCGCCAAGCTCTTTTACAGTTATATTGTCTTTTTCCCATAAAACCAGCAAAGTAATATATTGGGTATAGGTTAAACCTAGCTCATCTAAAAAAGGTTTATATAACCGAGTTATTTCTTTTGAAGCAGCATACATTGCAAAGCAAAGCTGATTATCCAGCTTAAGAAATTCATCTATCATTTGATTATTCACTTCCTAAAATTATTAAAGCAGCTTTTCAAGCTCTAGACCTATATCCATAGGCTCTACTGGAGATTCAAATCTAGATATAACATTTCCTTCTTTATCGATCATAAATTTAGTGAAGTTCCACTTTATTGAATCGCCAATTAAGTAATCAGGAAAATTTTTAACTAAATGCCCATGAAGGAATTTAGCTGTTGCATTTTCTAAATCGAAGCCTTTAAAAGGAGATTGCTGAGTTAAATATTTAAACAGTGGGTGAGCATTGCCGCCTCTAACCTCTATTTTTTCAAACATTGGAAAGCTAACCCCATAATTTATTTCACAGAAGCTCTTAACCTCATGATTTGCTCCTGGCTCTTGCTCTCCGAATTGGTTTGAGGGGAAGCCTAGAATTTCGAAACCTTTATCATTATATTTTTCATAAAGCTTTTGAAGATCTTTGTATTGTGGTGTAAAGCCACACTTGCTTGCTGTATTTACTATTAATAAAACCTTACCTTTGTACTTTTCTAAAGATATTTCTTCCCCATCAATAGTTTTAACCTTAAAATCATAGATATTCATAATATTTCCTCCCTATTTAAAAAATATATCATCATATATAATCTTATACAATTTAATTTTATAAGATTATAATATCATCTTATTATTAGTATGTCAATGTGAATTTCATTTAATTTCTTTAAAATTACCAAAATATAACTTATAATGGTATTAGAAAAAATAATTGCTTTTGGCATATATTCAACTGAAAGAGGGGAAAGAGCAGTGAATAAATGGGAATACAAAACTGTAAAATTTCAAACTAAAGGCTTCTGGGGAGGAATACTAGAGGAAAGCAGCTTTAACATGGAGCTTAATAGATATGGTGATGATGGGTGGGAGGTAATATCCTGCTTTGATACAAGTCAGCATGAAGGGGGCTCTAGGGAAGTAATTGTTGTATTCAAAAGAAAAAAAGAAGAACAAGTATTAGGTGATACAGATATAAAGGCAGAGTACTGTCCAGCTTGTGGCGCTGTAAACCATAGTATAAATAAAACTTGCAGATCCTGTGGCATAACATTAATCATTGATGAAGCAAATGAACCTAAATTTTAATATGTTTTTTTGTAAGATTTCTATAGAAGCTTTCAAATATTAGCTGGAAGAGATTACTGGGGGGGAAACTACACTAAATGATATTATTAAGCTGACTATTCTTACTACAACAAAAAATATTTGACGCTGTTAAAAAGGCTGCTTTAATCTTTAAAAGGCAGCCTTAAATATTAGTAAAACATACATTCCACAAAGTCATCCACAGTTATTGCGGCAAAATAGCTTTCAAAATCTATTGTTGTTAATAATTTTCTGAGCACTTCTTCCTTATATTGCTCTCCGATGAGTAAAGCTTCAAGCTCGAAAACTTCCTTTTTTCCAAAAAAATCACCTAATATTTTTATACTGCTAATTTTCCCTTCAAGTACATTAAAACGCAACTCAAGTTTTCCACCAGCAAATCTTCTTCCTTTTTCAATGTTAAACTCAGGAGATTCCCCGAAGTTCCAATCCCACTTAGAGTATCTACTAGCCATAAGTTCTTTTACTTTTGTTAAATCTTTATCTGTTAAAATATATTCCTTATCCTTATAATTTTCATCCTTCATAAAAAATTTAAGCAGTGTATCTTTAAACTCTTCAATTCTGACCTTATCAGTTAAGTAAGGATAAATATTTGTTACTCTGCTTCTAACAGATTTAACACCTTTAGACTCAATTTTATCCTGCTTTACATTTAAAGCCTCCTGAACAACGTTTAAATCAGAGTTGAATAGGATTGTACCATGATGAAGAAGTCTGTTCCCAAAATAGTATTGTGCATTGCCTGAAAATTTTTTCCCTTCAATTGTTATATCGTTTCTCCCTGAAAACTCAGCATTTACACCTAGTTCCCTTAATGCATTTATCACAGGCTCAGTAAATTTTTTGAAGTTGCTGACAACATCCTTATCATTCTTAACTATGAAGGTAAAATTAAGATTTCCAAAATCATGGTAAACAGCGCCACCGCCAGAAAGACGACGGACTACGTTTATTTTATTATCGGTTATATATTTAAGATTTATTTCTTCTATAGTATTTTGATTTCTTCCAATAATAACTGAGGGCTCGTTTTGCCAGAGTATAACATAGTCCTCATCAGGATTGAAGTATTTGGTAACATATTCTTCAAGAGCTAAATTAAAATGGGGGTTAATACATTCATTTTTTATACTAATCATAATAAAATCTCCTAATTAATAATTGTTATTAATTAAAATATAAATCGAAAACATTTACTTGTCAATGCTACATTTTATTTATTTGCATAAATATAACAGAAAAATTTTGGAATACTAATCATAGGGTTAATATCCATAATTTACTCAAGCAATTTTTATAAGGATGTGGTAATAATGAGGATAACTTCTCTAAAAGTATATGAAGGAAATAATATAAAAAGAAGAAAGAGAATCATGAATGTTTTTCTTGAAAATGCTTCTGACTCTGAAGTGAAAAAATATTTAAAGGCATACTTCAGGGTTTCCTTTTTGCTTGGCTTTAAAGAACAGCTAGTAGACATAGATAGAGAAGATAACCTCGTTAAGTTGTGGGTTACATATACACAAGAGGAACTCTCTAAGTATCTTTTAAATAACATTTTATATAATCTTGATAACTCTGAAAAAATTGCAGAAAAGGCTAATAGTCTTATTAAGGAAGGATTTTTATATGATATAGTCGCAGCATTCAGAGAAAAAGGATTGCCTGTAATAGATATAAATGAGGACCTGTTTCAGCTTGGATATGGGAAAAATTCTATTATTATAGGCAAAAATTATCAAAGCTATGAGAATATGGTCAAGGTTGAAGTGTCTAGAAATAGGAAAAGTCTTTGGCAGCATTTAAGATATTCTCAAATTCCAAAAGTAGAAGGAAGAGTGCTTTACAGTATGGAAGAAATAAAGGATTTGGAGAATTTTAAGTATCCTTTAAATCTTCGAAGCATAGATAAATCCATGGATATTAAAATAACTATTTCTGATCAGGAAGAGTTAAATAGGGTTTTGAAAAATATGATGAATATGTACACAAGGGCCTTTGTGTACAGCGGCAATGTTAAATATAGATTGATTTGCTTCGGTGGAGAAGTGGGGCTGATGCTGAAAAAGGAAGGTGCATACAAGGTGATTGAGATTAAAGAAAAGAGCCTTGAAGTATTGGAGTTAGCTGAAGCACTAGATAAACTTAAAAAATTTTGTAAAATGATTTACACGAGTATTCCGATAGAATTCATGTTTATAGATCTTCAAGAAGAAGAAGAACTTAAAGTTACTGATTTGGGCTGTGTATTTGATGTTGCAGAGGAGTTAAAAGAAGTAAAAGATAAGGTTATAGACTATTTTATATATTCTTTATTGAAAAAAAATATAGGTTTGATACCAATAATTTCAGTAACAGGTACAAATGGAAAAACAACTACCTCAAGACTAATTAACTATATTTTACTTAAGCTTGGCTATAAATCTGCACTTACATCTACAGGTGGAATTTTTATAGCAGGCAGAAAAATCAAAAATGGAGATACTACTGGATTTTTAAGTGCTAGAGATGTACTAACTAATACTGAAGTAGATACAGCCGTTATGGAAACAGCAAGAGGTGGAATTCTGAAGAATGGACTGGGTTATGAAAAAGCTAAGGCAGCTGTTATAACTTCCATATCGGAAGATCATATAGGTATGCATGGTATAAAAAGCACTAAAGATTTAGTTAATATAAAGAGCACTATTATTGATGAGGTTGATAGCGGCGGAAAGCTAATTGTTAAGGCACAGCAGGAACTTGTAGAATGTGTGCAAGGCAGGGATAATGTATGCTTATATGAGGTAGAAAAAAATACTTATATTGGCGAGCACATTAAAAATGGAGGAGAAGCTTTTTATCTTGAGAAGGATTATATAATTTATTGCAAAGATAAACAAGAAAAAAAGCTTTTAGATGTTAAAAGTATTCCATTTACTCATGGAGGGATATCAAAAGGAAATATAAAAAATATAATGTCGGCTATAGCAGCAGTATCAACAATTTATCCGAATGAAAGTGAAATTATAAGCACAATTATGGAGCTCCAATGCGACTTGTATTTTAATCCAGGCAGGCAAAATATATTAGACTTTGATAAATTTAAGGTAATATTAGATTATGGTCACAATGCTGAAGCATTTCATGAGGTACTAAGCATAGGAAGATCATTAAATCCTACAAAGCTAACAGCTATAATTGCTGCAGCAGGAGATAGAATGGATAGGCATATAAAGGAGCTTGGTTATATATCTGCTCAATATTGTGATGATATAATAATCAGAGAGCAAGCTGATTTAAGAGGAAGGGCTGTTGGAGAAAGTGCTGGGTTAATAAAGCAGGGAATTTTTGAGGCAAACTTTAACGAGCAAAACTTAAAAGTTATATTAAAGGAAGAGGATGCGATAGTATATGCTATGGAACATTCTCAGCATGGCGAGGTTATAGTATTGTTTACCCAATGCTTAGATGTTATTATACCCGAAATAAATAGGTATCTAGAAAAGCAAGGGTTGCCTTTGATTGGCCAAGATTTAGACTTATCGCATTAAATTTAAAGGGCTAAAGAGATGTCAGCATGATTAGCCCTTTAAATTTTATAAATTAGTATCAGTGCCGAAAATGGTTATATGGTTATATGGTAATATTTTATTCAGCTAAATACTTATAGGTTGAATTAAAATACTAATAATACTATAATAGGTAAAAAGAAGGTTGTTTTATTCCTGTAACATTAAATTACTATTGTTGCAGGAATAAGAAATATAAGGTGGTTGAATGGAAAGTAACATAGAAGTATGTAACTGCACAGAGATACATAAGGATTGTGTGAACTGCGTTAAGGAAAATATGCTTAGTAACAAAGTGTTTACTGATTTGTCTGAGCTTTTTAAGGTGTTTGGAGATTATACTAGAATAAAAATAATATATGCGCTCTTTAAAAAAGAACTTTGTGTTTGCGATATTGCTGAGCTTTTAGGAATGAGTCAGTCCTCAATTTCCCACCAGCTTAGAGTGTTAAAAGCAGCAAGGCTTGTTAAGTTTAGAAAAGAAGGTAAGGTTGTTTATTATTCTCTTGACGATGAGCATATTGGAAGCATTTTTAATGCAGGACTTGAACATTTAGGGCATGAATAGAGTATTATCTGTCGATTGCTAAGCGGCGGAGGTAAAGGGGGGATATATAATGTACTTAGTTAATTATACTAGTGATGACTTTAAAGCTAATTTATCAAAAGCTGAAATTGCTATTGTTCCAATAGGTTCTGTTGAGGCTCATGGACATCACTTACCTCTTGGAACAGATATTTTTTCACCAAGGCTTTTTTGCAAATTAATAAATGAAAGAATAGGTGAGGAAATTTGGATTGCGCCAGAAATTCCATATGGCCAAAGCTATGATTTATCTGTATACCCGGGAACTATAAATATTCCAACTGAGATAGTATCGAATTATATTTTTTTTGTAGGAAAAAGTCTATTAGCCAATGGTATGAAAAAGCTAATATTTTTAAATGGTCACGGTGGAAATGTAAATGCTCTTAATCTTGCCAGTGAAAAGCTTATGCAGCTTGGTATGGACGTTGTAATAATAAATTGGTGGCTTGATTTTTCAAAGGATATCTTAACTGTAACAGAAGGACAAGGACATGCAGGGGAAGATGAAAGCTCAGCAATTCTATACTATGATGAAAAACTTGTTCAGATGGATAAGGCAATCAAGAATACAAAGAAGCCTTTAATGAGGGTATACTTTAAGGACAGAGGAAGTGTACTGTATGAAAATGCGCTTTCTGGAGATGCAACTCTTGCTACTGTAGAAAAGGGTGAGAAAATATTTAAATTGCTTACGGAAAAAATGATAGAACTTATTCACAATTTTAAGGCTGGAAAATATTATATACAAGAATAGAAAATAAGTAGATTGCTTTGCAATCTACTTATAAATTTTTAGACTAGCATATTCTTTAGCTTTTCTATATACTCATAAAAAACAGATGAGTATCAATTTTTAAATTCATCCTCTCACAAAATATTTTTTCTAATGCTTGCCAGTAACTATATAAAAAACATTAAAATTAACTTGTATAAAATTGAATTTGTGATAAAATTAATAGGAATATATGTTCTTGGAGTTAAAGAGAGGAGAATCAAAGCATAATCAAAAGCGCAATTCTAGAAATTTTGAGGTTTCTATTTGAAATTATTTTTAATATTTTATGAAGAGTATATCTAATGTAGGTTATTTTGGTTTATAATCTGTAATATGATATTATTCTGGGGATTAATATATAGAAGGCACGAGTATCGATAATACTTGTGCAGAATAAGGAATACAGGAGGCGCAAGTATTAATAATGCTTGTGCACAGAATAAGGAATACAGGAGGCGCAAGTATTAATAATGCTTGTGCACAGAATAAGGAATACAGGAGGGTAACATGTTTGACAACAAGAAATTCAAATATACGGCATATTATGCTGTAGGTGCTGCTATAGTATTAATGATTTTAAACTTTGTTTTAGTAGATATGAAAACTCAATCAATTAAATACAACGAGTTTTTACAGATGGTAAACGAAAAGAGGGTTGAAGAAGTTCAAATATCTAGGGATAGACTAATTATAATACCGAAGACAGAAGAGGGTCAGAAGAAAAAAATAATGTATACAGGAAATGTAGGAGATCCTCAACTTATTGAAAACCTTAAGACTGCAGGAGTTACTTTTAATTCTGTAGTTCCCGATAATAATCCTTTTAAAAACTTTTTTATAAACTGGGTACTTCCAATAATTATGTTTACCTTTTTAGGAAGGCTTATATTTGGAAGGCTAGATAAAAAGCTTGGAAGCGGCGTTATGTCCTTTGGGAAGAACACTGCAAAGCTATATGCAGAAAATGAGACAGGAAAGACTTTTGCAGATGTAGCAGGTCAAGATGAGGCTAAAGAATCCTTGGTGGAGATTGTTGATTTCCTTCATCAACCGCAAAAGTACACAGAAATTGGTGCTAAGCTGCCTAAAGGGGCACTTTTAGTAGGTCCTCCTGGAACAGGTAAGACTCTTCTTGCAAAGGCAGTGGCTGGAGAGGCTAAGGTGCCTTTCTTCTCAATGTCTGGCTCTGAATTCGTTGAAATGTTTGTTGGTATGGGTGCTGCTAGAGTTAGAGATTTGTTTAAGCAAGCTGCAGAAAAAGCTCCATGTATAATTTTTATTGACGAAATTGATGCCATAGGTAAGAGCAGAGAAGGAAATATTAGCGGGAACGATGAAAGAGAACAGACACTAAACCAGCTTTTAGCTGAGATGGACGGTTTTGATTCTACAAAGCCTGTGGTTATTCTGGCTGCTACAAACAGACCTGAAATACTTGATAAGGCTCTTTTGAGACCAGGTCGTTTTGACAGGAGAGTTATAGTTGACAGACCTGATTTAAAAGGAAGGGAAGCTATTTTAAAGGTCCACTTAAAGGCTGTAAAGTATTCCGAAGATTTAAATACAGAAGCTATAGCAAAAGCAACCCCTGGTGCTGTAGGCGCTGATTTAGCCAATATGGTAAATGAAGCAGCTCTTAGAGCAGTTAAGCATTCAAGGAAAGAAATTATACAAGAGGATTTAGAAGAGGCAATTGAGGTTATAATAGCAGGTAAAGAGAAGAAGGACAGGATAATGTCAGATAAGGAAAAGAAGACTGTTGCTTTCCACGAGGTAGGTCATGCCTTAGTGGCAGCACTTTTAAAAGGAACAGATCCTGTTCACAAGATAACTATTGTACCAAGAACTATGGGAGCTTTAGGGTATACTATGCAGCTTCCTGAAGAGGATAAATATCTATCAACTAAGGAAGAACTTTTAAATCAAATTTCCATCCTTTTAGGTGGAAGGGCTGCAGAAGAAGTGGAATTTGATTCTATTTCAACTGGCGCATCAAACGATATAGAAAGAGCTACTCAAACCGCAAGAAGTATGGTAACCATGTATGGAATGTCTGATCGTTTTGATATGATGGGACTTGAATCTCCATCAAACAGGTATCTCGATGGCAGGCCGGTACAAAATTGCAGTGCAGAGACTTCTGCGATAATAGATGAAGAAACTTTAAACATTATAAAAGAGGCTCACCAGAAAGCTAAGGATATTCTGAAAAATAACAGAGAACTTATGACTAATATAGCAGAAAGACTTTTAGAAAAAGAAACAATAATGGGTGACGAGTTTATGGAAATAGTTAAGGAAAGCGGTGTTCTTGAAAGTCTAGATAAATAAGATTAGGGGAGCGGTGCTAATGGAAAATGAAGATTTAAAGCTTGAAAAGCAGATGGCTATTGAGAAAGAAATGCAGCTGAATCTTGAGATTGAGAAGCTTAGAGATGTTGTTGATCAGATAAATAGGGAAGTTTTAAATTATATAAGCAAGCGAAAAGAAATGTCAGATTATATCCAAGACTACAGAAAAAATGTTTTGGAGGAATATAGAGATGATGAAGACAAGGTTATTGAATATTTTGACCACGAAAGATTTGTAAAAGAGGAAGCCTTCAAGACAATAGATAGAAGGCTTAAGGAACTTACAATATTAGCTACTGCACCATATTTTGGAAGAGTAGATTTCAGGGACGAAGAGTTCGATGATTTAGGAAGTATTTATGTGGGTAGATTTGGAATGACTCCAGAGGGTGAATACGAGCCTGTAGTGATTGATTGGAGAGCTCCTGTAGCAGCCTTATTTTATACAAGCAGCCTTGGTCAAAACTCTTACACTGCTCCAGCTGGAAAGGTAGATGTAAATATACTTTTAAAGAGGCAGTATATTATTAAAAGAGCAAAGCTAATTGGATTGTTTGATT
Source organism: Clostridium swellfunianum (assembly GCF_023656515.1). Lineage (NCBI taxonomy): Bacteria > Bacillati > Bacillota > Clostridia > Eubacteriales > Clostridiaceae > Clostridium > Clostridium swellfunianum. Next base: position 2,967,178 of record NZ_JAMOFV010000006.1, read on the forward strand.
CAGCTTTGGACATTAGGGATGACATACTTCAAATGGTTTTAAGTGGCAATACTTCCGATAAACTTCGTGATATAATAATGACTATCCAGGAAGAACAGGACAATCTAATAAGGCAGCCTAAGGATAAGACCATCGTAGTTGATGGTGTAGCAGGTAGTGGTAAGACTACAATTGCTCTTCATAGGGTTGCATACCTTCTTTACAATCATAGAGATACTCTACAGGACAAGGTGCTTATATTGGGTCCTAACAGTATTTTTATGGAATATATAGGTACTGTACTTCCGAGCTTAGGTGAGGTTGGAGTTAGACAGACAACCTTTAGAGATTTTGCATTAGATATTTTAGAAATGAACAATATTATGAGTTTTAAGGAATATATGGAGAGAGTTTTAAATAATGATAAGGAATTTATTGATGATATCCTTTATAAAACTTCCATGGACTTTTTACATGAGATAAACAGTTTTGTAGATAGATTAGACAAGGAATATTTTAAGATTAATAATGTTAGATTTTATGATAGAACGGTAATTAATTCAGAGGAACTTAAGGAGCTGTTTACTAATTACTATAAAGATATGCCTCTTTTTAGAAGAAGTAAAAAAATAAGAAGAATTGTATTTTCAAAGCTTAGAGACTATAGAGATGAAGAAGTAAGAAGAATTCAAAAGGAATACAATGAAAGAATTGCCAAAATGACTAAGTCTGAGCTTGAAATATATGAAACTTCCCTTAATATGAAGAGAAAGCATGATATTAGAGAAGTTATTAAAGAGGTTATGAAAGCAAAAAAAGAAATGGCTTGGATACAAAATCCTGACTGTATTGATCTTTATGGTGAATTTAATAGAAGTGATGAATTTACTCAGGATGATTTAGCGCCAATACTTTATCTTAAAATTAAGCTTGAAGGATTAAAAATTAAGGAAGAAACTAAGCATGTAGTTATAGACGAAGCTCAAGATTATAGTCCTATACAGTTTTTAGTTATCAAAGAACTTACAAGATGCAGTTCAATGACTATTGTTGGAGACAGCAATCAAAGATTGCTTCCTTTAGAAGGCAAGACTCCAATGCTTCAGCTTGGAGAAATTGTACCAACTTTAAGCATTGAAGATTTTAATTTGTATAAGAGCTACAGATCTACAAAGGAAATTATGGAGTATGCAAATAGATATATTGGTGACAGCAGAATAATCCCTCTTGTTAGAAGTGGAGAAGCGGTTCAAGAGATAATTGTTAATAATGAAGAACAGCTGGTGGAAAAAATAGACGAAGCCCTTCATAACTTGAAAGAAAAAGAATATGAAAATATAGCTGTACTATGCAGAGATCTAGAAGAAACAGAAAGGCTTGGGGCAAAACTTAAAGCAAGAGATTATGTTAAGGTAATTGACAATGAAGATATAGTTTACAGCGGAGGTATCGTAGTTATTCCCTCTTATTTTGCAAAGGGACTTGAGTTTGATGCTGTAATACTGCTTCAGCATAAGGATAAAGAGCAGGAAAGCAAGCTTAACTATGTTATGGCTACGAGAGCACTGCATGAATTAAAAGTATTTAAGATATAGCATAATCTAAGAGGGATTTTATTCCCTCTTTTTTTCATTAACAGCTATGTGGTATACTAAGGATTAGAATAGTGATAATTAACGGAGTTGAAATTTTATTATGAAAAACAAGATACAAAAGATTATAACTGTTGCATCAGTATTTATATTATTTGTAACAGGATGTGCCAAGGTTCCAGTTCAGCAAAATGAAAGTACCATTATACTCCAGGCCCAGAAGGAAGACAAAGCTGAGCAGCAGCAGGAAAAGCAAGATGATCTCAGGAAACAAGAAGAACTAAAAAGACAACAAGAAAAAACTAAACTGGAAGATCCAATTAAGTTAAAAGCTGCAATAAATGGACAAGGAGACTCTAAAAAGATACCTATACTTATGTATCATTCCATAAAATATGAAAAGGATAATGAACTTAGAATACCAAAGGAAAAGTTTAAAGAGCAAATGGAGTATTTAAAGAAGGAAGGATTTAATCCTCTTAGCTTAAATGAATTATATTCTCATATGCTCCTTGGTTCAGAGATTCCTCAAAAACCTATTGTAATAACCTTTGATGATGGCTATGCGGATAACTATACAAATGCGTACCCAATATTAAAAGAATTGGGATTTAAGGCAACTGTATTTGTAATCTCTGGTGTTGTTGACAAACACGAAGATTATATGACTACAGATCATCTTAAGGAGATGGACAAAAATGGAATATCTATAGAAGCTCATACAGTGACTCATCCAAAACTTGATACTTTAAGTTATAATGATCAGCTTAAGGAGCTTAGAGGTTCAAAACAAGCCTTAGAGAAAATTTTAGGAAGAAACATTGATTATATTGCTTATCCCTATGGAAAATATAACAATGATACACTTAAACTAGTAGAGCAGCTAGGATATAAAATGGCGTTCTCAACAGAAAAGGGACTTGCTCATAAGTCAAATGGAATTTATAAACTTCATAGAATTTATATAAGCGAAAAGTATAGTATTAACCAGTTTAAGCAGCTAGTTAATACAAAATAAAAAAGTGAAACCTAGAAATATTTATTTCTAGGCTTTTTATATATTGAAATGGATTTGTGCATATGCTATTATAGAAATATAGAAAAGGTTTTCTAAGAAGGTGAGTATATGGCTAATATAAATGATGTTGCAAAAGAGGCAGGAGTATCAATTACTACAGTATCTAGAGTGCTAAACAACAATTATCCTGTGAAGGAAGAAACAAGGATTAAAATAGAGAAGGCTATAGAAAAGCTTAACTATAAACCTAATACAATGGCTAGGAGTCTGATAACTAAAAAAAGTTCTATGATAGGTGTGATAGTTCCTGGAATAACAAACTTGTTTTTCCCTACTATAGTTGAAGCTATAGAAGAGTTTGTTAATAAGAAGGGCTATAGTATAGCTCTTTCAAATACTGAAGGTGATCCTAAAAAGGAACTGAAGCTTGTTGAGGAGCTCATTGGAAGACAGGTAGATGGAATAATATTAATAGATCCAACCATGGAAAATCTTCATAAGAGATGTTATAACGAACTTTCAAAATCTATTCCAACAATAATAGTAAATGGCTCACCAGAAGGCTATAAGGGCAGCTTTGTGTGCTACGATGAAGAAGTTGGTACACAGGAAGCTTTTGATTATCTTCTTGAGCTTGGGCATGAGAAAATTGCACTGATTAGAGGACATAAAAGCTTCTCTTATGATATTAAGGAAAAGATATATAAGAATGTTTTAAAAAATAATAAATTATCTTATGAAAAAATTATAGATGCAGGAAAAGGAAACAGCAGTGAGGTTATTGAAAGAACCCAAATAGTGGTGGAGCAATTACTTCAAAAGGAAGAAAGGCCAACAGCGATTTTTGCTTGTAACGACCTTATGGCTGTTGGGGCTTTGAATGCGTGCATTGATCTTGGTATTAAAGTACCAAAGGATATATCAATAATTGGATTTGATAATACAATTTTAGCTGAGGTAACACATCCCAAACTTACAAGTGTAGATTTAAATATGAAAGAGATTGGATATAGAGCAGCACTTGAACTTTTGGAGCTTATTGAAGAAGGAGAAAAAAGCAGAAAGAAATTAATTCTTGATACTAAACTTGTAATTAGGGGCAGCTGTGCACCAGCTATAAAGTAGACATTTAATAATTAGGATAGATAAAAATCTGACCATGATTTTTATCTAATGATATAGAAAAGGATTTCTATATCATTAGATAAATTTTATAGATTAAGGTTAAAAACTTAAGAATATTGATAATTTTATTAAGATAAAGTAGGAGGAAATTATATGAGTAACATAAATGCAGCTTATGAAATTGAGAGGCTGCTTAAATTTGGATTGAAACATAAGATGCTTATGAATTTAGATGTAGTCGCAGCAAGAAATTCCCTTTTAGATATGCTTAAGCTTGAAGAGCCATACTTAGGAAATGTTCCGGAAGAGGAGTTTGAAAATCCTGTACAGATACTTGAAAGCTTACTAGACTACGCTCATGAAATCGGACTTATTGAGGATAATACAGCTACTTATAGAGATTTACTTGATGCAAAAATCATGGGAATGCTAATGCCAAGACAATCTGAGGTAGTAGGGAATTTTTTTGCTGTTAAAAGTAAAAAAGGAATAGAGAAAGCAACAGACGAATTTTATGCTTTGTCTAAAGCCTCTAACTATATACGTATGGATAGAATAGCAAAGAATTTATACTGGGCAGCCGAAACTGAATACGGCGCTTTGGATATAACAGTAAATTTGTCAAAGCCAGAAAAAGATCCAAAGGAGATTGCAGCATCAAAGCTAAAACCTCAAGCAAATTATCCTAAGTGTCTACTGTGCATTGAGAATGTTGGATTTGCAGGGCATATAAATCACCCAGCAAGGCAGAATCACAGAGTAATACCTGTAACAGTAGGGGGAGAGCAGTGGTATCTTCAATATTCACCTTATGTTTACTATAATGAGCACTGTATTCTCTTTAATGAAAAGCATGTACCAATGAAAATATCAGATAGAAGTTTTGTAAAGCTGCTTGATTTCGTAGAACAATTTCCACACTACTTTATAGGCTCTAATGCGGACCTTCCTATAGTTGGAGGTTCAATACTGAGTCACGATCACTTCCAAGGAGGAAAGCACGTTTTTCCAATGGAAAAAGCCGCAATTGAAGCTAACTTTAAAAATGAAAGTTATAAAGGTGTGAAGGCTGGAATAGTTAAGTGGCCGATGTCTGTGATAAGGTTATCTTCCAAGAATAAGGAAGAACTTGTGAAACTTTCAGTTGAAATATTGGATCAATGGAGAGAGTACACAGATGAAGCTTCTGAGGTTTTAGCTTACACTTTGGTCAATGGTGAAAAAATACCTCATAATACAATAACACCTATTGCTAGAATTAACAAAGCTGGAGAATTTGAAGTTGACTTAGTACTTAGAAATAATATAACAACTCAGGAGCATCCAGATGGCCTTTTCCACCCTCATAAGGAATTGCACCATATTAAGAAAGAAAATATAGGTCTTATTGAGGTAATGGGATTAGCAGTTCTTCCAGGAAGACTAAATTCTGAACTAAAGGAAGTAGGATTAATACTTCAAGGAAACATGAAAAGACTAAAAGAAGCAGAAGAAGATAAAAGTGATTCAATTCACAAGCATATTTCATGGGTTAAAGAACTTTTACAGAAGTATGGTAACAACTTCGAAAAGGATGCGGTTGAGACACTATTAAATAAGGAAGTTGGAGACAAATTCTTAAAGGTGCTTATGGATGCAGGAGTTTATAAAAGAACCGAAGAAGGTAGGCATGGATTTGAAAGATTTATGAAGTATGCAGGGTTTAATAAAAGTAATAATTAATTAGGAGGCATAGGAGTAGTAATCCTATGGATATATAAGGAGGGATAATAATGAATATTCAACAGTTAAAAGAGCAGTTTATTAAAATTTACGGTGAAGGAGAAATAAGAACTTTTCATTCGCCTGGGAGAGTAAATTTAATTGGGGAGCATATTGATTATAACGGAGGTTATGTATTTCCCTGTGCACTTGAGTTTGGAACCTATGGCTTAGTTAGAGAACGAAATGATAATATTGTAAACTTAGCTTCAACTAACTTTGATCTTAAGGTTTCTGTTGATATAAATAATATTTCTTTTAAGGAAGAAGAGGATTGGGCTAATTATCCTAAGGGAGTTATGAAGGTGATGCTTGAAAAGGGGGTTAGGCTTAAGGGAATGGATATTCTTATAAGCGGAAATATTCCAAATGGTGCAGGACTTTCTTCATCAGCGTCCCTAGAAGTTTTAATCGCAGTTATTGTTGACACATTATTTAATGGAGGAACTTCTGACAGAGTTGATCTTGTTAAGATTTCACAGAAAGCTGAGAACACCTTTGTTGGTGTTAACTGTGGAATAATGGATCAATTTGCAGTAGGTATGGGAAGAAAAAATCAAGCTATACTTTTAGATTGTGGAAGCCTGAGTTATAGCTATGCTAACGTAGACTTAGGTGATAATACACTGGTTATCATGAATACAAACAAAAGAAGAGCTCTTAATGAATCTAAGTATAATGAAAGAAGAGCAGAGTGTGATGAGGCTCTTGTGATTCTAAGAAAAGAAAAGCCAATAAGCGCATTATGCGATTTAACTTCTGAAGAATTTGACAAATTGGAAGACGTAATAGAAAATAGTAAGGTAAGAGCTAGGGCAAAGCATGCAGTATATGAAAATGAAAGAACTAAGAGAGCTTATGAATGTTTAAATAAAGGAGAGCTTAAGGAATTTGGAAAGCTTTTAGTTGAATCTCACAATTCTTTAAGAGATTTATATGAAGTCACTGGTAAGGAGCTTGATACAATAGTTGAAGAATCGCTTAAAGTGTCTGGCTGCATAGGCGCAAGAATGACTGGAGCAGGTTTTGGAGGCTGTGCAATAGCCATAGTTAAAAAGTCTGAAGTTGATAGTTTCATGAATAGGATTAGAGAAAATTACTCTAAGCTTATAGGCTATGAACCAAGTTTTTACTTAAGTGGAATCGGCCAAGGAACTGAGGAAGTAAAATAATTATAAAAGGGTGGTAGATTTTATGGCAATATTAGTTTGTGGTGGCGCAGGTTATATAGGAAGTCACATGGTTGCAGCACTTCTTGAAAGAGGTGAAGAAGTTGCTATATTGGATAACCTTCAGAAAGGGCACAGGGATGCAATATTAGGGGGAAAGTTTTACGAAGGAGACCTAAGGGACAGAGCTATACTTGACAGGGTATTTACAGAAAATAATATAGATGCAGTTATAGACTTTGCAGCAGACTCATTAGTTGGTGAAAGCGTAACTGAGCCTTTAAAGTATTTTGAAAATAATGTAGGTGGCACTTTAAGTCTTTTAAGAGCAATGAAGGATTATGGAGTTAGGAATATTGTATTCTCATCAACAGCAGCAACCTATGGTGAGCCAGAAAGTATTCCAATATTGGAGGATGATAAGACTTTCCCAACAAATCCATATGGAGAATCTAAGCTTGCTGTAGAGAAGGTATTAAAGTGGTGCGACAATGCTTATGGCATAAAATATACAGCACTTAGATACTTCAATGCTGCGGGTGCTCATGAGAGTGGAAAAATCGGTGAAGACCACTCACCAGAAAGCCACCTTATACCATTGATTCTTCAGACTGCATTAGGTCAACGAGAAAAGATTATGATGTTTGGTGATGACTATAAAACAGAAGATGGAACTTGCGTAAGAGACTACATTCATGTTATGGATTTAGCTTCAGCTCATCTTTTAGCGGTTGACAGACTAAGAAAGGGTGGGGAAAGTAGAATTTATAACCTTGGAAATGGAACTGGCTTCTCAGTGAAAGAAGTTATTGAGGTAGCAAGAAAGGTTACAGGAAGGGAAATAAAGGCAGAAGTTGCTCCTAGAAGAGCTGGAGATCCAGCAGTACTTATAGCTTCTTCTAATAAAGCTGTTGAAGAGTTAGGTTGGAAACCCAGGTTTAATTCCCTTGAAACTATAATTGAGACGGCATGGAACTGGCATTTAAATCATCCAAAGGGTTATGAGAAATAATAAAAAAATGAAGAATGAAGTTTTTAGCTTCATTCTTCATTTTTTTATTTGCTCATTGATTTAAACATGTTTAGCATTCTAAGATAATGATTTGCTTCTCTTAGAACATGGTCACTTAATAGCGGCGGAATAATAGACTTAATCTTGCATTCAAGTATTCCTACAGCACCTTGTTTCTTGAAATTTCTAAGCTCAGTAACCAGGTTAATACTTTCTCTAGTAACCTGAGGAAGAGCCTGTGGGTTTTGTCTTAAGGCTTCAGTTCTTTCAACAAGTGCTTCAAGCTGATTTGCAAAGGTATCTGCTTTTCTAAATAAAGCTTTTTCTGACGGATCGAGATAACCTCTTATAAATGTAGAATGCTCTTGCATAATATCATTCCAGTTTATTTCAAGTTCAATAATTTCTTTAATACTGTCAACCGCATCTCTTTGCTCAAACTTTTTAAGCATCATAACTGCAAGTTTTGACTCGTGAATAACGTGATGAAGCATTAAAGGATAGGTGTAGCTAAAGGCTTTGCAGTTTAAAATGTTATTAAGCATTTGTTCAAGAAAAGCTATCGTTTTTTCTGTCAGAGCAATAGCCTTTTTATTTAAATCTGACAATTCATCCGATAGATCCTCATCTCTTCTCATTTTTGCCTTCGCAACTAAGTTAAGCTCCTGTTTTGTAATTTGAGTATTAATAGGAAGTCCAGTTAAAAATTGTGTGGCTTCTTCAGCAGGAAGAGTAAGCTCTGTAACTATCTCATCAGAAAGCAAAAATTCTTCACTAACTATACTTGGAGCTAGAGAAACTGCTTTAGATAAAAGACCTTCATAGGCTTCTTTTACTCCCAAAAGCTGCTGAGCTACTGCTCTATCTCTTGGAGGGAGTGAGGCTGCTGCAAAGATAGCATGCTCTTTTGCAATTCTTAAAAAGAATAGATTAAATTCCAAAGAATGTTTAATGTAATCTTGATTTGATAACACAATATCCCCTCTCATTAAATTGTTTAAATATATAAATATTTACATTTATTATTGTATGCTAAAGTTTTGATAATGTTATTATAGGTTAACAAATGAGTTGGTTGAAATTCTATATATTCGGTCAGATAATAAACAGCTGTACTTAATGTCATGAGAGCAATGAAGTTCTAAAATAATTGTGTGCAAGAGCTTAAAGAAAATAAGCCTCTTGACGTTTATTAATATTCTTTAAAATGTTAGGGATAATATACTAAAGAATGCATGTTAATAAATGGTTAGTTTAAGTAATATATGAGGTGATGTTGTTATGATAAAATTTGGAACAGGTGGTTGGAGAGCTATTATAGGCGAGGAGTTTATAGCATCGAATATAAGGCTACTATCACAGGCCATAGCTGATGATTTAGTTGCACAAGAACAGGAAAAAAAGGAAATAGTAATTGGATTTGATAGAAGATTTCTTTCAGATAGGGCTGCGAAATGGGCGTCGGAAGTATTTGCTGCTAATGGAATTGTGGTTCACTTTATTGATAAAATATCACCAACTCCCCTTACAATGTTTGCTGTAAAGAAGATGAATACTTTCTATGGAATTGCTGTTACAGCAAGTCATAATCCTGCTGAATACAATGGAATAAAGGTCTTTACTAAGGGGGGAAGAGATGCTGAAGCAAGTGTAACACAAAGGCTTGAGGATATAGCAAATGAGATAAAAGTTGAGGAAGTAAAGACAGTTGATTTTCAAGATGGCGTGAATAAAGGTCTTATAAATATAATAAATCCCTTCAATGATTACATAGATACTATTCTTAGTATGATAGATTCAGAAGCGATTAAAAATAAAGGCTTAAAAATACTTCTTGACCCAATGTTTGGAGTTTCAAAGACTTCACTTCAAACTATACTTATAACAACAAGATGTGATTTGGATATAATAAATGACAGACATGATGCATTATTTGGAGGAAGGCTTCCATCACCAAGCAATGATACTTTAGCCAGGCTTAAGTCTATGGTAGCTGAAAAAGGATATGATTTAGGTATTGCTACAGATGGAGACGCAGATAGACTTGGAGTAATAGACGATAAGGGAAATTTCATTCATCCAAATGAAATAATGGTTTTACTTTACTATTATTTGCACAAGTATAAAGGCTGGAGAGGACCAGTTGTTAGAAACCTTGCTACCACGCATCTTCTGGATAGAATTGCAGAAAGCTTCGATGAAAAATGCTATGAGGTTCCTGTTGGCTTTAAACACATAAGCTCAAAGATGGAAGAAACTGATGCTGTCATAGGCGGAGAAAGCAGCGGTGGTTTGACAATCAGAGGACATATTAAAGGAAAAGATGGTATCTTTGCTGCTACATTGCTAGTTGAGATGATAAGTAAAACAGGCAGAAGTATATCTGAAATGCTAAATGATATATATGATAAATTCGGCAATTTTGTGATGATTGAAGGGAACTACTCCTTTAGCAAAGAAATAAAAGATAGGCTCATGAAAGTTTTATTTGAGGAGAGATTATTGCCCGATTTTGGATGCGACATTAGTGAAGTAAAATATTTTGATGGAGTTAAAGTTTATTTTAAAAATGGAGGATGGACTGTAGCCAGGTTTTCAGGTACAGAACCACTTTTAAGAATATTTACAGAGATGTCTACTGAAAAGGAAGCTAAAGCAATAAGTAATAAATTTAAACAGTTTCTGAAAATATGATATTTAACGCTTAAACTACGAACTATAAAACTGAATTAATATAAAAAGTTTCGCTATATACGAACAATATGATAAAAATTTATAGAAATGTATTGAAAAAAGAAAGTTTTAATGTTACCATAATTATATGATAAATGAATATTAAATCATCCATATAATCTCGATAATATGGTTCGAGAGTTTCTACGAGAAAACCGTTAATTTTCTGTCTATGGGTGAGTCCGGATTTTTCTGCATTTTATATGTGGTATGTTTTTCATACTTAAAAATCCACTTTGGGCTTACCTGTTTTTTAGAAAAGCTCGAGGTGGATTTATTTTTTTAGAATTTAGGGGGTAGGCTATGAACGGCAAAGTAAAAAGACTTTATGTTGAAAAAAAGAATGGGTTTGACATAGAAGCGCAGCATTTGCTTAATGATCTAAAGCTAAATCTTGGGATAGAAAAAATTGAACATATAAGAGTTATAAACAGATATGATATTTCAGGCCTTTCACAAAAGGTCTATGAAAGAGCAAGAGATTTTGTTTTTGCAGATAAGGCAGCAGACAAAATTTGCGAAGAACAGTTACCTTTAACTAAGCAAAGCAAGTGTTTTGCAATAGAATACTTACCTGGTCAGTACAATCAAACAGCAGACTCAGCACTTCAATGTATACAAATTCTAGAAAAAAGCGTAGAAGCAATTATTAATACAGCAAAAGTTATTGTTGTCTATGGAGACATATCAGAGGACGAATTAATCAAGATAAAAAGCTACTGTATTAATCCTGTTGATTCTAGAGAGGCCTCTCTTGAAAAGCCATCAACACTAAGTCCAGAAGTTGAAATACCAGATGATGTTATTGTTTTACATGGATTTATTAAAAGCGGAGATATGGACCTAAAAGCTATTAAAGACAGACTAAACTTAGCTATGACTTATGAAGATTTAAACTTTTGTAAAGAATATTTTAGAGATAAAGAAAAAAGAAATCCAAGTATTACAGAGCTAAGAGTAATTGACACATATTGGTCTGATCACTGCAGGCACACAACCTTCATGACAACTATTGAAGGTGTTCAGATAGAGGAAGGAAAATATTCTGAGCCTATTGCTAAAACCTATGAGGAGTATTTAAAAAGCAGGGAATATGTTTATGAAAAAAACTACAAACCTATAAATTTAATGGATATAGCCATTATAGGAATGAAAGAACTAAGGAAGAATGGCTTACTTCAGGACTTAGATGTTTCAGATGAAATAAATGCGTGCAGCATTGAAATAGATGTAGATGTTGACGGCAGAGATGAAAAATGGCTCCTGATGTTTAAGAACGAAACACACAATCATCCAACAGAAATTGAACCTTTTGGTGGTGCAGCTACTTGCCTTGGTGGAGCAATAAGAGATCCGTTATCTGGTAGAGCTTATGTTTACCAAGCAATGAGGGTAACGGGAAGCGGTGATCCTAGAACGAAAGTAGAGGACACCCTTCCAGGAAAGCTGCCTCAAAGAAAGATAACCATAGGTGCGGCACAAGGCTACAGCTCTTATGGCAACCAAATAGGATTAGCTACGGGACAAGTCTCAGAGCTTTATGATGAAGGATTTATAGCTAAAAGGATGGAGATTGGAGCAGTTATTGCAGCTGCACCAAAGGAAAATGTTAAAAGAGAAAAACCAAGCAGTGGTGATGTGGTTTTACTTATAGGAGGAAAAACAGGAAGAGATGGCTGCGGTGGTGCTACTGGTTCTTCAAAAGAGCATGATGAAGAATCAATATTAACCTGCGGAGCTGAAGTTCAAAAGGGAAATCCTGTAATAGAAAGAAAACTGCAAAGATTGTTTAGAAATCCAGAGGCAAGCAAATTGATTAAAAGATGCAATGACTTTGGAGCAGGTGGTGTAGCTGTTGCTATAGGTGAACTTGCAGAAGGACTTGATATAAACTTAGATTTAGTTCCTAAAAAATATGAAGGACTAGATGGAACAGAGCTTGCTATATCCGAATCACAGGAACGTATGGCCGTAGTAGTTTCAAAAGATAATTCTCAAAAACTGATTGCCTTAGCAAAAGAGGAAAATTTAGAGGCGGTTATAGTTGCAGAGGTTACAGACAACAGAAGGCTAAAAATGCTTTGGAGAGGAAACAGCATTGTTAACTTAAGCAGGGATTTTCTTGACACCAATGGAGTGAAACAAACTATTAAGGTTGTGGTTGAAGCTCCAGTTGAGAAAGACTGTTATTTTAAAAATATACCACATATAAATGAAACCAATCTTAAGGCTGCTTGGATTAATAATCTTCAGAAATTAAATATTTGTTCTCAAAAGGGGCTTACTGAGAGGTTTGACAGTACGATAGGCGCTGGAACAGTTATTATGCCTTTTGGAGGAAAATATCAAGCCTCTCCAGCAGAGGGTATGTCAGCTAAAATACCTGTATTGAACGGAGAGACAAATACTGCTTCTATAATGACCTTTGGATATAATCCTCAAATAGGAAAGTGGAGTCCCTATCATGGAGCCTTATATTCCATAGTAGAAGCCGTGGCAAAAATTGTTGCTATGGGAGGAGAATTTAAAAATATTAAGTTATCCCTTCAGGAATACTTTGAAAAGCTAGGAAAAGAATCAGAAAAATGGGGAAAGCCTTTGGCTGCACTGCTAGGAGCCCTTAAAGCTCAAAGGGAGCTTCAAATAGCAGCTATTGGTGGAAAAGACAGCATGTCAGGAAGCTTTAAGGATTTAAATGTTCCACCAACACTTGCAGCTTTTGCAGTTGCTACAAGCAAAATCCATCATATTATATCTTCTGAGTTTAAAAGAGCAAACAGTAAGGTTGTTCTAGTTTCAGTCAATAGAGACGATAAGGATATTCCTGATTTTGAAGGATTAAAATATAATTTTACAAAGGTAACAGAGCTTATAAAAGCAGGAAAAGTTTTAGCAGCTTTTTCTGTAAAGGGTGGAGGAATTGCAGAAGCAGTAAGTAAAATGTGCTTCGGTAATAGAATAGGATTCGTGTTTAATGAAGTTGTTAAACCAATGGAGCTATTTGCACCTGATTACGGTTCCATCATTTTGGAGCTAAATGAAGTAGAAGATTTAAAGGAAGCATTTGACGAAGCAAACTATAGGTTGCTCGGATATACACAAGGTAATGAGTCTATAAAAGTTTGTGAAGAGGAAATTACTCTAAAAGAAGCGTATAAAGCATATGAAAAGCCGCTTGCAGACGTATTTCCGGTTAAGGCTGAACAGAGCATGCAGTATATCTTAGATACAAACTTTAGTAAAGAGAATAAAAAAACCGCTTTAAGTTCTGCAGTAAAGCCAAGAATATTTATTCCAGCTTTTCCAGGAACCAATTGCGAATATGATTCTCAAAGAGCTTTTGAAAGAGCAGGAGGAATAGTTGACAGCCTTGTATTTAGAAACCTAACCTCTCAAGCTATTGAAGAATCTATAGAATATATGGTTAAGAAAATAAACAATTCTCAAATCATTATGCTTCCAGGAGGCTTTAGTGCAGGGGATGAGCCGGATGGTTCTGGTAAATTTATAGCTGCAGTATTTAGAAATGAAAGAGTTAAAGAAGCGGTTATGAATCTGTTAAATAAAAGAGATGGTTTAATGTTAGGTATTTGTAATGGCTTCCAAGCTCTCATAAAACTTGGACTAGTACCTTACGGAGAGATAGTAGATTTGGATGAGAATTGCCCAACTTTGACTCATAACAGTATAGGAAGGCATGTATCATGTATGGTTAATACAAAAGTAGTATCTAAGTTGTCTCCATGGTTTAGCAAGGTTGAACTAGGAGAGATTCATACTCTTCCAATTTCTCATGGAGAAGGACGATTTCTTTGCAGTCAAGAGGAAATTAATACATTAATTCACAATGGACAAATAGCCACGCAGTATATTGGGGAAAACCCTAATGGCTCATTCTATGCTGTTGAGGGAATAACAAGTCCGGATGGAAGGGTGCTTGGGAAAATGGCACATAGCGAGAGAATAGGAAATGGACTTTATAAAAATGTACCGGGAAATAAGAATCAGAAGTTGTTTGAAGCTGGAGTTGAATACTTTAAATAATTAGGAGGTTGTTTCATGAAGGTAGCAATAATTTTTGGAAGCAAGTCAGATAAAGAAATAATGAAGGGAGCGGCAGAAGCGTTAAAGGAATTTGGAGTTGAATATAAAGCTTTTATTCTATCTGCTCACCGTGTGCCTGAAAGGCTTATGGAGGTCTTAAAACATGCTGAAGAAGAGGACTTTGAATGCATTATTGCAGGGGCTGGGCTTGCTGCACATTTGCCTGGAGTTATAGCTTCTCATTCAATACTACCTGTTATAGGAGTTCCGATAAATGCTGCAGTAAGCGGAATGGATTCTCTTTTATCAATAGTACAAATGCCAAAGTCTATTCCTGTAGCTACTGTTGGAATAAATAATAGCTATAATGCTGGAATGCTGGCTATTGAAATTTTGGCACTTAAGTATCCAGAGCTTAAAAAGAGCCTATTGGAATATAGGAAAAATATGAAAGAAAAATTTATAAGAGAAAACAATGAAGGGGTGGAATTATAATGGAAAAGTTAAACATGATGTACGAGGGAAAGGCAAAAAAAATCTACAGCACAGAGGATAAAGATAAAGTCGTTATATACTATAAGGACGATGCTACTGCTTTTAATGGTGAGAAAAAAGGCGAAATTGAAGACAAGGGAATTTTAAATAATACGATAACTTCAGAAATTTTTAAGCTGCTTGAAGGAAGAGGGGTTAAAACTCATTTTATTGAGAAATTAAATGATAGGGAACAGCTTTGTAAAAAAGTAGATATTATACCTCTTGAGGTTATAGTGAGAAATGTGGCTGCCGGAAGCATGGCAAAAAGACTTGGGCTAGAAGAAGGATACAAGCTTAGTACTACAGTTTTTGAGCTTAGCTACAAAAACGACGAGCTTGGGGATCCTCTTATAAATGATTATCATGCTGTCTCCATAGGAGCAACAACTTTTGAGGAACTTGAGACTATCTATGCAATGGCTGCTAATGTAAACAATATATTAAAAGAATTCTTTATGAGACAGAATATTAAGCTTATAGATTTCAAGCTTGAATTTGGAAAAACAAAAAATAGAGAAATACTTTTAGCTGATGAGATATCACCAGATACCTGCAGATTTTGGGATGCTAGAACAAATGAAAAATTAGATAAGGATAGATTTAGAAGAGATTTAGGAAATGTACGAGAGGCTTATACTGAAATATTAAAAAGAGTATGTGGGGAGTAAAAGCTATGAGAATATGGGAGGATGAAGATAAATTCAAAGAGGAATGCGGAGTGTTTGGAATTTTTGCTAAGGAAGCTCTAGATGTATCAACATTGACTTACTATGGGCTTTACGCTCTTCAGCACAGGGGTCAAGAAAGTGCAGGAATAGCAGTGTCGGATTTCAGCAATATACAATGCCATAAAGATATGGGACTTGTGGCAAATGTTTTTAATGAGGAAAATCTTAGGGCGATGACAGGCTCTATTGCAATAGGTCATGTTAGGTATTCAACTACAGGAGCAAGCAACGTAACAAATGCTCAGCCTATAATAGGAAGATATAAGCTTGGAAATATTGCTGTAGCCCATAACGGAAATCTTGTTAACGCTGATGTTATAAGAGAACTTTTGGAGGATTGTGGCTGCATATTTCAAACCTCAATTGATTCAGAGGTTATATTAAACCTCATCGCTAGAGGTGCCAAACGGGGTATGGAAAGAGCTATTGTGGATGCAATACAAGCAGTTAAAGGTTCTTATGCTATTGTTCTATTAACAGAAGATAAGCTTATTGGAGTTAGAGACCCTAATGGAATCAGGCCACTTTGTATTGGAAGGATAGATGACAGCTACATTATTTGCTCGGAAAGCTGCGCGCTTGATGCTGTAGGAGCTGAATTTGTAAGAGATGTAGATCCAGGGGAAATAGTTATTATCGATAAGGAAGGGATAAGCTCTATAAGCTTTGCAGAAAGGATAAGGCCTGAAACTTGTGCCTTTGAATATATATACTTTGCTAGACCAGACAGTGTAATAGATGGGATAAATGTTTATACCTCCAGAATTGAAGCCGGAAAGCAGCTTTTTAAGGAAAGCCCTGTGGATGCAGATATAGTCATAGGCGTGCCGGACTCGGGAATGCAGGCAGCTATGGGGTATGCTAAGGCATCTGGAATACCCTATGATAATGGCTTTATAAAAAATAAATATGTTGCTAGAACCTTTATAGCTCCTTCGCAAGAACTAAGAGAAAGGGCTGTTGCTGTAAAGCTAAACCCTCTTAAGGTTAATGTTGAGGGAAAGAGAGTTGTGCTAATAGATGATTCTATAGTAAGAGGAACTACCAGCAGAAAGCTTGTAGATTCCTTAAGGAGGGCAGGTGCTTTAGAGGTGCATTTTAGGTCAGCATCGCCTGTAGTTAAATATCCCTGTTATTTTGGGATAGATACTCCATATAGAAAAGAGCTTATCGGAGCTCAGCAGGATATTGAAAATATAAGAGAAGATATTGGAGCAGATAGTTTAGCTTATCTAAGCATGGAAGGGCTTCTAGCTGCTTTAGGCGGAAAAAACAAGTTTTGTTTAGGGTGCTTTAATGGGGTTTATCCTGTTGCCGCACCAATGGAAACCCCTAAGGAATATTTAGAAAAATAAAGGTTGAAAGGAAGAACGAAATATGACTACTTATAAGGATTCTGGAGTTAATATTGAGGAAGGCTACAAGTCAGTTAAGCTTATAAAAGAGCATGCACAAAAGACCTTTATACCTGGTGTTTTAAGTAATATAGGAAGCTTTGCAGGAATGTTTGAACTGGGTAAAGGTTATGAAAATCCTGTTCTAGTATCAGGAACAGATGGAGTTGGTACAAAGCTTGACATAGCTTTTAGAACGGAAAAGTATGATACTGTAGGCATAGATTGTGTAGCAATGTGTGTTAATGATATTTTATGCCATGGAGCCAAGCCTTTGTTTTTTCTAGATTATCTTGCCTGCGGAAAGCTTGAGGCAGAGACTGCACAACAGCTTGTTAAAGGAGTTTCAGAAGGATGCTTAGAGGCAGGATGTGCACTTATTGGTGGAGAAACCGCAGAGATGCCAGGCTTTTATAGAGAAGGAGAATACGATATTGCAGGATTTGCAGTAGGAATAGTTGATAAAAATAAGATAATTGATGGCAGCAGTATCAAACTTGGAGATGCTCTTGTAGGAATCGAATCCTCAGGCTTACACAGCAATGGGTATTCTTTGGTTAGAAAGCTTATTTCAGATTTGGGAGCAGAGTTTAATGGAAAAAGCATGGGAGAAGAGCTTTTAACTCCAACGAAAATATATGTTAAGCCTGTTCTTAAGCTTTTAGAAAGCTTTGAAATTAAAGGGATGGCTCATATAACTGGAGGAGGTTTTTATGAAAATATTCCTAGGATGTTCAAGGATAATCTTACTGCTGTAATTTATAAGGATAGCATCAGAATTCCAGAAATACTTAAATATTTGCTAGAGCTTGGGGTAGAAGAGGAGCACGCATTTAACACCTTTAATATGGGGATAGGCTTTGTGCTATGTGTTGACAATGCTGACAAAGAGAAAGTCATAACTGCTTTAAAAGAAATGAACTTGAAGGCATATCACATTGGGCATGTGGAAGCTGGAGGTGCAGGGGTTTGCTTAAAATAGCAGTTCTTATCTCAGGCTCAGGCAGTAATCTTCAGGCAATAATAGATAGCATTGAAGCAGGAAACTTAAACTGTTCCATAGAGATGGTCATAAGTGATAGAGAGGAAGCTTATGGGATTGAGAGAGCTAAAAGCAGGGAGATAAAAACATATGTGATAGACAGAGAACTCCACAGGGATACTCTTTCCCAGGAAATTTTAAAGCTTACCAAAGATAAAATAGATTTAATTGTTTTAGCTGGCTTCCTATCAATACTAGAAGGGGAACTAGTATCAAGCTTTAAAAATAAAATAATAAATATCCATCCATCTCTAATACCTGCCTTCTGTGGCCCGGGAATGTACGGCATAAAAGTTCACCAAAAGGCTGTGGATTACGGGGTTAAATTCTCAGGATGCACAGTGCATTTTGTGGATGAAGGTACAGATACTGGAGCTATAATCTGCCAAAAAATAGTGCCTGTTTTTCCACAGGATTCAGCAGAACTTTTGCAAAAGAGAGTCCTTGAGGAAGAACATAATGCGCTTCCTGAGGTTATTAGGCTGATTGCTGAAAAGAGAATTAAAGTTAAAGGACGAAAGGTTTTAATTGATGAGGGAGGTTTTGAAATATGCTAAAAAGAGCGCTTATAAGTGTTTATGATAAAACAAATTTACTTCCATTAGCAAGATTTTTTAAGGATAAAGATATAGAGATTTTATCTACAGGTGGAACCTATAGATTTTTAAAAGAAAACAATATAGAAGTTACAGAAGTTTCTGAGGTAACTGGCTTTGAGGAAATACTTGACGGCAGAGTTAAAACCCTTCATCCGGTAATACACGGAGGGATACTTGCCATAAGGGATAATAATGAACATATGGAAACAATAAAAAGAAAGGATATAACTCCTATAGATATTGTAGTTGTGAATCTATATCCTTTCTTTGACAAGGTAGAAGAGAATATATCCTTTGAGGAAAAGGTTGAATTTATAGATATTGGTGGCCCTACAATGATAAGAGCAGCAGCTAAGAATTTTAAGGATGTCATTGTGCTAACAGACACAAAAGACTATGAGGATATAATAAATCAACTAGAAAAAAGTGGGCAGGTTGATTTTGTTACTAGGAGACGTTTAGCAGGCAAGGTATTTAACCTTATGTCAGCTTATGATGCAGCTATAAGCGGATTTCTTTTGGAAGACAGTTATCCTGAATATTTTACTGCTTCCTATAAAAAGCTCATGGACTTAAGATATGGTGAAAATCCTCATCAAAGTGCGGCGTATTATACCTCAACTACTGGCAAAGGAGCCATAAAAACATTTAGCCAGTTAAATGGCAAGGAGCTTTCCTACAATAACATTAAGGATATGGATATTGCTTGGAAGGTAGTTAGTGAGTTTGAGGAAACTGTATGCTGTGCAGTAAAACATAACACCCCTTGTGGTGTAGCACTAGGGCAGAGTGTTCAAGAAGCATATTTAAAAGCCTTTGAATGCGATCCTGTTTCTATTTTTGGAGGAATAGTGGCATTCAATAAAAAAGTTGATAAGATAACTGCTGAAGAACTTGTAAAAATATTTTTAGAAATAGTTATTGCACCTGACTTTGACGAGGAAGCTATAGAAGTTTTAAAAGCAAAGAAAAACCTAAGAATTATAAAAGGGGAAAGCAAGCCTCAAAACGACCTAGAGTTTGTTTCAGTAGATGGGGGAATATTAGTACAAGCAACTGATAAAAAGCTTATAGAGGGTATAAATTATGTTACAGAAAAAAAGCCAACAGAACACCAAATGACAGATTTAATGTTTGGAATGAAGGTTGTTAAGTATATAAAGTCTAATGCCATTGTGGTAATTAAGGATGGTATGGCAAAAGGCATTGGTGGCGGACAAACTAATAGAATATGGGCTGCTGCTCAGGCTTTGGATAGAGCAAAGAACGGTGTTGTTTTAGCTTCTGATGCTTTCTTCCCATTTGGCGATGTAGCCGAAGAAGCTGCTAAGCATAACATTAAGGCAATTATTCAGCCAGGTGGATCTATACGAGACAATGATTCAATAGAAGTCTGCAACAATCATGGAATTGCAATGGTGTTTACAGGTATAAGGCACTTTAAGCATTAAGATTGGTGGTGAAGATATGAAGGCAATAGTAATAGGAAGTGGTGGAAGAGAACATGCAATTGCTTGGAAACTATCACAAAGTCAGTTGATAGATAAAATCTACTGTGCTCCAGGAAATGGTGGAACT
Source organism: Clostridium swellfunianum (assembly GCF_023656515.1). Taxonomy (NCBI): domain Bacteria; kingdom Bacillati; phylum Bacillota; class Clostridia; order Eubacteriales; family Clostridiaceae; genus Clostridium; species Clostridium swellfunianum. The sequence goes on from NZ_JAMOFV010000006.1 coordinate 2,987,489, forward strand.
GCTTTAGAAAATAAATGTGAGAACATAAAAATCTATGACTTTAAAAAACTGTTAAATTTTTCTAAAGATAATAAGATAGATTTTGTGGTAGTTGGGCCTGAAGCTCCTTTAGTTGATGGAATAACGGATATTTTTAAAGCTAACGGAATTAAAATCTTTGGTCCTTCAAAGCAGGCTGCTGCCCTTGAAGGCAGTAAAGCCTTTGCAAAGGATTTTATGAAAAAATATGGAGTCAAAACAGCTGCTTATGAGGTTTTTCATGAACCGTTAAGTGCTTTAAACTATTTAAAGAGCTGTTCCTATCCTATAGTTATAAAAGCAGATGGACTTGCGGCAGGAAAAGGAGTTTCTATATGCCAAAGTCCTAAAGAAGCTGCAGACTGCATCGAGAGCTTTATGGTGGATGATATATTTAAAGGTGCTGGAAGAAGAATTATTATAGAGGAATTCTTAGAAGGTGTTGAGGCCTCAATTCTTGCTGTAACAGATGGAACTACAATAATTCCGTTGTTATCTGCAAAGGATCATAAGACCATTTACGAAAATAATGAAGGACCTAATACTGGTGGAATGGGAGCTGTGACTCCTAACCCTTTCTGCACAAAAGAGGTTTTAGAGAGTTTTAGGACAGAGATAATGGAGCCAACTCTTAAAGGTATTGGCAAAGAGGATATGGATTATGTAGGTGTTATTTTTTTTGGGATTATGATAACTAAAAAAGGAGTGTATCTTCTAGAATACAATGTTAGAATGGGCGATCCCGAAACACAAGCTGTGCTTCCGCTTATGGAAAGCGATTTTGCTGAACTAATAATTAACGCTCTAGATAAAAATCTTTGCAACTATAATCTACGTTGGAAGAATAAATATTCCTGCTGTGTTGTGGCGGCTTCAGGGGGATATCCCAATAAATATAAAATTGGATTTGAAGTAAATGGAATTAGTAATGACGGCGATAAAGTATTTATTGCTGGAGCAAGGCTTGAAGGGGATAAACTGTTAACTTCTGGCGGTAGAGTACTTGCTGTAACCTCTCTGGATGAAAGCTTGGAGAAAGCAAGAATAAGAGCTTACAATGGAATTGATAAAATAAGTTTTAGTGATAGCTATTATCGAAAAGATATTGGATTATAAGAATAAAGCAGAGTTGATTAAGATGGTTCTGAGTTTTGCAGAACCATCTTTTTTATATACACGGTACTATACTCAATTTTTAAAATTTACTTAAAAAATGTAAATATAAGAAAAATATAAGTTCTCTTCATAAAAATACAGTTTAAAAACTCTTTTACTTTTATGGATACGACACATAATAAAAAGAGAAAATTTTTTATGAAGGGGGCAATTTTTATGGCATTTAGATGGGTTTGGCAGCATGTCAGTCAGTACAAAGCAAAAATGTTTATTGGGCTTGCCTTAGTGCTTTTGGTTGCCCTTTTAAATATGGTTGGACCATATGTTTCTGGAATAATAGTAGACCAAGTAATAATAGGGAAAAATAAGAGTTTACTTTTTCCTATTATTACCGCTTTAATAGCTGTAACTATAACTAAGACCATAGCAAAATATATCTTTCAAATAACAATTGAAAGAATATCCCAAAATGTAATCTTCAATATAAGAGAAGAAATTTACAGTGATTTGCAGAAAAAAGACTTTGGTTTCTTTGATTGCACTAGAACTGGGGATATTATGGCAAGGATGACTGGAGACATTGACATGGTTAGGCACTTTGTAGCATGGGTAGTTTATATGGTCTTTGAAAATGGAATGGTATTTTTGTTTGCAGCAGCTGTTATGTTCTATATAAATTTTAAGTTTGCTTTAATACTTATGCTTATTACACCTGTGACAGGATACTTTGCATATAAGCTTGCATTTACAGTAAGACCTACCTTTGAAAATATAAGAAACCAGTTTTCTAAGCTTAATTCTATAGTTCAAGAAAACATAAGCGGTAACAGAATTGTTAAGGCTTTTGCTAAGGAGAAATATGAAACAGAAAAATTTCTAGAAGCCAATGAGGATTTTAGAAAGAGCAATATAGATTCTTCTAGAGTTTGGGAAAAATATTTGCCTATTATTGAAACTACTGCAAATATATTACCCGTAGTCATGTTAATTGTGGGTGGAATAATGGTTATAAGAAAAAGCTTAACATTAGGAGAGCTTGTTACTTTTAATTCCTTCATTTTTGCTCTTAATAATCCAATGAAAGCTTCCGGGTGGCTTATAAATGACATAGAACGATTCAGAGCCTCAGCTGTAAAAATAATAAGTTTGGTTGAAACAAAAACAAAGATAAGCAATGGAGAAGAGGTTTCTAAAAAGGATAAAATAAAAGGGAAAGTAGAACTTAAAAATGTGAGCTTCAAATATGGTGAACAGTGGATTTTAAAAGATATAAGCTTTAAAGCAAGTCCAGGAGAAACTATAGGAATTATTGGACCAACAGGTTCAGGTAAAACTACTTTGATAAATCTGATTTGCAGATTTTATGATGCGTCAGAGGGTGAAGTTTTAGTTGATGGCAACAACGTTAAGCTTTATGATATTAAAACTCTTAGAGAAAATGTTGGAGTTGCTATGCAGGATGTATTTTTATTTTCAGATACAATAGAGGGCAATATTTCCTATGGCGTGCCGAAAATTACAAATGATCAGGTTAAATGGGCAGCAAGCCTTGCTGAGGCTCATAATTTCATACTTAATCTGCCGGATGGCTACGATACAATTGTTGGTGAAAGAGGTGTTGGCCTATCGGGAGGACAAAGACAAAGAATTTCCCTTGCAAGAGCTCTTTTGAGAAACCCTTCAATTTTAATTTTAGATGATACAACCTCAAGCTTGGATTTAGAGACTGAGCAGAAAATATATAAAAGCTTAAAGCCCTATTACAAGGATAAAACAACTTTTGTAATTGCTCATAGAATAGCATCTGTTAAAAATGCAGATAGAATTATAGTTATAGATGAAGGGAAAATTGTTGAACAAGGAAAGCATCAAGAACTTTTGAAAAACAAAGGTTACTACTATAGCGTTTATGAAAGTCAGTGTGGAAAGAAGGAAGACGTTATTGGAGGAAAGGGGGAAGAAATATATGGCAAGAAACAAATTTGATATAGATGAAGAGTTAAAAAGTACATTTAATTTCAAATATTTTAAAAGGCTTATGAAATATATAATGCTTTACAAAAAAGAAGTTTTTCTTGCTATACTGTCCATGCTAATTGCGAGCACAGCAGGTTTAGTAGGGCCATATTTAGTGAAAATTGCATTGGATTATATGATTCCAGGTGGTAATATTTCAGGACTTATAGGACTAAGTGCAATTTACCTCGGAACTCTTATTATAATTGCATTTGCGCTAAAGTATAAGATAAGAACTATGTCTGAGGTTGGGCAAAATATAATCTTTAATATGCGAAAGGATATATTCACTCACTTGCAGAAGCTGCCTTTTCATTACTATGACAATAGACCTCATGGAAAGATATTAGTGAGAGTAGTAAATTATATTAATTCCTTAAGCGATCTCTTGTCTAATGGAATAATTAACATGATATCTGAGCTTTTTAGTTTATTTGTTATTTTGATTTTTATGTTTGCTATAAATGTAAGACTTACTCTTATAAGCATTGTTTCTCTACCTGCTTTAGGGATAGCAATTTTCTTGATAAAAAACGCTCAAAGGAAAGCTTGGCAAAGGGTAAGCAGCAAGACTTCAAATATGAATGCCTATGTTCATGAAAGTATCTGTGGAATGAAAATTACTCAATCCTTCGCAAGAGAAGAGGAGAGTTTAAATATATTCAAAGATTTAAGCAGCGAATATAGAAGGGCTTGGATGAGAGCAGTAGGAATTCAGTTTTTGCTTTGGCCTGCCACAGAAAATATATCCGTGCTTACAGTAAGTGCAATTTATGTTATAGGAATAGCTCAAGTAGGAGCTGGTGTAACAGTTGGGGTTCTCATAGCCTTTATAAGTTATGTGTGGAGGTTCTGGCAGCCTATAACTAACCTTGGAAGTTTCTATAATGCAATAGTTACAGCTATGGCTTATCTAGAAAGAATCTTTGAAACAATGGATGAAAAAGTAACAGTTGAGGATTTGCCCAATGCTAAGGAACTTCCAGATATAAAGGGTAAAGTAGAATTTAAGAATGTAAGTTTTGCCTACGAACCTTCTAAATTGATATTAAACGCTATGAATTTTTCTATAGAACCAGGAGAATGTATAGCCATAGTGGGAACAACGGGTTGTGGAAAAAGTACTATAGTAAATTTAATAAGCAGATTTTATGATATACAAGAAGGCGAAATATTAATAGATGGATTTGATATAAAAGATGTCACACTAGAGTCACTTAGAAAGCAGATGGGTATAATGCTTCAGGACTCTTTTATATTTTCAGGTACAATCATGGATAACATTAGGTATGGAAGACTAGAGGCCACAGACGAAGAAGTGATAGAAGCAGCTAAAGCTGTAAAGGCTCATGATTTTATAATGGAAATGGAAAAGGGTTACTATACTGAGGTTAATGAGAGAGGAACAAGGCTTTCAGTAGGGCAAAGACAACTTGTATGTTTTGCAAGAACATTACTTGCGAAGCCAAAGATTATAATATTGGATGAAGCAACCTCAAGTATAGACACTAAGACTGAAATAGTCTTGCAAAAGGGTCTTGAACAGCTATTGAAAGGTAGAACCTCTTTTATGATTGCTCACAGGCTGTCTACTATTAAGAATGCAAGTAGGATTATGTTTATCGATAAAGGAGAAATTATAGAGGAAGGAAGCCATCAGGAGCTTATGAGAAAAAGAGGAGAATACTATAAACTTTATATTTCTCAATTTGAACTTATGGAAGCTATATAAAAAAATAAATAATGTAAAATGAGAGCGATAAGACAACTTATCGCTCTCATTTTTTTAGTTTTGAAGGTGAAATCCCAAAGTGTTTTTTGAAGAGTTTGCTGAAGTAGTAGGCATCATTATAGCCAACAAGCTTTGCCACTGCTTTTATTGATAGGCTTCCTTTTTCGAGAAGTTCTTTTGCTTTGTCTAACCTAAGATTTATCAAATAATTGATAGGAGAATCTCCGGTTTCCTCTTTAAAAACCTTTGAAAGATATACAGGACTCAAATAATGGTTCTTAGAAAGCTTGTCTAAAGAAATTTCTTCATTGTAGTGGTTATTTATATATTCAATAATCGTATTTACCATAATTGATTTTTCTGAGTACTCAAAACTTAATTTATAGCTGTCAGCCTTATCTTCTACAGAATACAGTTCTCTTATAAGTATTACTATAAGTCTCATTACCAAAGTCTTAAGTACAAGTTCATGGCCAGCCAGCTTGCTTTCTTGTTCAACAATTATTTGATGTATACAAGATGAGAATTCATTTGCATACTTTGTAAGAACAGCTAACGGAGAGGTTCCATCTGGGAGTATAAGGTTTTGAGAGAGACCTTTTAAAAAAAGTTTATTAATACCTATATGAAGCCCCTGTGTGTGAACATCTGAGGGAATAAACTGCTGATGATATATTCCGGGATTGAGAATTAAAAGATTCCCCTCCCTAACTTCATATACAGTATCGTCAATCGTATAAAAAGCAGTGCCTGATACAACATAGTTTAACTCTATGTTATCGTGATAATGATTCTTTCCAGCGTACCCATTCTTATTATCTGATCTGAAAATATATAATATCTGAGGATTAAATTCCTCAGGTTTAATGCAAAGATAACCCATGTAAGCCACCCCAATCAGTATGAAAAATATAAGTTAATCTATATAAGAATATACATCATCATGTTAAAAAAGTACATTTTTATTTTGCTTTATTTAGTTCATAATTTAAAAGGTTAATAAATTAGAAGAAATAGAAGGGGCATAAAAATTAGCAATCTATATGTACTAATAATAAAAGGGGGATACTCAATGGGAAGTATTAAGTGGATTTGGAAATATATTAAACCTTACTCTTGGAAGATGGGCTTAGGATTTATACTCGTTTTATTCTGCTCTGCTCTCAATATGGTTAATCCATATATATCCGGAAAAATTGTAGACAAGGTAATAATCCAGGGGGATAAAAGCCTTCTAGTTATGCTGCTAGTTTCTATGATTGGTGCCACATTCCTTAAATCGGTAATAAGATATTTCTTTCAGATGACCTTTGAGAGGGTATCACAAAATGTAATCTTTAACCTAAGAGAAAAAATTTATTCAAGGCTTCAGGAGCTTGATTTTGATTTCTATAATCAAAATAGAACTGGAGATATTATGGCTAGGATGACAGGCGATATGGATGCGGTAAGGCATTTTGTAGCCTGGGTTGTCTATAATGTCTTAGAGAACGCTGCAATATTTATATTTGCAGTAGTTATGATGGCTTCAATTAGTTTAAAGTTCACTCTGATTTTATTAGCCGTTACTCCGTTAATAGGATTTCTAGCTTATAGAATGACTTTTGAAGTTAAGCCAACCTTCTCAGCAATAAGAGAACAGTTTTCAAAGCTTAACTCTGTAGTTCAGGAAAATATCAGCGGAAATAGAGTGGTTAAGGCCTTTGCAAAAGAGGATTATGAAGTGGAAAAATTTACAAAGGAAAACCAAGGCTACAGACTGAAAAATATGGAATCTGCAAAGGTGTGGGAAAAATATCTGCCTGTATTGGATTCTTTGGCTGGAATGCTTTCCGTCACCATGATCCTTACAGGTGGAATTATGGTTATAAATAAGACTTTAACCTTAAGCGAATTAGTTGTTTTTAATGGACTTATCTGGGCTCTTAACAATCCAATGCGTATGGCCGGATGGCTTATTAACGATATTCAAAGGTTTGCTGCTTCAGCTGAAAAGATAAAAGCTCTTATGGAGGTAGAACCTAAGATTAAAACGGTGGATTTCCCAATGGATAAACAAAGAATAATGGGTCAGGTAGAATTTAGAAATGTAAGCTTCAGTTATGAGAATGAACTTGTTTTGATGAACATTAATTTTACTGCAAAACCAGGTCAAACAGTGGCTATATTAGGTCCTACTGGTTCTGGAAAATCTACTTTAGTAAATCTTATTTGCAGGTTTTATGATGTTACTGAGGGAGAAGTGCTTATTGATGAAATGAACATTAAAGAATGGGACATTAAGAAGATTAGGGATAACACAGCAGTTGCAATGCAGGATATATTCCTATTCTCGGACACTATAGAAGGAAATATTGCCTATGGAGATCCTCAGGCGTCTATGGATCAAGTAAGGAAAGTAGCAGGGCTTGCTGGAGCTCATGAATTTATTACTAATATGCCTGAAGGCTATGACACTATCATTGGTGAAAGAGGAGTTGGTCTATCGGGAGGCCAAAAACAGAGAATCGCTTTGGCAAGAGCTCTTTTAAAGAACCCTTCCATACTAATCTTAGATGATACTACTTCAGCTGTGGATATGGAGACTGAGCACAAGATTCAGAGAGCTTTAAAATCTGTGTATAGCAACAGAACTAATTTTATAATTGCTCATAGGATTTCTTCAGTAAAGAATGCAGATTTAATTCTCGTTATTGATAAAGGCACTATAGTTGAAAAGGGAAAACATGAGGAGCTATTGAGTAAAAAGGGTTACTACTATAATGTATATATGAATCAATTTGGAGACTTTGACAACGTTAAGAGCAAGGAGGTCGTGTAGATGGCAAGAAATAAATTTGATGTTGATGAGAGACTGGAAAGTGAATTTAACATAAATCATTTAAAAAGATTAGGTGGTTATATTAGACCATACAAAAAAGAAGTTTTGGCAACTGTTTTATTAATGCTTCTAGCTAGTGCTGCCAGTCTCATTGGACCTTATCTTATTAAAATAGCTATAGACGCTGAGATTCCACAGGGAGATAAAAAAGGACTTTGGATGCTATCTTTAGTGTTTATATCTACAATAGTGATTACTGGAATCTGTATGAAGTTTAGAATCAGAATTATGTCTTCAATGGGACAGAGAGTTATAGAGAATATAAGACTGGATTTATTTAAGCATCTTCAAAAGCTGCCCTTTACTTTCTATGACAACAGACCTCATGGCAAAATTTTGGTGAGAGTTGTTAACTATGTTAATTCTCTAAGCGATTTACTGTCAAATGGACTTATAAATCTTATTACAGACTTATTTAGCCTTATAGTTATAGTGTGCTTTATGTTTGCAATTGATGCAAGACTTACACTAATTTGTTTGCTTGGCCTTCCTATTTTGGCAGTTGTAGTATTCCTAATAAAAAATGCGCAAAGAAGAGCCTATCAGGTATTAAGCAGCAAACAGTCAAATATGAATGCATATATTCATGAGAGTATAGCAGGCATCAAGGTTACTCAAGCCTTTGCTAGAGAAGAAGAAAACTTAAAAATATTTAGGCAGGTAAGCAACAGCTATAAAATCTCCTGGCTTAAGGCTGTAAGTGTTCAGTTTTTGCTATGGCCAGCAGTTGAGAATATATCAGTAGTTACAGTTTCAGCGGTTTATATATTAGGGATATCGTTGATAGGCAAAGGCGTAACTGTAGGAGTACTGATAGCTTTTATAGGATACATAGGCAGGTTCTGGGCTCCAATTACTAATATAAGCAATTTTTATAACTCGATAATTATGGCCATGGCATATCTTGAAAGAATATTTGAAACTATAGATGAAGAGGTAATTGTTCAAGATGCAGTGGGGGCTAAAGAACTCCCAGATATAAGTGGAAGTGTTTCTTTTGAAAATGTAAGCTTCAGCTACGAAGAAGATAAAAAAATCTTAGATGATATAAGCTTTAAGGTAAAGGAAGGAGAAACCATAGCTTTAGTTGGACCAACTGGAGCAGGAAAAACAACTATAATTAACCTTATAAGCAGATTTTATAATATAGACAGCGGGAACATAAGGATTGACGGAGAAAACATAAGCAAGGTAACTCTTCAATCTTTGAGAAAACAAATGGGAGTTATGCTTCAGGATACCTTTATATTTTCAGGTACAATTATGGATAACATACGATATGGAAAGCTTGAAGCAACCGATGAAGAAGTGATAGCAGCAGCAAAAGCTGTAAAGGCCCATGATTTTATAGTTACTCTTAAGGATGGATACAAAACAGAAGTAAATGAAAGAGGAACTAGGTTGTCGGTAGGACAAAGACAGCTTGTTTCTTTTGCGAGAGCTTTGTTAGCTAATCCTAAAATACTAATTTTGGATGAGGCTACCTCAAGTATTGATACAAAAACAGAAATAGCACTGCAAGAGGGGCTTGAAAGGCTTCTTAAGGGAAGAACCTCCTTTATTATTGCTCACAGGCTTTCAACAATTAAGAATGCATCAAGAATTATGTATATTGATAACGGTAAAATTGTTGAACAGGGAACTCATGATGAGCTTATAAGAATGAAAGGAGAATATTATAAGCTTTATATTTCTCAGTTTGATCTTATGGAAGCTATCTAAGTTAATGAAGCTTGAAAATAACTTGACAAAGTATATATGATGTGATAATATTATGTAAAACCTTTAAGAATGGTTCCGTGAGGCCATGAAGGAAAGCGTAATAGTAGATTTTTATCTTAGCGTAACAAAGAGATAACTACGCCTTCCTTTCTAAAGGAAGGCGTTTTTTAATGCTTAAAATTAATAAGTTTATAACCAACTTTAATTTGGCCCGAGAGGTTAAGAAGGAGGAAAATATCATGTTAAAGGGAAGACACTTAATCGATCCAATGGACTTTTCCTTGGACGAGTTCGAAGAGATTTTTCAGCTTGCAAATCAAATTATTGAATGTCCACAAGAATTTTCACATCTTTGTCAGGGTAAGCTTTTAGCTACCTTATTCTATGAACCAAGCACAAGAACAAGATTTAGCTTTGAAGCTGCTATGCTTAGACTTGGCGGCAGTGTACTTGGTTTTTCAGAACCTAATTCCAGTTCAGTTGCTAAAGGGGAAAGTGTAGCAGATACTATAAGAACAGTTGCTTGCTATGCTGATATAGCTGTTATGAGACATCCAAAGGAAGGTGCCCCGAAGGTAGCTTCTATCTACTCTACAATTCCAGTTATTAATGCCGGAGACGGCGGTCATCATCATCCAACTCAAACCTTAACAGATCTGTTAACAATAAAATCTATAAAAAACAGCCTTGAAAACCATGTCATTGGAATATGCGGCGATCTAAAGTTTGGAAGAACAGTGCACTCGCTTATAAAGGCTCTTTCAAGATATAAAAATAATAAGTTTGTTCTTATATCTCCCAAAGAATTAAAAATCCCGGAGTATATTAAAAAAGAGATTCTTCAAAAAAATAATATTGATTTTATTGAATCTGAAACTATGGAAGAAGTTATGGACAAGATAGACATTCTTTACATGACAAGGATTCAGAGAGAAAGGTTTTTTAGTGAGGAAGAATATCTAAGGCTTAAGGACAGCTATATCCTTGATGTAGACAAGATGAAGAAAGCTAAAGAAGATATGATAGTGCTTCATCCTCTTCCTAGAGTAAATGAGATAGCCTATGAGGTAGATGAAGACCATAGAGCCTGCTATTTTGATCAGGCTAAATATGGAATGTATGTGAGAATGGCACTAATAGCTAAATTATTAGGTGTTAGATAGGAGGATGTAAAATGTTAAATATGAATTTAATAAAGGATCAAATTAAAATAAACAGCAAAGTAAAGGAAACAAGAAGGTGTAAAAACCCAAGATGTATAACTTCAACTGAACATAATGCGCCAAAGCTTTTTTATGTGTCAGATAAGAAAAAGGGTGAATACAGATGCGAATATTGTGATGAAGTATATACTGCGTAAAGGATGGGTTATGAATGGAACTTTTAATTAAAAACGCAAGAGTAATAGATGCGTCTCAGGATTTTAAAGGAGATGTTTATATAAAATTTGGGACTATTCAGGAGCTTGGGGCAAACTTAACCAAGAACTGTGAAACTATAGATGCAGAGGGTCTAGTGCTTATGCCTTCCTTTGTAGATTTACATGCTCACTTTAGGGATCCAGGGCAGACCTATAAGGAAGATATATATTCAGGAAGCCTTGCTGCAGCATGTGGCGGCTACACAGCAGTAAATTTAATGGCAAATACTAATCCAGTCTGCAGTCACATGGAGACCGTTAATTATGTGCTTGATAAGTCTAGAACGCTAGATTTAATAGATATTCACCAGACAGTATCTATAACTAAGGATATGCAGGGAGAATGCACAAAACACTTAGATAGCCTAGATGCAGAAGTAAAAATGATTTCAGACGATGGTAGAGGTGTTTCAGACAGCAAGGTCATGCTTGAGGCAATGAATAAAGCAAAGGAAAAAAATATTATGGTTATATCACATGCGGAGAGCGAGGAATTAACCGAAGTAGATACACGTCTTGCTGAAAACACCATGACTTGGAGAGATATAACCTTAGCTAAGTTTACAGGATGCCATCTGCATGTAGCTCACGTCAGTACAAAAGAAGCTATGAAGTCAGTTATAGAAGCTAAAAAAGACGGTGTTAAGGTAAGCTGTGAGGTAACTCCACATCATCTTGCTTTAACAAAAGAAACAGATTATAGGGTAAATCCACCTCTGAGAGAAAATGAGGATATAGATTATCTTATAGAGGCGATTAGAGAAGGCTTTGTAGATACCATAGCTACAGACCATGCACCTCATAGCTATGAAGATAAGCTAAAAGGCGCAAATGGAATTTCGGGCATTGAGACAGCTTTTTCGGTATGTTTTACAAAGCTTGTAGAGGAAGGTCATATAACTTTAAATAAGCTTTCAGAGTTGATGTCAAAAAATCCTGCAAAGCTTATGAGAGTTAACAAGGGAGAAATAAAAATTGGTTATGAAGGAGATTTAGTCTTAGCTGATTTAAACAGTAGCTATGTAGTTGATGCAAGCAGCTTTAAGTCTAAAGGAAAGAATACGCCTTTTAGTGGAAAGGTACTTAAGGGAGAAATTATTAAGACAATTAAAGGCGGCAGAGTAATCTTTAGCAAATAATTAAGTTAAAGTCCTAAATGGTCTTTAGCGGGAGAGCATAGATTGACCACCGGTTCGAGTGAAGGGAGATAAGAGCATAATGATTATAGATAGATTGTATGAAAGTGTAGAGAAAAAAGGAACGGTTTGTGTAGGACTTGATACAGATATTTCATATATACCTAAGAGTTTCTTAGAGAAATACAATTATTTGGATCACGCTATATTTAGATTTAATCAAAAGATTATAGATGCAACCTTTGATGTATCAGCGTGCTATAAAGTACAAATAGCTTACTACGAAGCTCTTGGAATAATGGGACTTAAGGTTTATCAAAGAACTCTTGAATATATAAGAAGTCTAGGTGGAATTGTTATAGCGGATATAAAGAGAGGGGATATAGCAAAGACAGCAGAGATGTATGCAAAGGCCCATTTTTCTGGAGATTTTGAAAGCGACTTTGTAACTCTTAATCCTTACATGGGTATGGACAGCATAGAACCATATTTGAAGTATGTTAATTCTGGTGATAAGGGACTGTTTGTACTTGCTAGAACCTCTAATGAGGGAGCAAGAGATATACAATTTATTAGAGATGAACAGGGACAAAGTGTATATGAAACTGTAGGGGAAAAGCTAAGCAAAATGACAGAGGATTATATAGGAAACTGTGGCTATGGAAATATAGGAGCAGTAGTTGGCTGCACTCACGTTGAAGAGGCTGTAAAACTTAGAGGAAAACTTAATAACCTATTTTTCTTAATACCGGGCTATGGCGCACAAGGAGGCACTGCTGAAGATGTTGCTTTATATCTAAAGAATGGAAATGGCGGCGTAGTAAACTCCTCAAGAGGAATACTTTTAGCTTATAAAAATCATGAAGGAAGAGAAGCTGAGTTTGAGCTCTGTGCTAGAGAAGAGGTTCTACAAATAAGAGAGTCTATAGATAAGGCGGCAAGGGCTAAGACTGAAGGGGGCAAGAATGATGGAGCTAAAGTATGCAGCGAGCAAAGTGCTTAGTAATGTTGAGGTAGCAGAGGGAATATATGAGCTTCATGTAGGTTCAAGCGTCAATATAAAACCAGGACAGTTTTTTATGTTAAGCGCCTGGGAAGGGCAGATGCTGCTTCCTAGGCCTATAAGCGTACATCATGTTAATGAAGGAGAGATTGTATTTTTATATCAGACAAAAGGAAAAGGAACTAAACTTCTTAGTCAGCTGAGAGAAGGTGAAAGCCTGAATATTTTAGGACCTTTAGGGAATGGGTTTGATGTGGAGAAGATTAAAGGCAGAGTAGCTGTAGTTGCTGGCGGAATAGGAATTGCTCCCATGAGCTACTTAATTAAATCCTTGAGTAATTGCGATATAGATTTGTACTGCGGTTTTAGAGATGAGGTTTACGGAGTTGATAAAATAAAAAAGGCTGTAAGTAAAATTTATATATCCACAGACAAAGGAACTACAGGACATAAAGGTTTTATAACAGAAATATTTGATCCTAAGGAATATGATATGGTGCTTTGCTGCGGACCAGAAGTTATGATGAAAAAGGTTGCGATAAGATGCAGAGAAGCAGGTGTACCTGTGTATGTATCAATGGAAAAGTACATGGCCTGCGGACTTGGAGCCTGCCTTGTATGTACCTGTAAAACTATATACGGAAATAAAAGAACCTGTGCTGACGGACCGGTTTTTCAAGGAGAGGAGCTGCAATTGGATGCTTAAGGTAAATATTTGCGGAGTTGATTTTAAAAATCCTGTAGTTGCTGCCTCTGGAACCTATGGCTTCGGAGAAGAATTCAACAGGCTTTATGATGTAGGAAGGCTGGGAGGTATTTGTTCAAAGGGATTAACCTTGAATAAAAGAGAAGGAAACTCTGGAATGAGAGTTTTTGAAACTAGCTCTGGAATGCTCAATAGTGTTGGCCTTCAGAATCCTGGAGTAAATAATTTTATTGAAGTTGAGCTTCCTAAAATGAAAAAATTTGAAACAAATATTATTGCTAATGTAGGCGGAGCAACTATAGAAGAATATTTAGAGGCTATAGATAAAATTAATACTACTGAAGTCGATATGATAGAGCTAAATATATCTTGTCCAAATGTTAAATGCGGGGGAATGGCTTTTGGTATAAAAGCAGCAACTGCTTATGATGTGGTGAAGGAAGTAAAATCTGTTTGTAAAAAACCTCTTATAGTTAAGCTTTCACCAAATGCTGAGGATATAGTGGACATGGCTTATAGCTGCAGAGAGGCAGGAGCAGACGCACTTTCACTAATAAATACACTTAAAGGTATGGCTATTGACATAGAAAAGAGAAGGCCAGTGTTTGAAAATATATTTGCAGGGCTTTCGGGACCAGCTGTAAAACCTGTAGCACTTAGAATGGTTTATGAGGTATGCAAAGCTGTTGATATTCCTGTTTTAGGAATTGGAGGAATAGTGTCTTGGCAGGACGCTGTAGAATTTATTATGGCAGGTGCTCATGCTGTGCAGGTTGGGACAATAAATTTTATAAAACCAGATGCAGCATTAGATATAATTGATGGAATTGAAAAATTTATGATAAAAGAGGGAATTAAAGATTTATCAGAAATTAGAGGAATGGTTTAATTAAAGAGGAGTGTTAATTATGGAAAATAAAGTTTTAACTATATTAAGTGAAGTTGGAGCGCTGCTTGAAGGACATTTTCTTTTGTCATCAGGAAAGCATAGCAATAGATATTGTCAGTGTGCTAAGCTCATGATGCATGCTGATAAGGCTGAAGAGGTATTAAGGGTTGTTAGCGAGAAGGTAAAGAACATAGATTTTGATTTAGTTGTGGGACCTGCTATGGGTGGAGTGATAGTTGCCTATGAGCTTGGAAGACAGCTTAGCAAACCAGCAATATTTACTGAAAGAGAAAATGGGCAGATGACGCTTAGAAGAGGCTTTGAGGTTTTACCAGGACAAAAGGTGCTTATTACAGAGGATGTAGTTACTACTGCAAAGTCATCTATGGAGGTTGCAGAATTAATTAAGACATTGGGTGGAGAGGTTGTAGGAATAGCTTCTATAGTAGATAGAACTAATGGGGATATACAATATCCTTTATACAGTTCAGTGAAACTGCAAATAGAAACTTATGATAAAGACAACTGCCCTTTATGTAAGGAAGGACTGCCAGCCGTAAAGCCTGGAAGCAGAAACTTAAAATAAATAACTGAAACGGAAATTAGGAATATAAAAATTTAACAATATAACAATATAAAAATTTAACAATATAACAATATAACAATTTAAGAATAGCTGCGAGAAACGGTTGAAAAAGAGCTTATAGACCGTTTCTCTTTATGTAGAAGCTGCGAGGTGTGAAGGATGAAGGCAAAGCTTATATTAGAAAATGGAATGATTTTTGAGGGAAAAGCTTTTGGATATTTGGAAGAAACTATTGGGGAAGTAGTTTTTAATACGGGAATGGCAGGATATCAGCAGGTACTTACAGATCCATCATACTATGGGCAGATAGTAACGATGACATATCCCCTAGTTGGGAATTATGGAATAAACCTTGAGGATGGGGAATCAGACACCCCCAAGGTTAAAGGGTTTATAGTAAAAGAAGCCTGTGATTATCCAAATAACTTTAGATGCGAGCTTAAACTTAATGACTATTTGAAGAACCATAAAATAATGGCTTTAGAGGGGATTGATACAAGAGCTCTTACAAAAGTACTAAGAAACAGCGGTACTATGAAAGGTATAATAACCACTGAGGAATTAAGTGAAGCATACGTAAACAGGAAGCTTAAAGAATTTAGCAATGCAAAGGCTGTTAGAGAGGTTACTACTAAAAGCATTTATAAGATAAATGGATATGGACAGCATATAGCAGTTTTAGATTTCGGTATAAAAGGCAACATATTAAAATCTTTTAAGAAGAGAGGCTGCAGTTTAACCGTATTTCCAGCATATACTTCCTATGAAGAAATATTAAAGGTTAATCCGGATAAGATATTCTTATCCAATGGCCCGGGAGATCCGGAGGACTTAACAGAGATAATAGAAAATATTAAGAGGCTAATAGGAAAAAAGCCAATAGCCGGCATATGCTTAGGACATCAGCTTCTAGCTTTAGCATTAGGAGGTAAAACAGCAAAATTAAAGTTTGGTCACAGGGGTTGTAATCACCCGGTTAAGGATTTAGAAGCAGATAGAGTTTATATAACCTCACAGAATCATGGCTATTATGTTAAGGAGCTTCCAGAGCAGGTTGCTGCAACACATATAAGCATGAATGATAACACTATAGAGGGAATGAGACATAAAGTACTTCCAATCTTCAGCGTGCAGTACCACCCCGAAGCATGTCCAGGTCCTAAGGATGCGGATTATATATTTGATAAATTTCTAGAGCTTTAGCTAAAAGGAGGAATATATATGCCAAGAAATAATGACATCAAAAAGGTTTTAGTAATAGGTTCTGGACCGATAATTATAGGACAAGCGGCTGAGTTCGATTACTCAGGAACACAAGCTTGCGAGGCGCTTAAGGAAGAGGGAGTAGAGGTTGTACTAGTTAACAGCAATCCAGCAACTATAATGACAGATAAGGAAACTGCCCATAAAATTTATATAGAGCCTTTAACGGTTGAATTTGTAGAAAAAATAATTGAAAAAGAGAAACCAGATAGTATAATTGCTGGCATGGGAGGTCAAACAGGACTTAATTTAGCAGTAGAGCTTTATGAAAAAGGGATACTTGAAAAGTATAAGGTAAGAGTAATTGGAACTTCCATTGAAGCAATTAAAAAAGGTGAAGACAGAGAACTATTTAGAGCAGAGATGGAAAAAATAAACCAGCCCTGCATCGAAAGCGAAATAATTACAGATATTGAAAGCGGCAAAGAATTCAGCAGAAAAATAGGCTATCCTGTTATTGTTAGACCTGCTTATACACTCGGTGGAACAGGCGGAGGAATAGCTGAAAATGAGGAGGAACTTGAAGTTATCTTGGCTCAAGGTTTGCAGCTTAGCGCCATTGGCCAGGTGCTTATTGAAAAAAGCGTTAAAGGCTGGAAGGAAATTGAGTATGAGGTTATGCGAGACAGCAAGGGAAACTGCATTACCGTATGCAATATGGAAAATATAGATCCAGTTGGAATACACACTGGCGACAGCATAGTTGTTGCACCAAGCCAAACCCTTTCAGATGCAGAGTATCAAATGCTTAGAAGCGCTGCTATAGATATAATAAATCATATAGGGATAGAAGGAGGCTGCAATGTGCAGTTTGCTTTAAATCCTTACAGCTTTGATTACGGAGTTATAGAGATAAATCCAAGGGTAAGCCGCTCTTCGGCACTTGCTTCAAAGGCAACGGGATATCCAATAGCAAAGGTTGCTGCAAAGATTGCTTTAGGCTATGGGCTTGATGAAATAAAGAATGCTGTAACTCAAAAGACTTTTGCCTGCTTTGAGCCTACACTTGATTATGTGGTTGTTAAAATTCCTAAATGGCCATTTGACAAATTTCAGGGAGCAGACAGACAGCTTGGAACAAAAATGATGGCTACAGGAGAGGTTATGGCTATAGGGAGCAGCTTTGAAGCGGCTTTTTTAAAGGGAATTCGCTCCTTAGAGCTTGGAACTTATTCATTAGAACATAAGGCAATGAAAAAACTTACCCTTGAGGAGCTAAAAAGCAGAGTAGTATCTCCGGATGATGAAAGAATTTTTGCACTTGCTGAAATGATAAGAAGAAATTACAGAGAAGAAATGATATCGCAGATAACAGGGGTAGATAGCTTCTTTGTAAGAAAAATAAAAAATATTGTTCAAAAGGAAGAATTTCTAAAGAACATAAGCTTGAAGGATGTATCAAGAGAGCTTCTTTATGAGCTAAAGGCTAAGGGATTTTCTGACAAAGGTATTGGAGACCTTTTAAGGGTAAGTCCAGATGAAATATATAAGCTGAGGACAAAGTGGGATATAACGCCGGTTTATAAGATGGTGGATACATGTGCGGGAGAGTTTGAAGCCTTATCACCTTATTATTATTCAACCTACGATATGTATGACGAGGTAGAGGTTAGTGACAGAAAAAAGGTAATTGTTATAGGTTCAGGCCCAATAAGAATAGGACAGGGGATTGAATTTGACTACGCTTCAGTTCATGCGGTTAAGTCATTAAGAAAAATGGGGATTGAAACCATAATAATAAATAATAACCCAGAAACAGTTAGTACAGATTTTAATGTTTCAGATAAGCTTTATTTTGAACCTCTTACTGAAGAAGAGGTGCTGAATATTATAGACAAGGAAAAGCCTTTTGGAGTTATCCTTCAATTTGGCGGCCAGACAGCTATAAAGCTGGCAAAGTTCTTAAGAGAAAAGGATATATATATTTTAGGCACAACCTCTGAACAAATTGATGCAGCTGAAAATAGAGAAAAATTTGATGAACTTCTTGAGAAATTAAATATTGAAAGACCAAAGGGGAAAGCGATTTGGAGTATAGAGGCAGGATTAGAGGAAGCAGAAATATTGGGATATCCTGTGCTTGTAAGGCCTTCCTATGTTCTTGGGGGACAAGGCATGGAAATAACTTATGGAGATGAAGAGCTTAAATATTATCTTAAGAATGCTTTTATAAAGGATAAGAAAAATCCGGTGCTAATAGACAAGTACCTTATGGGAAGAGAACTAGAGGTAGATGCTATATGTGACGGAGAGAAGGTTTTAATTCCAGGAATCATGGAACATTTGGAAAGAGCAGGAGTTCACTCAGGGGACAGTATAACCTTGTATCCGACTCAGAATGTTTCCCGGGCTATAAAAGAAAAGGTACTGGAATACACAAAAAAACTGGCAATCGGAATTGGGATTAAAGGTATGATTAATATTCAATTTATAGAATATCAGGAAAAGCTTTATGTGATAGAAGTTAACCCAAGAGCCAGCAGAACTGTTCCGTATATAAGCAAGGTGAGCGGAGTGCCTATAGTAGAGCTTGCTACAAAGGTTATGCTTGGAGAAAAGCTTGAGAATTTAGGCTATGGAACTGATATTTACAAGGAGCCTGATATTGTGGCTGTGAAGGTACCTGTTTTTTCAACTCAAAAGCTTCCTAAGGTGGAAGTTTCACTTGGACCGGAAATGAAATCCACTGGTGAAGTGCTAGGTATAGGAAAAAATATATATGAAGCTCTGTACAAAGGCTTTATAGCAGCAGGAATGCAGCTTAAGAATGATAAGGGCTTAGTACTTGCAACTGTAAATAATCACGACAAGGAAGAATTTTTAGAAATAGCTAAGGAACTTAGCGAGATGGGATATAGTTTTATATCAACCAGCGGAACTGCTGAGGTTTTGAAAGCAGCAGGCTTAAATGCGCATGAAGTCTTAAAAATAAATGATGGGAAACCTAATATACTTGATGCTATTAAAAATAGAGAAGTGGATATTGTTATAAATACCCCTACGAAAGGCAATGATTCTCATAGAGATGGCTTTGTCATAAGAAGAACTGCCATAGAGAAAAACATTCAAGTTATAACATCCTTAGATACAATGAAGGCACTTGTGTATGTCAGCAAAGAGATGAGCTCAGCAGAAGGCTTATGTAAAGCTGATGTGTTTGATATTGGAGAAGGTAAAACTTACAATTAATAATAAGGTAAAAAAACCTCCTAACTTAGCAGGCTAAGTTAGGAGGTTTTTTTACCCTATTTTAGCAGCTTTCTAACTAGGGTTACTTTGTTTTTGTAGGGTGGGTAGATTATATTCATATCAAAGGCAGTACTCTTTTTTAATATACTCTTTCTGTGAGAGAAGGTTTTAAAGCTTTCTTCCCCATGATAACCGCCTATGCCGGAGTTTCCTACACCACCAAAGGGCATATATGGACTTGCAACATGGGAAATTGTATCGTTCACACAGCCGCCGCCGAAAGATACGCTGTTTAGAACCTTATGTTCAACAGCACTGTCCTCTGTAAATAAATATAAAGCTAATGGTTTAGGTCTTTCGTTTATTATGTTTATCGCTTCTTGTAAATCATTGTATTCTAGGATTGGCAGTATTGGCCCGAATATTTCATCCTTCATGGACGCGTCTTCCCAAGTTGCATTGTTTATGAGTGTTGGCTCAATGTATAAGTCCTTTCTATTGCAGCTGCCACCATATACAATTTTAGGTTTATCTTTATCAATAATAGAAGCCAGTCTGTCAAATTGTCTTGAATTTACTATTCGTCCGTAATCTTTACTATCAGAGGCAACAGCACCATAAAAATCAACAATTGTCATTTTAAGCTTAGACAAAAATAAATCCTTGATATCTTTATGAACTAAAAGATAATCTGGTGCAATGCAGGTTTGTCCTGTGTTTATTAGCTTGCCCCACATGATTCTTTTGGCTGCGATATCCAAGTTAGCAGTCTTATCTACTATAGTAGGACTTTTTCCTCCAAGCTCAAGAGTAACAGGTACAAGGTTTTTAGCCGCAGCCTCCATAACAATTCTTCCAACTGGCACACTTCCTGTGAAAAATATATAATCAAAGGGTGAATTTATTAATGCCGAGGTTGTTTCTTTTTCACCTTCAACAACTCTTATATAATTTTTGTCGAAGGTTTCTTCAATAAGCCTCCTTATTAGAGCAGAAATTGTTGGAGTGCTTTCTGAGGGCTTAAGCACGGCACAGTTTCCAGAAGCCATAGCGCCTATAAGAGGCTCAATAACAAGCTGGAAGGGATAATTAAAAGGCCCTATTATTAAAACAGTTCCATAAGGCTCATACATAACATAAGTTTTTGAAGGACATTGATGGATAGGAGTTTTAACCCTGACAGGTTTTGACCACTTCTTGAGGTTTTTAATCATATAGCTTATACTGTCCAAGACAAAGCCAATTTCAGTGCTGTAGGCTTCAAATTCGCTTTTTCTAAGATCTTTATATAAGGCGTCCAAAATTTCTTTTTCGAATTTTTGAATTGATATTTTAAGCTTTTTAAGCTGTCTTATTCTAAAATTAATATCTTTTGTTATTCCTGTGTGAAAGTAAGACTTATGTTCCTTGAGCATTTCAATAAGTTTTTCTTTATCAATTATAGGTTCCATATTATATTCTCCTTAAGAAATTTATATCAGTAAAATCACAATATCATAATAATATTATAAACTCAATTTGAAAATGTATAAGCAGTAAGAAAACAATAAAGGAATATAGCCATCTTATTTAGGTTATTAAATATATGAAAGCAATAGATAGGAAATTATATGTATTATTTGAAGTAGGGGAGGAAAACAAAGTTTTCCTCCCCTATAATTTAATTATTCAATTTGAAATTACTTACCTGTTCCATCATTTCACTTGTCATTTTACTTAGTGCTTGAGCAGAAGCAGCTACTTCACTAGAAGAACTGCTCATTGTTTCAGAAGAAGCCGCTATTTCCTCAGAGGCTGAAGAAACCTCCTGTGCAATAGAAGAAGAAGCTTCGATTTTATCAATTATAGAATTTTTTGCTGAATTGATGCTCATAGCTGAGGTGGTTACTTCATCTATTTGGGGAATTATTGAATTAACAGAAACTAATATCTTTTTAAAAGAAGCTATTGCGGTATTAATAATATTAACTTGATTATCTAATTCTAAATTCATTGCGTCTGTTGTCTTTATCATTGCAGAAGAATTATTTGATACTCCAGAAATTAAAGAATTTATGTTTCCTGCTGAAACTTTGCTTTGCTCAGCTAGCTTTCTTATTTCATCTGCAACTACAGAGAAACCTCTTCCAGCCTCTCCAGCCCGTGCTGCTTCTATAGCAGCGTTTAAAGCTAAAAGATTTGTTTGCTCTGATATACCATTTATAAAGTTTGTTATCTCATTTATTTTAGCTATGTCAGAACTTAATTTAACTATGGTTGTAGAAAATTCCTTAAAGGAAGTACTAACTTTGCTAATTGAGGAAATTAAGGTTTCCATATCTACATTGCTCTCTATAGCTATTGAATTTACTCCTTCAGTATAAGTTCCTATATTTTTGATTGCTCCAATCATTGCCTCAAGCTTTTCAGAAAAATCATTAAGCGTCATAGTAATACTAACTAACTCCTGAGCTTGGGAGCTTGCACCACTAGCAACTTGAGTAATAGAAGCAGATACATTTTCAGCAGAAGAGGACATTTCTTCAGATATAGAAGAAAGGCCTTCAGACTGAAAATCAATGGCTTGAGATTTGGTTTTTATAGCTTTGAGCATAGTTGAAATATTATTAACAGTTTTATAAAGAGACTTTTGCATAAGTCCAAATTCATCTTTTCTA
Organism: Clostridium swellfunianum; assembly: GCF_023656515.1. NCBI lineage: Bacteria > Bacillati > Bacillota > Clostridia > Eubacteriales > Clostridiaceae > Clostridium > Clostridium swellfunianum. Next base: position 3,009,823 of record NZ_JAMOFV010000006.1, read on the forward strand.
TCTGTATCTAATTCTAAAGTGAAATCTCCATCTGCAACTATTTCCATGGTTTGGATCATTTCCTTTGAGGAGTTCTTTATGACTCTTATGATAAAAAAGCTTGTACCAAATGACAAAAGAACGCAAGCAGCAAATATGTATATCATAACTTTAAAGGTATTAGTGTAGAGAGAGTTACTTGAGATATTAACTGTTTCTGCCTGTTTCTCATTATAATCTCTAATCATTGCAAGCTTTTCTTCTGCTAATGAACCGATAGAATTCAAAGTTGAACGGTCAGTTTCATCAGCTGGTTGACCTTTTACAAGTTTCTCCTTGATTTGATTCCAATGATTAAGATACTGCTTGTAGTAATCTGTGAATTGAGCAAAGGTTTTAGTTTCATAGTTGTCTAAGGTGTCGCTTTGGTAGCCTTTTATACTAGAGTCTGTCCTAGAAATGTATTTTGTAATATTGCTGTCAAGGCTTGAAGAGTAAACTGATAACGCAGTTAAAGTTTCAAGCCTCATATTAAGGAAATCACCTCTTATTTGCCCTATTTTTGCTATAGGTTGTAAATTGTTTTTATACATATTTGTTAAGTTACTATTTATAGTTCCAAGGTTTATAAAAGCAAATGCCCCAATTATGCTCATAAACACAATCGAAAGGATACTCATAAAAAGTATGGTGGTAGAGATTTTTAGATTTTTAAGTAATTTTAACATAATTTTAGCCCCCTTTAATGTGTATGTACACTTATATTGTAGCATAAAATTTGATGAAATTTACATAATTAATTATGAATATACAGAATTTTGATGGACAGAGAAGTTAGATTTTTGATTTACAGAAAAATCTCGCCAAAATAATCGCATATAAGTTGCAATTTTTTATAAATACAGGTATTGTGTATAGTTTTGAAAGTGAGAACATGGTGCGAAGCGATATAGTTGGTAAAAACTAAGAACTTATAATAGGCAATTGAGTAAATACGAAATTTTATAATATAAATACAAAAGGATGCCTCTTAATCGAGGCATCCGCAAATTATCCAAGCATTAATTGATCCTTAACAGAAATATTTAAGCTTTCAAAGAAACCTACTAAAAGCTCCTTACATATATCTGCTGTAATATCGTTCCTATCAAGCACAGGATTTAACTCAACAAAGTCAAGTGAAGACATCATTCCAGAAGCTGCAAAAGCTTGAAGAAGTCGTCTAGCCTGGTCTGCAGTCAGTCCATCTCCAACAGGAGTTCCAGTACCGGGAACATAAATTGAGTCTACAGAATCTATATCAAAGCTAACGTGAATAGCGTCTACTCTTTCCTTTAGATACTCCATACTCTCTTCAATAACTCTTTCAAGTCCAAGGTCCTTTACCATATCCATAGTAAAGACTTTGATGTTAGAATTTCTAATTAGTTCTAATTCGCCGTCATCTAAATCTCTAGCTGCGATAAGAACTACATTTTCATCCTTAACCTTTACTCTATGTTCAAAAAGATTAACTAGCTTGTCAGGACCAAAACCCATAGATGCTGCCAATGGCATTCCATGTACATTGCCTGTAAAAGTAGTTTCCTCTGTATTTATATCGCCGTGAGCATCTATCCAAATAACGCCAAGGTTTTTAACATGTTTGCTTACTCCTGCGATACTTCCCATACCAAGGCTGTGGTCTCCCCCTAGAGTAACAGGAAAGTGTCCTCTTGCTATGGAACTATATACTTTAAATGCAAGCCTGGTATTAGCATCAATGATAGCATCGTAATACTTCATCTTTTCATGATACTTGTACTTATCTTGTTCTGATACATCTGCAACCTCGATGTCTCCAAGATCCTTTACGTCATAACCAAGCTCCTTTAGGGCTGATAAAATGTCCATCTCTCTAAATTTGTCTGGACCAAAATTTGCTCCGAATCTATCTGATCCGTAAAATATAGGCATACCTACTAAATGCACTGCCATGTATATTCCCCCTCTGAATTTTAATTCAGTACATGAAGCATGTTATGCTTCATGCCTTTTGTATTTTACTCCAGCACAGGTTGATGATTAATCTCTCTGCCTTTTGTAGTTAAATAATGCTGAAATTTGTTTATGTTTATAAAATACAAAATGTTTTTAGCCCTCGGTTGCATGGGGGTTTAGAACATATAAACGAGATTTATTGTACAGCATATGCAGGGGGTTGTCTATAAGAAATTTTAGCGAAAAATACTGAAAGAAACAGAGGTGTTTATAAATATGCAATACGCAAAAGATAACTACATTTTGTGATTTAAGTAATAATGGAGATGAAAATATAAACAAGTTAACAGACTTAAGGGTTTCCATAGTAAAACTAATAAATTTACAGTATTTTTGCATAAACATAAATTTTTTATAACTGGTTTTTAAAAGCTTTTAATAAAAAAACTATACTGATAAAAATAAAAATGCCAAACAAATGTTTATCTGTTAGGACATTAAAATTACATATATACTAACATTGGCTGCTTCATTTAGTCTGGTTATTAACTTCTATAACAGAGGCTATTTCAACTAAACTAATAGGCAAATACATATGCTCAATTGGCAAGTTCGGATTGTTCATCATTCTAATAAATCTTCTTGGTGATAGCTTCCCCATAAATTCATTTCAAACCCTTATGGTCGTCAGGATAGGATCGATAACGCTGCCTTGAAGTTTTTGTAAAGAAAATTATAGATTGTAAACGACCGGCATAAATGTGTAAAATAGAAGGGAATAATTTAATGATGAGGTGATATTATGAATTTGTTTGATATGCCTTTGGAGGAACTAAAAGCATACAAGCCTGCTCTTACAAAAGAGAATGACTTTAATGAGTTTTGGGAGGCGACACTAAAGGAATCGAAAGCTCAGCCTATAAATGCAGAGGTCGTTCCGAGAAATTATCCAATTAGCCAAGTAAATGTATATGATGTATACTTCGATGGCTTTAAGAACTCAAAAATTTATGCAAGATATGTTCTCCCGAAGAATGCAGACAAAGAAAATAAAGTTCCAGCGGTGGTATTTTTTCACGGCTACAATTGGAACAGCTATGTGATAAGCGACGTTTTAAAGTATTCTATTATGGGTTATGGAGTGCTCATTGTTGATGTTAGAGGACAAAACGTGAAAAGCCCTGATCACAACCACTATGATAATGGAGGTGCAGCTGGCTGGATGACTAATGGAATATTAAATCCCTATAATTACTATTATAGATACGTTTATATGGATTGCGTAAGAGCTGTTGATTTTATTGCAAACAGAGAAGAAATTGATGAGGAAAAAATTGCTGTTCACGGCAGCAGCCAGGGGGGTGCTTTATCAATAGCTGCAGGAGCACTTTCTGATAAGGTGAAAATAGTGCTAACAGATGTGCCATACCTATGTCACTTTAAAAGATCTGTACAGCTTTATCTAGATAGTCCTTACAAAGAAATATATCATTATTTTAAAATTCATGACAGCCTCCATAAAACAGAAGAACAGGTATATAGGACTTTGAGTTATTTTGACTGCATGAATTTAGGAACAAAAATAAAAGCTGATGTACTTGCAAGTGTTGGTCTAGAGGATGTAACTTGCCCGCCATCAACTGTTTTTGCCGCTTACAATCACATGAATACAAATAAAGAGATAAGAGTATATCCTGAGTTTGGGCACGGTGGATTTAACCAGCAAGAGGAAGAGAAAATTGCTTTTTTAAAGACAAGGTTTAAGTAAGTTATATTTTAAGACAGTGTTGATATATAGAATGAAAGAGGCTTTTGGAAAGTTGTTTGCTTTGCGAGAAAGCTAAAATCATTAAGTCTTAGTCTAATGACTCCTGCAATACATCTTTCCCTCTATATCAATACTGTCTTAAAATATTTTAAATCTTAAATTAATTCATTAATTTGGTTATTACTTAATCGGAAGCCACTTTAAAACTTTCTGAATCTGAGTATCCCAATAATTCCAATTATGTATGCCTGGCCCTTCCTCATAGGTATAATCAAAATTAGTTTTTTCTATGTAACCTTTAAAGTTTATGTTATCTTCATAGAGAAAATCCTCTGTGCCGCAACACTGATAAAGCTTTGGCTTAGGAACATCTGAAGCTAGTACTTTTTTAGAAAGATAAAACAGATCATTCTCGCTGTTTTCTACGGCATTTAAGTTTCCGAAGATACTTTCAAGTTCTGCTGTATCTTGAAGCTGAGCGCGCTTTACTCTGCTTGCTATATCTACTACTCCAGAAAGACTTGCTGCAGCAGCATATTTGTCAGGACAGCTTAAAGCAAGTTTAAAGGCACCATAACCACCCATTGAAAGCCCTGCTGCAAAGGTATCTTCTCTTTTGTCAGAAAGGGGAAAGAATTGTTTAGTTATCTCAGGTAGTTCCTCACTTATAAAAGTAAAGTATTTATAGCCATGCTTCATGTCTGTGTAAAAGCTTCTTCCTGCGTTAGGCATTACAACTGCAAGTCCTATGTCAGAAACATATCTTTCAATTGAAGTTCTCCTTTGCCAAATGGTGTGATCATCAGAAAGACCGTGAAGCAGATAAAGAGTTGGATATTTTTCTTTTTTCTCTGAGCCCCTCATACCTATTTGAGAGCGCGTTTCCTGCGGAAGTATAACACAAATTGAAGTTGATATTCCTAGGACTTCTGAGAAAAAGTCGCAATGTATTAATGCCAATTTAATCCCTCCATATTTTTGTAATTAATATAATTCTTATACAATATATAAAACTTTGCAAGAGCTTTTTAAGTAAAGCTTTTGTTAAATAGTTAAAAAATTAACATAATAATTGTACAACTCGCATATTTTTTCTAAGAATGATGAATATGAGGTCAAAAGCTGTATAATAGGACTATGCAGAATATGGAATCTAGATAAAAATTTAATTGTTATATTACTGGGGGGATTATTAATGAATTTCAACCTGACAAAGGAACAAGAAATGGTTAAGAAGCTTGCTAGAGAATTCGCTGAAAATGAAGTGAAGCCTTTGGCGGCAGAGATTGATGAAAGTGGAAGGTTTCCAAGGGAAACAGTAGAGAAGATGGCAAAGTGTGACATGATGGGAATACCATTCCCAAAGGGATATGGTGGAGCAAATGGGGACTACCTGTCATATGTTTTAACAATTGAGGAGCTGTCAAGAGTGTGTGCATCTACTGGAATAATACTTTCAGCACATACTTCACTAGGAATGAGTCCAATTTATCAGTTTGGCACTGAAGAACAAAAGAAAAAATATCTTCCAAAGCTCGCCTCGGGAGAGTGGCTGGGAGCATTTGCGCTTACTGAACCTAATGCTGGTACGGATGCTTCATCTCAACAGACAATAGCGATACTGAAAGAAGATTGTTACATTTTAAACGGAAGCAAGGTTTTTATAACTAATGGTGGGCAGTCTGATATTTATATAGTTTTTGCTATGACTGATAAATCAAAGGGAACAAGAGGTATTTCAGCCTTTATTATAGAAAAGCATTTTCCTGGCTTTAAAATTGGGAAGAAAGAAAATAAATTAGGAATTCGTGCCTCAAGCACTACAGAATTAATATTTGAAAACTGCAGAGTCCCAAAAGAAAATCTTTTAGGGCAGGAAGGAAAGGGCTTTGGTATTGCAATGCAGACTCTAGATGGGGGAAGAATAGGTGTTGCCGCTCAGGCACTTGGAATTGCTCAGGGGGCACTTGATGAGAGTATCAAATATATGAAGGAAAGAAAACAATTTGGGAATGCACTTTCAAGTTTCCAGGGGCTCCAGTGGATGGCTGCAGATATGGAAGTAAAGGTTCAGGCTGCTAGGTGGATGGTTTATAATGCTGCCTTTAGAAAGCAAAATAAACTCCCGTTTTCAAAGGAGGCTGCCATGGCAAAACTTTATGCTTCCGAGGCTGCTATGGAAGTGACTACGATGGCTATTCAGCTTCACGGAGGTTATGGCTATACAAAAGATTATCCAGTAGAGAGAATGATGAGAGACGCAAAAATTACAGAGATTTATGAAGGAACTTCACAGGTTCAAAAGATGGTTATTGCCGCAAACTTGTTTAAATAATGATGGGTGGGTGATTTATATGAAGATTATAGTATGTATTAAGCAAGTGCCAGATACTAACGAGGTTAAGATAGATCAAAAAACAGGGACTCTTATTAGAGAGGGAGTTCCAAGCATAATAAATCCGGATGATAAAAATGCTTTAGAGCAAGCCTTGAGTATAAAGGATAAATATGATGATGTAAATGTAATCGTTGTGACTATGGGGCCACCTCAGGCTGAAGTTGCACTTATAGAGGCTTTAGCTATGGGAGCAGACAGAGCAATACTTCTGTCTGACAAAACATTTGCGGGTGCTGATACTCTTGCTACCTCAAGAACCCTTGCAGCTGCAATTAAGAAACTCGGAAACTTTGATATAATATTATGTGGAAGACAAGCTATAGATGGCGATACAGCACAGGTTGGGCCACAGCTGGCTGAACATCTTGGACTTGCTCAGGCTACCTATGTGCAAAGAGTTGAAATAGAGAAAGATAACTTATTAGTTACAAGAGCTCTAGAGGATGGTTATGAAATCTTAGCACTTAAGACTCCATGCCTTCTGACCGCAGTAAAAGAGTTAAATAAACCAAGATACATGAGGGTGAAAAAGATATTTGAGGCTTATAACGAAAAGACAGTTGAATATTGGTCTGTTAAAGATATAGATATAGATGTTGTTAATATTGGATTAAAGGGTTCTCCTACAAATGTGTGGAAGAGCTTTACTCCTTCACAAAAGGGCAAGGGGATTATATATGAAAATGCTGACAGAGAAACTATTGAAGAGTTAGTAAGCAAGCTAAGAGAAAAATATGTTCTTTAGTGGGGGAAGAGAAAAATGAGTGTGAAAGTTTTAAAAGATAAATGTATAGGTTGTAAATTGTGTATAAAGGCATGTCCTTTTGATGCTATTGAAGTGATAGATAAGAAGGCTGCTATAAAAGATAATTGCACAGTTTGCGGTGTTTGTGAGCCTTCCTGCAAATTTAAGGCTATAATTGTTGATAGAGAAAAGACAAACAGTGAAGTTGATCTTTCAGCCTATAAAGGGGTATGGGTATTTGCTGAACAAAGAGATGGAGAAATAATGAGCACAGTTCTAGAGCTTTTAGGAGAGGGAAGGAAGCTTGCAGACACATTAGGTGTTGAACTTACAGCTGTGCTTATAGGTTATAATGTTACTTTGTTAGCTCAGGAACTAATTAATTATGGCGCGAATAATGTTATTAATGTGGAACATACTGAACTGAAGGACTATACTACAGAACCCTATACAAAGGTTATTGCAGAACTTATAGAAGAAAGAAAACCTGAAGTAGTACTAATAGGAGCTACAAATATAGGCAGGGATTTAGGACCAAGGCTATCAGCAAGAATTAAAACAGGTCTTACAGCGGATTGCACAAAGCTTGAAATAGATGTGGAAAGAAGACTGCTTCTGCAAACAAGACCAGCCTTTGGAGGAAACCTCATGGCTACGATAATAACTGAAAAGCATAGACCTCAAATGGCTACAGTTAGGCCTGGTGTTATGAAAAAAGGAGAATATGCTCCTAAAAGAAAAGGATCTATCGAAGTAATTAATGCAGATATAAATGCAGAAGAAATAAGGGTAAAAGTCTTGGAAAAGGTTAAAACAGTAAAGCAGGCAGTAGAACTAGTAGAAGCAGAGGTTATAGTTTCAGGAGGAAGAGGAGTAGGAAATAAGGAGGGATTTAAGCTGCTGGAAGAGCTTGCAAAGGCTGTTGGTGGAGTAGTTGGTTCTTCGCGTGCTGCTGTAGATGAGGGATGGATAACTACTGATCATCAAGTTGGTCAGACTGGAAAAACAGTAAGACCGAGGATTTATATTGCTTGCGGTATTTCAGGAGCTATTCAGCATCTTGCAGGCATGCAGGGAAGCGACTGTATTATAGCTATAAATAAGAATCCAGATGCTCCAATTTTTAAGATAGCAGATTACGGAATAGTTGGAGATCTTTATAAGGTAATTCCAGAAATGATTGAGGAAATTAGAAAGGGGAAATAATAAAATTATTGTAGCTTTTTTCGACTCAGTAATAAAAAATACATATTTAGAAAAAATGAGCGTAGCAAGTAAGTTTACTCAGGAGGAAAACTATGGATAAGTATATAGTAAAGAAAGTACTTAATCATAACGTATTATTTGCAGAGCAATGACGCAAAGAATTCGTGTTAGTGGGTAAAGCTGCTGTAATAAAAGTTGAGTAGGTTAAAAAAGGAAGAGTCATGCTGGATTCTTCCTCTTTTAATGTTTTTATTACTTTGTTATGCTACACTGTATTTTATAACGATTCTAGGCAACAATTTACATGGAGGTAGAACTATGAGTAGTTTAAAGACAAATGCCATGAGAATTCTTGATAAGGTAGGCGTTTCCTATAATACATATTCCTATGATTCCAATGATGATTTGATAGATGGAGTTTCAGTGGCAGGAAAGATAGGAAAGCCAGTAGAGAAAGTTTATAAAACCCTTGTGGCCAAAGGTGCAAGCAGAGAATATTATGTCTTTATTATTCCTGTAGCTAAAGAACTGGATTTAAAGACAGCAGCAAAAGCTGTAGGTGAAAAATCAGTAGAGATGATTAAGGTTAGTGATATAAACAAGGTTACAGGCTATATTCGCGGAGGCTGTTCACCTATAGGAATGAAAAAGAATTATAAAACCGTATTAGATAAGGCTTGTGAGAGTTTAGATGCTATAATTGTAAGTGCCGGAAAGATAGGGCATCAAATTGAAGTTACTCCAATGGATTTGGTTAAAGTTGTTAATTGTGAAATAGATAATATAACTATGTAATTAAATAAAGAGAGGGGAATATAAAATGATTATTATTATTGCAAAAAGTGTAGTAAAAGACGAGAGGCTGGAAGAGTATAAAGTGTTGGCAAAAAAGCTTGTTGAGGAAAGCCAAAAGGAAGCGGGTTGCATATCCTACAATCTGTATCAAGATATCAACAACAAAAATGTGCTGACCTTTATAGAGGAGTGGAAGGATAAAGAGGCAATCGCACTTCACAACAGCAGTGTTCACTTTGCTACAATTGTGCCGAAGTTTGCTGAACTGAGAGAAAGTTCAGAAGTTAATTTATATGAAATAATTTAAAGGAAGCCATTGAGCTTCCTTTTTAAGAATTCTTAGACATCATCTTTCTCCAGCTGTTATAGTATTCTGGGTAATCACGCTTAATGTAATCGAAAAAGGCTCTTAAGTCCCCATGCTTTTGAAGACCTTTTAGCATGGAGCGAGGGTATGGTGTTATTTTATCATAAGTACCTCTAGGATCGATAACCTTAATAGTATCATCAGGCTGCAGGAATATATGGCCAAGACGAGCATCCAATTTTGCAAAGCCAAGCTTCTTAAATTCTTCAACAAGTTTTACAAGCTCAATGGATAAGCTCTTATTAATATTATGTTGTTTTAAATAAAAGGATAAACGGCTGCCATATACAAAACTCATAACTATAGAATAGGAATCAAAATCAAAAACAGTAGGAAAAAACCTGCTGTTCTTAGCCGCTAGAAGAACCTCAAGCTGCCTTTTGCAGGAATCAGGATTGTGAAAAACCTTTAATACCTTATCCTCAGGCAGCATATAAACTTTTCCTTCGTGCCCCTCTCCAATCAGCTTTAGCTTTGTAATATCATAGCCTAAGTATTGAAATCTATATTTCGGCATTTTCTTCATTGACCCACCTCACAAAATAAACAGCTATTAATTATATTTTATGATTTAGAATTAGATTTGCTACAGTTATAAGATTGACTTTGTACTTAAGACAGTAATTTTATTTTTTATTTAATAATGCTATAATACATTGTATAAATTTATAGAACTAATAGGAGCAAAAAATGCAAGCCAAGAAAATAAGCGATATAGTATTTAATAAGATAGAAAAGAGAATATTAAGCGGAGAATGGAATTCTGGCAGCAAAATTATGTCTGAGCCTCAGCTGGCGAAGGAACTTGGTGTAAGCAGGATGTCTGTTAGGGAAGCAATTGAAAAAATGGTTGCTCTTGATATATTAACAAAGAGGCAAGGAGAAGGTACTTTTGTTAATGACTTAACCCCTGCGGTATATTTAAACAGTCTTATTCCAATGATTACACTGGATAAAGATAATTATTTGGATATATTAGAATTCAGGCTTATTACAGATGTAGAAAGTGCAAGGCTGTGCGCAGAAAGGTGCAGTGAGGAAATTGTGCATAGGCTTGAAGAAACTTATAACGATATGCTTAATAATGAAGAAGATTTCGATAGGTATACAACTGCAGATATGAACTTTCACCTTATAATTGCAGAAGGCAGCGGTAATTCGATGGTGCTAAAGGTTAATAATGTTTTAAAAAGCTTACTGGAATATCATCAGAAGGTATTATATACAAAGCTAGGACCAACAGGCGGAATAAAAGAACATAAGCTGATATTGGATGCTATAAAAAATAGAGATTGTGAGCTTAGTGCCATATATATGAGAAGACATATAGACAGAACAATCAAAGATATTAAAGGTTTAGAAAGATTGGGCAAATAATGACGGTTGTCCTACAAGTTAAATCATTTTGGCAAAAGTAATAGTTATATTTACTGACTAAAATGATTTTTTTATTTTGTTTTATTAAATATATTGACTATTAAACAGCTTGAACTTAAAATGATAAATATAACATGTCAGACAAGTTGCAAGGAGTGATTAATTTGCTAAGAAGTCAGGAAATAAGAAAAATGGCTCCTGAAATGGATCCTTTAAGACTTGGGGCAGGATGGAAGGTTGAAGATTTGTCCAAGCCTCAGATTATTATTGAAAGTACTTTTGGCCACAGCCACCCAGGAAGCGCTCATCTAGATGTGCTAGTGGATTCAGCATATAAGGCAATACAAGAAAAGGGTGGAAAGCCAGCAAAGTATTTTGTAACGGATATTTGTGATGGCCAAGCTCAAGGCCATGATGGTATGAACTATTCTCTACCTTCAAGAGAATATATAGCTAACATGATTGAAATGCAGGTAGGGGCAACACCATTTGATGCAGGTGTATTTATAGCAAGCTGCGATAAGGGAATGCCAGCTCACTTAAAGGCTATTGCAAGACTCGATATGCCAGCTGTAATGGTAACAGGTGGAATAATGAAGGCTGGTCCCAATATGCTTACATTAGAGCAAATAGGAATGTATAGTGCGCAGTTTCAAAAGAGAGAAATAACAGAAGAGCAGCTTACTGCATATAAACATAGTGCGTGCCCAAGCTGCGGTGCATGTTCATTTATGGGAACGGCTGCAACTATGCAGGTTATGGCTGAAGCATTAGGTTTGACACTGCCAGGAACAGCTTTAATGGCTGCTACCGCAGAGGATTTAAAAGAAGCTGCAGCTAATGCAGGAACTCATGCTTTAAAGCTTATAGAAATGGATTTAAAACCGTCCAAGATACTAACTATGAAAGCTTTTGAAAATGCAATAATGGTGCATGCTGCCATTGCTGGTTCTACAAATACTCTTCTTCATATACCAGCTATAGCTCATGAATTAGGCTTTGAGATAGAGCCGGAATTATTTGATGAAATCCACAGAAGAATACCTTATATATTAAATATAAGACCAAGCGGCTTCTATCCAGGAGAATATTTTTGGTATGCAGGTGGAGTTCCAGCAGTAATGGAAGAAATTAAAGAATTCTTGCATCTTGACGTTTTAACCGTTACTGGTAAGACACTAGGAGAAAATCTAGAGGATTTAAAGAAGAATGGATATTATGAAGGCTGCTACAAGTATCTTGAGAAAACAGGAGTTAAGAAGGATGATATTATTAAATCTGTTAAGAATCCAATTCAAGCTCAGGGTGCAGTAGCTATATTAAAGGGAAATCTAGCAACAGAAGGCGCTGTAGTTAAGCACTCAGCTGTATCAAAGAAAATGCATAACGTAATATTAAAAGCGAGACCTTTTAACAGTGAAGAAGAGGCATTAAATGCTGTGCTTACTGGAGAAATAAAACCAGGAGATGCAGTGTTTATAAGATATGAAGGACCTAAGGGTACTGGAATGCCTGAAATGTTTTATACTACAGAAGCTATAGTTTCAGATCCAAACCTTTCAGAATCTGTTGCGCTTATTACAGATGGAAGATTCTCAGGGGCAACCAGAGGTCCAGCTATAGGACACGTTTCTCCAGAAGCAAGTGAGGGCGGAAATATCGCTTTAGTTGAAGAAGGAGATTTAATAAAGATTGATATTGCAAACAGAATTATAGCAATAGTAGGAGTAAAGAGCGAAGAAAAATCAGAAGAAGAAATGGATCGAATTTTAGCTGATAGAAGAGCTAAGTGGATTAAACCAACTCCTAAATATACAAAAGGTACTTTAGGAATTTACACTAGACTTGCTGTATCTCCTATGAAAGGTGGATATATGGAGTAGAGCCTGCTTTGGTTTTTATATAAAAAACTGCTGATAGTTAATTCAGCAGTTTTTATTTTTGTATATATGCCTAAATATGTTAGTTTATATTGCATTATATATTTTGACGTATTGTGATTTATGACAAAAGTCTGTAAATGTAATCGTAAAACATTTAAAATTTTCCAAAGGCGTGGTATAATAAGTCGACAAAGTGAAAATTATGTAAATTTTAAATTGGCAGTTTATTTATGGTAGGGATGGGTGTTTATTATGAGAGGTAAAAAAAACCATGGTAGGTTAAGGAAATTAAAAATAAAATCTAGACTAATAATTTCATTTGGAATATTAGTAATTACACCTTTAATAGTGTTAGGAGTTACATCTTTTATGGTTTCGAAGCAAGCTATGGAGGATAAAATATCCGCCTTCTCTGCTCAAATAATGGAGCAGGTAGGAAGAAACGTTGGAGCTGAGCTTTCTAAATATCAAGGCTTGATGGATGAAGTGTCCTTTGATAAAAAAATACAGCAAGCTATTGAGAAGGAAAAATATGAAAATATAATTGATAAATTAAATACTACGAAAGACATAAATAACTTGATTTCTACTAAGGTATTTGTGAATCAGGGGATAAAAAGTCTTGGAATTATTGATAATAACAATCAAATCTTCGGTGAGTTCAATAGTGAGACTTTAAATGATAATTTTACAAAAGCTTTGAATGAAAATACAAATAAGGATAACAATAAATTGTCCTGGAGATTCCACTCAGAACAAGGTGTTGGTATTGTAGCTAGCAAGTATATTAAATCACTGGATACAAATGAAAATATAGGTATTGCCTTTGCAGCGTTTAAACCAGAAGCTTTAGCTGATGTTTATAAAAATGTAAATATAGGGGAAGGCGGATTCATAAATATTATAAATTCAGAAGGTATTATTATATCAAGTAAAGATAAAAACATAATAGGTAAACCTATGGAAGATACTTCTATTATTTCCTCTATAACAAGTAAAGATGAAAATTTAGCTGAAGGAAATAAATTTTTCAAGTCAAATGATAATAAGTATTTAGTTTCTTATGTTCCCTTGAATGGAACTGACTGGCATATAGTTGGTATGATCCCCTTTAGTTATATGAATTCACAATCAAATTTTTTAAGGGCTAATATTATCGTTATAGGATTTATTGCGTTTGTTATAGCAATGATTGCTGCATTGGCTATATCCAGAAGCATATCCACTCCTTTAAACTCACTAGTTGAACTTATGAATCAAGCAAAGGAGGGTAACTTTGCTTTACATATAAATGATAATAGTAAAGACGAAATCGGTGAAGTAATTTATGCTTTCGATGAAATGGTTAAAAGGATAAGTATGCTTATTTTAAATGTAAAAGGACTAATTTCAAGTGTTACGGATAGCACAAAAATTATTGCTCAGGTTTCAGAACATTCTTATTCAGCCTCAGAAGAAATTGCTTCAACCATGAATGAAATTGCTAGAGGGACCTCAGACCAGGCTGTTGAGGTTTCTAACGGGTTAAATAATTTAAATATTTTATCTCAAGGTATCAATGTGGTTAATGATAATGTAGATACGGTGGCAAAGATATTAACATCTACAAAAAAACTTGAAGAAGAAGCAAAACGATCTGTAAAAGTACTTAATGAAAAAGCTATTGAGACAAGCGGTGCTTCTAATAAAATCATAAATGATATAAATACATTAAATGTAGATACTAAACATATCAAGACAGTAGTGGAAATGATAGTAGCAATAGCGGATCAGACAAATTTGTTATCATTAAATGCAGCAATAGAGGCAGCAAGAGCAGGAGAATCGGGCAGGGGGTTTGCAGTAGTTGCAGAAGAAATTAGAAAGCTTGCAGATCAATCGAAGGAAGCTTCTATTCAGATTAACAATATCATAAATGATATTCAAAAGAAAACTGAACTTACAGCAAAAGAAGCTAACAATACTAAGGTTATCCTAGAACAACAAATTGATGCTGTAGGAAAAACTGACAATGCTTTTAAAGTGATATTTGATGCTATGGATGAAATATCTATTGGGCTTTCAAGAATGGTGAATTCAGTAGATGAAATAGTTACAGCAAGAGATAATACTACAACAGCAATGGAGGAGATTTCTTCCGTATCAGAAGAAACAGCAGCTACCACTGAGCAGGTTTCTGCAAGCACTCAAGACCAAATAGAGGGTGTACAGAAAATATCAGACCTTGCTGCAAGTTTAAATGACATGGTTGGCAGGTTGAATTCTGCCGTAGATTTATTTAAAATAGAATAATTATTTAAAACAAGTAGAAGTCAACAAAGTAATAAGTGTTGACTTCTACTTGTTTTAAGATACTTGCATTTATAAGATTAATACTTTATCATAATTTCATGGTAATAAAAAAGGAGGCAGTCTTATGGCTACTATAAAAGACATAGCAATATACTGCGGAGTATCAGCTATGACGGTTTCAAGGGCACTAAATAACAGCAGTGAAATTTCTCAATCTACAAAGGAAAGAGTATTAAAAGCATGCCAAGATCTTGGTTATAGGCCAAATTCTGCTGCTAAAAGTTTAATTACTAGAAAAACAAATATGATTGGTCTTGTTGTACCAGATATAACAAATCAGTACTATGCAAATGTGAGCAGAGGTGTAAGCTCTTATTTAGAGACTCATGGTTATGGCCTTATACTATGTAATAGCGATAGAAAAAAATCAAATGAAACAAGGTATCTAGGTTTCTTATCTGAAGGCAGAGTTGATGGAATTATAATTTTGCCTGTGAAGCCTCACAAAGAAGATTATGAAAGTATTTCAAAAGAGCTTCCTCTAGTTATGGCGGATAACTATGTAGAAGGTCTTAAAGCAAGCTTTGTTGGAAATGATAATTATTATGGCGGTACTAAAATTATCAAACATATGATAAAGCAAGGTTATAAAAAGATAGGAGTAATACTAGGGGATAAAAAGTCCTCTGCCTCAAATGAAAGATTCAGAGCTTATGAAGATGTTTTGAAATCTCATAATATAGATTTGGATGAAGATATTATAGTAAACAGCAATCCTACCTTTGAAGATGGTTTTAGCTTAGCTGAACGACTTGTTAATAAAGGTGTAGATAGTATTTTTGCTATAAATGATACTGTTGCTATGGGTGTAATTAAGTACTGTTACTTAAATGATATTAAAATACCTGAGCAATTGGGAGTGGCAGGTTACGATAATATTGAACAATCAGCGATGATGCCTGTACCTTTAACTACTGTTGATCAAAACTCAAGTATACTTGGAATGACTGCGGCAGAAACCTTAATGGAGCAAATTAATGATAGTACCAAGCAGAGTAAAGAAATAATACTAAAGCCTAAGTTGATTATTAGAAAATCCTGTGGAGAACAATAAAAGCTGTTGACCAAGCCTGCATAAAGATGTATAATCATAATATGTTAGCGTTAACGAAGTGAATCTGCCGTTCGCTTTTATTTTTTAAATAAGTCGTTAACGTTAACGACTATATTATAATTTATTTTAAAAGGGGAGTTAGAAATGGATATTAGATACTCAAGCCACTTTGAAGACGCAAAAAAATATGATACCTCTGACTTAAGAAGACATTTTTTAATAGAAAAGCTTTTTGTACCAGGCGAAATAAAAATGACCTATAGTCATATAGATAGAATTATTGTTGCAGGGATTACCCCAACAGATAAAGCACTGTCCTTAGAAGGCAGTAAAGAGCTAGGCTGCACATATTTTCTAGAAAGAAGAGAATTAGGTGTTATAAATATTGGCGGAGCTGGTATCGTTAAACTTGATGGTGAAAAATATGAATTAAACAAAGAAGATGGACTTTATGTAGGTATGGGTGTTAAGGAAGTAAGCTTTGAAAGCCTAGATGCAAATAGTCCTGCAAAATTCTATGTGAACAGTGGAACGGCACACAAAACTTACCCAACAGTTAAAATTGGCTTAGATAAAGCTAACAAAGTAAAGGCTGGAAGCGATGAGGAATGTAATAAGAGAACAATAAATCAATATGTGCATCCAGCAGTTTGCGAGAGCTGCCAGTTAGTTATGGGAATGACAATACTTGAGCCAGGAAGTGTTTGGAACACAATGCCTTGCCATACTCATGAAAGAAGAATGGAAGTTTATTTATACTTCAACATGGATGAAGAAAGTAATGTATTCCATCTGATGGGAACACCAGATGAGACTAGACACATAGTAGTAAGAAATGAGCAGGCTGTTATATCACCAAGTTGGTCAATACATTCTGGAGTTGGAACTAAAAATTATACCTTTATTTGGGGTATGGTTGGAGAAAATCAAACCTTTACCGATATGGACGTAGTTGCAGCTAAAGATTTAAGATAAAGCATAGGAGGAGAATGGATTATGGACTTTTCAATACAAAATTTTTCAATGGATTTTTTTAAATTAGATGGTAAGGTAGCTATAGTAACTGGTGGCAATACTGGTCTCGGACAAGGGTATGCTGTTGGTCTTGCAAAAGCTGGAGCTGATTTATTTATAGTTACTTATGATACAAATTGGGAAGAAACAAAGCAGCTTATAGAGGCTGAAGGAAGAAGAGTAGAGTTTTTTCAAGCAGATTTATCAAAAAGAGAGTGTATAACTGCTGTTGTTGAACGTTGCTTAGAGGTATATGAAAGAATAGATGTACTTGTTAACAACGCAGGAACAATTAGAAGAGCACCTCTTCTTGAATACAAAGATGAGGACTGGAAAGCAGTATTGGATATAAATTTAAATGCTGTTTACTACTTAAGCCAAGATGTAGCTAATGTTATGGTAAAGCAAGGTGGAGGAAAGATAATAAACATAGCTTCAATGCTTGCCTTCCAAGGCGGGAAGTTTGTACCATCCTACACTGCGTCAAAGCACGGTGTTGCTGGGATAACTAAGGCTTTTGCAAATGAATTAGGAGATAAAAATGTACAAATAAATGCTGTAGCGCCAGGCTACATTGCAACAAATAACACCGCACCAATCAGAGCGGATGAAGGAAGAAGTTCAGAAATACTTTCCAGAATTCCAGCTGGAAGATGGGGACATCCATTTGATGTTATAGGAGCAGTAGTATTTTTAGCAGGAAGAGCTTCAGATTATGTAAACGGACATATATTAGCAGTTGATGGTGGCTGGTTAGTAAGATAATACGATGCGTGGCGCAAGTCACGCATTTAGTTTATTTAAAAATTTTAGCCATATAACTTTTTTAAAATTTATATGGCTATCTACTTAATAAAGGAAGATTAAATTTTGAGATGGAGGAATAGCAATGAAAATAGAAATTAAAGATAGGAACAATGAGGCATTATTCTTAGCTGAAGGAGATAAAAAAATTAAATTGACTTTTAACAAAGAATATGAAGAGGGAGATAAGATAGTTTTTCACTTTGAGAATATAAAGTATATAGTTGCAAATATTGGAGAATATGTTGCAGAATCTTTAATTTACGCACCTGAGTCTAAATTTGAATTTGGTATACCATTTGGCGAAAAGTTAGTAGCTTATCATCCTGAGGCTTTTAAAGGAAATTTACATGAAATATCTATAAGAGAGGCTTCATTGGAAGAAATTAATGAATATAGGAATTTAGCTTTAAATGGACTTGATAAGCATCAGGAGATTAATTATTATCCTCATGCTTATGCAAATGTTGTAACGAGAAATGAAGCTTGCTTTGAACCAAGAAATGCAATAGATGGATGTAAGGACAATTCTTCTCATGGATATTATCCATATCACTCTTGGGGAGGGGGATTGCGTGATGATTTAGAATTTACTTTATACTTTGGAAGAGAAGTTGAGATAGACAAAATAGTGCTTTACTTAAGAGCGGATTATGTAAATGATCATGATACAAACTGGGAAACAGGGGTTTTTGAGTTTTCAGATGGCAGCAGACTTCCTATTTCTATGATTAAAACTTCAGATCCACAAGAATACTGCTTTGAAGCCAAGAAAGTTGCATGGATTAAGCTGACAGAGATTAGAAGACCAGTATCATCAGCCTTTGCAGCGCTTACTGAAATTGAGGTTTATGGAAGAGATATATAGGTATAGCATTAATAGTAAGTTGGTTATAAATGACTAAATTCGACAAAATCTTTTCATTACATTCAAGATGTGATACATTATTATAGATGCATTACATACTACACATCCAGTAGGTGAGGTAAATAAATGAAAATGATTAAAATTTCGAATAAGAACACTCTTCAGAGGTTAATAATTTTTAACTTAATACTTGTTGTAGTGATGACTATTATTCCACAAATATTTTATTTTAGGTATTTGAATGTTTTTATAGAGAGCCACGTGAAAGAATCAAATATGCAGTCTATCAAAAATATGCAAAACTCAATTGATGAAAATATAATAACTGATATTATAAGCTTTCCCAATAAATATCTTTCAAATTTGCCAAGCAATGAAGATTTGACATATCCTTTGGATAATAACATCAGCAGTGACACCAGTAGAACTATAAACATTTATAGAAGCATAAATGACATTAAAGGGAAAAACTCTCTTATTCACTCTATTGATTTATTTTATCCTAAAAGTAATATGTTATTTTATGATGGAAACGTTATTTTTTTGGACAAGGCTATTGAAAGAGGCAGTGCTTTACCAGATTGGATTGACACTAAAAATTATGTAGAAAATCAATTCAAATGGGTAGTTCATAATGACAGTACAAATAAAGTTCAAATTTTATCTTTTATAAGAACGATACCGCTATTTGCAGAAAATAACAATATTAAAGGAATTGTATCTATAAACGTTGAGACTGATACTATAAGCAAAGAAATGCAAAAGCATCAGTCACCAGAGGATGGAATTGCATTAATCGTAGATTCTTATAATAATATAATAAGCAGCAACCAAACAAGCCTTAATAATGAGATTGTTCGTGAAATAAAGGAAAGCTATATAAGCCCCCAAAATCAAAATTTAGATAAATATACAGGAATAATGTATTTAGACAAGAAGAAATATATGGTATCAAGTGTAGTTTCCGATGTTAATAACTGGACTTATATATCTCTTATACCTATAAGTGAGTATTATGATAAGACAAATAGTGTAAGAAATATTATTCTAATTGCTGGTGTTATTATGCTAGCTATAAATATATCTATGGCTTATATTCTTGCCAGGAAGGCTCATAAACCGATAGCTGATGAAATTCATGAACTGACAGAAAAAATCGAAAAAAATCAGCCTATTATAAAACAGCATTTCTTTACAAATTTATTAAAAGGCAATATAAGAGAGAAGTTTCATGTCTCTGAACAAGGAAAGCTGTTCAATTTCACATTAGACTCTAATCAGTTTTCGGTCTTTAATATTTATATACACGAAGAGGCTTATAAGAGCTTTGAGGATTTGGTTTTATTGCCACACAAAATAATTGAATCCATTGAAGCAAAAGAAGCTCCAAGCAAACTATGGTTTGTTCAAGGTGAATCTACTCATATTTATGGTATAGTTGAGCTAAATAATGATATATCTTTGAACCAGATTATTGATTACTTACATTGCAAATTAAAAATGAATATAGGAAATTTTTATACTATTGGAGTAGGTAATGCTTGTAATGGTAGTATAGATAGCATTTCTCAATCATTCAAAGAAGCTGAAGTAGCAGCAGAGTATTATTTTATATATCCTAATGTAAATACAATTTCATACTCTGAATTGGATTTTGAGGCAATGAAGGAATCAGAAAGTTCCGTACGCATATTAAATAAAATTCAAAGCTATTTGCAGGCTGGGGATAAAAAATCTCTACAGGAGGCTATTGCATCTATAATTGAAGGAATGGCCAACGGATTTTACAGAATTGAAAATTGCAGAAATATATTGTTGGATATAGTTACAACAATTAAGAAGTCAATAAATAATTTAGGCTACAGCACAAAAGAAATGTTTGGTTATAGTATTAGGGAAAGATACAAAAAGATAAACAATATAAATGAGTTCAAAGAATGGATTAACAGTATAATAGATATATCAACGGAGAAAATAAATGAAAAAAAATCTAGCTCAGACTATAATCTGGATGAAAAAATAATAAAATATATATCAGACCATATTTATGATAACTTATCTTTGGAGATTTTGGCAGACTATATAGGGGTAACCCCAAACTACTTAAGCAAAATTTTTAAACAGCGTTTTGGATTAACCTTCTCTGAATATTTAATTGATATTAAGCTAAATAATGCTATTATTTTGTTAAAAGAAAAAGATATTACTGTTCAGGATATTGCTTATAAGCTTGGATATAATTCAGCGCATTATTTTATTAAGGTATTTAAACAGAAGTATGGCATTACTCCAAAGCAGTATCAAAAACAAAATTTTTAATAGAAGCATAAAAATAAGCCAGCGGGCTCAAAGCCTTTAGCTGGCTTATTTTTATGCTTCTATTGAATAGTAAAAAAATGATATATGTTATAAAAGTGATATTTTTATATGAGGATATAAAAGTGATATTTTCGTAGTAATTTCATCATTGTGTAAAACCTTTTCACTGTTATAATTAAATTCGTCGAAGCAAACAAGCAGAAGCTTCATAAAATCAAATTGCGAACAGGAGGTCAGAGCGTGAAGACGATAACAACTACAAATAACAGTGCTGTAGATAATTTTACACCAGCTCTACGAAAGAAAAGCATTCTTAAAAGATACGCCGAGCACAAGTACTTTTTTATAATGTTCTTCCCAGTAGTATTATACTATTTGGTATTTCACTACGGTACGCTGTACGGGATACTTATAGCGTTTAAGGATTTCAGATCATTAGATGGAATTTGGAGCAGTCCTTGGGCTGGTCTTAAACATTTTAAAGCAATGATAGAAGATCCATATTTCTTTACAGTATTAAAAAATACACTGATAATAAACTTTGGGAAATTACTAATAGGATTTCCAGCACCTATAATATTAGCTATCATGCTTAGTGAAATAAAGAAGGAAAGATTTAAGAAATTTGTTCAGACAGTGAGCTATATGCCTCACTTTCTATCATGGGTTGTTTTAGCAGGTATGCTTCTAGAAATCTTATCACCAAGTAGAGGTCCAATAAATGCGATTATAACTGCATTAGGGTTTAAACCTGTATTTTTTATTACTGAACCATACTGGTTTAGAAAAATTCTTGTAGGAAGTGAAATATGGAAAGGTATAGGATTTGGAGCAATTATTTATCTAGCTGCTATAAGCGGAATAAATCCAGAACAATATGAGGCTGCTGAGGTTGATGGGATAAACAGATTTCAAAAACTTATCTATATAACTATTCCTTCAATAATGCCTGTAATTATTATAATGCTGATATTAAGAGCAGGTAACATAATAAATGATGACTTTGAGCAGGTATTTAACCTTATGAATGCGAAGGTTATGGAGGTTGGTGATGTTTTATCAACTTATACCTACAGGCAGGGACTTATAAACATGAACATGAGTTATGGAGCAGCAGTAGGATTATTTAAAAATGTTATAGCGTTAATTATGGTATTAAGTGCAAACTTTGTAGCATCTAAAATTAGCGACGATACATTATTTTAGGAGGGGATATTATGAAGGCAAAAAATACAACGTCAGATAAAGTGTTTTTGGCAGTTACTTATATAACACTTATACTTCTTACAGTAACGATATTATATCCTCTGCTTCAAGTAATCACTATATCTTTAAGTTCAGCAGAGTCTATATATAAACCTGGAATGCATATTATACCAACGGATCTTGATTTTTCAGGATATAAAATAATATTTAAGAAGGAATTAATATGGACAAGTTATAGAAATACTATTGTAAGAACAGTAATAGGTACAGCTATAACAGTATTCCTTACTTTCTTAGGAGCTTATACATTATCTAAGAAGACATTACCACACAGGAAATTCTGGACAGGTTTTGTTACATTAACAATGTTCTTCTCAGGAGGAATGATACCTTCATACTTGCTTGTGGTTAAAGTATTAAACATTAATAATACTATCTGGTCATTAGTGCTTCCAGGTGCTATTAATACATTTTATCTAATAGTTACAAGAAACTTTATAGCAATGCTTCCAGAAAGCTTGGAGGAATCAGCCAAAATTGAAGGGGCAAATGATATTTATATCTTGTTTAAAATAATAATGCCTCTATCTATGCCAATACTTACAACAGTAGCCCTATATACTATGGTATATCACTGGAATGCTTGGTTTGATTGTATGATGTACATTCAAAATGAAAGCAAATATGTACTGCAGCTTGTCCTTAGAAGAATAATACTTGAAGGTGCTGATGCTACCGCAGAAATGAGCGGACAGGTAGTTAACACTAACCTAGAATCAATGAAAATGGCAACTTTAGTAGTTGCAATACTACCAATAATTTGTGTTTATCCATTTTTACAAAAGTACTTTGTACAAGGTA
The DNA here is from genome assembly GCF_023656515.1 of Clostridium swellfunianum. Lineage (NCBI taxonomy): Bacteria > Bacillati > Bacillota > Clostridia > Eubacteriales > Clostridiaceae > Clostridium > Clostridium swellfunianum. The sequence goes on from NZ_JAMOFV010000006.1 coordinate 3,032,799, forward strand.
TGTTAGTTGGTTCAGTTAAGGGTTAAAGCTTAAATGGAACCAAATTACATAAATAAAACTAAAAATTCGGGGGGAATAAATATGAAAAAAAGAACTGCTAAAATTGCATGTTTAGCTCTAACAGCTGTAATATCAGCTGGAATGCTTGCAGGCTGCAAGGGAAAAGACAAAGAAGCAGCAGGAGATGCATCAAAAAATGGACCAGTTACAATTGACTATATGGCTTATCAAATGCTTGGTCAGCCAGATTCAAATTCTCCAGTTGTTAAGAAGGTAGAAGAAAAGTTCAATACAAAATTTAACTTCTGGTTTGTAAACGGAAATAATCTTGATGAAGTGCTTAATGTTAAATTTGCAGCAGGAGAAATGCCTGATGTAATGAGAATACAAAACAAGGCAAATCTAGGAAAGTATAAGGATCAAGGAATACTAGCACCGCTTTCCAAAGAAGATATGAAAAAGTATATGCCAAACTACGTTAAGTTTATAGATGAAAAGTATCCAAATGCTTGGAAAGAAGTTAGTTATGATGGTAAGTTATACGCTATACCAACTACAACTTACGATTCAAACTACCCAACAGTAATAACCTGGAACAAGCAATGGCTTGATAACGTAGGTATTACAAAGATTCCTGAAACTCTAAAAGAGTATGAAGAAGCTTTCTACAAATTTAGAAATAACGATCCAGATAAAAATGGAAAGAAGGATACTTATGGTTTATCAGATACAATAATGCCTACTATAATGGGTGCTTTTGATTACCCAGGTATATATAATATTGCACAGGCAATAAAGAAGAATGATTTAGCTTCTGCGCTACCAATATTCGTTACTCCAGATGATAAGGTAGTTATAGGTTCAATAATGCCAGGAAATAAGGAAGCATTAGCTACACTTCAAAAGTGGTATAAAGATGGAATAATAGATCCAGAATTCATAACTGGTGAAAACACAGGAGGATATTGGGCAGATTCACAAGCTTTCTTTAATGGAAAAGTTGGTGTAACTGGTTTGTCCATGTTCTATCACTGGAGAAATGAATTAGATCCTAAAAATCCAAATGATAAGGGTGGACAAGTGTGGCAAAACTTTAAAAAGGTTAAGCCAGATGGACAAGTGGTATTTGGAAAGCCGGCAGTTGGACCTAGCGGAAAATCAGGAAGCCCAGCTTGGTCATTAACTTCTCAGCCAACAGCTATAACTGTTAAAGCTGCAAAGGATCCTAAGAAAATTGAAACAATCTACAAAATGATAGAAGCTTTACACACAGATAAAGCATACTTCAATCTAACTAAGTTTGGTATTGAAGGAACTGACTGGGAGACGGTTAACGGAGCTCCAGCAACTAAACACCCAGAGTGGAAATCATCTGATGGCGAAAAGCAAGGTATCGGAGATGTATTTAACCTAGGAACTATGCCAGATGAATTTAAGAGAAGCACTAACCCATTCCAATATGAGTTTGGAGATAAGTACTTTAAGTACAATGGCTATAGAAATGCATTTATCGCACCAGGAGCTGCTTTCCAAAAGTATAGTAATAACCTTGCTAAGATAGTAACTGATGGATACTTGAAGATAATCACCGGCGAAAAGAGTGTTGACTATTTCGATGAAATGGTTGCAAAATTTAAGTCTAATGGGGGAGATGAAGTTCTTAAGGAACTTAACGACACTTACCTTACAATGATAGGAAAGAAATAATAAATTTACAAGACTATAGACGCTTATATTTAAGCGTCTATAGTTACATAGTAGGCTAATAACTATGACAAAATAGAAGTTTTAAAGGCAATTACATGGCATATATATTTTTTCCCTAGATATATTCCACGAAGGCGAAAATACCGTAGGGGATTCAATTGGAAGGATAATTAGTAAAGAGGATGGTTTAACATGTTTGTATTAAATGATTTAACACAATGTAAGCAACTTGATGAGAAGGTTTCGAGAAAGGTACTTGGCTGTGGAGGCAGCCTTCTCATGGCTGAAGTTAGCTTTAAAAAAGATGGCATAGGACAAATTCATAGCCATGAAGAATATGAACAGGTTTCATATATCGTTAAAGGAAGCTTTAAAGTAACTGTTGGAGAGGAAGCAAAAGTTTTAAAGGCTGGAGACAGCTTTTATGCGGATAAAAATACTCCTCATGGAGTTATAGCTTTGGAAGATTCCATCATATTAGATATTTTTACACCATTAAGAAAAGATTTTATCGAAGTATAAAGCAATTTTAAATTAGTATGGGGGTAAGTATGAAAAATTTGAAAATTAAAAGATTATCACTAACCTTTACATTAATATTTTTAGTTAATTTATTAGCGGGTGTTATTCCACTATCTACTAAAGTAAAAGCTGTTGAATCAATACAAGACAGGGTAGAAATCATAAATAACGGAAATTTTGATTTGACAGAAAAAATTACAGACTCATTTTCGGTTATGTGGGAACAAGCTATTAAGCCGTTATCATGGGATATGAGAAAATACGGAACCTACACTGCACCAAATGGCACAATGGTTTCAGATATTTATCATACACAAGGGAAAGCAGTGAAAGTACAGCTAAACAATTCAGTAGGTTTCTTACAACAAGTAAGCAAAACTGTAGTACCAGGAAGGAATTATAGTTTTAGCTCCTGGGTAAAAACAGAAAATTTGACTACAGTAAATTATTCTAATAAGCCTATGCTTGTGAGAGTAGAGCAATTAGATAAGGCTGGGGCAACTATATCTTCAACGAGAGCAGATTTAAAGGTATTCTCAGGTACAAATGATTGGTCAAATGTTTCAGGAAACATAACTGCAGCAGTTAATGCCAGCACAATCAAAATTGTATTTGTTTTTGGAGTTGTAACAGCAACTGGCGGGGGAGCAACAGGAACAGTATGGGTAGATGATGTTAGCTTAACTGAGCCTGTTATACCATTAACTGCTTTAAGTTTAAATAATAGCAGCTTAGAGGTTCCAATAGGATGGTCAGAGACCTTATCTATAGCTTATTCTCCAAGTAATGCATCTTTTAAACAAGTTACATGGAGCTCATCAGATTCTACTGTAGCTGAAGTAAAGGATGGCACGATAAAAATGCTTAGAGCTGGAACTGCAACAATTACTGCCGAATCAACTATTTATCCTGATATTAAGGCGAGTTGTACAGTAAAAGCACTTGAAGGAGAGGTTCCGGTAAAGAGTATAGCCTTAGATAAAAACTCTATTATTTTACAAGCGGGTAAAGCAGAAATAATAACAGCACAAATAAGTCCTGCTTATGCTTCGAATAAAGAAGTAATATGGACTTCCTCAGATAGTTCTGTTGCCAATGTTGTTAATGGAATAGTTAAAAGCAATAAAGCTGGAACAGCCGTTATTACAGCTAAAACAGCAGACGGTGGATACATAGCTAATTGCAGCGTTACAGTTACAGCTGCGGCAGAAGACGAATATGATAAGCTCAGAAACAAATGGCGTGCATTAACTATACCAGATGCAAATGTAGTGAACAGCGATTCTCAAATTAAAAATATAACTGCTTTAGCTGGAGAAAGAGGACGAGAACTATGGGATTCCATGGATAAATCATCAGACAGAACTTATTTATGGGCTGATGCGTCAAGCACTACAAATTCAGCACATGTAACTACAAGTTATAAAAATCTGTTTGAGATGAGCAAAGCTTTTGTTATGGAAGGCTCTGAGCTTAAGGACAATGCTCAACTGCTAAAAGATATAATTAGTGGTCTAAAATGGCTTAATGTTAACCGATATAAAAATAATCAAAGATATAATAATTGGTGGGACTGGGAAGTTGGAGTTCCGCAGCAGTTAAATAACACAATGGTACTTTTATATGAGTACTTAAGCGATGCAGACATAAATGCCTATTTAACTACGATAGACAGTTATGTACCAAATCCAACGAAGCAGCAAAATCAAGCTGTTACATCTACAGGAGCTAATAGAGTTGATCTTTGTAAGGTGGTAGGACTAAGAGGAATACTGGGCAAAAATGCTTATAAGGTTAGTATAGCAAGCGAAAGCTTGAGTCCGGTATTTGAAATTGTTACCTCAGGGGATGGATTTTACAAGGATGGTTCCTTTGTTCAGCATAACAACATTGCTTATACTGCAACCTATGGAAGCGTACTTATGGGAGGAGTAGGAGAACTTTTATATTTGCTTAGTGACAGTAAATGGTCTGTAACAAATGCTAGTCTAAATAATATGTACGAGGCAATTATAAAATCTTTCTATCCTGTAATATATAAAGGGAATTTCATAGAAGGTGTTAAAGGCAGAGCAATATCAAGACCAGAAGAACAAGGTAGCGGAGGAACTGTAGCAGGTTTTATGCTGAAATACTTTGCAAGGTCCGCTCCAGCAGAGTTAAGAGAAAAGTATAAAGCCATAGTTAAGTATTGGATACAGGCAAACAATTATAAAGATATGGTTCAAACCTCAAAGGATATACCCTTTATAATAGAAGCTAAGAAATTAATGAATGATAGTTCAATAGTGCCTGAAGCAGAATTAATAGGAAACTTTAATTTTGCTAATATGGATAGAGTAGTACATAGAACTCCTGGGTTTACATTTGGGTTAAGCATGTATTCAAGCAGAATAGCCTCCTATGAGGGAAATATGAATGGCGAAAACCTAAAAGGCTGGCATACAGGCGACGGAATGACTTACATGTATAACAATGATCTAAGCCAGTACAATGAGGATTTTTGGGCTACTGTAAATCCATACAGATTACCTGGCACTACAGTAGATACAAAAACTCTTTCTGTTGGTCAAGGAACTGCTAAAACTTCTTCTCAGGCTTGGGTTGGAGGCAGCACTCTTTCTAATCTTTATGGTACAGCAGGAATGTTCTTAGACAGCTCAAAGGCGTACGGGATAAATCTAAAAGCTAAAAAATCCTGGTTTATGTTTGATGATGAAATAGTGGCTCTTGGGGCAGATATAAACAGTACAGACAATAGGACTATTGAAACAATAATTGATAATAAAAAGTTAAATGCTAATGGAGCTAACAAGCTTATTGTTGATGGAGAAGAAAAATCTTCCCAATTAGGATGGTGCAATACAATAGTTAATCCAAAGTGGGCTCATCTTGAAGGAAATAATGCTGACTCTAGCATTGGTTATTATTTTCCAAAAGGTTCAAATATTAATTTTCTAAGAGAAGCTAGAGAAGGAAGCTGGAAAGATATTAATTCAACAAAATCAGATGCAAAAATAGTTAAAAACTATTTGACAATGTGGTATGACCACGGAGCAAACCCAGCTGCTGCTGAATATTCCTATGTAATGCTTCCAAATAAAACTGCTGAGGGAGTAAGCAGCTACTCTCAAAATCCAGATGTATCTATAGTTGAAAATAACTCTGAAGTTCAGGCAGTTAAGGAAAAGAAACTTAATATTTTAGCTGCAAACTTCTGGAACGATGCAGTTAAGAAAGTAGATTACTTAACTGTAGATAGGAAAGCTTCTGTAATGGTTAAGGAAAATGGCAAGTATGTAGAGGTATCCGTTTCAGACCCTACTATGATTAATAAGGGAGTAATTAATGTTGAGCTTCATAGAATTGGAGTTGAAGAACTTCTAAATAATCCTGCAATAAAGGTTACTCAGTTTGAACCTACTATAAAATTTGAAGTTGATGTAAATGGAGCAAAGGGAGAAAGCTTTACTGCTAAATTCTTGATTAAAGATACAGTGGCTCCGACTGTTCCTTCAAATTTAATTTGCGAAGAAAAAACCTCAGAATCTGCTCTGATTTCATGGGCTCCTTCTGCCGATAATGTAGGTGTAGCGGGATACGAAATATATAAGAATGATATTCTTATCGACAGAGTATCAGGCAGTATTACAAGTTATAGGGCAACTGAACTACAACAGCTAACTGAGTACAACTTCTCTATTAAAGCTTATGATGAAGAAGGAAATTTATCGGAAACTAGCCCAATTCTATCTATAAAGACTAAAGACGGGGAAGCGCCATCTTTACCAACAAAGCTTAAACATGAGGAGAAAGAAAATAATAGTATAACAATCAAATGGCAGACATCAAGCGATAATGTTGGTGTTGAAGGCTATGAAATCTATGTGGATGATATCTTGTTTGCAACTACCTCAGAAAATGGTTGCATGTATAATGTGACAGGCTTAGAGAAAGCACGCAAATATAAATTTTATATCAAAGCTTTTGATAAAGATGGAAATGTTTCAGATGCTAGTGAAGATATAATTATTAAAACTAAAAATAAAAAATAACTAATAGCATATTTGTATATTTTTCTGGGTTCCTCGCAGCTTTAAATTGCTGCGAGGAAATCCAACTTTATTAGGCAGAGTGTTTTTATAAATTAGAACAATTAAACTTTAATATAAGTGGAGGATATAATATGTCTTATATCATCGATGAAGGAATAAAACAGAAAGAGAAGTATAGTATTAAACCTAAATTGGATAAAAAACAAATTGATGAAGCAATCAAGCAAGTTTTGCTTAAGATAGATGAAAATATTGAGGTGTTTTCAGAGAGAGTTCCCGCTTCTTCTAGCGTCAATCAAGTATATCCAGCAGTAGACAACAATGATTGGACAGGAGGCTTTTGGACAGGAATGCTATGGCTTGCCTACGAGGTTACTGGTAGTGTAAAATATAGGAAAGCTGCAGAAAATCACCTTGAGATATTCAGGGAAAGATTAGAAAAAAGAATTGTAGTAGACCATCACGACATGGGGTTTTTATATACTTTATCTTGTGTAAATGCCTATAGGCTTACAGAGAATGAATTTGCAAAAGAAACAGCCATAAAGGCTGCCGATATACTTATAGAAAGATATCATGAAAAAGCAGGGATAATACAGGCCTGGGGAGATTTAAAAGATGAAAGTCAGAGCGGCAGAATGATAATAGACTGCAATATGAATCTACCACTTTTATATTGGGCTTCTGAGGTAACAGGAGATACCAAGTACCGAGATATTGCTTGTAATCATGTAAGCAGAGCTGCAAAGTATATTGTAAGAGAAGATTCCTCAACTTACCACACTTATTATATGGATACAAACACAGGAAAACCAAAGAAAGGAACGACTCACCAAGGTTATTCAGATAATTCCTGCTGGGCAAGAGGACAAGCTTGGGCAATATACGGGTTTCCTTTAAGCTATAACTACACAAAGGATTACAATTTAGTAGAGCTTACAAAAAAGGTTGCGAACTATTATATAAACAGACTTCCAGAGGACTGTGTGCCATACTGGGATTTAGTATTTACAGATAAGGATGGTGAAGAGAAGGATAGCTCTACTGCAGCTATAGCTGCTTGCGGATTAATGGAACTGGCAAAGCATCTTCCTCTATGCGATGAATATAAGACTTATTACGAAAATGCAGCAATAAACATGGTAAAGTCACTATATGAAAAATATACAACAAAAGATTGTAAGGAAAGTAATGGTCTTCTTCTTCACGGGGTTTATGCAAAACCTCAAGGTGTTGGAGTAGATGAGTGCTGTATTTGGGGTGACTACTATTACTTTGAAGCTCTTGTTAGAGCTATAAAGGATTGGCAGCTTTATTGGTAAAAGAATTGTTAACAATAGGAGAAAGTAAAATGAATATTTTAAATTTGTTTGATATTCTGGATTTAAATAATGTTGCTTTAAAAAGCGTCAAGGAGAAACTAATGCAAGGTAGTAATACTGATGCCTTGCAGTGTTTTTTTGATTACTTTATGAAGAAAAAACATATAAATATATATTCTTATGACGATGTTTCCTTAAAGGAAGAATACTGCAGATCCAATTGCAAACAAGATATTGAAGAAGTTATAAGTGTAGCAGACCAAGTAAGAAATCAAAATTTTGTTTTTAGGTACAAATGGGACATGGAAAAAACTAATGAACCCGTACTCTTTAAGGAAGAAATAAATTGGGAGTATAAGCCTTATGATGACAATGAGTGGACTTTTATGCTTAACAGACATAAATATTGGATAGCTCTAGGTCAAGCTTATTGTTTTACAAAGAACGAAGAATACGCCAAAGCCTTTTTTAGTCAAATGGAACACTGGATAGACAATAATGCTAGGACTCAAAAAAGTCAAAGCACTACTTGGAGGACAATAGAAGCAGGAATAAGATGTGAGAATTGGATTAAAAGCTTTATGTACTTTAGAAACAGCAGTGAGTGCACTCCAGAAAGGCTGGCGAAATTTATTCTTTCGCTTAATGAACATGGGAAGTATTTAAATAGTATTCATGATGGTTTTAGAAGGCTAAGCAATTGGGGAGTTATCGGAAACCATGGTCTATTTATGTTAGCAGTATTTTTACCAGAGCTAAAGATGGCAGATGAGTTCAGAAAAAATAGTATTAACAGACTTAATGAGGAAATAAAGCTCCAGATTATGAAGGATGGAATGCATTGGGAGCAATCACCTATGTATCATAATGAGGTGCTGCACTGCTACTTAGACATAATAAATGCAGCTGAAAGAAATAATATACAGCTTCCAAAAGAAATTTTGGAGAAAACAAAATCCATGGTATATGCAGACTTATATATGGCTCAGCCTAATCATTATCAACCTGTACAAAGCGACAGCGATTACACTGACTTAAGGGATATTCTAACAAAGGCTGCTTATATTTATAGTGATGGAGTGTTAAAATTTGGAGCCTATAGAGAATTGGATTTTGATAATGTCTGGGATTTAGAGCTAGAGGCTATAGAAAAATATAAAAGTTTAAAAGTTCTTGTACCTGAATGCACAGATTATGCCTTTAAAGACAGCGGCAACTATTTCTTAAGATCTGGCTGGAGTGAGGAGGACAACTATTTAAGATTTCACTGCGGTACTATTGGAAGTGGACATGGACATGCTGATTTGCTGCATATAGATATCTTTGCTCAGGGTGAAAGCATGCTTGTAGATCCAGGACGATACAATTACTGTGAAAGTAGTCCAGTAAGAGCTCAGCTGAAGGATTGCAGCTCCCATAATACAACAATAATTGATAACAAGCCTTTTACCGAGTGTACTGGTTCCTGGAGCTATAGCAAAATAGCAACCCCAATTCAAGGAAGCTATATAAGTGAAGAAGATTATGCTTTCGTAGAAGGCTCACATCTTGGATATATGGATTTAGAGAGTCCAGTATTTACTTTAAGAAAAGTAATATTTATAAAGCCAGCTTATTGGATTATAATAGATGAATTTCACACAACAGGTGAACACAATTATAAGCAGCTGTTCCACTTCGATAATAAGGGAAAGGTGCTTAAAGAGGGAAAATTAGTTACATATCAAGGAGAAAAAGCAAAGCTAAATATATTTGCACTAACAGCAGGAACACAATATAAAATAGAAAACTGCAGTATTTCTAAAGAGTATAATAAGCTGGAAGAAAGCAATAAATTAATTGTTGAAAAACATAACAAAGGCTTTACAGCAATGATTACAGTGTTGAATGCTGAAAAAAATAAGGAAAATAATATAGCGAGCTGTGAACTAATAGAATTAAAAAGCTCTTTAGGAGATGTACTAAACAAAGATGAAGCTTCGGGTATAAAGATAACTCTTCAAAACGGGGAGATACATATAATTGTTGTTCTTCACAAGGAAATTCACAGAACTTACAGCCTGATTGATGCGGATGGAGAATACGTATATGGTAAAGTAGTGCTTATTAAAAGAAATTCTAATGAAAATAAAGTTTATAATATTAAGTACTAGGATAGTGAAAGCATAACTTAGAATTAGTCGGAAGTAGTGATAATATGATATTGGAAAAACTTCTTAAGGAAGATATAGATAAGTTTTTAGAAGCAAGGGACTATAAATTCTTTCCTAAAGCAAGCGAGAGAGAGCCGTGGGAAAAGGTTCCTAAAAGCATAAGTAAACAGGTTATAAAGGAAGCTGAAGATTATTTAAACTATGAGTGGCCAGCTGCAAAGGCAGTTAGGTATATGGACTTTATCAAGAATGGCAATAGAAGCGAGTATGAGAAGTTATACCATGAAAGGCTAAAAGCAATTGGGAAGCTGATACTAGGCGAGTGTATAGAATATAAAGGACGGTTTTTAGATGAGATAATAAATGCTGTGTGGTGCATTTGCGAGCAAAGCTCCTGGAGTTCTCCAGCACATAACGGAATCAGCAAAAGAGGTAAGGAACCATTGCCGGATATAGATAATCCTGTAGTAACTTTGTCCTCTTCTGAAATTGCAGCCACACTAAGCTGGACCTATTATTTATTAAGAGAAGAGCTTGATGATATAACTCCAATTATTGGAGAAAGAATAAAGAAAGAAATACGAAAGAGGATAGTTATACCTTATATAAATGATTTCTATTGGTGGATGGGGCTTTCTGGTGAAAGCTTTGTTAATAATTGGAACCCATGGTGCAATTCTAATTGTATAATTGTTTTGCTACTAATAGATGAGGATATGGAACTTAGAAAAAAAGGCATTATAAAAGCTGCAAAAAGCATAGATAGGTTTTTAGATACCTATAGTGAAGAGGGTGGCTGTGATGAGGGGTCAAGCTACTGGGGAAGAGCAGGAGGCTCACTTTTTGATTGCCTTGAGCTTTTTTATACTTTCTCAAAGGGAAAGATTAATTTTTATAATGAACCAATTATTAAAGCTATAGGAAGCTTTATATATAAGACTCACATTGATAAAGACTACTTTATTAATTTTGCAGATGGAAGTGCAAAAGTAAATGTAGATGCTGAGCTTATTTATAGGTACGGGAAACGAATACAGGATGATAAGCTTGAGAGTTTTGGCGCTTACATGTACAGACTTAATGACAAAAAGCTTGAGATGGAAGGATTATATTCCTTTTACAGGGCCTTAAGCGAATTATTCAATTATGAGACTATGTACATGGAAGAGATTACGCCAGATAAGCCCAAGGATATCTGGTTTAAAGATATTCAAGTAATGGCTGCTCGTGAAGATGAAACTAATAAAGGTTTTTTTATAGCAGCAAAAGGTGGTCACAATGGCGAAAGCCATAATCATAATGACATTGGACAATTTGTCTTATACTACGATGGGAGTCCATTAATTATAGATATTGGCGTGGAAACCTATTCTGCTAAAACCTTTAGTGATGAAAGGTATGACATATGGACCATGCAATCTGCATACCATAACGTTCCTATTATAAATGGATATCAGCAAAAGCATGGAGAAAGCTTTAAAGCAGAAGATATAGAATATTGCTCTGTTGAAAATGAAGCAAGGTTTTCTTTGGATATTTCTAAAGCTTACGAAAAAGAGTCTGATATAATAAGCTGGACAAGGACCTTATTGCTAAATAGAACTAATAATTCTTCAGTGCAATTAGTAGAAGATTTTAAGCTGGGAAATAACACTAGCAATATAATAGAAGTTTTTATGACTTGCTGCCCCATCGAGTTGAAAGATGGTATAGTTTTATTCAAAAGTAAATCCAAAGATATTGAGCTTGTTTATGATAACAATCTGTTTGAGGTTGACGTAGAAGAAATACATATTAATGATGAAAAGCTTAGAAAGTCATGGGATAAGGTTCTTAGAAGAATATTGCTAAAATCAAATAAAAGCTGCGCAGAGGCAGAGTGGAAATTTACCTTTAGAGCAGCAACTGAAACAAAGCTGTAACCAAAATTGGTTACAGCTTTGCTATATTATGAATAATGCTGGCTTTACTAATAATTATTATTTAAAATACTATATCTGTTTATCCTTTAAATATTCCTGCTCATACTTTTCGATTTTATCAATAACCTTCTTAGTAACCTCATTAAGCTTATCAAAATTCATATTAGGGATAAAGTAAGTCTCAAGCTGATCATGAAGAGCCTTAGCAGAGGCGATGGTTTTTAAACCCTTATTTAAAAGATTATAGAACATTTCAGAGTCTGCTTTGATTTCTTCTCTGTTTTTGCTTATCAAATAAGAATTTAAATAATTATCCATATAAATCTGAATACCTTCGAATTTTTTCTGATTGATTTCGTTTGAGGTTATAAAGGCAGTTTTTAACTCAGGAATAAATATATGCTCAATTCTTTCAGGAATCAGCGGGTCGTGGAAGATTTCAACGTACAATCCTCGCTTTAAACCTTCCTTTGATAGAAAGTCGAGAACTTCTGTCTTTCCTGTTCCAGGACCACCGTTTAATACATAAACTTTTTCATAGTCTTTAACTATGGTATCTATATAGGTTACGATACCATTTGGAGTAAAGGCTGTAGCAAACAGATGTCTATCTTTACCATAGCCATCAACTGGGGAAGTAAAAAGCTTATCTTTTAAATCCTCCTTAAGCTTGTTTAGTTTAACAGTATTTAGAGCTTCGTTGTTGTAATTAGTCCAGTCATCATGTACGGCTTTTGCGGCACCTAAAAATCTATAGGCGCGTTTAAAGATTTTGCCGATTTCCTTATTTGTATCTATAATATTTTTTCTAAATCTTTTAAAGCCTTCTTCATTCCAGCAGTCACCTAGATTAAGTATTTCATCCACAGCTCCTGGATTCATAGGGTCCATGTTATGAGGTGCAGTAGAATCCATCATAGATACATTAAGACCTTTAATAACAACTCCATCTAAGGAATTGTTGTCCGACGAGCAGTGATGAAGCTCTATGTCATAGCCTTTTGCGCTAAAATGTACCGCTACTTTTTTCATAAGTGAAGACTTGCCAGTACCAGGACCACCCTTTATGCATATAATTCTGCGAGCTTCTTCTTGACCTAGAATGTATCTGTAAAAAGAATAAAAGCCTTTTGATGTATTGCCACCTGGGAATAAATCAACTATTTTTCCTGGCATAAGTATCACACTCCTAATTTTCAAATCAATATATTCTATGCAGCAAATAATTAAGATGTGAATAGATTAAACAATAGGTTGCATTAATATTTTAATAGTGGTATTAATATCTATATAAAAAATGAGGAAACGAAAGGAACACAAAATGGATAATACTAAAGAACAAAGACATTTACTAAAAGCTAAATTTACACTTCTTGCCGATATCGAAACAGATCAAAAGAAAAGAATGCCGCAGCCTTTAATTCAAAAGGTATTGGAAGAAGGAACAGAAATTATCAACCTTCCAGAGGCTACTAAGGACGTAGTAATAAAAAATGATATTTTTAACTGTCTTATGGATAGACAAAGCGTTAGAACTTACTCAGAAGAAGCCCTGACGCTAGAGCAGCTTTCATTTTTACTTTGGACTACTCAAAAGGTTAAGAAGGTAGTTGGAAAAGTGAATTTCGCAACCTTCAGACCAGCGGCGTCAGGGGGAGCAAGGCATCCTTTTGAAACTTATCTTGTAGTTAATAATGTGGAAGGCTTAAATAAGGGTGTGTATAGGTATCTAGCTATTGAGCATAAGCTTGTATATTTATTTAGTGAAGGAAATATGGAAGAGAAAATAGCTGAAGCAACTTCAGGACAAAAGTTTATCGCTACTGCTCCAGTAGTATTCTTTTGGAGCTGCATACCTTATAGAAGCGAATGGAGATATGATATAGCTGCGGCTAAAACAATTCTTCAAGATTCAGGACACCTATGCCAAAATCTTTATTTAGCCTGTGAGGCGATAGGCTGTGGAACAGTGGCTATAGGTGACTACCATCAGGAGATTGCCGATAAGTTTTTACGGCTTGATGGAGAAGAGGAATTTGTTGTTTATGCAGCTCCTGTAGGAAAATTAAAAGAAGTATAGTATATACCTTTAGGGAAAACTTTGGTAGAATTACCTTGTTAGAGCATATAATATAAGAAGGTTAATGGGGGGATATAAATGTTAAAGATTACTTTTATAGGTGCTGGAAGTACTGTTTTTGCTAAAAATGTACTTGGAGACTGCATGCTCACACCTGCTTTAAGAGAAGCAGAATTAGCTTTGTTTGACATTGATATAGAAAGGCTTAAAGAATCTGAAGAAATGCTTAGAAATATCAACGAAAATAGTGGGGGATATGCAAAGATTGTTGCTTATACAAACAGAAAAGATGCTTTAAGAGAAGCAAAATACGTAGTCAACGCAATTCAGGTTGGTGGCTATGATCCTTGTACAATAACAGATTTTGAAATACCTAAAAAATATGGTTTACGTCAAACTATCGGGGATACTCTAGGTATTGGGGGTATATTTAGAGCATTAAGAACAATACCTGTAATGCTTGATATTGCAAAGGATATGGAGGAAGTATGCCCTGAGGCTTGGTTTTTAAATTATACAAATCCTATGTCGATGCTTACTGGGGCTATGCTGAGATATACTCCAATAAAAACAGTAGGATTATGCCACAGCGTGCAAGTTTGTATGCCTGATTTACTTAGACATTTAGGAATGAGCACAGAAGGAGTTCAACATAAGATTGCAGGAATTAATCATATGGCTTGGCTGCTTGAAGTAACCCAGAATGGTAAGGATTTGTACCCTGAAATAAAGGAGAGAGCTTCAAAAGTAGATGGAATTCATCATGATATGGTTCGATTTGAGATAATGAAGCAGTTTGGATATTATGTAACAGAATCAAGCGAGCACAATGCTGAATATACTCCATATTTTATCAAGAGCAAATATCCTGAGCTAATTCAGAGATTTAATATTCCGTTAGATGAGTATCCAAGAAGATGTATTGAGCAAATTAAACGCTGGGAAGATATGAAAGAAAGTTTAGTCAATAATAAAAATCTAATACATAAGCGTACGAATGAATATGCTTCTTACATCATGGAGGCAATGGAAACAGACGTACCGTATAAAATTGGTGGAAATGTTTTAAACACTGGATTAATAACAAATCTTCCAAATGATTCTGTAGTAGAAGTACCATGCCTAGTAGATAGGAGTGGGATTACTCCATGCTATGTAGGAGCACTTCCTCAACAGCTTGCTGCCCTCAACAGAACAAATATAAATGTTCAGCTAATGACTATTGAAGCTGCTATAACAAAGAAGAAAGAAAATATATACATGGCTGCAATGCTTGATCCACATACTTTATCAGAATTAAGCCTGGATGATATAAGAAGTCTTTGCGATGATTTAATTGAAGCTCACGGCAGCTGGCTTCCAGAATATAAATAAGCTCAAAAAAACGAGAAAATTCATTAAGATTTTCTCGTTTTTTGATACACAATTCTAAAGAACTGTAAAATCTTTATCTACAGTAATAATAGTATTATATCTAGGTTGCACTTTCTTAAGTTCTACGTCTATTTCCTTCTTAAGTCTTTCCTCATCATCATGACTAAAACCTTTTGTATGTTCTATTACCAAATCGAATATTAGATTCTTGTAGTCCCCATCTCCAACTATTCTAAAATCATGCATTGATTTTACAAGAGGGAACCTTTTAAGGATAACTTCAAGTTCTTCTCTAGCCTTATTAACTTCTTTACTATCTGTGTTTATGGGATCCATGTGAATTACTAAAAATATATTAAGTTTTTTAGATAGTTCCTTTTCGGCTTTATCAATTATTTCATGGATGGCAACTACTGATATGTTACAGGGAATTTCGGCATGTATTGAAGCCATACATCGCCCTGGTCCATAATTATGAATTACCAGATCATGCACTCCATTTATATGTTCATAGGACATAACTCCATTTTTTATGTTTTCAACAAGTTCCGGATCTGGCGCTTCTCCAAGCAGTGGACTTAAGGTATCTTTGGTTATTGAAAAACCGGAATAGAGTATAAATAAGGCAACTAAAATTCCTATGTAACCATCAATAGGAAAAGCAGTCCATCTTGAAATTAGCAGAGATAAAGCAACACAGCTAGAAGCGAAAACATCGCCAAGAGCATCTAGCGAAGAAGCTTCAAGAGCTCCAGAGTTTATTGATTTACCTATAAATTTATTAAACCTGCTGAGCCAAACCTTTGCTCCAATAGAAATTAAAATTAAGATAAAAGGTATAAGATCAAATTTAACTAGTGTAGGATTCTTTATTCTCTCAAAAGAAGCTTTAATAAATTGAAAACCAACCATCATAACCATAAATGAAACAATTAGGGCTGATATGTACTCAATTCTTCCATGACCAAATGGATGCTCTTCGTCTGCCGGTCTGCTGGCTAACTTAAACCCTACAATTGTAATGATGGAAGAGGCTGCATCAGACAAGTTATTGAAAGCATCAGCGGTTACTGCTATACTTCCAGAAATAAGTCCTACAGAAAGCTTTATAGCAAATAAAAGAACATTGACTATGATACCTATTGTACCGCCTAAGTATCCATAAGCGCTTCTTACTTTTTCATTTTGTGTATTATCATAATCTTTTATAAAACGAGAAACTAAAAATTGAGATAGCATTTTATAACTCTCCTTGAAAAATAATAATTATCCTTAATATAACATATAATACCAAAGGTGAAAACAGTTTAAGAAAAGAGTGGAAATTATATCTATTATTTTGTTATACTTTAATTATGATTTGCTATTAAAGAACCTATTATGTACATAGCAAGAAATACAAAGGGTGTGACAATTAACAATTGTTATGTACAGAATAAGGAATACAAAGGGCGTAGCAATTAATAATTGCTATGTGCAAAATAAGGAATACAAAGGGCATAGCAATTAATAATTGCTATGTGCAAAATAAGGAATACAAAGGGGGCACTTAATATGTCAAAAGAATTACAGCTTGCTAATGAGCTTATCGATTTTATTTATGATAGTCCATCTGCTTTTCATGCAGCAGAAAGTGTAAAAAATATGCTGGAATCCAATGGATTTGATGAATTGAAAGCAGAAGATAGATGGAGCCTTCAGAATGGAGGAAAATATTTTGTTACTAAGAATGATTCAGCGGTATTCGCTTTTGTAATTGGTAAAGGAAAGCCACAGGAAAAGGGTTTTAAGCTTATAGGTGCTCATACTGATTCGCCAAGCTTTAGAATAAAGCCAAATCCAGAAATGACATCTGAAAATATTTATGTGAGGCTTAATACTGAAGTTTATGGTGGGCCAATACTAAATACTTGGCTAGACAGGCCATTAGCTGTGGCTGGAAGAGTAACATTAAAAGGTGAAAATCTTCTTAATCCAGTTACAAAATTAGTTAATATCAACAGACCAATACTTATAATTCCTAATCTTGCAATACATATGAATAGGGAAGTGAACAAGGGCGTTGAGCTTAACAGACAAAAAGATACGTTGCCGCTCTTATCACTTATAAATGAGCAGCTTGAAAAAGGAAGCTACCTTTTAAATGCTGTTGCTGAAGAATTAAAGGTTTTAAAAGAGGATATTCTAGATTTTGACTTATTCCTTTATGAATTTGAGAAGGGAAGCATTATAGGTCTTAATAATGAATTTATATCAAGTCCAAGACTAGATGATTTGGCAATGGTTCATGCAGGGATAAAGGCTTTAATTAATGCTGAAGCTTCAGAAGCTACAAATATTATGGCTTGTTTTGACAATGAGGAAGTTGGAAGCTCAACTAAACAAGGGGCAGATTCGGAGCTTTTATCAAACCTTTTAGAAAGAATAGTATTAGCTCTTGGCGGAGATAGGGAAGATTTCTTTAGAGCTGTTTCAAGAAGCTTCATGATATCAGCTGATTTAGCTCATGCTGTTCATCCAAACAGCGGCGAAAAGGCTGATCCAATAAACAGACCAGTAATAAATAAGGGACCAGTTATAAAGCTTGCAGCAAATCAAAGCTATACAACAGACAGTAATTCAGCTGCTGTTTATGAGCAAATCTGCAAGGCAGCAGGAGTTCCTGTTCAAAAGTATGTTAATCGTTCAGATACTCCAGGAGGTTCAACTATAGGACCAATTTCCTCAACTCACCTTGCATTGCGCTCGGTAGACATGGGAACTCCAATACTTGCTATGCACTCTATAAGAGAGCTTGGAGGAGTAGATGACCATAGCTATGTTGTTAAATCTTTTGAAGAGTTTTATAAAATATAGTAAAGAATATAAAAAGAAAAATTTTCTGATAACTATTGTAAAATGAAAATGACTGTGTTAAATTATAAAAAAGGATGAATTAAATTTCATTCTTAACTGAATAAGTTACCTAGGGTAGAGGTGCTGTAACTAATAGTAATCATAAAGAGCGGGCACGCGCTGACTTATGATGAAAGGAGTTATGGCCGAAGGAAAAATTACTTTGCGAGTATTCTTCCTGGCTTTGCATAAAATATATGCAGGGTTGTCACTGTGAAAATGGTGGAGAGCTACAAGGTTCACAAGTTGCAGTAATACGTCTTATTACAATGCAGCAAAGGTGTTCCTTTGCTGCATTTATTTTTTTTATAAAATAATGTATGTTTCTAATTTATTAAAACATTAATTAGGGGGCTATAATATGGCTGTAGTTGTGCAGAAATACGGAGGCAGTTCCGTAGGGACTGTTGAAAAAATTAAAAATGTGGCTGAGACAATTATTAAGAGGAAGAACAAAGGTGATGATTTAGTAGTTGTTGTATCAGCAATGGGAGATACCACGGACGATTTAATAGGACTTGCTAAAAAGATAACTGATAATCCTGATAAGAGAGAGCTAGATGTACTTCTTTCTACAGGTGAGATGATATCTTCGGCGCTTCTTGCTATGGCTTTAAAGGATTCAGGTTATGATGCTGTAAGCTATACAGCTTATCAGATTGGAATAAGAACAAGTGGGCAGTATGGAAAATCTCTTATTGAGGATATAGATGGAAACCACCTTAAAGAGAGCCTTGAGGAAGGTAAAATAGTGATTGTTGCAGGTTTTCAGGGAATCAATGAAGAAGGAGATATAACCACTCTTGGAAGAGGCGGTTCTGACACTACTGCAGTTGCTATAGCTGTTAAGCTTCAAGGAGTTTGCGAAATATACACTGATGTAGATGGGATTTATAGTGTAGACCCAAGAAAATATTCTAAAGCTAAAAGGCTTAGTGAGATAGATTATGAGGAAATGTTGGAACTTGCAAGTCTTGGAGCTCAAGTTATGCATTCCAGATCAGTAGAGCTTGGACAAAAGTATGGAATACCAATATATGTTGGGCTTAGCAATAGCGAAACTTGTGGAACAGTTATTAAGGAGGTTACTAATATGAATATGGAGAGCAAACCAGTTACAGGCCTTGCCACTAGTGATGAGGATGTGGCTGTCACAATAAGAGATATATCAAATGACACAAACGTACTATCAAATCTTTTTGAAGCAATGGCAAGCAGAAGAATAAATGTTGATATGATAAGCCAAACTGCACCTGTAGAAGGAAGGGTTAATATATCCTTTACAATACCAAAGGATGATTTAAAAGAATGCTTATCAGTTATTAGGACTTATGCAAGCAAAAATAGCATAAATATAGATGAGGAAATAACAAAGTTCTCAATAGTTGGAATAGGAATGAAAACAACCTCAGGGGTTGCAGCTAAAATGTTTAGATTGTTTAGTTCTAACAACATAGAAGTTAAGATGATAACTACCTCAGAAATTAGAATTACCTGTGCTATAAGGCAGGAAGACAAATTAAAGGCAATTAATCTAGTAGCAGAAGAGTTTAAATTATAAGGATGTGAGAGCATGGAGTTTTTTGGTACAACGAAGGTTGTAGATAATGTATTAAATATTGGTGGCGTAGATGCTACTCAGCTTGTTAAGCAGTATGGAACTCCTTTATATGTTATTGACGAGGAATTAGTTAGAGAAAAATGCAAAAGATATTATAAATCTTTTGCTGTAAAGGAAAGAGGCAATAGAGTTGCTTATGCAGGAAAGGCTTTCTTAACTCTTGCTATGTGTCAGGTAATAGCAGAGGAAGGCTTATGCCTTGATGTAGTTTCAGGAGGTGAGCTTTACACCGCAATAAAAAGCAAATTTCCAATAGAAAATGTCTATTTCCACGGCAATAATAAAACTTTTGAGGAAATAGATATGGGAATCAAGTATGGGGTTGGGAAATTTGTCGTAGATAACTTCTATGAAATAGAAAGAATTGATGAAATAGCTAAAACTTATGATAAAGTTCAAAAGATTCTTTTAAGAATAACTCCAGGCATAGAAGCCCACACTCATGAATATATAAAGACAGGCCAAATAGATTCGAAGTTTGGTTTTACTATTTTAAATAACAATACTCTAAATGCAGTCAAGAGGGCAATAGAGCTTCCTAATATAGAGCTTGTTGGACTCCACTGTCACATAGGATCCCAGATTTTTGATATAACTCCTTATGAGGATGCAGTTGATGTTATGCTTTCTTTAGTAGCAAGCATAAGGCAAGGACTTGGCTATGAATTAAAGGAACTAGATTTAGGTGGAGGCTTTGGAATTCACTATAGAAGTGGGGATAATCCTAAAACAGTAGAACAATTTTGCAGTGCTATATTAAGCAGGGCAGACAAGACCGCAGCCGAATTAGGAATAACCCTACCAAGCCTCACTATAGAACCAGGGAGATCAATAATTGGAAAGGCGGGCACAACTCTTTACACCGTTGGAGCAATAAAAGAAATTCCTGAAGTAAGAAAATATGTAGCTGTTGATGGTGGAATGACAGACAATATAAGACCAGCTCTTTATAAGGCAGAATACGAATGTGTAATAGCAAACAGAGTTGAAGCGGCGAGTAAAGAAAAGGTTACAATCTCAGGAAAGTGCTGTGAATCGGGAGATATTTTGTTAAATGATGTGCAAATACCAAAAGCTCAAAGTGGCGACATTCTTGCGGTGCTCTCAACAGGAGCTTACGGCTACTCCATGTCCAGCAACTATAACAAAATACCTAAGGCAGCTGTAGTCTTTGTTAAGGACGGACAGTCAAAGCTTGTTTGCAAGAGACAAACTTATGAGGATGTTATAAACAACGAGATGATGCTATAAATAAAATTGGTATAAGAATATGCTAGCTTATAACCCGAAGCTTTCTTCAATCAGTTCTTATAATGAACAGAAAATAAAACCTCCATGGCTTTGTACTAACCATGGAGGTTTTTCTCTTGCAAAGTAAAAAGTTAACAATATAACTTTTTAACAATTTAACTTTTTGCTCTGCAAGGAATATGCCTTTAGTAATTGGTATAACTATTACTATTTTATTTCCAGGGCGTGAAGCTGCAGTAACCTATTTCATCGCAAGCTTTTTTCATAGTTTGCCAAAGCTTGGAATCTTTTAAAGTTTGCACTGAGGACGGATACAAAATATGATTTTCTTTATATATGTGATCTCGTAGATTAAAGATTAGATATTTTGCTGCTTCATTAAGCTGTGACTTAAATTCTGCAAAGTCCATATTTTCTACTTTCTCCGATAAACTTTTAATTTCATGTTTCTTAGCTCGCAGCATATCATGTTCCATTCTCATAACTCTTGTTGGTCCTGTGACACCCCTTTTCTCAAGCTCAGGAAATAGAACATCTTCCTCTCTTTTGTGGTGAGGTTCAGCACCAATTATTTCAACAGCTAAATTTAGAAGTTCATTAAATAAGGAAGTGTTTTTATCGAAGCTATTCATCTTTTGGATTTTACTGTTTAACTCTTCAAGTCTAGTTAGTCTTTTTAAAATCTCTTCATGCTCTTCAATCATAGTAGTTAAAACATGATCTGATGTTAAGCTTAATCTTAACTTATCAAGCTCATCCTTTAAAACCTCCATGTGTATATCGCAGAGGTGTCTTAAGTCCTCAGGTTTTGTTCCATTTTCAATAAGCTTTTGTTCAGCTAAAGATAATTCTAGCGGGTCAATATTTGAAACCATCTTTAAGGCCTCTTGTCTTAGTTCAGGAGTTATATCACCTGAGTTTAACTTTTGAAGCAGTTCTACTAATTTATCTATTCGTTCCATATATTTTTCCTCCATTCACTTAATTAACTGTCTTAATTATAGCTTTAGTACAGTTTTCTTTCTGTGATTGGGAACAAATAAAAATGTGATTCAAATCAAATTTTATTTAATGGTTATGTTAAATTACCTGGGTAATTTCAACATTATTTTTCAACATAGCCTATTTAATATGAAGTAAATTATAAAAACTTTTATAATTAAGGGAGTATAAAGGAAATTTTAATGATTTATAGAATATTATTATAAGTTCATTTTCTCATTGGAGGTTGAAGCAGTTTGAAAAGAATTGAATTGGTTTACGAGAAGCTTAAGGAGCTTGATAACGGAAGTGGAGTAAGCGCTCTTGAGCTTGCGGAAGCACTAGGTATAAGCAGAGCAAATGCAAGCAGTGATTTAAATAGATTATGTGAAGAAGGAAAGGCTTCTAAAAGCAACGGCAGGCCGGTGCTTTTTAAAATTACCGAGGAAGGTTTGGCAGAAAAAGAAAGAGAAAGCACAACAATAGATAAATTTGCAGCTAAAAATCAAAGCCTTTTTTCAGCAGTAGAGCAAGCAAAAGCTGCAATATTGTATCCACCTAAAGGAATGCATATATTAATTCTTGGTGATACAGGAGTTGGAAAGTCTATGTTTGCGGGACTTATACATAAGTATGCAATAGAAATGGAAAAGCTTAGAAAGGAAGCACCCTTTGTTACCTTTAACTGTGCGGATTATGCAAACAACCCGCAGCTTTTAATAAGCCAGCTTTTTGGAACTAAAAAAGGTGCATATACAGGAGCTGATTCAGATAAACAGGGTCTTATTGAAAAGGCCAATGGGGGAATACTTTTTTTAGATGAGGTGCATAGGCTCCCCCCAGAAGGGCAAGAAATGTTTTTTACCTTTATGGATAAGGGGATATATAGGCGATTAGGAGAAACAGAGCAGGAAAGAAAAGCAAGTGTAATAATAATATCTGCTACTACAGAAAATCCTGATTCTGCTCTCTTAAGAACATTTACAAGAAGAATACCTATGATAATCAGAATCCCTTCGTTGTCTGAAAGAAGCCTAGAGGAAAGATTTCATCTTATAAGCAGCTTCTTTAGAGAGGAATCTTCAAGGCTTGATAGAGAGATAATGGTCTCTGTCAATTCCATGAGAGCACTTTTAAGCTATGGGTGTTCAAATAATATAGGTCAACTTAAGACTGATATACAGCTTGTTTGTGCTAAAGCTTATGCAGATTTTATTGCTCATAGAAAAAATGGTATTACTATAACCAGCTCTGAGCTTCCCTCATACATTCGGGAAGGTCTATATAGAGAAACTGAACATAGACAAATATGGAATAAGCTTATAGGAATAAATAAGAGATACTGCATCTTTGATAATAGCAGTGATGAAATTTTATTTGAAGAGGAACAAAAAGAAGAAAATATTTATGAAATGATAGATATAAGATTCCATGAGCTTAAAGGGAAAGGCATAAATGGCAGTCAGCTGGAGCAGGAAATGGAAAAGGATATTGATGATTATTTTACCAAGTATCTTTATACTGTTAACAGAAGAATCGATATAACAAATTTGGAAAATCTAATAAGTCATGAAATTGTGGATGTTGTTCAAGAAATCATAAGCTTTAGTGAAGACAGACTTAAGAAGAATTTAAGTCAAAAGGTCTATTATGGTATGGCAGTTCATATAGCAAATTCAATAGAAAGAATTAAAAGAAACAAGAAAATAATTAATCCACAGTTAAATAAGATACGGACTGAGCACCCTGAAGAATTTTCAGCAGCCTTAGACTGCCTGAAGATAATAGAAAGATGTTTGGATATAACGATTCCAATTGATGAAGCAGGTTTTCTGGCTATGTTTTTAGTTTATGATGATAGAGAACGTATAGAGGAACAAGAGGAAGTTAAAGTAATAGTAATCGCTCATGGAGATACGACTGCAGCCTCTATGGCTGAGGTTTCAAACAAGCTTTTAGGAATAAAGCACGTTATGGGGATTAATGCGCCACTCGAAGAAAAACCGCAGCAGGTGCTGTCGAGATTAAAGACCATGGTTAAGGAAAATACTATAACCTCTGATATTCTTCTTTTGGTGGATATGGGATCTCTTACAACCTTTGGTGAAGAGCTTGAAAAAGAGTTTAACATTAATACTAGGACAATACCTTTGGTAAGCACACTTCATGTTTTAGAAGCTGCAAGAAAATCCATGCTTGGGTATTCTTTAGAGCAGGTTTATATGGAAACTATGAATGTTAACAGATTTATAGAGCATGAAGGTGAAAAAGAAGAATTGGAAGAAAGTGTTAAAAATAAAATGGCGATTATAACTATATGCACAACAGGAGAGGGTAGTGCTAGAACAATAAAAGAATTTTTAGAAGCGGAGCTGCAATTTGATAGAAGTATTCTTGAAATTATTCCCCTTAACATTGTGGCTAAGGAAAATATAAGTACTAGGCTTAGAGCGATTTCTAGGGATAAAACAGTATTATGCCTTGTGAGCTCTTTTAATATAAGTTCAAAGCTTCCTAAGTTTGGTCTTCATGAAGTTTTAAGCAGGAAAGCAATAGAACAAATACAGAAGCTTATAGATATAGAAACTACTTATATCAAAATGGGAGATACTTTGAAGTATCAGCTTAAAAATATTGATGGAGCAGAAGTATTTAAGGATATTAAGGAATTTATAACTCAAGTTGAAGAAGACCTAAACATAAAAATGGATACAGACATTTTAATAGGCACTGCACTTCATATGGGATGTATGATAGACAGGCTGAAAGCTGGCGGTGCTATAATAGAATTCGAAAATTGCAAGGAGTATATAAAGCAAAATCCTGAGCTTTATAGAGTAGTAAAAAATGCTTGCAGCCAGCTTAATAAAAAATATGGTGTATATATACTGGAAGATGAGATTTGTTATATAATGAGTTACTTTGATATAAAAAAATATAGTTAGTAGTCTGCGGCTATTGGTGCCGCATTTTCTTTTTAGTGTTTTGGCATGCAAGTTGCTATATTAATGTAACGTAGCAAGTTATTTTTATAAACAACAATATGAGAGAGGATGAGAGAGATATGAGCTATCAAGAGATTATAATGCAAATAATTATAAGTGGAGGCAATGCCAGGAGCCAAGCTATGGAGGCTATACACTTTGCAAAAGCTGGGCAAATAAAAGAAGCAAGAGAAGCTATAATTAAGGCCGATGAAGAATTATCGCAGGCCCATTCAGTACAAACACAGCTTATTCAAGAGGAGGCAGCAGGCAACAATAAAGAAGTAACGCTTCTTATGGTACACGCACAGGATCACCTAATGAATGCAATAACTGTAAAGGATCTTGCGCAGGAATTTATCGATATGTATGAAAAATTGTTTAATAAATAAAACACTATTTAAAACACTCAAAACACTAATGATAAAAAGTAAAACACTATAAAACAAGTAAAACACTAAAGATAAATTAAAACACTATAATATAAAACCGTCTTAAATTGCTATGAATCACATGAAATCAAACAGAAAATAATAAGAAAAGTGTTTTGGCACGATACTTGCTTATAATATTTATGCAGACAAAAATAACATAAGTAATTAAAAAATAAAATTGGAAAGGAGGAGGTAAGAGTGAAAAGGATTACCTTGGTTTGTGGGGCAGGAATGTCAACAAGTCTTCTAGTTGTAAAAATGAATGATGCTGCCAATAAACTTGGAATAGAAGCTAAAATAATTGCTGTAGCGGAAGCAGAGTTAAGGCATCATATCGATGAAACAGATGTACTACTTTTGGGTCCTCAAGTAAGATTTTTATTAAACAAATACAAAACAGCTTATGAACCAAAAGGAGTTAAAGTCGATGTTATAAACAGCATTGACTACGGAATGATGAATGGAGAAAAGGTTTTAAATCATGCCTTAACTTTGTTAAGCAAATAAGTATTTATTAAGTATCTAATGAAATTATAAATAATTATTTAACGGGGGGAATTTTAATGAAAGGACTAATTAACTTTCTGGAAAAGTACTTTGTACCTGTAGCAGGAAAAATCGGTTCACAGAGACATCTTGTGGCTATACGTGATGGTTTTGTTACTATAATGCCTTTAATTCTTATAGGATCCTTGGCAGTACTTTTTAATAATCTTCCAATACCAGGCTGGGGAGACTTCATGAAGAACATCTTTGGTGAGAAGTGGAACAGCTTTGGAGGAACACTCTGGAATGGTACCTTTGCCATCATGGCTCTCTTAGTTGTATTTTCAATTAGCTATAATCTTGCTAAGTCCTATGAAAAAGATGGACTTACAGCAGGCGTTGTATCCTTCGGTTCTCTTTTAATGCTTTATGCAGGTTCTGCAAAGGATTGGGCGGTTCCATATGGATATTTAGGAGCTCAAGGTTTGTTTGTTTCATTATTTGTTGCTATCGTTGCTACAGAGCTATTTGTAAAGCTTATGGGAAACAAAAAGCTTGTTATAAAAATGCCTGATGGAGTACCGCCAGCCGTAGGAAGATCCTTTGCTGCACTGCTTCCATCATTAATAGTTTTAGTTATATTTGGATTCTTAAAAATTGGTCTTGACGCTATTGGAGTTCCGGATATTCATAAATTTATATTTGAAATAATTCAAAAGCCACTGCTTGGATTAGCTAGCAGTCTGCCAGCAGCGTTATTGGTTGTTTTCTTGGTTCACCTATTATGGTTCTTTGGTCTTCATGGAACAAACATACTTCTCCCAATTACAAGTGCACTGTTTTTACCTTTAATGGAGGCTAATGTTAATGCCTTCAAGGCAGGAAAAGCTGCAGAGCATATAGTTACATCTTCCTTCTTTGACACCTTTGTGTATATGGGAGGTGCAGGAACTTCCATATGTCTTCTGATAGCAATAATGATAATTGGAAAGAGAGAAGAAAATAAAGTTAAAGCAAGGCTTGGAATAGCTCCAGCAGCCTTTAATATCAATGAGCCAGTGCTATTTGGAATGCCTCTTGTTTTAAACCCAATTTATGTTATTCCATTTATACTTCTTCCGGTAATATTAACAATTACAAGTTACACAGCAATAGCTATTGGTCTTGTTCCGAAAACTATAGCAATAGTTCACTGGACTATGCCTCCGATTATAAGCGGCTTCCTTGCAACAGGTTCAATTAGAGGTATAATCCTTCAGCTCATAAATCTTGCCATAGGAATATTAATTTATATGCCGTTCGTAATTGTGGCTGAAAAGCACGCAAGAGATATGGAATTTAAGAACAATTCCAATTCATTGAATGCATAATTAGAATATAAAAATTTTAGAGAAACTCTAACCGTAAGTGTTAGAGTTTCTTAATTTAATCTATATAGGAGTGGATTATATGGAAAGAAAGCTTGGAATATCAGTTTATGTAGAAAATGCTACAGTAGAAGAAAATATTAATTATATACAGCTTGCTGCAAGCTATGGATTTAAAAGAATTTTTACTTGTCTTATATCTGCTAATGGGAAATCAATAGATGAAACTATAAAAGAATTTAAAATCTTAACTTCTTGTGCTAATAAGCACAACATGGAAGTAATTGCAGATATAGATCATACAGTATTTGAAAAGTACGGTGCTTCTATACATGATTTATCTTTCTTTAAAGAACTTGGACTATCTGGTATTAGGCTTGATATGGGATTTAGCGGTTTAGAAGAGTCAATAATGAGCTGTAATCCTTACGAAATAAAAATTGAACTTAATATGAGCAATGGAACAAAATATGTGGATAATATTTTGTCCTACAGACCTAATAGCGAAAATATCATAGGATGCCATAATTTTTATCCAAGGCTATATACAGGCTTAAGCCTTAATCATTTTTTGATGTGTTCAAAACAGTTTAAGGAACTTGGGATAAGAACAGCCGCCTTTGTAAATTCAAAAAGTGCAAGCTTTGGGCCTTGGCCAGTATCAGAAGGCCTATGCACTTTAGAAATGCATCGAAACCTGCCTATAGACGTTCAGACAAAGCATCTTTATGCATCAGGTTTAATTGATGATGTAATTATAGCTAATGCTTTTGCATCAGAGGAGGAGCTTAAAAAAATCAGTAGATTAAATAAAAATATGCTCCAATTTAATATACAATTTGTTTCAAATGCTACAGAACTAGATAAAAAAATAGTACTGGAGGAAACTCATTTTAACAGAGGTGATGTATCCGAGTATGTAATTAGATCTACACAAAGCAGAGTTAAATACAAGGGTCATGAATTTCCAGCCTATAACATTGTAGACATAAAAAAAGGTGATATAATTATAGATTCATCGCTTTATGGAAGGTATGCAGGAGAGCTTCAAGTGGCTCTTAAGGATATGAAAAATACAGGAAAAACAAATATAGTGGGAAAAGTCGTTCCAGAAGAAATATTTTTGCTTGATTATATTGAGCCCTGGAGTAAATTTAGTTTTATAGAAGAAAGATAAAAGGCTGCAGCTATGCAGCTTTTTTTAGCATAAAAAGTTAGGATATATTACATACTTATTAGAAATAATAGATACTAGGTATGCTTAAAATGTTATTGTTAAATGTATGTTAAGTTCATTTTGTTAATTGATATTATGTAAACAGCGTGTTAATATTTATTCTGGGACTATTGAATGTTATAAATTTTAAATATAGACGGAGGATAAAAATGAGCATTACTTTAGAAAGTTTTTTGTCTCAATTAGTATCAAACCCAGCGTTACTTATTATAGTAATACTTACTTTGGGAGTTATATTAGTAAATGGTTGGACTGATGCACCTAATGCCATTGCTACCTGTGTTTCAACGAGGGCGATTGGTCCAAAGAAAGCAATAATAATGGCTACTATTTTTAATTTTTTTGGTGTTTTTGTAATGACAGTTTTCAATGCAACAGTTGCACAAACCATTTATAAGATGGTTGACTTTGGTGGAAAGTCTAAAGATCCTTTAATAGCACTATGCGCTGCTTTGTTTGCAATAGTATTATGGTCAACAGCAGCTTGGTGGCTTGGTATACCTACCAGTGAAAGTCATGCATTGATAGCAGGTTTGTCTGGAGCGGCTATAGCGCTTCAAGGTGGACTTTCTGGAATCAATGGCAACGAGTGGGTTAAAGTAGTTTATGGATTATTCATGTCCACTATTATGGGTTTAGGCTTTGGATTTATATTAGTTCGTACAATAGAAGCATTATTTAAAAGGGTTGATAGACGCAAGAGCAAACCATTTTTTCAAAATGCACAGATTGCAGGAGGAGCAGCAATGGCCTTCATGCATGGAGCTCAAGATGGACAGAAGTTTATGGGCGTGTTTATGCTTGGAATATTTCTAGCTAATGGACAAACCAATGTAACTAATTTTACTATTCCAATATGGCTAATGGTACTTTGCTCTGTTGTAATGGCACTTGGTACTTCTATAGGTGGTTACCGTATCATTAAAACAGTAGGTATGGATATGGTAAAACTGGAAACTTATCAAGGTTTTGCAGCTGACTTAGCAGGAGCAGCTTGTTTATTAGTTTCTTCTGTGATGGGTGTTCCTGTTAGTACAACTCACACGAAGACAACAGCAATTATGGGAGTTGGTGCTTCTAAAAGACTTTCTGCTGTTAACTGGAGCATAGTAAAGGAAATGGTCTTAGCTTGGGTATTAACTTTCCCTGGCTGCGGTATTGTAGGATATGTAATGGCTTATATATTTATGAAAATATTTTAAATAAGAGAGGAAAGTGTAAAAATGGCTAAAGATAGAGATTTTAATTATTTTAAGGCGTTTGTTGATTTATCAGGCTTTTCATTAAAAGCTGCTGAAATTTTAAATACTATACTACACAGTTATGATCCAAATACAATAGAACAAAAGGTAAAAGAAATGCATGAAATTGAGCATGCTGCAGATCTTGAAAGACATGAAATAATGAATAGACTTGTAAAAGAATTTCTTCCTCCAATTGAAAGAGAGGATATTATCAGTCTTGCTGATAATATAGATGATGTAATAGACTCAATAGAAGATGTTCTAATTGGAGTTGACATATTTAATGTTCAAACAATAAGACCTGAAATAATTAAATTCACAGAATTAATTATGGACTGCTGCAAATCAATGAATGCAGCTTTAGGAGAATTTGAAGGCTTTAAAAGATCAAAGACTCTTCATGCTGCAATAATAGAAGTTAACCGCCTAGAGGAAGAAGGCGATAAACTTTATATGGATGGAGTAAGAAGTCTTTATAGAAGTGAAAAAGATGCTATTCAGCTGTCAGTTTGGACAGAGATATATAGAAGATTAGAGAAGTGCTGCGATAACTGTGAAGAAGTAGCAAATAACATTGAAAACATAGTAATGAAGAATTCATAAGAAGATATAGTTACAAGAGAGGATTACAATTTAATCTTCTCTTCTTTTTATTTAGAGCTAATATACAATAAATTTTTGTCTATGGATATATTTAGAAATATGCATTATAATTAGCTTACGGTTTAAACTATAGTTAGAATTGTTAATGGAGAGTGATATTTATGATTCCAACACCACATATTAATGTTAGCGAAAAAGGAATAATAGCAGAAACTGTTTTGCTTCCAGGAGACCCTTTAAGAGCAAAGTTTATTGCTGAAACTTTTTTAGAAAACCCAGTGCAGTTTAATACTGTAAGAAATATGTTTGGCTACACAGGCACATACAAAGGAAAGAAAGTATCTGTTATGGGCACAGGGATGGGGATGCCTTCAATAGGAATATACTCTTATGAACTTATAAATTTTTATGGAGTTAAAAATGTAATCAGAATAGGTTCCTGCGGGTCTTTTCAAGCAGATGTAAAAGTTAGAGATATAGTTATAGGAATGGCAGCTTCAACAAACTCAAACTATGCTAGTCAGTATGGACTTCCTGGAAGTTATGCTCCAACCGCATCTTGGAAGCTGCTTCAAAAGGCTGTTAAAATAGCTGAAGAAAAAGGAGTTAATCCTAAGGTAGGAAACATTCTGTCTTCAGATATCTTCTATGATGAAGATCAAGAGGTATGGAAGAAATGGGCTAAGATGGGTATTATGGCAGTTGAAATGGAAGCAGCAGCACTTTATATGAATGCAGCTCGCGCTGGAGCAAATGCCCTTTGCATATTAACAGTTTCGGACTCATTAGTTACACATGAAGCGACAACAGCAGAAGAAAGGCAGACATCTTTTACTCAAATGATGGAAATCGCTTTAGAATTAGCAGAATAATAAGTGGAGAGCTATTAAGCTCTCCATTGTTTTTGATTTTGACGTATTATTTTATATATTGTCAGTTTAAGTTTAAAGTTTGTTAGTTTAATATTATAAAAAGCATATAATCGGAAGATAAGATGGGCTGTGGTTCGCGGCGAAGGTATAGATTTATCAGGGATACCTGAAAACACATATAAGTTTCAAAAAATCAAATAATATGATATATTAATTTGTATAAAATAAGACAGTATAACTTTTAAATTAAAAACTATTCGGGGGGAGAAGTATGATTAGAGCATTTATAAGAAGTAAATTTATGAAAAGAAAAAGTATTATGTTTACTTGGACATTATCATATATAGTGATACTTCTGTTGCCAATTATTGTAAGCGTTATCATGTATGCTAAGGTAGATATAATAGTTAAAGCTGAGATAAACAGAGCAAATGATTTTTACCTAAGTCAGGTCCAACAGTATATGGATAGTGTGGCTGATGACATAAAAATGATTAGTGTTCAGGTTGCATACAACAACCGAATTCAGGAATTAATTCCGATAAAGCCTCCTTTTGATGACAACCAATACTATAAGTTGTATGAAGGGGTAAAAGAATTAAAGAACTATAAGATATTAAACCCCAAAATTAATAACTTTTTTATTTATTTAAATAATAGTGAACTTATTCTAAGTGATAAAGGTAATTTTGAGAATAAGAGTTTTTATGATATTTATACTGGAATGAACGAGTATAGCTATGATAAATGGATAAAGCTTGTGAAGGAAAATTACAAAGGTGGGAAGTTTATTTCTATACCTAAGGATTCAAAAAGCAATGAAAAAAGTATATATTATATAATAACTTTTCCGTGGTTAAGACAGACTGATGTATCAGCTAATTTTATTACTGCGATAGACGAATCACAGTTTATTAAAATATCTGGTAATGTTGAGTCTGCTAATAATGGTCAGTTAATGATTATTAATGAAGACAATGATATAATTGCCGGGGAAGCAAGCGAAGGACAACTTCCAGATTGGCTTAATTATAAGAGTCTTGACAAAGATAGAGGAGTAGTTACTGGAGATTACAATGGAGAAAAAGTTGTTGTTTCTTACGTCTCCTCTCAGGTAGAAAAAAACAAGTATATTCATATCATGCCAGAAAGTATTTTTTGGCAAAAACTTCAGTATGCTCGAAGAATGATTTATCTTAGCATATTGGTTTGTATAGGCTTAGGAAGTATAATGACTTATATATTGGTAAAAAGAAATTATGAGCCTATGGGAATGCTCATTAATGAGCTTAGAGATATGCCTGAAAAATGTAGGGATATGGAAGCTAATGAGTATCAATTTATTAAAAAAACTATTGCAAATGCAGTAAGCGATAAGGAAGAGTTTAATAGAAAACTTATTAGCCAAAATTCAATACTTAAATCTAGATTTATTGAAAGATTGCTTAAAGGAAACTTTAGTGATACTACTGTAAACGATTCGTTGATAGCATATGACATTGGCTTTAAGTCTAATTATTTTTCTGTTATGCTATTCTACATTGAGGACTTTAGTGAAGTATTCTTAGAGCATACTAAGCATAATAACTTAGAGGCTTTTAGTTTAGCACAGTTTGTTATTACTAATATCTTAGAAGAATTAGCCTGCGATAAATTTTTAGTATTAGTTACTGAGACGGATGGAATGCTTTCTGCCATAGTCAATTTTAAAGATGAAAATTTTAAAGAGGAAGAAAATCAAATAAAACAATTAACTAGTGAGCTGCAGAGTTTTATTAAGAAGTACTATAAAATTAATTTTACTGTTGCTTTAAGCACTATCCATAAAGATATAGAGGGAATTGCTGCAGCCTATGATGAAACCTTGGAAGCAATGGATTATAAAATAGTTATGGGAATAGATGGAGTAATATTCTATGATGACACAAAGGTTAAGATAAATAAAGAATATTACTATCCAATAGAAAAAGAACAACAAATAATTAATTGTATAAAGCTAGGGGATTTTAAAAATGTACAGTTGGTTATTAATGATGTGTATAGAAAGAACTTTGTTGATAAAGAAATTTCACCTCAAAATGCAAAATGTTTATTTTTTAATTTAGTAAGTACAATTTTAAAAACAATAAATGATTTAAGCACTATACCTGCTGATGAGTTTTCTGATGAGTTGGATAAGATACAGGAACTTATAAACAATAAAAATGTTAATAAGGTTAAGGATGAGTTAAAAGATATATTAAATGTGATTTGTGATAAGATAATTAGCAATAGGAAAAATAAGAATAGCAATATAAAAAGTAAAGTTGATGAATTCATAATAAATAATTATAAAGATGAAAACTTAAGTATTTCTGCAATAGCAGATAATTTTGATATGCATCCTTCTTATATATCCAAACTCTATAAAGCTCAGTCTGGAGAAGGAATTTTGGACCAAATAAATAAGATAAGAATTGAAAAATCCAAACAAATTATGAACGAACAAAAGATTAACTTAGAGGATGTTGCGAAGGCTACAGGCTATTCTAATGTTCGAACCTTTACAAGAGCTTTTATGAAAATTGAAGGAATTACACCCGGAAAGTATAAAGAGACTAATCAAATAGGTTAAAAGTAGAGGTATGGCTTTAAAGCATATTAGAGCTGTACCTCTGCTTTTTATTTTTTGTCCTTATTGTCTAAAAACTATCCATAATAATAAAGGGTATTTGGTGGCAAAATCTCATGCGATATTTCTAGTTTATAAGGAACTTGCTTAAAAGAGGATAAAAGGATATTAAAAATAATTTAGGCTATTTGTAGATAAGTAGAAAATATAAAGTTTTGACTTTTGATTTCATGTATTGACGCTAGGATTAGCTATGAAAATGTTTTAAATTAATCTTAGGTTCACAGCACAAATAAAGATATAAATGCTTAAACAATAAAATTTGAGCATAGAAAGGGGTCAAAATGCTGAACGTAAATAAAAAAGATAATAAAACGAAAAACAAAGAAACATTAGCAGTAAAATTTTCAAATTTTTCAACTCTGGTTCGTAAAGACTTTAAATTAAATAAAGGTCTTTATTTAATGTTCTTACCAGTATTGGCATTCTATATTATATTTCATTACAAACCAATGTATGGATTAATAATGGCCTTTAAAGACTTCCAACCTACCAAGGGGATTTCAGGGAGCGAATGGGTTGGATTTAAGCACTTCATTGATTTCTTTCAGAGTTTTTATTTTTGGAGAGTTTTAAAAAATACTCTAGTAATAAGTATCACAAACTTGATATTTGGTTTTCCAGCACCAATAATATTAGCTTTATTAATTAATGAACTAAGAAACAAGTATTTTAAAAGTGCTGTACAATCTGTTTCATACATGCCTCACTTTATATCTCTTGTAGTAGTGTGCGGTATGATAAAGGATTTTACATCAGATACTGGAGTAATAAGCTATATAATATCCTTATTTGGAGGACAAGCAACAACACTTTTAAATGAAGCTAAAAACTTCGTGCCAGTGTATGTATTATCAGATATATGGCAGTCAGTAGGATGGGGGACAATCATATATTTAGCAGCATTGACAGGAATAGATCAAGAATTATACGAAGCTGCTCAAATGGATGGAGCGGGAAAGTGGAGACAGACACTTAATATAACAATTCCAGGAATTATGCCTACAATAATTGTAATGCTTGTATTGAGAATGGGAAGTATGTTAAGCGTAGGATTTGAAAAAGTAATATTGCTTTACAATCCTGCAATATATTCAACTGCAGATGTTATATCTACATTTGTATATCGTAAAGGTCTTCAGGAGTTTGCATTTAGTTATAGTGCAGCAGTAGGATTATTTAATTCAGTAATTAACTTTGTTCTTTTAATAACGGCAAATAAAATAAGTAAAAAATTCAGTGATTCAAGTCTGTGGTAAAGGAGGGAAATTAGGGTTATGCTCAATAAAAAAAGTAACGGAGAAAAAATCTTTAATACATTTAATATCATTTTCATGATAGTTCTCATGATTATAACTGTGTACCCACTACTGCATGTATTATTTGCATCAGTAAGTGATTCTAATGAGGTGTTAGCTCATAGAGGACTATTGCTAAAACCATTAGGTTTCAACTTTGCGGCTTATAAGATGGTATTTAAAAATCCTATGATAGTAAAGGGATATTTAAATACAATAATAATTGTTGTATTTGGAGTTTCATTAAATATATTAATGACCTCTTTGGCGGCATATGTTCTATCAAGAAAGAATGTGCTATGGAAAAAGTCAATGATGTTCTTTGTAGTATTTACTATGTTCTTTAGTGGTGGGCTTATTCCATTCTATTTTACAGTTAAAAATCTTCATATAGATGACAGCTATCTAGCATTGATATTGCCAGTAGCGATAAATACATTTAACCTTATAATAATGAGAACATCCTTTGAAGCTATACCAGACAGCCTTGAGGAATCAGCTAAATTAGATGGAGCAAATCATTTCACTATTTTGTTTAGAATAATTCTTCCATTATCACTGCCAATAGTAGCAGTTATGGTGCTTTATTATTCTGTAGGACATTGGAATGCATGGTTCAATGCAATGATATTTATTCAGAACAGAGACTTATACCCGCTTCAATTAGTATTAAGAGAGATATTAATTCAAAATGATACTTCAGTAATGGCTGCTGGGGTTGGAATGGCAGATCAGGAAGCTATAGGAGAATCAATTAAATATGCAGTTATTGTAGTAGCTACGCTTCCAATCTTATGCGTATATCCATTCTTACAGAAGTATTTTGTTAAAGGTGCGCTAGTTGGGGCTGTTAAAGGCTAATAACTATTAATAATGTATCTAGATGGGCTATCATCTAGATATATTAATATATTAGAAGTGTAAAGAATAATTATCTTTAACTGCTTTTTAAAATAGAAGGAGGATAAAATGAATAATATAGTTGATGAAGGAATAAAGAATAAGAATAAGTATGAAACAAGGCCTGCAGTGGATAAGGAGTTTATAGAAAATTCTATCAAGCATATATTAGCTAAGATAGATCAAAATCTAGACTTATTTACAAATAAGTTTCCAAGGCCGGCAAGTATAGATGGTGTTTATCCGCCAATAGATAATATTGACTGGACAGCAAGCTTTTGGACAGGAATGTTATGGCTTGCTTATGAAGTAACTGGTGACGAGAAATATAAGAGAGTTGCAGAAATACATGTAGAAAGCTTTAAAAATAGACTCGAAAATAGAATTGAAGTAGATCATCATGACTTAGGATTTTTATATACACTTTCCTGTGTAAGCGGATATAAACTTACTGGAAATCAAATTGCAAAAGAAACTGCAATAAAGGCAGCCGATCTATTAATAACAAGATATTATGATAAGGCTGGTATAATCCAAGCGTGGGGAGACTTGAATGATCCTCAGCAAAGAGGAAGAATGATAATTGACTGCAACATGAATCTGCCTTTATTATATTGGGCTTCAGAAGTAACTGGAGATAATAAATATAGAGAAATAGCTTATAGTCATGTTAAACAAGCTGCAAAGTATATAGTAAGAGAGGATTCATCAACCTATCATACTTTCTATATGGATACAGAAACTGGTGAGCCATTAAGAGGGGCTACACACCAAGGTTACGCAGATAATTCCTGCTGGGCTAGAGGTCAAGCATGGGGAATATATGGATTCCCTTTAAGCTATAAGTATACTCAAGACTGGGAGCTTATTGAGCTTGCAAAGAAGGTAACAAATTACTTTTTAAATAGACTCCCAGAGGATGATGTATGCTATTGGGATTTAATATTTACAGAAGATACCAGCGGGCAAGAAAGAGATAGCTCTTCCGCAGCAATCGCAGTATGTGGTATAATGGAAATGCTTAAATATATGCCTCTTTCTGATGAATATAGAGTTTATTATGAAAATTCAGCTCTTAGTATGCTAAAATCTTTGGCTATAAACTATACAACTGAAATAAACAGTAAAGAAAATGGTATATTAAAACATGCTGTTTACGCTAAGCCTCAAGGCAATGGTATAGATGAAAGCTGCATATGGGGAGATTACTACTACTTTGAAGCTCTAGTTAGGGCAGTAAAGGATTGGAATTTATACTGGTAATAAATATAGGTTGTTGGCTTGTGTCAGCAACCTATTTGTTTCCTGATAAATATAAAATAGTATTGATTCTTCTCAAAAGGCAGATAGATTAGAATAGTTGCAATTTAAAATATAAATAACACTTTAAAGACAGTATTGAAGAAAATAATATACAAAATACAACGCATTGCTAACTAGTTATATCATGAAATATATTAGAAAGCTATTGTTATGTGAAAGGTGTAAGGTGTTTAGATGTGGAGGGATCCATTTTAATAGACTTATTATTAGTTTTTGTCCATTGAAACAATTATAAGACATATATTAAATTGCTGTTTTCACATTATTGTCAACGTATTTTAGAAATTGTCACTATTAATATGAACAAATTTCAACTAAATTTAGAGTGTAGCGATTAGGCTCAAACAAGAAGTGTAAACGTTAAATTTCAAAGGGGGAAAAAGCATGAATAAAAAACTAAGAAGCATAGTAACTACTGTAGTTATGCTATCATTATCTGCTAGTTTACTTGCAGGATGTGGTAAGAAAGATACAGCAAGTTCTAGCAAAGCAACAAGCGGACAGACTGGAGAAATAAGTTATCCAATTAAAACTGATGTAACTTTAAAGTATTGGCTACCTCTTAATGCAAATGTTTCTGCAACTAGAAAGAATTTAGGAGAAACAGAGTTTGCAAAGGAACTTCAAAAACAAACAGGTGTTAAGGTGGATTATATTCATCCAGCTCAAGGACAAGAAAAAGAAAAATTCAATTTATTATTAGCATCAGGCGACCTTCCAGATTTAATTGAATCAGAATGGGGAGCATTTCCTGGTGGACCGGATAAAGCTATAAAGGATGGAAGTATTCTTAAGTTAAATGATTATATTGATAAGTATGCTCCAAACTTAAAAAAGTTCTTGAAAGATCATCCGGAGATAGATAAAGCATGCAAGACTGATACTGGCGCATATTATATGTTCCCATTTATAAGAAGTGATGATCTTTTAACAGTTTACTATGGACCAACAATGAGAGAAGATTGGTTGAAGGAATTAAACCTTCCTGTTCCAACTACAATGGACGAATGGGAAATTGTATTAAAAGCATTTAAGGAAAAAAAGGGTGCAACAGCTCCATTAAGCTTTGAACTTAGAGAAATATTTGGTGCTTTTGCAGGAGCTTATGGCGTTACTTATGGTAATGGAGTAGGAAACGGATATTATGTAGACAATGGTAAGGTAAAATTTGGACCAATGGAACAAGGTTTTAAAGACTTTGTAAGTACTTTTAATAGATGGTATAAGGATGGTCTTCTAGATAAGAATTTTGCTACAGTTGATAAAAAGATAAAGGCATCAAATATGCTTTCAGGAAAATCCGGTGCTACTTTAGCATACTCCGGAGGAGATATTGGAAATTGGATCAATGCAATGAAGGATAAAGATCCAAACTTTAAGCTTGTTGGAGTACCATATCCATCAGCAGTTAAGGGACAAAAGGCAGCAACTGGTCAAAAGCAGTTCCTATCTACAGGACAAGGTGTTGCAATTAGTGCCAAATCAAAGAATATTGAGCAAGCTATTAGATTCTTAGATTATGGATACAGCAAAGCTGGTATGGATATTTATAACTTTGGTATAAAAGATGTAAGCTATAAAATGGTTGATGGAAAGCCAGTTTATACAGATTTAATTATTAAGAACCCAGAAAAATTGAGCTTAGCACAAGCTATGTCTATATACATGAGAACATATAGTGGACCATTTGTTCAAGTAAAAGAATATATAGATAACTACTATCAGCTACCACTGCAAAAAGAGGCTATAAAGGCTTGGGTTAATACTGATGCTCCTAAGACAATGATTCCATATGTAACAGCATTACCAGAAGAATCATCAGAACTTTCAAAGATGGAAAATGAAATAAGCACATATGTAGATGAAATGTTCTTAAAGTTTGTCATGGGACAAGAGCCAATTTCTAACTTTGACAAATATACAAGCCAGATACAAAAGATGGATATTGATAAGGTTCTAAAGATAAAGCAAAGTGCTTTAGAAAGATATAACAAGAGATAGTTTACAACTTAAGGGAGGGCTTTGGACCTCCCTTTTTATTTAGTATCAATAATTGATAAAAAGGGGAAGAACTACAATGAAGTTTAAAAAAAGTATCTCAATGATTTTAACTTTAACCATTGTAATTACGATTTTACCTTTAACTTTTCCTAGTTCAAATGTAAGAGCAGCTTCTCAACTTATAGTCAATGGAAGCTTTGAAACATTAGCAAGCGGAGGCAATACTAACTATTGGAATAATCCTTCTGCTATTGCTGCATCATGGAATGCAAGCACAATGCCAAGCCAACCTGCTGCTAACAGTCCGAAGATATCTGTTGTAAACGATAACGTGCATTCTGGATATAATGCTCTAAAAATAGCACCAACTGATGATACGCTTAAAAATAATACTAGGCTATTTTTAGGACAAGTAATAAATCTTCCAGCTGAAGCGGCAGGTAAAAAATATAGAGCTAGTGCCTGGGTTAAATTAGGTAATATAGCTGGGAATTCAATTGGGCTTAGATTTCAAAAATTTACAGGAGCAAATGCTACCGGAACTCAGATAATATCATCAGATCAAAAAAGAATTGGAACCATGGGTTGGACACAAATAAATAATGATCAAATTATAGATGACAACTGTCAAAGTGTAAAAGTATCTATAATACATGGCACTGATGCACCTACCCAAGGTACACTTTGGGTTGATGATATTAGTTTCCAGGAAGTTATAGACAGTATTATACTGCCAGAGAGTAGCATATCCTTATCTATAGGTAATAAGTTTACTCTAAGCCCTGATTTTATGCCAAAAGCTGCCACAAAAGATATAACTTGGACATCTTCGGACAGTACTGTTGCTACAGTGGACAATGCTGGGATAATTTCTGCAATAAAGGTTGGTAAGTGCAGAATTACAGGAATCTCCATTGTGGATTCTTCGAAGGCAGTGTATTGTGATGTAAATGTAGTGGGTGTACCAGTAGAAAGAATTATATTAGATAAAAGCAGTATTAATATTGATATGGGGACTGTTAGCAGTATAAGTGCTGAGATTGAGCCACAAAATGCCAGCGAAAAAGGAATACTTTGGAGTTCTGATAATACAGCTGTAGCTACAGTAGATGAAAATGGATTAATTACTGGAATTAAACCAGGAACGGCAAACATTATTGCTCAATCAGCTTCAGATAGTTCAAAAAAAGCACTTTGTACCATAAGTGTAAGTGGACTTATACTAGACAAGGCTTCTTCAGTAATTAATGAAGGAAAATATACATTACTTACGGCTGCTACTATGCCAGGGACTAAGATTATATGGAAATCAAGTTCTGAGGATATAGCAACAGTTACAGACGGTTTAGTCAAAGGTATAAGTTCAGGAAATACAGTTATTACAGCAATAACTGAGGATAATAAATATTCTGCAAGCATGAATTTGACTGTGGAACCTTACACCATGGATGAATATGATAACTTGAGGATTAAATATGCTTCAACTTTACTTGGAGGAATAAGTTATGATCTAAATGATCCATCTACTCAAACATTTATAAGTAATATTGCAACTTCAGCTCAAACTTATTGGAGCAGCATGGATTCTACAGGAAATTATCTTTGGAATGACATTCCAGGTATTATAATAGGTGGACCTAAAAGAAAAACTTCTGAAGTAACAGCTAATTATAATCGCCTTATGACTATGACTAAAGCTTATTTAATGGAGGGGTCAAATCTTAAGGGGAACACAGAACTGCTAAGAGATATTTTAAGAGGTCTTGATTGGTTGAATCAGAATTTATATAACAGTAATACTAAATTATCAATGTTTGTCGGGGATAATGGAACTGGAGATGGAAACTGGTATGCGTTTGTAATTGGAACACCTAAAGTGCTAAATAATCTCGTTTCTTTGCTTTATGACTATTTGAACTCTGATGAAATAAATAGATATGAGATGGCGGTTAGAAACTTTGTATCTGACCCTACATGGTATATGGATTCTTATGGTAAACGTGTAACATCTACAGGAGGAAATTTATCTGATACTTGTAAGGTTGCAGTAGTTAACGGAATAAATACAAAGGATGCACAGTTCATAGCTGCAGGTAGAGATGCTCTAAGTGGTAATTTTAATATAGTAACTTCCGGAGAAGGAATTTATAGCGATGGTTCTTTTATACAGCATTCGTTCGTTCCATATAATAATACATACGGACAAGTTTTACTTCAAGGTATTGGAGATATAGTATATATACTTGATGAAAGCACATGGCAGGTGAAAGACACCAAAATAGATAACATATATAATTGGATTGAAACGGGTATAGCTCCTTTACTCTATAAAGGTGCTGCTATGGATATGGCAAGCGGCAGAGCAATATCAAGAGGGGGATACCAAGATCATGAAATAGGTGCTTCATTGATAAATATTTTTATTCAATTCTCGCAATTTGCTCCTGAACCATATGCAAATAGGTATAAAAGCTTAGCTAAGTATATGATTCAGCAGGATACTTATAGAGATTATATAAACAACTGCAGTGATATAATACTTAAGTCACAAGCACTTAGAATACTTAATGATTTGTCAATAGAACCGTCAGGGGAATTAGTAGGACAGTTTAATTATCCTAATATGGATAGAGTAGTCCATAGAAATTCTAATTATTCCCTAGCTATAAGTATGTACTCAAAAAGAATATCTAATTATGAAACGATGAATGGAGAAAATTTAAAGGGTTGGCATACAAGTGATGGAATGACTTATCTTTATAATGGAGATATAACAAATTTCTCAAGTGACTATTGGGCTACGGTGGACCCATATCGTTTACCAGGAACAACAGTAGATAAGCTGCCTCAGCCTACAGCTGCTAATGATCAGTCAGCAAGTAAAATAACTTCGCCCCAGGGCTGGGTTGGAGGAACCTCGTTGGGGGGATACGGTACTGCAGGTATGTTTTTAGATAAGCTAAAGATGGACCCTGCTGGAGTAATTACAAATAAATTAAATATGAATTTACAGGCAAAAAAGTCATGGTTTATGTTTGGGAATGAGGTTGTAGCTCTAGGTGCGGGAATTACTAGTACAGATAATAGAACTATAGAAACCATTATAGATAACAGAAAAATCTCTGACATAGGAGATAACAGGGTTACTATTAATGGCATCACGAAGCTTGATGCTTTAGGGGAAAGTGAAGTAGTTCCAGAGGCAAGTTGGATGCATTTAGAAGGTAAAACAGCTAATTCAGATGTAGGATATTACTTTCCTGGAGGAGCTAATATCAATATTTTAAAAGAAGCTAGGACTGGTTCCTGGGCTGATATAAATATAAATGGTAATCGTACACCTATAACAAGAAACTATGTAACTGCTTGGTTTGATCATGGCTTAAATCCATATAATTCAGGTTATTCTTACGTGTTATTGCCAGGAATGTCAGCAAAGGAAGTGGAGCAATATGCTAAGAATTCGGATATTGAGATAGTTTCAAATACCCCAGAAGTACAAGCCGCTAGGAAAAAATCTTTAAATATGCTTGCAGCTAATTTTTGGAATGATGCCATTCAAACTGTAGATTACATTACAGTAAATAAAAAAGCTTCTGTTCTATCACAAATGGATAATGGATATTTGGATTTATCTATCTCTGACCCTACTAAGGAAAAT
The DNA here is from genome assembly GCF_023656515.1 of Clostridium swellfunianum. Taxonomy (NCBI): domain Bacteria; kingdom Bacillati; phylum Bacillota; class Clostridia; order Eubacteriales; family Clostridiaceae; genus Clostridium; species Clostridium swellfunianum. The sequence continues at coordinate 3,075,763 of NZ_JAMOFV010000006.1, forward strand.
AATGCAACCATCGAGGTAGATATTAATGAACCCTACTTAGTTCCAGAAAAGCTTGATAGTAGAATCAAAGTTTTATCCTCTGGCGATAAGACCTGTATTTCTATAGACGTAAGCAATTCAGAAGGAAAGGCTATTATTGGCAGATTTAAAAGAATGGCTAATACAATAGAATTAGACAAAACTAATTTATATATTAAGGTAGGAGATAGTACTTTATTAAAAGCTAATATAATGCCATCAGATGCTGTAAATAAAGAGCTTATATGGAAAAGCAGCGATAATAGGATAGTAGAAGTAGATAGCAATGGATATGTTAAAGCCTTAAAGAAAGGAAGTGCTTATATAACAGTTACTTTGAAAGATGGGAACCTTATTGCCAGCTGCGAGGTAAATGTTATCAAGCCCAAAAAGATAAATGTTCCTAATAATCGAAGGGGATATAAAATTATCTTAAATAAAGATAAAAAAATAGACTTGCCCTTCAACCTTATTTTAGACGAAATACCATGGTTGCATTACGGTAAAAACATAAATAATGAAGCAAAAAAATAATTGGTACCATATGGCCCTGAAGCGTAGTGTTTCAGGGCTTACTATTTTAAAGATATTTCAAGCAGTTCAGAAATTGTCCTACGCAAACTTAATCTGGCACTTTAATATAACAGCATATAAATATTATCATTAAGTTATATACTTAAATTAACTAGGAGAGGAATTAACATGAATTTAAAAGATTTCAGAAAGGGAGATTCAGATACAACTATATTGCTTCAATTATTTAGTACATTTTTTAAAATAGGTCTTTTTTCTTTTGGTGGAGGTTATGCCATGATACCGATAATCCAAAAAGAAATTGTAAATAAACGAGCATGGGTACATAAGGATGAAATAATTGATGTGCTAGCTGTGGCTCAATCTACTCCAGGTGCAGTAGCTGTTAACTCTGCAACAGCTATTGGATATAAAATTTATGGAAAGAAGGGTGCTTTTTTTTCAACAATAGGTGTTGCATTACCATCATTTTTAATCATTATTACTATAGCTTCTCTTTTTGCAAGGATAAAGGATTATAAATTTGTTCAAAATGCCTTTGATGGAATAGGTGCAGCTGTGGTAGCGCTTATAATTACAGCTACCATAAGTGTTTCTAAAAATTCAATTAAAGATAAAACAGATATATTACTTGCAGTAGTAACATTCGTATCAGTAGCTTTCTTTAAAATAAATCCGATATTTGTTATAGTTGGCGGTGCTTTATACGGTTCATTTATATATCTATATAAGTTTTCCACTCAAGCAAATAAAATTAAGGAAAAGAAGTGGTTAAAAAATGACGCTAGTTAATATATTTGTAACCTTTTTTAAAATAGGCCTCTTCAGTTTTGGAGGAGGTTACGCTATGATTCCGGTAATTCAAAGAGAAGTTGAAAGAAATAGCTGGATACAATCAAAAGAATTTGTAGACATAATTGGAATTGCAGGAATGACACCCGGACCTATCGCTGTAAATTCAGCTACCTTTGTAGGATTTAAAGTAAACGGTTTGGCAGGCGCACTTTCTGCTATTACAGGTATTATGGTGCCATCCTTCTTGTGTGTTGTTATTTTATATAAATACTTTAATAAATTTAAAACACATGAGCTAAATAACCTTATTTTTAAAGGCATTAAAGCTGTAGTAGCAGGATTAATTGCTTCTGCTGCAATATCAGTAGCTAAAACTTCTATATTCAAGAATTTTAATTCATTGGATTTTATGAAAAGACTTATGTCAAATCCATTGCAGACTGTAAATGTTAGTTCGATTGTTATACTAATGTTAGCATTAGCAGCACTTATTAAATATAAAATTCATCCTATACTGGTAATTCCTTCTTCAGCAATAGCTGGAATCATTGTAGGAGCTATTATATAGTGAAAGTTTTAATTGACAGGACTTAACATAAAAACATTTTTGGAGGTCTTTATGAAAAATGATGAAACACAACAAGTGAAAGCAAATTTCAATTTTCTGCGAGAAAGATGGAAATGGAATCTTCTTGGTGTTGATGAAATTAATAAAGAAGATTTGGATATTAAATTAATTATTGAGAAAACCACAAAAAATGCTGTAACTGTATGGAACTCATTAAACAAAAGTGAACATAGAAAATACTTATGGGAAACTCTATATAACGATAAAGTTTCAGGCAATATTACTGAATGCTATATCAGACTAAGGGAAATGGCTATTGCCTATTGTATGAAGGGTTCTGAGCTGGAAGGCAATAAAGCTCTTTTAGATGATATTATTAACGCCCTAGAATGGCTATATGAAAATAGATACAATGAGAATACTGATTATTATGATAACTGGTGGCCTTTTGATATTGGAATCCCCCTAAGACTTAATGATATAGTTGTACTCTTGTATGATGATTTAACGGAGAATCAAATACTAAAGTATATGAAAGCAATTGAAAAGTTTGCCTTTGATCCAACTGTATGCAGAGCTGATAAAGTAAAAACCACTGGTGCTAACAGGGTCGATATGTGTAAGGTTGTCGCAGTAAGTGGGATTATTTTAAAAAGTGAATCAATGATGATGCGTGCTAAAGAGAATCTAAGAGAAGTTTTTCAATATGTTTCAGAAGGAGATGGCTTTTATACTGACGGTTCCTTTGTACAGCATGGAGCAATACCATATACCTGCAGCTATGGAGCAGTACTAATTGAAGGCTTGTCTGTAATGCAGCTACTACTTTCAAATTCGCCTTGGCAGCTAGATTATGCTGAAGCAAATAATATATATGATTGGATATATAATTCATACGAGCCTCTTATTTATAAGGGGGCTGCTATGGATATGGCAAGGGGGAGAGCTGTATCTAGATATTTTCTACAAGATCATGTAATCGGCCATGATATTATAAGTTCTATACTAAGGATATCTAATTATGCACCAGACCCTCATAATACTAAGCTTAAGAGTATGCTCAAGCATTGGATTATATCCGATTCACAAAATAATTTTTTTGAAAATATGGACGCTGTGTCAATAATGTCCGCGAAAAAACTACTTCAGGATGACAGTATATTACCTAAGAAAGAGCTCGTAGGGCATTGGAATTTTGCTAATATGGATAGAGTTGTTCATAGAACTAAAGATTTTGCTTTTGCTATTAGCATGTATTCTAAGAGAATACAGAACTATGAGGATATGAATGATGAGAATAAAAAAGCATGGTATACCTCTGATGGAATGACTTATCTGTATAATAATGACTTAAATCATTATAGCGAGGATTTTTGGCCAACAGTTAATCCTTATAGAATGGCTGGAACAACTGTTGATACAGCTGAAAGAAAAATTGTTCTTCAAAAAGATGGAATTGGCGGGCAAAGAAAATCAAATAACAGCTGGGTTGGAGGAGCTACCTTAGCCGGAATATATGGAGCTTGTGGTATGGCTTTAGAATCGGGCTTCAGCACTCTTACTGCAAAGAAATCCTGGTTTATGTTTCAGGAAGAGATAGTAGCCTTAGGTGCTGGCATCTCAAGTAGTGATAATAGAGATATTGAAACTATTATTGAAAATAGAAGGCTAGAATATAAAGGGGATAACACTTTAATTGCAAATGGTGAAACTCTACCTTGTTATTTAGGTTGGAAAAAGCATCTAAAGAGCATAAAATGGATGCATCTAAAGGGGACCAATAAAGGTTCAGATATAGGGTATTACTTTCCAAGCTTAATAGATGTTGAGGTTGTACGAGAAGAAAGAAGAGGATGCTGGAAGGATATAAACGCCGATGGTACAAGCGATGAGTTTTGTAGAAAGTATTTAACTCTGTGGATTAATCATGGATTAAATCCGAATAATGAACATTATTGTTATGTGCTGCTTCCTAATAAAAGTGTTGAAAAGGTTGAGAGCTATGCCGAAAAGCCAGATATTCTAATTTTGGAAAACTCGAAAGTGCTTCAGGCTGTTAAAAATACTAGACTTAATATCATAGCTGCTAATCTATGGGAAGATAAAAAAATAATTATTGAGAATATAAGCTGTAATAAGAAAGCTTGCTTTATGGTTATGCAGTCAGGAAAGGAAATAGAGTTGGCAGTTTCAGATCCAACTATGGAGAATAAGGGAACTATTGAGATTGAAATAGATAAAATGCTAAAAGAAATAATTAGCAAGGACGATGAAATAGAAGTTAAAAGAAATATACATAATACAAGCTTTATTATAAATGTTAAAGAAGCAAAGGGAAAAACCTTTAGGATTAAATTTAATGTTTAAGAAATGATATTTAGCAGGTAAGAATTAATGGAGAATTTAAATTTTTATATTTCCATAGTTAGGAGATATGCATGAAAAATAAAATTACGCAATTTAACAGCTTATTTGGTTTTATTGGCATAACTACCTGCATATATAGTACATTTATAATGCCTTACTTAAAATTAAAAGGTTTTAGCATGACAGAGTTAGGAATGTTTAGTTCCATTAATATTGGCATGTCTATACTAGGGCAATTCGTATTTGGATATATATGTGATTCAATAAAAACAATTAAAAAAATTTTTATTTTTAATTTGGTTATGCTGTCAATAGTTGCTGTTGCTATGCAGATTACTACAAATACCTACATTATAATCTTATTGATTGGCAGTATTGGTTTTTTTCAAGGACCGTTATCGGTGCTTTCAGATAGCTGGGTACTCAGTAATGAAAGATATATTAGTCAAAGCTTTGGAAGCATAAGAGCGTGGGCATCTATAGGATGGGCTGCATGTTCAATATTTATGGGAGTTTTAATTGAAAATTTTGGCTGGAGTATATTTTTAAAGGCATATATTATAATGCTTTTACTGACGTCAGCAGTTACACTAAAAATCAGTGACATCCGAAGAGATATAAATCCTAAGGAAAAAGGTGTAAAAATTAACCCTTTAATCTTGTTTAAGGATTATAGATATGTGTTTGTAGTAGTTATAATGATTTTATTAACTACTACTCATCAAACTCTATCTTTTTTATATGTTAAGATTACTAACTTAGGTGGAACATCAAAACATATAGGTATTTCAGCCTTTGTTATGGCTGTTTGTGAACTTCCAGTATTCTTCGGGTCCCAATACATAATAAAAAGATTTAAACTAACAAGTCTTTTTATGTTTTCTTCATGTATGTATTTAATAAGAATGCTGCTTTTAGGAAATTCAGCTTCCTATATTCAAGTAATAATGTTAGGAAGTTTACAAATGGTTACTTTTTCTGTTTATGTTATCACTTATAAATATTTTATAGCAGAAATAGCACCTGGTAACCTTCAGGTAACAGCGCAATCAACTGCAGTATCTGTTTGTGCAATTGGAAGTATTATTTTTTCAAGCGCTGCAGGCTATATTATTGATTTGTACGGTGTAGATATGGTTTTTGCCATAGGAGCTTGCACAAGTACTGCTGGAATAATTCTTATAATTATATATTGGTTATGTATTGAAAGAAAAAAATTAAGAATGGAGTGATTCATTAATGAAAAAACCTAATATATTGCTTATAACTAGCGATCAACAGCATTGGAATACTATAGGTGCGTTTAATAATGAAATATCAACACCCAATATTGATAGACTTGTAAGGGAGGGGACAACTTTCTCTAGAGCTTATTGCCCTAATCCTACTTGTACTCCAACTAGGGCATCATTAATAACAGGCCAATATCCAAGTCAACATGGTGCTTGGACTTTAGGCACTAAGCTTCCAGAGAATACTTTAACTATTGGAGATGTTTTAATAGATAATGATTATAGAACAGCTTTAATTGGTAAGGCTCATTTCCAACCATTAAGAGGAAATGATCAGTTTCCATCTCTTGAAGCATACCCATTAACCAATGATTTAGAGTTTTGGAGAAGCTTTAATGATAAGTTTTATGGATTTGAAGTTAGCGAGTTAGCAAGAAATCATACAATAGAATTTTTAGCAGGGCAGCATTATGCGCTTTGGATGGAAGAAAAGGGCTTTGATAATTGGAAAGACTATTTTATGGCTCCTCTTGGAAGTTTATCACCGGATGCAAAGCGTAAATGGACTATACCAGAAGAATATCATTATGATACTTGGATAGCTGAAAGAACCAATGAGCTTCTTGATCAATACAAAGAAAATGAAGAAAGCTTCTTTTTGTGGTCAAGCTTCTTGGATCCACATCCGCCATATTTTGTACCAGAGCCATGGGATACTATGTACGATCCGGAAAAACTGACTATACCATCTTTATTTGAAGATGAGCATAGTAATAATCCACCACATTTTAAAATGACCCAAGAGGAAAATCCGGATTTTTCATCATATATGGATTCGGGATTTGCGCTGCATGGCTGTCATTCTCATGTACATGATAAAAATGAACTTAAAAAGGATATAGCTACTTATTATGGCATGATTAGTTTAATGGATAAATATATAGGAAAAATTTTAGATAAACTTGAGGAGTTAGGGTTAGCAGAGAATACTATTGTAGTATTTACTACAGACCATGGACATTTCTACGGACACCATGGATTAATTGCGAAAGGACCTTTTCACTATGAAGATATGATAAAGGTACCGCTTATAGTTCGCTATCCACATAAAGTTCCAGCTGGAAGAATATCGTCTTCAATGCAATCCCTTGTGGATATTGCGCCTACATTCCTTGATATGCTTAATGTAGACGTACCTAATTGTATGACTGGCATTTCGCAGAGAGAGGTATGGTATGGAGCTAAGGACTGTGTGAGGGATCATATAATATGTGAAAATCACCATGATCCTTGTTCAGTGCATCTAAAAACTTATGTTAATGAAAGATTCAAGCTTACGGTTTATTTCAACAAAAATTATGGAGAGCTTTATGATTTGAAGGAAGATCCAAATGAAGTAAATAATCTATGGAGTAATCCAGAATATAGAGATTTAAAGACAGAACTTTTACTTAAATATATTTGGGCTGAAATGGGAAAAGAGCCAATGTGGATGCCAAGGTTGTGGCAAGCCTAAAAATTAGAGAGAAGGTGATAAGGATGGATATTAGAAAACCAAATCTAATTTATATTTTTGCGGATCAATGGAGAAGGCAAGCTGTGGGTTTTATGAAAGAAGAGCCTGTTATAACACCTAACATTGATAGATTTGCTGAAGAAAGCTTGGTGTTTGATAATTGTATAAGTAGCTTTCCCTTATGTTCTCCTCATAGAGCTTCTTTACTTACAGGAAAGTATCCTCTTTCTACAGGAATGTTTACAAACTGTAAAATAGGATGTGATGTAAGGCTTAAGGAAGAGGAAATCTGTATCGGTGATGTTATAAAGAATGCCGGATATGATACAGCTTATATAGGAAAGTGGCATCTTGATTTGCCAGAAATGAATTTGTCAGATGAACCAGTATCTGGAGCAAGGGGATGGGATGCGTATACAGAACCTGGGCCTAAGAGACATGGATTCGATTACTGGTATTCTTACGGAACCTTTGATGAGCATTTAAAGCCGCATTATTGGAAAGATACCCCTGAAATGATAAAAGTGAATCAGTGGTCAGTGGAACACGAAACAGATATGGCTCTAGAATATATAAGAAATCATGACAATATCAAGCCATTTACTTTATTTTTGTCATGGAATCCTCCACATTCGCCATATGATCAGGTTCCTGAAAAATATAGAAAGATCTATGAAGGAAAGGAACTTAAGCTACGAGAAAATTTTTCGCTTGAAAAGTCTGTTGTTGGAGTTGGAGATCCTTTTGAAGGTGATTTTGAAAAAGCAAAGGAAAATATATTAAATTATTATGCTGCTATATCTGGAATTGATGAAAACTTCGGAAGAATTCTTGAGGAATTAAAGAAACTGGAGCTTGAGGAGAATACAATAGTAGTTCTTTCATCTGATCATGGAGATATGATGGTTTCCCATGGACTCACATCCAAAAATATCTGGTTTGAGGAATCTATTGGAGTTCCATTTATAATTAGATATCCGAATAAATTTAAAAGAGGAAATACCGATGCACTTTTTGCTAGCGCAGATATAATGCCAACATTGCTAAGTGCTATGGGATTAGATATTCCTAACACAGTGGAAGGGATTGATTTATCAAGGTTATTAAAAGGAGAAAATGTTAGAGAACAAAATTCTGTTTATATATGTTCTTGTCCAGGCAGTGAGGTATTGCTGAAAAAATATAGAAAATCAGGTCATAAGCCAGAAGAATATGGCTGGAGAGGAATAAGAACTAAAAGATATACTTATGTTGTAAACAAAGGGTATGTTCCTGAGGAAAACAAACTTGAAAGATACCTTTATGATAATTATAAAGATCCTTATCAAAAAAATCCAACAATGATAAATGCTATTGAAGAAAACTCAGTAGCCAAAGAATTAGAAAACGACCTTAAAGAATGGCTTGAACGATTAAAGGATCAATTTAAAATCTAATTGATATATATACAAAAACTTCAGTTACAGAATACTTTGTAGCTGAAGTTTTTCTTTTATATATTTTGATATTGAGTGATTATTCTACACAACAGCAGATGTGTTGTCAAGAAATAAAATACTGAAAAAGATGATGATAAATGAATTTAAAATACTTTTTAAAATTAATTTAAAAACATATTGAAAAACAAAAAATGTTGTAGTAAAATTAGAACATAAGAAGTGAAAACAGTTTCACAGGAATATAAATGGTAGGAGGTAATAAAATGACTGAGTATTTTCAAAATGTACCAGTAATAAAATATGAGGGAAAGGATTCTAATAATCCTTTCTCATTCAAATACTATAATCCAGATGAGGTTATAGGTGGAAAAACAATGAAAGAGCATTTAAAGTTCACAATGTCCTATTGGCATACTTTAGCTGCAAATGGCTCAGACCCATTTGGGGTAGGAACTTATCAAAAGCCTTGGGACTGTGAGAAAGATCCAATGAAGATTGCTAAGGCCAAAATGGAAGCTGCTTTTGAACTTATGAACAAGCTTGGAATAGAGTATTTTGCATTCCACGATAGAGATATAGCCCCAGAAGGAAAAGATTTGGCTGAAACCAATGTGATGCTTGATGAAATAGTTGCTTACTGCAAAGAACTAATGCAAACAAATAAAAAGAAGCTTCTATGGGGAACAGCTAATGCATTTGGAAATCCACGATACGTGCATGGTGCTGCAACTTCTTGTAACGCTGATGTATATGCTTATGCTGCAGCACAAGTTAAGAAGGCCATGGAAGTTACTAAGGAACTGGGCGGAGAAAACTATGTATTTTGGGGTGGAAGAGAAGGCTATGAAACCTTACTTAACACCGATTTAAAATTAGAGCAGGATAACTTAGCTAGGTTTTTACGAATGGCTGTAGATTATGCTCGCAAGATAGGCTTTACTGGACAGTTCTTGATAGAGCCAAAACCAAAGGAGCCAACAAAGCATCAATATGACTTTGACGTAGCTACAGTTTTAGCTTTCTTAAGAAACTACGGCTTAGACAAATACTTTAAGATGAACATAGAAGCTAACCATGCTACACTTGCAGGACATACTTTCCAGCATGAAGTTGCATTAGCTAGAATAAACGGAGTATTAGGAAGTCTTGATGTTAATCAAGGAGATCCAAATCTTGGATGGGATACAGATCAGTTCCCAACAAATATTTATGATTCTACTCTCCTTATGTATGAAATTCTTAAGAATGGTGGAATAGGTAAAGGCGGACTTAACTTCGATGCTAAGGTTAGAAGAGCTTCCTTCGAAGCAGAAGATTTATTCCTTGCATATATAGCTGGAATGGATACTTTAGCCCAAGGCTTAAGAATTGCTTATAGAATGCTTGAAGAAGGAGAATTTGAAAAGGCTGTTGCTGAAAGATATAAGAGCTTTACTGAAGGAATCGGAAAGGATATCGTTGAAGGCAAAGCTGATTTTGAATCTCTGGAAAAATATGCTTTATCAAACAGTATAATTAAAAACAAGTCAGGTAGACAAGAATTATTAGAAGCAAAATTAAATCAATATATATTCAACGAATAATAGTGTAAAATAATGTAGAGACCTTAGCTGTCTCTACATTATATTTATAGATGGTGATGAAATGGTAGCGTTAGATCATAGCGATATAAAAACAAATAACAAGAAAAGAGTTATTAATCTTCTTTCAAAGGAAAGAGAACTTACAAAGCTTGACATATCAAGAAAACTTGATATAAGTGTTCCTACAGTAACCACAATTGTTGGAGAACTTAAGGAAGATGGAATTGTAGAAGAAGCAGGTATGGCAACTTCAACAGGTGGAAGAAAACCCGTTATAATACGGTTTTTGCCTGATTCGAGATACAGTGTTGGAATATATCTTGGAAGAGACTATGTAAGAGCTGTTTTAACTAATTTGGATTCTAAGATAATTGAAGATAGAAAAAAAGACCTGATAGTTATTACTGAGCGTGAAGTATTAAAGGTTATAAAAACCTTAGTAGAGGATTTGATTAATTCACAGGATGATATAGAAAGTAAGGTTTTAGGAATAGGTTTGTCACTTCCTGGAACAGTGAATGAAAAGGAACTTACTTTGGAGGTTGCAACAAACTTTAGACTTAAAAATATATCCTTTAAGGAACTTCATTCTTACTTTAATCTGCCTATTTTTCTTGAAAACGAAGCTAATGCAGGGGCTTTAGCAGAGTCAAAGCTTGGTATTGCAAGAGATTTAGATAATCTTATATATGTTTCAGTAACAGAAGGAATTGGTGGCGGTATTTTTATAAATAATGATATGTATAAGGGAAGAGACAGAAGAGCAGGCGAAATTGGGCACATGTGTATTGCCAAGAATGGAAGGCAGTGTAACTGTGGAAGAAAGGGCTGCTGGGAGACCTATGCTTCAAGTCGTGCATTAATAAAAGATTATAATGAAAAGTCAAATGAACCTGTAAGAAATGTTGACGAACTGATTCATAAATTTAAAACAGAAGAATCAACTGCGGTTAAAGTAGTTAGTGAGTATATAGATAACCTGACAGAAGGAATACTAAGCTTGATATTCATATTTAATCCAGACTATATAATCATAGGTGGAGATATAAGCAAGTATTCAGATGTTTTCAGTAGTGAGCTTTCTAGTAGAATTTTTTGTAACAATGAGTTCTACAAAGAAGGGGATGTGAAAATATTATTTTCAGGGCTTGGAAATGATTCAAACATACTGGGGGCAGCACTCGTACCAGTCTTGAACAGCTTTGGCTTTAGTAACTTATAAAGAGGAGATGTATGAAATGAGACTATTTATTGACACAGCTAATATTGATGAAATCAGAGAATTAAATGATATGGGAGTTATAAGCGGGGTTACAACAAATCCATCACTTATAGCGAAAGAAGGAAGAGATTTTTGGGAAACAATTAAGACTATAACTAAAATTGTTGACGGACCAATTAGCGGAGAAGTTATCAGTGACGATGCTGAAAACATGATAAAAGAAGGAAGAGAAATAGCAAAGGTTCACAAGAATATGGTTGTTAAGATCCCTATGACTGGCGAAGGGCTAAAGGCTGTAAATGTTCTTTCAAAGGAAGGAATAAAAACAAATGTTACTTTAGTGTTTAGCACTGCTCAGGCCCTACTTGCCGCTAATGCTGGAGCAACTTACGTAAGCCCGTTCCTTGGAAGACTTGACGATATTTCAACAGAAGGAATAGATTTAATAAGAAAAATAGCTAATGTATTTAAGGTTCAAGGAATAAAGACAGAAATAATAACCGCAAGCACAAGAAACCCAATTCACGTTATAGATGCTGCAGAAGCTGGTTCACATATCGCAACTGTTCCATATAAGGTTGTTATGCAAATGCTTAAGCATCCTTTAACAGATGAAGGAATAAAAAAATTCAAGAAAGACTGGGAAGAAGCTTTTACTAAATAGGTTCAGGATGGTGGATTAAATATGAATTTTATAGGAGTAGATTTAGGTACCTCCTCAGTAAAGATAGTAATAATGACTGATGCTGGTGAAGTTACAGCATCAGTTTCAAAAGATTATGACGTAAGTTACCCAAGACTTAACTGGGCTGAGCAAAATCCTGAGGATTGGTGGAATGCGACAAAAGACGGAATAAGAGATTTAGTTAAATCTTCAAATGTAGATGGCGCAAGCATAAAAGGTATAGGCTTCAGCGGACAAATGCACGGACTTGTAATATTAGACAAGGGAGGTAAGGTTTTAAGACCTTCAATCCTTTGGTGTGATCAGAGAACTCAAGAAGAGTGTGATTATTTAAATGATGTAATTGGACAAGATAGGATATCCCAATATACAGGTAATATGGCTTTAACCGGCTTTACAGCTCCTAAGATTTTATGGGTTAGAAAGCATGAAAGAGAGATCTTTGATAATATAGCTCATGTTATGCTTCCAAAGGATTACATCAGATATAGATTGACAGGAGTATTTGCTACAGATGTTTCAGATGCTTCAGGAATGCTTATGCTTGATGTTAAAGAGAGAAAGTGGTCCAAGGAAATGCTCGAAATACTAGATATAAAGGAAGAAATGCTTCCTAAAGTTTATGAATCCTGGGAAGTTACAGGAAGACTTACCAAAGAGGTAGCTGAATATACTGGACTTACAGAGGACACTGTAGTAGTAGGAGGTGCTGGAGACCAGGCTGCTGGTGCTGTAGGAACTGGAATAATTGAAAGTGGAATACTATCAGTTGCGCTTGGAACCTCGGGAGTAGTGTTTGCAAGCAGCGACAATTACGAGGTTGATGAAGCTAACAGACTTCATTCCTTCTGCCATTCAAATGGAAAGTGGCATCAAATGGGCGTTATGCTTTCAGCTGCTTCTTGCTTAAAATGGTGGATTGAGGGTATAAATAAAGATGTTCAAGCCGAGGGAGATGTTTTTCATCAGCTTCTAGAAGAGGCAGGGAATGCAGCTGTAGGAAGCAATGGTGTTGTATTCCTTCCATATCTAATGGGGGAAAGAACACCTTACAGCGACCCTAATGCAAAGGGAGTGTTCTTTGGAATAAATATAACAACTAACAGAGCAGATATGACAAGATCAGTGCTTGAAGGTGTTTGCTTCGGGCTTAGAGATTCTTTAGAAATACTTAAGAGCCTTAATGTTCCAGTGGAAGCAGTTAGAGTTAGCGGAGGAGGGGCAAAGAGCCTGCTTTGGAGACAGATTTTAGCTGATATTTTTGGTGTAAAGGTTCAAGTTATAAGCTCTAAGGAAGGTCCTGCTTATGGAGCTGCTATACTTGCAGCAGTAGGTTGCGGAAAATATAAAACTGTAGATGAAGCTTGTGAGAAGCTTATTAAGGTTACTGATTCAGTAGATCCGATTCCAGAAAATGTAGAAAAATATAATAAGATATATAAAATATACAACAAATTATATCCAACACTAAAGGATTGCTTTAAAGAAGTAAGCAAACTGTAATGATATATCCTGATATTAAATTGTAGTTAGATAGTATATTTATAGTAGGAGATTATAACGGATTTAGAAAGTATACTATTGCGGCAAAGATGCAATAACAGGCAATGCTTAGCTTGCTAATAAAGAGTGAGAGCTATATTTATATAAAAATTAAGAGATCAGCATAAATGATGGCTGATCTCTTAATTTTTATGAGTAAAAAGTTAACAATTTAACAATTTAACAATTTAACTTTTTATATTTTTAACAATTTAAGTATTTTTCTAAGGTTGCTCTTACAGCACCAGCGCCAGAAAACATTTCAGCAAAGTAGCCTTCAATTTTTTCACCTAAGCCAACCTTGTAAAGGTCAGAGCCAAATATCTCAGAATTTGAAAGTATTGGTCTCAGCTTTTCAGAAGCTGAAGCTGTATCGCCTAATTTTATTCCTGATACATAACCCTTTAACACCTCAAGCAGTGGATCGGGGCTTAGCTGCATCTCGTTGCCTGAATCGTCAACTCCAAGAAGATATCTGCACCAGCCGGCAATAGCAAGAGGTATATATTTAAGGTTCTTAACATCCAAGTCCTCTCTTTTAATGTAGGATTTAATTGTTTCTCCAAATCTTATACCTACCTTTTGAGAAGTGTCTGAAGCAATTCTCTGAGGAGTATCAGGAATATAAGGATTTGGGAATCTTACTTCTATTACTTCCTTAATAAAATCTTTAGGATTTAATATTCCTGGGTTTACAACTACAGGCATTCCTTCCTCGTAGCCTATTTTTTCTATTAATTTCTTTAGGCAAGGGTCCTTCATTTCAGCAGCTATTGACTTAAAGCCAAGAGTGCAGCCGAAAACTGCAAGAGCTGTATGAAGAGGGTTTAAGCAAGTAGTAACCTTCATTGTCTCTACTTTTTCAACTGTTTCTCTGTCAGTCATAAATACTCCTGCAAGCTCAAGAGGCATACGTCCATTAGGAAATTTGTCTTCTATAGCTAAGTACTGAGGTCCTTCTGCATTAACAAAAGGAGCAATATAAGTATTAGCTTTTGTGATGACAATTTCTGTACTTTCAAAACCAGTTGATTCTAAATTTTCCTTTACGCTGTTATCAGGACGTGGTGTAATTTTATCTATCATGCTCCATGGGAAGCTTACTTTTTCAGGATTTTGAAGGTAGCTTAGGAAGCCTTCTTCAACGAGTCCGCCTTCAACCCACTTCTCTGCAATTGTCACTACAGAGTTTTGAAGTTTTTCACCATTTCTTGAACAGTTGTCCATGCTGACGAAAGCTATTGGAAGCTCTCCAGCTTTGTATCTAACATAAGCAAGAGCAGCGACTTTTGCCATTGTACCCTTTGGACTAGCTGGTCCGTTAGCTATATCTTCCTTAACAAAAGGGAAAAACTCATCGGAAATATTCTTTAGGGCATAACCTTTTTCGGTTATGGTAAAACTAGCCATCTGAAGTGAAGGCTTAGTGAAGACTTCTTTTAGTCTTTCCCATTCCTTTTCTCTAGAGGGCTCTGCAGCAAGGCTTTCGCTTATGCTGCCTATAATCTTCTTTTCAAGACTTCCATCTGGATTCATTATAACAAGAAGACTTAAATTATCATAAGGAGTATAAATTCTATCTATAATTTCATAATCGTAGCCCTCTGCTGCGATTATACCAGTAGATGCTTTTCCTGCATTTAAAAGCTTTTGTTGAAGCACAGCTATAAAGCCCCTGAAGATATTTCCTGAGCCAAAGTGTACCCAAGTTGGATTCTCATAAGTGGCAGCTGCCATTTTTTCATAATCGAACTGTGGAAGTTCTATGCTTGATTTAGTCCAAGCTTCTGTGTTTTTTATACTTTGCTTGTTTAGTATTAAGCTTTCCATCTACAACTACCTCTCATTATCTATTTTTTTCAAGAGAGTCCCATACTCCCCATAAGTACATGATTCCAAGTGCTCTGTCATATAGTCCGTAGCCAGGTCTGCACTTTTCATTCCATAGGTGCCTTCCGTGGTCAGGTCTCGCATAGCCCTTAAAGCCAGCTTCATGAAGAGCTGTAACCATTCCAACTACATCAAGTGAACCATCGGAATTTTTGTGGGATGTTTCAATAAAATCACCATTTTCAAAATGTTTTATATTTCTTATATGTGCAAAATGTATTCTTGGCGCAAATTCCTTGATTATTCCTATAAGATCATTGTTAGGATTTGAACCAAGAGAACCGCTGCAGAAGGTTAATCCGTTGTATGGGCTATCCACTAAGCTTAAGAATCTTCTAACATTGTCTTTATTAATTATTAATCTTGGAAGCCCGAAGATTGGCCATGCTGGATCATCTGGATGTATAGCCATCTTTACATTGTTAGCTTCACAAACAGGAATAATTTGTTCAAGGAAGTACTTTAAGTTGTTCCATAAATCTTCCTCTGTAACATTTTCATAAGCCTTGAAAAGCTCCTTTAATTTTGATAGTCTTTCAGGCTCCCAGCCTGGCATTGTATAGCCCTTAACGCCGTGAGCTATATTTTCTACAAGCTCCATTGGATCTGCATTTTCAATTTTAGCCTTTTCATAGAACAAGGCAGTAGAACCGTCTGGAAGCTCCCTGTGTAAATCTGTTCTAGTCCAGTCAAAAACAGGCATGAAGTTGTAGCAGATTACCTTAACTCCAACCTTTCCAAGCTTCTCAATTGTTTTCTTGTAGTTTTCTATATACTTTTCTCTTGTAGGAAGACCAAGCTTAATGTCTTCATGAACGTTTACACTTTCTACAACATCAATATTGAAACCATGTTTTTCTATTATTTCTTTTTCTTTAAGAATTCTTTCCATTGACCATTCTTCACCAGCAGGCATATCATGAAGAGACCAAACGATACCTGTAACTCCAGGTATTTGTCTTATTTCAGCTAGGCTTATTGAATCATTTCCTTCGCCATACCATCTAAATGTCATTTGCATAATAATCAACTCCAAATCCTATGAATTTTATAACTTTTTATTATATAATACCATGATATAAGCATTTGATAACATGAACTATATAATTGTATTTGTAATATTTCACTGTAAATTGATTTACATTTCACTGCTTTGAAGGTTTATATATTGAGAAGGGTTAATGCCTTCATATTTTTTAAAAGCCCGGCTGAAATAGAAAATATCATTGAAACCAACAAGCTTTGAAGTTTCTGAGACTGTAAAACCATCCTTAAGCAGAGATTTCGCTTTGTTTATTCTAATATTTATAAGGTATTCAATAGTAGATTTTCCAGTAACCTTTTTAAAAATACTACCTAAATAAGAAGAACTTATTTGAGAGTACTCAGCAAGTTGTTGAAGGGTAATATTTTGTGAATAATTCTCAGTCATATAGTTAATAACTTTGTCAATCTTTCGAATGTTTGAATAGCTATAATGATTGCCTTCTTTGTATTGAAATAATAAGGTGAGTATTTCGGTAAAAATGAGCCTTTCATTAACTCTTTTTGTGCTTTTAGTAGATAGTGCAAATTGGTTTAACCTTGAAAATAAATCCATTAGCTTTAAAAGAAGATACTCATCTTCGATCCTTTGTGTAAATGAAAAGGGAAGCTCACAGTTTTCATGTTTCCAATTTCCATCAGAATAAATTGGGCAAGTGTATTGAAAGTCTATAGCAAAAGCCTTCATAAGATTATCGGGGAAAGTATGGGCTTTTCGGATATCGCCAGGTTTATAAAATATTAAATCCCCTCTAGAAGCTACAAATTTTGTGTCATTGCAGAAAAATTCAGTTTTGCCATCGTAAATTAGCATTAAATTATAAAAACTTAAACGATCATCTAGCTTCCAAGATATATTTGCATTTCTATCAACTACGTGTATAATTTCAGGAAATATTTCATATAAAAAATTTGATATATTCAATTTGGTAAACACCTCTGCTAGTTAAATGATAATCATATAGTACAAATACAATTATATAGTATAACTTTAATTATTTAAACATTTGAATTGTTATAATAATTAAAGTAAATGCTTGGTTAGAAATATGGTATAATATTTACATTACTTGTATTTAAAGTCAAAGGGTAAGGGGGATAAATGTGAAATTTCTATTTAGGGTGTTAAGCTATATATCAATTATAGTTATATTTGTTATATTTAATATCATACTTTTGAATAGTTTAAGAGAAGAAAAGGCAGTGGAAGGGAAAATCAAGCCAAAGATAGTACTTATATCTCATGTCTATTCGAACCCATATTGGCAGTATATAAAGCAAGGCGCTGAAAAAGCAGCAAGAGAAAGAAATGCAGTAGTTGAATTTCAGGGACCAGACAGTGCAAGCGTAGAAGAAGGAATAAAGTTTATAAACATGGCCTATGCCGCAAAGGCAAGCGGAATAATCACGTATGTTCAAGATGAAGAAAAGTATAAGCCTGTTATAGATAGGGTTGTGGAGGGTGATATACCTGTAGTAACTATTGACTCTGATGCTGAAAAGAGTAAACGTTTAGCCTACATTGGAACAGATAATATTAAGGCAGGAGGTGTAGCTGCTGAAGAGCTTATCAATCAGGTGGGGAAGGAAGGAAACATAGGAATTATAGTTGGAGGGAACACAGTTAAAAATCAGATGGAAAGAGTACAAGGCTTTAAAAATTATATAAGTGAAAATTCAGAGCTTTCAATAGCTACTGTTGAATCTTCTGATTCATACCTATTAGAGGCAGAAATTGCAGCAAAGAAAATACTGCTAGGTAATAGGGATATTAAAGCTATTTTTTGTGCTTCAGCCTTAGATGGAGTTGGTGCAGCAAAGGCACTAACCAAATTAGGACTAGCTGGTAAGGTTAAAATTATATGCTTTGATGATTTGCCTGAAACAATTAATGGTATAAGAAACGGTGTAATAACCTCCACCATAGTTCAAATGCCAAATCTTATGGGATATAATGCAGTAAATATAATAATGAATATAGTTGAAGGCAAGGATACAAAAGGGGTATTCTCAACGGATGTTTATGTTGTTAAAAAGGAAAATCTTGAAGAGTATGAAAAGGAAAAAGGGGAGTATGGTGGTGAAGCCAAATAGTTTAAGAAGTAAATTCATAATTTTTGTAGTTATTATAATTACTCCTATAGCAACCAGCAGTATAGTATCCTTGATGATCAGCAAGAGAATTAACGATCATTATAATTTCATGATGAATAAAATGAGCAGAACTAACCAAATAAAAACCTATCTTACTAACTCCTTCAACAACTTTAATAAATATATACAGACCAATACCATACAAAGCAAGAATATATACGAAGAAAGTTATAGCGAAGCAATTGAGAGTTTAAATTATCTTAAGGAAAATTCAGACTTGCAAAGCAGATATATATTAAGAGATGTGGAAAATTCATTAAGAAGCTATAAAACTTCAGCCGATGACACAATAAGGATTTATGATAAGCAAAGCGCCATTGATGCTTATTACGGAGGATACGTTAATACAAAGGAAATAGCAAGTTATTGCAATACGTTTATATCCAAGCTTAGCGACAGTTATCTTAGCTATAATAACGAAGTCTACAATAAATTAAAAGAGAAAGAAACCTTTATCTATAAGGTTTTGGTAACTTATATTGCTTTTGCGCTTTTGATAAGTATTCTTTATACTCTTATCTTTTTAAAAAATATATTAAATAAGCTTCGTGAACTAGTGCATAACTCAGAAAAGGTTTCTAATGGTGACTTTACATACTATGAGGGGCAGAAGACTAATATTTATGAGTTGGACATACTATCTGAAGCCTTTAGAACAATGATAAGCAATATTAAAAAGCATATTAACTCCTTAAAGGAAACCGCTGAGCTAGAAAAGAAAATAAGAGATGACGAGATGAAGCTTTTAAAGTATGAAAATGCTCTTAAACTTTCTCAGCTGAAGGTACTTCAATCTCAAATAAATCCTCACTTTCTTTTTAATACCTTAAACTGTATAAATCAAACAGCTATAAAAGAAAAAGCATTAGCAACTGAAAGTCTTATAAAATCTGTTTCGGGAATTTTAAGATATAGCTTAAGCATGATGAATAGAAACGCTACTCTAGATGAAGAGATTAATATAACTAAGCAGTATATGTTTATTCAGCAGTTAAGATATGAAGAAAGAATAAAATTCACTCTGAATATTAATGCAGATTTAACAAAATTAAAGGTACCTGGAATGACGCTTCAGCCTTTTGTTGAAAATGCGTTCATCCATGGTATTGAGCCTAAAGAGGAGGGAGGAGAGATTAAAATAAATATTTATGAGAAAGATAATATTTATTTTGTATCAATAGAAGACGATGGATGTGGGATAGATGAGGAAACTCTATACAAAATTATTTCGGAGGACTCTAATAAGGAACATATTGGTCATACAACGGGTATGGGAATAAGAAGTGTTATAGAGAGACTTGAACTGATGTACGACGAAAAAAATATGTTTGAAATAACAAGCAAAAAAGGTATTGGCACAAAGATATATTTAAAGATTCCTATGAAGGAGTTGAGTGTTTATGCTAAGGCTTCTAGTAGCTGATGATGAAAAGTATGACAGAGAGGCGATTATAAGCATACTTAATTTAGCGTTTGGAAATGAGTTTGATATTAGCGAAGCGAAAAATGGAAGAGAAGCCATTGAAATTTCTGAAAGAATACGGCCTGATATAATAATTATGGATATTAAAATGCCTGGAATAAATGGGCTTCAAGCTATTTTAGAAATTAGAAAGTTTCTTCCCAACGCCTACATTATAATTTTAACAGCCTATGACTATTTTGATTTTGCCGTGGAAGCAGTAAAAAATAATGTTAAGGAATATATCTTAAAGCCCTTCAGCAGATCAGATATAACTGAAAAAATAAAAGCTGCGGCAGGTTTCGTTAACATGGAAAGAGAAAAGAGAAAAAGAGAAATTGAGAATCAGGAAAGACTATATAATCTTATGCCAGTCTTGGAAAATGAATTGAGCTATTCAATAATAAATAACTCAATAACTTCCATTGATTATGAAACCTACTTAAGATATTTAGGGGTAGACTTTCAAAAGGCTTGTTCTATGGTTGTGAAGTTTAAAGATGAACCTACTATTAAAAATATTAAGGTTCAAATCGGGGAATATGTTAAGGAATATATTGAAAGAAGATATAAAACTATCGCAAGCTATAGATTTACTAAAAATATAGTGTATTTTCTTCAGCTAAAGGAACAGATGGACGAGTATGAGGCAAGATTTGATATAGTTAATCTGGCAGCAGATATTAGAAGAGAAGTCAGAAGGGTGTTTGACGTGTCTATTAAAATTGGGATTGGCCAGTTTTATAATGGATTAAATCTAATGCATCAGTCCTATGAGGAAGCTTGTAGCTCTCTTGAGTTTATATCCGAAAGCATAAATGTCGTTCACTTTCAGGATATAAAGAACAGCATGAATGTGAAGGAAAGCTCTAGTAGTAAAATTCAAGGTATGGAAAAGGAAAAAATTGCTGTATTTAAAAGAGTAGAGCAATATATTGCAGAAAATATAAAAGAAGAGCTTGACTTGGAGAAAACAGCAGCAAAGTTTAATTTGAGTTCTTATTATTTTAGTAGAAGCTTTAAAGAAGTTTTAGGGTTCAATTTTTCTGATTATATAAACATGCTTCGAATTAGAAAAGCTAAGGAACTTCTAAAAGGTGACTCTTTGAGCATAAAGGAAATATGCTATTCTGTAGGTTACAGCGATCCTAATTATTTTAGTAAGGTTTTTAAAAAATATGAAGGTGTAACTCCCAGCGAGTTTAAAGTTAAGTTCTTATAGAAACTATACAGCAATTTTGCTGTATAGTTTTTTTTTGCGATTTTTCATAGCAAAATTATGCTGC
Organism: Clostridium swellfunianum; assembly: GCF_023656515.1. Lineage (NCBI taxonomy): Bacteria > Bacillati > Bacillota > Clostridia > Eubacteriales > Clostridiaceae > Clostridium > Clostridium swellfunianum. The sequence continues at coordinate 3,097,100 of NZ_JAMOFV010000006.1, forward strand.
AAAACAAGCAGTATTTTAAAGAAGGTAGGCAAGTTATTACGTTGAGATAAACGTTTACAAATTATATGATAAATACGTAAATTAAATTATTTTACATAGGGCTTGAGCATTAATAATACTCAAGTACAAAAAAATATTGAGGGGGAATTAAAAATGAAAAAAATAATTGCTTCAGTGCTGACAGTAGCGCTAACACTTGGGCTAATAGGCTGCGGCTCAACACAAACAAATACTTCTAATCCAGGAACCGCCACTAGTGGCTCAAAAGACAAATTAATTGGTGTAGCTATGCCAACTCAATCACTTCAACGCTGGAATCAAGACGGAGCAAACATGAAATCCCAGCTTGAAGCTAAGGGCTACAAGGTTGATCTTCAATATGCAAACAACGATGTAAACACTCAAACACAACAAATAGAAAATATGGTTACTAAGGGTTCTAAGGTTTTAGTTATAGCTTCTATAGATGGTTCTGCAATATCTGATGTACTTAAGAAAGCTGCAGACAATGGGGTTAAGGTAATAGCTTATGACAGACTTATTATGAACAGCAAAAATGTTGACTACTATGCAACCTTTGATAATTTTAAGGTTGGTGTTACCCAAGGCAAATATATAGAAGATAAATTAGGCCTCAAAGATGGAAAAGGACCTTTTAATATTGAATTATTCGGTGGATCTCCAGACGATAATAATGCAACGTTCTTTTTTAATGGCGCAATGAGCATACTTCAACCTTATATAGACAATGGGAAGCTTGTTGTTACAAGTGGTCAAAAGGATTTTACGAAAATAGCAATACAAGGCTGGGAATCAGCTAAGGCGCAGTCAAGAATGGATAATCTTATAACTGCTAACTATGCAAGTGGAAAGAAATTAGATGTAGTTCTTTCACCTAATGATAGTTTGGCAATTGGAATAATTGCTTCGCTTAAGAACGCTGGTTATGGAAATGCTGACAAGCCATACCCAATTATAACTGGTCAAGACTGCGACAAACCAAACGTACTAGCTATGATAAACGGACAACAATCAATGTCAATCTTCAAGGATACAAGAACATTAGCTGCGAAGGTAGTAGAAATGGTTGATGCAGTTCTACAAGGCAAAGAAGCAACAGTGAATGATTCAAAGACTTACAACAATGGTACTAAAGTTGTTCCCTCCTTCCTTTGCGATCCAGTATATGCTGATAAGAATAATTATAAACAAATACTTATAGACAGCGGTTACTATAAAGAATCAGATTTAAAGTAAGGGAATAAAAAATGAAGAATGAGGAATACACATGGATCCTTCATTCTTCATTTATAATTACCATTTAGTTTTACAACGCAAAATTCGTTGGGGGTGAAACAATGGCTGAATTTATACTTGAAATGAAAAACATAATAAAACTCTTTCCAGGAGTCAAAGCGCTTGATAATGTAAATATAAAGGTTAGGACAGGTGAAATTCATGCTTTAGTTGGAGAAAACGGAGCAGGAAAGTCTACGCTAATGAGTGTGCTGAGCGGCATTTATCCGCATGGTACTTACAGCGGAGAAATTATATTTGAAGGAAAAGAATGTGTTTTTAGAGATATTAAAGACAGTGAAAAAGTTGGCATAGCCATAATTCATCAGGAACTCGCACTTATACCGTATCTTTCTATAGGAGAAAATATTTTTTTAGGTAATGAAAGATCAAAAAATGGAATTATAGATTGGGATACAACCCATGCAAAGGCTTCTGAATTTATAAAAAGAGTAGGACTTAAGGAAAATTCTCAAACACTTATTAAAGATATTGGAGTAGGAAAGCAGCAGCTTGTGGAGATTGCAAAGGCTCTTGCTAAGGATGTAAAACTTCTAATACTAGATGAGCCTACTGCAGCTTTAAATGAAGAAGACTCAAATAATTTATTGAATTTGATACTTGAATTAAAAAAGCACGAAATTACCTCAATTATTATTTCGCACAAGCTCAATGAAGTTATGAAGGTAGCAGATAGTATAACAATTCTTCGTGATGGTGCAACCATAGAAACCGTGAAAAAGGATTCCAGGGTAAGCGAAGACAGAATAATAAAAGGGATGGTAGGTCGTGATTTAGTAAATAGATATCCAAAACGTGAAGCTAAAATTGGAGAGGTGTATTTCCAGGTTGATAATTGGAGTGTATATGATCCAGTTATTGACGACAGAAAGGTTATAAAGGATGTAAACCTTAAAGTTCATAAAGGTGAGGTTGTAGGAATATCAGGACTTATGGGTTCTGGAAGAACAGAGCTTGCTATGAGCATCTTTGGAAGAGCTTATGGAAAGCATATTACTGGTAAAATTATCAAAGATGGAAGAGAACTTGAACTTAAAAATGTACGACAGGCAATAGATAATGGGCTGGCTTATGTTACTGAGGATAGAAAAACAGCAGGACTAGTGCTTATAGATGATATAAAAAGAAATATTTCTATGGCAAAGCTGAATAAGTTAAGTAAAAGTCAGATTATCGATGAAAATAAGGAAATTCGTGTGGCAGAGGACTATAGAAAAAAACTTAACATTAAATCCTCAAGTATTCTGCAGAAGACAGGAAATCTTTCTGGAGGAAATCAGCAGAAGGTAGTACTAAGCAAATGGATATTTACTGATCCAGAGGTGTTGATACTTGATGAGCCTACACGAGGAATTGACGTAGGAGCCAAATATGAAATTTATACAATCATAAACAAATTGGCGGAAGATGGCAAGGCTATCATTATTATTTCTTCCGAACTTCCTGAAATACTGGGAATGTGCGACAGAATTTATGTAATGAATGAGGGAAGAATTGTTGGAGAGCTTGATAATAAGGATGCGTCTCAGGAAAGTATAATGAAATGCATAATGCAGAGCAATAGGGAGGTAATATGATGGAACCTGTTAAAAACACTTCTAAAAATAATGCAGGAACTGATATAGTAGACACAATTAAGAATACTTTCAAGAGCAATATAAGACAGTATGCAATGCTTATTGCCCTTGTAGTAGTAATAGTTTTATTTCAGATTTTAACTGATGGGATACTTCTTGTTCCTATGAATGTGACAAATTTAGTGCTTCAAAACAGCTATGTAATAATCCTGGCTATTGGTATGACGCTTTGTATATTAACAGGTGGAAATATCGACCTTTCAGTTGGCTCAATATGTGCCTTTATTGGAGCTATAGCAGGGATGGGCATAATAACTATGAAGATGAATATAGTTATTGTTATTGCTTTATGCCTTGTAGTTGGTGTTCTTATTGGAGTATGGCAGGGTTTTTGGATTGCTTACGTAAGAATACCAGCCTTTATAGTAACCCTTGCAGGCATGCTGCTCTTTAGAGGACTTACAATTACTATGCTTAAAGGGTTGACTCTTTCACCATTTCCTGAAAACTTTCAATTGATAAGTGCTGGCTTTGTGCCTGATGTCTTCAAGGGATTTGTAGTCAAGCTAAACTTAACAGCACTTTTGGTGGGAATTATTATTTCAGTTATATATGTATATTCACAGGTAAAAAAGCGAGCAGAAAGACAAAAGTATAATTTTGAAGATATGCCTTTCAGACTTTTCATAATTCAACTTGTTGTAATACTGGCCGCAATAAATTTATTTACTTATTGGCTAGCGTCTTACAAAGGTATTCCAGTTATTTTAGTTCTAATTGGTACACTTATTGTTGTATATTCCTTTTTTACCACAAAGACAGTCCCAGGGAGATATATCTATGCCATGGGAGGTAATGAGAAGGCAGCAAAGCTTTCAGGTATTAATACTAACAAGGTACTCTTTCTTACCTATGTAAATATGTCATTACTAGCTGCGGTTGCAGGAATAGCCTTCAGTTCACGTCTTAATGCAGCTTCACCTCAAACTGGTATGAACTTTGAATTAGATGCCATAGCAGCCTGCTTTATAGGAGGAGCCTCTGCTTATGGAGGGGTTGGAACAGTTGTTGGAGCAATCATAGGAGCTTTATTTATGGGTGTTCTTAACAACGGTATGTCAATTCTAGGAGTAGGAAGCGATATGCAAATGACTATAAAAGGTTTGGTTCTATTAATGGCTGTAGCTTTTGATGTGCTTTCGAAGATGAAGGCAAAATCATAGAGGCTAAAGCTTATCGGGATGCTTCAAAATATAATTTACGCTTAAAGTACCCCTTTAATATATAAAATATGTCTTCTGAGCTACTAACTGTGCAAGAGGCTCAGAAAAGCCACAAACTAATAGTCTTTTGAAACAATTAGTTTGTGGCTTATATTTTGTAAATAGCTTTTTAATGAGTAATAAACACTTTTACGCACTAGTGATAATTTCGGTACAAGCTCCTTTAAACAATATTATTCCCCGCTTGCCAATTTGCTGGAAGTGTTTTGGCCATAATATGCAGTAGCACCATGTTTTCTTAGTAAATGCTTATCTAGTAGAGCCTGATCAATAGGACCTAGGTTTGGAGTAAGAGCGAAAGAATGGTAAGCCATTATTGGATTCTTTTCTTTAAATGTTTCTACAATATACATTGCCAGTTTCTATTTCATAATCTATGTTGATTTCCTCAGCAGTCATCTTTCTTGTGCAAGGTATTTCATTATAAAAGTAGTCCGCATGGGTAGTGCCATAAGCGGGGATTGACCTATCAGCTTGAACCCAAATAGTTGCCCATCTAGAATGAATGTGAACAACTCCATTAATGTCTTTAAAATTATTATATTTACAGCAGTTTCAAATTTGTTTGATTATTTCATAACATCTTAATTTGTATTATCTTAGCATTCTCTGAATACTGTTTCGAATGATTAATTTAGGTTCCATTTTTAAGTTGTTAAACTTCTGCCTTCTTTCAATTATAGGCAACATAGCTTTACCAGCCTCAATGCCTAGGAACTCTTTTGGATGAGCGACAGTAGTAAGTTTTATTTCAGAAGCTAGGGCAAGCTGCGAATCATCAAAGCTAACAATAGATAAATTCTCTGGAACCTTAATACTGTTTCATCTATAAGTCCTGAGATATTTTGATTCAACAAATTTTACAGACAAATACGTTCTCTTTCGTGAAGATTGTAGGTGCAGCTTTGGGTGAAGCTATTACTTGGAATAGAATATACGACTGCATAGGCGAAGCTGCAGGCGTTGAAGTGATCATGTTTAAACAGATTTTCTAGTAAAGTGCAAGCCTGATTTTGTTGCGACAGTAAGGTTTGAGCAAGGTGTAAAAATATGTCTGGAGAATATATTAAACAACCAAGAACTTCAGGTATATGATGAAGAATTTGATAAGTTCTGCGACAAGGTTATTGAAGCACAGTAACCTATAGGGCATGATAGAAGGTTTGTTCCAGATTGCATGAAAAAGTCCCTCAAGCATTAGTTTGGGGGACTTTTTTGTATTGTATAGGAAGTATTTATATTTTCAAAGCCTCAGTATTTGGTATAGCAGGTTTTCGTATCTGTTTCCGAGCATAGAAGAACACTCCTACTTGACCGAGCCCCGCTAAACCCCAGGTTACCGGATAGCAGATAAAGAGCATAACCATGGTTGGATACCAGGCGAAGATGGTAGCCAGCCAAACGATACGCATGAGGCATGCACCAAGAAGTGTGCAAAGCATAGGCAGTATGGAATAACCCATGCCTCGAGTAAGACCAGGATATACATTCATGGTTCCACAAGTGAAGTATGCAACCATCATGATTTTCATCCGAAGCATACCTAAGTCGATGACCTGAGGATCGGAGGTGTACAATCCAAGCATTGGTCTTCCAAAAAGCAGTGTGGCACCACCTAATACAATCCAAGTAGCGAAGATTAGTACTGTAACCACTTTTGCAACAGTATCAATTCGGTCGTACTTTTTTGCACCCATGTTTTGGCCTGTAAAGGTAATAGCTGCGTTATAATAGGCATTCATTGTAGTACCAATAAAACCTTCCACATTGCCTGCAGCGGAACTTGCCGCTACCATTGTTGAGCCGAAGGAGTTAACTGCTGATTGTATAAGAACATTGGAAATGGAAAACAGAAGTCCTTGAAGACCTGCAGGTAAGCCAATCTTTACGATGGATTTCAGTTTATCACCATCAATTCGCATCTTCTTGGGTATGAAGCGTATGGCTCCATCACTCTTAAGAAGACAAAGTATGATTAAGATTACCGAGATATATTGAGAAATTACTGTTGCCCATGCCACACCGTCTACGCTCATATGAAACACAACTACAAAGAATAGGTTTAGTATCACATTAACAATACCAGAAATAATGAGGTAGTACATCGGTCTTCGACTGTCTCCTACAGACCTTAGGATAGCTGCACTAAAGTTGTAAACCATGCTGGCAGGCATGCCGATGAAGAAGATTCTCATATATAGTACTGAAAGGTCGAGAATGTCCTCAGGGGTACCCATCATAGTCAGCAAGGGCTCAGCAAGAGCAAGACCAAGTAACATTACTATAACACCCCCAATGATGCTGATAGCAATTGAAGTGTGAACAGACCTGCTAACCGCAACCTTATCACCTGCGCCAGAGTCCTGCGCCACGATGACACTTGTACCTACAGATAATCCCATAAACAAGTTGACTATGAGGTTAATAAGTGGGCCAGTGGCACCTACTGCAGCTAGAGCATGGCTGCCAGAAAAACGCCCCACCACTACCATGTCGGCAGCATTAAAAAGCAGCTGCAGGATGTTCATTGCCATTATTGGTAATGCAAATATCAATACTTTACCAAGTAGTGGGCCGCTGGTCATATCCATACTACGTTTTCGTAGAATCATAAGAACATTCACTTCCTTTATATTCATTGTTTTATGTTGCTTTATTTTTCTGTAATAAATCCTCAAATATTAATTTTAAGACTGGCTCTTGATTAAAACAATGGAGTAAATTAAACATTTAGAAAATTTAGCTGTAATTTCTTATCTAATTATGTATTTAATTTTTATAAGGCTTTAAATTTATGATTATAAAAATGTAAATAGAATAAAAACTCGAAGTATAAGCGTTGGCGATTAATTATAGTTATGTTAACATAAAGATGTAGTGATAGGAAATTATGCCAAAGGTTAGTAGCAATCTGCTGCTAATTACTTGATTTTGATTAAAAGCTTAGATAGCAAAATTAATGGGGGTGCGATTATGTCTATAATGAATAATACTGAAAATGTGAAAGAACAATATAAGGATGACAATAATTTGGCAATAAGATGTAATTTACATGCCAAGCACAGCACGAATAAACAAGGTTTCTTTCCTTGGCTTTTCGGACAATATAAGTTTTCAAAGGGTTATAGAATACTAGAATTAGGATGCGGAAATGGTGGGCAATGGCAGAATAGGATTCAGCAGCTGCCAGAGGATTGCCTCTTGGTTTTATCTGACTTCTCAGAAGGTATGGTGAATATCGTCTGGGAAAAATATTCAAGCCATAATAATATGATAGCCCAGAAGGTAGATATTCAGAACATACCATTTCCTAATGATTGCTTTGATGTTGTAATTGCTAATCATATGTTATATCATGTTCCAGATTTACATAAGGCGCTTTCGGAAGTCAAAAGAGTACTAAAATCTGGTGGCAAGTTTTATGCTTCAACAAATGGTAATGGCGGTATGAGGCCATATCTGCGTAACGCCTTTAAACAAGTTAGTCCAAAACTAGATACTTTCACAAAAGACTTTTCTTTTAATCTGCAAAATGGAAAGGAGATATTAGGCCGATACTTTCCTAATGTTCAAAGGTTTGATTTTGAAGATTCGTTATCTATCACAGAAACACAGGATTTAATAGATTGGTTGAAATCCACAATAACTATAGCAAGTTATTCTGAAAATGACTTAGAAGGCTTATACGATTATTTTGAAGAGATTAGAAAAAAGGAAGGCGCAATTAATATTCCAAAAGAAACTGGACTGTTTATCTGTACAAAGAAATAGCCTTAGAGCATGTAAACATAATTAGAAATTACTTGCTCTACAATGTCATTATATCTGTGAATAAATTTATATGGAATTAGTAAAGCATTTTAAGATTATGTACTTTTAAAATAATTGACATGGTTTCTGATTTTTTATATAATTTAAAAGAGAACGGAGGTTTTCTAATGCAGTATCAAAAGGATGAAGTGCGTAACAGGATAGTTGAAGAAGCTCTAAAAGAGTTTAATGAAAAAGGCTATGAAGGTGCATCCATTAGAAATATAGCTAAAAATTCAAACACATCTGTAGGAAACTTATATAAGTATTTTAAATCAAAAGAAGAGCTGCATGAAAATCTTGTGGGTGCTATTTATGATAGATTTGTGGATTACATTACGCAGTTTGCGAATGTGGAGCTTAACGAAAAGGCAGAAACCATATTTTACAAGCTAGCTGATGAGATAATGGAAATTTTTAATAAGAACAATTTTGAAATTTCTATACTTCTTAATGAAAGTAAAGGGACAAAGTATGAGAACTGCAAAAGTATTTTTGTTGATTTTGTAACAAGAATCTTAACAGAAAAAACTCAGTACGAGCTGTCATTACAGGGCAAAAGACTGGAGGATAATTTTATTATATATCTTCTTTCCCAAAGCCTTCTAGAGAGCATTGCTGTTATAGTTAAGAAATGCAATGATGGTTCACAGGTTAGAAGACTCACTTTGAACTTAATCGATATTTTTTTTACTGATCTTATAAATAAATTAGATACCGAAGATATAAAATAATAACAAGCTTCTCTATGTATAAACACAGCTTAAGGTCTTGGACTATGGAATTTTTGTAAAATAGAGAAGTATTTTTTTGGACTAAAAGAGAACCGACGTTCACAAGCTGACAAAGAAGGAGCATGAAATGGAAAATTATGTTGAATTTAAAAATGTAAAAAAGAGCTATGATATGGGTGAAGTAGTAATTAATGCAGTTAATGACGTTTCATTCTCAATAGAAAAGGGAGAGTTTGTTGTTATTCTTGGAGCCAGTGGTGCAGGAAAATCAACAATACTTAATCTTTTAGGCGGTATGGATTCTGTTACAGAAGGAAGCATATATGTTGATGGTAATGAAATAAGCAAGTATGACAAAAAGCAGCTTACAAAATATAGACGTGATGATATAGGCTTCGTCTTTCAATTTTATAATTTAGTTCAGAATCTTAATGCTCTTGAAAATGTAGAGCTAGCAGTTGAAATATGTGAAGATTCCATGGACCCGGCTGAGGTTTTAAAAAGCGTTGGTCTTGAGGATAGGCTGTACAACTTCCCTTCACAGCTTTCGGGTGGGGAGCAGCAAAGGGTATCCATAGCAAGGGCAATTGCAAAGAATCCTAAACTGCTTCTTTGTGACGAGCCAACAGGAGCATTAGATTATAATACTGGAAAGGCAATATTAAAAATGTTGTCTGATACAGCAAAGCTATACAATATGACCGTTATAGTTATTACGCATAATTCGGCTATTGCACCAATAGCTGATAGGGTAATCACTGTGAGAAGTGGCAAGATAGCTAGTATGATAAAGAATGAAAATCCTGTTTCCATAGAAAGCATAGAGTGGTAATTATGAAAAGATCATTTTTTAAAAACTTAAACAGAGACATAAAAAAATCGCTTTCAAGATTTTTATCTATAGTTGTGATTATTACTGTTGGAGTGGCATTTTATGCTGGCGTTAGAGCGACAAGCCCGTCCATGAAAATATCTGCTGATACTTACTTTAGTAAGAATAACTTTATGGATTATAAGCTTATATCTACTCTAGGACTCACAAATGGCGATGTAGAGGAAATTAAAAAACTAAGTGGAGTAACACAAGCAGAAGGTTCCTATTCAATTGATGTAGTAGTAGAAATAGATAAACGTCAATTAGTACTCAACATTAATTCAATGCCTGCAGAAAATTCAATCAACCAGATTAAGCTGATGAAAGGTAGAAAGGCAGAAGCTGCCGACGAAGTAGTTGTAGAGGAAAGATTTATGGAGAACCATAAGCTATCCTTAGGTGACACTATAGTACTTAAATCAGGAGATGAAAATGCTTTAGAAGATAATTTAAAAAGCACTGAATTTAAAATTGTTGGAACTGCTGAATCTCCTTTATATATTTCAGAGCAAAGACAGCCAAGTTCTGTAGGAAATGGCTCTGTTAAAGGCTTTATGTTTATACTTCCTGAAGTTTTTAAAAGCGAGGTTTATACGGAAATCTATGTAAAAACAGATAGCCCTCAATCGGAAAAAAGCCTTTTGGATAATGAAGGCTATACTAGCTTTAATGAAACTATAGAAAAATCTCTTAAGGATATTGGAGTATCAAGAAATGAGATAAGGTATGCAGAGGTATTAGGAAAAGCTAATGACAAACTCAATGAAGCACAAGCTGAGCTTGATAGCTCAAAAAAAGAAGCCTTAGAAAAATTTGCTGATGGTTATAAAGAGCTGGATAAGGCTAAGGATAAAATTCGTAAGGGCAAGGAAGAACTTGTGAAAAATGAGGTGCTTTTTAATAAGCAGATGACAGCAGCTCAAAAACAGATAGAAGATGGAAAAAAGCAGATTATATATGCAGAAAGCAATATAAATGCAAAAAAGAAAGAAATAGCAGATGCAAAGCTTCTGCTTGGTGAAGAAAATCCGCAGCTTAAAGCAGCTGAAGCTGAAATTAATAAAGGAGCAGCAGAGCTTGAGGCAAACAAGGGAAAAATTTCAGCTTCAGAAGTAGAATTAGCAAAGGGAAGGAATGAAGGTCTGGCAAAGCTCAGTAGTGCAAGAAAGAAACTTGAGGATGGGCAGAAAGAAATTGATGCTAATTATACAAAGCTAAAATCCGAGGAAGCAAAAGCAAATGAAAAGATAAGGGATGGAGAAGTTGAAATTCAACAAAATAGAGATAAGCTTAAGGATATTAAAAAACCTGACTGGTATGTACTTGGAAGATCCCATAATGCTGGTTATGAAACGTATAGGCAGGACAGTGACAGAATTGATAGTATAGGAAAGGTGTTTCCTCTAATATTTTTCCTTGTTGCATCCTTGGTAAGTCTTACAACCATGACAAGAATGGTTCAGGAAAAAAGAACAGAGATTGGCACTTTTAAAGCCTTAGGCTATTCGAGTGCTTCCATAGTAGCTCACTATCTTATTTACGGACTTTCAGCAAGTATTTTAGGCAGCATTATTGGTATCTTTGTTGGGTTTAGATTATTCCCGTCCTTAATAATGAATGCTTATGCCACTCGTTATGATATCGGTGAAATGATAGTACCTTTCAATTCAAACCTTGCTCTCCAGGCAGCGCTGATTGCGGTGTTGTTTACAGCGGCTGCAGCAGTTGCATCTGCTTTGGAGGAACTGAGAGAAGTTCCAGCTTCTTTAATGAGGCCCAAACCACCTAAGTCAGGAAAAACCATACTTCTTGAAAGAATTAATTTTATATGGAAAAGAATGAACTTTACAAAAAAGGTTACAGCAAGGAATATCTTTAGATATAAACAGAGGCTGTTTATGACAGTGGTAGGCATTGCAGCTTGTACTGGATTAATGATAACGGGTTTTGGATTAAAGGAAGGAATAATCGGTGCAACAGAAGCACAATTCAGCAGTATATATAAATATGATATGCAGGGCACTTTAAGTAAAAACTTAAATACATCTGATAAAAATGCTCTAAAGGGCAAAGCTGCAGGTACTTTAAATGTCAAAGCAATTATGTTCAGCTATTCAAAAAATGTTTCAATAAACATGAAAGATAACAAAAGTCAGGATGCCTATTTGGTTGTTCCTGAAAATAAACAGGAACTTAACAACTATATTAATTTAAGTGTAAATAGTGAAGGATTAAAACTTAAGGATGATGGTGTTATTTTAACTAAGAAATTAGCTAAGCTTTTAGATAAAAAAGTTGGAGATACCATCGAAGTCAACCTAGAGGATAACACCTTCCAAGCTAAGATTTCTGGGATAACAGAGCATTACCTTCAACATTATATCTATATAAGCCCTGATTACTACGAAAGTTTGACAGGAAATAGCTTAGCCTTTAACAGTTTCTACGGACTTTTAAATAATTTATCTGAGGAAGAAGAGGATAATACTTTAAGTGCGTTGAAAGCTTTAGACGATATCAACTCTGTTGAATTTAAAAGCAATGTGCATATTAACTTCAACAAGATGTCTTCTGCAATTAATTCTGTAATACCAGTGTTAATAGTATCAGCAGGCGTTTTAGCTTTTGTTGTAATGTACAACCTCACCAACATAAATATCGAGGAAAGAAAAAGGGAACTTGCAACAATAAAGCTTTTAGGATTTTTTAATTATGAACTTGCAGCTTATATCTACAGGGAAAATATGATATTAACTGTTCTTGGAAGTTTGTTCGGGGTACCAATGGGAATGTTTTTTAATAAGTTTATAATTGGTACTGCAGAAACTAATGATATATTATTCCTGCAAAAGATTGGCCCAGTTTACTATTTAATTTCGATTTTGCTCACATTGTTATTTTCAGTAGTTGTAAATCTAGCCATGTATGCAAGATTTGATAAAATTGATATGATAGAGTCTCTTAAGAGTGCTGAATAAAATCTTAAGCAGTGCAAGTACTTATGAAACTAAAGTCCTCGCAGAACAACTTGTTAACAATAAAAAAAGATAACTTTTTAAAAAGTTATCTTTTTTTATTGTTAATTTTTTCCTTTAAAAACTATTTATCAAGATGAAGTTATTTCTCCGCCATTTACATGTATTGTCTGACCAACTACGAAGCGTGAATCATCAGATGCAAGAAAAACGTAGGCAGGAGCAAGCTCAAAGGGCTGTGCCTGGCGCTTCATAGGGTTATTGACCTGAGTAACTTCATCTGGTGAAAAGCTTGCTGGAATCAGGGGAGTCCATACCCTTCCAGGTGCAACTGCATTGACACGTATGCCTTTGCTTATAAGGTTGTTTGCTAGTGCTCTTGTAAACCCAACATTGGCTGCTTTACTGGCAGTATAGTCGATTAATTGTTCGTTGCCCTCATAGGCTACAACCGAAGCCGTATTTATTATAGTACTTCCTGCTTTTAGATAGGGGAGGGCTGCTCTGGTTGTATAGAAGTGAGAGTATATGTTTACTTTGAAGGTATCATCAAACTGTTCGTCGCTAATATCAAGCAGGCTAAGCTGTTGAAACTGGATTCCAACGTGATTGCACAGAATATCTAGCTTGCCAAAAGTTTTGATTGTTTTCTCAACAATATTGATGCATTGCTGCTTTTCTCTCAGGTCACCCGGCAGCAGCAAACAGCGTTGACCAAGTTCTTCAATTCTTGATTTTGTACGATTTGCATCCTCATGCTCGTCTAAATAGGCAATTGCAACATCTGCTCCTTCTTTAGCGAAGGCAATTGATACTGCAGCACCAATTCCGCTATCTCCACCTGTTATTAGGGCTACTTTACCTTCTAATTTTCCGCTTCCCTTATAGTTTGGGTTTTCAACGATTGGCCTTGGAATCATCAAGCTTTCTAAGCCAGGCTGACGGAGCTGACGCTGCTCGGGTACTGTAATAGGTACCTCTTCGTAACGGGTTATCTTCCCGTAGTTAGGGTACATAGGATACCCATTATTTTTTGATTCTTTTCGAAATGATATATCATCCTTATGCATGGAAGACCTCCACCATATATGCTTTACTAAATCATTTTATGTAACCCGCCGCAAGAGTGTGAATGTTTTTCTGTAGAAAAACATTGCTTTGTTAGTGCACTTGATAATGTGGAATTGAATAAACTAAAAAGTATGTAGAAATAAATTTTCTAAGGAGGCTGTATTATGTCAAAAAGTAAATCTTGTCCAGGAGTAAGACTCCTGTTAGTGAATCAATCTAAAGAAAAAGTTGAAGTTTTATATACCCCAAACACTCATCCCTTTAAACTGCCCAAGATTGGATTAAGACCGCCTTATTACTGCAATCCACGCTGTGAGAGAAACTATCCTATTATTTAGTTAAACTCTCAGTGTAATACAGTGTATATTTTTTTTATGTATTAATAAGATGAGCACCACTGCTGATTTTGGATTATAGTTATATAGCTGCATTAAAAAGGAAGCACTTATAGTTGCTTCCTTTTTGAATTTTTTACATTTCATCTTCCGATATTATCCCAATGCTCATAAGCTTCATTGAGTTCCAAAGAAGCATTTGATTTATCCTTTACCATAATCGCTCCTCTAAGTCTTGCAAGATTTATATCAAAGTCATTAAGTTCGTCTCTTTCAGCACTAAACTGAACTCTTTTAACTATCTTTTTCCAAGCCTTTTCAAGTTGATCAGTTTTCTTACTCGCTTCATCCCAGTTCTCATTTCCGACATCTTTTAAGATAAGCTGAATAGAATTAGGAATATCGTCATCTTTCCCTAAGGGCTTCTTTAGAAAGTTAGCACTTATCATTATAAGTACAAAAATAATAAGTGCAGCTATTGGTATTGCTCTAATAATAAATTTCCTCATTAAGTTACACTCCTTAGTATGGTCCATCATAGTCGCCTATATCAGTTACCTTCTTTATATGATCCTCATATTTGTCTATATAAAGAGAACCTGCAGGGTTTAAAGTAGCTAGAAAAACCTCTGATATATCTTTGATTCCATGAGTTTTTAGTTGATTTAAAAGCCACTTTCTATCTTTATTGAGCTGTCTAAGATTTTCTTCAAAAAGTATGCCATCGTATATAAGCTCTGTGCTGATGCCTGAGGAGTTCTTTTTTATACTTATATCCATTGCTGTTAACGGTTCATACTCTGGCTTTCTAAGCACAGAAAGCTGACCATTAGGTTCAATTATAGCAAAATCAACCTGTGTCAAATCAAAGATATCCTTGTTGCGAAGCAGTTCCATAACATCAGAAGCTCTGTATTTTGTCTTCTTTAGTGTGCTCTCCATTATTTTGCCATTCATAATAACTATGGTTGGTTCACCCTCTATATATTTTGCAGCATATCTCCATTTCATAGTAATGTACTCCATTAAGTAACCCAGCACACACCATCCTAATAATCCAACAAAGTGAGGCCAAGCCCTACTGGACAAATCCGTAGTTAAAGTGGCAGCAATAGATCCAATTGTAATACCAAGTACATAATCAAAAAATGTTAATTGGCTTATTTGTTCTTTTCCGAGAAGCTTTGCAAAGATAAGCAGACTGAAGAAGCCGATTATAGAACGTACTAATACAACTAAACCTTCACTCAAAAGAACTACCCCCTATATTTTAATAGCTGTTCATAATATTATTTTATAATTCTATTATTCATCAACCAAGAAACTTTATTCTATAGGCTTGTTACCTTGACATAAGCAATTTTAGCTAATGCTAATACATAAACAAGTTTAAATTTGTGATACTAAGATTAATAAAAGGATTTTGTCAATTTTTTTTGTTAATAAACTGTACCTTTGGAGGGGAGATAAATGTTTGATAGATATGATACTAGGTTTAAGATTGCAATTGTTTGGGTGGTAGCCTTTTTAGGAATATGGAGTTTGTTTCAGAGTTACTTTCCAATTAAATCCATGAAACAGCAGCTAAACCAGATTGAAGAGAGTATTGATAAGAAGGATTGGGTTCAGGCAAAAGAGAATGCTTCTAGATTTAAAGAAAATTTCAGGAGAAATAGAATCTTCATTCAAATGAACAACGCAACTGAAGCGTTCACTGTCTTTGAGCAAAATATTGGACAACTGGAGACTTCTGTAAAGCATAAGCAAGATAGTGCATTAGAATATGTAGGTGCACTTAGAGAGGCTATAGATTTAGTCATAAAACCATTCTCAGGACCATAACTGTTATAAGCTTATAGGAGGAGCTCTCTTATGTATATTATTTTAAGCTATTCTGTAAGGATATTTTTAGTTTACTTTTTTACATACTTAGCTACAAGAATACTGACTAAAAAGGCTATGGCAGAAATGACTGCTTATGATATAGCCGGCCTAATGATCTTGGCTAATGTGGCATCAGAACCACTAGTTGATAAGGTGGTAGTGAAATCAGTATATGGAGTAGGTCTTTTGGTTCTTCTAATAGTTTTAGCTGCTCGTCTAGCGGTTATAAATAGATTTACAATGTTTTTCGAACATACTGCCACTAGGATTATTGAGAATGGACAGTTAAATATGAAAGCTTTGAAAAAGCTAAGCCTAAGCTTAAATCAACTTGAAGGTCTTTTAAGACAGCAGGGCTATGATAAGGTCTCCGATGTACAAACTGCGATTTTTGAACCTCAGGGAAATTTATCGGTGTTTCCTAAGGCTGAGAATAAGCCTGCAACCTTAAAAGATTTAAATATAAAAACTCAAAATGAACGCATTACATTACCTTTAGTTTTCGATGGTAGTATAGCCTATGCTAATTTAAAGCATTTAGGTAAAGATGAAACTTGGCTTTTGGAAGAACTCAAGAAACAAGGCTACCAAGATTATAAAAATGAAGTAGCTTTAGCAGAACTAGATCCTTCTTGGAATTTACGTATTTTAAAAAAGTAATTATTATTATGACAAGTTTTTCATATTGCTAGTTGTGATATTATAGAAATATGTGGAATTAAGTAAAATTAGATGATAAAATCATTTTATAAATACCTACAAATTTAAGTTATCAGAAATTATGGGGGAACCATCATAAATGATGAAGCTTTACCAATGGGTTCAGATAAATCACCTTACTTATTAGTAAGAGATGGCTTGGTAATTAAGATAAGTCAACAATTTATTGATTTAACAGGGTTTTCTTTTGACGAGCTATTAAATCAGAATATAGATAGCATATTTAAAATACTGAGGATTGGTCCCGATGTAAATACTAATGATATCGATGAAAATATCGATTATTTCCTATTTACAAAGTTACTTGAAGTTAGGAGAGTTAACATTAAGCTAGTAGAAGAGGCTCAAATTAAGTGTTTTGTTTTTGAAGAGAAGCCTAATTTTAATCTTGATGCTAAATTTCCATTGATGAGCAAGCTGTGCTTAGATAACTATTATGGTATTGCTGTATTTAGCCTTCCAGATATGATTCTTTTAAAGGCTAATGAAACTTTTGCAAGCTTTTTTGACAAGCCATTTAATAAGAAAGAGAATTGTATAGGAAGGCGAGTTAGTGATTTTGTAACTGGTTTTAAGGGAAGCACTTCTGAAAAGATATGGCAGACTATCGTTGAGACTGGAAAAACTCATAAAATAGATGAGTATGTATATGATAGATTTGAAAGAGGCATTACTTATTGGAAGACGACTCTTACTCCTATATGTGAGAATGGAAAATTAAAGTATTGCATTGAAATGACTGAGGATATAACAGAGCAGGTATTATATAGAAAGACAGTAGAAGAACAGGCGAGAGTAATAAAAGAGCAAAATGAGCGTCTTAAGCTGCAGGCAGAAGAGATAAAACAGCAAAAGGAAGAACTTCTTAGTGCAGAATATGAAAAAAATATAGCCCTTGAAAAGGCTTTAGAGATGAAAGACGAATTCTTGTCACTAATAACACATGAGTTTAGGACACCACTTAATGTTATTAATACTGCTATCCAAGCTATTAATTATTTTTGTATAAATGAATTGTCTGAAAGGACTAAAAAGTATGTAGATATGATTAGGCTTAATACCTTCAGACAATTGAGGCTGGTTAATAATCTTCTTGATATTACAAGAGCAAACGCAGGTAGAATTAAAATTAATAAAAAGAACCTAGATATAGTTTTTATATCTAAAGCTATTACAGAATCTGTACAAGCTTATGCTTCTCAAAAGGGGGTAGAGGTAACTTTTATCTCTAAAATCCACAGGAAGGTTATAGGCATTGACGATGAAAAATACGAAAGAATTCTTTTAAATCTACTCTCAAATGCTATTAAATTTACGCCAAAGGGTAAAAGTATAACTGTAAGTCTTGCTTCCAAGAAAAAGAGTATTTGTATTGAAGTAAAGGATGAAGGCATTGGGATACCTAAAGACAAGATGAAAGTTATATTTGAAAGGTTTGGACAGGTTGACAGCTCTTTATCAAGGCAAGCAGAAGGAACGGGCATAGGTTTATCACTAGTTAAGAGATTTATTGAGGCGTTAGACGGCAGCATATCTGTGAAGAGTACAGTGAATAAAGGAAGTACCTTTTCAATTTTGCTGCCAGATGAAATTATAGATGAGAAAGAGAATGAAATGGAAAGTGCAGATTTAATGGATAATCGTTTGGTTCAAGTTACCAATGTAGAGTTTTCCGATATTTATTTATAGCATGAGAACTGGAAAGATATTGATTAGCGAAAATAAATAATTATTAAGAGTAAAACATGTTTGGCCATAATTTACTGTTAATACATAAGATAACTATAACTAAATAAAAAGTTAACAAGTTATATACGCAAGTATTGGCATATATAACTTGTTGACTTTTTCTCTGCTAGAGGGCATTAAAATCAATTAGTTTAACCGCTCTTTCATAATCTCTCTGTATTCTTTCGGAGAAGAACCTTTAATTTTCTTAAAAATTTTGGAAAAGGCAAGAGGATCTTCATAGCCTACTGAACGGGAGATTTCACTTATGGATAATGAAGGTGTAGACATAAATTCAGTTGCTTTATCCATTCTGTATTTAATCAAAAACTCCTGGGGTGACATATTTAGATAACTTTTAAATATGGAGCTTAAATAGCTTCTGTTCAATCCGATGTATTCTGCTAAGTTTGTAACACTAATATTGTGAGAAAAATTTTTTTCAATGTATTCAATACATTTTTTTATATAAATATCCTTTTGACTGTTTTCTGAAATAGTATGTTTATCAGCATTTCCAACCAATTCAGATAAATACAAAAAAAGCAGTCCATGTAATTTAAGTTCATTTTCCTCAGTAGGAGTTTGGTATTGAATCATCTCATCAACATACTTTTCTATTAAATCGCCTCTTTTATATGTAAATATGGGATTATTTCTGGATATATTAGCTTGTTTTAGATAATTTTCAGCCTTAAAGCCTGAAAAGCCAACCCAATTATAGTACCAAGGGGTAGACTCATCTGCTTCATAATAGGTTAAGACATTAGGAAAAATGACAAACGCCTGATTTTTAGTTAGCTTATAGGTTTTGCCATCTACGTAATAGCTTCCTTCACCATCAATAATATAATGGATTAAAAAGTGATCCCTTACAGCTGGACCATATGAGTGACGAGGTTTGCAGGTTTCCTTACCGCATGTATATAAAACCAAATCAATATTATCTCGCTTTGAGTTTACAAAACCAGAAATAGACATTTTTATACATTCCTCCTTCCATCTAACATTATACCATATTTAAGTAACAAATTTCTATTTATAAAAAATATTAAAAAAGTAAAATATAAATATAAGTATTACGTTTACATTGTTTCTTAAGTCCTTATCAAGGAGGAGAAAATGCCAAAGATAGTTTTTATTGGAGCAGGAAGTACCATATTTGCTAAAAATGTGTTAGGAGACTGCATACTAACAGACTCGTTGAAAAATTCTGAGATTGCACTTTATGACATAAATCTGCAAAGGTTAAAAGAATCTGAAGCCATATTGAATAATATTAATAAAAGATATGGCGGACAAGCTACTATAAAAGTTTTTACTGATAGAAAAAAGGCTTTAGAAAGAGCTAATTATGTAATAAATGCTGTACAGATTGGCGGTTATAAACCTTCAACAGTAATAGACTTTGAAATACCTAAAAAATATGGGCTAAGACAAACAATTGCTGATACAGCAGGTATAGGTGGAATATTTAGAGGTTTAAGAACTATACCAGTAATACTTGATCTTGCAAAAGAGATGGAGGAACTTTGTCCGGAGGCGTTACTTATAAATTATTCAAATCCAATGGCCATTATAACTGGAGCTCTTTTAAGAGGAAGCTCGATTAAAACAGTTGGCTTATGCCACAGTGTACA
Organism: Clostridium swellfunianum; assembly: GCF_023656515.1. Classification (NCBI taxonomy): domain Bacteria; kingdom Bacillati; phylum Bacillota; class Clostridia; order Eubacteriales; family Clostridiaceae; genus Clostridium; species Clostridium swellfunianum. Next base: position 3,117,048 of record NZ_JAMOFV010000006.1, read on the forward strand.
GGTTTGTGTAAAGGATTTGTTTAAGCCATTGGGTATGGATCCAGAGGGGGTTCAGTGGAAAATAGCTGGTATAAACCATATGGCATGGCTCTTGGAAGTAACAAAGGATGGTAAGGATCTGTATCCTGAGATTAAGAAAAAAGCAGCTGAAAGACCTATCCCTCACGGAAATATGGTTAGATATGAGATAATGAAGCATTTTGGATATTATGTAACAGAATCCAGCAACCACCTATCTGAATATACTCCATATTTTATAAAATCTAAGTATCCAGAACTAATAGGAAAATACAATATCGCTTTAGATGATTATATAAGAATGTGTGAAGAGCAAATTGAAAGATGGAATGTAATTGGACATGAACTTCTAAATAACAAGAATCTAGAACATGAAAGAAGTCAAGAGTATGCTTCCTATATACTAGAAGCTATGGAAACAGATAAACCTTTTAGAATTCATGGCAATGTAATGAACACAGGACTTATAACAAACCTTCCGCAGAAGGCAGTTGTTGAAGTACCATGTTTGGTTGATAGAAGTGGAATCACTCCATGTTATGTTGGTGATCTTCCAGAGCAGCTGGCAGCTTTGAATAGAACTAATATTAATATGCAGCTGTTAACTATAGAAGCAGCACTAACTAAAAAGAAGGAGCATATTTATCATGCAGCCATGCTAGATCCTCATACAGCAGCTGAGTTATCCATAGATGATATAATAAGCTTATGCGATGAGTTAATAGAAGCTCATGGGACTTATCTTCCAAAATATGAATAAGTAGTGAAATGTGAGTTTATACTACTTTCGTCTCTAATAATGTTTTGTACTATCAAATGAATTTATTATTTAATTATAATAAAAAATAAAAATCATTAAAGGGGGAACTAAAATGAAAACTAGGAAAATAATTGCAATGATTCTTTCAGCGGCTGTAGTATCAGGTGTACTAGCTGGTTGCGGCAATAAAGAAGCTGCGAAGTCTAATACTGATGCACAAGCTGATAAGCCTTCAAAACCTGTAACAGTTCAATTATGGCATCACTGGGGTTCAGAACAAAGAAAGCCTACTATAACTGGTATGCTTGATGAGTTCAATAAGCTATACAAAGACAAGAACTTAAGTGTTGAAGGAACTTTCGTACCTTTTGGAGATATGGATAAGAAGTTAACTGCAGCAATAGCAGCAGGAAATCCTCCAGATGCAGTAGTTCAGCCAATTGAAGCTGTAGCTGTTATGGCTTCAAGAAACCAGCTCGAGGATTTAACTCCTTATTTACCAGCTGATATTAAAAATAAATACTATGATAATCTTTGGAATACTGTTACATACAATGGAAAGATATATGCTCTTCCATATAATACAGATACAAGATTATTATTCTACAATAAGAAGCTATTTAAAGAAGCTGGTGTAACTGAATTCCCTAAGACTTGGGATGAATTCCTAAAGGTAGCTGATAAGCTTGATAAGAAAGACGGAGACAAATATACTAGATTAACATTCCATCCAATGATAGGTAACTTCGGATTTGATACAATTGCTCTTTCAAATGGTGGAAAAACTGTTGATGATTTTATGAATCCAACAAAGCCAACAATAAATACACCTCAAAACGTTGAAGCATTAGATTGGATGTTAAAGTGGAAAGAAAGATACGGTACTAAGACTTGGACAGAATACATGAATGTAGGTAGTGGAGCTAACGATCCATTTATATCTGGAAAAGTCGCAGTATATGGTAATGTATGTAACTATATTGCTACATTAAAGAAATATGCACCTGATATGGAATATGGAGCAGTACCAATGCCAGTAGGGCCTTCAGGAAAGACAACTGGTTCAGTTGGTGGTGGATTCGTTGTAGTAGTACCTAAGGGAGCAGCTAACCCAAGATGGGGAGCAGAATATGCAAAATTCATGACTGATGACTGGGCAACAACTAAATGGGCTTTAGAGCAAGCTGACGTTATGATTAACAAGAATGCTAATGAAAACGCTGACCTTAAGAAAAATCCAGCATGGCAAGCAGTTATAGACAATATGAAATATACTAACGTTATTAGAAGAATACCTACAGCCCCAAATGCCGGGGGGCCAGTAGGAACTGCTGTAGATAATGTTCTAAAAGCAGGAACTGCTCAGCCTAAGGATGCTTTAGATAAAGCGCAAGCAGAAGTTGAAAAGATGATAAAGGATAATCAAGCCTTAGCTAAATAACGAAGGTTTAATAAGAAGAATATATGGCTGACGAAACTCTCGTCAGCCAAATTTTTAAGGAGGCTTGTCTTTATGGGAAAACCTAAGTATAAAACTACTAAAAGAGAAATTAAAGAAACACTTAAAGGCTATTTATTTATTTCACCATGGATTATAGGATTTTTAATATTTACATTTTACCCAATGGCTTTTTCCCTATATTCCGGTTTCACTTTTTATGATATAACATCTATACAAAAATGGATTGGTCTTAAAAACTATATTAACATATTTACACATGATGAGTATTTTTTAATAGCATTAAAAAATACTGCCTATTATGTAGTATTTAGCGTACCATTTGCAATTATTCTTGCTTTATGTTTAGCACTTCTACTAAACTCAAAGGTTTGGGGGGTAAAAGTTTTTAGAACTATTTACTATCTTCCATCAGTATTATCTGGTGTTGCTGTTACCTTACTTTGGATGTGGATATTCAATCCAAGCGGTGGATTAGCTAACACGCTTTTAAGTTTGTTTGGAATTGCAGGACCATCATGGTTCCAAGACCCTGCTTGGGCAAAACCAGCACTTATCATAATGAGGCTTTGGGGAGTAGGTGGAAGCATGATTATATTTCTTGCTGCGCTTCAGGACGTGCCTAGAACTTTGTATGAAGCAGCTGAAATTGATGGGGCCACAGGCTTTAAGAGATTTTGGCATATTACAGTTCCAATGATATCACCAACAATACTATTTGTAATGATAACAGGTATAAATGGAGCTTTCCAAATATTTGACGGACCATTTATTATATCTGGTGGTACTGGAGGACCGGCTAACTCCACATTGTTCTATAACTTATATCTATATAATAAAGCCTTTCTCGAACTTCAAATGGGATATGCGTCAGCACTTGCATGGGTATTATTTGTAATAGTCTTGATATTTACAGGAATACAAATGTATGCTTCTAAGAAATGGGTACACTACGAAGGGGGAGAGTAATTCATGAAAGAAAATAAGAATAGACAAGAAAAGATGAACTCTGCTTCAGACGAAGTTAAATATAAAAGCAAGAGCAGGATGGAGCTGATTGGAAAGATAATAGTGTTTATTATTTTGATAGCAGGAGCTGCATTTATAATGCTCCCTCTCGTTTGGATGATTTCAACTGCATTAAAGTCAGATAGAGAATTATTTATAAACAGTTCTCTTATCCCACAGGATTGGGTGTGGAACAACTTCCCTAGAGCATGGAAATCAGCGCCGTTTACAATCTATTTAAAAAATACCTTATTCATAACAGGAATGGGTGTTATTGGAGCTCTTATATCTAACTCGCTTGTTGCTTATGGTTTTGCAAAGATTGACTTTAAAGGCAAAAAAGTTCTATTTGCAATGCTTCTTGCAACAATGATGATACCAGGATCAGTTACTATGATTCCAACTTATATATTATTTGCTAAGTTGAAGTGGATAGGAACATTTTTACCTTTAATAATTCCTCCATTTTTCGCAGGTGCATTTAATGTGTTTTTAATAAGACAGTTCCTAATGGGAATACCAAACGATTATTCAGAAGCAGCTAAGATAGAAGGGGCTAATGAATTCATGATTTACTCAAGAATTATTCTTCCATTATGCAAGCCTGTCTTAACAGCTATAGCTATATTTGAATTTAACGGCAAATGGAATGACTTTATGGGGCCATTGCTTTATTTAACAAAAGAAAAAATGTATACACTTCAAATGGGACTTAGAACTTTCCAAAGCTCTAATGGTATGGAGTGGCAAATGTTTATGGCTGCATCACTTATAGTATTGCTGCCAGTAGTAATCATATTCTTCACATTACAAAACTACTTCATCGAAGGAGTATCAATGTCAGGTATTAAGGGATAACCTGAATCAGGCTCCTATGGGCAAAATGGAGGTACAGCAAGTTGAATAAAAGAAAGCTCTATATGATAGGCAACTCTCATATAGATCCAGTATGGTTTTGGAGATATGAAGAGGGTCTTCAAGAAGTAAAAGCAACCTTTGCTTCTGCTCTTGATAGAATGAATGAGTACGAGGAATTTAAATTTACCTCAAGCTCGGTTGCTTTTTATAAGTGGATTGAAAAAATACTGCCGAATATGTCTGAAAAAATAAAAAAAGCAGTTGATAGTGAAAAATGGGAGATAGTAGGGGGCTGGTTTGTAGAACCAGACTGCAACCTTCCTAGCGGAGAAGCATTTGTTAGACAAGGACTTTATTCTCAAAGATATCTAAAAGAGAAATTTGGAAGGATTGCTAAAGTTGGGTTTAATATAGATAGCTTCGGTCATAATTCTAATCTCCCTCAGCTGCTTAAGAAAAGTGGTATAGATAGTTATATCTTTATGAGACCAGGAGATAAGGAAATGGAGCCTGTGTTTAACTGGATTAGTAAGGATGGAAGCAGTGTTGTTACATGTAGGCTTCCAGGAGAATATACTACTTGGTTTAGGGAGCAAACAGTTAACAACATAGAACACACCTTAAACAATATGGGAAGTTTTCGTGAAATGGTATGTTTTTATGGAGTCGGTAACCATGGAGGAGGACCAACGAAAGCTAATATTGAAAGCATTAGAGAACTTATGAAAGAATACGAGGAAGTTGAGCTTGAATTTTCTAATCTAAAAAGCTTTTTTAATAATATAAGAAAATATAAGCTTCAGGAGTTTGAGGGTGAGACAAGAAGAATTAATGTTGGCTGCTATTCCGTAGATTCTGAGATTAAATCTTTAAATAGAAAGTCGGAAACAGCAGCAGTAAGAGCTGAAAAAATAGCTGTTCTTCCAAAGCTAATTGGAGGAATATATGAAAGTTTAAATAAAGACTTTGAAAAAATATGGGAAATCATTAATTTTAACCAGTTTCATGACACACTTGCTGGCACGGCTATTAAGGAAGCAAGAGACGAGGCGGTTATGCAGTTTGGAGCAGTAATCTCTAAAGCAAACTTTATAAGAACTGTTTCAATACAAAATTTCGTGAATGAAATAGACACTCGAGGAAAGGGGTTTCCTTTAATATTATTTAATACAAATGGATATGAGTTGAAAGATCAGTACGTGGAAGTAGAGTTAAATTGGTTTTGTAAGGCGCCATTAACAATTATAGATACAGCTGGAAGTGAAGTGGAATACCAAAGAATTAAAACTTCCTGTACTATGATAAACAGAAACATTGGGGGAAGAAGAAGGATAATCTTCAAGGCTGATATACCTCCTATGGGATTTAGTATATATAGATTAATTGAAGAAAATCCAAGATTGATTTCGAAAATCTCTGATGAAGTAGATAATTTTACTTTAGAAAATAAGTTTATAGCTTTAAGATTTAATAAAGACACTGGTCTTTTATGTAGTCTTATAGACAAAAAGAATCAGTATGAAGCTCTTACAAATCAAATAAGCCATAAAATTTATAAAGATACAAGAGATACATGGGGACATGGAGACAATAGTCAATTTCATTATCTCGGAGAAGATTTTAAACTTAGCGATATAAGAAAAATTGAAACAGGCGTTCATAGAAGTGTTATAAGAGCTATCTATAACTATGGAACCTCTACACTAGAACAGCATTATATACTCTACAAAGATTGCGATTATGTCGCAGTTAAAAACCATTTAGTATGGAATGAAAAGCATAAGCTACTTAAGATGAGCCTGCCTTTAAATATAAGTAATTTGATGACACGAGCAGAAATTCCATACAGCTTTATTGATAGACAAGCTATAAACGGCAGTGAAGAATTTATGCATACCTGGTTAAATGCTTATGATAAAGCTAGTGATTCAGGTACACTTATAATTAACGACTCTAAGTATGCCTATAGCATTAATGATAATAATTGCGAGCTAACCCTAGTAAGAAGTGCTATTTACGCTCAAGGAACCTGCGAAGGCTGGTACAGTGAGAATGATACCTATAGATATACGGATCAGGGTGAACAGGACTTTACACTTATATTTAAGCCTCACGGAAACAAAATAGAGAACTATGAAGCGGTTAGACTAAGCAATTTGATTAATGTGGATTTAGATTATATTGCAGATACAAATCACTTAGGCAGGCTTAAAGAGCAGAAGGTTGGTTTTATACTCATAGATAAGGATAATATTATGCTGTCTGCAGTAAAACAAGCTGAAGATGATGAGGACATAGTTGTAAGACTGTATGAAACTGATGGTATAGCCACAACTACAGAAATTGCTATAGCCTGTTGCAAGAAGAAGCTAATACTAGAATTTAAGCCTTGTGAAATAAAAACTATAAAAGCATCAAAAAATGAATATAAAGAACTAAACTTACTGGAGTTTGGAGGAGACTAAGTGGATAATAAAAAAATTTACATGATAGGCAATTCTCATATAGACCCCGTTTGGCTTTGGAGATCCGGAGAAGGCTTTCAGGAGGTTAAGTCTACCTTTGCTTCAGCACTTGATAGAATGAATGAGTTTCCTGAGTTTGTATTTAATGCAAGCTCAGTAATTTTTTATAAGTGGATTGAAGAAAACCTGCCTGAGATGTTTGAAGAGATAGTTAAAAGAGTTAAGGAAGGTAGATGGAATATAGTTGGAGGCTGGTGGATTGAACCAGATTGCAATATCCCTTCTGGAGAGTCTTTTGTACGTCAAGGTTTATATTCCCAAAGATATTTAAAAGAAAAGTTTGGACAGATAGCTTCCGTTGGCTACAACGTAGACAGCTTTGGACATAACGGGATGCTTCCTCAAATACTTAAGAAAAGTGGCTTAAGCTCTTATGCAGTAATGAGACCGCACAGCGCATGCTTAGAACTTCCTTCACCTCTATTTAAATGGAGGGCTAAGGATGGAAGCGAAGTTACAGGCTGCAGGCTTGAAGGAGAATATACAGCTTGGACAAAAGTTGGTGTGGAGAAAAATCTTGAATCTACCTTAAAATCAATGGAGGAAAAGAATCTAGATAAAATGGTTTGCTTCTATGGTGTAGGAAATCATGGTGGAGGACCTACTATAGATAACATTAAGTCCATTAGAGAAATCGATGATGAAAGACCTGATTTAGATATCAAATGCAGCTCATTAGAAGAGTTTTTTAAAGACTTGGAAGGCAAAGAAATGCCTGTGTATGATAAAGAACTTCAAAGAATCTTTCCAGGATGCTTCTCTGTGGACTCTGAAATAAAAAAATTTAATAGGGCAAGCGAAAACCTTGCACTAAAGAGCGAACGTTTAGCTGCTTTGGGTGCTTTAATTGGAAAGAGAAAATATCCTGCTGAAGCTATAGAAAGCATGTGGGAACTTATACTTTTCAATCAATTCCACGATATACTTGCAGGAACATCAAGAGAGGAAGGAAGAAATGATGCAATAGAAGAGTTTAAGGGTGCGTTAACTCTAGGCAGAAGAATACTAAATAACAGTGTTCAGGCTATAGCAAACAGCATCGACACAAGAGGCGAAGGCTTCCCATTAATACTGTTTAATCCAAACTCCTACGATATTGAAGAAGTTGTAACAACAGATGTATATTGGCAGGTAAGAAAGCCTTTAAGACTTAAGAGTCCGGATGGAGAAGAGGTATTATATCAGGAAACTAAGCACGAACTAATAGCTAAGGACAGCAGAAGAAGAATAGTGTTTAAGGCTAAGGTTCCGGCAATGGGCTATGCTGTGTACAGAATGCTTCAAGAGAAGGTCACTGTAGAAGGAAGCATGATGAAAATTGAAAACTATGTGCTGGAAAACAACCTTATAAAAGCAACCTTTGATGAAACTACAGGAAAGATAAAGAGCATTATAGATAAATCCACGGGCTATGAGGCTTTAAAGGGAGACGTAGCCTTCAAGGTTTACAAGGATGAAAGAGACACCTGGGGCGCAGAAGGAAAAGCAGAGGAACTTTTAGGTGAATTCAAACTTGTTCAGATAAAGGTTGAAGAAGAGGGAGAAAACAGAAGCATACTAAGAGTTATGTTTGAGCATGGAAAATCCACGCTGCTTCAATACTACTATCTTTACAAGGATGCGGACTATATAGAGGTTAAAAATAGATTGTTCAACCTGGAGAAAAACAGATTGATAAACTTGTCAATCCCAGTAAATGTTGAAAGACCAGTATTTAGGGGAGAGATACCTTACGGCTTTGAAGATAGAGCTTTCTATAATGGGGAAGAATATTTTGCTCACAGCTATGCAAGAATTTTTGAAGAAAGTACTGGTCAGGGAATTATAGTTGCCAACGATTCAAAATATGGCTATAGAATGTTTGGAAACAACTACGAATTGATCCTTTCCAGAAGCTCAGTATTTGCAAGAGGTAGTGGCGATGTAATCAATGAGGATAAGGAAAACAGATATACTGACCAAGGCGAACTTGAATTTAACTATATAATAAAAGCGCATGGCAAGGCTGTGAATAACTTTGATGCAATAAAGCTGGCAAGCAAGATAAACTTAAGCTATGAGTATTTGGCAGATAATCTTCACAGAGGAGATATATCCTTAAGAAGCAAGGGTTTTATAAGTGTGAGTAAAGAAAATATTATTGTTAATGTAGTTAAAAGGTCTGAGGATGATGAAAGCTTTATAGTAAGGCTTTATGAAACAGAAGGATTAAATACAGAATGCTTACTAAGTTTTTTAGGTAAACAGTGTGAGCTATCCTTTGGACCTTGTGAAATAAAAACTATAAAAATCAATATTGGGACAAACAATATAAGAATAAAAGAAGTTAACTTGTTAGAACTATAAAAACTTTAAGAGGCTTAAGAATTAATAATTCTTAAGTGCAAAAAAGGAATACAAGAGGTGAAGACGAATGAAAGATAAAACACTTTATATGATAGGAAATGCTCACTTGGACCCAGTTTGGCTGTGGCAGTGGCAGGAAGGTTTTCAAGAGGTTAAGGCAACCTTTAGATCAGCTTTAGACAGAATGAAGGAATATCCAGACTTTGTTTTCAATAACAGCTCTGCAGCCTGCTACGAGTGGATAGAAAACAACGAACCAGAAATGTTTGAAGAAATAAAGGAAAGAATCAAGGAAGGCAGATGGGTATTAGTTGGAGGATGGTGGATACAGCCAGACTGCAATATACCTTCAGGAGAATCCTTTGCTCGACAGGCTTTATATGGTCAGCACTACTTCAAAGAAAAATTTGGAGTTACCGCAAAGGTTGGCTATAACGTAGACAGCTTCGGACACAATGGAATGCTTCCTCAAATTCTAAGCAAAAGTGGACTTAACAATTATGTATTCTTAAGACCAGGCCCACATGAAAAAGGACTTCCCAATGGATTGTTTCTATGGGAATCAAATGATGGCACACAGGTAACTGCTTTTAGAATTCCATACGAATACTGCAGCTGGGGTAAACAGTTAAACAATCATGTACTAAGGTGTGCAGCAGAAACTAAGGCACCAATTAATGAAATAGCTTGCTTCTTCGGAGTAGGAAATCATGGGGGAGGACCTACTAAGGAGAATATTGAAAGTATACACCAGTTAAATGAAAGAGAAGAGTATCCAAATCTTAAAATTAGTTCTTTAAATGATTTCTTTGAAGCTGTAAAAAAATATGAACTTCCAGTAGTTCATGGGGAGTTAGTTCACCATGCCAGCGGCTGCTATGCTGCTCACTCTGGAGTTAAGATGTGGAACAGAAAAGCTGAAAACAAGCTTTTAGCTGCGGAAAAATTTTCAGTAGTTTCAAGCGTTTTGGCTGGACAACCTTATGTTGAGGATTATAGAAAAGCCTGGAGAAACGTCCTCTTTAATCAATTCCATGACATATTGGCAGGTACAAGCATTGAACCAGCTTATGATGATGCTAGGGATATGTATGGTGAAGCAATGAGCATAGCAGGAAGAGGACTTAACTATGCAGTGCAAGCTATTTCCTGGGACATAAATATAGAGCAGATTGAAGGTATGAAACCAATAGTTGTGTTCAACCCACACAGCTTTGAAAGCAAGGTTAACGTTGAGCTTGAATCCAGCACCGTTAAGGAAGGCTTTATACTTGTAGACGAAGAAGGCAGGGAAATACCGCTTCAAATGGTTCACTCTGCTGCAACCGCTGGTGGAAGATGCAAGATAAGTTTTATAGCTGAACTTCCTGCACTAGGCTACAGAGTTTACAAGATTTTAAAAAAGGCATCGATTTTAAATGCAGAGACTGTAGAATGCAGCGATACAGTTATGGAAAACAAAAATTACAGACTTGAATTTGATGGGGAAACTGGTTTTATAAAGGGCCTTCTAAAGAAGGATACAGATTCTCAGTTGTTCTCAGCACCAGCTGCAAGACCTATAGTTGTAGAAGACAATAGCGATACTTGGTCACACAATGTTAGAAGATATGACAAGGTTGTAGGCGAGTTCAAGTTAAAGAGCATTAAGAGACTTGAATACGGACCAGTTAAATCAACCATTAGAGTAGTTAGTGAATACGGTTCTTCAAAAATAGTTCAGGATTTTACAATGTATAATGAATTAAATCAAATAGATGTAAATGTACTTGTAGATTGGCATGAAAAGTTTAAGGTGCTTAAGCTTAAGTTTCCAACAAATATTATTTTCAGAAAGGGTACTTTTGAAATACCTTACGGCCACATCGAAAGGGAATTAGATGGTGAAGAGTATCCAATGCAAAATTGGATGGATATAACTGGTTCAGTACCAGATAGGAGCGATATAGTTGGAGTATCCATATTAAATGATGGAAAGTACAGCTACGATGTATTAAATAGAGAAATAAACCTAACTGTGCTTAGAAGCCCTATATATGCTCACCATGATCCATTAGTACCAGACCCAGATGGAGAATATTCCTTCATAGATCAAGGAATTCAACAGTTTAACTATACAATCTATCCTCATAATGGAAGCTGGGAAGAAGCTGAGACAGTAAACAGAGCTCTTGAGCTTAACCAAAAGCCTGTTGTAATAATTGAAACCTATCATAAGGGCAGCCTTCCACAAAAGGATTGCTTTATGAGCATAGACAAGAATAACATAGTTCTCAGCGCAATGAAAAAAGCAGAAGACAATGATGATATTATTATAAGATTATATGAAACAACCAGAAAGGAAACTGAAGTTGCTATTAAGCTTCCAAAGCTTGAAAGGACAATAAATTCTATATTCAAGCCTTGCGAAATAAAAACTTATAGAATACCTATGGATCCTGAAAAGCCAGTGGTTGAAACTAATCTTTTAGAATGGATTGAGTAATAATGCTAAGCCTCTGTGTTTAACAACATAGGGGCTTGTTTATTAACTAAAATAATTAAGATTAATCAGGAGTGGATAACATGAAGCTTTTAAGTAATTTTTATCAGGTTTCAGGCGAAGTGCTTACTCATAGATTTGATGCAACAGCCTATTTAGTAAACTGTGGAGAGTTTTCAGTACTTATAGACTGCGGAACGGCAGAAGGCTATGAAAAACTTATAGAAAATATAAAAAAGTGCGGAGTTGAGCCTGAAAATATTAAATACATTTTTGGAACCCATGGACACTATGACCACGTTGGAGCAGCTTATCTTTTCAAAGAAAAGTACGGTACTGAAGTATTTCTGCATGAAAAGGATGTTGAGAGAGTTGAAAGCGGAGATGGAATGAAAACAACAGCTGAGCTTTTGTATGGAAAAAGCTTTACAGCTTTTAAGGTTGATAGAATTTTAAAGGGAGGTGAAAACTTCAGTTTTGGATATATAAATATTGAAGTAATACACACTCCAGGCCACACTCCAGGCGGTGTATGCTATGTTTTAGAAACCACAGGCTTAAAGGTGCTTATTGCTGGAGATACCTTGTACGGAGGTTTCAGCGCTAAAATTGACTCAAATGAAGAGGATTGGAAAAAGTCACTGGATAAACTTTGCGACAGGCAGTTTGATTTGATGGTGATTGGTCACTCAAATCCAACTTTATTAGGGGACGCACAAGACAGGCTTAATGATGCAAGAAACAGCTTTGCACATTATTATAATCCATGGTTTAAGACCTTTAAGGATAAATATAAATATTAGTTTATATTATAGGTGGTGGGACAAATGAATAAAATAAATTTAAACGATAGAGACTGGAAATTGGCATGGTACAACGGAGAAGAATGGTTTATAAGAAACGACTATAGAAATGAAAGATTGTTGGGCTTTATACCAGCACAGGTGCCTGGAGTTGTGCAGGAGGATCTTTTAGAGCAGGGCTTTATTGAAGATTTATATTATGACATGAACTCCATGAAGACTGAGTGGGTGCCTCAAAGAAACTGGCTTTATAAAAAGTTTTTAGACATAGATGCTTCTCTTAAGGGAAAAAGGCTTAGACTTCATTATGAAGGCGTGGATTATTCCGCAAAGTTTTATATAAACGGCATTTTACTAGGACAGCATGAAGGAATGTTTGAGCCTGTCGAGTTTGATATTACAGAACATGTAAAGTATGGAGAAAGAAATATCATATCAGTTGCTATTGACGAAGCTCCACAGGAGCAATGCCAGATAGGTTACACAAGCAAGGTAAAGACAACAAAGGCAAGAGTAAACTACTGGTGGGACTTTGCACAAAGGATTATTCCTCTTGGCATTTGGGATGAGGCTTATATTATAGTTGACGATGGAGTGAGTATTGATAATGCGAGGATCCTCACAGAACTAAATGAAAGCTTTAAGGAAGGTAAAATCTATACAGAGCTTGAGATTGGTTCTATAAGAGTTACAGAAATAAAGGCTGAAATAAAAATAAAAATTAATGATGATGTAGTTGCTGAAAAAGCCTTGCCTGTATGTTTAAAGAAGGGCTTTAATACAGCAAATATTTATATAGATATATATGAACCAAAGTTGTGGTGGCCTAATGGCTATGGAGAGCAGAGCTTATATAAACTTGAAGTGAGCCTAATAGAGGACAATAAGCAAATATACGGCCACAAGGAAGCGTTCGGCTTTAAAACCGTTAAAATGCTTGCTAATGAAGGCTTTGAAAAAGCGCCAAACTACAAGTTCAACGTAAATGGAAAAAGCATTTTCATAAAGGGCTGGAATTGGGTGCCTATAGATTTGCTTTACGGAAGAGACAAAACCGAAAGGTATGAACACCTTTTAAATCTTGCGAAAGAGGCTAATGTTAACTTAATAAGAGTATGGGGCGGAGGCCTTATAGAAAAGGATATATTCTATAAGCTTTGTGACAAATTTGGGATAATGATATGGCAGGAGTTCAATCACTCAAGCTCGGGTATTGAAAACAAACCAAATGATGAAAAGTGGTATATCGATATGTTCCGTCAGTATGCAGTAGCAGCAGTAAGGAAAAGAAGGAATCATGCATCCCTTGCTTTATGGTGCGGAGGCAACGAGCTCATCTCCGACAGCGGCATGCCTCTTGATAACGATATCCCAATGCTTGCAGAGTTTAAAAAGGTTGTTGAAGAGCACGGAAACAATCACTTGTATTTACCAACCTCACCATTTGGAAAGGTATTTGGTCTGAATTTAGATAATACTAGGAGAAAAGGCGAGCTTTACGATATTCACGGCCCTTGGGCATATCAAGGTGTAGAGCTTCAGTATAAACTTTACAATGAAAACAGCTGTGCACTTCAAAGCGAGTTCGGAGTTGAGGGAACAGTTGACTACGAAACTTTAAAGAAATTTATGCCTGAAGATAAAATGTGGCCTCCAACTAGAGAAAACAGACACTGGAGCCATCACGGCGCTTGGTTTATTAATTACGACATGATGTGCAAAACATTTGGACAATTAGATGATATAAAAGAATATTGCAAGCTTAGTCATTACCTGCAGGCTGAAGCTTTAAGATACGCTGTCGAAGCCAACAGAAGAAGGACTCTCCAATGTGGAGGAACCTTACCTTGGCAGTTTAACGAACCTTTCCCTAATGGGGTAGGTACTGCTAGTATTAATTACTATGGTATTCCTAAAATGTCCTATTATTATGTGAAAAAAGCTTATGCACCAGTAAACGTGAGTTTAAAATATTCTTCACAGTCTTTTAAGGATAAGTTAGATTTTGAGGTATGGGTAAATAGCAGTAACGATATAGTCCGGGAAAGTGAAAGTTATGTGAAAATATACAGCCTAAGGGGACAAAAGCTATATGATAAGAAATACAACGTCGGTTGTCTAGAAGCTGAAAAAGCAATTAGGTTGTCATCCGAGAGCATTACGACGGACGAGAAAATATTAATAATAAGGGTTAGCTCGACTTTATCTCAAGAATATAATGAGTATATATTTGTTAAAGGTGAGGACCTTTCAACTTTAAGAAACCTTGAAGGTGCAACGTTACAATACGAAAAACATAAGGGAAAAATCAAGTTTTTTAATCCAGGTGAATATGCAGCCTTGTTTGTTTACGTTAATAAGGCAGTTGATGATAATTACTTCATAATTCTACCTAAGGAACAGAAAGAGATAATCCTTAAAGATGATATAGATGATATAAGAGTAGAATACTTTAATAAGTAGAAATAAATATTTTGATGCCATCCCAAAAGTCTATTTGTGTAATAAAAACTACATAAATAGACTTTTTATTATATATAGCTTTAATCCAACATTATACCATGTTTTAATAACACCCTTCTATTTATAAAACTGCTTATATAAGTAAAATATAAGTATAAGTAATAGTGAGTATAAATAGAATTACAACTTAAAAACATACAGTGTTTATAAGTCTTGGAAACGATTTATAAAGTGGATAAAGGGAGAAGCGACATGAAAAACGACAGTAAAAAAACACTCCATATGATTGGCAATTCTCATATCGATCCAGTATGGCTTTGGAGATGGCAGGAAGGCTTCCAGGAAGTAAAGGCCACTTTTTCTTCTGCACTGGATAGGATGGGCGAATACCAAGAATTCAATTTTACAGCTAGCTCAGTTGCTTACTATAAATGGATAGAAGAAATAGCTCCTGAAATGTTTGAGAAAATCAAACAGAGGGTAAAAGAAGGTAGATGGCAAATAGTAGGAGGCTGGTTTGTTGAACCAGACTGCAATATTCCTAGTGGAGAGTCTTTTATTAGACAAGGGCTTTATTCACAAAGATACTTAAAGAAAACTTTTGGGGAGATGTGCAAGATAGGATACAACGTAGACAGTTTTGGTCACAATGCTATGCTCCCACAAATACTAAAGAAGAGCGGGTTTGATTATTACTTGTTTATGAGACCTTCAGAAAATGAAAAGCATTTAGATAGTCCTCTTTTCCAGTGGAAAAGCGAGGATGGAAGCGAAGTAATAACCTGCAGACTTCCAGGTGAATATACTGCTTGGTTTAAGGAGCATTTGCTAAAGAATATAGAAAGAACCTTAGCTACTATGGAAAACTACGATGAGATGCTTTGTTTCTACGGAGTTGGAAACCACGGCGGTGGACCTACAATACAGAATATAAACACTATTTTTGATCTGAAAAAAGATGAAAACATGCCCGATTTAATATTCTCAACAGTGGAGGATTTCTTTAATAAGATAGATAAAACAAAACTTCCTGTATACAAGGACGAAATGCAGCATCATTCAGTAGGTTGCTATTCAGCGGATTCTGAATTAAAGAGCTTAAATAGAAAAGCAGAAAATGTGCTTATGGTTACTGAGAAGCTTGTAGCCATGTCAAAAATGATTGGCTGGAACAAGAAATCAAATCAGGAAATTGAAAAAGCTTGGGAGCTGCTGCTGTTTAATCAATTCCATGATATTTTAGCAGGAACCTCCATAGAAGAAGCAAGAAACGATGCAGCTGCACAGTTAAATTCGGTAATTAATAAAGGAGAGGTTATAAGTAATACAGCTATTCAAGCTATTGCTAACAAAATAGATACCTCTGGAGAAGGCTATCCTTTAATTTTATTCAACACTAATTCATATGACTTCGATGAATGGGCTGATATCGAGATAGCTTGGGATTGCAAAAGGTCATTGACAATAGTTGATGAGCTTGGGAATGAAGTGACCTATCAAAGGATTAAAACTTCTGCTGCCACTATAAATGTCAATTTTGGTGGAAGAAGAAGGCTTGTTTTCAAAGTCAGCATACCTGCTTTTGGCTATAGAGTTTATAGAATTTTTGATAGAGAGCCTTCAGTAACAAAAGAATCTATGAATATTTGTGATAATGTTCTTGAAAATAAAAATATTAAAGTGATCTTCAGCAAAGAAACAGGAAATATATGCAGCATCTATGATAAGAAAAACAACTATGAGCTTCTAAAGGGAGAAGCTATTGCTAAGGTAATAAAGGATGAAAGCGACACTTGGGGTCATGGTGTAACTAAGTTCGATGAAGTTATAGGGCAATTCAAGGTCATCGATATTAAGATTGTAGAAACAGGGTGTAACAGAACTACTATAAGAGTTACCTCAATCTATGGGGAATCCAAACTTGAGCAGTTTTACTACTTGTATGAAGATGCTGATTATATAGGGGTTAAAAATATCCTTAACTGGAATGAGAAGCACAAGATGCTGAAATTTTCTATGCCCATTAATGTTGAAGTCCCTAAGCTTGTTTGCGAGATACCTTACGGATACTTAAATAGAGAATCTTATGAAGGACACGAAGAAATTGCGCACAGCTGGGTGAAAATAGAAGAAAAACATAAGAATTATGGTGTTGTTATAGCTAACGACAGCAAGTATGCTTATGATATGACAGGCAATGTATATAACATGACTGTATGCAGAAGCCCTGTTTACGCTCATCATGATCCGGCACCAATAGAAGAAGGCATGAGCTATAGATATATGGATCAGGGAGAGCAAACTTTCTGTTATGTAATAAGCTTCGATGAGAAAGCTGGATATCAAAAGGCAAATAGATTATCAGATATTATTAATATAGGATATGAGTACTTAATTGATACTTATCATAAAGGCGATATGAAAGCGCAGAGTAAGAGTTTAATTAATATAGACAAAAAGAACGTAGTAATTGAGGTTTTAAAAGAAGCAGAGGATATAGAAGGGTACATCTTAAGAATGTATGAAACTGAAGGAATTAAAACCAAAGTTCAGCTAGATATGAAGGTTTTAAATAAGAAATATGATTTGAGTTTTTTACCATGCGAAATAAAAACTTTATTGATTGCAGGTGAAGAACAAGATTATATATGCAGGGAAGTAAATATGTTGGAAATTTAAAAAGTTATGAACTTAAGGAACGTAAGGAGAAATGACAATGAGATTTGAAAATAATGATGTAATAAAAGTTAGTACTGAAAAGTACGATTTGAATTTCTACAAGGATAAGCCCTATGTAGGAATAAGAAACAAAGAAGGAAAGCTTTTAATGGATTTATATCTTATGTCTTCCTGCCACACTTTAGAAGGCAGAGACATAGTTTCGAATATATCTGCTTGGGACTATGAAGAAAAGGGAGAAGAAATAATTTTTACTGCAAAATCTGACAGTGCAATTTGGAAAAATAAAATTTACAAGCTTGTTTGTAAGGAAGACAGAGTTGAATATGGCTTCGAGGTTGAGGGAGAAGGAAGCATAGACGAGGCTGAATACTTCAGCGGTTACTTTACTGGAAGCCTTAGATGGGCGAGCGGAAGATTTTATTCAGGCTTTGCTGTAGATAAAATTTTCAATCCTGAGCCAGACTGCAAAGAAGTATTTTATTCTTCGCCAAGTGAAACAGTAGCAATAGACTTAACAGGAGTTCCGATTTACGGAAAGGATGACTGGTTCTTTACTCCACCACCATTTTCTTTTGTAGGCATAAAGGAAGATGTAAAGTTCACTATGGGAATTAAGGCTGAAGCAGGAAAATGGGGCTTTACAGAGTTTATCTACAAAGGTGGAAAGGGTTCTTATCTAAGTTTATCCTACGAAGGGCATACAAAAGTAAGAGGAAGATATGAACTTCCACAAATGGTGTTTATCTTTGGAGAAGATGAGTACGAGCTGTTAAAAACCTACAGCGATTTAAACAGAGTCAATAGAGAAAGCTATGAGCAACCAAGCTGGTGGAAGAAGCCTATTTTCTGCGGCTGGGGAGCACAATGCGCTATTGGAGCTAAGACTGGCGAGTTTGCACCTAAGCTAGCTACAGAATCAAACTACTATGGATTCTTAAAAAAGATTAAAGAAATTGAGTTAAACCCTGGCATAATCGTTATTGATGATAAATGGCAGAAGAGCTACGGGTTAAATGACGTAGATACAGAAAAGTGGCCAGATATGAAGAGCTTTATAAAAGAAGTTCACAACAGTGGCAGAAAGCTTTTATTATGGCTTAAGGCTTGGGATCCAGAAGGCATTCCAGAAGAATTATGCATAAGAGATTTCAAAGGAAACAAATTAGCTGTTGACCCAACTAATCCAAAATATGAAGAAATTTTTAGAGCTTCCATAAGAAATATGTTATCTGAAGAAGGCTTGGATGCTGATGGCTTCAAGATAGATTTTACAGCAAGAATTCCTTCAGGTGCTTACTGTAAAACCTACGAAAATGTATGGGGCCTAGAGCTTATGAAAAAGTATTTAGGCATCATATACACAGAAGCAAAGAAGGTAAAAAAGGATGCATTGGTTATGAGCCATACGCCAAACCCATACCTGGAAGATGTTACAGATATGATAAGACTTAACGATGTTAATACTGCAACAGACATAAACAGCGCAATGCTTCATAGAGCAAGAGTTGCAAAAGCTGCATGTCCTAACTTAGTTATAGATACAGACAACTGGCCAATGCCAAATAAGCAAGCTTGGTTAGATTATGTTAAGCTTCAGCCTGAACTTGGTGTTCCATCACTGTATTATCTTGATATGATAGATAATTCAAAGGAAGACATTACAGAGGAAGACTACAAGGTTATAAGAAAAGCTTGGGATGCCTTTGAAAGAGGTGAAAAGTATGAGTAAAAAATTAGCTGTAATTCATACCACTCCAGTTACTATAGGGGTGTTAATGAATATAGCTTCCGAATTAAATATAGATTGCGAAATAGTAAATGTGCTTGATGATAGCATTTTACCTGAAATAAATTCTATCGGTTATATACCAGAGGATGTAAAGTACAGATTCAACAACTACTTAGTCAATGCTGCAACATTAAAGCCAGATGCAATTTTATGCGCTTGTTCTTCTATAGGAGAGCTTGTTGACTTAGGCAAGGATTTAGTAAAGGTTCCAGTGCTTAGAATAGATGAGCCAATGGCTAAAATAGCTGTTGAAAGTGGAAATAAAATTGGAGTGGCAGCTACCTTAGCTTCCACTCTAGGCCCAACTTCAAGCCTTGTTCTTAACAAAGCAAAGGAAGCAGGAAAAGAAGTACGAATTGATAAATTGCTTATTGAAGGAGTTGGAAGCCTTTTAAACGAAGGTAAGGAAGAAGAATACGATAAAATTGTTTCACAAAAACTTATAGAACTTTTAAGAAGCAATGACATTGTAGTATTGGCTCAAGCTTCAATGGCAAGAGCTGTAAAGCTTATTCCAGAAGAGCTTAAGGAAAAATTCCTTATAAGCCCTTATACAGGTATGGAGGCTGTTAAAAGAGTATTGGGGGAATAAATTATGCTTTTATTAGGATTGGACATAGGAACCACTCATATTAAAGCGGCCGTAGTAAATGAAAACTTGGAACTTACGGCTCTTCATATTGAAGACAATAACTCAGTTAATATAGAAGGCAAAGGCCAGGTCTATTTAGCAGAGGATTTATGGAGTATTGCATTAAGATGCATAAAGGAAGCAATTAAAACTATTAATCCTCTCGAGATAACTGCCATTTCAGTTTCCAGTATGGCTGAGGCTGGAGTTCCTTTAAGTGCAGATAAACAACCTCTGTATCCTGTAATCCCTTGGAATGACATGAGAGCTAAAGAACAGATGGATAGGCTCAAAAAGGAATTAGGCGGCTACGAAATATATAAAAAGACAGGTCTTATTGCCCACCCAAAACACAGCATAGCAAGACTTATGTGGCTTAGAGAAAATGAAAAAGAACTGTATGAGAAAACAGAGTATTGGCTATCCGTAGGTGATTACATAATTTTTAAGCTAAGCGGAGAGATAGTCACAGACAGTACACTAGCTTGCAGAACTATGCTTTATAACATAAGTGAAAAAGCGTGGGATAAGGATTTAGTGAGCTATTTGGGAACTAAGGATATACTTCCAAGAGTGCTTGAACCGGGAAAACCAGCCGGTACTTTGCTTAAGGAAATAGCTGAGGAAACTGGAATATCAAAAGCTACGGTGATAGTTGCTGGAGCACATGACCATATATGTGCAGCCATGGCCTTGGGAATAAAAGATGAGGATGAAATTCTGGATTCCATGGGTACTTCAGAAGTGTTCGTTGGAAGAGAGGATGAACCTGTTTTAACTGAGGAATTCTACAACTTGGGCTTTAACCAAGGTGCTTTTCCAGGAGGAGGCTATTACTGGATGACTAGTACTCCAGCTTCTGGAGGTTCTATCGAGTGGCTTAGAAAAATAATATCCATCGACAGAGAAATTCCGTACAACTTCTTTGATAATGGAAAGAAAATAGATGAGCTTTCAAAAGTAATATACATGCCTTACTTAAGTGGAAGCGGTACTCCCCATGTAGATCCTTTAAGAAGAGGATGCTTTATTGGACTATCGACAGATACGGATGTGTTTGATTTGATAAAAGCCATATACGAAGGTGTTTCCTACGAAGGCAAATGGGTAATTGATACACTTGAGCGTCTTAAGGGAAAAAAGATAAATAAGATAAAAGCAGTTGGCGGAAGTACAAAGAATTCAACTTGGATGAAGGTTAAGTGCAATATATTAAACAAAAAACTTCTTTTATCCTCAATGGATGAAGCTTCTGCTGTAGGTGCTGCAGTGCTGGCAGGTATAGGTATAAAAGCCTTAGCTAATATAAAAAACAGTACTGCACTAAAGCAGGAATTAAACCCGGACAGCGAGCTTATTTCACTCTATGAAAAGGGTTATGAAAGATATAAAAACAAATTTGAAGATATAGAAAATGTAATAAGAATGGAGGTTTAAGTCCTAAATGGACTTAAACGAGCAATTAGCAAGCGGGAGCGAGTAATCTTTAATTGCTCAGTGCTTCCGACTACAAGGAGGAATAGTATGAAACTAATGGGATTAAATAAAATGCTCCCTATAGCACAAGCTAAGGGATATGGAGTGGGATCCTTCTCAGCAAGAAACACTTTTCTTATTAAATATGTGCTTATGGCAGCTGAAGAATTAAATTC
Organism: Clostridium swellfunianum; assembly: GCF_023656515.1. Taxonomy (NCBI): domain Bacteria; kingdom Bacillati; phylum Bacillota; class Clostridia; order Eubacteriales; family Clostridiaceae; genus Clostridium; species Clostridium swellfunianum. The sequence goes on from NZ_JAMOFV010000006.1 coordinate 3,138,524, forward strand.
ACCTGTTATAGTTCAAATGTCTGCAAATGAATTCAGATGGTTTGAAGTAAGTGCTACTGAGTTTGGAGAAGCTTTCCACAAGGTTAAAGATCAATTCAGCATAGTTGCTGGCTTACACTTAGACCATACAAAAGATATAAACGTAATAAAAGAGGCAATTGATGCAGGCTTTACTTCGGTTATGATAGATGCTTCAGACAAAGACTTGGATAAAAATATTGAGATAACTAAAGAAGTAGTTGAGTATGCTCATGCAAAGGGTGTTTCTGTAGAAGCAGAACTTGGAAGAATAGGCGCAACAGATAAGCTAGAAACTGATAGCGATGATGAATTCTACACAATACCTGAAGAAGCAAAAAGATTTGTTGAGGAAACAGGAGTAGATGCTTTAGCTGTTTCTATTGGCACAGCTCACGGTGTTTATGCTGTAAAAGACCCTAAAATAGATTTTGACAGACTAAAGGAAATAAGAAGCCTTGTTAAGACTCCATTGGTACTTCATGGAGGTTCAGGACTTCCAATAGAAACTATAAAAAATTCAATAAACATACCTGAAGGCGGAGTAAGCAAGATAAATATTGCTACTGATTTAGAATTAGTTTTTCTTAAAGCTTTGGGTAAGGAAAAGAGATTATTAAACAAGGAAATCTGGCAGCTAGATGCTGAACTATTAGAAAAGGCTGGTATGGCAGTTAAAGAAGAAGTTAAGAAAAAAATTCAAGAATACTTAGGAAGTGCAGATAAGTCAGCAGACTTTTAACAAGACTATATTTACTTCATAAGAGGCGGTGGAGAGGTTGAGGAAGCTAATAGGTGTAGTAGCAGACGATATTACAGGTGGAAATGATATAGGAATAATGTTTGCTAAAAATGGTTTGGTAACAGAGGTGTACAGATATCAGAAGGATATGGAGTTTGAAGCTTCTGGAGATGTGGATGTAATAATAATAGATACAGACAGTAGATTTGATAAACCAGAGGTGGCCGCAGAAAAGGTATATAATTCCACCAAGAGCCTGATGAAGATACCTTGCGATATGTATTTTAACAAGACCTGCTCAGTGTTTAGAGGAAATATAGGTGTAGAGTTTGATGCAATGCAGGAGGCTTTAGGAATAAACAAATCAGTTGTAATCCTTGGCTTCCCTGCTAATGGCAGGGCAACTAAGAATGGTCTTCACTATGTAAATGGAGTTCTTCTTGAAAATTCTCAGTTTGCAAATGATCCTATACACCCTATGAAGGAATCAAATCTTGTTAAGATTTTAGGAGCACAAACTGATAAGCCAGTTGGTTTTATTCCTTACGACATTGTTAAGCAGGGCAAAGAAGCACTGAAAATTAATATAGAAGAAATGAAAAAAGAGTATTCATATATTATTTTGGATGTAATAGGACAGGAAGACCTAAGAATAATTGCAGAGTCAGTAAAGGATGAAATAAATCTTTGCGGAAGCTCAGCAATTGCTGAGGAGCTGCCAAAGGCTTTTGGAAATTCTAAAGAACTTAAGCTTGAAGAGGGAGTTTACAGCAGCATTGATAAAAACGGAGTATTAACCTTAGCGGGTAGTTTAACTCCGCAAACTTTAGAACAGATAAATTACCTTAAAGAAGTTGGGGTTGAGACAATAGAGTTTGATACTTTAATTATTTATGATGAAGAGGATTATGCGAAAGCTATAAAGGAAATTGCAGCAATAGCAATTAAAACTGTCAGCCAAGGTAAAGATATTCTGATACATACCTCAAATGACAGAGAGGTAATTAGAAAAACTAAAGAGTTTGGTTATCAGCTTGGGCTAAAAGACAATGAAATAGGAAAGAAAATATCAGCTGCGCTTACAGCTATAGTTGAAGAAGTTTACAAGGCAACGGGGCTTAGAAAAATTGTTGTTGCTGGGGGAGATACCTCTGAGGCTGTAAGCGAAGGCCTTAATATTGAAAAGATGAGAATAATAGAGGAAATTGAACCAGGTCTTCCAAATATGTTTGGCTATAACTCAAATGAAAGACTTCTAATGGTATTGAAATCAGGAAGTTTTGGAACCAAAGAGTTTTTAAAGAAGGCTATAGACAACTTAAAGTTCTTAGAAGAAAGACTTTGTAGAAGATAAATGCAGCATTAGCTTTAAGGAGATGATTTAATGTTTTTCGTAGAAAAGAAAACTGAAAGAAGACTAGAAGAAATTTTCAAGTTTATATATAGACAAAGAATGGATCTAGGTCTTAAGTACAGACAAGATGGAACTGAGGAATATAAGGACACGTATAGGGGGCTTATGTGGGGGGGCAAGAACGTATTGGTATGGTTTAAATCCCCAATCATAACGCTTCCAGAAAGCTATATAAATAAGAAGGTTGCTCTTTATCTTGAACTTTCAGACTACACTGTACCTAGTGTAAATCCAGAATCCTTAATATATGTAAATGGAACACCAATACAAGGATGTGACAAGAACCACAGAGAAATAGTTGTTCCAAAGGAATTAATAAAAGATGGGAAGCTTGAGGTCAATGTAAAAGCCTTCAGCGGAAGAAGAGATTACAAAAACAAATTCCTTTATGCTGAAGTAGTTACAATAGATGAGAAGACAGAGAATTTATATCTTACTATGAAGATGGCTCTTCATACAGCTTTAACTCTTCCAAAGGATGACTATATGAGAGGTGTTATACTTTCAGTAATAGATAACACACTAAACCTTATAGACTGGAGAGAAGAAGGATCTGACAATTTCTATGATTCTATATATAAAGCCTTATTCTATATAAAAGAAGAATTAAAGGCAGCAGCTGGAAGAAGTAAGAGACCAGAGGTAACTTGTATAGGCCACTCTCACATAGACGTAGCTTGGTACTGGCAGCTATGGCACACAAGAGAAAAGGTTTCAAGAACTTTCTCCACGGTATTAAATCTTATGAAGCAGTACCCAGACTACTACTTCCTTCAATCACAGCCGCAGCTATATAAATATATTAAAGAAGATTACCCAGAAATCTATGAAAAGATTAAGGAAAGAGTTGCAGAAGGAAGATGGGAAGCTACTGGCGGAATGTGGGTAGAAGCAGATTCCAACGTAACTTCAGGGGAATCCTTAGTTAGACAATTGTTATTCGGAACTAGATTCTTTAAGAAAGAATTTGGAGTGGATAATAAATTAGTTTGGCTTCCAGACGCCTTTGGATTTAGTGGAAACCTCCCTCAAATAATGAAGAAGAGTGGTTTTGATTACTTCTTAACAACAAAAATAAGCTGGAATCAGTTTAACAGACCTCCATACGATACCTTCAGGTGGAGAGGCCTAGACGGCAGCGAAGTTTTAACACACTTCATGACAATGCCTGAAAATGCAAAGAACCCTGAAGATTGGGGCTACACCTACAATGGAGATATAAACCCATACAGCTTCAAGAGAGTATGGGAAAACTACAGACATAAAGACATCAACAGTAAAGACGTGCTTATTTCCTTCGGACACGGCGACGGCGGCGGCGGAACTACAAGAGATATGATTGAAAGCATATATATTTCTGAAGATATGCCTGTAATGCCAAAAGCAAAGATGGGAAAAGCTGAAGATTTCTTCAAGAGATTAGAAGCAGAAGTTGCAGAAAACAAGCACTTGGATACTTGGGATGGAGAACTTTATCTTGAAGTTCACAGAGGAACCCTTACTTCTCAGGCTAAGACTAAGAAATACAATAGACAATCAGAAATAGTTCTTCACGATGTAGAAGCGTTAAATACCTTTGCTAAGACTGTAGACAGAAATGCAAACTATCATCAAGAAGAAATAAACAATGCTTGGGAACTTGTGCTTTTAAATCAGTTTCATGATATTATACCAGGATCTTCAATAACTGAAGTTTATGAGGACAGCGATGCTCAATACAAAGAAGTATTAAGCACAGGAAACAGACTAAAGGCTGAGGTGTTAAATAACTTAGCTTCAAAGGTTAAGACTGAAGGACCTAGCCTAGTAATTTTCAATACTCTTTCCTGGAAGAGAGATGGCTATATATATGTAGAAAAAGCTTCTATAGCTTACGAATCAGAATTTGTTGATGGAGACAGTGTTCTTTCTTCACAAATAGTTGAGAAGAACGGAAAATCCTATTACATGATTTTTGTTAAGGATGTACCATCCTATGGCTATAAGACTGTAAAGGTAACTAAGAAGGGCTCTAACAGCCACGAAGATAACATATCTGTTAACAAGACCGCAATGGAAAACAAATTCTTTAAGATAGTTTTAAATGATAAGGGACAATTAGTTTCCATATTTGATAAGACTAACAACAAAGAAGTGCTTGCTGAAGGTAAGCTAGGAAACGTGCTAAGTGCTTACGAGGATAAGCCATTTAACTTCGATGCTTGGGACATAGATATTTACTATAAGGACAAGCAATATGTGGTAGATAACCTAGTCTCAGCTGAAGTGGTATCACAAGGTGCAGAAAGAGGTACTTTAAAACTTGTGTGGAAATATATGAATTCAGATATAGTTCAATATGTTCATTTATACAACAATGTAGCAAGAGTTGACTTTGAAACAGAGATAGACTGGAAGGAAAAGCAAACTTTATTAAAGACTGCTTTCCCTGTAGATGTACGTTCTACAAAAGCTACCTATGAAATTCAGTTTGGAAGCATTGAAAGAACTACACACAACAATACTCCTTGGGATTACGGTCAATTTGAAGTTACTGGACATAAGTGGACAGACCTTTCGGAAAGAAATTTTGGAGTAAGCTTGTTAAATGACTGCAAGTATGGTCACAGCATTAAGAATAACGTAATAGAGTTATCTCTATTAAAATCTGCTATTGAGCCAGACCCATTTGCAGATAAGTGCCACCACAGCTTCACTTACAGCTTGTATCCACACAAGGGGGACTGGTTTGAAGGAGCTACTGTTCAGGAAGGCTACAGCCTAAACTTTGAAATGCCTGTAGTTTATGTAGAAAAAACAGCTGGACAGCTTCCAAGTTCTGATTCCTTCGTAGAAAATGCTATACCTGGTGTTATAGTTGAAACTGTGAAGAAAGCTGAAGACTGTGATCATACAGTAATAAGAATGTATGAATACGGAAATGGAACTACAGCTGGAGAAATTAGATTCAACAAGAAGATTAAAGAAGCTTTCCTATGCGATATGATGGAAAAGAATGAAGCTCCAATTGCTTTTGAAGGCAACAAGATTAATTTAGAATTTACTCCATTTGAATTAAAATGTCTAATGGTAGACTTTGAATAATTTACATTACAAGCTGAGCAGCCTGTTGCTGCTTGGCTTGTATTTTAAGGAGGCATAACAGTTGATACCTGTTATGGACCTTTAAGAAATACAGGAGGCGTAAGCATTGATAATGCTTACGTACAGAATAGGAATACAGGAGGGTTAGTATGAGCAAGCAATATATTATAGGTTTGGATATAGGCGGCACAAAATGTGCAGTTCTGCTAGCAAGCGTAAGCAACAATATAGAGATTTTAGATAAACTAAGATTCGATACTAGAACAGATAAAGGCTTTAACTATGCAATAGATAAATTGTTTGAAGCTATAAAAGAAATTCTACAAAAGAATAATGTAGATAAAAAGTCAGTGGCTTCAATAGGTATAAGCTGCGGAGGTCCTTTAGACAGCAAAAGAGGTATTATAATGTCTCCTCCTAATTTGCCAGGATGGAATAATGTTCATATTGTAGATATGCTTCAAAAGGAATTTGGAATTCCAACCTATCTTCAAAATGATGCTAATGCCTGTGCTTTAGCAGAGTGGAAGCTTGGAGCAGGAAAGGGAAGCTCAAACATGATGTTCTTAACCATGGGGACAGGCATGGGAGCTGGTCTTATTATAGACGGAAAGCTTTATTCAGGTCGAAATGACATGGCTGGAGAAGTAGGACACATTAGATTGAAAGACCAAGGACCAGAGGGCTACGGAAAGATAGGTTCCTTTGAAGGCTTCTGCAGCGGCGGTGGTATAGGAAGACTTGCTCAAATGAGAGTAAGTGAACTTATTGATAGCGGAGTAAAACTATCCTGGTGCAAAACAGAAGAGGATATAGAAAACTTAAATGCAAAGGTTATAGGAGACTACGCTGCAGAGGGCGATAAGTACGCTTCTGCTATATATGAGGAAGTAGCCGAAAAGCTTGGAGAGGCGCTTGCTGCTTTTATAGATATACTAAATCCTGAACTTATAGTTATTGGAAGTATTTTTGCTAGGAGAGAAGAGCTTTTAAGATCTAAGATGGAAGAAGTAATAGAAAAAGAAGCCTTAGAGATATCTAGAAAAAACTGCAAGGTAGTACCAGCTGCTTTAGAAGAAAAGGTTGGTGATCTTGCTAGCATAATGGTTGCTGCTTATGGTGCAGAAATTAGTTTGGAAGAAAAGAAGCCAGCAAGTGAAAAGGTTATGGCTCACTTAAACAGACTCATAGAGAGATATCCTGTGCTTGAAGCTATAAGTGAAGATATATTTAAGGCTTATGAAATAACAGCAGAGTCATACAGAAATAGCGGAAAGCTTTTAGCCTGTGGTAACGGTGGAAGCGCTGCTGACTCTGACCATATAGTGGGAGAGCTTATGAAAGGTTTTATGAAGAAGAGACTAATAAGCAAGGAAGAACATGAGATTATAAAAAGCACCGCAGGAGATGAAAAAGGACGGTATATAGCAGATCATCTTCAAGGAGCACTTCCAGCTATAGCATTAACTCAGCATGCTGCTTTATCAACTGCTTTCTTAAATGATGTTGCTCCAGACATGATATTTGCTCAGCAGGTTTACGGCTACGGAGTTAAGGGAGATGTGCTTATAGGGTTAAGTACTTCAGGAAACTCGGGTAATGTAGTTAATGCAGTGATGGTAGCGAAGGCTAAAGGTTTGAAGACTATAGGACTTACAGGACAAGGCGGAGGAAAATTAGCTGAGCTTTGCGATGTAGCTATAAAGGTACCAGCTGCAATTACTCCAGATATACAGGAGCTTCATCTTCCTATATATCACACACTTTGCTGCATGCTTGAAGAAGAATTTTTTCAGTAAAAGGGAGGACTAGCACTTATGTCACAAATATTATGGGCTATAGGAGTTCCAGAAGGTGATTTGCACTATTTTGCTAATAATTTTAGAAATCCAAATCTTGTAGAAGATGCGATTTGGAACGCAGACGAAAGAAAGAATACCCTAGATGAGGAAGAAAAATGGCCTCTATTCCATGCAAATGAAGCAGACCCAGATGCAGGCTACAGGCTTCATCCACATACCATAAACTTTACTTTAGAAGAAGAGCCAACAGGGAACTACGAGCTAAGAATAGATTACCTTATGATTTCACCAAGACTTCCTTATTTAGAGGTTAAGGTTAATGGAGTGTCAGGAAATGCGTACCTATTGCCTCATCCATCTACCTCCGGTGAAATAAAAATAGCAGCAGGACTTCATACCTCAATTTATTCTGAAGGAAGCTTAAAGGTTGTTGTGCCAGCTGAGTATATGAAAAAAGGGCAAAACACAATTGTTCTTACCAGCCGCGATGACAAAGAGGTACTAAGGACAGATAATATAGAGAAGATTAAAAGATTGGACAGAATGGCGAATCCGTCAGGTTTTAACTATCAGTACTTGGCTTTCTCTAAAGTGGAAGAAGAATTAAACAGTACTTTAAATAATGCGGAAGTAGTGCCTTTAGTAGTTTATTTAAGAAATGAACAAGGAGATTTGGCTGAAAAATGCTCCTTATATCTAGAATTCAACAAAAAGGTTAATTCAGGAACACTGACCCTTACTGTAAAAGAAGGCAGTAGAGAACAAAATGTTGAATTTAGAATTTCAGAAACAGCTATAGGGCATTATAAGCTGGACTTTGAGATTTTTGATGGAGAAGACAAACTTGAGTATGTTCTTGAAGGAACAATAAATGGTGAAGCTGTTAAAGAAACTGGAGAATTTAAGAGAAAGAAAAAGTGGAAGGTTTACTTAACACCTCATGCTCACACTGACATCGGCTATACTCATCGCCAGTGGGAGGTTGCTGAAAGACTAAACAGAAACATAGATAAAGCTCTTGAAATGATAAAGAAGGATAGAGAAGAAGGCGTTGATAATATATTTGCTTACAACTTGGATTCTTCTTGGGCTATAGAGACTTTCTTAAGCACTAGAAGCGAAGAAAAAAGACAAGAGCTTTTAAGAGAAATTAAAGAAAAGAATATAAGCGTACCAAGCAACTACGTAGATCTTTTAACTCAGTTTGCTTCACTTGAAGATTTAATAAGAAATGGTGAACTGAGCGAAGAAGTACTTCGTGAAGCAGGGAAGATTCCAGATTATATGTCAGTAGTTGACGTGGCTTCCGTTACAGGTTCTGCACCTGCAATACTGGAAGGTATGGGGGTTAAATATTTAATCCATGCCAACAACCAAGACAGAGGTCCTTTCAGACTAAATGGAGGTCTTAACAAGATATCGCCATTCTACTGGGAAGGAACTAATGGAGGAAAGATATTAGTATGGCTTTCCAAAATGTACTGCGAGCTTAGAAAGGTTTGCGGAAGCCCTCCAGTATTATATTCGGCTTCAACAGGCTTGAACATGTGGCTGGATGAATATGAAAGAGAAGATTACGTTCCAGATGCAGTTCTTCTTTATGGAATGGAAGCAGACAATACAGATATTGACCCTCAGCCTCATGAGTTTGTTAAGGAGTGGAATAGAACCTATGAGTACCCACAGCTTATAAACAGCGATGGAAGTGAATTCTTTAAGTATGTAGAGGATAACTTTAAAGATTCCTTAAAAACTGTAAAGGGAGACAGTGGCGCATACTGGGAGGATGGCTGCGGTTCAACAGCTACAGCTTCAAGGCAGGTTAGAGATGCTCAGGCTATGCTTACAGCAGCAGAGAGACTGGAATCCTTGGCAGTTATTCATAATGAAAACTGGAGCTATTCATTAGAGGACTTTAAAAATGCTTGGAGAGAAGTTCTTTTATTCGATGAGCATACATGGGGATCTCACATGGCAGGTGTAGAAGAGGAATCCTGGCTTCAGCATGATTCCTGGGAAGTAAAGGAACACATGGCTAAAAACAGCTTAATGTGGTCTAAGAGACTTTTATTAAGTGCAGCTACAAGACACAGCTTAAGCTGGAACAATAAAGGCCGTGAAGTTGTTTTATACAACCCTCACAGCTGGGAAGTAAGCGGTACTGTAAGAGTCGAGATTGCAAAAGGCGAAAAAGTATATGATTCAGAAACTGGTGAAGAAATACCAGTAAGAAAAATAGTAGAGCTAAAAACTCAAGCTACAGTTGAGCTTTGGGTGGAAAAACTTCCTGGACTAAGTTATAGAAGATATATTTTAAAGCCAGAAGCCAGAGAAGAAAAAGAAGATGGAGCTTATTTAACAGTTGACAATAAAATAACTCTTGAAAATCAGTATTATAATTTAGTATTTGATATTAAAAAAGGCTGTATTACAAGCTTAGTTGATAAAACTACAAACTATCAGCTTGTAGACTTAAAGGATCAGTTTGGGCTAGGAAAGTTTATCTATGCTAAGGGTGGTGAAGGGACAAAGCTTACTGGGAATCACTATGAGCTAAGTGATGAAGGTCCAGAACTTATAGAAGACTTTAAGCTAAGCTCCTATGAAATAGAGGAGTTTGACCATGGAACCAGCATTAAACTAAAAGGGGAAGTAGTTAGAGGAGAGCTTCAAATAGAATGTGTACTTCATAACAAAGCTAAGAAAATAGATTTGAATTACATCTATATAAAAGAAGAAACTCTAAATAAGGAAGCTGTGTACGTAGCCTTCCCATTCAACTTATCACAGCCTGAGGTATTATCAGATTCACATCTTGGATGGGTTAACTGGGATAAAGATGAGCTTCCAGGAGCCTGCAAGGAGTGGCTTCCTCTCCAAACAGGCTTTATGATAAAAGGAAACGAAGTAGATATTCATGTAACCTCTCCAGATGTTCCACTGTTCACTGTTAATGAGGTTGTAGTTGGAAGGTGGCCAAAAGAGCTTAATCTTTCAGGTAGCAGAGTATTTTCTTATGTGCTTAATAACTACTGGAATACAAACTATAAGGGCTGTCAGGGTGGAACCTTCATATTTAGATACAGTATAACCAGCGACAAGGAAATAGCTTTGGGAAAAGCATATAAACTTGGTTGGGAAAGCAGACAGCCGATTTATGCACAAAGGATGAGCTATCAGGATTTCCGTGAAACTAAGGCTCCTTATATAAATGAAACAGGAATGACACTAGCTAAAATAGGCTCTGACAAGGTTGTAGCTTCTACTATAAAGAAGGCTAATTACGAGGAAGGCTTTATAGTAAGACTTCAAGAGATATCAGGCAGCAGGGAAACGGCTGAAGTTAGATTTACTGGTAAGGAGATTAAAAAGGCCTATAGAACTGATCTCCTGGAAAGAACCATTGAAGAAATATCAATTGAAAGCGATGGAAGCTTAAAGGTAGAAGTAGAACCTTGGTCACTTTCAAGTGTAAGAGTGATTTTATAAAAATTAGTCAACAATATAAAAGTATAGTGTTGATTTTATAGAAACATGTGAAATCAACACTATTAAATATTAATTAAAGGAAGAGATAGCATGAAAAGCTTAGAGGCATATAAAAAAGAGTTAGTTAATATATGCAGAATGTTATATGATAAGAACTTAGTAAGTGCTGCAGATGGAAACATAAGCGTAAAAATAGGTGAGAACAGAATTCTTACTACTCCTACTAAAGTAAACAAGGGTTATTTAACTGAAGATATGCTGGTAGTAGTGGACAATGAAGGCAAGGTTGTAGAAGGAACACATAAATGCTCCTCTGAGATAAAGCTTCATTTAAACATATATGCAGAGAGGGAAGATATTAATGCTGTAATTCATACACATCCTCCTTTTGCAACAGCTTTTGCTTTAGCACATGAACCAATAAAAGAAAGTTATCTTGTGGAAACTTTGGTAATACTAAAAAATATAACCTCTGCTCCTTATGGAACTCCATCTACAGATGAAGTTCCAGAATCCATTGCAAATGTAGTTAAAAATTCTGAGGCAATACTTATGGAGAACCATGGAGTAGTAACTTATGGAAAAGATTTATTTGATGCATTCAACAAGATGGAAGCTTTAGAGAATGTAGCAAAGACAATAATATTTTCAAAGCTTTTAGGAGGACCAAAGGAGATACCTCAGGAGAGAATAGATTATTTAAAGCAGGTACTGAAAGAGAAGGGCAGGTAAATAGTATGACAAACACTGAAACCTTAAATATACCGAGAAATGAATATCCAAGACCTCAGTTTGAAAGAGAGCTTTGGATGAATTTAAATGGTCAATGGGATTTTGACTTTGATGACAATAATGTCGGAGAAGCAGAAAAGTGGTATGCTGCTAAAAGCTTAGAAAAGAAAATAACTGTTCCGTTCTGCTATCAAAGCTCCTTATCAGGTATAGGCGACAAATCAATGCACGATGTGGTTTGGTACAAGAGAAGTTTCACAGTTCCAGAAAGCTTTAAAGGAAAAAGAGTTAAGTTAAACTTTGGAGCAGTAGACTATATAGCAAAGGTTTGGGTAAATGGAAACCTAGTGGGCAGTCATAAGGGAGGGCACATAGCTTTTTCCTTTGATATAACAGATTCTTTAGTAGAAGGCGAGAATTTAGTAGCAATAAGAGTTGAAGATGACAGCTTTGACTGTTCTCAGCCAAGAGGAAAACAAACTTGGAAGGAAGGAAACTTTGGCTGCTGGTACACAAGAACTACTGGTATATGGCAGACAGTATGGCTTGAGGCTGTAGATAAGATTCATATCGAAAGAGTTAAAATGACTCCTGATATAGATAACAGATGCCTTCATATAGAAGTATTCACACCAGAAGTTTACAAGGATACTATTCTCGAAACAGAAATACATTATGAAGGAAAATATATAAATACATCTTATGTAAAACTTGTGGAAAAGAGAACAAGCTATTCAATAGACGTATGCGGAAAAGCTATAGACTTCAAGGTTAGCTATTGGTGGCCAGGAGACCCTCATCTTTACGACATTAAGTTCAAGTTAAAGAAGCTTGATGGGGTTAAAGATGAAGTTAACAGTTACTTTGGTATGAGAAAGATAAGTGTTCGAGATGGAAAAATAATGCTTAACAACAAGGAATACTACCAAAGGCTCATACTTGATCAAGGTTACTTTGGGGATGGTCTTTTAACTGCTGAAAGCGAGCAGATGTTTATAGATGATATTAAGAAAATTAAATCTATGGGCTTCAACGGTCTAAGAAAGCATCAAAAGATAGAGGATCCAAGATTCTTATACTGGTGTGATAAGCTGGGCATGCTAGTATGGGCTGAAATGCCCAGTACCTATGAGTTTGATGACAGAGCAGTTGAAAATATAATGTATGAATGGACAGAAGCTGTAAAACAGCAGTATAATCACCCATCAATAATTATTTGGACTTTAATGAATGAGTCCTGGGGAATTAATGAAGTATATGCAAATAAAAAGCAGCAGAGTTTAGCCAATGCACTTTATTACATGGTTAAATCAATGGATCAGTCAAGACTTTTAGTAAGCAATGATGGCTGGGAGCACACTATAACAGATATTTTAACTATACATGATTATGTTGAAAAAGGAGACGATGTAAGAGAAGACTACAAGGACAAAGAAAAAATAGTTAATGGGGCACCTTCAAAAGGAAATACTAAGAGGACTTTTGCAGAAGGCTATAGCTATGAAGGTCAGCCTGTTATAATCAGTGAATATGGTGGAATAGCTTTTGCTAAAGACAGTGGCTGGGGCTATGGTAACAAGGTTGAAACTGAAGAGAAGTTCTTGGTCAGATTTGAAAGCATAACAAAGGCTTTCATGGAATTGGATTATGCCTGTGGATACTGCTATACACAGCTTACAGATGTAGAGCAGGAAGTTAACGGTTTGATGGATTGGAATCACAACCTTAAGTTTGATCCGAAGAAAATTCATGACATCGTTAGAAACATAAAGAAAGCTTAATTAGACTGATGATTCATAAATAAAAAATGACTGCTGACAGAAAAATCTATCAGCAGTCATTTTTCTTAGATTTGCTTACCTCTGCAGTATACGCTTTGAACTTCCAGATTATCATTTAAAACAACTAAGTCTGCTTTCTTGCCTGTTTCAATAGAACCAACTCTGTCAAAAATATGAGCAGCTCTTGCAGGATTTTCTGAACCCATCCTAACAGCTTCCTCTAGAGAAGCACCTGTGAATTTCATTATATTTTTTACAGCATTAAGCATAGTTAAGGTACTGCTTGCTAAGGTTCCATTTTCCTGTCTAGCAATACCATCTTTAACAATTACCTTAAAGCCTCCGAAGTCATAGGTACCATCTCCAAGGCCAGCTGCCTTCATGGCATCTGTTACAAGCACCAGCTTTTCACTGCCCTTAAGCTTGTAGGTTATATTAACAATATCAGGATGAACATGGACACCGTCACTAATAAGTTCTACATAGCTATCAGAATTTAAGGCAGTTCCAGCAACTCCAGGCTCTCTATGGTCTATACCTCTCATTGCATTATAAAGATGGGTGAAAATATTTGCTCCCCAACCTAATGCAGCTTTAACAGTTTCAGTCTTTGCATTTGTGTGCCCAATAGAAACAGTAGCTCCAGACTTACAGGCATATTTTATAAACTCTTCAGCACCTTGTATTTCTGGTGCTATTGTAAAATGAAGTTCAAGGGTATCGCCAAATCCACTTTTAAGTTCGTCAAATTCGCTATTTAGCGGAGCTCTCATGTAATTTACATCATGGCAGCCTTTCTTCTCTGAATTTATGTAAGGTCCTTCAATATGAACTCCTTCAATTGAAGCTTGAGCAAGATGCTTATTATTTGCTGCTTCTTTAATGTTTGAAAGAGCAACAAACAAGTTCTTTTTACTTGAAGTTATGGTTGTTGCAAGATAAGAAGTAGTTCCACACTTTGCAAGATAAGAAGATATCTTGTTAAATTCTTCAGGTGAGGCATCCATTACATCATAACCAACTGCTCCGTGAAAGTGTATGTCAATAAGTCCGGGGATTACTTTTTTACCATTTAAATCTACAACAATATCTTCAGAAGATATATTAAAATCTCCTATATTAACTATGGTATCTTTATCTACAGCAATATTGCCTGTAACAAAATTTCTATCCTTCGATAAATAACTGCAATTTTTAAGTATTAGCATAGCTGCCTCCTTGTAAAATAATATTTTTATGAATGTGAGAGCCTTCTAGGAAGAGCGTTATCCTGAAGAATATAAGCATCTAGCATTTGACACTTCAAAGAAGCTTTTAATTCTTGATAATCAGGCTCACTCCATAAATTATTAAGCTCCATGGGGTCTTCCTTTAAATCAAACAGTTCTCCATAGGGCTTGCCGGCATATATTGTCAACTTGTATCTGTCTGTTATAAAGGTTCTTATTCTAAGCCCTAAATAGTCTTCATCATTTTCTACTATAGCATAGTCATTAACTTTTTCAACCTTTCCTTCAAGCTGAAGCTTAAGGGATTTTCCAGGCCAAGGCTCAACCATATTTGGAGCCTCAGGCTCGTAAGGTGTCTTGCCCTCTGGTATAGGAACATTACATAAATCTAAAATAGTTGGTGTAAAATCTATCTGACTTGCAATGCCATTAGTTCTTAAGCCAGATGCAAAGCGTCCAGGGCAGCTCCAAATATATGGAATTCTCAATAAACCTTCAAATTGAAAAGGACCTTTTCTTATCATATGATGGTCACCCATCATGTCGCCATGGTCGCTTAAAAACACTACAACAGTGTCTTCAAGCATGTTAAGCTCTCTAAGCTTACTCATTACTCTACCAACTTCATTGTCCACAAAGCTTATCATTGCATAGTTTAATGCTATCATTTCTCTAAGAATACTATCAGTAACCTTTGATTTTCCATATAGTCCGCTTACTACTGGGCCTCCTTCTTCATAAATCCTTCTGTAGAAAGGAGGAAGCTTATCTAATTCTTCTTCATATCTAGCTTTTGGAAGAGGAATATCTACAGGATCATACATGCTGTACCAAGGGTCAGGCACTCCAAAGGGATGATGAGGGTCAGGGAAGGAGCACCATAAGAAAAATGGTTTATCTTCCTCCTTGGAATCTTCCAGAAATTCTATAGTCTTATTCGATATATAACGATTGTAGTGAAGTTCCTCTGGTATTGCCATCTTATAGCATTCTGATAAGCCAGTTCTGTTTTCTAAAGCATTTTCACTGTATAGCAGTTCCCTAGCTCCAGGATGCTCTTTTTCCAGCCAAGTAATATAATCTCCAAATGCCCAGCTGGTGTGGCCATCTACCAAATCTACAGTTTCAAAACCATAATAAGGAGTTTGAATTCTGTCTGTTATGCCTGTATTCCAAAAGTGATTTGCTTCTGGAAAATCTTGAGGGTCAATTTCCATATTTTTAAAGCCTTTAGGCCTATTGTAATTGTTAAGGTGAAGTTTTCCAATGGAGTGAGTTCTATAGCCAGCCTGTCTTAAGGCTTCAGGCATAGTTGGTATGTCCTTTGAAAGAGGGATGCCATTGCTTCTTACTCCATGACCTCTTGGAGTTCTTCCAGTAAATAAGGAGGCTCTGGCAGGCATACAGAGTGGGTTTGCTACATGGGCTCTGTCAAAAACTACTCCATTTTCAGCTAAGGCATCTATGTTAGGTGTCTTAACTATTGTGTTTCCCATGCAGCCTAAGTGGTCAGCTCTCTGCTGGTCGGTTATAAAACATAAAACATTTAGTCTTTTATTCATAAAGATCAGTCCTTTCAGCAATTTTAGTTTAAGACCACATTTTCACAGCCAAGCATTTTAAGTGTTTCAAGCCAGCTTTTTTTTATTGCATCATCAACGGTTTTGAGCTCTTCAAGTGGAGCTTTTTTTCCTATTTGACAATACTTATCGTTACCTATATTGTGATATGGCATAATATCTATTTTTAATAGCTTTGGATATCTTTGATACATATTTGCTAGTTCCCTCATATGCTCAATATCATCATTTATGCCTTGAATTAAAGGACATCTTAGTATTATGGAAGCGCCTTTACTATATAAGTAATTAAGGTTTTTTAAAATTAAAGCATTAGATACACCCGTAAGTTCCTTATGTTTATTATCATCTGTTGCTTTATAATCAAAAAGAAATATATCAACGTAATGCAAAATCTCTTCATAATACTCTGTAGGTGCATAGCCGCAGGTATCCAAACAAGTATGAATGCCTTTTTCTTTAGCTGCCATAAGTAAAGCTTTCGTAAACGTAAACTGAGACATAGGTTCTCCGCCAGAAATAGTTAGTCCACCACCTGAAGCTTTATAGTATTGAAAATCCTTTTTTATTTCCACCATTAAGCTATCAGCATCGGCATTCTTTCCAAAGATTTTTAAAGCATTATACAAGCAACTGTCTACACACTTGCCGCAGGTTTTGCAAATGTCGTGATTCATTTTGTGAACTCCGTTATTAACGTAATGCGCTCCATAAGGGCAAGCTTCTACGCAGCTTAAGCAGTTTGTACACTTGGAAAAGTTAAAGGAAAGCTGCTCTGCAAAGCTTTGTGATTCCGGGTTATGGCACCACTGACAATTTAGAGGACAGCCCTTTAAAAATACTGTTGTCCTTATGCCTGGTCCGTCATTAAGCGCAAAACGCTGTACATCAAATATCAAACCAGAAGTTGTCATAAATTTACACCTCATTAGTATATTGTCCTGCTTATAATTTCTTGCTGAACGTTTTTTGAAAGATTTGTAAATCTAGCACTGAAGCCGCCAACTCTTACGAATATATGCCCGTATTTTTCAGGCTCCTTCATAGCATTATCAAGGTCGTTTTTGTTAATCACAGTAATCATAGCTTGGGTTCCGCCATTCCTAAAGTAAACTTCTAAAAGCGACTTTAAAGCAGCTCTATTTTTATTAAATAGCTCCTTGCTGAATTTCATGTTTTGAACTGCTCCGGCATGAATATTCGGACTAAGCTTAACAAGTGAGTTTAATAGGGCGGTTATGCCATTTTTATCGTTTCCGCCAGAAGGATTGTTAGCATTTGCAAAGGCATCTCTTGATTTTCTGCCGTCTGGAGAAGCACCTGTTAGATTCCCAATAATAGTGTTGGCTGAATTGTTTATTAAAACTGCCAAGTAAGAGTCCAAGGAAGTATTATGTTTTTGCTTTCTAACTGCACTGCAGATGTGGTTATGAACTTTCACAGCCATTGTATCTGCTTCCTCATTATCATTTCCGTATTTAGGAGCCTTGAGCATGAGCTGTCTTTCTTTTTCATAGCCTGCAAAATTTGAAGCTAATGCTTTAAGCAATGTGTTGGGTGAAATAAATTTTTTATCATATACAAGCTCCTTTATAGCAGTCAAGCTATCTGAAGTATTAATATTCCCATAGGTTTCTAAAGTGCCGCCTAAGTGCCTTATGCCTCCAGAGAAGATAGCTTTCCCTCTATCTATGCAATCGTCGTAGAGCATGCTTAGATAAAGACAGGAGGTATTTTCACCCATAACTTCATATTCTATAGCCTCTTGAGCGGCAAGCATGTTTACGTAATATTCTACCTGTTTTTTATAAGCTTCAAAAAATTCTTCAAAGCTGTTAAAATTCTTAAACTCTCCAAGCTTTAAGCCGTATTCAACTCCACTTTCAGGATCAATACCATTAAAAAGGGTTGCTTCCAAGGCTTTTACCATGTTTATAACTCCATTTGGAGTTCCAAAGCTTTTATGATTGATAACATATTCACCGCAGCCAAAAGGCACATAGCCTGTTGCCTCTTCGAGGCTAATGTCAAAAGCTTTGCTTATTGCAGAAATATTTATATCATCATTATAAAGCATAGGGTAAGTTCTGCCTTGGCCTATGCAGTCCAAGGCTTTTTCGTATAGTTTCTCATTCATACCTTTATATATTCTAAGAGAAAGCTGGGGCTCGGTTTCTAAGACCGTTCTGGTTGCTTCTATTGCAATAAAGGCAAAACGGTCTGCATTTTCTTCATTTCTTCTGCCCAAGCCTCCAATTACTACACGGCCGTGGAAGATATTTTTTCTGGCAGCTATTAATCTCCATAGTCCTTGAGTTAGAGATAAAGCTGAGTTTTCATCAAGTATACTGTTTTCAAGGTCTCTAATATAAAAGTCGCCAAGATATTCATCCATGCGTCCGTACTCTATTGCTCCGGATATAAGAGCATATAGCCAGGAAAGCTGCATAGCTTCTCTCATGGTTTTTGGTTTATGATTTGCAATATTTCTTAAAGCTAAAGCTATGGCCAAAAGCTCGGAGCATCTTTCCGCAGAAGCTTCCTGCCTTTCTTGATTTAATGCCATGTCGGCATAATAATAGCACATATCTTTTAAAGTTTTCAGGGCCAAAAGCATTCCATCAAAAAGCGTTATATCTTCATTGTTTGATAGAGCTTTTTCCTTTCTGCTTTCAATCAAATTAGTCATTCCAGGAATGCCAAGAGTTAGAAGTTTATCAAAATCTAAATAACCTCCTGTCATTCTATATAGAGGCACAGCTATGGCAGGATCTTTTTCATGGTTTTCGTAAGGTAGTGCTTTTTGAAGTCCTTTAGGGTAAGCTGCTTTAACTCTTTCCCTTGTAGTTTTCTCTTCCTTCCAAAAGTCGATAATTTCCCTTAAATCATCTTTAACTGACTTAGGCAGACATTCATTATAAAGCTCTCTTTCAAGAAGCTCATAATTGCAGTAGTAGCCTAAACCACCTTCGTCAATTCCAAAGCCAACAGCAGGGTAAGCTATTCTGCCAGCAAACAAATCGCCAGGCTCAATGGGTTTTAATATGGAAGGATATATTGCTTTAAGGCACATTGCTTCTTTTATTGCAATAGGTTCATTTTTATATTTTTTATAGGTATCAGTAAACAATTTTTCCAAAGCATAATTGTTTATTTTTGACATTAACAATCCCCCTAAGTTAATCAATCAATATAAATTTGTAAATTACCGAACTTTATACAATGAATCACTGTACTTATATTTTATTATAGTAAAGGCTTTATATCTTGTATTGAATTAATATTTGTTTGTGCTATATTGATATTGTACTAAAGTAAATATAAATAAACTTTGATATGGAAAAGAAGGGAGCAGCTATGCCGCCGTTAAATATGCTTATAAAACCTGCATCCAGCAGTTGTAATTTAAGATGCAAGTACTGTTTTTACAGTTCAATTGCAGATAATAGAAATATAAAGTCCTACGGAATAATGAGTATTGAAACTCTTGAGACTATTGCAGAAAAAGCCTTTGCTTATGCAGAGGGGTTTGTAAGTTTCGCCTTTCAAGGAGGGGAACCCACTTTGGCAGGGCTGGAATTTTTTGAAAAGCTTGTGGAGCTTCAAAAGAAATACAATACTAAAAACATTCAAGTTTTTAATTCGCTTCAAACAAATGGAGTTAAAATAGATGAAAAGTGGGCAAGCTTTTTAGCAAAAAATAATTTCCTTGTGGGAATATCCTTAGATGGGCCCAAAGACATACATGACAGCAACAGAATTGATGTAAATTCAAATGGAAGCTACAAAAATGTTATGAATGCTATTAAGCTTTTTGATAAATACCAGGTGCAGTACAACATACTCTGCGTCATAAATTCCAGAGTAGCAAGACATGTAAATAAAGTATACGACTTTTTTAAGAAAAACAATTTTAATTATCTTCAATTTATACCTTGTTTAGATGGAATTGATGAGAAGTTAGGTAGCAATCCTTATTCCTTAAAGCCTGAGGCCTATGAAGCTTTTTTAAAGACTATTTTTGACCTGTGGTATAGGGACGTAGTTCAGGGACAAGGTATAAGTATAAGGTACTTTGATAATCTTATCTCCATGTTCTTAGGAAATCCACCAGAGGCTTGTGGAATGAGTGGGAGCTGTACTTGTCAGTTCGTTATAGAGTCGGATGGAGGAGTATACCCCTGCGATTTTTATGCGGAGGATAATTGGTATTTAGGCAGCATTAAAGAGATGGGCTTTAAGGACATTAAAGAAGGGGAAAAGGTTAAAAGCTTTATTGAAAAGTCTCGTGTAGTTGACCCAAAGTGCAAGCAGTGTAAATGGCTTGGATTATGCAGAGGGGGCTGCAGGAGAAACAGAGAACCTGTTATTGAGGGGAAATTAAGCTTAAATTATTTTTGTACTTCTTACTATGAATTCTTTAATTATGCAGTACCAAGGCTCCAGCAGATAGCCAGAAGTTTATCCCATAAATAAATATATAGATATACCTAACAAATTTCCATATTTAAATGATATAGAGCTATTTATAAAAGTATTCAGTGCTATAAAATTAAATTGGAACAATTATAGTTATTTTATAGTATACATATCGGGAAAGTAACAGTTGATAGCTGCTGCAGACCGAATAGGAATACAGGAGGCGTGAGGATTAATAATCCTTACGTGCTGATAAGGAATACAGGAGGGTATATTCATGAATAAGTTTTCTAGAGACTTTGTATTTGGAACAGGAACTTCGGCTTATCAAATTGAAGGAGCAGCATTTGAGGATGGCAAGACAGCTTCCATATGGGATACTTATTGCAGCATATCTGGTAATGTGTTTAGAGATCAATCAGGTGATATAGCCTGCGAGCATTATTACAGATATAAGGAAGATGTTCAGCTATTAAAGAATTTAGGAGTTGATTCCTATAGGTTTTCAGTTTCATGGCCTCGCATATTTCCTGAAAGAGGCGAGGTTAATAAAAAAGGAATTAAATTCTATGTTGATTTGGTTGATGAACTTATAAGAAACAACATAAAGCCTATGGTTACTTTGTATCATTGGGATCTTCCTCAATGGGCTTATGATTTAGGCGGCTGGTTGAATAGAGATATAGCAGTATGGTTTGAAGAATACGCAAGAGTCATGTTTGAAGCTTTAGGTGAAAAGGTTACCTTATGGGCTACTCATAATGAACCCTTTTGCGTAAGTATACTAGGGTATTTAAAAGGGCTACACGCTCCAGGACATAAAGATCTTAAGGAGGCTTTAACCGCATCACATAATATATTCCTTTCACATGGTGCTGCTGTGAAGGCCTTTAGAAGCTTTAACTTTAAGGACAGCAAAATAGGGATAACTCTAAATCTTTCTCCGGGCTACCCATTAGAGCAAACCTCCGAAAATATAGAACTTGCTAAAAGAGCAGATGGTTTTGTGGATAGGTGGTTTATGGATCCATTGTTTAAAGGTAGCTATCCTGTAGATATGGTTAAGATTTATGAAAGCAAAATAGGAAAGCTGGATTTTATAAAAACTGGTGACCTTGAAATAATAACTGAGCCAATGGACTTTTTAGGAGTTAATTTCTATGCACGAAATATGGTTAAGCCGTCACAGGAAGGCTTGCTTGGATATGTGGGGGTTGGTGAAAAAATGCCCCAGACTCAGGAAGAGTGGGATACATATCCTGAAATACTATTTAAGCTTTTAATGAACATTAAGAATGAGTATACAAGCCTGCCAATATATATCACCGAAAATGGATTGGCTCTTGAAGGCTATAAGGATGATGCTGGTGATGATGAAAAGTTTGGTACAATAATTACTTCAGCAAATGACATTGACTTTGTTGCGGAAGATGGAAGAGTTCATGACGAGGCTCGTATTTTGTATGTGTATAATTGCTTGAAGCAATGCTTGAAGTTTATTGAAAGTGGAGGAGAGCTTAGAGGCTACTATCTATGGTCCTTGATGGATAATTTCGAATGGGCTTTAGGCTATTCAAAGCGTTTTGGAATAACTTATGTAAACTTTGAAACTCAGGAAAGAATAATTAAAGACAGCGGATATTGGTATAAAAAAGTCATAGAAAGTAGAACATTACAGCCAAAGCTATAAAGGGGAGGAATGGAAGATGTCAGTTAAAAATAAAGTGCAGCTTATAACTTATCCTGACTCTCTTGGCGGAGATTTAAAAGAGCTTAATAAGGTGCTTTTGAAGCACTTTTCAGATATTTTTGAAGGTGGAGTTCACATTCTTCCTCCTTTCCCATCCTCAGGGGATAGAGGTTTTGCACCGCTAACATATTTAGAGATAGAGCCTCAGTTTGGAACTTGGGAGGATATTAAAGCAATAGGAGAAAATTTCGATGTTTTGGTAGACTTAATGGTTAATCATATATCTCAAAAGTCTAAATACTTTCAGGATTTCCTTAAAAAAGGACGTAAATCAGAGTACGCGGATTTATTTATAACTCTTGATAAAATCTGGCCTGAGGGTAAGCCGGTTAAGGAAGATGTGGACAAGATATTTCTTAGAAGACCGCTTCCATATTCAACCTTTACCATAAATGAAACTGATGAAAAGGAAAAGGTATGGACTACCTTTGGAAGAACGGAGCCATCTGAACAGATTGATCTTGATATAAAATCAGAGAAAGTTAAAAAGCTTGTTGATGATTTCTTCTCAAATTTTGCTAAAAACAATATTAAAATAGTAAGATTGGATGCAGTAGGCTATGTTATTAAAAAGCTTGGAACAAGCTGCTTCTTTGTAGAGCCGGAAATATATGATTTTCTTGAATGGATAATGAAGCTTGCAAAGGCTTCAGGAATTGAGCTTCTGCCAGAGGTTCACTCGCATTATTCTATTCAAAACAAGCTTGCTCGGCATGGCTTTTGGGTATATGATTTTATTTTGCCTTATAGTATTCTTGATGCTTTGATAAATAAATCAAGTACAAAGCTTATGGATTATTTAAAGGTTCGCCCAAGCAAACAGTTTACAATGCTTGACTGTCATGATGGTGTTCCAGTTAAGCCTGATATGGACGATTTGATAGATACAAAGGAAGCTAGAAAAGTAGTTGATTTATGTGTTGAGAGAGGCTCAACCTTAAGTCTTATATTATCTGACGAGCATAAGGCTCCAGACGGCTTTGATGTTCATCAGATAAGAGGAACCTACTATTCAATGCTTGGCTGCGACGATGATGCTTATATAGCAGCAAGAGCTATTCAATTCTTTGCGCCTGGAGTTCCGCAGGTTTATTATGTAGGACTTTTGGCAGGAGAGAATGATTATGAAGCTGCAGAGAGAACAGGGGAAGGTCGTGAAATTAATCGTCACAACTATACTGTAGATGAGATTGAAAAGTCTGTGCAAAAGAAAGTAGTACAAAGACTGCTAAAGCTTATAAGGTTTAGAAATGACTATGCTGCTTTTAATGGAGAGTTTAAAGTTCTTGATTCTACAAAGGATGAGATTAAGCTTTCCTGGCAGAAGGATGATAAGCGATGCAGTTTATTCATAGATTTAAACACTAATAAGACTGTTATAGAATATGTAAATGAAGAAGGCAGCTTAGTTAAATACCTAGTTTAAGAGTCTGCTGTATTTAAATGAGTCTCAGCGTAAAATTACCGCTGAAATATATAAAACCTGCTTAATGAGCTGACCGCTGTGCAACAAATTCTAAGCTCAGAAAGGCTGTAAACCAAGTGTTTTCGTAAAACTTGCTTCGCTTCGGACAAACGAACAACACTAAGGTTTACTGCCTTTCTTTCGCTAAGAATTTCTAACTGCTCGCTAAATGCTCTTACAGCAGGTTTTGCATATTTCAGCTGCTTTTGTGATAATCTACTTTGCTGCAGACTCTTTTATATTTTTAATATATTATTTGTCTCATTTTATGGTGGGAATAGGTTTTAAAAGCTATGAGATTGTAGTATGTATAAGGTGTAGTGAATATCATTTATTGTGTTAGGAGGCGATGATATGAATGGGTTTCGTCTACCAAAGAGCTTGTTGCTGGTATTTATATTGCTATCAATATTTTTTTATGCTAGCTGCACTGATGCTAAAGGGTCAGCGTTGATAAGAGGTTGGATAAATGATAAAAATGGGGATTTAAAGCTGAGCTTTGAGATTCCAAAAAATTTTACTCTCTTAGGTACGGATAAAACAATTGGCAGTGCTGTGTACGCTTTTGATAAAGATAATAGAACAGACAACATTTATTTTTATCTTGTGAATTTTGATAAGATGAGCGAGGAACTTAAGAAGAACAGCGTGGAATTGATGGCGTTTCAGAAGGATATAAAAGTGAGTCAGTGGGCAGAGAGCATGACTGGAACAAATAGTATGCTCCAAAAGGTAAGTGTACCTGGACTTCCTGAGCATTTGGTTTTACTTAAGGTGAAAAATTCTTCAGATCAATATTATTTATACAAGATAGAAAATAATATTCCGCTAGCTGCGAAGCTTGAATTGCTTGGAAAATACAACAAAGAACAACACTGCAAGCATTTAATAAATGATTTAATTAAAATAGCTACAAGCCTTAAGGTGTCCATAGATTAAAACAAATATTTGCATTCAAAATAGTAGAGCTATATAATTCTCCTGAAAACTTAGAAGAATTATATAGCTCTAAACGTGTTAAATTAAAATTTTTATTTTAGAAAAAGTTAACTTGTTAAAAATATAAGAACATAAAAAGTTAACAAGTTAACTTTTTAAGCTGCGAGGACTTTAAGCCGAATGAGTTTAGTAGAGGGTTCTGCTTAAAATTTCTTGCTGAACTTGCTTTGAAAGCTCAACAAACCTTGCACTGAAACCGCCAACTCTAACGAAAATGTGATTATACTTTTCAGGCTCTTGCATTGCATTTTCAAGGTCGCCTTTGCTTAATACAGTAATCATGGATTGTGCTCCGCCTTTGTTAAAATAAACCTCTAGCAGCGCTTTTAAAGCAGGCCTGTTTTTATTAAACAAATCCTTGCTGAATTTCATATTCTGCACAGCTCCTGCGTGAAGCTCCGGGTTAAGCTTTACTAAAGAATTCAATAGAGCTGTAATACCGTTTTTATCGCTGCCTCCAGAAGGATTATTAGCGTTAGCAAAGGGAGCTGCTGCTTTTCTTCCATCGGGTGAAGCACCAGTCAAGCGTCCTAGTATTGTGTTTGCATCGTTGTTTATTATAACTACTAAATAGTTGTGAATGTTGGTTCTGTGTTTTTGATTTCTAACAGAATTGCACACAAACTCATGGAGATGGACAGCCGTGCTGTCAGCCTGCTCATTGTCATTGCCATACTTAGGAATGTTAAGCATTAAGTTTCTTTCTTTTTCATAGCCTTCAAAGTTTGACTTAAGAATTTCAAGCATTTCGTCTTGGCTTATAAGCTTCTTGGCATAAACAAGCTCTTTAATTGCTGCTAGGCTGTCTGCTGTATTAGTATTTCCGTAAGTCTCCAAGGTTCCGCCTAGATATCTTATGCCGCCTGAAAAAATCCCTTTTCCTCTTTCAAGGCAGTCATCGTAAAGCATGCTTAAATATAAGCAGGATGCCATTTCACCTATCATTTTGTATTCCAATTCTTCCTGGTCTGCTAAATGCTCAACGTAGTATTCAACTTGCATTTTATAGGCAGCTAAAAGCTCTTGAAAGGTTTTAAAGCTGTTGAATTCGCCTAGCTTTAAGCCTTGCTCTGCTCCAGTAGTGGGATCCACTCCGTTATTTATAGTAACCTCAAGTGCTTTTACTAGATTTATAATTCCGCTTGGAGTACCAAAGCTTTTGTGATTAATAACATATTCTCCACAGCCGTAAGGTACATAATCTACAGCTTCCTCAAGGCTAATGTCAAATGCCTTGCTTACGGCAGGGATATTAACATCATCATTATATAGAATAGGGAAAGTTCTGCCTTCGCCTAAGCAGTCTAGAGCTTTTTCATATACTTCCTTCTTCATTCCTTTATAAAACCTTAAAGAAAGCTGAGGCTCTATTTCTAAAACAGTTCTTGTAGCCTCAATTGCAAGCAGTGCAAATTTATCCGCATTTTTTTCATTTGGCCTGCCAAGCCCGCCTACAATTACACGTCCATTCATTACAGTTTTTCTTGCAGCTATAAGCCTCCATATAGATTGTACAAAAGAAAGTGCTTTTTCTTCGGTAAGTATGCCCTTTTCAAGGTCCTTAGCTAAAAAGTCTCCTAGATAAACGTCCATTCTTCCATAATTTATTACACCTGATAATAAAGAATAAAGCCAGAAGAGCTGTATAGCTTCTCTTAATGAACTTGGCTTTTTAATCGCAATATTATCTAAGACAGAGCGCATTTCTTTTAACTCTATAATTCTATTTTCTTCTGTTTCTTCCTTTAAAGAATCAGAAATTATATTTGAGTAGTATTTGCAGGAATCTATTAAAACTTCAAGTACAATTAACATCCCATCAAATAGATTTATATCTTCGCCCTCTAACAGAGCTTTTTCTTTGCGTATTTTAACAGATTCTATCATTCCTGGAATACCTAAACTAAGAAGCTTTTCATAGTCTAAGTTTCCACCAGCCGTTCTGTAGAGAGGAACAGCTACAGCATGATCGTTTACATAGTCCTCATAAGGTAGAGCTTTTTTCATTTCTTCGGGAAAGGCTGCCATAACTTTTTCCCTTGAAGTTTTTTCTTTATTCCAAAAATCTAAAATGTCCTGAATATCCTGTTTTATGGAAGATGGGATATTTTCGTCCTTAAGCTTTTCTCTTAAAAGCTGCTTATTGCAGTAATAGCCAAAGCCGCCTGGTTCCGGGCTGAAACCAACTGCGCCGTAGACTAGTCTTCCAGCAAATAGGTCTTTCTGCTGTATTGGCTTCAATATAGCAGGATACATTGCTTTTAGACACATAGCCTCCCTGATAGCTATGTGTCTATTTTTATATTTCTTATAGGTTTTAGTAAATGCTTTTTCAATTGCAAAATCATTAAATTCTGACATAAAAATCCCCCTGGATTTATAAAATATTGATTTAGCTAAATAAAATTACATTATGAGTTTACTATAATATATAGATTTTATCTTGTTTTTATCTGCTGTTAAATTGTACTATATTGATGTAGAATATATTTTCTGAAGATAAGATTTAATCGAGGAGAAGAGAGAAATATGAAGATGGATAAGCTATTAGCAAAGGATATTTTTGGAGAAGCAATGGAATGTCATTACGCTTTTATTAACAGTATAAAGAAAACCTCAGGTATTCATTATCACGATTTCTATGAATTATTTGTAATAATAAAAGGTTCTACAAAGCATATAGTCAATGAACAAAGTAGTATTTTAGGAGAAGGTACTTTGATGTTTATAAGACCAAGAGATATACATTATTATGAGGAAATGAGCGGAATAGATTGTCAGCTTGTAAATTTAGCCTTTTCTAAAAATACTTTTGAAGCTATATGCAATTTTTTAGGCACAGGTTTTTCAGTTGACAACCTGCTAGCTTCAAATATGCCATCTCAAGTATTACTGCCCATGGTAGAAACAAGTCATTTAAAAGACAAAATAGAAAGTATTTACTTCTCAAAGACTATGACCAGCCATATTAAAAATGCTTTAATTCGAGTTCTACTTGTTGATATATTTGCTAAGTATTTCATTGAAGTTAAAACAGAAAAAAATAATATTCCAAGCTGGATATTAGATATTAAAAGTCAGATGGAGCTTAAGAACAATTTTGTTAAGGGTATAAGCATAATGAAGAGTATCTCGGGAAAAAGCCCTGAGCATATTAACAGAATGTTTGTTAAGTATTTTAATGTAACACCAACAGCGTTTATAAATGAACTTAGGGTAAACTATGCGGGAAATCTTCTAATATACACAGATGAGGAAATATTGGACATTGCTTTAGAAGCAGGTTTTCAAAATCTAAGCCATTTTTATCATGTGTTCAAAAAAATAAATAGAGTATCTCCTGGTGAGTATAGAAAAACTTATAAAAAGACCATAATTCCATAAACAGGATGTATAGCGATTATAACTAACATTATTCCATATTTAAATAATATAGTTCTATTTATAAAAGTCAGCATTGATATAAAATAGGGGTTGAACGATTACAATGGATTAACTGTAAATACTTTTAAAATCTTAATTGGAGGAATTTCGATGTTAGATAAGGGCATATCTAAAGTAGACAGGCCTAACGTTATATGGATACTTAGTGACCAGCATAGAGCACAGGCTTTAAGCTGTAATGGTGATTCTAATGTTAATACACCTAATATAGATTGTCTTGCTGGACAGGGAGTTAATTTTACTGAGGCGGTATCAGGTTTTCCACTTTGTTGCCCATATAGAGGCTCCATGCTTACAAGTTTGTATCCTCATAAATGTGTACCTGGACATGAAATGCAGCTTCCTCAGATGCAAAAGACAGTAGCACATATTTTTAATGAGCAGGGCTATGATACTGCTTACATAGGAAAGTGGCATTTGGATGGTTTTCATGGTGGAGACTATGCAAGAGAAGCCATGCACATAGTGCCTCCAGATAGAAGAGGCGGTTTTAGACACTGGATAGGCTATGAAAACAATAATAATCAATATGATACCTGGGTGCATGGAGGAGAAGGAGAAAATGCCTCTCATTACAGGCTGCCGGGATATGAAACAGACGAATTAACCAATTTATTTATAGATTACATAAAAGAAAGAGGGCAGGACAAGGATAAGCCGTTTTTTGCGGTATTATCCGTGCAGCCACCGCATGACCCTTATGTAGCGCCGCCAGAATACATGCAGCATCACAATCCTGCAAGAGTTGAATTAAGACCTAATGTACCTCAGGTTAAATGGGTTAGAGAAGATGCAAGAAGAGACCTGGCAGGCTACTGTGCAATGATTGAAAATCTTGATTTTAATATGGGAAGAATTATGCAAACCTTAAAGGAGCAGGGACTATTCTTTAATACCCATATCATGTTCTTCAGCGACCATGGAGATATGCTTGGTTCTCATGGCCAGTTTAGAAAGACTACTCCTCACGAAGAGGCTATAAGAGTTCCTCTTATTATAGGAGGGGAGCAGATTGGGTACTACAATGGAAGAAGAACTGGAAGATATAATGTTCCGGTAAATCATGTGGATATAGCCCCCACAACTCTAGGTCTATGCGGAATAAAGAAGCCTAATTGGATGGAGGGAACAGACTATTCTCACTACAGACTAAGCTTTAGAGAAAAAGACAATGAGCCTGATTCGGCTTATCTTCAGTGCGTAGTGCCAACAGGACACCTTGACAGCGTTGACAGAGCTTGGAGAGGCATAGTGACAAAGGATGGCTGGAAATATGTTTGCTTTGAAGGCATACAGTGGCTAATGTACAACTTAAATGAAGATCCTTACGAGCAGATGAATCTAGCCTATAATCCAAGGTATGGAAAAGAGAGAAAGAGGCTAAATGACAGGCTTAGACAGTGGATAATAGAAACGGGAGACAGCTTTGAATTACCTGAATTTTAATGGAAGGTGGTAACGGTATGGAAGTTTTATTAAACAATTTAGAGTGGAAGGTAGCAGGCTTTTGGCCTTATACGCCTATGCTTGGAAACAGCGTGGAAACAGGGGTTAAACTTCAGGGAACAACTCCTTGGATTACGGCTGAGGTTCCAGGAAGTGTATACAAGGACTTGCAGAATACAGGCCTTATAGAAGATCCTTATTATGAACTTAACAGCTTAAAGTGCGAGTGGGTGTCTAACCGCTGGTGGATATACAAGACTAGTTTTAAAGTTGAAAATTACGACCAAGGCAATATATATAAGCTTGTGTTTAAGGGAGTGGACTATAAGGCACATTTTTACCTTAACGGAACTAAGCTTGGCGAGCATGAAGGAATGTATGAGCATGTGGTATTTGATGTATCAAGCATAGTTAAGCCTGAAGAAAACGAACTTACAGTAATGCTTGAAAAGGCTCCGGATGAAATGAGCCAGATAGGCTATACTTCACAAACCTATACTCAAAAGAGCAGATTTAACTACAAGTGGGACTTTAGCACAAGATTAGTTAACCTTGGACTTTGGGATGATGTGCTTTTAAAGGTTATTAATACGGATGAAATCGGAGATACTCACCTAAAGACTACAGTTGAAGATAACAAGGGGATTGTTGATTTAAGCTTTAAGGTTAATGCTTATAAAGAAAACACTTGCAGTGTTAAAATAAAGCTTAGCTTTGAAGGTAAGTGCCTTGAAGAAGTTGAAAAGAACGTGACTTTAAGTGAAGGCGAAATACTGCTTAGACAAAGATTTATTGTAGAAAATCCTAGGCTTTGGAACCCAAACGGTTATGGAGACCAGCCTCTTTACAAGGTTAAAATTTCCGTATACCAGGGTGAAAACTTATTGGATGTTAAAACCATGCATACAGGTATACGTTCCGTAAGCTACAGCCAAAATGAAAACTCAAGAGAAGATTCTCTTCCTTATACAGTGATTGTTAACGGAACAAAAATATATATCAAAGGTGTAAATTTTGTTCCAATGGATCACATGTATGGCTGCGTTAAAAAAGAGGATTATGACAAGGCTTTAAGAGCTATGAAGGAAGCAAACATAAACCTAGTGCGTGTATGGGGTGGAGGCCTTATAGAAAAAGAGGCCTTTTATGATCTTTGCGACCAGTATGGAATTATGGTATGGCAGGAGTTTATACAATCAAGCTCTGGACTTGACAACATACCTTCAAAAAGACCAGAATTTTTAAAGCTTTTGAGAGAAACAGCTCTTCAAGCTGTAAAGCTAAAGAGAAATCACGTATGCTTAACCTTCTGGAGTGGTGGAAACGAACTTACAGATGCTAAGGGAGTTCCGGCAACCTATGAAGACCAGAACATTGCTATGCTTAAGGGTATAGTTGATGCTCTTGATGGACAAAGATTATTCCTTCCTACTTCAGCGTCAGGACCGCTAGAGTTTTTAAATCCAGATAAACCAGGCTACAATCATGATGTTCACGGACCTTGGAAGTTTGGTCACGTAATTAAGCATTATGATTTATTTAACCGTTCAGACAGTTTAATACACAGCGAGTTTGGAGCAGATGGTTTGGTTAATATTGAAACTATGAGAAAGTTCCTTAAGGAAGAAAATATAAAGATAACTACTATGGAAGAAAACTTAAGCTGGAGGCACCATGGAGAGTGGTGGGACACTTTAGTAAGAGACAAGAAGGCTTTTGTAGAAATAGAAAACATAGAAGATTTTATAAACACAAGCCAATACATGCAGGCAGAGGGCTTAAGATATGCTCTTGAAGCAAACAGAAGAAGAAAGTTCCAAAATAGTGGAAGCATCATATGGCAATTTAATGAACCTTGGCCAAACGTATCCTGTACTTCTTTAGTAGACTACTATGGAGGCAAAAAGCTTGTATATGATTATGTAAAGCTTGCCTTTAAGCCAGTACTTGTGTCTCTAAAGTATGACGGGTTAAAATTTAAACCAGGCAGCGAGTTTAAGGCAGGAGTGTATTTGCATAATGACTTAAAAGCCTTTGATGGAACTGTAAACTACAGAATTTTGGATAGAAACTCAAAGGTGTTATTAGATAAGAGTATAGAAGTTGAAATTGGGGATAACTCCTGCAAGCTTGTGGAGGAATTTAGTTATAATCTACCAAAAGAAGTTGACTTGTTCTTCGTAGAGCTTGAACTTAATGCAGAAGGAAAAACATATAAAAACTTCTACGTTTTCTCTGCTGCGGATGGTTATGTCTATAAAAACATCAATGATTTCTGGGATAAGATTAAAAGCTTTAAAGAAAGTATTTAGTTAAGTTAATGGGATTTTGAACAATAGCTTAGAAGTACAGCATGTTCATTGAAGTCTAGGAAAATTTCAACGAACATGCTGTTGCTTTCTATTGTTTAACATCCCATTGTCTAAATGCAGAATGCTTTACTAGGAGGATAAGATTTTGTTTTTTGTAGAAAAGAAATCTGAGAGAAGATTAGAAGAAATACAAAAATATATTTATAGACAGAAAATAAATATTCCTATGGAATATAAAGAGGAAGATGTTTATAAGTCCTGCGCTTTAGAAATGAAGTGGGGCGGAAGAGACAAGGTGGTTTGGTTTAAAGGACAGGTTGCTGTACCTGAGAACTATATGGGAGAAAAGGTCGCAATTTTTTCAAGCATTGCAGAATATAATTTTCCTGAGATTAACCCAGAAGCCTTAGTATATATAAATGGTTATGCCTTGCAGGGATGCGACGCCAACCATAGAGAAATAGTAATACCAGAAAGATTTCTAGAGGCGGGGATTTTAGATATAGAAATAAAAGCCTTCAGTGGATATAAAGAAAGAAAAAATAGATTTCATGGGGTAGAGTTAGTTACTATCGATACGGATACAGAAGAACTATTTTACGCAATGAAGATGGCTCGCTTAACTGCTCTAACCTATGAAAAGGACGACTATGCTAGAGAAAGCATACTAGCTGTAATTGACAGAGCTTTAAACAAGCTTGATTGGAGAGCTCCAGGAAGCTGTGAGTTTTATGCTTCTGTAAGCAAGGCTCTTAACTTGCTAAAAACAGAGCTTAAGGAGCTTACATTAAATACAAATAGGCCCGTTGTAAACAGCGTTGGACATTCACATATTGATGTGGCTTGGTTATGGCAGCTTAAGCATACTCGTGAAAAGGCGTCAAGAACCTTTTCTACTGTTTTAAACCTCATGGAACAGTATCCAGAATATAATTACTTTCAGTCTTCCCCACAGCTTTATCAGTTTATAAAGGAAGACTATCCTGAAATCTATGAAAGAATTAAGGAAAGAGTTAAAGAAGGAAGATGGGAAGTTAACGGAGGCATGTGGGTTGAGCCTGACTGCAATGTAAGCTCAGGTGAAGCATTGGTAAGACAGTTTTTGCTTGGAACAAGATTTTTCGAAAAGGAGTTTGGAGTTAAAAATGATATACTTTGGATTCCAGATGCCTTTGGTTTTAACGGTAACCTTCCTCAAATAGCTAAAAAGAGCGGCTTTAAATATTTTGTAACCACAAAGCTTGGTTGGAGCCAATTTAACAGATTTCCATATGACAATTTTAAGTGGAAGGGACTAGACGGCAGCGAGCTTTTAGTAAATCTAATGACCATGCCTGAAGATCCAAGATACGGAGAAAGCTGGGCTTATTCATACAATGCAGATACAAATCCTTATGTTTTAAAGACCATGTGGAAAAATTATAGACACAAGGATATGAATAATAAAGAGCTTCTTATGGTGTTTGGTCATGGTGATGGCGGCGGCGGCACAAATAGAGAGATGATAGAGGAGCTTTACACCACTGAATATGTACCCACTGCCGCTGTTTGCAAAATGGGAACTGTAAGCGGGTATTTGGAGAGGTTAGAAGAAAGACTTAAAGATAAGCTTCAGCTTCCAACCTGGAATGGTGAACTTTATCTTGAAGTTCATAGAGGTACATATACTTCTCAAGGCTTGAACAAGAGATACAATAGAAAAACTGAAATACTGATGCATGATGTGGAAGCACTTAATTATTTTGCTGTAAAGGATGAAGCTTATCCACAAGAAAAAATAAATAAGACTTGGGAATTAATACTGTTGAATCAATTCCATGATATACTTCCTGGATCTTCTATAAAAGAGGTTTATGAGGATAGCATTGAGCAGTACAGGAAGATTACTGAAGATGGAAAAGCTTTAAAAGAAGCAGCTTTAAAGGAACTTATATCAAACATCAGCATTAATGGTGAAAGTGTAGTTGTGTTTAACACCTTAGGATGGATTAGAAGCGGATATATTTATATAGAGAAAAAAGAAGCCAGCTGCATATTTACTGATAAGGGAGTTAAGCTTTCAAGCCAGGTAGTAAAACATGAAGGTAGAGAGTGCTATATGGTTTATGTAAAAGATATTCCTTCCTACGGATATAAGGTTTTAGATATAGAGAAAGAAGAAAACAGCATTGAAGGTGACGCATTAACAATAACTAATAACTTTCTTGAAAATAAATTCTTTAGAGTTAAGCTTAACGGAAAAGGGCAAATTACTTCAATATACGATAAGCTCAATGATAAGGAAGTTCTTGAAGAAGGTAAAGCCGCAAATGTCATTACAGCTTATGAAGATAAGCCAATAAATTTTGATGCTTGGGATATTGATATATTCTATAAAGATAAAGGCTATGAAGTAGATAAACTTATAAGCGCAGATATATTTGAATCAGGTACTGAAAGAGGTACCTTGAAGCTTAAGTGGGAATATATGAATTCTGAAATAGAGCAGCAGGTTCATATATACAGTGAGCTTAACAGAATTGATTTTGAAACAAAAGTAGATTGGAAGGAAAGTCAGACACTGCTTAAAGCAGCCTTCCCAGTAGACATTCATTCAACTAAAGCAACTTACGACATACAGTTTGGAAATATAGAAAGACCAACACACTTTAACACCAGCTGGGATTATGCAAAGTTTGAGGTTCCAGCTCACAAGTGGGCGGACCTTTCTCAAAGGGATTATGGAGTAAGCATTTTAAATGACAGCAAATACGGCTATAGCATAAAGGAAAATGTTATGGAGCTTACCTTGATAAAATCACCCATATATCCAGATGAGACAGCAGATAGGTGTGAGCATAATTTTGTTTACAGCTTGTACCCCCATAAAGGAAACTTTGTTGAAGGGGATACTGTTAAGGCTGGCTATGAGCTTAATTATCCCTTAACAATTGCTTATGGACATAAAAATAATGGAACTATGGCTAAGGAGCATTGTTTTGTTCATTCAGCTATTTCAAATGTAATAATTGAAACTATTAAGAGAGCAGAAGACAGTAATTCCATGGTGCTTAGGCTTTATGAGTATGCTAATGGAAGCTCAAAGGGAACTGTGAAGTTTGACAGAAACATTAAGGCTGCTTATGAGTGCAGCATGCTTGAGGAGAAGATATTTCCTGTAAGCTTTAATGAAAACACAATAAATTTAGAGTTTTCACCATATGAACTTAAGTGCATTATGGTAGATTTTGAATAGATGGGGTGAAGATATGATACTAATGCCATTTCCAAAAGAATTGAAATTAAAGGAAGAAAAATTTTTATTAAAGAGAAACGCAAAAATAGTTTTGGATTCAAGCTGCAACTTTGATGACTTGGAAGCAGCAAAGCTTCTTCAGTCTCAGCTTAAAAAACTATTAGGCTATACAATGCCTATAACAAAGACTTTTTCAAAGGAAGAGGGCTCAATTTTTTTAACTAGCACTAAGGCTGACAGTGAGGCTTATAGCTTGGAGATAACTTCACAAGGTATAGAAATAAGGGGTAAAGGAAGTGCGGGCTTATTTTACGGAGTTCAAACACTTATCCAACTAGCAAAGCAAAATGGAGTAAGTCTTAAGTGCGTATTTATTGAAGATGAGCCTTACTTTAAAAACAGAGGTTTCTACCATGATGTGACAAGAGGAAGGGTACCTACTCTGGAAACTTTAAAAGAGCTAGTGGATAGACTGGCTTCCTATAAAATAAATCAGCTACAGCTTTATGTAGAACATACTTTTGCTTTCAAAAATATGAGCGAGATATGGACTGGAAAGGATCCTTTGACAGCAGAGGAAATACTGCTTTTAGACGAGTACTGCAAAAAGCGTCACGTTGAACTGGTACCTTCCATAGCAACCTTTGGACATCTTTATGAGGTTTTATCAACTAACAGCTTTGGGGACTTATGCGAGATTGAAGACAGCAAAGGAAAGCCATATTCCTGGGTTGACCGTATGAGACATAATACCTTGGATGTATCAAATGAAGGAAGCATAAAGCTTGTAGAATACATGATAGAGGAGTTTCTGCCTTTATTTAGCTCTAACAAGTTTAATATCTGCTGTGATGAAACCTTCGACCTTGGAAAGGGAAAGAATTTAGAGCTTGCACAAAAGGTTGGCTCCGGAAGACTGTATGTAGATTTTTTAAACAAGGTTATAGACATAGTTAAGAAGTATGATAAAAAAGTTATGTTCTGGGGAGATATTATCCTGCATCATCCAGAACTCTTAGGAGAGATACCAAGCGATGTAACCTGCTTAAACTGGTTCTATGGAGCAAATCCAAAGGAAAAAGATACACAGGTTATAGCAGAAAGCGGCATTCCTCAATATGTTTGTCCTGGGGTTAATGCTTGGAATAGATTTATGTGTAATTACGATGAAGCCTTTCCTAATATCACAAAGATGATTGAATATGGAAAGAAACATGGTGCTGTAGGAGCATTAAACACAGACTGGGGCGATTTTGGGCATGTGAACCTTCTTGGTAATTCTATACCTGGAATGATTTACGGAGCTTCACTTTCTTGGAATCCAGAAGGTGAAAAAGATTTTGAAAAAGTTTATGAAAATATCTCTAAGCTTGAATATGACGATAAATCAGGAAGAATAGTTAGTCTTCTTAGAGATTTGTTTAAAGCAGAGAGAGCAAACTGGTGGCACGTAACTATGTGGAGAGAGGCTAAGCTTTTAAAAGAGCCTGAACTGGATAAATGGTATGACGTGTTTAGAAATATAAAAATAGAAGAAATAGTCGCAGGTTATAATAATTCTAAAAAGCTTATAGATGAACTTATAAGTCTTGTACCTTCTCTTTCACGTGAAAAGAATACAGATATTGAAGAGCTAGTAGTTTCAGCTCAGGGACTTCCTATTTTAAATGCTCTGTTCACTGTGATTAAAAAGTACGACCTTGGACAGACAGAGCTAGAGCTCCTAGAAGAACCAAAAACTATTGCTGAAGAGCTTGAATATTGGCTTGCTGACTACAGCAGAGTATGGAGAATAAGAAACAAGGAAAGTGAGCTTTACAGAATAAGAGAAAATGTTGAGTATCTCTGCGACTTTTTAAGGAGAGTATAACAAATGAAAGATAAAAATAATATACCTTCATACAAAAATCCTGAGCTGCCAATTGAAAAAAGAGTTGAGGATTTGCTTTCCAGGCTGACCTTGGGTGAAAAGATTACTCAAATGTTATTTAACAGCCCGGCCGTAGAAAGGTTGGACATTCCGCAGTACAACTGGTGGAATGAAGGGCTTCATGGAGTGGCGAGAGCGGGAGTAGCAACAGTTTTTCCTCAGGCAATAGGTCTCGGGGCCACCTTTGATGAAGAGTTTATGGAAAAAGTAGCTGAGGTTATATCCGATGAAGCAAGAGCAAAGTACAATGAACATTCTGCTATTGGCGACAGAGGAATATACAAAGGCCTAACTTATTGGTCTCCAAATATTAATATATTTAGAGACCCAAGATGGGGAAGAGGACATGAGACCTATGGAGAGGATCCTTATCTAACCTCAAGAATGGGTATTGCCTTTATAAAAGGACTTCAAGGAAACGATCCAAAATATAAAAAACTTGATGCTACAATAAAACACTACGCTGTTCACAGTGGTCCTGAAGGCAAGCGTCACGAGTTTAATGTGGATATAGACATAAAGCAGATGAGAGAAACCTATCTTTATGCCTTTAGAGAGTGCGTAAGAGAAACTGAGGTTTCAGCAGTTATGGGAGCTTATAATAGAGTAAATGGAGAACCTTGCTGTGGAAGCAAGACTCTGCTTGAAGATTTCTTAAGAAAAGAGTGGGGCTTTGAAGGCTATGTAGTATCTGACTGCGGTGCAATCTGCGATTTCCACGAGCATCATAAGGTTACTCACAATGCTGCAGAATCCAGCGCCATGGCTGTAAATAACGGCTGCGATTTAAACTGTGGAAATGCTTATACTTATTTAAAGGCTGCAGTTGCTTCAGGAATGATACCTGAAGAGAATATAGATAAAGCGCTAAGAAGATTGCTTTTTGCAAAATTTAAATTAGGAATGTTTGATGCACCTGAAATAGTACCTTATAGCAATCTTAACTACGATAGCATAGACACCAAGGAAAATAGAGAGCTTGCACTTGAAGCTGCTAAAAAGTCAATTGTACTTTTGAAAAATGAAAAAAACACTTTGCCTTTAAACAAAGATATAAAAGCTATAGCAGTAATAGGTCCAAATGCAGATTCAAAGGATGTACTGCTTGGAAATTATAATGGTACTCCTTCAGAATACTCAACTATGCTTCAAGGCATAAGAAATAGAGCATCCAAGAATACAAAGATTATTTATGCTGAGGGCTGTGACTTAACTAAAAAAGATGTTGGCTCTTGGGCTGTGGATTTAATACCTGAAGCTGTTATTGCAGCTAAAAAAGCTGATGCAGTAGTTATATGCCTTGGACTTTCGCCAAGAATAGAAGGAGAGCAGGGAGATGCCTTCAACTCAGACGCCAGCGGAGATAGAATAGATATAACACTTCCAGGAAGACAGGAGGCGCTTCTAAAGGCTGTGGCAGAAACAGGCAAACCGATTATTCTGGTTTTATCAAATGGAAGTGCAATTGCTTTAGGAGATACTGAAAAATATTCTTCAGCTATACTTGAAGCTTGGTATCCAGGCGAGGAGGGTGGAAATGCGGTTGCAGATGTTATTTTTGGCAACTATAATCCAGCTGGAAGACTTCCTGTAACCTTTGTAAAGTCTGTAGAAGATTTGCCAGATTTTGAAGACTATGATATGGAAGGCAGAACCTACAGATTTATGAATAAGGAACCATTGTATCCTTTTGGGTTTGGCTTAAGCTATACAAAATTCAATTATTCAAATCTAAAGCTAAGCTGCAAGGAACTAAATCCTCAAGAAGATATAGATATATCGTTTGAAATTGAGAATGTTGGAGGTTTTGATGGAGAAGAGGTCGTACAGATTTACTTGAAGGACTTGGAAGCTTCTACGACAGTTCCAAATCATTCGCTTGTCGCTTTAAGAAGAGTAGCCTTAAATAAGGGTGAAAAGCAAGCTTTAAGCTTTAAAATTAAAGCCAGACAAATGGCTGTTATAAAAGAAGATGGTAGCTGTGTTATTGAGCCAGGAAGCTTTGCTGTTTACGTAGGTGGCAGTCAACCCGATGAGCTAAGCAAGAGGCTAACAGGTGGAGATATGCTAAAAGATACCTTCTTCATTAATGGGGAGGAAATGATTATTGAATACTAAAAGAAGCAGCGGAATAGAGTAATTTTTAAAGGATTGAGTAGACGTTTTTAATAAATAACTTCTTCACACAAACATACTCATTTTCATACTATGAATTAAAGCACTATATGGAGTGAGTATGTTTTGCTATACGCACTAATTTTAGCAGGAGGAAAAGGACTAAGGTTATATCCATTATCAAGAGAAAAAAATCCCAAACAGTTTCTGAAGGTGATAAATGATAAGAGCTTTTTGAGAAACACAGTGGACAGAATAAGACCTTTGGTAAACAAGGAGAACATTTATGTTGTAACTAATGAAGAATATTTAGATAAAATCTATGCAGAACTTCCCGATATAAACAGAGATAACATCTTTGTTGAGCCAGAAAACAAGGAAACAGCAACATGTATAGGATTATCTGCAGTTAAACTTTTAAAAAGGGACAAAGATGCTACAATGATAGTTCTTCCCTCAGATCATTATATTGAGGGAGATAAGATGTTTATAGATACTCTTTCTCAAGCTGTAGAAATTGCAGAGAGGAGAAGAGGACTAATAACCATAGGAGTATCCCCTACAAGGCCTGAAACAGGCTACGGATATATTGAGATGGGAGAAAGAATTAATGGCGATATTGCTTCCTATAAGGTTGAGAGGTTTACAGAAAAGCCAAATATTGAAGTAGCAAAAGATTTTATACTAAAAGGAACCTATCTTTGGAATAGCGGCATGTTTGTATGGAGAGCAGATGTATTCCTAAGAGAAATGGAGAAATATCTTCCTAAGATGTACAAAAACTTAATGACTATATATCAGCATATAGGAGAATCAACAGAGCACGAAGTAATAAAAGACCAATACAGCCTTATTGATGGAATATCTGTAGACTTCGGAATAATGCAAAAGACTAGGAAGGCTTATGTTATAAAATGCGAATTTGTTTGGGACGACATAGGAAGCTTTGCAGCTTTAGGAAGGTTTTTGAATAATTACCGAGACAACAATATATCAGGTAATGCATTCATGGAACAAAGCGAGAACTGTTATGTGTTTGGAAAAGATAAGCTTATTATAGGCTTTGGAATAAAAGATTTGGTTATAGTTGATGCAGGGGATGTGCTGCTGGTTATGGATAAGAATAAGGAACAAGAGGTTAAACATCTTGTAAATGAAATTAAAAAGATAAATGAATTAGGTGAATACCTGTAAGAAAAGGCTTTGGTGGGAGAATATTGCCCTCACCAAAGCTTATTTTATATTCTATATTAAGATGTAGAATATAATAAAGCTTTATGCTATAATACTTATTAATTTGGTAAGATAGGGATGATTTTCCATGAAGATAGATTTAGAAAAAATCATAAAAAATAAGGACATAACAAAACTGGAGCAGCATGTCCTAGAATATATTATAAACAATATAAATAGCGTGATGAAGATAGGGGTTAGAGGAGTAGCAAAAGAAAACTTTACTTCAACTTCAACAATAATGAGGCTTGCAAAAAAAATGGGCTATGACGGTTTTGTAGATATGGTATATAATCTAATACCTTTAGTAAACAAAGATCAAGTTAAGGAACATGAAATTAAAGATAAGATGGATGGGATGGATTTAGTAAATTTACTTAAATTTATTTCTGAAGAGGATGTAAATGTTTTTATAAATCTTATGAAGCATGTGAACAACAAGCTTATTTTTATATATGCTACTGGCTTTTCAAAGATAGCTGCTGAGTATCTGAACAACAGATTGGTTATAACTGGCAGCAAAAGCATATTTTCAAGCGGAAGTGATTCAATAGGTATATTTGAAAACCATCTCGATGACATGGCAATGTTAATAGTTATATCTAAATCTGGAGAAACCAAGACTGTATTAGATAAGGTAATAGCAGCAAAACAAAGGGGTATAAAAGTAATCTCTATCACAAGAGAGATAGAAAATAGCATTGCAAAGGCATCAGATATAAACTTTAAGATATTTGATATGAATAAACTTGACGATAGAAACTATTATCCAAATACATTCTTTCCTAATGTATGTATGCTTATAGAGTATTTAATTTTTAGGTATTTAATTGAACAAAACAGGACAAAATGAAAACGTGTTACCTTCTGAGGTAACATGTTTTTTTAAGCCCTAAATCTATTCACATCTGTAATCGTTACATTTATAATCAAACTACAGCAAGTCGTAAGACAAAATTTCATAAAAAATATAAGATTAGGGGGACAATCCTATGAAGAAAAAACTTATGGATGCTATGCAACAGTTTTCCAAAGGTATGTTTGTACCAGTTCTTATTCTTCCGATTGCAGGTTTGTTAATAGCATTTGGTAATCTGTTTACTAATGCAAAGCTTGCAGAAATAATGCCATTTTTGAAGGCGCCAGCAATAAATGGTTTTGGAAGAATGCTTTCAGGTTCCTTGGTTTCAATTCTTACAAATCTAGGACTTATTTTCTGTGTTGGTCTTGCAGTAGGCCTGGCGAAAGAGAAGAAATCTCATGCAGGTTTCACAGCGGTATTATCTTATTTAGTTTATATCAATGCAATGAATATTTACATGAGCATCAACAAGCTGCTAGTACCAGCTGACAAGTTAAGAGGTTCAGGTCAAGCAATGGTTCTTGGTGTTCAAGTATTAGACATGGGTGTTTTCCTTGGAATAATTCTTGGAATAATAGTAGCACTTATTCACAACAGATATGTAAATACAGAGTTTGACGGTGCATGGCAAACTTATGGTGGACCAAGACTAGTATTTATAATTCTTATACCAATAATGGTGTTGCTAGCAGTGATCTTTACTTATGTTTGGCCACCAGTACAAGGTGCGATTTCAAGCCTTGGAAACTTTATAAGAGCTACAGGTAACTTTGGTATATTCCTATATGGTTTACTAGACAGACTTCTTATACCAACTGGTCTGCACCACTTAGTTTATACTCCGTTCCTTTATACGCAAATAGGTGGAGTTGCTGAAATAGGTGGAAAAGTTATAGAAGGTGCTAGAAATATTTACTTTGCAGAAATAGCAGATCCAAAGATATTAAGATTGTCATCAACAGTTATATACGATGCTCGTGGTCTTTCAAAGATGTTTGGTCTATTAGGTGCAGCATTAGCTATGTATCATACTGCTAAGCCATCAAAGAAGACTGCAATAAAGGCTATACTAATTTCAGCGGCTGTAACTTCTTTAATAGCTGGTGTTACAGAACCACTTGAGTTCTCCTTCTTATTCACTGCCCCAATATTATTCGTAGCGCACTCAGTGCTGAATGGATTAGGTATGGTTGTGTTAAATATATTTGACGTAAGAGCTATAGGACCAAATGGAGTTATAGATTTCTTGCTATACAACATACCACTTGGAGTTGCTAAAACAAGCTGGCCAATGTTTATATTAATAGGTTTAGTTCAAGCAGTGGTTTACTATTTCATATTCAGATTGCTTATAACTAAGTTGAATCTAAAAACTCCAGGCAGAGAAGAGGAAACAGAAGAGACTAAGCTTTACAGCAAAAAAGACTATGTTGCTAAGCAGGAAGGTGAAAAGTCTGGAAATGCTAATGGAGATTTAGCTGCTACAGTAGTGGAAGCTTTAGGTGGAGCAGACAACATAGAAAAAGTTGACAACTGCTACACAAGATTAAGACTTATAATTAAGGATACTAGCAAGGTTGATCAGACAGCCCTAAAAGGTACAGGTGCTAGTGGTGTAATTGTAAAAGACAGAAACGTTCAAGTAGTTTATGGATTACAAGTAACAAAAATAAGAAAAGCAGTGGATGATTTTTTAGGAATCCAAGGTGAATAAAGTTTTCTTTTAAGA
Organism: Clostridium swellfunianum; assembly: GCF_023656515.1. NCBI lineage: Bacteria > Bacillati > Bacillota > Clostridia > Eubacteriales > Clostridiaceae > Clostridium > Clostridium swellfunianum. The sequence goes on from NZ_JAMOFV010000006.1 coordinate 3,181,334, forward strand.
AGACAATTAATATATTGGAATGCACGGAATTTATAATTCCGTGTACTCCATTTATCAAAACTATTAAAAAAAACAACTATTAGAGGTGAAAAATCTATGAAGAAATTCATATTAACTATAGCTGGTGGAGGAAGCACATACACTCCAGGAATTATAAAGAGTTTATTGTTGAACAAGGAGCAATTCAAGCTTGAAGAGCTTAGAATGTACGACTTGGATGCAGAACGACAAAACAAGGTGGCAGTCGTTGTTAGAGAAGTTATAAAGGAAATGGATCCAGAGTTAAAGCTTACTTTAACTACAGATCCGCAAGAAGCTTTCACAAATGCAGACTTTATATTCGCTCAAATGAGAGTTGGAAAGTACGCCATGAGAGAGCACGATGAAAAGATTCCTCTAAAGTATGACGTAGTTGGTCAGGAAACTTGCGGACCAGGAGGAATGGCTTACGGATTTAGAACAATATTTCCAATGGTTCAGTTAATAGATTACGTTGAAAAGTATGCTAAGAAGTCTTATTGGATAGTTAATTATAGTAATCCTGCTTCAATAGTTGCAGAAGCTGTTAGAAGGCTGAGACCAAATGCAAGAGTTATGAACATCTGCGACATGCCTGTTGGAGCTATGAGAAACATATCTGCAATACTAGGCTGCAAAAGAGAAGAATTAACAGTTGAATACTTCGGGTTAAATCACTTTGGATGGTTTACTAAAGCTTATGTAAATGGTGTAGACAGAATGCCGGAAATATTAGAGCACACTAAAAAACATGGATTGCTTTTACCTGATATGTCCAAAGTAGACGTACAACACTCTGACCCATCATGGTTAAAGACTTGGGGAAATATAAAATACTTGGTTGAAATGTTCCCAGAATATTTGCCAAACCCATATATGCAGTACTATTTAATATCCGACCATATAGTTGAAAATGCAAACAAGGAAAGAACAAGAGCAAACGAAGTTATGGAAGGAAGAGAAAAGAAGTTATTCTCAGCAGTTGACAGATACAATGATACTGGAGAAATGGATACTAGTGCGTTCTATGTTGGCGTACATGGACAGTTTATTGTTGATGTTGCCATGTCGTTAGCATTTGATCTAAGAAAGAGATTTTTAGTAATAGTTGAAAATAAGGGTGCTATTGCAAACCTTCCAGATGATGCAATGGTTGAAGTTCCAGCGTATATCACTTCTAATGGACCTGAAGTAGTAAGAGTTGGAGAAATTCCGTTATTCTACAAGGGATTAATGGAACAGCAATTAGCGTCAGAAAAGCTTCTTGTAGATGCAGCTATAGAAGGCTCCTATACAAAAGCATTAATGGCATTAACTATGAACAAGACAGTTAAATCTGCCTTCCAAGCTAAGAAAATACTAGACGATTTTATAGAAGCAAACAAGGGCTATTGGCCAGAACTGAAATAATAAATACTTTTAACAATAAAACTCTGAGGAGAGCAAAATCTCCTCAGAGTTTTTTGTTATAATTAATATCAAAGTAAAAATGGACAAATATAGCTGTTTTATAAGTGTAGGGGCTAGGATTTACTCATTTCAATTAACAAATAATGTGAAGTTGCATTTGGTTTTATTGTTATGATTTCTTCAGTTATCTCTAGGGCATCCTTAGCATCAAGGCCTATATTATTAATGTAGGAAGTGCCCTCAATTTGGATCAAATAAGCCTGACGACCTTCCTTAACAGGGAATATAATTTCTTTATCTGTATCAAGTTCCAGGGTATAGAGATTAACATCTTGATTGATTTTGATCGGAGCATTTCCTGTTTTTCTGGAAACAAGATGAAGCCATTTGTTTTTTCTTTGATTCCATTCGAATTCATAATCACCATAGTTAGGTTCGTAGCCATTGTTATCTGGTAATATCCAAATTTGGAGAAAGCGACCGGGCTTGTCACCATAGTTAAATTCGCTATGAAAAACTCCAGTACCTGCACTCATGTATTGAACCTGACCTCTAGTTAATGTTTTTGTATTTCCCATACTGTCACCATGAGTCAGTTCACCATCTACCACATAGGAGACTATTTCCATGTTTCTATGTGGATGAGTGTCAAAACCTGTTCCTGGCTCAATTATATCGTCGTTTAAAACTCTTAGTACACCAAAGTTCATATTGTCAGGATTATAGTACTCAGCAAAGGAAAAATGAAATATACTTTTTAGCCACCCAAGGTTACTGCGTCCCATTTTTTTATTTTCTATCTTTCTTAACATTTATACAATACCTCCGTTTACTATTATTTACTGATTTTATATATTTATAATTGATAATTATTATTAATTGTTATATAATTAATAATAAAATAAGTTAGTTACTTTTGTCAAGTAAATGCTTAAAGGTAATTAATTTGAACCTTAAAATTAATTAGCTGCCATTAATGTTATATCCATGAAACTTAAGTATAAACATGGGTATAATAAATTTAATTCATTAATGAGGGAAGGGAAGTAGAAGTATATGTCAAAATTATTTTCAAGTTTTAATATTAAGAACATAGAGCTTAAGAACAGAATTGTAATGGCACCTATGTGTATGTACAGCGCAGATAACGATGGAAAAGCAAAAGAATGGCATTACATGCACTATGCTTCAAGAGCAGTTGGAGGGGCTGGGCTTATTATTCAGGAAGCTACAGCTGTGGAGTCTAGAGGAAGAATTACAGATAAGGATTTAGGAATATGGGAAGATTCTCAGATTGATGGTCTAAAGAGAATAGTTACCGAATGTAAGACCTATGGAGCGACAATGGGTATACAGCTAGCTCATGCAGGAAGAAAATGTGAAGTAAGAACAGAGGATATAATTGCACCAAGTGCGATTGCTTTTAGTGAAGAATATAAGACTCCATTAGAGATGAGCAGGGAGCACATTAACACTGTTGTAGAAGCCTTTAAGGCCGCAGCAAAGAGAGCCAGCGAGATTGGGTATGATGTTATTGAAATTCATGGGGCTCATGGATATTTGATAAATGAATTTTTATCTCCACTTACTAATAAAAGAACAGATGAGTATGGTGGAACTCCTGAGAATAGAGCAAGATTTTTAAAGGAAATATTATATGCAGTTAGACAAGTTTGGTCTAAGGATAAAGTAATAATTTTAAGAGTTTCAGCCGAGGATTATACACAAGAAGGCAATCATTCTGATGACTTAGCAGAAATGATAAACATGGTGAAATCAGAAGGATTAGATATAGTTCACGTAAGCTCAGGAGGAGTTGTACCAGTTCCTATTACACCCTATCCAGGCTATCAAATAAGGTTTGCTGAAATAATAAAGGGCAAAACAGGTCTTCCGGTTATAGCTGGTGGACTTGTAACTGCTTCAGATATGGCAGAAGAGATTGTTCAAAACAATAGAGCGGATTTAGTTTTCCTGGGTAGGGAACTATTAAGAAATCCTTATTGGCCATTGAGAGCTGCTCACGAGCTAAGGGCTGAGGTAGAGTGGCCAAAACAATATGATAGAGGTAAGTTCAGAGGATAATAAAAGAGCTCCAATACTTTTGACTGGTATTGGGGCTCCCAATTAATATAGCTTTAAGGGTTTATCTGGAGAAAGACTCTTCCTTTTATAAACTAAGAATAAATGTCGGAAAATTCAATGCTAACTTTTTCAACCTTACTATCAATAGCAGCAGGACTGTATTCCTGGACACCTTCAATGATATCTGGGATTGGATTTATAGGCAGTTCAATTAAAAATTCACTCCCATTTCCTAAATGGCTTTTAGCTGAAATATTTCCTCCATGCATTTCTATAAGAAACTTTACAATAGAAAGTCCAAGTCCGCTGCCTTCTACTTTTCTTCTAAGAGAAGAATCAACTTGTCTAAAGGCTTCAAAAATTTTATCAAGCATATCTTCAGGAATACCTATTCCAGAGTCTTTTACAGAAATAAGTATATTGTCAACATTATCATGTATACTAACCTTAATATTTCCGCCTGGTTCAGTAAACTTGATTGCATTAGATAATAAATTTAATATAACCCTTTCTAGTTTTTCTGCATCACAAGCTGTATATTTTTCTTCTACATCAGTATCAAAAATTAATTCAATTCCTTTACTGCTTGTATAATCAACAACTGAAAGTGTAATATCCTCAATTACCTTTACAATATTGCATTTATTAAGTTCAAGTTTATAATAACCGATTTCAAATTTATTTAAATCTATCAAATTATTAATTAATCTAAGAAGTCTGTAGCAGTTTTGTTTCATAATCTTTAAGTATTTATTCAATGAGGCTCCATTATATAGTTTCTCTAAAAGCTGAACAGAACCAAAAATTATGTTTAATGGGGTTTTTAACTCATGAGATATGGTGGAAAAAAGCTGAGTTTTCAACCTGTTATATTCCTGCGCTTCTTTTAGGAGTTCGCTTTTTTGTGAAACTGTCTCCTCTAACTGACGTATTTTTTTGCGTTCAGTAATATCTCTTATGATACTTGTAATAAAAAAATGACCTTCATTTTTAAAGGAAAAAGCACCAGTTTCAATATCAATCTCTGTTCCATCATGAAGTATTAGTTTGTATTCCGAATAATCCATTACTGACTCATTTTGATGAAGCTTTGCTATTTTTTTAAAGGCTTCGTCCCTGTAGTCGGGATGTATTTTAGCCATAGATCCACTTTTCTTTCCAAGGATATCTTTTTTGCTCTGCTTCAATAATTTAGAAGCTGCTTGATTTACTAAAAACAATTTGTTATCCCTATATACTAAGATACCGTCAGGAAGAAGCTCTATAAGTCTTCTATAGAGCTTCTGGTTTCTTATAAGTTTGTTTTCAAGAATAGATTTTTGCGTGATATCTCTAAAATTTATAACAGTACCTATAGGCTTATTATTGAGTATAAGTGGATGAGAGTATCTCTCCAAAACTCTTCCATTTTTTAAATATATAATATCTTTATATTCAACGGATATATCAATTATTTTTCTTGTACTTAATATGAAAGCTTCAGGGTCCACTAATTGATTCTTTAAATAATGCGTAATTTTCCATATATCTTTTTCTAATATAGCCTTTTGGGGTATATTCCATAATTCATTAAACCTTTTATTAATATGAAGAATTTCTTCATTATAATCGATTACCAATATTCCATCAGTAGCTGATTGCAAGATTGCTTCCAATATAGTCTTACTATTTTTTAAGTTCTGTTCATACAGTACCGTATCCCTTATTCTAAGCTCTTCAATAAGCTCTTCTTTAGTTTTGTCTTCGTAACACATCTCAATCCCCCTGAGAAATATATACCATTTCTACAAATAATTCCAAATACCTAATATTATACATACTTATCTATACAAATTCAACGAGATATGTGTCGAATAAAAAATGTCAAAAAATAAAAATAGCGGCTATTATCTAGCCGCTTATTTTATGCAGTTAATTTAACTTTGCCAGAGGCTTCAGCATTGAAAGCTTCTCTGTCAAATTCTCCTTCAGAGTCTGCAACCAGTAGTGCAGCTACAGAAGCTCCAGTAACATTTGTTGCAGTTCTTGCCATATCTATTACTGCATCCACTCCAAGAAGCATTGCTATACCTTCAACAGGAAGTCCCATACTTGCAAGAACTACTGTTGACATAATGGAAGCGGTTCCTGGAACACCAGCAGTACCAAAGGATGCGATTGTAGTTACTAATATAAGAATAACGTACTTGCCAGGTGATAGAGGCATTCCATAAACATTAGCTATAAACATTGCAGCCATTACTGGGTAAAGACCACCGCAAGCATTCATACCCATGGAAGCTCCCATTGGAGCAACAAAGTTTGCAATTTTTTCAGAGATTCTTACTTTCTTAGTCAAGCTCTTTATAGTAGCGGGTAAGGTTCCGTAGCTGCTTCTTGTAGTAAATGCAACTACCTGTGCTGGATAAATAGCCTTAAAGAACTTCAATGGATTTACCTTAGCAACAAAAGCTAAAAGTCCTGTGTGTACTACTGCAACCTGTATTATGCAGGCTATATAAACTGCTATAACAAACTTTCCAAGAGGTAATAGTGTTGAAAGTCCATATTTTGCAGAAACTGTAGCCATAAGGCCAAATACACCATAAGGGGTAATGTCAAGCACAATATCCGTAATTCTAAACATAACTTGAGCAAAACCATTTATAACAGAAATTACTGGTTTTATAACTTCAGGCTTTTTAGCATTTTCTATAGCTATAGCAACTCCAACAAACATAGAGAATACTATAACTGGAATTATTTTTGCATTTGCAGCATCTGCTATAGGATTTGAAGGTGATAAATCGACTAATACCTTTCCAAAAGTAGGTATTTCCTTAGCCTTGTAGGAAGCATCCTTAACAAGTTGAACTCCAGAACTAGGATCAGTAACAAGACTAACTAGTAAGCCAATTACGCAAGCTATTGCAGTTGTTGCTACAAGCCATGCTAAAGTTTTAACACCAATGCTCTTAATTTTATCTGGTCCCTCAAGATTAGTTATACTTGAGATAATAGCTGATGTAACTAAAGGAATAACAAGCATCTTAATCAAGTTAATATATATCTGACCTAGAGGTTCTATGATTAAAGTTGTTTTTGCAAATGCTGCACCAACAGCAACACCTAGAATCATTCCTATTAAAACTCTATTTCCAAAGCTTACTTTTTTTCTACCTAAAAAGTATAAAAAACCGACTAATAATGCTGAAACTAATAAAACAATATATTGTGAATTCATTATAAAGCCTCCTAAAAATTTGTGTTAAATTAATTTGTAAATAGATTAAAGCTTACCGCTTGTATACAGGCGCCTTAGTATACAAGCAAAATAAAAAACCTCCTGCCTCGGTATAAATATATACAGAGGCAGAAGGTATACTTCCGCGGTTCCACTCTGATTAGGCGTAAAACGCCCATCTCTCATCAGACACATGCATGTCATAGCTCTATAACGGGAGCATCCGTATCAGCCTACTATTCTTCGGCCTACTGCTCACAGGGGCACTTCAACCATTTTCCAACATAAAGCTTTCTCAGCCTAGAAGCTTCTCTCTGTATGTGTCCTACAGTCTACTTTTCCTGATCACTGCATTTAAATTACAATTCATAGTGAATTACTATGAATTAATTATAAAAGCAAAATGTTAAAAAATCAATAGTTATTTTAATAAATTATTATTAAAGTGTTAGCGAATGTTTACCAATTTAGTCATATTTGATAAAATAGTAGTGAGTATTTAGCAAAGGAGAGCAATGATGACAAAACAACTAAAAGCTGACTTAAGCTTGCTTGCAGTAACGGTAGTATGGGGAGCCAGCTTTCCAATTATGAGTATAGCATTTAAGAGTGTACCGCCCTATTCCTTTATAGCAATGAGGTATATACTATCAGGTCTAATCTTGGGTATATTTTTTATAAAAAGGTTTAACAATTTTAGCAGGGAAATGCTTAAGCCTGGAATTCTTATAGGTATAGCATTAGGAATAGGATGTATACTTCAAGCTGTTGGATTGACTTATACAACTCCAAGTAAATCAGGCTTTATAACTGGACTGAATGTTGTGCTTGTTCCTATTTTTATAGCTTTTATATATAAAAAAATTCCTGATTTTAAAACAAACCTTGGAGTTGTACTTTCAGTTTCTGGCTTAGCTCTAATGTCTATTAGTGGTAAAGTCGGTATAAATTTTGGCGATTTTTTAACCCTTTTAAGTGCTGTTGCCTTTGCGGTGCAAATAATTTTAGTTGATAAGTTTGCAAAGGATAGTGATTTGGCAGTATTAACTACCATAGAGTTCTTAGTGGTAGGATTTCTGTCTTCAGTACCAGCAGCTTTTATTGAAGGCTTTAAAATAAATCTAAACTTATTTGCAGTGGGAGCAATTATTTTTACAGCGCTCTTTTGTACAATCTTTGCTTATGGACTGCAAAATGTTGCTCAGGCTTATACAACACCAACACATACTGCAATAATATTTCTAGCTGAGCCAGTGTTCAGTGCTATATTTTCCGTTTTTATTGGAGATAAATTAAGTGGAAGAACCTCTTGGGGATGTTCTTTGATACTGCTTGGAATGATTATTATAAATCTAAAGATAGATAGAAAGGGTGACTAGAATGAGAATACTTTATTATGATTGTTTTTCTGGGATAAGCGGAGATATGAATTTAGGCGCACTTATAGACTTAGGTGTGAATAGGGATTATCTTGTTAATGAGCTTGGAAAACTTAATGTACATGGATATAAAATTGAGGTCAAAACTGATGAAAGAAAAGGTATAACAGGAACAAAGGTTAAGGTTACACTTGAAAGTGAAGAACACGAATATCATCATCATCAACATGAGCATGAATCTCATCATTATAACCATGAACATAATAGTCATACGCATCATGATCATAAACATGAGGATGAGCATCACCACAGGAATTTACAAGACGTTGAAGATATAATAAATGATAGCTCACTAAGTGACAGGGTAAAGAATTTGAGTCGTAAGATGTTCCTAAAGGTAGCTGAAGCAGAGGCTAAAATTCATGGCAAGAAGCTTATGGATGTGCATTTTCATGAAGTCGGAGCACTGGATTCAATAGTTGATATTATAGGATCTGCAATTTGTTTAGACTACTTAAAGGTTGACAAGGTAATGGCATCTTCAGTTGAGCTTGGAGGCGGTTTTGTAAAATGCGCCCACGGCTTATTCCCTGTTCCAGCCCCAGCAACAGCAGAGATTTTAAAGGGTGTTCCAGTTAAGCTTGGAGCAGTTCAGGTGGAAACAACAACTCCAACAGGTGCTGCAATTCTAGCTGCTACTGTTGATGAGTTTACTGATAAGAAGGATTTTATTATTGAAAAGGTGGCATACGGAATAGGCCAAAGAGATACTGTTATACCTAATGTTTTAAGAGTATATCTAGGTGAAATAAGAGAAAACTCAGTATATGATCATACAGCTGTTGATGTTAATGATAAGGCTTATGAAGAGGCGTATATCCTTGAATGCAATATAGACGACATGAATCCAGAGCTTTATGATTATGTTATGGAAAAACTCTTTAACATTGGAGCTATGGATGTATTTATGACTCCGATTATAATGAAAAAAGGAAGACCTGGAATAAAGCTGAGTGTACTTTGCAGTATTGAAGCTGAAAAAATAATGACACAAACACTTCTTACAGAAACTACAACTTTAGGAGTCAGAAAACATAAGGTTGAGAAAACTATGCTTAAAAGGGAATTTTCAAAGATCAGCACTAAATACGGAGAGATAACAGTAAAAACTTCTCTTTTTAATGGAGAAAAAGTAAAATGCAAGCCAGAGTATGATGACTGCAAGAGGCTGGCTAAGGAAAACAGCATAGCTATAACTGAAATCTATTCAGAGGTTAATCGAGTATTGAGCAAATAGGGGATGGAACGTAATGGTGAATAGTGAAAAGTATATGAAACTTATCAATTATTTAAAAGGCATGGAGAGCGTAGTTGTTGCTTACTCTGGCGGAGTAGACAGCACATTTTTGCTTAAGGCATGCCAGCTAGCTCTTGGACATAGGGCAATAGCCCTTACTGTAGTATCACCTTATATACCTAAGTGGGAAATTGAAGAGGCAAAGGAGCTTATTAAAGATATAAAGGTGCAGCATGAATTTTTAGAGGTACCTGTAATAATTGATGAAATAAAATTTAACCCCAGTGACAGATGCTACCTTTGTAAAAAAGCAATATTTACTAAGATAACAAATGTGGCAAAGGAAAAAGGGTATAGGTATGTACTAGACGGCACAAATGCTGATGATTTAAATGATTACAGGCCTGGACTTAGGGCTTTGGGAGAGCTTAAGGTTAAGAGTCCGCTATTAGAGTGTGGACTAACTAAAGCTGACATCAGAGAGTTTTCAAAACAACTTGGACTGCCTACCTGGGATAAGCCGGCTTATGCCTGCCTTCTCTCTAGAATTCCATATGGTGAAGAGCTTAAGGTAGAAGAATTTGCAAGGATAGAGAAAGCTGAAAAATATCTTATGGATTTAGGGTTTAGAGCGGTAAGAGTTAGGACTCATAAAGATTTGGCCAGAATAGAGGTTCCAAAGCAGCATATCAGAAGATTTTTTGATGAAGATCTGATGGATAAGGTATCGCAAAAATTAAAATCCTTTGGATTTAAGTATGTAGCACTAGAGATGGAAGGCTATAAGATGGGAAGCTTGAACAGCGAATTAACAATGAAAAATTGATCGCTAATTGACAGGAGAGAGATTTATGAATGAGAAGGACCTAACAAGGATGCTGCAGGATATAAAGGACGGGAAGCTAAGCGTTGAAGAAGGTACAGAAAAACTTAAGGATTTGCCTTATAAGGAACTTGGTTTTGCCAAAATTGATAACCATAGAGAGATGCGAGTTGGCTATCCAGAGGTTATTTATTGTCAGGGAAAAACCGTAGAGCAGGTCAAGCAGATAATTGAATTTATGGCGACTAAAAATAATAACATACTTGGTACAAGGGCATCCGAGGAAATGTATGAGGCTGTTAAGGAGATTTGCCCTGAGGCAGAATACAATAAGCTGGCAAGAACAATAACAGTAAAAAAGAAGGAAATCGAGGTTCCAGACACTTATATAGCTGTAGTAACGGCCGGAACTTCAGATATACCTGTAGCTGAAGAGGCCGCTGTAACTGCTGAAATTTTAGGGAACAAGGTTGAAAGAATATTTGATGTAGGGGTAGCGGGAATACACAGACTATTTAATAGACTTGATTTAATTAGAGGGGCAAAAGTAGTTGTTGTAATAGCAGGAATGGAAGGTGCCCTTGCAAGCGTTGTAGGTGGGCTTGTTGATAAACCTGTTATTGCAGTACCAACAAGTGTTGGCTATGGAGCAAACTTTGGAGGATTGTCAGCGTTATTATGCATGCTTAATAGTTGTGCTAGCGGAATTAGCGTAGTAAATATAGATAATGGGTTTGGAGCCGGTTATTCGGCAAGCATGATCAATAAACTTTAATAGTCAGTATAAGCAAAGCACAAAGCAATAAAATAGCTTTGTGCTTTGTTGTATGGAAAAATTTTAAAGATGTGGTATACTATTATTTATAATTTAAAGTTTCCTAAAAAGGAGATAGTGATATGAAACTGAAAAAGATAACTGCAGCTTTACTATGCATACTGTTAGTTTCAGTAAATGGCTGCAGGAAAAATATAGAACCGAAGCAAGAAGAAAAAGATCCAATTGAAGGCAACATAACAATTTGGAGTGCTAAAGAAAATACAGAGCTTTTAAAGCTGCATGCTGCCAATTACAATAAAATACACAGCAAAGTTACGATAAATATTACGGAAATAGTGCCTAGTGAGCTTTCAGATAAACTTCAACTTGCACTGATGTCAAAAGATAATGCTCCAGATTTGATTTGTTTAGAGGATGAAGACGTTCAGAGCCTTCTACAAAAACGAGCCGCTTTACTTGAAGAAACTGGGAACGATTTAAAGAAAGAAAATTATTTAAAATATAAAATAGAAAATTTAAGTTTCGAGGGAAAGATATATGGCTTTCCACTAACAGTAAAACCAGGGGTAATTGTATTTAGAACTACTATATTAGAAAAAAATGCAATCAATCTTGAATATATAAAAACCTGGGAGGATTTTGCTTCGCTTAAGCTTAACTCAGCACTTCCATTTGAAGACGAGAAGTTTTATAGAGTCATGCTTAATCAGTTAGGTGGTTCATATTTTGATAAAGAAGGAAAAGCTGAGGTTAATTCAGCAAAAGCTTTAAGAGCTTCAGATATGATAAAAAAGCTATATTCCTTAGGTAATATTAAGAGTGCTAAGAATTTTGAAGAAATAGCAGGCCTATTTGAAAAAGGCAGTACTGACAGTGCTTTAATAAGTACTGAAAGCCTTGGAAAAATATACAAGAAACAACCAGAGCTTAAGGAAAAGCTACAGCAAATTAAGCCTCCTGCCTTTGAAGAAGGAGGAAATCAATCTATTTGTTTTGGAGGTGCAAACCTGCTATTAATAAACTCAAGCAAAAACAAAAGTATAGGTTTAGATTTCGCAAAATTTGCAGCTGAAAATAGGAATAGCCTTAAATCAGAAATGAACGAACTATTAGCTGTACCAGCTTATACTGCATATAATGATGAAAAAGGCTTTGGAACAAAGCTTTACTTAGAACTTGCTGAAGAACTGAATGGGATAAATTATACAAGCAAGTTTTCAGGTATTAAAATTCCTATTCAAAATGAATTATCAAATAATATAATAAAAGGTAAAGATACAAAGATCATATTAGAAGAACTTCAAAAGAACCTCTCAATACAGCTACAATAGTATTGAGGGGTTCTTTATTTAAACTTTTGAAGGCAACTCATAAACTTTTCTATAGACCTCTAAAGTATCTAAAGCTGTCTTTTCCCAGGAAAAGTTCTTAGCTCTTTCAAGGCCTTTCATGCTGTATTCTTCTTTTAGCTTGGAATCATTTAAAAGCTTTACTAGTGAACTTTCTAATTCTTGTTCATTATAAGGATTTATAAGTATTCCAGCATCCCCAACTACTTCAGGTATGGAGGTTAAGTTAGAAGTTATAACAGGTGTGCCGCAGTTCATAGCTTCTAACGGAGGAAGTCCAAAGCCTTCATATAATGATGGATAAACAAAAGCTTCGCAGCCATTATAAAGTATTGGAAGGTGGTCTTCGGGTGCAAAGCCAGTAAATATAATTTTAGAAGCAAACTCAAGATTAGTAGAAAATTTGCTTAGATACTGACCTTGATCTCTTGTTGCGCCAACTATTACTAAATTATAATCAGCATCTAGCTGTTTATAAATCTTTGCAAAAGCAGTTATTAGAGCCTTTACGTTTTTTCTTGGACTAAAGCCTCCAATATATAGGATAAATGGATTGTTAATACCGTAGGTTTTAGATAAAAAGCTTTTACAGTATTCTTTATCTAAAGGCTTATATTTTTCATCTGCAGCTAAAGGGGTAACAAAAATTTTGTCTGGATCTATAGGAAAAAACTTTAAAATATCTTGCTTAGACCATTCAGAAACTGTTATTAAAGCATCGCTTAAATCAAGTACCTTTGGAACCTCCTTTAAAAATTTTAACAGATAGCCTTTACCGACGGTTTCAGGCATGATATAAGGTATCAAATCATGAATTGTTGCTATTTTCTTGCACGGCATATTTTCGCTTAATCCAATTCCGTTTTGCGGAACATGGTAAATATCTATATCGTTTCGTTTTGTATTTTCTGGGAAAAAGTTTTGCTCAAAAAAACGATGGTGCTTTTTAGATGCCATTACAATTTGAGAGTTGAGTTGCTGAAACTCCTCATAACTGTTTCCTGACCAATATATATGGTAATAATTTTCTTTATCCAATCTTAATAGGTTCTTCAAAACATTATCTGTATAAGTACCAATTCCAGTGCCTCTATACCAATTGATACCACGTGCATCAATTGCAATCCTCATCCAATCCTCTCCTCTAAATTGATAAAACCGTAAAATGAGTCTATATATTAATAATATTATACTGTCTTAAAAAATGTTCCATTTTATATAAGTCAATCACACACTTTTAGGGCATCTCATATAATACAATTATAGCAATATTTTGGAGGTACTCCTTTGAAGATAGATGAACTTAAGCAGTTAGTAGAACAAAGCTATGGACTTGAGGTTATAGAACTTGAAAAGATTAAGAATGTATATAGAATAAAAACTTCTGACGATGATTACTGCTTGAAAGTGATAAAATATGAGTTTCCGCACTTTTGGTTTATTGTAGGTGCTATAAAACATCTTCAAAGCAAAGGTTTTGACAGAGTTCCGGAAATAATTAAGACTAAAGAAGGTAAGGACTATGTCAGCATAGACGAGCTAAATGCTTATCTTACAAAGTGGATTAGTGCAAGAGAGTGCAACTATGATAATCCATTGGATGTCTCATTAGCCGCAGTAAAGCTTGCAGAGCTTCATAACAAAAGCGAAGGTTTTATGGTAACAGAAACTATGAAGCCTAGGGTTTATTGGTATAAGTGGCCGGAGAATTTTAGAACAAGGATGGAGGAAATACTGGATTTTAAAAAGAAGATAGCATTAAAAACAGAAAAAACAGATTTTGATTATTTGTTCTTATCGGAAATGAATAAGGAGCTCAGCAGAGCAGAAAGAGCTGTAGAAAATCTTTTAGAGAGCAGTTATATGGAAAAAATCAGTGACGATATAGTAAAGTCTGGTTTTTGCCACCATGATTATGCTCATCATAATGTACTTATTGAAGAGCGCGGAAGTGTAAATATAATTGATTTTGATTACTGTATCTTAGATACAAATCTGCATGATCTAGCCAGTCTTTTGATAAGAAAAATGAAAAATGGAAAGTGGGATATAGAAAATGCAGTTCATATACTGGACAGCTATGACAGTGTCAGGAAAATTGAAAGACGGGATGTTGGAATAATGGCTGCGTTTATGGAATTCCCACAGGATTACTGGCAATTAGGAATACAATATTACTGGGAAGGCCCTCTTAAAAGTGAAGATTTCTTTGTTAAAAAATTGAACAAGATTTATGAAGATAGAGAAGAGAAACAGGAATTTATTGAAGAGTTTAGAAATTTTAAATATGGACATTAAAAATGAAGTAAGTAAATTGAGGTGTTGAGCTGTGATAAAAGATGAACTTATCAAATCCTTCTTAGAATATCTTTCTTCGAAGGATATACAGCAGCTGCAGGATTTTAAGGATAGTGAATTTTTGCAGCTTCAGGATATAAATGAAGAAAAGCTGCTGCAGCAGCTATATACTATAAGCCAATTTCACAAAAGAGTCATGGGCTACAAAGGATATATGGGACAAAGATTGGAAAATAAAACAGGAAGTGTAGTGGAGCAATACAAAGTAAACATAAGGCGGCTTAAAAGATATATAAAAAATATAAGGATAAATACAGCCTCAAGTGACTTTGAAAGAAGCCTTCTAAAAGAAGGCTATGGCTACCTTCAAAGAGCAGAAAAGTGCATAATTGAAGCCTTTAATGCAGGCTACATTGATATAATTGAAAGAAGCATGAAAAGGACGGAAATTTGCCTTGGGTTAACAGACTTTAATAACTTAAGAAGCAAAGGAAACAGTATAGAGTTTATAAATCTTAACAAATGCTGCTATAACAATATAGAAATGGATTGCTACAATTTATTGAGCAAGTATAGAAGAAAAGGTATAAAGCTTGACTATAGAAAACTAGCAAGCAAATTCTGTGAGTACGAAGGTCTTGAGGAAAACAGCTGCACATTCATTCTTGCTCTTTTGTCCTATCCATATGGTTTTATGAAATCCTGCAACAGATATAGAGAAAGAACTAAAGAATGGAGTGAGGAAGCATATAAGGATAACTTGCTTAAAGAAATGATAAAAGATGGAGAAATGCTTATTTAAAGCATTTAGCTGAGCGGAGGTGGGGCAATGCTTGAGGGAAGATATTTAGACAAAAGGTTTTTAACTAAGTATGATCTTTCTGTAGAACTTTTTGAAAGCTTTGATTTGAAGGTATCTGATTTGGTTCCAATAAGAAACGTATTTGTTTTGTCTACAAATAAAGGCGAAAAAATTTTAAAGAGAGTCGATTACTCTTTAGAGAATCTAAATTTTATAAATAAAGCTCTTAAATATGTAAAAAAGAACTTCAATAGGGTATTGGACTTTACTGAACTTGAGGATAATAAGATATGTATTGAATGGAAAAAGGAATTGTACTGTGTTATGGATTTAGTTCCAGGAAGAGAATGTGACTTCTGCAATCCCATAGATGTTAAGATAGCTGCAGAAGGACTAGCAGAACTTCATAAGGCATCTATAGGTTTTAAAAGCTCTGAGGTAAATAAGAACAAAGCAGGAAAGACTATTGATTGCTTTGAAAGAAGACTTCAGGAAATGGAATTTTTTAAGAGTTTGGCAAACCTACATGAATATAAAAGTGATTTTGATAAAATCTTTTTAGAAAATTATGAGCAGAATGTAGCTCAGATAAAAGAAAGCATAGATATATTGAAAAATTCTGGCTACTATGAACTTAGTAAGGAGCAGGATAAAATTGTTTTATGCCACAATGATTTGGCATATCATAATATTCTTATAAATGAGGAAAAAGCCTATTTTGTTGACTTTGATTATTCAGTAATTGATTTAAGGATAAACGACTTGTGCAATTTTATAAGCAAGGCTATTAAAAACTTTGCTTTTGATATAGAAAAGGCAGTTTCCATATTGGATGACTATCAAAGTAGTAACTCTCTAGATAAAAGGGAAATTAGAGTTTTATATGGAATGCTGTACTTTCCAGAAGACTTCTACAGTATATCAAGAGACTACTATACAAAGCGGAAGGACTGGGAAGAAGAAGTGTTTCTAGATAGACTTATTAAAAAAGTTTCCTATAAGGAAGATAGACAGGAGTTTTTAGATGAATTTAAAGAAAAAATATTAAAGTAATAAAAATGCAGCCTACTTACAAGCTGCATTTTTTTATTTAAGATAAATCCTCTAACGCATTCAAGTCTTTAATAATGATAATATCTTTGCTATAGTCAATAACACCTTCATCCTTCATCTTAATAAGTTCTCTTGAAAGAGAAGGACGTTGTACTCCAATTTTATCAGCCCAATCTTTTTTTGTCATATTGATCTTTATTTTCAAAGAGTTTTGCTGTTTATACTGAGCTAAAATAAACTCACTTATTTTTTGCCTAATAGTCTTAAGGGTTACTTCTTTAAGCTTTAAATTTAAAATCATGGCTTTGTTTGAGATTATTCTTAAATATTCCATGAGGAAACTTGAATTACCTTGACAAAGACTTATAACAGAATTTTTTTGGATATGCAGCACAGAAGTTTTATTTTTGGAAATAGCATTAATGGGGGAAGTATTTCTATCAGCAAAAATAAGCATTTCTCCAAAAATTTCTCCTTTGTGAAATTCTGCTATAGATAAGACTTTGCCGCTTACATCCATCTTTTGAACCTCAACGGTGCCTTCTAATATAAAATTTAGAGTATCACAAGTATCATCTTCAGCAAGGATTACATCACCTTTGCTGTAGTGTTCAATTTTGTAAGGGATTTTGCTAAATAAGGTTAGTATACTTTCTTCTGTAAAATCTTTAAATAGATTAGTGTTCAGTATTACTCTCATATAATTTCTAACACTCATAACGTTCTCCTTTTAAAAACAGCGAAGGAAGAAAACTAAGTAAAATACAACAATATAACTTGTTAAAAAGTTAAATTGTTATATTTTATGCTTTATGGTGAAATTGCATCTTCTTCAAACGCTTTATACTTAGCTCGCGTTAATATCATTATATTAAATTCTTAATGTTCATAGCAATACTAATCTGTAACCTAGGTTACCGACATAATAGTAAAAATTTTCTATAATGTTCTTATAATAGTACTCAAAGGAGAGATTAGTATGGCAGTAAGAAAAATAGTATGTATAGATGAAAGCAAGTGTGATGGCTGTGGTTTGTGTATTCCTAACTGCGCCGAGGGGGCACTGGCTATTATAGATGGTAAAGCAAGACTGATAAAGGATTTATACTGTGATGGATTGGGAGCATGTTTAGGACATTGCCCCCAGGATGCTATCACTATAATTGAGAGAGATGCTGAAGAATTTGATGAGAAGGCAGTAGAAGAAATGCTTAGAGCTCAAGGTAAAGCATTAGGGCATAGCAGTAGTCATGAAGGCGGTTCATGTCCGGGAAGTCAAGTTAGAGAGCTTAATAGACCTCAAGTACAAGTACATGCTCACAACCACACTGGCGGGGGATGTCCAGGAAGCAAGATGAGAATGCTTCAAAGAAAGGAAGTCGAGGACAGCGAGGATGAAGTTAAAGTAACTTCAAAGTTAAGACAGTGGCCAGTTCAGCTTATGCTTGTGCCAGCTGCCGCTCCATATTTTAAGGGAGCAGACTTATTAATAACTGCTGACTGTGTACCTTTTGCATACGCTAATTATCACAATGACTTTTTAAAAGGCAAGTCTGTTGTTGTTGGATGTCCTAAGCTTGATGATGCAGCATACTATGCAGAAAAGCTTAGCGATATTATTAGAATAAATGATTTAGAAAGTATTACTGTGCTTAGAATGGAAGTTCCTTGCTGTGGAGGTATGGCTCAAGCTGCAAAAATGGGAAGAGATAGGTCCGGAGTGAACATTCCTATTAAAGTTGTTACTATAAGCCTTGAAGGTGAGGTTTTAAAAAGAGACTATATATAAAGAAGTAATACGACCAACATAGAGATTAATCTAAAACTATCGTGCAAGTAAATAAAATATGCTTGTTGACTGACCATTTCCATAAGAAGGTCTTAGCTCAATAAGCATATTTTATTTGTTTCTGTTACTTTTTTATTATTTAATATAAAATTAGTAATCCTCATCTTAACTCGGTCAGGTGCTTCCAGTACCTTGCTGGCATCATTCGCTTCTGGAGTCTTGGATTTTTTCTATCTTCTATAGCGATAGTTTGGTAAAACTCTTTCCAAAGAGTTTCGTATAATTCGGGTTCTTCCATTACAATAAAGTCTTCAGCTTTTACTTTAGTAAGCTCAGTAACTATCCATTCCTTTTTATTATAAAATAAAGCTAAGTTGCGTTTAAGATCATGAATTATCCAGTTCTCATTAGGAAGTCTTGAGGCAAAGTGTGAGGCTATGAGTCCTAAAATGTTGTGATCGGGCTCAATGGCAGAGTAAAACATATTATCAATGCTTTTAAATCGAACAAAACCAAGCATTCTATGACATTCATATGTAACCTTTTTTTCAGTGTTATGCATGCCTAATACACAGTCTCTATGTAGGTGTAAGTCTATTTCGCTGCCGAGTTTAAAGCCAAGCTTTATATAATTGTAGATTAAAGTACAGCAGCCTTCAAGCTCAGAAAGATATACATGGTAAATAATTTTTAAGGCATCTTTAGAAATTTTGGTTTTTATAGCCTCATATACCCTTTTGCTTTTTACTATATCAGTTTGAATATGTATTGGTTCAGTTAAAAGGGTTGCCTGAAACTGCCACTGAGGTATTATTTCTTCAGGTTTTTTTTTGCTGTAGTATGCTTCATAAATTGACGTTAAAAGACCTTCAAAGCTTCCATCAAAAATATAGCAAATCATAATTAAAGCTCTCCTGTTATACTTGAAAATGAATCATCAGGTTTATACAAAGCGGGAAGTCCAGAAAAAAGTGTAAGTTGTTCAAAGGCCGGATTATCAATTATATTGAAATCTTTTTTAGGAGTGAGTTTGTATCTTATAAAGTCCTCCTTAAAAGATACATCTCCCAAATATTTTCCCCTGCAGGTAATGAAGTATTGAGCTCTTTTCAGTACAATACCCAACTTCTTCAAATCTTCAAAAGTAAGAGCATGAACTTTTCTTGCAGCAATAATTCTTTTTACAGAACGAACTCCAATGCCTGGAACTCTTAAAAGCATCTTCTGCGGAGCAAGATTGATTTCTACTGGAAATTGTTCTATATGACTAAGGGCCCAATCGGTCTTTGGGTCAAAATTTATATCTAGGTTAGGCTTGCTATCACTTAAAAGCTCATTGGCTGAAAATCCGTAAAACCTTAAAAGCCAATCAGCCTGATAGAGTCTATGCTCCCGTATAAGAGGCGGATTGACAATAGAAGGTAGCTTAGAACTGTGATTTACTGGTACATATGCCGAATAATAAACCCTTTTAAGATTGTAGTTGTTATATAAGTTTTCTGACAAACTCATGATTTTTAGATCAGTGTCTCTTGTAGCACCAATTATAAGTTGAGTGCTTTGACCAGCTGGCACAAATGACGGCGCAGATTTAAAGAGCTTTTTTTCTTCCTTATTAGCTATTATTCCATGTCCTATAAAAGACATAGGTTTGAGTATAGAGGCTGTATTCTTTTGAGGTGCAAGAAGCCTTAAACCTTCATTTGAAGGAAGCTCCACATTTACACTCATTCTGTCTACTAGTTCTCCGGCTTGCTTTATTAAAGAATTATCTGCTCCAGGGATAGCTTTTATATGTATGTAGCCATTAAAGTTATATTTATTTCTAAGTATGGACACTGTTTTTAATAAAAGTTCCATAGTGTGATTTGCATTTTTAATAACTGCAGAGCTTAGAAAAAGCCCTTCTATGTAATTTCTCTTATAAAAGTTTATTGTTAGGTCAGCAATTTCCTCCGGAGTGAAAGCAGCTCTAGGAACATCGTTTGAACTTCTGTTAACGCAGTAGGCGCAGTCGTAAACACAGTAATTAGTAAGAAGTATCTTAAGAAGAGATATGCATCTGCCGTCAGCAGCAAAGCTGTGGCATATTCCACTTTCACTAGCATTGCCTATACCAAAGGGCTTGTTTTTTCTGCTGCTTCCGCTGGAGGAGCAGGATACATCATATTTTGCAGCACCAGATAATATCTTTAACTTTTCCTGAATGTCCATATCAATTCCTCCTCAAAGTGTATCAATTACAGTATATCAAACAAACGTTCGCGTGTAAAGAGGCCAGAATATTTGTATTTTTACAACTTTTTTACAAGTTAAATATTACATGGACGAAACAATATGTTAGACTTAAAGAGAATTAAAGACGGAGGTGATTTATATGTTAAAAAAGTTTCCCATAAGAAAAATACTAGGAATTATGTTTATTATTTTCGGAGTTTACAGCATAATCTATTGCTTCAGTATTATGGCTTATGGTGTGACCTTTTCTAAGTTTTTCGCAGCTATAGGAGTGCTGCTTATTACTATAGGAATTATTATTATTTTCATTGATGAGAAATATCTAATACATAAACCAAGCTTTGTAATTAAGCTTATAAAATTTATGTTTATATTGCTGCTAACTTCCTTTATTGTTATTGAATGCCTTATCGTATACCATGGAGGTAAAAAAGATACTGCTAAGGTGGATTACCTGGTAGTTTTAGGTGCGGGGCTTTGGGGTGAAACGCCGTCACTTACTTTAAGGCAAAGACTTGATGAAAGCTTTGAATTTATCAAAGAAAATCCAAACACAAAAGTTGTTTTATCTGGTGGAATGGGACCGGGTGAGAACATAACAGAAGCTGAGGCGATGAAAAGATATTTGGTTGAGCGTGGGGTGGATGAAAAACTGCTTATAAAGGAAGACAAGTCTACAAGCACTAAAGAAAATTTAAAGTTTACTAGAGAGCTTCTAAGAAAAATTGATAACAGAGAAAACTTGAAAATTAAGATTATAACTACAAATTTTCATATGTTTAGGGCAAAACTATTGGGGAGGAGCAATGGGTTTGAGGTTTATGGTCAACCTGCACCTATTCATCCCTTGCTTATTCCTGCTTACTACATAAGAGAATATATGGCAGTAATAAAGTCTCTTATTTTTGATTTTTTATAAAAAGGAGCTTCTGAGCTTATGAGAAAATGGGTATTGGGAATGGCTTTTATTTTGTTTTTTGCTTGCGGTATTTTATTTTGGATAGAGAATTTTGAGAGTAAGTGTAATGAAGTTGTCAGTAAAGAGGCTGTGAGCGGAGAGATTGGTGAAGAACTAGATTGCTATAAAGGTGTAAAGATCTATAATAATGGTAAAGATTATGTTAAAGATTACGGAAAAAATTACAGCAAAGATGGTTATTATTATGGCCTTAAGTGGCAGTGTGTGGAGTTTGTGAAGAGATTTTACTTTGATGCTAAGGGTCATAAGATGCCAGATGGGTTAGGGCATGCTAAGGAATTTTTTGATGATTCAGTGAAACAAGGAGAGTTAAATAGAAAGAGAAATCTTCTTCAGTATAGAAATGGAGACAATGAAAAACCACAAGCGGATGACTTGATAGTGTTTACTGACACGTACTATGGTCATGTTACCATTATAACTGAAGTTACTGATAAGGATATTGAGATTATACAGCAAAATATTTATGGAAAAACAAGAGATAGGTTAAAGCTTGTGCTGAAGGATGGAAAGTACACAGTAGGCGGCGGAAAAGACAGAAGTCCAGCAGGCTGGCTTAGAAAGGGTGGGGCGTAGTGGAAAGAGTTTTGGTAATCGAAGATGAGGAGCCAATTAGAGAACTTATAAAACTGAATTTGCAGCTTGCGGGCTGTGACATTATAGAAGCTGAAGATGGAGAAGAAGGTCTTAGACTTATAAAGGAAGCAAGTTCCGATTTAATTGTGCTAGATATAATGCTGCCCAAAATCGATGGCTATAAGCTGCTGCCTTATATAATTGAGAGAGATATTCCTGTAATTATGCTTACTGCAAAAAGCAGTTTAAAGGATAAGGTTATGGGGCTTAATCTCGGCGCAGATGACTATATGACAAAGCCCTTTGAAGCGATGGAGCTTATTGCAAGGGTAAAAGCCTTATTAAGAAGAGCTGCGAAGGAGGAAAAAAGAAAAGGCTTTGATGATATAGAGATTTGCGTTGAGCAAAGAAAAGTTTTTAAAGGTGGAGTAGAGCTTGAATTTACTCCAAAGGAATTCGAATTGCTGAATATACTTGTAGATAATAAGGGAATTGCACTATCAAGAGAAAAGCTTTTGGAGCTTGTATGGGACTTCGAGTATGAAGGCAATACAAGAACTGTGGATATGCACATCCAAAGGCTTAGAACAAAATTAAAAACCGACAAAATAGCAACAGTTTATAAGCTTGGCTACAGACTGGAGAAATGATTATGAAGTTTAAGTTGAAAATATATTTGCTATGCATGGTTATTTATATAATAACTCTCACAGCTACAAGCCTAGCAGTTACAGAAAACACGCATTCAAATTTGACAAACAGTGAAATAAAAAGGGCACTTCAGGAAGAAAGAAATATGAAGGACATTGCAGCAGTTTATTTAATAGCCAATCAAAAGCTTAGTGAGGATAAGCTGGATATTCAGGACTATAGTAAAAGAATTGTGGATATGTATGGAAGCGATAATATAATAGTAGAGCTTTATAATAAGGAACTAAAGCGCTTAGATGCAAGTAAAAATATAAACTGGAGCTTTAAAAGAGATGATCTTGATAAGCTTATGAAGGATGGGAAAAATTATGTTGTTAGAAAACAGGATGGCATAAGCTATTTGTTTATAAATGACTTTATTAAAGGGGATTCAGGCGAACTTGTTTTATCTTATATAAAGGATATAAGCCAGGTTGAGCTTCAAAAAAATGAACAATACAAACTGTTCTTTATAACTGGAATTATTGGTTTAATTATAATTGCAGCTATTGTAGAAGGCTTAAGCAGAATTCTTATGAGGCCTATAATAAATCTAAGCAGTACCGCTGAAAAAATAGCTTCAGGAAATTTTAGCGAGAGAGCTGAAATAAAAGGCAAGGATGAAATTTCAAAGCTCGGTATTCAATTTAATAAGATGGCAGAAGAAGTTGAGAATAAAATTGTGGAGCTGCAAAGTGAAGGAGAAAGGAAACAGAGGTTTATTGATAACTTAACTCATGAATTAAGAACACCTCTTACTTCAATTATTGGTTATTCAGAGCTTCTTCAAAAAATTAAGTATGATGAAACTACCTATTCAAAAGGGTTAGGTTATGTTCATTCCGAGGGAGTAAGGATGCTAAAATTAGTTAATTCTCTCATGGATATGATACTGCTAAGAAAAAGCAGCTTAAATCTTGAAAATGTTAATACAATATCTTTATTAAATGAGATAGTAGATTTAATGCATATAAAAGCCAGAGATAAAAGTGCAAAACTTCTTGTGAAGGGGGAAAGCCTTCAAATTAATATGGACAGAGATATGATTAAGGGTGGATTGCTTAATCTAGTGGATAATGCAATTAAGGCATCTTATACAGGTGGAAAAATAATTGTTGGCTGTGAAAAGATAGACAGCAAATGCAGAATTTATGTGCAGGATGAAGGGAAAGGTATTGCAGAAGGTGAAATATCAAAGCTTACTGAAGCTTTTTACAGAGTAGATAAGTCCAGAGCAAGGAAAGATGGTGGGGCAGGTTTAGGGTTGGCCTTTTGTAAGCAAATTGTTGAAAGCCATGGAGGAGAATTGGTTATAGAAAGTGAACTGGAAAAGGGTACAAGAGTGAGCATAGTTTTACCGGAATATATGAAGGGAGAGGAAAGTGATGTGTAGAAAAAAACTTTTAGCAGTAATATCAGTGCTTGCACTTATATTTTTATTTGGCTGTACTAAAGTTCCAAAGGAAAATGAAGTGTATGTAGTTAAAGAAACAACAGAAGCCAAAGATATTGAAAAAATTGATAAGCAAATAAATACTGAAGGAATAAATCCGTTTTATAGCATTAGTACATTAAATATTAAAGAGAATATAACACAAATTCCTTTAACATTAGCTAAAGACAAGGAATACGTATTTTATATGAAACCTACTGCTGCAAAAGTTGAGTCATCTGGGTATTTAATAAAAGGAGAGGCTTTAAGCAGAGTAGATATAATAAAGGTACACATAACTACAGCAGATACCAGATATGTTGTCAGTAATGTACCTTTCATTTCTAGTGTTAAATGGAATAAAGAAGGTAATATGGTTGCTTTTTTAGGAGGCAATACACTTACTGTTTATAATGATGAAGATAATAAGCTGATACAAAGTTTTGTAGGAGATGGTGGAGGCATAACAAGCTTCGGCTGGTCGCCTGATGGTAAGAAGCTCTACACTGAGGGACAAGACCTGATAAATACAGGAATTTATTATGTGGATTCGAAAAAATATGTACATTCCTACGAGACGAAAGAGAACCTATATTATAAAGGAGTTCTAGATAATCAATACTTTTATGCCACTGAGAGAATTGAAGAGAATTATTATACAACTATAGTAGATAAGGATGATAGGACGGCTATTAGAACTAAAACAAGTGGAAGATATAGGGGCAGTTATAAAAAATCTTTTCTTCAAGTTGGAAAAGATAATTTTGGACTTGAATATTATTTAGATATTAATAATCCAAGCAGCGTAAAAGAAATTTCAAAGGAATATATAAATGATGCAAAGTTTATGAATAATGGCTGGATTGTTTATATTACACCTAATGATAATTCAGAGGAAAATAATTTTTATCTTCACATACTAAATGAAAAAGGTGAGGAAATAAAAAAACTGCAGGTATATGGAAGTAAGATAATAGTACTTTCAGAAGGGAAGATAGGCTATATTGGAGGGGAACAAATAGAAAGAGTAGACCTTCAAAATTACAAAATAGAGCGTTCTGAAGCAGAGGATGGTTATGAAGAAAGAAAGAATTTATTTAGAACCTTAAGAGCTGCTGTAGATGTAATCTATAAATATGAATTGACAGGTAAAAAAGATATTGAACAAGTTAAGAAGTATATAGTTGACAGCAGTAACCCAGAACAGTGGGCCTTCACAGATGTGATGAATGTTTTTAATGAAGATCTTATGCTTTTGGGAAAAGCTTCAGATTATAATATTGCATTAACTGTTAAAAGTCTTAATATAAAGAAAGATAGTGCATCGGTAGTGGTAAATATAACGGCTCGAAGCTCATCAGGTTCTAGTGAAAGCATAAACAATGCAGTTGAACTTATTAAAAAGGACAACAAGTGGTATGTAACCGGAATGAGCACATTTCCCTACTCAAAGCAGCAGGCAGAAGTTAAAGCAAAGGTTGAGGAAATTATAAAGCAGGCACAGCAGGGCAAGCTGTTTAACGGTGAACTAAAGGATAAAGAGATACAAATAGGTCAGATACAATTCTGGCAACTTAGTGAGCCACACCTTGCAGATAATATAGACAGTGCTAACTACTGCAAGGTATATCTAAAGGTAAAGGAAGAAGAGGTGCTTTATAAGCTAATACTAGACAGGAAAAATCAAAGCTACTGGAAAGCAACAAGCTTAAGTAAAGACAAATTAAGCAAGCTGTTTTAGTAATAACGCTCAGTATATGATAGAAGTCACATTATCATATACTGAGCGTTATTAATTTACAGCCTATAGCAAATTGCTTATCTTTAGGTTATAATAAAATAGCAAAAATTTAAAAGATTAGGAGATTAAATATGGGGGAAACCGAAAAGCAATATTCCTTGCAGGAAATACGAAAAAAGATATACTCTATGATTCTGCCAATTACCATAGAAGGTGTTCTTCAGCTTACAGCCGGTTTAGTATCCATGGCTCTCATAGGAAGAATAAGTTCTTCTGATCCTACGCCGGTAAACGCAATATCTATAAGTTCAAGAATTACTCAAATAGTATGGGCCCTTTTTAAAGGTATAACTACTGGGGCTTCTGTTTTTGTAGCACAAGCTTATGGCTCCGGAAACTATAAGAAACTAAAAGGAGTTATACAGCAAACACTTCTGTCTTCGATTTTATTAGTAATAATTTTTCAACAGATTATATATTGGAATGCATCAGCAATATTAAGCATTTTTAATCCAGGTCCAGAGCTTTTAGAAAACGGTGTTTTATTTTTAAAAACAATTTCCTGGGGTCTACCATTTATGGTTATTATGCTGGTTGTTGCTGCATCACTTCAGGGTATGGGCAATGCCAAGACACCAATGCTCATAGCACTAACAATGAATTTAATTAATATAGTTATAAGTTATTTGTTGATATTTGGCAACTTGGGAATGCCTAGTTTAGGGATAAAGGGAGCAGCCATTGCAACAGCAACTGCTCAGTTCATAGGAGCGCTTATTGGACTTTATGTATTATTCAGCAAAGGCGGAGTACTTAATACACATGTGAATAAAAACTTCTTTAAAATAAATATGAAACAAATTAGGGAGGTTTACAAAGTAGGTTTTCCTACTTCATTGGAGTCAATCTTTTGGCAGGTTGCTGCAATTATACTTACTAAAGCAATTTTAACCTTTGGAGATACCCAAGCTGCTGCTCATCAGATGGGGCTTCAGGCAGAAGCGATTTCCTATGTGCCAGCTGCCGGCTTTGGAATAGCGGCCACTACCTTTATAGGTCAGGCTCTTGGATCAAAAAACAGTAAACTTGGAAAAGCATATTTAAAAGAAACCTTAAAGGGGACACTTTGGGTAACTGCTTTTTGTGCTTCCATACTTATATTTTTGCCTAAGGTTGTTATGGCTATGCTTACAGAGAATACAGAGGTTATTAATCTTGGAGCAAAATATCTTATAATAATGGGTTTAGTTCAAGTTCCTCAAAATATATCAGGAGTATTAAACGGAGCATTAAGAGGTGCAGGCTTTACAAGAGTGCCTATGTTTGTCGCAGCAGCTGGGCTCTGGGGAATTAGAGTGCCGCTTACCCTCCTGTTTGCTTACAAGTTCCACTCTACTATAGTAGCTATTTGGATTATCATGGGTGTGGATTTGATAGTTAGATTTATATTGAGCTTTATAATTTATAAGACTAAGAATATTTATGATAGAGAATTGGTATTCAAGGAAGAACCAGCATAAATAATTGATAATAAAAACGAGAGGTTGTGCATCGCACAACCTCTCGTTTTTATTGTTAATTATTTATTATTTTGCTGTAGGCAATGAGTGTTTCTTTTGCTGTGTTATCCCAGCTAAGCTCGGAGCTTCTAACGAGCCCTTTCATTATTAAGCTTTCCGATAATTCTTCACTGCTAAGAACATCGTACATAGACCTGCAAAGGCCATCTACGTCATTTGGATTCATGAATATTGCGGAATCTCCAAGTACCTCTGGTATTGAGGTTACATTAGAGGTTATAACTGGCGTACCACACGCCATAGCCTCAACAGGAGGCAATCCAAAGCCTTCATAAAATGAAGGATAGACAAGAAACTTTGAGGCATTGTATAAGTGAGGCAAATGCTCAACTGCTATAAAGCCTGGAAATAGTACGCTGTCTTCAACTCCTAAGTCCTCTGCTTTCTTTTTATATATAGGGTATGATTTCCCTTGTTTTCCTGCTATGACAAGCTTAATATCCTTATTATATTTGGTTATAAGCTTGCTGAAGGCTTCAATAAGCCCGATTATATTTTTTCTTGGACTAAAGCCGCCTACATAAAGTATATAATCTCCATCTATGCCGTAATGGCTTTTTATTAAATTAGAACACTCCTTTTTATCTAAAGGACGATAAATGCTTTCTGCTGCAAGATGAGTTACGAAAATTTTTTCCTTTGGAAAATTAAAGGCTTTTGCTATATCTTGCTTAGAAAATTCTGAAACTGTAATTATACCATCACACTTAGAAACTATATGAGGCATTTCCTCATTGAAGATCCTTAAATAATTTTCTCCAACTGTTTCAGGCATTTTATAAGGAATAACATCGTGTAGTGTTATAACGAAAGGACAAGTTTTATCCTTAGGGAGACCAACTCCATTTTGAGGAACATGATATATTTCAATATCCTTATCCATTAGTATATTAGGAATATTTACTTCATCCCAAAAGTTACTCTTATTGCCTTCTGTAATATTTTTTATTTGAAAATTTCTGCTAAAAGAAATATCGCAATTTGAGCTCTCAGGCATAAAAAGCATATATTCATTCACTTTGTCCAGATTGTTTAGTGATGAAATAAGCTGATAGGTATAGGTACCTATTCCTGTACCTCTGTACCATTTAGCTGCTCTTCCGTCCAGTCCTATTTTCATATGAGTTTCCTTTCAAAGTGCTTATATTCTATTATATTAAGACTTAG
Source organism: Clostridium swellfunianum (assembly GCF_023656515.1). Classification (NCBI taxonomy): domain Bacteria; kingdom Bacillati; phylum Bacillota; class Clostridia; order Eubacteriales; family Clostridiaceae; genus Clostridium; species Clostridium swellfunianum. Next base: position 3,210,041 of record NZ_JAMOFV010000006.1, read on the forward strand.
CAAAAAGTGTTAATAATTGAAGTACTATGCACATATAAATTATATAGAGACTGTAATTTGTTTTATCATTACAAAATGGAGAAGGAGGGCGGTGAGCATTATGATGAGGGAATTTGAACTTGAAAGGCAGTTCAATATTGAAATTGAAAGCATAAAGCCGAATAAGGGAGTGTACCTCTTAAAAACCAACAAAGGAATGAAGTGCCTGAAAAAGATAAACTATGGTACTCAGAAGCTCTTGTTTGTTTATGGGGCTAAAGAGCATCTTATACAAAACGGTTTTCCAAGAGTGGATAGATACTGTTTGAATATAGACGGCAATCCTTATGCCTTGGTAAATGAAGATATTTATACGCTTTCTGAGTGGATTGAAGGAAGGGAATGTGACTTTTATAGCAAGGAGGATTTGATACTTGCAGCTAAAAACCTTGCACTATTGCATATTGCATCAAAGGGCTATGATCCACCAGAAAACAGCAAACTTAAGAGTGACTTGGGAAGATGGCCTCACCTTATGGAAAAGAGAATAAAGTCTTTTGAAAAAATGAGAGATATGGCTAGAAAAAAAGGAAACAAAACAAGCTTTGATTTAAATTATATTAAATCAATTGAAGTGTTTAAAGAACAAGGTAAGAAGGCTATGAAGATTCTTGAAAGCTCAAACTATATGGAGCTTTGCAGAATAACTGACGAAGAAAAAGGCTTTTGTCATCATGATTATACTTATCATAATATAATTGTAGATAACAATAATGATGTACATGTTATAGATTTTGATTACTGCAAGAAAGAAATAAGAGCTTATGATCTTTCGCTGTTTATGATTAAAGTTTTGAAGAGAATGGATTGGAACATTGAATATGCTACGCTTATAATAGATGCATACAATGAAGTAAACCCTATAAGACAAGACGAATATAGAGTGTTATTTGCATTCCTGATGTTCCCGCAAAGATATTGGAGATTAGCAAATAGATATTACTATAATGAAGTAAATTGGGCTCAAACGACTTTTAATAATAAAATAGAAGAATTGATAGAAGAGCAGCAAAACTACAATAATTTTATAGAAGAGTTTAAAAAGGTGTATGAGCAGAAGGAATAGAAGTTATCCATGAAGCAGCCATGTAGTTACTTTGCATGGCTGTTATTTTTTTCAGCATCTGCACACATAAAGAGGGCAACTCATAGTATATATTATCAAGCTTTGAGTTGGAGTGAGGGTTATGAATATAGGCAATACTGTAGTTAGAAAATCCTATGGTAAAGACATTACTTTTAAAATAATAGATATAAAAGAAACTGATAACGGCATAGTATACACACTTAAAGGAATTAATTTAAGAGTTATAGCAGATGCGCCTATGGAGGATTTGGAAGAAGTTGTTGAAAACTCTCTTGGTGAAAAGGAAAAAATATTAAATAGAAAAGTTAATACTTCTATAAAGAACATATTAATAGGCAGAATTGATGTTAGCAAGTCTTATCGAAGCCCTAAGATAACCGTCAACAAGGAGCTTACCTTTGGAAGGCCAGGAAAGATTCTCCATGTTGATGGTGATGCAGAATATCTTGAGGTTTGTCTTAAGGTTTATAAGAAGCTAGAACTAGATGCTGTAGGAAAAGTAATTGCGGAAAAAGATCAACCTATTGAGGTTCCAAACCTTGTAAAGCAGATAAAGCCTGATATAGTTGTTATAACTGGACATGATGCAATAACCAAGGGAGCCAAGGATTATACAGATATAAATAATTACAGGAATTCAAAATTTTTTGTAGACACAGTAAGTGAACTTAGAAACTATGAACCTAATTATGATGATTTGGTGATTTTTGCTGGTGCTTGCCAAAGCCACTACGAAGCCATTTTAGATGCTGGTGCTAATTTTGCAAGTTCGCCAAGTAGAGTGCTTATACACTGCCTTGATCCTGTATTTGTTTGTGAAAAAATAGCCTATACAAATATTGAAAGAGTGGTGTCTATTCAGGAGGCATTAGAAAATACTATTACTGGGACAAAAGGTATAGGTGGGCTCCAGACTAGAGGAAAGTACAGAGAAGGTTTTCCAAAATCACCATATGCATAAATGTTATCAAAAAATTCTGCATATATATGAAAATTAGGGAAACACTATTATTGTACTTATGTGATATATTTCTGACTTTAAATAACTTCAAGTCATAAGTATGGCTTGGAGTTATTGCTTTGTTTACAAAAAATTAATATTGACAAAACACTTTATTAACTGATAAAATAATTAGTTTGTTTGACAATCAGTACCCAATAGGGTATAATTATAATGTAGAAAGAGGGTGTTTAATGTGGAAAGAAGAAATGTGCTCGCTACAATTAGAAGAGACATTGAAAACCATGTTGGAGAAAAAGTAACCTTAAAGGCTAATGGGGGGAGAAGGAAGGTACTTGTAAACAAAGGTATTATCGAGAAAACCTATCCTAATATCTTCGTCATTAGGCTAGATCAAGACACCCAAAGGACAGTGACATACAGCTACTCAGATGTTTTAACAAAGACAGTTCAAATAGTTTTTGCAGGATAATAAGCGGTACTAAATTTATTAGTACCGCTTTTGCGCGATTTAAATGAAAAAATCATGTACTAAGATAAAGTTTCTAGAAATAAAATCATTAAAAATAAAAAAAGAAAGATGGTGGGTGCCATCTTTCAACTATGGTATAAAAGGGTATTGAGAATTTATGAGAGGTTATATGGTCAATAACCAAGTATTATATTAAGGGAAAATAGACAAGTTGTCAACATGATTATACATGGAAATACAGGAAAAATAAAAATATGTCGAAATATAAAGAACGAATGATATATATTATTTTTAATAAAATATATATCATATTGAAATGCTGTTTGATATATCCATTTATTTATGAAAAGATATTTTGTATGGTAAATTATTTAATTTTTTCAAAACTTATTTGTCATATTTCTTTCATAGTACTTATATAAATTAATAGTAGGTATTTAGATGGGAGGGATAATCTTATGGCTATAGATCTGGTTAGGGAAAATATTGAGTGTGAGCAGCTTTTAGGCGAAAGTACTGCTGACACAGTGGTTAAAGGCGAATATGTTATACCAGATACTCATCCAGATGTGTATCAAATTTTAACTCTTGATGCTAAGCCAAGCATCACAACTAGAGAAGTTATGCAGGACAAAATCTATTTAGAAGGCCAGATTCAGTTCAATGTGCTATATTTAGCCAAGGAAGACGAAAATAGAAGCGGCGTTCACAACGTAGTATATACAGCTAAGTTCTCAAATACTATAGATTTAAGCGGAGCAAACCGCAATATGCCTTGTGAGGCTGAATGCTACATAGAGCATATGGAACCAGTAATTATAAATGAGAGAAAAATAGCTGTAGAGGGTATTATTAAACTGAAATCAGCAGTTTACAAAAACTATAACTTTGAAATAGTTAGAGATTTAAGAGGAGTTGCTGATGTTCAGGTATTAAAGAATGCTGCCTCAGTGGACAAAATAGCTGGAACCTGTGATGGTGAGATGATAGCTAAGTCTCATATGCAAATTCCTATGGATAAGCCACAGATTGCTAATGTATTAAAGTGTGATGTGGATGTTCATAAGAAAGAAACAAAGGTATTTGACGGAAAGGTTCAAGTATCTGCTTTTGCTAAGGTTCATGTGCTTTACAGAGGCAAAGACACAACTGAGCTTTGCTATGTAGAAGATGACGTTTTAGTAAATAAGGAATTAGAGGTTGAAGGGGTTAACTCCTACATGGACAGCTACACTGATTTCAGAGTAGACGACATGATTTATGATATTAAGGAAGACGACCTTGGCGAAAATAGAATAATCGATGTGGAAGCTTTAATTAGAAGCAATACTAAGATTATGAGCAAGGAAAAGATGGACACTATAGAAGATGCCTATTCACCATCTATGATGATGGATATGGAAAAGAAGAATTATCAGCTTAACGTTATGCATGGTCAAGCTGAAAATGAAGCTATAGTTAAGAGCAACATAGAGCTTGATGAAAATGCTCCAAAGCCAGCTTCAATTGTTATGCCAATGGCTAAGGTTTGCGTAACCGACAAGAAGCTTGTTGAAGGCAAAGTTCTTATCGAAGGTCTTTTAAATGTTGAAGTTTTATACAAGACTAACGAAGATGACAAGTGCGCTCATGTTGTTAGGGATGAAATTCCATTCACAACTGCAGTTGAGATTCCAGATACTAAGATTGACATGCAGTGTGTTGCAAGAGCTGCTCTTGAAAATGTAGAAGCTGCAATAGAAGCTAATACTATAGGCATTAAGGCTATAGTAAGCGTTTATGCAAGAGTTAACTATATGACTAATAAGGAATTCTTGGTTAACGTGCTTCCTAAGGAAGGTGAAAAGCCAGCTAAGAAGGCTAGTATTACTATATATGTAGTACAGAATGATGATTCTCTTTGGAAGATAGCTAAGAAGTATTATACAACTGTAGATACATTAGTTAAGATTAATGAGCTTGAAAGCGTGGATAGTGTCAGAGCTGGAGAAAAGCTTATTATTCCTGGCAGAGCATTAATTTAAGCAAAATCCCTTGGTGAAATGAGAATAATCACCAAGGGATTTTTATTTTGTATCTTGAATCAAAGCTTCAAAAGACAACCATAAATTACATGAAAGAACACAATGCAGAGAAAAACAGCAGCTGGATACCAGCCTCCTGGAGCGGAGCTTCTGGAACGCAAAGCTATGCTGCAGAAGACAAGTATTCAGGAAACCAGTCTCTTAAGGTTACAAGCACAAGCAATAGTGGCGGAATTGACTTTGAGCAGGGAGGGATAAGTATTGAAAAAGGTATGAATTAACCTTCACTATTCCTCAAAATGCTTCTTCAGGAGACATATGGGTTGGAGCTTCTATTTTAGAAAGCACAGGCACAGCTTATTTTGATGCTTTCCAGCTAGAAGAAGGACAAGTTGCCAGCAGATATAACCTAATTGAAAATAACAGCTTTATATATGGCGGAGACATTCCAACCTTCTGGCAGGGCAATGAAAACATTGGAGCTAGCGACAAGGCTGTTAATGGAGAAGCGCTTCCTGTTCCTAATGTGTTAGGCAATAGAAGCTTTAAGATTAATGGAAATGCTTATACAAGAAAAAATGTATTTCAGGTTGTAAACACCCCCGGTAAAAAAGGAGATATATTTGTAGTTGGAGGATGGGCAAAGGGTGAATCTATACCAGATGCGGATCTTGGAAGGCTAGGTATTATAATTGGCTTTAAGCTCCCAAATTTAGACGCCTATGAATGGCATGGATTTGACTTTAATAGAGGCTCTACAGATTGGCAGTACCTATCCGATAGAATAATAACACAAAATGATTATACGCACATTGAATTTTATTATACCTATTATACAAATGTAAACAAAGCTTATTTTGATGGAGCGCAGCTCTATAAAGAGGAATTTGGTGCAAGTTATCAGTATGATGATAAAGGTAACTTAAAATCTACTGCGGACTTGTCAAAGCAAACTTCAAACTTAGAATACAGTACTGCTAATGATTTAGTTAAAAGCACAGATCCTCAAGGAAGCTCTTTTACTTATGCTTATGACAGCAAGCATAATGCAACAAAAGCTACTTCAGCTCAAAACGTAGTATATTCCTTTGAGTACGACAGCTTTGGAAACCCTAAAACCTCAAAGGTTGGAGAAGGAATGGAGTATATTCAGTCTACTGCAGAGTATACGTCAAGTGGTAATTACATTAAAAGTCTTACAGACAGCTCTGGAAACACTGTAAGCTATAATTATAACGAAGCTAAGGGTACGCTTGACAGTTTTGCCGATGCCAACGGGAAACTTATCACCTACGGTTATGATAATGTGGACAGGTTGACTAGCGTATCCAAGGATGTTCAAGGTAAGTCTATAACTAACAGTTATTCCTATGAAAATGACAGAATAAAAGGCATAACTCATAATGGGTTTAGTTATAATTTTGGTTATGATTCACTAGGTAGTAATACTAGCGTATCGGTAGGCAGCCAAAGTTTAATAACAAACAGCTATGAAGCAAGAACAGGAAAGCTTTTAGAATCTACCTACGGTAATGGGCAAAAGGTAAGCAGCGACTATGACAGCCAGGATAGAGTTACAGCAAAGAAGTTTAATGGCATAGTAAGATATAAGTATGCTTACGATGCAAGCGGAAACCTAGGTTATCATGAAGACATAGTCAATAATGCAGCCTATAAATACAGCTATGATTTAGCCGATAGGCTTACAAGAATTAAAGATTCAAGTAATAACAGCACAGATTTTAGTTATGATTTGAATAATAATCTTAGCAAAATAACCGAAAGGTTTGGGGATTTTAACTATACTAATATCTCACTAAACAAACCAGCTACTGCATCTTCTTCAGAAAATGCAAGCACTGCGCCAAGCAATGCCGTTGACAACAATAACGGAACACGATGGTCCAGCCAATCTTCTGATCCTCAATGGATTTATGTAGACTTAGGCGAAATAAAAAATATAAGAAGAGTGGTTCTAAATTGGGAAACAGCCTACGGAAAGAGCTACCAAATTCAAGTATCTAACGATGCTTCAAACTGGACAACTGTTTACTCAACAAATAGCAGCGATGGAGGAATTGATGAAATAAATAATCTATCCTCCAGCGGAAGATACGTTAGAATGTACGGAACTCAGAGAGCTACAAGCTGGGGCTATTCACTTTGGAGCTTTGATGTATATGATGATAACTCAATAGTTACTCAGTATGAATATGATAAGGATAATAAACCTTCTAAAGTAATACTGAATAATAACAAGCAGCTTTCTTATCAATACGACAGTATAGCAAGGCTGAAAAATAAAACTATAAGCACAGATACTCCATATACTACAAGCTTTAGCTATATGGCAGGAATAAATGGAAGTACAACAAACAAAATAGAGGCTATAAATAATAATGGAAAAAGTATAAGTTACAGCTATGACAAGAATGGTAATATAAAAACCATAACTGATGCTGGCAGGCAGATATTATATTACTACAATGAGCTGAATGAACTTATACAAGAAGACAATCAAGTTTTAAACAAAACAATAATATACAGCTATGACGATGGTGGTAATATAACTTCAAAGCTTGAAATACCATATGGAGCTGGAGCTGTAAGAAAAACTATAAACTACGCTTATGATTCGGTATGGAAGGATAAGCTAGCAAGCTATGATGGAAAGCCAATAACTTATGATGCTATAGGCAATCCGCTAACTTATGACGGCTGGAGCTTTGAATGGGAAGAAGGAAGACAGCTAAAATCCATGTCATGGAAAAATCATGTAATAAGCTATAAGTATAATGATGCCGGAACAAGAACAGAGATGACTGTAGACGGATTAACTACTAAATATCATCTTGTAGGAGATAAGGTAAGCTTTGAAGAAAACGGCACAGATAGGATATACTATAGCTATGACAGTAGCGACAACTTAATATCCATGAACTTAAATGGAGCAGACTACTACTATACAAGAAATGCTCAGGGCGATATAATTGGGCTTCTTGATAAGAGCGGAGCTCAGGTAGTAAGCTACACTTACGATTCTTGGGGTAAGCTCATATCTATCGATGGCTCTCTTAAAGATACCGTAGGTAAAAAGAACCCATACAGATACAGAGGATATAGGTATGATACCGAGACTGGGTTGTACTATCTGAATTCAAGATATTATAATCCTGATTGGGGTAGATTCCTTAATGCTGATGCATTAGGAGGAAAAGTAGGAGAATTACTATCCCATAATGTATTTGCATATTGCAAGAATAACCCAATAAATATGTATGACCCTAGCGGTTATTGGTCAATAAAAAATTTTTTGCAAAATGCATGGGATACAATAGTAAATAAAACTTTAGCTACAGTTGCAACTATTCATGCTGGAGTATTAACTTGGGCTAAATTATCAGTGAACCCAGACACTGCACCAGTTTTAGAGGCTGTAGGAATTCCAACAATTACAACTGTAGCTACTAGGAGTTTATCTAAGATTAGCACTAAAAAAGGTGGAGCATATAGTAAAGTATCTAAAAATGGTGGTGAAAATCATCACATGCCAGCACAATCAGTTAGTCCATTTAGTAAAGGAAAGGGACCAGCTATAAATATGAGTAAGGCGGACCATAGGTTAACTGCAAGTTGGGGTAATTCAAAGGAGGCTCAGCTTTATAGAGCTAACCAAGCAGATTTGATATCACAAGGGATGTTTAAGCAAGCTCAACAGATGGATATAGATAATGTTAGGGGGCTGTTTGGGAATAAGTATGATGAAGGAATAAAACAAATGGTGGACTATACTATAACATTGTTTAAAGATTAATATATTTAGAGGGAGGAATATATATGTTTTGTAAAATAAGACCATATGTAGGTGTGCAAGAAATTGATTTTAATATGAAAAGGGAGGTCGTTAGAGAAAAATTTAATCATCAATTTACAGAATTTAAGAAGACACCTTTTAGCCAAAATACTACTGATGCATTTGAATTTTGTCATGTATACTATGACAATGAAAATCTATGTGAGGCTATAGAATTATTTGAACCCGCAAATGTAGTATTTGATAATTTTACAATGACTGAACAATCTTATGAGAAGGTTAGAAGGTTTTTTGAGAGTATAGATGATTCGCTTGATTTTAATGATGCAGGTTTTACATCCTATAAGTTTGGAGTAGGAGTCTTTGCACCATATGCATTAGAGGAACCCAAAGAACCTATTGAATCAATAATAGTTTTTAGAAAAGGGTATTACGATTAAATTCATATAATATATGCAAATATTCATGTGTAGCTATTCTAAGAATTTGATGGTACTAAAATGGGTATTTCATTGCATGATTCAATGATAATGATGATTTATGGCTAGAAAATATACTAATAACTTTGTATTTGGTGCAATAGGCAGAAAAAGGATATTTTCACTTGAAGTAAATAGGCTAGCTGCATTTTATTGAAATTCCTGCTGCAAAAAACTGTAGAACACTAGTTGGACCGTAAGGACTAGTGGATATAATGTATAGGAACTATTTGACCTAATGCATAATAATAATTCTGCAGTGAGAGGAGCACATCTACAGCCGTTTCAAAACAAAAATCAAATATATATTATAACCATAGTAACATTAAGGGCTAACGTCCAGAGCGTTAGCTCTTTTCTTTTGCCTAAAAACAAGTGAAAGGAGTAAAGAGATGGCAACAGATTTCGTGGAGAAATTCAAAAGATACCTAAAGGAGGACGGAAAGAGTCCAAAGACTATTGAAAGCTATGTCGGAGACATTGCTGGCTTTGTATCCTACATTCAAAACATGGGAGTGAAATTTCAAGGAGAGCTGAAAAGATTCTATGTCACAAGCTTCAGAAACTACCTCATTGAAAGCCAGTATGAGACAGCTACTATCAACAAGAAAATCAACAGCATACAATCATTCAATAGTTTTCTGATGAAAAACAAATATACCAATGAAATTGTAGTAGACCTGAGAAAGGATAGAATGAAGATTGCTTTTGGTTCAGAGAAGCAAGTAGAAGTATTCTCTGAGAAGCAGGTTGAGAAGATGCTATTCTACATGCACAATGAGGACAAGGTGGGTAAGAGGGATAGAATGATACTCTTCCTGTTGCTGTACACTGGTGTAAGAGTAAGTGAGCTTTGCGATATCAGAGTGAGGAACATAGACTTTCTCACCAGTCATCTGAAGGTCTATGGGAAAGGTGGAAAGATAAGAGAAGTACCTCTAAAGCCAGAAGTAGTTGAATCTATCAAGGAATATCTAGCGGAGCGTGTTGGGAGCCAATTCAGTGATACAGAACACCTCATTCTTGGACAAAGAGGGGCATTGAAAAGGGACGCTATCAACACACTGCTAGAGAAATACACAAAGGAATTGGAACTAGGAATCAAGATGAAGCCACATACCTTCAGGCATTATGTAGAGTCAAATATTATGGGGAGTACATAGTGTTTTTCATGTATTTTAAGGTGATTACACTAAAATCACTCACCATAATACTTAAAAGCTATTCTATTCGCATAAGCCATTCAACCACTTCATTAGATCTCCATCTTCCTCCCATCTTGGAATTTCATCGGGGACTAAATCAACATATGCATTTTCAATAGCCTTTCTTTTCATTTCACTGTCCGCTCTCGCGTATATCTCTGTTGTAGAGCAATCTGCATGCCCAAGAAAATCACGTATATATATGAGATTTACTCCTGATTGAAGCAAGTGCATGGCTTTTGCATGACGGAGCACGTGAGGAGTTATATGAAAATTAACTTTAAATAAAGATTTTTCCCTTGCCATCTCCACATACTTATTTAAAATATAGGAAACTCCCCATCTAGATAGCTTCTGGTTCTTTTGATTTGTGAAAAGGTAATTATCTGTCTTTGCAAGCCCAAAATGATACTTTTTTATTTTAAGGTATTTTTCAAGTAGTTCTGATGTCCCGCCCATTAAAGGAACCTGACGAATCTTATTGCCCTTACCGTGCAAGGTAATTACTGAGGGATCAGAAAGCCGTATATCTTTAATCCTAATTTCTGTGAGTTCTTGAACTCTTGCACCAGTATCGTACAAAACTGATAGAAGCACCATATCCCGAAATCCTTCGTAAGTAGATGAGTCAGGCTGCTGTAGCAGAATTCTTATTTCAGTACCCGTTAGGTACTGGACTAACCCTTTCTGACTTTTCTTGTTTGGAATAGAAAGGATTTTTTGTATTTCAAATAAGTTTTCAGGAACTTCCTTTTGTACATATTGAAAAAATGAATGTAGTACAGCTAGTCTATGGTTACGTGTTGAAATTGAACATTCTCTTTTTTCTTCAAGCCATTGAAGATATTCCACAACAAGTTCCTTTGTCAGTTGATTCATGCTTATTGTCTCAGGTCTCATCGACCTTTTTGTTGTGCAGAATACCAAGAAGAGTTTAAAAGTATCGCGATACGATGATATAGTATGTACACTCGCATTTTTCTGTCCAGGAAGGTATTTTGATAAAAAGTATGAAAGATATCTTGGAAAATCAGCATTATTCATCAAACTCACCACCTAGCGGTATAACGTAACCAAAGTCTGCTTCAACTCGATTAATGATATTAGGATACAGATCAGCAGTTAGCCTAAGATAATATTGTGTACCTCTAAAATCTGAATGCCCCATATATGCTGCAAGATATGGAAGGAGATTGGTCAATTCCTCACCTGAAAGAACCCAGCCTTTGAGGCACTTTACAGCAAAATTATGTCTCAAATCATGTACTCTAGGTCCTGCATCTGTGTGTGATATACCTGCATTCTGCAGATAGTCGCGAAAGCGACGGTACATTGTGCTCTGATCAATTCTTTTATTGTTCTTTGTAGTAAATAGATAAGCACTATCATTAGAATATCTATGGATTTTCTCCTTAAGCTCAATGATGCGTTCCGTTAGGCTGGGAGAAAGAGGGATTATACGGTCTTTATTATTTTTAGCGTGATATATAGTCAAAATACCTTCGGTAGGACTGAAATCACTTATGAGGAGGTTTAATGCTTCAGAAATTCTCATGCCAGTTCCATAAAGAAGTCGAAAGAATACAGGGTCAATAATACTCCTATTGGTATAAAATGAATCCTTCCAAGAGTCAATTGTATGGAAGATTTGTGCCATTTCTTCTTCAGTAAATATATACGGTACGTGAGTGCCTTGATTCTGTGGTGCTGACTTGATTTCAGGCACATAAACTTCATGAAATCCATTCTTCGTAAGGAACAAGGCAAAATCGTGCATGAGCCGTTCTTTCAAGTAGTAGCTAGATGGACGTTCTACAGCTGAATAAATAAATTCATTCAGCATGGGTTTTGTCAGGCGTGAGCCTGAGTAACCATTTCTGGAGTAGTATTCATCGAATCTTTTCAAATAGTGTTCCTGTTGGTTAAATCGAAATCCTGTCATTCGTTTCTCCTTAAGATAAGATATAAGCATATCGGAGATATCGCTTTGCCATTGGTATTTTTCTTTCATTACTGGAACACCTCCTCCGGATCTAAGGCACATTTTCTCAGCCCTTCAATATCTATCTTAATGTAGATACTGGTTGTGTTTATACTCTGATGGCCCAGTGTTTCTGAAATTACTGACAAAGGAGCTTTCGCTTCAAGCATATTTTTGGCTAAGGTGCTTCTTAGTGAATGCATACCACAAATGACACCAGATGGAATATTAATCCCCGCTGCCTCCATGTAGCGGCGCAGTTCTCTTTGAAAACACTCGTTTTCGCCGAAGGCATCAAAAGGAGCTCTATGTCTGACAAATATCCTGTTACTCGCTGTTCTAGGGCGGCCATTCTTAAGATAATCAATGAGCGCCCAACCTATATCATCTAGAATCGGCAACTCTATTGCTTTACAGGTTTTTTGCATTATAATACTGATTGTCTTACGACTCCAATTCAAATTGGAAAGCTGCATCCTGCGGATGTCACTAACTCTTAAACCAAGACGAACAATGAGAAGCAGTATTGCAAAGTCACGCTTACCCTTCGGGTCTCCCCTATCAATAATGGACAATAGTTTTTTTACATCTTCTGTTTTCCATGAGTAAGGAATAAAGGCATTCCGTAGGATTCTTATATGCGGTAAAGATGAGGCAATATCTATTTTTATAAATCCTGCTTCCTTCAGGAAAGATAAATAGTTACGCAACACATATACAACAGTGGCTACATACTTTGGTTTTGATTCTTCATAGTTAGCTAAAAACTTAGAAATAAGAACTGATGTGATCTTGCCTGAATTAGATATACCTTTTTCATCAAGGAAAGTGAGAAGTTTATGTATTATGTTATTGTTACATACTATAGTTGCATCTGCATAATTACGTTCTTGATATTCTTGTTGAAACTGCTTATATTCTTTCTCAAAGCCAGGTGGACAAATAAATGGTTGTATATGTGATCGAATAAAGAAGGATAGTTCGCCAGTTTCCATAAAGATTAGAAGATTTTGAACAGGTTTCATCACCCTACCTGTTTTACGGTCGGAAGACCCCCAGAATCCCTGGAGTTTAGTGCCAGTTTTACACTTAATATAATCCATTCCAACCTCTTCTGTTAATTTTGTGATGTTTTTTTCCTTCATGAACTTTAGGAGGCTGTTAAGTACACCTCGATGATTTTTGATGGTGGAAATGGCATATTCGCGTTCTGCCATTATTTTTACAACCGAGTTAATTGCATTGCTGATAGATTGTAAGTTATCCAAAATAATACTCATCCTTTCTTTTTATAGATAAGATAAGTATTGCCATATTATGGTGAGTGTTTTATGATAAAAATAAGATAAATTCAGGAAACATGTAGTTTACTCCACATAATGTGTGACTCTACATAATGCCTCTTATGTAGAGCTCTCCATAAAAGACATTCATTCGCAAGCAATCTATTGAAGAACGGTGTAGATATTTTGAGGATACAAAAGCTTCTAGGACATTCATCAATCAAAACTACAAGTATCTATACACATACCAATATTGTGGACCTAGGACAGGCTGTAAATGCGCTATAGTATGAAACAGAAGAAAGGGGAAAATATAGATGAATAATGAGGTTGAATTGAAGATAGAAAAAATATTGAAGCTTTGTGAGGCTGGCAACGATAGGCATGAAGTAGCAAAGATGCTAGGATACAAAGACTACAAAGGGCTTCAAGCATACATGCAAAGACATCAATACACATGGAATGAAGAGATGAGAACCTATCAACTTCTGGAAGAGTATCAAAAACAGATGAAGACTGAAAGAGTACTGAGGAAGTTTGAGGATGGAGTAAGTAGCAAGCCAGCACGAATCATCTCCATGTTTTCAAAGAAGCTTGAGGCTAGAGATATTGCTAAGAAGCTCGGATACGAAAGCCACAAGACAATGGCTTCATACATGAAGTCTAGGGGCTATGCCTGGAATGCTGAAATCAGGAACTATGAAAGAGATAGTAGTATATCAATTGGTGAAAATGAAGACATAGACACTGAATTTGAGGGAACAAGTGACGCTAGACATTTGGACATTCTAGAACTATTGGATTCAAAGAAAGAGAAACTGCTGGAGCTTTTGAACTCATATTCCAATGATGACATGGCTATGCCTAGATACGTCATAGGAGGGCTATGTGTGACGAAGTCTGTGCACATGGTGACAGGGCTAGACCTTCTGATTCGAGAATACAGCACTGAAAAGAACATCTCTCAGAAGGACATGTTTCAGATAGCAATAATTGAATTCCTCAAGAAATACGGCTACAAACGAGAAGTAGAAACATTGGTTGGTCTATGATTGCAGATTGGCATCCATCGCTTGGTGAAGTTGATGGATGCTTTCTTTTTTTGCTAGGGCAGACTTTGGACACATTTTGGGCGGAATTTGAACTGAAAAATCCAGTATTCTCATAGGTTTGGGCGAAGTGGGCAAAGGTTGATGCAAGTATCTCTCAGAATATGGTATACTATCACTAATGAATAGATTGTATTTTGGGAAAAGATATGTCCTATCAGCCCAAACTGAGTGATACCAACAAAGTATATGCCCTGAATTAGCCCAAACTATGCCCTATATATGTCCTAAAGGACAAAAAAATGAAAACCAATGAAACCATGTGTTTCTACAAGCTTTCTAAATCATTATAGAAACTAAGCTGATTTGGCAAAAGCTTTTGAAACGGACAGTTCTAAGTTCATGATTTGAAACAATGGTATACTGTAGCCAGTCCTTCTAGAGCAGTGATACCAATGGATTTAGGGTTTGAGAAATTTGGATAGATACCGAGACTTTGATGTTCAGGTATAGGTATGATACCGAGACTGGATTGTACTACTTACAGAGTAGGTACTATAACCCTGAGTGGGGAAGGTTTATCAATGCTGATGGACTAGTTGGTGAGACAGGAGAGTTATTGGGTCATAATATGTTTGCATATTGTAAGAATAATCCTGTAAATATGGAAGATCCAAGTGGATGTTGGCCAACTTGGAATAGTATCTTGGATGCAGGTAAGAAGCTAGTTAATAGCGTTGTAGAAACTATAAAAGAAACTGTAATAAAGGTATCTTTCGCGATAACAACCATGATAATAGTTGCAGCTAAGGATCCAGATATTGCTCAAGCAATAATAATACCTGCTGCTAGTAGAGGATTAAATAAGGTATCAAAAAGTTTTAGTAAAACCTTTCCGTCACAAAAATCAGCAAAGAAGGCAGCTTTCAGGGATGCAGGTATCGGGAAGCATGGAAAATCTACACCAATAATAGATGTAAAACGAAATGTAGGATCTCGACACCCATACCAAGGGACGGAACAAATAAGACAGGGCTGGTTTGGAGAAAAGGGACATGAAGTATTTCATGATGTTTGGGGACACAAGGAAGATCCTTTTGATATGCCACATTTTAATGTATATTTTAAGGATGGAAGAAAAGGTCATTACTATTATCCAAGTAGTTGGGATCCTAAAAATAATAGATAGATGGAGGTGCCTAGAAGATGACAGCATCATTTGAGAAACATCAACCAGCAAGCCTAAAAAACGAACTTTTTCGATGGATCAGTATAAATGAAGATGGAAGTTATAATATTGTAGATGAAACTCTAGAAAATATTGAAAAAATAAATAGATATGTCATTGAAAAATGGAGTATAGAAGAATTTCTTTTGCAACTTTTAAAAAGTAAGGAAATTTACTTGTGTTTCTATGTTGGAAAGAGATCTAAATCACTTACAAAAGTACAAAAATTATTTAAAGAAAAAAGTTTAATGAAACATGGGTGTAAAAAGTCAATTTATAGAGAAGATTTTTATTTTGAAAGTTTGAAAAATTTGCCTTTGTTACCTTATGATTTAATTGATGATTATTATTGTGACAGTATGTTCGTTGTGTCGGAAAAGGAACTAGATGAGAAAAGATTGATATGGCTAGTGGGCAACCTTAATCTATTTAATCAACCGCTAGAACTTGGCGATTACTTTCCGACGACGGATGTTATTCCATCCATTTTAAGAGAGGAGATAGGGATTGTTTTCTTAAAAAGACACTATTGCTATTGGAATCATGACCAAGAGCGAGATGTGTTTGTATACTATACTGTTGATGATTTATAGAAACAACCTAAATCTCAAACTCATTCAGTAACAAATTGTGAACATATTTTCTTTTACAAATTGAAAATATCCAAAACTCACTGAAAAAATGATAAAACTGTCTATAAGAAACTTATATGGAGAAGATTCAAAAAGAAAATATAAGGTTGTTAGAGTTTCAAGAACTGCATAATTATAATTCTGTAGTGAGAGCCAACTGAAAATGAATAAAGGAAAGCATCCATCAATTGATGAAGTTGATAGATGCTTTCTTTTTTTGTTAGGACAGACTTTGGACACATTTTGGGCGGGATTTGAACTGACAAATCCAATATTCTCATAGGTTTGGGCGAAGTGGGCAAAGGTTGATGCAAGTATCTCTCAAAATATGGTATACTATCACTATTGAATAGTTTGCATTTTGCAAAAAAGTATGTCCTATCTGCCCAAATCAAGTGAAATTAACAAAGTATATGCCCTGAAATAGCCCAAGCTATGCCCTATATATGTCCTAAAGGACAAAAAATGAAAAACAATGAAACCATGTGTTTCTACAAGCTTTCTAAATCATTGTAGAAACTAAGGTGATTTGGCAAAAGCTTTTGAAACGGACAGTTCTAAGTTCATGATTTGAAACAATGGTATACTGTAGCCAGTCCTGCTAGACAAGTGATACCAATGGATTTCAGGTTTGAGAAAATTGGATAGATACCGAGATTTTGCTGCTCAGGTATAGGTATGATACCGAGAATGAGTTGTACTATTTGAATTCAAGGTATTATAACCCAGAGTGGGGTCGCTTCATAAATGCTGATACAATAGTAGGAGAAGTAGGAGAACTGCTATCTCATAACATGTTTGCATACTGCAACAATGACCCAGTAAACATGGAAGACCCAGATGGGGATATAGCATGGTGGGTTGGAGCGGCTATAGGTGGAGCACTATTTGATTCTGCTGTGTATCTGTTCCAGCATAGAAATGAAGGATTTAGTTGGAGCGGATTAGGAAAAGCAGCTGCAACAGGTGCACTTACAGGCGTAGCCTTTGCTAGTGCAGGAAAATTCGTTGCAAAAGGTGTCAAAGCAGTAGTTTCTTCTAGAAAAGCTAAAGCTATTATGCAGGCTGTATGCTTCACAGGAGATACACCTATTCTAACAAAGGATGGGTATAAGCCAATAAAAGAGATTGAGGTTGGCGATGAAGTATATTCTGAAAATCCTGAGACTGGTGAAAAGGGATTAAACAAGGTTACAAATGTATTTATTAACGAGACTGATAAGTTAATACATGTGTATATAGACGGTGAGAGATAAAGACAACATCAGAGCATCCTTTCTGGGTAGTTGGTGAAGGCTGGGTAGGAGCAGAAGATTTAAGACCAGCAGATAAGGTATTACTATACTCAGGTAAGATAGCTGATGTTGAGCAGGTAACTGTAGAGGACTTGGACGAAGTAATAAAGGTATACAACTTTGAGGTTGAGGATTGGCATACTTACTTTGTATCAAAGCAGAATGTTTTAGTTCATAATGACTGTTCAGCTACGATAAAATGGACTAACCATGGATTTAAACATTTTCCACAAAAGAATCTAAGTTGGTCAGCAATTGTTAAGTCAACTAAAAATGGTCCAGCAAAGTATATAAAGGGAATAAATATTGAATCATTTGAGCGAACAGCTTGGCAACAGGGTACTAAAGTAACGAATGGTAAGACATGGAGGGTAATGAAATTTGACAAGATTATAGGTGCAAGTGGTGGAGTTGAAACGCAGTACATGAGAGTTGAAATGAGTGCTGGAACTATTCACGGACATCCTATTACACGAGCTGAATATTTAAGTTTGATAAAGTAATTGTGGGAGAGGTAAATATGATGCAGAATATTAATTTTGGGTGTGGAAAGGTAACTTATAATGATTTTGATATTGAATTAAATATACCAATTGAGAATCAGTTATATTCGTTGAAGGAAGATTTAATTCAGGTAGATTATGATGAAAGGTATATCATAGACATTGGATGGTATCCAGAGTTCTCATTAGATGGGTCATTTAGGATAGTAGCCATTGAAAATTATGATTGGGGTTCTCCGTTGTTCACATACTCATGTAAGACTTTAGAGCAGCTTCATTCAGCTATTGAAGAAAGTGTAGATAGAGTTGAAAAGCTGCTAAGATAGCTGGATGGAGTTGTCCGATGCAACCGACAAGGAGGAATACTTTTGAGTACTTGGAAAGAAATTAAGATTCAAGGTGTTACAGAAATAAATAGGCTTGTTGGTGAATTTCAAATTTGGGCATTAAATAAAGTGCCATATGAAAAATTCAAAGTAAGAATTTGGGAGAAATCGAAAGGTGGGTATATTGGAGTTCCTAATTGCAAATTAAAAATCATGAGGATGGTTCATTAGATGGAACTGCTGGTTTTGGGAACTCACCAGATGAAGCATTAGAAGACACCTTAAAATATTTCATGGAATTAATAAATGATTACGAGCAATTATACAAGAGAGAGTTAAATGAGGAAGATGTTGAGTGGTCAGCTTTCGAAGATTTCTAATGCTGTAATGGGTCAACATTTTCAATGCAAAAGTTTGTAAATCTAGCTTCGAAAATAATTTCATAACAGACAAGTAATAAACGGTAACACTTTCATGAAAAAATTAAGCCGCATAATCTAAATTCTGCATTGAGAGCCAGCTGAAAACTAAATAAAGGAAAGCATCCATCACTTGGTGAAGTTGATGGATGATTTTTTTCCTAGGTCAGATTGTGGACACATTTTGGGCAAGGTTTGATGTTGAGAAATCCAGTGTTTTCATAGGCTTGGGCGTAGTAGAATTATTTAAAATTAATTAAGATACAAAAGTTATTTTTAATATCGCAGACTTGCACAAGCTTTTACTCGCAAGAGGACTGATATAACTATAAATGGTTATATGGTTAAATGGTTGACTGGCTATATGGTTAAACATATGAATGGCATATGCGGCTGTTGAAATTGAATAAAAACAACATATTTTACAGCCGTATCTTAAATTTTAACCTCTGTTTTATAAAATCAATAATGTGTTATAATTATAATATAAATAGTCTATTTAAATTCAAATTACCTTCTTTGATAGTAAAATCAGAGAAGGTAATTTTTATAAGCGAAATACAAAAAGGTGGTGAAAGCTATGAGCCTAAAATTTATTTTTGGCCGCTCTGGAAGCGGAAAGAGCACTTATTGCTTAGAAAATATAAAGCAGGAGTTTGAAAATGGAGATCCGGATAAAAAGCTTGTTTATCTTGTGCCGGAGCAGTTTGACTTTCAGGCTAACAGAAATCTTGTTGAGGTTGTTGGAGAAAAAGGTATACATAGAGCAGAGGTTTTGAGTTTTACAAGAATGGCGTATGTGGTTGCAAATGAGGTTGGCGGGATTACGAGACTTCATATGAATTCTGCAGGAAGAAATATGCTCATATATAGAATAATTGAGGAAGTTAAAAATGATTTAAAGGTGTTTGCAAGAGCAGGGAAGCAGGCAGGCTTTATTAATATAATGTCTGAGGTTATTACTGAGCTTAAAAGATATAATGTAAATCCTGCTTTGCTTAGTGAAACTGCAGAAAGGCTTAATGAAAATGAAATGCTTAAAGGTAAGCTTAAAGATATAAATCTGATATTTGAAAAGTTTGAAGCCCATCTGCACGAAAAGTATATAGATGCTGAAGACCAGCTATCTATGCTTGCAGAGAAGCTTGACAAGTGCAGCTTGTTTGATGGCGCTGAAATTTGGATTGACGAGTTTTCTACCTTTACACCTATACAATACAAGGTTATTGAAAAGCTGCTTAAGAAAGCTGAAAGAGTTAATATTACCTTAACCACAGACTGCCTAACAAATGGAGGAGCGGCGGATAATACGGATGTTTTTGCTCCAATTAAGAATACTGAGAGAAGGCTTTTGGAGCTGCTGGAAAACAATAACATAAAGTATGAAAAGCCTGTATGCTTAGGAAACGAAGGATTATATAGATTTAATGAAAGCAGTGAGTTAAGCCACCTTGAAAAATATTATTATCATTTTCCATATGAAATTTTTAAGGGAGAAACAAAGGATATACATGTCTTTAAAGGGCTTAACATGTACAGTGAAATTCAAAGTGCTGCAAGGGATATAATAGCACTTTGCAGGGATAAAGGCTTTAGATTTAACAATATTGCAGTTGTTACTAGGGACTTGCAAAGTTACGAGAAGCTTGTTCAGGCTATCTTTTCTGAGTATGATATCCCTTACTTTATAGATAGAAGAAGAGATATAAACAGCAATCCGCTTATTATTCTTTTAAATTCAGTTATTGAGATTTTTACAAAGAACTGGTCCTACGAAGCGGTATTTAGATATTTAAAGACTGGTCTTGTTAATCTTGAAAGAGAAGAAGTGGACGTTATTGAAAACTATGTGCTTGCAAACGGAATACGTGGTAAAAAGTGGACTGAAGAGCAGTGGAACTATGGCATAGATTATAATTTCGAATCCGAGGAAAAGGAAGAAGAAAAACTAAGTAAGATAAATGATATAAAGGGTAGAATAACACAGCCCCTATTTACCCTTCAAGATAAGTTAAAGGGCAAAAAGACAGTTAAAGAGATATGCACAGCCATATATGAATTCTTAGAGGAGATTGGGGCTGGAGCAAAAGTTGAACAGTGGGTTGAGGATTTTAAAGTGCAAAAACAGCTTGACATGGCTAACGAATACAGTCAAGTTTGGAACGTAGTGCTTGAACTTCTAGACCAATTAGTTGAAATTCTTGGTGAAGAGCAGGTTAAGCTTGAGGAATTTGTAAAAATCCTTACCACAGGAATAAATGAATACGATATTGGTGTTATTCCACCAGCTTTAGATCAGGTGCTTGTGGGCGATATTGAGCGTGTTAAGAGCCACGAGATTTCTGCACTGTTTATTATTGGAGTGAACGATGGAATATTTCCTAAAACCTCTGATGATGAAGGTATTTTAAGCGATAGTGATAGAGAAAGCTTAAAGACTCTTGGACTTGAAATTGCAGCAGATACTAAGTCTCAAGCTTTTGAGGAACAATTTTTAGTATATAGAAGCTTAAGCTTTGCAGGAAAGTATTTAAGGCTAAGCTACCCAATTGCCAACTTTGAAGGCAAGAGTATGAGGCCATCAATAATTATTTCAAGAATAAAGAAGATTTTTCCTGAGCTTGTTGAAGGCAGCGATATTATTAAAGATGACAGTGATGAGGTAAATTTGCAACAGATTGTTGGAGAAACCTCTTCCTTTAATGAACTCATAGCAGCACTAAGAGCAGAAGCAGAAGGAAAGAGTGCAAATGCGGTCTGGTGGGATGCTTATAGATGGTATATGAATAAAGAAGACTGGAAGGAACGCTGCAGAAGAGCTTTCGCAGGTTTATCCTATAGCAATCAAGTAAGTGCGGTAAGTTCTGCAAAAATAAAGGAGCTTTATGGTGCACCTCTGCAATTCAGCGTTTCGAGACTTGAAAGATATGCCTCATGCCCATTTTCCTACTATGTTCAGTATGGACTTAAGGCTGCAGACAGAAAGGTATATGAATTCAGTATGCCTGACCTAGGAACTTTCATTCACGAGGTTTTAGACCAGTTTTCGGATAACCTTGAAAAGGAAAAAGGAAGCTGGAAGGACTTGGAGGAAAGTTATGCAAAAGAATCTATATCCATGATAGTAGATGAAAAAATAAAACAGAGAACAGGATTTATCTTAAATAGTTCTCCTAGATACAAATATATGGGTGACAGGCTTAAGAGAATACTTACAAGATCAGTTGACATCATTGCAAAGCAAATATCTAGAAGCAGTGTTTCAAATGTAGCCCATGAAGCAGAGTTTGGCAAAAAAGGAGAATATCCTCCTATAACTATTCAGCTGCCTTCAGGAGACAAGATAGATCTTATAGGAAGAATTGACAGGGTAGATGAATTGGAGCTGGAAGATGGTACTTATATAAGAATTGTTGATTATAAATCGGGAAACAAGGGCTTTAAGCTTTCGGATGTTTACTACGGACTTCAGCTTCAGCTTTTGGTTTATCTTGATGCTATATTGTCTAATAAGGAAAAATATATAGAAAAAGGTGCCTTTCCAGGAGCAGTTCTTTACTTTAGAGTGGATGATCCTATGGTATCCAGCCAAGGAGAGCTTACTCAAAAGGATATAGAAGATAAGATTCTTAGAGACCTTAAAATGAGAGGACTTCTTCTAAAGGATATAAAAATAATTAAAGAGATGGATAATGAGCTTGAAAACGGCTATTCTGCTGTAATTCCTGCTCAGATTGTAAAAGGTACTGAAATTGGAGAAAAAACCTCAGGGGCAACTCTTGAGCAGTTTGAGCTATTAAGAAAGTATGTAAGAAAAATAGTAGTAGATCTTTGCGAGGATATGCTTAAGGGAAATATCAGCATTAAACCCTATAAGAAGAAAAGTAACACACCTTGCTCTTACTGTAATTTCGCAGCAATCTGCCAGTTTGACACAAGTATTGCTGATAACAAATATAAATATTTAAATGATAAGAAAAATGATGAGGTATGGGACTTGATGAGAAAGGAGGTAGAAGCTAATGGCAGAAGCAAGGTGGACTAAGGAGCAGCAGCAGGCAATTATAACAAGGCACTGCAATCTTTTAGTTGCAGCAGCAGCAGGTTCAGGTAAGACTGCAGTACTTGTTGAGAGAATTATTCGGATAATTACAAATGAAGAAAGCCCTGTGGACATTGATAAGCTTTTGGTAGTTACCTTTACAAATGCAGCAGCTGCGGAAATGAGAGAGAGAATTGGAGATGCAATTGCTAAGGCACTTGATAAAAATCCAAACTCTAAAACTCTGCAAAGACAGCTTACTCTTTTAAACAAGGCAAGTATAACTACTATGCATTCCTTTTGTCTTAATGTTATAAAAAACAACTTTCACAGAATAGATTTGGACCCAAACTTTAGAATAGCTGATAGTACTGAAGAAACATTGCTTAAAAATGAAACTCTTCAGGAGCTTTTTGAAGAGTGCTACGCAGAAAATGAAAATAATTCGGATTCAGACTTCTTAAGGCTTGTTGAAAGTTATGGGGGAGGAAGAGATGATTTAAAGCTTCAGGAGCTTGTTTTAAACCTATATGAATTTGTAATAAGCGGACCTTGGCCGAAGAGATGGCTTATAGAAGCTTCAGAAGATTTTAATGCTGCAGAAGACTTTGATTTTGGAAAATCCAAGTGGGGAAAAATAATAATAGAAAGTATTAAAGTAGATCTTTTGGGTGCTAGGGGCTTGATATACAAAGGCATGGATATGATTAAGGACTCAAAAGGCTTGGAACCGTATGGTGAAACCCTTCAAGCTGATCTTGATTATGTAAACTATTTATACAGCCAATGTGATGGAAGCTGGGAAAAAATTTATAATGCTTTTATGGATAGTGACTTTATCAAGCAAAAAACACTTCCTAGAAAAGCTGAATATGACAAGGAGCTTTCAGAGAAGTTTAAGGAATTTAGAACTATGAAAATAAAGCCTGCTGTAAACAATATTAAGAAGGACACCTTTAAATTTAAGCCAGAAGAGATAGGTCCTAAGCTTAGTCAAATATATCCTCTTATGAAATGTTTGGCAGAGCTAGTGCTTAGATTTGATGAAGAGTACAAGAAAAAGAAGAGAGAAAGAGGATTGCTGGACTTCAGCGATTTGGAGCACTTAACTTTAAACATTTTAACCTCTGTGGATGAAAACGGAGAAATAGTTCCATCCGAGGTAGCGCTGCAATTTAGAAAATACTTTGATGAAGTACTTGTGGATGAGTATCAAGACAGCAATAATGTTCAAGAAGTTATTATAAACATGGTGTCTAGAAAGCTAGCTGACAACCATAATGTTTTTATGGTAGGTGATATCAAGCAAAGTATTTATAGGTTTAGGCAAGCAGATCCTGGGCTATTTCTTGAAAAGTATGAGAACTATTCAAGAGAAGAAGTGTCAGAAAATAGAGTTATAACTCTTTATAAAAACTTTAGAAGCCGTGAAGAAGTAATTGACGGTGTAAACTATATATTTAAAACAGTTATGTCTAAAACTGTTGGTGAACTTGAATATACTGATGAGGAGGCTTTAAATTTAGGTGCCGACTATAAGTCCTTAGAGGATAGTGAGGCAATTGTCGGGGGACCTGTAGAGCTTCACCTTATCGAAAAGGTAGAAAGCACCGAAATGGAGGCTTTTGAAGATAACGAGGAGTCAGGAGATAAGGCAGGAACTGAAGAGGATATTGAGGAAGAGGATTTAGATAATATTCAGCTTGAAGCAAGAGTTGTGGCAAGAAGAATAAAAGAATTAATGGTGGAAGCAGAAGGAAAGAGCTTTAAGGTTTTTGATAAGACAATAGACAGCTATAGGCCGGTTCAATTTAAAGATATTGTAATACTTCTTCGTGCAACAAAGGACTATGCCCCAGTATTTGTAGAGGAGTTGGGTATTCAAGGTATACCAGTTTATGCGGATACTGGCAGCGGTTATTTTGATACTATAGAAATAAGAACTATGATGTCTCTGCTTCAAATAATAGATAATCCTCTGCAGGATATTCCTTTAATTGCAGTGCTTCGCTCTCCGGTATTTGCTTTCACTCCAGAAGAACTTATTGATATAAGACTTATGGATAAGAAGCTGCCCTTTTATCAGGCTATAAAAATGTATGCTGAAAATACAGAAAGTAAGGATGAAGTATTAAAGAAAAAGGTTGAGGATTTTATAAGAGTTCTGGAGAAATGGAGGAACAAAGCACTCCATATGCCTATAGATGAGCTTATATGGTATCTTTATACTGAAACTGGCTACTATGGATATACAGGGGCTATGCCTGGAGGGGTTCAAAGACAGGCAAACCTTAGAATACTTTTTGAAAGAGCAAGGCAGTTTGAGCAGACCAGCTATAGAGGTTTATTCAATTTCGTTAATTTCATAAACAGACTTAGAACTAGCAGTGGGGATATGGGAAGTGCAAAGATTCTTGGAGAAAATGAAAATGTAGTTAGGATAATGAGTATTCATAAGAGTAAGGGGCTTGAATTTCCTGTTGTTATACTGGCAGGCAGTGGAAAGAACTTTAATCGAATGGATCTTAAGAGAAATATTTTATTCCATCAGGAGCTTGGTATTGGCCCTGACTTTGTAGACCCTGAAAGAAGAATCACCTATCCAACCATTGTTAAGCTTGCCTTAAAGGGGAAGATAAATCTTGAAACTATGTCAGAAGAAATGAGAATTCTTTATGTAGCCTTTACAAGAGCAAAGGAAAAGCTTATTATAACAGGTTCTGTAAAGAAGCTTGAAAAAACTTGTGCATCCTGGTGGGATAGAACTGAGAAGGACAGTGACAAGGTGCCTGAGTACAGCATGCTAAAAGGTAACTCTTATCTTGACTGGATAGGACCAGCGGTTGCCAAGCATGTAGATGGTAAGTTAATAAGAGATTTAGCAGGTGCTCAAGAGTTTGAAAAAGGAATTTTGACGGATGATAAATCCCACTGGGTAGTAAAAGCATGGAATAAGTTTGATATTATTGAGCAGAAAGATGAACATTCTGTTGAAAATGCAGAAGCAGAAAGGGTAACTTGCGAGAATCTTGAAGAACTAATTGATGATAAGCCAACAAGTGAATACAAGGAAGAAATTCATAGAAGGTTAAGTTGGAAGTACAAGTATATGGAAGCGTCAAGAATACCTGCCAAGTTTTCTGTTACAGAACTAAAGAGACTTGCAAATGCAGGAGGAATGGATGATTCACAGGCGTCAAACATGTTCACTCCAAAGCTTTTAAAAAAACCTAAATTCCTAGAAGAGAAGAAAGGCTTGTCAGGAGCAGAGCGAGGAACCATTGTTCACTTTGTTATGCAGCACTTGGATTTAAGAATGGTTTCTGACTATAATGCCATAGCTGATCAAGTAAGAAATATGGTTAAAAAGGAACAGCTTACTGAAGAACAGGCTATGTCTGTTAATATAAAGAGTATTGTAGGATTTTTCAACTCTCCACTTGGCAGCAGAATGCTAAGTGTTAAGGATTTTGATAGAGATTTAAGAAGAGAAATACCATTTTACATGAAGCTTAAGAGCACCGATGTTCACGAGGATTTACCAAAGGATCTTTATGAAAAAGAAATAACACTCCTTCAAGGCGTAATTGACTGCTATTTTAGAGAAAAAGACGGAATAGTGCTTTTAGACTACAAGACAGATTATGCTACGGAAGAAAATATGGAAGAAATAAAACAGAGGTATGAGAAGCAGATTTATTATTATGCTGAAGCACTGAGAAGGATTACTGGTGAGGAAGTTAAGGAAAAGTATTTATATCTGTTTGGCAATGGACGAACAATAAAATACTAAAACAGCTTTGACGTGGAGTTTAACTTTAGGCTTTACGTCAAATTTGTTTTTTACTTTAATTTTTATTATAATTAAGTTATTAAAATAAATAAAAGAAAGGAGATATTCATGGAGTTTAAGAAAATTAATGAATTTCAGTCAGGCGAAAGGATAGACGGCTTTTTTTTAATAAAGTCTGTGGACCTTAAGACTTCCTCAAACAGTAAAAAATATTTAGATTTTACCCTTGGCGATAATACTGGAGAAATAAATGCAAAGCTATGGGAGCTTGCAGAGGGAGACGAGAGCAGATACGAAGATAACATGCTTATAAAGGTTCGAGGTTCAGTAAGCACCTGGATGAACAGCCTTCAGCTTAAAATTGAAAAGCTAAGGGAAACTGTTCCTTCAGATGATGTTAATATAGATGATTTTGTTCAGGTAGCACCCTTAGAGCCTGATTTTATGTATGCTGAAATATTTAAGTACATAGATAATATGAAGAATAAAGATATTAAAAATATTGCTAGTATTTTATTTAAGGAAAACCATGATAAGCTTATGCACTATCCGGCTGCAAAGAAGAATCATCATGCTGTTAAATCAGGGCTTTTATATCATATCTTATCTATGCTTAGAGCAGGAGAAAAACTAAGTGAACTTTATACTTTTATAAATAAAGACTTGCTTTATGCTGGAATAATGCTTCATGATATGTCAAAGCTTGAGGAAATGGATGCCAGCGAACTAGGCATCGTAAGTGAATATACTATAGAAGGGCAGCTCTTAGGACATATTACCCAGGGAATAAAGAGGTTGGAATTGGTAGCTGAGAAGGTTGGAGCTGACAAAGAAATAGTTATGCTGCTTCAGCATATGATACTTTCTCACCACTATGAACCTGAGTATGGAAGTCCGGTAAAACCAATGTTTGCAGAGGCCGAACTACTGCATCACCTTGACATAATAGACGCTAGGATGTATGATATGAAAAGGGTTGCAGATGAAACGGAAAAGGGCAGCTTTTCTGAGAAGGTGTATTCCCTTGAAAATAGAAGAATATATAAACCGACATTAGAACAATAGCATAGGAGGAATTAATGATGAGCAATGTAGTTGAAAGATTTATTAAGTATGTTAAATTTGATACAAAGGCTGACGATGCTTCAGAAACAGTACCAAGCACACCTGGTCAGCTTATACTGGCAAAGGAACTGGGAAAAGAACTGGAAGAGCTAGGACTTTCTGATGTTTCAGTTGATAAGAATGGATATGTCATGGCTACACTTCCATCAAATATAGAAAAAAAGGTTCCAACAATAGGCTTTATAGCACATATGGATACAAGTCCAGATATGTCTGGTAGCAATATTAAGCCTAAGTTCGTGGAAAATTATGATGGCGGAGACATAAAGCTTAATGATGAAGTTACACTTTCACCATCTGAAATGACAGAGCTTAAGGAATACATAGGAGAAACGCTGATAACTACAGACGGAACTACACTTTTAGGTGCTGATGATAAAGCTGGTATAGCAGAAATAATCACTGCAGTTGAGTATTTAATAAAGCATCCAGAAGTTCCTCATGGAACAATAAAAATAGGCTTTACCCCAGATGAGGAAATAGGAAGAGGACCAAATCATTTTGATGTTGAAAAGTTTGGAGCTGACCTTGCTTATACAATGGATGGTGGAGCAGTCGGAGAACTAGAATACGAAAACTTTAACGCAGCAGGTGCAAAGGTTACTGTACATGGAAGAAATGTTCACCCAGGCTATGCAAAGAATAAGATGATTAATTCTGTGCTTATAGCAAATGAATACATAGCTTCTCTTCCAGAAAATGAAACACCACAAACAACAGAAGGCTATGAAGGTTTTTACCACTTAAACTCCATAAGCGGTGATGTTGAGAAAACAGTTTTAAGCTATATTATAAGAGATTTTGACAAGGATAGCTTTGAAAAGAGAAAGCAGCATATGCAAGAACTTGCTGAAGAACTTAACAAGAAGTATCCTGGTAGAGTTTCAATAGAAATTAAAGATCAGTACAAGAACATGAGAGAAATGATTGAGCCAGTTATGCATGTTGTAGACAATGCAG
This sequence comes from Clostridium swellfunianum, assembly GCF_023656515.1. Lineage (NCBI taxonomy): Bacteria > Bacillati > Bacillota > Clostridia > Eubacteriales > Clostridiaceae > Clostridium > Clostridium swellfunianum. The sequence goes on from NZ_JAMOFV010000006.1 coordinate 3,238,758, forward strand.
TAAAGGCAATGGAGCTTGCAGGAGTTAAGCCTTTAGTTAGACCAATAAGAGGTGGAACTGACGGAGCAAGACTTTCCTTTATGGGACTTCCAACACCGAATATATTTGCTGGAGGCTTAAACTTCCACGGAAAATATGAATATGTACCAGTTTCTTCAATGGAAAAGGCTGTTGAAGTAATTTTAAAGCTTGTTGATTTATACGCAAGCATGTAAACTAAAAAGGACTGCATAACGCAGTCCTTTTTCATTGCTAAATAGTTTTTCTAGGGTGAATGTGACCTTTTTCCTTAATCATTCGGTCGCCAACTTCAACTGTTTTATAAGTGGTTTCATCCACTTCAAGTGTAAGCCTGTTTCCGGTATCTTTAAGTATTTGAAGTATAAAACATTTTTTATGCTGACCTTTGTAATAGTAATCTTTAGCTTTTTTTCCTTGGACTAGACCCGACCAAGTGCTTTCAAGCCTATATTTTTGAGCTGAGTAGATTGTAAAAGTTAGGGTTATAATAGCTGTCATTAAAACAAAAATCCAAAGAAGTTCCATAAGCAACAACACCTCATAACATTTTCTATTATATTATATTCAGCTGTGAGTTGTTATGCTTATGTGTACTAGCTTATTAAATTTAATTTGTTAAGCCTCTGGTTTAAAATTATAAGCTATTTGAAACCAACCTTGAGCATATTTGCATGCTGGGCATGCTTTAGGGGCCTCAAGGCCTTCATAAATAAAGCCGCAGTTTATGCATTTCCAATATTGATTGGTATCCTTCTTGTACAGTGTGCCATTCTTAAGAGCATCCATTAAATCAAGATATCTCTTTTCATGTGTAGTTTCAACTTGAATAATCTTTTTTAATGAGAACTCAATCTCTGGGAAACCCTCCTGCTTAGCTACTTCTGCAAACTCTGGATATAGCTTTCCCCATTCTTCCTTTTCACCTTCTGCAGCGTATTGAAGATTTTGTTCAGTGTTTCCATAACCTATGGGGTAATCAGCATCTACCTTTATGAAGCTTTTTCCAAGGCCTTGGATTAAATAATCAAAAAATACCTTGGCATGAGCTCTTTCCTCATTTGCAGTTTCATAGAAAATGTTTGAAATATACATGTGTCCTTCCTGCTCTGCAACTTTTGCGTAAAAAGTGTATCGATTTCTTGCCTGAGATTCTCCAGCAAAGGCCTTAGCCAGATTTTCAGCTGTTTTTGTTCCTTGTAAGCTTTTCATAATGTATAACCTCCGTATCTTGTTCTTAATCATACAGGCTTATTTTTCTCTAAAATAGATTTATTATGTACTAATCACAAAAAGTTAAAGCAGCAGGGGCTGCCCCTGCTGTATGTTAGTAATGACCTAAAGCGGTTTCTATATTTTGAAATACTATTTCTGCTGAACAGGCTCCATCAATCTTTGAAAGAAGCTTATTACTCCTATAATAAGCAATAAGTGGTTTTGTTTGAAGTTTGTAGACAGCTAGTCGATTGTTTAAAGCCGAAATAGTATCATCTTCTCGCTGAGTTAATTCCCCAAGGCAGTAATCACATTTATTTAAGAGCCTAGAAGGATTAAATCTAATGTGAAAGCTTGCGCCGCAGGAGGAACAAACTCGTCTTCCCACATTTCTTTCTATAACAACTTCGTTTGACACAGCAATAAATAATACTCTGTTTATAACTAAGTTGTATTTTTTTAGTAAGGTATCCAGGGCCTCAGCTTGTGTAATTGTTCTTGGAAAGCCATCAAGCAGAAAGCCTTTTTTGCAGTCAGTTTCTCTTATACGTTCGTCAACTATTTTTATAGTGATATGATCTGGAACCAAGTTACCTTTATCCGTATATTCTTTAACTAGCATTCCAAGGTAAGTTTTTTCAGCAATATTTTTTCTAAACATTTCTCCAGTGGAAATGTGAGGTATATCATATTTTTTACATATAAATTTTGCTTGTGTTCCTTTTCCAGCTCCAGGTGGACCTAGTAGGATTAAGTTCATGACAACACCCCCAGAAAATATTCGTAAATTTACATATGTGTTATACTAAATAAAATATGTTATATATTATTTTATTAAATTTCATAGTAAAAGTTGCATGGATTAAACAGAATCTGATGAATTGAAACGACTCCATAATATTACAAGTTAAAAAGTTACATCACTGGAATACAGTTAGCTTATACCTGTTAGTATTTAAATAAAGCTTTAAAATCCATAAATTAAGGGAATGCTAAAATTATTGCTTAGGAAGTTCCGAATAAAAGGAGGAGAATTATGAAAAGAAATACTAGGCTTATTGTATTTGGTATTTTTACTTTTATTATGGCTTCAGCTTGTTTTGTAGCTTGGAATGTTGCTAGGGCAGACTCTGACCAGGAAGAAGAAAAAGTGGTATATCTAACCTTTGATGACGGTCCTAGTTATATAATAACTAACAGAGTGCTGGATATCTTAAAAGAAAAAGAGGTTAAAGCAACCTTTTTTGTTGTCGGTAACAAAATTGAGGGAAGAGAGGATATTCTAAAAAGAATACATGAAGATGGACATTCGCTAGGGCTTCATACATATTCACATAAGTACAAGGAGATATACTCAAGTCATGATAATTTTGTAAAAGAAATGGAAGACGCAGGCGAAGCTGTTAAAAAAGTTATTGGTTTTGAACCAAAACCAATAAGGTTTCCTGGTGGAAGCAAACCATACTTGAATTCTAGTTTGTTAGAGAAACTGCACGAGAGGGGATACAAAGTTTTTGACTGGAATGCAAGCCTTTCTGACGGATTGAATTACAATATTTCTACAGAGAGACTTGTTAAAGAAGCACACAAGGTGGTTGGCGGCTCTAATTCAAAGGTATATTTACTCCTTCACTGCGATCAGACAAATAAGGCAACCGCTAAGGCGCTTCCTATGATAATTGATTATTATAAGAATCTTGGCTACGAATTCAAAACTATTACTGAAGATACTCCAGAATATTATTTTAGATTTAAAAAGTCTTAGAGCGTAAGCTCTAAGACTTTTATAAAGCAACCTATTTGTACAAATTATTAAAATGATCAGATCTGTTTTCTTGCTTTTCTACTGTATTTTTAAAAGTTTTATCGTCTATACGATCAGCATTATTATCTAAATAGTTAGAGGTATATTCATAGTTTCTCATTAGATTTTCTACTTCATCAACATTAACATGTTTACCATTAGAAATTATATTTTTAAGATTATTTATTTCATCTTCTCTTTCCTTTTGAATTTCCAAGGAGTGAATTACTGCCTCTGGAGATGCTATATCCGTGTGCTGTTCAAGATGCCTTTCAGTTCTAGTGTGCTTTTCTACCAGGTTAACTAGTTGATCAATTCTCTTAGCATTTTGATCTTCTACATTACAGTTTTTGTTGAAGTTGTTCTTATCATGATCATTAGCTTTCTTGCTCATAATGTTATTCCTCCTTTTAATAGTTACCAAAGAAAATCTCTTATGAGTATTTCCATTTGCAAACTGTTCGTAAAATTAAATTATTTATCTAAATCTAACACTCCAAATGTACGTTATTATTTTGAACTAAACTAGAACTTAAATACTATAATTACACTTCTATTGTTGTATTATCTATCCATTTCCATGATGGTCGTATATGTTTTATGTCCTCTATAAGTTGAAATAGTGCCTGATCCTTCTTTTTTGCTTCTAGCATAACATCAAAATCCTTATCTAATGGCTTACAAAGTTCAATAAAATCTATAAAATCCTCTGCATTTATATAATCAGCATGTTTCCTGTCATTTTCAGTTTCCCGAGGAGTGGAAAAATGAAATTTGGCAGGAAGCGGTTGATTATTCCAAGTAGCAAATATATCTGATATTAGACTTTCTACAGTTTCACCAGCGTTGTTGCACATATGATGGTGTACATCAAAAACTATTGGAGTGTCAAGTTGTTTGCAAATTGATAAGACCTGGGAAGAAGTGAAGGTTTTATCATCATTTTCAAGCATTAGTCTCGAGGTTATTTCTTTAGGAAAACTTTTGAAATTATTCACAAAACGCTTTATAGCTTCTTCTTTGCCGCCTTGAGCACTGCCTATATGAAGTACCATTTTACCATTAGGGTAATTCAAATCCTCAAATAGGTGCACATGATTCCATAAGTTTCTCTCTGAATTTACGACAACCTCCTCTCTGATACTGTTTATTACATTAAACTCGTCAGGATGAGTGTCGACTCTCATATTATTTTCCGTTATTAATCTTCCAAGTCTTTCAAAGTCAACCTTAAAAATTTTTCTGAAGTTCCAGCTTGACACATTGGGGTGAGTAGCTAGAGGAACCAGAGCTGAAGTTATTCTGTAAAAATGAATCTGACGTTCAACATTATATTGAAGTATTTTATATAAGTCATCTAAATTTGTGAGTGTTACTTGTTTTAGCTTGTTTAATTTTTGTTCATCGCTGCTTAATTTCATATAATTAGTATAGGTTACTGAGCTAGAAGAAGTAACCTTTGGAAGATTGAGAGCAATTGCAACATAGCCGAGCCTAACGCGCATTATAGATCCTCCTTTCATAAATATAGAAGGTTAGCTTGAAGTTTTAAGCTGATATTTTTTATTATTTGTACTACATGTTTATTAATACATCATATACATATATTAAAATAAATTTATTTTAGCTATTGATTACCGTTTACAAAAATGATATTATAATATCAGAATACAAAATATTGTACATTAAGGTGTGAACATGGATATAAAATCAAAACTAATGCAAAAGTATGGATTAGTTACAATAAAGCTTGCCAGAGAACTTATAACTATGACAGTTGGAGACAGAATAAGCACTATAGCTGAGTATTCTGCTAAGTATGAGACTGCCAGGGGGACCGTTCAAGCTGCTCTTAAGCTTTTAGAAGAAAGTAAAGCTGTGCAGGTTGAACCGAGAGGACATCTAGGTACTTTTATAAGCAGCATTAACTATGAAATACTATGGGAGTTTACAAATTTTAGTACTATAATGGGAGCTATGCCTCTTCCTTATTCCAAGCTGTATGAAGGTTTGGCCACTGGGCTATATAAAGAAGCTGACAACAGAAATTTTCCATTTAGCCTTGCCTACATGCGAGGAGCAGAAAATAGAATTAGTGCTCTGTTAAAAGGCCGTTATGATTTTGCGGTGGTTTCAAAGCTCGCTGCACATCACAGCATCAAAGAAGGTATGGATATAGATATTGCTCTAGAATTTGGGAAATATAGCTATGTTAATGAGCACGTTATAGTTTTTAGCAATACTTCCAGCAGGACTATAGAGGATGGAATGAAATTGGGAGTAGATAGAAGTTCTATAGATCATTACCTTTTAACCTTAGAACAATGCAGGGGAAGACAAGTGAAGATAATTGATTTGCCATATAATCAAGTTGTTCAAAAGCTTATCACAGGTGAAATTGATGCTGCCGTTTGGAACATTGATGAAATAGTGGAAAGAAAGCATAACATTAAATACTATCCGCTTGAATTTAATAATTTTTCAGGTGATGATACAGAAGCGGTACTAGTTATTAACAAACATAATTATGGTATTAAAAACTTGCTGGAACAATTTATTAACTGCAAGAAGGTAGTAGAATATCAAAGAAAAGTAGTAGCTGGTGAGTTGATACCAAACTACTAGAAACTTTGAAAAATAAAAAATAATATTTTTTTACAATTAAAGTACAAAAAAATGTACATTCTAAACTCAGGAGGATAACATGGAACTAGATGTAAGATTGCAAATATTAAAGGATGCAGGACAGATATCAGAGGAAACCTTTGAGGCTTTAAAACAAGTAATAAATATGTTTAAGGATAATTGGGAGCTTGTGCTGACAGAAGAAAATGGAGCAATGTTTATAACACATCTTTGCGTTGCAATGGAGAGAATAAAGCAAGACAAGGCAATAGATGGAATAGATTCAGAAGTTTATGAAGAAATAAAAAATGATGAGAACTTTAGTAAATCAAAATTAATTTTTCAGGATATAATAAAGACTGCTAATATAGAAATACCAGAAAATGAAGAAACCTTTATAATGATGCATTTATGCACGTTATTACAAGAAAATAAATAAATTAAAGGGAGGCTTATAAAATGCTTAGAATAGTTGTTGGTGGACAAATAGACAAGCAAAAGGTAGCAGATACTATTAAAAAAATAGGAGGGGATAAAGTTACCATAACAATCAAGTCTGACATCGAAGCTGCTATGGCAATAAAGACAAATCAAGCAGATTATTATTTTGGTGCTTGCAATACAGGGGGCGGAGGAGCTCTTGCAATGGCCATAGCACTACTAGGTATGAATCTTTGTGCAACAGTTTCAATGCCAGGAAACGTAAAAAGTGACTCAGATATCATTAAGGAAATTGAAGCTGGCAAGAAGGCCTTTGGCTTCACACCACAGCATGCTGAACAGGTTATATCTGTTATCATGAATAAAATATTAAACCAATAGGGGGAATCATAATGAAATTTTTAATTGTAGCATTAATTGGTGCTTTAGCATCAATTCTTGCAAACAAGGGCGTTGCAGTTTTCAACGATGGACTTAGACCTATTGTCCCAGAATACCTTGAAGGTAGAATGGACAAAAAAGCCTTAGCAGCTACAAGCTTTGCCCTAGGCTTCGGATTAGTTATTGGCTTTGGTATTCCAGTTTCAATTGCTGCAAGTATTATACTAATTCATAGTATACTTCTTGGTACTGACATCATTGGTACATGGTCACCAAGCGGAAAAAAAGGAATGGCTGTATCAGGTGTTATTGGTGCAGTTTATGGAGTGGGTATAGTTGCAGGACTACAGTTTATAGTAGATGCGTTTAAACTATTACCAGTGAACTTCCTAGGAAACTTAGGACAAGTTGGTACTCCAATAGTTGCAGCTTTCGCAGCTTTCCCAGCATTAGTTGTAGCTTACCAGTATGGAATTTTAAAGGGTGGAATAACTTTTGTTGTATCATTTATAGTTAGACAGATTGTTCAATACTATGGAACCTTCCAAATGGGAACTGCTAAGGTAGCTTTGAACCCAGAGGGAATGGCACTACTAGCTGGTATGATTATTATGCTTGTATATGCAATGACTGAAAAAGCTGATCCAAATGCTGTTACAGTAGATTTAACTGCAATATTCAGCGAAAGAGTTAAAAAAATCAAGAGAAATCTTCCATACTTAGCTGCTATAGGTGGATTAATTGCAGCAGCAACAAGTTATGGAATTATAGCAGGAGACCCGATATCTTTAAATCTATTAGCAAAAGGAAGCAATGTAGAAGCAGCTATGACAGCTTTTGCAAGAGGTATAGGCTTTATTCCTCTTGTAGCTACAACAGCTATAGCAACAGGTGTTTATGGACCTGCTGGAATGACCTTCGTATTTGTTGTAGGACTTCTTGTTAAGAGCCCAATACTTGCATTCTTACTTGGTGCAGTAGTAATTAGTGCTGAAGTAATGCTTTTAGATGTTCTTGCTAAAATGCTAGATAAATTCCCAGGAGTTAGAAAGTGCGGAGACAACATAAGAACAGCTATGTCAAAGCTTCTTGAAGTAGCTCTTTTAGTTGGAGGTATGATGGCTGCAAATGCTATGGCTCCAGGACTTGGATTATTTATAGTAGCAGGACTTTATGTGTTAAATCAAACTGCAAAGAAGCCTATAGTTAGTATGGCTGTAGGACCAGTTGGTGCTGTAGTTGTTGGTATATTAATAAATGTTTTATATGTAGTGGGATTATATTTACCACCTGCAGCAAAATAATAAATGGAGGCTTAAGAGCCTCCATTTTACAATCAAGCCTAATAAGTTTAGGAGAATGCTGATATGAAGGATGAACTGTTAGAAGAGTTTTTAAGATTGTCAAAGTCAAGTATTAAGGCTATGGAGTTTAAAGATAAGACAGTAGCTAGAGTTAACAAAGATATGCTTATAGAGGCAAGAGAACTTCTTAAAGAAAATAACAAAGTATATACCTTGGGTGTAAAAAATACAGAACAAATTGAAAGAAGTCATATAAAAAAGCTAACAGAAAGTAAAAGATATTTATGGCATACAATAGATGGTATGTCTGATGGCGGAAGAGCTATAGATATTAACATTATAAATCCTATAACAGGAAGGAATATGACTGGATCCTCAAGCTGCAGTGCAGTAAATGTGCTTTATGGAATCAATGATATTGGAATAGGTACTGATGGAGGAGGCTCTGTTTTAGCACCAGCCCTAAGCTTGAACTTATACTCTATCATGGCTAAGGGATTAGGACTTAAAGGTTTGAGTAACAGAATTTCAACAGATGGGATTAGTTTTGTGCCTGGCATAGGAGTGATAAGTCATTCCTTAGACTTAGCAGAAGCGGCAGTAGTGAAAATGTCAGGGTTAATGCAGGACAATAATTATGAAGCTTTAAAGGTTGCTATATGCACAAAGGAAAATATAAAACTGCCAGATGGCAGTGATATGAGAGAGAAATTAAATTTAGTTTATAATAGATTAATTGATTTTGGAGTAGAAATAGTTGAAGAAGAGTTTCCTAATTTCAACTCTAGAGAAGAAGCTATAAATAGAACGCAAGAATTATTTAAAAAGTATGAAATACTTATAACCTACGAAGGCCCAGTAGACTTATTAGGCTTTGGGGATTCAGTCTTTGGAGGCTTTGGAAAACTAGCTGCAGAGAGTCAGCAAAGCTCGGGTAAGTATATGGCTAAAATTGCCAATATGGTAAACGCCACTGCAATAACTATACCTTCATCGGATATATCTTCAGGGATAGTTGTAACCGCTAGGGAAGGAATAAGAGAAGGAATTGGAGCAATTTCTTTAGCTAAAAAGCTCAGTAATTTATATAAGCTTCCAGATTTATATTACAGATATTTTAGAGACTCTTATAAAAGGAAGGAAAGTGACATAATTTTTTCAGTAAAAGGAGTGTAAGCATGAAATTATTTGATGGAATAACCTATATGCATGAGCATGTAACTATAGATTTGTCTGGGATTAAGAAAGATTTGGACTGCAGACTAGATACCTTGGAAGACACCATAGAAGAGTTTAAGCAACTTAAGAAAAAAGGCGTAGCTAATATTTTAGATGTTACTAACAGAGGCATGGGAAGAAATATAGAGTATGCTCTTAAGGTTCAGGAACAATCGGGCATTAATATAATATTTTCTACAGGTTACTACAAAGAGCCTTTCCTTCCGGAAGAGGTTTATAATTTTTCAGAGGAAGAGCTGAAAATGGTTATGGTGAAGGAAATTGTGGAAGGACTAGAAAGCACAGGGGTTAAAGCAGAGGTGATTGGAGAGATAGGAACGAGCAAGGATATGATTACTCCAATTGAAAGAAAACTTTTAATATCAGGAGCTAAGGCTCAGGAGGAAACAGGTAAGCCTCTTTCAACTCATACTACGCTTGGAACTCTTGGCTTGGAGCAAATTGATATATTAAAAAGCAATGGAGCAAACCTAAATAAGGTTATTATAGGACACGTCGATTTAAGCGGCGATATTGACTATATATTAAAATTGATAGACAAAGGTGTTTATGTTGCTTTTGATACTATAGGAAAAGTCAATTATATGCCAGAGGAAAGAAGACTACAAATGCTAAGAGAGATTTGCAATAGAGGCTTATCAAACAGAGTGGTTATGTCAATGGATATAACTAGAAAAACTCATTTAAAAGTAAGAGGCGGCTTAGGTTATAGCTATCTTCTAGATAAGTTTATCCCTTTCATTAAAGAAAATGGGATAGCTGAAAGAGATATTGAAAATATGCTTATAAATAATGCAAAAGATATTTTTAAATAAGAGCCAACTTTATTAGGGTGGTAATGGTTAGGAAAGGATGTAGAAACATGAAAACATATCCCTTGGAATCAATAACTTTAGAGGAAGCAAAAAAATTACAGTTTAAATTGATAGATTCAATAACAAAATATTTCAAAGGCTCGGAAATACTTTCCTTAGGAGATTTAGGAGTAGTTAAAGGATTGAATAAACCTTCAACTACATTAAAGGTTGAGCACGTATTAGCAGATTTTTTTGAGCAGGAAGCTGCTGTGTTAGTTAGGGGGGCAGGAACTGCAGCCATAAGATGGGGAATGTACAGTATGCTTAAGGCTGGAAGTACTATTCTTGTTCATGATGCTCCAATATACCCTACTACAGAAGTTACAATAGAAAGCATGGGGTTAAAGATAGTTAGAGCAGACTTCAACAGCAAAGAAGAAATAATTAGAACTATACAAGAGAATTCAATAGATGGAGTTATAGTTCAATATACAAGGCAAAGAATTGAAGATAGCTATAATATGCTTGATGTAATAAATACTATAAGAGAATTTTTAGGAGAGGTTCCAATAATAACTGATGACAATTATGCGGCTATGAAGGTTAGAAATATTGGAGTACAGTGTGGTGCTGACCTTACAGCTTTTTCAATGTTTAAGCTTTTAGGTCCAGAAGGAATTGGTTGTGTGGTTGGAAAGAAAAAATATATAGATAAAATAATTAAAAGCAATTACTCAGGCGGAGGGCAAGTTCAAGGACATGAAGCATTAGAAGCCTTAAGAGGACTTGTTTATGCTCCAGTTTCTTTAGCGATTCAAGCTGAAGTTAATAATGAACTTGTTAAACGGTTGAACCATGGAGAAGTAAAGGGTGTTAAAAATGCTTTTCTAGCAAACGCTCAATCAAAGGTATTGCTTGTTGAACTTGAAGAGCCTGTAGCAGCAAAGGTTATTGAAGAGGCTGAGCAGCTAGGCGCTGCTCCAAATCCAGTAGGTGCTGAATCAAAATATGAGTTTGTACCAATGTTTTATAGAGTGTCGGGAACCTTTAGAGCGGCCGATAAAAGCTTGGAAGCAAGAATGATTAGAATAAATCCTATGCGTTCAGGAGCAGATACTGTAATAAGGATTTTAAAGCAAGCTTTAGAGAGAACTGTGTAAAGGAGGCGGCATCATTGTTTTTAGAGGCAACCTTAAAACGAAATCTTAAGTTAATAGATGCAGCCTTCAAGCTGCATTCTGAAGGCTTAGTAGAACCTGATACTTATATACTTGATTTAGATGTAATCATTAATAATGCAAAAGAGATAAAAAAAGAAGCAGATAAACATGCAATAAAGCTTTATTTTATGACTAAACAATTTGGAAGAAACCCCTATGTGTCTTCTGAATTAATGAAACTTGGCTATGAGGGAGCTGTAGCTGTAGACTTTAGAGAAGCAGAAATTTTAGCTTCTAATTCAATTGCGCTTGGGCATGTAGGCCATTTAGTTCAAATACCTAAAAATAAGATAGAAGCTGTACTTAAAGCAAAGCCTCAGTATATTACGGTATATTCCATAGAAAAAGCACAGGAGGTTTCCGAGGCAGCTGTAAAACTAGGAGTTACGCAAAAGATTATGATAAGAGTTATAGATAAGGGAGATATGCTTTATCCGGCTCAATATGGTGGATTTTATATAGAAGAACTGCTTAAAAAAGCAAAAGAGCTAATAAAGCTTCCGAATTTAATACTTTCAGGAATAACTTCCTTTCCATGTTTCTTGTATAACGAAAGTGAAGGCTATATAAAAGAAACAAATAATGCATATACACTTCAGAAGGCTAAAAAAGTTCTAGAGGAAAATTTAAATATAGAGATTGAACAAGTAAACATGCCATCTGCTAGTTGTGCATGTAATGTAAAAAATATATCAAACCTTGGCGGAACCCATGGGGAACCTGGACATGGACTTTTAGGAACAACTCCTATACATGCTGCATCAGAGCAGCCTGAAATTCCAGCAATAGTTTATGTAAGCGAGATTTCTCATAATTTAGATAATAAGAGCTTTTGCTATGGTGGAGGACACTATAGAAGATCTCATATGGAAAATGCTTTAGTAGGCAAAACCTTAGTGGATGCTTTGAAATACAAAGTTGAAGCACCAGAAGTTGAGAGTATAGACTATCACTTCACCTTAAGCGATAAAGCAGAGGTAAGTGACACTGTTGTTATGGCTTTTAGAACTCAAATCTTTGTTACTAGAAGCAAAGTGGCGGTAGTTAGGGGAATTCAAAGTGGAAGACCACAAATAGTAGGTATTTATGACAGTCAGGGGATGTTTTTAGAGTAAGGAAGGTGATTAGTTTGAATAGATTTATAGTTATAGTTTTAGATAGCTTTGGAGTTGGATATATGCAGGATGCTGCTATAGTACGACCAGAGGATGTAGGTTCTAACACCTTTGGACATATTTTAGATAAGCTTCCGGATTTAAAGCTGCCTAACTTAGAAAAGCTTGGTATTATGAACGCCTTAGGAAGAGAAACAGAACTCATGAAAAAAAATCCTGAAGCTTCTTACGGCACCTCAAGCTTGATGCATTATGGGGCAGATACTTTTTATGGTCACCAGGAAATTATGGGAACGAAGCCTAAAAAACCAATAAAGGAACCATTTTCTAAATCTATAGACAAGGTATATGAGGCTCTAAAAGCAGCTGGATATCATGTAGAGTACAAAGGCGACAAGCTTAAATTTTTGCTTGTAAACGGCTGTGTAACTGTGGCTGATAATATAGAAGCAGATTTCGGACAGATATATAACTTAACTTCAACTCTTGATTTAATACCTTATAGTGAAGTTTTAAAAATTGGAAAAGTTGTAAGAGAAGAAGTTGAAGTATCAAGAGTAATTCCTTTTGGAGGAATAAATGTTACTGTTGAAGATATATTAGCTGCAGTAGAAGAGAAGGAAGATAAATTTATAGGAATAAATGCGCCTAAGTCTGGGGTATACAATGAAGGCTACCAGGTAATACACTTAGGGTATGGAATAAATCCAGAGGTTCAGGTGCCAACTATCCTTGGTAAGAAAGACATTCCTGTGGTATTGCTTGGCAAGGTAGCCGATATAGTTGAAAACAACTACGGCAAGAGCATTCCTTGTGTAGATACTGAGGAAGTCATGAAGCTGACAATTGAAGAAATGGATAAGCTTCAGTCAGGTTTTATATGTACAAATGTTCAGGAAACTGATTTGGCTGGACACGCTGAAAATGTTGAACGATATGCAGAAAAGCTAAGAGTTGCTGATAAATACATCGGTGAAATTATGAACAGACTTCAGGAAGATGATATATTAATCGTAATGGCTGATCATGGAAATGACCCTACAATAGGCCACAGCCATCACACAAGAGAAAATGTTCCTATACTGACTTATGGACCTAAGGTCAAAAGTGGGTTTATGGGCCATAGAGATAGCTTGTCAGATGTTGGAGCTACTGCTATGGAGTATTTCAATAGTACTGGAATTGAGAATGGAAAATCATTTTTAAATAAAATTATTAAATCCTAGAGGCTTTCCTCTAGGATTTTTTTATAAATTAAATCTTCTTCGATAATCACATTTTTTGCAAAGCTCTTCAACAACCTTACGATTAGAAAATCCCTCGAAAATAGCTTTAGCTCGGTCACCTTCAATTATGTTTGAAAAGTTTGTATGCTTTATATTTCCTAAATTTATAATACCTTCACCATCAAGACAACAGGGAACAACTGTGCCGTCAACAAGTATTGCAATCTGGTCTCTTAAGCCGTAGCAGAAGCCACAGGTATTACTTTCTTCTAATTTATTATCAGGCCACTCAAAGCGCTCAGCTGCATTTAAATATATATTTTTAGCAAGCTTAATACCTCTGTTATCTAAGAGCTTTTCTTCAATTTTAAAGTCTAGCTCCAGTGTTTTTTCAATAAGATTTAGTATGTGTCTGTTTTTTTCTATGCTTTTAATATCCTGTTCTAAATTCCAAAGTCTATAAGAAATTATTATATTAGTTTTACTTACAGCTTCAAGAGTAAAATCTAAAATATTCTTTAAATACTCCTCTAGGGAAAAGCTTAAATCATTTGCATCAAAGCTGTGGAGAGAAAAATTAATTTGTCTTATAGCTTTCTTATTTATTAATTTGTTTCTTACTTTATTTATTAATGTTCCATTTGTAGTTATATTCACCTTTAATCCATAGTTTTCAGCAGAATCTATAAACTTATCCAGCTCTGGGTGTAAAAACGGCTCACCTTTAACATGCAGGTAAATATGGTCCGTATAGTTCCTTACCTGCTCTAAAATATTGTTAAAGAGTTCTATACCCATGAACTCCCCACTTCGTCTTGTCACTGGACAAAACTCGCACCTTAAATTGCAAATATTAGTTATCTCTATATAAAGTTTTTTAAATCTCTTCATTTGTGTCCTCATTTCATTAGATTCAGTCTATTAAATTATATCAGAGTATATTTAAAAAGTGAAAGGAATACTATTACAACAGAGTTAAATATATTAAATAGGGTGATTTAGATGTGGAATGTGTTAGAAATTAAGAAAGCTTTTATTACATATGCAGAAGTATTGATAGCAGTTATGGGAGTGATGTTCTTAACCATGGATGCTTTAACTAGAAGCCTAGGCAATTCGTATTCTTTATACTTAAAGTTTAGTACTATTGTACTCTGCTTTTTTATAAGCCTTCTTATAGGTTGTGAAGGGTATAATTCAACAGATAGGCTACTAGTTCAGCTTGCTCGACTTTTTACAATTGCTGCAGACTATTATCTTGTTATATTAAACAATAATGCCTATGGCATTTTATTCTTTTGTGTAGTGCAAGCCATTTATATAATTAGGCATAACTTAATATCGAATATAAGTCCATATAAGCTGATGACATTGGCCATTGGGAGTTCTAGCTTCCTTCTAGTATTAGCTAATGAAATTAGTACACCTTATATTAATAAATTTTTATTAATGGAAGGTGTAATTTATGGAGGCATTTTACTCTGCAGTTTGTATACAGCAATAAAAACAAAAAAAGATTTAATTAGTATTGGAATGACGATGTTTTTCTTTTGTGATTTAAATGTTGCTTTATATAATGTAACTAACAAGTTTATTTTTGGATTTCTAATTTGGTTGTTTTATCTATCTTCACAGCTTTTGTTGACCTTCAGTGGGTTTAGAGAGGGATAAAAATCAATTATTTTTTCATACTAATAATGTGAATCAAAGTTGAAAGTGGGGTTATTATGTATGAAAAATGTGCATTATAATGTGTCAGGGCTTGCAAACGCACAAAGCAAAACGAAGGTGTTAAATGCTTTAGATAGGCTCCAAGGAGTTCAAGAAGTTGCAGTAGATTTAGCTAGAGGAACTGTTGAAGTACAGTATAATGAACCAGCTAGTGAGCAATCAATTAGACAATGCATTGAAAATACTGGGTATGAAATTCAATAATATCTACAGAGTAAAAAATACTCCTTTAATTATTAATTACTATTTAAAATAAAGGGGTATTTTTATTAAGTTTGCACAATGGACATGCCTAATCTAATTAAGTAAAATATAAATATATATTAAATACAAGGAGAGATAATTTATGAGCATAACTAAGAGATTTTCAGGAAAACAAAAAGACGGTAAAAATATTGATATATTTACACTTGAAAATTCAACAGGAGCATTAGCAGAAATAACTAATCTTGGAGGGACAATTCTTTCGTTAAAGGTTCCTGATAAAAATGGCAAACTTGCTGATATCGTTTTAGGCTTTGAAAACTTGGAAGATTATTATATGCAAGGTCCTTACTTTGGAGCAATTATAGGAAGATTTGCAAATAGAATTGGAAAAGCAAGATTTGAGCTAAATGGAGCTAAATATAAGCTTAATGCAAATGACAGTAGTAATCATCTGCACGGTGGACTTCAAGGATTTGACAAGGTTGTGTGGGAAGCCGAGACTATAATTGATGGAAATGAAGAATTTTTAGTATTGTCCTATGTCAGTCAGGATGGAGAGGAGAACTATCCGGGAAATCTAAAGGTTAAAGTTACATATACCTTTACAGAGAACAATGAGATTATCATAGATTATTTTGCTCAAAGTGACAAAGATACTGTAGTGAATTTGACCAATCACTCCTACTTTAATTTGTCAGGCCATGCTTCAGGAAAAATACTAAATCATAAGGTCATGATTAACGCTGACAGGTTTACACCAGTTGATGAAGAAGCAATTCCAACTGGAGAAATTAGAAGCGTAGAAGGAACCCCTATGGATTTCAGAACCTTAAAAACTGTTGGAGAAGATATAAACAGCAGCTATGAACAAATAGTTTTAGGAAAAGGTTATGACCATAACTGGGTTTTAAATGTTAGCGGAGGAAAGCCAGAAAAGGCTGCAGAAGTTATAGATGAAACAAGTGGAAGAGTTCTTGAAGTGTATACTACAAAGCCAGGAATTCAGTTCTATACAGGCAATTTCTTAAATAGTACTCAAATAGGCAAAGGCAAAGTGGCATATGAGCAAAGAGCAGGTTTATGCCTTGAGACTCAATATCTGCCTGACTCAATGAATCATGAAGGCTTTTCATCAGTAGTGCTTAAAGCTTTTGAAGAGTATAAACATAAAACTATATATAAGTTTTCACTAATTAAATAACAGCTTTAAAGTGGGTTGCTAGAAAAATAGGGCAATCCACTTTTTTAATTGGAAATATTATTGTACTTCCAATTTTGCTAAGAAGGATTTATTATATAGATAGCGAACGTATAATCTGATGAGATTTTATAAGATGGAGGAGTAACTTATGAAAATAATTCATACTGGTGATTGGCATATTGGAAAAATAGTTAATGAATTCAGCATGATAGAAGACCAAAGATATATTTTGGAACAGCTTTTAAATATAATTAAAGAAGAAAGGCCAAATGCTCTAGTTATTGCAGGGGATTTATATGATAGAAGCATTCCCCCGGTTGAGGCAATTGAGCTTTTGGATGAGATTTTTAGCAAAATTCTTTTAGAATATAATACACCAATATTAGCTATAGCTGGGAATCATGACAGTGCTGAAAGGTTGTCCTTTGGAAGCAGGATATTTACCAGTAATGGACTACATATAGCAGGAGTATTTGATAAGGATACTAAAAAAGTTGTACTTGAAGATGAATACGGACAAGTGTGTTTTTATTTAGTTCCTTATGAAGACCCAAAATCAGTAAGACATATATATGAAGATGATGAAATAGTTTGCCATGATGATGCTATGAAAAAAATAGTTGAAAAAATTAATGCCTCCAGGAGCGACGCTGAAAGAAGCATACTTGTTGCTCATGGATATGTTACCTTTATGAAGGAAGCTGAAGTTGAAATTGATCAAGAAGGTACAAGGGCGGGACTTGACATATCTGATTCAGAAAGGCCTTTAAGCATAGGTGGAACGGACTTAATAAGTGGGAAACATTTTGAGGGTTTTTCTTATACAGCTCTTGGGCATCTTCATGGACCTCAGAAAGTGGGAAGTGATAGAATAAGGTATTCGGGATCACTTCTAAAGTATTCTTTTTCTGAGACCAAGCATAGGAAGGGCGTTACTATAGTTGAAATAGATAAAGCAGGTGAAATGTCTGTAAACCATAGGGAACTTACACCAAGAAGGGATATGAGACTTATAAAAGGACCTCTTGCAGAGCTTATTTCCAAGGAGGTTTATTCAAAAGAAAATGTGGAGGATTACATATATGCAATTCTTACAGACGAAGAGGAGCTAATAGATCCAATTTCAAAGCTTAGGGCTGTTTATCCAAATATTATGGGACTTCACAGAGAGGATAAGGCAGTTAGAGAGAATGTTAAAACTTCAGCTTCAATAGGATATAAGGATAAATCTAAGCTTGAGCTTTTTGAAGAGTTTTACAACTCTATATCAGGAAAAGATTTAACTGAGGAAAAACTTGGTTTGCTAAAAAATGTTATTGAAGATGTTGAAAAGAATTTCAGATAGGGAAGGAAGTTTATAATGAAACCTATAAAGTTAACAATGAGTGCCTTTGGTCCTTATCCGGGTGAAGAAACAATAGATTTTTCAAACTTAAAAGATAAAAATATATTCTTGATTACAGGGCCTACTGGAGCAGGAAAGACCACGATTTTTGATGCAATAAGCTATGTGCTTTTTGGAGAAGCCTCTGGAAGCAGTAGAGATAATGACAGCTTAAGAAGCCATTTTGCAGCTCCTGAGGTATTTACTTATGTTGAAATGGAGTTTGAGCTTAGAGGAGAACGCTATAGAATAAAGAGAAACCCAAAGCAAGAGGCAAAGAAACTTAAGGGCGAAGGCTTTACTGTTCGTGAAAGTGATGCGGAGCTAGAATTGCCTGAGGGAAAGCTTATAGCACAAATAAAGAATGTTGATAATAAAATAAATGAACTTTTAGGGATAAATAAAAATCAGTTCAGACAGATTGTAATGCTTCCACAGGGAGAGTTTAGGAAACTTCTAGAAGCAGAGAGTAAGGAAAGAGAAGTTATTTTTAGAAAAATATTTGGCACAGAAGCTTTTCAAGCTATTCAGCAAAAGCTGGATAATCTTCAAAAGGACTTCTATAAGAAGATAAAGGAAGGCGAAACAAAACGAACTGCGCATGTTAAGCATATTCAGCCAGGAGAGGATGAAAACTTATTAACACTTTTAAATGCCCAGGATCTAAATATTGCTGAAATCTTGGATAAAACAAAAGAACTTATAACGTTGGATGAAAAGGAAAGCAAGGCTATAAGCAAGGATATACAGGAAGTTAAAACTGCTCAGGAAAAGCTTCAGATAAGGATAGTTGAAGCAAAAGAAAACAATAAGAAGCTCAGAGATAAAGAAGAACAGCAGGAGCTTTATATTTCTATGTGCTCAAGAGAGCAGAAATACATAGATAAAAAGACAGAACTTGAAAAATCAAGAAAAGCAGCTCAGGTTATTCTTGTTGAAAATGCTTTAGTAGACAGAAAGAATAGCAGACAAATTAAAGAAAATCAGTATAAGGAGGCTGAAGTAGCTTTAATTAAGGCTGAGGAGGAAAGTAGGGAGTGTGAAGAAAAGCTAAGAATTGAAGAAGGCAGAGAAGGCGAAAGAAAGGCCTTGGTTCAAGCAATTTCCAGCTTAAAGGAAAAAATGGATAAGGTTACAGTTTATGAAGCGAAGCTATTAGGTATAGAAGAATTAAAAAAAGAACTGCTTAATAAAAAAAATTACTTGGAGCAGTTTAAGAATGAGCTTGTAATGGACAAAACAAAGCTTCTAAAAGCTAACGAAAACTATAATTATATAGCAGTTTGTGAAAATGAAAAATTAAAATTATCTAAGGTTATTGATGACAACAATTTTCTAATAGAAAGATTAAAGGAACTTAGAGGCAAGGTAAGACAGAATCAAAGTAATGTAAAGGAACACGCTCTTTGCGGTCAAAGCTATTTAGAATTTGAAAAGCAATATGCAAAATGCAAAGCTGAGTATGAAACTCTAGAGACTAGGTTTTTAAAGGAACAGGCTGGCATACTGGCTAAAACCCTTCAGGATGGAGGTGAGTGCCCAGTATGCGGAGCCACACACCATCCAAAACCTGCTGTAATTTTAGAGGATGCCCCTACAGAAGAAAGTGTTAAGGAAGCTAAGTTGGGTTATGACCAGCTTACTGAAGAAAGAAACAGAAGACTTTTAATTCTTGCGGAGCTAAAAACGAAAGCACAAGCAAGCTTTAATGAATTAGTCCAGACTAAAAATACTCTAAAGGTTATATTAGGTGAAGAAGTAGTATCGAAAATAGACGAAGATATTCTAAGTTATATAAATGAAAGAGGACCAAAGCTTAAGAATGAGGCCGATGAAGCGTTAGGTAAGGTAAAAAAACTTGATGAAGCAATCAGTAAAAAGTACACTTTAGAACAATATATAGCCAAGCTTCAAAAAAGTATTGAAGCAATGGAAGCAGAGCTGCCAGCCCTCGATGAAGAATATACTAAGTTTTATGCTAGGACTACGTCTGAAGAAGAACAGCTTAAGGTTATTGAAGCCGAAATTCCTGAGGAGATCCGTACTAGTTCAAAACTTGATATTAAAATTAAGAAGCTTGATGAACAGTTAAATATGTTAGAGAAAAGCTTTAATATAGCGCAGCTAAAGTTTAATGAAGCAAAGAACTATTATTCCTCTAGAAAAGCGGACAAGGAAGCAAAATATGATAGTCTGAAGCAAGCTGAAGAAGAGGTTAAGATTTGGAATACTAAGCTTCAAGATAAAATTATAGAAAGCTTGTTTAAAGATTATGAGGAATACAGTAGGTTTAAAATATCTGAAAAGGAAATAGAAGCTATAGACATTGAAATTAATGATTACTTTAAAAAGCTTCAATCTGTAAAGGATGCTCTGGATAAGCTTAGTGAGTCTACTAAAAGCTTAGACTTTATAAATGTTGAAGAACTTTCAAAAGCTTTAGAAGATGTTAAACAAACAGAAAACAAGCTTTTAGATACAAATAAGATTTTATTTTCAAGAATTAAAAACAATAAAGACACAATTAAAGAAATAAATAGAATTAATAATGAAATAAGTGGAGATGAAGGTAAGCACAGCACAATTAGCGACATTTCAAGGGCTGCTAATGGCTTAAATGAAGAAAGAATAACCTTTGAACGTTATGTGCTAGCTGCTTATTTTGATGAGATAATATCAGCATCGAATCTAAGACTTAACAAAATGGCAGCTGGAAGATTCCTACTAAGGAGAAAGGAAGAAAAGGGCAAGGGACAAAAACAAGAAGGGCTTGAACTTGAAGTTTTTGATAATTATACTGGAAGAGCTCGTCACGTTAAAACTCTTTCAGGCGGTGAAAGCTTTAAGGCTTCACTTGCTTTAGCTCTTGGACTTGCAGATGTTGTTCAAGCTTATGCAGGAGGGATAAGCCTAGATACAATGTTTGTGGATGAAGGCTTTGGTACTCTTGATCCTGAATCCTTAGATCATGCAATTCAATCCTTAATAGATCTTCAAAAGTGTGGAAGGCTTGTTGGAATTATATCTCACGTGCCTGAACTCAAGGAAAGAATAGATGCTAGGCTTGAAATAACTCCAGCAAAGGAAGGAAGCAAGGCAAGGTTTGTTATATAGATAAAAAATAAGGGAGTCATTTTTGACGCCCTTATTTTTATTAATTTAAACTTTAAATTTCTCTATAAGATTATCTAAGTTCTGAGCAAGCTCATAAAGTTCCTTTGACTGAGCCTTAACAGTTTGTATATCGTTAAGCTGATTTGCAGCGCTTGCATTAACTTCTTGCGAAGCAGCAGCGGACTGCTCTGCCACGGCTGAAATACTATAGATGTTTTCTGTAAGACTACTGCTCTTGCTTAACATAGCTTCAATATTTGAACTCATGGAGCCTATAGTGCTCATTATTGATTGAATTGAATTATTAAGCTTGTCAAAGCTTTCTTCTGTTATTTTTACAGCAGTGCTTTGTTCATTTACATTTTCTTTTATGGAAGTCATGCTTGAAGCTGCTGATTTAGTTGTATCTATTACTCTTGTTATAATAGTCTTAATGTTTTCGGCTGATGTTGCAGACTGTTCTGCGAGTTTTCTCACTTCTTCTGCAACAACTGCAAAGCCTCTTCCAGATTCTCCTGCTCTTGCTGCTTCTATTGCCGCATTTAGTGCTAAAAGATTAGTTTGTGAGGAAATACCTAAAATAGTATTTAATATAACTCCAATATTTTCTGTCTCCTTCACAAGCTCTTCAATGTTTTGGGAAATTTGTGAAACACCGGATATAGTTAAGGAGTTTTTATTTTTTAAATCACTTACTGAAAGCATGGCCGTTTCATTGTTTGATTCCATATCGCTGCTTTCAGTTATTATGGTTTCATTAAACTGCTTTATTTCAGAAAGATTTTGATTGAATTCAGTTGCTATAAATGAAGCTTTTTCTGTTGCCATAGCTTGTTCCTGAGTACCACTAGATATTTCATCAATTACTCTTGCAATTTCATCAGAAGATAAAGCAACTTCGTCTGCGCGATTAGTTAGGTTCTGTGAAAATTCAAGCACCTGAGCTGCAGAGCTTTTAACTGAAAGTACCAAATCTTTTACGCTGCCTATCATATTTGTAAATCTTCTTCCTAGATCCCCCAGTTCATCACCAGTTGATATATGGGTTACCACAGTTAAATCACCAGACTCGCCTTTTTCCATGGCTTCTTTTAAATGATTTATTGGGTTTGTGAGAGTTTTGGAAACTTTAAGGCCAATCACCAAGGAGCCTATTATAAACACAATAAGCAATCCAACCAATATAGATACAACTAGAAGGATTTTTTGATAAACTTCTTTTGTATCAAGAACACCGATAAGCTTCCAGCCAGACTTTTCATTGGTTAAGTAATAGACAAACCTAGACTTGCCATCAAGTTTTGCTTTTGAAAGCTCTGATTTTCCTGCCATAACAGCCTTCATCCAAGTTACTTCGGAAGCATCCTTAAAGGCATTATCAAACTTTTGATCTTTTGTATCCGCATTTACATTTACTCTTTCAGGATTAAGATTTTTTCCTATAAATTCCTTGGTATTAGCAGAAATTGCTATACCGGTTCTATCAAGTAGCAATATTTCACCGGTATTTTCAATTTTTGTGTTTTTAAACAGATTAGCAATATGAGTAATATCTACATCTATTCCAGCAACTCCTATTGGCTTTCCAGCATCATCAAAAATTGTCTTTGTTGCAGTAACAACCATTTTACCAGTAGCTATATCCTTGTAGGCATCCTGCCAAACTACGGCATTATTATTTTCCAGAGTTGTCTTATACCAAGACTTTACTGTAGGATCATAATCTTTAGGAAGCTCTGTTTCTGGATATATATACATTGCTTTGTTTTCAGTAGCTATGTAGGCGTTTAGAATTTTAGGATTACTTTTAGTAATTCCAGCCAATTCTTTTTTTACTTCATTAACTTTATCAGGACTCGTGGCAACTTTTGATATGCTATTTTCTACCATTTGAGAAATAAACACCTCATAGCCGTTGTAGGTCTCATTTATTACACTGTTAACACCATCTACAGACCTTTTGATTGAATTATTATAGGCATCTTTCAGTGTCTCTGATAGTATAGAGTTTGAAACTAATGAGGAAGTAAGCATAGGAAGTAATATAATGATTATAAATGTAACAGTAAGTTTTCTTTTAATGGTCTTAAATTTCATAGTATAATTCCTCCTAGAATATAATTCTATTTAAATTATCGCAGAAATTTAATTATTCTAAAGGTATATAAACAATAAATGTCGAAAATTCCCTAATTACCCTAACAAAAATCTATAAATAGGAATAAATGCAAGACTAGCTATAGTTGTTAAGGCTATCATTACAGCAGCGTATTCATAATCAGCATTATATTCCTTTGTTACTATAGCTGTATTTGCCATAACTGGAAGAGCTGCCTGAATTATAAATACATTCTTCATTAGAGTTGGAGCATTAAGCGCATTAGATGTTAAGTAGGTTATAAGGGGACACACAATAAATCTCCCTACCATAACCCAAAACATATCTTTGTCAAATTTAAAATTCTTAAAGTTGATTGTTTTAATAACTATCCCGATAAAAAACATAGATAGAGGTGTAGTTAAGTTTCCTATGTATTTACAGCTGTCCAGTACAAATCTTGGAAGCTTTATATCAAGCAATACGCATATTATGGCAAATATAAAACCCATAAGAGGTGGTGTAAATATCTTCTTTAAATTACTAAGAGAAACCATGTTTTTACTCTTAAAGCCACCATCTTTTTGAATTATGTATATACCTAAAGTCCAAAATATAGTAGTGTTTGAAAAGTAATAATATAGCACAAAGGGCATGCTTGCTTCACCGAACAAGGCGAGATTCACCGGAAGACCTATAAAAATTGTATTAGAAAGAAAGAACATGCACTGAAAGGTTCCTCTTCTTTTGGGAGATACTTTTATAAGTTTAGATACGCAAACTCCAAGTATATATGAAAGCACCACCGAGATAAAAGGAATTAAAAGACCGATTCCTGCTTGAGACAGATTTTCCTTAGTAAAGGTCCCGATGATATTTGTAATCATCATTGCAGGAAGAGATATATTTATAACTAATTTTGAAAATAATTTGGAGGTATCCTCATTAAACCATCCTTTACGAGAAAGTATGTATCCTATGCCAATCATAAATACAATACTCAATATGCTTTGCGCAGAATTTAATAAAATCATAAGTTCCCACCCCTTTAATATAAATGATGTCGCATTTTTATTATTACATAAAAATTGCATTGCTGCATAGAAAAAGGAAGAATTTATATTTTATTTGAGGTATAATAATAATTAAATCATATACAATTAAATACATAACAATTAATAATTGTTATGTGACTACAAAGGGGGCATAAGAAATGAATCAAAGATGGAGCTTGGATGAGCTTTATACATCCTTTGATAGCATCGAGTTTAAAGCTGACATGAAAAAGTTTGATGAGTATATAGAAAGCTTTAGAACATGGGCAGCAAAAAATTTAAAAGATACAGCTGAGGCAGCAGGAAAAATTGAAGAGTATATAAAGCTCAAGATAGCGTTTTATAGCTTGTACATAAGGCTGGGAGATTTTGCTGAGCTTACACTAAGTGTGGAGGCCAAGAATGAAAAAGCAACTGCCGTTTCAGAGGAGCTTGATAACAAATCTACTGAGCTTACCGAGGTGGAAGTTAATTTTCAAAAATGGCTTGGGGCCTTGGAAAATTTCGAAGAG
Source organism: Clostridium swellfunianum (assembly GCF_023656515.1). Taxonomy (NCBI): domain Bacteria; kingdom Bacillati; phylum Bacillota; class Clostridia; order Eubacteriales; family Clostridiaceae; genus Clostridium; species Clostridium swellfunianum. The sequence continues at coordinate 3,263,445 of NZ_JAMOFV010000006.1, forward strand.
CTAATAGATAAATCAGATACCTTAAAGAATCATGAGTTTTATTTGAAGGAGCTTAAAGCTGAAAACAAATATCTTTTAAGCGAGAAGGAAGAAGTAATTATAGCAAAAATGATTAATACGGGTTCAAATGCATGGAACAAGCTTCAGAATATGTTGACTTCAACTTTGCTTGTGGATATAAAAGTAAATGACGAAGATAAACAACTTCCACTGCCTGTAGTTAGAAATATGGCCTATTCAAATAGTAAAAGGGAAAGAAAGACAGCCTATGAAGCTGAGCTTAAGGCATATAAGAAAATAGAAGAATCATCAGCAGCATGTTTAAATGGAATAAAAGGAGAGGTTATAACTCTAAGCAAGCTTAGGGGCTACGAATCTCCACTTGAGCAAACCTTGATTAATTCAAGATTAGACATGGAAACGCTGGAGGCTATGCTTACAGCTATGAGAGAAAGTCTTCAAGAGTTTCACAAGTTCTATTTAAAGAAGGCTGAAATTTTAGGATATGAAAAGGGGCTTCCTTTCTACGATTTGTTTGCACCAACAGGTGAGGGAGATATGAGATTCAGCTATGAAGAAGCGAGAAACTTTATAGTTAAGAATTTCAGAACCTTCAGTGATAAGCTTGCAGATTTTGCAGATAATGCTTTTGAAAATAGATGGATAGATGCTGAGCCAAGAGAGGGAAAACGCGGTGGTGCATTTTGCTCAAATATTCATCCAATAGGCGAAAGCAGAATACTAAGTAACTTTACAGGAAGCTTTTCAGATGTAGCAACACTTGCACATGAGCTTGGCCACGGTTATCACGGAAGTTGTCTTATGGAAGAAAGCTATTTAAATAGCAGATATACCATGCCAATAGCTGAAACTGCTTCAATTTTCTGCGAGACAATTGTTAAAAGAGCAGCATTGAAGAATGCATCTAACGAAGAGGCATATACAATTTTAGAAGGAGATATATCAGATTCGGCACAGGTTATAGTTGATATATACAGCAGATTTCTTTTTGAATCTGAATTATTCAGAAGAAGGGAAAAAGCATCACTTTCTGTAAATGAGCTTAAGGAGATAATGCTTAATGCACAGAAGGAAGCTTATGGAGAAGGCCTAGACCCAGAATATCTTCATCCATATATGTGGGTATGCAAACCGCACTATTATTATGCAGGGCAAAACTTCTACAACTTCCCTTATGCCTTTGGATTATTGTTTTCAAAGGGTTTATATGCTGAATACTTAAAGAGAGGTGAAGCTTTTGTAGCAGATTATGATAAGCTTCTATCCGTAACAGGCAAGAAAAAAATTGCAGAGGTTACAGCTATGATGGGAATTGATATTCATTCTGTTGAATTCTGGAGAAGTTCTTTAAATATAATAAAAGAAGATATTGAAAAGTTTATTAATTTATAGGAGGTTAATAATGATTAATTTATCTGATGCATTAGATTTTCAAGGATATTTAGGTAAGAATAAAGAGGATGAGAGAGAAAAACTGATTTTAGCCTATGAAAAAACACAGCTTTCAAAAGAGACTGTAGATGCCGTGAAGGCTATAGATAAAAAAGTTAATATAGTTGTATTTTCAGAGGGTTATTGTCCAGATTGTATTGTAACTCTTCCTTTTGTTAAGAGGATGCAGGATATAAATGAAAACCTGAAGATTTATTACTATGGTATGAAAGGAAACAAAGAGCTTCTGGAAGAGTATACTGGAACTTCAAGAATTCCAACAGTAATGACTTTTACAGAAGATATGGAACCTAAGGGTGCATACATAGAGGTGCCAAAAATTATTTCTGAGAAAATGGCTAGGGTGCCTTCTGAAGAGCAAAAGGAGCTAGTACAGGAATATAGACAAGGAAAATACAATGACTTAATTGAACAAGAATTATTAGATATAATTAGATAAACATGCAAATCCTCCCTGGTATAACATTGGGGGGATTTTTTATAGAATAAAGCCATTTACAGGTGTTTATCTGAGATTGTTGTAAAAGGTTTTAAAATAAGTATATTGACATATAATATATTAAGTGATAGAATATTCAAAAATATATAAATCAATGTGATGAAGATAGGAAAAGTAAGCTGATGGATTTTTAAAGCGAATCAGGGGTAGTGAAAGCCTGATAAAGGAAATCTGCTGAAAGACATCCTTGAATTGCTTGTCTGAAAGTTATAATTATGATTAGGGCAGGACGGATTTCTACCGTTAAAAGGAATGAGCGAACCTATAGTGGTTAAGCAGGATGGTACCGTGGGATTATACTCTCACTCCTACATGGAGTGAGAGTTTTTTGTTTTTATTTGCTTAGTATGTTATAGGTTAACTAGGGTGGTACCGCGGAGTTTTTTCGTCCCTGAGCAATAATTGCTTAGGGATTTTTTATTTGACCTTGGCCAGGGGAGATAAAAGTTGGGAGTAAATAAGTAGATATAATAAAATGGAGGCGATTTAAATTGAACAGAATACTAATAAAAGAACTAAGAAATTTGAATGGTGAGACAGTTAGCATTAATGGATGGGTGCATAGGATTAGAAAGCTAGGAAAGCTAGCTTTTATATTAGTTAGAGATAGAAGTGGTCTGGTACAGTGTGTCATAAATACGAAAACTATAGACATCAAAGGTTTAAAGCTTGAGAGTGTTATTGAACTTGTTGGAGAGGTTCAGAAAAAGGATGGAAGCAGAGAAGAGGTTGAGATTTGGACTCACAGCTTTAAAGTAATATCTGCTGTTGAGGAAGATTTGCCCATAGAAATAAATAAGGAAGAACTTGAAGCTAATATTGATACGATTTTAAACAATAGAGTTTTAGCTTTGAGACATCCAAAGACTAATGCAATATTTAAAGTTCAGTCAACTCTTGCTCAAGCTTTTCAGGAGTTTTTATCCTCAGAGGGATTTACTCAAGTATTTACTCCTAAGATTGTAGCTGAAGGTACTGAAGGAGGCACTGAACTTTTTGAAATTAAGTATTTTGACAACAAGGCTTATCTTGCTCAGAGTCCTCAGTTTTATAAACAAATGCTTGTTGGGGCAGGCTATGAAAGGGTTTTTGAAATCGGACATGTATATAGGGCTGAAGAGCATAACACAGTAAGACATTTGAATGAATATATAAGCTTGGATTTTGAAATGGGGTTTATTGAGGATGAGAAGGATATAATGGCTGTAGAGGAAAGACTACTTAAACACATGCTTGAAACAGTTGAAATTAGATGCTGTGAAGAACTTAAGCTTCTTCAGGTTTCAATGCCAGTTCTAAATGCAGCAATTCCTTCTATGAGACTTTCAGAAGCTATTGAAGTTTTGAAAGAAGAATATGACAGAACAGACCTAGAGGGAGACTTGGACCCAGAAGGGGAAAAGCAAATATGCGAGTATGCAAAAAATAATCTAGGAAGCGAGTTTTTATTTCTAACTCACTATCCAAGAAGAAAAAGGCCGATGTATGCCATGCCTTCGGAGGAAATATTAACTCACAGCTTTGACCTTTTATTTAGAGGTCTTGAAATAACAACAGGAGGTCAAAGAATTCATAACTACGAGCAGTTAAGGGAAAGCATAGCTGACAGAGGTTTGAATGTTGAAAGTTTTAAGGATTATCTTGAAGTATTCAAATTTGGAATGCCTCCTCATGGTGGTCTTGCAATAGGACTCGAAAGACTAACAGGCCAGCTCTTAGGTTATAAAAATATTAGAGAAGTAACTTTATTTCCTAGAGACAGGGATAGAATTAGACCTTAGTATTGGGGTATAATGGTAGATAAATAAAACAAACCGATTGATAGTAATGCTAGTACAGCCATATAAAAAGTTAAATTGTTAACTTTTTATATGGTTTTATGGCCCAAAACTATAGCATAAGAGGAGATACAAGTATGACGGAAAAACTTTACTATGATAAACCCTATTTGAAAGAATGGGAGGCACAGGTTTTAGATATTGTTGAAAGGGATGGGAAGGTTCTTGTGCTTTTAGATAGGACTGCCTTTTATCCAGAAGGTGGAGGCCAGCCTGCTGATACCGGGTATATTGACGATATTGAGGTATCGCATGTGTTTGAGGAAGGTAATGATATTTATCATGTTGTAAATAGGAGGCCTGAGAAACCAAATGTAAAGTGCAGCTTGGATTTCGAAAGACGATTTTACTTAATGCAGCAGCATACAGGACAGCACTTATTGTCTGCTGTTTTTTATGATAGATATAAGGGAGAAACCTCAAGTTTTCACCTTGGAGAAGATTATGTTTCAATAGATATATCAATGGCTGATATGCCTGATAAAATCGTTAAAGCAGTTGAAAAAGAAGTTAACGAGTTAATCTACAGCAATAAGGAAATAAAAACATATATAGTTGATAAGGAAGAACTGGCTAACCTTCCTTTAAGAAAATTTCCAAAGGTTGATGAGGATATAAGAATTGTTGAAATTGACAAAATAGATTATTCTCCTTGCTGTGGGACACATTTGACAAGTACTGGGCAGTTGGGACTGATAAAAATTATAAAAATTGAGAAGTATAAAGGGATTATTAGAGTCTATTTTAAATGTGGGCAGAGAGCTTTTGAAGATTATCAGCTAAAGCAGGATATAATTGTAAGTATATCAAGATTATTAGCTGTTGACTTTGAAAGTTTGCAAGACAGAATTAGCTTTAATAATGATGAATTAAGAAGCGGGCAAAAGGAAATCAAAGAACTCAAAGAGAAGCTGCATCAGTATGAAGCGAAAGATATTTTGAGTAATGTTCATTCTAAGCTCATTTCTAGGAGTTTTGAGGGCAGATCTTTTGAGGAAGTACAGAGTTTGGGAAGAGTACTGCTTGGCTTTGGAGAGTATATTGTAGTGCTATCATCACTTAAAGACAAAAAACTTTGGTTTGCTCATAATGGAGGTTATGACATACATTGCGGCAAGGTGTTCAAAGAATATCTTTCAAAGTATAATGGCAGGGGCGGAGGCGGCGACAAGCAGGCTCAGGCTTCGTTTACAGATGAAAGCTCTTTAAAAGAATTCGAAGAATTCATAAATTCTCAATATAAAAACTTATAATGAGGAAATATCTCAAGCAAAAATGGAGCTTGGGATATTTTTTATTTTTTGAATATTTTTTTATAAATGATTGCAAAATAAAGAAGTCAATAAAATTTAAAAACGAGAATAGTTTACCATATATTTGGAAAGAATAATAGATACATGTGGTTAAGGATGTGATATTACTTGGAAGAAATGCTAAAAGGTAACCTCATAATAATTGGAGGAGCAGAAGATAAGAAAGGGGAAAAGGAAATACTCAAAGAAGTATGCAGCAAGATTGATAAGGAACGTGAAGAACTAGTCATTGCTACTGTTGCTACAGATTTGCCTAAAGAGGTTGGGGCTGAATATAAAATGATATTTGAGAAGCTTGGCGTGAGAAACATAAGTATTTTAAATGTTGAGGATAGAAAAGATGCTTTTGAAAATCACAATGTAGAAATGGTACAAAAAGCTTCACTTATATTTTTTACTGGAGGAGATCAGCTTAAAATAACCAGCCTTTTAGGAGGAAGCCCTTTGTTCAAAGCACTTCATGAAAGTAATCAAAACGGCTGTGTTTATGTTGGCACCTCAGCAGGTGCTTCAGTTGTAAGTGATACTATGGTAATAACAGGTGATGATGAAGAATCACCTAAAAAATGTACTCTCAAAATGGCACCAGGACTTGGTTTAATAAAAAATGTAATAATAGATCAGCACTTTGCGCAAAGGGGAAGAATAGGAAGACTTTTAGTTGCTGTGGCCGAAAATCCTGAAAGCTTAGGAATAGGCATAGATGAAGATACAGCAATAATGGTTAACAATAAAGGAGAATTCCAAGTAACAGGCTCAGGAGCAGTCTATGTTATAGATGGAAGCTCTATCAGCTATACAAATGTTTCAGAGCAGAACCCTGATGAAATTTTATCCATGTTTGATATAAAAATGCATGTGCTTAAAAAAGGCGATAAATTTGAATTAAACACAAGGCAGCCAATTAAGGAGGAAAAACAAAAATAAAATGAAGATAGTAGACGTTAGCATTTTTGAGGGGAGAAATATTTACTCTCATAAAAAATGCATAAGAATGGACCTAGATCTTGAAGGTTATTGTGAAACTCCAAGCAATAAAATAGAAGGCTTCAACGAAAGGCTGTTGGAACTTCTGCCTGAGCTTAAGACTCATAGATGCGGCATAGATGAAGATCAAGGTTTCTTTAAAAGACTTCAAGAAGGAACTTATTTAGCCCATATATGCGAACATATGATAATAGCACTGCAAAACAGGATTGGAATTGAAATAGCTTATGGCAAGGCTAGGGAAATTCTGGGTGATTTATACTATATAATATATCAATATGAATATAAGAATACAGCCATAGAAGCTGCTAAGCTTGCAATAGATATAATAAACACTCTTACTAAAGGATTAGAATTTGATTTAAGTCCAAGACTAAGTTCCTTAGAGGAAACCCTGCTAAGCGAACAGCTTGGACCTAGTACTTTGGCAATATGCGCTGAGGCGAAAAAGAGAGGTATCCCGGTACTTAAACTTGGTGAAAGAAGTATGTTTCAGCTTGGCTACGGCAAGCATGCAAAGATAATTGAAGCTACAATATGCAGCGAGACAAGTGGAACAGCTATAGATATTGCTTGTGATAAGCTTTTGACGAAAGAAGTGCTTTCAGCACAATGTTTACCTGTGGCCTCAGGATATAAAGTTCAAAACTCCATAGATATGCTCTTGAAAGCAGAGAAAATAGGTTACCCAATAGTGGTAAAGCCTACCTACGGAAATCAGGGTAAGGGAGTTTTTGTAAATATCCAAAATGAAAAGCAGGCTATGGAAGCTTACAGTATTCTAACTAAAGAGTATCAGGATATAATGATAGAACAATTTATAACTGGTAGGGATTTTAGAGCTTGTGTTGTAGATGGAGAGATTATAGCTGTGGCTGAGAGAATACCACCCTATGTTGTTGGTAATGGTATAAGAACAGTAAGGCAGCTTATTGAGGTACTAAACAAGGATGAAAGAAGAGGCAGAGGACACGAAAAGCCTTTAACTAAAATAAAGATGGATGAAGCTTTGATAGCATATATCTCTAAAAGCGGATACAGCTTGGATTCTATACTGCCAGAAGGTGTTAAATTAGTTTTAAAAGAAAATGCTAATCTGTCTACTGGTGGAACAGCAATTGATTGCACTGATATTATTTGTGAAGAAAATATTGAAATCTGCAAACGGGTAGCTAAGTCTATAGGACTTAATATATGTGGAATAGATATATGCTGTAATGATATAAGTATTCCACTTACAAAGGAAGGCGCCATAATTGAAGTAAATGCAGCACCGGGAATAAGAATGCATCATTATCCTTATAGCGGCAAGAGCAGGAATGTAGCTAGTGCAATTGTTGATATGCTGTGTAAGGAACAAATCCGTATGCCTATTATTTCTGTTACTGGTACAAATGGCAAGACTACTACAACAAGACTTATAGCTCATACACTATCTTTAAAAGGATATAATGTAGGAATGACAACTACTGGTGGCATATACATTGGAAATAAATGTGTTCATAAAGGTGATACAACGGGTTATCTAAGTGCTATGACTCTTTTGATGAACAAAGAAATCGATGCTGCAGTACTTGAAACTGCAAGGGGCGGTATTATTAAGAAAGGTCTTGCCTATGATTTAGCTGATGTGGCAGTTATAACCAATATAACTGAGGATCACTTAGGGTTAGATGGAATTAACACTATTGAGGACTTGGCAAGCGTAAAGGCTTTGGTGGGTGAAGCAGTTAAGGATGAAGGATATGTTGTGATAAATGCTGATGATCACATGAGCAAAACCATAGTGGGAAGAATGAAGAGCAATATAATTTTCTTCTCAAAGGATAAGGAAAATGATTTGCTTAGAGAAAATATCAATAAAGGCGGTTATGGAATATACCCTGAAAATGGGTACATATATGTAGAAAAGGATGGAAATGCGGTACCGCTTGGAAAGATAAACAATATTGGTATAACTATAAAGGGGAAGCTGAAATATAATATTGAAAATTCAATGGCTGCTTGTGCTGCGCTTGTTGGGATTGGAGTGGACTATGCAACTATAAGAAAGGGCTTAACTACTTTTAAGAGCAATGAAGAACAAAACCCAGGTAGATTTAATATGTACAGCGTAAATGGGGCTACAGTAATACTTGACTATGGTCACAACATTGAAGGCTACAAGGCAGTACTTGAAGGTGCCAAATCTATAAGACATAAAAGACTTATAGGAGTAATAGGAGTTCCTGGGGATAGACTAGATAGCAATATACTTAATGTTGCTAATATCGCAGGAAATTACTTTAACTATATTTATATAAAGGAAGACGAAGAAAAGAGAGGCAGGAAACCAGGAGAGGTTGCAGGAATTCTTGAAATGGGTGTTAAAGAGTCAGGCAACACCAATTATGAAATAATCTTAAATGAACTTGAAGCCTTAGAAAAAGCTATAGACAATTCTAAACCTGGTGATGTTATAATAATCTTTTTTGAAAAATTTGAACCATTAGTTAAATTGGTTAAAACTAGAATCAAGAATGAAGAAGAAATACAGCTTGAGGCAACAGTAGGGTAGTTTATAAAATAAAGCTAGAAAATTAACTCTAGCTTTATTTTTTTTTATGTAATATACTAAAAAAGTATATTTTATGCGTATATGAGTAATTTTATAAAGTAATGACTTTGTTAGGAAGGTGGAGAGATAGCATGCTTCTTAAGGCTTATGCTAAAATCAATATTTCCCTTGATGTGGTAGGTAAAAGAGAAGATGGATATCACCTGCTTAGAATGATAATGCAGAATATTGATTTATATGATTTAATAAATATTAATAAAGCTAAAAGCGGTATAAATATAAGTTCAAACAAACCATACATACCTACGGATGAAAGAAACCTGGCCTATAAAGCTGCTAAGCTTTTTATGGATAAGTATGACATTCAGGGTGGTGTAGATATAAGTATAAGGAAGAATATACCTGTAGCAGCAGGACTTGCAGGGGGAAGCACTGATGCGGCTGCTGTGCTTAAGGGAATGAGAAGTATATTTGAAATAAATATAGATAACGAAGAATTGATGGAATTAGGCTTGAAAATTGGTGCTGATGTTCCTTACTGTATTTTAGGAGGAACTGCACTTTGTGAGGGCATAGGGGAAAAAATAACTCAGCTGAAGAGTTTTAGCAATCATATTATGATAGTTGTTAAGCCATCTTTTGGAGTATCAACTAAGGAAGTATATCAAGGACTTGATATTTCTAAAATTTACAAGCATCCTGATACTGAAAGACTAATACAAGCTGTAGAAAACAATGATTTAAAATATGTTTGCAATAATATGAAAAACATATTGGAAAATGTGACACTTAGAAAACATGGTATACTTAAGGATATTAAAAATGAAATGATAAGGATGGGAGCTCTTGGGACCATGATGAGCGGTAGTGGGCCAACAATATTTAGCTTTTTTGATGATATGGTTAAGGCTCAGCACTGCTTTGAAAAATTCAAGACAAGATATAATGAAACCTTTATAACAAGAACAATTTAATGCAAGATAATTCAGGCATACTATTCACAGCATTTGCTGAGTATAGTATGTCTTTATTTTTTGGGTAATTCTAAAGTGCATATTTTATAGGTTTACAGCGAAAAATATCTTTGATTGAGATGACACTGCTGAAAGGAATGATTTCAATGCTCATCATTGGCTTGTTTACAAAATATTTTTTAATATTAATGGTAGTTCAAGGCATAATAGTTGGATTTATTGACGTTTCATATTTCAAAAAAAGCAATATGGGGGATACTGCTAAAAAGGCAAGAATTCTTGGGATAGGTTCAATCATTTTAGGTGTAGGATTATTTTTTTTGAGAATGCTGACTTAGTTTGAAATCTACAATGGATAAAGGAAGTGAAGGTTTTGAAAGAAATAATAAGAGACTTAATAACTCCTAAGGTGGATGAAAATATTTCATATTTAAAGGAGCTATTTAAGGATACTTCAGATATTGTATACAGGCAATTTAATATTGCAAACTGGAATGCTGCAGTAATTTACATAGATGGTATGGCTGACAAGATATTGATAAATAATTATGTTTTGGAGTCTTTAATGCTTGAAAATCAGCAAGTAGATAATGTAATGCAGATCAAAGACAAGATACTAACTGTTTCTGATATGAGAGAAGTATTAAAGCTTAGTGAAGCTGTGAATGCTATGCTTTCAGGAGATACAATGCTCCTTATTGAAGGCATACCAGCAGTGTTTGTTGTTGCAACACGTTTTTGGCCTGCAAGAGGTGTAGCTGAGCCTTCAGGAGAAACTGTTATTAGAGGCGGAAGAGATGGGTTTACTGAAACAATACGATTTAATACTGCCTTGATAAGAAGAAGGATTCGAGATACAAGACTTAAGATTGAACCTAAATCGCTTGGAGTGAGATCTAAAACAGATTGTGCAATAATGTACATAGATGACATTGTAAATAAAGATGTGCTGGATAATTTAAAGAGCAGAATTGAAAATATAAATATTGATGCAGTATTAGACAGCGGATATGTAGAGCAGCTTATTGAAGACGACAGCTGGTCGCCATTTCCTCAGATGCAGAGCACAGAAAGGCCTGACGTGGTTTCTGCTGCATTATATGAAGGAAGAGTAGCTGTACTTGTTGATAATTCGCCTTTTGCAATAATAGTCCCTGCTACTTTTCCAGCTCTTTTTCAAACTCCTGACGACTATTATCAAAGATGGATTAATGCATCAATGCTTAGGCTAATCAGGTTTGTTGGTATATTTATAGGTCTTATTATGCCAGCAGTTTATGTGGCTGTAACTTCCTTTCATACATCCATAATACCAACAAAACTTGCGTATTCTATCGCAGCTTCAAGAGAGGGTGTGCCATTTCCTGCTTTTGTTGAAACCTTCATTATGGAGGTAGCCTTGGCATTTTTGATTGAGGCTGTTGTAAGATTGCCCAAAGCTGTTGGTTCCACTATTGGTATAGTAGGCGGTTTAATCATAGGCCAGGCAGCAGTTAGTGCAGGTATTGTCAGCCCAATTATGATTATAATAGTTTCAATTACAGCAATAGCAAGCTTTATAACACCAAATTATGAAGTAAGCTCAGCATTAAGAATTTCGAGATTTTTTCTGATAATCGCTGCTTCTATTATAGGACTTTATGGAATAGCTTTAGGGCTAATTATTATACTTATTCATCTCGTCAAGCTTAAAAGCTTTGGAATACCATATTTATCTCCATTAGTTCATCCGCATAAGAAGGATTTTAAAGATATGTTTGTAAGAATGCCTTTGAAGCACTTTAAGAATAGACCTGAGTTCATGGAACCAGAGGATAAGATAAGACAGGAATAGAGGAGAGAGCAGCTTATGAATAATAGAGGATTTGTAGGCAAGTATGGTTTGTTTGCCACCATAGTTGTTTCTGTTATTGGCGTGGGAGTTTTCTCCTACCCAAGCAGAATGGCTAATGAAGTTGGAACAGACGGCTGGTTTGTCACTATACTTGCAGGGATTATATGTTATTTTTTATTAGCTTTAATATATAGAGTTGTGACAAAAAATAATTATTCAACTTTTTATGTAATGCTTGAAGATAATCTGGGAAAGTTTATAGGAAAGGTATTTGCTTTTATAATTAGTGCATACTTAATTTTCTCAGTTGCCTCAGGCATGAGAGTTTTTGCTGAAGTTTTGAAAATGTATCTTTTAGAACAAACCCCAACAGAATTTATACTGGTAGTAATGATTTTTACAGGTTTATATCTAGTTAGAGGTGAAGTATCAGCTTTAGTGAAATTTAATGAAATCGCATTTTTTGCAATGTTTATACCAATGATTTTTATATTAATATTTGCAACAAGGGGAGGAACTATCAATAATGTACTTCCGCTTTTACAATCAAGTCCAAAACAGTACATAAAATCTCTTGCTACTGCTACCTATGCTTTTGGGGGATTCGAGATAGCATATTTAGTACTGCCATTTATGAAAGAAAGAGAAGGCTTAAAAAAAACATTTTCTAAAAGCATTATTTTTATAACCCTATTTTATGCAGTAGTAACTATTCTCTGCTTGATGTTTTTTGGTAAGGATCATACAAAGGAACTTTTGTGGCCAACAATAACACTTATTAGAGCTATAGTGATTCCAGGAGCTTTTATAGAACGATGGGAAGGTTTAGTTATGTCCCTTTGGGTGTTGTTCTATTTTACCACCTTCGTAAATATGTATTATTTTTCGGGAGATATAGTAAAAGAAGCTTTTCATCTACATGATATAAAGCTTTCCTCACTTATAATGTCACCTGTTATTTATATTATAGCGATGTATCCTCAAAATATTGCTGAAGTCTATGATGCATCAGGGAAGCTTATTCCTATTTTATCAATCTTCAGCTTTTTTGTACTCCCTTTGGTATTGATATTTACGAATCGTTATAAAGGAAGGGGGAGAAAGAAGAATGAGGCTTAAAAAGATACTTTCATTAGCACTCTGCTGCCTACTTCTTAGTGGCTGTTGGGATAAGATAGAAATCGATAGAAAAATATTTGTATCAGTTATTGGAATTGATCTGGGCAGTGAAGCAGGAAAAGAAAAACAAAAGGATGCTCAAAAGATTATGCCTAATGAACCCTTCCAAGGAAGAGTGCAGCAAAAAAAGCTTAATATAATATATGGCTTTCCAGATATAAGTGAATTAGGACCTGGGAAAGCTGGTACTGCAAAGGATCAGTTTATAAATGTAAATGCTGCTTCAATGGAAGATGGGATATTAGAAGCTACAAGCAGAAGCAGTAGAAGCATACATTTAGGGCAAACAAAACTTATCGTCTTGAGCAGTAGTGTGCTTGAGGATCCTGATACTTTTAAGGAGATATTAGATTACTTTGAAAGGCACCCAAATTTAAATAAAATGATGAATGTAGTAGTTGCGCAGGGAAAAGCAGAAGACTATGTAAAGTTTAAAGCTCCTATGGAAAAAAACATTGAGTATTATTTAAGCGGACTTATGGAGAGCAGCAAGAGAAATGCAACCATACTTCCTGTAACGTTAAACGAGATGATTATTTTATTAGCTCAAAATGGTAATGCTATAATACCTAAAATAAGCATTGAGAAAGAAAAAAATGAAATAACATTATCAGGCTTAGCTGTAGTTAAAAATTATTCTTTAAAAGGCTATCTAACCCCGATAGAAGTTGCTAATCTTGAAATTATGAGGGGTAAAATTCGGGGAGGAAAGAGAGTAATATATAAGGAAGGTCATCCTGTAGATATAAATATAGAAGATATAAGCAGGGAAGTTAAGGTAAGTGGAGATAAAAATAAGCTTAAGTTTGATATGAATATCAGGCTTGAAGGCCAGCTTAGAAGTTATTATAAGGATAAAGATGTATTTTCTAAAGAAATATTAAAGTCGTTAGAAACAGATTTTAGCAAATCTATATCAGAAGAATGCAATGTAATAGCAAGAATGCTTCAGAATGAGTTTGCAGTTGACCCAATTGGTCTTAGAGAATATTTAGAGCAGAGAAAGCCTAGTATTTGGAAACAGGTAAAAGATAATTGGGAAGAAGCCTATAAAAATTCTGATATTAATGTAACTGTAGATACTAAGATTAGAAGAATTGGGGTTATTAGATAAAGTTTTTATATAAATGAATAATGTGTAAAAATATGGTAATAATACTAGACAGATATTATTTATTGGGGGAAAAACTATGAAAAAAGTAATTTGTGGATTTATCTGTTTAGGCATTATAACTATGCTGTTTACAAATGGTTATTCAATAAAAGGTAAAAATGAATCTGTGCAAACTTCTATTTCAAATAAATTAATAAGATTTCATGTTATAGCAAACAGTGATAGCGCTCAGGATCAGGCTTTAAAGCTTAAAATTAGAGATAAGGTGTTAGAGTATATATCTCCAAAGCTTAAAAATTCAAAGTCAATTGAGGAGTCCAGAACAATACTAAAATCTAATGACGAGGCTATTAGAAAAATAGCTCAAGAAGTTGTTAAAAAAAATGGTTACAACTATGTTGTAGAAACTGAATTATCCAAGCAAACTTTTCCTGTTAAGACCTATGGAAACATAACGCTTCCTCAAGGTGATTATGAGGCTTACAGAATATTAATTGGCAGCGCAGCTGGTCAAAACTGGTGGTGCGTTATGTTCCCTCCGCTATGCTTCATTGATATAAGCAAGGGAGAGGTATCTTATACGGAAACAGAAAAGTCTATGAAAAAAGTTCTTTCTGAAGAAGAATATAAAGCTCTTGATAATACTAAGGATAAAATAGAAGATGACAGTAAAATAGTGGTTAAGTTTAAAGTTGTAGAATTAATTGATAAACTGCTTAATAAATAATTAAACTCGGCAGGAGTATGCCGAGTTTTTAAATTTTTAAAGTGAATAATAAAAAATATAACTACAAATACTATGTAAAGAAAATTGTGGGAAAATACCAGTTTAGGTTTCCCATTGCTGGAGGGATATTGCGCATGAAAATGAGTAGAAAAAGAATAATATATACAATAGCTGTTACCCTGATAGTGGTTTTCTCAACCACATTTGCCGTTTTGATGACCTTGGAAAGAAATGATTATAGAAATTATCTTCAGGGAGAGTACAGCAAGAGTATGTATGAACTCATAACTTCAATCGATAACATTAGGCTAAATCTAGGAAAAGCAGCTGTTACTGGTACACGAGAGCAGAAAATAGTCACTTTCCAAGAAATTTTCAGACACAGCGCTACAGCTAACGATAAACTGCACTCTCTACCAATACCACAGCAGAACATTGATAATACAAGTAAATTTATCACACAAGTTGGAGATTTTTGCTATAGTCTCGTGAGAGCCTCAACCGAAGGCAGGGATTTAACTGAAGATGAGTATAACACAATAGACAGACTGAAAACAAATGCCTTTGCACTTCAAAATGATTTAAATGGAGCTTTATCTGAAATAAATGAGGGAAGAGTTAGATGGGGTGAAATAAGACAGAAGGCTAGTGGTGTATTTGCTAAAGGAAATGAAGAATCCATTGCTACCCAATTTGCTTCAATACAAAAGCAGGTTGCTCAATATCCATCACTTATATACGATGGACCTTTTTCAGATAATGTATTAGATATAAAGCCTAAAATATTAGGACAGAAGGAAGTATCTTTAAACGAAGCACTTGAAACGGTGAACAAAGCTGTGGGCAAAGATAGAATTGCTAAAGTTGATAATCTTCCTAATGATGGCAAAACACGAGTTCCTTCTTATAGATTTAATGTTACATTAAAAGGAAGGGAAGCTCATGAAAGTGTAGTTATCTGTGAAGTAAGCAAGAATGGTGGAAAAATAGTATATCTATTAGATAATAGGTTAGTTAATACCTCAACTATGGAAATGGATAAAGCAATAGAAACAGGTATAAAGTATCTTGAAAATCTAGGTTATAAAAATATGATTTCTACCTATAGTTTAAGGTATGATAATACAGCTGTTATAAATTATGTATTTAAACAAAATAATGTTGTAATTTATCCGGATCAAATAAAGCTAAAAATTGCTTTAGATGATGGAAGCATAACCGGAGTAGAATCGGAAAAGTTTCTGGTAGCTCATGATGAAAATAGAAAAATAGAGCCTGCAAAGATTTCTCAGGCTGATGCACAAACAAAAATAAGCAAGAGACTAAATGTAAAATCAGTTAGGCTAACATTAATTCCAACCGAAAGTAATAAGGAAGTTTTGTGCTATGAATTTGCAGGAGAATATAAAGAAGATAAATATATGGTGTACATAAATGCACAAACAGGCTTTGAGCAGAGAATACTTCAAATAATAAACACTCCAAACGGCGAAATGACAATGTAATGAAAATCCCCTAACAGGGGATTTTTTCATTTATTGCTTATGCACAATTATTAAATTAAGTGATATAATAATGAATGAAACGAATTAATTTAAGGAGCGAGTTACTATGAAGAAAAAGGTTGCAGTGCTATTTGGAGGTCAGTCTACAGAGCATGAGGTTTCTAGAGTTTCAGCAGCATCTGTACTTAGAAATATCGACGTAGCTAAATATGATGTTTACCCAATTGGTATAACTAAAGACGGGAAATGGTTTGAATATACTGGAGCAATTGACAAGATAGAAAGTGGAGAATGGGAAATAGACGAATTTTATAAAACACCTGAAGGGCAAAAGTTTTTGTTTAATAAAGAAGTTGATGCAGTTTTCCCAGTGCTTCATGGGCTTTATGGAGAGGATGGAACAATTCAAGGCTTGTGCAAGCTATTAAATCTTCCATGTGTTGGTCCTGGAGTTATGTCTTCTGCTGTGTGTATGGACAAGATTTATACAAAATATTTGCTAGAAAGATTTGGCGTAAAGCAAGCGGAGTATGTGGTAGTAAATGCCTATGAATATAAAGAAGATTACAAACAAATAATAGATAAAATCGAAAAGAAGCTACCTTATCCAATGTTTATTAAGCCTTCTAACAGCGGCTCATCTGTTGGTATTACTAAAGCTCACAGTACTCAAGAACTTATAGCTGGACTTACAGAAGCACTAAAATATGACAGGAAGATTTTGGTGGAAAGAGGAATAAATGCAAGGGAAGTAGAAGTTGCAGTGCTTGGAAATGACTATCCTAAGGCTGCAGTACCTGGTGAAATAATACCAGCTAAGGAATTCTATGATTACGAAGCTAAATATCAAAATGAGGCATCGAAGCTTTTGATACCAGCTGCTTTGAGCAATGAGAAGCTGGAAGCTATAAAAGATGAAGCTGTTAAGGTTTATAGAGCATTAGATTGTGCTGGTATGGCTAGAGTGGATTTTTTGGTTGATAAAGATACTCAAGAAGTTTATTTGAATGAAGTAAACACTATTCCTGGTTTTACAAAGATAAGCATGTACCCAAAAATGTGGCAAGCATCTGGAAAAGCTTATTCAAATTTAATCGATGAACTCATAGGACTTGCTATTGATAGAAACAATGGATAAAATAGATGAAAGTTTGGAGTGAGGATTATGAAGAAAAAGGCAATTATCACTGTAGTCAGCAAGCAAGCTGGCACCGATGACAGTGCTATTGAAGTTGTTACTCCGGGAGAATACTATAGAGAAGAAAATTGTTATTTTGCTGTATATGATGAAACAAAACTTTCTGGAATGGAAGGAACTAAGACTACGCTAAAAATATCTCCTAATGATTTCCTTCTAACAAGGGTGGGAACTACAAATGCTGAGATGAAATTTAGGAAAAACTCTAATGAAATCAGTATGTATGATACACCTTATGGGATGCTTGAGTTAAAGCTTGAAACTAAAGATTTGAAAGTCGATTTAGATGACGATGGTGGAGAAGTAGAGATAAAGTATAACTTGGCGATATCAGGACAAGAACCTCAAAATACTGTACTTAAGGTAAATATTAAAGCATAAATTAGTAATATAATTAATTTACTAGGATAGTGGTATGAGAATTTGTGGAACTGCGAAATATACCTTTGAAGATATAATTGGAAATAGCAAAAAGATAGAAAGCTGTAAGGAGAAGGCGGTTAAGGCATCTAAAACCTCTTCTCCTATTCTTATATATGGAGAAACAGGAACGGGCAAAGAATTATTTGTACAAGCAATACATAATAATTCTAATAGAAACAAGCAGCCTTTTATTGCTCAAAATTGTGCTGCGATCCCAAGTAGCCTTTTAGAGGCTATACTTTTTGGAACAACAAAAGGAAGTTTCACAGGTGCAGATGATAGAAAAGGCCTATTTGAGCTTGCAGACCTGGGAACACTCTATTTAGATGAGTTGAATTCAATGCCCCTTGAGCTTCAAGGTAAAATACTTAGAACCCTACAGGAAAAAATAATAAGAAGAGTTGGAAGCGTTGATTCGAGTCAGGTAAATACAAGAATTATAACTTCTTTCAATGAGAAGCCTGAAATAATTGTTAAGGAAGGAAAGATAAGAAACGATTTATACTATAGATTAAATGTAGTAAGAATAGACTTACCTCCTCTTAGAGAGCGAAAAGAAGACATCCCTGCTTTAGTAGAGTGTTTTATTGATAAATTTAATAAAAGCTTTGGAGTACAAATAAAAGGGATTGAAGATAAAGCCCTGGAAAAACTTATATTATATGATTGGGATGGAAATATAAGAGAGTTAGAACATGTAATAGAAGGAATTTTTAATTTAAAGCATGAAGGAGTTATAAAGCTAAAAGATTTATCTGAAGCAGGATTTAAGAAATCTATTAAGCAGAAATCTTTAAAAGACAAGCTTAAAGATGCAGAAAAGGAGTATATTTTAGAAGCATTATGTATAAGCGTAAATAACGTTACTAGGGCTGCAGAACTTCTTAAAATTCCAAGACAAACTTTGCAGAGCAAAATGAAGAGACTAAAAATAAAATGAGGATTAAAAACCCTCATTTTATTTTTTAAAACTGATTTAAGTTGTATGTAAGTGTCCATAATCATAATAAGTATAGTTATAAGAGGTGCATTATGGACAAGTTTTTTAAAAAAGAAGATAAATATGCAACAATATTAGATGTAATATGCAGTATAAAGGGAATAAGCCATGAGGAATTGTTTAAAATTTTAAAAGATAGAGAAAGTAAATATTTATTATTTTTGCTTTTAAAAAAATATAGATGTACAGATATGGATGTGCTTAACAGAGACTTTTCTATAGACAGTAAAAAATCTATTAGTTATAACATGAAGAAAGCTGAAGAAAAGTTTTTTATAAATAAGGAATTCAGGGACATGTATTTTGAGGCCGAAGGAATAATTGAAAAAGTAATAGAATGAAAAATAAGAAAATAACAAAAAATAATAAAGCTATAGCATAATTTTAAAACTTATGCTATTATATTTAAGTATTTTTACAAACAATAAGCCCATTTTATTTAGAGGGTAATTTCTATTTTAATAGGGTTTTTGTATTTTGTCAATACGTAAGGAGAAAAAATATGAGCAAGAATACTAAATACATATTTGTAACAGGCGGAGTTGTTTCTTCACTAGGAAAGGGCATTACAGCAGCATCATTAGGAAGACTACTAAAAAACAGAGGATTAAAAGTTTCTATTCAAAAGTTTGACCCATATTTGAACGTTGACCCAGGAACTATGAGTCCTTACCAGCATGGCGAGGTGTTCGTAACAGATGATGGTGCTGAAACGGACTTAGACTTAGGTCACTATGAAAGGTTTATCGATGAAAACTTGAGCAAAAACAGCAATGTAACTACTGGAAAGATTTATTGGTCTGTAATATCAAAGGAAAGAAAAGGGGAGTATCTTGGAGGAACCGTTCAAGTTATACCTCATATAACAAATGAAATAAAGACCAGAGTTTACAGAGTTTCTAAGGAAAGAGATGTTGATGTGGTTATTACTGAAATAGGTGGAACAGTTGGGGATATCGAATCACAGCCATTTTTAGAAGCTATTAGGCAAATAAAGTATGAAGTGGGAGAGGAAAACGTATGTTTTATACATGTGACTCTTGTACCATACTTAGGGAAGGCTGGGGAACTAAAAACTAAACCAACCCAGCACTCAGTTAAGGAGCTAAGGAGTATTGGCATTCAGCCTGACATTATAGTATGCCGTTCTGAAAAACCATTATCTGAGGATTTAAAAGGAAAAATAGGTTTGTTCTGCAACCTTGAAGGAAAATCAGTTATACAAAATCTTGATGCGGAGAATCTTTATGAAGTGCCACTTATGCTTCATGAGGAGGGTTTAGATGTTTTGGTTTGCAAAAAGCTTCACTTAAACTGCAGCTCTATTGATAATAGTGAGTGGACAGCTATGGTTAACAAATTGAAGAATTTATCTAGGACTGTGAATATTGCATTAGTCGGAAAATATGTAGAACTACATGATGCTTATATTTCTGTTGTAGAAGCACTAAATCACGGTGGGCTTCACAGTGATGCGTCGGTTAATATTAAATGGATTAACTCTGTGGAGATTAACGAAACCAATGTGGAAGCTTTTTTATCTAATGTAGATGGAATTTTGGTTCCTGGAGGTTTTGGAGATAGAGGAGTAGAGGGAAAGATTGAAGCTATAAGATATGCTCGTGAAAATAAGGTGCCTTTCCTTGGAATCTGTCTTGGAATGCAGTGCGCTGTTATTGAGTTTGCTAGAAATGTGGCAGGCTATAAGGATGCACATAGCTTTGAAATAGATCCAGAAACTAATTACCCAGTTATAGATCTTATGCCAGAACAGAAGGATATAGATGAAATGGGAGGAACTATGAGGCTTGGTTTATATCCTTGCAAGCTTTCAAAGGGTACTTTCTCGGCAGCAGCATATGGCGAAGAACTTATTTATGAAAGACACAGGCATAGATACGAATATAACAATGAATATCGAAGACAGCTAACGGAAGCTGGCTTTATAATTGCCGGAACAAGCCCGGATGGACGATTAGTTGAAATAGTTGAAGTTAAGGATCATCCGTGGTTTGTTGGAGTTCAATTTCATCCTGAATTGAAATCAAGACCAAACAGGCCGCATGCATTATTTAGAGAGTTTATAAAAGCAGCTATTAATAATAAAGAATAATAAAGAATAATAAAGAAGCGAGTTGTATTTATATTATGGATATGACTTGCTTCTTTATTTATTTTTACTTAATATGGATGTTGTGTCGAATTAAATTATTGTTATCGGACAAAAAATGTCATAGTTTTTGCAGGATTTTATTAAAACTCATAGAATTACTAAGTATAGAAAAATAATTATGTATGTAATATCTGGTTTGGTAATTCCGAAGGGGGGAGAGAAATGCTGCTTAATACAGAAGTTAGTTTTGCATTAAAGAATACATTTGGTCAATATGAAATAAAAGATTTATCGTTATTTGAGATGGATAAAGTTACAAAGGATTTTCCCAGCATAGAGATGTATTCTAATAGAAATAAAGAACTTAGCTTTAAATTAAGGTGTCCCCTATGCGGTGAAAACCATAGCTACAGTTACAATGTAAATGATTTGCTTAAAAGAGACATGGTTATAGGAGGTTGTGAGAATCTCGGCATGCCGCTGTTTTTTATGGGTAATCAAGTAAAGGTTCATCAAAGAATAAAAAGTTTTAGGGACGTTAATAAGAATCTAGCAGCGATGATATGAGTGAATTCTATTCACTCTTTTTGTTCGTTTTGAAACATGCATTTTTAATTTATGAAATATATGGATTAAAAAAATAAAATGGTATATAATTAATAAAGTATCACTCTTCAATTAAATTCTTTATTTATTCTAAATTGAATTCCCAAAGTTTGATATATATAGCTTAATATTATGGAGGTGCGTTGTTTGCTTAACAATGACTATGAAAGTATGACCCTGACTGAACTTAGAGAAATGGCTAAGGAGTTGGGTGTTAAAAACATATCTAAATTTAAAAAAGCAGAGCTTATTGATGAAATAAAAAAGCTTTCGCCAGTGTCTATTGAAAAAGATGGTGTGATTTTAAGAGAAAAGATAACACCCAAAAAGGTAGAAGAACCAGTTATTGAAACTAAACCGATTGCTGAAGCTGTTGAGGTTAAAGCTGAGCCTGAAGCAGAAACAATAACTTATGAACAAAAGAGAGAAAGGCTTAGAGAGCTAATTGACGAATCGGATACTGCAAGAGGTGTCCTAGAAGTTATAGAAAATAACTTCGGATTTTTAAGAGGGGACAATTATCTTTCAGGACCAAATGATATTTATATATCTCCATCCCAAATAAGAAGATTCAATTTAAGAACTGGGGATATGGTTGAAGGAAAGGTTAGAACTCCAAAGGAAGGCGAAAAGTTTAAGGCGCTCTTGTACGTTCAGAGCGTGAATGGAGAAAACCCAGAAAGAGCAGTTGGAAGAAAGCGTTTCGAAACTCTAACTCCAATATATCCAGAAGAAAGACTTAAGCTTGAAACTACTTCCCTAGATCTATCCTCAAGACTTATGGATATAATCTCACCTATAGGAAAAGGACAAAGAGGAATCATTGTGGCACCTCCAAAAGCAGGTAAAACAACACTTCTTAAAAAAGTTGCCAACAGTATAGCAAGAAATCATCCAGAAGTTAAATTAATAGTTTTATTAATAGATGAAAGACCAGAAGAAGTTACAGATATGCAGCGTTCAATAAAAGGAGAGGTTATTTACTCAACTTTTGACGAGGAGCCAGATCATCACGCAAAGGTAGCCGAAATGGTACTTGAAAGAGCCAAGAGAATGGTGGAGCAGGGGCAGGACGTTGTTATACTTCTAGACAGCTTGACAAGGCTTTCAAGAGCTTATAACCTTACAATAACACCAACAGGTAGAACTCTTTCAGGAGGACTTGATCCGGGTGCTTTAATAAATCCTAAAAAGTTTTTTGGTGCAGCTAGAAATATTGAAGAGGGTGGAAGTTTAACTATTCTTGCTACAGCGCTTGTAGACACAGGCAGTAGAATGGATGACATGGTATTTGAGGAGTTTAAGGGAACAGGAAACATGGAAGTTCATCTAGATAGAAAGCTTCAGGAAAGAAGAATATTCCCAGCTATCGATATCTACAAATCCGGAACAAGAAGAGAAGATTTGCTGCTTACTCAAAAAGAGCAGGAGGTTGCTTTCAATATAAGAAAGGTTATGTACAGCGGCAACGCTACTGAGACTGTAACTGAAAAGCTTATAGCTCTAATGTCTAAAACTAAGAGCAATGATGAATTCATGGAAATGTTTATAAAGCTTGATATTTTAAGTAAAGACAATGGAAAAGAAAAATGGGAAAGATAATATCTTTCCCATTAATTTTTTTATTCTTCTGTAAGGTTGAATTTCTTTCTGAACTTTTCAACTCTTCCGCCAACATCCATGATTTTTTGTTTTCCAGTATAGAATGGGTGGCACTTTGAGCATATTTCAACTTTAAGTTCCTGTTTAACTGAACCAGTTGTAAAAGTATTTCCACATGCACACTTAACAACAGCATCATGGTTGTAATTTGGATGTATGCCTTCTCTCATTTTTTTCACCTCTTTAGCTTATTGAATATTTCCATATTCTTAACCAGTAGATTATAACATAAATAATAGGTATCGTCAATAAAAGACGAGTGATTTTACTCGGAAACGCAGCAATTTAACTTGTTATATTTTTATATGTTTGTAATTTCAGTAGAATGCATTTAGGAGTGATAAGATTAAATTATTATCTTTAATAAACACTCAAGGTCTGTTAAAATAGACTCATGTATTTCATTTGCAAAGGAGAAGGGACATGAGCAAGCTATATTTCAGATATGGTGCGATGAACTGTGGAAAATCAACAAACCTACTGCAGGTTGCACATAACTATGAAGAAAGAGGAATGAAAGTTATTATTATAAAACCTAAGACAGATACAAAGGGTGGAAATAAAGTTGTTTCAAGACTTGGGGTCACTAAAGAAGTGGACTTGCTGATAGCTGAGGAACAAAATGTATATGATGAAGTTGAGAACTGGATAGAGCGTAATGGAAAAGTGGATTGTATTTTGGTTGATGAGGTGCAATTCTTTAAGAAAAAACATATAGACCAGTTTTTTGAAATTGCTGTTTTAATGGATATACCTGCTATATGCTATGGTCTTAGGACAGATTTTCAGGGAAATGGTTTTGAAGGAAGTTCAAGACTTCTTCTTTTAGCTCACAGCATAGAGGAACTTAAGAACATTTGTGAGTGTGGCAACAAGGCTATGATGAATGGAAGAATGGTTAACGGCAAATTTGTCTTTGAGGGTAAGCAGGTTGCAATAGATAAGGAAGATAATATAGAATATCATGCCCTATGTCCAAAATGTTTTTTAAAATATAAAAAGGAATATGAAAGAGATCGCAATTATAATTAGATAGTATAGAAGTTGGCGATTTTATATACTATTAAGAAATACAAGATAAATGAAGATTATTAGTCTTCATGCGTTAATAAGGCAAGGGGGGCAAATATGAGTAAAAAGACTAGTGTTGGCGGGCAGGCTGTTATTGAAGGTGTAATGATGAGGGGAAGCAGTGGAGTTGCTACTGCTGTCAGGAAATCCGATGGTGAAATAGTTATAGATAAATCCAATGTAATTCCTATTACAAAGAAGTACAAGGCTTTGGGGTTACCTGTTATAAGAGGGTTTGTGTCTCTTATAGATTCCCTCATAGTTGGTATTAAGACTTTAAATTATTCAGCCTCCTTCTTTGAAGAGGAAGGAGAGGCATCCAAGTTTGACAAATGGTTTGAAAACAAGTTTAAAGAAAAGAGCAATGATATATTAGCAGGAATTTCGTTAGTTTTATCTTTAGGATTTTCTGTTTTATTGTTCTTTTTGCTTCCAACTTTTGCTGCCAACTTTTTTAAGAAAGCTTTTGAGATGAATGCTGTATTGCTTAATATAATTGAGGGTATAATTAGAGTTAGTTTATTTCTTTTATACATTTACCTAATAGGTAAGCTTGAAGATATTAAGAGAGTTTATGAATATCACGGAGCAGAACATAAAACTATATTTTGCTACGAGAATAATGTAGAGCTTACTCCAGAAAATGCTAAAAGGTTTGGAAGACTTCATCCAAGATGCGGAACTAACTTCTTGTTTTTAGTTATGATAGTGAGTATAATTTTATTTTCTTTAACAGGTTGGAACTCCTTATGGGAGAGAATAATGTATAGAATTATTTTACTTCCTGTGGTTTCTGGAGTGACTTATGAAATAATACGCTGGATGGGCAAGGGAAAGAGCAAACTTGCGGCTGTATTAGCTTATCCTGGGCTTATGCTTCAAAAACTCACAACAAAAGAACCGGATTTAAGCCAATTAGAGGTTGCCATTGCAGCGCTAAAGGCAGCGGAAGGCATAGAAGAGACAAAAGTGGAAGGGAAAATTGAGGTTGATAATATTGAAGGTACAACAACTGCTAGCTAAAGGTTACGAAAGCTTAAAAGAGCAAAATATTGAAAGTTATATGCTAGACTGTCAGATTATCTTAGGCAAGGTTTTGAATTTAGATAGAATGTCAATAATTATGAATAGGGAGCTTGAAGTTGATGAGGAAAAGGCAGAAAAATACTTTGAACTTGTAAAGAGAAGAAAGGCTAAAATGCCTATAAAGTATATAATAGAAAAAGCAGAATTTATGGGCTTGGATTTTTATGTTACGGAAGGGGTACTGATTCCACGACCTGACACTGAAATTTTGGTGGAAGAAGTTATTAATGAAATTAAGGTGAATAATTTTACTGATATATGCGATGTTTGCTGCGGAAGTGGGGCCATTGGTTTATCTATTGCTAAGGTTATGGATTTTGCAAAGATTTATTGCTGTGATATTTCTGAGATAGCTGAAAAGGTGACTTTGAAAAATATTGAAAGATTAGACCTTAAGAGTAACGTGAAATTTATCCATAGTGATCTTTTAACCTTTGCCTTAGAAGAAAAACTTCAGTTTGATATGATAGTTTCAAATCCGCCTTATATAAGAACTGATGTAATTCCAACGCTTATGGATGATGTTAAAGACTACGAACCATATATTGCTCTCTGGGGCGGTGAGGACGGACTTGATTTCTATAGAAAAATAACGGAACAGAGCTTGAAGGTTTTAAAATCTAGTGGAGTTTTAGCTTACGAGATAGGATACGACCAAGGTGAAGAGGTTAGTAAGATTCTTCTTGAGAGTGGATATACTAATGTAAGAGTGGTAAAAGATTTAGCAGGACACGACAGAGTTGTTATTGGAAGAGCGAACTATAACTCAATCTATTGAAAAAAATTCTTCGCAAATTATGTCGTATGTGTTATAATAGTAAATTGTGAAAATAGAATTTGGAGTGATTATATAATGTTAGATAGATTAAACTTCATTGAAAACAAATATGAGGAACTTTCAAGAAAAATAAGCGATCCTTCAGTAATGGCTGATCAAAAGGAATGGCAAAAGCTTTGCAAGGAACATGCAGATTTAGAAGTAATGGTTAATAAGTATAGAGAATATAAGAAGACTGTTGAAGATATTGAAGCTAACAAGGAAATGCTTAACGAAGAATTAGATTCAGAATTACGTGAAATGGTTCAAGATGAAATCAAGGAATTAACTCAGAAGGAAGAAGATTATAGACAAGAGTTAAGAATACTTCTTCTGCCAAAGGATCCTAATGACGATAAAAACGTATTTATTGAAATAAGAGGTGGAGCAGGTGGAGATGAAGCAGCTTTATTTGCATCAAACCTGTTTAGAATGTACACAAGATATGCAGAGAGACACAGATGGAAAGTTGAGCTTATGAGTTTAAACGAAACTGACATTGGTGGGGTCAAGGAAGTTGTATTTATGGTTCGTGGACAGTCTGCTTACAGCAAGCTTAAGTATGAAAGTGGAGTTCACAGAGTGCAAAGAGTTCCAGACACCGAGGCTAGCGGAAGAATTCATACATCAACTGCTACTGTTGCAGTACTTCCAGAAGTTGATGAGGTTGAAGTTAACATAAATCCAAATGATTTAAGAATAGATGTTTTCCGTTCTTCAGGACACGGTGGACAGTCAGTTAATACAACAGACTCTGCTGTAAGAATTACACATATGCCATCAGGCATAGTTGTTTCCTGTCAGGATGAAAAGTCACAGCTTAAAAACAAGGAAAAAGCAATGAAAGTTCTTGCTTCAAGACTTTATGAAATAGCTCAGGCTGAAAGAAGTGCAGGAATAGCTGAAGATAGAAAGAGTCAGGTTGGAACTGGAGACAGAAGTGAAAGAATCAGAACCTATAATTATCCTCAAGGTAGAGTAACTGACCATAGAATAGGTCTTACACTTTATAAGTTAGACTCCTTCTTAGATGGAGATATTGAGGAAATGCTTGATGCTCTTATAACAGAAGATCAAGCTAAAAAGATGGAAGCTATGGGCAATAATAACGACTAATTTATAGTTTTATAGAGGTGAACTATGGATATAAATAAAGCCATAAGAAAGCAAGAAAAATCTCATAAAAGGTTTTTGTTCTTTCTTGGCTTTATTTTTTTTACTATGCCTTTAGTTGTGTTTCTCACTAGAAGGTATAATTTATTTTTTATGATATATTTAGGAATAATAGAGCTTCTAATTTTAACAGCGATTTTAGCTACTATAAGCAGCAATTATATAAGCTACAGTTCTGATGACTATAAGATAAAGCTTAAATTAAAAAGATTTGGAGAAGGGTTTAATATAATTTGCGATAAAGTAGCTCTAGTGCATGCCGAAGGATATGGACCAGATATGAGTATAATAATACTTATGACTTCAAGGTTTAGAAATAAGAAAATTGATGAAGTTAATGAGGAATTTTTAAAAAAATATCAATACGTTTCGCATCACTATTATAAAATTAAAAAACTCAATCCAGAAAGTAATTATTTTTACCTAGTTGTTAAAAAAGGATATTATCACAAGTACAGACTGCTTGATATGATCTATAGAAATTGTGTAAAAGCTTATTATACTGAGGAAACTGTGGAAAAAATAAAAGAGTATAGGAGATTTTAAGTTCTTCACACCTATTTCCATAAATACAATATATAGAGTTAATTTATGAAAATGGGGTGATAGCGTGGATAAATCTAACATACTAATGATTGTGCTGCTGGGAAGTACTGTATCCCTAATTGGAACTATGATAGGAGCTTCCATGGGCGTTACTATTAAAAAACCTTCGAACAGGCTGCTTGGTACTACTATAGGTTTTGCAGGTGGACTCATGCTTTCTATAGTAGTTTTTGATTTAATTCCGGAGGCTATGGAGAGCTGGAGTTTTATTGGGACATTGATATGCTGCTTACTTGGCATTATAACAATCGTTTTAATTGATGCTAAGCTTAATCTAAGCAACAGTAATTTTGGAAAGAATAAGCATTTAAAGGTGGCTTTCATGGCAGCTTTAGGGCTAATGCTTCATAACCTTCCTGAAGGTATAATAATGGGGGCAGGTTTTGTAGCAGGTCAAAGCCTTGGACTTAAAATGAGCCTTATAATAGCAATTCATGACATACCAGAGGGGATTGCAGTTTCTGCTCCGCTTATGGCATCGAATGTTAAGGTTTCAAAAATACTTTTATATGCTTTCTTAACAGCTTTTCCAACTGCCATTGGCTCTTGGATAGGAGCATTTATAGGAAGCGTATCACATAATATTCTTGGGGCTTGCCTTGCATTTGCTTCAGGCATAATGATGTATGTTGTTTGCGGTGAGATGCTGCCTGAGTCCTCAAAGCTTTGGGACGGAGTAACTAGCAGCATAGGTGCAGTTGCAGGGATAATGGTTGGACTTGTAATGGTCAAATTGATATAAGTAGTACATATTAAAAATATATAACTGCAATAAAAGAATTATTGTTTATTTAATACAAGGGGAGAACTTAAGATGAATACAAAAGTAGTTATGGTTGAAGAAAACAACTTGGATAAAAATACAATTGAAGAAGCAGGAAAAGTTATAAGAGAAGGCGGCCTTGTGGCATTTCCAACAGAAACTGTATATGGTCTAGGAGCAAATGCATTAGATGAGGAAGCAGTAAAGAAGATATTTATTGCAAAGGGTAGACCACAGGATAATCCATTGATTGTTCATGTGGCAGATTTTAATATAGAGTTTTTAGTTAAAGAAATTCCTGAAATTGCACAAAAGCTAATGAAGAAATTCTGGCCTGGTCCACTTACGCTACTTATAGAAAAGTCCGGGGTAGTACCAGAAACAACAACAGCAGGGCTTTCAACTGTAGGTATAAGAATGCCTTCAAATGTCATTGCAAAAGAGCTAATTGCTTCAGCAGGTGTGCCTATTGCTGCACCTTCAGCAAATGTTTCAGGAAGACCAAGTCCAACTGAAGCTTCGAGATGTGTTGAGGATTTAAGTGGAAGAGTGGATTTTATACTAGGTGGAGGTGTCTGTGAGGTTGGTCTTGAATCAACAATTGTTGATTGCACTTCGACTCCTCCCTGTGTTTTAAGACCAGGAGGAATAACACTAGATATGCTTAGAGAAATCGACTCTTCAATATATATAGACCCTGCAGTTATGAAAAAAATTGAGGGGGATTTTAAACCTAAGGCACCAGGAATGAAGTACAGACACTATGCTCCAAAAGCCCCAATGAAAATAGTTCGAGGAGAATTGCAAAAAACTATTGAAAAAATTAGTGAAATAGTGCAAAATAGTATAGATGAAAAAAAGAAGGTAGGAATACTTGCTACCGAAGAAACAAAGAATAAGTATTTACATGGCATGATAATATCTATTGGAAGCAGAGCAGATATTAGTAGCGTAGGCAAAAATCTGTTTGAAGCATTAAGAAAATTTGATGATGCTGGAGTAGATTTAATACTTGCAGAAGCCTTTGAAGAATCAGGGCTTGGAACAGCTGTTATGAATAGATTGAAAAAGTCAGCTGGCTATGACATAATAGATATTTAGATTAGATGGAGGTTAAAACATGAAGGTATTGTTCGTTTGTACAGGTAACACTTGCAGAAGCTGTATGGCTGAAGCTATATTTAATAAGCTTTGTACTTTAGATAATATAACGTCCTCTTCAGCAGGGCTTGCTGCTGTAAAAGGAAGCAAAACCTCCAAACATTCAGCTATACTTGTTAAAGAAAATTATAATGTTGATATATCAACTAGAGAAGCAGTTCAGATTACTAAAGAGATGTTAGATAATTCAGATTTAATTTTGACCATGACTTCTTACATGAAGGATATATTGTTGTCTAGCTTTCCTAAAATTAATAATAAGATTTTTTCTCTTAACGAATATGTCGGCATTAAGGGCGATATTGCAGACCCTTTTGGCGGCGATAGTGCCGTTTATTATAAAACTTTTAATGAATTAAAAAACAGTATATTACTTTTAATTGCTAAATTGAAAGGGGATAAAGGTACCATATAGGTGCTTTTGTCTCCTTTTTTGTAATAAAAAATTTTAAATTATCACACAATATTTAAGTATATTAGGCGCATGAGCATTTATAACTTTTTGCGCTTAATAGGAATGGAGGGCATAAGTATATGAAAATTGCAGTAGGAAGCGACCATGCTGGTCTAAGTCTCAAAAAGGAAGTTTTAAAACATCTTCAAGCAAAAGGAATTGAATTTGAGGATTTTGGAACATATGCAGAGGCGTCCTGTGACTATCCAGACTTTGCTGAAAAGGTTGCAGAAGAAGTTGTGAGTAGAAGATTTGATTTTGGAATCTTAGTATGTGGTACTGGAATAGGTATTAGCATTGCAGCAAATAAGGTTCCAGGAGTCAGAGCAGCGCTTTGCAGCGATACTTTTAGTGCGCATGCTTGCAGAGAGCATAATGATGCTAATATATTGGCTTTAGGTGCTCGAATTGTAGGTGTAGGTATTGCATTAGACATAGTTGACAGCTTTTTAGGTGCCAAGTTTGAAGGTGATAGGCATCAAAAAAGAATAGATAAAATATCACAAATTGAAAAGAAATATAATAAGTAGGGGGAAACAAAAATGAGTAAAGTTACACAAATAGCACATCCATTAATACTGCATAAGTTAGCGTTTATAAGAGATAAAAACACTGGTTCAAAAGATTTTAGAGAGCTTGTTGAAGAAGTTGCAATGCTTATGGCTTATGAGGTTACTCGTGATCTTCAATTGGAGGAGGTAGAAATTCAAACTCCTATTTGTACTACAAAATGCAAGATGCTTGCTGGAAAGAAGATTGCAATAGTTCCAATACTTAGAGCAGGTCTTGGAATGGTTGATGGCATGTTAAGACTTATACCAGCTGCTAAAGTAGGACATATAGGCCTGTATAGAGATGAAGAAACACTTAAGCCAGTAGAATACTTCTGCAAGCTCCCACAAGATATAGGAGAGAGAGATGTTATAGTAACAGATCCAATGCTTGCAACTGGCGGTTCAGCTGTTGACGCAATCTCTGCTCTAAAGGAAAGAGGCGCAAAGCACATCAGACTTATGTGCCTTATATCAGCTCCAGAAGGAATTAAGACCGTTATGGATGCTCATCCAGACGTTGATATATATGTAGCAGCTATAGATGAAAAGTTAAACGAGAAGGGATATATTGTTCCAGGTCTTGGTGATGCAGGAGACAGACTGTTTGGAACTAAATAATAATAGCAAACAAGGGTGCCGATTATATTGGCACCCTTGTTTATTATGTGTATTTCCAAGCTTTAAAGGAGAGACCAGTTAATTACTGCAGCATAAATTGAATGGATTATATATTATTTAGTGATAACATTTATCATTTACAAATTTGTATCATTGTGATAGCATATTTGTATGTAAAATGGCACAAACTTCAAATAAGAAGAAATAATTTTAAATAATAGGAGTGGAAGCATAGTTGGAAGATAAGAAATCAAGAGGTCAAGAGAGAAGTCTAAGAAAAGAACAGCATGTTAAGCATTTTTTAGAAAGAGATTTTGAAGGTGACAATTTTTTTAAATACATATACTTAGAGCATAACTCTCTTCCAGAGATAGACTTTAATGAGATAAATACAAAATACAGATTTATAGGTAAAACTGTAGATTTTCCTATAATGATAAATGCAATGACAGGTGGATTCAAAGGCGCTATAGATATAAATAGCAGCCTTGCAACATTAGCAAAAGAGTTTAATATACCAATGGCTGTTGGATCTCAGGCAATTGCTGTGAATGACAAAGAGTATGAACCTTCCTTTAAAGTTGTAAGAGAAATATTAAAAGATGGGATTGTTATTTCAAATATAAATGCCTTCGCAGGAGTGGAAGATGTACGTAGAGCAATGGATATGATACAGGCGGATGCTGTTCAGATTCATTTAAATCCTGCTCAGGAAATAACTATGTCCGAAGGAGATAGGAATTTCAAAGGGATTTTAAACAATATTGAAAATATTGTAAAGAAGATAGATAAGCCTATCATAGTAAAGGAGATAGGTTTTGGTATTTCAAAGGATGTGACAAGAAGGTTATTGAATGCAGGAGTTAAGTATATTGACATAGGCGGAAGCGGAGGCACTAATTTTATAAAAATTGAGAGTGCAAGAAATGAGGAGTTTGAGTTCAGTGAATTATTCGAATGGGGAATACCAACTGCTCTTAGTCTACTGGAGTGTAAGTCTGTAAGCAATGATATAAATATTATATGCAGTGGAGGAATGAGACAGGCTGAAGAAATTGTAAAGGCTTTGTGCGTAGGAGCAGAAATTATAGGGATTAGCGGAGGGATTTTAAGAGAGCTTTTAGATGGCGGATATGATGGTGCTAAGAAATATCTTGAAAATATTATTTTCAAAGCAAAGGTTATAATGCTCCTTTTAGGTAAGAAAAACATTAATGAATTAAGAACTGTACCATACAGGATTAAAGGAGAACTTAAGGAACTTTTTAATTGTTGAACTTAGAAAGGATGAAGCTATATGAATACAGTCTCTACTAAAGCATCTGTTGGCTATGCACATAGCAAATTGATTCTATTTGGAGAGCATGCAGTTGTTTATGGAAAGCCAGCTATCGCTATTCCCTTTCCTTTAAAGGTAAGATCTATAGTTGAAGAATTTGAGGGGCCAATTATACTTGAATCTGAATTCTACACTGGCTCTATTGATAATATCCCAGAAAAAATGCAAGGAATTTCAGCTTGCATCAAAGCAACAATAGATTATCTAAAGATGCCTTTTTATGGACTTCGCATTAAAATTGATTCGTTAATACCTATTGGTCGAGGATTGGGGTCTAGCGCTGCAATAGCTATTGCTATCGTAAGAGGATTATTTTCTTTCTATGGTCAGGAACTTTCAAAAAAACAGTTATTTTCGCTTGTAAATATTGCTGAAAAGCATGCCCATGGAAATCCAAGTGGAATTGATATGGTAGCTGAATCCAGTGAATGCGCCATATGGTTTAAGAAAGGTAATAAAGCAGTTTCTATTATAGCAGGAGGGCCTTTATTTATTGTTGTGGCAGATACTGGACGGATAGGTAATACGCGTAAAGCTGTTGAAAATGTGAGAAAGAAGTATAATATAGAGCCGAAAAAAGTGTATAAGTCCTTAGATGAAATAGAGAAAATTTCTAATAAGGCTAGAGAGGCCCTTTCAAAAGGAGATATGTATTTACTTGGAGAGTTAATGGATCGTAATCAAAAAGAGCTGACATACATTGGTGTTAGTGATAAAGGGCTTGATAAATTGATAGAAAGCGCAAAAGATTCCTCTGCCTTAGGAGCTAAATTGACTGGGGGGGGCCTTGGAGGGTGTGTAATGGCACTTGCTGAGAATTTAGAACATGCTAAGGTAATCGCAAAGGACTTGAAAAGGGCGGGAGCAGTTAAGTGCTGGTATTTTTCTACGGAAGAGAAAATACTTTACACTATAGGAGGGGCTAGATGATGAAAGCCACAGCCAAGGCAAATACAAATATTGCGCTTATCAAGTATTGGGGGAAGCGTGATGAGAAATTATTTTTGCCAATGAACAGTAGTTTGTCAATTACACTTGATAAATTTTATACCATAACAACCGTAGAATTTCGAAAAGAGCTTGATAAGGATATTTTTTGGTTTAATAATAAACAAGCAAACAAATCTGATTCAAATAAGGTTTCAAGATTTCTTGATAATGTAAGAAATTTGGCTAGTGTAAACTTTCATGCTGTTGTTTCTTCCGAAAATGTAGTGCCTACCGCAGCTGGCTTTGCTTCTTCTGCTTCCGCCTTTGCTGCATTAGCAGCAGCTTCTACAAAGGCACTTGATTTGAAACTAAATGAAAAAGAATTATCAATACTGGCACGTCAAGGCTCTGGGTCAGCATGCCGATCTATTTATGGTGGTTATGTAGAGTGGAAGAAGGGTGAAAGAGAAGATGGTAAGGATTCAGTTGCATTTCAAATTTTACCTGAACATGATTGGAATTTAAGCATTTTATCGGTTATGGTAGCTTCTAGTCAAAAGGCAGTACCCAGCAGGGATGGTATGAAACGTACAGTTGAAACTTCCCCTTTTTATAACGGCTGGCTTCAAACTGTAGATAAAGACTTGGAAAAGGCAAAAGAGGCAATAAGAGTTAGAAATTTTGAGAGCCTAGGAAAAGTAGTAGAGGCAAATGCTCTTAAAATGCATGCAACTATGCTTGGAGCGGAACCTCCTATTTTGTATTGGCAAAGTGGTACATTTGAAGTATTCCAGGAGGTACAGGAGCTAAGGTCACAAGGTATTTCTGCATTTGTTACTATAGATGCAGGACCGAATGTGAAGGTGCTTTGCATGCCTCAGGATGAACTTAAAGTATATGAAACTATTATAACATTGCCTCATGTACAAAACATTACCATTTGCCATCCTGGTTCAGGGTTAACTTATATATAAGAACAAGTTGAGTAAAGGAGTCGAGTATATGAATAATTTGAATAAATCGATAGAAACTTTGCCCAAAGGCGAGGTTTTAAATAATAATATCGAAGTGTGGGAAGACCTTGTTAATATCAAGGATTTATTAATATCACTTATTGTGTGCAGTATAACGACTCTTGGAGGATATTTTGCTGCCCCGAATAAACCGCCTAAACCATTATTATTCGGGCTAACTGGTGCTATTGTTGGATTTGTGATTTGCAGCATTCTAGTAAAGCCGAAAAGGACATTTGTAGAAATTAATAAGGAGAATTAATATGAGTATTGCTTTAGTTTTACAGATGATTTTAGCAGCTGTTATTGCTGCAATCATGTATACAATAATTGGTGCAGCTCCAGGCGCCGACGAAACGGCAACCATAGCACCTATAACCTTAGTACTAGTCATATCAGGTGTGCAGCCTGTTGTAGTTTTATCCTTCTTTATTTCAGCCATTGTATCCTGCAAAATGATAGATGCAGTGCCTGTTTCTATAGCAGGTATTCCTGCAGGTGTAATGTCTACTCCAATGGTTGAACATGCTATGGTTTTAAAAAAGAATGGGTTAACAGATACTAGTATTAGAAAAATCGCTTCAGGAGCTATTATTGGTACACTAGTTTCAGTACCTGTGAGTCTATTTTTAGCTCAAGCCTTAGTACCCTTTGCTAATGTTATTAGGCAGTATGGAGACCCTGTATTTTTCATCGGAGCTATTTTGCTAGCATTGATGTCAAAAAACAAATGGGTATCACTTGCAGCAATAATACCTTTTGCTTTGCTGATACAAGGGCTTCGTTACCTTTATTGGGGCATTGGAATAGTACCAAAAGGAACTAATGTATTTACTTCATTCTTTTTAGCAATCACAATTGGTCCTGTTATTTTGATTCTATTTGAGTTGCTAAATAAGGAAAAAAGAGATAAAATGGAACGTTTTAACAAAAAAAACATTTATTTAAGAAAGGCAGAAGGAATAAAAAAATTTCCCAATCCTTTTAAAATTTTGACTAAGAAAGAGATTGGCTATAGTGCAGTGGCCTCTTTTATTGGCTCAGTAACTTTTATATTAAGTCCTGTTGGACTGACAACCTTTTTAGGTGAGCTGTTTGCGAGTCATGAAAAGGATCCGGTGAAGAAGGCTTCGATTGCTGTTTCATCAATGGAAGCTTTAGCTCAGGCAACCTATTTTTCAGGCACATTAATACCTCTTATAGCATTGGGAATACCACTGTCTCCAATGTCTTTAGGTCCTGCAAATCCGTTGTTTAATGCTCCGCCGGTATTTACACTACAGCATAATATGCATCATATACTATCTGATTCGAACTTTATTTGGGCGACGATTATTGGAGCAACCATTGCTTCAGCGATTACTTATTTTGTTACAGTAAAATATTCAAATCAAATCTGCACCTTTGTATTTAAGCGAATACCTCATGAAGCGCTGTTAGGTCTGTTTTTTAGTTTAGTTTTGCTGATTGGGTTTATGGATGCTGGATGGATTAATATCGCAGGTGTTCTTCTAATTGGAATAGTTTCTGGTGTGTTGCATAGAATGGGGGTTAATTATGGGGTTTTATTCATGATCTTATATTCAGCTCCATGGCTTGTTAAAAGCTTAGCTGGCCAATAAAAGTTTAATAACTAAATGATATTAGATTGTTCATTTTTATGAGAGGATATAAGACTATGATGTATTCAGAGTATAAAATAAAGGTGCCAGGAAAGCTTATGGTTGCTGGTGAATATGCTGTGCTAGAACCAAATCAAAAGGCTGTGGTTATTGCAGTAAATCGCTATGTAACAGCTTATATTAAATCCTGCAATCAAAATATACTTTCACTTCCACAGTTAAGTGTAGAAAATGTTAAATGGTGGATAGTTAATGAAGAGGTCAAATTCAGCGAACCCAATGGAAGATTAAGCTTCGTGCAAAACTCTATAGCTGTCGCCACTCAATATTTACAGGAAAAATCAATTAAGCTTCAACCTTCTAATTTGGAAATTATAAGTGAGCTTGATGACCCTTTAACGGGCAAGAAATATGGACTTGGCTCAAGTGCAGCAGTTGTGGTATCAGTTGTTTCTGCTATGTTATCTCTACATGATTGCGTATCAGAACTTGATCGTGATAAAATTTTTAAGCTTTCAGCTATTGCTCATGTAAAAACGCAGGGAAGTGGATCTGGAGCAGATATTGCAGCCGCTGTTTATGGCGGTTGGCTTGAGTATTGTTCTTTTAGTGCGAAATGGATATTAAATGAGCTTGAAAAAGGAACAAAACTAATAGAGATGCTCGAGAGGCCTTGGCCAAACCTATCAATTGTTACATTAACCCCACCTGTTTCTCTTCAATTGGCTGTTGGTTGGACAAGAGATGCAGAAGCAACAGGCCATATGATTCAAAAAGCTTATAAATTTCGTGAAGACAATCTTACACTTTACAATGATTTTCTAAGAGCAAGCTTAATTGCAGTAGAACAATTAATCCAAAGCTTTAAAAGCAATGAAAGCATAGAAGCTATTAAAGCTTTATCTCAAAATAGAAAAGTACTTCAAAAACTTGGTGAAGAGTCCGGCATTTTAATTGAAACAGAAAAATTAAAAAATCTCTGTTCGATAGCTGAAAATTTTGGAAGCGCCAAGTCTTCAGGGGCAGGCGGTGGAGATTGTGGAGTAGCTTTTATAAAAGATGCATCTAAAAAGCAAGAATTGTATGAGGCATGGGAAGATGCAGACATTAGCCCATTAGATTTGTGTGTATCAGAAGAAGGTATTATAGTAATGAAATAGCAGCCACTGTTTAATAAAACTTTTGAAATTTGTTAAAGTGATAATAAAAAACTCCTATGGAATTTATTTAATATAAGTATAATTTAGAAAGAATTTATTAAAGGAGAACCATAAAAAGGTTCTCCTTTAACTTTAATCAGTCTAAGGATAAAGGAAGGATTTAATTACGATTGACACTATTAGTAAGCTAATTACAATAAACACTTTGAATTATATATATTTTCATTTATAATGATAGAAGATATATTTGACGAGGGGATGAAGAATGGAAAGAAGAGATAAGCATAACTATTATCTTGATATAGCAGAAACAGTTCTTGAGCGAGGTACATGCCTTAGAAGAAACTATGGGTCGATAATAGTAAAGAATGATGAAATAATTTCAACTGGTTATACAGGTGCTCCAAGAGGGAGGAAAAATTGTACGGATATTGGAGTTTGCAGAAGAGAACAACTGAATGTTCCAAGAGGAACTCAATACGAATTATGCAGGTCTGTTCATTCTGAAGCAAATGCTATAATAAGCGCTTCGAGAAGGGATATGATAGGAGCGACTCTATATCTTGTAGGTAAATATGCTCGAACAGGTGAATTTGTTGAAGACGCAAACTCTTGCATTATGTGTAAAAGGCTTATTATAAATTCTGGTATAGAATCGGTTATTATAAGAGATACAAAGGATTATTACAGAATTATACAAGTTCAGCAATGGATAGATGATGATGATTCCTTGTACGGAAATGGTGGGTACTAAGGGGGGTCAAGAGTAAAAACATAGGAAGGTAAGCTATGAATAATTATATGCTTGTTTTGATATCTATGATTTTATCTGCAGCTGCAACACCGCTTGTTAAAAAGCTTGCAGTAAAGATTAAAGCTATAGATGTTCCGAGGGACGAAAGAAGAATACATAAAAAACCCATACCACGTTTAGGTGGTTTGGCTATATATATTTCCTTTATAATAACGATCTTTTTAAAGGAAGGTATGGTTAAAAACTCAGAATTGGGAATAATTATAGGTGCTACAATAATCGTAATTGGTGGAATATTAGATGATATTAAGGAGTTAAAACCCAAAACCAAACTGATATTTCAAATTGCAGCTGCAATTATTTTAATTATAAATGGAGTTAAAATTGATATTCTTACTAACCCTTTTGGAGGGGTAGACGGCATGGTAGATATAAGTTGGTTTGGGATTCCTTTGACTCTTCTTTGGGTGGTTGGAATTACTAATGCAATAAATTTGATAGATGGGCTGGATGGATTAGCAGCGGGAGTAGCACTTATTTCTACAATAACTATATTTGTGGTAGCTGTATTGAATTCAAGAATTGAAGCCGCATTACTTACAGCTATTCTAAGCGGTGCTATACTTGGATTTTTACCCTATAACTTTAATCCTGCTTCTATTTTTATGGGAGATACAGGTGCACAATTATTAGGCTTTTTATTAGCTTCCATATCAATTGAAGGTGCAATTAAGTCGGCAGCAGCTTTTGCTATATCCGTGCCTATCCTAGCAATTGGGTTACCAATTTATGATACTCTGTTTGCAATGATTAGAAGAAAGGTGAACGGTAAACCAATATCTCAGGGAGATAGAGGGCATCTTCATCATAGACTGCTGGACCTAGGACTTACTCAAAGACAGGCAGTTATAGTAATGTATTTTATTAGTGCCATACTTGGCGGAATTGCTATAATCGCCATGCAGATAAGCACAGTAAATTCTTATTTTTTAATGTCATCAGTAATAATTATAATAGTGTTTATCGCTTGGAAAGCAGGCTTCTTTAAACATAAGTAATAACATATTAGGAGATGGATAGTAATGCAAAAGATAAAGGTTATAACCATATTTGGTACTAGGCCTGAGGCTGTAAAAATGGCTCCTCTAGTAAAGGAATTAGAAAAGAGAGAGGAAATTAACTCTTTGGTGTGTGTAACTGCTCAGCATAGGCAGATGCTAGATCAGGTTCTAGAACTTTTTAATATTAAACCTGATTTTGATTTGAATATTATGCAGACAAAGCAAAGCTTAACTGGAATTACAACCAGGGTTTTAGAAGGCTTAGAAGAAATCTTTGAGATAGAGAAGCCAGATATAATACTTGTTCATGGCGATACAACTACAACCTTCGCAGGTTCTCTTGCTGCTTTTTACAAGCAAATAAAAGTAGGGCATGTAGAAGCTGGGCTTAGAACCTTTGATAAATACTTTCCATTCCCTGAGGAGATGAATAGAAAACTTACAGGGGCAGTGGCTGATCTTCATTTTTCTCCAACTGAAAGTTCAAAGAGCAATCTTTTGAGAGAAGGCATAAAAGAAGATGATATTTTCGTTACAGGAAATACGGTTATAGATGCAATGGATTTTACTGTTGAAAGTAATTATGTATTCAACAATAAAATTTTGAATAATATTGATTACAAAAATAAGAAGATTATACTAGTAACTGCTCATAGAAGAGAAAACTGGGGAGAAGGAATTGAAAATATTTGTAAGGCTTTAAAGACAATTGTTACAGAAAATGAAGATGTCGAAGTAGTTTATCTAGTTCATTTAAATCCTGTGGTTAAGGATGTAGTATATAGTTACTTAGATGGTGTGCAAAGGGTGCATCTTCTTCCACCGTTAGATACTAAAGAAACACACAATCTTATGAATAAGTGTTTTATGGTTATGACAGATTCAGGTGGACTTCAAGAAGAAGCCCCTCATCTTGGAAAACCTGTACTTGTTTTAAGAGATGTAACAGAAAGACCAGAAGCTGTACACTCTGGAACTGTTAAGCTTGTTGGAACAAATATGTTTGAAATTATTCAAAATGCTAATAGGCTTATAAAGAATTTATCAGAATATGAGTCTATGAGCAAGGCTGTAAACCCTTATGGAGATGGTAAAGCTTCTGAGCGAATTGTTGATGCTATACTATATAGCTTTGGTTATAACAATGGAAGGGTTCAGGAATTTAAACCTAGTAAAGAATAACGGTGTTCGTATTATGAAACAAGAAGGCTTTGGCCTTCTTTTTTTTCACACTTTTTTAAGAAAACTATATATTAATAATATACTTATCGAATAAAACTGAAAATTCTTGTCCATAATCTAGAGGAAGTCAATTTATGCAGGGGGATAAGAATATGAAAACAAAAGCAATTATATTATTTATATTTATAGTTATTGGATTTGGGTATTTCAATAATAGCTACCTAATAGGGTCAAAAGATGTAGATTTTTTTAATGATATAGTAAATATTTCAGGGGGAAAGGTTAAAGAGTTTGGTGTGAAGGCAAGTACTGAAACAAAAGAAGATCCAGAAGAATATTGCCTAAGCATACTAGAAAAACTTAATATTAGCAATTCTGATATAAATATACTTAAAGATAACAATGTTTATTCAATTGAATTCACTAATAATGAAACAAAAGGTTACATAGAAA
Organism: Clostridium swellfunianum; assembly: GCF_023656515.1. Classification (NCBI taxonomy): domain Bacteria; kingdom Bacillati; phylum Bacillota; class Clostridia; order Eubacteriales; family Clostridiaceae; genus Clostridium; species Clostridium swellfunianum. The sequence continues at coordinate 3,304,264 of NZ_JAMOFV010000006.1, forward strand.
GCACAAGTTATGATAATCATAATGTTGTGACTTTAAATGTGGTACAGTATAGTAATGAAAATAAGCTTTCAGAACTTAAAAATAAAGTAGGTATTGCACTAGGAAAGGCTGATAAGGATATCAAGTATTTTGATTACTTAAAAGCTGAGATATATAAAGATGATAAAACAAAAGTAAATAAAGATATAGCTGAATTTTTAAAACAAAAGAATGTCTCAAATATCGACACTGTAAAAATAGACAATGGATACAGCACAGTAGCTTATACTAAAAAATATCCAGTTATGAAGAACAACGGAAAATGGATGGATTTTAATTATGCTGTATGCAGTTATTCATCTGGTGATTACGTTATAATTGGATCACCTGTAATTATTACAACATATTAGTGATCAAGAAATGGGGGATATGAATGGAAAAGATAGTGGTAAAAGGTGGAAGTAAACTTAGCGGCAAGATAAAAATAAGTGCAGCAAAAAACTCAGTGCTTCCAATTATTGCAGGAAGCATTTTAAGTGGAGGCAGATGTGTTATCGAAAATGCTCCAATGCTTGAGGATGTTTTTGTTATTAGTGATGTATTGAAAAGTGTATCAGCTGAAACTGTAATTGATAAGGAAAACAGCAGAATATTGATTGATACCAGCAATATTAGTTATGGAGAACCATCCAGTGAATTAGTTAGAAAAATGAGAGCGTCTTTTTTGATCATGGGCCCCATGATTGCAAGGTTTGGAAGATTTAAAATTTCTCTTCCAGGAGGCTGCAACATTGGAACACGACCAATAGATTTGCACTTGAAAGGGTTAACAGCTTTAGGTGCAGAGGTAAGTATAGGACATGGTTATGTAGAAGCTGTTGCAAATAGGCTTATAGGAAATAAAGTTTATTTGGATTTTCCTTCAGTAGGGGCTACTGAAAATATTATGATGGCTGCGGTTTTTGCTGATGGTGAAACAATTATTGAGAACTCAGCAGAAGAACCAGAAATTGAAGATTTAGCTAAGTTTTTAAATAATATGGGAGCTATTATTGAAGGAGCTGGAACAGATACAATTAAAATTACAGGGGTAAAAAGCCTAAGGGGCACTGTACACAAACCTATATGCGATAGAATTGAAGCAGGTACCTTTATGGTTGCAGGAGCAATAACTAGAAGTAAAGTTGAAGTGGTAGGGGTTAATGAGGAACATTTGAAGCCAATTATAGCTAAGCTTACTGAGATGGGAGTTTCTTTGGAACTTGGAGAAGACAGCATAATTGTAGACGGTACAAAGATTTTAAAGCCTGTGGATATTAAAACAATGCCATATCCGGGATTTCCAACGGATATGCAGGCTCAAATGATGAGTTTGCTATGCACAGTGAAGGGCACAAGTGTTATTACTGAAACTATATTTGAGAATAGATTTATGCATGCACAGGAATTGAAGAGGATGGGAGCAAACATTAAGATTGATGGACGCAGTGCTGTTGTCGAAGGTGTAGATATGCTTACAGGCTCAGAAGTTAAGGCTACAGACTTAAGAGCTGGTGCTGCGCTCATTCTAGCTGGTCTAGCATCAGAAGGGGAAACTGTAATTAGCGATATATATCATATAGATAGAGGATATGTTGATATAGAGAATAAGTTTAAAGGCTTGGGAGCAGATATAAAAAGAATAGAGGCTTAACGCTTTTTAGTGAGCTGGTACATAGTGTGCCAGCTCTTAAAATTTTATAAGGCATAAAATATTAAAACGTATCCTAACTTTTAATTCTTTTAAAGGTAATATAAAGGAGTATTCGCTAATAAACTGTAATATGCGCAAAACTCTTAACTAAAGAGGGGGAATACTATGCAGAGAGTTTATGTGAAATTTCAGTTTAAAAAGTTAGCAGCAGTTTTTATTATCTTCATTATCTTTGTAATAGCTATGTCTATTTTCATAGTTGGAATAGGTAATAAAGAAAGCTATTTAAATAATAATAATGGTGTCACACAAAAATTTAGACAGAACAGTGATGACGCAGTATTAAAGAAGACTAGCGGTGAGATAAAAGTGAAAATTTACATGTCTCAACAGGATAAAATAGCTGAGATACCTTTGGAGGAATATGTAAGAGGAGTGGTGGCTGCAGAGATGCCTGCTAACTTTGGTGTAGAGGCCTTGAAGGCTCAGGCTGTTGCAGCAAGAACTTATGTACTTGGACATATGACGGAATTTGGAGGTAATAAATGTTCTATAGGTAAGGGCGCAGATATATGTGACACTGTTCACTGTCAAGCTTACATGGATAAAGAAAAAAGATATAATGATTGGAATAAGAGTGAAGCGGATATATATTGGAGTAAAATAACAGATGCTGTTAAAGATACCGCTGGGAAAGTTTTAACTTATGAAGGTAAGCTAGTGTTGGATCCTTATTATTTTGCTATGAGTAGCGGCAAAACTGAGAATGCTGTTGATGTTTTTGCTTATGATAAGCCGTATTTAAGAAGTGTTGAGAGTGAGGGAGATAAGAACGTTAAGGATTTCCAAACTACAACTACATATACCTATGATAAGCTGAGTAGTATTATTAATAACAAGTATCCAAAGGCAAATGTTTCACCCAAAAAACTAAAAAGTCAGGTAAATATAACTGACAGGACATCTGGTGGGGGAAGTGTTAAAAATATGAAGGTAGGAAGTATTTCTATAACAGGCAGGCAGTTTAGAGAACTTTTGGGCTTACGGTCCTCAAACTTTGATATAGTATATGGCTCTAAGAATATTCAGGTAGTAGCAAAAGGAAGCGGTCATGGAGTCGGCATGAGTCAATGGGGGGCAAGTATCATGGCTAAGGAAGGCAATAGCTATGATAGAATTCTCATTCATTATTACCAGGGAGTAAAAATAGAAAATATTGAAAATATAAAATGATAATTTAGAGATATCCATTTGAAGGATATCTTTGTTTTTTATAGTAATCAATAAATAATGTGTCAAAAGTTAAGGAAAAATGTAGAAATAAAATTATATAAAAAATGTATTAAGTGCCAAGCTCTGGACAGAATACAGAAAGGAGGTGTTTGTATGAACAAAAAATTTTTCAGCAAAACGTCAAACTTTTTTAGAAAGGAAGGCTTCTACGTAATCCTATTTGTATGCTTGTGCGTAGTAGCTACAGTGGCAGCTGTTACATCAAGAACAGCAAAACCAAAGAACCCACCAGTAGTTAATGAAACAGCAGTTAACGATTCAAAGACTACAGGCACAGGATTAATAACTGAGGAGCCAACTAATGACTACCCAAACGCTTTACAGGTTAAGGAAACACCTAAACCTAACACAAGCGCTAACGCCAATACTGGAATAACAGTCCCAAAGACTGGTACAGCAGCAGTATCAAAAAGCGTTGATTTCAAATTTATAAATCCTGTTGAAGGGACTCTTGCGAGAGCTTACTCTGAAGATCCAGTTTACTCAGATTCAACAGATTCTTGGAGACCAAACTTCGGAATGGATATTAAAGCTGAACTTGGTAAATCTGTAGTTGCAGCAGCTGATGGAAAAGTATTAGAAGTTGGCGAAGGCGAGTATGGCAGTTATGTTGCTATATATCACGAAAATGGTCTTACAACAGTATATGCTAACTTGGATAAAGAAATCAAGGTTTCAAAGGGTCAGTCAGTAAAGAAAAACACACAGATAGGTAAGGTTGGTAATACAACTCTTAGAACAGGATATGAAAAGTATGGCAGCCATTTGCACTTTGAAGTAATAAAAGGCAAAGATGTAAACAATGACAATAACAAAGTTGATCCAGCTAAATATGTAAAATATACATTAGCAAAATAATTGGCAGGCTAATATACTTGTAAATTGCAGAAAACAATATTCTGCAAATAGCCATAAATTTTAAATACTTTTATTTAGCCGTTTTCCGAAATAATTAGCGGAAAATGGCTAATGAAAGTAATTTAACATAGTACAAATGCATATTTATAAATATAGAAGGGTTAAGGAGGTAGCACTTTGAAAGACTACATTGAAGAAAGAGTTCTTGAAGTCGCAAACTACATTATTAATTCAAAAGCTACAATTAGAAAAACAGCCAAAGTATTTGGAGTAAGTAAAAGCACTATACACAAGGATATGACAGAGAGGTTACCGAAAATAAATCCTCAAGTAGCAGATGAAGCTAAGAGCATTTTGGATGTAAATAAGGCAGAAAGACACATTAGAGGTGGAAAAGCTACTAAAATGAAGTACAAGGCTATTGAAGGATAAAAATATTCCTATTATAATTAGATTATAAAGCTTAAAATAGTGGAAATTTCAAGTAAATTTGCAGCTTGTTTTAAAGTATTACAAAAGAGCAGGAGTGTATGTAGGGATGTTTTTTAGCTTAGGAACGGATATGGGGATTGACTTAGGTACAGCCACAGTACTTGTGTATATTAAGGGCAAGGGTGTTATACTCAAAGAACCTTCTGTAGTTGCCATTGATAAGAGCAATAATAGGGTTAGGGCTGTTGGTGAAGAAGCTAGACAGATGATAGGAAGAACCCCGGGAAATATAGTGGCTATAAGACCGCTTAGGGATGGGGTTATATCAGATTATGATATTACAGAGACAATGCTTAAACATTTTATCAGAAAAGCATGTGGTAAAAGAAGAATTTCAACTCCTAGAGTAATGATATGTATACCATGTCAAGCAACAGAAGTTGAGAAAAGAGCTGTTAGAGACGCAGCTGTTAATGCAGGAGCAAAAAAAGTTTTTTTAATTGAAGAACCGCTGGCTGCAGCCATAGGTGCAAATCTTGACATAACCGAAGCAAGTGGGAACATGGTAATAGATATAGGCGGAGGTACAACTGATATTGCAGTAATTTCTTTAGGTGGAATAGTTGTGAGATCATCTATTAAGATGGCGGGAGACAAGTTTGACGAAGCAATAATAAGATACATTAGAAAAAAGCATAAATTAATGATTGGTGAAAGAACTTCCGAGGATTTAAAAATAAATATTGGTTCAGCATTTAAGAGAGATAAAGAAGTTACTATGGAAATAAGAGGAAGAGACCTAATATCAGGTCTTCCCAAAAATATAATTGTATCCTCAGAGGAAATGAGAGAAGCTTTAAAGGATACTGTAAATGCTATTGCTGAATGTACCCATTCAGTATTGGAAAGAACTCCACCTGAACTTGCAGCGGATATCGCTGATAAAGGTATTATCATGACTGGTGGGGGCGCTCTTTTAAATGGCTTAGACAAGCTAATAGCCGAAGTTACTAAAGTGCCAGTAAGAGTGGCAGAGGATCCTGTGTCTTGTGTGGCCTTAGGAACTGGCTTAGTTCTTGACTATATAGACAAAATAGACCTTAGAAGTAACGGTTATGATGTCGCTTTAATAGACAGATAGTTGAATCTGATAAAAGCTTAGGCTCTGCAGTACTGCAGAGCCTAAGCTTTTTTAAAGCACTTTTTCGCTGTCTCTCTTATACAAGTAATAAGCATGCATAACTGCATCTGTTATAACTTTTGATAGTTTCATAATTAAATCGAGTCGTATGTTTCTATTGGTAAATAATTCACTGCTTTCGCTGGAGTCTACAATTCCAATAAGAGAAGCTTTGCCGACATCAGGCAAGGATTTACCAACTCCCTTTCCGGGATGAATAGGATAATCTCTAGCTTGAATTTCACCTATGCTGTCACTGTCGCCTAGACAAGCATCTATACCGATGATATTTCCATTAGGATAAGCGTTTTTAATCTCGTTAAGTCTTTTATCTATATTTAAGGCATGGATTGGTTCTGATATTGTTCCAAACACGGGAAACGGGAAAAAACTTTGTTTTAAAAATGTTCCAACTAATGGACCTAAGCAATCTCCAATACATCTATCTGTACCAATGCACACTATAATTGTATTCTCATCCATATAGTCTTTTATAAAGTTTGCAATTTCGTAATAGGCTAAAGGATTTGTAAAGTGTGTTTTTATCTTGCTCAAGAAATAACCTCCCTGTCCTGCTTATTATGCTCTGAACAATTATTAATTGTTCAGTTCCTTATTATGTTTAATTCGTCAGTTATAAACTTATTAATAATATATATGTGGAAAGTACATGGAATATAAGAAAAACTGAATAAAATTTATAAATAATGGAATAATACCCTAATAGGAGGGATTTCCATGCGTAAAAAAATAGGTTCTATAATAATTATTGTTTTCACATTGATTTATGTTTCTGTTATGATTTATGTAAGCGGATATGATTTGGTTGAAATAGGTAGAGTAAAAGCAAGACAAGTTATAAATAGTGCTAAAAATAGTAAAATTGCATTAATATTAGAAAATAATAAAAAGCCCAAGGTCATATATGAAGATGTTAAGCAAAACTCTGAAATTGCAGTGAATAATAATACAAATAAAAATAATGTTAAGAAGTCTGAAGGAAAGCTTTATCCTTTAACTGTTATGAAAGTTAGTGATAAAGCTAAGGAAAGCAAGCTTGAAAAAATATACCTTGAAGAAAGAGAAATACGACAATCTGCAAACGATCAAACACCTATAGATTTAAATAGTATAGCTAAAGCACCAAAGAGTAAAAGTGAAACTAAGTCCAACAGCGAAAATAAAAATAATGAAGATGTATCAGTATTCAAGGTTATGACTCAATACCAGCTTACAGCTGAGGATAAGGAGCGAATACGTACGCTATCTAAGAAATTGTCACCTTTAGATCAAGAAAAAATAAATACATATCTTCAATTTATAAACGATGTCAATGCAAAGAATGCAGTTAATCTTTTAAGAGATAGACTATCCGATAAGGAATTTGAGAAAATAAAGGACATAAGCATAAAACTTAATAAGTAATAATTTTTAGAAAGTATTATCAAATTATAGTTTTGTGTAGAAAATTGAAGATATAAAGAGAAATTTTATTGACAGTTTTTTTGTGCTATGGTATTATATTTTCGAATTTAATAAGAATAATTGCTCTTATCAAGAGAGGTGGAGGGATTTGGCCCTGTGAAGCCCGGCAACCGGTTAGATAACTAAGGTGCCAATTCCGCAGCATAAAGCTTGCAAGATAAGTGATACGTTATATACGTGCCTCTTCTTGTAGAAGAGGTTTTATTTTGCAAAAGACAGCTTAGGTATAGGCTTATTAATTTGTTAATAATAATTTATACATACAGAAGGGAGATTTTGGAATGAGAAGATTATTTACTTCTGAATCAGTTACAGAAGGACATCCAGATAAAATTTGTGATCAGATTTCAGACTCAGTGCTAGATGCAATACTTGCTCAAGATCCTAATGCCAGAGTAGCGTGTGAAACAGCTGTAACTACTGGTATGGTTTTAGTTATGGGGGAAATATCAACAAACTGCTACGTTGATATTCCTAAAGTAGTTAGAAAAACTATCGAAGATATTGGTTATACTAGAGCAAAATATGGTTTTGACAGTGATACATGTTCTGTTCTTACATCAATAGATGAGCAGTCATCTGACATAGCTATGGGAGTTGACGAAGCTCTAGAATCTAAGAAAGGCGAAATGGACAAGATTGAGGCTATAGGTGCAGGAGACCAGGGTATGATGTTTGGGTTTGCTACAAATGAAACTCAAGAATTTATGCCTCTTCCGATAGCAATGGCTCACAGACTTGCAAGAAGACTTTCCGAAGTTAGAAAAAATGGAACACTTTCTTATTTAAGACCTGATGGAAAGACTCAGGTTACAGTAGAATACGAAGATGATAAGCCAGTTAGAATAGATACAATAGTTATTTCGACTCAACACAATCCAGACGTTACTCGTGAGGAAATAGAGAGAGACTTAATTGAGAACGTAATTAGAAAGATAGTTCCATCTAATCTTCTTGATGATAAGACCAGATACTATATAAATCCAACAGGAAGATTTGTTATTGGTGGTCCACAAGGAGACTCAGGTCTTACTGGTAGAAAAATAATTGTTGATACTTATGGTGGATATGGAAGACATGGAGGTGGAGCTTTCTCCGGAAAAGATCCAACAAAGGTAGACAGATCAGCTGCTTATGCTGCAAGATGGGTTGCTAAAAATTTAGTTGCAGCGGGTGTAGCCGATAAGCTTGAAATTGAGCTTGCTTATGCTATAGGAGTTGCAAAACCAGTATCAATTGAAGTTATAACTTTTGGAACTAATAAAGTTTCAGATGAAAAGATCATAGATATAATTAACAAGGTGTTTGACTTAAGACCAGCTGCTATAATAAGAGACTTGGATTTAAGAAAGCCAATCTACAAACAAACAGCTGCCTATGGCCATTTTGGAAGAACTGATATTGATCTTCCATGGGAAAGACTTGACAAGGTAGAAGAAATTAAGAAGTATTTATAATAGGTATAAGACTGCTGATAGAATCAGCAGTCTTATATTCTTTATAGGAATAACTGTTTAATTGAGGGCGTTATTACAGATAAGCTTAAAAAATGAATATTTTACTATATATCTGTTGAAAATTATAATAGCAATATTTATAGCTTATACGAACTAAAAGAGGTGATGATATGTTTTATTCATATAGCAAAAAAATGATAAAAGTCTTCCATTTTATAAGAATTTGTTTTTCGAGATTACTGATGATATCAGCAGCAATAATAATTGGAACAGCTTTGCTGTCGGTATATACTTTTATAAATTTTGTAAACACAATGTCTAGAGCCTACAGTGGTAATCCCGGCGCAGGAACAGCCATTTTAATAGTATTGATAGGAGTGCCGACTATTTCATATATATTTGAAAAAGGATTAAGTTCATATCTTCAACGTAAATAAAAACAACTAGTTATCTAGATATATCTTTTCTGGATAACTAGTTGTTTTAAATATAGCTTACACTTTTGAGAATTTTCCTGATATAATAACTTTTTGTATATTTATATCTTCATCGAACAATACTAAATCAGCATCGTAGCCTTCCTTAATAAGACCCTTTTTATCAGATACACCACAGTGCTTTGCACCGTTATAAGTAGCCATCTTTACAATGTCATAAAGAGCATAGCTATTATTCTTGTAAATATTTCTTATAGCTTTGTCTAATGTTAGTATTGATCCTGCAAGGTTTCCTTCTTTTAGTCTTGCAGCTCCATCTTTAACAAAAACGTCTTGACCACCTAGTGAGTATTTGCCTTCAGGCATTCCACAAGCCATCATTGCGTCTGTAACAAGAAGAACTTTATCAAAGCCTTTCTGTTTATAGGCAATTCTTAAAGAAGGATAACTTATGTGAATTCCATCCGATATAGTTTCAGTTGTTATGTCTGTATCAAAAATAGCTCCTACAACCCCTGGTTCTCTGTGATTAAGTGGAGTCATAGCATTGTATAGATGGGTTGAGTGGCCAATTCCCCATTTTATTCCGTCAATAGCTTCTTTATAGGATGCTTTAGTGTGTCCCATTGAAGCCACTATTCCAAGACCAGTAACATATTGGATCAGTTCTTTAGCACCTTCAACTTCAGGAGCAAGTGTTATGCTTTTAATAGCTGATATATTATGACCAACAATATATTTAAAAGTATCAATAGCAGGTGTTTCTACATAATTAGGATTCTGTGCACCTATCATATTAGGACTTATATATGGTCCTTCAAGGTGAACGCCCAATACGTTAGCGCCATCAGTTCCTTCCCTCATGCATATTGCAGCAGCTTCTACTGATTTTTTTATATCATCTAGGGCACAAGTCATTGTTGTTGGAAGAAATGAGGTTGTTCCGTAGCCAGCTATTATTTTGGAAATTGCGTTTATTGCCTCTACAGTGCCATCCATTGTATCGAAGCCGCCAGCACCATGTATGTGAACATCGATAAAACCGGGGGATAGGTAACTTCCTTGTGCATCTATTACTTCCTCGTCATTATTTTCTTCTGGATTTATTTTTTCTATCTTACCATTTCTAATTAAGACAGAACCATTCTCAATTTTATCGAGAAAAATAATCTTACAATTCTTTATAATCATAAAGCTTACCTCCGTATATATCATAAATTACAATCTGTTTATAATTAACAATATAACATAGTTTATGTCATATTTAAATAGAGAATACAGCAAATACCAAGGCTTATATGTTTATAAAACTTGAGAATTTACTTGCAAAGGAGTATTCTATTGTTATAATTACATTTATAACTAAAGTATAGGAGAGATTATATGCCAGAGATACAGGGCGTAGTTGAAGATATAGTATTTCAAAACGAAGAAAACGGATACGCTATAGCACATATAGCTGGTAATAATGAAAGAACTACAATTGTAGGAGTCATACCTTTCTTAAGTGAAGGGCAAAATTTAAAACTTTTAGGACAATGGGTCGTTCACCCTCAGTTTGGCAAACAATTTAAGGTTGAGAGTTGTCAAGAAATAGTGCCAAATACAATAGAAGGTATTGAAAAGTATCTAGCTTCAGGTGTAATTTCAGGTATAGGACCGGTTACAGCAAGAAAGATTGTAGAGAAGTTTGGTAATAAGACGTTAGAAATTTTGGATAATGATATAAATAGACTACAGGAAATAGAAGGAATAGGGGAGAAAAAAATTGATGTTATAAGAGATTCTTATTCCACTCAAAAAGAAGTGAAAAATATAATGATTTTTCTGCAGACTTACGGGGTTACTCCAAATCAATGCGTTAAAATATATAAAAAATTTGGGGAAATTTCTATAGAGGTTGTTAAAGAAAATCCATATGTTTTAACTGAACAAATATCAGGAATTGGGTTTAAAACTGCGGATAAGATAGCTAGAAGTCTGGGTGTAGAACCTAACTCTCACTTTAGAATTAGTAGTGGCATAAATTATATTATTAATGAGTTTTGTGCATTAGGTAATACTTATATGCCAATGGAACAGTTGCTTAAGGAAGGAAGAAGTATTCTTGGAGTAGCTAACGAGGATATGGAAAGAGTTATCTATAGTAACGCGCTAGAAGGAAAGCTTAAGGTAGATGTAATTGATAAACAAAAGTGCGTGCTTACAATGCCTTTTTATTATTGCGAGCTTAGTGTTACAAAAAAAATAATTACTTTAGCTTATAGTGAATATCAGCCTATAAATACAGATGTAAGCTTTGAGGTGAAGCAGTTTGAAAGAGAGAACAATATTCAATTTGCAGAATCTCAAATAGAAGCTATTGTGGGAGCAGTGGAAAATGGAATTGAGGTAATAACAGGCGGTCCTGGAACAGGAAAAACTACTATAATAAATTGTATAACCGGTATTTTTGAAAAGGCTGGAATGCGAGTTTTTATGGCCGCACCTACTGGAAGAGCTGCTAAGAGAATGAGTGAAGCTACTGGCAGAGAAGCTAAAACCATACATAGGCTTTTAGAACTCGGCTTTAGCGAGGATGAATCAGAAGAAGAGTTTATAAAGGATGAATCCTCACCATTAGAATGTGATGTCGTAATTGTAGATGAAGCGTCTATGATTGATATTATGCTTATGAACAGCCTCCTTAAAGCAATTTCTATGGGAACTAGAATCATTATAGTTGGAGATGTAGATCAGCTTCCATCTGTCGGCCCAGGAAATGTACTTAGGGATATTATCGAAAGTAAATGTGTTAAGGTTGTCAGGCTTAAACATATATTTAGACAGTCTAAAGAAAGCATGATAATAGTAAATGCGCACAAGATAAATAATAGCGAAATGCCCCTTTTGAATGAAAAGAATAAGGATTTTTACTTTATAAGAAGTGAGGATACTAATGAAATACTGAATACTGTTGTTGACCTTATAGATAAAAGGCTCCCGAAATTTAATTCTAAATGGAATAAAGCGCAGCATATTCAAGTTCTTTCACCTATGAGAAAGGGGAATCTTGGCGTTTTCAATCTAAATAAAAAGCTTCAGGATGTTTTGAATCCAAGGCACCCAGAAAAGGCTGAAAAAGAGTATAAAGAGATTACTTTTAGAGTAGGCGACAAGGTTATGCAGATTAAGAACAACTATACCATTAAGTGGACTAGAGTATTTGGAGAAGGTGAAGATGAAGGTGTAGGTGTATTCAATGGAGACGTGGGTTATATTGAGAGAGTAGATGAGGAAAATGGTGTTGTAATTGTAGTGTTTGACGAAGAAAGAAGAGTTATATATGAAAATAACTTTTTAGATGAGCTGGACCTAGCTTACGCTGTTACAATTCATAAAAGCCAGGGAAGCGAGTTCCCTGTAGTTATTATGCCAGCTTTCATGGGACCACCTCTTTTAATGAATAAGAACCTTTTATATACAGGTATTACTAGAGCTAAGCAAATGGTAGTAATTGTTGGTTCTATAAAGGCAGTTCAGTTTATGATAAGCAATAACAGAAGCTTTGAAAGATATTCAGCACTAAGATGGAGAATATCGGATATAATAAATAATGATGCTTTTAATAATGATGAGTTAAACACCAACAAAGAAATTTAGTGAATTGGGGAATGAGGATATGATAACATACAAAACATCAAGCTTTGTAAGTTATAAAGATAAAGTAAGTGAAAGCATTGTGAGTTGGAGCTATGGCAAAGAGAAAGCATTAAATGTTATTGCAGCCCCATATAGTTTACCATCGATGTTTTTAAAGATAATAATTCATTTTGCTGAAACTGGCAAGAAGACTTTATATATCACAGAGGAAGTAGATAATAATATTGAAATTTTAAGCCTGATAAAGAAACACTCTTCTTTTAGAGAGTATAGCTATGTTAGAAATGGTGTAGCTCCTGTAAACTCAACTCTTACTGTAAGCAATTATAGGAATGCAGTTAGAATTAAGGAAACCTATGATTTGGTTATTTACGATGATATTAGCAGCTTTCCGAGATATAATAACTTTGAAATAATGGACTTATTAACAAAATGTACTAATGATAAAGGAAAAATGATAGCATTTGCAGTAGAAAGTGTCTTTAAAAATCAAAGAGATATAGTTCTTCCGATAAGGGAAAATAGAAGACCTTTAGGTGAGCCGCGTTATGTACTAACTAGGCTTGATTTAAGAAGAGAAATTCCTTATATGGTTTATGATTATTTAAACTTCTCTGTAGAGAATGATAGAAAGGTCGTCATTTATGTTCCAAGCAGCGAAGCAGTACAAAATGTCTTTTCATATCTTTGCAATTTTAGAAGCAGCTTAAGCAGAAGTATTATGTATTATGTTAATGGTGAGAGTGATGATAAAGTACTTTATAACTTTGCTAAAATTAAAAGGACAATTCTAGTAACAAATGATTACAAGGACAGATTTGTTAGTCTTGAAGATACAGATGTTGTAGTTTATAAAGCAGATGATTTAGCTTTTGATTACAAAAGTTTAATTTATTTTTGCGGAAAGGCAGGAAGAAGTGATAAGCTTAGAGCTTCAGAGGTTATATTTTTGGCTAACACCGAAAGCTATGATATGGATAAAGCAAGAAATATAATCAGATACTTCAATAAAGAAGCATGGGAAATGGGATTATTAAGTTTTTGAAAGAAAGCTTATTGAGCGTAGTTTACAGTGAAAAAGAAGACTGTGTTTTATGTAGTGCCGATAATTTTTTTGAAGAATTAATCTGCAAAGACTGCTATAAAAAAATAGAATTTTATAATAAAAGTTTTAGCATAAAACATGAGTGTAAAGAAATCGAGTGTTACAGCGCGACTTATTACTCTGGTGCAATTTTGGAACTTGTACGAAGACTAAAGTATAAGAGTGACTTTGCAAGCGGTGAAGCTATGGTAGAGCTTTTAATTAGGCTTTTAAAAAATAATGTTATAGATTATGACTTAATAACTTATGTGCCTATGACCAGAAGTGCTTTAACTAAACGGGGATTTAATCAAGGGAAGTTCTTGGCTGTTTCTTTAGCAAATGCAGTGCATAAGCCAGCAAAGAAACTTATAAAAAAAATAAAAAGTACAAAAGATCAAATTGGATTAGATGCATCAAACAGATGGGAAAATGTAAGCAAATGTTTTAAATCGATAGATAAAGATTTAATAAAAAATAAGAAAATTTTACTTGTTGATGATGTTGTAACTACTGGTGCTACGGCATTTTGCTGCTGCATGGAATTATTAAAATGCGGAGCTGATAAAGTTACAGTCTTGACTGTTGCAAAAAGTAAGCTATAATAAAAATATATTAAGTTAGGTCTGTGGTTGAAAGTCGATGCCAGTCGCAGGCAAAACGATCCACGTAAGTTAAACAAAGTTTTAATGAGCATGGTGCGGCTTAGATTTAAGTCCTGCCGTGAAAAGCGAGAGGGTTAGTAGTGAGAGGTTAAGTCCGGGTAGCAAAAGCTCCAGCAGGCGAGTGTGGGGTCAAAGACCAGGTCAGCTAACTTAATTTTTAAAAAGCTTAAGTTGAATTAATTTTAACTTAAGCTTTTTAAATTTTTTGAAAAAGCTTCTGTTAATAGCTGTCAGGGATATAAATTTCAAAAGTACATATAATTATAGGGAATATAAAAAAAGTAAAGCTCCTTAAAGACGTCTCTTCAAATAAAAGATGTTAAATAATAATTATGAAAATTTGTTTAATATTTTGTGAATTTGAAATTTTGCTGTTGTTATTTGTCCAAAATAGTTATAAAATTAAATTAATAAATTAAACCAAAGAAAAGCATAAATTGTAGTTTACTAAAGTAAGCTATAAAACCAGTATATTAATACCTAATATAGGTAGAGAGGGGCTGTGTTGTATGAAGTGTAATATATTAGGAAAAAATATTGAGGTTACAGAGGGTTTAAGAAATGCAGTAGAAAAAAAGCTTTCAAGATTGGATAAATTCTTTGAAAATGAACAAGAAGCCTTTGTTACATTAAGTGTTCAAAAGGCAAGGCAAATAATAGAAGTAACTATAAGATTCCATAGTGTTTTACTTAGAAGTGAGGAAGCAAATACTGATATGTATGCAGCAATAGATATAGTAAGTGATAAGCTTGAAAGACAGATGGTTAAACATAAACAAAGACTTGAGAGAAACTACCACGTTAATGTTCCACTAAAATATAACAGCATACCAGCATATCAATTTGCTGATGACGAAGAAAGAGAACCACAAATAGTTAAAACAAAGAGGTTTGCAGTAAAACCAATGTCTGCAGAAGAGGCTGTACTTCAAATGGATCTTTTAGGACATGATTTCTTTGTATACTCTAATGATAAAAGTGGAGACGTAAATGTAGTATATAAGAGAAAAGACGGTAATTATGGTTTGATTGAACCTGAATTTTAAAAATATAAGGGCATGGGCTTAAAAGCTTATGCCCTTAAATGTTGTAAAAAACTAGTAAAAAAAATGTTAATATTGTATAATTAAATTCATAAAAGTTGAATGCAATTTCATTAGGTGATATAATCAATAAAGTATAAGTATATTGAAAATAATAAAAATTTATTTTTTCAGTAGTTTTACGGCTTTATTTTAATTTAAATAGGATAGTGAGGATGAAAAAACATGGGAATACTTGATAAGGTGTTTGGAAGTTATAGTGAAAGACAAGTTAAGAAGATACTTCCAATAGTTGATAAGATAGAAGCACTTGATTCTAAAATGCAGAGTCTTAGTGATGATGAACTTAGGGGAAGAACTCAGGAATTTAAGGATAGAATTGCTAAGGGAGAAACTTTAGAGGATATCCTTCCAGAAGCTTTTGCAGTTTGTAGAGAGGCTGCTTGGAGAGTTCTTGGAATGAAGCATTACAGAGTTCAGCTAATAGGTGGGATTGTACTTCATCAAGGTAGAATTGCGGAAATGAGAACTGGTGAAGGTAAGACTTTAGTTGCTACTTTACCAACATACTTAAATGCTTTATCAGGTAAAGGTGTACACGTTGTTACTGTCAACGATTATCTTGCTAACAGAGATAGAGAGTGGATGGGAAAGGTTTATGAATTCCTCGGCTTAAGTATTGGCGTAATTCTTCACGACTTAAATAATGATCAGAGAAGAGAAGCCTATAATTCAGATATAACTTATGGAACAAACAATGAGTTTGGATTTGACTATTTGAGAGATAATATGGTTATCTATAAGGAAGAAAAGGTCCAAAGAGAGCTTAATTTTGCAGTAGTAGACGAAGTTGACTCAATACTTATAGACGAAGCAAGAACCCCTCTTATAATCTCAGGGGAAGGAGATAAGTCAACTGAGTTATATAGAATTGCTGATATGTTTGTGAAAACTCTTCTTAAGGAAAAGGATTTTACAGTTGATGAGAAGGCTGGCGCTGTTATGCTTACTGATAACGGTGTTGAAAAGGCAGAGAAGTTCTTTGGACTTGAGAACTATACAGATGCTGCCCATATGGAAATCCAGCACCATGTTGTTCAAGCGCTTAAGGCGAATTATCATATGAAGCTCGACAAAGACTACATCGTAAAAGAAGGAGAAATTATCATTGTCGATGAATTTACAGGAAGACTTATGGAGGGTAGAAGATACAGCGATGGTCTTCACCAGGCAATAGAAGCTAAGGAAGGGGTAAGAGTACAGAAGGAATCAAAGACTCTTGCAACAATAACCTTCCAAAATTACTTCAGAATGTACACTAAGTTATCAGGTATGACTGGTACAGCTCTAACTGAGGAATTAGAATTTAGAGAAATATACGGTCTTGATGTTGTTGTTATTCCAACTAACAGACCAATGATAAGAATGGATCACCCAGATTTGGTTTATAAGACTGAGAGAGGCAAGTTCAATGCTGTAGTTGAAGAAATTGCTGAAACTCATAAAAAAGGTCAGCCTGTACTTGTTGGTACAGTAAGTATTGAAAAGTCAGAGCTTGTTTCTGCTCTGCTTAAGAAGAAGGGTGTTCCTCATCAGGTGCTAAATGCCAAGTATCATGATTTGGAAGCAGAAATAGTATCACACGCTGGTGAAGCCGGGATGGTAACTATAGCTACAAATATGGCTGGCCGTGGTACTGACATTAAGCTTGGAGAAGGAGTAACAGACCTTGGCGGTTTAAAGATAATTGGTACAGAAAGACATGAATCAAGACGTATAGATAATCAGTTAAGAGGACGTTCTGGTCGTCAGGGAGACCCAGGAGAGTCACGTTTCTATGTATCTCTTGAGGACGATTTAATGAGAATTTTCGGTTCCGAAAGACTTCAGGGAATAGTTGAAAGACTTGGACTTCAAGAGGATGAAGCTATAGAAAGCAAAATGGTTTCTTCTGCTATAGAAAACGCTCAAAAGAAAGTAGAAGGAAATAACTTTGATATAAGAAAGACACTGCTAGGTTATGATGATGTTATGAATACTCAAAGAGAAATAATCTATAAGCAGCGTTCACAAGTTCTTGAAGGTGAAAATTTAAAAGAACAAGTTCAAGAAATGATTCAACAAGTTATTCATACTGCTGTTGATTCTCATTTATCAGGTGTGGAGGAAGAGTTTGAAAATGATTTAGAGAAGCTTGTTGCTTATATGGAAGAAATTTATCTTCCTAAAGATGCAATAAATATGGGCGATCTTAAGGAGATGTCAAATCATCAAATTAAAGAAGCTATGCTAGCCGTTGCAATGCATATATACAATGCAAAGGAAGAAGACTTTACATCAGAACAGATGAGAGAAATAGAAAGAGTAATTCTTCTAAGAGTTGTAGATACTAAGTGGATGGATCATATAGACAATATGGATCACCTAAAGCAGGGTATTGGTCTTAGGGCATACAAGCAGCAGGATCCTGTTCAGGCTTATCAATTTGAAGGAAGCGAAATGTTTGATGAGATGATTTATAACATTAAAGTTGATACTATTAAGTATTTGTTCCATGTTCAAATTGAAAAGGCGCCTGAAAGAGAAAAGGTTGCTGTGGAAACTTCAACAAATGTAGATGAATCCCTTCCAAAGAAGCCAGTAACAAATGACAAAAAAGTTGGAAGAAATGATTCATGCCCATGTGGCTCAGGTAAAAAGTATAAGAACTGCTGCGGCAGATTAGCTTAAATGATAGCAGGCACTTGTGCCTGCTAAAATTTATTTATAGGAGGACTGCAAAATGTTAATGCAATACGAAGAAGCAATAAGCTCTTTAGGAAACTTAAAAAGTATATTAGATGAAATTAGGGGGTCTCTTTGACATAGGAGTCCTTAAGAAAAAGATTGAAGAACTTGATAATAAGATGCAAGAGCCTGAATTTTGGAATGATTTAAAGAAGGCGCAAAGTATTACCCAAGAAGCTAAGTGCTTAAAGGATAGGTATGACAGGTTTAATAGGCTCGAAACAGGTTTAGAGGATATAGAAATTTTAATAGAGCTTTCTTCTGAAGAGGAAGATGAAAATTCAAAACAAGAAATTGTTGTTGAAATAGAAGCCATAAGCTATGATATAGAAAAACTTAGAGTTGAAACTATGCTTTCAGGAGGGTACGATAGAGATAATGCAATAGTTACCCTTCACGCAGGTGCTGGAGGTACAGATGCGCAGGATTGGGCTGAAATGCTGCTTAGGATGTACACAAGATGGAGTTCTGACAAGGGGTATAAATTAGAAACTCTAGATTATGAACCTGGGGATGAAGCAGGGATTAAGGGTGTTACTATAAGAGTAATTGGTGAGTTTGCATATGGTTACTTAAAGGCAGAAAAAGGTATACATAGGCTTGTAAGAATTTCTCCTTTTAATGCAAATGGAAAAAGGCAGACTTCCTTTGCCTCTGTTGAAATACTTCCAGAGCTTACCGAAGATCAAGATATCGATATTAGATCAGATGACTTAAGGATAGATACTTATCGCTCAGGTGGGGCTGGAGGACAGCATGTTAATAAAACTGAATCTGCTATAAGAATAACTCACCTCCCAACAGGAATAGTAGTACAATGCCAGAATGAGAGAAGTCAACACAATAACCGAGAGTCGGCTATGAAAATGCTTAAGGCAAAACTTATACAGCTTAAGGAACAAGCTCATAAGGAAAAAATTGAAGATTTAACTGGTGAACTTAGAGATATAGGTTGGGGAAGCCAAATACGTTCATACGTTTTTCAGCCTTACACAATGGTTAAAGATCATAGGACAGGTGCTGAAGCAGGCAACATTCAAGCTGTAATGGATGGAGATATAGACTTGTTTATAAATGAATATTTAAAACAAAGCAGTAATGGAAAGCTTGATATTTAACTAGACGCTATAAAACTAAAGTTTTGATGCCTTGCTTATATTCATAGAATTAATAGCAAATGTGATAAACAGCAGCTTAGCAAAAGACTAGGCTGCTGTTTTATTACTAATGATTTCTAACTTGAATGCTGTAAAGTATTGACAGTATCAATCCTGCAATAAGGGAATACATAAATATTTTTCTATAATGTATTAACATAGGGTCGCTTCCAAAGCCTTCTTTAACTATTTCCTTTGAGACAATATTAAAAGCTCTATCAATAGCATCTGTGCTAATATACTCAACTTTATCCTCAGGTGTATGAATTTTAGACATATCACTGTCACAGAAGGTTACTGCATCGATATTATGCTTTCTAAAAGCTTCATGGTCGCTGGCATCTTCAAACAAGTAATTATAGTTTACTTTAGATTTATTAAAGGTAGAGGTTATTGAACGAACAAAATCAGTTTTATCACTGTCTGCTTTAGCACCCATTATACTAAGTGGCACTGAATTGCTGCCTATCATGTCAAAGTTGTAAGCCCTAGCATCCTTGAGTCTGTCTAAATTTTTTTCAACAAAATGATTAGAGCCCAGACAGCCAAACTCTTCAGCATTAAACGCGGCTATTATAATGTCCCTATCAGGTGGTCCTAAGGATTTTATGTACTTAGTGAATTCCAATACAAAAGAAATACCAGAAGCATTGTCTAATGCGCCGCCATAAACCATACCTGAAAGATCAGCTCCAAGATGATCGAAATGACCAGATATTACTATTGGAGGTGCTTTGGAATCTTTGCCTTTTATAACCCCAACAACATTATTTAATGTTGTTTTTCTAACATCAAAAGGGATAAAACAAACTATTTTCTTATTCTGACCTATATGCTTATTAATATCTGCAAGAGTTTCCTTTGTAAGCATTACGTACATACTGTGAAGCTTGTCTTCGTTACCCATGAAGGAACTTCTAAAGGTAAGTTTATTGTTTTCTGGTACAAAGAATACAAAACTATCCTTTCCTTTGCTTACCTGAAGAGCGGTTTCAGCTTGGTAAAGCGCATCTTTGTTATTAAATACGACATAATTGTTTTTAAAGTTAAGCATTTCTTCTTTATAATCTTTTCCATACTGATATTCCTTAAGTATCGCCCCATTCTTATCAATAATCCTCAGGAAGGGGTTATCCTGTAGTCTATGGGGATAGTTTGTTTCAAACTGATCATAGTAATTTCCGTTAAAGGGTTCAAGTCCGAGGTTTTTAAATTGATTTCTAATAAACGCAGTAACCTCCAAATTTCCTTCTGTTCCAGAGAGCCTTCCCTTAAAGTTATTAGAGCTTAAGTATGCTATTGTATTTTTTACTTCTGTGTGGTTAAAGTCGTAAAGCTTAGTACTTATATTTAAACTATTGGTAAATAATAAAAGGGTAATAATAAGTAAAAAAGAGGTAAATTGTTTTCTCAAAAATATACTCCTATAATATTGATATCTTTAAATAATATGAGTTTTTGAAACCTTATATAACTTTTTAATACTCTGAATTATAGTATAGGTCTTTTAATTTGTTACATAATTTTGTAAAATAAATAAGGGGCATAATCTAAAGAAGAAAGGTTGGGTGTTATATGGGAAGTATGTCAGAGAGATTAGCGCAGGAGTTTGTCATTAGAGCTAATCAAGTAGACAGCGTTATAGAACTTTTAGATGGAGGCAACACAGTTCCATTTATTGCAAGATATAGAAAAGAAGCTACTGGAGGATTAGATGATATAACTTTAAGAAAGCTTTCTGAAAGGCTTATATATTTAAGAAATCTAGATGAGAGGAAAGCTGATGTTATAAGGCTAATTGAAGAACAAGGAAAACTCAACGAGGAAATTAAGTTTTCTATTGATAAGGCAGAAACTTTAACAGAGGTTGAGGATATATATAGACCCTTCAAGCCTAAAAAAAGAACGAGAGCAACTATTGCAGAGGAAAAGGGACTTAAGCCTTTAGCTGAAACAATATTTTATGGAGAATTTCAATCCTATATAAAAGAATACGCAAAGGATTTTATAAACGAAGAAAAGGGTGTTAAGGACGAGGAAGAGGCTCTTCAAGGAGCTATGGATATAATAAGCGAAATGATTTCAGATGTAGCTGATTATAGAAAGTGGATAAGAAGTTTGGTACATAGAGAAGGTTTGATTGAAACAACCGGAAGCTCTGAGGAGCCTACCCCTTATGAAATGTACTATAACTACAGCGAGGCAGTAAAAGCTATACCTCCACATAGAATACTAGCCATTAACAGAGGAGAAAAGGAAAAGATTTTATCTGTAAAGGTTACTGTAGATAATGAGAAAATAATACAATATTTAAATATAAAATGCTTGAAGGAAAACAAGCAGACTGATTATTATATTGCAGAAGCAATTAAGGATGCGGTTAAGAGGCTTATATATCCTTCAATTGAAAGAGAAATTAGAGCAGATTTAACTGAAAAAGGTGAGCATGGAGCTATAGAAATATTTAAGGCAAATCTTAAGGCACTTTTAATGCAGCCACCTGTAAAAGGAAAAGTAGTTTTAGGTTATGATCCTGGATTTAGAACAGGCTGTAAAATTGCTGTGCTTGATGATACCGGAAAGTTTCTAGAACAGGCAACTGTTTATGCAACAGCACCTCAAAATGATGTAGAAGGTTCTATAAAGAGGCTTAAGGAACTAGTTTACAAGTATGATGTTGAAGTTGTATCTCTCGGTAATGGAACTGCCTGCAGAGAATCGGAAGAAGTTTTAGCAAGACTTATTAAGGAAGTTAAAGAAGAGAGGGGCAAGGAGCTTTACTATGTGGTTGTAAGTGAAGCTGGAGCATCGGTTTATTCTGCCTCAGAGCTTGCATCAAAAGAGTATCCTGATATAAACGTTTCTATAAGAGGAGCTATATCTATTGCAAGAAGACTGCAAGACCCACTTGCCGAGCTCGTAAAAATCGATCCTAAATCTATTGGTGTTGGACAGTATCAGCATGATGTCGCACCAAAGAAAATGGATGAATCTCTAAGCGGAGTTGTAGAGGACTGTGTTAACAGCGTTGGAGTAGATTTAAATGTGGCAACACCGTCACTCTTATCTTATATATCAGGTATTAATGCGACAATAGCTTCAAATATTGTTGCCTATAGAGAAGAAAATGGAAAGTTTAAAAGCAGAAAAGACCTTTTAAAGGTTAAGAGACTTGGAGAAAAAGCTTTTGTTCAGTGTGCAGGCTTTTTGAGAGTTATGGAAAGCAATGAACCCCTGGATAATACTGCAGTACATCCAGAATCTTATAATGCGGCTAAAGAACTTTTAAATATCCTTGGTTATACTAAGGAGGATTTAAAGATAGGAAAACTTCAAGATATAGATGGCAGAGTCAATGTGGAAGGCATTGATAATTTAGCTGCTAAGCTAGGTATTGGAGTACCTACTCTTAGAGATATCATAAAAGAAATTAAAAAACCAGGGAGAGACCCAAGAGAAGAGCTGCCAACTCCTATATTTAAAACAGGAATTATGGAACTGTCTCAGCTTAAGCCTGGCATGTATTTAATGGGAACAGTAAGAAATGTAGCTGACTTTGGAGCCTTTGTAGACATTGGAGTTCATCAGGATGGTCTTGTACACAAGAGCCAGCTTGCTGACAGGTTTGTAAAGCATCCACTTGATGTTGTTAAGGTTGGAGACATAGTTCAAGTTAGAGTATTAGAAGTGGATGAGAAGAGAAAAAGAATATCTTTAAGCATGAAAAAAGAAGTGGTAGCACAATAATATTTTTAAAAAATACTTGTCAAGGTTTTTAAAAAGTTATATAATAAAGATGTAAAAAATTTAACAATGATAATCTTCAGGGCAGGGTGACTAAGAAATTAGGATTCCCGACCGGCGGTAAAGTCCGCGAGCTAAATTTTAGCAGATTCGGTGTAACTCCGAAACCGACAGTAAAGTCTGGATGGAAGAAGATGACTAGGTATAGTCTGTTTGCCCTGACAATTTTTTGTCGGGGCTTTTTATCTTGTAATTATACTTCATGCTGTACCTAAATTACCCTGAAAGATATCATTTCCATTGCTGAATTAATTTTAAGATTCAGCACAAGCTATAATCAAATGGAGGGGTATCTATTATGAAAAACCAAAATCTAAACAAGCTCGTAAAAATCTCACTACTAGGAGCTATGGCGTTTATTTTAATGTTCTTTGAATTAAGACTGCCGTTGTTTCCGGACTTTTTGAAAATCGATATTAGCGATGTGCCTGCATTACTTGGAGCCTTTGCACTTGGTCCAGTATCAGGAGTTGTGATTGAATTTTTGAAGAACTTACTACACGGATTTATAAAAGGTTCAAGTACAATGTGGGTAGGAGAACTTGCGAACTTTATAGTGGGTTCAGCTTATGTGTTCACAGCTGGAGCAATATATAAGAGAAATAAATCTAAGAAAACAGCTATACAAGGAATGGTTATTGGGATACTAGCTATGGTTATTGTAGCATCAATAGTTAATTACTTTGTATTAATACCATTTTATGCTACTCTTTATCATATGGATATTAAAGGAATTGTTGCAATGGCTGCGAAGGCTAATGCTAGGATAACTAGCTTATGGGCATATGTTTTGTGGGCGGTAATACCATTTAATGCCATAAAGGGAGTGGTAATAGCTGCAATAACTGCTCCTGCATATAAGAAAGTATCTCCTATATTCCATAGAGAAGCGTTAGTAGATACTAAGAAAGAAAAGTTAAATCAAATATAATGAAAAATGAAACCTTCTTAAATTCTTATGTTTATAAGAATTTAAGAAGGTTTATCTTTTAAGTGAGTATTATTGAATTATACTTTGTGTTTCCACATTATAACTGCGTCTTCTTTTGTATCCGCATAGTAACCTTTCCTAATACCTGCTTCTATAAAGCCATGTTTCTTATAGAGGTTTTGAGCAACTGTATTAGATTTTCTTACTTCTAAGGTCATGGAAGCTATGCTTTCTAATTTACAAAGCTCTATTAAAGCTTCCACAATCATATCTCCAGCACCTAGGCCTCTGTATTCAGGATGAACGGCAATATTGGTTATGTGCCCCTCACCAAGGATATTCCACACACCTCCAAAACCTATTACCAATCCATCCTTAATTGCAATTACATATCGAGCAAGTTCATTTTCAAGTTCTTTTTCAATAGATTCTCTTGTCCAAGGAGTTTTAAAGCTTAAGGTGCTTATATAAAGCACTTGATTTACATGGGTTTCATTAAAAGGGACTATTTCTATCTTATTCATTGCTGACTATCCTCATCTTCTCATCATACTCTCTTTCAGCTTGAGGTTTTCTTAAATAGATAGGAGCAGAGGTATAGAGATCATCATGCATGCCTTGCTCTAAAAGTTTCATTCCTAATTCTCCAAGAGAAGAGGCACGAACTAAATTAAGATGTTTTGGAGCAAATAAAACTGAACTTAAGCATTCAGATAGTTTAACTCTAAACTTGTCTACAGCATCGCCTATGAAAGTTGCAGACGTACCCTCCTTATTAAGCATTTCTATTAGTTCATCTATATGCAGAATCATATAGTCACTATTCTTAACTAGGATTCCATTTTTAAAAGAGTAGAAAGCTGTGTAAACATTGTCTCTTAAAGCATCAAGGATAGGGCAGATTATTCCATCAGTATATGCCATATTGTGGGCTAAAGCGTCCAATGAAGAAATAGAAACAAAAGGCTTGCCGCTTCCCTGGCTCAATCCTTTGATCATAGACATTCCAATTCTAAGCCCTGTAAATGAACCGGGACCTTTAGAAACAACGTATCCATCTATATCTTTTATGTTAAGCTGAAGATTTTTTAGAAGGTTATCCACTAGAGGCATAAGCACAATGGAGTGCTGCTTCTTGTTATTTAAGCTTATCTCCCCTAGAAGTTTTTCATTATCCAACACTGCGCAGCTTGCTGACTCTGTAGCTGAATCTATACTTAGAACTATCATAACTTAATCTCCTTTAAATAATCATATCTTTCGCCATAGGCTTCTATAGTAATTTTTCTATAGCCTTCACCACATTCAGGCAACTTTTCGATATGTATTGTTATATTCTCTCTTGGAATTAATTCATCAATATAATTCGCCCATTCCACTATGCTGACTGCTTCTGAAAATATATATTCATCAAATCCTATTGCGGCTATCTCGTCAGGATCATTAACTCTGTATACATCAAAATGGTAAAGTTTAAGTCTGCCATCATATTCATTAACTATAGTAAAGGTAGGACTAGTTATGTAATCTTCAATCTCAAGTCCTTTTGCTATTCCTTTTGTTATATGTGTTTTACCTGTGCCTAAATCGCCTATAAGGCAAATTATATCTCCAGGTTTTGCGAGAGAACCAACCTGCCTGCCTAGTTCTATTGTTTGTTCTACTTTATCTACAATAAATTCCATAAAAATTCACTCCCAAAATACTGCTTTTCGAGCTAATACAGTCTTATATAATATTAAAACACATAAATAAAAAAAGCAATTCTTATAATATTATTGACAGTATGGTAACTTTTAATTTGCATAATACGTATAACTTATGTAAAATAATACATGAAAATACATATACAGGGGAGATTAGACCTCATGAAAAAATATATATATTTATGTTTAATGTTTTTTGCATTTATGCTAACTGCTTGTGGTAATAAAGAAAAAAATATTGAAGAGAAGCCTGCGGCTCAGGAAACTATAGAAAAAGAACTTTCCCTAAACATTGTTACTACGAATAAGCTCCTCTATAATATGGTTAAAGATATTATTGGAGACAGGCATTCCATAGATTACATGTTTACTTCAAGGGATAAGCTTTGGAGTTTTAACTATACAGAAGACAGTCTAAACAGTATAAGCAAAAAAGACTTATTTTTCTACTGGGGATCAGGAATTGAGCCTTGGTCAGAAGATTTTGTAGGCAAACTTACTAAAAGTAAAGTAGGCACAGTAAGTATATCCCGTGGGATAAAATTTGCTCTATTAGGCAAGGAAATTAAGTATAAGGAAATTTCTCTAAAAGATAATCCGTATTTTTATATGAATATAGATAATTATAAAATAGCTATGCTGAATATTAAAAATGCAATTCAGGACAAGGATACAAAGGACAGAGATATTTATGAGAAAAATTTTTCAACATCAATCAAAAAGGTTGAGGAAGTTCAGAAGAAGCTTAAGGAAACAGCAGATAAATTAAAGGGTTATACTTTTGTAGTAGATGGTGATGAGTTAGATTACTTTACCAGCTATTACGGATTTAAAACTTTAAAGATTTATAATTATGGCATAAATCTTACATCTAAGGAAATTGAGGCAAACTTAAAAGTTGAGGAAAAGGTTAAAGAAGAAAAAAATGTAGTGTTTTTATATGAGTCTGATGGAGAATTGAAATCGAATGAAGCATTGATTAAAAAGTATAATTTTAAAACTTCAAATATAATAGTATATAAAGATGATGTCAAGTATATTGATATTTTAGCTAATAATTTAAGAAGCTTGGAAGGGGTAGTTCCAGTAACGCAATAAATGTATTTAATATAATCCAGAAGCATATAAATAGATATGATAGAACATTTCATATAAAATTAATAAATTGTTTGAATTTTATCTCAATTTTATGTATAATAGGCATAAAAGAGAGTTAGGGGGAGTGTAGTAACTATGTTTGTTAAGAATTTAATGCTTCCGATGGAAAAGTTAATTACAATTGCACCAGGTGAGACCATAAAAAAAGCTCTTGAATTAATTGAAGAAAATAATTTTTTATCTATTCCGGTGGCAGAAGGGGATAAGTTCTATGGCTCTATTTCAAAGGATAGAATTTACGCCTTCTATTATGAGAAAAGCGTAGATAAAGCTTGCTTGTTATCAGATTTTAAGGTTGAGAATGTAATGAGGACAGACGTTCCAACAATTCATCCTCTGGAGCAGATCGAAAAGGCGGCTCATTTCCTTGAAATTAAGAATATTGCTTTTGTAGCTGTGGTTGATGAATACAATTCTTTTAAGGGTATAGTTACTCATCATGCTATATTCCACGAATTTACAGAGCTTTTTGGACTTAATAAGGGAAGGCGCTTAGCTGTTATAGCTTACGACATTCCAGGGCAAGTATCAAAACTTTCAAGGATTATTACTGAAAATGGCGGAGATATTATAAGCTTTGTTGTGGTAGATCCAAAGAGCGTTACTGATGTAAAAGAAATAGTTATAAGAGTTAGAACAGAAAACTTCCAGGAGATACTTGGAAAAGTCAAAGACTCTGGATTTAAAATTCAATAGATTATTGAAACTCCTCATACAGAATTGCTGTATGAGGAGTTTTTGCTTTTATTAAATTTGATTTAAAAAATGATAGAAGTGAAAAAAACTATGTCAATAAATTATATTTTCCAATTATTGTAATTAAGAGAGCAGTATGATAAAATTGGATTTGTAAATAAAAGGTAAATTAGTTGTACAAGCATACTGTAATTTACCAAATAAATTACATAAGTAAGAAGGGGGTAAAATATGTTATCAAAAAAATTTTTATCAGTAATGACATCAGCATTTTTGCTTGCAGGTGTTGGGGCAACTTCAGCAGCAAAAACAGTTAATCCAGTTGTTCCTGAACAAACTGTTTCAATTGGACAAGATGTAGGCGGACCTACTGATTTATCTATTGCAAACGAAGAAAAAGTTATTGAAATGCTTAAGAAGGAAGGCAAGATTGCTAAAAATGCTACTTATGAAGAAGCTCAAAAGGTTTACTTAAAGTTTATGCAGGAGGCAGCTAAAGCAAATAAAAAGCTTCCAATATCCAAATTTGAGAGAGATTTAAAGGCTAAGCAAAATCAAAGGGTTGAAAAATATAAGTTTGAGAAAAGGACTACAGATACCAACCCTAAGAAGGTAAATGTTTTAACATTATTAGTAGATTACCAGGATTATAAACATAACAGCATTCAACCAGGCGAGTCTGATATGTATTATAAAGATTATAGCCATAAGCATTTTGAAGATATGATATATGGCGATAATGGCTATGAAGGCCCAAATGGTGAAAAGCTTATTTCTATGAAACAATACTATCTAGAGCAGTCAGGTGGCAGTTTAATAGTTGAAGGTAAAGTTGCCGGATGGTATACACTACCTCAGACAGCTGCTTATTACGGAGCAGAACAAGGTGGCTCAAACGATGTTAAGCCAAGAAATGCTGTTGCTCATGCCCTTCAATTAGCAGCAAAGGATTCCAATATAAACTTTGCAGATTTTGATAAGGAAGATATATATGATTCAGATGGTGATGGAAATTATAATGAGCCAGATGGAATCATAGACTACCTAATGGTTCTACATGCTGGCGTTGGGCAGGAAGCTGGCGGTGGTAGCCTTGGAAGTGATGCTATATGGTCACACAGATGGAATTTAGGTGGACTATATAAAATACCTGGGACTAACTACTATGCATATGACTACACAATAGAGCCAGAAGACGGAGCAGCAGGGGTATTTGCCCATGAATTCGGACATAACTTAGGATTGCCAGACGAATACGATACAAACTATACATCAACTACAAGTGAACCTATAGCCATGTGGTCAATAATGTCTTCTGGCAGCTGGAGTGGAAAGGTTCCTGGTACTGAGCCAACAGGATTTAGTCCATATGCAAAAGAAATATTTCAGGCACTTTACGGTGGAAACTGGCAAAAGCAAATTAATATAGATTTTAATAAGTTAACTAGCGCAGGAGCTAAAGTAACTTTAAGACAGGCTGATGAGGAAGGTCAGGCAGTAAAAGTTAGTCTTCCTGATAAAGCGCATGTGATAACTACTCCAACTAGCGGAAAGAATGCTTATTGGGGTGGAAAAGGTCACGATGGAGCTCCAATCCTTACTAACATGACTACAAATGTTGATCTAACTGGAAAGACTTCAGCAACTCTTAAGTTTAAGACTTGGTATGATATAGAAGAAGGTTGGGACTATGCTTCAGTTCAGGTTAGAGAAGTAGGAACAACTGATTGGACATACCTGCAAAATAATTTAACTACAAGTGAGGGAGATCCTCAAAGAGATGTAATAGTTCCTCATGGAATAACTGGAGCATCGAATGGCTGGGTAGATGCATCATTTGATTTAAGTAATTTTGCTGGTAAGAAGATAGAAGTAAAGTTAGAGTATGAAACAGATGCATATAGCTTTGGTGCGGGCTGGTACGTTGATGATATCCAAGTACTTGCTGGCGACACAACTATTTTATCAGATGATGCTGAAGGTACTGATAAGTTTGCATTAAACGGTTTTGAAAAGAACACAGGAACTGTTTATGCACCACATTATTATTTAGTAGAATGGAGAAATCATCACGGTGTTGATACAGGCCTTGCACACGTGGGTACATTGGGACAAGCTTTCGCTTATGATCCAGGTATGGTAGTTTGGTATGTCGACAATTACTTTACTGACAACTGGGGCGGAGTTCACCCTGGTGAAGGATATTTAAGCGTAGTTGATGCAGATCAGAAGAATCAATACTGGTATTTTGATGATGCTTCAAAGAAACCTGTAATAGCTAGCAGTGGAAGATATCATATGCATGATGCAGCTTTCAGTAAAGATAAAGATTCAAGTGTAGATATTTACTATGCTCCAGCTGCTAGAACAGTTATAGACACAAATAGATACTCAGAGCCAAGCTTTGACGATAGAAAAGATTACACCAACCCAGAGTTACCATCATTAGGAGTAAAATTACCTAAGCTCGGGCTAAAAATCCAAATAACAAATCAAGCTCAAGACAATAGCTCAGCTTCAATAACAATTAAAAAATAATAACTAGTAATAAATTAGTACCTGTCAGGTTTACCTGGCAGGTACTTTTTCTTTACTGCAGCTGCCATTCTATATCTTTACCTTCTTGAGGGCAAGCTGGGAAAATATCGTTTTTAATAAGTGTAATCTGCTTTCCGTAGTTGTTCCTATATACACCTGAAATCTTAACTTTTTCTCCTGTTTTTCCTTTAATTTGCATAAATTAGGCTCCTTTCATTAATAAAATTAGGAAAGAAGAATTCAATCCTAGCAGTTGTATTACCTTGCGGTTAGATGTCTGTTGCACTTTTAGTTTATATTTTATTATCTACTTTCTGTATAACTTATATAACATAGTTATATAAATATTTTTATTATATAAAGGTAAGACTAAATTTACGTATATCACAATATAAAAGGCAAGTAAGGAGGGCATTTAATGAACAGAAGAAGAAATGAGAATAAAAATATAGAAAATGGGAAAATTAAGGGTACAAGTGCTTTTAATATTAAGCAAGCAGATAGTATAGATGAAATGTCTTGGTCGAATAATAAATTTGAAAGTACCTGCGGTGTGGAAGGAAATGATTCTAAAGACCAGGAATAATAAAAAATTATATAAAAGATTAAGGGGAGTCAACTATGAAAACAAAAGCATTAGCATTATCATTGGCATTGGCACTAACATCAACAGGTATTATAGGTTGTGGAAAGCAGCAGACACAACAGCCTCCGGCACCTTCAGTACAAAAGCCATCAAACCAAAGCACAGATGTAAAAACTACAGCTTCAGTAGTAAACGACAACGCAGCTTTTGAAAAGGCTATAAGCAAAAATGGAACATGGATAATTGCAACCTTAAAGGATTTAACCTTTGACAAGGAATTGGTTGTAGATGGTGATTTTAAAAGTGGAAAGAAGGATCAAAAGACAGGGGAAGAATTATATCAGCGTAAGATAGGTCTATATACCCAGGATGACAAGAAAAACGTAACTGCTAGATTTACATTAACAGCTCCTAAGATCACTTTCAACAGCATATACGGAAGTCTTGAACATGGAACTTTCGTAGGTGATGTTTATGTAGCAGGAAAGAACTTTAAGTTAGTAAACCAACAAATAAAAGGAAATCTGTATTTCTTAAATGAAGAAGCTGAAAAGACCTTTACAATTGCCGATAAGGAAGGTAACCCTGCATCAACTATAAGTGGTGTTAAACAATTAAAGAAATAAGCAGCATCGATAAAAAGCTGGTAGATAAATTAATCTACTAGCTTTTTTATTGATAAAACTTAGGACTTATTTTACAGATGCAAAAGATAGAATTATGAATTTTCCAATAAAAGACGAGAAAAATATATTTTTAACAAAATACGAAATAAATCTTGTTAGTTTTTTATCAATATGTTATAATTAGCTTGTACATAAGAAATAAAAAACTTATTAGGGGGACTCAACAATGAGAACAAAAGCATTAGTATTATCATTAACAGTAGCATTAGCAACAACTGCATTCGTAGGCTGTGGTAAGAAGGCAGAACCAGCTGCTACGCCTGCTGCGCAAAAACCAGCTGCAACAGATACTAAGAAAGCTGATGCTGTTACAACAGCTTCAATAGTAGATACAAACGCTGCATTTGAAAAAGCTATAAGCAAAGATGGAAAATGGATTATAGCAACATTAAAGGATTTAACTTTTGATAAAGAGCTAGTAGTAGATGGTGACTTCAAAAATGGTAAGAAGGATGCTAAGACTGGTGAAGAAACATTCCAACGTAAAATTGGTTTATATACTCAAGATGAAAACAAAAAAGTAACAGGAAAGTTTAATTTAGCAGCACCAAAGCTTACTTTCAACAGCAATTTTGGTAGCCTTGAGCACGGAACTTTCAAAGGAGACCTTTATATAGCAGGAAAGAACTTTAAGCTAGTAAATCAAAAAATTGATGGAAATGTATACTTCTTAAACGAAGAAGCTGAAAAGACTTTCACAATTGCTGACAAAGCAGATGATACTAAGTCAGAAATTACTGGGAAAAAAGAGTTAAAAAAATAATTAAATAATAATATATAAAAACAGCTAGTTGATACAAATTTATCAACTAGCTGTTTTTGTTTTAATTAGTGTTATTTCATGCAGTACAACAGTTAGTATCTTTTTACCGAAAATTCAGTTGTTGTAACAAATATTCTTATAGAAAACATAGAAGCAAAATGAGGAAAATTTATCATATTTAGTTAACGAATATAGCCAATAAATACTTTACAAAAAATAAAAAAGCTTGTGAATTTTGATTCACAAGCTTTGCTTTGGCAGGGGTACTAGGACTCGAACCTAGGCCAACGGTTTTGGAGACCGCTACTCTGCCAACTGAGCTATACCCCTAAGACAAGAATTATTATATAATACCATTTAGAAAAAAGCAACTCTTTTTTTGAAAAAAATTTATGATGCATACAAAATTTTAATAAAGTGATATGTCTAACTGATCTAAGTTATGATACAATAAAAATACGATAAGTGAGAGGAGATCAAGGATGAGCGATTCCAATAGAGAAGAAAATGAATTAGAAAAACAAATGAAAGATATAGATGAACTTAAGAATAACGCAGCAAACCCAGGATGTTTTGCAGGTCCTGAAAAGATACCTGCTCCAGTTAGAGGGCTAAGAAAGTACCCAGTAATTTTAATAGTGGTAGGAGTTTTGGGATTAGTATTTAGTGCAATTTTTTTAATCAAATCATATAGGAGTACAAATAAAATAGAAGAGCTGATATTTCCTATAATGTATAATTTCATACCTTTTTTTGTATCCTTTTTATTATTTAAAATTGGGATTAATGAGTTTGCTAACAGAAAAAAGAAATAATTATTATATAACTAGACATAAAGTATGAGAATATAACCTATAATTGAATATGCTATTATAAAGAAATAATTTGTATGGGGGTATGTATTATGTTAACTACAGAGCAAAAGCTTTTAGCTGCTCTATGTCATGGCGGGGTTTTTCTTGCTGCGCCAATTTTGATTCCGCTTGTTATTATGCTTGTAGCTAGTGATGAGTATATTAAAACACAAGCGAAAGAAGCACTTATGTTTCAAATACTATTGGTTATTGGGGGAATAGTTTCAGGTATCTTAACTTTTGTGCTGATAGGACTTTTAGGTTTTATTGTAATAGGAATATTAGCTGTGGTTATGCCTATAATTGCTATAGTTAATGTTCTTAATGGAAATGACTACTCCTATCCTGTATCAGGTAAATGGGCTAGAGGTATGTAAAATTAATTGTTTAAAAGAGCCAAGAAATTTTGGCTCTTTTTTAATTGATGTGGTAAAATAGTAGCACAAAGATAAACTTAGATGCTTGTACAGAAAGGATGAAGCATTTATATGATCAATTACGATTTAGTTATTATAGGTGGAGGAATTGCAGGACTTTCTGCTGCTATTAAAGCAAAAGAAGAAGGTGTAAATAGTATTTTACTATTGGAGAGAGAGGAACAGCTTGGAGGTTCATTAAGCAACTATATTGATGCTGATTTTTCATATCCTTTAATTGATGAAGCCTTAACAGGACCTGAAGTTATACAAATATATGTTGATAAGATAAAGGAACATAATATAGAGTTTAAATTAAATTGCTTAGTTATAGATGTTAATAAAGATAAAATTATTACTACAGTCACTGAAGAAGGGATAAAGGAATATAAAGCAAAGGCAATTATTCTAGCTATGGGATCTAGAGAGATGCCTAGAGGAGCTATTAATATTCTAGGAAGTAGAACTGCTGGAATATTTACTGCTGCTTCTGCTCAGAAGTTTGTGAATTTGGAAGGTTATTTGCCAGGAAAACAGGTATTGATTATTGGGTCAGGAGATTTAGGGTTAGTAATGGCTAAAAGACTAACCTTGGAAGGAGCTATAGTTAAAGCTGTAGTAGAGCCGCTAAAACATGCTGTTGGAACGGAAAAAAATATTGAGCAGTGCTTAGATATATTTAACATACCTTTGAAACTAGGATATACAGTTATAGATATTAAGGGAAAAGAAAGAGTTCAAGGGGTTGTTGTTGCAAAAAGTGATGAAAACAATATACCAATTACAAATACAGAGGAAAATATAAGTTGTGATACTATACTTATTTCAGCTAATTTTCTCCCTGAAAATGAAATTTCAGTAAAGGCAGGTGTACTGCTTTCTAGTGCAGATGGCGGCGCTATAGTTGATGATAATATGCAGACCAATATAGAGGGGATTTTTGCTTGTGGAGATGTACTTTATATCCATGACTATAGAGAAGATGTTACTGGCGAAGGCATAAAGGCAGGGCAAAGTGCAGCTTTATATATTAAAGAGGAAATAGCAGAGAAGCAATAGTTTCTCTGCTATTTTTAAAACAATTTTTTAAAACAGGTTTTACATATAATCATTTTGCCCCCATTTGCAGAAACAGAGCTTTCCTTAGATATTCCCTTACCGCAAATTTCACAAAGAAAATCATTATTTTTTTTAGATGCTTTACTGATATTTTTTATAATTGGTTTTTTTTTGTTGCTGGGGGGAGCATATTCAATGGGATTATCATTAACTTCCTTTGAAATTATTTTGTACTCCATTGAATAGGAACTCTCGCCAAAAAGCTCAAGTTCAAACCTAGGGTTTTCTGAATCATAAAATTCCTCTATGATTAGCCGTCTGATTTGCGCATCGTTAACTATTAGACCACTTTTTTCGATTCCGTCAAAAATACTTTTTGTTATATTATTAGTATCAGGATGTCTCTTGCTGCTTTTGTAGTAAACCTTAAGTACTGCAATAAGAGCTTCAGACAATACAGTACTAGGGTTTTGAGATCTTGCCTCATATGCTATTTCCTCTTCATAAAGAGCATATCTATCGTGATACTTTCCAGAATTATATGGAAGTATTGCTCGCCCTTGGACATTAAAGAGCTTAAAGTTTGATTTCGAAATTGGAGAACCTTTTACAATAACCTTTGCATAGTTGTGAGTCATAACTATCTCCTTTTTAATACATGCACTAGATAAGAAGAAACTATATAATTATTTATACAAAAATATAAGAATATAAGAACATAAGAATAAAAGAATATAAAAATATAAAAATATAAAAAGTTAAAAAGTTAAAAATTTAAGAAGATAAGAAGATATCTTCTTATCTATTTGATTATAACACAGGTTTTTGTGTATAATAAAGTCTAGTTAATATTCATGAGAGTTGAGGTAAAAGAAATGAAAGATATAAAGATACTTTCAATAGAAACAAGCTGTGATGAAACATCTGCAGCTGTAGTAGTCAATGGAAGAGAAGTTCTTTCTAATATAATAGCGTCACAAATTGATATTCATACAAAATTTGGGGGAGTTGTGCCTGAGGTTGCTTCAAGAAAACACATTGAAGTAATTAGTGCTGTAGTTCAGGAGGCAATAGAAAAAGCAAACGTAACTTTTGACGAAATTGATGCGGTTGGTGTGACTTATGGGCCAGGTCTTGTAGGTGCTTTGCTTGTTGGAATGCAGTATGCAAAATCATTAGCTTATGCTATAGGAAAGCCTCTTATTGGAGTTAATCATATAGAAGGACATATTTGTGCTAATTTTATTGAGCATAAGGATTTAAAGCCTCCATTTGTCTGTCTAGTTGTATCAGGAGGGCATACATTTATTGTTCATATGAAAGATTTTGGAGAGTTTGAGGTTATCGGGCAAACTAGAGATGATGCAGCGGGTGAAGCTTACGATAAGGTTGCTAGAGCTATAGGTCTTGGCTATCCTGGTGGTCCTAAGATTGATAAGCTTTCTAAGGAAGGAAATCCTGAAGCTATTAAATTTCCACGAGCAAATTTCCATGATGATACTTTAGATTTTTCCTTTAGTGGACTTAAGTCTGCAGTACTAAATTATTTAAACAAGATGGAAATGACAGGGCAGGAAATAAACAAAGCAGATGTTGCTGCTTCCTTCCAAAAGGCTTTAGTAGATGTACTTGTAGATAATGTAATAAAAACCTGCAGATTAAAGAAGGTTGATAAAATAGCAATCGCAGGCGGAGTGGCTTCTAACTCAACATTAAGGCAGGCACTTATAAGTGAAGGCGAAAAAAATGCTATTAAAGTACTATTCCCTTCTCCAATTTTATGCACAGATAATGCTGCTATGATCGGTAGTGCGGCGTATTTCGAATATATTAATGGAAGAACTGCTGAGCTTAATTTAAATGCAGTACCGAATTTAAAATTAGGTCAAAGATAATAGCATCTTGGGATAGATTTATTAGAAAAATAGAAGCTATCGGTGATAGTTTTAAAACAGTTAAGATAGCAGAATACAGAAAAGAGGAAGGCAAGAGCTTTCCTCTTTTTTTTTTCACTTTGTAACAGATTTATGACCCATTCATATATTGATATTGTGTAAGCAACTTTTAAGGAGGAAAATATCCAAATGGCTTATATTCAAAAGCCCGAAAACGAAATGTACGATGCAAATGCAAATTGCATGCCTAAGATGAACTGCATACCGCAGGAGACAGTAATTAAGAATGTAAGACTAGCAGCTGCATATGTTCCATATCAGAAGATGTGTGAACTTTTCAGACCTATTGAGGCTTTAAAAAGAGGAACTGCCTTTCCAGAGCTTTATAGTCCATTCGAACCGCCTTATGAGCCCCAAGCAGTTTATGAGGCAATGGTAAAGAAGCACAAAGCCAACATGCCACATGATTGCGATTAGAGGAGGGGATACGATTATGAGAGATAGCATGAGCAAAATGGAATTAAAAAGACAAATAGCTGCAGCCCATTTTATGCTGGAAGATCTCCAGTTATATCTTAATACTCATCCTACAGATCGCGAAGCTTTGGCAAAACGCAACTCTTATGCAAAACAACTGAGAATGCTTAAGGAAGAGTATGACAAATGCTTTGATATGATGGATCAGGACGATTCACTTAGCACATATCCATGGGAGTGGATACAAGAGCCATGGCCATGGGAATATGAAGCTAACTATAAGCTCTAAGGAAAGGAGAAGTAATGTATGTGGACTTACGACAAGATATTAGAATATCCTGTTAAAATAAAAAACCCAAATCCTGCAATGGCAAAGCTTATAATTACTCAATATGGTGGACCAGATGGAGAATTAGCAGCTTCCATTAGATATTTAAGTCAAAGATTTTCTATGGTTACCCCTCAAGCTATTGCGACTTTAAATGATATTGGAACAGAAGAACTTGCTCACCTTGAAATTGTTGGATCTATAGTTAATCAACTAGTCAGAGGAGCAAGCCTTGAAGAAATAAAAAAAGCTGGTTTAGATGCTTACTATGTTGATCATGATAGAGGAGTATATCCTTCAAACCCTACAGGAATACCTTTTAATGCAGCCTATATTCAAGTAAAAGGTAATCCAATTGTGGATCTTACTGAGGATTTAGCTGCAGAGCAAAAGGCCAGAGCAACCTATGAGTGGCTATTAAACATGGCAGATGATCCAGACGTAATTGAGCCTTTAAAGTTTTTAAGGGAAAGAGAAGTTGTGCATTATCAAAGATTTGGAGAAGCATTAAGAATAGTTCAGGATTTTCTACAAGAACCACACCTGTTTGTAATGCCAAAGCCTGATTTTATGAAATAAAAAATGTATGAGAAAATAGCTTGTGATTAATGATTCACAAGCTATTTTCTCATTTAAAAAGTTATTTAGCAAATTCGGGAACATCATATTGAACTCCTTCAATAACTAGTCCAAGTTCTTCCATCAAGTCAATTTGCTTATTTTTTATAGATATATCACTGCTTTTTACTATTTTGATTTCAGGTCTTAGAGGGAAATTAGGATGATTATTCTCGATTACAGCAATATCACCATTGGTGAGTCTTACCAGGGTCCCTTCAGGATAGGGGACTACAGCCTTTGAAAAAGCAAGAACAATATCATAGTCAAATAAGGTGCCTCCACTTGCCATTATGTATTCAAAGGCTTCATTTGGACTTAGAGCTCTTCGATGTGGTCTGTCAGAAGTAAGTGCATCATATACGTCTGCTAATCCAACTATTTTAGCAAGCTTGTTTATATCTATGCTTTTTCGTCCTTCAGGATAACCTGTTCCATCAGATCTCTCATGGTGCTGTAGAGCTATAATTCTGGCAGGCGCAGTTATATCCTGGCTGCCCTTTAGATATTCATATCCCTTTTGAGAATGCTCCATAACAACTAAATATTCTTTATAAGAGAGTTTATCGACTTTTTTTATTACTTCTGCCGGGATAAATACCTTTCCTATGTCATGTACCAAAGCTCCTAAGCACAATGAGTAAAGCTCAAATTTACTAAGTTGAAGCTGAAGTCCTAAAATTAAGGAAAGAATTGCTACATTTACGCTATGTTGATAGGTATAACTATCCATACTTTTTATGTCAACTATATTTATTAATACATTTTTTTGAGAAAGAAGCTCATCTAATATAGTGTCAGCTATATTTCCTATAGATTGGAAGTATTTTTGCTTTTCCTTAATAAAATCTGTATCTTTTGCATTTATTTTATTTTTTGAAGTATATAAATTATATTTTTCAAAGCTTACAAAAGTATCTTTTATTGTTTTAACAGCCTTTTGTCTAAGCTCTGGTTTGATGATGTCTTCAATGATATTATCACTATATTCATCATGGATATATATAGAATAAATTTTAATAAATTTAATCCGTCTTATTAGAGCTTCATTGAGCTTAACCCCTTCTCTTAATAATACTCTACCCTCATCATCATATATTGTTTTTGCTAGGTAGCTGCCTTCTTTAACACACTCAATTGGTACAAGTCTCATTTTTATGCCCCCAGTTATAAAAACATACTATTTGTATTGATTTCTACATTTGTTTCTATATTCCTTTAAAAAATCATAATTTGTTTTAACTGTCTTCTATATTAAGTTTGCGTTAAGCATAAAAAACACGCACAATTGATAGTGGTTCTCATATATTGTTAGTGGATTATATGAATTTTGAAATTTGGGAGATGAGACTATGTGCGGTATTGCAGGATGGGTTAGCTTTGAGAGAAGTCTTACACAAGAGAGAGAAATTATGGTTAACATGGTGGCTACACTTAAGAAAAGAGGGCCAGATTCAGAGGGAATATATTTATCTAACAATGCACTCTTAGGGCACAGGAGATTGGTTGTTGTAGACCCCGTAGGAGGAGCACAGCCTATGACAAGAACTCTAGGGAAAAATAAATATACCCTTGTCTACAATGGAGAACTTTATAATACAGAAGAATTAAGAAACGAACTTAAAGACTTAGGTTTTAGATTCAATTCTTACTCTGATACTGAAGTTCTTTTAGTTTCCTATATTGCCTGGGGAGCTGAATGTGTAAAGCATATTAATGGTATTTATGCCTTTGGTGTATGGGAAGAAGAAAAGAGCAGACTATTTTTAGCAAGAGATCCTCTTGGAGTGAAACCATTATTTTATGTTCAAAAAGGGAAGTCAATAATTTTTGGATCAGAAATAAAAACTCTGTTGGCTCACCCTGAGGTTGAGCCAGTTGTAGATAAAAATGGGCTTCTTGAAATTTTTGCACTAGGTCCGGGACGTTCGCCAGGGAGTGGTGTATTTAAAGATATTCAAGAAATACCACCAGCTCACTGTATGATTTTTGATACTTATGGAGTAAACCTATGGGAATATTGGAAGCTTGAGAGCAAACCACATGAGGAAAACATTGAGCAGACAGTTGAGCATACTAGAAACCTTCTATTAGACGCTATTGAAAGACAGCTAGGAGCCGATGTTCCTGTTTGTACTTTTTTGTCAGGAGGACTTGATTCCAGTGCTATTTCTGCAGTTGCTGCCAGATATTTCAAAAATAACAACATGGGAAAACTAAATACCTATTCTATAGATTATATTGACAATGATAAATATTTTCAGGCTAATGATTTTCAACCAAACTCTGATGAAGCTTTTGTAAGAGTAATGTCGAAATTTATTGGTAGTGACCATCATAATATATTAGTAAATAATACGGCCTTGGCACAAGCTCTTAAGGAGGCCGTACTAGCAAACGACTTGCCTGGTATGGCAGATATTGATTCATCGCTTTATTTATTTTGTAAAGAAGTAAGAAAGGATAATGTTGTTGCGCTTTCAGGTGAGTGCGCAGATGAAATTTTTGGTGGATATCCTTGGTATAGAAGGGAAGAGGATATAAATGCGCAAACTTTCCCTTGGTCTAGATATGTTAATGAAAGAAAATCAATATTGTCTCCAGAACTTAAAAACCTTCCTTTAGAGGAATATACTAAGCAAAGATACCAAGATTCCTTAAGAAAGGTACCAAGATTGCCAGGAGAATCAGATAGAGAGCATAGAATGAGAGAATTGTTTTATCTCAATATTAAATGGTTTATGGTAACTCTCTTAAATAGAAAAGACAGGATGAGTATGTCCAATAGTCTTGAGGTTAGGGTGCCTTTTGCTGATTATAGAATTGTTGAATATGCTTTTAATGTGCCGTGGAGTATTAAGTATATAGATAATATAGAAAAGGGTCTTTTGAGAAGAGCCTTAAAGGGAATTCTTCCAGAGGAAGTGCTCTATAGACGAAAGAGTCCTTATCCCAAAACACACAATCCCGAATACTTGAAAGCTGTTCAAAGGTGGATGAAGGAAATACTTTCTGATAACAATTCACCTATACTAAATCTTATAGATGCGGGCAAAGTTAATGAGATTATTAGTACAGACGGAAGAGCCTTTGTAAAACCTTGGTACGGTCAACTCATGACTGGTCCTCAGCTTTTAGCATATCTTATTCAAGTTAATCTTTGGCTTGAAAGCTATAAGATTAGAATACAATAAATTTCTAGCGGTCTTTATGGCCGCTTTTTCAATTGCAAAATATTTAACAGTAAGTTATAGTTATATTAATGTGGAAATATAAGCCATAAAATACTTAGGATGAGGAGAAACTTCTTTATGGAGAATAACGAAAATTTGTCTTTAGCAAACAAAGCCAGTTCAATGAAAATGCTGATGTGGGCATTTATAATTTTAGCAGGATTTTCAGCTTATTTATCATTTATTTTGGCGCAGCAAAGAGGAACTGTATTTTATATTGGCTTTGCGTTGCTTATACCATTTGGGGCTCTTATACTTTTCTTCAGACGGAGGATGCTTGCATATAGAGCTTTATATGTAATAAAAAGTTCCTGGGGAAAGAAAATAGAAAGAAAAAGAAACTTTAAAGATATTAGAAAACTTCATGAATTTCTGAGAGCTGAAAAGCCTGAGGAGTTTTTTATAGACAACCAAACTTGGGAAGATCTTACAATGGATAAAGTATTTGAAAAGCTTGATAGAACTCTTTCAACTGCAGGGGAACAAGCGCTTTATCATATTTTAAGAAGTCCTAAGTTTAATGATGATGCGTTAGAAAATAGAAACAAAATTATCAAACTGTTTGAAGATAATAAAAACCTGAGAGAAAAGATACAAATAGAACTTTATTGGCTTGGAAGACAATCTAAAAACACTATTTCAGATTTTTTATGGGGTAAGCTTCCACCTAAAAGCAATATAACTATATTGTTTAACATCATGGCCTTGCTTCCAGCCATCTTGCTAGTTTTAATTCCTTTTTATGGGCTTCAGCTTGTGGTTTACATAGTGTTTGTCTTTATGGCTAATATGGTTATACATAGCAAGTTTAGAAGCAGAATAAATCAGCACATTGATTCTATGACCTATTTGAGTGCTGCAGTAAATACTGCTAAAAAGCTTAGCAACTTAGATAATACTGACTTGGAAGGCTTTACGAATGTATTTAATAAGGATACAAAGGGTATAAAAGCTTCAAAAAACGCTGCTCTTATTGGAGCAGTTGAAGGAATAGACTTGGTAACAGATTATTTCAATATACTATTTTTAATTAAGGAAAGAAAGTTTTATGCTGTGCTTGAAGAATTAGTAAAACACAGAGAAGAACTGCAGAGAGTATATACTTCTTTGGGGGAATTAGATGCACTTATAGCTGTTGCGTCTTATAGGTCTGGACTTGACCACTACATTGAACCACAGCTTAGCAAGGAAGGAAGATTTATAGCAGCTAAAGAATTGTTTCACCCTCTTATAGACGATCCTATTCCTAATTCTATTTCAATAGAAGAGGGAGGTATTGTACTTACAGGCTCAAATATGTCAGGAAAGTCAACTTTTTTAAGAACTATAGGTGTTAACGCGTTGTTTGCCCAAACTATTTGCACCTGCCTTGCAGATAGTTATAGTGCAAGCTACTTTAAGCTTTTATCTTCTATAAGTCCAAGTGATGATTTGCTTGTAGGAAAAAGCTACTACCTAGGTGAGGCGGAAGCTGTGCTTAGAATAATAAAAAGCTGTGAGGAAAAGGTGCCATCGCTGTGCATTATTGACGAGATATTCAGAGGTACAAACCCAGTTGAAAGAATTAGTGCTTCAGCTGAAATATTGGATTATTTAATTAATCATAATTCTCTTCCTATAGTTGCCACACATGATTTAGAGCTTACTGAAATAGTGGATGAGGCATATGAGTGCTATTACTTCACAGAGGATGTAGATGATGAAGGCTTGAAATTTGATTATCTGATAAGAAAAGGAGTGTCTCCAACACGAAACGCTATAAAGCTTTTAAAA
This sequence comes from Clostridium swellfunianum, assembly GCF_023656515.1. NCBI lineage: Bacteria > Bacillati > Bacillota > Clostridia > Eubacteriales > Clostridiaceae > Clostridium > Clostridium swellfunianum. The sequence goes on from NZ_JAMOFV010000006.1 coordinate 3,346,977, forward strand.
TACCTTGGTTATCCGAAAGAAATTATTGATAAAACCTATGAAAGAGTGGAAAAACTTGTTTAAAAAACGGAGCAGATTAGCTGCTCCGTTTTTATTTAAAGGTTCTAATTTTATTAAAAGGATAAACCCTTACAATGGCATGACCTTTAATATCTTTGATATTTATTGGGCCAAGCATTCTGCTGTCTATACTATCGTTTCTATTGTCTCCAAGAACAAACACATGACCATTTTCAACAGTATATTTACCGTTCTTTTGAAGAAACGGACCGAGACTTGTAAAAGTATTAGAATCTAAATAATCTTCCTTTAGCTCTGCAGCATTCAAATATATTTTTCCATTCTTAATTTCAATTTCATCGCCAGGAAGTCCTATAATTCGTTTAACATAAATATCACTATTATAATTTTTAGAATCAAAAATGATTATCTGGCCTCTTTTAAAACTATGAGTTAAATTACTTATTTTTTCAACAAATAATACGTCTTTATTGTTTAAAGTAGAATACATTGATAAACCATCCACATCTGCACGCGCAAATACGTAAGTTCTAAAGGTAATTGCTATAACAACAGCTGCTATAATAGAGATAGCATAATCTCTGACTTGTGATTTTTTAGTGTTCATATTTAGGCCTCCCTACATGGTATATTATTAGTTTAATATTATATTTATAGTTTGTCAAATTTTGTTATTTTAATTTAAATAATTCATATGGATAGCTTGCTCAATAAATGATATGATTTAAATGAATATATAGATAGTGGATTTATGAGCTAGAAGGAGGAATTTATATTAAGCGTGTATTAGCTATATTAAAGAAAATTGGAATTTTTATATTGGTTAATATATTTATAGGGTGCGCTTTTAGCATTCCTATGGTTTATTATGGACCCTTTAAAAATATTAGGGATATGCTTGTTACTACAGCTATGACAACTTTTAGTCATCAGTATATTGCAACTGCTTTTCTAAATGAGAAAACAATCAATGAAATTATGGAAAAAAACAGGGTGCATGACGAAAATAAGTACACTGATGAATCTGCTATAGCTGCGTTTAATTCAACCTCAGGAAAAGATGATGGTGATCACAAACAAGTAACTGCAGAAGTAGAAGATAAAATTGAACTTAAGAATTTAAGCAATGGTAAGTATAAGGCATATATGATTGTAATTTCTAATCCTAAAAGAGTAGTAGTGGCTTCTTCAGATAGATTAGGCAAGGCAGGTACTAAGCTTTCTGATATTGTTAAAGATTATAATGCGGCAGGAGGAATTAATGCTGGAGGTTTTGCTGATGACAATGGTCATGGTTCAGGGGGAACTCCTACAGGTATTTTAATTGAAGGCGGAAAGGTGCTTTATGGTAAAGAGAATCAGAGATTACCATTGATAGGCTTTAATGAAGATTCGGTGCTGGTGTTAGGAAACTATACACCTAAAGAAGCTATAGAAAAGAAAATACGTGATGCAGTGAATTTTGGTCCATTTCTAATTGTCAATGGAGAACCTACAATAAAAGGTGGCAATGGTGGTGGAGGACTCCAACCAAGAACGGCAATCGGGCAAAGAAAAGATGGCACTGTACTTATGCTTGTTATTGATGGTAGAAGGATTGACAGCATAGGAGCAACATTGAAAGAGGTGCAGGATCTCATGCTAGAGCATGGAGCTTTTAATGCAGCAAATCTAGATGGAGGTTCATCCTCAACTATGTTTTATGGTGGACAGCTTGTTAATAAGCCTAGTACTCCAGCTGGAGAAAGACTTCTGCCTTCTGCATTCATAGTAAAATAGAAAATTTTGAGTTGACTAAAGTCAGCTCTTTTTTTATAAAGGAAATTTTATACACGCGTAGAATATATAGTTAAATAAATATTAAAATGATAAATCTTTTACATAGAAGGGAGAAGTTATGTATATTTGTCGTAAATGTAATACTGCTGTGGATGACTCGGATAGATTTTGTAGTGGCTGTGGAGCGTATATAGGTGAGCCAGCAGTAAAGAAGAATGATTGGGAAACAGCAAACAACGATGAAGGAATTCAAGAAGATGATAAAAATATAGAGGACATATCAGAAAGTATAATTGAGGCTGAAAGTAATATTTCTGAATTAGTAGCTTATGATGATAGTGCTTTTTCGAGAACCCTGGAGAGTATTGGCAGCAAAAAAATATATATATTAACCTTTGCTATTTTTATCTCTATACCTTTATTTTTAAGCTTAATTACAAAATTCACCATATCTATTCCAAATGATTTAATACATATAATTTTTCCTGTTAACTTAATTTCTGCAGATTTTAAACATATTTTAAATTTGCCAGCTTCATTTACTATTGGTTTTTTATTTTCATTTTTAGGTTTGTCAGTTATCAGTGTGGTTTCATTTGCAACAATTTATATTTATGCCAGACTTATTTTAAAGATGGAAATAGATTTGATTAAGCTTTGGAAAGCATTAATGCAGACTTTTATGGTATATAGCTTTACTTTAGCATTATTTTTAGTATCAGGTTTTGTGAGCAAAACATTTGCAAGTGTATTAATGTTTTTAGGGCATATAGTCACGCTTTTAACTTATTACGGAGGTGTACAAGACATGACTTTAAGTATAAAAAATAAGAGCATTCCTTTAGTTACGGTGAGCGTTGCTATGGTTTATTCTACAGTTTATGCTTATGTATACTTATTTTTGAGATGAGGTGGAAGCTAACATGTTAAAGTGTGAAAAATGCAGCAGTATTGTGAATAAAGAGAATTTATTTTGCAGAACTTGTGGACAAAAGCTTGATGAGAATAAAATTATAGAAATTGGTAACCCGAAAACAATTTTCAATGAAGCAGCCGAGGCTGATAATAACTCTGAAAAGTTAGAACATAGCTGCTTTAAAATGAAAAGCAGGAAGAGTACAAACGGTATAAAAGTACTTATTGTTTGCAGTATTGTCCTGGTGTTTTTAATAATTTTAAGCTATATTGTAAAAAGCAATCTTGAGAAAAATGATGATACAAATATATTTAATTTGAATACTTTTGCTCATGATGGCAAGTGGACGTATTTTACTTATAGCAAATTTAATATTCAATCCAACAATCTTTCAGGAGGTTTTTATAAATTTTCTGAAGATAATTCTGTGCCTGTAAAATTCAGCGATGAAGTAGGCGGAAATATGAAAATAATAAATGACTGGATATATTTCGTAAGGTTAAATGATGGAAGTTACAGTGTTTACAAAATGAAAACTGATGGTACAGAATTAACAAAGGTAGATGATGCAAAAACTGCACCTTTGGATTTTAAATATAGTAAAAAATATATATATTTTAGGGATTCATCAATGATGGACAATCTTAGCAGAATGAAATTAGATGGAAGTTCAAGAAAAATTTTAAAAAGTGATGTATTAAACTACTATATTAATGGAGATTTAATTTATTATATAAGTAGTGCAGAATCTGGAATTTTGCGCAGTATGAAACTTGATGGCAGCAGTGATAAAGTAATTTGTGAAATAGACGGTCCAATACTTTATATAAATGATAACTATATCTACTACAGTCAGATTAATAGCAATCTTTTAAAAAATAAAAAGAATACAAGAGATATTAATCAATATTTCATTTATAATAATGGACCCCTATACAGGATGAGGAAAGATGGAACTGAAAAAGAGCTTATTACGGAAGACATAGTGATGTATATATATGTTAGGGATAATCAGATATATTACCAGCCGTATTCAAATGGTGAAAGTAAAAAAATTTATAAAATTGACTTACGTGGGAAGAAGAAGATAGAATTATCTCTAGATGGTTTTTTCTTAGGCATTATGGATAAGTGGATTTACTATATAGATGAGAAAAATTCAATGTTAAGCAGAACAACACTAGATTTTAAAAAAGCACAAAAAGTTGAATCGGATATTTTTAAACCTCAACTAATGGATTGAAAAAAGCTCCATACTAGGAGCTTTTTTTAATTTCATGTATAAATAATGAATCGATATTATCACCATTACTATGAGTGTATTTAAATTCTGGATTTGAGTTGCCTACAAAGGCTTCTACCCATGCAAAACGAAGCTTATATAAAGTTTCTATATCAGCACCTGCTTCTCTCCAATAGCCTCTGTGAAGACATTCTGTAGTTTTCCATTTTAAAAATTCATCGCTGGTTTCAATTACAAAATTTACTCTGTCGCATGGCATGCCTTCAAGCATATAGTCGTTTAAAGCTTTGTATATTTCAGGGGCAGAATTAGTTATACCCTTCTTTTTTGCATCAAGTCCGCACTCAGCACCTTGTTTCTTATATTCATCAAAAGCTATTTCAAAAGCTTCTTCACTATGCTTTCTAAAAACTTCGCCTAATATGTAAGCAAGTCTAGTTTCGGTTTTTCCTATTATACTGTTTAGCCATTGATGAATATTAGATAAATCTATTTGATCTTCTAGGGGTCTTCTCCCTAAAGGTTCTCCATATCGGCTCTCGGCGGCTTCAATTATTTGATCAATTTCACTGCCATATTTTGATTTATAAGATTCCAGGATTTTTCCTTCAAGCTCTTCATGAACTCTAATTTTGTTGAAAAGCCAATGGTGTATAGGACCTAGAAATGCACTCATGATATTCCTCCTTTTACCAGGAAGCGCAAAGCAGTTATGAATTCCGATTCACGATTGAAAATTGTTCGTTAGAATCTATTAAGGACTTTAGCTTCCCTTATTATAAAAATCTTAGGTTATTATAGCTTATATATTAATATAATTCTGTGATATAAGTTACATTATTCATAAATTTTATTAATTTTTTCTTAAAGGGTTGAAAATGTAGGGAACTTTTCTTTAAAATAGATTAGTAAAGGGTATAATAGATATTAAAGAATTGATATTTCAAAAAAGGAGGGTTTATAATGGCAAGACCCAGTATTTTCAGTAAAGAATACGAAAGACATAAGAAAAGACGGAAAAAAATTATTATTTTTAGTGTTGTTTTATCATTGGCTGCAGCAGCAACCCTAGTAGCAACCATGAACATGAGAGATACATTAGCTAATAAGGCTAATTCCTATAAGAATATAAAGTTATTCTCTATTTTTCAAAAAGATAAGAAAAATGAAACTACAGCGAGCGTAGTGGAAAATAAGCCTGCAACTGAGACTAAGCCCGAAGCACCTCCACCTGAAAAACATGAAGAGGAGGAGAAAAGCTACGAGATAACCTTGAGCGATGGAAAAAAAATTAAAGCAGTTTATATACCTACAAATTCAGGAAATAAGTTCAAATATATATTGCCTTTAGATTCTCAAATAAACTTTAGTATCAATCCTTCGGGAAACGCCATGGTTATAATGGATTCAGCAGCTCAAAATATGCTTTTAGTTGATATAAATGGAAATGTTCAAGATATAACTAATCAAAAGTATACTTACTCTAATGGTGGGAGTAAAGGTGTTATAAGTAAAGAGAGCACACTTGCAAGATTAAAACAAAATAATTATGTTTGGTGCGCTTCACCAAAATTTATAGATGACGAAAATATTGCTTACCTATCACAACTTCCTCAAGCAAGAAGTTCTGTCACAACAAAATATTTTTGGCATGTCAATACAAAAAATAAAGATAAACATACTCCTAAAACAGAACTTAATGGTGAAGGTATAAAACTAGGAAATTTAACTGAAAAGGGAATAGAAGTTATTTTAGATAATGGAACAGTAAAGTATGTAAAAGTGATTGACGACGATGCCAAGATTAGTTAGTAAATAGTTTAAACTTCTAGAAAGGAAGAATTTATGAAAGTAGGATTGTCATCTGCAAGTTTTTACCCTGATATGGATACAGAGGACACAATAAAACTTATGTCAGAGCTTGGGTTTAATTCCGGGGAAATATTTTTAAATACTCCAAGTGAATATGAGGAAGAGTTTATCAAGAAGCTTTTAGAAGAAACAAATAAATATAGCTTCAAGGTGTACTCTATACATTGCTGTTCTTCTCAGTACGAACCATTTATTTTTGATAAATACAAACGAAGAAGAGAAGATATGCTAATCTATTTCAAAAAACTCTGCAAGGCAACAAGGCTTTTAGGAGCTAAGTGCTATACTTTTCACGGCATGAGACTTGAAAATTTTAATAATTTAGATAAAAAGTTTATTACTGACGTTTATGATGAACTTTCGTATATAAGTTTAGAAGAAGGAATTAAGCTTGCTCAGGAGAACGTATCCTGGTGCATGTCAAGCAATATAAACTATATTAATCTTCTAAATGAAGGCTGCAAGTACCCAGTATATTACACACTTGATATAAAGCAGGCCTATAAGGCTATTACAGAACCTGAAAAATATATAGATGCAATGGGCAAAAACATAATAAATTTTCATGTTAACGACAGAGATGATAAACATGTATGCATGCTTCCTGGTAAAGGTGTGGTAGATTATGGTAAAATTGCTTCTAAACTCAAGAGTATGGAATATGATGGAATGGCTATAATAGAAGTGTATAGAGAAAATTATACCAACTATAAAGAGTTAAGTGAAGCTGGAAGGCTTGTTTCTCAGTTCCTATAACAGAAATATTTCTTGTAAACTTTGACCTAATTGGTATATAATTATTAATACGAGAAATTATTCAATAATATTTGTAACTCAACAAAAGAATATGATATAATGTTGTGGTTAATATGCACTATTTAGGAGGAAAAGTATAATGAACGCTAAAGTGGAAAAAATACAACAGAATGTTGTTAAACTTGAAATAACTGTAGAAGCTGAAAAGTTTAACGAATCATTAAAAAAAGCATATGCAAAGAATGCAAAGAAGTTTAACATACCTGGTTTTAGAAAAGGTAAGGCTCCAATAAACATAATAAAGAAGTATTATGGAGAAGGAGTATTCTTTGAAGATGCTATAAATTTCTGCTGTGATGATACATATCCTATAGCTATAAAGGAAAATAATATAAGACCAGTAGATTATCCTTCAATAGACATTGTTCAAATTGAAGAAGGAAAAGAATTCATATACACTGCTGAAGTAGCTGTTTATCCAGAAGTTGAACTTGGAGAATACAAAGGTGTAGATGTTAAGAAGGTTGAGTACGCTGTAACTGATGAAGAAGTTGAGGCTCAATTAAAACAAATGCAGGAAAAGAATGCAAGAGTTGAAACTAAAATTGAAGGAACAGTTGAAAAGGGAAATATAGCAGTTATAGACTTTAAGGGCTATGCTGATGGAATAGCTTTTGAAGGTGGAGAAGGAAAAGACTTCTCATTAGAAATAGGTTCAGGAACTTTCATCGACACTTTTGAAGATCAACTAGTTGGAGCAGCTGTTGGAGAAAATAAAAATATAAATGTTACTTTCCCAGAACAGTATGGAAGAGAAGAGCTTAACGGGAAGCCAGCAGTATTTGAAGTTGCTGTTAAAGAAATAAAGGTTAAAGAACTTCCTGCTTTAGATGATGAATTTGCAAAGGAAGTTTCAGAGTTTGACACTTTAGATGAATTAAAAGCAGATGTAAGAAAGAAGCTTCAAGAAACTAATGATTCAAGAGCTAAAAGAGAATATGAGGAAGCTGTTATTGATGCTGTATGCGAAAACGCTAAAGTTGAAATACCACAAGTTATGATAAGCAAAGAGATAGACAACATGGTTAAGGATCTTGAAATGAGATTAAAATACCAAGGTTTAGACCTTAAAACTTATTATGAGTATACAAACAGTTCAGAAGAACAAGTTAAGGAATTCATGAAGGAAAGTGCTGAAAAGAGAGTTAAGACAGAATTAGTGCTTGAAGCTGTGGCTAAGGCTGAAAGTGTTGAAGCTACTGAAGAAGAACTACAAGCTAAGGCAACTGAACTTGCAAAGCAGTACGGAGAAAAAGATTTAGAAAAAACTGCTAAGCTTCTTTTAGACGCTCAGAAAGATTATATAAAGCTAGATGTAGTAAATGAAAAAGTTGTTAAATTATTAGTAGATAACAGTAAAACTGTTGCATAGTATAAATGGGTAGTTAGTTGCCAGATTAATTCTGGCAATTAATTTTATAGATAGTTAAATGTATAGGAGGAGATTTTATGAGTTTGGTACCTGTAGTTGTTGAACAAACTAACAGAGGTGAAAGGTCTTACGATATCTATTCTAGACTTTTGAAAGATAGAATAATAATGCTTAGTGAAGAGGTAAACGATGTTACTGCTAGTTTAATAGTTTCTCAGCTTTTGTTCCTTGAAGGCGAAGATCCAGATAAAGATATTTATCTTTACATAAATAGCCCGGGAGGTTCTATAACTGCTGGTATGGCAATATATGATACTATGCAGTATATTAAGCCAGATGTTTCTACTATATGTGTAGGGATGGCAGCTTCTATGGGAGCTTTCTTGCTCGCAGCAGGAGCTAAAGGAAAGAGATTTGCTCTGCCAAATGCAGAAATAATGATTCACCAGCCTCTAGGTGGATATCAAGGTCAGGCTACTGACATAGGAATACATGCAGAAAGAATACTTAAGATAAAAAAGAATCTAAATAAAATACTGTCAGAAAGAACAGGAAAGCCACTAGAACAGGTTGAAAAAGATACTGAAAGAGATAACTTTATGTCTTCAGAGGAAGCATTAAAATATGGCTTAATTGACGAGGTTATAACAAAAAAGAAATAACCTAGCGAGGTGAAAAGATGGCAAAAAATGATGATAAGAAACAGTTAAAATGTTCTTTTTGCGGCAAAAATCAGGATCAGGTAAGAAGGCTTATAGCTGGACCTGGAGTTTATATATGCGATGAGTGCATCGAACTTTGCTCTGAAATTATAACTGACGAGTTTGATGAGAATATTCAGGTAGATACTGGTGCATTGCCAAAGCCAATGGAAATAAAGAACTATCTGGACCAATATGTTGTAGGTCAAGATGAGGCTAAAAAAGCATTATCAGTGGCAGTTTATAATCATTACAAGAGAATTAACTCAAATGCTGATTTTGAAGATATTGAACTACAAAAGAGTAATATACTGCTTCTTGGTCCGACAGGTTCAGGAAAAACCTTGCTTGCTCAGACCTTGGCAAAACTTTTAAATGTTCCTTTTGCTATTGCAGATGCTACTACTTTAACTGAAGCAGGTTATGTTGGTGAAGACGTAGAAAACATACTTTTAAAGCTTATTCAAAACTCAGATTATGATATCGAAAGAGCTGAAAAAGGTATTATATATATAGATGAAATAGATAAAATAGCAAGAAAATCTGAAAATCCTTCTATAACTAGAGATGTTTCTGGTGAAGGGGTTCAGCAGGCGCTTTTAAAAATATTAGAAGGAACAGTTGCTTCTGTACCTCCTCAAGGCGGAAGAAAACATCCGCATCAAGAGTTTATACAGATAAATACAACAAATATTTTATTTATTTGTGGTGGAGCTTTTGATGGTGTTGAAAAAATTATAGAGAGAAGAACTAAACAAAGTGCAATGGGCTTTGGCGCAGAAGTTCAATCTAAAAAGGAAAAAGATATCGGTAAGCTTTTAAAGGATATTATGCCTGGAGATTTGCTGAAGTTTGGACTTATTCCTGAGTTTGTAGGCAGACTCCCTATAGTTGTAACCTTGGAGGCATTGGACAGAAATGCTCTTATTAGTATTTTGACTGAGCCTAAGAATGCTCTTGTTAAGCAGTATAAAAAGCTTCTTGAAATGGATAATGTGGAATTGGAATTTTCTATAGAAGCTTTGAATCATATTGCTGATGAAGCTATCAAGAGAAATACAGGAGCAAGAGGCTTAAGAGCTATCATTGAAGATATAATGAGAGATATAATGTTCGAGATACCTACTAGAGAAGAAATTGCTAAAGTAGTTGTTAACGAAGAGGCTATTACAAGCAAGAAGCCTGAATTAATAATGGCTGAAGGCGAGAAAAGAAATCCTATAAAAGTATCTAGAAAAGGTAGAAGTAAAAAAGGAATAGAATCAGCATAGAGCAGAGAAATCTGCTCTATTTTTTTAACTTATATTTAGCAAATAGTGGAATACATTACCTTGAATATGAGCATAATACAGAAGTACAATTTTCTAATAATAATTGACATGGAAGGGAGGTTACTAGTTTTACAAGATCTTTGTTTTGTTAGACTAGGTGAGATTATGACTAATTTTTTAATCTTTATTCAGCTATTTGCTACTGTAGTAATGGGGTTATATTTTTTCAACGCTTTAAAGGGTCAGCAGTCAAGCAAGGTGGTAATTGATAAGGAAAACAAAAAAGAAATGGATAAGTTAAAAAATATGAGAAGCATAAGCTTAACAGAACCACTAACTGAAAGGAGCAGACCAGCAACCTTTGATGAGATAATTGGTCAGGAGAAGGGTATTAAGGCGCTGCAGGCAGCTTTATGCGGGCCAAATCCTCAGCATGTCATAATATATGGTCCCCCAGGGGTTGGAAAAACAGCTGCTGCAAGATTAGTACTTGAGGATGCTAAAAAAAGGGCATATTCTCCTTTTAAACTTAATGCAAAATTTGTTGAGATAGATGCTACAACAGTTAGATTTGATGACAGGGGAATAGCAGATCCATTGATTGGATCAGTTCACGACCCAATATATCAAGGTGCAGGACCTTTAGGAATAGCAGGTGTTCCTCAACCAAAGCCAGGAGCTGTAACAAAGGCACATGGAGGAATATTGTTTATTGATGAAATAGGCGAACTTCATCCAATAGAGATGAATAAACTTTTAAAGGTGCTAGAAGATAGAAAAGTATTTCTAGACAGTGCATATTATAACTCGGAAGATTCCAATATGCCTACTTACATAAAAGACATTTTTGATAATGGACTCCCGGCAGATTTTAGACTTATTGGTGCAACTACAAGAAGCCCGGAAGAGATTATTCCAGCAATAAGATCAAGATGCGTTGAGATATTTTTTAGAGCGCTTCTTCCTGAAGAAATAGAAAGAATAGCTCAAAATTCTGTTGATAAAATAGGCTTGAAGATTCAGGAAAAAGCTAGGGTACTTGTTGGAAGATACGCTACTAATGGAAGAGATGCGATAAATCTAATCCAACTAGCTTGTGGTATAGCGATAAATGATGATAGAGAAGAAATAACTGTTGATGACGTGGAGTGGGTTATAGAAAACGGACAGTACACTCCTAGACCTGATAATAAGGTTAATGATAAGCCTCAGATAGGCTTTGTTAATGGTCTTGCAGTATATGGAGCAAATATGGGGGCTGTGATGGAAATTGAAGCTAGTGCGAAAAAGAGTAAATTCCGAAAAGGACAATTAAAGATAACTGGTATTGTTGAGGAAGAGGAAATAAGCAGCTTTAACAGGAAAATAGTTAGGAAAAGTATGGCTAGGTGTTCCGTTGAGAATGTCATAACTGTTTTGGATAAAGTATTCAATATAGGTTGTGATAAGTATGATATTCACGTCAATTTCCCAGGAGGTTCTCCAGTAGATGGGCCTTCAGCAGGAATAAGCATAACAACGGCAATATACAGTGCCATTTTTGGAATTGTAATAGATAATGAAGTGGCTATGACAGGGGAAATCTCTTTGTATGGAAACGTTAAGCCTATAGGGGGAGTTAATGCCAAAATTGCTGCAGCAATAAAAGCTGGAGCAAAGAAAATAATAATACCTAAAGAAAATTGGCAGGATAGTTTTGCTGCTATAGAAGGTGCCAAGGTTATTGCTGTCAACCATATCAAAGAAGTGCTAGATATAGCTTTGCTGAAAGAGGAAAGTGTAAATTCTACAGTAACTATAGACGGAAGTAATACAATCCTTTCAGCTAAATCCCTCAATTAATAAAAAGTTAATATAGAAGCTGGTCAAAATTAATTATAATAATTGAAAATCAGCTATTTTATGGTTATAATATATAAGTCTAGCCAAGTGTTTTCTGCATATTAAGCACTTGGCTGTAAAATATTATATGAAATGAGGGGAGAAAAATGGAAAAACAGCTGAAGATTCTTCCTCTGATTCCCTTAAGAGGTATCACGATATTTCCTTATATGGTCATGCATTTTGATGTTGGCAGAGAAAAATCTATTTTAGCATTGGAAGATGCAATGCTAAATAGTCAGGAAATTTTTTTAGTTGCTCAAAAGGACGCTAAGGTTGAGGAACCTAGTGAGGATGACATATATACTATAGGTACTGTTTGTACCATTAAGCAAATATTGAAGCTTCCTGGAAACACTGTACGAGTGTTAGTTGAAGGAATAAATAGAGCAGAGTTGGCAAATGTTACACAACAGGAGCCGTTCTTTAAAGCGGAAATCAATATTCTTGAAGAGGCTGAGTGTGCGGAAGATAATAAATGTGAAGCCTTGATGCGTGCGGTGAAGAAAGCCTTCGATGAATATATTTCGCTTTCAGGAAATATGCCTAACGAACTTTTAATATCAACAGATGATCTGGAAAGCCCAGGAAGATTGGCAGATGTCATAAGTTCTTTTCTGATGCTTAAAGGTGAAACAAAGCAGGAATTATTAGAAGCTCATGATGCTAAGGATAGACTAGAAAAGCTTACAGTAGTTTTAAGAAATGAAATAGATATTCTAAAAATTGAAAGAAAAATTGGCGTTAAAGTTAAAAGTAAAATTGATAAAGTTCAAAAAGAATATTATTTAAGAGAGCAGCTTAAAGCTATTCAAGAAGAGTTAGGCGAAGAAGATGAGGACAAGAAGGAAATTACAAGATATAAGAATAAGATAAATAAGGCTAAACTTCCTAAGCCAGTTAAAGAAAAGGCTTTATATGAGCTTGACAGGCTAAAAAATAGTGGTTCTTACTCATCTGAAGGAGGCGTTATTCGAACTTACCTTGATTGGATAATAGAGCTCCCTTGGAATAACTTAACTGAGGATAATTTAGACATTAAAAGAGCTAGAGAAGTGTTTGAAAGAGAACACTATGGCTTAGAAGATGTTAAGGATAGAATAATTGAGTATTTAGCAGTTAGAAAGATGAGCAACTCCTTGAAGGGCCCTATAATTTGCCTTGTAGGACCTCCAGGAGTAGGTAAGACGTCTATTGCACGTTCCATTGCAAATGCATTAAATAGGAATTTTGTAAGGATGTCTTTAGGCGGTGTAAGGGACGAGGCTGAAATAAGAGGTCATAGAAAGACTTATGTTGGTGCAATACCCGGAAGAGTTATATATGGAATGAAGCAAGCTAAGTCTAAAAATCCTTTATTTCTTTTAGACGAAATAGATAAGATGAGTAATGATTTTAGGGGAGACCCAGCTGACGCATTGCTTGAAGTTTTAGATGCTGAACAAAATAGTACCTTTAGAGATCACTACCTTGAACTTGATTTTGATTTATCACAGGTATTATTTATAACTACTGCAAATAGCTTGGAAACTATTCCTAGACCACTTCTTGATAGAATGGAAGTGATAGAGGTATCTGGGTACACTTATGAAGAAAAGTTCCATATTGCAAAAGACCACTTGATTCCAAAGCAGCTTAAGGAACACAATATTGAAGAGAATAAAATAACTTTTGCTGACAGCGCAATTTATAATGTAATAGAAAACTATACTAGAGAATCTGGAGTAAGAAGTCTTGAAAGAAAGTTAGGGGCAGTTTTAAGGAAAACTATTGCAGAGATGCTGGAAAAAGATAAAGAAAATGCGCATATAACAGCAAGCCATGTTAAGAAGTATTTGGGACCTGCTATATTTACTTATGATAAAATAGACAAAGAAGATAAAATCGGTGTAGTTATGGGAATGGCTTGGACTGGATATGGTGGAGATACTTTGCCTGTAGAGGTTACAGTTATGCAGGGAGATGGAAAACTTGAGCTTACTGGACAATTAGGTGATGTTATGAAAGAATCTGCAAGGGCAGGTTATAGTTATGTTAGGGCCAATGCTGAGAAGTATGGAATAAACCCAGAGTTCCGCAAGGATAAGGATGTGCATATTCATGTTCCAGAAGGTGCAGTTCCTAAAGATGGGCCATCTGCTGGAGTAACCATAATTACTGGATTAGTATCAGCCTTAAGTTCTAAAAAGGTTAAACATAATGTTGCTATGACAGGTGAAATAACACTAACGGGAAGGGTGCTTCCTATAGGTGGTTTGAAAGAAAAATGCCTTGCGGCCTATAGAGCAGGTATTGATACAGTTATTATTCCTAAGGACAATGAAAAAGATATGCTGAAGATTCCTAAGAGCATTAAGAGCAAGTTAACTTTTGTGTTAGCTGATAAAATAGATGATGTGCTTCAAAATGCACTAGCAAGTGAGGATTATAATGGAAATTAAACAATCAGAATTTATTACCTCTGCTGTAACGCCTAATCAGTATCCAGAGGAAAATAGAGTTGAAATAGCTTTTGTTGGTAGATCTAATGTTGGTAAATCTTCTATAATTAACAGTCTTACAAATAGAAGGGGTCTTGCTAAGGTTAGTTCTACACCAGGTAAGACAAGGCTTATAAATTTTTTCCTTATTAATAATATATTTCACTTGGTAGATTTACCTGGCTATGGTTATGCAAAAGTTTCAAAGGTTGAAAAGCAAAGTTGGGGAAAGATAATTGAAAGTTATCTTTTAAACAGACCTCAGCTTAGGAAAGTTGTGCTTTTAGTAGATAGCCGTCATAAACCTTCCGAAGATGACATATTAATGTATAAATGGATTAAGCATTATGGTCATAATACCTTGATAGTAGCCACGAAGAAGGATAAGCTTAAAAAGAGTGAAATTCCGAAAAGTGAAAAGCTTATTAGGGAAACTTTAGAACTCTCTAAAGACGAAAAGGTCATGTTTTTCTCTTCGTTAAACAAGGAAGGAAGAGAAGAACTCTTAGATGAACTTTTCAAGGAGTTGGAGCAAGAGTAATAGGAGCATTTCTAATCCATTAACTTTCACGGATTGGAAATGCTTTATTTTAATTGTTGAAGAGGGATAAGATGGTTAGATATTTGCAAAATTTTTTAATTTATATATTTTTATATATACCACCCTTAATATTCTTTATTAGATGTTGTATTAAAAGACGAGTGAATAAGCTCTTGCTTTTTGGGGTAGGTATCTTATACTTAACCCTAGCAATGTTTTCTCAAAACTTTTTACCATTTATATTAGTGCTTATGAATATAAGATTTATTAAATCAGAAGATAATGGAATAATTACTGATGGATACGAAAATTACTTTAATTCCAGTAAAGATTATATTAGATATAATTTTAATATAAAAAATTTTAAGTTTTTAAATGGAATTGCTTATGGAGCATTAACTTATTCATCAACAATTGTTGCAAACATTATCATTGTTATGGTGCTTCAAGCGTATAATATCAACCTTAATGAACAGGAAATTGTTAGAGAGCTTTCTAAGGGTTCACTAAATCAATTATTATATATGTTTCCTATGATGGTTTTGTTTGCGCCAATAGTTGAAGAATTTACCTTTAGATGGTTGTTGTTTGAAAAAATATTAAGACCTAGAATAGGAATATATATGGCGGCTTTTATATCTAGCATTATGTTTTCTTTAATACATTTCAATTTAAGATCTTTTCCTGTAATAATGCTTATAGGAATTATTAATTGCTATTTCATAGATAAAAAGGGTTATTGGTATGCAGTTTTTAATCATCTAGTATTCAATTCTGTTACTGCTGTAATAATGCTCTTACAAAAAATAAGCTGAACTTTAAATTTATAAAGTTCAGCTTATTTTTTTGTGTCAAAAAGTCTTTCTCGGAATAGTATATATTAGAAAACAAAAGACAGAAAATCTTCTGGAAAGGAGGAGTGGTAGGGTGAACAGTGCATCAAGAGAACTCGCAGTAACCACATACACCAATCCTATAGGCCCAGTTGGTGGATGGGGAAGAGGCAATAACAATATCATCATATGGGTGGTATTAATAATAATCTTCCTTGGCTTTACTGGGAATGACTTCGGATTTGGCGGATGTGGCGGCGGATGTGGTAGCCATAAGAAACATCATCATAAGAGAGGTAGAAATAATAACTTCTTTGGTGATAATGGATGGTTCATATTAATCATATTCGCTATATTTTTCCTATTTAACGACGGAGGAGGAGCAAACACAAACATTATAAATGTTGATACAGATGCAGAAGATGCAGCAACTTGTTAGTTAACGAAGGCTGGAAAATAAATAGCCTGGGCTGAGAGGAAGCCCTTAATGAAAAGGAGGATATAAATTTATGAGTAAAAAGTGTTGTAAAGAAAATTATTGCGAGAACAAAGGTACATTCTTAGGATTAGGAAACTGCTGCTGTGATTTCCCAACTTTAATAATATTAATACTGATAATACTTCAGTTTAATAAAAAAGGAAATTGGGGATTTTCTGCTCCAGTAGCTCAAGCTGTTGATGAATGTGGAAATTCTGCTCCAGTAGCTCCAGGTAACTTCTTTGGAGGCCACAATTTAATCGACAACAGCATTCTGTTCATAATTGCACTGTATTTCCTTTCCTGCTGCAATCCTTGCAGAAAATAGACTTTAATTGGAGGGCTGATTATAGCCCTCCTTATCATAACATAAAAATAACTGCTTAATTAAGGAAAGGAATTCAGGGGAGGTGAATTTATGGGAAAGCATAATAGAAAACATAACAGGAATAAAGAGGACAATAATCAAGGAAATAATAATTTAAATAATTTTGATATGGGACAGGTGGGGAATTTATTAAACATGGATCCTAGCCAACTGTCAGGTATGCTCAATAATATAGATATGAATCAAATCTCTTCTATGCTTCAAGGAATGGGTGGAGGTGGTTCAGCTTCAAAAGGTGGAGAGTCTAATATGACTCAAGGTAATTATGATAAAAGAATGGAGCTTTTAAACGCAATGAAACCACTAGTTGATGCTGAAAAGTCTCAGCTTATTGACTCGATAATCCAAATATATAATATAAGCAGGATTATGAAAAAATAGGCAATACTATACTCAATATTTTGCGCATAGATTATATTCATAAACTAAAAATTAGATGTATACTTAAAATAAAATTTATAAAAAACTGAGGAGCCTAATAGCACAAAAAATTTTACAACAGAATATTATGTAGTATAAACGAATGAAATACAAAGCCCAAAAGAAACAGCAAATCCATATATCCCAAGATACAAGAGAATTAAGCTGTTTCAATAAACTTTCATCGTTTAAAAAACAAAAGTTTAAGAATAGATTACGCTAAACCATTGCCCAAGAAAGGGGGGTTTCATATGAGTAGAAAGCACAGACACGGGTATTGTTATGATGAAAAAGGTCTCAGCAATTGCTGCTGCAGTTTCCCAACTCTAGTAATTCTTATCCTTATAATCCTTCAGTTCAACAGACACGGCTTATACGGTGCAAACAATGCTGACGGAGTTGGAAATCTGGGATACTTTGGAACAGTAGATAACAGCATATTATTCATCATAGCTCTATTCTATCTTTCCTGCTGCAACCCATGCAAAAGATAGTGTAATATAAACCGAAAAGGAGAACCTGAAAAAGGTTCTCCTTATTTTTACTCAAGTACTTCGGAGGCATTTTTAGTTGTAATCATGGTACATTTACCATCGAAGGAGCCTCCCTCTTTTATTATTAGGTTTTTAACTGTAATGTCACCTGAAATTCTCCCACTTGATTCTATGGTTAACGAATTGTCACAAATAACATTACCCTCTACTTTTCCATTTATAAAAGCACTTTTGCAACTTATATTACTTCTGCATGAAGAGTTTTTACCCAATACAATCTCATCTTGCCAAAGTATATCACCATCAACAGTGCCATCTATTTTTATCAAGCCTTCACCTGAGAGCGAGCCATTAATTAAACATTTCTCTCCTATTAATGTTTCAATCTTGTTCAGATTTTTTTCTTTTTCATTAAACATATGTACCCCCCATTTTTAGCAAGTATTTTCAAAGCTATTATATTACTTGAAACTTACTTATATTCCATAACTTGAAGGTTAAACTGTGGCGTATGAATATTAAAGTAGCCGTAAAGGTTTTGCCCATCTGCACAAAAAATATTTGAATAAAGCTGGATTTATGATAATTAATAATATTTATAAAAAATATGATAAAAAATTAGAAAAATGTGTTTTTATATGAATAAAATATCTTCAATTGGTCAATATTAATAATGTAAATTGGAGATAAAATCTCCAAAGCATATAATGAAAGCATCACACTTTCATTTAATGCTAGAACCCCCCATCCCCCTTGGGACCGCTAACCACGGTCCCTTTTGTTTTTAAAATTTTTATTAATCTAGGGTTATAGAATAAATTTTAAAATAATTATTTTCCTCTGCTTTCCCATTAGGCTTTAGTAAAACATTTAAAGAATAATTCTTAATTTTATCTTTATTTAAATTAGATATTCCTTTAAAGTTTAAAGTCCATGTAATTTCTGAGGTATCACCATTTTTATCGGATTTGCTATCTCTGAATATACAGTTTTGGAATGCATAGGTATTATTTTCTCCTGCAATTTTTCCAATGACAGAAATATCTTGTCCGCTTAAACCAGGATAAAAGATATTAGCCGGTTTATTTGGTTCACTTCCAGGAAGAGCTTCTATGTATTTGATAAAGGAAAAAATGCTGTCTTTACCCATGTAATTATCCTTATAGTTGAATACAACATTCTCAAGCTTACTTACATCATGCATATACATGAAAGTCGAGAGCTCGATTTTGTTTGAAGTTAGCTTTCCAGTCATAAATCTAGGAGTTTTATTGTTTGTGCAGTCAGAGAAACCAATAATGCTGTTTGAAGCACAAAATATATCTTTAAACTTTCCTTCACTCCACATGAATACATGCTGTAATGGAGTTTCCTTTTGTGATGCTTGTACGAAAATTTCAGGCGTTTTGTCCCTTGTGATGTCCATTAATGTAACTTTCAATGGATTGCTAACATCATATATACCAACTGTGGGCAGTTTTTTGTCCGGCTCCAAAAGCAAGCTTTTTTCTCCTGTGTTTACTTCCATGTAGTACTTGTCCTTTTCTGTTTTAATATAAAGGATATCCTTTTTTCCATCCCCAGTTAAGTCGCTTTGGAGAAGTTTGTTATTATCCACCAAAGTGTTAAAGGTCGGTGAGGATTTTCTTGTCAGTAGAAGAATAAGTGAAAGGATTAAAATAATGGTAACTAAAACAGAATAGTAAATATGTTTTTTCTTTAGAAATATTACCCTAAATTTCATATAAATCACCTCCATTTAATTATATGAAGGAATTATATATTTAATTAATTTACACAAAATAAAATTAGAGATTTTATAAATATTTTATAAGGGAGGATAATTATTTATGAATAATGATGAGATGTTTTTAACAAAAATGCTAAGAGGAGAGAATATGGGGATAAATTTATATGAAAAATATATAAGCAAGCTTCCCAAGGGGCAGTATAAGAGAGAAATAGAAAAATTTAGACAAGAACACATAAGACATAAAAGCAGACTTGAAAATATAATGTCCTCTAGAGACATAGAAGTAAGCAGTGAAATAGGTTTACAAGGGAAAATGACTGAAGTTATGACAGCTGCAAGATTAATTTTTAAGAATAATCCTAAGTCTATACTTAAAGAAATTCGCAAGGGTGAGTTTATGGCTGCAAAATATAGCAAGGAATATCTTTCAGAGTTCAGTGAAAGCTTAAAACCAGATATAGAAAAGATAATTAAGGAAGATAGTGAACGGATATCAAGGCTGGATAAAATTATAGAAACGTTGTAAACCTAAACTATTAGAATATTATATGTTTATTGAAGGGAGGGTGAGAAGTGAAAACTAAAAAAATTTTAGCAGTAATGATAAGCTTATTTATTTGTATAACCCTTTCAGCCTGCAAGAATAAGAGTAAAAACTCAGAGGAGAGCAAAGATAAAAATCTAAACATTTATGTTGATATTAAAGATAAAAATTCCTTAAACATAATTAAGTATTTAACGGAAGAATACAAAAAGGAAAATCCTCAATTTAAAATAAAGGTTAATGATGTTTTAGGTGGAGGAAATAATGTATTTGAAGATATAAGCAAGGGCACTGAGGCAGATTTAATCTTTACTTCTAGAAACACAATGATGGAGCTTGCTCAAAAAGGTCTTATTGCAGATATGGCTCAGCAATATGAAAGAAATAAGATAGGAGATAAATTTCATAAAATAGTGTCATCTTATGGAAGAGTAGGAGAAAAGTACTACGGCATAGGTATAATGCCATATACAATGGAAGTTTTTTATAATAGTGAGGCCTTAAGCAAGCTTGGTATAGCAGCTCCTACAAACATCAAAGAAATGGCAGTGGTAATAAAAAAACTATCAAGCAGTAACATAAGAATCCCTGTGGTGCTTCCAGAGGACTTAGACATAAATACTGCGCTATCTGCAATTGTTGCTAGTAATACCGTAAAGCTTTCACAGTTGGATGCAGCTTATAATAATAAAGAGGCATATAAGAATATTAAGGATATGCAGAGAATATTTGATGATATAAATACTATAGTAAAGGAAACTCAATTAAATAAAAATATTTTTGAGCTTGGCAATGATTCTACTATAAATGCACTTGCAAATGGGACAATTCCAATATTAATTAGTACTTCTTACTACAGTGAAACTTTAAGTAATGGAAAAGTAAATTTGGTAGAAAACTATACAATAACACCTAATAAGACAGGAAATGTTCCAATAATAATGAATAGCATTCTTTGCGTTCCTACAAATGGTAAGAATCAAGAAGCAGCAGGAAAGTTTATAAAATTTGTTATTAGCGATGATACTCAAGAGAAATTAACAAAAAAAGGATACGTTACAGGCAACAAAAAAAGTGATGAAAAACTTTCTGGTCTGGGAGCAAGTATATCGAAGCATCTTATGGGGGCAGGAGACGACAACATAGTATACGTTTATAGCCTTCCTCAAAAATATCAAGGTGTAATATCTAGCAAAATAGATGCTATATTAAGTGGTAAGTATAGTGGAAAAGAGTGGCATGAAATTGTGGATGAAGCCAGTAAATAAAAGAAAGGATATGTTAAAACCAAACTGAGGTTTAACATATCCTTTTATATTTACTAGATTTAATCTTCATGAAGGTTATCAATATTGTTTTTACATTCTTTACATAAACCATAGAAGTAAACTTGATTTGTCATAACTTCATAGTCAGTATGATCTTTGATAGAATCATTCAAATCAGATAAACAAAATCCTTCAATGTCATCTACCTTTCCGCAGCTAAGACACTGTATATGAGAGTGAGGACACACTTTACCATCATATCTAAAGTTTCCTTCACCTACATTTAGTTCTTGGACTAAATCTACTTCTACTAGAGTTTTAAGTGCTTTATAAACTGTAGCAAGACTCATAGTTGGATAATCTGGCTGAAGAGCTTTATATATAACCTCTGCAGAAGGATGTTCGTTTGTTGATTTTAAATATTTGTACACTGCTATACGTTGAGGGGTAAGTTTAAGTTTTTTGTCTTTAAAAACTTCAGATAAGTTATTCATATGCACCATCCTTGTTATATAATTGATTATATTATATAATAAAAATTATTTATTGTCAAAGAAAACCTATTCAATAAATAAACACTTTATTAACTAGTAAAATTTTAATAATACATTTGTGTTCTATAGTCATATTATATTAATAATAAAGTTTTTTCTCAATACTGAATATTAATAAGCTAGGAAAAGGGGGACATTATTTTGAGAAGAACCTATGTTTTAGACACAAATGTTATCCTATATTCACCAAACGCCATATTTTCCTTTGGAGAAAATGACGTGGTTATTCCAGAGGTGGTACTCGAGGAACTTGATTCCTTTAAAAAGGATAAAAGTGATTTAGGTTCTAATGCAAGACATGCAGCAAGAATTATAGATAAGCTGAGAAAGCAGGGAAAATTAAATAAAGGAATTGAACTTACTGGTGGAGGAAAATTTAGAGTTGAAATGAATCACTTTGATACCGAAATACCGCCACTTTGGAACAGACAAAAGCCTGATAATAGGATTATACAGGTTTGTAAGGGCCTTAAAGAGCAAGGGGAGGATGTATGCCTAGTTACAAAGGATATATTTGAGAGAATTAAGGCAGATACAGTTGACATAGACTCTGAAGACTTTTATGAAAAGATGGTTCCAGAATATGAAAGTCAGTATACTGGAAGAATTGATGTCTATACTTCTTCAGAAAAACTGGACGAGTTTTATCAAAAAAAGTGTCTTGAGGTTAAAGATCTCTTATATTATTCTAATGAATTAGATGAATATTTATCTCCAACGCTGTATATTAATCAGTTTCTTATTATACATTCTACTGAAAATCAAAGAAAAACAGCGCTAGGAAGATTTGATGGAAAGATTGTAGTACCTCTTATTTTTAAAGATTCAAGCCCACTAGGAATAACACCAAGAAATGTAGGTCAAAAATTTATGATTGAAGCCCTCTGTATGGATGCTGATAAAGTACCTCTTGTTGTAATTAAAGGTCCTGCAGGAACAGCTAAAACACTTTTTTCACTAGCTGTCGGTCTTCAAAAGGTAATGGAGGAAAATACAGGACAATATAGGAGAATTTTAGTTTGCCGGCCTAATGTGACTATGGATGAAGAAATAGGTTATCTTCCAGGTACAGAACAAGAAAAGATATCTCCTTTTATGAGACCAATATTTGATAATCTTCAAATCTTAGTAGATTCAGATGAAAGAGAAAGATATAAAAACGAAAAAGAACTTGATGACAAAGTTAGAGAATTATTTGATAGGAAGATAATTACAACCGAAGCTGTAGCTTATTTAAGAGGAAGATCTATAGTCAAGAACTGGGTTATAATAGATGAAGCTCAAAATCTTTCACCAAAGCAGGTAAAGGCGATTATAACAAGAGTGGGTGAAGGAACAAAACTTATTTTGATAGGTGATCCAGACCAGATAGACCATGCGTTTTTAGATTCAAGATCGAATGGACTATGCTATGCAGCCGAGAAGATGAAAGGTAGTGAATTATGCTGCCAGGTTACTTTAAAGTATGATGAGTGCGAAAGATCCCCATTAGCTTATGAGTCTTCAAGAAGATTATAAGACAGGAGGCACACTTGATGTGCCTCCTGTTTTGCATAAAAAACATAGTTTTACCTGTAAATACTTATAAATACTATTTAAAATATATTGGTTTTATAGTAGAATATCTATTGTGTCTAAGTATGTGAAAATCCTATCGAATTATATATGGTTTAAAAATCGCAATAATAGAGGATGGTGGAATATGACTTCTAAAAATAAATTAGATGAGAGAACAACTAGTCCACAAAAGAAAAAGAAATTTTCATGGAGGTTTTTTACAGGTTTTATTATATTTGAATTTGTATTTACAGCTATAACTGGTCCTTTTATGCTTTATTATGGGCCTTTTGAAAATGTAAAGAAATCTATGGTAAGTGCTATTATGCAAACACGAACTCATCAGTATTTTGCTACAGCATTTTTATCGGACAAGCGGATAGATAAAATTCTTGACAGAGACTCAAGCAATTTAAGTGGATGGATAAACGTAAGCTCAGAACAACAGCATACTAGTGATATAAAGATACCTAAAAAGCATGATGATTCTATTGAAAGATATGATGTAAGCGGTAAAAGATTCGATGCATATGTACTTGAGATTAAAGATCCTACAAGAATTAAGGTTGCTTCTACAAAGAAACTTGGAAAAGAAGGTCAAAGGACAAGTCAAATGGCTGAGGATAGAGATGCAATAGCAGCAATTAATGGCGGCGGGTTTACTGACAAATCAGCAGATGGACAACTTTGGGCTGGAACAGGAGCTTATCCAACTGGCTTAGTCATTTCTAATAGTAGAGTAATTCATAATGACTTAGGTGATAAAACAAAGACTAGTATCATGGCCATTACTAAAGACGGACTATTGGTAGTTGGAGAAAAAAGCCTGGATGATTTGAAAAAAGAAGGAGTCACTGAGGCTATTTCTTTTGGACCTCCATTAATAGTTAATGGGAAACCCCAAAAGGGCTTAGATCCAGGACCAAATCCTAGAACGGCTATTGGACAAAAACAAGATGGAACTATAATATTAGTGGTTGCTGATGGAAGACAGGGACTTAAGCTAGGGGCAAGCCTGCAGGAGATTCAAGAAATACTTCTTAAGCATGGTGCATGGAATGCCACAAACCTAGATGGGGGTTCTTCTTCAACAATGTACTATAACGGAGAAGTAATAAATGAGCCAAGCGATCCTCTTGGCGAAAGAGCTGTTGCAACGGCTGTTTATGTAGAGAAATAAAGGGGGATAAGGATGAAAAGATTTAAAAGAATAAGTGCTTGGATTATTGTATCTCTCGTTTTACAGTCATCAGTACTTCTATATTTGGACAAGTTTTACTTTGTGACTGAAACAGATTTTAAAACTAAAAAGATTGAAACACCGACTGCTACTCCTATTGTAAAGAACATTGAAATAAATATTCCTAGTAAAGCAACCCATGTAAGTACTTCTTTCGATGGAAAATTTGTTGCTTATTATGATAGTGACAATTTGGAGGTAGTTAATACTGTTGATGGAACAAAGAAACAAGTATCCTTTGAAAAGGATGAAAAAGTATCATTCTATAAATGGCTTCCTGATATAAATGCAATGATAATTGCTGAGAAAAAAACTACGTCTAAAGGGGACACGCTGTCTTTTTCAAACTATGATGTTCAAAAGGATAAGAAAAAGGATATAAGTGTTGATAGCAAGGGGAAAACAAATGTTATTAATCTTCCAGATAAGCAGTCAGAGGTACAGGATATTGTAATGTCAACCTTAACTAATATGATTTACATTAAGATAGATCATAAAGGAAATAAAAATAGCGTATACTCTATGAATGTTATGTCACAGATTGAAAAACTGAGATTATACAGTGTTTCAACAGGAGATGTACTAACTTTTACTCACGAGGCAAGACTCGCTTATGAAGATGGAGTTTATGGCAAAGTATATGTTACTGGTATAAATAAACCTATAACTATTAAAGGGGTTGCCAAAATAGCGCTAATCGCTACTGATGATGAAAATAAATTATATGTAGGTCAGCTAGAAGGAACTAAGGTTAGTAAAATTTACTATGGTTTGGTCAAGGAAGCTACAGATAAATGGAAAACTATAGAACTTAAAAACCAAGTAGATAAAAAAGATATACATGTATCACTAGAGGGTGATATTTATGTAAATGATAATCTAAAGGGCATAGTTACAAATATAAATACGGGTAAGGAAACTAAATATACTGGCAAGTTTTTGCAGATATATAAAGGTGGTATAGCTGCTATATCTAATGGAAAGCTTGTTAAGGTAAATTTTGAAAAATAGAGCAGAGATACTCTCTGCTCTATTTTCTTCTTTCAATTAGAGAATTATTTGATATAATAGTAATAAATGTTCAGTTATTATTAGATGGAGGGATAAAATTGAGATTTGATATATTGAAGACTCTTCTGTTAATTCCAGGGATACTTGTTGGACTTACGTTCCATGAATATGCGCATGCAATAACAGCAGATAGATTAGGAGATAAAACACCAAGGTTTCAAGGAAGACTTACATTGAATCCTTTAGTCCATATTGATCCAATAGGATTCATAATGATTCTGATATTTGGTTTTGGCTGGGCTAAGCCAGTTCAAGTAAATCCAAGTGCTTTTAAAAGGTACTATAAGGATGACCTAAAAGTAACTCTTGCAGGTCCTGTAGCAAACTTAATTGTTGCTATTTTATCTGCATTGATTTATGGTATTTTTTCAAAATTTACAGTAGCTAATGGAGGTTATTCATCTATGCAGTGGATAATTTCAATGATTTTGGTATATTCGGTTACTATAAATTGTGCTTTGTTTGTATTAAATCTTATTCCAATACCTGGATTTGATGGCTTTCATATTTTAAGAGATCTTTTCCCAAAGTTCTTTTATAAGTTTGCAGAGCAGGTTTACAGATATCAGTTTATAATAATGATTGTGTTTTTAGCTACTCCGTTAGCTGGGATAATAATTGGAGTACCAGCAGGTTTTGTAAGCAGACTTATGTTCAAGCTAGCAGATCTTATTTAATTACCCAGGCAATTGACTAAGAAACAGGAGGCAGACAAATGAGACTAAGGAAAAAGTGGTGGGCAAGACCAGAACTGGAAAGTAGCTCTTTTTTTATAACTAATCCTAGAGATTATGCAGGAAGATGGAGTGAAGTTTTTGGCAATGATAATGAAATAAATCTAGAGCTTGGATGTGGAAGAGGAAGATTTATACGTGAAAAATCTAAGCAAAATCCTAATAAAAATTATGTTGCTATAGATTTAAAAGATGAGATATTGATATACACTCTTAGAGGAATCATAGAAGAAGAAATAGAGAATGTTAGGGTAGTACCTCTAAACATTCAACTGATTGAAGGTGTTTTTGGCAAGGATGAGATTAGTAAGATTTATATAAACTTTTGTAATCCATGGCCAAAGGATAGGCATAAAAAAAGAAGACTCACACATAGTGGATTCTTAGCTAATTACAAACAATTTTTAAGACCAGGAGGAGAGATTTGGTTCAAAACAGATGATATAGGTTTATTTGAAGAGTCTATTGAATACTTTAAGGAAAGTTCATTTGAAGTTGAATATTTAACCTATGATCTTCATAATAGTGATTTTCAACACAATATTGTGACAGAATACGAAAGTAAATTTACAGGCTTAGGAATGAAAACTATGTTTCTTATTGCTAAACTTAAATAAATTTTTATAATAAAAAAGCCTGAAGAAAATTCAGGCTTTTAATATATAGAGTATTTTGGTTCTAATTTAACAGGATAATAAGAAAGCTTTGCTTTTCTAAGTCCTTCCTTGCCTAAGTCTTGTTCACGATTAATAAAAGGAATATCACTAAAGCAAGTCTCTACAAAGGTTTTATTAACAAAAGCATAAAGTCCATTTATGTTTGCGGAAGCTTTTTCAATGTGTATAATAGCCATATCATCATTTACTTTTTCTCCTATAGTAAAAGCTGATAATATATCATTTACATATACAGCCATGCCTATAAAATCAAGCTTATTGCTATTGGTTAAAAGTTCTTGAATTGCTTTTAATTCATATTTTAGATATCCTTTGCAGTCATTCTGCTTGCACCATTCGCAGGCAGCTTTTAGACAGTCTTCTATGTTTTGTTCATTAATTAGTTCAGTATGGTAAGTATTATTTTTAATAAAGTTGTTATAATGATTTTTTTTGCCGTGAAGTTTTTTACCAGAAAGTGAACTAAGTTTTGAACTGTCATAAATATAATCAGAATTATCTCTGTCTTCTTCAATTATAAATTTATCTCCAAAGATTTCTTTAACATCATGGACAAAGGAAGTTTCTGCATCCTTAAACAAATAATTCATTTCATGTTCCTTTTGATAACTCATTAACACTTCAATAATTTCTTTAAGATTTTCTTTTCTGTAACCAATAGGCTGCATAAAGTGATAATAGCCATGAAAGTCCATCTTCTTAATTATAAGCACATCATTGATTATGCAATACTGCACGTCTAGACCTTTTCTCCATATGAATAGATTTGTAAAAGAATATTCACAGGTTGAAAAGGTATATGGTTTTAGATATTTATCAAAAGTTATTTTATCCTCAAGATTTAATGGTTTAAAATTCAACATTTCGATTACTCCTTTGCTCTATCATAAATATTATACGCTAATGGTAAAAAGGTTACAAACGTAAAAACATTAATTTTTTATTAAAAATACTTATTTAGTTACTTTTTTATAGTATTATCTTATATTTTGGCACTTATATAGTATTTTACTAAATCAACTCAGTATAAATAGCTTCTGCTTAGGTTAATTTAATAATGTAACTGTTTTAAATTTATATATTTTTAATCGAAGTGGAGGCGTAGATATATGAAAAAGGTTGCAGCTATTGTTATGAGTGTTTTGGTAGTTAGCTCTGTTTCAGGATGCGCTAACAGAACTACAGGATACAGAAACAGAAATACTGGAATGTACCAAGGTACAAATCAGGGTACTACACAAGGAACTAGAACAGGATATGGAACTAATAATATAGGAACGACTCAAGGAATGTATAGGGATGGAATATATACAGGTCAAGGAGATAAAGGAGCGAATGGGAATCAAACAGCAACAGTTGTTATTTCTGGTGGAAGAATAACAGATGTAACACTTAGAACTGTTGATGCACAAGGCAGAGACTTATCTGGGAATATTGCACCTGGAAGAACAACTGGAATGGTGGGAAGTACTGATAATACAGCAGGAAACCCGGGAGCAAAATACTATAATACGCCCGGTATTACAACTGGTGGAGCAGATGCAGGTATGAGTTCTGATTTAGTAGGCTCGCCTAGAGGGAATACCGGATATGACGCAACTCAGAATAATATAGGTATGACAGGTAGAACGGCTGGTTACGGAAATGCAGGTACAGCAGGAACCTATGATAGAGAAAGAACTGAACTTGCCAGAAGAATAATAGACCAACAAACAGCTGATGTGGCACTAAATGAATTTGATACAAGTGAAGGTAGGAATTGGAAACTAGCTGTACGAAGAGCTTTAGATAAAGCTAGAACAACTGGTACAACAGGAACTACTACTGGAGGTACTACAGGTGGAACTGGAGCAGGTACAGGAGCGGGTACAAACGGAGGAACTATGGGTGGAACAACAGGTGGAACAGGTACAGGTAGATAAATGATTGGGTAAGCCGTAACAGATAGTTACGGCTTATTTTTAAAATTATGTAATTATAATGTATATATACAAGCAAAAGCAGGAAAACTTTTAATAATATTGTCTCAAAGTTTTATAGGTATATTTATAAGCTAGCAATTATAAAGGATAAATTAGAAAGATGAGGAGTGTTTATGAGCGAAATTATAAATAATAGGGAATACAGACAAAACGTTTTAAAAGAACTTATTATGGAACTTCATGAAGGTAAAAGTGTTGACCAAGTTAGGGAACGGTTCGCAAAGTTAATAGAAGGAATTGCACCTTCTGAGATATCTGAAATGGAACAGGCACTTATTATGGAAGGGATGCCGATAGAAGAGGTTCAGAGACTGTGTGATGTACATGCTGCTGTCTTCAAAGGAAGCATAGAGGAAATTCATAAAAATGATGAAAAAGGTCCAGAAGAAATGCTAGGGCATCCAATACATACTTTAAAACTCGAAAATAGAGAACTTGAAAGGCTTATTGATGAATCTATAAAATCAGATCTAGATAGATTTTATAACGATGATAGCAAAGATAATGTTTATAAACTTTTAAGCAATATAAATTTACTTTTAGATATTGATAAACATTATTCAAGAAAGGAAAATCTAATTTTCCCGTATCTTGAAAAGTATGGGATAACTGCTCCACCTAAAGTTATGTGGGGTGTTGATGATGAGATTAGAAATGCAATAAAGGAAGTTAAGAAGCAACTTCATAACTATAAAGGAAATAAGGCTGACGTGAAAAGCAAGCTTGAGGAAACACTAAATAGAATAAAGGAAATGATATTTAAAGAAGAGAGCATATTGCTTCCTATGTGTTTAGAAACTCTAACAGAAGATGAGTGGATTACTATAATGGAGGAGAGTGAAGAAATAGGATACTGTTTAATATCCCCTCAAGAAAAATGGAAGCCTAAGAGAGCAAGCCTAATAAAGGAAAAAAGGGAGACTATGAATATTAGTGATATTGAAGGATACGTTAAACTTCCAACAGGTTATCTAAGTATTAAGGAGCTTACTTATGTTTTAAACACACTTCCTTTTGATATTACCTTTATAGATAAGAATGATATAGTTAAGTATTTTTCACAATCATCTGAAAGAATATTTGCAAGGACAAAGGCTGTTATAGGAAGGAGTGTACAAAATTGCCATCCACCTGCCAGTGTTCATATTGTAGAAAAAATGCTGGAAGATTTTAAGTCGGGAGAAAAGCAACAGGAGGATTTCTGGATTAAAATGGGACCCATGTATGTTTATATAAGATACTTTGCGGTTAGAGACGAGAATGGAGATTATTTAGGAACTGTAGAGGTAACACAAAACATAAAACCAATTCAGGAGATACAAGGAGAAAAAAGGCTCCTTTCTGAATAAATATAATATGACAGATCATCAGATATTACTGAAGAACTGTCATATTTATTTCATGAAAAAATGTAAATTTGATTTGATGCTGAATTATGGTAAAATCAAATTATTATATTCATTAATACGAGGGATAAAGATGAAAATAGATTTAAGTGGTAAGGTAGCTTTAGTAACAGGAGCTTCTAGAGGTATAGGAAGAACTATTGCTCTTGAACTTTCTGGTGCAGGATCGGCAGTAGCTATTAATTTTAATAAAAATGAAGAAGGGGCTAAAGAGACGCTTGATTTGATAAAGGAAAGAG
Source organism: Clostridium swellfunianum (assembly GCF_023656515.1). NCBI lineage: Bacteria > Bacillati > Bacillota > Clostridia > Eubacteriales > Clostridiaceae > Clostridium > Clostridium swellfunianum. The sequence goes on from NZ_JAMOFV010000006.1 coordinate 3,377,508, forward strand.
GCGGTTTTGGCATAATTGTTAAAGGCGATGTAAGCGTATATGAGGAAGCGAAAAGGATAATTGATGAAACTGCAAATAAGCTTGGGAAAATAGATATACTAGTTAATAATGCGGGCATATCTAAGGTAGGGCTTTTTATAGATATGGTCGAACATGAATGGAATGAACTTATAGATGTAGATATAAAAGGGATAATTAACTGCTCTCACTGTGCTTTAAAATATATGCTTAAGATCAATAAAGGAAGCATAATAAACATATCATCTATATGGGGCAGTACAGGAGCCTCTTGTGAGGTTATTTACTCAGCAGCCAAGGGTGCTGTAAACAGCTTTACAAAGGCTTTAGCGAAGGAATTAGGCCCATCTAATATAAGAATTAATGCAATAGCTCCCGGAGTTATTGATACAGAAATGAATGCATGGCTTTCAGAAGCTGAAAGAGAAACTCTTGTACAAGATATACCAATGATGAGGTTTGGAACAGGCGAAGATGTTGGAAAGCTTGTGGTATTTTTAGCTAGCGATGCCGCAAAATATATAACAGGTCAAATAATAACTGTTGATGGTGGAATGATATAAAATTGTTATAGGTGGAGGAAATATGAGTAACAGAGAGATTAATGTACAAGAAATTGATAAAAACATGATTATTGAGGACTTAATTGATAATTTTAAATGGATTATGCCAACAGAAAGCCCTTTTAAATTATCTGGTTTTCTATGGTTTTCACAAGATAAATGCTACAGAAGACTGCCTAAAAAGCCGATGTATAAATTATCCGAGGAAGTTGATATATTAGCAAATTGCACTGCAGGCGGGCAGATTAGATTTAGAACTAATAGCAGCTCCGTTGCAGTCAAGGTTAAGCTTTTAGGAGCTGCCAATATGGTTCATATGACGGCAACAGGTCAATGCGGCTTTGACATATATGCAGGGACTGATGAAAAGGTTTATTACTGCGGTACAACAAAATTTGACCACACAAAAACCGAATATGAATATACATTTTTCAAAATGAAAGACAAGCTGTGGAAAAATATAATTATTAATTTTCCACTATATCAAGGAGTGGAGCAGATTCAAGTCGGTATAGAGGCTTCTGCTGAGGTTCAGGCTCCCTTCAACTATAAGTCTGACAAAAAGATTCTTTTTTATGGTACTTCAATTACTCAAGGAGGCTGTGCTTCAAGGCCGGGAATGGCTTACACCAACATACTAAGCAGGAAGCTGAACATGGAGGTTATAAATTTAGGCTTCTCAGGTAATGGAAAAGGGGAACCAGAGATGGCAAAACTTATAGCGTCTATAGAGAATCCTGCATGCTTGGTTTTAGATTATGAGCCTAATTGCATAAGCACTGATTTATTAGGAAAAACTTTACCAGAATTTATTAGAATATATAGGGAAGTCCATCCAAAGGTACCTATATTAGTAGTATCAAGAATTTCATATGCAATGGACAGATATGATGAAGAAATAAGTAAAGCACGCACAGAAAGAAAAGCCATTCAGAAAAATACAGTAGAAAAGTATAAATCAATGGGAGACTCTTATATATATTTTTATGATGGAGAGGCGTTGCTGGGACAGGATTTTGAAGAGTGTACAGTAGATGGAATTCATCCAACCGATTTGGGTTTCTCAAGAATTGCGGAAGGACTAGAAAGGCCTTTATTGGATATATTAAATATTTAGAACAGGGTGAAAAGTAGTATGGAAAAATCCAAAAGAACTTTAAAAAAGTATCATCTTGACAAGCAATTTTTTTTATCTCCAACTAAGTTCGGCGGACTAATGCTTTATCAAATAGGAGATTTATTTTGTGATAGTGGCTACTATTTAAAGAAGCACAAGCAAATAGTTTATGAAATAACTTATATTTACTCTGGAAAAGGAAAGTTTTATGTTAATGACAAACAGTATGAAGTAAAAAAAGGTGATATTATCATCAACAAACCTGGAGACATGCATGAAGGTGAAGCAGATGCAATAGAACCATTTAGATTCTTTTATCTAGGTTTTTTGTTTTCAGACTCAGAGGAAGAAGAACAGGAGCTGCTTGCTAGTATAAAAAACGTATTGGATAATTTAAAGCATCCAATAGCAATTGAGAAAACAAGTATCCAGGAGAGCTTTACAAAGGCTTATAAGGAATTTATTAGTGGTGACGAGTATTCGAAGTATTTGGTAAAAAATTGCTTAATGGAAATACTAATAACAACTTGCAGAAATTTTAAAGAAAGTAACAAACTTAGTTTCACGGAATATGAGATTAAAGAAAAACTGCTTGATAGGATAATAAGTTATATAGATACAAATTTTGAAAAAAGTATAAGAGTAGAGGACATAGCATCGGAATTTGGGTATAGCAGTTCATATATTTCTCATTTGTTTTCAAAGCATATGGGTATTAGTGTGAAAAGCTATTATGATAATAAGCGACTGGAAAGAGCTTTTAAGCTGCTAAAAGATAGTGGGATGTCTATATCAGATATAGCTGCTAAATTAAATTATAAATCTTTATATTCCTTTAGCAGAGCTATAAAAGATAAATATGGGGCTGCTCCAACTACCATCAGAAACCTTAGTAAATAAGCTAAGGTTTTTTTGATATTAAAATTCCTCCAAATGTTAAATAAAAAGCAGTTTGTGTTAAATAAATGGAGAAAAAATTCTGATATAATTCAAATTATGGATAATATTTTCAAATTTATAAAGTTATGAAAATATTAATCCTAAAATTTATTAATGAGGAGGAGAACCATGAGAAAAATCAAAAAAATTCTTAGTATTGCGCTTACTGGTTTCTTAATGCTCGCCGCTTTTCCTGCAAAGACACATGCAATAAATAATGGTAGCTTGCAAGGAAAGCTTGAGATTGAGGCAGCAAGTTTGGATCCCAGCCTTAATGTACAAGGTCCTAAAAAAGAAATTAATTATTTTGATGTGGACGTGAGTACAGGTAAGGATAATTTTATTGCACTTTTATCCAGTAAGTATGGAACGGTAACAGGAATAACCAAGACAAATTGGGTTGCCGTACAGATTGACAGTACAAACACAGTTAGGAAAGTTATAAACAAAGCACCATCTCTGGGAGCAAAGCCAGCTTTTAATCAGTCGGCCAATATTGAAATATTGCAAGGTGGATATGTTCTTATAGCTTCTGATGATAGCTATGCTACAAGAGGCTATAAGAAATTTTTAGCTGAAAACTTTAAGGAGGGAGACATAGTAAAATTAAGATTGAACGATCAGGTTTTTACTATAGATCAGCTTACCTCACAGGTTGGTGCTCCAGAGATAGACATGACAATAGATAATGAGCAGATGTATACAGTAACTTCAGGTACAACTTCTATAAAAGGAAAATTATCTAATTTAAAATTAGGACAAGCATATAAATTGAAGATAAATAATCAAGAAACTGCGATGAACAATGATTTAACCTTCAATTTAGAAGTTAAGCTCAAAGAAGGGGTAAATTACATAGATATTGTCCTTTATGAAAACGATTTAGAGAAAATAAAGAAATCTATCATAGTTTACAATAAATCAAATGAAAACAATAATAAGGAAGTAGTGCTTTGGATAGAGCAAAGCCCTAACTCAAAATCTTTTCAAACTGTTGATGACATAGAGAAAATGATTCTAAAAGCAAAAGATGCAGGGGTAACTGCTTTTGGAATTGATGCTAAGGGACCAGAAGGTTTTGTTTCATACAAGAAAAGTGATTTGTCAAAGTCGCCCTATGTAAGTGAAATGAAAAGTGATAAAAAGAAGGGATCAAATCCTGATTTGGATTTATTAGATGAGTATGTACGAATTGCTCACAAATATGGGATGAAGGTTTATGCAAGCATAAACGTGTTCACAGAAGGAAACATAGAAATCGGGGAATCAGCAGTGCTAGCAAATCATCCAGAATGGGAAGAAATAGTGCAAAGACCGGAAGATAAAGGTCAGCTTCTTCCAATTTCAAAGAGCAGCTATTCTAATAAATTATTAACTTTTGTCAATCCTGCAAATGATGAAGTACAAAAGTTTCAATTGAAGCGCTTTGAGGAAATACTGAAAAACTATGATGTTGATGGTATAAACTTAGACAGGGGAAGATACGACAATCTATATGCTGATTTTAGCGAAATTAGTAAAGTTAAATTTCAGAAATACTTACAAGAAAGAGGTAAGACTTTAGAAGCTTGGCCGGGTGATGCATTTAAAATAAACTCAGAAGGAACTATTGTAAAAGGAAAATATTACAATGAATGGTGGGCCTTCCGTTCAGGAGTAATAAAGGATTTTTCGAGCAAGGTTAGAGGGTTAGTTAATGATTATTCAGCAAAGAAGGGTAAAAAGCTTACACTATCAGCTTATGTTGGCTCATGGTATGAAAGTCTTTATCAAAACGGTATAAACTGGGCAAGTCCAGATTTTAAGTATGATAAAAGATTAGCTCTTCCAGAGGATGATATATATACTGAAGATTATCAAAAGACTGGGTATATCGATAATTTGGATTTTATAATGATTGGAACCTATTATAAAACTTCTAAAGAAGTAAATAAGTATATTACCTTAGGAAACATTATAACTAACGGGGAGCTCCCTATATACGCTGGGATGTCACTTCCAGATATACCAGAACCAGCTGTTCAAAGAGAAGTTTTTCAGACAGCTTTAACTAATTCGAGTGGGCTGATGCTGTTTGATCTATGTTATACAAACTGGCCAATACAGAAAGCTGCTATAAAGGATAAGAAGTATATCAAAGATTTTCAGCTGGGAATAAGCAACCCAAAGGATGGCTCAAACTTTATAGAGGCTGCTGATATTAACATAAATAGAAATGAAGATACTATAGTTATTTATAATGAAGGCCTTGGCAAGGATACAACAGGTACGGGTGTATATGGCGTTGAGGTGGCTGTTGACAGTCAGGGTAAGGTAGTTGAAACGGCAAATCAAAAAACAGCTATAAACTGGTCGTGGACAGCTGATGCTGGCAAAATTAAAAATGACACTAAAATACCACAAGGCGGTTATGTAATCTCAACTCAGGATAAATCGGGTGTTAAAACCTTAAGACAGCTTTTGGCAAATAATTATAACATTGGCGATGATGTAAGAGCAGCAATACTTAAAGGTTATCTTGATTATGAAGGGGTAAAGACATCAAGCAGCAAGCTTGCTATAAATGGAATTGTCGAGGTGTTAGGCTTTGGTAAAGCAGAAGTAAAGATTAATAATGAGCAGGCTATAATAACTAACAACTGCAACTATTCTGGTGAAGTAGAACTAGTGGAAGGCGAAAATATTATAAAGCTTGAAGTATTTGTAGATGGAAAAAAGACTAATGAAAAAAGCATAAAAATTTATAGAGAACAAGAAGGGGTTACATTAAAAAATACAGAAGAGACAAAGGTAGTATCTATAGGAAATAGCAGCAACAGCAGAGCTGAAGTTATAGTTCCAAAGTCTGCTATAGATGGAGAAAAGAAATTGAGTATTCAGGCAGTTAAAGATGGCATAGAAAAATTTCCTAAAGGCTTGAAGTCTGATATTTTTGAGTTTAAAATAGATAATCAAAAGTCTTTTGAATTTAAAAAGCCAATTTCTATAGCTATTAAGCCATTAGCTAACATGGATAATACCTCTAATTTAGTACTTGCTTATTTAGATGAAGTAAATAATAAATGGATTGTTATTGAAAACTCTAAGTATGATGCTGTTAGTGGATTAGTTATTGGAGAAACCAGCCACTTCACTATGTATGCAGTAGTAGATAAAGAAGAAATCCTTTCGAAGACAGAGGAAAATCAAGAAGAACAACCTAAGACTGAAGATCCAAAAACTGAAACGCCCAAAGAAGATAAACCAAACCAAACTGGAAATGAACAGACAGAAGATATACAAAAGCCTCAAAGCGGCGAAGGAACTGTAGAAAAAACAAATAATTTACCTCAAACAGGGCATCAAGTTGATTTTAATTTACTAATAATATTTGGTTGCACAGCTATAATTTTGGGTCTATCAACTCTAATTAAAAGAAAGCGTAATGTGTAGGGAGTCTAAAAGACTCCCTTTTTTAATTTAAAAACCACCTAAAATGACAAATAAAAAGGCAGCTTATGTTAAATAAAAGGAGAAAAGTTTCTGTTAAAATATATATTAAGAAAAGTAATTCCAAAAATAATGCAATAGACATAATATTAAGAGGATTACAAGGAGGTTAGCTGTGAAAGAACTAAAGGATGTAATAAATGGAAGAGTAAACAATGAAGAAGAATCTAATAAGAATGTTTTGAGTGAGAAAATAACAGAAGAACCACTAATAATGGAATTTATCAATGAAAAAATCTATACTGTACAAGAAAATAGTACAATAATCAGCGGCTGTTTAAAAAATATAAAATACGATAAAAGTTATCATTTAAGAGTAAACAATAAAGAAATAAATTTAGATACACAATTTTCTTTTAAACAGGAGCTTAAGCTTGCTGAAGGAACAAATTTTATAGATGTTGTACTCTATGAGGATAATACTGAAAAAGTAAAAGAAAGCATAGTTGTCTACAGAAAAACAAAGGACTTCCCAGAGAAGGAAGTGGTACTATGGGTTGAACAGTTTCCAAATGCAAAGGATTTCAAAGCTGTCCAAGATATTGAAAAAATGATGCTTACTGCTAAAAAGTCCGGTATAACTGCTTTTGGTATAGATATTAAAGGTCCTGAAGGCTTCGTATCTTATAAAAAGAATGAACTGTCAAATTCTCCATATATAAGTGAAATCAAGCATCCTAAAAAAACAGGTGTAAGTACAGAGTTTGATCTTTTGGAAGAGTTTATAGCCATTGCTCATAAGCTTAACATGAAAGTATTTGCAAGCATAAATGTTTTTGTTGAAGGTAATATCATTTTGGATGAGTCAGCATTCTTAAAAGAACATCCTGAGTGGGAGGAAATAGTTCAAAGACCTGAAGATAAAGGAGCTTTACTTCCACTTTCAAAGAGCTGCTTTGATAAGAAGATTTTAAGCTTTGTAAATCCTGCTAATGATGAAGTTCAAGAGCTTCAATTGAAGAGATTCGAAGAAGTGCTTAAAAACTACGATGTAGATGGGGTTAACTTAGATAGATGCAGATATGACAATATGTATGCAGATTTTAGCAAGATAACAAGAGAAAAATTTGAGACGTTTTTAAATTCAAAGAATATGAAGCTTCAGAACTGGCCAGGAGATGTTTATAAGGTTGAGTCAGATGGAAGTCTTAATAAAGGCTGCTTATACGACTACTGGTGGATGTTCCGATCTTCACTGATTAAAGAATTTGCAGCAAAGGTTAGAGATCTTGTTGACAGATACTCAAAGGATAAAAATAGAAACATATTTTTATCAGCTTATGTTGGATCATGGTATGAATATCTCTATCAAAACGGAATTAATTGGGCAAGCCCTAGTTTTAAATATGATAGTAGATTAGCCTTTCCAGAGGACAGCCTTTATACAGAGAAGTATGCTGAAACTGGGTATATAGACCTCTTAGACTTTATAATGATTGGAACTTATTATGATACTGCTAAAGAGATTAATAAATATATAACCTTAGGCAATATAATTACTAATGGCGAGCTTCCTATTTATGCTGGCATGGCACTAACGGAGATACCTGATGCTGAGGTTCAGAGAGAAGTGTTTCAAGCTGCTTTAAACAATTCTAATGGACTAATGTTGTTCGATCTTTGCTATACTGATTGGCCGATACAAGAGGCAGCCATAAAAAATAAAAAATTATAGAAATAGAAACTAGAAAACAAGTTAACAAGTTAAAAAGTTATCTTTTTAGTAATTAAAGAAGATGGGGGTAGTAATAATGAAAAAGATTAGAGTAGCAATAATAGGCACAGGAAGTATAAGCAAGCTTCATGCTGCAGCTTATAAAAGACTTGAATGCGTTGAGATAATTGCGTGCTGTGATATAAATAAGGATAGAGCAAAGGAGTTTGCTAAGAAGTATGATGTCCCACAGGTCTTCACAGATTTTAATGAAATGCTGAAGCTTGAGGAGATAGATGCTGTAAGCGTGACAACCTGGAACAATGTACATGCTCCTGCAAGTATAGCTGCTTTAAAAGCAGGCAAACATGTGCTTTGTGAGAAACCTCTAGCTTTAAATGCAGTACAGGCACAGCAGATGGTAGACACTGCTAAAGAAGCAGGTAAGCTTTTAATGGTTGGTTTTGTAAGAAGATTTGGAGAAAATACAAAAGCTTTAAAAAACTTTATAGATAGTGGAGAGCTTGGTGAGGTTTACTATGCCAAAACAGGCTGCTTAAGAAGATGGGGAAACCCAGGGGGATGGTTCTCTGATAAAAAGAGATCAGGAGGCGGTCCAGTTATAGACTTAGGCGTGCATGTTATAGACTTGGTAAGATATTTAATAGGTAAGCCTAAGGCCGTTTCAGTGTCAGCTTCAACCTTTAATAAATTAGGAATGAAGCCAAATGTTAAGGGAATAGGAAAGTACTATTCAGCTGACTACAGTGAATATAACGATGTTGAGGATTGTGCAGCTGCTTTAATTAAGTTTGATAACGGAGTTACACTTTTCTTTGAAACAAGCTGGGTACAAAATATTAAAAAGGATTCACTATATCTTGAACTTTATGGTAATAAAGCTGGAGCACAAATGGAGCCAGAGCTTGAGTTGTTTGAAAATAAAGGAGAGTATCTAAGTAACTCTAAGCCACTGATGAGTACAGAAGGAAGCAGCTTTGAGCATAACTTTAATGAAGAAATTCAACACTTTGTTGACTGTATAGCTAATGGAACTTCATGTCTAAATCCAGGTGAAGATGGAGTGGAGCTTATGAAGATTTTAGATGCAATTTATAAATCTTCAGAAACTGGATATGAAGTTGTAATTGATTAGGGACATAAGGAGGATAATAATATGGAAGTATGTGTAAGCGCATGGAGTATTCATAAGAAGCTATTCAGTGGTGAAATGAGTGTATGTGATTTTATAAATCTTTGCTATGAGCATGGTATTAAAAATGTTGAATTGTTATTTTGTTTCTGGAATGAACAAAATCGTATTGAGGATGCTATTTCATTATTAGAGAACCTAGGGATGAAAGTTGGAGCATATTCAGTAGGCAATGATTTTGTTCAACAGGATGAAACTTTAAGAAAAATAGAAATTGATAAGGTTAAGCTTGGGGTTGACATAGCTTGCAGACTCAATACAAAACTTCTTAGGGTATTCAGCGGCAACGCCAAGGATGGTATAGAATATGAAACTGCAAGAAAGTGGATTTTAGACTGTTTTAAGGAAGTAGCTCCATATGCTGAAGAAAAAGGTATAGTTATGGTGCTTGAAAACCATGGCTTGTTTGCTGGAAAGAGCGCTCAGGTCAAAGAATTGATTGAAGAAGTGAATTCTATAAGTTTAAGGGCAAATACAGATGTAGGCAATTTTATTCTTGTTAATGAAAACCCTCTTGAGGCTGTTAAAGCATTAAAAGACTATGTAAGCTTTGTGCACTTTAAGGACTTTAAGAAGGTTTCAGAGCAAGAGTATGGCTATAACGATATTGATGGAAACAAGTATCAAGGCACTGTGCTTGGTAATGGAGAAATTCCTATGAAGGAAATTGTAGACCTTCTATATGAAAATGGATATGAAGGTTATTTATCCATAGAATATGAAGGAGTAGGAGAACCTATAAAGGAAACTGTTGAGAGCATTCACTATACAAAATCAATTATTAGATAAGCGAGGTAATTGCTATGAGAAGAAACAGCATAGGCGTTATGGTAGATTCCTTTAGGGTTAATTTAAAAGATGGCATAAAGAAGGCAAGAGAGGTTGGAGCAGACGGTATACAGATTTATGCTGTAAGTGGACCTATGGACCCGGATAACTTAAATAAGGCCCAAAGAAGAGAATTGCTTGATTACATAAAATCTAACGGACTTGTAGTTTCGGCGCTATGTGGAGATTTAGGAGGACATGGTTTTGCAATAAAAGAAGATAATTATTTTAAAATAGAAAAATCAAAGAAAATAATGGAGCTAGCAAAGGATTTGGAGACAGATGTAGTAACTACCCATATAGGAGTAGTGCCTTCTGATAAAAAACATCCAAGATATGAGATACTGCAAGAGGCCTGTAGGCAGTTAGGAAGCTTTGGAGACAGTCTAGGAGCTTATTTTGCAATAGAAACTGGCCCAGAGAAGGCTTTAACCTTAAAAGGATTCTTAGACAGTCTTGAAGTCAAGGGAGTAAGGGTCAATTATGATCCTGCAAATTTAGTTATGGTAACGGATGACGATCCTGTAGAAGGAGTTTATATTCTAAAGGATTATATTGTCCACACCCATGCGAAGGACGGGATAATGGTTAGTAAAACGGATCCTGAGATTATTTATAATTATTTTGCTGAAGGTGGAATAGAAGATGTGAGACTTGAGGACTATTTCCTTGAAAAGCCTTTAGGGCAAGGAAGTGTTAATTTTAATGCTTATGTTAAAGCTCTTCAGGATATTGGTTATTCAGGTTTCCTTACTATAGAAAGAGAAGTTGGATCAAACCCTGAAAAAGATATTAAAGAAGCCATGGACTTCCTAAAGAATGCTTTGAAGTAACCCCAAAATGCGTATCTTAGTTAAGGTACGCATTTAAATTTAGATAAAGAATCATAAAATTCATGCAAAAGGAATAAATTTTTTATTATTTAAATAAAAAAGAAAAAAATCTCCAAAATCTATTGAAAACGGTTTATGATTCTGATATAGTATAGATATAAGTTAATAGAAAGAGAGGAAAAATTATGAAGATAGAACCTAACAATTCTAAAGGTCTGCTTCCCTTAAGGTCTAACAGGACAAGCGCCTTTACAGATGTCAAAAAAGATTGGGACTTATATTTGCTGCTGATTCCAGGACTTGTTTTTTTAGCTATATTTAGATATGCTCCGATGTATGGCTTAGTAATAGCCTTTAAAGACTTTAATATATACGATGGTATAGCTGCAAGTCCATGGGTTGGGTTTGAAAATTTTCATAAGTTGTTTACTTCTCCAGCTTTTTACGAAGTATTTAAGAATACATTGCTTATCAGTATTTATAAAATAGTATTCCTCTTTCCATTTCCTATTTTGATAGCAATATTGCTAAATGAAATTAGAAATATGGCATTTAAGAGGTCAGTGCAAACAGTTATATACTTACCACACTTTTTATCCTGGGTCATTGTAAGCGGTATATTCATAAATGTACTTTCAGTAAATGGAGGAATAATTAACAATATAATTCAATATTTTGGTGGACAACCAATAAGGTTCTTTATGGATAATAACTACTTCAGGTCAGTGATAGTTACTACAGCAGGCTGGAAGGAAGTAGGTTGGAGCACAATAGTTTATCTTGCTGCCATTACAGGTATTGATCCTCAGCTTTATGAAGCTGCTACAATTGATGGAGCAAATAGATTTAAGCAAGCTCTTTATGTAACACTTCCGGGTATGACACCAACTATAGTGCTTATGTTTATATTAAGACTTGGCTCTATATTAGAAGCTGGTACAGAACAGATTCTTGCAATGTATAATCCTACAGTCTATAAGACAGCAGATGTTATTGGAACTTATGTATACAGAGTTGGTCTAGGACAATCAGATTATAGCTTTACTACAGCAGTTGGGTTATTTGAATCGATTGTAGCCCTTACCTTAATCTTGTCAGGAAATTATCTGTGCAGGAAATTCCTAAATAGAAGTATATGGTAAGGGGGATGGAAAATGGTAAAAAATAAATCTACAAAGATAAAAATGAGTTTAGGTGAAAAGATTTTTACAGTATTTAACTACTTGTTGTTTATACTAATAGGCATAATAACTCTATTTCCTTTTCTAAATATAATAGCAAAGTCCTTCAGTAGTGAAGCAGCAGTAATATCAGGAAAGGTAAGCATAATTCCTGTAGAGTTTCAATTGGGAACGTATAAATACGTATTAGCAAACAGCCAATTTATAAATTCTTTTAAGGTATCTGTTTTCATTACTGTAGCTGGAACTCTTTTAAGCCTTGTAATGACTGTAGTAGCCGCATATCCTCTATCAAAGCCAAGATTGAGAGGAAGAAAGATTTTCACACTGATTTATATTTTCACAATGCTCTTTAGCGGAGGTCTTGTACCTACTTATATATTAATGTCAAATTTGAGATTGGTTAATAAATTACCTATTTTAATACTGCCATCATTAATAAGTGTTTATAATCTGCTTATAATAAAAAGTTATTTTGAAAGTATACCAGACAGTTTGGAGGAATCTGCAAAGCTGGATGGAGCTTCAAACACAACTATATTGTTTAAAATAATTCTCCCGCTCTCACTGCCTGTATTCGCGACCATAGCACTCTTCTACGCAGTTGGATATTGGAACAATTATTTTACAGCAATGATATATATAACAAATCCTTCACTAAAGCCTATGCAGCTTTACTTAAAGGAAATGTTATATGCTGCAAGCGACGTTTTTCTTCAGATTAACAATAAAAATATCGATGCAACTATGAATTCTACTCCTGAGGCTATACAAGCAGCTTCAATAATAACTGCAACTGTTCCAATAGTTATAGTTTATCCATTCCTTCAAAAGTATTTCGTAAAAGGAGTACTTATAGGTTCTGTTAAGGAATAACAACTTTGTTGTAAAGGCAAATGCCTTTAAATATATTAATTTTATAGGGGGATTTTATATGAAAAGAACATTAGCAATTGTACTAAGCGCAGTTCTTGTTGGCGGATCGCTTATTGGCTGCAAAAAAGAAGAAGCTAAGCCAGTGGATAATCCAAATGCACCAAAGCCTACTTTAAGATTTTTAGGTCAATACGACAGATTTGATCTTAATGCAGACCCTGTAGCTAAGACATTAGAAGAAAAGACTGGATATAAAGTTAACTATGAGAGTCTTCCAGCTGAAAATCCAGATGAAAAGCTAAATCTTCTTATGACTAATAAAGAAGAGTTTGATGTTATGAAGCTAAGTGCTGCTCAATATTACAAATTAGCTTCAGAAGGAGCACTTGAACCAATTGATACTTTAGTAGAGAAGTACGGAACCAAGCTTAAGGAAGTTATAAGCCAAACTTCTTGGAATAGTGCTAAGATAAATGGAAAGACCTATGGAGTTCCAGAAAAAGCATCTATGGACACTGTAGGAACTCAGCTTGCATTCAGACAGGACATATTAGACGAGTTAAAGCTTCAGGTTCCCAAAACCACTGATGAGCTTTACACTGTATTGAAGACTATAAAAGAAAAGAAAAACATGATACCACTTACTTTGCACAATGGTGAATCTTTAATCTCCGAAATATCAGGAGCTTTTGGTATAACAACAAGCTGGAATGATAAGAGCGGAACATTAGTAAACAGAGTTGAGGAGCCAGCGGTTAAAGAATATCTTGCTTTTATGAACAAGCTCTATGCAGAAGGCTTAATCGATACTGAAATGCCAACTAATAATGGAAGTAAGGTGATTGAGAAATTTACAAGCGGTAAGGCAGCTGCAATGAGACTGGCTTGGTGGTCAGCGCCATCAGTTTATCCAGCTCTCCAAAAGAACTTTGCCAACGCTAAGGTTACTTTAACCCCTCCGTTAAAAGGAAAAGACGGAAAATCCGGGGCAGCTTTTTCAACAGGTATATCTTGGTATATTGCAATTCCTAAGGCATCTAAGCACAAAGAAGATGCTATGAAGTGGATGGACATAAAAATGAAGGATGATGTATTTAAATCCATGGCTATAGGTGAAGAGAATGTCCACTACACTAAGAAGGATGGAGCATATTATCCGATACTTCCAAAATTCTTTGATGAAAGAAATAATGCGTCCTGGTATTTAACAGGAAGCCAAGAAAAGGATTATCCAACTTACTGGCAAGCAAGAGTTAGAAAAGATGCAAATTTACAGGCAACTTTTGAACAAATACAAAAAGAAAGTAGTCCAGTAGGAGTTAGAGATGCATTAGCATTCGCGCCACCAATACCTTCAATTTCAAAAAACAGCATTAAGCTTAGCAAACTTGAAACTGATTTCTACTTAAAGGTTATTGCTGGTACTGAGAAGGTTGACAGCTACGACAAGTTCCTGCAAGACTGGAAGTCACAAGGTGGAGCGGATTGTATAAAGGATGCTAACGATTGGTTTAAGACCGCAAAAAAATAAATAACTAAATAGCAGGGGCTATAGTTCCTGCTATTTATTTTTAAAAAATACAGAGATATAGGGGAGAACGCCATGTCAGTTAACTTTTTAATTGAAAATGAAAGGCAAACTAAAATTATAGATGAAGTAGATGTACTTATTGCTGGAGGAGGAACTTCAGGAACTGTGGCAGCAATAGCCGCAGCAAGAAGTGGAGCAAGGGTTTTGTTAGTTGAACAGTTTGGAAGCTTAGGAGGAAGTGCAACAGAAGGTTTAGTTACCCCTTTAATGCATACACATATAGAAGAAAATCCTATGTGTTCATCAATTAGCGATGAGATAAATAAAAGAACTATAGAATTAGGGTATAGCTTTTGCGACAGTACAAATAACGCAGGGCATTTTGATCCATTAATGCTTAAGTTTGTATTAGAGGAGATGGCTGTAAAGGCTGGAGTTAAAATACTATATTACACTTTTGTAAGTGATATCATTAAAAAAGAAAATGAACTTAAAGGATTAATAGTGCACAATAAAGCCGGAAGAGGAGCAATACTTGCAAAGAGAGTTATAGATTGTACTGGGGATGCAGATGTTGCTGTGCTATCTGGTGCACCATATGAAAAAGGAAATCCTGAAACAGGCGAGAATCAGCCTATTTCACTTAGATATACAATGTCAGGAATAGATATTCAGAAATTTATAAGGTTTATGGATGAAAATTATAAGGGAGGATATCAATACGAACCTCCAATGTTCCATACAGCTATGGTTTGGGGAGGAAATTGGTCTTTAGCGCCGTTATTTAAACAGGCTTTGGAAAATGGAGATATAACTTATGAAGATGGAGCCTACTGGCAAGTATTTGGAATTCCAGGAAAGAGGGATGCATTGGCATTTAACTGCCCAGAGATATTTGACAAGGTTGATGGAACAAATCCAGAACACTTAACAAATGCTCAAATATATGGCAAGGAAACAATATTAAGACACTTAAAATTCTACAAAAAATACTTTAAGGGCTTTGAAAATGCCTATGTTTCTCAAGTAGCTGAGCAGGTTGGAATTAGAGAATCTAGGAGAATAAAGGGACATTATTATATGACTGATGAAGATTGCATTCTTAATAGGAAATTTAGCGATTATGTAGCAAGGTCAAACTATCCTGTAGATATTCATGGTAAAAAGCTAATAAATAAACATTTTGATTCACAGGACAAAGACCCAATACCATACTACG
This sequence comes from Clostridium swellfunianum, assembly GCF_023656515.1. Taxonomy (NCBI): domain Bacteria; kingdom Bacillati; phylum Bacillota; class Clostridia; order Eubacteriales; family Clostridiaceae; genus Clostridium; species Clostridium swellfunianum. The sequence continues at coordinate 3,392,969 of NZ_JAMOFV010000006.1, forward strand.
AAATTCCGTATAGAGCCTTACTGCCCTTAGGAGTGGATAATTTAATTGTTGCAGGAAGGTGCATATCTGCTTCATTCTTAGCACAATCTTCTCTAAGAATTCAGCCAACAGTAAGGGCGCTTGGTGAAGCAGCTGGGATTGCAGCAGCATTATCTATAAAGAAGAATGTAAGGCTCACAGAGATTAAAGGTGAAGAAGTAAAAGAAGAAATGGAGAGAAGAGGAGCAAAATTTTAATATAAATTAAAAGGGGAAATTAATTATGCCTGATATGTTAGTAAAACTGTATGAGGTACAGGAAGATAATAAATTGATTAATAGGCTTAAAGAAGAAGGAATTGAAATAAGAAATGCTATTGCACCAGAAAAACATATAGTAGTTAATTGGGTAAAAGAAAAGTTTGGCGATTTTTGGTCAAGTGAGACAGAAGTAGCTTTTGCTAATCACCCTGTATCCTGCGTTATTGCTACAAAAGGAAATGAGATGCTAGGGTTTGCTTGTTATGAAGCAACCTACAAAGACTTTTTTGGACCAACAGGGGTTGATGAACAGTATAGAGGAAAAGGTATTGGTAAGGCACTGCTGCTTAGAAGCCTTATAAAGCTAAAAGAGTTTGGTTATGGCTATGCAATTATAGGTGGAGCAGGTCCTAAAAAGTTTTATGAAATATCTTGTGGAGCAACTATAATTGAAAACTCAGTACCAGGAATATATAAAGGAATGTTAAAGTAGATGAAAATAAAGTATAGAAGAGGTGAGATTAATGAAGAAGCTTAGAGTGGCTATTGTAGGCTGCGGCAGAATAGCAGAGCTTTATAAGGAAGTTTTTAAGGAACTTTCAGATAGAGTTGAGGTTGTTTATGCAGTAGATATAGACATAGAAAGAGCAAAGAGCTTTGCTAAAGGACTTGAAGGATGTATAGCCATAACAGATTATAAGCAGTGTTTTAATAATAATATAGATGTTATGCATATTGCAACACCGCATAATCTACACGCTGTTATGGCAATAGAAGCAATGAGAAACAAGATTAATGTTCTTACAGAAAAACCAATGGCTATAACCTTAAAGGATGCTGACGAGATGATAAAAGTATCTGAAGAAGAAGGTGTTAAGCTCGGGGTTATATTCCAAACAAGATATGTTAAAGGATGCATGGATATTAAGAAGCTGATTGAAGAAGGAAAACTTGGGGAAATTGTATCAGCAAGATCCTACCTATCTTGGAAAAGGGAAGACAGTTATTATAAGCAATCTGACTGGAAGGGAACTTGGGACAAAGAAGGAGGAGGTGTACTGATTGATCAGGCTATACACAGCATTGACAGAGTACAATGGCTTGTTGGATCAAATGTAGAATGGATAGAAGGTACTATTAACAACAGAATACACAAAATAGTAGATGTTGAAGATGTAGCGGAAGCTTTTGTTAAATTTAAAAATGGATGTTTGTATCAGCTATATGCCTGCAATTGTTTCAACTATGATGCTCCAATAGAGATTGAAGTTGTTGGTGAAAAAGGCAGAGCTGGACTTAAGCAGGATTTAGCATGGGTACAACTCGACGGTGAAGAGCAGTATGAAATTAAAGACGGTTATGATGGATTATCTGTTGGACCAAACTACTGGGGCTGCAGTCATATAACACAATTAAAGCATTACTATAATTCTGTAAGAGAAAACAAAGAAGTTTATATTGATGGCAATTCAGGAAGAAAAGCACTGGAAATAGTTAAAGGAATCTATAAATCCTCAAAAGATAAAAAAAGAGTATACCTTCCTTTTGAAGATTAATTTAAAGAAAGAGGAGATAAAATTGGAGAAGATACTTGAACAAATTAAAGGCAAGTTAATAGTATCCTGTCAGGCATTAGAATATGAACCTCTTTATGGAAGTAACTTAATGGCCCGCATGGCATTGGCTGCTTTCCAAGGTGGGGCAGCCGGCATTAGAGCTAACACATATGATGATATAGTTGAAATAAAAGCCACTGTAAATCTTCCGGTGATAGGCATAGTTAAAAGAGACTATAAGGATAGTAGCATTTATATAACTCCAACTATAAAGGAAGTTAGAGAAATTGAAGCTGCTGGTGCGGAAATAGTAGCTTTGGATTGTACTTTAAGAAAAAGACCTAATGGAGAAAAGCTTGAAGATTTAATAAAGGCTATTAGAAAAGAATTTCCTAAACTTTTAATTATGGCTGATATATCTACTGTCGAAGAAGGAATAAATGCTTATAGGCTAGGTGTAAATTTGATAAGTACTACTTTATCAGGCTATACAGAATATACTCTTTCTAAGGAAGGACCAGATATTGAACTTGTGAAGGAATTAGTTTCAAAGGTTAGTATTCCAGTAATTGCTGAAGGAAAAATAGATACGCCTGAACAGGCTAGGCTATGCCTTGAAGCTGGGGCTCATGCAATAGTAGTTGGAGGAGCTATAACTAGGCCAAAGCAGATAACTGAAAGATTTATTAAGGTAATTAATTTATAATAAGGTTTAAAGGATGGGTAAAGGCTTATCCATCCTTTATTTTAATTAGGTAGGGAGGTATTAATGTGAGAACAAAGAATTATGATATCGTGGTTATTGGAGCAAGCCTCGGAGGAGTTATGGCTGCATACTCTGCGGCAAAGGAAGGTAAGAGAGTCATATTAACTGAAGAAACAGACTGGATAGGTGGTCAGCTCACATCTCAAGCTGTACCTCCAGATGAACATAGATGGATTGAAAAATTTGGCTGCACAAAAACCTATAGGGAATACAGGAACAAAGTAAGAGATTTTTATAGGAGGAATTATCCTTTAGTAGATGAAATTAGAAATAGCGATGCGTTTGATCCAGGCAATTCTTCTGTAAGCAGAATTGCTCATGAGCCAAGAATTAGTCTTCATCTTTTAGAAGAAATGCTGCTGCCTTATGTAAGCAATGGAAACTTGGAAATAATATTAAACTGCAAGGCGGTATCCGCAAAAGTTGAAGAAGATACCATAAAGAGTGTAACAGTAAAAAATATATGCACTGGTGCATTAATAGAATTGACAGGAAAATACTTTATAGATGGGACAGATATTGGACAACTGCTTCCCCTTACTGGTGCTGAGTATGTTATAGGTGCTGAAAGCAAGGAGATGACGGGAGAACCTAATGCTCACGATAAATACGAGCCCAAGGATATGCAGGCTGTTACTTGGGTGGCAGCAGTAGATTATGTAGAAGGAGAAGACTACACAATAGAAAAACCAGAGCAGTATGAATTCTGGAGAAATCTTATACAGCCTTTTGATAAGTATCCAGTACTTAGTTGGTATGGACCTGACTCTGAAACAGGAAAAGCAAGAAAGTTTGGCATGTTTGACGATGAAGGAGAGTATCTGTTTTCACTATGGGATTATAGAAGAATTATATATCCAGGCTACCATAAGGGTAATTTTCACAAAAATGATGTTACTTTAATAAATTGGCCTCAAAATGATTATTTCTTGGGAAATCTTTTTGAGGACGAAAATGAAGAAAAGCATATAGAAGGGGCAAGACAGCTTACACTAAGCTTTATATACTGGCTCCAAACTGAAGCTCCAAGACCAGATGGAGGAAAAGGATATAAGGGAATAAGGCTTAGACCAGACGTGGTAGGAACTGAAGATGGCTTAGCTAAGTATCCGTATATTAGAGAGTCAAGAAGAATAAAAGCAGAATACACAGTGGTGGAAGGCGATATAAATGCATCACTTAGAGATAGCCTGCCTAGATTTAAAGATACAGTAGGTGTAGGAAGCTATCATATAGATCTTCATATAACAACAGTAACTAACAGCTTTAAATTTGATAATAACTGGCCGTTTGAAATACCACTTGGGGCTATGATACCTGTAAGAATAAAAAATCTTATACCAGGCTGCAAAAATATTGGAACTACACATTTAACCAATGCCTGCTTCAGACTGCATCCAGTTGAATGGAATATAGGAGAAGTGGCAGGATATCTTGCTTCACACGCAATGGACAAAGATAAAACACCATCACAGATAAGAAACGATGATAGCATGCTTGTGGAGTTTCAAGAGAAACTTGTAAAAAGTGGCATAGAGCTTCATTGGCCGGAAAACGAAGTCTATGTAGTTTAATAAAAGAATAAGGAGAAGAGGATGCTTAGCATGAAAAATATAATTTATATTCCGCTAGATGAGAGACCATGCAATTACAAATTTCCGATACTTCTTGGAGAAATAACAGACAACTATAGGCTGATTACACCTCCTATGAACATAATGGGCGATAAAAAAACTCCAGCCGATATAAAGGCTCTTTGGAAGTGGCTTGAGGAGGAAGCTGAACAAGCAGATGGAGCTATACTATCACTTGATACGCTGATTTACGGTGGAATAATACCTTCAAGACTACATTATTTAAGCCTTGAAGAATGTAGAAATCGCATAGAAAAGCTAAGAGAAATAAAGATAAAGAAAAATATTCCTATGTACGGATTTAACTTAATAATGAGATGTCCAAGATACTCCTCTTCAGATGAAGAACCAGACTATTATGAGGATTATGGAAAAGAGATATTCAGACAAGGATATATTCAGCATAAAATTGAGCTTAATATAGCTTCTGAAGAGGAGAAGGCAGAACTTGATGAAATTAAAAAGATTCTTCCCCAAGGGATTCTTAACGATTATGTCAGCAGGAGAAAATTGAACAGAGAAGTAAATAAACTAGCCATAGATTTAGTTAAAGATGAAACACTGGACTTTTTATGTATTCCTCAGGACGATTCAGCCCCTTATGGTTTAACTGCCTTGGATCAGCAGTATGTAAGAGGCTATATAGATGAAAAGGAAGTCAATTTAAAGGTATATATGTATCCTGGAGCAGACGAGGTAGGGTGCACTTTGCTTGCTAGAATGATAAACAAAATGGAGAAAAAAACTCCTCTTGTATATATAAAATACTCATCAACTCAAGGTCCTTCTATAATACCTTTATATGAGGACAGGTACTCATATGAAAGTGTAAAATATCAAATCCTAGCAGCAGGAGGACTTATTGCGGCATCAATAAGCGAAGCAGATATGATACTGCTAGTAAACTCACCAGGAGAGACTATGATGGAAGCCAGCATGCAGAAGCAAAATAGTATAGGCTACGATGTTTTTAGAAACATAATAGAATTAATCGAATTTGCCGATTATGTTATAAACAACTTGAATAAGTCTGTGGTATTTGCAGACATAGCTTTTGCTAATGGTGCAGACTTAAAGCTTATAAAACTGTTAAAGGAAAAGAAACTTCTGTTTAAACTTGCAGGATATGCAGGCTGGAATACCTCTTCAAATACTTTAGGTACATGTATCGCCCAAGGAATGATAAGCTCAATCTATGGCAACAACAAAAAAAATAAGGATTTTCTTGCACTGAGATTTGTTGAAGATGCCGGATACTGTGCCTCTGTAAGAAAGGAAGTTGCAGAAAACTATGCTGCCAAGATGGGATTCAACTGGTTTGAGATAGATGGGCAAAGAGGTGAAATCTCCAATCTAGTTCGAAGGCTCTTAACAGACTTTATAAATACAAACTTAAATTATGATGGCTATAAAATTGAAATATTGGATATTTACATGCCATGGAGAAGGATGTTTGAAGTAGGACTCGAGGTAACGCTATGCAAAAAAGATTAAATGTAGTAAATCATACACATTGGGACAGAGAATGGTATGAAAGCTTTGAAACTTTTAGAGGGAAGCTAGTAGAAGGAATTCAAATAGCTTTAAAGGCACTTGATGAAAAGCAGTTTGAGTATTTTATGCTGGATGGGCAAACAGTTGTGCTTGAGGACTTAAAAGAAGTGTTGGAATATGAAATCTTTGAAAGGCTTGAAAAATACATAAGAGAAAGAAAAATAGCCATTGGACCTTGGTATGTACTTCCAGATGAATTTTTAGTAAGTGGAGAGAGTTTAATAAGAAATCTTCAGATGGGAATAGATATCTCAAAAGAATATAATACAGATGAATTTGTAGGATATCTTCCGGATACCTTTGGTCACATAGGACAGCTTCCGCAAATATTCAATAGTTTAGGAATAAATTGGTCTCTTATTTTTAGAGGCGCTAAGTCTAATAAGAGCGAAGCATATTTTATAGGAAGTGATGGAACGAAAATTAAAACATTGATTCTTCCTTTGTGGTCAGGATATTATAATCATTTTCTCACCTATGAAGATTATGAAGATAGGCTTAAAAAATATGTTGAAGATGTGGAGAAGTTTTCAAACAATGGAGAATTACTTTTATTAAATGGAGCAGATCACTTACTACCATATAATAAGCTTAAAGATAGGCTAGAAGAACTATCAGAGAGCCTATCTTTAGTTATCAAGCAAACCAGCTTGGTAGAATATACGAAGAGTTTGGATTCGTTAGAGCTTGAAGAAGAAATATTGGGTGAACAAAGGGATGAAAGCAAAGCTTATATTTTGAGCAATGTACTTTCATCAAGAACTTATCTGAAAAAGCAAAATCAAGCTTTAGAAGATGAAATAACTTTGATTTCGGAACCTATGGAACTTATAAAAAGCTTAATTAATGGAGGATATAAATATAGATCGCTTGAGCATACTTGGAAGACTCTTTTAAAGAACCATCCTCATGACAGCATCTGCGGATGCAGCATAGATGAGGTTCACAGAGAGATGGAAACAAGAAATGAAAAATTAAAGGATATGCTTAAGAGTATTGAATACTTTGCGGCTAAACATGTTATTAAGTGGGACGCTGTAAAAAACAATAAGATTTATGTATTTAATCCTCATCCGTATGAATACAAAACAGCGATTGACTGCAGTATAAATCTTCCTCCTGAAATCAAATGGTTTAAGTTGATAGATAAGTCAGGAGCCGATGTCCCTATGGTAATACATTCAAGAGAAAGAAAAAAAATTTTTAAAGCAGATGTAGACTTAGAGCCAAACTGGTATAATGTAAATGAATTCAAAGTTACTTTTTTAGGTGAATTTAATTATTTAGGTTACAAAGAATACATAATAGAAGAAGGAAATGCACCAATAAATAAAGCATATGTTGAAAATGCTATTGAAAATGAATTTATTAAGTTATGGGTAGACAGTGATGGAAACTTAAATGCTTTAAATAAAAGAACTAGCAAAGAGTATAAAGGGATAAATCAATTTATAAGTTCTATGGATTGTGGAGATGAGTATTCTTATTCACCTCCAATGAAAGACTTGCTATCTAGAACTAGAATTATCTCCATTGATTATGTGGAGAAAAATAAAATATATCAGGAGCTTAAGCTTAGCTATAGTATGCTGCAGCCAAAGGAGCTTCAAGCTGATAGAAAGTCCCCAAGCATTGATAAAGCAGAAAGTTTTATAGAAACTAGAGTAAGATTATTAAATCATTGCTCATCAGTTTATTTTGAGACTAAGGTTATAAATAATGCTAAGGATCATAGGCTTAGAGTAATATTTCCGGCAGGAAAAAAAGTTAAGGAATACTATACTGATGTAAGCTTTGATGTTGTCAAAAGAAAGCCTTTGGATACCGTCAGTTATCATGCTGACATGATGAAAGAAGTTAAGGTAAATACTTATCCTACGGACAGCTATATTACTATACCAGAGGACTTCTCGGTAATGCATCTTGGAATTCAGGAGTGTGAGATAGGGGCATATGGGTATGAAAATGATGCTTTATATTTAAATCTTTTAAGAGCAGTGGGCTGGCTATCGCAGGATGATTTTAGTACAAGAGGAGGAGGAGCAGGGCCAAAGTTTCAAACTCCAGAGGCTCAGTGCTTAGGAGAGCATGTGTTTAAATATGGATTAACCTTTGAGAACGATATTGCTTTCCAAGCTAGAGTTATGAGAATAGATCCTAAGGTTATCCAAGGAAATGAAATCAAAGATGGACTAGAGAATATTTTATTCCTTGACAATAAGAAAGTAGCAGTTTCCTCATTTTATAAAACTAAAAATGGAAGTATAGTATTAAGGTTGTATAATACTACTCATGAGGAACAGAAGGTTCAATTATGTTCCATTTGGAAAAGATGCAAATCAATAGATTTATTAGGGAGACACTTAAAGGATGAAGATAATATTTTGACACTAAAGCCCCTGCAGGTATTAACGGTTGCTTTAGAAGATAAAGATTAGGTTTAGGAGTGGTTAAATATGAGAGTATTAGCGTTTGATATTGGGGGAACTGCTGTAAAGATTGGAATTATAAATGAGAAAGGAGAAATTCTTGAAAGTGGAGAAATGCCTACTTTTTCAAATGAAGGCGGAGAAGCTCTAATGCAAAGAATTTTGAAAACTATCGGGGAATATAAAAATATAGACAGAGTAGGAATTAGTAGTGCAGGGCAGGTAGATTCAGAGGAAGGAAAGATAATTTTTGCTTCAGAAAACCTACCTGGATGGACTGGAATGGAGATAAAAAAGAGAATTGAGGAAGCTTATAGCATACCAGCAGTAGTAGAAAATGATGTTAATGCCGCAGCTATTGGAGAAGCATACTATGGTGCTGCAGCAGATGAAAAAAGCTTTTTATGTCTTGCTTATGGAACAGGTATAGGTGGCGCAATTATAGAACAAGGAAAGATATATAGAGGTGCTTTTGGTTCAGCTGGTGAGTTTGGACACATAATAACTCATGTAGGAGGAAAAGATTGTAGTTGTGGCGGAAAAGGCTGCTATGAAACTTATGCAGCTACTTCTGCTCTTATTAGAAATGTAAAAGAGGAATTAGGTATTGAGGAAGTAGATGGAAGGGAAATATTCAAACTGCTTGAGGAAGGAAATGAAAAGGTTGAAAAAATTCTTCAAACTTGGATTTTTGAAATAATGATGGGCCTCGTTAATTTTGTGCATATATTTAATCCTTCGCTAATAGTTCTTGGAGGAGGCATTATGGTACAGCCTTATATAATTAATCACATAAGAGAAAATCTTCCTAGGTATTTGATGCCTAACTATAAAGATGTGAAGATTGTTAGAGCAAAGCTTGGAAACAATGCAGGAATACTTGGAGCAGCACATATGGTGATGGAGGCTTAAAGGATGATAGAAAAAGTTAACGTTATACCGCTTATTAATACGAGTTATAATACTTTTACTAAATCAGAGAAGAAAGTTGCTGATATAGTGTTAAAAAACCCTAAAGAAGCTTTGTATACTTCAATAACTGATTTGGCAGAGCATTGTGAAGTTGGTGAAACTACAGTTTTGCGCTTTTGCAGAAAGCTTGGCTTTACTGGTTATCAAAGTTTTAAAATGACCTTAGCTCAAAGCATTCAGTCAGAAGGTGACGTTGATGACCAGCTTACTGATGAGATAACAAATGAAGATAGCTTGATTGATGTATGCAAAAAAGTGATGAATACGAATATTGCAGCTATTAATGAAACTTTTGATTTAATTAATTATGAAGCACTTGAGGTTGCCATAGATTACATGGTAAATGCTAAGAGAATAGTATTTTTCGGTGCAGGAGCTTCAGCTATAACTGCTCACGAAGCTAAAAATAAATTTATGAGAATAGTTCCATATGTTGACTTTACTTATGATTCTCATACTCAAGCAATGGTAGCCAGTCTGATGTCTGAGGATGAGGTTGCTATAGCTTTTTCCTATTCAGGAAGCACAAAGGATACTGCAGAGGTTTTAAAAACGGCTAGAAATGTTGGCGCAAAGACAATATGCATAACAAGGTTTGCAAAATCTCCTATAACTCAATATTCAGATGTTGTACTCTTGTCTGGTGCAAAGGAAGGTCCTCTTCAAGGTGGTGCTTTGTCTACTAAAATGGCTCAACTCTATCTAGTAGATATACTGTATGCTGAGTACTTCAGAAGGAATATTGAAAAATCAAGATTAAATAAGGAAAAAACAGCAGAGGCTATTTCTGATAAATTGTATTAATTAAAAAATAGGACATCAAGTGATTATTAATGCTTGATGTCCTATTTTTTAGTTCTTATTTATAACAATACTTCCATTTTCATTTTTTATATCAAATTTATTGTTAGTATTTCCAATAATAGAATTTGTGCTCTCAGAGGTATTATTTTTATTTATGCTTAAAGGAAACTCAGACTTTATGTTTCCTTGGCGTGTAAATAAATTAAAGATACCCTGTTGATCTCTGCTAAGACTTAAGGTGATATTTCCAAATTTACTTTGGAGTTTAACATCATTTTGATTAATTTTATCAGATACAAAATTGATACTTCCATTTTCGTTTTTAATATCAGCAAAACCTATAACATTTATAATTTCAATTCCTCCAAATTTACTATCAACTGTAAGAGTTCCACCAGTATTTTCTGCCTTTACCTTGCCATTGTTATCAGTGATTTTTAAGTTTCCTTTAATATTTGCTGCAGAAACATCTCCAAATTTGTTTTCAATGGTTAAAGCTTGATTAACCCCGCTAGCGCTAATCTTTCCATTGCTATTTGTTATTTTGCCAGTTCCATTAATTTCAAAGATAGTGATATCTCCGAACTTATTATCGATAATAAGATCTCCAGCCACAGACTTTACGCTAACAGCACCATTGGTATTATTAATTTTTGCATTTCCTATAAGATTTTCAACATCAATTTTACCAAATTTATTGTTTATCTCAACATTAAACTTTTCTGGCACTTTTACTTTGTATTCAATACTCTGAAGATTAGCTTTATCACTTTCAAGCTGGCCTATGTCAGAAGAAATATTAAGTGTTTTTCCTTCATTCACCTTAATGATAGTATCGGGGATAGATTTTGCATATTCATAATCGTTGTGAGAGATTTTTATAGAAGCTTCAACTTCAACTTTGTTTCCAGAGGATTTTTGAAGTTGAACACTTCCGATGTTGTTGCTTAGAATAAGGGCATCTTTTCCAGAGGCATCAATACTTAATTGCTTCTGGAATACAGAGGTATCTTTGTAAAATATATCACTGTGAGGAAAGTTAAAGGCAAGCTTGTTCCATGGAATAAATGAAGCTGTAAAGGAACCTGCACATATTAGTAGGATTAACAGTATAGATAAAACACTGAAACCATCAAATTTTAACTTGCAGCGCTCGTCAGTAAAGAGAAAACCTCCAAACAGAACTTCTACTCCTAGTAATATTAGTGCTAAGGGCCACCAACTAAGTACTTGAATGATAGAAGTTATAATGCCTAATTTGCTAAGAATAAAACCACAGCCCAAAGCTATTAATATTAAACCAAGGGTAAGGGTACCCATCCGCCATTGACGCATACTTTTCAACTCCTATTCTTTAGTGTTAATCTTGCTGCCTGAAAGCAGTTTGGAACCAACAATTATTAAGATAGCAGATACTAAGCCGGTGCGTATAAAGCTTCTAAAACTATATAAGAAACTTCTGAAGGTATTTCCTAAATTTAAATCAACAAGTAATGGGAAAACAGTTCTTTCTACAAGTGCAATAATACCGATTATAATAAGTCCATAACCTAATATTTTGTTTAAATCTTTTGAAAGATAGTCTTTTTTTGAAAAACTATTAAAAATTTCAAGTCCTCCATCTTGAATAGGCTGTTCTAAAGTAGCCTTGTAACCTGCGTCAAAGAAACTGTAGAACCAAATAATTGGCGAAATAATACCAAGTATTCCTAAATTAAGCCAGCCGCTTATAGCTAGTGTGAGAAAAAATAAGCCCATCAATTGAACACCTTGCTTGGGCAAATTTAGATACATATGACCTGCACCTGGAATGATTGAAAAGAACATAGCTTTGAATTTTCTGTTTTTCATTGTAAATCCTCCTATTTGATTTAATTACTATACTGTAATATTACATAGTAAATATTAAAAAAATGTTAAGTTATTTCTTAAGTTTATCTTAATACTAAAAATAAAAAGTCCTCCATGAAAGGAAGGACTTAAGTATGAATTTACTTTATATCAATATACAAATCTATATTCTTATCTTCTCTAGAAGTTAAAACTGTTTTCAGAGTACAGCTGTTTCCTTCAAAATCAAAGTCTTTAAAATAGAGTTTAAGCTCTTGTTTTCCAGTGCCTTGAGGAATGGCTAGGAGATTTGTAGAATTTGGGTTATAGCTTTTTACTGCTTCATTTTTGCCATTTATAAGATAAGTTTTGTTAAGATCTAGCTTAATGTCTCCAGCACCTAAATTTTCTAAATTTAAAACTGCTATGACATCATCCTCTATAACCTGAACCTGTGGAAGAACTACAGAAAGCTTTGAATTAGACACAGATGCAGCAGGATTTAAAGTAAACTGTACATGCAGTTTCTTATTATCGTCTTTATCCTTGTTTTTACCTTTGCCAGAATTGGAACTAGTGCTTAGTAGTATAGGTTTTTTACTGTATAAAATTCCTCTAACTATAGCATCTTTTTCAATAACTTCTTTTGGCGGTTGTACTTCAGGTTTTGTTTCAGATTTTGGTTCTGTTTTCTCAATAGCCTTTGGCGTAGAAGGATTATTAGAAGCTTTATTTTTGGATTCTTTATTGTTTAGAAGAAAGGTTAGCAGCAAAACTAAACCAATTATTAAAGCAAGTACTGTTATTATGATAAATTTAGTTTTCTTCCTAGGTTTCTTATTAGCATTATTAGAAGACTTAGGAGGCTTCACTTCGGTATTGCTGAAAATCATAAAGCTTGTTTTTTTGTATTCCAAGTCAGAAATAGCAGCATTTATTTCTTTCATTATTTCTTTTACGCTTCCAAAACGGTCTGTAGGCACTATGGAAGCGGCTGTTTTAATTATTCTAATTAACTTTTTATCTGCGGACTCTGGATAATTCTCATCAAACATTAGTTCAGTAGGCATGTCTATAGATTTTCCTGTTAGCATAAAAAACATAGTTGCACCTAAGGAATAAATATCAGTCTGGGCATTTGATTGAACATTCACCAACTGCTCAGGAGCTATGTAGCCTCTTGAACCTAAAATTATAGTATCACCTTCCTGACCGTCTTTGTAGGTACGCGCTATACCAAAGTCAATAAGCACTACTTTGTTATCGGGCTTAATCATTATATTTGATGGTTTTAAGTCACGATATATAATTGGTGGATTAAGACTATGAAGATAATCTAAAATACTGCAAAGCTCTAAGGTGATTTGCATAACTGCATCTGAAGTTAATGGACCATTATAATCTATATATTCTTTTAAAGTTTTGCCTTGTATATAGTCTTCAACTATATACAAGTTATCTTCTTCATAAAATATATCAACGATTCTTAAGATGCCAGAATGCTGCAAATTCTTAAGTATATTTGGCTCTGCAAGAAAGTCCATCTTCTTTTTTAATTCACTGCTTACCTCTTTAACAGCCCACAAGTTACCTAAACGATTATTTCTGCATAGATAAACGGTACTCATTCCGCCTTGTCCTAAAACGTTTATTATTTCGTATTTTCCATCTAGTATATGTCCTGGATTTAGCATGAAATTCTCCTTTCAGTTAATACCTTATCTATAAAAGTGTAGTATTATTTATATTTTTTTTCTATAGGAAAATTATATCATAAAAAGTTACATCTTATTCCACCTATGAATAATATAAATAATAAGGGAAGGTTTAATATTAACAGATTGATATTTTTACTTAACCAGATTAGAAAAAGGAGTTGGATGGCAGTGGGACATAGAAGAAAGCCTGCATTAATTACAGATGTTAAAGTTGAAAGTCCTGGTCTAAACCTGACATATCCCAAGGTCAGCGGACTCAAGCATAAAAGTGCTGAGTCTGGCATTAATAGATATATCAAAAAAGAAGTTCACAAGATACTTAAAGGCGAGGGCTATGGAAAAGATGAAAATAAGAAATTTACAGGTGGCTATACTGTCAAGCTTAATAGAAGAGGGACTCTAAGTATTAATATTGAAGTTTATCATCATGTAAAAGGAGAAGAAAAGGGAATAACTATAAGAAAGACCATCAATATAAGCTTAAAGGATGCAAGAGTATATTACTTGAACGATTTATTCAGCAGGAAGTTAAAGAAATCTAAGGTAATTGGAATATTGAATGATATAATTAGGAACCAGGCAACTTTTCAATCTGCTGATCTAATTGGAGAGTTTGATGGAGTTGATCTTAATCAAAGTTACTTCCTGACAGAAGATTCTATAGTTATATATTTAGATAATGAACAGATTAAGTCTTCAGAATGTGGATTTCCTGAATTTGAGATACCTTTTTCAGAGATTGAGGATATAATAAATAGCAAGGGACCAATTGGGAGACTCCTAAGAGATAGAGATGAAAACCTAAATAACGAAGAAACAGCAGACGAGTAATCGTCTGCTGTTTTATTTTAATTATAGTTTTGCATCATCAATACTATTTAACTCATTTTCTATATGTCCTATGATAGAACTTATACAGCCATCTTCGAAAGGCGATATAAGGTTTGCAAGCTTAACTAAGCCCACAAACGAATCGCTTCCCCCTGCCTTGCAAAGTGTTAAATAATCATTCCAAGCATTTTCCCTATTATCGCTGGCTTTTTTAAAGAATTGGAAGGCGCAGATTTGAGCAAGCGTATAATCTATATAATAAAATGGAGAACCGAATATATGGCCTTGTTGATGCCACCAGCTGCCTCTTTCTAAGTAATCATTATCTGCATAGTCTCTGTGAGGAAGATATTTCTTTTCAATTTCCCTCCAAGCATGTTTTCTTTCAGCAGGAGTTGCCTCTGGATTTTCATATACATAGTGTTGAAATTCATCAACAGTAACTCCATAAGGTATAAATAAAAGTGCTTCAGCAAGGTGAGAGAACTTGTACTTATCAACATCACTCTTAAAGAATAAATTCATCCAAGGGTAAGTGAAAAATTCCATACTCATGGAATGAATTTCACAGGCTTCATAGGTTGGAAAATTATACTCAGGAATCTCGTAATTTCTACTGCTGAACACTTGGAAAGCATGACCAGCTTCGTGAGTTAATACATCTACATCGCCTGAAGTTCCATTGAAATTTGAAAATATAAACGGAGATTTGTATTTGCTTATAAAGGTACAGTATCCGCCTCCGGCTTTTCCTCTTTTGCTTACTAAATCCATAAGCTCGTTTTCAACCATAAAGTCGAAAAATTCTTTTGTCTCAGCTGATAATTCATTATACATTTGATTACCACAGTTTAATATGAATTCTGGATCTCCCTTAGGTTTAGCATTTCCAGTTTTAAAGCTGAAGCGTTCATCGTAATATTTGAGTTCATCTAGTCCTAGACGTACTCTTTGTCTTTCCCTAAGCTCTGTAGCTGTGGGAACTATGTACTCTTTAACTTGCTTTCTGAAGTTTGCAACCATTTCAGAATTGTAATCTGCTCTTAACATACGGTCATATCCAAGAGCTACAAAATTTTCATATCCAAGCTTTTTAGCAATCTTATCTCTAACCTTAACAAGCCCATCATAAATCTCATCTAGCTTTTGCTCATTTTCAATCATGAAGCCGTACTTTGCTTTATTTGCTTTTACTCTCATATCTCTGTCAGTTGATATTTGAAAGGGAGCAAGTTGTGAAAGATTTCTTTCTTCGCCTTCGAACATTATTTTAGCAGAAGCCATAAGTTTTGTGTATTCGCTGGAAAGCTTGTTTTCAAGCTGAAGGTCTTCTATTATTTCTGGTGAGAAAGTTTTAATAGTCAGTTCAGCAATATTAAAAAGCTGCTTTCCCCATTTGTCTTCAAGTCCAGTTCTGAATTTGGAGTTAACTAAAGAACTATAATAATTTGAAACTAAGCCTTGATATATAGGAGTATTTTCATCGAAGAAGGTTTGCTCTTCCTCGTAATACTTATCTGTTGTATCGAT
Source organism: Clostridium swellfunianum (assembly GCF_023656515.1). Classification (NCBI taxonomy): domain Bacteria; kingdom Bacillati; phylum Bacillota; class Clostridia; order Eubacteriales; family Clostridiaceae; genus Clostridium; species Clostridium swellfunianum. The sequence goes on from NZ_JAMOFV010000006.1 coordinate 3,408,832, forward strand.
AGTATGACGAATGCCTACTATTTGGGACATTGATTCAAATTCATTTCTAAGCTCATTTATTTTTTCCATAACTGAGCTTTGAGACTCAAGGCTTTCAGCATTATTAAAGTCTCTTAAAAGTTCATCGAAGCAGGTTTCCAATTCTTTAATATTTGGTCTTTTATATTGGAACTCGCTAAATTTCATGTAGCCCACATCCTTTATAATAAAATCTGAAGATATATTACAATTATATGGTTTAGAGGATAAATTTACAAGATATTGTGTGCTAATTACTTAATAAATATAGCATATTTTTTGATTAAGTATCTTATATTAGGATTAGAAACAATATAGGGAGGAAAATTATGTGTTAAATCCTTTTAAGGTGAACGGTAAAAAGAATATTTTAGCTCTAATAATAAGTATAGTCTTAGCAGAAGGTATAGGTTTTTTAAGCAGTTACATAGGTATGACAGATACGAAGTCCTATGAGAGTTTAATAAAGCCTGCCTTTGCTCCACCAGGATGGGTGTTTGCTGTGGTATGGCCCATTTTGTATCTTTTAATGGGAATAGCGGCCTACAGAATTTGGATGAAGGGAAGAGAAGGTGCAGATACTAGAAAAGCTTTAATCTTATACAGTATTCAGCTGTTTTTAAACTTCATGTGGACTATTATATTCTTCAGATGGAGACTTATAGGTCTGGCATTTTTTGAACTTATGCTTCTCCTAATTTTCATACTGCTAACAACCTTTGAGTTTTTTAAATTTGACAAGCTAGCAGGTATTATAATGATTCCGTACATACTTTGGGTATCCTTTGCAGGAGTTCTTAACTTTACACTATGGATGTTAAATAATATGTAATTATAATAACAATATAACCATATAAATTCTTATATGGTTATATTGTTATATTTTTTTATTGCCATCTCTTAATGTGATTATAGCCTACTTTCAAGCTATATTTATTTGGTTTGTCTGATTTTATTATTGACTTTCTTCTATTCATCCTGCATAATACTATTCGTGAAGTGTAATTAAATAACTAGGATAGAGGCGCGGTCTTTATGAGTACTACTGTGGATGAAAGCATAGTGAAGCAGCAGGAAAGGAAAAATCGCCGAAGCATACAGCAAAAGCTTTAATGCTGTATAGCTGGTTCTGCATAGAATATGTGCAGAACTGTCACAAGTATTTTGTGGAGAGCTATCATTCAGTGGATTTAACATGATGTTTATATTTGTGCGTGTTATTAGGCCTTGAGTGTACTGCTCAAGGCTTTTTTATATGCTTATTCTAGTTTTTACCCTTCAAAAAATTATTTGCCTTTATAGGAGGGGTTTAAGATGGAACAAAATAATAATTTAAAAAAGGACTTAGGTCTTTTTATAGCAACGGCTTTAGTAACAGGGAACATGATGGGGTCTGGAATATTTATGCTGCCTGCAACTTTGGCAGGAAAGGCAGGTCCGGGTGCAACAATGTCAGCCTGGCTTATGACGGCCTTTGGGTCTATACTTCTAGCTTTATGCTTTGCAAGCCTTAGCAGAAGATTACCTAAAACAGGGGGGCCTTATGAGTATTCTAAAGCAGCCTTTGGCGAGTTTTCAGGCTTTATGAATGCTTGGCTTTATTGGAACGGTTCATGGATAGGAAACGCAGCTGTAGTTATTGCAGTGTCAAGCTATGCTGGTAAGCTTATTCCAGCAATAGGCAGCAGTAATCTTGGAGCATTTATATTTGCCACAGCAGTTTTATGGATATTTACACTAGTTAATATAATAGGCGTTAGAATGGCTGGGAAAATACAAACAGCTATAACAGTTTTTGAAATAGTGTTATTCTTATTCTTTATAATCTCAGCTGCTCTGCACTTTGATATTAATAATATAACTCCGATGTTCCCTCAAGGCAAAGGAATGGAAACTATGCCTGCAGCTGCAACTTTAACTTTATGGTCCTTTGTCGGATTGGAAAGTTCTTCTATAGCAGCAGGAGAAATAAGAGACCCTCAGAAGAATGTAGCAAGAAGTACTATAATAGGTATATCTATAGCAGCAATAATGTATATGGCCATTAACTTTTTTGCAATGGGAGCATTGTCACAAGCAAATCTTGAAGCAAGTAAGGCACCAATAGCAGATATATTAACTCAGTATTATGGAAGTGGAATGGTTCAATTTATCACATTGGGAATAGTTGTAAGCATACTTGGAACAACTATTGGATGGCTATTATCTACAGCTAGAGTTGCTTTTGCAGCAGGAGAGGATGGAGTATTTCCAAGCTTCTTTAAAAAAGTTCATCCAAGATTTAAGACACCGCATATTTCACTTATTGTAGGTTCAGTGTTAGTAAATATATTATTGCTCATGAATTATGCTAATAATAAAACTTTAGTTTCAGCCTTTAACTTTACAATACTTTTAGCAACACTTTCCTTCCTGCCTGTATATGCAACTACAGCAGCCGCTGAATTAAAATATATATTAAAAGAGGGAAAGAGATTTAATCTGTTAACTGGAATTAAAACTTTCTTTATACCTGTATCTGCCCTTATATATTCAGGTTGGGCAATTTATGGTTCAGGCTTGGAAGCTGTGTTATATGGACTGCTTCTAGCTGTACTTGGAATCCCAGTATATGCTTATATGAAGTATAAAAATAAAACAACAAACAGTGAAAGCAGTAAGACTGCAGCTTAATCTCAAAAAGCATGCTAATGTATAGTTAACATGCTTTTGTGCTTTTGTAATATTAAACAGCAATATGGGAAAGATAAGCATAGAATTTTTCGATAGGAGGATTACTATGAAGATTAAGAGAATAATTATTTTTGCGCTATGCTTAATGCTTATTGGCATTAGCTACCAATCAGTAAAAGCTGAGTCTCAGCTTAGAGTAATAGCTTCAAAAACTGTTCTAAGACGAGGAGAAACAGGAACGATAACGATACAAGGAAAGCCAAACACAAGCTATACAATAAATACATCCTATGTGCTTGGAGATAGAGAAATATCTGTAGCTCAAATGAGAATGGCAGATGAGAATGGTCAAGCAACTTTTAATTGGGTTGTTGACAACAGAACAGCCCTAGGAACTACAACTGCTACAATTTCAGGCGGAGGAGAAAGAATTGAAGTAGCACATACTGTAACAGAGTAAAAAACAAACTAGTTATCTAGAAAAAAGTTCTAGATAACTAGTTTTATTATTTACATTAACTCATTTGCCATTGTGTTAGCATCATCTTTAGCTTTTTGCACATCAGCATCTTGAGCATCCTTTATTGGATACCAGCCCTTTTGTCTCATTGCATCGAATACTTTATATTGAGTATCCTGAGCATTTTTAAAGTTGGTAACAAGAGTATCTCTAAGATTTGGACATGAAGTTTCAGTTATTCCTGTACTGTAAGCAGAAATAACTTGTTTTTCAGTAGCTAATAAATCATGCATTAGGTCTTTTTCAGTAAGCTTGTTATTCATATCATGTACCTCCAATTTTTATTGGTGAGAATCTAAATAATTTTTTAAACCGTCAAAGCTTTGCTTATGAGTTTGGCTAGCTTGGTTGCAAAGATTTTTCAGGTTCTGATCTGTGCACATGGATGCATATTCGTTGTATTTCTTAGTCATAAGAGCTTCATAGGAGATTTGGTCTTGTATTACCTTTAGATTGTTGCTGTCTAATTGTGGTTTTTGATTTTGTGTATTAGGCATAAAATTCCCTCCTTGATAATTCGGTATTAACCTACAAAATTATTATTTGCATATAAAAATAAAGTATAGGTGGTAATTATATGAAAAACTAATAATTTATATTGAAAGAAAAATGCACAAATAATATTGTGATTTTTAGCTTTATTAGAAAAGATAAGAAAACTTTTTATAATAGTAACAAAATATTAACAACCTTTTAAAGGTTAATTAATACTATATTCCTAAAAGAGTGATATAATAAGCACATAACCAAAAAGGAGAGTGCTAATAACTATGGAGTTATTAAATAGAGGTTTTTCTAATTTGTTAGTAGCTGTTTTAATTTTTGCTGCATTAGCTTTTTTTATCAATATACTTCCTGTAATTGTTGTAATAGGCATAAGTATTTGGGGAATAAGCTATGTTTATAAAAAGGTAAAAGCATATTTTATTGGAAGAAAATCTGTATTTAGAAAAAGCAAAGATGAAGTTGAAATAATAAATAATATGGATTTATCTGAAAGTAATATAATAGATGTTGATTACACTGAAGTAGAATAATAAAGGGATTGTCTCGTTTTGAAACAATCCCTTTCCTCTATGTGGTTATACCTATATCGTTAGCTTTACCAAGGTTTAAATCCCGGGTATCTATGTTTCTTAAGTTTATATCCTTAATTCTGTCAGGAATATTCAAGTTGGGACTTTCAAGCTCTCCACCCATAGACTTTAGAATTTCATTAATCTGAGTTTCGCTTCCTTGTGGTGCATCTACTACAACCTTATAATTTATATCCATTACTTCCTCAAAATTGCCCATGCCGCTAACCATTGGGCTGGCTGCTATTAATGGTGCTTTATCAGATACTTCGCTGGAATCGCCAGAGCGCAGCACTAAGTCTGAAAGACTTGGAGTATTCTCATTGCCGGGAAAATTAGTATCCACATTGTTATTTATCATATAATGCTCATTTAAATCGGAGTATGCTTTATATCCTGCTTGATTCAGTTTTACAACTGCCTCATTGGCATTTTTTATGCCGCTGAAAAATCCTTCTATTTTCATTCTTATAGCCCCTTTCTAAGTATGCTATAAGTATTTTTACACTGCAGTGAAATATTATTCTGAAAATAAAAAGCACTGCTAGCACAGCAGTACTTAATTTTTGCCTTTAGATTCATTCTTTTGATTGTTTTGATTGTCTTTAGAATCATCCTTCGTTTTGCTTTTGTCACCATTTTTATTACTGTTTTTTCCATTAGTAGAATTAGGCTGATTGCTAATAAGGTCTTGATTTTTCCAATTGCTTGAACTTGAGTTGGAATTGTTATTGTCATTTTTATTACCATTGCCCTCATTATCTTTATTTTTATCCTTTGGAGAGTTTGGGGCATCACTATTAGCATCAGGTTTTTTAACTTCTTTATTTTTATTGTTTTCCTCAGAATTGTTTGGCTGTTTATTTTCGTTATCAATATTCTTGTTCTGTTTGTCTGACGCCGGAGTTGAAGCTTTATTTTCATTATCTAAGGACTCAGGTTGAGCGTCTTTTGACTTTATTACATTAACCTTTAGGTTGTTTTTCTTAGCATACTCCTCAAACCTAGATATATCTGGTTTTTTATTAGATTTAGATTTTTCAACTGAAACTGTTATGGTTTTACCACTTTGAATATAATCCTCATTTATAAAATTATCTTTTTTTGCCTCGTCTACTATCAAATCTAATCCTTCGGTAAGGGACTTGTTTTTTATGTCTATAGAAGCTAATACCACTTTGCCATCATCGTTTAACGGTATAGTTTTTAGAATTCTATCCCATCTGTTTACCTTAAGCTCAATAGATGGATTTATGTTAACTACAACTGAAGCTGTGGGTGTGTAGTAGGCATAACTTACAGTACCAGATAACAAAACAAACACTAAAGAAGCTGCAGCTGCGGCATATTTATGATAAGGCGTCTTTACTAAAATTTCGCCAGTATATATTTCCCCTACACTTGGAATTTGTTTACCTAATTTAACTTTTAAAAATTGACCGTTGTTAGTCATTATAGAAGCCTGTCTTTTATGAATCTCCATAACGATTCCGGTGCTACTTTTCATTATTTTCACCTACCTTTATATTTAAGTACGATTTTATATATGGATATTCATCGGTTGAAAGTATTAAAATTAAAATTAAAATGTATTTTCTCCACTTTTCTATAAGCTTTCTATTGCTTCCCGTTAAAAGCATTATTTCCTTAACAGGTAAAAGTCTTTTTTGCTTTACATAGTTTAAAATACTTTCTTCCTTTGCACAACTAAAAGCAAGATTTAGTAAAGAATCTCTAGTATCTTTGTGAGATGGTGATGCATCAACCAAGGAATTAAAATCAAGCTTGTACTCTTTAAGTTCCTTTGAAAATAAAGCAATTTCTTCTGCACGGTTTTTATTTTCAGTTTGAAGTTCGTAATTATCCATGGAAGTTTTATACTCTATATACTGCATATCATCTTCTTCACTGTCAAAGGTTACATAAGGTGTTCTGCTCATCTTTCTAAAATAATCAATTAAGGCATTTCTTATTATTACCTTAGCATAGCTATAGAAGTTTCCCTTATCCTTGTTATAGCTGTCACAGGCGTTATTAAAGGCGATGAGAGAAAGGGAAAGCTCGTCGTCATTTTCCCAGGACAGCCTTCTTTTACATATATTAAAGGCAGTACTGTATATGAAAGCCTTATTCTCTTCTATAAAGGTATCTCTATTTGTGAGAGACAACACTTTAGTATCCATTTAATCACTCCTGTTCTACAAGAAACCATATCGATACAAATGGTATGTTTTCTTTTTATATTTACGTCTATTATAATAGATTTAGTGGGGTATGTGGCTATGTTTTTTATGGAAATATAGTTGATTAACAAAAATATTAAGAATATTTAATTAGCACCCCCTAAAATAAAAAGATGGACCCCGTATATATGGGTGAAAACACAAAAATGCATAACAAAATACATACTCAACAATGAGTAAGGTTTTATTTTGAGGAGGTTTAATATGAAAAAAGTAGCAATTCTAGTTGCATCCGTATTAGTACTAGGAAGTTTCAGCACAAGGGCTTTAGCAGCAGGAACTGACACACAGACTGTAAAGTCCGAAGAAACATCAATAAGCTTTAAGGACGAAGCAGGTATAACTCCTGATAGTTTATTGTATACTATAGACCAGGCTGTTGACAAATTGAGAGTAATGCTAGCAGGAAGCGGAGAAAAGAAAACTGAGATTATTGCTGATATCGCAACGGAAAGACTTGGTGAAAGCGAAGTAATGACTGAAGAAGGAAAAACAGAGTTAGCTGAGAAAGCAATTGAAGAGTACAATGAAAAAATTACTGAAGCAATCGATAAGCTTAAAGAGGTAGTTAATGATGCTGAGATTGTGAAGGAAGAAAACACTGATGAAAAGCTTCAGCAAAGCGTAGAGGATTTGACTAAAGCTATTCAAAATGTTCAAGATAAGTCTCTAGAAGTATTAAACAATCTTCAGGGAAAAATTTCTGACGAAGCAGCTGATGTTGTAGATAAGGTTGTAGAAGAGCAAAGCGCTAAGAAAGTAGCTGTTGCAAATTTTGTTAAGGAAAGACATGAGTTTAATGCAGTAAAAAAAGCTTTAAATATGGCAAAAGTAGAAGTTAAAAAGCTTGAAAAATCTGGAGATGAAGAAGCGATTAAAAAAGCTCAAGAAGAATTAACTAAAAATCAACAGGCATATATGACAGCGAAAACTGAGCTTCAAGCTGCTTTTAGTGCAAAGCAAGCAGTGGTAAAGGGTGAAACTAAAACAGAAGAACCATCTACTACAGTTGAACAAAATAACAGTGCAGTAGAAACTGCAGCAGGAGCAGAAACTAAAGACAGCAATGTAATCTCAGCTGATCAAAATACCACAACAACTCAAACTACAGGTTATGTTAAAACAAACAACGGTAATGGTAACGGTAACAGTAGTAAAGAAAAATCCGTTAAAGTAGATAAAGAAGACGATAAGAATGAGAAACAGGATAAGGAAAATAAGAAGGAAGATAAATCAGCTCCTGGAAAGTCTGCAGAAGAGCACGGTAAATCAAACCAATCAAACGGAAAGAACAAATAGTCTTAATTTAAAGGGAAGCATAAATGTGATATGCTTCCCTTTAAATTATTTAATTGAACTCAAAAGAAGGCTGGGCTCGCCGCAGGAGTAGATATGAAGCCTATGCAGCGGCCTTGTCATAGCTACATATAGAAGCTTCACATCAAGTTCCTCAGTAGAAAACATTTCCTTAGATGCGTTAGCAATAATAACCACATCAAATTCAAGACCTTTGACAAGATAGGCAGGTACAATTACGATCCCACCGCTGTAGTCTTTTTCTTTCCCTGTTATAAGCTTGATTTTAACGTCAAGACCTTTAAGCAGAATTTTTAACTGCTCACATTCATTTAGCGTTTTGCAGATTAATGCCATGGATTTGAAACCCTCATATTGGATTGACTCTAGCTTAAGCTTTATCTCTTCTGATATTTTTTCAAAGGAAGTTTTAACTTCTAGGGTTACCGGAGTGCCATGTCTTATCACTGGTTTTGCAGTAGGGAGCTTAGAGTTATTAAGTCTTTTAATGACGGAATTTGCAGCCTCCATAATTTCAATGGTTGTTCTGTAGCTTTGTTCAAGCGTTAAAAGTGACGTTTCTGAATCATCAAATATAAAATCCTTAACTTCCTCCCAACTATCTATACCCCTATGACAATGAATGCCTTGGCATAGGTCTCCTAAAATCGTAAAGGATGAACTGTTAAGAAGTTTTTTTAGGATAAACAATTGAAATAAACTGAAGTCCTGAGCTTCATCTATAATAATATGTCTAACAGGTAATTTATCATCTAGTCCATAAACAAATTGTTTTATATACATTAATGGAGCTAAATCTTCGATTTCAAGAAGGCCTTCTTGTAAATTATTAATTGTTGATATTCTAGTAAAATCTATTATTTCTAAAGTTGTGTAGCCTTCTGATAAGTCAGTGAATAGTTCTTTATTGCTCAATAGGTTAAGATAATAATCAAAACTGCTAAGAGGTTTCAGATTTGCCATGTAATTTCTTACTACAGTTTTAGAATGGTTTTTTATTTTTTCAATTAGTAGTTCTCTTTTATTTGTGATGTCTGCGATTTTAGATCTTCTTTCAGGACAGTCATGCATTTCATAACGTATATCTTCAAGCTCTCTATCACATTCAAAAGTTATACTTTCAATTATATCTATCTTTTTTCTCTTAAGCGTATTTGTTAAATGTTTTTTTATTTCATCTAGTCTTTTAACGATAGGAAGATTAGAGTATTCCTCAAGGAAAAGACTTTTTAATTCAGAGGCACTTATTATAGTGAAGTTTGATACTTTGAAATCCTCATTTGGTATAAAGCATAATTCTACTTGAAGCATGTATTTTTCAACTACTTCTTTAAAGTGGAGTGAAGATTTAAATTTTGATGTATTTTTGATGAAATTACTGTGTGACGATTTGCTTATTATTTGAGGAAGTTTCTCATGTGCTTCCCTAAGTCTGAATTTATGCCCTATAATTTCTTGAGCAAAATCTTCAAAAGTAGTTTGTTTTACATTTTCAACTCCAAGTTCAGGCAGAACCTCTGATATATAGCTTAAAAAGAATCTATTTGGAGCAATAATCATAAAATTTTGAGGACTAAAGGATTTTTCGTAGTTATATAGAAGATAAGCGATTCTATGAAGTGCTATAGTTGTTTTTCCACCACCTGCGGCACCTTGAACTATAAGGGGCTTCCACATATCGGCTCGTATTACCTTATTCTGTTCTTCTTGTATTGTAGAAACAATATCCTTAAGTCTATTATCCTTACTGGAGTTAAGACAGGCTTGAAGAAAATCATCGTTAGTGGTTATATCAATATCGTATATTTCTTGGAGAGAAGCATTTTCAATAGTGTATTGCCTTTTTAAATGAATTTCACCATTTACATTTCCCTCTGGACAGATATAACTAGCTGAACCTAATCTGCCTTCATAATATAGATTTGCAATTGGAGCTCTCCAGTCAATCACAATTGGCTCGTTGTCAGCGTTTCTTGTTATTGACATCTTGCCGATATAAAGGCTTTGTTTTGTGCTACCAGTTTCAGTGAAGTCAACTCTAGAAAAGTAAGGCTTTGTGCATGCTCTTTCAAGGCTTTTTAATTTCTGCTTCATGTTGTCTTGCAGAACGGTATTTATTATTAGATCATTAAACTGCTCGGCATTGTCTGAGTTATAGTGCTTAATTCCGTAATCAACTTCTCTGTCGATTCTAGCTTTTTCATTGAGGATGTGGGAGTTATAATTTTTAACATACTCCACAGTATACTTTAGCTTTTCAAGTTCTGTGTCATAATCTGGATGATTTAATGCAGACATTAGTTACACCTCACATTCATTTAAGCACCGTACATATCAGCCGCTATATGCACTAGCTATTTAAAATTTTCCTGCTATTTAATTCTAATAAATTGGCAGAAAAAAGAAAAGCTTGTATATTAAGCATTTTTGTTACTTAAATACTGTAAAGACAGAGAATTATATGTAAAAGTTATTTTTCATAATTTTATAAAATATTTCTTGACTGTTTGTAGTTTTTGATGTATGATAAACATGTAAAGTATATAAAAGCAAAAACCAGTGTTATATTTATTTAATTGAATTTTGAATGCGCTAAACCGGGAACCCATCTGGAAACAGATGGGTTTTTAGCGTTTATTTATAGATGCAAGCAGGTTATGATAAAAAATGTTCTGATTTATAACGGGGGGATAAAAAGATTATGAGTAGAAGCATAAGAAATATAGGAATACTTGCTCATGTGGATGCAGGAAAGACTACTGTAACAGAGCAGATTTTATATAAAAGCGGTGTTATTAGAGCTTTAGGAAGTGTAGATAAAGGAACAGCTCATACTGACAGTCTCGAGATTGAGCAGCAGAGAGGAATTTCTGTAAAAGCGGCTGCAGCAAATTTTAGTTGGAAGGATGTAGAGGTTAATATAATTGATACTCCTGGTCATATAGATTTTTCCGCTGAGGTTGAGAGAGCGCTAAGTATTTTAGATGGAGCGGTAGTTGTAATTTCAGCAGTAGAAGGGGTGCAGCCTCAGACAGAGGTCTATTTTAAAGCACTTAAAGCTATGGATATTCCAGTAATTATTTTTATAAATAAGGTGGATAGAATCGGAGCAAATGTTAAGAGTGTTCTTGAAGATATACATAAAAGCCTTTCGAAAGATGCGGAAGCTGTTCAAATTCTTATAGGTGAAGGTGAAAACGAACCTAAAATAATTAATCTACTGGATAAAAAGAGAGAAGAACAAGTATTGAATGGACTTATAGAAGCTGTGGCAGAGAAAGATGAGGAGCTTCTAGAAAAATATTTGGAAGGCGAAAACATAAGCATAGAAAGTCTATGGGATAAGCTGAAAAGTATGACTAAAAGCTGTGATTTTTATCCAGTATTATATGGAGCTGCTATAAAGGGAGTAGGTATAGAGGGACTTTTGGAAGCTTTAATAGAATTTTTACCACCCCCTAAGGAAAATAAACAAGGCAATTTATCTGGGATTGTATTTAAAATCGAGCACAATAAAGCCTTTGGAAAGCTAGCTTATGTAAGACTTTACAGCGGTGAACTTAAGAGTAGAGATTCAATATATAATGCAACCAAGAATATAGAAGAAAAGATAACACAAGTTAAGATGTTCTCAGGGACAAAAGAAGTAGAAACGGGAAGAGCAGAAGCTGGTGATATAGCCAAAGTTTCAGGACTAAGCCGAGCAAGTATTGGGGATATTTTAGGAAATGCTGAGTTAGTTCCTAAGGTTCCTAATATTGCAGTGCCTCTGTTAACGTTGCAAATCAAGGCAAGACAAAAGCATGACTACATGAAGCTAGTTGAGGCTTTGGAAGAACTTCAAGAAGAAGATCCACTTTTACACGTTCAAAGAATAAAGGAAAAGGAAGAAATTCATATTCAAATAATGGGAATGATTCAGCTTGAAATACTTGAAAGTATACTAAGAAGCAGATTTAATCTTGAAGTAAACTTTGGAAAGCCTTCGGTTATATATAAGGAAACACCTTCAAAAAGCGGTTATGGTTTTGCTGCTTATACAATGCCGAAACCTTGCTGGGCTATAGTAAGATTTTATATTGAACCCATGCCTAGAGGGACAGGTTTAATATATGAGTCAAGGGTGAGGACCGAGGATATAAAGGTCAGGTATCAAAGAGAAATAGAAAGACAGCTCCCTTTCACTCTTGAGCAGGGATTATATGGTTGGAATGTAATAGACTTAAAGGTAACCTTAGTTGAGGGTGAAGATCATGTTATGCATAGCAATCCAGGAGATTTTTATATAGCAACAGCCATGGGGATAATGGATGGACTACAAAGTCTTGGAACAACCCTTTTAGAGCCTCTTCTTAAGTTTAGGATAACTGTTCCTGAAGAAGTTGGTGGAAAGGTTTTGGGAGACTTAATAGCAATGAGGGCAACTTTTGACAGTCCTGTAATAATAAATGGAAGCTTTACAGTAGAAGGGGAGATGCCAGCAGCAACATCATTAGATTATCCTGTTCGCCTTGGAATTATATCCAGTGGAAAAGGAATTATAAGCTCACGATTCTCAGGCTACCAGCCAATTCCTCTTGAAATGGGAGCAATAAGAGAAAGAGTAGGAGTTAACCCTCTTGACAGGGCTAAATTTATATTGGCTATGAGGAACGCTTTGTAGAATAAACAGTTAATAATGAATAATTAACAATTATGCTGAAGTGGAGAAGGTAAAGTAAGGGATATAGAAATGTGGCAATGAAGAAGGAAGAAAACCCTAAATGTGGCTTCCTTCCTAAGCTTGTTAATTGCTGATTGTTTATTAAAGGTGAAAACGTCACAGCACTTTCTCAAGAAATGCTTTTGTTCTTTCTTCTTTTGGGTTTGTAAAAATAGTCTCAGGTGTGTCTTGTTCAACTATTTTTCCTCCGTCCATGAAAATAACTCTATTTGCAACTTCTTTTGCAAAGCCCATTTCGTGAGTTACAACAACCATTGTCATGCCTTCATTTGCAAGATCCTTCATTACGTTTAAAACCTCACCCACAAGCTCAGGATCAAGAGCAGAAGTAGGTTCATCAAACAGCATAAGGTCAGGGTTCATTGCAAGGGCTCTTGCTATAGCTACTCTTTGCTTTTGACCACCAGAAAGCTTTGAGGGATAATAATCCATTTTGTCTGAAAGTCCAACCTTTGTTAAGAGTTTTTTAGAACGTTCAAGCACTTCTTCCTTGTTTTCATTTTTTACTGTTAAAGGGGCAATCATAACATTGTCTAAAACAGTTTTATGGGGAAACAAGTTAAAGTTTTGAAATACCATACCCATTTTTAAAATTATATTTCTAAGGCCTTTTTTATTTTTATAATCCAGAAGTTCACCCTCAATTTTTATGCTTCCTGCATTAATTTCCTCAAGGTGGTTTAAACATCTTAGGAAGGTACTTTTGCCAGAGCCTGAAGGGCCTATAATAACTAAAACCTCACCTTTTTTTACATTTACATTTATATTTTCAAATACTACAAGATTATCAAATTTTTTAGTTACATTGATAGCTTCTATCATGTGCATTTTTGACGTCCCTCCTAAGCGTAAACTGATAGTTTCTTTTCAAGAAAAGAAAAAGCACTTGTAAAAATTGTTGTCATCAAAAGGTATAAGAATGCTGCGGCCAAAAGCATTTCAGTATATTTGAAGGTTGTAGAAGCAATTTGATTTGCGCTTCTCATAAGCTCGGACATAGCTATTGCAGACACAAGAGAAGTATCTTTAAGCATGGTTATAAATTCATTTCCCACAGAAGGAATAATATTTCTAAGGGTTTGAGGTAATATTATCTTTGTCATAGTCTGAAAATAAGTAAAACCAAGTGCCTTTGAAGCTTCGAACTGTCCCTTATCTACAGAAATAATTCCTCCGCGAATTATTTCTCCCATATAAGCACCGCAGTTTAGACTTAGACCGAGCACTGCGGCTGTAAAGGGAGTTAGAGTAATCCCCATCATCGGGAGAGCGTTATAAAAGAAAAATAACTGCAGCAGCATAGGAGTTCCTCTAAATATCCATGTGTACAAGGTAGAAAATGAAGATATAAATATATTGTTTGTTATCTTAAAGAGTGCCATTATTATTCCGAGCAGTGTTCCTAATATTAATGTTATGACTGTAAGTTTGATTGTCATGATGCTGCCTTCTAGCAAATAAGGCATTGAATTTAATACAAAATTCATATCCAAGTTTGTTATCCCCCTTTTATGCTATATCCTTGTATAATTTCATACAAGGATATATTAATGTAAGTTATTTCTTATATATATCTGTCTTAAACCACTTTAAAGATATCTTTGAAAGGGTTCCATCAGCTTTTAAGTCGTCAATTGCCTTTTGCACTACATCTGTTAAGTCTTTATCTTCTTTTCTAAATCCAATTCCAAAAGGCTCATCGTTTAACTTACCGGCAACTAAATATTTACTAGCATCTAGTCCAACATAATATCTTCCAACTTGGTCATCTGCTACTACTGCTTCAATTCTTCCGGAGGTTAAATCCAGAAGGGCTTGAGGTATTTTATCATATTTCTTTATCTCTTTTGTGCCGCTTATTACTGACACAGCATTATCACCGGTTGAGCCTAGTTGAACTCCTACTATCTTTCCTTTTAAATCATCAGAGGTTTTAATAGAGGTATTATCCTTCTTAGTAATTATAATTGGGCCGCCCATAATATATGGTTCGCTAAAGCCTATCTCAAGCTTTCTCTTATCAGTAATGCTTAAAGATGATAATATAGCATCAAACTTCTTTGCTGATAGCGAAGGTAAAATTCCATCCCAAACAGTAGGTACCCATTCTGATTTTATTCCTAGCTTTTTAGCAATAGCATTACCAAAATCAATGTCAAAACCAACCAAGGTATTTTTTTCATCTCTGTACTCCATTGGAGGATAGGCATCATCTACGCCAAAGGATATTTTTCCAGCTGTCTTAGTTTTTTCGGGAAGTGCTGAGGCTAGAGTATCATTTTTCTTTACTGAAGCAATAACATCCTCTGCTGCGACCTTAGTGTTTACAGTAGTAGTTGTCTTTTGGTCACAACCTGTCATTACAGAAGCAGCAACTATAGCAGTAAGAGTTAATAATAAGATTTTTTTCATGTTTAACACCCTTTCAATTGTATAATTATTTATAAATTAATTATAATTATACATAAAATATTTCGGTCGTGCAATAGGTTACATTAAGAAAATTTCATGTTTTTTGTGGAATAAAAAAGTAAAAGGGGATTGAATATATATAAGTGTTAATGTATAATAATAAACATACTCGGTAATAAAAAATAATATGCATAGGTAAATCACTGATATTAAAGGGCTATGGTGAGGTGTACCAATATTTATTAAATAAGAAGAAATTTTATGTGTATAAAAATGCAATAAAAAGCCTTATGTTAAAGTATGGGTATCATACAAGCTTCAATCATGTTAATAAATTCACATATATATATTCATATTTTAATAGTGTATATATATGCACAATAATAATTAAAAGGAGAGATTACTATTATGAAGGAAAAAATTGTTTTAGCATACTCTGGAGGTTTAGATACGTCTATCATAGTACCATGGTTAAAGGAAAATTATGATTTTGAAGTTATTGCTGCTTGTATGGATGTTGGACAGGGAGATGATATGAAGGAAATAGAAGCTAAGGCTATAAACTCAGGGGCAGCTAAGGTGTATATAGCTGATTTAAAAGAAGAGTTTGTAACGGAGTATCTTTTTAAGGCTATCAAAGCTGAGGTTTTATATGAAGGTAAATATCTTCTGGGTACTTCTTTGGCGAGACCATCAATGGCTAAAAAGCTTGTGGAAATAGCTCATATGGAAGGAGCAAAATATATTTGCCACGGATGTACAGGAAAAGGAAATGACCAAGTAAGATTTGAGGTTGGTATAGCTTCCTTTGATCCGGAAATTAAGATAATTGCGCCTTGGAGAATTTGGGATATAAAGTCAAGGGAGGAAGCCATTGATTATGCCGAGGCTAGAAATATAAAGCTTACTGTAAGTAAAGAAAAGATATACTCAAGAGATAAAAACTTATGGCACCTAAGCCATGAGGGGGGAGATTTGGAGCATCTTTCAAATGAACATAAGAGAAACATGTACCAGATGGTAACTCCTCCAGAACTTGCAAAGGATGAGCCTTCCTATGTTGAAATATATTTTGAGAAAGGTGTTCCAGTAAAATTAAATGGACAGAAAATTTCTCCTGTTAAATTAATTGAAACTTTGAATGAAATAGGTGGAGAAAACGGAATAGGAGTTATCGATATTTTAGAAAACCGTCTTGTTGGAATGAAATCAAGAGGGGTATATGAAACTCCTGCAGGAACTGTATTATATGCAGCACACAGAGAACTTGAATATGCTACTGTTGAAAAGGAAACCCTACACTATAAGCGTTTGCTAGCAGAAAAATATGGAGAGCTTATATATAACGGCTTATGGTTTACAACGTTGAGAGAAGCCATGGATGCCTTTATTGAAATTACCCAGAAGAATGTGACTGGTTCTGTTAAGTTAAAGCTTTATAAGGGAAATATTATGGTTGCAGGAGTTGAAAGCGCCTATGCATTATATGATGAAGGTATATCCTCCTTTGGTACCAGTGAATTATACAATCAAAAGGATTCTGCAGGCTTTATTAATCTGTTTGCTCTTCCGTATAAGATTCAGGCAATGGTTGATAAGAAAAATAGATAAAGGCGGTTTTTACAGATGAAGCTATGGGGCGGAAGGTTTAAAGAAGATGAAAGTAAGCTTATGGAGGACTTTAACAGTTCGCTAAATTTTGATAAAAGGTTATATAAGGAAGATATTATTGGCAGCAAGGCACATGTAAAGATGCTTGCAAAGTGTGACATTGTTACTTTTGCAGAAAGTGAGCTTATTCTTGCTGGCTTAGATATCATTCTGACAAAGATAGAACAAGGAAAGCTTGAAATCAATGGTGACTATGAGGATATACACAGCTTTGTGGAAACTAACCTTATTTTAGAAATTGGTGATGTTGGAAAAAAGCTTCATACAG
This sequence comes from Clostridium swellfunianum, assembly GCF_023656515.1. Lineage (NCBI taxonomy): Bacteria > Bacillati > Bacillota > Clostridia > Eubacteriales > Clostridiaceae > Clostridium > Clostridium swellfunianum. Next base: position 3,425,753 of record NZ_JAMOFV010000006.1, read on the forward strand.
CAAGAAGCAGGAATGATCAGGTAGCGGTGGATATGAAGCTTTATACAAAGTCTAAAGCTATCGAGATAATAGACTATATAGATGAGCTGCAGGGAGTGATATCGAGGCTTGCTGAAGAAAACAATGTGCTTATGCCAGGCTATACGCATCTTCAGCGGGCACAGGTAGTTACCTTTAAGTATCATATTATGGCTTATCACAGCATGCTTGGAAGGGATAAGAAGAGGATTATTAATGCGGTAGACTTGCTAGATGAAAGTCCTCTTGGTTGCTGTGCACTTGCAGGTACCACATATAATACAGATAGAGACTTTACAGCTAAAGAGCTTGGCTTTAAGAAGCCTGTAGATAATTTTTTGGATGGGGTAAGTGACAGGGACTACTTAATAGAACTCTCCTCCTGTTTTTCACTTATAATGATGCATTTAAGCAGGTTAAGTGAAGAACTAATATTATGGAGCAGTAAGGAATTCGATTTTATAACAATAGGTGATGAGTTTTCTACAGGCAGCAGCATCATGCCGCAAAAGAAAAATCCTGATGCTGCGGAGCTTATAAGAGGGAAGTCTGGAAGGGTATATGGCTCTCTCATAGGATTACTTACAACAATGAAGGGTTTACCTTTAGCTTATAATAAGGATATGCAGGAGGATAAGGAACAGTTTTTTGATGCGCTTGATACTGTAATGAGCTGCATAAAGGTTATGTCTGGAATGCTTTCTACCTTAAAGATTAAAGCTGAAAACATGAAGAATGCAGTAAAAAAAGGATTTTTAAATGCTACAGAGGTTGCTGATTATCTTGTTAGTAAGGGCCAAGCTTTTAGAGATGCTCATGGAGTAGTAGGTTCAATAGTTTTATACTGTGAGGAAAATAATACTGTAATTGAGGATTTAACTCTAGATCAACTGAACATGTTCAGTCCTTTATTTAGGGCGGATGTGTATTCTTTTATAAATTATAAGAATACTCTTCAGCGTGGGATAAAGAAGGAAATCAGTGATTAACAATTATAGGAAGTAATAGCTGTTTTGATTTTCAAAACAGCTATTATTTCGAAAAGGAGAAGCAAATTAATTATTCTATTCTTCGCTAACAAAGTCTGCCAGAGTCAAGGATGTTAGCGATTCTTGCTTCTCTCAACATCCCAACCTTCTGGATATCTCTTTTTTAACTTTTCTATATTCATTTCTGCTATTTTCTCTAAATCATATCCTATAAGCTCAGCAGTGCAAGCTAGATACCAAAGCACATCTCCTAGTTCTTCAGCTACTTTGTCTTTATCTAACTGGTGATGATGAAATACTACTTTCTTAAGGTAGTCAGTAACCTCTCCAGCCTCTCCAGAAATGCCCATAGCTCCCCAACAGAGGCTTTCATTGTTTAATTCTAGTGAACCAGCTGTTCTTTTCATATTTTCTGTATATTCTTTAAAGTTCATAGGTACCTCCAAACTAAAACTTTGATTATAGGAATAATTCTATAATAATACTTAGGTTTTGCCAATAAAATAATAGGGCATAATCTGAAATAAACTCTGTATTTGTATATGCTTTTATAATTTTGTAATCTGGTCTTTCTTAGCTACTTTTGATATAACTTTTTTATTTATTTCCATTATAAGATCTTTGACTTTATGGGTATTTGGAGCATCTGGAAGAATTGTGTTTTCAGCAGCATGTTTAAATTCAACATCAAATTCATCCACAAGGCTGAAAATTTCTTCATAGCTATACTTGCCATTTCTTATATCTAGAAGAAGAGGCAGTTCTTTTTCTCTGTAGGTATGAACACCTTTGCCTGATAGTATTTCTGTGCCCATGATTAAAAGCCTGATTAGATGCATGGCATGCTTATTTAAGTGAAGTTCATCCTTCTTGCTGTTTCTATGGTTAAGTTTATCATAGTCTCTTATAACGTTGTTCATTTCAGAGTAGATATTTTTAAAATCTCTTAAAGGGTAATGTTTTAGGTTAACATCCATAAATATTTCTTCGTCAAAGTTTTCTTTCTCTGAAGCATCCAAATAAAGCTTAAGAACACCTTCGGTTAGCTCTTTAAATCTGTCAGGAAGAGTTAAAAGCTGCTTTTCTATGCTGCTTAGTATATGGTGCTCTTTTTCCTTTTGAGGATAGCTGTCCCTGGCTAAGGCATTTTGAAGCCGTCTAAGCTGAGCAATGGCATAACCACCAAAGCTAGCTGCAGCTCTTTTAGATAAAAATAAATCCACGTTATCTCTTAATAAATGTCCCTCTTCAGTGCAAATAAAAAGCTGCTCTGGCTGTGTTCCTAAAATTTCTATTGTGTTTGGGTTGCAATTTAAAAGAAGATTAGTAATTTGCTTTAAGAAATAAACAACCGTATCTGTAGTTCTATCTTCAAATGGCTTATCGTTATAGTCCATCGTTAGTATTTCGTCAGCAGAGTTTACAGCTATGCCTCTTATATCAAGGTCGCTTGCTGGCGTAGCTGTACCATAAGCATGCGATCCGCCTACTGTTAGAAGAATTATGTTATCGCCTAAGTTTTTGTGAGAATATAAAAAGTTATATTCTTTACTTTTTAACTTCTTAAAAATTTGTTCAGGTTTCATCATTGCACCTCAATAAGAATTTTTATGTGTTTAAAGATCTATTGGTTCATATACTATTTTATCATATATAATCCAATTAATAATAAAAGGTTGTATTCATAGCTCTATTTCAAAGCTATGAATGCAACCTTTTAGCTACTTGTATATTACACCGTGAATATCTTTAAATCCAAAACCAGGATCATTGTTTAGTGTTATTTTATATTCATTGAATACAGCGCCGCCCACTACAGGGTCTTCGCTGCAAAGTACAGGACCATCTAAATCGATCTTAGTTATGATACTCTTTGCAGCAGCTAAATGTACAGCAGCAGTTACGGAAACCTTAGCTTCAAGCATACAGCCTATCATACATTCAACTCCATAAACCTCAGCGGCAGAGCAAATTTTAAGAGCATTATGAATTCCGCCAGTTTTCATTAGTTTTATATTAACTAGATCAGCAGCTCTCATCTGCATAATCTTTATTGCATCCATTGGGGAAAATACGCTTTCGTCTGCAAGTACAGGTATAGATACGTTATCAGATACAAGCTTTAAGCCTTCGAAATCATGAGCTATAACAGGTTGTTCAACAAATTCAATATCAAGCCCTGCGTCTTCCATCTTTCTCAAAGTATTTACAGCTTCTTTTGGTTTCCAGCCTTGATTTGCATCAATTCTAAGTTTAATATCGTAGCCTACAGCCTTTCTTATAGCCTTCATTCTTTCAAGGTCTGTAGATGCATCTTTTCCAACCTTGATTTTTAAAGTGTTATAACCAAGAGAAACAGCTTCTATTGAATCTTTAGCCATTTGTTCTGGATCATTAACGCTTATGGTTATATCAGTAATTATTTCTTTTCTGTAGCCGCCAAGGAGCTTATAAACAGGCGCATTATATAACTGTCCATATAAATCATATAAAGCAATATCTATAGCAGCCTTTGCGCTTGTATTTTTAACAAGTGAGGAATCCAATTTAAGCATTATCTCTTCGAAATTTTCTACATCCATACCGATAAGATGCTTTCTAATATGATCTCCAATAGCACCTATTATCGCTCCAGTAGTATCGCCTGTAATAACCCCTGTAGGTGGAGCTTCGCCATAACCTACAGCACCACAGTCGGTGGTAATTTTAACTATTACATCTTCGACACTGGTTACAGTTCTTAATGCTGTTTTAAAAGGTTTTTTAAGAGGCACAGAGATACGTCCTAATTTAATGTCTGTGATTTTCATTTTCCCATCTCCATTTTAATTATTTATATACATAATTTTACATTAAAGTAATACAAAAAATCCAGTAAAAACCTATGTATTTAGTTTTTACTGGATTTTATTCAGACTAGTTGCCAAGGTAGTTAGCACTTTTTGAATAAAGCAGTTAAAAATACTTTTCCTTAACTTCAATATATTTTTTTACAGCATCCTTATAAGCAACTATGATTGCTTTTTGAGAAGAGCCATGATACCTTCTTTTAATTTCTCTTTCCAAATTATCATCATATTCAGCCAGGCTTTTGTCTATAAATAAGCATTTTATAAATTCCTCTGTGGTTCTAATAGTAGAGGAACAGCTTGTATCAATGATTTTTCCTGTAGTTCCTTCAGCAACGAAGCCAATATAGAAGGAGTGAAATCTGTGAGTTATAGCATTTTCAGTGGTGGTTTTTGAGTTACCTACGATATAAACAGTTTCTTTGCTGTACATAAAAACCTCCTATAATACTGCACAATAAACTTGCTTTACTTTTCTAATATTTATTAATATTATACAATATTTTTCCTACAGGATAAATGTTAACTTATTGGCCCTGCTAGAGAATAGATAATATTTTACCTACTAATAGTCCTCCGCCAGTACCAACTATATAGCCCATTAGAGCCATTAAGACCCCAATTGGTACTAAAGCTTCACTGTAAGCAGCAGCAAGTATTGGAGCTGATGCTATACCACCAATGTTTGCAAGACTTGCAACACCACAAGTGAATAAATCAAGTTTAAATATTTTAGCTGCAAGAACTGATAATAGAGCATGTATGCCTAAAATTACAAAACCTGCAATTATGTAAATTGGTGCCTTGGTAAGTTCTGTAAAGTTAGCTCTTGAAGCAATAAGAGCTACTATAGTATAAAGCATTACGTTTGATAGTGCGGTTGATCCAGGTATTTTAGCGACTGGAGTCATTGCAAATATAATCCCTAGCGCTGTAACTATAAGTATTGACCAAGTTTGTCCTTGGAAGAAGGTTGATTGAGGTAAAAACGGTGCTAAATACATTGAAACAGCAGAAACAAGAAGGCTTAAGCCGAGTAAAACTATTATATCTACAAATTCAATTTCTTTTCTTGTTTTCCCTTCTTCTTTTGAAAGCTGTGCACCGAGTTCATCTATTAATTTTGTATTGGACTTTGTCCATTTATTGAACTTAGGAGAGAAGGAAACTGCCCAAAGTAGGAACATAACCCATATTGAATAATTTATTGAATCCATAAGAAGTGTATATCCAAGCTTAGCATCTGGTATATTTAGTGCTCCTTGAACAGCTACCATATTTCCAGTTCCACCTATCCAACTGCCGCAAAGAGCTGCAAAAGCCTTCCAAGTATCAGCTTCAAAGAAGCCTTTAAAGAGCATATAGGTAACTATAAAACCTATCATTATGCTTATTGTAGCAGAGAAGAAACCAATAAGCATCTTTGGCCCAAGCTTTAATATTTTTCTTAAGTCACATCTTAAGAGCATTAAAAATATCATTGCAGGAAGAAGGTTATCCTTTAATGCTTTATAAGCGCTTGTAATTTCTTTTGTGTTTTGCCAAAAACCAACAGTTGAAAGAAGCATTGCTGTAAAATAAATAAGAACAATTGCAGGTAAGTAGTTAAAAAGCTTTAGTTTTGATTTTTTTTCAGCAAGCACTAACATGCTGGCAAAGAAAATTAAAAACGCTACATAAGTAAATCCCTTTGTTATCATATGAATTCCCCCTAAAGTTTTATTATTTTCTGCGATAAAGTTATAAGTTTTAAGCTATACACCTCCTTATATAAAATTAAACAAAAAAAGCCCAATAAATGAAAAACTTCATTTACTGGACTTTGCTTACGATGATATTTTGTAATACCTGAATAAACAAAACAGCAAGTTATTAATAGATTAGGTTTTATGTAATATTATTATATTATAAAAATTAAACGGTTTCAATATTTAAATTTATAATAATTAAAAAAGGTATGCTTAATCGCATACCTTTTTGATTAGTAGTTTTTATTAAAATAAATCTGCAATTGCTTTAGTAGGACATTTAGCTACACAAACCTTGCACTGAGTACACTTGCTGTAATCTATAACAGGAAGGTCATTAACCATAGTAATTGCGCCCTCCGGACAATTTTTAGCACAGATTGTGCAACCTATGCAGCCAGCAGAACAGTTATCCTTAACAACTTTTCCTTTTTCATGGGAGTTACAAGCTATTCTAACTCCATTTGCTGCAGGAAGAAGTTCTATAACGTTCTTAGGACAAATTTGAACGCAGGCACTGCAGCCAGTGCATGTATTTTCATTTATAACTGCTATACCATCTTGTATTCTAATGCTATCGAATTGACAAGCGGTTACGCAGCTTCCTAATCCTAAACATCCGAAGCTACAAGCCTTGGCTCCACCTCCAGGAGCAACAACTGCTTGACGGCAGTCTTGAATTCCATAATACTTATATTTATCTTTAGCAGAGCTGCAGGTTCCTTTACATTTAACGTAAGCAACTGCTTTTTCTGCTGTATCAACTGAAATTCCTAAGGCTTCTCCGATTTTAGCCGCAGCAGCTTCACCACCAGGTGTACACTTGTTTGCTGGAGCAGTGCCATCAACAACTGCCTGTGCATAAGCATCGCAGCCAGCAAAACCACAGCCTCCGCAGTTTGCTCCAGGAAGACATTCTCTAACAAGAGAAACTCTTTCGTCTACCTCAACAGCAAACTTGTTTGAGGCATAGCCAAGAAGAACTCCGAAAGTAGCACCTAGTCCACCTAAACTGACAATAGGGAAAAGTATATCATTAACCGCCATATTGGACCCCCCTTAACGTATTAGGCCTTGGAAGCCTAAGAATGCTATTGACATAAGTCCAGCTGTAACTAGAGTTATTGGAAGGCCTTGAAGTGCAAGAGGCATCTTATCATTTGCTTCCATTCTTTCTCTTATTCCTGCAAGAAGAACGATAGCAAGGAAGTAGCCTAAAGCTGCACTTATACCATTTACCATGGACTCTAATAGATTATAGCCAGATGTCATGTTTAATACTGCAACTGCAAGAACAGCACAGTTTGTTGTTATAAGTGGTAAATATATACCTAAGGCTTTATAAAGACCTGGAAAGTTCTTTTTAATAACCATTTCTACAAACTGAACCAAGGTTGCGATAACAAGTATGAAAGCTAAAGTATATAAATACTCGATGTGAAGAGGTACTAAAATAAATGAGTAAACTATATAAGATATAAATGAAGCTAATGCCATAACGAATGTAACCGCAAGTCCCATTCCTGTAGCTGTTTCAACCTTTTTAGAAACTCCTAGGAAGGAGCAGATGCCAAGGAATCTGGACATAACAAAGTTGTTAATCAATAAACCGCTTAAGAATATAGCAAAAATAGTCATTGCATATCCACCTTTCTTTAATTAGATTATTTGTCCAGCTTAACAGCCTGGCCGCAGGTTGCAGCATGAGCACAGTGGCTGCAGTCATAGTTAGCTAATCTTGAATTTGCTTGCTTTGTTTTCGATATTTCAACCGCATTCATTATTGCCATTATTATTCCAAGAGCGAAGAATGCACCAGGAGCAAGTATCATAATTAAGGCCGGCTTATAGGAAGCAGGAAGCACATGGAATCCAAATAATGTTCCGGCTCCTAAAATTTCTCTTACGGTTCCAAGAAGAACTAAAGCCATTGTGAAACCAAGCCCCATTCCAACACCATCCCAAAGTGAAGCCATTACGTTATTCTTTGAAGCATAAGCTTCAGCTCTGCCAAGTATAACGCAGTTAACAACTATAAGGGGGATGAATAAGCCAAGGGCCTGATAAAGTGCTGGTACAAAACCCTTCATTAAGAATTCAAGCAAGGTAACAAATGCAGCTATAACAACTATAAACGCTGGTATACGGATTTTATCCGGGATAAACTTTCTAAGCGCTGAAATAACAATATTTGAACCAACAAGAACAGCAGTGGTTGCGAGTCCCATACCAATACCATTTGTAGCACTTGTAGTAACAGCCAGAGTAGGGCACATAGCTATAACTTGTACAAATATGGTATTTTCTTTAAACATACCATTTTTCAGTCTTTCTATTATAACACTCATTATTTAGCATCCCCCTTTAGCTTAGAATTGTAGAATTGTACAGCTTCATTAACTCCATTTGTAACTGCCTTGGAAGTTATTGTTGCTCCAGTAATTGCTTCAATTTCATTGTCAGCTGATGGAGCTTTTTTAACAACTGTAAGTTCTTTTGCTATTGGTTTTCCCTTAAACTGTCCTGAAAACTTAGGTTGTGGGGCATTAGCACCAAGTCCTGGAGTTTCAGAATGTGAAAGAATTTTGATTCCTTCAACCTTTCCTTCAGTAGAAATACCAACCATAAGTTCAACAGCACCGCCATAACCCTTTGGAGCTACTTTTATAGCATATCCTGAAGTTTTGCCAGAAGCTAAGCCTTCATTAACTTCTTTGATAATTCCCTCAACAGCAGTCTCTTTAACTTTAAATTCATCTGCTTTTGGAAGTATTTCCTTCATAGCAGTCGCTTTGGTCATTTGTTCTTGCTTAGCTATAGGTTCCAGTGTTACTGAATGAGCAGCTCCAAGAAGAAGACCGGCTATAGCAGTTATAATTAGAAGAATTACTCCAAGTCTAATATTTTCCTTCATTATTTACCACCTCCGAATGCACGAGGTCTTGTGTATTTATCTATTAATGGAACGAATAAGTTCATGAATAATATGGAGTAGGATACTCCTTCTGGATATCCACCATATATACGAATAACAGAAGTCATAATTCCGCAGCCAATTGCAAAAATTATTTGTCCCTTTCTAGTTATAGGCGAGGTAGTGTAGTCTGTTGCCATAAAGAAGGCTCCAAGCATAAGTCCTCCAGCCATTAACTCATAAAGGGCGTTTCCTGACATAAAACCATGTCTTCCAAGTATAAAGGTTAAAACATAAACTGTTCCAATATATACAACAGGTATGTGCCAGCTGATAACTCTTTTGTAAATAAGATATGCTCCCCCTAGTATAAGAGCTAACACAGAAGTTTCACCGATACATCCTCCGATATTTCCTAAGAACAAATCTATCGGTGCTGGAAGAGCGCCAGTGCCTTCCTTTAGTACTCCAAGAGCAGTTGCTGCAGACACGCCATCAACAGTCCAAGTAGTCATTTGAACCGGCCAGGAAGCAAGTAAGAATGCTCTACCCGCAAGTGCTGGGTTCATTATATTTTGTCCAACTCCACCGAAGAACTGCTTTACAATGATTATTGCAAACGCACTTCCTATAACAGGAATCCAAAGTGGAACTGATGCTGGAAGGTTAAATGCTAAAAGCAAGCCAGTAACAGCAGCACTTAAGTCAAAAACAGTAATTTTTTGTTTAGTCAGCTTTTGCCAAAGGTATTCAAAGCCAACGCAGGATAATACAGAAACAAGTATAACTAAAAGTGCTTTAACTTTAAAGAAGTATATTCCAGCAAAAGTAGCTGGGAGTAATGCGATTAAAACATCTCTCATCACAGTTTGAACTGTAGATTTTTCACGAATATGAGGCGATGAGGATACCGTATACATCATTTCAGCCATATTAAAAACCTCCTAAGTATTTTATTAATTTGCTTTCTTTCTATTAGCTATAACTGATCTCTTTCCTTCACGACAGGATTGAGTCAAGTGACGTTTTGCAGGGCATACAACTGTGCAGCAGCCGCACTCTATACAGTCCATACCATTGTTTGCAGCAAAGTCATCATATAGTCTTCTGTTTACTAATGAATCTAAAGTTGTTGGTATTAAATTCATTGGGCAAGCGTCTATACACCTTCCACAGCGGATACAACTTGACTGCTCTGGAAGTACAGCTTGCTCCTTTGTTAAGCATAAAATACCTGAGGTTCCCTTCATAACATAAAGGTCTAAAGTACTAACAGTTGTACCCATTAAAGGACCACCAGAGATAATTTTAACTGGATCTTCTTTAAAGCCGCCGCAGGCTTCGAGTAGTTCTTTAAAGGAAGTACCATATTTAACTCTTAAGTTTTTAGGTTCTTTAACAGCCTCTCCTGTAACAGTAACAATTCTCTCCATTGAAGGTCTGCCGTTAACTACAGCATTGTAAATTTCAAATATAGTACCAACATTTTGAACTATGCAGCCTACATCTGCTGGGAGCTTCCCTGATGGAACTTCACGTCCAGTTACTGCATATATAAGCTGTTTTTCAGCTCCTTGTGGATACTTTGTCTTTAGTACAACTACTTCTATGTCTGAAATGCCTTTAACAGCTTCCTTCATAGCTTGTACTGCATTCATTTTGTTATTTTCTATACCAATGCTGCCTTTAACTCCTGGAAACATTTTAAGAATAATTTTTAAGCCTTCTACAATCTCTTTAGTGTTCTCAAGCATAAGTCTGTGGTCGCAAGTTAAATATGGCTCACACTCAGCACCATTTACAATGATATAATCAATTTTTTTGTCAGGAGGTGGCGCAAGTTTTACATGAGTTGGGAAAGTAGCTCCTCCCATACCAACTATACCAGCTTCCTGAATTATTTTCGAAAGGTCTTCTTTTGATAAATTCTCATAATTCTTTCTAGGAATCATAGTAGGTGATTCTTCATAAAGGTTATCGTTTTCAACTACTACTGATACAACTCTAGTTCCATTTGGATGAAGTATAGGTGAGACTTCCTTTACTGTACCCGAAACGCTGCTGTATACAGGAGCGGATACAAAGCCCTTTGCTTCACCAATTTTTTGACCTACCAAAACCCTATCTCCTTTTTTAACAATAGGTTCACAAGGTGCGCCTATATGCTGTGACATAGGGAATACTAGGTTTCCTTTTGGCAGCAGGTTTTCAATTTGTTTGTTTTCTGTGAAATGTTTTCCATGTGGAGGATGAATACCTCGCTTGAAAGTTAACAGATTCATAAAAACCCCCCTAATCTTGACTAAGATTTATTATATAGATTGTTGATAATGAGTATCATTTACAAAAATATAACTCATAATACTAGTACAGTTTTTATATTTGAGTATAACACTATAAAAATTGTATAACTTAATTATAAAACAAAAGCTTATAATATTCAATTTTGCCAAAAATTTAACAGGGATTATTTTTTGGAAATTTCGTAAAAAAAACAACTTATAATTTCAAATCATTGGGAATGCTATAATATAAGTACAATTATTTCAAATAAAAAGGGGACGAAGTGATGAAGAAATCAAAAGTAGTCAAGACTGCTAGTAAAATTATAGGTACAACGCTTCAATATAATGTGATTATAACAGGTGCTTTAATTGGTGGAATAGCTGTTATATTAGGGAAGAAAAAAACAGGAAAGGCTATACAGAGGGCAACGCTTAAAGTAGGAAGATATGCTGGCAAAGCTATAAGAACTTCCGGGGAACTTGCAGGAGTTTTTATGGAAGCAAGGGCTAACGAGGGGGTTAGGCTTAGAAATAGGGTAAGTGACAAAGTTGTTAAGACTAGAGTCAGAATTTATGGAGATGCAAATGAATTTTTTAATAAAGAAAAAATGGTAGAGGCGGAATTTACGGAAATGAAGAATGAATAGTAAAAATTCATTCTTCATTATTTATAAAACTGGGGAATATACTAAACTAAGATTAAGTTTAGGAGGCAATAGTATGCAAATATACCTTGACAACAGTGCCACTACAAAGCCTTATAAGGAAGTTGTACAAGCTATGTTTAACTGCATGATTCAATGCTATGGGAATCCATCTTCGATACATTCTCTTGGAGAGCAAGCTAAAAAGTATTTAAAAGAGTGTAGAAAATCAATAGCACACAGTATTAATGCTGCTGAAGAAGAAATTATATTTACTTCTGGGGGGAGCGAGAGCAACAACTTTATACTTAAGGGTTTCTTAAAGGCTGGAGATCATATGATAACGACCTGTGTTGAGCATTCAAGCATATTAAACTGCTGTTTGGAACTTGGAAAAGATGGGGTAGAAATTACATATTTAAATGTTGATAGTTCAGGGAAGATTAGACTTGAAGAGTTAAAAAACAACATAAAAGAAAATACAAAGCTTATAAGTATAATTCATATAAATAATGAGATAGGTACTATTCAAGACATCGAAGCCATAGGAAAGCTCATCAAAGAGGTGAAGCCTGATACTTTATTTCACATTGATGCTGTACAGAGTTATGGAAAGTATTCTATAGATGTGAATAAATATAATATAGATTCACTTTCTATTAGCGCGCATAAGATTCACGGCCCTAAGGGGATTGGTGCAGCTTTTATAAGAAAGATATATATTCCTAAGGCACTTATAAGCGGAGGAGGGCAAGAATACGGCTTAAGGTCAGGAACAGAAAATTTGCCAGCTATAGTGGGTTTTGCAGAGGCTGCAAAGATAATGATTAATAATTTGCAAAAAAATTATGAGTGGATTTGTAAACTTAGATATTATCTGATCTACAAGCTTGGAGTTGCAGAGGGAATAAAGGTAAACAGCAACGTTGAAAATTCTTTGCCGCATATAGTAAATATTTCTGTACCAGGTATAAGATCAGGGAAAATACTATTTTATTTAAATGAAAGAGGAATTTATGTATCCAAAAGTTCTGCATGTTCAGCTAGGAATCTTAAAGACAGTCATGTACTTAAAGCAATAGGACTTCCTCAGGAGGATATAATGGGAAGCTTAAGAATAAGCTTCTGTGAGGAAAATACTTTTGAAGAAATTGATGCTTTAGTTAAGTTCATTACAACTTGCATATCGGAGCTAAAAGCATCATAAAGCTAGGTGGAACGTGTAATTTGCAAGTTGTAGATTAGGGGGAGTAGAGTGAATAATATTTTTCTAACTGGTGAAAGGTGGAATAACTATGCAGGAGAACTTTTATTAGAAATTAAAAATATGCTGCTTTGTGATATAGGCGGCTATTGGGTAGATGTTACTAGAGATGATGAGAATAAAAATATTAGAGTATTTGATTTAACATCACTATATGATGGAGAGAGAGGAAATATATTTTTTAAAAAAGATGATTCTTCAGGTATATCAAAGCTAAACATTGATATTTTTAATACAAAGGGAGTAGAGATTTTAGAAAGAAGTTTTGGGAGAAGAGAGGTTTTCGTACTGAAGGAGATTGGATTTCTGGAATCAAAGGCGAAGAGGTTTACTAATGAAGTTAAAAAGCTCCTAGATAGCCCTAAAATTGTTATTGCATTGGTAAAGAGCGTAAGCTGTACTTATATAGATGCGGTAATGGCAAGAGAAGATGCAAATTTGTTTAAGGTAACTGAGGAAAATAAAGATGCCGTAAAGCAGGAGATACTAAAACTTCTTATAAGCTTGGAAGTGCCGTTAAAAATATAGCCGACAAAAATTTTATATAACTAATATTTTATAGATTTTTAACAAATGCAAGAATATTGAGCCTTAAACAAGTTCTAACATGAATGTAAGGAGTTCCTCTTCAATAAAGATAGGAGAATAAGAAAAAATCAATAGTTAACAAATACTACCAATTGGTGTTATAATATGATTGGTAACATTATTAGGAGGCGGTAGTATAAAGACTTATTTCAAGTGGGCCGTCATAGCAATAGCAGTTGTAGTTGCCTATGGTGGTGTACTTTTGGGAGTAATAAAAATTTTCTCCTTTAACGAAAAGTCAGTAGAAGTAACAAGTACAACGGTTCAATTCAAAGACAATCCAACAAAAGAGCAACTTGCTGTAATAAATGTGGATTTCAATTCAGAAGATAAGATTAACCAATCAGAAGTTTCTAGTAAAGCCGATATATATAATACAATCCATCAAATGGCTAATACGAAGATAATTGCAGAGGATGGACAAATATGGGGATTAAAGGCAATGACAAAAACTAGAGTTGAAAGTGTGCAAAACGCTGTGAAGGATTTAGGCATTGAGGACGAACGAATAATCCAGATGTTAGATAGATGGGCGAAGCAGGATTTTAGCCAGTGCGTAGAAGAGCACAATTATATATGGAGCAAATATCTAGGAGGAACTATTGGTAAAGCGATAAAGCTTAGGTAGGCGGTTCAAGTTTTATTGTAGTCGTGAAAATAAATTAGTCGTTTTTACGACTTTTTTTCTTTTAAAAGAAAATGAAGATTTTAGAACTCAAAGGATAGATTAATCGCAGTTTAAGCATGGACATGAACAACATACTTTATTGCTTATTAATGAAAATAAGTTATAATTGTGTTATTACTATAACTATAGTTAGGGAGGGGATTGGAAATGAAGCAACTTAATATTTGTATAGATATAGATGGAACTATAACAGATCCATATTATTATTTAGATATATCAAATCGATATTTTAATAAGAACATTACACCAAAGCAGGTGACACAGTATTCTCTTGACAAGGTTTATGGAGTTGATGAAGAGGAATTTGATTTGTTCTATAAGAAACATAAATTTGATCTACACGAAAATCAAGCGATAAGATCTGATGCTAAAAAAATACTGGACAAGTTAGCTGTTGATAATAATCTTTATTTCGTTTCTGCTAGGGATAATTCCATGAAGCTTTTAACTATAACTTACCTTCAAAAAAATAAAATACCATATGATGCACTTTATCTATTGGGAAGTCACTATAAGCTTGAAAAGGCAAAAGAGCTAAGCTGTGACTTTTTTATAGAAGACAGCTATGACAATGCTTTGTATTTAGCCGATAATGGATTTAAGGTTGTACTACTGGATACTTACTATAATAGAGGACATGAAAGAGATAACATATTCAGGGCTCAAAACTGGCAGGAAGTATGGAATATTATTGAAGAAAATGCATTAGAAAAGAAAGTGGTTTAAAAATTATTATATAATAATTTTAATAGCGAGATTTTATTAATTTAGGGAGGGAAAATATTAATATGTACCGACTAAAAAACTACATGGAAGTTGTGATTGACGAAATAATGCCAGCTATGATTGCTAAAGAAAATGAAATTTGTAAATGTGAAAAATGTCTTTTAGACATAAAGGCTATAGCGTTAAACAGTCTTGCGCCTAAATATATAGTCAGCGATATTGGAGAAATTTACAGGAGATATGATGAATTGGGAAAACAGCTTGAAATAGATGCAGTGGAAGCTGTTATGGGAGCCTTGGAACTTGTAAAGAAACATCCTAAACATGAAGCATAGGACTTTTAGAGAGCTTTAAAGGCTCTTTTTTTCTTTTTTATGGAAAAGATATTGACGCGAATACAAGTTCGATTTATAATAATGTTATAGAGAACAAGAGTTTGCGGGGTGATTATATGGTGGATCATATTTTAATGGCATCACTAGAGAGAAATTTAATTGTCGCAATAATGTATTTAAAAAACAATGAGATAACTATGAGAAACATAAGGGTATTAGAGATAAAACAAGACAGAATAATAGCTTATTGCTATTTAAGAGGAGAGAACAGGGTGTTTAAAAAAGAAAATATACTATCTGCAGCATTCTTAAACACAAGTAGCCCAAGTCAGCCTAGTTATAGTTTTTAACAAAAATACCGCAAGGGTTTTAACTTGCGGTATTTTTATGAGTATATATCTGAAAACTCGATATTTATTCTTTCTACATAGTTTTTACTTACATTTTCCTCTGGTAAAAAATCGAATTCGGAGCTTGAAGCCAACTTTATAGGAAGAGTTACAATGAATTCACAACCTTCACCAAGCTTGCTAAATGCTTTTATACTACCACCGTGCAGTTCAACAAGTGATTTAACCAAGGCTAGTCCTATACCACTTCCCTCATTAGATCTGGTAAGTGATTTATCTACCTGTATAAACCTATCGAAAATTTTCTCAAGCTTATTTTCAGGTATTCCAGTACCCGTATCCTTTACCGATATAATAACATCATTATGATGATGGCTTAGCGTGACATAGATACAACCCTCAGACTTAGTAAATTTAACTGCATTTGACAGAAGGTTTAATATTATTCTTTCTATCATATCTGAATCTACTGCTATAAAAAGCTCTTCTATATCTGTATCAAATATTAAGTCAACCCCTTTATTTTCTACATAGTCAGCAACTGAAAGAGTTATGTCTTCAACAATACTAACTATATTTTTATTTTCTAAGCTTAAATCTAAATAACCTGAATCAATTTTAGTTATATCAATTAAATTGTTTACCAGCCTTAAAAGTCTAAAACAGTTTTGCTGGATTATTTTCGTATACTTTTTATATTTAAATAAGTTATGTTCTATGCTTTCGCTATTTAGATAGAGATTTTCAAGTTGTATTGATCCTAAAATAACATTTAAGGGGGTTCTTAACTCATGAGATATATTAGCAAAGAATTCTGTTCTCAAACTTTCATATATTTTAGATTCATTAATAGCAAGCAGGTTTTTCTCTATTTCTTTTCTTAGCTCCCTTACTAACTTATGGTTTGTCATATCTCTTACAACAATTATTCTTACAGCCCTTTGATTGTAAGTTCCTTCGCTAATACGGGTATCTGTTGGGAAAACAGTACCATCCTTTTTCTTTTGGCATACTGAAAGGTGCTCCACTTGATGTTCAATGTTTATAAACATTTTCTCGGTATCTGCAACAAAATCAGTTCTGTTCTTTGTTATAATCTCTTCTTTTGAATACTGATATAAACTACAAGCTGCAGGATTAGCTTCTATTATATCGCCGCTTTTAGCATCTACAATAAATATAGCATCATGAACAGAATTGAAAATGCTTTTGTATTTTTCTTCACTTTCCTTCAAAGCACTTTCCATAATTTTGCGCTCTGTGATATCAGAATGCGTTCCTGTCACCCTTGTAGGCATTCCATTCTTAGTATATTTAGTTACCTTCCCTCGAGATAGAAGCCATTTATAACTTCCATTTTTACACCTAAATCTATACTCTATATTAAAGCTTGAAGTAGCTCCAAGCAGGTGATCCATCATATGTTTGCTTGTATATTCAATATCTTCTGTGTGCAAGAGGGTTAACCAGTTATGCCAACTTGTAGGTAATTCATCTAATTCGTAGCCTAAAATATCTTTATAGACCTTAGAGTATGTTACTTTGTTTGCATTTAAATCCCAGTCCCATACCCCATCTCCAGAGCCTTCGATAGCTAGATTTAAAATTTCTTTTGTCTTCTTAACTTTATCGCTTGATATTTTTGAATCAGTTATATCATGAAATATTTCCGCAAAATAGCCATATTCATATCCAAATACTGAACAGGAAAACCACCTTTTAGAAGGCTTAATACAAATTTCGAACTTCATACTCTCGCCATTTAATGCGGCCTTAATTGCTGCCTCAGCCCAATGGGGATTCATATATTCAATATCAGGAATTACCTCAGTCAACTTCTTGCCAATTATATTCTCACGGTTTAATCCTGTAAGTTTTTCAAAGTTTTGATTTACATCTACATATAAAAAATCAATGGGTGTACCATTTTCATCAAAAACAATCTTGTAATAAGCAAAACCATCGATCATATTTTCAACTATAGCTTTATACCTGTTTTCTTTATATGTTTCACTATCTGAAAACATAGTGTCCTCCTGCATATTAACGAATAATGATAAACTATCAATAAATACATTCGCCAAAAGAAGAAAATATCCTCTATTTATTGTCAATATTTTGAATTTGTTGTAAAAATATTGGGCGAAAAATATTTTATAAATTTATTAATCTGTAATATATGTTACAGAAATATTCAGACCGTTTTGGTATGATTTAATACGTCAGGTGACAAAAACAAATTAAACAAAGCAAATCAAACAAAGCGAATAAATGAAATCACATAGATATATAGGAGGGTTTTAGCAATGAGTATGTTCTGTTATCAATGTCAGGAAACAGCAGGTGGAAAAGCTTGTACAGTAAGAGGGGTTTGCGGTAAGACTTCAGACCTTGCAAATTTACAAGACTTATTAATGTATGTACTAAAGGGAGTATCAGTAGCTAACGTAAAGGCTAGAGAGCTTGGAGTTAATAAGGCTGAAACTGACAAATTCGTATTCAACGGTTTATTTATGACTATAACAAATGCTAACTGGGATAAGGCTAGATTCTTAAACGAAGTTAGAGCAGGACTTAAGTTAAGAAATGAGATAGTGGCTGCAGTTAAGGCTGCTGGCGGGTCAATCGAAAGCAATTATGAAGGTTTAACTTGGAATGGTTCAACTGATGCTGAATTAGAAGTTAAGGCAGAATCAGGAGATGTAAGCATTCTTCAAACTAAGGATGAAGATATAAGATCCTTAAGAGAATTATTAACTTACGGCTTAAAGGGTATGGCTGCTTATGCTGAGCATGCATTTAACCTAGGTTTTGAAGATCAAGGCGTCCATGAGTTCATGCAAAGAGGACTTGCAGCAACTACAGATGACAACCTAGGAGTAGGAGAATATGTAGGAATAGTATTAGAGTGCGGTAAGTATGGCGTAGATGCTATGGCGCTTCTTGACAAGGCTAATACAACAGCTTATGGAAATCCGGAAATAACTAAGGTTAACATTGGCGTTAGAAATAACCCTGGTATACTAGTAAGCGGACACGACCTTAAGGATTTAGAGTTATTATTGGCTCAAACTGAAGGAACAGGAGTAGATGTATATACTCACTCAGAAATGCTTCCAGCTCACTACTATCCAGCCTTCAAGAAGTACTCACACTTTGCAGGTAACTACGGAAATGCATGGTGGCTGCAAGATAAGGAATTTGAAAGCTTCAATGGAGTTATCTTAATGACAACTAACTGTATAGTACCTCCAAAGGCTTCATATGTAAATAGAATGTTCACAACAGGTGCAACAGGCGTTACTGGTGTTAAGCATATAGATAAGAAGGAAGATGGAACAAAGGACTTCAGCGAATTAATAGCACTTGCTAAGACTTTACCAGCTCCAACAGAAATAGAAAAGGGAGAAATCGTTGGTGGATTTGCTCATGCTCAAGTATTAGCACTTGCTGATGCTGTAGTTGATGCGGTTAAAACTGGCGCAATAAAGAGATTCTTTGTAATGGCAGGCTGCGATGGAAGAATGAAGAGCAGAAACTACTACACAGATTTTGCTGAGGCACTTCCAAAGGATGCAGTTATATTAACAGCAGGATGCGCTAAGTACAAGTACAACAAGCTAAACCTTGGCGATATCAACGGAATTCCAAGAGTGTTAGATGCTGGACAATGTAATGACTCATATTCTTTAGCAGTTATAGCATTAAAGCTTAAGGAAGTATTTGGACTAGACAACGTAAATGAATTACCAATCTCCTACAATATTGCTTGGTACGAGCAAAAGGCTGTTATAGTATTACTAGCTCTACTACACTTAGGAGTTAAGAATATTCACCTAGGACCAACACTACCAGGTTTCCTATCACCAAACGTAACTAAGGTTCTTGTTGAAAACTTCGGTATCGGCGGAATAACTAACGTTGAAGACGATATGAAGATGTTCATGGGTGTATAATTAAATAAGCCAATTTCATTACCATCCAAATATAGGCTTTCTGCAGATTATGCAGAAAGCCTTATTATCTTTCGTATAAAAAGTTTTATTTTTATCACATGAAAATTAACGCGAATTAAGGAGGAAAAAGTAGATTTTTGTAGAATATAATATGGAATAATACTTGCAATGGGGATGACTAACGTGAGAATGAAAATAAAAACTTTTATAACGATTAATATATTATGCTTACTGGGATTGATAGGAATATATGTTTTTTCTAATGCTATCCTACTTAAAAACATTGAAGACCAGGAAAAGAAATTAGTTATACACAATATTAATCATGTTACGACAATAATAAATAGGGATATTGCTGCATTAAATGCAACAAGTGGAGATTGGTCCTTCTGGGATGATGCATATTACTTTGTAAGAGGCGAAAACAAAGACTTTATAAAAAATAATTTAGATAATTCTTCAGTATCCACACTAAGGCTTAATTTAATGGTTTTCTTAGATAACAATAAGAAGGTTGTATATGCTAAAGGTTTTGATTTAAATAGTAATAGAGAAGTAGAGCCTCCAATGGATTTTGATAAATATATAAGCTCCGAAAGCAGCCTCTTAAAACATGAAGGTTTAGGTAGTATTATTTCAGGAATTTCAATTATTGACGGCAAACCGATGCTGTTGTCCTCAAGGCCTATATCAACCAGTAATCTTGAGGAACCTATGGCAGGTACTTTAATAATGGGCAGATATATTGATGCGCCAGACTACATGGTACTACAGGAGCTTACCGGGTCGAATATTTCAATTACAGAGTTAGCAAACATAAATGATATAGATTCAAGTAAAAAATATATTGTAAATGAAAATGGAGATACCTATAAAATTTATATAGTAAATAAAGAAGCTGTTCTTTGTGACTTAAGTATTAAGGACATTAACGGTAATGATACCATTAACTTAAGAATGAAGCTGCCCAGAGATACTTACAATAATGGTTATAAAAATCTAATACTTTTTATGAAGATTTATACAACTGCAATACTAGTTATAAGCTTCTTGGCTATGATAATTACAGACAAAGTGTTTATAAAAAGATTGGAAAGGCTTAGTGATTTTATTAAAAAAGTAGGCTTAAGTAAAGATATGACCCAACGAATTTGTGTGCAAGGTAGAGATGAAATTACAAATCTTGCAGAGTCAACTAACAACATGCTTCAGGAAATAAACCATGCAAATATAAAAATTAGGGAGAGCCAAGAACGGCTTCAAAGGGTTTTAGAAGGTTCAAATGATGGCTTTTGGGATATATATTTACCTACTGGAAGTATATTTTTTAGCCCGAAGCTCTTAGAAATATTGGAGTATGACGAAACTGAAATAAAAAACTTTCTTCCTATAATGAAAAAGATTTTATCTAGAGATGAGTTCTTAAAACTATTAAAAGCCTATAGAGATTTACTTGAAGGAAGGCAGGAGAGCTACGCCCATGAACATCATGTTAAAATCAAAAATGGAAGTTTTAAATGGCTGCTCATTAAAGGAAAGGTTGTTAAGTGGGATGAAAATTCAAAGCCGTTACTTATGGCAGGGATTGCTTCCGATATTACTGAAGTTAAAAAGCGCAGTGAGACTATTGAATACTTGAGTTATCACGATGCTCTAACTGGTCTTTATAACAGGCATTATTTTATAACTCAGCTTGAGAAGCTTAATGATGCTAAACAACTCCCTATTAGTCTTATAATGGGGGATGTTAATGGACTTAAGCTGACAAATGATGCATTTGGACATCTTGAAGGTGATAAATTACTTGTTACAATAGCTGAAATACTTAATAAGTCTTGCAGAAAAGAAGATATAGTTGCTAGACTTGGAGGAGATGAGTTTATTATAATACTTCCCAATGCAGATGAAAAGCTAGCATCAGGAGTATGCAATAGGATAAAAGCATATTGTGAAGAAGCTGATCAAAATCTTATCAAGCCAAGTATAGCCCTAGGGGTGTTTACAAAAAACAATGAGTCGCAAGGTATTGATGAATTGTTTGAGCTAGCAGAGGATAGAATGTATAAAAACAAGCTTTTGGAGAAAAAAAGTGCTAGACATTCTACTATTGCTGTTATGGAAAGAGCATTATTTGAAATAGATTTTGAGACTAAGGAGCATACTGATAGGATTTGCAAACTGGCTGTTAAGATGGGAGAGTATATGAACTTGCCTGTTAATATATTGGACGAGCTAAAGCTCTTGTCAAAGCTTCATGATATTGGAAAGACAGCAGTTCCTAGAGAAATACTGATTAAACCAGAGCGGCTGACAGAAGCTGAATGGCAGATTATAAAGAAACATCCTGAAATAGGCTGCCGTATAGCGCTATCCTCTGACGATTTAAAACCTATTGCAGAAGGGATTTTATCACATCACGAGAAATGGGACGGCAGCGGTTACCCAAGAGGTTTAAAAGGTGAAGAAATCATACTTTCAGCTAGAATTATTTCTATAATCGATTCTTATGATGTTATAACTAATTCAAGACCTTACAAAATAGCAGCTACACATGAAGAAGCAATTAATGAAATAATAAGGTGTTCAGGAACACACTTTGATCCTCAGCTAGTAGAGATATTTAAGAGCATGTTTATTGATGAAGCAACTATGAAAAAATGTTTATAATTAAATCACCTTGTCCAGAATATAATTTATAAAGGTCAAGCATAATGATTACAGCTTGATTAATAAATTATATTCTGGAGTTGAACATAGTGCTTGGAATAATAAAGAAAAAGTTTATTGTTATTTATCTGCTCAATATAAGTGATATAATACTTACTTTGCTGTTGCTTGATACAGGGGTTTTTATGGAAGCTAATATATTTATGAAAGCTTTAGTTAAAAGCGAAATTGTAAGTTTCTTTATTAAATTTGGTGTTCCACTTGTATTATTATACGTAGTTTATAGAAGAATAAAGCTAGCTTCAGAAAAACAGCTTCAAATTGGAAATACTTTAATTAATGGTTGTTTAATCTTTTATTCTTTAATAAACTTATCTCATTTGTTTTGGATATTACAATATAGTATACACTCTATTTAACATCAGGCTTTATTAGGCTTGATGTTTTTGTTTTAAAAAAATTAATAATTTTATTTTAAGCTATGGAAACAATAAGTGAGTGGAATATACATATTTAAGGAGGCAACATTATGAACTTCAAGAAAATATCAGCACTGTCACTAGCATTAATTTTGAGCGCAGGAATAAGCGTAAATGCCACAAGCCTGCCTTCAACTGAAAAAAATGATAAGGAAGGAACAAAGGTTGAGTTAAAGAACAAAGTTTTTAAGAAAAGACATAATAATGGTTTATACAGAACTGCAAAAGAAATAGGTATAACCAAGGAGGAAATGAAGGAGGCAAGAGAAGAAGGAACTAATTTCTATGAACTTGCAAAGAAAAAAGGCTATACAGAACAGCAAGTTAAAGATATGATGATAAAAAATAAAAATGAAGCCTTAGATAAAGCAGTTGAAAAGGGAAAAATGACAAAGGAAAAAGCAGAAGAAATAAAAGCTAATATGAAAGAGAAAATATCCAAATGGGATGGTACTATGAGAAAAAAAGAAGAGTGTAAAAAAGAAATTAAATCTGAACAATAGCATATAAAAAATATATTTTCTGAAAAATATATAGTATATTATTTAATTCGCAGGAAATATTAAGTAACGTGGGACTAAAACTTGACAATTTAATACTCCTTTTAAAAAAGCATGGGCTCAGCTTAGCCTGTGCTTTTTTAATTTTGAGTTTAAAAAATAAGAGACAGCTGAATCAATCAGCTGTCTCCTAAAGTTTGTAACTATTGATATATGGGTGTTGGTTTGGGATTAGGGAATAATTTAACTTGGGGGATGACTTGGTTAAATTTTCTTTATGTACTAAGTATATAATGTATAAGAAGAAATGTCAATGATAATTTTTCGCAATTGATTAAAATTATTATTTATATAGTAGGTTAATAGTTTTTTAAAATAATGCTATAATAATAAAAGAAATTTGAAAGTGAGGAATAACTAGATGTACAGTGTAAACAAATATGAAGATAAGTTTTTTGTGTATGAACTGCGAGAAGAAAGTACAAACTCCTCTATAAAGCTTTGCCCAGAGAGAGGAGCAATTATCACAAATTTTGTGTGCCATGGCAAGGAGCTTTTATATCTGGACAAAGAAACCTTCTATGATACTGATGCAAACATAAGAGGAGGAATTCCTATTTTGTTTCCTATCAGCGGTCAGCTAAAAGAAGGTAAATATGAACTTGATGGAAAGACATACTTTATGAAGAACCATGGAGTTGCCAGAATAAATTCATGGGAAGTAATTGAAACTTGTGCTGATAACAGAGCTGCTATAAAGCTTAGATTAAAAAGCAATGAGGATACCTTAAAAGCTTTTCCTTTTGATTTTGAATTGGTGTTTACATACATATTAAAGGATGGCAAGTTAACAATAGAGCAGGAATATAAGAATAATTCAAGCAATGCTATGCCAATTCAAGCAGGATTTCATCCATACTTTGAAACACTAAACAAAAACATAAGTTATAGTACAGATGCGGAAAAATATTTGGATTATAATGATATGCAAATTAAAGATTATACAGGCAGTGTTGATTTAACGAACATGGTAGAATCTGCAGCTTTTATAGATGCCAATAAAAATATTATTTCCTTCGAACTAAAGGAGTTAAGTAGAAAAATTTGCTTAGAATACGGGAAGGAATTTAAATATATTGTAATTTGGTCTGTAAAGGGAAAAGATTTTGTTTGTGTTGAGCCTTGGATGGAGAAGAATGGGGCGCTTAACACTGGAAATGGCCTACAATATATTGAAGCAGGTAGAAGTTTAAAAACCTACTTTAACATTAGTGCTGAATTTACAAAGTAATATTTTGAAAATAAGGATAGCTTTAATTGCTATCCTTACTTTGTTTGCGGGATATTGTAATAAATATGTCATTTCGTTCATTATGAAAGCTTTCTAATAGTTCGTGATTTAAATTTTTCTCCACTACAGCTTTAAGCGATTCTAATGATTCAGCAGAAAGAGATATAGGACTTACAACAGTTAATATATATTTTGAATTGTTGTTTAAAGTTACATCTGATATTTCAAAGTACTGCTTGAATCTATCTCTAACTTCTCTCGTGGAAAGAATCTTTGACCATCTCTTTTTAATACTTTCCTTTTTAACCTTTGGGTCCTTATTTACTTTTATGCGTATTGAGCCGTCGTATTTTTCCCAGGAAATATCTATATCTCCGCCGAAGCTATACTCCAAGGTTTTCTCAAGGCTTTTTAAATTATCGGGGGTTAGTCCAACAGGGATTTTAACCATAATATCTAGACTATCGTTTTTATATAAATCAACATCTTTGATTTCAAAGGTTTCATCAATACTGTTTTTAGTTTTAGTCACATCCATTATCTTATACCAATCTTTTTTTATTTTATATTTTTTGTACCAGGTACTATAGGGAACCAATGAACAAATTCCGCCTGCGCACAAAAGCGCCAGAATACTTTCAAACATATAAACCTCCTAGAATTATATTAGATTTCATAAAGACTATTAAGCTTTATGTCAATAGTGTTAGTCTAGTTAAATGTATTCTTTAAAACATTACTTTATGCAATTAACATATAGCAATCCTCTAGTAGCCTCGATACAGGAAGATTCATATATTGTATTAGAGGTACCAGAAGGAGATGATAAAATGGATTACAAGGCGAAATTAGATGGCTTAAGAAAGGAACTAAACTGTACACTATGCTATTTTGAACGCAAGCATATTATGACTAAACACAGAGCCAATATAGTAAAAATTTCATCAATATGCTTTAGTGCCTGTATAACAGTGTTTTTAGGTTTGAATAATGCAATAGACTCATCTCATATGCTTATGAATGTAGCTTTAGTATTAGGTTCTTTGGTTACTATAATTAACACTGTTGATGCTTTTTATGGTTTTAGCTCTTTGTGGATAAAGAATGCTGTGACACTGGCCAGGCTTAGAGAGTTAAAAAGAAAGATTGAATTTTATGCAGCAGGACAAGAGGATGAATATATCTCAGAAAGAGAACTTAATAATTTTTTTGATGAATTTCAAAAGATTTTAAAAGATGACATAAATCAATGGCTTAGAATAAGAGAAAAAGTAAATTCTATGGAAAAGCTTAAGGAGACCGAAAGGCTGCCTGAAATTCAATTCAGAAATGCCTCAGAAAAAGCTGATAATATAATAAAATAAAATTCACACAATTCTCCCATAAGAATATATTGATAAATAGCTATTATGATATTATGGGAGGATTTATCTTGCCTAAGATACTTGTCTATAATCATGTAACTGGTAGAATGGAGACCTATTATAGAGGGTTTTTAGAGCCGATGCCATATGTGGTAGGAAGAACTTTGACAGTTGGAGAGTTTAGGGCTTACTCAAAATCCAATCTTCTTTGGACAGATAGAAGGATGATGCAAGCCTGGAATACCTTTAGAAGAGGCTGGGGAAGAAGTATATTTGTTGGATATGCTTTTAAAAGAATTTGGGAGGGTGGCCACTCCGGGCAATCTCAACACTACGCAGGACTTGCTATGGACTTAGGACAGACACTTTCTGCAGCACAGAGGTATGCTTTAAGAAGGTATGCGGTTAATTCTGGCTTATGGACGTATGTGGAACCAGCTAGTCTAACTCCTAGATGGGTGCATGTTGACAAGCGGTTTGGAGCACCTGCTTGTGCAAGTGGAGGATATCCACTTCTGAGTGTAGGCAGCAAAGGAGTCTATGTATGCATACTTCAGGATGCTTTAAATACCCTTGGTTTTACAAGCAGCAGTATAGATGGCGTATTTGGATATGGAACAAGAAGAGCAGTTCTAAATTTTCAAAGACAATGGGGGCTCCCACAAACGGGGAGAGCAGATTGTGGGACTTGGATAAGACTTACAAACCAAACTGTTGGAATAGGGAGAACGCCTACAACAAGGCTTTATTAAAATTTATGTAAAAATTGGCTTAATAGTAAACTGTATTCTGCACATAATATAAAAGCATTCAAAAATTACTAGGAGTATAAGGAGATATTATGTGCAGAGAAGCTAAAATATTACTCATAGTAAGCGCATTGTTTACTTTTGCTATGGGATTATCAGGAATATTTATCAATGTGTTTTTTTGGAAGGAAACTAATAGTTTTATTATAATAGTATTGTATAATTTGATGCATTATATTACAACTCCCATAGCATTTATAAGCTCAGGAGCTCTGGCAAAAAAGAAAAACGGTATATGGTCCTTAAGATTAGGACTTTTGATTTATGCTATATTTTTTGGAATGATACTGTTTGCAGGCGCACGAGGCATTTGGTATATTTATCTTTTAGGCGCTGTGTATGGTTTAGCCACGGGCTGCTATTGGTTAGCATTTAATACCTTGGCTTTTGATTTTACAGGAACCAATAACAGAGATACTTTTAACGGTTTTAATGGAAGTTGTGCTGGTATAGCTGCAGCGGCAGCTCCCATAACTTCGGCTTATATAATAAGCAGCTTTAGCGGCAGTAAAGGCTACAATATAGTATTTACTATAACTCTAGCACTATTTATTTTACTTATTTTTATTAGTCTTTTATTGAAATGTAAAAATTACGGGAGCAAGTTGAATTGGAACATGGCTGTAGGAAGAAATTGTGAGGAATGGAGCATAATAAGAAAGACTACGATATTTTGGGGAATTAGAGATGTTACTATAGTTTTCATTATAAATATATTAATAATTGAAACAACAAAAAGTGAGATGTCCTTAGGAAAATTGACGCTAATAGCAGCTTTGCTTTCTTCAGCAGCTTATGTTCTGGTTCAGAAGATAATTAAACCGCCAAAAAGAAGGCTTGCAATACTAATCGGAACTTTAGGCTCCTTTGCTGCTATATTGGGTATCGTGTACAAGGTTTCTTATGTCACGCTGCTTGGTTATACTATGATAGATGCATTTTTTTTACCGTTTTTTTTAATTCAATTCTCTTCTTCAACCTTTAATGTTATTAATAGAGCTCATGATGAGGATTTAAGAATTGAATATATGATAAATAAGGATATAGTAATTAATGCAGGAAGAATTATAAGTGCAGCCATATTAGTAATACTGCTCCTGATTTTCAATGATACTTCAATATTAAAAGTCTATTTGCTGTTTATTGGGTTGGCACCTGTTGCAGCAGGCTTTTTCTTAAGAAAGTTGAAAGCTGTACTCGAAGGAGATTGCAGTAAGAATTAAAGGTAAAACAAAACATCTTCACAAGTTCTTCATAATTTTTTGATAAAATAAAACTAAAAAATGTAATGAATTTAAAGATTGATAATCTTTAGGTACAATAAGAATATGAAGGTGGATGCTTATGGAACTGCAGCAAAAATTTGAAAAGCTAAAACAAATATTAAAAGAAGCAGGCAGTGGCGCTGTAGCCTATTCAGGTGGAGTGGACAGTACATTTTTGTTGAAGGTTGCTTACGATGTTCTAGGGGATGATGTTATAGCGGTTACTGCAAGGTCTTCAACTTATCCGGAAAGAGAATATAACGAAGCAAAGGAATACATAGCACAGTTTGGAACAAAGCATATAACTATAGTATCTGAGGAACTTGAAATAGAGGGCTTTTCAAAAAACCCAGTAAATCGATGTTACTTTTGTAAAACAGAGCTCTTTTCAAAGGTTAGAATGGAAGCTGTTAAGTATGGCTTAAAGCATGTATTTGATGGTTCTAACTTTGACGATATAGGAGACTACAGACCAGGTATGAAGGCTGCAAAGGAGCAGGGAGTAATTAGCCCCTTGAAGCTTGCAGAGCTTACCAAAAATGATATTCGTGAGCTTTCAAAGCAGCTTAATATTCCTACTTGGAACAAGCCATCTTTTGCTTGTCTTTCTTCAAGATTTCCTTATGGAAAAGAAATAACTATTGAAAAGCTAAGCATGGTAGATAGGGCGGAGCAATTCTTAATTGATATGGGCTTTAAGCAATTGAGAGTTAGACACCATGATGAAATAGCAAGGATTGAGGTTGAGCCAGACGAAAGAGTAAGCTTTTTTGATCTTGAAACCATGGATAAGATAGGAGCAGAATTTAAAAGAATTGGTTTTAAATATGTAACTTTAGATATATTAGGCTACAGAACTGGAAGTATGAATGAAGTTTTATCTGAAGAAGAAAAAGCATTATAAGTATATAAACCATAGTCACTGTTTTGACAGTGGCTATTTTTTTATATAAAAAGTTATATTTTATGATAAAAGCTCAAAGGGAGAAAGAATGGATGAAATAAACCCAGTTGAACGCGGCTCTCTTGGAGATGCCCATGCTAAAAAGTATAGAGAAAATGGCAGCTATGAGAGGAAGTTTTTGTTTTTTCTAAATATTTATCAGACGTATGCAAATGATAATAACGGAAACAAATATTATATATGAATTTAAGTATGAATCTGAAAGGAGTAATAGATTGTTTTATATAGGAATTGATATAGGTACAACTAGCACAAAAACTATAACATTTGATAAAGCTGGGAATATAATTTCAAAGTCAACAAGAGAGTATCCTATTTATTCCCCGCAGCCAGATTTCAGGGAACAAGATCCGGAGGAAATTCTTAAAGCTGTTGTAGAAACATTAGAGGAAAGTATCATGAAAGCAGGCATAGGTGCTGAGGAAATAAGTTTTATTGCCTTCAGTTCAATGATGCATAGTATTATTGCAGTGGGTGAAAATTGCAAACCTTTAACGAAATGTATAATCTGGAGTGACAACAGGAGTGCAAGCTATGCTCATAGGTTTAAGGATAGTGGGAAAGGCAGAGAGATTTATTTGAAAACAGGAACACCAACGCATCCAATGTCGCCTCTCTATAAGTTAATGTGGCTTAAAGATAATGAAGCAGAAATATATAGTAAAGCATATAAATTTATATCTATAAAAGAGTACATTCTATATAAATTTTTCAAAAGGTACATTGTGGATTATTCTGTGGCTTCCTCATCAGGTATGTTTAATATTTTTAATCTCAAATGGGATAAGGAAGTGCTTGATATGTTAGAGCTTGATGAAGCTAAGCTTCCTGAGGCTGTGCCTACAACCTGCATACTTCAAAATTTGGATGAGGAAATTTGCGCAAGAACAGGGCTCACAGCTGAAACAAAATTTGTAATTGGAGCAAGTGACGGATGCTTAGCCAGTCTTGGTTCAAATGCTGTAGAGCTAGGTATTGCTGCTGCTACTATAGGAACAAGTGGTGCTGTGAGGATTGTTTCCAAAAGGCCTGTAACTGACGATAATGAAAGGTTTTTTTGCTACTATCTTAGTCCTGATAGGTATGTAGTTGGGGGAGCAATTAATAATGGAGCTGTAGTTTACAGATGGTATAGAGATGAATTTACACAGGCAGAAAAAAATGAAGCTGAAAAACTTGGAGCAGAAATTCATGATTTATTAAATGATAAGATAGCTAAAATAAATGCAGGAAGTGAAGGACTTCTTTTTCTTCCTTTTTTATCTGGAGAAAGAGCACCCTACTGGGATGCGGAGTTAAGAGGAGCTTATCTTGGAATTGCAGACTACCATAACAGAATTCACTTTGCAAGAGCTTTAATGGAAGGTATTTGCTACGATATGAAGGAAATACTTGATGCAGTAAAAGATTTGTCAGGACCTGTGAATAGCGTATATGCTAATGGTGGTTTTACCCGTTCACAGGAGTGGGTGCAAATACTTTGTGATATTTTTGGAGTAGAGGTTATACTAACCGAGACCTATGAAAGCTCAAGCCTAGGTGCAGTAATGCTCGGTATGTATGCAACAAGAGAAATAGACGATTTGAAACAGTGCAGTGATATTGTAAAAGTAAAGAAAGTGATTAAGCCAAGAGCTGAGAATATATGTATATATGAAGAACTTTACAAGTTATATAGAGAGGCCATAGAAAGACTTATGCCTGTATTGAAGCAATTATCCTGCTATAAAAGCCAATAACAAAAGCAACCACCCTGCTTATAAGTGTATATACTATAAAAAAGCAGGGTGTTTTGCTTAGTATTTCTTAACTCATCTTTCATTATTGTAAATGAATTAAGGGTATGACTATATAATTTTTACAGGTGTTCCTACAGGTACTAAATTGTAAAGCTCAATAATATTGTTGTTGTAAGTTCTTATGCAGCCATTAGAAACAGCCTTGCCGATAGAACTTGGATTATTAGTGCCGTGAATACCATAATCGCCGTTAGGAGCATTAAGCCCTAGCCATCTGGCACCAAAAGGCCCGCCTGGCTGATAGGCTTTGTTTATAATTTTGAAATTTCCTTTGGGAGTAGGGGTTGATGGTTTGCCTATAGCTATAGGATAGATCTTAAATATAGTGCCGTCTTTAAAAAGAGTCATTCTTTTAGCGGCTGTGTTTACTGTGACGCTGTATCTTGAAGCGCGATAAAGTTCTTGCCCCTCAGGAAAACGAATAAGCATGAAAGCCTCCGATAATAAATTATTTCATGATTATAATATGTGGAAGAAAGAGATAGTGTTCATAGGAGAAATTTTTTATGCTGGAGGGGCTCGGTGGCTCGCAGAACGAAAAGTTAACAATTTATATTTTTAACTTTTTAAAAAGTTAACTTTTCGTTCTGCGAGAGAAAATGGGCATGAGCAGTAATTTTGACCTCAAATAGTTAATCATTCAGCTATTATAGCACCATAATATTTATATGCCTAGAAACTACTAAAATAAAAATATTTCATATAAGAAGTAATAGATATATAATAGTAAGTATATTTTATTGATAATCTTTTATAAGAGGAGGGGTTAATATGACCTACATACCAAATGAAAAACGCTACGACAATATGATATATAATCGATGTGGAAGAAGCGGCTTAAAGCTTCCAGCAATATCTTTGGGGTTATGGCACAACTTTGGAGGAATAAATGTTTTTGAAAATCAAAGAGAGCTTGTTAAAAAAGCTTTTGATTTAGGAATTACTCATTTTGATTTAGCAAATAATTATGGACCTCCTCCAGGATCAGCAGAAGAAAATTTCGGAAGAATACTAAAGCTTGATTTCCAAGGCTTTAGGGATGAAATGATAATATCCACAAAGGCTGGTTATGGAATGTGGCCGGGGCCTTACGGAGACTGGGGGTCAAAAAAATACTTGGTTTCAAGCTTAGATCAGAGCTTAAAGAGAATGAATTTGGATTATGTGGATATATTCTACCATCATAGGCCAGATTCGAATACACCATTAGAAGAAACTATGAGAACTCTTGATTTAATAGTAAGGAAAGGAAAGGCTCTTTACGTAGGCGTTTCAAATTACAATGCGGAGCAGACCAAAGAAGCTGCTGAAATTTTAAAGAGCTTGGGAACTCCTTTTGTGATTCATCAGCCTAGCTACAATATGTTTGACAGATGGATAGAGGGAGGACTTCAAAAGGTGCTTGAGGAGGAAGGTATAGGTTCAATAGCCTTTGTGCCACTGGCTCAAGGACAGCTGACAGGCAAGTACTTAAACGGTATACCAAAGGATTCAAGAGCGGCAGGACCTTCAGTTTTCTTAAATGAAAGAGACCTTACAGAAGAAAAGCTTAATAAGATAAAGAGATTAAATGAGCTAGCAGAGGAAAGAGGACAAAGTTTGGCACAGATGGCATTAGCTTGGGTATTAAGAGGTGGAAAAGTAACTTCTGCTCTTATAGGAGCTAGTAAGGTTTCTCAAATTGAGGAAAATGTGGCTGCTTTGAATAATTTAAAGTTCACTGAAGAAGAGTTAAATAAAATAGAAGAAATTCTTAAATAGATAAAAGCACCTGAAAAGGTGCTTTTATCTATTTCTCAAGTATATCCTTAAGCTCCATTAAGTTTGATATTTCATAGGTAGGTATTATGTTAGTGCTGTTTAAAAGCTTCCTTGGATTGTACCAGCAGGTATCAATGCCAAAATTTATGCCGCCTTGTATGTCGGAGGAGAGGCTGTCACCCACCATTAGTATCTTGCTCTTATCTGTGTACTTAATATCCTTTAAGGCATGTTCAAAAATCTCGCGGGATGGCTTTGCGGCTCGAACTTCCTCTGAGATTACTACACCCTTGAAATAGTTTGCTATGACTGACTTTCTTATTCTCTTGTTCTGCACATCAGTAAGGCCATTTGTAACAATTGTAAGAGTGTAATCTTTATGTAAGCCCTCTATAAGTTTGGCGCTTTCATCAAACAGGAAGGATGCATCTGCCAAGTGCTTCATATATGATTTGGCAAATTCATTCTCATCAAATTTAGTGCTTAGTTTATGGGATAATCTTTTAAAACGCTCAACCTTTAATTCTTCCTGAGTAATAAGCCCAAGCTCAAATTCTTTCCATATGGCAGAATTTATGTCTTGGTATATTTTTAAATGGTGATTCTCATCATATTCTATATCAAATTCAAGCATAGCGTTTTTAAAGGCTTCTTTTTCAGACTTTTTAAAATCAAATAAAGTATCATCTGCATCAAATATTATAACTTCGTACTTCATCATATTTCCTCCATTAAACTGATTTTTATATATTATATCATAAAATTTTAAAGGTAAGATAACAGCAGCTGATTAATAAATATAAGTTTATTAACATGTTAGATATGCTAACTAATCACATTATTTAGGTAATCAGCTATATTGTTAACAATAAAAATAGTGTATAATGTAGCAAGAACGCAATGCAAAGGGAGTTTTAGAGAATGAGAGAATTAAAGAGCGTTGAAGAGAAGATTTTAGATAGAGCCTTATACCTAATAGGTAAGAACAGATCTATTAATATATCTGTCCGTGCAATAGCTAAAGAGGCTAATGTAAATGTAAGTGCTATAAATTATTACTTTAGAACTAAGGAAGAAATGCTTAGACAGGTAAAGGAGTTTTATATTACAAATACTCTTAGCATTACATCTATACTTGACAATGAGGAATTTAGTGATGAAGAGAAGCTTCTTTTAGCTTCTAATGAGATAATGGAATACATAATTAGGTTTCCTGGAGTAACAGTAATACTGAGAGATGCATCAAAGCAGGAAGTGGCAGATGAAATTTCAAGTAAGATATTGGCTGCAAGTAAGGAAATGAATGAGAAGTTTGAAAGCATATTATATAGCGTGACAAAGGACAGCAGCATGAGCTGCGAACACAAGTACATGATTTTCATGTCTTCAATTATTCATCCAATAGAGAATAGTGACATTTTAAATTTTGACCATGGAATAATTGAAAGCAGAGAAAAGCGGATTGACTATATAAAGAATATAATAAAAGCATTAAAGATTGAATAAGAACTACTTAAAACTAAGTGGTTCTTTTTTTATTAGAAAAATCAAATAAGTTGTTTTAAACATATTGATTTAAATTGTTAAATATTATACAATGAATATGTAGATTAAATCTATGAAACAGTACTGTAAATAACAGAATAGCAAAATATCTATATAATTATTACGAAATTATGTTAAAAATCTAACCAGATTGATGAGTAAATAAATTCAAAATACTAAAGTAAAATAATTAATTTGTTATGAATTAAAGAAGAATGAAGGGATGGATAAAGTTTATGAGTAAGAAAGTTGCCCTTATAACAGGCTCTTCAAGAGGTATTGGAGCTGCTTGCGCCACAGAATTTGCTGAAGCAGGATATAATATAGTCATTCACTGCAATAGCAATGTACAAAAGGCAAAGGAAGTCTCTGAGGCTTGCGCATCACATGGAGCAGAAGTCTTGGTATTTCAGGCAGATGTTTCAAAATATGACGAATGTAAAAAGTTAGTAGAAGCAGCAATTGAGAGATTTGGACGCATTGATGCTCTTGTTAATAATGCAGGAATTGAAGCTAATGGCTCCATAATAGATACTACTCTTGAACAATTTGATAAAGTTATGAAAGTAAATGCTTATGGACCTTTCTATATGTCAAAGCTAGTTGTTCCTTATATGATAGAAAGAAAAGCAGGAAGTCTGATTTTCATGTCTTCTACAAGTGCTGCAACAGGGGCTTCAGGAAGTTCTGCTTATGCCTCTTCAAAGGCAGCTCTTATTGGATTAACTAAAACACTTGCAAGAGATTTAGCTCCTGTGGGTATCAATGTAAATGCAATCTGTCCAGGTCCTATAGAAACAGATATGGTTGCAAGTCTTCCTGTGGAAATTAAGACTTGGATAAAAGGCAGCGTTTTTGCAGGCAGATTAGGAAAGCCAGAAGAGGTTGGAGCAGCAGCAGTATTTTTAGCATCAGAGAAAGCCAACTATATTACTGGTCAAACTTTAACAATTGATGGTATTTTCCGAACATAAAACTATTTTAGCTGTTATTAATATAGAAATACTTGAAGCAATAAACTTCAAGTATTTTTTCATCAAAAAATCAAACGTATTGTTTTAAACATATTGATTTAGATTGTTAAATAATCTATAATATAATTATTAATTATTTACATAATTTAGTTATGTAAACAATTAATAATTATTTTAACTGCCTATTAACAGGCAAAGTAATGTTAGAAAAATAACATAATGAGGGTTGGTGTAGTATCTATGAAGATGTTTGAACCTGGAAGGATTGGAAACTTAGTGCTGAAAAACAGAATTGTTATGGCGCCTATGGGTATCGATTATGTTGATCCAGATCATGGGTTTTCACAAAAGTCAATCGATTATTATGCTGCTAGGGCTGAAGGCGGTACAGGCCTTATAATAACTGGGGCAGCATTGGTTTCAGATGAATATCAAAGCCTTAATAGTTTTTTCTTGTTAGATAAGGAAGATAAAGTAGATAGGGTTAAGAAGTTGGCTGATAGTGTACATGCTTTTAGTGGCAAGCTGTGCATTCAACTTTCTTTAGGCGCTGGAAAGATTGGCTATATTGGTGAGAATAATCCAAGCTTTTCAGTAGCAGAAATACACACGCAAGTAGAGGCTTTTGGAAGGGCTGCAGCATTGGCTAAAAGCGCTGGAGTTGACGCTGTGGAAATACACGGCTATGGCGGATATTTAATTGATCAGTTTCAAACAGCTTTATGGAACTCGCGAAAGGATGAGTATGGAGGCAGCTTTGAAAATAGAATGAGGATAGCACTTGAGGTAATAGAGGCTGTTAAAAAGAGCTGTGGCGAAGACTATCCAATTATCTATAAATTTTCTCCTGCTCACCTTATACCAGAAGGAAGAGATCTTGAAGAAGGAATTAAGGTGGCAAAGCTTTTAGAAGCTGCAGGAGTTTCTGCTCTTCACGTAGATATAGGTTGCCATGCATGTTGGCAAAATGCAATACCTACTATATATCAAGAACCAGCCCTTCATGAGAAATATATACAAGCTGTTAAGAAAGAAGTTAAGGTGCCTGTAATTGGCCATGGGAAATTAGGATATCCAGAGGTGGCTGAAAGAATAATTTCAGAAGGAACAGCTGACTTTGTAGCTTTAGGGCATTATTCCTTAGCAGACCCTGAATGGGCTAATAAAGTAAAAGAAAATAGAGAAGAAGATATTGTTCCATGCATTGGATGCAATGAATGCATGTTTTCCATTCTTTCAGGAGAACCAGTGGCATGCGGAGTGAACCCAAGCTGCGGTAGAGAAGCAGAGAAGCTGACTGAGGCAGAGGAAAAGAAATCCGTACTTGTTGTTGGAGCAGGTCCTGGAGGACTTGAAGCTGCCATAGTAGCAGCAAAAAGAGGACATAAGGTTACACTTTGGGATAAGGTTTCGAAACTAGGAGGAAATTTGATGCCGGCATCTGTTCCTGACTTTAAAGGGGATTTGAGAAGATTAATTAAATATTATGAAACTCAGTTAAGTAAATTAGGTATTCAAGTTACGATGAATAAAAAAGTTACGGCAGAAGAAATACTTAGGGAAAATCCTGATGCAGTAATAATAGGTACAGGAAGTAATCCTATTATACCAAGGCTTCCAGGTATTGATAGAAATAATGTATATACTGCAATTGACGTGCTTTCAAAGGGAGTACAACTAGGTGAGAACATTATAGTTGCAGGCGGAGGCTTTGTTGGCTGTGAGACAGCAGTTCATTTAGCTTCAAAGGGCAAGAAGGTTACTATAATTGAGATGAAAGAGCGCATCTTAGCAGAACCAATGGCCTTTAACAACCTATTAGCATTAAATACGATGGTAGCTGTAAATGGTGTAAATATTATGGCTGGCACAAAACTAGTTGAAATAAAGGCTAATGAAGCAATAGTAGAAAAAGCAGATGGTACTATAGAAAGTCTTAAGTGTGATTCTGTAGTGCTTGCATTAGGATTCAAAGCTTCAGAAAATTTGGCTGTAGAGCTTCAAGGAAAAATAAAAGAAATAAGTGTTATTGGAGATGCTTCTGCGCCGCGCAGAGTAAAGCATGCGGTTACTGAAGGTTATGAAGCAGCAAGAGCAATATAAGAAAAATAAGGAGTGGATCAAAAATGGTATTCAATAAATTGTTCAGTCCAATAAAAATTAGAGGTTTAGAGTTAAAAAACAGAGTAGTGTTTCCAGCTATGGGCACAAAGATGCCAACAGAAGATAAATTTGTAACGCAGCAGATTATAGATTACCATGCAGCAAGAGTTATAGGTGGCTGTGGGTTAAACTTTACAGAGGTATGTTCAGTGTATGCTCCAGCGTCCCCTAAAAAGTTTCTTTCAATTGCTGAAGATAGGTTTATTCCAGGGCTAAAAAAACTGACAGCTGCTATACACGAAGCAGGTGGAAAGGCCGGAGTTCAGCTATGGCTTGGTGGGCTTGCAGTTGGAAGCGATCCAGAAGCAATGATAATTGTTCCTAGTGATATGCCAGTGAAAGGCACAGAATATACAATACCGGGTGCAAGCCTTGAAACAATTAATGCTTCAATTAAAGCCTTTGGTGAGGCAGCCAGAAGAGCAGTTGAAGCTGGTTTTGACACTGTAGAATTTCATGCAGCTCATAATTATGTACCGCACTCATTTTTAAGTCCATTCTTTAACAAAAGAAATGACGAATATGGTGGAACTTTAGAAAACAGAGCAAGATTTTCAATAGAGTGCATAAAAGCTATTCGTGAAAATATACCTGAGGATATGCCTTTATTTATGCGTGTCGATGCTCAAGACGATTATTTAGAAGGCGGGCTTACCATAGAAGATATTATTGAATTTTGTAAATTGGCAAAAGCTGCAGGTGTTGACATCCTTGATGTATCTAGAGGAAACTTCTCAAGTGCGGCTATAAAATACGAGGTTCCACCAATCGATCTTCCAAGAGGTTTTAATGTGGATAATGCTGCAAGAATAAGAAAAGAAACAGGAATGGTTACTGTAGCTGTTGGAAGAATAAATGATCCTGCTCAAGCAGAAGAAATACTTGAAAGCGATAAGGCAGACATGGTAGTTATGGGACGTGCACAGCTTGCTGATGCAGAGTTTTGCAACAAGGCTAAGGCTGGAGCCGTAGAAAGCATAGTTAAATGTGTTGGCTGCAACCAAGGCTGCTATGATGGTTTCGTATCTCCAGAGATGCCGTTTATAACTTGCATGAGAAACCCAGCCCTAGGAAGAGAATCAGAATTTGCTATAGTTAAAACTGATACCCCTAAAAAGATATTGATAGCTGGAGGGGGATTGGCAGGACTTGAAGCAGCGATAGTTTTAAAAGAAAGAGGACATAACCCAATAGTTTGCGAGGCGTCAGCTTTCCTTGGTGGGCAGTTTATACTTGCTGGGGCTGCTCCTAGAAAAGAGGAAATGAAGGAAGCAGCAATAGCAATGGGAAAACAGGCAATAGAAAAAGGTGTTGAGGTTAGATTAAACACACTTGTAACTATAGAACTTATAGATGAAATTAAACCTGATGAGGTTGTTATAGCCATAGGTGCAGCCCCGATGAATTTGAACATTCCAGGAGGAAATCTGCCAAAGGTAACAAACTCCCATGACGTATTGTCTGGCAAGGCAGAAGTTCACGGAAAGGTAGTGGTTATAGGAGGCGGTCTTGTAGGTCTTGAGGTAGCTGAATATCTTCATGGAAAAGCCGATGAAATAACAGTAGTAGAAATGCTTGATGCTGTTGCTAAAGATTTAGGTCAGCTCAGAAGTATATGTGTTATGGAAAGCTTGTACTTCTCAGGAGTAAAGACACTTACAAAGGCAAAGTGCATAGAAATAAAAGAAGATACTGTTGTTATAGAAAGAGAAGGCAATAGAGAAGAACTTCCATGTGATTCAGTTGTTGTAGCCATCGGAGCAAGATCACGAAGCTTTGAAAAAATAGGCAAATATTGTGAAGATAAAGGAATTCCATATTATGCTGCAGGTGATGCAGTACGAGCAAGAAGAGCTTTAAATGCAGTTGCTGAAGCAAATGCTATAGCTAGAAGTATATAATAAACAAACAGGGACGGTTATCATTTTATTGTTCTTTTTATCTGAAAAGCAACTAAATGATAACCGTCCCTATTTTCCTACTTTCTATCTTTTTATTTTTTATAGAAAAGGTGATAAAAGTCTACATAAGCCTTCTTGTAATTTGATTCTTAATCCTCTTTTATGGTATGACTCCTTTGTTAGTAGCTTACTATGACCAAGGTCTTCTTCAAATATTTTACTGCATTCAGAGGAAAGTTGCTTATCGTAAATAAAGGTATTAATTTCAAAGTTTGAGGAAAAACTTCTCACGTCCATGTTGGCTGTACCTATTGAAGCTACCTTGCCATCAACTAATAGCATCTTGGAGTGCAGAAAACCTGCATAAAGGGATACTTTTGCACCGCACTCTAAAAGGTCTTTAATATAGGAGGTTGTAGCCCTATATACAAGAGTTCTATCAGGTATACCAGGGAGCATCACTTTTATATCCACTCCTGACAAAGCTGCTATTTTAAGAGCTTCTAGAAAAGAATCGTCAGGTATAAAATATGGAGTTTGAATAAATATACTTTCTTTGGCTGAGTTAATCATCTTAATGTAGGCTCTTTTAATCTGCTCTCCGTTTATGTCAGGACCGCTTGAAAGCACTTGCATTCCAACGCTGCCCTTTGATTGAATTACAGGGAAGAACCTGCATAGTTCATCACTATCCTGCTCATTAACATTTTTTGAGGCATAGGACCAATCCATTAAAAATCTCTCCTGAAGAGCATAAACTGCAGAGCCTGTAATCCTTAAATGAGTATCTCTCCAAGGAGTTATGCGCTTATGCATGCCTAAATATTCATCACCAATATTCATACCGCCTGTATATCCTATTTTACCATCTATAACAACAATTTTTCGGTGATTTCTATAATTGATACGGGTATAAGTTCCGAGTCCAACAGGTGAAAATCGATATACATTTCCGCCAGCATTTATTAAAGCAGTAAACATCTTATGAGGGGTGGAAATACTGCCTATATGGTCATAAAGAATTCGGACTTCTACACCTTCTCTGGCTTTTCTTGTGAGCAGCTTAACTATTTCTCTCCCAAGCTTGTCGTTGTTTATGATATAGTAAAGCATATTAATAGAGTCTTTTGCTTCCTCAATATCTTTAAAAAGAGAAGTGAATTTATCCCTTCCTCTAGTGAAGACTGCAACCTCATTATCTTGTGAATAAATGCTGTTGCCTGCATTAGCATTCATTTTTATAAGATCTTCATACTCAAAATTATACTTATGAATAGTATTTTTTGAGCTTAGGTGTTCCTTGTGGAGCCTCTTGTTATAAAGCTTATCAAACTCCATTTTTAGTCTGAAGGATTTCTTTTCATTAGGCCTTAGATTTCTTCCCAGTATAGGATAAAATATGAATCCAACTACAGGAAGGAAGGTAAGAAGGAGAATCCAGGAAAAAGCCGTAACAGGCTTTTTTCTTTCGATAAACAAAATAGCTATGATAGTTAAAAAATTTAAAATGTATATAGTTAATAGAATCCACGACATTTATCCTTCATACCTCCATTTA
This sequence comes from Clostridium swellfunianum, assembly GCF_023656515.1. NCBI lineage: Bacteria > Bacillati > Bacillota > Clostridia > Eubacteriales > Clostridiaceae > Clostridium > Clostridium swellfunianum. Next base: position 3,466,147 of record NZ_JAMOFV010000006.1, read on the forward strand.
GCTTATTTTAGGATGATGGCTCACTAAGAGGTTTATTTTTTGAGCTGCTAGCTTTATTAATTATATATTTATTCATAAAAAGCTGCTGACCTAATTGAAAAACGTTTGAAATAATCCAATAAATTCCTAGCCCAGCTGGAACAGTAAATGAGATAAAACCAGTCATAATAGGTGAAATTAAAGTCATGCTATTCATCATAGAATTTTGACTTGGGTTAGTATTTTGCTGTGGAGTCTGATTCATTGAATATTTGGTTGAAATAAAAGTAGTAACTATAGCCAGTACCGGAATTATAAGTAGATACCAGGCCTGCATATCTGGAGAACTGCCAAAGAGCCTGCTAGGATCTAGTGAAGGTATTGCACCTAAGTTAATTCCAAAGAATTTCATGTTTAATAAGTTGTCCTGTGTAATCAGACCATTGGCGCTTGATAGCTTGTCTAGATTATGTGAAAAATAGTCGATTATGCTTAAGTCATGTAAATTTGATGACTTTACAGCTTCAGCAGGAATCATGCTAAAAATTTGACTGATAACATCCTTAGGGATTTTGAACATGTACTTCAGGGGCTGCGAAATTACATAATACAACGAAAAAAGTACTGGCATCTGTATTAAAAGAGGTAAACAGCCGCTTGCAGGATTTATTTTGTATTCCTGATATAGCTTCACAGTTTCTGCATTAAGCTTTTGAGGATCATTTTTATACTTCTTTTGAATCTCCTGTATCTGGGGTTGTATTTCACTTATCTTTGCAGTTGAACGATATTGCTTGATAGTTAAAGGGAGGACTAAGGTTTTAATAATGACAGTAAGCAAAATTATGGACAATCCATAATTCTTAAATGCCAAGGTATTATAAATTATTCTCAAAAAGGCACCAATAGGATAGGAAATAAAGTCAAGCACTTTAATAACACTCCTTTGTTAAGTGGATTAGTCTTTCCATAAGTTCTGCTTTTGTCTTCTCAGGGTATACATCAATTCCAAGTAGATTTGAGAAGGCTATGCCGTCGCAGGCAAGGCTTATTATAATACCTAAGATAGGGTCTTTTGATTTACTGATTTTTTCAAGCCACTCTTTACGGTTTTCAAGCACAGGCTCTAGCAGCTCTTGATTTAGTGCAAAGGCAGCTATAATTCCTGCCATAGTATTAGTATCAATTTTGGCTGTGCTAAATTGTTCTTCTATATAGGATACAAACCAATTGTTAGGTTCATTAGAAGATAAAGACTTTTCCCTTTCTGAAACTTTTGTTTCAAATAAGGCTATTCCGCTTTCTATAAGTCCTTTCATCAAGGCATCCTTGCTGCTAAAATGATATAGAAGTCCCCCTTTGCTTATGCCAGCCTCCTTTGCTACCTCCTCTAAGGTAAAGGAGCTTAAGCCTTTCTCAGTAATTAACTTGTTAGCTGCATCAAGAATCTTTTCTTTAACAGGATTGTTCATAATATCAACCTTTCTTATGGATAAATAAGTTCAACAATAAACTTAGCTTATTTTGAACTTATTTGTTCTTATTAAAATAATAGCTATATTATATAAATTACAACATAGCTATACCGGTTGGACGGTATATTAATATTATCAGACTATAAAGCGAATGTCAATTATAACCGTTCCACATTCCAGAATTATAGAGATATCGTTCTTGAAACCTTATTTACAGTTATATACAGTTTTCGTATAATGAAAATAGGTATAACTTTTGATATATACTTATATTTGGGGGAGAAATTATGGAACTTAAAAAGCTATCGAATAGAGTTTATTATTTACCTAGTGAAGAAGAAACTGATAGACCTGTGCTTGGATATATAAATGGGGATAAGTATTCATTAGCAGTAGATGCAGGAAATTCATGTAAGCACGTTGAAAAATTTTACGAAGAATTAAGGAATGCAAATTTAAGATTACCGGATTACACTGTTATTACTCATTGGCACTGGGATCATACTTTTGGAATGCATGCTGTGTCAGGAAAAACAGTTTCAGGAAAGCTTACAAATGAAAAATTAAAAGAGGTTGCTGAATGGAAGTGGTCTGATGAGGATATGAAAGATAGACTTAAAGCGGGTAAGGATATAGAGTTTTGTGACAAATGCATTAAGCTTGAATATCCAGATAGACAAAATGTAAAAGTTGTGACTTCAGATATAGAATTTAATGGAAAGTTAAAGTTTGACCTAGGGGGCATTCATTGCGAGGTAATGGAAGTAAATGCACCTCATTCAGAAGATTCGGTGATAATTTATGTGCCTGAAGAGAGAGCTGTTTTTGTTGGTGATGCAGATTGCGGAGATTACTATAATTATGGTGGTAAGTATGACAAGAATAAATTGCAAAGCTATATAGAGTTCATTAGAGAAATTGATTTTAATACTTGTTTATTGGGGCATGATAAGCCGGAAAGTAAAGAAGAAGTATTGAAGTATTTAGATGAACAATTGAATATCTTATAGGTTGAAACGAGGATTGAGCCTTAAGACCAATAAATTATAAATATAGGTGCCGTTTCTCTTGCAGCATAAAAAGTTAACTTTTTAAAAATATAACAATTTAACTTTTTAACATTTCACCTTTTCGTTCTGCAAGAGAAACGGCACCTATATTATTTTATATACAATTTATTAAACTCCTGAGTAAGCTGAGAATCCACCGTCAATTGGAAGGACCACACCATTTATAAAGCTTGAAGCCTCTTCGCAAGCTAGGAATAATAGTGCCCCTATAAGCTCTTCTGGCTCTCCGAATCTGCCCATTGGAGTGCTGTTTAAAATTTTGTTTGAGCGTGCTGTTAAACTTCCATCTGGATTCTTTAACAGCGCTTCATTTTGAGCTGTAACTAGGAAACCTGGAGCTATAGCATTTACTCTTATACCTACCTTTGAGAAGTGAACAGCAAGCCATTGAGTAAAGTTTGAAATAGCAGCCTTTGCTCCTGAATAAGCAGGTATCTTTGTAAGAGGAGTAAAGGCATTCATTGAAGAAACATTCAATATGCTGCAGCCTTTTCTTCCTATCATATCCTTTGAAAATTCCTGAGTTGGAAGCAGTGTTCCAAGGAAATTAAGATCAAATACAAATCTTATTCCTTGCTCGTCAAGGTCAAAGAAGGTAACAAGGTCTTTGTTTTCTTCAGCCAAATCCTCTGCATACAAATATTCTTTAGTTGTTGTTCCTTTAGGATTGTTTCCACCAGCACCGTTTATAAGTATATCGCATGGTCCAAGCTTTTCTAATACTATTTCATGAGCCTTCTTTAGACTTTCCTTATTAAGAACATTTGCCTCAACGCCTAAAGCAATTTTTCCTTTAGCTGTAACTTCAGAGGCTTTTCTTTCAGCGTTTTCTAATTTTAAATCAAGTATAGCTACCTTTGCGCCGCATTCTGCAAGGGCATCAACCCAGGAACCGCCTAATACTCCAGCTCCACCAGTAACTACAACAACCTTGTTAGTTAAGTCTATATTAAAGGGGATTTTCATTTTATTTTTCTCCTTTGCTTGTTTTTTCTAGTGTTTCCCATATTCCTGTGATGTACATTGCTCCTAGGGCTCTGTCATATAAGCCGTAGCCAGGTCTGCCAGTTTCGCCCCAAATCATTCTTCCGTGGTCTGGTCTTAAATAACCTTCATAGTTGTTCTTGTGAAGAGCCTTTATTATTTCAACAATGTCTAAGGAACCGCAAGGTGAATAGTGAGCGCTTTCTTCAAAGCTTCCATCTTCAAGAAGCTTTACGTTTCTAACATGCATAAAGTGTATTCTTCCTTGGCTTGCATATTTATCTACCATTCTCACTACATCATTGAAGCTGCCAGAGCCAAGTGAACCAGTACATAGTGTAAGTCCATTGTATTTGCTGTCAACAAGCTTTAAGAATCTATCCAAGCTTTCTTCATTAGTAATTATTCTTGGAAGACCAAATATATCGTATGGTGGATCATCTGGGTGAATTGCCATTTTAACATCGCACTCTTCTGCAACTGGAATGATTTCCTTAAGGAAGTATTCAAGATTGCTCCATAAAGCTTCTTTATCAACCTTTGCATATTGGTCAAATACCTGCTTAAGAGTTTCCTTAGTGTAGCTTGAATCCCATCCAGGCAGCGATAATTCTCCGCTTAGAGGATCCATCTTTTTAACTTGGTCCACATAGTAAACAAGAGCAGTTGAACCATCCTCTAATTCCTTATCAAGCTGTGTTCTTGTCCAGTCAAACACAGGCATAAAGTTGTAGCAGATTACTTTAACTCCAGCCGTTGAAAGATTTCTAATATTCTGCTTGTAGTTTTCAATATATTTTTCTCTTGTTGGAAGTCCAAGCTTTATGTCTTCGTGTACAGGAACGCTTTCAATAACGTCAAACTTTAGTCCTGAAGCTTCAACTTCAGCCTTAAGCTTAAGTATTCTATCCATGTCCCATACCTCGCCTACAGGTACATCGTAAATAGCGGTTACAATGCTGTACATGCTTGGTATTTGTTTAATGTATTTAAGAGTAACCTTATCGTCTTTTCCGTACCATCTGAATGATAATTTCATTTTACTATTCCTCCAAATTTAAATAATTTTTTATATTTGTTTAAATAATCGATTCTTTACTTTAAAGCGGTTAATAGTCATTATATGACTTAACTTGAATACCACAAGCTTCGTCAGGTCTAAAGGTTGGCAGAACCTAAAAACTTGAATAAGTTTTGGAAGATAAAAGCTTGTGATATTCAAGATTGTCAACAGGGTTATTAGTAGTGCAAACAAGTTTTAGTAAACTTAATTGGTGACAAACTTCCTTGGAAATAGGTGGAAGAGACAAAGGAAAATTGGAGCACTTTTTGCAATATACTCATAAAGAAGCTTTGCAGTTGCTCCTTTTAACATAAAATCGTTATCTAGCAAAATATCACCCTTTGAACTACTGTTAAAGTAAATATTTATTCTTAGGAATGTCTTTATTATAGCGAAAAAATTATTTTATTAATATGTTATTATTGCTTTAAAACTTGCAAAAAATGCTCAAGTAAAATAATATATTTATAGATTAATTTAGAAGGTGACTTAAATGAAAACCAAGACTCACAAGTATTTATCTCGACAGTATATGCTTTCAAGCGATTATGAAATTTTTCATTATTCAAGTAATGACATAGCACGAATAAGCCTGCACCATCACGACTTTTATGAATGCTATCTTTTTATTAGCGGAGATGTTACATATTTAATCGAGGGTAAAACCTATTATTTAAAGTCAGGTGATATTATATTGATAAACTCTAAAGAACTTCACCAAGCTATTGTGAATAATAAGGATGCAACTTATGAGAGAATTGTTTTATGGATGAATAGAAATTTTTTAAAGGAACTGTCAAGCAAAGAAACAGATTTAACTCTATGCTTTGAAGGTGAGGATAAAAAGAATGTGCTTAGAGCAGATTTTGATACCCAGCAAAATATAAGGCTGCTGCTAAATAAGATAATAAATCTTCAAAACTATAAAGGAATAGGCCATGAGCTTATTTATAAGGCATATATTGTTGAGCTTATGGTGTATATAAACAATATTGCTTTTAACAACAAGGAAAAGCTTATGGTGGATATAAAGAAAAGTAATATAATAGACGGGGTTATAGATTACATTAACGACCATCTTGAGGAGGATATTACAGTTGATGAGCTTGCAGAGCAGGTTTATTTAAGTAAGTTTCACCTTTCAAGGGAATTTAAAAAACATACTGGAACTACTATTCATAGATATATAGTTCAAAAGAAGCTTATAAAGGCTAAGGAACTTATACTTCACAACATACCTGTTATAGATGTTTACAAGCAGTGCGGCTTTGGAGACTATTCCAATTTTTTTAGAACCTTTAAAAATGAGTATGGAATTACCCCTAAGCAGTTTTATGAAGCTATGTCAAAGTAGCAAGATTATTAGTTATTATAAAATTTCTGTTTAATAGGAGATTAAAATCATGAATTTATATTTAGTACGACACGGGCAAACTGATAGTAATTTGAAAGGGCGATATCTAGGCGCCTTTGAGGACGAACTGTCTCAACTAGGTAAAGCTGAAATTGAAAAATCTAAAGATATAATTAAAAATTTGTGCTTTGACAAGGTGTTTTCAAGCGAAAGAAAAAGAGCTTTGGATAGCGCAAGAATACTTACAGATAAAGAAATCATTTGTGATTCCAGACTTAATGAAAGGGATTTTGGAATCTTTGAGAATAAGACCTATAAAGAAATTTGTATTAACTATCCTGTAGAAAGTAAGGCATGGGAAGAAAATTGGATAGACTATAAGATTCCCAAAGGTGAAAGCGTAAAAGAGGCCTATGAGAGAGCAGCAGCCTTCATGAAAATGCTAGAAAAAGAAAACTATGAAGATTGCCTTGTGGTATCTCATGGAGGCGTTATAAGACTGATATATTGCTACATTCTTGATGGAGATTTAAATAACTTTTGGAAATTTACTTCGAAAAATGGTAGTATATCAATAGCTAGATTTCAATATAACAATTGGCATATTGATTCCATAATACAACCAGATTTATTAACAGGTAAAGCAGCAAGTAATCTTTAACTTGCTGCCTGCCAGTGAAAAGGAGTGATAATTTGAGCAAAATAACATTAGTAACAGGTGGAAGCAGAAGCGGAAAAAGTACCTTTGGCGAGGAGCTTTTAAAGGAAAAGGACAAGGTGTTGTACATTGCTACCTCAATCATTACGGATGATGAGATGAGAGAGAGAGTTGCCATTCATAAAGAGAGAAGAAATAAAAATTGGGAAACCTTCGAAGGGTATAAGAACCTTAAAGAGGTTATAAAAGAATCCCAAAGCAAGTTTATTATGCTTGAGTGCGTAACTACCATGATAACAAATATTATTTTTGATAAATATATGGATTTTGATAATTTAACAAGAGAAGAAATTCAAAGCCTTGAAGAGAACATAAGTGAACAATTTAAAGAATTAATTTCTGCCTGCAGGGAGTTTGATAAGGAGCTTGTAATAATATCAAATGAAGTAGGCTTTGGACTTGTATCAGAGTACAAGCTTGGGCGTATTTTCACAGACATATCAGGCAGAATAAATCAACTTTTAGGCAGGTTAAGTGATGAGGCTTATCTAGTAGTAGCTGGTCTGCCGCTAAAGCTTAAATAGTCAAGGGAGATTGCTATGAAAAAATATTTATATGATTTCTTACTTATGCTTCAGCTCTTAACCAGAGTTCCTGTAAACAAGGCTCTTCCTTGTGAAAATGAGAATTTCAGAAATGGTGCTAACTTCTTTTGGCTAATAGGGCTTTTGCTTGGAATATTTCAATATCTTCTATTTACAGGAACAGCTAAATTAGTGCCAACAGCCTTTGCTGTCATAGCAATAATAGTCTTTGAAATATTGGTTACAGGTGCACTGCATATGGATGGCTTTGGGGATACCTGCGATGGTTTTTTTGCCTTTAAAGGCAAGGATAAAATAATAGAGATAATGAAAGACAGTAGAATAGGTACCTTTGGGTGTATTGGTATAGTATTAAATCTTTTAATTAAATATGAGGCCTATTTATTTCTATTAACAAAGAAAGATCCTATAGCTTTGCTAATAATACCTGTCATAAGCAGATTTTCTATGATACTTTTAAGCTATATTGGGAAACCAGCTAAAGAAAAAGGCTCAGGAAATTTGTTTATTAACAATGTTACCTTAAAGGAAGCAGTTGTAAATGCTCTATTTGCAATTGCAATTGGATTAGCTCTAGGACTTGTTTTTGAAACAGCAGCATTATTTATTGCAGCTGTAATTATAACTGTTCTCTTTAATTTGTTCTGTAATTCTAAAATTAACGGAATTACTGGCGACAGCTTAGGAGCAAATAATGAGCTGGTAATGCTTCTAAGCTTAATAATATTATCCAGCTTTTAACTAAGGATTCAGTTGACAATGATGAGGAAAGAAATTATACTTGAGTAAGAAAATGAAAATTTAATATTGAATTTAGGTGCCTTACAAAAGGTGAAAAGGGAATGCGGTTAGAGTCCGCAACAGCCCCCGCTACTGTAATTGATGACGAGTCTTTGGTTATCCACTCTATTTTTAGGGGAAGGAAGAAGATGAGGAGGAATCATAAGTCAGGAGACCTGCCTAAATTTGCGTGTTAATATGCTTTCGGAGGGAAGGCCTATTAGGGTGAGCTATAACTACTTATGAGATAATATATCTTTTGGTTATTTGTTAATTCTAGTGGCAGTACGTTTGAAGCGTACTGCCATTTTTATTTTATCTTTAATTTTAAGGAGGTGCACTATGGCAAAGATAATGATTCAAGGTACTGGCTCCTCAGTTGGGAAAAGCCTTATTGTTGCTGCGCTGTGTAGAATTTTTAAACAGGATGGATATTCGGTATGTCCTTATAAGTCTCAAAATATGTCCTTAAATTCCTATATAACCTTAGACGGCAAAGAAATGGGCAGAGCACAGGTGCTTCAGGCCTATGCTGCTGGTTTAGAGCCACAGGCATATATGAATCCCATACTTTTAAAGCCCACAGCAGATACTAAATGTCAGGTAATTGTAAATGGCAAAGTACATAGCAATGAGACGGCTGCAGGATATCACAATTTGAAGGTGCTTTTCAAGGATATGCTTAAGGAGCAGTTTTTAAAGCTTGAGAAGGATTTTGACATTATTGTTATGGAGGGAGCAGGCAGTCCTGCTGAGATAAACCTTAGAGACAGAGACATTGTAAACATGGGTATGGCAGAGCTTGTAGATGCACCTGTAATCATAGTGGGAGATATAGATAAGGGTGGAGTATTTGCATCTCTTGCGGGAACAATGCTTCTTTTAACAGAAGAAGAAAGAGAGAGAGTTAAAGGAACAATAATCAATAAATTTAGAGGAGACATAAAGCTTTTAGCTCCAGGCGTTGATATGCTGGAAGGCATAATAAAAAGACCAAGTATAGGTGTTGTGCCTTATTTTAACTTAATCCTTGAGGATGAAGATGGAGCCATGATGGAAATAAATAAAAACGTTACTGCACCTATAGATGTTGCGGTTATAATGCTGCCTCATATTTCAAACTTTACTGACGCTGACTGCTTAAAATGTGAAGAGGATGTGAGCGTTAGATTTATAACCAGCAAAGAGGAATTTGGTAATCCTGATTTGCTTATAATACCTGGAAGTAAAAACACTATAGAGGATTTAAACACAATAAGAAACTCAGGGCTTGAAGAAGCAATAGTTAAGTACAGCAAAAAAGGAAAGATACTAGGCATTTGCGGGGGCTATCAAATGCTGGGAAAAGAAATAAGAGACCCTTTGAACATTGAGAGCAATCTTGGAAGCATAAAAGGAATAGGTCTTTTAAATACTACAACAATTCTTGAGAGTGAAAAAGTAATGACCAGAGTAGAAGGACAAGTAAGCCTTGAAAATTTTAAAGGAAGCATATATGGTTATGAAATTCATATGGGTAAAACTGCAGCAGGAGAAGACAATAGCAGCTTGATAACAATAACTAAAGAGAATGGATTAAACACTAATAAGGCTGATGGAATTTTCAATAGAGAAGAAACTATCTTTGGAACTTACATACATGGAATATTGGATTCCACAGAATTTAGGCAGTATTTGCTTAACAAAATAAGAGCTGAAAAAGGCATGCCGCAAAGAAAGTCCCCTGTATATGAAGGCTTCAGAGAAGAAGAGCTAAACAAGCTTGCGGATATTGTAAGGAAATCCTTAGACATGAATAAAATCTATGAAATAATGGGACTAAAGCAGCATGAGTAATTTTATAGTAGCAAATTTAATAGATGTCCTTTTTGCTGTGATAATAGATTTTATGCTTGGAGATCCTTATTGGCTGCCTCACCCCATAATATATATCGGTAAATTAATAAAGTTTATTGAATGCAAAGCAAGAGCTGCTGCTAAAAGCAATGAAGCTTTAAAAAGCCTTGGCGGAATTATGGTACTTATAGTGGTGTTGGTCTGTTATCTATTGCCTGCTAGCTTATTGTACTTTTCATGGCCAATAAAACCGTTATTTCATATAATCAATATCCTTATTTTATGGACAACTATTGCAGCAAAATGCTTAAAGGATGAAAGCATGAAGGTTTATTATGCCCTTCTGAAGCAGGACATAGCTCTTGCTAGAAAATTCACCTCCTACATAGTTGGGAGAGACACTAAAAGCTTGGAAGAAAAAGAATTAATTAGAGCAACAGTAGAAACTGTGGCTGAAAATGCCTCCGATGGAGTAATTGCACCTTTGCTTTACGGAATTGTAGGAGGAGCACCTCTAGCCATGATGTATAAAGGCATAAATACAATGGATTCAATGGTTGGCTATATTAATGAACCTTATACTTATATAGGTTTTTTTCCAGCTAAAACAGATGATGTATTTAATTATTTGCCAGCAAGGATTACTGGTGTTTTTATGTGCCTTACAGCTCCAATTATGGGCTCCGGCATATTAAAAAGTTTTAAAATCATGTTAAGAGACAGAAAAAATCACAAAAGTCCTAACTGTGCTTATCCAGAAGCAGCTGTAGCAGGAATTTTAAAGGTTCAGCTTGGAGGCAATAATGTTTATTTTGGAAAAGTAGTTGAAAAGCCTACCATTGGAGACAAACTAAGAGAGCTTAAAAAAGAAGATATTGCAGCTGCTAATAGGATTATGTTTTTAACTGAAGTGATATTTGTTGCTGCTGCTGCAATTTTAATAATAGCAATTTTTTAAGGAGAAGGTTTGATGAGTAAGGAAAAAAGCTTTATAGAGCATGGTGGAGACATATATACAGAGGGCAAGTTTAAAGGGATTAATCTTGTGGATTTTAGCTCCAATATAAATTTTTTAGGAGTTCCTAAAAGCTTTAAAGAAAATGTTTATAAGGCCTTGGAAGATATAACCTGTTATCCGGATTTGAAATATAGAGAAGCGAAATTTCACCTTAAGGAATATTTAGGGGCAGAGATAAAGGAAGAAAACATTATTTTAGGCAACGGAGCAGCAGAAATAATAAATCTGGCTATTGGAGCATTAAAAAGACCGTGTATAGTTGTTCCATCCTTTTCAGAGTATGAAACTACAGCAAGAAGCTGCAGCGAAGAAATAGTATTTTGCAGCCTAAATGAGGATTTTACCTATAACTACAAAAGCATACTAGACAATATGGAGCGCTGCGATGGTTTGGTTATTGCAAACCCTAACAACCCTAATGGGGGAGTGATTGATAAAAAGTGCTTTGAAGAAATTATCGCATATTGTGAGGCGAATAAAAAGAAAATCATAATAGATGAAGCTTTTGTGGAGTTTGTTAGTCGTGATAATCAAAGCTTTATAGATAGCTGCGCTAACTTTAAATGTCTTTTTATTATAAGAGCCTTTACCAAATTCTTTGCAATGCCGGGAATCAGATTTGGTTATGGCGTAAGTTCAGATAAGGCTTTTATTGAAAAGCTATCTAAGACACAAATACCATGGAATATAAACAGCTTTGCAGAGACTGCCATAAAAACAGTTTTAAAGGATACAGAGTACATAAATAACTCTAAAGTACTGCTTTATAAAGAAAGAGAATATTTTTCACAAAAACTGAAGGGATTTAAGTTTATAGATAAGCTTTATGAAAGTCATGGGAATTTTTTTCTTCTAAAGCTTAAGGAAACCTCAGGAGAAGAGCTTTTCAATTTCTGCCTATCAAAAGGAATACTGATAAGAAGATGCAGAAATTTCAGAGGCTTGAACGATAGTTTTATAAGATTGGCGGTAAAAAGCAGAGAAGACAATAACAGGTTATTAGAAGTATTTATGAATTTCGAAAAGGTTAATTGCTAAAGGACCTTTAAGAGACAATTAGTCATGGAGAGGAGAATTTTTATGAATTTATTAAAAGAAACTATCAATTCCATAACTGCAAGTGATAAGGAGGCAATAAAAAAAGCCTGGAAGCATATTGATAATTTGACCAAACCCCTTGGAAGCCTTGGAAAGCTTGAGGAAATTGCAGCCAGATATGCTGGTATAACAGGGCAGGTTTTTAATAAGGTTAATAAGAAAAACATAGTGGTTATGTGTTCCGATAATGGAATTTGTGAAGAAGGTGTAAGCGCAGCAGATCAAATAATAACCAAAGTAATGACAAATGGTATTCCGGAAATGAAAACCGGCGTTGGTGTACTTGCTTCCTTTGCAGGTTCAGAGTTAACCGTTGTTGATGTTGGAGTTAATGGAGAAATTGATAACACAAAGGTAATAAATAAGAAAGTAAATAATGGCACTGCAAATATGTGCAAGGGCCAAGCTATGACCAGAGAAGAAGCAGTAAAAGCTATAGAAGCAGGTATAGAAATTACAGATAAGCTTTGCAGCGAAGGCTTTGATTTGCTTGGAACTGGAGAGATGGGAATTGGCAATACTTCTACCAGTGCAGCGGTTATAGCTTCGCTTTTAGAAATAGATATTGATGAGTTGGTTGGCAAAGGAGCTGGCTTAACAGAGGAGCAGTTTGAAAACAAGAAAAGAGTTTTGAAAAAAGCCTTGGAAATCAATAAGCCTAATAAGGAAGATGTTATAGATGTATTAAGCAAAGTAGGAGGCTTTGATATAGCAGGGTTATGCGGATGCTTTTTATCAGCAGCAAAAAATAACAAGGCAATAGTAATAGACGGAGTAATTTCCTGCTCAGCGGCACTATGTGCGTACCTATTAAAGCCAGAAAGCAAAGACTATATGTTCACCTCTCATAAATCTGATGAAAAGGCTGTAAATTATGCTTTTGAATATATAGGCCTGGAGCCGATTCTTCATTTAAACATGAGGCTTGGAGAAGGAAGTGGCTGCCCTCTTGCTTTTAACGTTATAGAGGCGGCACTTCATGTAGTTAACAATATGGCAACCTTTGACGGTATTGGCATAGACAATGAATCGAAGGATAAGCTCATTGATATAAGAGAAAAAGAAACAAAATAAGTTTAGAGAAAGAAGGAATATTAAATGAAAAAATTATTTAGAAATTTAACAGCAGCACTATTAGCAGTAATAATGATGGTATCCTTTGCTGCTTGCACAAGCACAAGTACAAAGGAAAATGCCAGCAAAACTACAAAGGAAGCTTCAGGAACTAAATATCCACTAACAGTTAAAGATTCCAAAGGAAAAGAAGTGATAATAGATAAGGAGCCAAAGAGAATTATTTCTGTTGCTCCAAGTATTACAGAAATAGTTTATGCTCTAGGTAAGGGCGACTTACTTGTTGGAAGAACAGATTATGATGATTATCCAGAGAAGGTTAAGAACGTTGAAAGCATTGGATCCCTAACAGATCCAAATGTAGAAAAAATAATTGAATTAAAGCCAGATGTTGTTATTGCATCAACACATTTTAAAGATGATGTAGCTAAAAAGCTAGGAGATTTAGGAATAAAAATCGTTGTGTTTTATAATGCAAAGGACTTTACTGGAGCATATGAGTCAATTGATACTTTAGGACAAATATTAAATGCTCAAGACAGTGCTAAAAGCTTAGTAGCTTCAATGAAGAAAAAGATTGAAGCTGTTGAGGAAAAGGTTAAGGGAAAAGAAGCTCCAAAGGTTTACTATGTTGTAGGCTTTGGTAAAGATGGAGACTATACTGCTACTGGAGATACCTTTATAGCTCAAATGATTGGAATGGCTGGAGGAAAGAACATTGCAAAAGATGCCTCAGGTTGGAAATACAGCCTTGAAAAAATTATAGAAAATAATCCTGAATATATTGTTATATCAAAAAACTTTGGAATGAAGGATCAGTTTATAGGAACTGCTGGCTATAAAGAATTGTCTGCTGTAAAGAACAATAAGGTAATAGAAATAGATGATAATCTTTTAAACAGACAGGGTCCAAGACTAGCAGAGGGCGTTGAAGCACTAGCAAAAATACTTCATCCAGAACTTTTTAAATAAGGTGTAAAGCATGAAAAAAATTGTGGTAAAGAGAAAAAAAATGGTTTTTGCAGTGTTACTGCTAGTTTATGCAGCAGTTGCTATTGCAGCCACTGCCATGGGAAGCGCAAATATAACTCCATATAATGTTTTAACTGCAGTTTTAAAATCTTTACCAGTTATAGGGGAATATATTAAAGGAAATGTGTCTAATACACATTTCCTAATTATATTTATGGTAAGGCTGCCGAGAATTGTAATGGCCAGTCTGGTAGGAATGGGGCTTTCAGTAGTAGGCGCTTCCTTCCAAGCTCTATTTAAAAACCCTATGGCAGACCCATATGTGCTAGGTATATCCTCAGGAGCAGCTTTGGGTGCAGCTATTGCTATAGTTGTAAAGCTTCCAGGAAATATTGCTTCTTTGAGTATTGTAACTATATTTGCTTTTATTGGTGCTGCAGCTACAACTATTTTAGTTTATTCTATAGCGCAGGTTAGAGGGAAGGTAACAACTACGAATCTATTGCTTGCAGGAAGCGCAGTTAGCTTTTTAATGTCAGCCATGATTTCAATAATAATGGTTTTTAATCAGGAAGAAGTCAATAAAATAGTGTTTTGGATGATGGGAAGCTTTAATGCTTCAAGCTGGAAAAATATTTTTATAACAGCTCCAGTTGTACTTATTGGAACGGCGACTATTTTCTTTTTTTATAAGGATTTTAACTTAATGCTTACTGGAGATGATACAGCCAAAACTCTAGGTGTTGATACAGAAAAACTCAAAAAACTTATAATACTGATTTCTTCACTGATTATGGCTGTCAGCGTTTCTTTCTCAGGAATAATTGGGTTTGTAGGCTTTCTGGTGCCGCATATGATGAGAATTATTTTGGGTCCAAATAATAAAGCTCTAATTCCATTTTCAGCCTTAGGAGGAGCACTGTTTTTATTATTAGCAGATACAGCAGCAAGGACTATAGCTGCACCAGCAGAATTGCCTGTTGGAGCGGTTACAGCTTTAATAGGGTCTCCATTTTTCATATATCTTCTTATAAAAATGAAGAGAAGGAGTGGATAGAGGGATGCAGCATATAAGCGTGAAAAATCTTAGCTTTGCTTATGCAGGAAAAGAAATTTTAAAGGATATAAGCTTAGATTTTAACAAGGGTAAGTTTTATTCCATTATTGGACCTAATGGGTCAGGGAAATCCACTTTTATTAAAAATATTTCAAAGATACTAGCTCCAGCACAGAAAACTGTATTTATTAACGAAGAGGATATACTAGGTTTTAACAGCAAAAATCTAGCTAAAAATATGGCGGTAATTCCTCAAAATATTATGATTGACTATGAGTTTACGGTTTTTGATATAGTTATTATGGGAAGGAGCCCCTATAAAAGAAGATTTCAAGACTTTGATATAGAAGATAAAAAGATAGCTCAAAGGTATATGGAACTTACAAATACATGGCAGTTAAAGGATAAGCTTATTACACAGTTAAGCGGCGGCGAGGTGCAAAGAGTAGTGGCAGCAAGAGCCTTAAGTCAGGAAACAGATATTATCCTTTTAGATGAACCTACCTCTCACCTTGACATACAGTATCAGGTAGAATTTTTAAGCATATTTAAGAGCTTGAAAAAAGATAAGGTTATTGTTTCTGTGCTGCATGATTTGAATTTGGCTTCCATTTTTAGCGATGAACTTATACTAATCAACAAAGGACAAGTTGCTGCAATGGGAAAGCCTTGGGAGGTTATAAATAAGGAAAATATTAAAAATGTTTATAATCTTACAGTGGAAGTCTTTGAAAATCCTATTAGCAAGTGTCCATATATAATTCCTATTGTATAGGAAGGATGAGGGGGTAAGAATGAAAAGTATAATAATATCCTCAAATTGCAGCGGAGGCGGCAAAAGTACTTTTACTTTGGCGCTGATGAAGGCATTGCTTGATAGAGGTTTTCAGGTTCAAGGCTACAAGACGGGTCCGGATTATATAGATACTGCCTTTCATACGCATTTGTGCAAAAAAGCTTCAAGAAATTTAGATTTGTTTATGATGGGTGAGGAAGGCGTAAAAGCATCATTTTCAAAAGGTAAAGGAAATGTAGGCATAATTGAGGGTGTCATGGGCTTGTATGATGGTTTAGGCTATGACAGCAAATATTCTACCTATCATTTATCGCAGGTATTAAATGTACCTATAATAATAGTAATTACACCAAAGGCTCAAAGCAACACTCTTTGTGCAGAGCTTCTCGGTCTTTTAAATTATGAAAAGGCAAATATAAAGGGAGTAGTTCTTAACAATGTTAATGAAGCTTATTATGAGCTTTTGAAAAAGATGATAGAAATAAATACACCATTAAAAGTATTAGGCTATATGCCCAGCGATGAAAGAATTGAACTGGGAAGCAGG
Source organism: Clostridium swellfunianum (assembly GCF_023656515.1). Lineage (NCBI taxonomy): Bacteria > Bacillati > Bacillota > Clostridia > Eubacteriales > Clostridiaceae > Clostridium > Clostridium swellfunianum. Next base: position 3,482,513 of record NZ_JAMOFV010000006.1, read on the forward strand.
CATTTAGGTCTTGTTCAAAGCAGTGAAATTGAAGACTTGGATAAAAAAATAGCTATTGCTGCAGGCATTTTGGAAAACCATGTGGACGTAGAAGAAATAATAAACTGCCTAGTAGAAACAGAAGAGCTTAATAAAAGTGATTATGCTGAAATCAAATATGATAATCTGATTTTTAATTATCAAAGCAAACCGTTAAAAATAGCTTATGCTTACGATAAGGCTTTTAGCTTTTACTATAAAGACAACCTGGAGCTGTTTGAAGAAGTGGGTCAACTAATTCCTTTTAGTCCTATGAAAGATAAAAAGCTGCCTGAGGATATAGATTTTCTTTATATTGGCGGCGGTTATCCAGAGGTTTTTGAAAAGGAGCTAAGCAGCAATAAAGAACTGTTAACAGATATAAAAACTAAATTGGATAAAGGGCTTCCGGCCTATGCAGAGTGCGGCGGGCTGATGTATTTAACTAAAGGCTCGGAAGCTAGCAGGCTGGTTGGATTCTTCAACGGTCTATATAAAATGAGTGACAGACTTGTGAATTTTGGGTATGCAGAACTGCAGGTGACAGAGGAAAACCACATCTTTAAGAAGGGTTTAAAGATAAATTGCCACGAATTTCATAAAAGCTATGTAGAAGTAGAAGAGCCTGTCATATTTACATTAAATAAAAACTACTATGGCTATGAAAGAAGCTGGAAGTGCGGCTATGTTAAAAAGAATGTGGTTGCAGCCTATGCACATGTTAATTTTTATGGAAACATGGAATTTTTCTATAGTCTAATTAATCTGGCGTACAGAATAAAAAATAAAGAGTTCAAGGGAGGAAGAAATATTAATGGATAAGTTGGAAAAGGGATATGTTCAAGTATACACTGGAAATGGAAAAGGAAAGACAACCGCAGCCATAGGCCAAGCAATGAGAGCTGTAGGAAATGGACTAAGGGTATACATGCTTCAGTTTCTTAAAACTGATCCCACAGGAGAGCTTGAAATCTCAAAGCTTATAGGAGATAAATTTCAGATTTTCAGATTTGAAAGTAAAAAAGGCTTCTTCTGGACTCTTAATGATGCTGAGAAAGCTGTTTTAAAGGAAGAAGTAAACAGAGCTTATGAATTTGCAGTAGAAGTTATTAAAAACAACAGCTGTGATGTGTTTATAATGGATGAGATTATGGGCATTCTTTCAAACAAGCTTTTAACAGAACAACAGGTTATAGAACTAATAGATAACAAACCAAGCTCTATGGAAATTATTTTAACAGGAAGAAATGTACCAGCTTCTATAAAGGATAGGGCTGATTTAGTGACAGAAATGAAAGAAATAAAGCACTACATGGAAAAAGGTGTTTTTTCAAGAGAAGGAATTGAATATTAGGGTAGTTTACATAAAAGGATGCATCTGACAGAATATACTTAAATGAAGCAAGAGGCAGGAAACTTTCCCTGCCTCTTGCTTCATTTATTTAATATAGTAAAATAATACACCTATTGCTCCAGAACCAAGAAGTACAAGTATAGGATGAAGCTTGAACTTTATAAGAGCAATTAAACTTATTACAAAGATTATTGCTCCTTCAAAGTTTATGATGCTAAGTGGATTAGTAGCTAAGGCTTTTCCAAATGAACCTGTTGATACAACACTTTCATGGAAAAAGGCAGTTTTTGCAACTACAATTGCTGCAGAAAGAATAAGCCCTGCAATCACAGGTCTAATACCATAAAATATCATGATGTTTAGTGGATGCTTTTGAAACTTAAAGAAAACATTTGAAATAATAAGGATAAGCAGCAAGGAAGGTAGTGCAACACCAAAGGTTGCTACTATTCCACCCCAAAAACCAGCTGCTTTATAACCAACAAAGGTTGCAGAATTAACCGCAATTGGTCCAGGAGTCATTTCAGCTATTGCGATTATATCAATAAATTCTGAAGAACTAAGCCAATTATTTGCTTCTAGTTCACTTTGGATTAAAGGAATCATGGCATAGCCGCCGCCAAAGCTGAATAATCCTATTTTGAAAAAGGAAATAAATAACTTTAAAAATATCATTTCTTATCACCGCCCGTATTAACAATTTTTTCTGAAACCTTTGGAAATAACTTGTATATTGTTATTCCTATCAATGCGCCGCCAACTACAGCAATTATGGCATGTACATCAAAAATTGTTACTAGTGTAAGAGTTGACAGCATAATAATTGCACCAATTTTGTCTTTAACAGAAGATTTGCCGATTTTTAGTCCAGCTATCAGTATTAGCGATACTATAGCAGGTCTTATTCCTGAAAAAATTGCTTCAAATACAGGGTTATTGTTAAATATTGAAAAAAATGCAGCAATAAGAGTAATGATTATCACTGAAGGCAGTATAACTCCTGCAGTAGCGGCAATTGCACCAGCCCTACCAATAATCTTATATCCGATAAAAGTGGATGTATTAATTGCTATTGCACCAGGCAATGATTGAGAAACTGCAAATACATCTATAACTTCTTCTTCTGTCACCCATTTTTTATTGGTGACTATTTCTCTTTCAATCAGAGGAATCATGGCAAAGCCGCCTCCGAAAGTAAAGCAGCCAATTTTAAAGAAACATAAAAACAGCTCAAATAACATTTTAAACTTATCTTTTCTTAACATATACATCCCCCATATAGTATTATTTGCTTAGTAAGTCTTCAAACACCATAGCCGCAGAACCTAGAGCTATAGAATTATCTTGAAAATTCCCTCCTTTATTAAAAATAATCTTGCTTCTATCTTTAAGATAAAATCTTTTAGATGCTGTTGCTGTAGCTACGCTATAAAATAGCGGCGAGTATTTAATTAATGGACCGCTTAAGATAACAAGCTCAGGATTTAATAGATTAATATAATTAGCAAGGGCTAAACCAAAAACTGATGCTGAGTTGGTTATTACTTCTTTAGCGAGCTCATCTCCATTTTCAGCCATTTTACAGATATCCATATACGTAATTTCATCTAAAGGTTTAGAAGAACTAGTATTTCTTCCAATCTTTACTTTTGATATAAATTTATTTTTTATGGCATTAATAGAACAATAGCATTCCACGCATCCATAGTTTCCACAGCTGCATTTGTCACCGTCCATATCAATTACCATATGACCAAAGGAATCTTCAGAATCGGTAGTAGTTCTAATCAAGCTTCCAGAAGATATAATTCCTGTTCGTACTCCTATGCCTAAGTTAAAATAAGAAACACTTTTAAAGCTACTTCCTGCACCAAATAATTGTTCAGCCAATACCGCACAATTAGCACCATTATCAATAAAAGCGGGAAGATTTAAATTCTTCTCAATTTCCATCTTTAGTGGAAAGTTGACCCATTCATTTGAAGGGAAATTTCTCGGGTTTAAAATTAGCCCTTTTTCTCTATCAAGAGGCCCTACTGTGCCAATTCCAATACCCAACACCATTGACTTAGGTATGGACAGCTGGTTTAGCTTCTCAGTTATTGTATTACAAATTACCCTGACACTTTCCTGAGGTGAAGAAATAGGCAGAACCTTTTCTAAAAATATATTGCTTATATTAAGGTTTGTAATAACTACGCGCAAATAAGTCCGTGATATATCTACTCCAATGACATAAAAATCTTTAGGATTTATATCATATAAAGTTGGTTTTCGCCCACCGGTAGATTCACCAATGGCAGATTCGATAATAAGCCCTTCATCTATTAATGGTTTTATTGCACGCTGCAATGTACTTAATGTCATGTTGCCGATAAGTAAAAGTTCGCTTTTAGCAATGGGACCTTTTTTTTGTATTAAACTTAATAAAAGTTTGCTGTTTTCATTGAAATAACTAAGTTTATGCATAGAATCCTCCATATGGCATAATGTAGCATATGCATATATAATAACACTTTTATTCAAAATAGCAATAAGTTTTAAAGGAGTTGTATAAATTATTTTGATTTTTGAATAAATGAACAAATTATGTTAAGATTGTAGTGAAAATATTTGGCAGGTGGTAAGACATGAATCACACAAAAAAAATAGGAAATTCACAAATAAGAGAAGATCATAAGACTAAGGTTCTGAATTATATAAGAATTAATAATGCTGTTTCCCGTACAGATATTTATAAAAGTACGAACATTTCAAAACCTACTGTTACTAGAGTCATAGAACAGCTATTGGAGGAAGGCTTAGTTATAGAAGGCGGAACTGCTGCTGGAGAATCGGATGTAGGGAGAAGGCCTGTTTATGTTCAGATTAATCCTTCAGCTTACTATTGCGTTGGAGTAAATATATCAAAGAGTGCAATACAAGCTTCCATTATTGATTTATCCATGAATATAATCTATAAAAAAACTACTAGTATAAAGCGTATTAATGGAGTTGATGATTTTAAACATATAGTGCTAAGCTGTATTAATGAGATTCTAGGCCAGGTTAATAACATAGATAGGTCTAAAATCCTGGGCATAGGCATAGGCGTACCTGGAACTGTAGACTATAATAAAGGAACCATTATGACATTTGCTTCAAAGCCTGACATTGTGGATGTAAATCTCAAGGATTTCATTGAGGAAGAATTAAAGCTTCAAGTTTTTATAGATAACAATGCCAAAACCAGGGCTCTTGGAGAGTATTGGTATGGTTATGGAATTGGATATAAGAATATAATTTTTGTAGTTTGCAGCGAAGGAATAGGAAGCGGTATTATTACAGATGGAAATTTATTGCGAGGAAAGAATAACGTTACTGGTGAATTTGGCCAGATGATTATAAATGTTGATGGAGGGTTTAATTCAGTCGAAGCTTGCTGCGCACTTGGGTCAGTAGAGAGTTCTGTGAAAGCTCTTTTAAAGCAGGGAAATCAATCAGTGCTGATTGATTTAGCTAAGGGAGATATAGAATCTATTGATTACAAGTTAATTTGTAAGGGTGCAGCTAAAGGTGATCTATTATGCATTGAGCAATTAAAACATGCTGCAAGCATTTTAAGTATTGGATTAGTTAATACAATACAAATTGTTAATCCAGAGATTATTATTCTTTCTGGTGAACTATTTGATGAAAGTGAGTACTTCTATGAGCTAGTAAAGGAGTATACAAGAGACAGATTATTGAATATTTTAACTCAGGACACGGTATTCGCAAGGCGTAAAGTAGTAGATGGCTTATATGAAATTGGGGCTGCAACCTTAATTTATAAACGTTTCTTTCAAGATTAAGAGGTGATGAATTAATATATAAAAATAAATCCAGGCAAATAGTTTCATATTGAAATTATGTCAGATGGGCTATATAATAAGTTTATGGAATGAGATTACTCTTGCTTAATTCTAGTTAATGATTAACATGCAATAATTATATGGAAATTGTTTCATTATGAAATTAATTTTACTGTATTCTTTTATTAAGTAAAAAAGCTAAGAGTGTTTCTCTGGAGAATTATAAGATTATTATTAATAAGGAGTGGGGATAGGATGAAACAAAACGGTTGGTCTGACTTGAATTTGAACCATGTGATTGATTATATTGAAAAGGTTGATGGAAAGATTATACTTGGAATTGATGGCTTCATAGATCAGGTATGGCAGGTTATTGAAACTAGGATAAGCAAGGATGAATATAAGATAATAGATAAAATGAGACAGTTTGGAGAAATAATAGTCAATCGCGGTGGTGGCGGTATGGCTAATGAGTTAATAAAAAAACGCCGAAGCTGCGGAGGTTTTACAGCCAACACCGGAAGAGTTATAGGAAACCTTGGTTTATCTCCAATTCTGCTTGGTATGTATGGTAAAGATGCGGTGGATCCAATTTTTAATGAATTTAAAGAAAAATGCACTCTAATAAACGTTGGGGAACCAGTTATCAGCAATATTCTTGAATTTTCCGATGGAAAGATAATGATGCCATATTTAAAGGAACTTTTAGATTTCGATTGGAATGAATTAGTTAGCATACTTGGATATGAAAACTTAAAAATGATATTTGCTGATGCTGATATTGTTTCGTTGGGATACTGGTCAAATATGCCCGGATTTGATGAACTGATAACTAACATTTATGATAATTACCTCATAGAAAATAACACTAAAAGAATGTTTTTTGATTTTGCCAATATAAAGAAGAGAAGTGTAGAAGCAATAAAAGAAACATTTAATGTGTTAGGAGGTTTAAACAATAGAATACCAATGACACTAAGTCTGAATGAACATGAAGCTGTGCTGTTATTTTCTTATTTTGACGAAGAAATTACAGAGAATCTTGAGCAAGTTGGTATAGCAGCAGCTTCCATAAGGGAAAAAATAAATCTTGATGAAATTATTATTCACACACCTCATTATGCTTTAGCTGCTTCAAAATCAGAAGGTACAGCATTTATGGTACAAGATTATTGTTTAAGTCCGGTGGTAACAACTGGTGCAGGCGATACTTTTAATGGAGGATATATAGCCTCCTGTCTTAATAACCTTAACATTAGCGAAAAATTAGCAATATCAAACGCAGCAACAAGATTCTATGTTAATAATGGTTTTCCACCTGATAGAAATCAGCTGATAGAAGAAATTAAAAGGTTAACGGAAAAATTAAGTTAAAACCAAGGGCCTGAGGAGGCCTTTTTCTTTATTAAGACAACCAAGTTTACTCATACAAACAGCTAATATCATTAGTTATATATTGATAAATTGATTTTATAAATCGTCTATTACTAGGATGCGGGAGGTAATGGGATGCTTAAATTTGACTTTGAAAATTCATTGGCTTTTTTAGGAGATAACAATGTTTTTAACTACATTGAGGAGAATGAAGAAACACTAAAACAACTTTTTTCTGAAAAAAAAGAGGACAAAGAACAGTTTTTTGGATGGTTTAATGTGGAAAAGTGGAAAACCCAAGAGCTTATAGTTAAAATGAAGCAAAAATCACAGGAAATTTGTGAAAAAGCTGATGTTTTTGTTCTTATCGGCGTAGGTGGTTCTAATAATGGTGCTCGCTCTCTCATTAAGGCGCTAGCAAAAGAATCAAAGGTTGAGGTCTTATACGCCGGAAATAATCTTTCCAGCAATGCAATATGCGAGCTTCTAGATAAACTTAAGGGAAAATCTGTTTATATGAATATAATCGCCAAAAACTTTGAAACCTTAGAACCAGGGCTTTCATTTAGAATTCTACGTAGGTTTATGTGGGAACAATATGGAGATGATATTGCTGAAAGGGTGATAGTTACTGGAACTGAAGGAAGCCCACTTCATAGACTAGCTGATGAAAACGGCTACATGTTTCTACCATTTCCTAAGGATATTGGAGGACGTTTTTCTGTACTCTCACCAGTTGGATTATTTCCTTCTGCCGCGGCAGGCATTGATATTGAAGAAATCCTGTATGGTGCAATGGAAATGGAGCGTGAATTAAAGGGCATATCATTTAGGGCGAATCCTGCGGTGATTTATGCAGTTATAAGGCATCTGTTGGAAGAACGGGGCTTCGCTATGGAGTTTCTTTCCTTCTTTGAGCCGGATCTGGAGTACTTTTCTAAGTGGTGGGTGCAGCTGTTTGCAGAAAGCGAGGGAAAGAACCACAAAGGTCTGTATCCTGTTGCATGTTCTTTTTCAGAAGATCTGCATTCTGTTGGACAATATATACAAAGTGGAAAGCGAAATCTTGCAGAGTTATTCCTGCATGTAGAAAATGTAGCGAAAAATTATAGAGTACATCCAGATATTAAGATTACAGATGGATTTGATTATCTGGACTACATGGAAGTCAAGATGATTAACGATATTGCTTTTCGTGCCACAGTACAAGCACATACATCAGGTTCTGTACCATGCAATATCATTACCGTATCTAAGTTAACTCCATATTATTTTGGTCAGTTGTTTTATTTTTTTCAGTTTACCTGCTATATTTCTGGAATGTTTAATGCTGTTAATCCATTTGACCAGCCTGGTGTAGAAGCTTATAAATCAGAAATGTTTAAACTCTTAAAAAAGTATGATTAAATTTCATACTGATATTTTGAGAAAGAGCTCGCTATAATGAATATATAAACAATAATCGTTAAACGTATTCATAGTCAATATTAGCAATTTAAATTTAGGAAAAGAGGGGTTATATGAAAAAAAATCAGAATGCTGTGAGTAAGAACATTGTAAGTATACCTGATTGGGTATGGCTGATTATTTCTTTTGTACTAGCTATAGGACTTTTACAGCTGTTATCAATTATGCCTAAGACTGCAATGGTTTTCAGTTCTCCAGCGTTAATTATTAAATCGTTTTTGAAAAAAGCTGCTGATGGAACCATTTGGAAGCATATAGGTACAAGCTTATTTCGTGTGTTTGGCGGTTTTAGTTTTGGATTTATAGTAGCGATTCCAGTTGCTTTTCTAATGGGCTGGTATAGTGTTTTTAGAAATTTAGTAGAGCCATGGATACAATTTGTTAGAAATATTCCGCCAATTGCGTATATTCCCTTGGTTATCGCAGGAGTTGGTGTAGGTGAAGAAGCTAAAATAGTGGTTATTTTTATTGCTACATTCCTTGTAAATGTTATATCAATTTATCAGGGAGTACGTAATGTGGATGTCACTTTAATTAAAGCGGCAAAAGTACTTGGAGCAAAGAATAGGGATATATTTATTAAAGTAGTAGTACCTGCCTCAACACCTTTCATTCTGGTTGGTGTACGACTTGGATTATCTGCAGCATTAACTACTCTTATTGCTGCAGAAATGACGGGGGCTTCTAGCGGACTTGGAATGATGGTAACCTCAGCAGGACAATATTTCGATATGTCCACAGTTTTGATGGGTATCATAATCATAGGTATCATAGGTATCTCACTTGAGAAGCTTGTAAAATTTATTGAGAGGAGATTAACTGGATGGCAGGAAACACAGGTAAGATAAAGGTTAAAATCGAAAATGTTAAAAAAATTTACAATGGCAGAAATGGTGAAATGGTTGCACTTAATGGAGTAAGCCTAGATATTGCAGATAATGAATTCGTCTGTGTAATTGGTCCATCTGGGTGCGGAAAATCTACTTTATTAAATATAATAGCTGGTCTTGACACCGCTACTTCAGGCGATATTTACGTAGATGGAAAAGTGGTAGAAGGTCCTGGACCTGAGCGTGGTGTTGTGTTTCAGCAATATGCATTATTTCCTTGGCTTACAGTTCGTAAAAATGTAGAGTTTGGTCTAAAACTTAAGGGGATAAAAAAGGAAGAGGCAGATAAGATTACAAACAAGTATCTTAAGATGGTCGATTTGGAAGACTTTGCAGACAGCTACCCAAAGGAACTTTCAGGAGGTATGAAACAGCGTGTTGCTATTGCGAGAGCCTATGCGATGAATCCTGAAGTACTCCTAATGGATGAACCCTTTGGTGCTCTGGATGCTCAAACTAGAACGCAGCTGCAGTCTGAACTTCTAAAAGCTTGGGAAAATGAACGTAAGACCTGCTTCTTTATTACACATGATGTGGATGAAGCAATTATTCTAGCTCAACGTGTAGTTATAATGAGTGCTCGCCCAGGTCGTGTGAAGGAAGTTGTTAATATTGACATACCTTATCCTCGTACCCAGGAAACAAAAATGACAAAGGAGTTTTTAGAACTTAAAAATTATATTTGGAGTAGAGTTTACCAGGAGTATCTGGAGGTAAGAAGATAAAGGATTTTGATGCGAAAGCATTTAAAATTAAATAAAAAATTCACAGTATAAATTTAAAGGGGAAAAGGGAGGAAATAGCAATGAAGAAGATTTTAAGTACAGTATTGATTGCAGCTTTAAGCGTATCAGTGCTTGCAGGATGCAGTAACGGAACAAATACCAGTACAGCTCCGCAAAAGAATGAACCAGCTTCATCATCTAAAGTAGAGCGCATAAAAATGAGAGTTGCGTACATGCCAAACATGGGCAGCGCCAGCACATTGATTACAGCAATTAAGAAAGGTTATTTTGATGAACAGGGTATTGATGTAGAGGCTGTTAAATTTGCAAAGGGTCCTGAAGAAATTGCAGCTATGGGCAGCGGAAACATCGACGTAGCTCAAATCGGACATGGAGCACATTCTCTTGCTGCAAAAGGGCAGGCTAAAATATTTACTCTTGACGGTACAAGTCTTGCAGATGAAGTTTTAGGAAATAAAGAAAAGGGAGTAAATACTATAGCGGACCTTAAAGGAAAGACAATAGGTACTTCACTTGGAACCTCCAGTGAAATTATATTAAACCTTGCACTTGCATCTGTGGGTTTGACTCAGAATGATGTTAAGATAGTGCAAATGGATCCATCAGCTGCTGTTACAGCTATGGTAACGGGCAAGATTGATGCATGTGCAATATGGTCTCCATCAACAATAACTGTAAAGGAAAAGCTAGGTGACAAGGTAGTTATGCTGGCAAACAACAATACTTATAAAGAACAAATGGTGTTTCCATCCAGCTGGATTTGTACTAACGACTACTTCAACAAAAATCAAGATAAGCTTATTCGCTTCACTAGAGCTCTTTTAAAAGCACAAGACTACAAGAAAACCCACATAGAGGAAGTTGCAGGCTGGGTAGCACAGTTTATTGAGCAGGATCCAGCGGTTATTAAGCAATCTATAGGCGAAGGAGATTGGCCGGAAGCTAAACTTGTTTATGATATAGCTAAGAATGGAACCTTGAAAAAATGGTATGAAAACCAGCAGAAGTCTTTCATAGCAAGTAAGGCGTTAGAAAAGGCCGTTGATGTAAATAACTATTTCTCACCTGACATTATTGTAAAAGCATATGAGGCTAATCAAAAGTAAATCGTCTATGAAATATGGCTATTTATTGAAACCTTATGTCTAAAAGGGTATAAAGCTAAACTTTATACCCTTTTGTCCTTCGAGGAATTTAATGTGCATTCTATCTTTTGAATGATATAATAAGGTGAGCAAAGTAATCTGCAATGGAGGAAGCTGCTGTGCTTATATTGATATTAACTTTTCTTGCAATGTTTTCAATTGCTCTTGTAATTTTAAAGAGAGATGGAAGCTCCATGCTTCTTTTAGGTCTTTGTACAAGCTTAATTCTTATGTTTTCAGGTATTATAATCTATACAGCCAAAATAGGCGGCTTGAGAGCCTCCCAAGAAGCATTTCTTTTTTTATCACCAAAAATTAAAAATTGGATTCAATATATGGTTATAACTTTGGATAAAATTGGGTACTTAATTGCTATAGGACGATATTTATTTCCAACCTTTTTATTGCTCCTTGCTATCAATTATTCTATGGTTCCCTTTATTAGACGTCATATTAAGCATGTACAAGTTTTGCTGTTTATTCCCGCTGTATCATTGGTATTATATTACCCAAGAGTCTTTTATACAATGGTGCGAGGTAGATTTGTCTTACAGCGAATTTTGATGACAGCAACTCTCATCTGGATTTTCTTGTATCTGCTCTTTGCTATAGGACTTTTAATTAGAGAGTACGCAAGCATTACCATGGTATATTTTTCACGTCAATTCCGTTATATTTTATTTTCTCACATTAGCCTTGCACTGCTTTACGGAATTTTTAGCGTACAGGATCCTATTCAGGTATACCAATTATATGGCGCAGAGTATTTATGGGTCAGCGGTATTTCCTATGCCAACCCATCCTTATCTTTTTTCGGATGGTGTCTTCTTACTGCTTCCGTACTTTTATTTGTAATTCTAGGGTTTTACAATCTGGTAGGGTATACACAGGTTAATTTTCGGGCAGATCAGGAAGATATACAACTACAGCGTAAATTTGATACAGCCAGTATGGGAGCTTCAGTATTCGTACACAGTATCAAAAACCAACTTCTTTCTGTACGTGTAATTAATAAAAAAATTAATCAAGTATTTTCACAGGATAATCCGGATTTAGAAGCACTGAAAAAATATACAGATATGTTTAATCAGATGAATGAAAATATGCTTGAGCGAATAGAGGAACTTTATCGAAGTATAAAGTCTCATTCAATTTCTCTTACACCGGTTGCGTTAGATAACATTATAAATATGTCAATTGCGCGATTTAATCAAAAATATCCTGATTATAATGTGGAAGTTACTAATAAAACTAAGGTATATGTATTGGCGGATAAAACACATTTAAGCGAAGCAATATATAATTTGTTGATAAATGCGCAGGAGGCAGTGCTGGAGGCAGGCAGAGAAGCAGATGGCAGGGTAGAGCTGTCAACTCATGAAGAAAGACTTTATACGGTTATTAAAGTGCAGGATAATGGAATTGGACTGACTAAAAATACTAGGAAGAAAATTTTTGACCCATTTTACACTAGTAAAAATACAAACTACAATTGGGGGATGGGGCTTTATTACGTTAGACAGATTGTAAAAAGCCATTTGGGTGTACTTCGCATGGAGAGTATACAAGGTAAAGGGACGAACTTCTATATTATGTTACCTCGATATAATAAAACAAATTAACTTCAAAAGGATGGTGTTACTCCAATGTCAGAAAAAATTAAAATAATGGTTGCAGAGGACTTTGAGCTGCTTAGTGAGGATTTATGTGATTTAATCAATGCTCAAGATGACATGGAGGTAGTAGGGGTTGCAGCAACTGGAAATGAAATTATCAGGCTTGCCAAAGAAAACGATTGTGATATTATACTTATGGATATAGAAATGGAAAATATAAGAGCTGGAATTACAGCAGCTGAAATCATATTAGAGAGTAAACCAAAGCAAAAAATTATTTTTTTAACTGCCCATGAAACCGAAAACATGATTTTTACCGCAATGGATACTGGAGCAGTAGACTATATTGTAAAAGGCGGTAGTGAGGAAGAACTTTTGTACCATGTACGCAGCGCATATAAGGGTAAGCCTGTAATGGAAGCAAATATTCAGGCAAAAATCATGCATGAATACTCTAGGCTTCGCAGGTCGGAGCGCAGCTTACTGTTTTTTATCAATAATGTTTCGCAGCTAACCAAGGCAGAGCGTGAATTAATACATTGGCTGCTTCAGGGTAAAAAAGTAAATGAAATTGCAAAACTGCGCTGCGTGGAGCCTATTACTGTGAAAACACAAATTAAGGGCCTGCTTCGAAAGTTCGGCTGCACCCGTACAAGAGAAATTGTGAGGATGATTCGGGAATTAAATCTTGATTACTTGTTTTAGTGATTCCTACTAATAATGGAAGTAAAGTATTAATTTAGTTTATATAATGCTGTAATTATCATAAGCATCACAGCCCATAGCTTATAGTAAGCATTTATATTTGAAGCTTAGATGCTTATTGAAATATTTTATTGTACGGATATGAGTGCTTTTGTATATTAGATTTTGATTACTTATCACTGATTTGTTTTAATATGGTTATAGCTTAAGTCGTTTTAACTACTGGAAGGCTGAGTAATATTTCGGTCCCTTTTCCTTCAATACTGTTTATAGTAAGCCCATATTGTTTTCCATACTTTAATTTAATCCTATTGTTTACATTTGTTAATCCAATATGCTCTTTGGTTGCCTTTAGGGAGGCAGCTTCTTCCCGAAGCAATAAATTGCGCAATTCTTCTAGGGAATCTAGAGAAATTCCTAAGCCGTTATCCACGACATGTATTTCCAGTAAATCAAATTCATTTTTTTGCGCAGTAATTTTGAGAACTCCCCCTTCAATGAGAGGCTCAAGACCATGATATACAGCATTTTCAACAAGTGGCTGAAGAATCATCTTTGGAATAATTAGGGTTTTGATATCCTCTGGACAGCTTATTTCAAATGCAATTCTATCTGAAAATCTTATTTGCTGAATCTTAGTATAAGATTCTATTATTTTAAGCTCTTCTTTAAGCATTACCTCATCGGACCCCTTTATGCTGTAGCGAAATATTGCACTCAGGGCTGCAGACATTTCGTATACTTCCTTTACTCCTTTTACTAGTGCTATACCCTTTATAGTGTCAAGAGTATTGTAAAGAAAATGAGGGTTTATCTGACTTTGAACATAGGCTATTTCAGCCTGCTTTTTTTCAACCTCAGTTTTATATAATTTTGTAGTTGTGTTAACAAGATTATCTGTTAGAGAATTTAACTGACTAAGCATACTGTTAAATTCATCAGATATAGCCTCTATTTCAGCATACCCTTCGAGATTAACCCTGGATTTCAGTAAATTTAGATTGCGATTTTTAATCTTTTTCATAAATGTTGTCAGTTTATTAAGGGGAGTAAGTATGTTCATTATGACAAAGCTGAATGGAGCAAAAACAATTACTAAGGTAATAATAACAAGTATAGAGCTGAAGAATTTTATTTTACCAAGATCTTTCGTAAGGACTTTAATTGGAACTGCTGTAATAAGCTTTCCCTCAATTTCTGGAATGTTGTAAATTTGCATTACGTAGTTACCAGCTAAAGTCTTATAAATAAATGACTCTTCATCCTTGTTTTGCAGTTTTGTCAGAGTATCTTCATCCAGGATAAGATTGGAAGAATTATTTGAAGTCAATAATCTACCTTTATTATCCATAAGGTAGATATTCGTGGAGGAGAGACCAGGGAGCTTCTCAATTTCCCTGTTTATAGATTTTACATCTAACAGTATTGTAATGAAACCGATTTTTTGGCCAACAGGCTTTGGCTGTCCCCCAGATAGTATATTCATTCCATATACAAATGTATCTGTATAGGAAAAGTTATCAATTCTCATTGAGCCAATAAAATCTACAACTCCGGTTTCTCCTAAGCTATTTCTTATTGAATAAGCAGTATTTACATTTCCGCTGATTGATGTAGCTTTACCTGAAGAATTTACAATAATAATGTCCAGTATTCCATCATAGGTATTTTTGGCTACGCTTAAAATACTATCAACCTTTTGAACTAGTTCATATGTTTTCAATTTATCCTCTTCAATTAAAAAGCTTTGGACAGTACTGTCGTAGCCAATAGATAGCATTAATTTTTTTATATTGATGGAGTTGCTTGAAATTCTTTGTTTAAGAAGAGACGCAATCTCTGCATTATATTGAGTGTTTTGCTTAATCATTAGCGAATTTATCTGCTTGTAGGATAAATTTATAACTATAGGTATTAATACAATAATAAAAAGATAAGCAGTGACAATTTGAACTTTAATAGTTTGTTTCTTAAAGCTTTTCATTATACAATACCTCTTGCCTTGTTCCTGTATATAGAAGGAGTAGTATGGTTAAATTTTTTGAACACCTTGGTAAAATAAAAATAATCATGAAAACCACACTTTTCGCTTATATCGCTTATAGGAAGTTCTGTTTCATGTAAAAGCTTACAAGCATAATCTATTCTTCTCTTCGATATATACTCAATAATAGTTTCCCCTACCTCCTTTTTAAAAAGGCTGCACATATAATTTGGATTGATATAAAATTTTGAAGCTAGGGTAGTGACAGAGATATCCTTTGTTAGATTTTCATTTATGTGCTTTAATATTTCTTTTATCTTTCCGTGTTCAACAAGTGAATATTTATCATTATTTTTGTCCGAGAAATATGTTAGCGTATTTTCTTTAAGATAATCAATCATGGCATTAACATCGTTAAACTGCTTGTACAAGTCCTCGTAATCATCAAAAATAGACAAGTGTTTTGATAAAATATCGCTACAAGAAAGATAGGTGATTAAATTGAAGAATATATAGGCTGTTTTAATATTAAAATACCCTTCATGAAAAGCAATACGTAAAGTTTCAATGCTATTTATAAAATGCAGCCTGTCTTTTCTTTTAAGTGAGTCTGAAATATCCGATAGCAAAGTATTCATATAAGCTTCTTCTAATGAACTGTTTTTATAAATTCCAAACTTACCGCTAAAAAAAACGCCGTAAGAGGCAATTGAAGCGGTTTCAAGGGAGGTTTCAATTTCAGAAAGCTCTGAAACAGCAAAACCTAAACCAATGCTTTTAATATTAGCCTTTTGATTAGTGAGAAGACACTCTGATATATTGTGAGGGGATTGTCCATAAACAAGATAACCATATTTATCAGTATTTATTTTAAAACTTATGTGTTTTGTACCATTTACAAATTCCAATACATTTTTACCTAGTGATACTAAGGGCGTAATTGACCTTTTGTTATCTGGAATAATTTCATTTGTAAGCAGAATACTTCTAATATTGTCAATATCTTTAGTACATATAGCCTCATAAAGAATAAATGGATTATAGGTTTGAGTATTATTTTTAGAACTTAGTCTTAATGAAGCTCTGTCCAATAATTCAGTAATATCATCTATTTCAAAAGGTTTAAGGCAATAATCGAATATACCATAGCTTATAGCCTTTTGTGCATAGGCAAACTCTGCATAGCCACTGAGAATAACAAACAAAGAGTCAGGAAGTTTTTCCTTTGCTTTTTTTATAAGCTCCAGTCCATTAAATCCAGGCATTCTTATGTCTGTAAATACAAGTTCTGGCTTATAACTTTCTAAGATTTCTAGACCTTTAATACCGTTTTCAGCATCTCCAACTACTTCAAAACCGTATTTATTCCAGTCAACTCCAGTTTTAAGTCCCTCTATTATCCACTTTTCATCATCTATAATTACTACTTTATACATTGAATCATCTCCAAAAAAGTATTTTATTTAAGATAGAAAATTTAATACTTGTTAACGATTTTAAAGAATAACGAAATTATATCATAAATCAATAAACAGATGTAGACCTTTTCAATTCTTATTAAAAATTTCAGATTGAATATGTAAAAGACTAAGATTTCATATGGACAAAATTAAGAAATTAGAAGAGTTTTAAATTAATAGCAAATCAAAAAATAAGAAACATAAAAAAATACAATTACATTCTCTATTTTATCCATACAGCTTATAAGGCTAGTACTCTATAATTATCACATAAGAACAAAAACGTTTACTATATAGATAAAACGGTTTTACAAAAATTATAGGGCGGTGGGTACAGTGAAGAATTTAGTAAGACAGCCTGGCATAAAGGAGAGATATTCTCCCGAAGGCGGACTAATAAAAACAATAGCAAATTACAAATATTTTTACTTAATGGTACTTCCGGTAGTGATCTGGTATATAGTATTTGCATATACGCCGATGTATGGAGTAACTTTAGCTTTTAAATCCTTCGATTACAGTAAAGGAATTTTAGGAAGTCCTTGGATTGGGCTTGACAATTTTAGGCAACTTCTTACAGATGTGGATTTCTGGAATGCCTTTAAAAATACTTTGATAATAAGCTTTGGAAAATTGCTATTTCATTTTCCGCTGCCTATTGTTCTTGCCATCGTATTAAATGAGTTTTCAAGAGATAAGGCAAAGAAGTTTTTTCAGACAGTATTTACCTTTCCTCATTTTATTTCATGGGTTGTACTTTCTGGTATAATTACAAATATATTTAGCACCAGCGGTGCCTTTAATCAAATTATGACTTCTTTAGGTTTTAGTAATTTCTCCCCGTTAGTCGATACTTCAACCTTTAGGCCCATGTTATATTTGACTCATATTTGGAAGGAGATAGGATGGGACTCAATAATTTACTTGGCAGCATTAACTGGTATTAATCCTGAACTTTATGAAGCGGCTGAGATGGATGGAGCTAACAGGTTTCAACGCATTATTCATATAACGTGGCCTGGAATTAGAGGCACAGTTGGTATTCTGCTTATCCTAGCTGTAGGAAATCTTATGAGTATGGGTTCAAGTTTTGATCAGATTTTTAATCTTTATAGTTCTCCTGTTTATTCCGTTGCTGATACAATTGATACCTTTGTATATAGGACTACTTTTACAACCGGAGCTAATTTTGGTTATATGACATCAATAGGTCTTCTTAAATCTATAATAAACCTTATTTTAATATTTATTGCAAATACTACGGTTAAAAAAATGGGTGAGGAAGGCTTATATTAAAATTAGTGAGGAGGTAGTTAATTATGGAAAATAAATTTGCTGTTAAGAAAAAAATAAGTACTTTCGATATTGTTGTGTATATAGTTCTAGGGATTATTTCAATAATCACCATATATCCTTTTTACAATGTATTGATTTTATCCTTTGCAAAATTTGAGGTAATAACAAAAAGTAATCTTTATATATTGCCACTTTCCTTTGACCTATCGGCATATAAAGCAGTTTTAGGTGATTTAAAGTTTTTCCGATCACTTTTAGTTTCTGTATTTGTAACTGTTGTAGGGGTTACTGTTAATATGGTTATATCGGTCAGCGGAGCGTATGCTCTTTCCAAAAAGAAAATGCCTGGAAGAAATATCATACTTACAGGAATTTTATTTACAATGTTTTTCAGCGGAGGGCTAATACCATATTACTTGGTAATAAGTAAACTTAAGCTTGTTAACAATATAATGGTTATGATTATTCCAACAGCGATAAATACAATGTATTTAATAATTATGAAAAATTATTTTAGTACTATTCCGGCTAGTCTTGAGGAGTCAGCTAAAATTGATGGTGCTGGAGATATGTATATATTGATAAAAATCATTCTTCCGATATCAGCTCCATTTATCGCAACCTTTGCACTTTTTTATGGTGTTGAAAGGTGGAACGAATGGTGGAATGCACTTATGTTCATTAATGAATCTACTAAGGCACCTCTTCAAATTTATTTGAGGGAAGTTTTAATAACATTTAATTCTATGTTAAGTGATATTGCTTTAAATCAAGCTCAGGACAAAATGCTAAAAAATGTGTATACACCTAGTCTGCAAATGGCTGCTGTTGTTATAACCTCTGTGCCAATATTGCTTTTATATCCTTTTCTTCAAAAGCATTTTACAAAGGGGATTCTTATTGGGTCAATCAAAGGCTAACTTATTCTCGAGTAGTCATCTATTATAGTAAATAACCATAATGCATGCTAAAATGTGCATTATGGTATTTAAATAAAAATTATAAAATTAGGGGGAAGTTTTTATGCAAAGAATTAAAAAATTTCTTGCACTTGCAATGAGTGCTATGGTACTTTCTGGAGTACTAGCTGGCTGCAGCTCTAAAGCAACTGATTCAGCAAGCACAAAAGAGTCTTCTACAAGCTCATCAGAAGATCCTTTTAAAGAAAAAATTGAGATATCAGTTGCGTTTTGGGATATTGAGAACTTTGCAAGTAAGTTTTCAGAAGATAAGATATTCCAAGAGATTACTAAAAAACTTAATATTACAATAAAACCTGTAAACGTTACCTGGGATGATTACGCCCAAAAACTTCAGATGTGGGCTGCTTCAGGACAGCTACCAGATATATTTGCTACAGATGCTATTGGAACTCAGTATTACAGAAACTGGACTTCACAAGGAATAGTAAAGGCCCTTCCAAGTGATATGAGCAAGTATCCAAACCTTCAAAAGTATTTTGAAGCGCCTGATATAAAAGGGTTGAAGGAAAATGGAAAGTATTATGCTATTCCAAGAAGAATGTTTCCTTCGGTGGACTGGAGTGTTCTTGACAGACCAGTAATATATAGATGGGACCTTGCACAGAAGGCTGGGATAACAAAAGAACCTGAAACTTGGGATGAATTTCAAGCAATGCTAAAAGCAATTGTTGAAAAAGACCCAGAAGGAAAGAAAATAACTGGACTTACCTCAAGTACAACTAAAATGATAGGAGGCCTATTCTGGCTTTACAGCAATCCAGCTGCAACAAGTGACGGAAGCGGAAGCGACTTTAAGTGGGTTAAAGAAGATGGTAAGTATGTTCCAGCAGTATTTTCAAAAGGCACATTGCCATCCCTAGAGAATATGAGAAAAATGTATAATGATGGAATAGTTGACCCGGATATAGCGCTAACCAAGCCAACCGTTGCTTACGACAAATTTGCTTCTGGTAAGTCTGCGGCACTACTAGCTGGAGGAGGCTTTATCAATTTGGATAATGAAATTGATGCAAAAAGATGGCAAAAAGCTTATCCAGGTGTAGATATTAACACAGCTGTAAAGGTTTTAAAACCTCTTAAGAATTCAAGTGGTGAAAGATACCATGCTGCATTTAAGACATACTGGTCAGAAAGCTATATTAGTTCCAAAGTAGATGATAAAAAGCTTGACAGAATAATGAGACTATACGATTATATTATTTCTCCTGAGGGTAAAGACCTTCTTACTTATGGTATAAAAGATGTTGATTACAAAGTAGAAGGAGATAAAAAGATTCCATTAACTGAAAACTTAAATACAAAGTATCCTGCAAAAGGACTCCTTAAAGATTTAGTAGCATATGAAACTTCAGATTCCTACAAAATGGATAATCCAAAGATTGCAAATGTAAAAACAAGACAAGAAGCTGTAAACTATATTGATTGGGTAATTAAGAATACTAAAGTGCCAGATTATAAAATTGAGCTTACATATTTATCAACTCCTACAAAAGATAAATTTACTGTGATGGACCATGATGATCTTCTAAAGATTATGCTAGGTAAAGAACCAGTAGATAAGATGTGGAATGATTTGCTTAATGGTTATAAAGGAAAAGGCCTTGATAAAATGATTGAAGAAGTGAATGCGAAAGCAAAAGAAATGGGAATAAACTAGCTTATCCTGAAATGTAAAAAAGCTCCATAGATTTATGAAATAAGTCTATGGGGTTTTTTGTGAATTGCTAGAATAATTATTAATTTATAAAAATTGTAATCTCTAGTGGTTAGAAAAAATATTATAGTAAATTAACATTATAAACAAAGTGAAGTTTTTTATTATAAATATATGAGGTGGGTTATGGATATTTATTTTAACGGAGACATTAATGCTCTTAATGGAGGTATTGAAATATTAGGAAAACAGCTATGTTTTGAAGTTTCTGAAAAGGGTATACCTGTAATAGTAGAAATGCGTAGTGGTTGTATTGAAGTGGGTTTTAAAGAAGGACGTGGCTATATAAAAGCGGAACGAAAGATTCATTTTTTTAGAGCATTAGGTTTGTTTGTAGAACATATGAGAAAAGGTGAGGATTTTTGCATTATAGAAGAGCCACAATTTGAAATGAATGGAATTATGGTTGACGTTTCAAGAAATGCAGTCTTAAAGGTAAAAAGTATAAAAAAGCTGCTTGAGAATATGGCTACAATGGGATTGGACATGATGATGCTTTATACGGAAGATACCTATGAAATATCTGGCAAGCCATATTTTGGATATATGCGTGGAAGATATAGTTTTAATGAGTTAAAAGAATGTGATGATTATGCTGATATATTTGGAATAGAAATCGTACCCTGCATTCAGACATTAGGGCATCTAGAGCAGGCTTTGAAGTGGAGTTATGCAAATAACATTAGGGATACTTCAGATATTTTACTTGAAGGCTGTGAGGAGACGTACGTATTTATTGAAGATATGATAAAAGCTGCTTCTGCTCAGTTCAGAAGCAAAAAAATACACTTAGGCATGGACGAAGCTCATAATCTTGGATTAGGAAGATATCTTGATAAAAATGGATATAGCAAAAGATTTGATATTATGAGCAGACATATAAATAAGGTAAAAGAAATAACTGATAAGTATGGCCTTGAGCCTATGATATGGAGCGATATGTACTTTAGGCTCGGATCAAAGGCGGGAGAATATTATGATTTAGCTTCAGAGATACCTGCTGAAATAATTGATGAAATTCCAGAGAATTTGGACTTAGTATATTGGGATTATTATCACAATGAAGAAATAATCTATACAGAGTTTTTAAAGAAACATAAGACTATGGGCGATAATACCATTTTTGCTGGCGGAATATGGACCTGGAACGGTATGGCAGTAAATTATCATAAGTCCTTTGTTACTACAAATGCAGGCTTAAGCGCATGTAAAAAGGAAGGAATAAAGAAAGTATTTGCTACTCTATGGGGTGATAATGGAGCAGAAACGAATGTATTTACAGCTCTTTTAGGTCTGCAGCTTTTTGCAGAGCATGGATATTCAAAGGATATTAGCATGAAGAAATTAAGAGAAAGATTTGAATTCTGCACTAAAGGAAAATATGATGCATTTATGGATTTATCATGTATAGACACACTGCCTGAATTAAAATCTGATATTGCAAACCCGTCAAAATATTTACTCTGGCAGGATATATTAATAGGCTTGTTTGATAAGCATGTTGAAGGCCTTGATCTTAAGAAATACTATTCTAATACAGAAGAAATAATGTTAAGACATGTTGACGATAACAAGGAATGGGGATTTGTTTTTAATATGCCTGCAAAACTATGTTCTGTATTGAAAATTAAAAGCACTCTGGGAGTGGAGATTAAAAAATTCTATGATTTGAAAGACGTTGAGGCCTTGCAAAATATTTCACAAAACACACTTCCAGAGCTTTACAACAAAATAAATGACTTAAGACTATCTCATAGAGAACAGTGGTTATACACATGTAAGCCTTTCGGATGGGAAGTAATTGACATTAGGTATGGAGGAACTTTAGCAAGGATAAATACAGCAATAGATAGGCTTAATCAGTATGTAAAGGGTGATATTGACAATATTGAAGAACTTGAAGAAGAAAGGTTGTTCTTCAACCATGGAGATATGCCTTTAGAGCAAGGTTTCGGATCCTGCAACCTGTATCATAGAATTGTTTCAGCAAGTCCTATTGGCTAGTCTATATCACTAAGAATAGAAGAAAAAACTTAATGTAATTTTACCTGAGGTTGATTAAATGCGTGAAAATTATATTGGAGTTATAGACAATCCAGTGGGTGAAACATCATATCTTGATACTTAGAATGAAGATGGTCATCTATTCAAAATGCTTATTCAGCTACATCTACCTGCTTACCGACTAGAGCAGCTATATTAAATTGACTAAGGGGATAGAGCAATGGAAAGTAGTATTTTTGCAAGGACTATTAAGGGGACATGGATTAATATAGTTAATTAGCGAGGCTTAGTACAATAAGTTATGTGGTAAAAGAAATAGGAGGAAGGTAATGAATAACCTAAACAGACGTCCTAATATAGTGTTTATTTTAATAGATGATATGGGCTGGAAAGATCTAAGCTGCTATGGCAGTGAGTTCTATGAAACACCTAATATTGACAAGCTGGCAAAAGAAGGCATGATTTTTACAGAGGCTTATGCAGCCTGCCCGGTTTGCTCTCCAACAAGGGCTAGTATAATGAGTGGTAAATACCCTGCTAGAGTAGGGGTAACCGATTGGATTGGCGCTCATACGAGAGGAAAGCTTATTGATGCACCATATGTGAAATATCTGCCTCTTGAAGAAAAAAGCTTGGCACAATCCTTAAAAGAGGGAGGATACCATACCTGGCATGTGGGCAAGTGGCACCTAGGAACCAACAAATATTATCCTGATAAACATGGCTTTGAGGTAAATATAGGAGGCTGCCATATTGGTCACCCAGCTAGTGGATACTTCAGCCCTTACCATATTGAAACACTTAGTGAGGGTAACCAGGGAGAATATTTAACGGATAGATTGACGGATGAAGCTATAAATTTTATTAATAATAATGATGATAAGCCATTTTTCCTTAACTTATGGCATTATACAGTGCATACACCGATACAAGCAAAAGAAGAAGATGTAAATCGATTTAAAGAAAAAGCAAAAATTTTAGGCCTTGACAAAGTGAAAGACATGAAGGAAGAGGAGCTGTTTCCATGCTATCATAAGAAGAATTTAAGGGTTCAAAGGAGAATTGTGCAATCGGATCCGGAATATGCTGCTATGATTTATAATCTTGACTGGAATGTAGGAAGATTAATGAAGGTGCTGGAAGAAACAGGACAGGCTGATAATACTGTAATTTTCTTTACATCCGATAATGGTGGACTAGCTACTGCTGAAGGTTCACCAACCTGTAATGCGCCGTTAAGTGAGGGGAAGGGATGGATGTATGAAGGTGGAGTTCGTGAACCGCTATTAGTAAAGTGGCCAGGAGTAATAGCTCCAGGGAGCATTTGCAAAGAGCCTGTTTCATCTCCAGACTTTTATCCTACAATACTAGAAATTGCAGAACTTCCACTAGTTCCAGAGCAGCATACAGATGGTATCAGCTTCACGCCTTTACTTAAGGGCGATGAAACCTTTGAGAGAGGCCCGATATTTTGGCATTATCCTCATTACGGAAACCAAGGCGGAAGTCCGAGCTGTTCTATAAGAATGGGCAACTATAAGCTAATTATGTTTTTCGAAGATAATAGGCTTGAACTCTATAACTTAGAAGAAGATATTAGTGAAAAAGTAAATTTGGCTAACAAGCTTCCTGAAATAGCTTTGGAAATGCATGAGAGGTTAGTTAAATGGATAAACAGCATAGATGCAAAAATTCCAGCACCTAACCCAGAATATGTGGCTTGGAGATAGAGCATAGGTATAAGACTTCAGTTGAGGCATGGCCACTAAGTAATTGAAATACCATATTTCATACTATGGAAAGAAACGGCTATTTAAAATTATAAAATCGCTGGGAGGTTTAATTATGGACTTGATTAAGATAGTAAAATTGCAAGATGATAATACAATAAGCTATGCTGCAGAAGAATTGATGAAGTATCTAAAGGAGATAACTTGTAACAGTGATGAATACAACATAGCAAATGCAAAAAATAATAGCGGGCTATGTGAAAAAATAATTTATCTTGGATGCTTTTCAGATTTTAAACTGTATTGGAACTGTAAATTGGAAAATGCAGAGCTTGATGATGCTGTATATGTTGATATTAAGAAAGGTACAGGTATAATTGCAGGTTCAAATTCAAGAAGCATATTGCTTGCTGTTTATAGATTTTTAACTGAATTAGGCTGCAGGTGGGTCCGTCCAGGAAAAGAAGGAGAAATAATAATAAATAAGCCTTTAGAGGAAATCAATGTATCCTTGAAAGAAACCGCATCTTTGAGACATAGAGGTATTGTAATAGAGGGTGCTGACAGCTATGAAAATGTATCTGATATAATCGAATGGCTGCCGAAGGTTTTTTATAATTCATACTTTATTCAGTTTAAAGAGGCTTATACTTTCTTTGACAAGTGGTACAGTCATGTTAATAATCCAACAAAGACTGCAGAGTCATTCAACATAGATATGGCAAGGGAGCTTACTCATAAGCTTGAAAAAGAGATTGAAAAAAGAGGTTTGATATACCATGCAGTTGGGCATGGGTGGACTACGGAATGTTTAGGAATACAGGCCCTAGGCTGGGACTCTGAGAAGCACAGCTTGAAACCTGAGTTATACGAATACCTAGCAGAAGTAAATGGAAAAAGGGATTTGTGGAACGGAATACCAATGAATACTAACCTTTGTTATTCTAATCCTAAAGCAGTAGAACTGATAACAAATCATATAGTCCAGTATATCGCTGAACATAGTTATATTGATTTTCTTCATGTATGGTTGGCAGATGATTTAAATAACTATTGTGAGTGTGAAGAATGTAAAAAGCATACACCTACAGATTTATATATTCGAATTCTTAATTTGCTGGATGAAAAGCTGACAAGAGAAGGCCTGAACCAGAAGATAGTATTTCTCATATATTACGAACTGTTGTGGCCGCCAAAGCATGAGAAAATTAATAATCCAGACAGATTTATAATGATGTTTGCACCAATTTCACGTACCTTCGAAAAATCCTATAAGGGATTTAAAGGGAATGAAGCTATACCAGAGTATGCGAGAAACAAGATGGTGCTACCAACAAGCCTGGGTGAAAATCTAGCATATTTGGAGCACTGGCAGAAGATATTTAAGGGTGACAGCTTTGATTTTGATTACCCTTTAGGAAGAGCTCACTACGGAGATCCTGGATACTGCAAGATTTCTAGGGTAATAAGCGAGGATATAAAAAGTTTAAAGAATCTGGGCATGAATGGATATTTAAGCTGTCAGGAGCAAAGAGCCTTCCTACCAACAGGGCTGCCTAATTATGTTATGGGGCTTACACTTTGGAATACTTCTATAGAGTTTGATTATATTGCAGAGGATTACTTTAAAAATGCGTTTGGTCCTAGATGGAAGGAAGGTAAGAATTATCTAGAGGAATTGTCTCAGTTATTTGATATAGAGTATTGGTGTGCGCAAAAAGAGTGGATTGATGAAGTAGTAGGAGAAAACATGAAAAAGGTTGCTAGTTTTGTTGACACATTCATGCCAGTGATAGAAGCCAATTTAAACCTGGATAACAACTGCTGGAGAAAGTCTTGGGAGTATCTGTATTGGCATGTGGATTACTGCAAGCTTTTTGCAAGATTTCTTCAGTGCAAGACTGAAGGCGATGAAGCAAAAATATATGAGACTTGGAATGAACTAAAAGGCTATATACAAAAAACAGAAGATAAAATTCAGCCTGTGTATGATGTTTACAGATTTATTCAAATAGTACAATGGAAATTTGAGCTTAAGGCTTAAAAATAAACTGATGTAAGATAATGAGTTATCTAATTTTAAATATGTACCGTGTAGATCGAGAGGAGGAATAAAGTTGTACCATAAGCAGATAATAGTCATTATGACAGATTCACAAAGAAAGGATATGGTGGGGTGTTATGGCAATAAGGCTATGAAAACTCCAAACCTTGATAATTTGGCTGAAATAGGCATGCGCTTTAATAAAGCATATACAACTCAGCCAGTATGTGGGCCGGCCCGGTCAGCCATATTTACCGGCACATATCCTCATACCAATGGCAGCTGGGGAAACGGCATGGCTTTAGGTGATAATGTTAAAACTATAGGACAACGGCTTCGTGACAACGGATTTGAAACGGCATATATAGGAAAATGGCATCTAGACGGAGGAGACTATTTTGGACTTGGACGATGTCCTGATGGCTGGAATAGTGAATATTGGTATGACATGAGGTGCTATCTTGAGGAATTGACAGAAGAGGATAGAGTATGGTCAAGAAAACCGCAAATTATGGAGCAGAGAAAAATTACTGAGGAGTTTACATACAGTCATAGATGCAGTGATAGAGCTATTGATTTTCTATCTAAAAATAAAGATGAGGATTTTCTTTTAGTAGTTTCCTATGATGAGCCTCATGATCCCTATGTATGTCCAGAACCATACTCATCAATGTACAGGGATTATGAGTTTCCGAAGAATATTAATCTTTGGGATAATCTTGAAGACAAGCCAGAGCACCATAGGGCTTGGGCTGGGGATAATCTTTATTCTGACAAAGATAGCTTAAAAATAAAGCAGCAATATTTTTTTGGCTGCAATTCCTATGTTGACTATGAAATAGGGAGAGTCTTGAATACTATTTATGAGAGTACGCCCGATGCTTTAATAATATATACCTCAGACCATGGGGATATGCTTAACTCACATTCTCTCACTGGCAAAGGTGCTGCAATGTATGAGGAGATTACAAATATACCTTTTATTGTTAGGTGGCCTGGAATAACACCTGAAGGTTTTGTATGCCACAGTCCTGTTTCTCATATTGATATTACTCCAACAATTCTAGAGGCAGCAGGCCTTTCAGTGGCAAAGCTTTTAGAAGGAAAGAGTCTGAAAAGTACATTGTGTGACCCAGCTGTGAAAACAAATGATGCTGTATTTATGGAGTTTTCAAGATATGAGGTTGACCATGATGGGTTTGGCGGCTTTCAGCCTGTGAGAGCGATTTTTGACGGAAGGTACAAGCTTGTTATAAATCTTTTAACTTCAGATGAGCTTTACGATATTGAGAAGGATCCTTCAGAAATGAAAAATATTATAAAGGATGCAGAATATGGTGATGTACTGGATAAACTGCATGACATGCTTTTAGCTTGGATGAATAATACCCGTGACCCCTTCAGAGGCTACTATTGGGAGCAACGGCCTTGGAAAAAGGATGCCTCCTCAGCTACCTGGTCTTATACGGGTATGACCAGGCAAAGAGAAAATGAAGAGTATGAGCCGAAACAGCTTGACTATTCCACAGGCTTGGAGATTACAGAAGCAGTTAGAAGAAAGTAACATGAAATTTATAGTAGCAGAAGTGATAATTCTGCTGCTATATTTAAATTAATGTAAGGAAATTATATTCTATTAATTAAATATTAGATTTAAGAATAACTACAGTAAGGAGATAGCACTATGCCAAGACAGAACATTTCATTAAATAGTGTGTGGTTATATAAAGATAATTTTAAAGAAGAGTATATCAATAGCTTTTATGATGACTCCGATTTTATAACAGTAAATCTTCCTCATGCAAACAAAGAGGTCCCCTACAACTATTTTGATGAAAAATCCTACCAATTTGTATCCTGCTATAGAAAAAAGTTTACCGTTGGCATGGAAAATAAAGATAAGCTTCTTTTTATAGATTTTGAGGGAGTTATGACCTATGCAAGGGTGTTTTGCAACGGCCTATATGTTGGTGAACACAAAGGAGGATATACTCCTTTTTCCGTTGACATCACAAGCTGTGTTAACTTTGAAGAAGAAAATGTTATTGCTGTAATGGTGGATTCTACAGAGAGAGAAGATATACCTCCCTTTGGATATGTTATTGATTATTTAACCTTTGGGGGAATTTATAGAGAAGTAAGCCTAAGAATAGTTGATAAAGTACATATAAGTAATGTATTTGCAAAAACCCTTCGTGTACTTAAAGAGGAGAAGAAGGTTTTAGCAGAAGTATACATAAACAATACAAGTAAGGCACATGGAGGATTTAAGCTAAATGCCTACCTTTCTGAGGGTGAAAGGGTTTTGGCAGAAAAACAAGAGCTATTTTCCCTTAGATATGGCATAAACTGTAAATTCGAGATACAGCTTGACTGCATAAAGGAAGCAAAGCTGTGGGATATTGACAGCCCAAATCTTTACGATTTTAAGGTATCAATTGAGTGCTGCAGCGGGTATGATGACAGCTTCGCAGTAAGAATCGGTTTTAGAGAAGCTATTGTGACTGAAGGTGGTTTTTATCTTAACGGAAGAAGATTGAAAATCAGAGGTCTTAATCGTCATCAGTCCTATCCTTATGTGGGATATGCCATGCCAGCAAGAGCGCAAAGAAATGATGCAGACATATTAAAATATGATCTTAACCTTAATACCGTAAGAACCTCTCATTATCCCCAATCAAGGCATTTTTTAGACCGCTGTGATGAAATTGGACTTCTTGTATTTGAGGAAATACCAGGCTGGCAACATATTGGCAATGAAGAGTGGAAAGCTGTAGCCTGTGAGAATGTAAGGGAGATGATTAAAAGAGATTGGAATCATCCTTCCATATTCCTATGGGGAGTTCGTATTAACGAATCTGGAGATAATCACGACTTCTATACAAAAACAAATGCTATTGCACATGAACTTGACGATACACGCCAAACCGGAGGAGTTCGATGCATAGAGCGAAGTGAGCTTCTAGAGGATGTATACACTATGAATGATTTTATCCATAGGGGAGAAGAAATAGTTTTAAGAGACCAAAAGCATGTTACAGGATTAGATAAGCATGTACCATATATGGTAACTGAATTTAATGGGCATATTTATCCGACAAAGAGGTTTGATAATGAGGAACGATTGATAGAACAGGCATTAAGGCATTTTAGAGTTAACAATAAAGCTGCCTTAGAGAATAATATTTCTGGAGCTATAGGCTGGTGTGCTTTTGATTATAACACACACTTTGACTTTGGTTCAGGTGATAGAATTTGCTACCATGGTGTTATGGACATGTTTAGAATTCATAAGTTTGTAGCTTTTATGTATAAAAGTCAGGTAAGTCCTGACAAGGAGGTTATACTCGAGCCTTTAACCTTATGGAGCCGTGGCGAACGTAATATAGGAATGATTGTTCCGCAGGTTATTTGTACAAACTGTGAGGCTGTGGAGCTTTATGTTGAAGGTAAGCTTTTAGGAAAGTATTATCCTGATAAGGAAAACTTTGCAGGATTAGAATATCCACCGGTATTTATTCATGAGATTCCTGGAGACTGGGGAGTTTCATGGGGAGAGGCTGAATTTAAAGGCTATATTAATGGCAAGGAAGTTATAAGCAAGAAGTTTTGTAGAAATCCTGTGCCGAAATTAATAACTGCCGAAGCTGATGACCTTACTCTTTCTTCAGGTGATATGGACGCAACAAGGATAGTTTATAAAATAGTGGATAAGGCAGGAAATATACTTCCATATATTAATGAGCCTGTTGAATTTGAAATATCCGGACCTGGTGAGATTATTGGACCCAAGATCACAGCCTTTATTGGTGGCTGTATTGCAGTATGGATTAGAACTATGGGCGAAAAGGGTGATATAAAATTAAAGGCAAGAAGCAGCAGACTCGAAGCGGAAGAATTAACATTCATGGTAATATAACTTAAACAGGTTGTTTTGTAAAGGAGATAGTTATGGCTAAATTTGAAGCTAGAAATGGTAGATTTTTTTATAATGAAAGTGAAATACGAATTATTTCAGGAAGTATTCACTACTTCAGAGTGGTGCCAGAATATTGGAGAGATAGACTGGAAAAGTTAAAAGCCTGTGGATTTAATACAGTAGAGACCTATGTGCCTTGGAATTTACATGAACCTCAACCAGAACAATATAATTTTGCAGGCATGGCTGATATTGAAGGATTCATAAAGATTGCTCAGGAGTTAGGCCTTCTTGTTATAGTAAGACCATCCCCTTTTATATGCGCAGAATGGGAGTTTGGAGGATTGCCCTCCTGGTTGCTTAAGGATCGTAACATGAGATTAAGATGTGCATATAAGCCATTTCTTGACAGGGTTGATAAATACTATGACATTCTAATTGAAAAAATGAAACCTTTATTGTGCACAAATGGCGGACCAATAATAGCTATGCAAGTAGAAAATGAATATGGAAGCTATGGCAATGATAAGGAATATCTTAAATATATTGAAAAAGCTCTTATAAAAAGAGGAATAGACGTGCTCCTGTTTACGTCTGACGGACCAAGTGATCTTATGCTTGGTGGCGGAACCCTTCCTAATATTCTAAAGACCGCAAACTTTGGGTCAAAGGCAGAAGAAGCCTTTAAAAAACTTAGGGAATATGAAAAGGAAGGCCCATTAATGTGTACAGAGTTTTGGATTGGCTGGTTTGACCAGTGGGGGAACGAGCATCATATAAGAGATGCTAAAGATGTAGCAGAGGTTTTTGAAGATATTCTTAAAGCAGGAAGCTCAGTGAATTTCTATATGTTTCATGGCGGAACTAATTTTGGCTTTTATAATGGAGCTAACTATTTTGAGAAATATGATGCAACGGTAACAAGTTATGATTATGGTTCCTTATTAAGTGAAGATGGTGAGCCTACAGATAAATATTATCTTGTTAAGGAGTTAATAAGCAAGTATCAAACTGCTCCTGAGGTCAAGCTCTCTACGAATATCAGGAAGAAGACTTATGGAGAGGTAAGGATCACTGAAGGCTCTGCACTTTTTGATATACTTCCTAGCATAGCTGAGCCAATATATACTCCATATGTTCAGACAATGGAAGAAGTTGATCAAGACTATGGCTTCATATTATATAGGACAGAGATAAAGGGTCCATGGAAAGGTGCTACTATGTCCTTTATGGATATGCATGATAGAGCTCAAATATTTGTTAATGGTCAATATAAAGGAACGGTGCATAGAAATGATTTGAAGAAGGATATTGTACTTGATTTTGAAGAAGACTCGAACAAACTTGATATTCTTGTTGAAAACATGGGTAGAATCAACTATGGTCCATATCTAAAGGATTTTAAAGGAATAAGTGATAATGTTAAGCTTGATTACCAGTTTCACTATGGGTGGGAAATATATCCGCTACCTCTAAACAATATAGAAGCGATAAAATTTGATAATTTACCTGAAAATCTTCAGAAAGATAAACCAATGTTCTATAGAGCAAGCTTTAATATTAAAGAGGTGGGAGACACGTTTCTTGATCTAGAAGGATGGACAAAAGGTGTTGTATTTATAAATGGTTTTAACATAGGCAGGTATTGGAATATAGGTCCGCAGAAGAAGTTATATATACCAGGCCCACTCTTAAAAGAGGGTAATAATAAAATTGTAATATTTGAACAGCATGCTGCTGAAAAACTTGTTATTAGATTTACTGACAAGCCTTTTTAAGAGAAGAAGTGAAAAGGTATAAGTCTTTTTGGCTTAAAGGAGTACGAAAATGAAACCAAATGTAATTTTGATAGAAGTAGATCAAATGCGTGGAGACTGTATTGGAGTACTAGGGTATTCAGTAGTTGAAACTCCTTATCTTGATACTATGGTGAGAAATGGATACTTGTTTAATAATGCATATTCAGCAACACCAACTTGTGTTCCAGCAAGAGCTGCTATACTTACAGGAATGTCTCAGAGATCTCATGGAAGAGTAGGGTATATGGATAAAGTTGATTGGAATTATGAACATACAATTGCTTCAGAATTTATGAATGCTGGATATCATACTCAAGCTATAGGAAAAATGCATGTATATCCAACAAGAAATCTTTGTGGTTTTCATAATGTTGTTTTACATGATGGATATTTTCATTACTGCAGAAATTCTAATGTTTCAATAATTGAGCATTTTAATCAATGCGATGACTATTTAAATTGGTTAAAAGAGAAAAATTGCAATATTGATTTGCTTGATTGCGGGCTTGAGTGTAATTCATGGATATCAAGACCTTGGATGTATAGTGAGGAACTTCATCCAACAAATTGGGTAACAACACAATCTATAGATTTCTTAAGAAAGAGAGATCCGAGAAAGCCATTCTTCTTAAAGATGTCTTATGTAAGACCACATTCGCCATTAGATCCACCAGAGGTTTATTATAATCAATATATAAATGAATATATTAAAGATTCTCCTATTGGCGATTGGGCTGACACGGAAGATAAGAAAGGTGCCGGGCAAATATTTAATTGCTCAAAAGGTATGGTTAACAAAAAGGCATTAAGAAGGGCAAAGGCTTCGTATTATGGCTTGATAACTCATATTGATCACCAGATAGGAAGATTTCTGCAAGTGCTTGATGAATACAACTGCTTAAATAATTCCATTATATTATTTACTTCTGACCATGGTGACTTACTTGGAGATCATAATTTATTCAGAAAAACCTATCCTTATCAGGGGAGCATAGCTGTTCCATTTATTATATATGATCCAGGTAATTTATTAGGAAGAGAAAGGGGAAGAGTTATTTCTGATATTGTAGAGCTTAGGGATATTATGCCTACATTATTAGATATAGCAGGTTTGGATATCCCAGATACTGTAGATGGTAAAAGTGTTAGAACATTGATAGAAGGCAGTTCTGATTCTTGGAGAGAATACTTACATGGTGAACATAGTGGAGGAATAATTTCTAATCATTATATAGTTACCGATAAAGATAAATACATATGGTATTCTCAAACAGGTCAAGAACAGTATTTTGACATCTATAAGGATCCGCATGAGATTCAAGACCTTATAAAGGATGAGAATTATGCCTCAAGAATTAATTACTTAAGAAGGCAGCTAATAAAAGAACTAGAAGGAAGAGAAGAAGGCTACACTGACGGCAAAAACCTTATAGTTGGAAAAAGCCCGCTAGCTTGTTTGAGCCATATACTATAATAAAATAGTAGACTTCAGTAAAAATTCGATTTTGCTGAAGTCTTATTTTTTATAGTTATACTTTCATAGTGCTACTTTCGCGCTTTGCGATAGTAAAAGGTATATCTATTTTAATTGGAAGGCTATGCCCGTGCTCAATCCGATCAATTAATGTTTTTGCAGTTATTTTACCTAGTTCATCTATAGGAATATGTACAGTAGTCAGCATAGGGGATACATATTGAGCCATGTCGATATCATCAATGCTGATGATAGAGATATCCTCTGGCACTCGAAGGTTATTTTCCTTAATAGCTTTTAATGCTCCTATTGCAGTAATATCGTTAGCGCAAAATATTGCGGTAATATTTGTGTTATTTCGCAAAAGTTCTTTTGCTCCTTTGTATCCTCCATCAGTTGATAAATGAGTGTTAATAATACATTTATGATTTATGGGAAGGGATAATTCCTTTAGGGCATCGCTATATCCTTTATAGCGGACTTCGTTATTCACTTCTCCGATATATCCTATATTTGTGTGTCTTTGGCTTGCAAGGTGTTTTACTGCAGCTATGGATGCCTTATAACCATCACAAATAATTTGGTCATAGTTGCAATCAATGCTATTAAGTCCCGCATATACAATATTCTTGTAATGCTTTTTTAGAAAGCTTATAAGGTTTGGATTAAATCTTCCAAGAACTACAACACCATCTACTTTGGTATTTGATATGATGTTAAATGTTGTTGAACTGTTTAAATCGAAGGCTGAAAAAGTATATCTTAAGTTGTAGCCTTGCTTAAAAGCCTCTTTTTCTATAGAACGAGAAAGATCCAAAAAAAATGGTTCATCGATTGCGTCAACAGAACGTGCTACTATGCAGGCTATGCCTTTATTTTCCTTTATGCTAGGGGTATCGCTTTCGCCTAACTTCAGACTGCGTGCAGCGGCATTAGGAGTATAACCAGTCTCTCGTACAATAGACCAGATTTTTTCTTGTAACTCCTGGCTGGCTGCTTTTGTATCTTTATTATTTATTACTCTAGAAACAGTAGAAACAGAAACACCCACACGTGCAGCAATATCTTTCAGTGTCATGATAAAACCTCCATATAACTTGATAGGCTTATTTTAATAGTTTTATTTTAACATTTCTATTAATATCTTAGCAAACGTTTGGGTAAAATCTTGAGAAAGTTTTGAAGACTATATGCTACTATAATCATATAGACAATAATTAAAAGTTAGAAACAAGGCAGGGGATTACAGTGAAACATATATTTTTAAATCTTAAGAGATTTGATATTCCAAAGGAATTAGGCGGCGTAAACAGTATTGCTCCAATTAAAGAGTGGAGTAAATATATCGTAGGTAATATTCAAGAAACATTGAAAAAATATAGTGCTGATGATACTGAGTTTGTAATGTTTTTCCCAGAGGCACATTTAATTGGTGCTGTTAATGAAAGGTCTCAAAGTAGCCCCGTAAAGATTGGATGTCAGGGAGTATTCAGAGAGGATACTTCTATAGGAGGTAATTTTGGTGCCTATACTACAAACTGTACTGCTAATGCAGTAAAGAGTATTGGATGCGAATATACAATTATAGGACACTGTGAAGAAAGAAGAGATATGCTTGGTATTATGCAGGAGGCTGGAGTTTATGATACTGATGCAGTTAATCGTTTGCTAAATAAAGAAGTTAAATGTGCAGTTAAATCAGGTTTAAAGGTATTATATTGTATTGGTGAAACTTCAGAGGAACAGCAAAACTGGCAGGAGGTTTTAAGAAAACAGCTTTCTATAGGTATTGAAGGTGTAGACATGTCAAAGGTTATTATAGCTTATGAGCCAGTATGGGCAATTGGACCAGGAAAGACACCGCCTTCAAAGGAATATATTCAAAAGGTTGCACGCTTTATTAAGGAATCAACTAATGGTTTGTCAGTAGTTTATGGCGGAGGTTTAAAAGCTGATAATGCAGAAATGCTTGCCTCTATAGCTGAGATTGATGGAGGTTTGATTGCATTAACAAGATTCAGTGGAGAAATTGGATTTTACCCTGAAGAATATTTAGAGATTGTTAGGGCCTATACGGGTTTTTAAATATAAAAATGAAAATAACATATGGTTATTTAATAATTTAGGAGGTTAAAGTCCTAAATGCACTTAAACGTGCAGTTTGCGAGAGGGAGCGAGTAGTCTTAAACTAATCATTGTTTCAACTAAAAGGAGGAAATATTTATGAAATTATCATTTGAGTACGGGCATGGGACTATGGAGGCAAATTTACCTGATAATACTGATGTGTTTATTCCAGGAGTGACAGTACCTGATCCAGAATGTATTCCTGAGGATAAGTTAATAGAGGAAACTAGAAAATCAATACTAAATCCAATAGGCATGGAGCCATTGTCTAAGCTTGCAAAGAAGGGGCATAAGGCTGTTATCATATTCCCTGACAGAGTTAAAGGCGGAGAACAGCCAACAGCTCACAGAAAGATATCTATTCCAATAATTTTAGAAGAGCTATATAAAGCAGGAGTTGAGAAAAAAGATATACTTCTCATTTGTTCAAATGGCTTGCACCGTAAAAATACTGAAAAAGAAATTAAAGGAGTGCTGGGAGAAGAGTTATTTAATGAGTTCTGGTATACTCATCAAATAATTAACCATGACAGTGAGGATTATGACAATTTGGTGGATCTTGGTAAAACAGAGCGCGGTGATGCAGTTCTTATGAATAAATATGTTTATGATGCAGATATTGCAGTGCTTATAGGTCATACACAAGGAAATCCATATGGAGGATATTCAGGTGGTTATAAGCATTGTTCTACAGGTATTACACATTGGCGCTCTATTGCAACACACCATGTACCTGAGGTTATGCACCGCAAAGACTTTACACCTGTATCAAATACTTCTCTAATGAGAAGAAAGTTCGATGAAATTGGAATGTACATGGAAGAAAAGATGGGCAAGAAATTTTTCTGCTGCGATGCAGTACTAGATACTAAATCACGTCAGATTGAGATTAACAGCGGCTATGCAGCAGAGATGCAACCAAAGGCTTTTGAAACAGCAGATAAACGTACTTATGTACATTGGGCAGAGAAAAAATATGATGTGGTGATATTTGGAATGCCGCAGTACTTCCATTATGGCGACGGAATGGGAACTAATCCGGTAATGATGATGCAAGCACTTTCGGCTCAAGTCATAAGGCACAAGAGAATTCTATCACCTAACTGTGTGTTTATTGTATCATCCATCTGCAACGGATTTTTCCATGATGAGCTATTCACTGGATACCGTGAGGTATTTAATATGTTCCAGAAGAACTATATGAATATTCTCCCCGATATGAACAGATATGGTGAAATGTTTGCAACCAATGAGGAATATATAAGAAATTATCGCTTCGGCAATGGTTTTCATCCATTCCACGCATTTTCAATGATTAGTTGTGGACACATTGCTGAGATGAATACTTCTGCTATATACATTGTAGGTGCGCAGGAGCCTGGCTATGCTAGAGCGATGGGGTTAAAAACCAGATCAACTTTTGAGGAAGCATTAGAAGATGCAAAGAAAAAATATGTTGGACAAAATCCCAATATTCTTGCGCTGCCACTTGCCTTTAAAACTGCAGCTGTTCATCTTTGCATGAAGCATGAAGGACAAGGTAATTATGGAGTTGACTCGTGTCATCAGGGATAGAAGAAACCTTACAAAGGAGGAAGAAACTGCGTGGAATTTCTACCCGTTATTACAGCATTGAAGAAATATGCAGAGGCTGATGTACCAGCCATTATTGCAATTGATGGCCGCTGCGGCAGTGGAAAAACTTCTCTGGCGGAACTATTAAGAGAACAGTTTGACTGCAATGTGTTTCACATGGATGATTTCTTTCTCCCTTTTGAAATGAAGACAGAAGAACGTCTTGCTGAGCCTGGTGGCAATGTTCATTATGAGAGATTCCGGGATGAAGTTCTTAATGGACTTCTAAAGCAAGAGGATGTAGCCTTCAGACCATACTGCTGCTCCAAAGGAAAGTTAGGCGAGCCAATCCATGTAAAATATAAAAATATAAATATAGTTGAAGGCAGTTATTGCCTTCATCCAACCCTGATGCATGCTTATAATTATAAAATCTTCTTAACTATTGAGCCTAAGACTCAACAGCGACGTATCCTCAAACGTAATGGAGAGAGAATGCTGCAAAACTTTATTAATAGATGGATTCCGTTGGAAGAGGATTATTTTTTAAAACTTAATATAAAAGATCATTGTAATATTATAATTGATACCACAGCATTTTAGCATTTGAAAGGGGTTCTTACATGAAAATTAATCGTACTCAAAAGCTTGTATATACTGGTCTTTGCATAGGAATTGGCCTGATTCTTCCACAGTTCGTAAAGATTATACCTGTATCAAATCCAGGAGCAATTCTACTGCCGATGCATATTACAGTGCTGCTCTGCGGATTTATATGTGGGTGGCCTTACGGGGCTTTCTGTGGTGTGATTGTGCCTCTATTAGCTTCCGTCTTAACTGGAAAGCCTCCATTATTTCCAACAGGCATATCCATGATGTTCGAGCTGGGGGCCTATGGCGCACTTACAGGGATAATATATCTTTACACAAGGGGAAAGATATACCTTTCACTTATTGGAGCCATGTTGGGTGGAAGAATTGTTTTGGGTGTTGTAAATACCATATTATTTAGCTTCACGGATAAAGCCTATGGAATGGCAGTGTTTATCTCTGGAGCATTTGTTACAGCATTGCCAGGTATAGTTATCCAGATTATTCTAATACCTTTAATAGTAAATAATCTGAGAAAATCTAAAATAGTAGCTATGAATATTGGTTAGGTAAATAATAATGATATATAAAATAGAAAATCAACATTTAGAAGTAGAGATTAACAGCTTTGGCGCTGAACTCTGGTCTATCGTAAACAAAAGTGACCAGACTCAGCATTTATGGCAGGGAGATAAGTCTATTTGGCCAAGGAGATCACCTATACTATTTCCTCACTGTGGTAGGCTTAAGGGGAATATTTACAAGCTTGAGGGCAAAGACTACCAGTCTCCTATGCATGGTTTTGCACGTGATTATGAACATGAATTAGTTAATCAAAGTGAGACATCTATTACTTTTGTTTTAGAAAGCAATGAAGAAACCTTTAAGCTGTATCCATACCGATTTAAGTTATATACAAGGTATGAGCTGGATAATAATAGGCTTAATTGCACCTTTGAGGTTGTAAATTGCGGAAATTATGAGATGCTGTTTAGTATAGGGTATCATACAGGACTTATGTGTCCTTTTGATAGTACAAAGTCTATAGAAGACTATAGTATTGTATTTGAAAAAGAAGAAACGCCTGTAGAGTTATTATGTAATTCTGAGGGACTCTTAAGCGGAGAACAAAGAATATACTTTGACAAGAAAAATATAATTGAGCTTAACGATAAAATATTTCAAAGCAGTATAATCTTGTCTAAGTTAAGGTCCGATTATGTAAGTATTATCGAAAACAATACAGGAAGATATGTAAAAGTTAATATAAAAGATTTTGAGTATGTTGTACTTTGGTCTATGCCTGATAATGTAAAATTTATTTGCATAGAGCCTTGGCATGGACTACCAGACATGTACAATACAGAGGGTCAACTTGATAAGAAACTTGGAATTCAAAAGATAAATGCAGGTGAACATTTTACCTGTACTCAAACTATTGAAATTAATAGATAAAGAAAGGATGGTTTGAATGGTACGGAATTTATTAATAAGAAATGGGAATGTATTAGTTAATGGTCAAGTAACTGCATCAGATGTTCTGGTAGAAGATGGAAGGGTAGTAGAAATATCAAAAAATATTTCACATAGAAAAGATGCTGAAGTTTTTGACGCAGAAGATAACCTAGTTCTTCCAGGGTTCATTGATATGCACACTCATGGCGGAGCTGGAGTAGATATGAATAACGCTGAAGTGGATGATATTCGCAAGCTTTGTGAATTCTTCGCCTCTCAAGGAACAACGGGTTTTCTGCCAACTTTATTGACAGATACAAAAGAAAAACTCTGCGAATGCATTGAAAATATTATTCAAGCAAAAAATACTTTGAATACAGGAAGTGAGATACTAGGTATTCACCTAGAAGGTCCTTATCTTTGCAAGGAATACAAAGGAGCCATGCCTGAGCATCTATTGCAAACACCTTCTGTTTCAGATTTTAACTATTATCAGAAAGTTGCAGAGGGAAACATTAAATTAATGACAGTATCACCAGAGGTAGAAGGAGTTCCAGAGTTTATTAAGGAAATTAGCAAAACAGGGGTTGTAATCTCCTTGGGACATAGTGGGGCGGATTATGAGACAACAATGAAATGCATTGAAAATGGAGCAAAAAGCGCTACTCATACTTTTAATGTGATGAAGCTTATGCATCAGCACTTTCCTGCAATTAGTGGCGCAGTACTTGAAAGCGATATATATTGTGAAGCAATCTGCGATGGAATTCACCTTCATCCTGCAGTGGTGCGAATACTTTTAAAAACTAAAGGAATAAATCGTGTAATTGGTGTAACAGACAGTATTATGGCAGCTGGATTAGGTGATGGTGAATATAAGCTAGGGGTTAATGATATTGTGGTAATCAATGGAGATGCACGTCTTGCGGACCTTTCTGCAAGAGCGGGTAGTACTCTTACAACTGGCAATATGTTTAAAAATTTAATAAAATTCACAGGAAGACCTATAGGAGAAATTTCGAAGATTATGTCAGAAAATCCTGCAAGTCTGCTTGGCTTTTCAAAAGAAAAAGGTACTATTGAGGTTGGCAAAGATGCTGACTTGGTTGTATTAAACCATAATTATGATGTAACTAATACCTTTGTTATGGGAAGAAAAATATATTAAAAGTGGAGGGGATCGCAATGCATGATTACTTTAAAAAAACATCCATAGAACTAGGCATAGGTGCAAAGATTAATGTGCTAAAGCTTGGTGATTCCGGCGAGGTATTTTATGAAATGGCGTTGGAAATGGTTAATGCTATTGTGGAAAATAATGCTTTAGATAAAAATACAGTATTTATCTGTCCTGTGGGACCAGTAGGCCAGTATCCCATCTTTGTAAGACTAGTAAATTTTCATGACATCAGTTTAAAAAATGTTTGGTTTATAAATATGGACGAGTACTTGGATGAGGAAAAACAATGGATAAGTATTAAACATAAATTAAGCTTCAGAGGGTTTATGAATCGTGAAGTTTACAGCAAAATAAAACCAGAACTTCTTATGGCAGAAGAACAGAGAATTTTTCCAGACCCAAACAATTTAAAGAATATCTCAGATACTATTAATAAACTTGGTGGTGTAGATATCTGTTTCGGTGGGATTGGTATAAATGGACATCTTGCTTTCAATGAGCCGGAGGATATAACACCAGAAGAATTTGCAGAAAGAACTACTAGAGTACTTGAAATTTCACGAGAGACTAGAACAATAAATGCAGTTGGTGACTTAAATGGTGCAATTGATGCAATGCCAAAATATTGTGTAACTATCGGAATGAAAGAGATTTTATCTGCTAAAAAGATAAGGCTGTATTGCTTTAGAGACTGGCATAGAGCTGTGGTAAGGCAAGCTGCTTATGGAGAAATATCAGCTCATTTCCCAGTTACATTAGTTCAAAATCACCCTGATGCAAAAATAACAATAAATTCAAATGCTGCAGAGCAAGCATTTTAAACTAGGAGGAATAGTATGCCATTAATTCCGTTAAGACCTTTATTAGAGACAATAAACAAATATAAATTCGCACAAGGTGCATTTAATGTAAATGCTGTGGCTCAGGCGAAGGCAGTAATAGATATTCATAGTACCTTTCGTTCAGCAGCAATACTGCAAGGCGCTGATCTTGCAAATGGCTTTATGGGTGGACGAACTGATTTTATGAATTCCACACTGGAGGATAAGAAGCTTGGAGCAAAACGTATTGCAGATGCAGTTAAAAAATTTGCAGCTGAAACAGAGATCCCTGTAGTTCTTCATCTTGATCATGGCAAAGACTTTGATTCTGTTAAGGCTGCTATAGATAATGGCTATACGTCTGTTATGATTGACGGGTCCCATCTAAGCTTTGATGAAAATGCAGAGCTAACTCGTGAAGTAGTAAGGTATGCTCATGAAAGAGGCGTTACAGTAGAAGGGGAGCTTGGTGTTTTGGCAGGTGTAGAAGATGATGTATTCGCCGAAAACTCTACGTACACTAATCCTATGAAAGTCGTTGAGTTTTTCCGAAAAACCGGAGTGGATTGCCTTGCAATTTCTTATGGAACCATGCATGGTGCAAATAAGGGGAAAGATGCAAAGCTAAGAAAGGAAATTGCTATTGCCTGTACAGAAAACCTCCGACATGAAGGGATATTTGGGGTTCTAGTATCTCACGGCTCCTCTACAGTGCCTGGATATATAGTTGATGAAATAAATCAGCTAGGAGGAAACATTCAAAATGCCTATGGGATTCCGATTAACGAATTAAAATCAGTAATACCTTATGGTATTGGAAAAATAAATGTTGACACGGATATCCGTCTTGCAGTTACTAGAAACCTGTGGGAATTGTTTACACAAAACCCTACATTAAAGAATAGTAAATCCGTAGGTGAAATTTACAGGCTGCTTTGTACAAAAAATAATCAATTTGATCCAAGAGTATTCTTGACTCCAATAATGGATACAGTAACTACTGGAATTGTTCCTGATGTTGAGGTTGCAGCAGTTGTGGATTGTATTGAAAAGGGTGTAAAAGAAGTTGTGGGTACATTAATTGTTGAGTTTGGTTCTGTGGGCCACGCCAATAAAGTGAAATGTACTACCCTGGATCAAATGGCTGATTATTATAGAAAGTAGATATTACTATAGAGCTATAAATATATATCTAAATAATTATATTATTGTAAATCCCTTTGCTTACTGCTTAGGATTGTTTTAAATAATTAGACTTAAATATTATGAATTGTTAAGATTAGAAGTGAAAAGGCAAATTTAAATAGGAAGAACACTAAGCTTGGTGTTCTTCCTATTTTTTTTGATGAACTTCAATAAAACTTGATTTAATTGGTAAGTAGTGCTTATTAGAAACTACTGGGAAGTCCGAACCTTCATACATGGTTTCTTGTACAAGATAAAACTGATTTTCAGACGAAATTGGAGAGAACTTTGCTGAAACATTTCCAGAGGTTGAATATTTAATTTCAACTAGTACATTGCTGCATAGGTCATAAAGTTCTTTCTCTATAAATTCCAACACTCTATCATGGTTGTTTAAATCTATATTAAATTTTGAAATAGTCTCGATTGGAATCAAGGTAAATGAGTAGGCAACAGGATTACCCTGAGATTTATACCATCTATCAATAACTACTACAACAGGAGTTTTTCTCCCTAAAGTTTGGTTTATGTAATCTGAAGATGGTTCTATACGCAGTTCCATCTTAATTTCATCAATTGTATCAGAAGAACACTTGTATACTGGATGTCCAATTGCTTCTAACCCAATAGGTTTTTCAGAGTGTGATTTTATTATATAATTTCCTTTTCCCCTAATATTTTTAACTACTCCATCGTCTTGAAGCAGTGATAACGCCTGCCTTAAGGTTGTTCTGCTTACACCGAGCAACTTAGACAAGTCAGGCTCGGAGGGCAGCCTGCTCCCCTCAGGGAAATTACCTTCATTTATCATTTTAAAAAGCTGGTTATAAACAGTCAAAAATTTAAATTCCTTTTCTTTTGGGATCACATTCAATTTATCCATTAAAATAGCACCTTCCTGCCAATATAGATTTGTCTAGACAAGTATATTTGGCAAAACGTAAATAATCAATATAATATTGCTAATATTAATTATAGCCTGGATTTTTAAAATAGACAACTAAATAAGCAAAACATTCTTAATTCAGGAATAAAATATCACTAAAGGTTATAGAATTGTATGTATTTAAACGTAGGCAGAAGGCTTAGTATAACTATAGGTAATAAAGCAGATAATAGAGACTAAAAGTAATACAAAAAATATTGACATAAAAAAATAGACATGTTAAACTCATATTACAGACACTAATACAAGCCGATAGACAAGTTGGCAAGGTGTCTATTTATTGTAAACAATTGTAAACGTATAATGTAAACGGTTCGTATAGTATAAAAATAAATGGAGGAATTAAAATGATTTACTCACAAGGTTCAGGAAAAGAATATCATATCAACGTTGGTAAAGGTGACGTAGGAAAGTATGTTATACTTCCGGGAGACCCAAAGAGATGCGCTAAGATAGCGGCGCACTTTGATAATCCGCAGTTAGTTGCAGACAGCAGAGAATATGTTACATATACCGGATACCTGGATGGAGTGAAAGTAAGCGTTACATCAACAGGCATAGGGGGGCCATCAGCTGCTATTGCTCTTGAAGAACTAGTAAATTGCGGGGCTGATACTTTTATAAGAGTTGGTACCTGCGGTGGTATGGATATAGATGTTAAGGGCGGAGATGTAGTTGTAGCTACTGGAGCT
Source organism: Clostridium swellfunianum (assembly GCF_023656515.1). NCBI lineage: Bacteria > Bacillati > Bacillota > Clostridia > Eubacteriales > Clostridiaceae > Clostridium > Clostridium swellfunianum. Next base: position 3,526,640 of record NZ_JAMOFV010000006.1, read on the forward strand.
ATCAGAATGGAAGGAACAAGTAAGGAGTATGCTCCAATTGAATTTCCAGCAGTAGCAAACTTTGAGATTGTAAATTCACTTGTTGATGCTTGCAAAACTTTAAACAAGACTCATCATGTTGGAGTAGTACAATGCAAAGATTCCTTTTATGGACAGCATTCTCCAGAAACAAAGCCTGTTAGCTATGAATTAATGGATAAGTGGAATGCATGGCTAAGATGTGGAACTCTTGCTTCTGAAATGGAGTCAGCTGCTTTGTTTGTAGCAGGCAGTTATTTGAGAGTAAGAGTAGGATCTGTATTTTTAGTGGTTGCCAATCAGGAACGCGCAAAAGCAGGACTAGAAAATGCACAAGTTCATGATACTGAAACAGCAATAGAAGTTGCAGTACAAGGCATCAGGAATTTAATAAAGGGTGAAAAGGAAAGAATAGGCTAGTAAAACAACCACTGTCTTACAGGAGGGTAAAAATGAAGGAATACCAAGAAATTATAGACAGGGCTTTTATAGCTTCTGAAAACGCATATGTACCATATTCCAACTACCAGGTTGGAGCGTGTGTTGTAACAAAGGACAACAAATACTTCATAGGTGCAAATGTTGAAAATGCCTCCTATGGCTTAACAAATTGTGCTGAGAGAAATGCAATTTTTCAAGCTTACTCTAATGGATACCGTCAAGATGATATTGAAGCAATAGCTATTGTAAGCAAGGGCAAAACCTTAGCTACTCCTTGCGGGGCCTGTAGACAGGTGTTGGTAGAGCTACTCAATCAGCATACTCCTATAGTGCTTTCCAATAAGGCAATAGAGAAAGTTACAAATATTGAGGAACTGCTGCCAATGTCATTTACCAAGGAAGATTTAGAGTAATAACAATTTGATTTTATATAAATTATGTATGCTGCGTCAGACAAGGTATGGCAGCAATAATACTGAAAGGAGTAAATATGAAGAAATATAAAAGAATTTTTACAATAGTAATAGACTCTCTTGGAGTTGGGGAAATGAATGATTCCAAGGAATATGGAGATATAGGAGTAGATACTCTTGGACATATATCACAAGCTGTTGAAAGCTTTAAGATTCCTAACCTTCAAAAGCTAGGATTAGCAAATCTTCATACAATCAAACATGTAGAGGCAGTAGAAAAACCTTTATCATACTTCATGAAAATGAAAGAAGCAAGCGTAGGCAAGGATACAATGACTGGCCATTGGGAAATGATGGGCTTAAAGATTGAAACTCCATTCCAAACTTTTACAGAAACAGGTTTTCCAGAGGAACTTTTGGAGGCGTTAAGGAAAAGGACAGGACACAATATTGTAGGAAACAAGAGTGCCAGCGGTACTGAAATTTTGGATGAGTATGGCGAGCATCAGATGAAAACTGGAGATATGATTGTGTATACTTCAGCAGACTCTGTACTACAGATATGTGGACACGAAGAAACCTTTGGTCTAGAAGAGCTTTATCGTTGCTGTGAAATTGCAAGAGAATTAACCTTAAAGGATGAGTGGAAGGTTGGAAGAGTAATTGCAAGACCATATGTGGGAGAAAGAAAAGGAGAATTCAAGCGTACTAGCAATAGACATGATTATGCCTTAAAGCCATATGGCCAGACAGCGTTGACTGCATTAAAGGATAATGGCTTTGATGTTATATCCGTTGGAAAGATAAGCGATATATACGATGGAGAAGGCATAACAGAGGCTCACAAATCAAAGAGTTCTGTTCATGGAATGGAACAAACCCTTGAGTTAATGGATAAAGATTTTAACGGATTATGCTTTGTTAATCTAGTTGATTTTGATGCATTATGGGGACATAGAAGAAACCCAGTAGGTTATGCTGAAGAATTAGAAAAATTTGATGTTAACTTAGGTAAAGTACTAGAAAAGCTAAAGGAAGATGATTTGCTTGTAATTACAGCAGATCATGGTAATGACCCAACTTATACAGGTACTGACCATACAAGAGAATTTGTTCCATTCTTGGCGTATTCACCATCTATGCTTGGGAATGGATTAATTGAAACAAGTGATACTTTTGCAGCAGTCGGGGCTACCATAGCAGATAATTTTGGACTAAAAATGCCTGAAAACACAATCGGTGAATCAGTGCTAGAAAAATTACTTTAATAAAGGGATTAAAATGATGGATAGCACAATTAATATGAAAAAGGGCAAATCATACGAGATTTTATTAAAGAAGCTTCCGCTAGCTTTAGCGGGAGTTATCTTAGTAGGTTTTGGATTAGCATTTAACTCAGCAGGAATGCTAGGAAATGACGCAGTTGCAGTTTTATATGATGGAGTCCGTAGTGGACTTGGATTCCAGGTAGACAAGCTTGGGTTAGTAACAAATTTTGTAAATGTTATTTTTCTGGCCATTGTATTTATCGGCAAACGTAAGTATATAAACATTGGCACCTTTATTTATGCGCTGCCCCTAGGCAATTTTATCAGCATAGGCTTTAAGCTTTATGAAATGCTTAATCTCCCTGCTACCTTGGGAGGAAGAATATTAACTTCCTCACTTGGCTGCATAATGTTGTTTTTAGGTGTGGGCATCTTTATAGCAATGGATATTGGTATGGATCCGTGCACAGGAGTAGTTATGCTTATGCGAGATAAAATGAATGGTCAATATAGATCAGCAAAAATAATTTTCGATATTTGCTCAATATTAATTGGCTTCACCTTTGGAGGAAAATTAGGAGCTGTAACGGTTGTAACAGCATTTATAGCCGGACCAGCTATACAAAAAATATCTGAGATTTTTGATAAAACAGTTCTTAGGAGACTTAACCTAAGCAAAATAAGCGATTGATAGCCAAAACATTGAGGCTATCCTAAAGATAGCCTCTTTACTAAGGTTTATATAAAGTTTTTAGGAGGAATTCATAATGACACAACTACCAACTCCGCACATTGGAGCTAAATTCGGAGAAATAGCAAAGACAGTATTAATGCCAGGAGACCCATTAAGAGCAAAGTTTATTGCAGAAAACTTTTTAGAAGATGTAGTTCAATTTAATTCTGTTAGAAACATGTTTGGATATACAGGAACTTATAAAGGGAAACGCGTATCCGTAATGGGCGGAGGAATGGGAATGCCATCTATAGGTATTTATTCCTATGAGTTATTTAATTTTTATGGTGTAGATAATATTATCCGTATCGGAACTGCAGGAAGCATGAATGAAAAGGTGAAGGTGCGTGATGTAGTAATAGGACTAGGAGCTTCTACAAATTCGAATTATGCTGCGCAATACTGCTTGCCAGGAACGTTTGCACCTATAGCAAGCTATGAATTGGTAAGTGCTGCAGTTAACGTAGCAAAAGAGAATAATATAAATGCGGTTGTAGGAAATATATTATCTTCTGATACTTTCTACTGTGCAGACAATACTTCAAATGAAAAGTGGATGAGCATGGGAATCCTAGCAGTAGAAATGGAAGCAGCTGCATTATATATGAATGCAGCACAAGCTAAGAAAAATGCATTATGCCTGCTTACAATTTCAGACAGCCTGTTGACTGGTGAATCACTTTCAGCAGAAGACAGACAGCTAAGCTTTACAGACATGATGGAAATTGCACTTGAAATAGCAAAATAGTTTATACAACAAACTAACATACTTAGGAGGAATACAAAATGAAAAAAGTTATTGCATTAGCAATGTCAGCTGCTGTTATTATGAGCACACTAGTTGGATGTTCAAGTAGCAAACCAGCAAGCACAGGTACAAACGGAGAACAAAAGGCAACTAAAAACTATAATGTTGCAATGGTAACAGACACAGGTGGAGTAAGCGACCAATCCTTTAACCAATCTTCTTGGGAAGGGCTGCAAGCTTTTTCAAAGAAGACAGGCTCTAAAGTAAGCTATTTAGAATCAAAGCAGGAAACAGATTACAACACTAATCTGGACAAGCTTGTAGATGCAGAAAATAAGCTTATATGGGGTATTGGATTTGCAATGTCAGATGCAATACTAAATGCAGCTAAAACAAATAAAGATGTTTCTTATGCTATTGTAGATAATTCCTACGGAGATAAGACACCAGAAAATGTAACAGGAGTTACCTTCAGAGCTGAAGAGCCATCCTTCCTTGTAGGCTATATAGCTGGAAAAACTACTAAGACTGGCAGAGTTGGATTTATTGGCGGTATAAAGAGTCCAGTAATAGATCAATTCCAATATGGTTATCAAGCTGGTGTACTTTATGCAGCAAAGGAACTTGGAAAAACTATTAATGTAGATGTTCAGTATGCTGAAAGCTTCTCAGATGCTTCTAAGGGAAAAGCAATTGCAAATAAAATGTTCTCTGCAGGCTGTGACATTGTTTTCCACGCTGCTGGTGGTACAGGCGTAGGATTAATTGATGCAGCTAAGGAAGCAGGCAAATTTGCTATCGGTGTTGACCGTGATCAAGCTTATCTAGCTCCTGATAATATTTTAACTTCTGCTTTAAAGCTAGTTAACGTAGCTGTTGAAAAGGTTTCTGAAGAAGCTATGAATGGCTCTAAAATCGGAGGAAAAACCTACACATATGGTTTAAAAGATGGTGCTGTTGGTATTCCAAAAGAAAACAAGAATGTAAAGCCAGAAGTTTATGATGCAGCAATAAAGCTTCAAGATAAGATAAAAGACGGATCAATCGTTGTTCCATTTGATGAGAAGACTTATATAGATTTCACTAAATAATAACAATAAAATTTAAAGTCAAAGCATTGCCGGTAGTTTTGAGTGCTGCCGGCAATTCCTATGACGAAAGGAGGACTTGGTATGCAAATAAGCGAGCAATATGCAGTTCAAATGCGTGGGATTACAAAAATGTTTGGGACATTTTGCGCTTTGGATGATATCAGTTTAGATGTTAAAAAGGGTACAATTCATGCGCTTCTAGGGGAAAACGGAGCTGGAAAAAGTACACTTATGAATGTTCTTTATGGTTTATATAAGGCTGATAAGGGTGAAATTTATCTTAACGGGAAAAAGGTAAATATAAAGAATCCTGGTATAGCAATTGAAAATGGTATTGGTATGGTTCATCAGCATTTTATGCTGGTAGATAATTTTACAGTAACAGAAAATATTGTTTTGGGCAGTGAAATTACCAACAAGTTTGGTGTAACAAATATGAAAAAAGCTCGCAAGGAGATACTGAATATTGTTAAACAATACGGCTTGGAAGTAGATCCTGATGCAAAGATTGAAGATATATCTGTTGGCATGCAGCAGCGTGTTGAAATATTAAAGGCGCTGTACCGTGGAGCAGATTTATTAATACTAGACGAGCCAACAGCAGTATTAACACCACAGGAAATACAAGATTTAATAAAAATAATGCATAACCTTATAGCAGATGGAAAGACAATTATAATAATTACACATAAGTTGAAGGAAATAAAAGAATCCTCAGACGTTTGTACAATAATACGTAGAGGAAAATATATTGATACAGTAAAAGTTAAGGAAGTTAGTAAAGAAGACCTGGCAACAATGATGGTAGGTCATGAGGTTAATTTAGTTGTTGATAAGACAGCAGCAAAACCAAAAGAGGTAGTATTTGAAATAAACAATTTAACTGTAAGAGATGAAAGAAATTTAGCTGCAGTTAAGAATTTATCACTTAAAGTTCATAGAGGAGAAATTGTTGGTATAGCTGGTATTGACGGTAATGGACAGAAAGAACTAATAGAAGCCATCACATGTCTTGCTAAAGCTGAAAGCGGTACCATTAAGATAAATGGAGTTGAAATACAAAATACAACTCCCGAAAACGTTATTAAAAATAAAATTGCAACTATCCACGAGGACAGACAAAAGCGTGGACTTGTATTGGATTTTTCCGTTGCAGAAAACATGGTAATTGAGAAATATAAGAGCCAGCCATTTTGTAAAAATGGATTCCTTGATAAGAATAAAATTGTTGAGCATACACAAAAGCTTATTAAAGAATATGATGTAAGACCTGATAACTGCGAGTTATTGCCAGTTAGAGGCTTATCGGGAGGAAATCAGCAAAAGCTTATAATAGCAAGAGAAGTAGCTAATGACCCAGACCTATTAATTGCAGTACAGCCAACCCGCGGTATGGACGTAGGTGCAATTGAATATGTGCATAAAACCTTAATAAATGAAAGAGATAAAGGAAAAGCAGTTCTTTTAATTTCCTTGGAGCTTGATGAGGTTATGAATGTCTCTGATACTATAGCTGTTATTTATGATGGAGCTATACTAGACTCCTTTAAGCAGGGAGAAGCAGATGAAAATACAATTGGTTTACTAATGGCGGGAGGTAAACGAAATGAACAAAGTCGTTAAAATACTTAAGAAGCCAGTTACATCAACCTTTATTGCAATATTCTTTGGATTTATTGTAGCTTCAATAGTACTAGCAAGTGCAGGCTATAATCCAGCTGAAGCCTTTAACGCACTTTTTAAAGGTATATTTTCTAAGCCTAAATATATATCGAACACTATCATAAAGTCTACACCTATTATACTAACTGGTTTAAGTGTTGCCTTTGCTTTTAAAACTGGCTTGTTCAATATTGGTGCTGAGGGCCAATATATTGTAGGAACAGTAGCAGCAACTATAGTAGGTATTAAGTTAAACTTACCAGCAGTAATACAAATTCCTGTTGTAATTCTATCAGGTATGGCTGCAGGAGCTCTATACGGAGGAATTGTAGGCTTTCTAAAGGCTAAGTTTGGAATACATGAAGTTATCACAAGCATAATGCTAAACTGGATTGCTCTTTACATGTCCAACTTTGTAGTAGGGCTTAAAGCTTTCCACCAGCCAAATTCAACAGGTACTTATATGATTAATAAGTCTGGCTTTACAACTATACTGGAAAATTGGAAGAATTCAGATGCTGGAGTGGAAGTACTGTCAAAGCATAAGTGGCTTTCTGAAATAATGTTAAAAACCGACGTGAACATTGGTATTATTATAGCTATTTTAGCAGCTGTAGCAATATGGATTTTATTATATAAATCCGCTAAAGGCTATGAGCTTCGCGCAGTTGGTTCGAACAAGTATGCTGCTGAATTTGCAGGAATTAATATTAATAGAAATATAGTTCAAGCAATGCTTGTGGCAGGAGCTTTGGCAGGACTTGCAGGAGCCTTGGCTATAACAGGAGTTGCACCTCATAAAATATCAACTATGGCAGCTTTTGAGAACAATGGCTTTAATGGTATGTCAGTTGCTTTAATCGCAGGAAGCTCACCTATTGGATGTATTTTTTCAGGTCTTCTGTTTGGTGGATTAATTTATGGTGGTCAAGCTATACAGTCTGCTATGGGAGCACCATCTGAAATAATTAATATTATGATGGGTACCATCGTATTTTTCGTTGCATTAACAAAAATCGTGCCTGTTTTAGCCGATAAACTATTAAAAAGAGGTGAGAAAATTGTTAAGTAGCATTTTACTTTTGGTAGGAATTACCTTAATGTATTCAGCACCACTAATTTTTGGAGCGCTTGGCGGTGTGCTTTCCGAGCGCGCTGGTGTTGTAAATATCGGTATTGAGGGCATGATGGTAATGGGAGCCTTCGCAGGTGCTGCAGTAGGATATAACACAGGAAATCCTTGGATGGGATTTTTGGTGGCAGGTATTGCAGGGGGACTAATTGCCTTGCTTCATGCAGTTTCAGCTATAACCTTTAAAGCTGATCAGACCATTTCTGGTATTGCAATAAATTTAATTGGACCTGGACTTGCGCTGTTTTTATGCAGACTATTCTTTGAAGGTGCAGCAATGACACCTCCTGTTCCTAAGAAATTACCTAAAATCTTTGGAGAGAATGTAAGTAACAGCGTATTGAAAAGTTTAAATGTAGATGTTACAGTTATAATAGCTTTAGTTTTAACGGTAGTTTTATGGTTTGTGCTTTATAAGACAAAGTGGGGACTTCATATTCGTGCTGTTGGAGAGAAGCCAGCTGCAGCAGATACTATGGGAATAAATGTTTTTAAGGTTAGATATATATCTGTAATAATCTCAGGTATTTTAGCAGGCTTTGGCGGCGCAGCTATGACGCTTGCAATTATTCCTCAATTCACTCAAACCGCTATAAGTGGTCAAGGCTTTATAGCTTTGGCGGCAGTTATATTTGGAAAGTGGACGCCACACGGAGCTTACGGAGCTTGTTTACTATTTGGATTCTCACAAGCTTTAACTGTTATGTTAGGTGGAGGAAGCTTTGCCATTCCTTCAGAAATTCTTGCAATGCTGCCATATGTTTTAACTATAATAGTATTAATTCTTTTTGTTGGTAAATCCGTTGCGCCTAAGGCAGATGGACTACCTTATGAAAAGGGAGCTAGGTAAACAGTTAGAAATTAAATACAAAGCTGAAATTTAGCCCTAAGATGAATGTCCTAAACTAAATTTTAAGCTTTGTTATTTATATTAAACAAAAGGAGATGTTGTTATGAGATTTTTTCTAGACACTGCCAACATAGAACATATAAGAGAAGCTAATGAGATGGGAGTAATCTGCGGAGTTACTACAAATCCTTCTTTAGTTGCTAAAGAAGGCAGAGACTTTAATGAGGTTTTAAAGGAAATAACACAAATAGTTGACGGACCTATAAGCGGAGAAGTAATAAGCGAAGATGCAGCAGGAATGATAAAAGAAGGAAGAGAAATTGCTGCAATTCATAAAAATATGATTGTTAAAATTCCAATGACAGGCGAAGGATTAAAGGCTTGCAAGGTTTTATCAGGTGAGGGTATAAGAACTAATGTAACTTTAATCTTTACAGCAACACAAGCGCTTCTAGCGGCTAATGCAGGAGCTACCTATGTAAGTCCATTTCTTGGAAGACTAGACGATATATCGATGGATGGAATGGAGCTTATAAGAACAATAGCAGATATATTTGCTGTTCATGGAATAGATACAGAGATTATAGCAGCAAGTGTAAGAAATCCTATTCATGTTATCGAAGCGGCTAAGGCTGGAGCAAATATTGCAACTATACCTTACAGCTTGGTTGTTCAAATGCTTAAGCATCCGCTAACAGATCAAGGCTTAGAAAAATTCAAGGCGGACTGGTCAAAAGCTTTTGGAAAGTAGGCATATTTTTAAATAGTAATACATTTAAGGAGAAGTTAAGATGGATATAGCTAAGTATATAGATCATACAATTTTAAAGCCACAGGCATCAGCTGAAGAAGTTAAAAAACTATGCGCTGAAGCTAAAGAGTACGGTTTTGCATCTGTTTGTGTAAATGGGTGCTATGCAAAGCTTGTAAGCAGTGAGCTAGCTTCAAGCGATGTTAAAACCTGCGTGGTAGTAGGCTTTCCTTTAGGTGCAATGACAAAGGAAGCTAAAGCTTTTGAAACTGCTGATGCTATAAAAAATGGTGCCAGTGAAATAGATATGGTTATAAATGTAGGAGCCTTAAAGGACAAAAACTACTCTCTAGTTAAGGAAGACATAGAAGCGGTAGTAAATGCTGCAAAGGAAAAGGCTATAGTAAAGGTTATTATAGAGACTTGCTTATTAACAGAAGAAGAAAAAATAAAAGCTTGCGAAATAGCTAAGGAAGCTAAAGCAGATTTTGTTAAAACCTCCACTGGTTTTTCCACTGGCGGCGCAACAACAGAGGATATCGCGCTAATGAGAAAAACTGTAGGTGAACATTTAGGAGTAAAAGCTTCTGGCGGAGTTCGAGACTATAAAGCTGCTATTGCCATGATAGAGGCAGGAGCAAGCAGAATAGGCTCCAGCAACAGCATTGCCATAGTTAGTGAAAGCAGGAACTGTTAAATTTTGGTTGTGATAAAAAATGGTGTTGAATTAGATAGTATATGCTAATTCAACACCATTTTTCTGTTTATAAGCTAGAAATTAATAAAAAATATTGATCGATATAAATACAAAGAGCTAAAATACGCATATAGGTAAGCACTTGAAGAGTTTTTATTGCTAAAAAATGCTTTTGGAAGCTTTAGCTTGCAAATCTAATAATAACATAATTAAGTTGTTTTTGAAACCACAGCAGAGATGCTGTGGTTTTTTGTTATTTATATAGAAACCAGATGGAAGTATTTACAGTCTGTATATAAATTATACGTTTTGAAAAGCTTGCAATAAGTTGAGATTTAAAGAATATTATTGTCATTTGGAAAATATACTTAAAATAATGCAGATATTGTAATTTACCTAGAGTTTATACTACTACGATATTTGTATTGCCGCCATCTTAAGAGCTTTTTTTATAGCATTAACTCAGGCGGTTTTTTTATTACTTATTTTAATAATATTAAAACGTATCGGAGGTGATAGGTTAATGGAACAAAACATAATGATGAGACAAAAGAGAATGAAAAGACTAAAGAAGAGAAAAAGGTACGAGAAGAAGCTTGTAATCAGCTTTATGTTATTCTTATTTTTCTTTAGTTCAATTGGAATAATTTCATTTGCAGATAAAGCGATAAGTGCTGAACCTACCACAGTGCTAGCTAGTTCAGGTGCTTATTCCTTAACCTTTTCAGCGGCAGATCCATCCATAAACAATGCGCCTTACATTCCTACCTATAAAAAGCTTACTCCTTCAGCAATACAAACTTTGCCTGTAGGAAGAGCAAAGGACCCCCTGCCTAACGCTGTTTTTGGAAAACCAAAAGATTCGGTTCAGTCACTTGCACCAGCGGATATGGCACTTGGCACAATAGTTCCATTTGAAGTCCAAATAGAGGTAAATGGTTCTACTGCTCCTGAGAATGGAGTAATCTATTTTACTCCCTACTGGCTCACCAAAGTCACTAATGGAGGCGACTTTGGTTACGATCCAAATTACAAGGTGCTGGCTGCATTTGTTGATTACGGAGATGCTGCAAGTTACGATCCAGGTGAAAATGCAAAGGTAGAAAGCTTTTCATCTTCTATTGTTTCCCCTAACACAAAAGATGAGCAGATTCAAAGTACAATCAAAGTTTCAGGCCTTGATAACGGTGATAAAGTTATAGTTGAAATATGGCTGGTGCTGAAGAGTACTATTTCAAAGGATATTACAGGAGTTGTGCAATCTGGCATGATTTCTGCCAAAACGGCAAACGGGGATACTATAAATACAGGACAAGAAACTGTTCCTCTCAATAAAGTAGGTGACTTTTATACAGCAACCGCTGATGTATCAATTAAAAAGCAAGACTCGCCAGACCCAATTTATTCAGGGGATACATTGACTTATACCATTCGTGCAACAAACAATTCTGCAGATACCGTAGCAAACGGGATTATTATTAAAGATACACTGGATCAAAATGTGACCTTTGTAAGCGCTACTGATGGAGGTACTCTGGATGGAAATATTATAACCTGGCCTGCTTTTTATCTAGATGTCGGAGCCTACAAGGAGTTCATAGTTACCGTGACGGTTAATCAAAATGTACCAACAAGCAACTATGAGGGAACTATTCCAGACAATCGAGGCACAGCATCTGAGACAAGGCTTGCAGGAGTCGATATTTCTAATATTGTCAAAATTGATTCTATGATAACAGTTGATTCAAATTTAGCAAATAATGTTTGGCAGGAGCCTACCAATGTGCTGCCAAGGGTAACTTTTACAGCCTACAAGGTATGGGTGGGTGGCTCAGCAAGTGATCATAAGCCTGTTAATTTGACACTGTACAGACAAGTTGGAAATGGTGCTCGCCAGGAAGTTACAAACGTAAGTCCAATAATTAGTCCAGCAGCTGGCCCCAGCAATAATTTCACCTACACCTGGAACGGCCTGCCTAAGTATGATGTAAATTCTCAGCCTTATATTTACACAGTGGACGAATTAACAGTGCCTGAGGGCTACACTAAAACAGTTGATGCAAGCAAAAATACAGTTACGAATACCTATAAGCCAATCTTAATAATAACAAAGGTTTATGGAACAACACCACTAAAGGATGCAGTATTTGCTCTCTATAAGAGCCCAGACAATGTACTTGCGCAAGAGGAGCTTGTAAGCAGTATAACTACAGGTACAGATGGCAAAGCGGCTTTTGAAGGTTTAATAGATGGAACCTATTGGCTTTTAGAAACCCAGCCGCCAACAGGGTATTATGCAGCAAGTAACGCTCCAATAGGACCTTTTAAAGTTTCTAATGGCACTATAACAGGTCCCGAAGGCTTCACCTTGTCACAGGATGGAACAAAGGGCAGCTATACTGTATATAATCAAAAATATGGCAGCATTGAGCTTTTGAAAATAGACAGTGTAACAGGAACTCCCCTTCAGTATGCAGAGTTTGATTTGTATAGTGAAGTACCTGCAGGAACAGAGGGATCAATACAATTTTCAATGCTTGATGGCAGTTCTATCTATGGGCTTAAGATAAACGCTGAAGCCCTTGTAACTGGAGCAGACGGAAAAACTCCGACGGTTAAGAATCTTAAAATAGGCTCATATTTTGCGGTAGAGACAAAGGCACCGATAGACCCAATTGCTTATTACCCTTTGCAGGAGCCTATACGTATCAACCTTAGTGATGCAAACCTTGCAATTACTTTTACAATTAAAAATATAAAGGCAGCTGTAATGCCGCAAACTGGGGGAATTGGAACTATTATCTTTACAATAGTAGGGATAAGCTTGATGGGAGGCGCTCTAATTGCTCTAAGAAAAATGAGCAAACGAAAGGAAGATGCTTAGTTATATTACTAAAGTTGAAGAATTAAGATTAATATTTTCAATCAAGGGGGGAATTTATAATGAAGCTTAAAAAATTATTTCCAGTGTTATTGTCTTTTATAATGCTATTTGTTCTTGCGGTGCCTAGGTCAGTGCAGGCTGCTCCTGGAGATGGACCTACCAATGTTACGATTCATAAGCTGCAGATGCCTGAAAATGCTGATATTAAACCTATTAATGCTGATGGAACAGAAAAATCTCTTGTGGATATTGGTAACGCTTTAGGCACCACAGTTACACCTTTGCCTGGAGTTATTTTTAAATATTGGACAATTACTGATGGAGCATCTTTTGCTGATTTAAATAAAATAGTTGATATGTCAATTTTAGACACCACTTATCCTTCACATACGACTCTTGCAGAAACAAGCAACCCTAATGGTACAGTATCCATTCCTTCAATGCCAAACGGAAGATATTATTTTAGAGAAATCTACGCACCTGCTAATGTGCATAGGGGCATTGGAGTACCTTTTATGCTTGAGCTTCCATTAATGAAAATGGATGGTTCAGGGTATATAACTGATCTTCATATATATCCTAAAAATACGGCAGTATATGGTACTGTAATTCTTACAAAATCAGATGCCTATGGAGAAAAGCTAAGCGGAGCAAAATTTAGACTTTATAAAGGCGAGCCTGCGAATCCTTTTAATCCGAATAATCCAGGCACAGAATATATTCCAGAAGGCAGAGCAGCAGTTGAATATGTAACTGATGCAAATGGACAAATCACTATAGTAAATCTTCCATATGGTCACTATTACTTTGTTGAAACACAAGCACCAACTGGCTATATGCTTAATCCTGCTCCTGTGACATTTTTCATCAAGGATAATTCAACAGTGCAGGTTTCAAAAATAAACTCTCTTGAACCAAAAATTGATAAATATATCAATGACATAGGTAAGACATCAGACTCTGCAAGCTATAATGAAGATATTAAGTTTATGCTGAAAGTGCAGCTTCCTGACAATGTGAGCAGTTATACAAAATTTGCAGTAAAGGATGAATTAAGTGATAAGCTCACTTACAATTCAGGCAGCTTGAAGATAACTATAGGTAACACAGTCTTAGTAGAAAATACCCATTATACTCTTACTACTCCTGCAGCAGGCACTCCAGGAGGAAATATTGAAATTCAATTTAAGACTGAAAGCTTAAATCAGCATAATTTCACCAAAGAAGATTTGAGAAATAATACCTTAGTAACTTTCACAGTAAAAATCAACAATAACGCCATCATGGGACAGCCGATAATAAATAATGCAAAAGTATCCTACAACGACAGCATCAGTGGAGATAAAGACAAGGTCTCTAATGAAACTAAAGTTTATACCGGAGGAAAAATATTTAAAAAAGTAGCTGAGGAAAAAGGCGGAAATCCTCTTTTAGGTGCGCAATTTAAGGTTGCAACAGATTCAGAAGGAACAAAATTTATAAAGGATGCTTCTGGACAGGATATTATCTTGACATCTGGTTCAAATGGATTATTCGAAATAAAAGGATTAAAATACGATTTGGAAAAAGGAACCACCTACTATCTAGTAGAAATTACAGCTCCTAAGGATGAAAATGGAAAACCATACAATCTTAGCAAAGCTCCTATAGCTTTCACAGTTACTGGCACAAGCTATTATAAAGAACCTTCAGCTATAACAAGCGGGTCAGCGGCTGCAACTGCAGAACCTACCGAAGTTATAAATAAGATGGGTTTCCAAATACCACAAACTGGCGGCATAGGTACTATTTTATTTACAGTTATAGGTTTGTGCTTAATGGCAACAGCAGTAGTTCTAAATAGAAGAAGAACTGCATAATTAGTTTTACAGGCTAACGGCGGATGCGTCAATGCATCCGCCCTTTTGCAAATAGTTCTCACTCTATATGGGTGCTATTTGCAAGAGGAGAAAGCTTATGAACAGAATTACAGGTTGAAAACTATGGAGCGAGGTGGGATTATGAACAAAAAGAATAAAAAGCAAAAGCTAATTCTTATTTTAATCTTTACAGTGGGTTTATCCATATTTTTATATCCAATAATCAGCGACGCAATAAATTCAAGACATCAAACCTATGCTGTAAATCGCTACGAGGAGGAGGCAGCAAAAATATCTCAGCAGGAGAAAGAGAAAATAAAAGAAGAAGCTCAGGCTTTTAACCAGAGTTTGCAAGTTGACAGTTTAGAAGCTGGAGATCCATTTTCTGGAGAAAAGACTGAGGAAACTGCTGTCAGTTATATTGATATGCTGAGCCTCGGCGAAACCTTGGGACATATTGAAATACCTAAAATTAATGTAGATTTACCTATATATCGTGGAATTAGCGAAAAAGTGCTTCAAAAGGGTATAGGCTATATAGAGCAAAGTTCTCTTCCAATAGGAGGGGTTAATACCAATACAATTCTGACGGGACACAGAGGGCTGCCCACCTCCAAGCTTTTTACAGATCTTGACAAGGTGGAGATTGGGGATATGTTTTATGTTCACACTTTGGGCGACATACTGGCATATAAAGTGATTGAAACAAAGGTTGTGCTGCCTACGGATATTGAAAAACTAAATATTAGAAAGGGTAAAGATTTAACAACTTTGATTACCTGCACTCCTTACATGATTAATTCTCATAGATTGCTAGTTATTGGCGAACGCATCCCATATGCAGCAAAGGAGGGGACGATAAATGCAGAAATAACGGTGGAATCAAGTGAGACTATTGTACAATCAGCTATAGCTAGTAAATGGATGTATGCTGCTTTCTCAATTATTATTATGGTGGGTACTGTGATTTTTGTGCTCATGAGAAAAAAAGGCAGGCTGCCGGGTGGTAGCAAATGAAAAGAAGGAGGATTTCATACATTCTGTTTTTAGTTGGGTTAACTATTTTCTTATACCCGAGGGTTTATACTATTTTTAATAGTCTTTGCAATGAAGTACAAATCCAGGAATATAACAGGTATATTGCTTCTAGTGCAGTGGAAGCAGTTGAAGAGAACTTTAAAGAGCTGCAAAACAGTAATAATGAAATAGGAAAAAATAAGGGAAAGTACAATGATCCATTTATAAATAGTGATTCTGAGGAATCTTCAATAGTAACAACAGTAAACAAGGAAGGAATTTTTGGATATTTGGAAATCCCTAAAATCAATGAGAAACTTCCAATTTATTTAGGAGCTACCAAAGAAAATTTGGCAAAGGGAGTTGCACAAATAGAAAAAACATCACTGCCGGTTGGAGGCGTTGGGACTAATAGTGTAATAGCTGGTCATAGGGGCTTCTCTTATAGAGCTGTTTTTAGATATCTTGATAAGCTTGAGAAAGGAGATCGGTTCTATTTGCACATTTATGGCAAGATTTTAACTTATGAAGTGACAGGACAAGAGATAATTAAACCAAATCAGACGGAAAAGCTTGAAATTGACTCTGAAAAGGATCAGGTAACCTTGCTGACCTGTACGCCATATAGAGTAAGCACCCACCGCCTGCTTATACACAGCGAGAGAGTGCACAACCACAAGAACATTGTGCATATTAGTGAGTCTGACACACCTGCAAATGCTCAATATTCGGAGGTGGAGAGAAGCGCTATTGAAGATGAGATTTTTGACAAATCTAATGGGGGGGAGGAAATAAGCCCTGTTGTCAGGAGTCATAATATTATGTTGTATATGCTTGTGGGATTTGGCTTGGCTTTATGGATTGTTATATTTGTTATGCTGATAGGCACCTTCATAACAAAGGTAAGATAGAGCAATTAGGTAATTAGAATTAGTAGAATTTGGAGTTTGGGAGTTTGGGACGGTTAACAATTAAGCATTGTGAGTTTGGGACGGTTAACAATTAAGCATTGTTTATAGAACCTCACATCTGGATATAATTTGGGATAAGATTATATCTAAATGTGGGGTGTTTTTTATGCCAAGAATAGCCAGAGTAAAGATGCATGGGGCGATTTATCATATAATGGCAAGAAGTATAAGTGAAGTTGATTTATTTAAAACAGATGAAGATAGGAAGAAATATATGTTCCTTATAAAGGAATATCAAGAGGTATATAATTTTAAGGTTTATGCCTATTGCCTAATGAAAAACCATGTCCATTTGATAATAGACTCAAATGGTGCTGATATATCAAAGATTATGCACTGCATAAATTTTAAATATGCTAGGTATTTTAATACACGACATAAAAGGCATGGACATCTGTTTCAGGATAGATTTAAAAGTAAAATTGTAGAAGATGATAGATACCTGATAGCGCTATCGGCTTATATTCATAATAACCCATTGGATATTAGGGGCTACGAGGATTGTCCTGAGAAGTATTATTATTCAAGTTTGGCTGTATATTTGGGCTTAAGAAATGATAAATTCGATATTTTAGATAAGGAATTCATACTAAGCTTGTTTGGTGAAAGTAAAGACAAATCAAGGAAAACATATATGAGTCTAGTACTCAGGACAAGAACGATTCCGATATGTGAAATAATAAAAGAAGAAATAGAATTTAAGGAAGAGAAAACAGAATACAGAAGTGAAAGAAAAATATTGGTTAGAAATTTTAGTGTGGATAAGGTAATAGAGTATGTGGTGGACAAATTCAAGATTGATAAAACACTGCTTTATTTAAAGCATCAAAAGGAAATTGTCCCTGCAAGGGGGATACTTGTACTTATATTAAGAAATTTATGTAATGCGAGCTGTAAGGATATTTGCGGGATATTAGGTAATATAACAAGTTCTAGAGTATCGAAGCTAAGCAGCATAGGGGTTAAACTTATTAGTGATGATGAAAGATATAGTGAGATTATTAATGAATTTATTGCCTGCTATTGTTAGAAAGTAATAGGTAGTTGTTTTTCGAAATATAGCTTGTTTGGCATAGTTTTTGTTTTACTATAAGTGTACAAGCTGCATTCAAAAATGGATTTTAAGGGAAAAAATCTATTAAGTAAGTGATTTATAGGTTGGGGTAAAACCAAGATATAAATGTTAACCGTCCCCAAAGATACCAAAGATATTAACCGTCCCCAAAGACCGTCCCCAAAGATACAAAGACGTCCCCAAAGACATGGAAGCTTGAGTTATTAGTGAAAATTAATCTTACATATTTTAAAGGAAATCAAACTTATTTGTAGAATATCGATATTTAGTAAAAAAATTAAGTAGATATAATGAATTATATGGGAAAAAACGGAGTTGGAAAGGAGAAAATTATGAAACAGATTAAGATTTTGGCTATAGGCAATAGCTTTTCAGAGGATGCAACCCATTACCTGCATCAAATATCGAAAGCAGATGGTATTGATACTAAGGTAGTAAATCTTTATATTGGAGGCTGCTCTTTAGAAACCCATTGGCATAATGCACAAGAGGATTTAAAACTATATTTATATCAAAGGGATGGGAAATCGACAGAAAAATATGTCTCCATTAAAGATGCTCTTATGGAAGATGAGTGGGATTTTGTTATAACACAACAGGCTAGCTATGACAGTGGGCTGCAGGAAACCTATTATCCATATATTAATGAGCTTTTTAAGTATATAAAAGAATATGAACCGAAGGCTGAAGTGTTATTGCAAGAAACATGGGCTTACGAAATAGACAGCACACATAACGGTTTTGGTCGCTATCACTATAATCAACAGGAAATGTATCAAAAGCTTCGTGATGCCTATAGCAGCACTGCAACAGAGCTTGGAGTAAGAATAATTCCTTGCGGAGATATAGTCCAGGAAATAAGGACAAAAGAACCTTTTCAGTATGATAAGGGAGGCATGTCGTTATGCAGAGATGGATTTCATATGGACTATATATATGGAAGATATCTATTGGCAGCAACTTGGTATGAGGTTATGTTCGGTAAAAGTATTATGGATAATAAATACATTCCAGAAACTGTTTTTGCACCAAATGCAGAGGTGGATATTGATAAGTTGAATATAATAAAAGAATATGTTCATAAACATATCTAAAAGTTGATGATATTACAGCATAAGAGCTACAGAAAGAAGATAAAATTTATTTCGTTATTATAATGGGTGAAGTACCAAAAATCTCTCGCATATTGAAAAGTTAACATTAAAAATTGTTAACTTTTTTTATTGTTAAAAATTTAAATTGTTAACTTTTTACCCTGCGAGAGAAATTATACTTGTAGTAATAAGATAGAACTTCGTATTCCTCCTATAAGGTATCAACTTTTGAAAATAATTGATGAGGCTAGGTTAGGCTGGTGTTATAAATGTTAACCGTCCCTAAAGGGTTAAAAAAGGTATATATTTTGTTTTTTCTCATAAATATTAATTAGGAGCAAGTCTCTAAAGTCAAAGTACAAAATTTTGTACTTTAGAATTATTATAGGGGGTAAGGAAATGTTAAAGAGAAAGATTGCTGGAATTTTGCTTGCTGCGGTATTGGTTATTTCAACTTCAGCAGCCGCACCTGTGTATGCAGGAGGTGCAAGTACAAATGAGTTTTCAAAATTGTCAGGGCAGCTTGTAGTAAGCTTCGATAGTGGAAATACTCAATATTCGGGTAAATTCCTGGGACATAAAGGCGAAGGAAAGGTATACATACAGAATAAGCAAAAGGGGACTATGCATTTGTATATCAATGAACATAAAGTAGACGTTTCAAGTGATATTCACAAGCCATCCAGTGATGTAGTAGAAATTAACATTGGACAATTTGTCAATGAAGGTGAGAATAAGATAGAAATAAGAACCACAGGAAAAGACAGTACAAAGGTTGTAGTTCCATATTTGACTTTAAAAAATGGTACAGCATTGGAAGCAGGCATGAATAGTGAAGTGCTCGATAAAATTGATGCAGCGGTAAATGGCAAGATAAATGAGGGTGTTACCCCTGGAGCAGCGATATTGGTTGCAAGAAACGGCATTGTAGTAAAGAATACTGCCTATGGATATGCACAGAAATATGATATGGGGAAGTTACTGGACAATCCTAGGGTAATGACAAATGATAGTATCTTTGATTTGGCATCTGTAACTAAGGTAATGGCTACAACTCAGGCTGTAATGAAGCTCGTTTCTGAAGGGAAGTTAAACGTTGAAGATACGGTAGCAAAGTATATACCTGAGTTTGCTAAAAACGGAAAGGAGAATGTAAAAATTAAGGAACTTCTGACTCATACTTCTGGATTAACGCCCTGGAAGCCTACCTGGTACTATGTGAATACCCCAGCGGATGAATTGAAACTTATATGTGATTTACCTTTGGAATATCCAAGCGGTACATATAAATACAGCGATTTCAGCTTTATGACACTTGCCTTTGTAGTTGAAAAAATTACAGGACAGACCTTGGATCAATATGTTGAAAACAGTATTTACTTGCCTCTTGGAATGAAGGACACTATGTTTACTCCACCTGCCAGTCTAAGAAACAGAATTGCGGCTACATCCTGGGGAAATCCATATGAAGAGATAATGGTGAAGACTGGTAAACCATATCCTGTTGATGTTAATTTTGAGGATTTTCAGGGTTGGAGAAAATACACACTAGTTGGCGAAGTTAATGATGGAAACAGCTTCTATGCTAATGGCGGGGTAGCAGGGCATGCAGGCTTGTTCTCCACTACTGGAGACCTTGCTGTATTAGGTCAGGCTATGCTAAATGGCGGCGGCTACAATACAACCAAGCTGTATGATAAAACTGTTATTGACGAGTTTGCTACACGTCATTTTAACAATCGTGGATATGGTTTTGAATTTGATATGTCCTATATGGGCAGCAAAATATCTCCAACTGCTTTCGGTCATAATGGCTTCACTGGAACACATGTTATATTCGACCCACAATACAATTTGCAAATTATTGTTCTTACAAATAAGCAAAACAATGGTTTAAATAGCAAACAATCATATGCAAGTACATTTACTCTTTGTAAGAATATATCAGATTTAGTTTATCAATCAATTAATAAATAATAGTGAAGGTGATAGGCAGGTAACTCCTGTTATCATAAATAAATATTAAACTAATAAAAGGGGGAAGGATAATGAAGTATGTATTAATGGCTTTAATTGGAGCATTAGCTTCAATGCTTGCAAACAAAGGGGTAGCAGTTTTCAACGATGGACTTAGACCTATAATCCCTGAATATCTAGAAGGAAGAATGGATAAGAAGTCGCTGGCGGCGACTAGCTTTGCGCTAAGCTTTGGTCTTGTAATAGGCTTTGGACTTCCAATGTCAATAGCGGCGGCAATCATATTGATTCATAGTATTCTTCTTGGAACAGATATTATAGGTACTTTCTTGCCTGGAGGTAAAAAAGGTCTTATTGCTTCAGGCGTTATTGGAGCTGTTTATGGGGTTGGTGTTGTTGCGGGATTAAAATTCATAGTAGACATATTTGCAAAACTGCCTGTTAATTTCTTGCCACAATTAGGAACAGTTGGTACCCCTATAGTAGCTTCCTTTGCAGCATTCCCAGCCCTGGTTGTTGCTTATCAGTATGGTTTTAAAAAGGGTGGAATTACTCTTGTAGCTTCTTTCCTTATTAGACAAATAGTTCAATATTATGGTACCTTCAATATTGGTACTGCTAAAGTGGCGTTAAATCCAGAAGGTATGGCTTTATTAGCCGGTATGATAGTTATGCTTGTTTTTGCTATAAGAGAAAAAGCAGATCCCAATGCACAAACTATCGATTTAACAGCCTTGTTCAGCGAAAGAGTAAAGAGGATAAAGAAGAATATACCTTATCTTGCTGTAATGGGCGGGCTTGTTGCAGCAGCCACCAGTATGTCTATTGTTGCAGGAGATCCAATATCTTTAAATCTACTTGCAAAGGGTCAAAATGTTGAAGCTGGCTTAACAGCTTTGGCAAGAGGCATAGGCTTTATTCCTCTGGTTGGAACAACTGCTATAGCTACAGGTGTATACGGACCAGTTGGGATGACCTTTGTGTTTGTAGTTGGATTGCTTGTTAAGAGTCCTATACTTTCTTTTGTATTAGGTGCAGCAGTTATAACCTTGGAGGTTTTATTGCTGGACGCCCTTGCTAAGCTTCTTGATAAATTCCCAGGCGTTAGAAAATGTGGAGATAATATTAGAACTGCTATGACAAAGCTCCTTGAACTAGCTTTGCTTGTTGGTGGAATGATGGCTGCTCATGCTATGGCCCCTAACTTTGGCTTCCTGGTAGTTGGAGGGTTATACCTGCTAAATAAAACTACAAAGAGACCTATTGTGGACATGGCTGTTGGACCAGTGGGGGCAATATTGGTTGGGATTTTAATAAACATATTATACATCCTTGGTCTATTTCTTCCAGTAGCAGCTAAGTAGAAATATAAAGCTTCAAAGCTGTGAATAACTTACAGCTTTGAAGCTTTAATTAAATTAGCTGCAGAGCATAAATGTGATATTGGTTATCAATTGATATTTAAACATTTGTCTATTAAGCGTTATGATAATAATACAGCATTGAGAAATATAAGGTTTACAAAAATAGCATGTATATTTTAAATATCAATTGACAAAGTAGCCTATATATAATATAATACTATCGTTAAATAAATAACCCTTAGTTAAAAGGGAGTAGCTGCCTTGAAAAAGGTGATAAAGTCAACATACTGACCTTTGGTCTGGCTTTATCGTAACTAATTTTAGTTAAGTGAGACTTTTAACACAATGCTATCATTGTGTTAGAGGTCTTTTTTGATGTGATAAATAATGCAAAAAAAGGCTTTCAGCAGGATGTTAGATTGTGCTGAAGGCCTTTCTTTATTCTAAGGACAAATAAGCTTAAGGAGGGTAGTTGGTTTAGTACTTAAATTGTTTAATTGGGAGGATGACAAATGGCATCATTTATTAAAGCATTATTATTAGTTGTAGTTGCAGAAATGGGAGACAAAACTCAGTTATTAGCAATGGCTATGGCCAGTAAATACAAGGTAAAGCATGTAATGATGGGAGTTTTAATTGCAACTGTTTTAAATCACGCAGTGGCAGTTGCTGTAGGGGCTTACTTAGGAGCTGTTATCCCTATGAACATAGTAAAAACAGTTGCAGCAGTTTCGTTTTTAGCCTTTGGCTTGTGGACAATTCGTGGGGACAAACTAGATGATGATGAGGAAAAAAAAGTAAGGTTTGGTCCTATCGTAACAGTAGCTATTGCTTTCTTTATAGCTGAAATGGGAGATAAAACCCAGCTTATGACTGTAAGTATAGCTGCAGAAAACTCTAAACCTCTTCTAATACTTCTTGGAACAACAGCTGGAATGCTTGTAGCAGACGGTATAGGAGTTGTAGGCGGCGCATGGATGTGCAGACATATACCTGAAATATACATAAAATGGGTAGCTGGAATAATATTTATGTTCTTTGGAACCTTAACTCTATATAATGCCTTGCCAGCATTATATTTAGAACCAGTTTATATTGTTTTATTCTTAGCAGTTATGGCAGTGCTTATTTACCTTTTTGGAGTAAAGTTTGCTTACTATGGCCAGGTATGTGATATAGCACTATCCGGGCAGGAAGTTTCTGCAGATGATGCAAATAACAAAACTAGTGAAAGTATAAATTAGGATATTTTGATCAGAGCAGTAATAAAATAATGCTGTCAATCATAATATGGTAGGGTAATTAAAATATAAGGGGTTTGGGATGTTATCAAACAGGGAATTTGTAAGACAATCCTTGGAATTAAACCTATTCTTTATGAGAATAGCTAAAGAGCACTCTATATTTTTAGAGGCAGCTTTCACTACAAGAGATGAAAGATTCATTGAACAAGCAGAATTGTTAAAGAACATTTTCAGCAGTCTTCTTGTAGAAACTATTAGGATGTCTGAGGGGATAATCAGCCCTGAAGTAGCAAACTCTGGTGAATTGGTAACGGACTTGACTTTAGATGCAGAGAGAGAAACTCAATTTTATACCAATATTAGAATCGACCAAAACATAACAAGAATGGAAGCAGCACTTTCAAGCAGCAGTCCAGCGAAGATAACCATGAATACAGTTAGGATGGTGGAGGACTTAAACAATAGGGCTATAAGAGCTGCACAGCAGATAGCAGGCTTTAAGAGCAATATACTTCAGAACGTACTAGCCTGCAGAATGTTTACTACAAATTATCCATTGCTTTTAGATCATATTTTAAGAGAAGCCAAATTTTACCTAAGAATGCTTGCAATGCTGCAAAGAAAAGAAGAGTTTGATATAGCAAGAGAAGCTGCTTACCAAGAAACCTTCTGGAATAGGATAATGGCTGAACACTCAAAATTTATAAGAGGGCTTTTAGATCCAACAGAGGAGAAACTGTTTGATACAGCCAATGACTTTGGAAAAAGATTCGATGAGCTCACTCAGGAGGCTAGAAACTTGTCTCAAGATATGGGCTTGCTTCCTCAGGTAACGGATAGAAGCCTTAAGAATACTGTAGATATTCGAGACTTTAAGAGACAGGGGACTGAAGGGCTAATTCAGTGCAAAATTAAGTCCATTGCATTTCCGCTATTGGGTGATCATGTAGTTAGAGAAGCAAATCATTATATAAGAATGTTGAAGGATTTTAAAAAAGGGAAAATAGAATAAGCTTTATAAGAAACAAGGATACCGATTTTACGGTATCCTTGTTTTTTAAGACAATATTTCGTGATAGTTAATGCGTATCATCTCCTTTTAATGTTTTAAGCTCTCAAATATTATATATGCAGTTTTGGAGATGATTTTTAAAAAAGCTGCAATTAATTTAGACATAGATTTTGCAAAAACAAAAAGCTCCTGCAGATTTTCAACCTTCTGCATGAGTTTTTTGTTTAGGCGACTTTGCTACTGTCGCTGTCCACAAGTTTTACAGAAAGTACTGTGGAAAGTTGCTTTATGAGAATAACATAACAAATGAAAGAAATCCTGCATATAAACAAGCTGAATGACTTTTTAGAGAGGTTTTAGAATTTGAAAAGCAAGCAGCTTTAATATAATATTAGTGTAAGAGTAGAAATTAAATATAAAGTCATAGGTTTTCTTATTATAGGAAATTAAAAGGGAATGTGGTCTAAGCCGCAACAGCCCCCGCTACTGTGATAGCCTACAAATCTTGTTTGCCACTGACTGAAAGGTTGGGAAGGAAAGATGAGGATGAAGCTAGAGTCAGGAGACCTGCCTAAGACTTAACAGCAAGCTTTCGGAGGGAAGGAATTTGCGGTATCAGTGGACGAGAATGTGCTTTTGTCCTATATTTGCTATAGTTTTGATACTGTAAAAGGCTTTTCATAGAGCCTTTTTTATTTTTCAAAAAATAAATACTATAAACCCTTCACAGCATAGGAAGATACAGTCTACTCATAATTAAAATAATAGTAGAAGGAGAGTTTTCACATGATGGTTGAAGCAAAAAAAATTATTAAAAGAGCAGCAGTGGTAAGTTTGGGAAGCCTAATATATGCATTAGCTATTAATATATTTATTGCACCTCATAAATTGTTAAGTGGAGGAATTGCAGGCCTTTCACTCTTAGCTCAATATGCAACACAAATACCTTCAGGTTATTGGGTTTTTATACTGAATATACCTATCTTTATAGTGGGGCTTAAAAAGATAGACAAGGATTTTGTAATCTTCAGCATGATAGGCATGTTTTCTATGTCCTGCTTTCTCGTGCTGACCAGAGATTTAAGTAGATTCATTACTGTAAAAGATTTATTTATTTCCACTTTGTTTGGAGCAGTGCTTAGTGGAGTTGGTATGGGTTTAATCTTTAAAAACAGAGCTTCTCAAGGTGGAACTGATATAATTGCAGTTATAATCAAAAATAAGAAGGCAGTAAAGATGTCTACTCTATATTTTGTTCTTAATTCAGCAATTGTGCTTTTCGGCGTGTTTGTTACAAGCATTGAATTAACCTTATATACAATTCTTTCAATGTTTATTAAGTCACTGGTAATTGACAGGATTATGGAGGGCTTTGATCAGAAGAAAATTGTAATGATAATTACACAAAAGGAAAAAGAGATTTCTGGTATGATAATGGAGGAAACGGGAAGAGGTACTACCTATCTTTACGGGGAAGGAGCATATACAGGAGAACAGAAAAAAGTAATATACAGTTTGATGACAAACAAGGAATTGAACGTTATAAGAAAGCTGATTGAAAACATAGATCCTATGTCGAT
Source organism: Clostridium swellfunianum (assembly GCF_023656515.1). NCBI lineage: Bacteria > Bacillati > Bacillota > Clostridia > Eubacteriales > Clostridiaceae > Clostridium > Clostridium swellfunianum. The sequence goes on from NZ_JAMOFV010000006.1 coordinate 3,552,521, forward strand.
TATTTCTGTTTCTGAGGCTGAAGAGATAAGGGGCAGTGGATTCTTAAAACCTGTATTATAATCAAACCACATAAACAAACAAAACAGATTTGTTTAGCTTGCATAGTTTCTGTTTAAAAAAAATGCCCCTTGCCCTCGCAGGGAAAAAAGTTAACAATTTAAATTTTTAACAATATAAAAAGTTAACAATCTTTGAAGTTAACTTTTCGTCCTGCGAGAGAAATTGTGCTCGTAGTAGTAAGTAATGGCCTCATCTACTATTGTATTAAGGTACGCGTTCACATCGCTGTGCGCTGCTTTCAATTCATTGAGCTTTCTAACGGTTGACGGTCTAAGCTTATAGGTTCTGCTGTGGGTGAATTCCTCTCCGTCAACTGCAGGTGTTGAGCCCCTTTGTGAAGGGTTAAAAGACATTCTGCCAAAGGAGGCTTGGGCAGGCTGTGGTACTTGAGCAGGGTCTGGTGCAAAGCTGAAGGTCATAATAGGAATTCCTGTTTTTACATCTCCTTCAGTAAAGCCGTTATCCTCTTCTTCATACAGGTCAAGATCTTCAGTGTTTTTAAGTTTTGTCACAGTATCATCTCCTTGATTAATATTTTTGTAAGTAATATATATATATGCACTAAAAGCTTATTTTTAAGGTCTGAATTCTATTTTAATGAAGAATCATATCTATTGAAGGTAAGATTTTATTCATTTTAATAGGCTTTTGATGGATAGTAATTGTAAGACCTAGCATTAAAAATATAGAATGTTTATAATAGATAAGTAAAAAACCAAAAGTTAAGGGGAAAACAAATGAAAAAGATTTTTTTAGATTTTGATTGTACTATTGCAGACACAGTTCAAGCATACTGCAAGGTGTATAATTCTTATTATAAGGAACATGAAGGCTTTAAGGAGGCTGATTATAACAGCGTAAACAGATATGACTTTAAGGATCAGTGTCCTTTGATTGATCATACAGAGACTATCTTTGCTAAAGAAGAGCTATTAAAAAACACGGATTTAATGCCTAATGCAAAGGAAGTGCTTGAAAGATTGGCAAGCAGCCACGAGCTTGTAATATGTTCTCTAGGAAACTTGGACAATATATCTAATAAAGCTAAGTGGATTAAAAATAATCTGCCTTTTATTAAAAATGTTATATTAATCTCAAGCGCTGTGGGGGCTAATGGAATGAAGATGGACAAGAGCAGTGTAGATATGAAAAACTCCATATTTATTGATGACCATATAGACAGCCTTTTAAGCAGCAATGCTGAAGTTAAAATTTGTTTCGGCAAGGAATATTCCTGGAACAAGAGCTGGACGGGACAACGATGCATTGACTGGAGAGAAGTTGAAAAGCTATTGCTATAATTTTTATATAATATTCCAATAATCACGGGATGGCTACTCATAAGAATTAACCGTCCCTTTGTTTCTTTGTCTTTATAAATTATCTGTGTTGACATCAAAGCATGAGAAGTGTATAATAAATTCAGTTGAATACAATTAAATTTTATATTATTATATAGAAAGGATAAGCATGGATAAGTACGATAAGATTAAATTGAACAACCAAATATGTTTTCCTCTATATGCGCTGTCAAGGGAAGTCATTAAGCTGTACCAACCCATACTAAGCAAGTACAATTTAACCTATACCCAGTACATTGCAATGCTTGTTATGTGGGAGGAAGAAAAGATTAATTTTAAGCAGTTAGGTCAAAGGCTGCACTTAGATTCAGGAACACTTACCCCGCTTCTTAAAAAGCTTGAGTCTATGGACCTTATTGTTAAGTATAGAAACAAAGATGATGATAGAGTTGTTACTGTGGAGCTGACTGAAAGAGGCAAGCTTTTAAGAGACGAGATACTGGAGGTTCCGGATGCAGTATACTGCAATTTCAAGGGCAGTGAACAGAAGCTTTTAATGCTTAAAAAGCAGTTGGATGAGCTATTGAGCACTATGGAGGATAAGTAAGTCAAATTCTATTTAGATTTGACTTTATATTTTAACAAGATTGATTGAGTTAAATTAAATTTATATAAATGAAAGTAATTTTAAAGGAGAATGAACAATGAAATTTTATGATTTTTCAGCAAATGATATTTATGGTGAAGAGGTAAAAATGGATGCCTACAAGGGGAAGGCAGTCTTGGTTGTTAACACTGCAAGCAAATGCGGACTAACCCCACAATTTAAGGAATTAGAAGCCCTATACGAGGAATATAAAGACAAGGGTCTTGAGATACTCGGTTTCCCATGCAATCAATTTGCAAATCAGGATTCAGGAAGCAATGAAGACATACAGCAATTTTGCCAGTTGAATTATGGAGTCACCTTCACAATGTTTGAAAAGATAGATGTAAACGGAAGTGAGGCACACCCTTTATATAAATACCTGAAAGGTGAGGCAAAAGGCTTTATAAGCAAGGAAATAAAGTGGAACTTCACTAAGTTCTTAATTGACTCTGATGGAAACGTGATAAAAAGATATGCACCTACAGTGGTACCGTCAAAGATTAAAAAGGATATAGAAAAATGCTTGGCATAGGACCATATTAGCAATGAATTAGCACTATTTCTGCCAGAAAGGTGCTTTTTTATTTTCATAGTTAAAATCTTATATCTAAGTCTTGATACGAAATGTAATTGAGATATAATTACAATGAATGCTTAAGGCAAAAGAAGGGATTGATTATTATGCAAAAGGGAATATATGTTATTACAGGTGTAATGGCATCAGGCAAATCAACTGTTGCTGAAGCTTTATCAAAAAAACTAGAAAAGAGTGTTCATATCCATGGAGATACTTTTAGGAAGATGATTGTAAGCGGCAGAGAAGAAATGTGTGAAAGTCCAAGTGAAGAGGCCTTAAACCAGCTTGATTTAAGGTATCGTATCGCTGCAAAAGCTGCAAAGGAATATTATGATAGCGGCTTTACAGTTGTTGTTCAGGACAACTATTTAGGGGATAAGCTAATGTATTTTGTGGAACTTCTAAAGAACTACCCAGTTTATGTTATCGTGTTAAGTCCTAGTATAAGAACCATAGAACACCGGGAAAAAAATAGAGGAAAGAAAGGTTACATTGGTTTTACGGTTGAAAGCTTATATCAAGGTTTCATGGAAAATACACCTAGAATAGGGCTTTGGCTGGACACATCTAGTATGTCACCACAAGAAACAGTGGATGAAATTATAAAAAGGGCTGACAGTGAAGCAAAATATAACTAATTCGGGTAAAACTAATGAGGATTTAAAGACAACCCTATAGAATAAATAAAGTTGTTTCTTTGCCTTGATTGCTTTATAATTGAAAAAAAGGCTATAATAATGCAAAAATAACATAATAACAAATGGAGGCAGTTTTAATGTCAGAGGTTTCAATTATTAAACCTATATATCAGCAGATTGCTATAGATGTGGCAAGTAGGATAGCAAGCGGTGAATTTGCTGTTGGAGAAAGAATCCATGGACGGTCCACCCTTGCAGGTCAATATAATGTATCTCCTGAGACTATTAGGAGAGCTATTATTATTTTAGAAGACGTAGGTATTGTAGAAGTTGCTCAGGGCAGCGGCATTACAGTAAAATCGAGAGATGGAGCCTTTAAGTTTATTGAGAAATTTAAGAGCAAGGATTCAATGACTTCTATTAAAAAGAACATGGAGAATATATTGAATGAAAAAAGAAAGCTTGAAGATAGCTTGACTTCTTATGTAGATATGCTTATTGACTACTCGGAAAGATTTAAAAACTCCAATCCTTTTGCTCCTATGGAAATTGAAATACCTAAAGAATCAAAGCTTCTTGGAAAGACAGTTGCGGAGACCAACTTTTGGCAGAATACAGGAGCGACTATAATAGGTATAAGAAGAGAAGGAACTTTGATATTGTCACCAGGACCATATGTTGCTTTTAATGCTGGTGATATTTATGTAATGATAGGCGAGGAAAGCTCCTACGAAAGAGTGAAAAATTTTATAAAAGAATAAAGGGTTTTAAGATTAAAATATTTTTTTAGAGTTATTGCAAATATCTCCCAAGAGTGATATATTTATAACATGGATGTTATAAATATATCACTCTTGGGAGGTTTATTTTATGGATGCGAAAATGAATGTTAAACTAAGGCTTACTATGGAGGTAGTAACAGCGCTATATCTATTTCTTAGTGCATTACTAAAGAATATTAATGTAATTAACTCTAACAGCTCAATGTATCCAGTTTTTATTTGGATAGCAATATGGTGCGTAATATTTTTATATCGTAAAAAATTAGGTGGAATAACTGATGAGCTAGTAGTTTCTATATTGTCTAAAGTAAACAGAATAGATGTATATTTTTTAATAGTTGTGGTTGGTATTTTTAGCATCTTCCTTGTATCTCCGTATAATAGTCTTATAATTTCAAAGGTTACAATAGGGTTATATTTAATGTTTATATTACTAATCGCAACTGTTATTAGATTGTTATTGTTTATATATTATGATAGAAAGGGGATATATAAATAAGTGTCAATTTTAATAACAAGGATAAGAGAATATAGAGAAAAAGCATCAATAAGTCAAAATGAGCTTGCAAAACTTGTAGGGGTTAGAAGAGAAACAATAGTTCATTTAGAAAACGGAAAATATAACCCTTCTTTAAAATTAGCAATGGACATATCAAAGGTGTTCAATACAACAGTTGAAAACCTGTTTGAATTTATTGATTAATTAATTATATTTAGCAGAGCATGTTAATTTGAAAAAATTAATGTGCTCTTTTATTTTCTCTTGTTCATAGAATCGTAATATTTAAATTAGTCAGGCAACATTTACAAATAGACAACCTTGTGGTAATATAAAGTTGTCACATAAAGACAACTTGCTTAAATAAGAAGGTTGTCAGTGGAGGTTTAAGAGCTTAAGCATTCAAGACGGTACTGAAAGAGAAGGCAATAATGATTATGAATGTAGAAAGCTATAGGAGGGGTTTTATGTTAGAGTTTAAGAATATAAGCAAGGTTTTTAAGAATAAAACCATAATAGAAAACATTAGTTTTACAGTAAACAAAGGGGAGTTTGTAGTTTTAATTGGGCCAAGCGGCTGCGGTAAGACTACAACTTTAAAAATGATAAATAAGCTGATACCAGCTACCTCAGGAAATATCTACCTTGATGGTAAGGATATTTTAAAAGAGGATGTCATTACCCTAAGAAGAAATATGGGCTATGTAATTCAGCAGACTGGCCTTTTTCCTCATATGACCGTTGGTGAAAACATTGGACTTATACCAAGGCTTGAAAAGTGGGAAGAAAGCAAAATAGTTGAAAGAACTGTTGAGCTTTTAAACATGGTGGGCATGGAGTCTGAGCAGTATATAGACAGGTACCCCTGCGAGCTAAGCGGAGGACAGCAGCAGAGAATAGGGGTTGCAAGAGCTTTTGCCACAAATCCAGATATAATCCTTATGGATGAACCATTTAGCGCTCTGGATCCAATAACAAGAAGCCAGCTTCAGGATGAGCTTTTCAATTTGCAGCAAGAGCTTAAAAAGACAATTGTCTTTGTCACTCACGATATGGATGAGGCTTTAAAGCTTGCAGACAGAATATGCATTATGAAGGACGGTAAAATTCTTCAGTTTGATACTCCAGAAAATATACTAAAGAAGCCGGCGGATGAGTTTGTTGAAGAATTTATAGGAAAGAATAGAATATGGCAGCAGCCTGAATTTATAAAAGCTAAGGATATTATGATAGCTGAGCCTGTTAAGACGAGCCGTTCAAGGACAATAGTCCAAGCTGTTGAAATAATGAAATCAAATAAAGTAGATAGTTTGATGATTGTAGACAAAGCAAACAAGCTGGAAGGAATCGTTACTCTTAAAAATATAAGAAAGCAGGAGAGTACTTCATTAAAGCTTGAAAGCATTATGGAGACAGAGGTTAAGTTTGTTAATATTGATGAATCTCTAATAGATATATTAAAGAAAATGAATGAGCTTCATATTGGATACGTACCAGTTGTAGACGAAGCTTCTAGATTGGTTGGATTAATTACGAAAAGCAGCCTTCTAAGCGTGTTAAGCAATCAATACATCAATCAGGAGGTGGAGATTTAATGAGTTTATTTAAAGGCTTTATGGAATTTATAGCCTCGAGAAGCAGCCAGATTACAGCTTTAATTCTTGAGCACATACAATTAACAATATTTGCAGTAGTAATAGCTATAGCTATAGGAATTCCTCTAGGAATACTCATAACCAGAGTAAAAAAACTCTCTGGTCCAATACTTGGCTTTGCAAATGTAATACAAGCTGTCCCAAGCTTAGCACTGCTGGGCTTTTTGATCCCTCTCCTAGGAATAGGGAGTAAACCTGCAATTCTTATGGTATTTTTATACTCCCTACTTCCAATAATTAAAAACACCTATACAGGACTAATGAATATTAATCCTGATATAATTGAAGCCTCCAAGGGCATGGGAATGACTAAAAGCCAGATTTTAAGAATGGTTCAGCTTCCCCTTGCCCTTCCAATAATTATGACAGGTATTAGAATATCAGCTGTTACAGCTGTCGGACTTATGACAATTGCAGCCTTTGTTGGCGCAGGCGGTCTTGGTTACATGGTTTTCTCAGGTGTTCAGACCGTTAATAATTACATGATACTAGCTGGCGCAATACCAGCATGTCTATTGGCACTTGCAATGGACTTTGTGGTAGGAAAGATTGAAAAAGGGGTAACACCACCAGGAATAAGAAAAGCAGATGGAACAATTAAGCTTCCAAAGAAAAAAAGCTATAAGCCTACTTTAATGCAAAAGTATATAGCTGCTGCATTGGCAGTTATATTTATAGCTTCTGGAGTTTATTTCTACACAAGAAAGTCAGACAAAATAGTAGTGGGTTCTAAAAACTATAATGAGCAGCTGGTACTTGGAAACATGCTAGCAGAACTAATTGAAGGAAATACAGATCTTGAGGTTGACAGAAAGCTAAATCTTGGAGGCTCCAGTATAGCCTTTGACGCCCTTAAAACTGGAGAGCTGGATATGTACGTGGAATATATAGGTACCGCACTTGTTAATATAATGAAACAGCCCGTAGTTAATGACCCTGACAAGGCTTATGACATTGTAAGCGACTATTTTAGTAAAAACTACGGCATAACCTGGCTTGAGCCGCTGGGCTTTAACAATACCTACACTTTGGCTGTTAGAATGGATACTGCTGAAAAGTATAACCTAGAGACTTTTTCAGACATAGCTAAAGTAGCAGACCAGCTTACCTTAGGCTGCACCATAGAGTTCAGCAATAGAGAAGACGGCTATCTGGGATTAAATAAAATGTATAACATGAAATTTAAAGGTGTTAGCCCAGTTGATGGAGGCTTAAGATATACTTCCTTAAACAGCAATAAGACAGATGTTATAGATGCTTTTTCAACAGATGGCTTATTAAAGGCCTTTGGGCTTAAGGTTTTAAAGGATGATAAGAACTTTTTTCCACCTTATCACGCCGCTCCTATAGTAAGTACTAAAACTTTGGAGAAATATCCAGAACTTAAGCCTTTAATAAATAAGCTAGGTAACAAGCTTAATGATGATAAGATGAGAGAACTAAACTATAAGGTGGATAAGCTTAACGAAGATCCTGCAAAAGTTGCAAGAGATTTCTTGCTTGAAAGTGGTTTGATTAAGTAATTGGAATGATAAACCCTTAAAAATTATGAATTGAAGTAATGGTAAATACTTCTTGTTTTTAACAAATATAGGTATAATATAATTATGATAGCGTAACAGCATTTATCATAAGTTAATAATTATTATAAACCTATTTATAATTTTGAGGGAGTGAATTTGTAAATGAAAAAATTGCAAGAAAACAAACCAATTTGGCACGCTGTGATTTGGATACTTATGTATATTTTAGTGGTCAATATTGGCGACAACATTTCAGGAAGCTTAGGACAGGCTAATTTGCCTACAGTAGTTTTACTGATAGCTTTTTCCATAGTGCTTCTTATTTATTTAAAAAAGAACAACTGGTTTGAGCTATACGGTTTTAGAAAAATAGGGAAGGCAGAGCTAACAAAGGCTCTATTCTTCGTTCCTATTTTAGCTACGGTTTTTCTTCATTATCTTAGAGGCATAAATAAAGAACTTGGGTTTAAGGGTTTTATTCTAGCCATTGCCTTGATGCTATGCGTTGGCTTTATTGAGGAAGTAGTGTTTAGAGGCTTTTTATACCAAGGCATTTTAAAGGAAAGCGGAATGAGAAGAGCAGTGCTTATTTCAGGAATAACCTTTGCAATAGGACATATTGTAAACCTGCTTAGGGGATATACCACTGCAGACCAGATAAATCAAGTTGTAATAGGAATATTCATTGGCATCACCCTTGCGCTTATTGTTGCTCTTACAAAAAGTATTCTGCCCTGTATACTTTACCACATATTGTTTAATATTAGCGGAACTATTACCTACAGCAATTTAAAGCTGGAGACCTATATGGTAGTAATAACCTCTGTGGTTTGTGTATTGTATTCAGTTTATATGCTAAAGGTATTTAATCTTAAGAAAGACTCTCAAAAAAATATGACTGTGTAGAGAAAAAGAGCCTGAGGGCTCTTTTTATTCTTGTATACAGTTAAGAGGTTTTCTTTTTTGTAAAAAGAATTGCTCTGTCCCAGATGATATCAAAAACATAGGGACCAACCATAGCTATCTGATCTAAATAAACTCTAAAGACTATGCGGGCATCCTTGTTATTATCAACTCCGTAGGCTTTTCCAAGAGGGTTTCCTGTGCTGTAGTGAATGATTACAACATTTTTTTCATCGGCTTTTCTTGCCATTTTATATACATAATAATATCCAGAGTTTTCATAGCCTTCAGGAAAATATTCTGCTGCGGAATTAGGAAATTGAACTGTACTAAAGGCTCCTGCAACACCATTGAAAAGTTCTACTCCATAGAAGCTTGCATTGGAATATATGGCTTTTCCGGTTTGCTTGTGATTGATGCCGTATACTATCACAAAATCATCATCGCTCGTGAATTTAAAATCCTCCGTTTTAAAATACACAGCATCTCTATTATCTCCATATACATTCATATCCCGCAGAATAGCATTATAATTATCGGGAATCCCAATGGTAAAATCCAAGTCCACAGGGTTGTATTCAGGAGTTCCATATTTTTTGATAATCTCACTTCTAAGGTAATCAAAGTCATTCCTGGAGTTTGGTACAACCTGGTACTCAGTTATACCTGTTTCCCTGATTTTAAGGGTTGGCACCGGCCATGGGTTTAGATTAGCAAGAGGGCTTTTAGGTGTAATTCGAAGTACTCTAAAGTACTTATCTATATTGTTAATGTACTCCTCGCCAATATTTTGATTAGCCCATAATGCAAATCTCATCATAAAAATAAAGGTGTCCTTTCCCTTTTCAAGCCCTAGATTCACTAGATTATCAGGAATGTTGTCATCGTTCATAATGTCGGGGCTATAACCAGCTGCCTTAAGTGCCTCACGCATTTCTTTGTTTATGTTCCTGTCTGCAGTACTTATTATGATTGTAAAACTGTTGTAAGGTTTTCCAGGAGCACCTTTTGGAGTATTATCAGTCCAGAGATTATAGTTGTTTAATTGATCGCCAAGACTTGCAAAAACCATGTGGTAAAAGCCTGTATAAGCATCGCCAGCAGTAATTTCATTGCTATAGTCTTTTTCTGGTTTGTTCTCTGCAAAGCCGAGATAGCTTCTAAAGCAATAATACAAGGCAGGAGGAGGAGTTATTCCTATTAGCACAACGGCCTCGTCAGGACGCAGCTTAGAGTTAATTCCAGGAGCTATATAATTTATATTTGCAGGATAATTATTGGAATTGTCAGGGCTATAACCTACTGGGGGATTCTGCCCTTCCGAAGGGGCTTGATTTGGGGCTGGGGGAAGCAAACAGGCTGCATAGGGAGCACCTACATTGTTGCCTAAACAAGAATCAACCTTGCCTTCACTGCACAGCTTTATTATGTCTATATAGCTTATTTTGCCTTCCTGAACAATAAAGCCTCTTTTGTTTAAGGTTGAAATAAAGTTACTTAAATTTGCAGCCTCATCCTCTGCATAATTAGTAGATTGTCTTAAGAGGTTAGGATTAAATATTGGATTATTAATGCAGTAAGGACAAGGATACATGTTACAGCTACTGCACATGGGGTAGGAGTCATGCATTGGAGAGTTAAAGTAATAGGGATTGATTTTATACATTTTCTTCTTTCCTTTCACAGACTTTATACCATAATATGTTAAGGAGTTAACGGAGGTGCGGTTAGATGACACAAATGAACTGATTGCAGTTTATTTTGAATTATATGTTAGGATTTAAACTTGAAAATTTTCTAATCAAATTCTAATGTTTCATTAATTATTGTCTAACTATTGCTACCTATAATAAAAGCATAAGGTTAAGGAAAACAAATAAATTATAGGAGAGAGGTAATAAAAAATGACAGTAAGAATGGAAAATATCGATGAACTTAGAAGAAGAACAAACGTAAGCTACGAGGCAGCAAAGGAAGCCCTTGAAAAATGCAATGATGATTTGCTGGAGGCAATTATTTATCTAGAGAAGAACAATATGGTTAAGTCAAATGCAGTTTGTGACAATAAGGAATCCTTATGGGATAAGTTTAAGAAGCTAGTTAAAAAAGGTAACAACACAAGATTTATAATTAGCAAGAGAGGTGCAAATATTTTAAGCATACCTGTTACGCTGGCAGTTATTATAACAATAATTGCTCCTTACGTAACATGCTTAGCCCTTCTAGTTGCTCTAGTTACAGGACACAGGGTAAGGTTTGAAGGCAAGGACATGGAGTTAGATAAAGTAAATCAAATGATGGATAAGGTAGCAGACAGTGTAGACTGTGCTAAGAGGAAGCTTAGCGAAGACAGCAATGCGGAGGGAACGAGATAATAAGAGCATCGTTTCTAATAAAATGATATAGGAAATGAAGAAATCAGCTAGAAAATGATCTAGCTGATTTTTTATTTCAGCAACCTCTCAAATCCTTAGCAGAGTAAAAAGTTAACTTTTTATATTTATAAATTTTTAAAAAGTTAAAAAGTTAACTTTTTATGCTGCGAGAAAAAGAGGACTCACAATAAAAATATTACTATCAACTAAGAGTTATAGGGTTTTAACTGTGAAACTTACCTTATACATAACTCAAAATAGTGAAGCTTCAATACTTTTTGAGCATGTATAAGGTAATAGTTGAACTTAAAACCCTATATAATGCAAAGTTGCTGACCTTTACCATTAGTTGTTATATAATGTAATTAATAGTGAAAAATAATTGAAGTTCATTCCAGATCAGAATAAAAGAAATCCTAGCAGAAAGGACAGGTGAGCGGGGGACTTGAGATTTATACAGAAACTACTTGGTCATTCTAGTTCTAAAACTATTGAAATATATACTCATGTTACTCAGAAAAGTATTTCCAATAACAAAGTTCTTTAAACAAGCTTAATGATAGTATAAATTTTGAGTTATGAAGGGGAGGAGATATTAAACTATAGTAATATTTCCCGACACGGACGTCGGGAATACCGATAAAGGTTGGTATATCCCGACAGTAATTGAAGGAATATTTAAGTTGAACTAAACCGCACTGAGTGCGGTGGTGAATCTGCAGCAACTTAAGATTTAGCATAAAACTAATAGAATGTTTTAAATGCTTAAATATGGAAATAACTTCTTTTGTATAAGAATCAAAAATCTTAATATAAAAGGAGTTTTTATTATGACAAAATTAAGAGAACAATTCAAAAGAGACCTGGAGCTTAAGGGCTTCAGCCCCAAAACCCAAGAATCGTATCTAAGACATATATCATTATTTGCCAAGCACTATAACAAGTCACCAGAGCTGCTAGGTACTGAAGAGATCAAAGCTTATCTCCATTATCTCATCGCAGAAAGGAACTTCAGCAAGTCTTATGTAAATCAGGTTTATAGTGGATTAAAATTTCTTTATGAGACTACCCTCAATAGACAATGGGATATGAAAAAAATACCGAGAGCAAAGAAAGGCTTACGTTACTTTCAGAAGGCAATCTTAAGATTCTAAGAGACTATTTTAAGTATTTTAGACCCATAGACTGGCTTTTCCCAGGAGCAGAGAAAGACAACCCTCTATCAACACGAAGTGTGGAAAAGATAATGGACAAGGCTGTCAAGAAGTCAGGAATAACAAGACCTGTAACGGTACATACATTAAGACATTATGTAGAGTCAAATATTATGGGGAGTACATAGTGTTTTTCATGTATTTTAAGGTGATTACACTAAAATCACTCACCATAATACTTAAAAGCTATTCTATTCGCATAAGCCATTCAACCACTTCATTAGATCTCCATCTTCCTCCCATCTTGGAATTTCATCGGGGACTAAATCAACATATGCATTTTCAATAGCCTTTCTTTTCATTTCACTGTCCGCTCTCGCGTATATCTCTGTTGTAGAGCAATCTGCATGCCCAAGAAAATCACGTATATATATGAGATTTACTCCTGATTGAAGCAAGTGCATGGCTTTTGCATGACGGAGCACGTGAGGAGTTATATGAAAATTAACTTTAAATAAAGATTTTTCCCTTGCCATCTCCACATACTTATTTAAAATATAGGAAACTCCCCATCTAGATAGCTTCTGGTTCTTTTGATTTGTGAAAAGGTAATTATCTGTCTTTGCAAGCCCAAAATGATACTTTTTTATTTTAAGGTATTTTTCAAGTAGTTCTGATGTCCCGCCCATTAAAGGAACCTGACGAATCTTATTGCCCTTACCGTGCAAGGTAATTACTGAGGGATCAGAAAGCCGTATATCTTTAATCCTAATTTCTGTGAGTTCTTGAACTCTTGCACCAGTATCGTACAAAACTGATAGAAGCACCATATCCCGAAATCCTTCGTAAGTAGATGAGTCAGGCTGCTGTAGCAGAATTCTTATTTCAGTACCCGTTAGGTACTGGACTAACCCTTTCTGACTTTTCTTGTTTGGAATAGAAAGGATTTTTTGTATTTCAAATAAGTTTTCAGGAACTTCCTTTTGTACATATTGAAAAAATGAATGTAGTACAGCTAGTCTATGGTTACGTGTTGAAATTGAACATTCTCTTTTTTCTTCAAGCCATTGAAGATATTCCACAACAAGTTCCTTTGTCAGTTGATTCATGCTTATTGTCTCAGGTCTCATCGACCTTTTTGTTGTGCAGAATACCAAGAAGAGTTTAAAAGTATCGCGATACGATGATATAGTATGTACACTCGCATTTTTCTGTCCAGGAAGGTATTTTGATAAAAAGTATGAAAGATATCTTGGAAAATCAGCATTATTCATCAAACTCACCACCTAGCGGTATAACGTAACCAAAGTCTGCTTCAACTCGATTAATGATATTAGGATACAGATCAGCAGTTAGCCTAAGATAATATTGTGTACCTCTAAAATCTGAATGCCCCATATATGCTGCAAGATATGGAAGGAGATTGGTCAATTCCTCACCTGAAAGAACCCAGCCTTTGAGGCACTTTACAGCAAAATTATGTCTCAAATCATGTACTCTAGGTCCTGCATCTGTGTGTGATATACCTGCATTCTGCAGATAGTCGCGAAAGCGACGGTACATTGTGCTCTGATCAATTCTTTTATTGTTCTTTGTAGTAAATAGATAAGCACTATCATTAGAATATCTATGGATTTTCTCCTTAAGCTCAATGATGCGTTCCGTTAGGCTGGGAGAAAGAGGGATTATACGGTCTTTATTATTTTTAGCGTGATATATAGTCAAAATACCTTCGGTAGGACTGAAATCACTTATGAGGAGGTTTAATGCTTCAGAAATTCTCATGCCAGTTCCATAAAGAAGTCGAAAGAATACAGGGTCAATAATACTCCTATTGGTATAAAATGAATCCTTCCAAGAGTCAATTGTATGGAAGATTTGTGCCATTTCTTCTTCAGTAAATATATACGGTACGTGAGTGCCTTGATTCTGTGGTGCTGACTTGATTTCAGGCACATAAACTTCATGAAATCCATTCTTCGTAAGGAACAAGGCAAAATCGTGCATGAGCCGTTCTTTCAAGTAGTAGCTAGATGGACGTTCTACAGCTGAATAAATAAATTCATTCAGCATGGGTTTTGTCAGGCGTGAGCCTGAGTAACCATTTCTGGAGTAGTATTCATCGAATCTTTTCAAATAGTGTTCCTGTTGGTTAAATCGAAATCCTGTCATTCGTTTCTCCTTAAGATAAGATATAAGCATATCGGAGATATCGCTTTGCCATTGGTATTTTTCTTTCATTACTGGAACACCTCCTCCGGATCTAAGGCACATTTTCTCAGCCCTTCAATATCTATCTTAATGTAGATACTGGTTGTGTTTATACTCTGATGGCCCAGTGTTTCTGAAATTACTGACAAAGGAGCTTTCGCTTCAAGCATATTTTTGGCTAAGGTGCTTCTTAGTGAATGCATACCACAAATGACACCAGATGGAATATTAATCCCCGCTGCCTCCATGTAGCGGCGCAGTTCTCTTTGAAAACACTCGTTTTCGCCGAAGGCATCAAAAGGAGCTCTATGTCTGACAAATATCCTGTTACTCGCTGTTCTAGGGCGGCCATTCTTAAGATAATCAATGAGCGCCCAACCTATATCATCTAGAATCGGCAACTCTATTGCTTTACAGGTTTTTTGCATTATAATACTGATTGTCTTACGACTCCAATTCAAATTGGAAAGCTGCATCCTGCGGATGTCACTAACTCTTAAACCAAGACGAACAATGAGAAGCAGTATTGCAAAGTCACGCTTACCCTTCGGGTCTCCCCTATCAATAATGGACAATAGTTTTTTTACATCTTCTGTTTTCCATGAGTAAGGAATAAAGGCATTCCGTAGGATTCTTATATGCGGTAAAGATGAGGCAATATCTATTTTTATAAATCCTGCTTCCTTCAGGAAAGATAAATAGTTACGCAACACATATACAACAGTGGCTACATACTTTGGTTTTGATTCTTCATAGTTAGCTAAAAACTTAGAAATAAGAACTGATGTGATCTTGCCTGAATTAGATATACCTTTTTCATCAAGGAAAGTGAGAAGTTTATGTATTATGTTATTGTTACATACTATAGTTGCATCTGCATAATTACGTTCTTGATATTCTTGTTGAAACTGCTTATATTCTTTCTCAAAGCCAGGTGGACAAATAAATGGTTGTATATGTGATCGAATAAAGAAGGATAGTTCGCCAGTTTCCATAAAGATTAGAAGATTTTGAACAGGTTTCATCACCCTACCTGTTTTACGGTCGGAAGACCCCCAGAATCCCTGGAGTTTAGTGCCAGTTTTACACTTAATATAATCCATTCCAACCTCTTCTGTTAATTTTGTGATGTTTTTTTCCTTCATGAACTTTAGGAGGCTGTTAAGTACACCTCGATGATTTTTGATGGTGGAAATGGCATATTCGCGTTCTGCCATTATTTTTACAACCGAGTTAATTGCATTGCTGATAGATTGTAAGTTATCCAAAATAATACTCATCCTTTCTTTTTATAGATAAGATAAGTATTGCCATATTATGGTGAGTGTTTTATGATAAAAATAAGATAAATTCAGGAAACATGTAGTTTACTCCACATAATGTGTGACTCTACATAATGCCTTTTATGTAGAGCTCTCCATAAAAGACACAGCTTTGCAACTCATCTTCTTGAAAGCGGAGTAGATATCTACTATATTCAAAGGCTCTTAGGTCATACTAATATAAAATCCACAAGTATATACCTCCATATGACCAATATGAAACTCAGAAATATAAAGAGTCCTCTAGATACGCTTTAATGGTGCGAGCATGATTGAGGTACAAAACATATTTCAGGAATTTGGCACCAGATATCGTCAAAAGCACAAGCTACCGCTTAATCAGCTTAAGGCTATGAGCTCCATAGAAGCCTGCAGAACATCTGCACTTGGAGGACATGTTGATAAATGCGATGAATGTGGACATACTAGGATTTCCTATAATTCCTGCCGCAGCAGGCACTGTCCAAAATGCCAAAGCTTAGCTAAAGAGCAGTGGCTTGAGAATCGCAAGGATGATTTGTTATCAGTAGTCTACTTTCACGTTGTTTTTACTCTGCCATCAGAACTTAATGCGATAGCACTTAGAAACCAGGAGGTCTTATACAAGATACTCTTCAAGGCTGTTTCTGAAACTCTTCTTGAGCTTGCTTTAGACCCTAAATATCTTGGAGCTCAAACAGGTATTACTGCACTTCTTCATACATGGGGGCAAAACCTTATGTTTCATCCTCATATACACTGCATAGTCCCATCAGGAGGGCTTTCAGCAGATGGAGTAAGGTGGATAAATTCAAAGAAGAAATTTTTTATCCCCGTTAGGGTGCTGTCCAAGAAATTCAAAGGAAAGTTTATAGCATACCTTCAAAATGCATATTTCAGCAAAGAGCTAAAATTCATGGGAGAAATAGAAGAACTGTCAAAAGCAGAACTATTTTTGTACCTTATGGAAAGCCTAAGGCAAAAGGATTGGGTTGTTTACTGTAAACCCCCATTCAAGAGTGTCGAATATGTGCTTCAGTATCTTGGCAGATATACTCATAGAGTAGCTATATCAAACAATAGGATAATATCCTGTGAGAAGGGTCTTGTTACATATAAGTGGAGAGATTATAGTAATAAAAATAAGGAAAAGCTGATGACTGTTACTTCAGAAGAGTTCATAAGGAGATTTCTGATGCACATCCTGCCTGATAAATTTGTTAAGATAAGACACTATGGAATACTTGGGAACAGAAATAAAAAAACAAAGCTAGAAAAATGCAAGAGGCTCACAGGTACTAGAACTACGGTGAACTTGAAAGGCAACAAAAGATTAAGTATAGAAGAGCTAATACTAAAGATTTCAGGTAAAGACATAACAAAGTGCCCATGCTGCGGCAGCGGAATAATGAGAAAAACAGGAAGCTTACAGCCTACAGCTTGCTCTCCTCCCATGAAAATTAAAACTGTATAAACCGAAGGTTGTTTGGGGAGGGGGAAGGTGTATCTTAGTAGCATTAACGTGTCAAAATATTTCAAAAATATCGATAAGGTTTCAGAGAATATATGGTAAAATTATAAATGTAAAGTCAAAATTATTCTGTTGTCAGGGATGTAAAAAATTCAGTTCCCATAGACAGCCTAATCGGCTTCGTTCAACTTAGTGTATTTGAAATAGAGCATGAACTGAATTCTTAGTCAGCGTCTGCAACAGCTTTTAACAGGCGTTGATTAAAAGCGTACTTTACTTCAAATACACTACTAAGTGTTATCGGACATAAAAATTCATATTTAAAGAAAGAACTAACATAAAACTTTATAGTTAATTGAGAGTAGGAGGAGAAAAAACAAATGTGGATATCATACATACCATGTCCTCAGGAATGCATAGAGATTAAGGTTGATTGTGCTGAAGAGGTATATAGACATTGGGAGGATCTAGAAAATAAGTTGAAAAGTTCTAGGTATTTAATTAATACTAGTAATCCTATTTTTCAAATTCTTGACAAGGTGACAGATATAAATATTAGTGAAACAACACTGTATAGAGCTAGAATAAATGAAAAAATAAGAAATGGAGGAGAAGGTAAATTCAACAAAAATGAATTAAAGGCTCCACCATCAGAATTGTGTAAATCAGGTAGGTTAAATCCTGCTGGGGTATCTTATTTGTACTTATCTGATTCAAAAGAAACTTGTGTATCTGAAGTAAGGCCGTGGATAGGATCAGAAGTTGAAGTTGCTGAATTTTATCCAGTGAGCAACCTCTTAATTAAAGACTTGACAATTAATGATAAGGATGACCAAGGAATAAGAAACCTCAAGTTAGTTTTAGGAGAAAATTTTTCTAAGCCTATATCAAGTAATAATATTGAAACTGAATATAGGATTACTCAATGTTTAGCTGAATATATTAGGGACTACTGCAAAAATTCAAATGGACAGAGTTATGATGGAATTAAGTTTTCAAGCTCTGCATTTCAAGGTGGCTATAACATTGTTATTTTTGAGCCTAGCAAAATGAGAATTGGCTCAATCATCGGAAGAGCAAAGATAGAAAATGTAATAATTGAATTTTGACATTTTAAAGTTAAGTAACTAAATTCAATTTTGCGACGAGTTATAGAAGATTAACAACTACGTCCGATAACAATGCATTCAAGTTCGCTTTGGCTCGGAGAGGGTTTGGACAAGTGACTTGATTGAGTGGAGTTTAGTTTTGAAGTTAGGCAGCAATTAAAGCACCGCCAAAGCACACTCCTTCACCGGCGCAAGCGCAGCTCTGGGGTAGTTCTCTGAGGTCCGGCTCAGGAACGTCTTGAGTGCGAAACGTTAGATGTAATTTAGAATAAACAGAGTGGTTTTTAAAAGTTTCATAATCTTTAATCACATAATAATTTAATATCATTACGGTACTTGGTTTTATTATAAAGACAAGTATAGGAAGGTGAAAACATTGACAAAGATTAAATTGAAAGACTTAATAACAGTATTAGATAGAGATGTGGTTAAATATAATTCATGCATCGAAATGAATTTTTGTATTGATAATGATACAGAATATGAAGATTGTTGGCTTGGGAAAATGCCAGATAGGGATAATCGTGGCAAAGAAATATATTGGTATGGATTAGTGCCAGATGGCTCGCAAGCATATGACTATGATAAACTAGAGGATATTTTAAATGCTAAAGTATTTCATGGTAAAAGTTTAAGGGATGTTATTGAAGAGATAACTTGGTATTCATTAGATGGATGTAGTATAGAAGACAGATTATCAGATTACATAGATGTTAATGCAAAAAATCTAAAGAGGTCTGCACCTATAAATATTAAGTAGAATAGTATATTGCATTGTTTAATTCTCAGCTTTATTTTATCGTGAAATATATTTAATGTTTAATATACTAGATTTTGTTTAAGGTGTAGTGGCTAAAACTACATCTAACAAAATGTTGCTGTCCGCCTTGGCTGGTGGACTTTTCTTATATAGTATTGTGTAAATATATGGTTTATAATCTATATAAAGGTTAGTGTTGATTGCCGCCAAGGCACATTTTGAAAACTAAGATAGGAGTTATCTAAGTTTTCAAAACGTCAGCAACCCGAAACGTTATATGTAATTTTTATATAAGAGCGGTAGCTCATCTTGCAGGTTAGTAACTTTTTTAAAAAGACATCATATTATATAGCGAAAAAGGACCATTATTTATGACCATGGTCTATAAATGCAAAAGGAGGCTATATAATGGCTCTTGAAAAATATGTAGACAAACTTCCTATTCCACCAGTGCTTGCACCTGTTTCCTCTGATACTGGTGTTGATTACTATGAAGTTACAATGAAGGAAATTACTCAAAAACTTCACAGGGACCTTGAACCAACTACTTTATACGCTTATGAAGGAATATATCCAGGACCTACAATTGTGGCTGAAAGTAATAAACCTATTAAAGTTAAATGGCTGAACGATCTTCCTGTTAATCCTCATCTTCTTCCAGTAGACAAGACACTTCACGGTGCTGAAGGAGAGTATGAAGTTAGAACTGTAGTTCATCTGCATGGCGCTAATGTGCAGCCTGATAGTGATGGTTTTCCAGAGTCTTGGTTTACCAATAACTTCGAGCACGTAGGCCCTACCTTTACAAATGAAGTTTACTATTATCCAAATAAGCAGCCTGCCACTACACTTTTCTATCATGACCATGCTATTGGAATTACTCGTTTAAATGTATATGCAGGCCTTGCTGGAGCTTATATTATCCGTGACGAGATTGAAGAAAATTTAAACCTTCCAAAAGGAGAGTTTGAAATACCACTTATAATTCAAGATAGAACTTTTAATCTTGATAATGGAGCTCTAATTTATCCAAATCAGCCAGATAACGCTATACCTGAACTAACTCCTAATCCATCTGTTGTGCCTGAGTTCTTTGGGGATACAATTTTGGTTAATGGAAAGGTTTGGCCATATTTAGATGTAAGGCCACAAAGGTATAGGTTTAGAATAGTTAATGGTTCCAATGCAAGATTTTATAATATAAAGCTAGTCAATACTAGTACAGGTGAAACACCAACTTGGGTTCAGATAGGTACTGATCAAGGCTTCTTAGAAGCTCCAGTATCACTTACGGGCCCTAAGCTTACAAGTCTTACGTTGGCTCCAGGTGAACGTGCTGATACTATTATAGATTTTACTGGCTTTATGGGGAGCGAATTTGAATTTACAAACGATGCAAAAGCACCTTTCCCAATGGGAGATGACCCTGATGCAGATACTAGTAAAATTATGAAATTTAAAGTAGTTCTTCCAGCTCTCGGAACTGATGAAAATGAAATACCTACATCACTGACTACTATTGATTGGTTAGATGAGTTAAATGCATCAAAGATCAGATATTCCACACTTGTAGAAGCAATTGATTCATATCAGCGTCTACAGCTTCTTCTGGATAATTTAATGTGGGGTGATGCAATAACACAAAAACCTAAGCTTAATTCAATTGAAGTTTGGAATATAGTAAATGCAACTGTGGACACACATCCTATCCATCTGCATCTTGTACGATTCCAGATCCTTGGACGCAGACCTTTTGAATATGATCAAATGGGGAATATTGTCTATACAGGCCCTGAAACCCCGCCAGATGATAACGAAAAAGGCTTTAAGGATACTGTTAGAGCAAATCCAGGCGAAGTAACAAGAGTCATAGCAAGATTTGGCGATTTCGTTGGTGTTTACCCATGGCACTGCCATATTCTAGAGCATGAAGATCACGAAATGATGAGACCTTTTGAGGTTGTTAAAAGACATGCAAAATAGTTAGGGTATAAGTTTAAGAGGGCGGTTCAGCCCTCTTTTTCAGTTATTATAAATGTTAAAAGAACTTGAAGCCACAGCATACTTTATGGGATTACTTTTAGTTTCATGAAAAGATTTTCTATCTTTAAGGGGCAAAATTATTTTATGATCCTGTCTAGTGTTAGCTTCTAAAATCCAAATATTTAATTTATCATCTATAGCTGCATCTATTCCCAGGTCTCCAAAGTTTTCGCCTGTTTCATCAAACATTTTGCATAGGTTATTACAAATATTTATTAGTTTAGTTTTAATATTATTAATTTCCTTATCCTCTAGTTTAAGAACTCTAATAAACACTTCCTCAAAGGTTAGGGCATAACCATCTTCCTTAAAATTTGAACATATGCCGTTTTGCTTACCAATCTTGGCGACAATTTTTGTGCATTTCCACTCCAAGGTTTCATTCTTTTGCATTATTACACGAAAATCTATATACCGATTTTCAAATTTAATAGAATTAATTCCTTGTTGAACTAAATACTGCTGTTTATGTTTGATACGATTAAAATAATTGAATGCTGTTTCCCCACTCTGCACTAAAACTGGATATGGGTTATCATTTATTTGAAAACAATAACTACCTTCTGATTTGTGAACTCTTATTAGTCCCCTGGCTAATGAACTACCTATAGGTTTTAAGTAAACATAATCATATTTCTCCAGCATTTTATCCAAATCTTCTATTGATGAAAGTAGTTTTGTATCAGGAATATTATTTGACACTAAGTTAGACTTTTCTGCCATGCGCCAAAAGTCTAACTTATTAAGCTGCAACGAATTAAAAAGTTTATTATTTACATTTTCTTTTAGTTTTTGTATTTTAAACTTAGTTAGTAATGTTCTATTATACACAACATTAGGAAATGGTATTATTCCTTCTTTCCAAAATCCACTTTTGGTGCTGTTATCATATTTAAAATAAAAGCCTTTTATTACTTTGCTTATAAATTCAATCCCTTCCCAGCTGAATACACATATTAATCCATTGAATTTTTCATAGTGCAATGTATATAATAGTAGTCTCTTAAGCATGCCTTTAGTCAAATCACGATTGTGCTTAGTGATTAAAAGTCCAATAATAGGGCCAATATTTATGCAATTATCTTGAATATTTACTTGATAAAAAACATCTAAAGGTATTAAAAGATACTCTAGTATATCACTTGATATCTCCAGAGTATAATCATCTAAGTTTGATGATATTTGTACCTTTATATTTTGCTTTCTTTGACCTGCACAAATATTAATAATTTTAATATTTTCATTTAAGTATTTTTTTTCAAAATCTTTAGAAACTATCAAGCTTTCTTCTGTTCTATCACATGAAACTATCCTATAAAACATGATTATAACTCCTCACTAATACGATAAACTGTTCTTTTATATAATATTAATAAGGATATTTATTTGTTATATGAAATGAAATTTTGTTAAAGAAAATGGTATTTTTTCGCCATACTCCATTCAGAAGTTATAAAGTTTTTCTCCACTGCATAATCCACTTCCCTTGGATTTAAGATCGCTAACCTGCAAAAGGTAGAATTTATATGGAAAAACATGTATTATATAGTATATGAGTATTTTGGAGTGTTCAGTAAGTACGAAATTATTTTAAGTGTGTAGAATGGCCGTTATTTAAAGTATAGTGCAAAAACTACATATAACAAAATGTTCAAATCCGCTTTGCATGAAAAGGATGCAAAGCACACCTGCGAAGCCAAGTGCGGTCGCTCTAGGCTTCTCGACGTTTTGAACAAGAGATGTTATACGCAACTTTGTTTGTAGTCAGCAATTAGTTGGATTTTTTAAAATTTGGCTTTGTTTAAGAATGCTGTTGAAAATAATATAATTTTTAATAAGTTGTTTGCAACTGTAAGATAATGTGAAGCGAAAAAGTTTATATTATAACATGATGAGGAGGAGGATTTTTATGAAGGACCCATACGAAATATGTCCCACTTTTGAAACAGAAAGCTTTATTTTAAGACTCGTTTCGGAAGAAGATTCCGAAGGTCTGCTTAGATGTTATTCTGATAGTAAGGCACAAAAAAATTTTAACTCTGATAGGTGTACAGGTGATTTCTGTATTTACGCAATTGAGGATATGTTGCAATGCATTAAAGCTTGGCTTTATGCATATTCTCAACAAGAATTTATACGCTTTGCAATTATAGATAAATCACTATCTAAAGCTATTGGAACAGTAGAAATGTTTGGTTATGTTGGTAAATATAAAATCAAGACAGGAATACTTCGAGTTGATGTTTCTTCTGAATACGAAAATATAGATTACTTAAACGAAATATTTAGTGTTTGTAACGAGAACTTTTTTGATTTGTTTGAGGTTGATATGATTGCAACTAAGGCGATACCTCAAGCTGTTGAAAGACGAAACACATTATTAAAAATTGGTTTCTGTGAAGGCAAGGTGTATGAAGGAGAACACTATTATTTGCGTTCAAAATAAGAATAATCTACTGTAAACTTAATAAACAATATTCTATTTATGCGCAGCAAATTCGAGTTTTTGAATGGATTCAGCTCAAAGTGTAGAGTCTAAAGCAGCGTATAACAAAATGTTGCCGTTCACCTTGGCAGGTGAACTTTTTTTATGTAGGCATGTGTAAAATTGTGGGTTATAATCAATATATAGGTTATGTGCAAGGTTGTCGCCAAGGGGTATTCCTTAAGGGTCCGGTTCAGAAACGTCGGCAACACGGGAACGTTATGCGAAATATAGTAAAATTGGCCGCCAATCCATAGGCAGATTATGAATATAGGTAAAGAGATAATACTAATTACTAAGAGGTGTATGATGATTAAACGAATACATATCATGGGAGCTTCGGGCTCTGGGACAACAACTTTAGCTAGGGCACTTTCCGAGAAGATCGGATATACTCATTTTGATTCTGATAATTATTATTGGGTTTCCACACCCATCCGATTTACACAAAAACGAGATCGTGAAGAAAGGAATAATCTTTTAATAAGAGATTTGGAAAGTTCCACTAAATGGGTATTATCAGGATCTTTATGCCGCTGGGACAATATTCTCATTCCAGATTTTGAGTTGGTTGTATATTTATCTTTGCCAAAAGAAATACGGATACAACGACTACTTGAGAGAGAAAGACAGAGGTACGGTGCAGAAATTGAACCAAATGGATCAAGGCATCAGCTACATAATGAATTTATTGAATGGGCATCACAGTACGATGAAGCCGGGCCTTATATGAGAAGTAAATCGTTACATAGCATTTGGTTATCCAATTTGTCTTGCCCCGTTCTGAGAATTGAAGGAGATAAGACTGTTGAAGAACGCTTAAATATTATACTGAGTGCAATTGAATAGACAGATAAGTTTGAAAGGAGAGGCATCCGGATTGCTCTGGCTTCGTTGGGATGTACTTCGCATAACAAAAAATTCCCATTCAGCTTGGCTTGAAAAAATAGCCAAGCTGAATGGGAATTAGAAACGTTTACTGAAAGAATATGCATATGAACATTTTAATTCCGTAATAAAGTATATTTTTTAGTTGAAATTTATAATGAATACAATTTGAAAAAGGAGTGAAAAATACTGGATACTCATATTATAAAATCACAAATATTAAATAAGAAACCTGATTTTTCAGGGGTCATATTTCTTTCGATTAATGAAGAAACCGTTATGCAAGAAGCTATGGGAGAGGCTAAAATAAGTGAACATATTCCAAACCGTGTAAATACAAGATTTCCAACAGCCTCTGGAAGTAAGATATTTACTGCTGTTGCAATATTAAAACTAATTGAGTTAGGAAGATTATCATTAGATGATTCGGTTACAGCTTGTCTACCAAACTTTTTTCCATACATGGATAATTCGGTGACAATTCGCCATCTACTTACCCATACATCAGGTTTTTGTGATTATTTTGATGAGGAAGAAAATGATACAGATGTCTCCTATGCTAGTGTATGGGAAAACATCCCTATGTATGCCATGAAATCACCTAATGATTTTTTGAGATTACTTCAAAATAAAAAAATGGAATTTGAACCTGGTCATCGTTTCAAATATAACAATGGTGGGTTTGTAATACTTTCTATGATTATAGAAAAAGTTTCAGGCATGAATTTTCCACTTTTTATTCAGAAGTACATTTTTGACATATGTGGGATGAACCATAGTGGGTATTTCTCAATGGACAATCTTCCGAGTGATACTGCAATTGGCTATACAGGTAATGAAAAAGGCGGTTTGAAAGCTAATATTTATTCTGTGCCAATTGTTGGTGGTGGTGATGGAGGTGCCTATACTACTGCAGGAGACATGTATTTATTCTGGAATGCGTTGCTAAATGGTGAAATACTAGCACCTCAGATTGTACAAGCTATGTGTACTCCACAAGTAAAAACTGGAGAAGATTGCATCGCTTATGGGTATGGTGTATGGTTGAATATATGCAATGAAAGTGTTATCAAAATCCATGTTATGGGTGGCGACCCTGGAGTATCATTTAGAAGCGCCTATTATCCACATGACAAAATCGTATGCACTGTTTTATGCAACCGTGATGAAGGCAGTTATATGGCATTTAAAGTGGCTGAGGATATGATGCCTACTATGCAAGCTAAAAATAACAACATATGAATTATGTTACATTGTTCTTAAATATTGGATTAAAAATATAAAAGAAGAAGAGAGGGTTATATTGGTTCTCGTTTAAAGTTTAAGGATAGCATATTCCTTCACCATGTCCTGTCGCGCTAAGGTTTAGAAACGTGGGCCACAAGAAACGTTATCCGAAATTTTAAGTGTAAGAAAGTTTGTGTTTACACACTAAATTACTTTTAATAAATATAAAGGATAAGTCAAAATATTAAAAATTGCTGTAAATATTATGGGGGATGAATTTAATGGTAGAACTAAAAAGCAGTGAATTTAATAATATTATTCAGGTTTTAGATAACGAAAGAGTGCATTGCACTTTTGCATATGCAGTGGTAGAAGGAAAGCAGCCAGGTAGAATTTATTCAGATAATAATATAAAACCTACATGCTGCTTAATAGTTTGTAAAAGCGGTAAATATTTGGTCGCTGGTGATACAAATAATGCAAGCTTTAATGAATTTTTATCAGATTACTTATATGATAGAGAAAATCATAGCAACTATTTTGACCTTTACAGTTCTTCTCAAAAGTGGATTCTTAAGTTGGACGAGCTATTAGCTGATAATGCGGCTAAATTGAGTAGACAGCTATTTCAATGGAATCATTCAAGTCTGCCTTCAATCGCTAATTTTAGTGAAATGCTACCAGAAGGTTTTGAGTTAAAAAGAATGGATGCAGATTTATTTGTAAAATATTCAAAGGAGATAGATTCATCATATATCAACTTATGGGGATATCCCAATAACTTTGTTTCTAATGGGTTTGGTTTTTGTATAATGAAAGATAATGAATTTGTTAGTATTTGCAATACATATTACGTAAGACAAGGTTTTGCAGAAATAGATATAATAACAAAAGAGCAGTTTAGAAAACAAGGGTTTGCTTTAATTACGTGTTCAGAGTTTATAAAGCACTCTGTAAATAATAATATTAAACCTATATGGGATTGTGATGATGGAAATGAAAGGTCAAAAGCTTTAGCAGAAAAGCTTGGGTTTCAAAGTGTTGAAGACTATCAAATGCATTGGTGGCATGAAAATAAAAGTTTTGTTGAAAGTTATTTAAAGAAATTTAACTATCAAATTAACTAGTACGATGCCGATTAAGATGAAGTATTTTTATGTTTTAAACTAAAATATAGGAAATAAACTACTACTCAAATGTAGAGTAAGACACTTAAGACATCAGATAACGATGGACCCAAGTTCGCTTTGGCTGTACAGGGTTCAAGCCTTCGAAGGAGCCAAAGCAAATGCCTCAGCTAACCGAGCTGGAACTTAGAAAAGCTAACATAAGAGCTATGTAAGCTTTTCTAAGTTTCGGTAGCGCTGAGGCACGTCTTGAATGGGAAATGTTATATGCATTGTTAAAGGTAGAAAAAGTGGATTGGAGATAAAATTGAATGAAAAATTTAAGCGATATGAGCTATGTCCCATCTGTCGAGGAGGCCAAACTCATATTAGAAGAGAGTGGAAAGCTAAATCCTGGGCCTTGGATAAAACATTCACTGTATGTAGGTAAAGCTGCAGAACAAATAGCCCAGAATTGTTCAGCACTAAATCCAGAAACAGCTTATGTATTGGGGTTACTCCATGATATAGGGAGAAGATTTGGTGTTACAAGCATGAGGCATAGCATTGATGGATACAACTTTCTTTCACAGAAGGGGTATCATTTATCTGCAAAGATATGTATAACGCATTCGTTTCCATATAAGAATGTTAAAGCAGTATTTGGTGAATGGGATTGCAGTGATGAGGAACTTAAATTTATTGAACATTTTCTGAATAATACGGAATTTGATGACTATGATATGTTAATCCAACTATGTGATGCCCTAGCTTTACCAACTGGATTCTGTTTAATCGAAAAAAGAATGATTGATGTAGCTCTCAGGCATGGGCTAAATGAATATATTGTTCCAAAGTGGAGACAAACCTTTCAAATTCAAAAATATTTCGAGGAGCTGATGGGAAAATCATTATACAGTGCACTTCCAGGAGTTGTAGAAAATACTTTTAATTGAAGAATATTATATAATATTACATGGGGTACTATATAAAGCTATGAATAAAGAGTATTTAAGAAAGGATTGATTTAATAACGGAAAATACAATAAGAAAGTGAAATATGGATAATAAATATTAAAAAAATAGTGAGCTATATCATGAGAAGTAAACCTAATAAATTAAGAGTTGGGGGATATGTATGAATAAACAAGAGTTAAAGACATTATTAAGAAATATAAAAAACAACAAATACGCAGTACCAGAGGGTGTGAACCCATATAAATTGTCCTTGGAGTTGATGGATTATATAGGTGATATTGATGGTGAGTTGCGTGATGACTTGGTTTATTCAGTTCTTGTAGGATGGATAATGGGGGATACTCTGACACCTGAAGAAGCACATGACATATTTGTCATAGCATTAGACGAAAAACATATTTTAAATGGATTGGGAGAAATTAATGATACGGTTTTTGGCAGGACTTTTTCCGTTGAAGTGGCTGCATGTATCATCTATAAGCACAGAAAGCTTTTATCTGATAGTGATATTTTAAAAGCTTTTAATACAGTTTTAAAATTTTATAATGAGGACAGGGATGTAAGAGGATTTGTAGAAGGTAAAAGGTGGGCTCATGGGGCTGCCCACGGTGCTGATGCCCTGATGGAACTCGCACAATGTAAGGTAATAGGATATGAAGGATTAAAAAAGATAATAGATTCAATACATAAAAAAATTAACATAAATTACTACGGATATATTAACAATGAGGATGAGCGTATGATATCGGCTGTTAAGGCAGTTTTGGAAAGAAATATAATACCTGTAGGAGAAATTGAAGAATGGATTAGAAGCTTTGGTAACATAAAAAAAACAGGTTATATACTTCCTGATGATCTATTTATTGAACATAATGTAACTCTTTTCTTAAAAAGCTTATACTTTAGACTTGCTGATAATACGAAGTATGAACAACTAGCAAAAATAGTTAAAGAGGTGCTAAAGAAAACAAGCCGTTTTGGTGAGGATTAATCATAAACCGATTATATAGTAGAGTGATAGATTTCAATTTGTAGTGTTATAGTAGAATAATTTCAGTTTCAGCTAAATCGTTTGGTGAGGTAATAAAATGGGGATTAGCATTAGAGAGGCTACAATAAATGATGTTTATGGTATTGCAAAAGTTCATGTGGATTCATGGAATACAACATATAAAGACATAGTTCCAGCTGAATACTTGAAATCAAGAACCTATAAATGGCAAGAAGAACGTTGGGTAAAAAGATATTTTGCAAATAAAAATACAAAAGAATTTTTATATGTTGCAGTAACTATGGATGATAGAGTTATTGGATTTGCATGTGGTTCATCACTAAACGAAGATATTGAATTTAAAGGGACTATAAATGCAATATATATTTTAGATAGCTATCAAAAGCAGGGCATTGGTAAGCAATTAGTTAAGAGAGTAGTTGAGAAATTGGCTAACGATGAAGTTGAGAAGATGATAATTTGGGCATTTGAAAAAAATCCATCCTGCAAATTCTATGAGAAAATTGGTGGAAAAAAGGTAAGACGAAAAATTGTTAACATTAGCGGGAAAGAACTAGTTGAAGTAGGGTTTTGCTGGAATAACTTAGAACAGCTAGTAAGTGAATTATAATTACTTAGAGCAAAAGATAAATACAATTTTTAATATTACATTACAATCATAATTTAGAGATAAAGAAAGGGAGTATTCTATATGTCAAAAGTTGACCAACATAAAGAGATATGTGAAAGATTAAATAAAATATATACTGCTAAAAACAAAGACTATGGTGACAGTTTCAGTGAAGGGTTTCAAGAATACGGGCTTATAATGCCTGCAATTAGATTAGAAGATAAGCTGCGAAGATATAAGCAATTAATTAGAGAAGATGCTGAAGTAAAAGATGAGAGCATTATTGACACTCTATTAGATTTGGCCAATTATTCCATAATGACAATTATAGAAATCGAAAATAAAGACAAAGAAAAATAAGAAACAATGCTCATATATTATAAAGTGATCAGGTGGTGTAGAAATGAATAAACCCAAAATGGTGATTTTTGATTATGGACAAACTCTTGTTAATGAAAAGGTATTTGATACATTAAAGGGTACAAAGGCAGTATTAAGTGTAGCTGCTAATAATCCTAATAATGTTTCAGCAGAGGAAGTACAAGCATTAGCAAATCAATTAAGTCAAGAAATAGGCCGATATGGAGTAGAATTTCAGAAGCAAACATTTTTAGAAGTTCATAATCATTTTTTTCAGAACTACCTTTACGAATACTTTGGTATTCAATTTACAAAATCAGCAGCAGAGATTGAACGTATATTTCAAAATGCGGCTTGTATTGCTGAATCAACAAAAAACATAGAGAGTTTTTTGCAGTTTTTAGAGGATGTAAATATACGAACAAGTGTAATAAGTAATATATCTTTTAGTGGGGATTTATTGAAAGAACGTATCAACTACTTTATACCATCACATAAATTTGAATTTATTATAGCAAGTAGTGAATATGTGTTTAGGAAACCTCATAAGAGAATATTTGAATTAGCCCTTCGTAAAGCAAAGCTTGATGCCAGTGATGTTTGGTATTGTGGGGATAATGCAGTTTTTGATGTTGATGGTGCAGCAAATTGTGGTTTGCTTCCCGTTTGGTATAAAGGAGCAATTGAGAAATCAAATAAATATATCCCAAAGAATAAATGCTTAATAATAGATGATTGGAATGAACTTATAGATAAATTAAAAATGCTTTAAAAGAGACAATTGTAGCTTTTATGGTTTCTGCAACATTAGTTTATGGGCGAATAAAAAAAGCAAAGCAAGATTAACTACATATTATTTATTTTAAATTTAGACAAATGAAAGCAAGGTAGGATAGGAAATAGCAGTTATATCTTGATAGAATTTGTACATGGAGGTGATGAAGATGAATTTTATTCAAAACTTGCAGAGGGCAATCGACTATATGGAAGAATATATATTAGAACCAATCACATATGAGGATGTTGCAAAACATGTCTACATGTCAAGCTATCATTTTCATAGAACATTTAGCTTAGTGACTGGTATAACAGCAAATGAGTATATTAGGACTAGAAGATTATCTATGGCGGGCCAGGAAATCTCTATATCTGACGAAAAAGTAATTGATATTGCTCTAAAATATGGTTATGATTCTCCGGAAAGTTTTACAAAGGCATTTACCAGATTCCATGGTATTACGCCGAATGCTGCAAGACGAGCAGGTATGAAATTAAAATCTTTTAATCGCCTTATTATTAAAATAAAATTAGAAGGTGGTACTGTTATGGACTACAGAATCGAAAAACGTGAGGCCTTTAAATTACTGGCTAAGGTTAAAAAGTTTAGAAATGAATCAATTTCAGAAGAGGGAAATACTGAAATTCCAGATTTTTGGAAAGAATGTGGCGACAATGGCACATTTGATATTTTGAAACAAAACACTAACAGGAATGATATTTATGGAGCTTGTGCACCAATATCAAAAGAAAGTACACAATTTGATTATGGCATTGGTGTGGAATTTAGTATTGGTAATGTACCAGAAGGATATACCATATGGGAGGTAAAACCTACACTATGGGCTGTATTTAAGTGTATAGGTGATACTGCGGATTGTATAGGCGAAACCTGGGAAAAAATCTTTTCAGAATTTCTTCCAGGTTCAGAGTATAGTATGCTTGATGATACTGATTTTGAATTATACTCAGAAGATAATAAAGCAGACTGTTTTTGTGAAATATGGATTCCTGTTGAGAAAAAGAAACATCCATAATTGATACTAACATTACAGATTATGAGCATAACTTTGCTAAATTATAATAATTAGTCTTCTATTATTCCGAACTAAAAGGAAAAACAAGAGAAGTGGGATGCAACCGAATATTGATAGCAAAAGATTTAAAACATCATATAATAAAAAATTCCGTTCAGCTTGGCTTGAAAATACAGCCAAGCTATACCTGCGTAGCTAAGAAATGAGAGTTTTTCTGAGTAGTAGGGCCAAGCTTTTGAAGATTAAATTGTGAATTACATATTTGAGGAGATTATAATATGAAGGTGCATGAAGAAAATATGGTAAGATTAGGGCAACTAAAAGTAGATTGTACAAAATGCAGTGCTTTATGTTGTACAGCATTATTTTTTTCAAAAATAGATGGTTTTCCAGAGAATAAAAAAGCTGGTAAGCCTTGTACAAAATTAGAAAATGATTATCGGTGTAAGATTCATCATGAGTTGGAAAAATTCAACATGAAGGGTTGCATAGGATATGATTGCTTTGGGGCAGGCCAGCATGTAACTCAATGCATTTATAAAGGTGAGACATGGCAAACTTCAGAAGAGAAGTCAAAAGAAATATTTGATGTATTTGTAATTATTTTTCAATTATATCAAATACGTTACTTTTTAGAAGAATCAAAAATAATAATTCCTGCAAAAGAATTATGGAGTGATATTGAAAATTTGATTCATGAAAATGAGGCTCTATGTAATTCTACTCCACAAAGTATCCTTGATATAGACATTGAGAGTTATAGAAACAAAGCTAATATTATCTTAAAGCAAGTCAGTTATTTTATTATAAAGTCTTTTAAGAATATTAATAATAAGATGGTAACAGAACTATTAGGGAAAAATTTCAAGAAAAGAAATATGAGTGGATTGGATTTGAGCATGAAATTACTAATTGCAAGTAATTTTGATAGTTGTATATTTGACGGAACAATTTTTTTAGGAGCAGATACAAGAGATGCGAACTTTAGTAATGCTGATTTAAGAGAAGCTGTTTTCCTTACGCAAGGACAAATTAATTCTGCTAAAGGAAATAGAAGTACGAAATTACCAAAACATTTGGATTATCCAGTAACATGGAAGTAATAAATGTAAATAAGTTCTAATTTGCCTTATTAAATAAAACGGTGTATTTCGAACTTGAAATAAATGTTAAGTTATATAAGGGGTTATATAGAGGGTCAATTTTTAATTTAAATGCTCATCTTGTACACAAGCTAGAAGGAAAAATTATAATTAATAATAAAGAGTATATCCTGTCAGGGAGTACAGGGAGAGCTGCTCTTAAAAATAATGTTGAAAATTGAACTCTTTACCTGCATACAAAACAATTAAATTGCTATATAATTAAAAGGTTCATGTATGTCTTTTGAGAAAAACATGTGAACAAGCATTGCATAGAGATTAATAATCTTTATGTGCAGGATAAGGAATACAAGGAGCGTAAAGATTGATAATCTTTATGTGCAGGATAAGGAATACAAGGAGGACATTTTATGAAGATTTCAAAGAAAGACGCCTTGATGTGGTTTGAATTTTTTTCAATGCTGCCAGAGGAAGAGGAACTAATGACAAAACAAAAGGAAATTATGTACTCTACCTTTGCACAAATTGAGGCAGTAATTGATCAAAGAAACGATAGGCTAATGTCGGAAATTACAGGTTTGAAAACCTTGAAGAATAGAACTTTATTTGTAGGAGATGAAAGTAAATTTCCAAAAGGATGTATTTCTTGTCTCATGGGCACTGGCTTAGGTGCAATAAGAAAAACTAATAAATGCAACATAGAGTGCAAGTTCTGCTACAACTATGGAGAACTAGATGATATTCCTCCAGTTGGCGAAGGTATGTGGGATATTGGAGGTACAAAATTTTATGAAAAGGATATTGATTTACTGTTTTCCATCCACAAGAAACCCACTGGAGTTGCCTATGTTTATTTAGAACCCTTCATGGAAATTGAAAAATACTATTCTGTAATAAAGAAATTTAGTGCTGCAGGAATCTACCAGCATCTATATACAAACGGTCTTTTAGCAACTGAAGAGACTTTAAAAGCATTAGGGGAAGCAGGCCTTAATGAGATACGCTTCAATCTGGGAGCCTCTAATTGCTCAGACAAGGTTATTGAAAACATTAAAATTGCGAAAAAATACATTAATAATGTAGGCATTGAAACTCCTATGACTCCAGAGTTTTTCGAAGCATTTTTTAAGAAAAAACAGATTATTTTAGATACAAAGCTAGATTTTATAAATTGTGCGGAATTACATTTAAATGATAATAACATAGACAATTATTATGGAGAAAACATGTATATCTCGAGACATGGCTATGTATCTCCAATTTGGAGCAGAGAATTAACTCTAAAATTCATGAAAATAGCCGATGAAGAAAAGTGGGATTTAGCAGTTCATGATTGCTCAAACAATACAAAGTTCGCTAGAGATTTAAATTTGAGCAGCAAAGAGGGTAAGTGGTTTGGAGCCAGCAATTACGCCTGTGAATTTCCAAAGATTCCATTCGAATCATTTCTGCCAATACTGCGCGATGACAATTTCAAATTTCTAAGTGAAGAAGAACTGCCTGAGGGTTATAAACCAGGAGAGTTAATTTTTTAGAATTCTTGCTTATATATTAGTTTTAAGCGGTACCTTTTTTGCTTTGGCAAGGCACGTTGAGAGTATAGTTAGAGTAAATAACGTATACTTAAAATAAAATGAAAGGGAGGTAGAGTTGTGGCAGAATTCTGGGAATCAAGTTTTATAGAAAATCAAATGATGTGGGGCTTTGATCCTGCAGATTCAGCAATATTAACAAAGGACTTTTTTCTTGAAAAGAAAGTTAAGGATATATTAATACCTGGCATTGGATATGGTAGAAACGCAAAGGTTTTTATTGATAACAAAATAAATGTAACAGGTATTGAGATTTCAAAAACAGCCATTGATTTAGCAAAGCAAAATGGAATTGATATTAATATCTTTCATGGTTCTGTAGCTGATATGCCTTTTGATAACAAACTTTATGACGGTATATTTTGCTATGCACTTATTCACTTATTGAGTAAAGAGGAGAGAGAGAAGTTTATTAAGGATTGCTACAATCAGTTAAAGCCTAATGGATATATGATTTTTACTACTATTTCAAAGGAAGCCCCAATGTATGGACGCGGCAAGCAACTGGGGAAAGACTATTTCGAGATTATGGACGGGGTAAAAATGTTTTTTTATGACTCCGACTCTGTAAAACAGGATTTTGGACAATACGGACTAATAGAAATTTCGGAAATTGTTGAGCCGCATAAGGATAACGAAAATAAACCCCCATTTAAATTTACGATGATAAAATGTCAAAAGAATCTATAATTACATTATAATTTTAAAGGGACTTGAGTAGCTTAAGAAACTACACCTAACAAAAACTTCTCCTGCAGAAAGCAATTAACTGCAGGAGAGGTTTTTTATATACAAAGTTATCAGTTTTCTATATAATAGAATCAACTATGTATGAAAGTTATGAATTAACTAAATTATAAAAAATACAATGATTTGTAAGATGGGAGCAATATGAAAAAGCTTATTTTTATTCATGGACCAAATGGGGTAGGTAAATCAACACTATGACAAGCCTTGAATATGCAAATTGAGAACTCAGCTTGGCTTGAAAGTGAATGGTGCAGAAGGACAAACCCCTTTGTTTTTAATGATGAGATTATAAAAATGACTGAAAAGAACCTTTCATTTATGTTGAGAAGCTATCTGGAGTGTTCCTCAATAGAATATGTAATATTCAATTATGGCTTCCATGGACCGCGGAAGAAGATTTTTGAAAATGTTTTAAAAAACCTTAGCGATCTCACCTATAAGTTAATCCCTATTACTATCACCTGCAGCTATGAGGAAAATGTGATTAGAATGGTAAGGGATGGCAGGGATGAGGAGCGTATATATAGAGTTTTATCTGTAAGAGATATATACGACAACCTGGATAGCCCTAGTATAGATACCACTGACTTAAACCTTGAAGAAATAGTACGTAAAGTATTGGAACTGATTAACCTTTACTAGAAGGATGTTAACACAGTGGAAGCTAAAGCTTATACTAATACAGCATTATTACGATTTATTTTCATATTATTGTGGGGAGAGATGTGTATCTTTTATTTCAGCATAGTATTAGGAATTCAAAACTTGATAATAATCTTTACAAATTAAATGTATCAACGACTGTGCGTAATTGGAAAACCTTAAGCAAGCTTGTTGATATGGCAAAGATTATGGAATTATAAAGTGTAATGTTATCTGTAAGGGGTACAAAATTATTGGGGGGATAAAAAATGCATAAACACTATATTAAAATGCTTGTATGTCCAGTATGCCACCATGAATTGGAATGGCATGTACAGGAAGAAAATCAGGATAGAATAATTAACGCAAAGGCAAGTTGCAAAGCCTGCGAGGCAGAATATGAAGTTAGAGATGAAATCGCAGTATTTTTAACTGATCAGTTGTCTAGGAATGATCTTTGGGATAGTGGGGAAAGCTCAATGGAGAAATTCTTCAAAGAAAACCCTGATACCTATCAAAAGCTTATGAATACACCTGAAGAAGAATTGAATGGTGCTGATTATTGGTTTAAAGCCTCCTATTTTGAAATGAAAAAAGATTTTCTTACAAGTTCTAGGATGTTTAAACAAGGCTTTGAAAAGATATATACTAAGGATTATATTAATGGTTGGGACAGCCAAATGGATTATATAGTTAATAATATTGAAAATGATCAGCCCATCATCGACCTTGCAACTGGCAAAGGGTATCTTGTTGAAAAGCTGCTGATGAAGAAAGAAAACTATGTAGCTGCTACAGACTTTAGCCCAACAATACTTAGGAGAAATAAAGAATATTATAAAGCCAAGGGTCTGTATGATAAATTGAGCTTAATTTCCTTTGATGCAAGAAAAACTCCTTTTAGAGATAACTCTATTACAACAATGACCAGCAATATGGGGCTTCAAAATATTGAACAAGCAGGAGAAGTTACTAAGGAGCTTAACAGAATAACTCAAAGTGAATTTATGCCAGTTATGTGTTTTATAGATAAAGATGATAAAACACATATTGAACTCTTAAATAAATTTGGAATTAATGCTTATTCAACAAGAGAAAATGCGGTAGAAACCTTTAAAAAATCTGGATGGGATATTGAAATCTGCAACTCATTTCTAGCAGATATAAAACCAACTCCAAAAGGTGAGATTCTAGAAGGTGGAGAAATTGATGGATTTCCAATAGAGGACACACAAGTTGAGTTTTGCGTGGTTAAGCTAAGGAAATAAAAAATACTATAAATATTAACAATTATTTTTAGAGTCTGTATTCATTTTGATACAGACTTTTTTTTTATAGCTAGCAGAATAACAACAGTGGCCTTTAACAGAATTTTTAAAAGATAATATTGATTTGTATATCATTTAATGATATATTATAGATACAATATATCATTAAATGATATAGCTGTGAGAGGAGGATAATATGCCACGAAAGGATTCCATAGATATAGGAGAATTAACAGATGCTGCTTTTTATATACTATCAAGCGTTATAGAAGAAAAACATGGCTATCTGATTATGAAAACTATTGAAGAGTTTACAAGCAATGAAGTATCAATTGGACCTGCCTCCCTTTATACTACTTTAAAAAAGCTTTTGTCAGCAGGGCTTATAGAGCTTACTAAGGATGAAGAAGAAAGTAAAAAGATATATAAGATTACCGAGGCAGGACATGATATGTTAATAAAAGAAATTCAGAGAAAAAAGCGGATGATAAGATTTGCAGAGCATTTTTTAAAATAGAATGGGGGAAATAATAAATGAAAAATAAATATGTTATGGTCAGCGGATTTGCTTTTAGTGAGGAAACAGACATGGAGAAGTTAAGCGGCTATGCAAGGAAGGGCTGGGTATTAGAAGGAATATCAGGAGTATTCTTCTATAAGCTGAAAAAAGATACTCCTCAAGATATAATTTACAGCGTAGACTATCAAAAAGAAGCAACAGAAGAATATTTTGAATTATTTTCCCAAGCAGGCTGGAGAAGAGTTACGTCTATAGGAAATGAAATTCATATATTCTCAGCACCTGCAGACACAAAACCTATATATAGCGAACGTGATACAGAACTAGAAAAATATGTTGACGTAAAAAACAAAACAGCCAAGGGAAGCATTTATTCTTTGGTTTCAATTGCAGTTTCAATGGCTTTAATGGTGCTTTCCGTAGCTTTTATTAGACAAATATTTATTTTTACTCTATTATTATTCATAATTAGTATTATAGCTTTTGTCTTTAACTTTATGTCATATTTAGCCTATAATTCTCGCCTAAAAGGTAAGGGCAACACAGAAAATAAAAACAAGCTGAAGTTAGTTTCTAGCATATGCTTTTTAATTGCTGGCATAATGAATATAATTTCAAGGAATTATGGTTTTGCGGCTATGTTTTTGGTAATTGGAATATTTGATGCTGATTCTGTTTTAAAGAGTTATAAAAGGAAGAGTTAATTGGATAATCATTTATTGAATGTGCTACGGTGAACCGTAGGATCAGTGTCTAAAACTGCATATGCCTCAGTAGTGATGTCCGCCTTCTAAGGTGGACTTTTTTTATATAGCATTGTGTAAATATATGGTTTATAATCAATATAAAGGTTAAATACGGTTTGCCGCTAAGGCATATTAAAAGTATTGAATTGGGGGAAGTGTTTTGAATACGAGAAAGTATAAAAAAGTATTACTATGGGTTCTTTTTCTCATAGTGTTTTCTGTAATTTCATATAATATTGACTCAAGGCTAGTAGCTTTAGATAAAAGACCTATATTAGTGTTGCCAACGGCAGTTGCAAAGGATGGGGGAACTACTATATATAGAGGACTAGGCTATAAAGTTATTGGATGGAAAAGATTAGAGTTAAAAAAAATTGATGACAAAGAGATTCAAGGAACAATGAGAGGGTATGAAATCAGCACCATATTTAATTCGCAAAATATTAGTAAAGGTCCACAGAAAAAACTTATATTTGTACCCAATAAGTAGGAGTTATGATATTCATAATTTTTTTATAATGCAAACTAAAGTAAAAAATATTAAAGGATGTGTTTTCTATGAATACAAACACCACAGTTATTTTAATAAGCGGCTCTCCGGGAGCAGGCAAGACTACATTGGCTGAAAAGATATCAGAAAGCATGAATGGAATTTGTGTACATATTGAGGGAGATATGTTATACAACATGGTGAAAAAAGGATGGGTTCACCCTTGTGATGATCATGATAAATTTTTTCTAAACATTTTATGGGACAATATTGTAGCTCTAATTAAGAATTTTACCAAACAGAATATCAACGTGGTTGTCGATTATGTTTTTTCTAAACAACAGATATTTTCCATTGTTGACCGCATAAAGAGTTCTAAAATTAATATTAAGGTAGTTGTTGTAAGCAGCAGTATTGAAACTATTATTGAAAGAGATAGACAGCGGAGTGGAGTAGCATATGTTGGAGAAGAAAGAATTAGGCAAATTGTAGAGGATTTTAATTCAGATATAATCCCAGAAAGATATATACTTGAAAATAATAATACTAATTTAGATGAGCTTGTAAATTTAGTTTTAAACGAAAGTAGATTTACCGTGCAAGAATAAAGATAATTTTAATTAAGAGGGGGCTATATATGAAAACTAAACTTAATCATGTAAGGGTAAATGTTTCTGATATTAAAAAGGCATTAAAATGGTACGAAGAAGTATTAGGTTTTGAAAATGATGGCGGGTGGCCGCTTGAAAACCCTACTTACTATGATTTTGTATTAGAGGAAGGGGCAAAGTTTGCAATTATGGAGGTAAAGAGTGAAAAATCTCATGGCAGACTTAATTTTGGAATTGATAACGTCGATGAGCTATGGGAAAAGCTTAAGGATAAAGTAGAAATTGTGGAGCCTATATTTGATACACCTTGGGGAACACGTAAGTTTACAATTAAAGACCTGGATGGAAATGAGTTAGGATTCGGAAAATAAATTATAATATTAGAATAACCTCTTTACTCTCCAGTTACAGGAGGGTATAGAATAAAAACATCAGGAAGGGAGTGATTTTTATGTATCGCATTGGTGAGTTTTCAAAGATGAGTAAAACCACAATAAAGGCGCTTCGATACTATGATGAAGTGGGGCTTTTAAAGCCTGAGGCTGTAGATAATTTTACAGGCTATAGGTTTTACACAACAGATCAGCTTGTTAGGCTTCACTACATCCAAGCACTTCGACAGCTTAGCTTATCCATTGAAGAGATTAAGCTTATCAATAACGGACATAGTGCTGAAGCCATACTGAAAAAACGAAAAAAAGAGTTAGAAATGGAAATTGCTAATGCTTCAGAACAACTTTCCAGAATTGAGTTTATTCTATCAGGAAAAGAGGAGTTGGGTTTTATGAATTATCAAGCAATCATTAAAGAAATGCCAGAATGTATCGTTTATTCTAAAAAGATAACAGTACCAAGCTATGATGCATATTTTCAGATTATACCTGAAATTGGGGTACAAGTTAAAACTAAGTATCCGGATTTAAAGTGTGCAGTACCTGAATACTGCTTCATCAGCTACCTAGATGGTGAGTATAAGGAAAAAGACATCAATATAGAGTATTGTGAAGCTGTGGATAAGATGAGAGAGAGCTTTAGCGACATCATATTTAAGAAGATAGAAAAAGCAACCGCTGTTTCTGTAATGCATAAGGGACCATATACTGGGCTTTCTCAAGCATATGCCTATGCTTTTAGGTGGATTGAAGAGAATGGTTATGCAGTTGCTGATAATCCTCGTGAAAGCTATATTGACGGCATTTGGAATAAAGATAGCGAAAATGATTGGCTTACAGAATTGCAAATACCAATTGTTAAAAAATAACTGCCGGAAATAAGCTTTTTAAAAAGTTTTACTACTATACGAGCGTAATTTAAGGACTAAACCTTTGGTACAAGGGGTTAGTCCTTTTATTTTGTTATTAAAAAATAAAGTCATAGCTTGAGTTGAAATTTATAAATTAGTATTGGAGTTCACTCCCTATTTCAGAAAAAATGATTATTTTATTCAGTAATCGACATTATTCTCTAAATTGTGGGAAATTAATGTGCTAGAATAAAGTAAATATAATTTTTAATCAAAAATCTATAGGACATGCTACATAAATAAAGATTGACTTTAAATTATGGGAGGGGGAACTTCAATGCCAACAATAGGCATAGATTTGGGAACAACAAACAGCATTGTTGCCTACTGGACTGAAAATGGACCAGCTATAATACCAAATGCTTTAGGTTCAAATTTGACACCATCCGTGGTGAGCATTGATAAAAATAATGAAATTTTAGTAGGTGAAGTAGCAAAGGAACGCCTTATCACTCATCCTAACTTAACAGCATCCACCTTTAAGAGGTACATAGGAACAGAAAAACAGTATAAATTAGGCAAGCATACTTTTTCTGCAGAAGAGTTATCATCTTTTGTATTGAAGTCCTTGAAAGCAGATGCAGAAGCATTTTTTGGACAAGAAGTAGAAGAGGCAGTTATTAGTGTACCTGCCTACTTTAATGATGCGCAAAGAAAAGCCACAAAACGTGCTGCTGAGCTTGCAGGGCTGAAGGTGGAACGCTTAATAAGCGAGCCTACTGCTGCAGCAATTGCCTATGGACTTCATCAGGAAAACTCAGAAACTAAGTTTATAGTTTTTGATCTAGGTGGAGGAACTTTTGACGTATCCATTCTTGAATTATTTGAAGGAATAATGGAAGTAAGGTCTATAGCGGGAGATAATTTTCTTGGGGGAGAAGACTTTACAAACCTTCTTGTTTCATATTTCGTAGATAGTGAGAAAATTGATATACAATCACTTGATTCCAAGGAAAAATCCTTTCTTTATAAACAAGCAGAAATGTGCAAACGTGCAATTGGTGAGAGCAATTGCGGCAAAATGAGCTTTACCCTAAAGGGGACAAACTATGAAAAAACCATAGATAAAGCTGATTTTGAAAAACTGGCAAGCCAGCTTTTACTAAGATTACGTCATCCAATAGAGAGAAGTCTAAGAGATGCAGACTTAAGGCCTAGTGATATGGATGCAGTAATTCTCATTGGCGGTGCCACACGTATGCCTGTGATAAAATCTGTGGTGAGCAGAATGTTTGGCAAATTGCCTTTTTCAAATATTAATCCAGATGAAGCAGTTGCCTTAGGAGCAGCCATACAGGTTGCTTTAAAAGAGAGAAACCAAATGTTAAATGAGATTATACTTACAGATGTATGCCCATACACCCTTGGAACCGGTGTGGCAAAACAAGTGGATCATGAAAATTATGAGAGTGGATTTTTTCTACCAATAATAGAGCGCAACACGCCAATACCAGTAAGCAGAGTAGAACGTCTTACAACTATAAGAGATAATCAGACAAACATACATATTGAAGTTTATCAGGGTGAAAATCGCCGTGTCGAAGGAAATGTAAAACTTGGAGAAATGAATATAAAGGTTCCGCCTGCAGAGGCTGGAAAAGAGCTCATCGACGTACGATACACCTACGATATAAACGGCATATTGGAAGTAGAGGTTCAAACAATAAGTACGGGAGAGAAGAGTAGGGTTGTAATTGAGAAAAATCAGGGAAGCATGACACCAAAAGAAATAGAAGAGAGATTAAAAGCCCTAAAAGATATTAAAATTCATCCTAGAGATAAAATGGAAAACAGATTACTCATTGCAAAAGGAGAGCGTCTTTATGAGGAGTCTTTGGGCGAAAAACGTGAATACATAGGCAATTTGCTGCAGAGGTTTGAAAGTGTTCTCTCCCGCCAAAACGAGAGAGACATTAAAATAGCTGCTAGTGAGCTGAAAGAGCAGCTGGAGCAAATTGAAGGGTGGTTTGATTATTAATGGAAACCTGGGAAATTCTCGGCATTGAAGCTACTGCGGAAGTATCAGCTATAAAGAGAGCCTATGCAAAAAAATTAAAAGTGTATCATCCAGAAGATAATCCACAAGGCTTTCAGATGCTCAGGGAAGCCTATGACAGAGCTTTAAAATTTGCAAAGAATAATCAAAATAAAGAACCAGAATTCACTGAGCAAGTAGAAGTAAGAAATGAGCCCGTAGAAGAATATAAGACGAAACAGGTATTTACAGAGGAAATCTACAATACCCCTGAGGAGGACGAATTCTATACTCCTCCTCCTGTAAATATAGTTGAGGAAGTTATTGATACAACTGAGACCAGGGAGCAGCTTGTTAAGGAATTTTTTGAAAAAGCAGCTAATATATATAAGGACTTCTCTAATCGTTTGGAGGAAAAGAAGTGGCGGGAGCTCCTAAATGATGAGATTATGTGGAGATTTGATTGCAAGGAACTAATCAATAATAGCATGCTTCAGTTTTTGATGAAAAACTATTTACTGCCAAGAAACATATGGATACTTCTAAATGAAATCTTCAGATGGGATGAACAGGTTGAATACTTAAATACTTATTACAATAAAAGCTTTGTTAGATATCTGCTTTTGAAAATAAGCAGCCAAAGAGGTCCTAGGTATAGTTACTTTGATAAGAATAAGGAAGTTGACTATGACAAGTATATGTATCATAGCGAGGAAGCGTATATTGCACTGCTTGACAACGACTTGAATAGAGCAAAAGAGAGTATCTCCCTTGCCTATGAGATATTTGATAAAGACCCTGACTTATTGTGCATGAAGGGTGAATATTTTCTAAGGTTAAAGAAGATACATAAAGCTTTGTCTGCCTTTAAAAAAGCAGCTAAATTGAATCGTAAAGATGAGTATATATACTTTTATCAGGTAGAAATATTGTTCAACAATAAGAAATATATACAAGCTCTTGATATCTGCTTAAAGCGTAAGGCACAAACTTCTAAAAATATAGAATGGCGTACTTTATTGGGTAAATGCTACCTTAACTTATCCAGGTGGAAAGCAGCTAGCAAAGTATTTCTAAGAAGTATAAAAATTGATCCTAATGATATTGAAGCAAGAAAATGCCTGCTTGAGGCTGCCGAAAATTTAAGACCAGCTTTGAAAAAGCATCCTATGAAGTTAAGGCTTAGAAGAAGATTAAAGAAAATATATGGTATACTTAGAGAGCAGAACAAAATTGATGAAATGAAATTAACCTTTAAGGATATATTAGTTTCATTGAAGAACCTTATTTTCAAAATTATTGGAACTTGTTCTATAATAGCTTTAGTGGCTAAATCTACTGACAGTGGAATCATTACAGTTATTGCAGCACTAATATACTTAGCTGTACTTAGATTCTTTTAGTAAGTCAGTGGAAATAAGCTAAAGGATAAGAAGATATAATCTTGCGCTCAAAGCTCTCACAGAGTAAAAAGTTAAGTTTTTATACTGCGAGAGAAAGAGGGCGCGAATGTTGAAGGTAGCTGAGAGTGTGAATAGCGTTAAGAAAAAGCTTAGCGAAGACACCAGTAGTATAATAGATTCACTATAATATAATAATGCTTTACTTGGCTTTCTTTTGTTTTCAAGAACAAACATAATATATGAGTCTCTAAGCAAGGTTGAGACAATGATTTGTTGTTTCTGCTTTAGCTGGTGCCATTTTTTATATTGGGCTATAGTTTTTTTATCATTAGTATGGTTATCGTTCATTTTAAATCTCCTTGTCATGTAGGAAGTAATTAAATCTATCATTGATTATAACATTATTGAAAGACAGCAAAAAGGTAGAGATCCTACCTACTTTTATATTATAACTGAAAATAGATACTTACAAGGGTAGAGGAATAGTTTTAGATTTTGATATTAATTTTTGTTGAGAAATTCTTCTATTTGAATGATTTACCAAATGATGTGCATTAGATATAATTATATACAATGATTATTAATCATTTCATAGAAAA
The DNA here is from genome assembly GCF_023656515.1 of Clostridium swellfunianum. Lineage (NCBI taxonomy): Bacteria > Bacillati > Bacillota > Clostridia > Eubacteriales > Clostridiaceae > Clostridium > Clostridium swellfunianum. The sequence goes on from NZ_JAMOFV010000006.1 coordinate 3,597,015, forward strand.
TAGAAATTAATCGACAAAACCATGCTTGCCATTGCTAACACTCTTTCATTTTCCGAAAATAAAATCAAGGAGAAAATATCCATGGAAGATTTAAACAAGGAAAATGAAAATTTAAACAAACTAGAAGACAATGATGTGCGGATTGTATATGTGCCGCAAATGTGCTTAGGACGTGGAACTTCCAGGACTGGCGTTTATTAAGAGAATGGGTTAACGCAAGCGATAAATATGATAATGACTTGGATTTCCCACGTTGGATATCGCCGGAAACGGTTGCTGGACAAGGCTTTGAAGAAACGTTGAATTTTTATAATTTTATACGAAAAGGCAGTAAAATGGAAGATTTACAGCTTGATTTATTGTTTCCGATTAAGGAGAAGGTTCAAGAATAAGCTCCATGGGTAAGGCAGACTACCTATTACAAAGGAAGAGGTGCTTAAATGGAAGATATTAAAATCGACTCATCATTATCCTTCGGAGGTTATAATTGGCGTGTACTTGACATACAAAACAATACGGCTTTGATTATAACCGAAGATATTATAGAACAACGCCCTTACCATGATGCTTATATAGATATAACATGGGCTGACTGTGCTTTAAGAAAATATCTTAATGGTGAATTCTATGATAAATTCAACGCAAATGATAAATCAAGGATAATTCCGGTAATAAATAAAAATCTTGATAATCAGTGGTATGGTTCAAAGGGCGGAGCAGATACGCAAGACAGTATATTTTTATTAAGCCTTGAGGAAGTATGCAAATATTTTGGTGATAGCCTTTCAAAACTGTATAACCCAGGAAAGAATCAAAGATATTGGTTTGAAAGAAAAGATGAAAACAACGGTAAGCGACTAGCAAGACTTCAGGGTAAAGAATGGGCTTGGTGGTGGTGGCTTAGGTCGCCTGGCCGCGTTAATGTAAAAGCAGTGTACATCTTCGGGACTGACGGTAATATAGGCATCCAAGGCAATAATATATTGAAAGGCAACATCAGCGATGGGAAATGTACAGGCGGTGTTCGTCCCGCTTTGTGGCTAAAGTTAGAATTGTAGATCTTGGATCACTTTTAAAGTGGTCTGACCATAAATCCGGCATAAAATAATTAAATTTAAAGGAGAATTAAAATGAGCAAATACGAAAATGCTATGAAACTTATGGAGGAACGCTGCGGAAATGGCAAAGAGGAAGTTATTGCCCTTGCGACAATATCACTATCCTCTAATGCTGCAGGTAATCCTCGTCCTGCTGTTCGTATGGTTTGCGCTTATTATGAAGACGGCATATTTTATGTTTCTACAGACGCCCAAAAAAATAAAATGCTGCAAATTGAGAAGAATAACGAGGTATCCATAGCTGGGTTAGATTGGTATGCCTTCCATGGCACGGCTGAAAATCTAGGCTGGGTCAAGGACGAGAAGAATGCAGAAATCAGAGCTAAATTTAAAAAAGTTTTCGATTGGTTCGATGAAGTTGGAGATGAAGACAATCCGAACTCAATCGTTCTGCGTATCTCCCTCACAAAGGGTACGATTACTGACAACGAAAAAAAATACGGTGAGCATCAGTATGAAATTGATTTTATCAATAAAACAGCGAAATAAATCCGTAAAGAATAAGCAGTTTATTGTTGGGGGTTTTTCAACTAGATCACCTGAAAGATTTAATCTGATAGCGTTGTCTATTACTCAAGTAACACATATGGATTATGAAAAAGGGATAGATTATATTACTTATATTGATGTAATGAATGATAGTAATATTTTAGATTTGAAACCTTATACTTCAATGGTGGACAGAGTAGAAAAGCCTAGTATTCCGGAATGAAGCGCTAATTTTTAAGGGATGGGTGCTTCTTTTTTGTATTAACTTCCTGACCATAGCCACCCACTAAGAATTTGATAAATAATACTTTAGAATTATATCATAATTATCTAGCATGTATAAGGTAATAAGATGGAAAGACCTCAGTTATTTGTGATACTGAGAACCATATCATAAGTAATGGTGCTCTTTTAATAAATAAGCAGCAAGTATTTAAAGATAGATATAAAGTTATGTAATATTAAATTTAAGGTCTTCTAAAAAACGGTCAGTAGATTTAAAATAAGATTAATCTACTGACCGTTTTGGTCTATAAAGGAGAATACTATGAATCAAGCATATTTTCAGTTACCATTAGATAAACAAAGGAATTTGCTCAATTCCGGATACAAGCTGTTTGCGTTATATCCCTATAAGAAAGCTTCAATGAGTGCAATAGCTAGTGAAGCTGATATCTCCAAGTCATTACTGTTTTATTATTTTAAAGATAAAAAGGAATACTACTTGTTTTTATTTAATACCGCTATTGACTTTCTTGATGAACAGAAGGAAGAGGGTATTAATAAGCAAATGAATGATTTTTTTCAACTAATCAATAAAACTGTGGAACGTAGAATGAAAATGATTCATGACTATCCATATTTGTATAAGTTTATCACAAGAGCTTATTATGAAAGCCTTGAAGAAATAAAGCCTGAGATAGATAAAAGGAAAAAAATATTGCTGCAAATCGGTGAAGAGGAGATGTTAAATATTATCGATTATGATAAGTTTAAGAATCCAAGTGATGTAAAGATACTGCTTGATATAGTTCTTTCTGTGGCAGAGGGGTGTATGCGTGGACTGGAAGATTTGGATATTTCTAAAATGCAGGAGAAGATATGTGAGTTTAAGAGTATGATGGATTCTTTGAAAAAATATTATTACAAGGAAGAATTCTTGATTAAATTATAAGGGGGAGTTTATTATGGAGGATAAAGCCAGACATTTGGTATTTGAAAATTTGAATTGTGAGATTCATTACTGGTATAGAAAGGGAACAACAAATAAATGGGTACTATTTTTTCATGGAGCAGGTGTTGATCATGAAATGTTCAATGAGCAATTTAAGGCTTTTGATGATACCTACAATTTAGTTGCTTGGGATTCTCGAGGACACGGTTTGTCTAAATTGGAGCAAGGGAAAAAATTTCAGTTTAAAGATATGATTAGCGACTGCAAAAAATTATATGAAATTTATAATATTGATAAAGCAGTTCTTATAGGACAGTCAATGGGAGGCAATCTAGTTCAGGAAATATCGTATTATTATCCAGAACTAGTAGAGAAATCAGTGCTGATTGATTGTACTAAAAACACAGGTAAACTCACATCTATGGAGAAGTGTTCATTGAAATGTACTAAGTTTATATTTAATTGCTATCCATGGAAGCTGCTTATAAAACAGAGTGCCAATGCTTGTGGAAACAAAGCTAGTGTAAGGAAATACGTTAGGGATTGTTTTGAAAGGATAGATAAAAAAACCTTTATTGATATTATGACAGATTTAATTGGGTGTCTTCACTATGATCCGGAATTTAAGTTTAAAAGACCCATGCTATTGCTTTGTGGTTCAGATGATAAAACTGGCAACATAAAAAAAATTGCTGAGGCGTGGGCAAAAGGTGATAGTAATTGTACATTCTATTTTATTGACAATGCTGGGCATAACTCAAATCAAGATAATCCAGAGATGGTTAATAAGTTGATTATTGACTTTATAAATAATTAGTTATTTTAGGAGTGTAGGTGTTACCCACACAATAATGTTAGAAAGGCTTACATCCTTTGATGTAAGCCTTTCTAACATTATTTCTTTTCAGATGAGTCCTCTTTTTCAGTGTCTTTACCAAAGTATTCATCTAACTTCTTTTTCATGTTTTCTGGAATCTTTCTTTCAATTGGGAATACCACTGAGTTTACCACTGATTCACTGAAATCTTTAGTTATTATAGTGGTTTTTTCTAAAGCCTCAGCACTTAAGAAGTCCATAACATCGTGCCTTGTGTGGATAAAGGCTCCCCCTTGAGGTGCAAAACGACAGAAGGTAAGGGATGGAATACCTGCATCAGCAAAGGCTGTGGAATCACTGGAGTAAATGCTTTGTTCTACCTTAAGTGGATAACCTTTAATTTTAGCCATGTGATCAATATAATCAATCAAGCTTTGCTCAGCAGTGACTAAAGCCATCTCTCTTCCAAGAATAGAGCCCGCCACATCCACATTAATCATCAGAAGATGCTTTTTAAGTTCTTCTTCATGAGCTTTTAAGTAAGCTTTACTTCCAAGAAGTCCAACCTCCTCAGAGCCGTACCATACGAACTTTAAAGTTCTCATTGGTGGATTTTCTTTAAAATGTTTAAGAAGTTCCATTATTATAACAGAACCGGCACCGTTGTCGTATACCCCTGTACTGAAAGGAACACTGTCATAGTGAGCACCAAAGGATATTATTTCATCAGGATACTTAGTACCTTCTAAGGTTACCACTACATTATGAGAAGTAAGTTCTATATCCTCAGTAATTAATTCTACTTTAACCTTAGAAGCTTTGTTCTGAACCATGTGGAAGCCATCTTTCATACGGATATTTAAAGCAGTTACCTTGCCATATTGAGTATTCTTTTCACGCATTCTAGCTATAGTAATATCAGTTTTATCTTCCTCATCTCTAGCAGTACCACTCATGGTAATGTAACCGGCTATGCCAGCTTTCATAAGTTTTTTGTAAAGCTTAGGGTTTGGACCCATGTTTATAAGTACAAATTTTCCTTTAAGGTCAACTAAGTTTGCATCTAATCCATCTTCTATGTATACAAAGTCTGTAGTTATTCCACCTTCAGGTGTGCTAATTGAGCAATTGTAAGGTGTGACTTCATATTCTTTTTCATAAGGCTCAACTACCTTTAGTGAAACTTTTTTTATGTTAGAAGTAGGAACTTTAAAATCTTCTAAGTGCCCCTCACAACCTATAGAAGATATTTCTTGTAGAAGAATATTTGCTGCTTTCAGCTCTTCTTGTGAACCGCTGGTTCTTACAAAACCAATCTTTTTCAAAAGTTCGAATTCTCTTTGGCTACTTATTGACATAATATTTCCCCCCATTTATGTAATTATATATAGTATACCATATTATACCTTATGCTTTAATCGCCCAACGCAATTTAGCAGAACGTGCACGACTATTTACATGGCATTCTTCTGCTGATGGACGAATAGGTTCTGGTGCTATTTCAGAATAAATGCCTTCACGGAAGAAGTGTTGGAAAGACTTTTTAACTCGACGATCTTCTCCAGAGTGGAAGGTAAGTATGGCAACACGGCCACCCTTAGCAAGAACACTAGGAAGCTTCTCTAAAAACTCATCTAGCACTTCAAACTCTTTATTTACATTAATTCGCAAGGCTTGAAAGGTTCGCTGACAGGATTTTTTAACATCTTCCTCTTTGATTCTTGGCACATATTTCAGAGCATCTTTAATTATGTTTCTGAGCTGTGTTGTTGTGGTTATATCAATTCCTTTTTTTATGCTGGACAAAATAGCACGAGCGATTACCGCTGCATGAGGCTCGTCAGCGTTGTCTATGAGCATATCTTCTATTTCAAATAGTGTCATGTCTTTTAAAAGCTCCGCTGCAGAGATACCCATATTCGGATTAAGTCTTAAGTCCAATGGACCTTCAGCCTTAAAGGTAAATCCTCTTTCAGGATTGTCTATTTGCATAGAAGAAACACCTAAATCTGCCAACACAAAATTAATGGATTCAGGTTCGGAGGTGACTTCATCTATTTTAGAAAAATTCATTTGCTTAATCTCTAAAATTTCAGGACCATAACCAAACCGTTCTAAACGTTCTTTGGTTCGCGGCAATTCAATAGGATCTACATCCAGTGCATACAAGCGTCCTTTGGAATCTAAACATTTAAGCATTTCTAAAGTATGACCGCCATAACCTAGTGTTGCATCTAAACCGGTTTGGCCAGGTCTAATTTGTAGAAAGTCCAATATTTCTTTTACACAAATGGAAATATGCATGCCTGCAGGGGTATTACCCTTTTGAATAATCTTAGCAATATCATCGGCATATTTTTCCGGATTCAGTTCCTTGTATTTTTCTTTATAATTCTTAGGGTGAGTGCCTTTATATCGAGGCCGCCTTTGATGTTTGGGCACATTCACATCCAAAGTGCTGTTATCTGAATTCATTGTCTTCCCTCATTTTCATAATATATTCTTGTATTTTTGTTATAAATTATATGATAGCAGATACAATTTTTTAAAGCAACATCAACAGTGGGGATTATTGGCAAAGCCAATAGTCTAAATGATACTAGTAAAATCGGATTGACAGTGCTCTTCACTTTTTTATTAACAATCTTATAAGGAATCATCCTTCAATATTTCCTGAACCACAAGCTTGCTTGAAAGCAGCACAATTGAAACACCAGGTCCAGGATGAACAGAACTACCCACAAAATATAGATTTTTCACATTGTCTGATTTCAAGTGAGGGCGAAAGTAATTGGTTTGGGTTAAGGTTGGACTTAATCCAAAGGCAGTGCCTCCATAAGAGTTAAAGCTATCCTTTAAATTCTGAGGCGTGAGGTAGTTTTCGTAAGCAATATTTTCCTCAATGTCTTCTAAACCTGGAATGTTCTTAAGGGCTGATATAGTTTTGTTTCTCATAAACTTCACTGTATCTTCATTCCAAGTTATATTTCTGAAAAATAAATTTGGAACCCTAACTACTATGCTTATACATTCACCATCATTTTCTGCCATGCTGTCGTCCACTTTAGTAGGGCAATAGATATAGAAGGAAGGATTCGTAGGTAAATGACCAGTAAAAGCATCATCAATATTTTCTTTAAAGTCCTCATTCAAGTATAGATTATGTACAGAAAGCTGAGGATATTTTTTTCTTAAACCTAAATAAATAATAAAGGTGGAGCAGGTGTATTTTAGGTCGTCTAACTTGCTAGCTGTATATTTTCCTTTTTGAATATCGCTTTTTATTAAAGTATCCATAGTATAAGGAAAGTCTGCATTGCTTATAACTATATCACCAAAAACATCTGCCTTTTCTTTAGATTTTATACCAACAGCTTTGTGGCCAGAAATTATAATTTCATCTACTGCATAATTTGTTTCAATTACTCCTCCTAGCTGATAAATAACCTTTTCCAAAGCTTTCACATAGGAGTACATTCCGCCCTTTAAATGCCAAAGACCATATAGCTGAGATACTACAGGAACTAGTGTATAAATACTTGGTCCTTCATAGGGAGATATTCCAACATATAATGATTGATAGTACAAAAACTTTTGCAGCTTCTCATCCTTAACATATTCTGAAATTAATTGGTGGGAGGTAGAAAACGCTTTAGTTTTTAGTGCATTTACTATGGATGAAATCTTAAAAAAGTCTAGAGGCCTTTCAAAGGAATGCTGTAAAAAGTGATCGTTAGCAATGGTATACCTTTCATATACCTCTGACAAAAATTTCATATACCCGATAGCAGCCTCTGTTGAAATAGACTCTAGGTTTTTTATTAAGGACACTAAATCTCTAGTAAAATCATAAAAAGTTCCGTCCGAATAAAAGCTGCGATATATTGGATCAACTTTGATAAATTCTATATAATTCTTATAATCTAGGTTAGCATCACAAAAAACTTCTTCATAGATATCTCGATTCATTAAAATTGAAGCAGTTAAATCAAAAGTGAATGGGCGGTGGACTAATTGATTTGTTCTGCCGCCTATAGTTTTTTCTTTTTCATAAATTTTCACATCATAGCCTTTGCTAAGTAATCTTACAGCTGTAGACAAACCGCCTATTCCTGAACCTATAATTAATACTGTTTTTTTCATACTTTTCACTCCGAACTTAATTATGCTTAAAGTTATTATTTCCCATATGTTTAATTTCCTATCCTTATAGTAATTAGTAAGAAAATTTCAAAAAAATATTTACAATTGTAATCTAAACTATTATAATAAAAATATACTGTTCGATAAAATAAATTTTATTGATAAAAATAAACCGAGGTGAATTATGAAAAAAGAAAAAATCTTGAGTACTTTAGAAGAAATAAAAGTTATATCTGATCCCTTTAGATTTAAAATATTAGTTTTATTCAATCGTGACAGTGATGCCCTAACAGTTAAGCAAATGTCAGTAAAACTTAATGAAGTACCCTCAAAGGTTCACTATCATGTAAAAGAATTGGAAAGGATAGGAATACTGGAAATTGTTGAAACAAAAGAAAAAGGGGGGATAATGGAGAAATATTATCTTCCTACAGCTGAAGTATTTAAGATTAAAAAGGATATAGGCATACAAGATGAACCTGAATACAAGCAGGTTAGTGAAAACATTATATTAACCATGCATGAGGATTTTACTGAAGCAATGAATCAAAAGAATAATGATGGTATGAGACAGTTAAATTATGGAATGACTTATTTGACTGATGAAGAGGCTGAAAAGCTTGGAGAACTTATTGCTGAATTTATGAAAGATAAGAATGTTAGAGAAAATACTAAGCCATATATGTTTGGATATGCATTATTCCGCAAGTAATTATTGAAGGGGATGTGGGGGATGGAAATCAGTGTTGATGTTGAAAAGAAGAATGGCTTTAGAGTTTTAAAAAATTATCCCGATTTTCTTAAGGTATGGTTGGGGCAAACCATATCCAGGTTTGGGGATGCACTTGATGGCATTGCCTTTATGTGGCTTATGTATAAGCTTACCGGGTCAACGCTTTTAATGGGGTCAGTAATGGCAGTTAGTGCAATGCCTTCTCTCTTTGGAATGGCGGCGGGGGTTTTTGTAGATCGTATGGACAAAAAAAAGGTTATGGTAATTATGGATTTACTTCGAGGAGTGTCCACCGCAGGTATTGCTGTATTATTTATAACTGATAACTTACAAGTATGGCTGCTTTTTGCTTTTTCATTTTTTAATTCGATATGTGAGGTTTTTTCCTCACCAGCTCGTTCAAGTGCAATGCAGGTGTTAGTAAAGAAGGAACACTATTTACCAGCAAATTCCTTAGGGCAAGCCTCAAGAGCAATCGCTGAAATATTAGGCATGGGTATTGCGGCTGCTGTTATTGGATTATGGGGCGTAGGAATAGCTATTTTAATTGATGCATCAACTTTCTTAATATCTGCTTTTACTGCTGCAATAGCTAATATTGAAAAGGTAGTAAGCAGCAGTGATAAGTTGGATATTCCGAAGTTTTTCAAAGAATTATTTGAGGGGTTGACTGTAATTAGATCAAACTTAATGATTTTTATTAATATGATACTTGGCTCAGCCATAAATATTTTACTTGCTCCATTTAACGTGCTTATGCCCATATACTCCGATAAAATTTTAAATTCTGGAGAGAAAGGCTACAGCAGCATGGGAATAGGAATAATGGTAGGTACAGTACTAGGCTCGCTTCTTGTGGGGCAGATTGCGCATAAATTCAAAAAAAGTACAGTGATAATTACAGGTTTCTTAGTGTTTGCTTCGAATATTTTAGCTCTTGGACTTGTTAGTAATATGCTTCTTGCCGTTGTTTTCAGTACTTTTATGGGAGTTTGCCTGCCGCTTATTACTGCTACAGGTATGTCTGTGATACAGGCTTATACCCCAAAGGAAAAAATGGGAAGAGTTACTTCAACCAGTCAGACAATTGGGTTAATAGGAATGCCATTAGGTTTTGCGGCATCGGGTATAATAGGCGAAAGTCTCAATGTACAATATACTTTTATAGCTATTGGAGTAATCATGATAATTATCTGCATTATACCAATGTTTAATAAAGAGTTCATGAGTTATTAAGATTAAAACTAAAAATTCACTAGCCCCTGACAAACAAGCATTGAAAGAACAGATATTTATAAATTAAAGCTTATTAATTTGAGGATATTGGAGTTATGCTGGAATACAAGTTATAATGATGGTGAGTATTTGTTAGAAAACACTAATTAAATATTATTATCTTACTTATATAGGAGGTCAAAAATGATTATAGGTCAAAAGATTGATTTACTCCATACAAAGTCAGTATGTGTTTGTAGTGGCTCTTTGTATGGAGTGCTAAGCCACTAATAAATGTTCTATACATACGACTTTGTATCCTAACTATTTTAATATTTAGGAGTGAAGCCAGTATGAAATATAAAAATGCGAGCAATGTATTACCTGAACATCTACTTCGTGAAATACAGCAATATGTTCAAGGAGAATATCTATATATACCTGCACAACAATCGTGTTGTAAAAAGTGGGGAGAAAAGTCTGGAATTCGTAATATTTTATCTCATAGAAATAGTGAAATTATAGATAAGTACAAACAAGGCTGCAAGATGATAGATTTAGCAGATGAATATTGTCTTTCTATCCATTCAATAAAGCAAATAATTTATAAAAAATGATTTATAGGGTTGCCGATTGGCAACCCTATTTCTATAAAACGATACAGAAGCATCTATTATCTTGAATGAACTTTATGGAGACAATACAATATAGTAAGAATGGAGGTAATGGCAATGAAACAAAACAAATATGATGACAAAACCTTTTTTGATAAGTACAGTAATATGAATCGTTCAAAAAATGGACTTGAAGGTGCTGGAGAGTGGAACGAACTAAAAAAAATGCTGCCAAACTTTGCAGGTAAAAGAGTATTAGACTTAGGCTGTGGTTTTGGATGGCATTGCAGATTTGCTATAGAAAATGGTGCAGAGCTAGCCGTTGGAGTAGATATTTCATCAAAGATGTTAAAGGAAGCAAGGAACAAAACAAAATCAGAAAATATACAGTATATATGTATGCCCATAGAGGATCTTGATTTTACTGACAATTCCTTTGATGTTATTATCAGTTCATTGGCTCTTCACTACATTCAATCATTTGAGCATGTTTTAAGCAAAATTAGCAAGTGGATTTCAAAGGGTGGAGAATTTGTTTTCTCTGTGGAACATCCAATTTTTACTGCACAAGGACCGCAGGATTGGCACTATGATGACAAAGGTAATATCTTACATTGGCCAGTTGACCATTATTTTACGGAAGGTGTTCGTAAGGCAAATTTTTTAGGGGAAGAAGTCATAAAATATCATAGAACTCTGACAACCTACGTGAACAACCTTATAAAAGCAGGATTTGAAATAACAGGAGTTGTTGAACCAAAGCCAGAAGAAAATTTGCTGCATACAGTTCCTGGAATGTTGGATGAAATACGCAGACCGATGATGCTTATTGTGTCAGCAGCAAAAAAGTAATAATCTATTATAGATAATTTTGAATTCTCTTGATTTAAAACATTATTATATCATTCATCAATCATTATATACTGATATATAAAACAGCGTGGTAATATTTCAAAATTAGCATGATTTTTCTATTGAAAAAATAAGTGTAAAGTCATTGCATATCCCTCGCAGAGTAAAAAGTTAACTTGTTATATTTATAAATTTTTAAAAAGTTAACTTTTTATGCTGCGAGAGAATGAGCGCACGGCTGTTAAAAACAACGCTTTGTTTTAAATATATATTGATATTATAAAAACATTTAAGGGAATCCAAGGCGTTACAACCACTAAAACATTATTGGTATAATAAGCTTAATTAAAAAGTTATTTAATGATAAAAAAAGTCATGGTTTGTCCGATAAATTATTTGACTTTTATATTAGTTCGTAATATAATAAATATATGAAACCGATGTCACATAGTTATAGCATATATAACTACATAATTCAGTAAATAATAATGATGTATTAATAGCTGGATTTTATTTTATGCATAATATGACATCGATGCCATATAGGAAATATATTAATATTGGATATCAATGTTCATGATAATCTTATAGAATATATTTTTTTTTATAAGACATGTGACATCGATGTCACAATAAACAGATTGGAGTGATGGTCTATGAATTTAGTTAGCGGTGCTAGCAGCATAAGTCAAGTAAGAGCTGGAAAAACTAAAAGAGTTTCAAGCTATGATAGATCCGGAGGTAATAAAGATTTTTACACTCTCCTTCCACATAGCAAAATTGAGATTTGCAATATTAAAGGCAGTGGTTATATAAGACACATATGGATGACTATGACTCCAAATGGTCCTTTTGATATTCAGTTCTTACCTCGAAAAATTATTGTAAGAATGTTTTGGGATAATGAAAGTAGTCCAAGCGTTGAAGTTCCTATTGGAGACTTTTTCGGAATGGGACATGGTATTACAAAAAATTATACTTCTGCTTTTCTTATGATGAGTCCTGAAGATGGAAAAGCCTTTAACTGCTTCTTCCCAATGCCGTTTGCCAGCGGTGCAAGAATTGAGATAGAAAGCGAAGCAGAAAACGAGGTTAAGTTTTATTTTTATGTAAACTATGAAGAGCATGATGCTATTCCGGAAGATGAATTAAGATTTCATGCTAAGTGGAGCAGGCAATGTCCAACAGATGGAATTTCAGATAAGGATATAGACAACGCTGAATACGAATTTGGCGGCAAAAACACTACCGGAGAAGGTAATTACGTTATACTTGAGGCTGAAGGAAAAGGACACTATGTAGGCTGCAACTTCAACGTGCATAACTTAAGGGCTACGAGAGAATGGAACTGGTATGGCGAGGGAGACGACATGATATTCATAGACGGAGAACACTGGCCGCCATCTCTTCACGGTACTGGAACAGAAGACTACTTTAATACAGCTTGGTGCCCTCAACAGGAAGTATGTACTCCTTACCATGGTATAATACTTGGAGGAGGTCCAAACTGGGGTGGAAAAATATCAACCTACAGATATCATATTTTAGACCCAATAATTTTTGAAAAGAGCATAAAAGTTACAATAGAGCATGGACATAATAACCATCGCTGTGATGATATTTCTTCCACAGCGTACTGGTATCAAACAGAACCGCATAAGGAATTTGAAAGGATATTGCCGCTTAAGGACAGACTGCCGGTGCCTGATATTTTACCTTTTAATGATGATACTATTAACAAAGTGTTTAGTCATGCAAATCCATAATTGAAACTGCCAGCTGAAAGACAGTCTAGAGTTAATTATTACAAAAGAATTTGAGGGGGTGAAGAATAAAATGAGTAGTATTTATGAAATAGCGAAGAAAGTAGGATTCTCTCCTTCGACAGTAGCTAGAGCATTAAACGGAAAAGGTTACGTTGATGAACGCAAAAGAGAAATAATACTTAATGCAGCCAAGGAGCTTAACTATGCGCCATCATACGCTGCAAAAATACTTAAGACTAAAAGAACAGAAAAGATTATCTTTGCAATTCCAGATATCTGCAACCCATTCTATTTTGACATGATAAACGGAGCTAACAGTGTACTTGAACAGTACGGGTATTTAATGGTGTTGTTTTATACAAAACATAATCTAAATGAAGAGTTAAAAGTAATACAACACCTTAAGGAAAAATATGCAGATGGAATGATTATGGTATCCTTTAACTTTTGTCATGAAAATATTGAATCCATAAATTCTTCTGAAGCTCCGGTTGTATTAACCAATAAGTATGATTCAGTCGACTCTGATGACAAGTTTGATTATGTGTATGTGGATACTTATTTAGGTATAAAGATGGCAACAGAACATCTTTTAAAGCAAGGACATCAAAGAATAGCATATGTTGGCGGAGACATGAAAGAGCAAACAGGAAGCGAGAGATTCATGGGCTATAGAGACGCTATTTTAGATGCTGGTCTAAAGCTTGAGAGCAAGTATATTTTTGAATCCAACTATACTGAAAGCGGAGGATACCTTTGCGGCAAGGAAATATTATGCTTGGAACAAAGGCCTACTGCTGTTGTGGCATCCAACGACCTTATGGCAATCGGAATTATAAATGCCTGTGATGAAGCACAGGTGAAAATACCTGATGATATAGCAATAATAGGAATGGATAATACTGATATTGCCACAAGAGTTTCACCTAAGCTTTCTTCTGTAGCTATGCTGCAGGAGGAAATAGGAAGAAATGCCGCGCAAATATTAATGGACAGATTAAATGGCGATGTTGGAGAAAAGAAGAGGGTTAAACTTTTCCCTAGACTAGTTATAAGGCAGTCAAGTGTAAGGCAGGAATAAAGCAATAATTATGGGGGTGAGCTGCTTGAAATACAAAAAAGCCGTATTTGCAGGGCTTGTTTGTTTGGCACTTATCGTTTCAGGCACGGTTATCTTTACTAATATTAATAAATCAAAAGGTAAAGGTGATGATAATTTGATAACTGTAGAAAATAAACAGATAGCTATCTCTTTTAGTAAATCTAAAGGCAATATAGTCAGTTTTTACGACAAGTCAAAGAAGTTGGAGTATGTTGATGAAAATAAAAGCAGCGATCCTTTTCGGCTTGATTGGAGTTTTGAATTAGATAGTAAATTTGAAAGCTTCACCTATGAAAAAGACAAGGAAGTTAAAAATGGCACTGGATATATATTAAAGTGGCAGGTTAACCCTGCGGTACAGGTTATTGGAAAGATTCAGCTGCTTAAAGATAGCAATGAGGTAAGCTTTTACTCAGAGGTAGTAAACAACTCGGAAAAAGGCATAGCAGCAATAGAGTATCCTGTAATAAGCAACCTAAAGAACATAAGCTCTAAAGGCGAAAACGACTATTTGGCTCACAGTTTCGCTACAGGCGTTTTAATTCACAGCCCAATGAAGAATTTTAAATTCGGCGGAGACGGGCTTAGATTTATGCCTTACCCTGAAGGCTTTTCCGGAAGCACAATGCAATATTTCACCTATTACGGAGAAGGCTATGGAGGATTATACTTTGCAGCCTATGATGGAGAATTTTATCAAAAGTGGCTAAACTTCGCTAAAAACAAAAATGATTTATTGGAAGCTTCTTTTATGCACGGTTATGAGGATATAGGACCTAGAAAGGGTATAAAGGTAAACTATCCTGTAGTTATAAAGACTATGCAGGAAGGAAGCTGGTATGAGGCCTCAGATATATATAGGCAATGGGCAGAGAAACAAAAATGGAGCCAAAAAGGCAAATTAACAAAAATGGATGACTCAAACAAGGCAAAGTGGCTGCTTGAAGATATGGGGCTGTCCACATTTGGAATAAACGGTATGCATGACAGGTCCGAATGGATAAATAGATATCATGATTTGGTTCAGACTAATGTATTTCACGTTTTAGGACCGGATTGGCCTAAGTCACGCCAAAATTATTATAATGGGGTGCCTGGTGGTTTTAATGACTGGTACCCTGCAAGATTTAACGCAAATAATATAAATACCATAAACAAAATAGGAGACAAGTATGCTCCTTTTGAATTTGACTACCTTATAAATACAGCTGGTGCGGATAGTGAAAAAGTTAAAAAGTCTCTTCAACTGATGCCTGTTAATATTAGAAGCAATGACCAGTATAAGTTTTCTCTAATATGCCCTGTGGCGGATTTTACAAAAAACCTGCACGTTAAAAGAGATGAGTATCTGCAAAAGGAATATAATGTTGATTCAATTTACTATGATATTTCTGCAAATAACATTTTGAAGACTTGTATGGACCCAACACATGGACATAAAGTTGGAGGCGGTAAGGAAATAACCGAAGCTTACAGAGAAAATTACATAAATACGAAAGAAGCAATGATAAAAGCAGCAGGCAAATATATACCAATGGGAACAGAAATGATAAATGAAGTTTTTCTAGATGTGCTTGATTATTACCAGGCAAGAGCTGGCGCTCAACCTGGAACAGCCTTTGAAGGATATAACTTAAGAGATTTGATTAAGTCAGGAGAAGCAGAATTAATACCTATGTTCACCTATGTTTATCACGAGTATGGTCCAGTAAGACTCGACGGATGGGGAAAGCTGACAGAAGAAGCAGGGGATTTATTTTACTTTACAGCTGCTAGAACTTACCTTTGGGGAGGTCTTTATGAACTAAATGAAGAGTATGGACCAATGGAAGCTTTAAACGGGAAAGAAAATTCACCAGAAGAGCATTATTATGCATTTAAGCCAGCTGGATACGAGCTTGCTCCTGAACGCGGCGAATATTTAAGGCAATTTGCTTCCTTAAGAACAGGAAAAGGGAATAAGTATTTAGCTTATGGAAAGATGCTGAAGCCAGTAGAAGCAAAAGGCTATGAGATTGAACTTAACTGGTATAACTACTTTGTTCCTAAAAGTGGCGGAGAATATAACGAAAAAGGCAAGATAAAGCTTGATTCAATTATAAGCTCGGCTTGGATGTATGAAAATAAAAGCCTTGGATTATTCTATTCAAATGTCCAGGATAAAGAACAAAAAATAACGCTTCCAATTGATATGAGAAAATACAATTTGGAAGGCAAGGACTTTAGTATTAGCTTAATAAAAGACGGCAGCGATACAAGCCTGGGAACAATATCTAAAAATGAAACAAAGGAGCTGGAGTTAACCATACCCGCAAGGAAAGTAATCATGATTGAAATTAAATAACTAAAATATTTAGGAGGCAATGCCCTTGTAAATATAAAAACCAAATTAGTTTTATGATTAAAGGGGGAATTAAATTGTTTAGCAAGAAAACGTTTAAGTTGACAGCCATAGCTTTATCATTATTTTCAACAATGTCTATTTTGGGCGGATGTTCATCAAAGCCGGCAGGTTCGCAAAATTCTGGCGGCTCTGACCAAAAGCAGGGAAAAGTAGTTGTTACCCTATGGAACAGAGTGTTTGAGGATTGGAACAAGGCTTGGAGCGAAAAGGTAGTAGAAGACTTTAACAAGTCCCAAGACAAAGTAGAAATACAGCAAAAATTCATACCAGGAGATGCTTGGGATCAAAGTATGAAATCTGCACAAGCTGCTGGAGAGGCTCCAGATATATACTTAATGAATTATGGCGGAATAGCTTTTGCTGCAAAGGACGGCCTTATAGAACCATTGGACGACTTAATACCAAAAACAGCCTGGGATGATTTATATCCAAACGTAAGTCAGTTTGTTGGCTATAAAGGAAAGCATTATGCATACCCTCAGCTTTTAGAGCCTTCTACAGTTCTTTACTATAGAAAGGACTTATTTAAGGCAGCTGGCTTAGATCCAGAAAAACCACCAGTTACTTGGGATGAGCTTATTGAAGATGGTAAGAAGCTAACTAAAGGTGATGTATTCGGATTAGGTGTTGCAGCCGTTGCTGCTGATATGGGATGGGCAACCTGGGGCTGGCAGCAGCAGGCAGCAGGACATTTTGCGGTAAATGATGATTGGTCAAAGGCAACTGTAACTGACAGTGGCTATAAAGATCTTTTAACTTTTTATAAAAAGCTATATGACAGCAAGATTGTTCCAGAACAGGCATTATCGGGATATGCTGATATAAAAGCCTTTGGAGAAGGAAAATTAGCTATGGCCTTCTGCGGTTCATGGGGTATAGGACAACTTAAAACTACTTATCCAGATATTATACCTAATTTAGGCATAGCTGTAGCTCCAACAAAAGATGGAAACCAAGACAAAGTTACATCAACAGTTGGCGGATGGACTTATGTAGTAGATGCAAAATCAAAGCATAAAAAAGAAGCAGCAGATTATATAACCTGGCTTTTAGGAAGCGATCCTAGCAGATGCGTTGAATTCTTCAAAACTTCAGGCTGGTCAAAATACTCTCCAAGAAAATCAGTTGATACAGCTATAAACAATGATGCAGAAGCTAAGAACGATATGTGGAGAAAGACAATTGCTGAAAAGATAGTTCCTAAATCAGTAGCAGAACCAATATATGCATGGGATATAAGCATTTCAGTAGCAAATGCAATTGATAAAGTTGTTACAAATAATATGAAAGTCGAAGATGCTCTAAAAGAATCAGAACAGGAAATTAACGACTATATTAAAAATAATAACTATGCTGGCACAAATCCATTGCTTGCCAAATAAATAATTAAGTTAAATCTGGGGAGCTTTTCCCCAGATTTAATTAAAATATAGTTAGTCCTAAATACCTTATAGGGGTGATAAAAGTGTTAAAACTAAAAAAAGATATAAAATCATCATCCGAAGTTAATAAAGGTACGCTGGGAATGAGAAAACACGATGCGCTAACCGCTTATTTAATGTTAGCTCCAGGCTTTATACTAATAACAATATTTGTTATTGTGCCGTTTTTTTATTCTATTGCTGTAAGCTTTACAGATTGGAGCTTTTATGGAACTTCTAAGTTCGTAGGCTTTAAAAACTACAGAGTTATTCTAACAAACAAGCTTTTTAGAACATCTCTGACAGTTGCTATAAAATATGTTCTTATTATTGTACCAACTCTCTTTATTGTAAGTTTTTTGTTTTCTCACGTTCTTAAGGGAATGAAAGGAAAAGCAGCTTCCTTTGCAAAAACCTCGGTATACATACCTACTGTTATTTCTGGTATACTGGCAGCTGCAATCTTTACATTCATATATGATTACCAAGGTGGAATATTAAACTCAATTTTGGCTAACTTCGGAATACCAAAACAAGCATTCTTGAAAAAACCGTTAATTTCCAGCATAGCCCTTTCAATTCCAATAGTTTGGTTGGGCTTTGGCTACAATACTCTAGTAATGCTGGCAGGATTATTAGACATTCCTCAGGTTTACTATGAAGCAGCTGATGTGGAAGGAGCAAATGCCTTCGAAAAGCTTATTTATATAACCATACCTTCCATGAAAAATATATTTATTCTGATAACCATTACTCTTGTAACTGGAGCATTAACAGAGTTTAACGTTCCGTATATGATGACAGGAGGAGGGCCTACAAACAGCAACCTAACTCCAATTGTTTATATCTTTAATAACTTCAAGAGCAATCCTACTATGGGACCTACAGTAGCGGCTTCACTTTTAATGGTTATAGTGCTCAGCTTAATTTCCGGGCTGATATTTACCATAATCAAATCTGAAAAGTCTATGGATGCTTAATATAAGGGAGGTAACATAATGAGGAAATTCAAAATTAAAAAGGTTATTTTAAATTTATTTGGTATAGCTGTAGGGCTTATATCATTATTCCCTCTCCTATGGATGGCTATTTCAGGAGTAAAACCTGAAAAAGAAGTTTTAGCAGTTCCATTTAGGTTTTTTCCAACAAAATTTGTTACAGACAATTATCTAAAATTGATACAGGAAGGCATGTTTTTTAGATCTATAGCTGTTACCTTCTTTGTAGCCTTTGTTTCAGTAATGTTATCGCTGCTGATCAATTCTATGAGCGCCTATGTTTTTGCAAGGCTGGAGTTTCCCTTTAAAAAATACTTATGGGCATATGAAATAGTAACAATGTTTATACCCAATATAGCTATTTTAATAACCTCCTTTGTAGTTGTTGCAAAATTAGGAATGTTGGACAGCTTATCGGTTTTAATTGTTCCTGGATTGGCCACAGGCTATAATATTTTCTTTATAAGACAGTTTTATTTAAATATCCCTTCTTCTATTGAGGAAGCAGCACTTATAGACGGAGCAAATAGATTTCAAACATACGTGCATATTTTCCTGCCTCTTTCAAAATCACCCTTTGTTATTGTTGGTGTAAGTACATTTCTAGGCTATTGGAATTCTTATATATGGCCAGCTATGACAATATCCAATCAAAAGCTGTTTCAAGTTATGCAGGTAATAGCTTTATTTAAAGGTACTTATGCCTCGCAATGGGGAAGAATTATGGCAGCATCAACCTTAGCTGCAATCCCAACAATATTGTTATTCCTTGTATTCCAAAAGCATATCCTTCAAGGAATCAAAATATCTGGTATTAAATAATCTTGTTATGGAGGTAGACAAAATGGAAAAGTCTTCGATGCATTCTCAAAGAATATACATGAATGATGCCAGCGAAGTAGCATTTTTACTTGGGGGGATAGGGACAGGCAACATTTCGATCGGTCCACGAGGAGAGCTTAAAGATTGGGAACTATTTAATCGGCCAGCTAAAGGAAATAAAGTTCCATATAGTTTTTTTAGCATTTGGGCAAAAGAATATGATAAGGAACCAGTTGTAAAGATATTAGAAGCTGAGCTTTGTCAGCCTTATACTCAGACTCATGGATACCATTCGGGTAATTTAGCTGGGCTTCCAAGACTAAGCTCTTCTAAATTTAAAGGAGAATATCCATTTGCATGGGTTGAGTTTGAGGACAACGATTTGCCTGTGCAGGTAACTCTTGAAGCTTTTACTCCCTTTATTCCGCTTAATGCTGATGATTCGGGGATTCCTGGAGCAGTTATAAGATATAAGGTTAAAAATACATCCTTGAAGGATGTAGATGTTACTGTAGCCGGCTCTATCCCTAATATTGTAGGCTTCAACGGGTATGACTGCTTTGATAATATGATGCCAATAGAAGGAAACTTTAATGAATACAGGGAAGATATGGCGAAAGGCATTTTTTTTACCTCGAATAAATTAGAAAATAATGATTTAAAGTATGGAAATATGGCTTTGATGACTGACGACTGCAATACAACAGTAAAGCCAAGTTGGCTTAAAGGCGGCTGGTGGGATGGAGCTCAGGATTTCTGGGATGATTTTTATCAGGATGGAAGACTTGAAAAAGAGCCTGT
Source organism: Clostridium swellfunianum (assembly GCF_023656515.1). Taxonomy (NCBI): domain Bacteria; kingdom Bacillati; phylum Bacillota; class Clostridia; order Eubacteriales; family Clostridiaceae; genus Clostridium; species Clostridium swellfunianum. The sequence goes on from NZ_JAMOFV010000006.1 coordinate 3,617,484, forward strand.
GAGCAGCTATCCAGACAGTAAAATAGGACCTCAGGGAGTAAAGGTTGGTTCTTTAGGGATTTACCATACACTAAAGCCAGACGAGGAGAAAACCTTTGAGTTTATTTTAACCTGGTATTTTCCTAATAGACCAAAAGACTGGTTTGAGGAAATTAAAGAGATTGAGAAGAATTATTATAGTACAATCTTCGAGGATGCCTGGAGTGCAGGCAAGTATATGCTTGAAAACATGTCTCACCTGGAGAAAGGAAGTAGAAGTTTTCACAGGTCTATTTTTGGAAGCACGCTGCCGGACTATGTAATAGACGCTTTAACAAGCAATATTACTGTTATAAGAAGCAACACTTGTTTTAGAATAAAGGATGGCACATTTTTAGCTTATGAGGGCTGTCATGATTCAATGGGCAGCTGCGATGGAACTTGTACTCACGTATGGAACTATGCTCAAACCTTAGCTTTTCTGTTCCCGGAACTTGAAAGAACTGCTAGAAATGTAGAGTTTAATATTGAGACTGATGAAAATGGATTAATGGCTTTTAGAACAAGGCAAGTTTTTGATCAGGAAAAATTTGATATGGTTCCGGCTGCTGATGGGCAAATGGGAACTATAATCCGCCTTTATAGGGAATGGAAATTAAGCGGCGACAATGAATTTTTGAAAAAAGTATGGGATAAAGCAAGCAAAGCTCTAGATTTTGCTTTTGAATATTGGGATTCTGACAGCGATTTTGTACTTGACAGAGAGCAGCACAATACTTATGACATCGAATTTTATGGTCCCAATTCTTTAACTAACTCTATGTTTCTTGCTGCACTAAAAGCAGGTGCGGAAATGGCAGAGTTTGTTCATGACATTAAGCATCAAATTAAATATCAGACTGCCTTTGAAAAAGGCAGCAGAAAGATGGATGAACTCCTATGGAATGGAGAGTATTATATACAAAATATTGAAGATGTGAATGAACACAAATATCAATATGGTATAGGCTGTCTTTCGGATCAGGTCTTAGGTCAATCACTTGCTCATATAGCAGGCTTAGGATACATACTGCCTGAAGAGCATGTTAAAAAAGCTGTTAAAGCTATATACAATTACAATTTTAAAAGTGATTTTAGAAAGATACATAGTGTGCAAAGAACCTATGTGCTTAACGATGAAAGCGGGTTAATTCTTTGCTCCTGGCCAAAGGGCGGAAGGCCAAGACTACCTTTCGTGTACTCTGATGAGGTATGGACAGGAATTGAATATCAGGTTGCTTCACATTTAATTTATGAAGGCTTTATTGACGAGGGACTGTCTATTGTAAAGGCAGTAAGAGACAGACATGACGGCTACAAAAGAAACCCATGGAATGAAGTGGAGTGCGGCAATCACTATGCTCGTTCATTGGCTAGCTGGGCGGTTTTAATAGCACTTAGCGGATTTAAGTATGACATGGTAAATGGAAAAGTGAGCTTCAAGCCTGTAATAAATGAAGAGGACTTTTCTTGTTTCTGGAGCACAGGCAAAGCATGGGGAATATACAATCAGAAGAAGAATACAGATACAGGAGAAGCTGAATGGAGCATAGAAGTGCTTTACGGAAGCTTGGATGGTATAGAAGTAAATATAGAAAATTAGACAATATGCGTGCATGAGATGGTTAAAGCTCTAAAATGGCTTTAACGAGCAGCTTGTGAGCTGAGCGAACATTTTAAGTTACCCAGTGCCCAAAGGGAAACGAGTAATCGTAAATAGCCCAGTGTTTCCACTGAAAGGAGGAAGTTATGCAAAAATTTGACGGTTTGAATGTAAACATGAGTAATTTGCATCTGTTGTCAGATGCAAAAACACGATCTATTAGCCCTGAAAATTTCACGGGCGAGAAGGGCAAGGGTGGAATGGCAACCACAGGTACAGGAGAAAGAGCCTCAAGTCAGCTTGGAAGAGGCTGGAAGGTGTCGCCTTCAATTATTATACATGCCAAAGAAACCTTTGAGCTTGGGAATATTGAGGGCCCGGGCGCAATTCAGCATATATGGATGACTCCAACTGGAATATGGAGAAACAGCATATTAAAAATATATTATGACAATCAGGATATTCCTTCAGTTGAATGCCCTGTAGGAGACTTCTTTGCATGCGGTTGGGGACAGTATGCTCACGTAAATTCACTAGCAGTAACAGTAAACCCAGGCAGTGCTTTTAACTGTTATTGGACTATGCCCTTTAGAAAAAACTGCAGAATAACAATGACGAATATTGGCGAGGAGGATATGTATCTTTATTACCAGATAGATTATGTACTAACAGAGGTTTCTGAGGATACTGCATACTTTCACGCACAGTTCAGGCGCGTTAATCCTCTTCCTTATAAAGAAGTCTATACAATAGTAGACGGTATTAAAGGGAAGGGCCACTATGTTGGAACCTACATGGCTTGGGGAGTAAATAACAATGGCTGGTGGGGAGAAGGGGAAATAAAGTTTTATATGGATGGCGATAAGGAGTATCCGACAATATGCGGTACTGGAACAGAAGATTATTTCTGCGGCTCCTATAATTTTGAAAATAAGACAACCCACCAATATGAGGAATACACAACTGCTTATGCAGGGCTTCCTCAGGTTATTCGCCCAGACGGGCTTTATCAGTCTCAAATGCGTTTTGGCATGTACAGATGGCATATAACAGACCCAATAAGATTTGACGAGGATTTAAAGGTTACTATTCAGGCACTTGGCTGGAGAAATGGAGGGTATTATCTGCCTCTGCAAGATGACATCGCTTCAGTGGCATATTGGTATCAAACCCTGCCAACACAAGAATTTCCAAAGCTGCCTGGAGTTGAAAAGCTTGAAATAAATTAAATTTATTAAAAATGGGGGAGTTTTTATGAGATTTAGAAAAATGAGCTTACTTATGGTCGTTATGTTTTCTTTAGGCATTGTTTTATTTGATGGGATGGCAAGCAACAGGAAAGCTATTGCAGAACAGGAAAATCTAATTGAAGATGCGGGCTTTGAAAATCAAACAGCTGCTTCCATATCGCATCCATGGAGAATTGAAGGAGCAGGAGGAGTAGACAGAGAATTAGGCTATTCGCATTCAGGCTTAAATAATGCCTGGATTTATTCTAAGGATGGATGGACTAATATCTATCAGAAGGTTGACGTAGCAAAAAACACGGATTATATTTTTTCAGGCTGGGTAAAAAGCATAAATCAGTCAAATGGATACTTTGGAGCTAGAGCAAAAAGGGCGGATGGAAGCATTGTGATATTAAGTGAAACTGTATTTCATGATGAAACTCCAGCAGGCCAGCCTGACGAATACAAGCTGCTTTCTGTGACTGTGAATTCAGGTGATTACGACAGTTTGGAATTATATGCAGGCTTCTGGGGAAATGGAAATGACGCATGGGTTCAGGTAGATGATTTTTCCTTGGTTAAAGAAATAAAGCCTTCCACAACTGACAGCAGCAAGTTTGTTTTAAATGGAGTTAAAAATCTTACCAAGGTAGCACAGTTAACAGGTAAAAATTCAATAAATAAAACTGATAAATATGATCTGTATGGTACTGACCTTGGAAGCATGATTGAAATGAACGGAAAGGTCTATATGACCTTCGGCGACACCTTTGGCGTACGTCCAGACGACTTTATAGGTGGGGGAGGCAGCAATTGGCGCTCAAGTACCATGGCGGTAATATCCGATAAGAATCCTTCTGACGGATTAACCTTTGATGGTTTCATTACAGGACCGGATGGAAATGCCAAGGAGCTGTTAAGCTCTAAAAAGATAAATTACGATGAGATGACAGTTATTCCTACTGGCGGATTCAGCATAGGCAATAGATTATACTTAAACTTTATGTCAGTTCATCACTGGGGAGACCCTGGAAGATGGACCACTAACTACAGTGGCTTGGCGCGTTCTGATGACGGAGGCAACACATGGACAAAGCTAGACGATGTAAAATGGCCGGGAGGAAGCAATTTTATCCAGGTAACTACAGCTAAAAAGGGAAATGACATTTATTTTTGGAGTATACCTCAAGGAAGATTCGGCGGTGTTAAGCTGATGAAGTCGTCAATAAGCAGCGTAGAGGATATAAGCAAATATCAATATTTTGCCGGAACTGATAAAGATGGAGAGCCACTTTGGTCTTCTAACATGCCTGATGCAAGAGAAATAATTGAGGGTCCTGTTGGAGAATTGTCTGTAATTTGGAATAAATATTTAGGAAGATGGATTATGACCTATCTGAACGAGAAAACTGCTTCAATTGAAATGAGAGAAGGAATAACACCTTGGGGAGAGTGGAGCGAGCCGGTTACTGTTGCTAAAGGAACCGACTATCCTGGCTTGTATGGAGCCTTTATGACTCCTAAGTATGTAGAAGACAATGGCAGAGTTATATACTTTACAATGTCTCAATGGGATCCATATAACGTGTTCCTAATGAAGGTGGAACTAGACAGGTCAGGAAAAAAGAACAGCTATAAAATTGAAAAAATGGAGGACGAAGAAAATGCTGAAGGGCATTCCGAAGATAATATCGCCAGAGCTAATTAAAGTTTTGATGGAAATGGGACACGGAGACGAAATTGTCATTGCAGATGGCAATTTCCCGGCTGCTTCTTGCGCTAAAAGACTTATTAGATGCGATGGTCATAATGTTCCTGAGCTTTTAGACGCAATATTGAAGTTCTTTCCTGTAGATACAGATTCTAAATATTCAGCTTCGTTAATGCAGGTGGATATTGGGGAAAAGCTATTGCCTGTGATCTGGGAGGAATATAAGAAAGTGCTTAGAAAATATGAATCTAATTTTCAAGAATTTAATATTGCAGCCAGACAGGATTTTTATGATAAAGCAAAGAATGCATATGCTGTAATCGCTACAAGCGAGCCAGCTTTATATGCAAATATCATAATAAGAAAAGGTACAGTTTAATAGGAGGGACAATAAATGAGCAACAGATTGAATGGAAGCTTGCCAAAGATAGGAATAAGACCAATAATTGACGGACGTAGAAATGGTGTAAGAGAATCTCTTGAAGAGCAAACAATGAATATGGCAAAGGCCTTGGAAAAGCTTTTGACTGAGAATTTAAGACATCCAAGCGGAGAGGCGGTTGAGTGTGTAATTGCAGACTCTACCATAGGCGGAGTAGCTGAAGCAGCCAGATGTGCAGAAAAGTTTGAAAGAGAAGGCGTGGGCGTTTCAATATCCGTAACACCATGCTGGTGCTATGGGACTGAAACAATCGATATGAACCCTAACATACCAAAGGCAATATGGGGTTTTAACGGAACAGAAAGACCAGGAGCTGTTTACCTTGCAGCAGCACTTGCAGGACATAATCAAAAGGGACTTCCTGCCTTTGGAATTTACGGCAGAGATGTTCAGGATGCAGGCGACACATCAATTCCAGAGGATGTTAAGGAAAAGCTTCTTAAGTTTGCAAAAGCTGGACTGGCAGTTGCAACTATGAGAGGTAAATCATATTTGGCAATGGGTAGCGTTTCAATGGGTATAGCAGGTTCAGTAGTTAATCCTGACTTCTTTGAAAGCTATTTAGGAATGAGATGCGAGTACATAGACACTGCAGAGTTCACTCGCAGAATTGCACTTGAAATATATGACAGAGACGAATATGAAAAGGCTCTAAAGTGGGTTAAGGAAAACTGCAAGGAAGGAAAAGACAATAACCCAGTAGAAAAGCAATTTAAAAGGGAGCAGAAGGATAAGGATTGGGAAACTGTTGTTAAGATGACCTTAATAGCAAGAGACCTTATGATAGGAAATCAAAAGCTTGCTGAAATGGGATACGGAGAGGAAGCAGAAGGACATAATGCTATTGCTTCAGGTTTCCAGGGGCAAAGGCAATGGACTGATATGTTCCCAGATGGAGACTTCATGGAAGCTATATTAAATTCCTCCTTTGATTGGAATGGAATTAGAGAAGCCTTTGTTTATGCAACAGAGGATGACAGCTTAAATGGAGCATCAATGCTATTTGGACACCTTTTATCAAACACAGCACAATTGTTTGCAGATGTTAGAACCTACTGGAGTCCTGAAGCAGTTAAGAGAGTAACAGGAACAGAGCTTACTGGAAAAGCTGCAAATGGACTTATACACCTTATTAATTCAGGAGCAGCTACCCTTGATGCTACTGGACAGCAGTCTATTGACGGACAGCCTGCAATGAAGCCTTTTTGGGATATAACTGAAGAAGAGGTTGAAAAATGCCTTGAAGCAACTAGCTGGAGACCTGCAAATCTAGGATACATGAGAGGCGGCGGGTATTCCTCACAATTTTTAACAAAGGGTGGAATGCCAGTTACAATGTGTAGGTTGAATTTGATAAAGGGACTGGGAGCGGTTCTTCAAATTGCAGAGGGTTATTCCGTTGAGCTTCCTGAAGATGTTCATAAGACCTTGGATGACAGAACAGATCCATCCTGGCCAACAACCTGGTTTGCTCCAAACTTAACAGGGGAAGGCGCATTTAAGGATGTATATTCAGTTATGAACAACTGGGGAGCAAATCATGGAGCTATTAGCTACGGACACATAGGTGCAGAATTAATAACTCTAGCTTCGATGCTTAGAATTCCAGTAGCTATGCATAATGTGCCTGAGGAAAAAGTATTCAGACCAAGCGTATGGGGAGCCTATGGAACAAAAGACATGGAAAGTGCCGACTTCAGAGCTTGCGAAACCTATGGACCTTTATATGGATTAAAGTAGATTCGACAATTGATAAAAGGAAGTACTATTAAGCTTTAGTACTTCCTTTGCAATATAAAGAGGGATGTGATTATATGTCAAATAAAAAATATGCAATAGGACTGGACTTTGGCACGCAATCAGGACGTGCTGTTTTAGTAGAAGTAGAAACAGGAATGGAAGTTGCTGAAGCAGTTACTCCTTACAAATGCGGTGTAATTGATGAATATTTGCCTGAAACGAATTTAAAGCTTCCTCAAGATTTTGCTTTGCAAAATCCTGAGGATTATATAGAAGTATTAGAGACTGTCGTGCCAAAGGTAATGAAAGAGACAGGTATTAGCCCCGAAGATATAATTGGAATTGGAATTGACTTTACAGCCTGCACCATACTTCCTGTAACAAAGGATGGCACAGCGCTTTGCATGCTTTCGGAATATAGAGCTAATCCTCATGCCTGGGTTAAGCTTTGGAAGCATCATGCTGCCCAGAGGGAAGCTAATGATTTTAATAAAATTGCAGGCTTAAGAAATGAAAGTTTTATGTTCAGATACGGAGGCAAGATTTCCTCAGAATGGCTTGTCACTAAGATTTGGCAGATTTTAAAGGAAGCTCCTGAAATTTACTCAAATGCAGACAGCTTTATGGAAGCTGGAGACTGGGTAACTATGCAGCTTACAGGAATTAATGTAAGAAACAGTTGTGCTGCAGGCTATAAGGCTCTATGGAGCAAGAGCGAAGGATATCCTGATAAGAAATTCTTTAAGGCGCTTGATCCTAGGCTTGAAAATTTAGTGGAAGAAAAGCTAAACAGTCCTATACTGCCTATAGGAAGCAAGGCAGGATTACTTCGCAAGGAGATGGCTGCAAAGATGGGGCTTAGAGAAGGCATATCAGTTTCTGTAGCCAATGTGGATGCTCATGTTGCAGCACCTGCTGTCAAAGTGGTTGAGCCGGGAAAAATGCTTATGATCATGGGAACCTCAACCTGTCATATGCTTTTATCAAAAGAAAATAAGCTGGTAAAGGGTGTAGGCGGAGTAGTAGAAGATGGAATCATTCCAGGCTTTTATGGCTATGAAGCAGGACAGGCTGCTGTAGGAGACATATTTGAATGGTTTGTTGATAATCAGGTTCCTGAAAGCTATATGAAAGAAGCCGGAGAAAGAGGAATTAACATACATGTTCTTTTAGAGGAGAAGGCTTCAAAGCTAAAGCCAGGTGAAAGCGGGCTGCTTGCTTTGGATTGGTGGAATGGAAATAGGTCTACTCTTGTAGATGCGGATTTAACAGGAATGATATTAGGGGCAACCTTATTAACCAAGCCAGAGGAAATTTACAGAGCGCTTATTGAAGCCACAGCCTTTGGAACTAATGCAATAATAGAAGCATTTAGGGAGGAGGATATAGCTGTAGATGCTCTCTATGCCTGCGGAGGGCTGCCAGAGAAGAATAAAATGCTAATGCAGATTTATGCTGACGTTACTAATATGGAAATAAGAATTTCAGCTTCAAAGCAAACTCCTGCATTGGGCGCGGCTATGTTTGGAGCTGTTGCAGCAGGTAAAGAAAACGGAGGATACGATAGTTTGTTAGAAGCTGCAGAAAAAATGGCACGATTAAAGGACGAGGTGTTTAAGCCGATACCTGAGAATGTAAAGGTGTATGGAAAATTGTACCTAGAATATAAGAAACTATACGATTATTTTGGCAAAGGCGAAAATAATGTTATGAAGGTTTTAAAAGCACTTAAAAGCAACGACTAACAATTTTTAATTCTACGAAAAAAATAGATTATGTATTTGGAGGACTAAACTAATGAAATTATTTATTGATACTGCCAATGTTGAGGAAATAAGAGAAGCAAATGAAATGGGGGTTATTTGTGGAGTGACTACAAATCCATCATTGATTGCAAAAGAAGGACGAGATTTCAGTGAAGTTATTAAAGAGATAATCTCCATAGTTGACGGACCAATAAGTGGAGAGGTTATAAGCTTGAATGCTGAAGATATGATAGAAGAGGGTAGAGAAATAGCTAAAATTCATAAAAATATGGTAGTTAAGATACCTATGACTAGTGAGGGGCTAAAGGCTGTAAAGGTGCTTTCAAGTGAAGGAATAAAGACTAATGTAACACTAATTTTCACACCTTCTCAGGCATTGCTTGCAGCTAGAGCAGGAGCATCCTATGTAAGCCCATTCCTTGGAAGGTTAGATGATATAGCTGCAAATTCCATGGAGCTTATAGAGAAAATAGCTCATATATTTAATATTCATAAGATAGGAACTGAAATTATTACAGCAAGTACAAGGAACCCAATTCATGTACAAGAAGCAGCAGCGGCAGGTTCTCACATAGCTACAGTTCCATTTGCAGTTATAAAGCAAATGTTAAAGCATCCTTTAACTGATAGCGGAATTGAAAGGTTTATGAAGGACTGGAATGAAGCATTTAATAAAATAAGCTAGCTTAACAGTATGACTCTTCAAAAAACTTGGATTTGAAGGTGCCAATTAAATAAAAATAAATTTCAAAGCTGGTGCTAATGTGCACCAGCTTTTGCTACGTAAAAAACAATTTGTGTTAATAATAAGTGAAAAACATATAAAAATGTTTCTGAAACAATTTACAAAAATATTCAAAAAAGAATGAAAATTATCTTGAATTTACAGCAATAACTACTTATAATTAAAATAAGAGGTAAAAAATGTATTGAAGAAATGAAATAGCAGGAAGTGATTTTACAATATGTTTCAGAAACAAACAATGATATTTCTATGAAACAAATTAACTAATATAGATAAAATTTTTCAAATATTTTAAATACGAAAGGAACAAACAATGAAAACGACTGTGAGAAAAATCGCTACAGCAGCAGGCGTATCTCCTGCAACAGTATCTAGATATTTTAATGGTAATCAAAAATTGAACAGTGATACTATAGAAAAGATTGAAATAGTACTGCAAGACATGGAATACAGCCCTAAAATGAAGAAAATTAAATCAAGCAATTTAATCGGTGTTTTACTTCCGCACTTGCGCTATGGATTCTATGGTGATGCTCTTAGAGAGTTGATTGAACAAGCTGAAAACTATAATTTTAGCCTTGTTATTATTCCAACCAACCAAGAGAACAGCTATAGTTACAAAGATATTGTTGAAAAACATAATTTCAGAGGAATTATTTATTTTGAAGAAGAGATAGACAAAGACATCCTTAACTTTATGGAGGAAAGAGGCATTAGGACAGTGATGTGCGGCGGAGCAGCCCTTAATCATAGTTCTGATATGGTTCATGTTAATGATATGGCAGCGGCCTATGAGGGAACGAAATATCTGATTAAGCTTGGTCATAGAGATATTATGTTTATTTCAGATCATATACAAAACATTAGTGCAGGATTTCAAAGGATGACAGGAAGCAAAAGAGCAATGGAGGAAAGCTCCTTGAAGTTTGAAGAAGAAGCTATTAGCTATGGCCCTGTTACATATGAAGCTGGATATGAAGCAACAAAAAGATTTTTAGACAAGGGAAAGAAGTTTACAGCAATATTTGCTTATAGCGATGAACTGGCAATGGGGGCAATGGCTGCATTATTTGATGCAGGAATTCGCGTACCCGAAGAGGTTTCGGTGCTTGGTTTTGATGATTTGCAGATTGCATCTAGAATAAGACCTGCACTTACAACTATTCATCAGCCAATGAAAAGCTTTATAACCAAAACCTTAGAATTATTTTTAGAAGAAGGAAAGATTGATAATGTAGAAATATCACTTCCATTTTGTATAAAGGAAAGAGGAAGCTGCATGGAAATAAATAGAGAAGCTGCAGAGATAGAATCAAATAGGCTTTAATGTATTACGATATGACTCAAAATATGTATGAGGGAGGAGTGCTGACTAGTATAAAATAAAACTAAATTTATCAAAGTTTACATGAAGTGAAAAGGGGGAAATTTTATGTGGAAAAAATTATCAGTAGCAGCTATTTGCTTATGCATGACAATGTCTGCAATAGGCTGCAGCAAACAGGATAAGGCTGTAAACAACGGCAAACAGAACAATCCGGTTAATATTAGCCTTGTGATGTGGGATGAAGTACAAAAACCTGTAATTCAGCAGTCAATTGACAAGTTTAATAAGGCACATGAAGGAAAGATAATTGCAACTATAGAGCAGGTTCCATGGAACAACTACTGGACAAAGCTAGATGCTTCCTTGCAAACTAAAGAATCAGCCGATGTAATGTGGATGAATGTTTATTTGACCAAGTATGCAGATGCAGGAGTTGTAAAGCCTCTTGATGAATACATAGCTAAAGATAAATTAGATATGGGGCAGTATGTTGAAGGTCGTGTAAACGCTTTCAAGTTAGGAGGAAAACAATATGCCCTGCCTAAAGGTCTTGATAGCGTCTTTGTAGCTTATAACAAGGAGATATTTGAGCGCTATGGCGTTGAACAGCCTAAAAAGGGATGGACTTGGGATGATATGAAAAATACTGCAGCTCAGCTTCGAGACAAGATTAGCAAAGCTGGAGGAAGCGAGTATCCAATTGTTATGGAATTAGACGGACAACCATCTTGGCTGAATTTTGTAAAACAAAATGGTGGTTATTATGTTAGTGATGATGGTAAGAAAACCGGTATGGGCTTGGATGCATCAGTAGGTGCAATTCAGAATATGGTAGATTTAATGAGCAATAAGCTTATGGCGTCATATAAAGTGCTTTCTGAGACAAAGGGTACGGATCTTTTCTTATCTGGTCAAGGAGCAATGGTATTCATAGGCTCATGGAAATCTTCTGTATTAGAAGGCTCCACAATTGGCAAAAACGGAAAGATAGGATTACTCCAAATGCCTTCTTTAAATGGAAGCAATTCTTCAGTATTAGGAGGACTTGGCTACTGTTTATCAGCATCAAGCAAAAATCCAGATGCAGCTTGGGAACTGATAAAGTATCTTACTTCAGAAGAATCCTTGAATAATGAAGCAGTTAATGGAATAGATATACCAGCCAATAAAAATGCACAAGCTGGATATTTGAAGAACTTTAAGAATATAGATGCCCAGGTAATATTAGACGCATCAAAAACCGGGTTCCCTTATCCAAGCAATGGCAATTTTGAATGGACTTCTTTTGTAGACGATGCAGTGCAAAAGGCACTTTCTGGGGTTGTGACGACAAAACAAGCTTTACAGGAAGGTTCATCAAAAGCTCAGGAAGTTCTAGATAAATTGTACAAGAAATAGACTGTACTGTAAAATTTCACATTATCATGGGAAATAAAGATTAGTACAAATGTTTTATATACTGGTGCTAAGATAAAACTGCTTCATTGAATCTAACGAATGAAGCAGTTTTCACATAACAAAGTAAAGGAGTATATATTCATGGGCATAAAAAGGATTAAATATTCTTCAAGAAGGCTTAATGAAATAATTGCCGGATATTTATTTATCGCCCCAATGGCAATAGGGCTAGGAATCTTTTCAGGGTATGCCTTTTTTCAAAATATATATTTTAGCTTTAATAAGGTTGGAGCCTTTGGCAAACCAAAATTCATTGGACTTGAAAATTACATCAATGCATTTACGGATCCGGATTTCTTTTTAGCATTGAAAAACACCTTCTTTTATACTATTTTTGGGGTGCCTTTAGTCATTATATTTTCCGTTATAATAGCTCACCTGCTGAATAAGAAGATTAAAGGGCGTACGTTCTATAGAGTTTGTATCTTCGTACCAGCTATTACCATGCCTGCAGCTATCGGCATATTGTGGCGTTGGCTCTTAAATTATAAATTCGGCATTGTTAATTATTTGCTAGAGAAGGTTGGAATAACCTCAGTAGCTTGGCTCAGTGAACCGAAAACTGTAAAATGGGCAATCTTGATAGCCCTTGTTTGGTCAATGGTAAGTTATTATGTAATTATAATGTTAGGCGGAATGCAGTCTATCGATCCATCATATTATGAGGCGGCAATAGTAGACGGAGCCGGTCCTGTCCAATTGTTTTTTAAAGTAACTATACCATTATTAACTCCAATTATTTTCTTTTCTACAATAATGTCAGCAATAGGAATTCTGCAGATCTTTGACTTCATATTTTTAATGATACAAAGAAATTCCATTGCTTATCAGTATTCTATAAGCGTAGTAACCTATTTCTATGAGTTAGCATTTGTTAAAAACCTGCGTGGATACGCTTCAGCAATATCCATCATCTTATGCAGTATTATAATGATTTTCACTAGCGCACAATTATATTTCCAAAAGTATTGGGTAAATTATGACAACTAAAAACCTCGGTTTTGTTTCAGAAAGTATGTAGAAATGAAATTGTTATAGATAGGAGTATGACAATAGAATGAAAATAAAAAAGTTAAATAAAAGCAGCTTGTTAGTTGGCCTTTCCCTTGCTGTATTCTCATTCATCATGGTAGGGCCGTTTATTTGGATGTTCATTACCTCTGTAAAAACCTATGAAGAAACCATTCGTATTCCAATGCAAATACTGCCAAAGGCAATAAAATGGATAAACTATAAAATTGTATTCGAGAAGTTCCCTTTTATTATTTTATATTTAAATACATTTTTAGTGACCATAGCAACAGTAGCTGGGCAGCTGATTATTGTTTCACTAGCAGCTTATGCATTTTCAAGATTGAATTTTCCAGGAAGAGATATTATATTTCTGTTAATGTTGGGCTTTATGATGGTTCCTGGACAAATCTTTATTATCCCACGCTTTAATTTAATGGTTAATCTCGGCATTACAAATACTTTGACTGCTCTAGTTCTTCCAAGCATTTTCAGCGTCTTTGGGGTTTTTATGATGAAACAGTTTTTTTCAACCATTCCAAAGGAGCTTGATGAAGCAGCTCTTATAGACGGCTGCGGATACTTTAGAATATTTTGGAATATACTGCTTCCACTTACAAAACCGGGCTTGGTTTCATTGGGGATTATGATTATGCTCAGCACCTGGAAAGAGCTCATGTGGCCAATTATAGTTAATAGAAATATTGAAAAGATGACACTTTCAGCAGGTCTTGCAATGCTTATAGGTGAACATACAACTTACTATGAGCAGGTAATGGCTGGAGCTGTAATATCTGTACTGCCCATGGTTATCATATTTGTAATATTTCAGAAGCAATTTGTTGCCGGCATTGCGAGAAGCGGCTTGAAAGGTTAGAAATTGTATTGTGTAGGTAGATTATAAAAAAGGAGTGTGATTTATATGTATTTTAAATATTCAATCAATGATTGTCACATACATCTCTTTGATTCAAAGGACATTGACAAGTGTGTGGACATGATTGATTATTGCGGTTTTACAAACTGGACACATTTAGCATGTACAGTTGTTCCAATAAATAAAGCGTTGACTCAGAATCTTTTAGGTGCGCTGCTGAAGCTTCAAGAAGGTGGAAGATGTCAAGCCTTTGCATCTTTTCATTATTTCAACGGAAAGGTTCCTAATGCAGATGAACTTCTGCGCCAGATTAAATGGTTTGATGAAGCTGGGTTTGATGGAATCAAAATGCTGGATGGGAAGCCAACTATAAGAAAGATGCTTGACATACCACTAGATGATGAAAGCTATGATAAGATGTTTGATTACGCTGAAAAAAGGCAGATACCAATAATGTATCATATAAATGATCCTATTGAGTTCTGGTACCGTGATAGAATGCCTAACTGGGCTGTTGCAAGCGGTAATTTTTATGGAGATGGAAGCTATCCGCATAAATACGAAATTGATGAGGAGACCTTTAGATTTTTAAGAAAGCATCCTAAATTGAAGATTTGCATACCACATTTCTTCTTTATATCTGATCAATATGGATTATGCAGCGAAATGTTAGACAGATATGCTAATCTTTATTTTGATATTACACCAGGTTGGGAAATGTTTGAAAACTTTGCAAAAGACCTTGAACTATGGAGGCAATTCTTTATAAACAATGCTCATAAGATATTATTTGGAAGCGATACTTTCTCTGACCATTGGATGGAAACCATTGCTTGCTTAAGAAGAGTAATGGAGACTAAAGAGGAGTTTGTCGCATTTGAAGAAAACTGCATAGGCTTAGATTTGCCGGAAGAAGCCTTAAGACAGATTTATTATGAAAACTATTATAAGTTTGTTGGAAGAACCAATAAAAAGATAAATGTAGACGCTGTTTTAGAGTATGCTGATACACTATACAACTTAGTTCAGGATGGACCTGACAAGCAAGAAGTAATTGATGAGATAAATTATCTTAAACAGGAAATTGCAAAATTTAAATAAGAAGCAGCATATCATAACGAAAGGTATTGGTGAAAATATGAAGCTTTGTGTATTGGGAGGGGGAGGCGCTCGAAGTGTTTTCCTGACAAAATCGCTGGTTAAAAGCGCTGAAGAAATCAAAGTCGACCATATTGTTTTGATGGATAATAATGAACAAAAACTAATGAAATACGGGGCTCTTTCAAAGGGAATTGCAGCAAAAATAAACCCTTCTATCCAGTTTGATATTACGATAGATGCAAGAGAGGCTCTTAAAAATGCCGACTACATTATAACTACTCTTCGTGTTGGCGGTGATGAAGCTAGAAGGTTCGATGAAGAGGCTTGTCTTAAGCTTGGAGTACTTGGGCAGGAAACAACAGGAGCCGGCGGTTTTGCAATGGCAATAAGGAGTGTGCCTGTGCTGATTGAATACTGTAAGTTAGCAAAGGAGGTGGCAAATCCCACACATTTGATATTTAATTTTACAAATCCAAGCGGTATAGTTACTCAAGCTCTTCGAAGCTCTGGATTCTCTAATGTATATGGAATTTGCGACGCACCTAGCGGCTTTATTAAGCAGCTGGAAGAAGTACTAGGCGTAGGTAGCGATGGATTAAGCATTGAGTGCTATGGACTTAATCATCTATCCTGGTTTAGAAATGCCTCTGCAAATGGGAAAGCTGTTCAGTATGATTTATTGATGAAGCCAGAAACTTATAAGAATACTGAACTTCGTCTCTTTGATTATGACATGTGCAGCTTGAACGGAAACTGTATGCTGAATGAGTATTTATACTTTTATTACAGCAGGGAAAAATCCTTGAAGCTTATAAAGCAAGCAGAGCATCCTCGAGGAGAAATGATTTACTATATAAATAAGGAATTGGAAGAAGAACTTGAAAAGGTTGATATACAATTGGAGCTTGAAAAAGCATTTAATCTGTATATGAATTCCTATGCTAAAAGAGAAAATGCCTATTTTTCAGTTGAAAGCGGAAGCGAACGTCCGCATTCCTGGAAGGTGCCTACAATAGATGAGTTTATTGATAAGCCTGATGAGGGTGGTTATGCTGCAGTAGCTCTTAAGTTTATAAAGGCAGTAACTAATGGTAATAAAACACAAATGGTGCTTTCTGTGCCAAATGAAGAAGCAATCGATGGATTGGCTCCTGATGACGTAGTGGAAATTACGTGCACTATTGACAAGCAAGGTGCGCATCCCATAAATATCGGTATTATAGATGAGTTCCAACTGCTTCAGATAAAGCGTATTAAATATTTTGAACGCTGTACAATTAAAGCCATACTGGAAGGAGACAGGGATTCAGCTGTTAAAGGGTTGTACATTCATCCTCTTGTAAATGATATGGAAGTAGCAAGAGAATTAGCTGATATATTTTTTAAAAAATATTCTATTTACATGGAAAATATAAGTATAAGCTGATATATTACGGGCTTATAACTTTATAATGGAAGGCAAGTGGAGATTATGTATGATTTTAAAACCTTTGGACAAATGAATCTTGATGTGATATTTAAAGGGTTTCCCCACATGCCAGAAGCTGGGGAGGAGGTATTTGCAAAGCAATTTGATCTCCAGCTTGGCGGTGGGCCAATGCTTTATCCTATACTTTTGAATAATCTTGGATTTAAAACAAAACTTGGAACCTTTCTCTCTGACAATGAAGCAAGCAGCCTATGCATAAATCTGATGGAGAGAATAGGATTTAAAGACTATGAAAATTTTAATAAGCGAGAAGCAAACCCCGTTGTTGTAACAGGAGTGTTTTCACTGGAACATGATAGAAGCTTTGTATCCTATAATCGCTTTATTAATGAATCAAAGCTTTCAGAGGAAGAAGTGTATGAATTTTTAAAGGATGCCAGGGTTATATCAGCCCCAATAGGGCATTTAGGGGCATTAAAAAGGCTGCACCATGAGGGTAGAAAAGTTGTTTTTGATGTTGGATGGAGTGACTCTCTTTGTGTGGAGAACTTAAAGCCTATTCTTCAATTTGTTGATATATTTAGTCCAAATGATAGAGAAGCAATGAAAATGACAGGTAAAGAAACGCCTGAAGCGGCTCTTTTGGTGCTAAAGAACTATACAGAAGCGCCAATTGTTACAATGGGTGAAAAGGGCTGTATTTACTACGATAATGGAGTAAAAAGCATACCCACGGTTTCTAATATGAAAAGCGTTGATACCACAGGCGCTGGGGATAACTTTATTGCTGGCGTTGTTTATGGTTTGCTTAAGGAATATTCATTATGCGATTGTATAAAACTGGGCAATGTCTTTGCAGGCTACTCCACAACAAAAATAGGCTGCTACGGCGCTATGATTACTAAAGAAATTATTGATTGCTATTTCAGACCTGATATATAAAGCATAAGGCATAAGCAAAAAACTAAAATATTGTGAAAGGTATAGGAAAAATGCGATTTAAGGAAAGCGCAGCAAGATATGAAGACTATATAATTGAATTAAGACGACATTTTCACAGAAATCCTGAACTATCTTTCAAAGAAGTCAGCACCTCTGAAGTTGTTTGCAAGCAGCTGGAGAAAATGAAAATACCTTATGTATGCTTGGAAGAAAATTGTGTTGTAGGATTAATTGAAGGGAATGAGGCAGGCAAAAGCCTCGCTATTCGTGCAGATATGGATGCCCTGCCAATTGAAGAAGAGACGGGACTATCATTTGCATCTCAGACAAAAGGCATAATGCATGCTTGCGGTCATGATGGACACACGGCTATGCTTTTAGGTGCTGCTGCAATGATTAATGAAGTGAAGGAGGAACTTGAAGGAAAAGTTTATCTTTGTTTTCAGTCCGCAGAAGAAATATGGGGCGGTGCAAAGGTTGTTATAGACTACCTTGAAAGACAAGGCGGTGTTGATGAGGCGATATCTGCCCACCTATGGGCAGATATTGAATCGGGAAATATCTCTGTTGTAAAGGGTGCACGTATGGCAAGTGCGGATGGATTTGAAATTGAAGTAATGGGCCGTGGAGGGCACGGCTCAAGACCTGATCAGTGTATTGACCCTATAAGGGCGGCCTCCAATATTGTATTAGGTATTACCTCCATACCAACTAACCGGTATAAAGCTACTGAGCCCCTTGTGGTTCATGTTGGAGCAATTAATGCTGGATCCTTAGGCAATATTATTCCTAAAAGTGCCAAGATTCTAGGCGGAATCCGAAGCTTCTCACAAGAAGGAAAGACCGCAGCTTGGAGCTTAATTCATGAAATCGCTGAAAATGGTGCAAAAATGTATGGAGCAGAAGCAAAAGTAACTATATTGGGAGGTGTTCCTTCTGTAGTTAATCATAGTGAGTCAGTTGAGCGTGCACAGCGTGTAATAGACATGATTGATGTGTTGAAACAGGATGACTATGAACCTATTTGCGCTTCTGAAAATTTCGGAATGTATATGGAAAAGTATAAAGGGTTCATGGCGTTTATTGGTATCAGGAACAAGAATAAAGGCCTTATTTATCCTCAGCATCATCCGAAGTTTGATATAGATGAAGCTGTATTAAAAGAAGGAGCAAGGTTTTTTGCGGAATACGCGTATAATTTCTTAGATGGAAACAGCCAGTTATAGCAAGATTATTTTCTGTTCATGTATAAAATATAGCAAAAACTTCTGAAAATATAATTATATATTCAGAAGTTTTTTGCTTAGTTAAAGGAGATGATCTTCATGGGTTTTTTTCAAAGTCAGGAAACACTTACAGCAGTTCAATGGGCTTTACGTGCTATGGTTGGGTTTTTCTTTTTAGTTATTGTTGCAAAGGTATTAGGCCAGCGTTCAATCTCGCAGCTAAGGCTACTTGATTTCGTTGTTGCTTTAGTCATTGGCAATATGGTTGCCCACCCCTTATCCGATGAGCATCTCGGGATGGAGGGCTCTCTTATTTGTACAGCTGTCATTGTAGCTTTATATCTTGGTGGTATCTTTATGATACTTAGATGGCCAAGATTTAGAAGATTGCTTAATCAAAAGCCTGTCATTCTCGTCCAGAATGGAGAGATACTTGATAAAGGCTTGAAAAAAGCAAGGATATCTATTGACATTTTATTGGAGGAGTTAAGGGAGCAAAAGGTAAAGGATGTAAAGACAGTAGCTATAGCCTTTTGGGAAGCAGACGGGAAAATTTCATTTTTTCTTGACCCTAGATATGAAAATGTGACAAACGAAGCTCTGCAGATTAAAACAGAGCCTTTGGATTTTCCAAGAATAGTTATCAAGGAGGGCATAATAAATTATAAGGAGTTAAAACAAATCGGTAAGGACGAAGTGTGGGTCGTTTCAAATGTAAAAAGATTGTATCATACTGAGGTGAAAAATGTTCTATTAGCTAGCCTTGATAGAAGAGGCAATATGACTGTATTCTTGTATAAGTAAAATATTTTATAAAAATAAAATTAATGTAAGAGCCAGCAGGCTCTTTTGCTTTATCAAATACCCTGCATCCCTCGCAGAGAAAAAAGTTAACTTTTTATATTTATAAATTTTTAAAAAGTTAAAAAGTTAACTTTTTATGTTGCGAGAGAAAGAGGTCATGGCTATTTAAAAATAAAAACCTTTCTAATCAAATTCTAATGTTTCATTAATTATTGTCTAACTATTGCTGCTTATAATAAAAACATAAGGTTAAGGAAAATAAATTATAAGAGAGAGGTAATAGAAAATGACAGTAAGAATGGGAAATATCGATGAACTTATTAAAAGAACAAACGTAAGCTACGAGGCAGCAAAGGAAGCACTTGAAAAGTGCAATGACGATTTGCTGGAGGCAATTATTTATCTTGAGAAAAACAATATGGCTAAGCCAAAGGAAACTTCAGAGAACAAGGAATCCTTGTGGGATAAGTTTAAGAAGCTTGTTAGAAAAGGAAACAATACAAAGTTTATAATTAGCAAGAAGGATGTTTCAATATTAAGCATACCAGTTACTTTGGCAGTTGTTATTACAGTGATTGCTCCTTATGTAACCTTCTTTGGTTTAATAGTTGCTCTATTTACTGGACACAGAATCAAGTTTGAAGGCAAGGATATGGAGTGCGGCAAGGTAAATGAGATGATGAATAAGGTGGCTGAGAGTGTGGATTCTGCTAAGAGAAAGATTAGTGAGGACTCCAGTAGTACAACAGACGCACAATAATCTAATAATGCTTTATTAAAAAATCAGGGCTGATTAACCTATCAGCCCTGATTTTTCTATTGATATATCGTAGTTTGGTATTTTGCTTTAGCTGGTGCAATTTTTTATATTGGGTTAGAGCTTTTTCATTAATTTTTGTTAAGAAAAGAAGGAGTACATTACTGTTTGTAGGATCATGACAATATACTAGGTAAATGATAAGTTACAACATTAGATTTAGGATATAGAATGGTGAATAGTACCATAAATAAGTGCGGTTTTTAGAGATATGTTTTCTGCACAGGATCCAAGTGGAGTGTGCAGTGTTTATAAGGTGAGAAATAGCACATGTGAAAAAACATAATAAAAATCTATAAATAACAATATGAATAAAAAACTGACTTAAAAGAATATTGGAAATATTGCAAAGAGTAAAAAATATAATATATAATCAAAGTGAGTGCTAAAATTATCAAATATTTTTTGTTGCAGCACAAATCCTATGGTAATGAAAGGATTGAGAAACTATGAATAAGACAAGCTATACTTCAATTGAGGAGCAAGTACATATGCCATTACTTGAAGCAATAAGCATTGGTAAGGATGGAAATGTTATTTCATATGTTAAAAGGACTTCTGATCTAGCTGAAAATGTATATAGAAATCATGTATGGGTTTATGAAGTAGATGGTCAAAAGCATTATCCCGTCACAACAGGCAAATGTGAAAGCAGTAGCCCTACATGGGCTCCAGATAAGAACTATTTAGCCTATATAACAGAGAATGGTGAAAAAGAAAAGCTCCGAAAGCAAATTATTTTGAAAACCTTTGACGAGTTCAATGGAATTCAGATTACAAATTCTAAAGAAGGTGTAAACAACTTTATCTGGTCTCCTGATGGCAAGGGTATATACTATACCACTACGGAAGCTGGTTCGGAGGAGTTAAAAAAACGTAAAGAGACTTATGGAGAATTTGAATATGTTGATAAAGAATATAAAAATGATTATTTATGCTATGTAGGAATAGATGAGGCAATTAAATCATTCAAAGAACTAAATAATAAGAAAAAAGGTGAAAATGAAGAATCCAAGGATGTTGAAGAGGAGATAACAAATCCGAGGGATTTTAGTATAAGGGGTTTCCAAATATCACCGGATGGGAAAAAAGCTGCACTTATATGTACTCCAACAGGAGATATAAGAGATGAAGAAACAAATGTATACCTATTGAATATCTCAACTAAAAAGTTTACAAAACTCAATCTTACTGGAATTTTTAGTTCAAATATTGCATTTTCACCAGATGGAAACAAGATTGTATTTGCTAAAACTCCAAGAGGTTCAGAATGTTATAAATGGAAGGTTTGGGAAGATACCGTTTTAGAGATATATGATCTTGAAAAGGAAAAAACCTTAATGAGGTTATCTGAATTTGACAGAAGTGTTACACCTATTAAATGGACAAGTAAAGGAATCCTTGTAACCTGGCAGGATCGAGCCAACTATCGAATCGGAATGATTTCTGAAAAGGGTGAAATATCTTCAATTTATAGTAAGGATGAGTGTTATATAGCCGATGCAGATAGTACCTCTGACGGTGAAAATATAGCTTATATTAAAATAGAAAAAAATAAGGCAGCTGAGGTTTACGTAAACGAAGTACAAGTAACCAATGAAAGCAGGGTATACGAGAATAAAATACTGAGTAAAAAAGAACTTCTAATCTGGAGCACCAAGGATGGTCTTGAGATAGAAGGGGTTTTATCGAAACCACATGATTATGATTCCAATAAAAAGTATCCACTTTTGGTAGTTATACATGGTGGACCAACATGGGCATCATTTCCAATTCATAATATGAATAAACTCTACCCAATTGAGCAGTTTGTAGAGAGAGGCTTTATTGTTCTTGAGCCCAATTACAGAGGAAGCTCAGGTTATGGGGGCAAGTTCCTGACTTGCAATTTTAGAATGCTCGGGGTAGGAGACTATGAGGATGTTATTTCTGGAGTAGATTATCTAATAGAAAAGGACATAATAGATAGCGAAAGAGTTGGAGTAATGGGTTGGAGTCAGGGGGGATACATCTCAGCCTTCTGCGCAACTTTTAGCAATCGATTCAAAGCAGTCTCTGTAGGAGCAGGAATAAGCAACTGGATTACCTACTATGTAAATACTGACATTACAACATTTACTAGATCATATCTAGGAGCAACACCATGGAATGATCCAGAAATATATGCAAAAACTTCTCCTATGACCTATTTAAAAACTGCTTGCACACCAACCCTTATACAACATGGCGATAGTGATAAGAGGGTACCTGTTCCAAATGCATATGAACTCTTCCGAGGACTACAAGACTTAGAAGTGGAAAGTGAACTTGTAGTATTTAAAGGAATGGGGCACAGTCCTAATAAACCTGGACTTCATAAAGTAATAATGGAACAAAATCTTGAATGGTTTGTAAAGCATGTTTAATATGAATGGATGGAGTATAAAGAGGACGGTTAATAACTATCAGCTATTTTAAGCTATAGTGGGAGGATTATATGGGGATAGAGAAAATGAGTGATTTTTTTACCGCTCGTGTGGAAGGTTATGACGAGCATATGCTCAATGAGGTAGAGGGCTGCAGAGAGGCTTATATAAAGCTTGCGGAGTTATTGCCAAAGGATACAGCTGAGCTATTGGATTTAGGCTGTGGTACAGGACTGGAGCTTGATGAAATTTTTAAAATAAATCCCACTGTAAGAGTAACTGGTATAGATTTAACAGAGGCAATGCTTGATAAGCTTAAGCAGAAGCATCCTGATAAGAATCTTACACTTATTAATGCAAGTTACTTTAACTATGATTTTGGAATTTATAAGTATGATGCTGCAGTATCCTTTCAGACTATGCATCATTTTTCCCATAAGGATAAGCTTGATTTGTACTCAAAGCTATGTGACTCATTAAAGGATGGAGCTCAGTACATTGAATGTGATTATATGGTGGAAAATCAGGAAGAGGAAGACTTTTACTACAGAGAAAACAGAAGAATAAGAGAGGAGCAGGGCATAGGACAGGGTGAGTTTTATCATTATGACACTCCCTGCACCATTGATAACCAGATAAAGCTGCTGGTAGAATCCGGGTTTAAAACTGCTAAAATGGTTTGGAGAGTTGAAAATACTACTATAATAATTGCACAGAAATAATAAGAACTTTTAAGCGAGGTAATAGATGATATTTGAAAAATTAAACGAAAAACATTTAGAAGATGCGGTGAGGCAGCCAGAGATTTGGATAAGCCTTTGAATATTGAGATTAATAAAGATTATTCCTACGAAGAAATACCCTTTAGTGAAGCTGGCTGCTTATTACCCTTGGCAAACCGCTTGGTTAGGCATCTTGGAGGAAGCCCAACTTATTTTCCATGTGTTGATTTTTCTGAGGAAAGCTTTCTTGCTAGATGTACTAGAAAGCAGTCGCGCATATTTGTTGCCAAAAATATGGACGAGATTATAGGCTATCTTGAAATTATAAAGGATGGAGAAACTTTTATTTCAGAAGAAGCGGATATGCTAAATGTTTGTGGAGTGTATTTAAAGGAAGAATATCGTGGGAAAAATATACTTCAGAGCCTGCTTTCCTTTGTGCTTGAAGCCTTAAAGAAGGAAGGGAAAAAACGTTTGGGAGTAGATTGCGAGACTCTAAATCCTACTGCCTTAAGATTTTGGGGTAAGCATTTTGATAATTATACCTACAGCTTTGTAAGAAGAATTGATGAAAGAATTCTAAAATAATTCAAAAGAGAAATACATAAAATATATTCTAAAAAGATTTTGAAATAACCTTGACTCTTACCTTAGAGGAGGGCTTATGATTATTCATGAGGTGAGGAATTATGCTATACACGGTGAAAGAAGTTTCAGAGTTAACAGGAGTTACAATAAAAACACTCTATCATTATCATAAAATTGGATTGCTCAAGCCCTATGAGATAACAGATGCCGGCTATCGTCTCTATGGGGCAAAAGAACTTGAACTTTTGCAGCAAATATTATTCTACCGTGAGCTTGATTTTTCACTGAAGGATATTATTAAGGCACTTGAGGATGAACCGAATCGATTAGAGTGTTTAGATAAACAACAGAAGCTGCTCTTTGCGCGCAAGCAGAGACTGGATTGTTTGCTAAAAACTATAGATAAATCGATTGTCCTTGGAAAGAAAGGAGAAGTTATGGATAAATCTAAAATGTTTAACGGACTTAATAAAGAAGAGTGGGAAGGTGCACTTTCTGAGCAGAGTGAATATCTTAAGGATAAATACGATTATAACATGCCAGAGGTTGAGGAAGCTCAATTGGATAATATGAATGAACAAGCTGAAGAAGCGCAGAAGTTTATGGATTATATAAAAGCTGCTCTTAAAGGTGGAAAGAAGCCTAATGATGAGGACATACAAGAAGCCTTGAAAAATCATATTGCATTTTTAAGCAGTCATGGTCATAACCTTGATGCGGGGACATTTGCAGCACAGACAAAGTTTTTTATAGAAGATGATTTTCATAGAAGTATGCTTGAAAACCAGCAGGTTGGACTTTCTTACTACCTTTATACAGCCGCAGAAATGTATGCAGCTTTAAATAAAGTCAGTAAGTAAGGTTTTAAAAGTGATATAAGTAAAACAATAAGAGGCAAGCTGTAGCTTGCCTCTTATTGTTTAAATTGATTAGTATTGTTACTTATTTCATAAGCTAGTATTAGGAGGAAGTTTATTCTGTATAATTTTATATTTTAAATTTACATATAAATATAACAGGCTTAGAATTAATATTAGGAGTTGATTTAGTGAACGAAAAATCAATGTTAAAAATGAAAAAATCCGTACTTATTTCCATACCAGTTCTTTTCATTATTAGCGGACCAATGCACTTTTTGTTTGAGCTATTAGGTGAGGCTCCTATCATCGGGGCGATTGTTCCAGTTAGTGAAAGTCCTTGGGAGCATCTTAAGCTGGTGTTTTATCCAATTCTTTTCTGGTGGCTTATATTTTATGCAAGAGGCAGAAAACAGGAGGACTTTTCAAAAGAGAAGTGGATTGCAGCTGCTTTTGCCGCAGTGCTATCAGCAGTACTAACTATTTTTTTCATCTTTTATTCCTATACAGGAGCCTTTGCGGTAGAGTTCCTGGCTTTTGATATTTTCTCATCCTTATTTGCTACAGCGGTAGGTCAGTGTTTGGCATATCATATTTTCAAGTATTCTAAGCCGACCAAACCTGCTGCAGTTATAGCATTTTTAGGAGTTGCAGTACTCCTGGTTATGTTTGTTGCCTTTACCTATAACACTCCGCATGTACCTCTATTTTTAGATAGAAATACTGGAGGCTATGGTATATAGGATATAGCCTCCAGCCGTAAAACAACACTATATGCTGGAATTGGCTTATTTGAATAAAAAATAGTTATTGAATTACATTCAGGTTAGTATACAGGGGTTGTTTTTTAATGGTAAACTATTATATACAATTACTTAGATAGAAAAGGATTGATTTTTATGAAAAATTCAAGAAACCCTAATACTAATCATCCACCAGCTGCATCATATGTACATTAGTTGGTGACTTTGATGCTTGGGCATGTAAAGAGGTTAAATAATACTATGTTTCACTTGTAAAGCTAAAGAATAGCTCTAACTCAAAATGAAAGACCATCAATGAGATGATGGTCTTTCACAATTATGAGTCCGTAGAAATTTAGAGTTATTAATATGTTATAGACAGAAGAATGTAATAAAAAGAAAAGAGGTGGATTTTAGTGAGAGTTTAGCTATTGCTATGCACTCTCTCGCTAAAGATAATATATGTTTAGCATTATGATTGTTGAAGATAATGAGCAGCTTCAAAATGAGATAGGAAATTTATTAACCCGCAGTGGGTATCGCATTATGAAAACTATGGAGTTTGACAAAATACCTAAGCTTGTGAAGGAGAGTAATCCACATTTAATCCTATTGGATATTAACCTGCCCCAAGATGATGGATTTAAGATATGTACAGAAATACGTAGTTTTTCAACAGTACCAATTATATTTATTACAAGCAGGGATACAAATGTAGATGAACTTATGAGCATAACCTTAGGAGGAGACGACTTTATTACAAAGCCATATAATGCTCAAATTCTCCTGGCAAGAATAAATTCGCTGTTAAAGAGGGCATACCCTGATGAAAAGGCAGGAGACTTTATAGAATATAACGGAGTTAAATTAAACATACTGTCCAGCAAAGTTGAATATAGGAATAAAGAAATAGAACTTACCAAAAATGAACTTAAAATACTTCATTACCTATTGATTAATAAGGGAAAGATAGTATCAAGAGTAGACATTATGGAATATTTATGGGACAGTGCTTTGTTTGTAAATGACAATACTCTTACAGTAAATATAACAAGACTTAGAAATAAGTTTGAGGATGTTGGAATCAGCGAATTTATAAAGACTAAAAGAGGACAAGGATATATAGTATGAATTTAGGGGATTATTTGAATGAAAGAATAAAAGGTATTTTTTTAAATTTTATAGCATTAATCACCCTAAGTACATTTCTTTTTAGTGTGGGAAATACCTTTGATACTATAATTACTATTGCAGTAACTTGGACTTTGATATATACAGCATTTTTAACATATGAGTATAGAAGAAGAAAGTTATATTACGATGATATTTTAAAAACTTCAGAAAAACTGGACAAAAAATATTTGATGGGAGAAATAATCGACAAGCCTCCATTTATAGATGCAGTTCCGTACTACAATTTAATTAAGAAAGCCGGCAAATCCATGCTTGAAGAAGTAAATAAGATTAAGGCTTCCCGCAATGAATATAAGGAATATATCGAGCAGTGGATACATGAGGTTAAGACACCTATATCCGCTATTAAACTTATAGAAGAAAATAATAGGACAAGTACTTCAAGAACTGTACTGGAGGAGCTTGAAAATATAGACAGATATGTTGAGCAGGCATTATTCTATGCCAGGAGCGAGGAAACCCAGAAGGACTATCTTATAAAAGAAATTTCGCTGGAACAGTGTGTCAATAAGATACTCATTAGAAATAAACATATGTTCATTCTTAATAATATAGATGTAAATTTAGTAGAGCTTAATAAGAGTGTATACTGCGACAGTAAGTGGCTGGAGTTTATAATCAATCAAATAATAGTTAATGCAGTAAAGTATAGAAGAAGCCAGCTTCCCATGGTTAAGATTTACTCAAAGGATATTAAGAATGGTATACAGCTTATTATTGAAGATAACGGAATAGGAATACCCGATAATGAAATCAGCCGTGTATTTGATAAGGGCTTTACAGGAAGCAAAGGACGGCAAAATCACAAGTCTACAGGAATTGGCCTGTATCTTTGCAAAAAGCTTTGTGATAAATTAGGTTTATTAATAGCAGCAGACTCAAAAGAAAACTTTTATACAAAAGTAATAATTACTTTTCCTAAAGGTAACTTTTGCAAGGATGGAGCCATATAGGCTCTTTTTTGCGGTCTTGAGACTTTAATACAACATGCTAAGCTTTAAAGTTGGATATCTTTAAGTGACAAAGTTGTAACTATAAAGTAAGGTTAAATCGAATCAAGCAGAGAAGAAATTGTGTACAATATAACTGAGGTGAGGGTATTGGATAAGATACTAGATATAAAAAATGTAGAAAAGTACTATGGAAACAAAGGAAATGTGGTTAAGGCTATTGACGATATGAGCTTTCAAGTATTCAAGGGAGAGTTTGTTGGGGTTATGGGGCCCTCTGGTTCAGGTAAAACAACTTTATTAAATATCATATCTACAATTGATGAAGTAAGCTCAGGATATATTCATATAGACGGCAATGATTTAACGAAAATTAATCAAAAGGATATTGCAAAGTTTAGAAGGGAAAACCTAGGTTTCATCTTTCAGGATTTTAACCTGTTGGATACTCTGACAATTCATGAGAACATAGCTTTGGCACTCACAATTAACAGGCATAAAAAGCAGGACATAGACAGCAAGGTAAAGGCTGCAGCTGCAGAATTAGGTATAGAGGATATTCTTCAAAAGTACCCCTATGAGGTTTCAGGAGGGCAGAAGCAGAGATGTGCCTGTGCCAGAGCCTTAATTACAAATCCAAAGCTTATTTTGGCTGACGAGCCGACGGGTGCGTTGGACTCAAGGTCGGCTCAAATGCTTATAGAAATGATTTCGCATCTTAATAAGGAACTAGGAGCTACTATTCTAATGGTAACTCATGATTCCTTCACTGCAAGCTACTGTGACAGAATTTTGTTTATTAAGGACGGCAAGATATTTACAGAGCTTATAAAGGGACAAAACACCCGAAAGCAATTTTTTAATCAGATTCTGGATGTGGTGGCGCTCTTAGGGGGTGATGTGAGAGATGTACGCTAAACTGGCTTTAAGCAATGCAAGGCGGTCTATTAAGGATTATGTAATTTATTTTGTTACACTAATTATATGCGTCAGCTTGTTTTATGCCTTTATGTCATTATCAAGCTCACATTACGAATTAATAACAGAGGATTCCTATAATTTTGAATATCTTAAAATCATGATGAAATACACCACATATATTATAACAGGTTTGCTTATTGTGCTTATAGGTTATGTGAATAAATATATGATGAAGAGACGCAAAAGAGAATTTGCAACCTATATATTACTAGGCATTCCACAAAGAAATGTAGCCTTTATGTTTTTTATTGAGACCTTGGTAATGGGTATGGTCTCTATAGCTTTTGGAATATTTCTCGGAACCTTGTTTTCACAGCTGGTTACTGCTTTAATTCTTATGACTGCAGAACAAAAGATTATATTTTCCTTTAAGCTTTATATAGATACTGTCATAATAACCTTGTTGTTTTTTACTGCAATGTTTTGCATAATTGGGCTTATGAATGTAAGAACTTTAAGTAAGATTAAGTTGATTCATATGCTGAATGATGAAAAGAAAACTGAATTTCAGTTTAAGAGAGGTAAGCTAGTATATATTTGTGTATTTATTGCAGCAATTTTACTTTATATACTGTGTGGCTATTCTGTCCATAGAATTTTGCGGGTGGTGGGAAATCCTGAGTTAAAGCAAGGCAATGAAATGACATATTTTGGGCTGGCAATAACGGGCTTTATTGCAGGAACCTATGCACTGTTCTACTCCTTGGCTTATGTGCTAATTGTAGTTAAAGAAAGATGGATAAGGTTTAAGTATGAGTACACGAATTTATTTTTAATAGGAGCAGTAGTTTCAAAAATAAAGACAGCACCTATCCTAATGGCTACAATCTCTTTAACTTTCTTAGGTGCAGCCTTGAGCTTTGCTTTGACACTTTTATTGTCGCAGTGGAGTTTAGGCTATTTAGATAATAGAATTCCCTTTGATACAGTTGCAGCAAGCAAGCTAAATATTATGAGTAAGTCAGAAGATATATCTAAAATTGATTATAGTGGTTTAGTAAAGCATTTAAGCAGTGAAAATTATAATTTTAAGGATTATTGTGAGGTAGAACAATACTATATTTATGATAAAAAACTCTATAATACAGATATAAAAAATAAGCCGCTGTTTGCTATAGGTTTAAGTGATTATAACAAATTAAGAAAAATGCTTGGATATAGTGAAGTAAAGCTTAATGGTAATGAATTTACAACCCAGTGGCTGAAGCTTGTAGATGATAAGCTCATCAATGAGTATATAAGTGAAAATAAAGCTTTGAAAATAGAAGGCAAGGAGTTGAAGCTTAGCAGAGATCCATACTACAAAGATTCTATTGGAGAGTATATTTATAATTCTCGTGAGGGCGGTCTTGTAGTTTTGCCTGATGAGTGGTGTAAAAGCTTAGCCTTAGCAGCTAAGGACTTTTACGCTAATACAAATAAGAAGATGGCCTATGATGAGGCAGTAAAGCTTGAAAATGAGCTTATACCAAACTGGTTTACGAAAACTTACAGCAATATGCTTAGTGAGAAGGGTAAGAGTAGAGCTTTAATAATTAGATTGAAGGTAGCAGAGAGAAGTGAAGTGCTAAATGCTACCTTAGGTATGAGAATCCTTGGAATATATGGAGGTACTGTTTTACTCATGATAAGCTTAACAGTACTAGCACTGCAGCAGCTATCAGACTCTATTGAGCATAAAGCGAGATTTAGTACTTTAAGAAAGCTGGGAATAGATAATAAAGAGACAGGCAGAATAATTTTAAAGCAAATATCACTGTATTTTACAATGCCAATAATTGTTGCAGTCTTTGGCTTCTATATATTTTTAAATGCTTTTAAGACTGCAAGCAAAACGTTAATTGATATATACATCGGGAATAAGGCTTTTATGTTCAATATAGGTATAGCCTTAATACTAATTGTAGTTATTTATGCATGTTATTTTGCAGCTACCTATTATTCCTTTAAGCGGAATATTGAAAGTAGGTAGGATGCAGGCTTGCAGAAGGGGAGATGGAAGTCTGCGGTATATTGATTAAGGAAAACCGTACTGCAAATAAATGAAGACTATAGCTTTAGCCATTAGTAACACTTGGCTAAGGCTATTTTTGCGTAAAAAATGTATCGTAAGAAGAATTGTATGTTACAAAATATGGTATAATAAAATGATAATTAATATTTATGCGTTAAATTTAAATAAAACTAAATGGGGAGGTTGTAAAAATGAAAAAAGCTCTTATAGTTATTGATATACAAAAGGATTATTTTGAAAATGGGAAATTTCCATTATGGAATACTGAAAATACCTTAAATAATGTGGAAAAAGCTATTGAAAAAGCAAATACCAATAATATACCTGTAATTTTGATTCAGTACGTTGCAGAAGCTGGTTCCATATTTTTTAATGAAGGTACGGAAGGAGCAGAAATTCATCCAAGAATATTAAAGGCTGCTCAAAATGCAAAGAAAGTTGTAAAGAGATTTGCAGATAGCTTTCATCAGACAAACCTAGAGGAAGTATTATCGAAGCTTGGAGCAGAAGAAATTCTTATATGCGGAATGATGACACAAAACTGTGTTGTTTTCACCGCTATTTCTAAAGCGGCAGAAAAATATAGTGTAAAGATATTATCTGATTGCTGTACTACTGTAAGCAAGCCAATACATCTAATTGCACTCCGAGGAGTTTCAACTCGTGTAGAGCTATTAGATTATAACGAAGCTATTTGAAACATATAGCTTAATTTTCATGAAGGAGAATATATAAATGACTACAGATAACCAAAAGGAACCAAGGAAGAAGATATACAGAATAGGTGCTTGGATTTGTGCAGCTATTGCTCTTTTGTTTGTTTTTTATTTGGGTTACTATAAATATCAGCAAAACAAGCTTAAATTTCATCCTGAAGGCTTCTCTGTTCAAGTTAATAGTAAAGACCTTACTGCCTCAGGGAAAAAATGGCTGGAAGCATATACTGAGCGATATAGGGGAAAATACGTCCCTAAAAACCAAAAGGTAGTTGAACAATCTATTGATAACCTTGAAATTAAAGAAGCTAATGTGCTTCAGATTGATTTTTCCATTAAGGCAAAGAAATTAGATGAAAAAACCTCAGCTAACTGGAATGGTACTCTTGAAGAAAATAAAGTTAAATGCCAGTGGGTTCTATGGTTTAAGGTAGAAGAAAAGTCAGACGGAACCTTTATTTATACTGCAACCAGATTTCAAAGGCCAGCTGGCTACGACTTGGAAAAATATCAGACTAGCGGTCAAAAAGAAAGAGATGAGTATAAACAGAAGTATGAGGCTGAAACTCCCTATGAAAAACAGCAGTACACTTACAAAATAGAAAATAAAATTTGTTATGTAAGCTACGACGGGGGAACTACATGGAAGGAAGTTCCTGTACCACTAAAGGATTTGGTTGAAGTTGGAGACGGCAGAGCCTATTATAATAAGCTGCAGGAAAAAAGCTATGTGATTACCCCTGAGAAAACTGCCTTTGTCTACGGGGGCACTAGAGAAAAAGCTCTCATGATTACTTATTCAGAAGATAAGGGAAGCACTTGGAAAACGTCAGAAATAAGTAAAAACATAGATAGTATAAGAGTGAAGTTTTGCAGTTTTCCAAAGGTTAATGTGGGTTATGTAATTGCAACAAGTGGAAGAGCCATGTCTCAAGAAGGGCAAACAATCTTTAAAACAACAGATGGTGGCAGCACCTGGAAAGAAGCTGGAGTTGGACCTAGCTCATGGCTCCTACAGTCAGCAGGTTTTGTAGAGGAGAACCTTGGCTTTATGAGTTATCCTAAGGTGCAAGGAGGTAAAACTAATTTTTATAGAACAGAAGATGGGGGGAAAACCTTTGAACCCGTAATGCTGCCTGTGAACAAACAGGAATGGATGGGTTTAACCTCTGAACCGTTTATTCAGCCTCAAACTCCCTATATTGAAAACGGACAAATGTTTCTTCTAGTAGGACAGGGGGAGCAAGGCGATTTCAAGGGAGGCACTATAATGGCAAAATATAAGTCAGAGGATAAAGGAAAGACCTGGACCTTTGTAGAATTAGTGGAGCCGCCTTCAAAAGAAAGAGGATAATAAAGCTTAGATAACATAGATTTTTTATTAAAAACTCAATATAGGGAACTTCTAGGAAGTTCCCTATATTAAATACCTAACCTTAGTTACAGCTGCACCTTATTGTCTTTACTTATTAGCTCATAAAAAGCTGATATGGCTTTTATCATCTCTAAATTAACCTTGTCTAAATAAATGTTTATATTTTCTATTAAATCCCTTGTGTTTGATTCATTATATATAAATTTGTGAAGTTCTTTCTTTAGCATTTCCATACTATAAAAATTATGCTTTATTTTTATAGAGTACTTTAAGGCATGAATAATAAGTATTACTTTAATTTGCTCTTCATCAAACAATCTATAGTTATTGCCATCCCCTCTAACTGATGAAATTAATCCAATATTTTCCCAGTAGCGTATTGTTGTGATATTTACATCTGTAATTTTGCTTATTTCCTTTATTGTCATTAAATTATTTTTATCTTTTTTTATGTTATTACCTCTATAATCTAAATTTTTTATAAGATTCAGCCCAACCTTCTCTAATCTCACTTTCTCGGCATATAAATCCGCTTGGGCTTTAGTAATCATCCATAATGCTTTGTCTGAATTGCCCTTCATATGCTCCTTCAAAAGCTCTCCAGTAAATTCTAGGCTATAGCCTTTTACCATCTTTCTAATACTTATAAAATAATCAAGATGAAGCTGTGTAAAAATTCTATATCCAGAATCCGTTCTTTTAACAGGTGGGATAATTCCCATATCTTCGTATATTCTAAGGGTTGATGTGCTGATATTTAATTTTCTAGCTATATCTATAGGTCTATATTCCATTTTGATCCTCCATTTAAAAAGATTAAATATTATTATAAGGTTTTTAAATAGGATTTCTTATATTTACTGAAATTGGTTTATAAAAGTTTCTAAGTGCATTAATGTTATATAATTAGATTGTAACATTCACTCTGTTTAAATAAAACAAGTTTAAGGGAGGTTTATTATAGGAAAACATAAAGATGGGCATAGCTATATGAATTGTGTCGGTATAATAAAAAAAATTGATGATATTCCAGAATTAAAAGTAAGTCTAATAGATTTTAGTGAGAGTAAATCGCATAAACAGATGTCCAAGTATGGTTTGCTATTAGCTGAACATATTTTACAAATTAGCAAAATTGAGAAAAACAGTGACATTGCTGAATGCTTTGAAATAAACCTAAAATGGCAAGAGGGAAAAGTGAAATTCCAGGATGCGCGAAACGTTGCCTTTAAGATGCATACACTAGCTCGCGAAGAAAAAGACCCTGTGAGAGTAAAGGTGTTAAGGACAATGGGGCAGGTTGCTGCGGTGCCTCATGTTAAGTGGCACGCCTTAATTGCTTCAGATTATGCAATCACTTTGATAAATTTAATGTACCCAAATGATTTAGAGGAAGTTAAGAAAGAAAGAGAGCTTCAAATTGAACTAGTGAAAAGTGTCTAAATAAAAGGAGGTTGAAGTCCTAAATGGACTTCAACGAGTAATTTTCGAGCGGGAGCGAGAGAGCTAAATTGCTCAGTGCTTCCGACTAAAAGGAGGAAAATCCATGGATAAATATACAACAGAGGAATTGGCTGCAGTACTACAGATTGTAACCTCAACTATTGATAACTGCGAAAAAACTCAGCCAAAATTTGCTGAAGGTACCTCACAACACTCACTGCTTAAGAATAGGATAAAAGCATTGTATATTTCAAAAGCATTAATAACAGATGAGGATGTTACGAACAAATATACAAAAGAAGAATTGACACAAGCACTAACACCAGTATCATCAATTATAAGCAAATGTGAAAAAGCACAGCTGAAATTTGCAGAGGGCACAGGCCATCACACCCGCCTTAAGAACATAATAAAAGCAATGTATATTTCAAAATCATTGATAATAGCAGAAATTAGTAAAAGGGGCTAATATTCAATTATCAGCACAGGAATAAGCTGGACAATCTATAAAAAACTGCAGGAAAGCCTTTTATGTATAACATATATATCAGCTTTCTCATACAATAGTATAAAGTCTTTTACGGAGGTGCTGAACTACTAGAAATTCTTATAGTATTAGAACCAAGATAATAATATTTAAGAGGCGGTTAAATGAGTAGATTAAACCCAGAAAAGCTATCAGTTGAATTTAGAGCTGGTGTTACTGCAGTAGAACCTATTATTAAAAGACGCTATACATTAACTCATTCTGATATAACTGCAGAACTATTTTTAACAATTGGATTAACTTACGCCTATGATAAAATTAATGCAATGAGAGACGAAGTACTGGGTGAATGGATGAGACACGGAACATCATATGCTTATTATGCCTATCTGTATGTAGACGGACAGTTTGGACCATTTGTGGCAGGTATAAGGGACAAAGTATTTAGGCGTGAGCTTCCCCTTGCCCTAGAAGCTATCAGATATGGAGACAGAAAATTGTTTAAGGCACACCCTGAGCTGGATAATGCCCCCATAGTAGTATATTTCATGTCATCAATCCCACAATATAATAAAGTAGAAAACTGGGGAACTTTCTCAAATTACGATATTACTAGCTCAAATAGGTGCTAGGGATAAAGGTTTGATAAAAAATTATAAAAATGATTAAAATTAGAAAATATGAACTGTATTAAGAGCAATAAAATTAACCTTAGGCACTGATATGTATTGCCTAAGGTTAATTTTATAAATAATGTAAATACAAGCTGTGCATTTGCAGCTATAGCTTGGTGTTGACTAGTGTAAAATTATTATTTTAGTACACTATATCTTAATATAGTTTTCAATTTATCTTTTTCTACTTTTCTTGAATCAGATAAATATATTTCTCTATGAACTAAGGTTTTAATCTTTAATCCATTGTTTTCTATAAATTCTTTCATTTTATTAAATGACTCTGGCTCATTGTCATAAGAGCCTATGTGCATTATTTGAACAGCCAAACCATCCTCTATTTCATCAAAATATACTTCTTTAAGTAAGGGATTTGGCTTTTTCCTGTTGGCAATTTCAAAGGCTTTTTCCACAATCTCGTCATTAACAAAATCAGGCTGCCTAATCATTATAGTATATAATAATTCATCTTTATTCAAGACTTCACTTTTCCTGCCTTCTTCTGTTAGATCCCACAATCCCTCCAAGGGGTAAACAGTATATTCAAAATAGCCATCTGGTATGAATCCGTTTTTAGGCATCATTCTAACTGCATAAGCAAGAGAATATAAAACGCCTATCCTTTCAGAAAAATCCTTATCATTAGGATTACCTTTACCCTTTATACAAAAGAATTTTTGTTTAGGAACTTTTACAAGCTCTGCTTTAGTCTTAGGACAATAGAGTTCTTTTTCATGTTTTCTATATTCATGCTTCATAAGTATATCTCCTCTTATACATTCCTATCTAGTAAGGTAACTCGCCATCAAACTTTATTGTTCAATAGTTTACTTTTTTATTATACATAATTTACAGCTTGCAATTCCAGTAAAGTGCAAAATAAATATTAACTACTCTATGGTTTAATTTTATCTGGTGCAGCATGCATCGAATTTTTTTTTTCAAATGTCCTAAATTCCTAGCAGAGTAAAAAGTTAAAAATAAAAAAAGTTAACTTGTTATATTTTTATATTTTTAACAAGTTAACTTTTCGTTCTGCGAGAGAAATTGGGAGAAGGCTCTGGGGATTTAAAGAAGTAAATAGAACTCTCCATTATATCACCAGACTTTGTATTAGTGTTATGATAATAGTATG
Source organism: Clostridium swellfunianum (assembly GCF_023656515.1). NCBI lineage: Bacteria > Bacillati > Bacillota > Clostridia > Eubacteriales > Clostridiaceae > Clostridium > Clostridium swellfunianum. The sequence goes on from NZ_JAMOFV010000006.1 coordinate 3,654,014, forward strand.
GAGGTTAGCGTAGTATGGATAAGATATATAAAACAGCAGAAGTAGCTAAAAAAGTTGGATTGCATTCCAACACTGTACGTTTGTACGAAAAACTTAAATTAATACCAGAGGCAAGTAGATTACCAAACGGATATAGAGTATTTATTGACTATCATATAGAACAGCTTAAACTTGCGAGAACTGCTTTTAAAGTAGAGGTTCTGCAAAACGGGCTTAGAAAGAAGATAATCAATGTTGTTAAGTTATCTGCCAGGGGACAACTTTCGGAAGCAATCAACTGTACTAATGATTATATAAATCAGATAAAACAAGAGCGAAAAAATGCAGAAGAAGCCATAGAACTTTCAAAGAAGCTTTTATTAGGAATAGATGCTAAAGATAACTGTATATTTTTCACAAGAAAACAAACTGCAGATTACCTGCAAGTCACAATGGACACATTAAGAAATTGGGAAATGAATGGTTTACTTACTGTTAAGAGGAAGAAGAATGGATATCGGGTTTATACTGAAGGTGATATTAATAGATTAAAGATAATACGTACTTTGCGTTGTGCTAATTATTCTCTTTCAGCAATTTTAAGAATGATGAATGCCATATCAGAATGTAAGGAAATTGATATTAGACAGGTAATTAATAGACCGAAAGAGGATGAGGAGATTGTTACAGCATGTGATAGGCTTCTTACTTCCTTGAGTGATGCAGAAAAAAATGCGCAGATTATGCTTAAGCAATTAGAAGTTATGAAAACCAAATTTAATACAAACTCTACATTTTAACACCAGGCTTTATTCTGGTGTTATTCTTTTATCTGAAGGAGGGGAAAAGCAACGATTATTTATTATACTAGCATTAATTCCGAGACCAGAGGTAGTATTCCTAGACGAACTTACCACAGGACTAGATGTAAAGGCTAGAAGAGATGTGTGGAAGTGTTTGTTAAATTTAAAGAAGCAAGGACTCACAATCTTTTTAACATCTCATTTCGTGGATGAGGTTGAAATTCTGTGCGATAAAATATGTATTTTAAAAAATGGAGTAATAGATTTCAATGAAACAGTTGGAGAAGCAGTGTCATTAAGTCCATTTGAAAAATTTGAGGATGCTTATTTATGGTTTGTAGATGAGGAGGAATTGGATGATGAAAGTCTTTAGAACAATGTTAATAACTGAGTTAAAGTTATCCCTAAGAGGCATGGATATGTTCATCTTTGCAATTTGTATGCCTGTAGTAGTAACTATTATTTTAGGTGTTATTTATGGTAATAACCCAGCTTTTCCTGGAGCAGCTTTCACCTTTCTGGAGCAATCCTTTGCTGCAATATCAACCATTGCCATTTGTGCAGGTGGGGTTATGGGCTTGCCGTTAGTATTATCTGAGTATCGTCACAGAAAAATATTAAAAAGATTTAAGATAACACCTGTAAGTCCATCTATGATTTTAGCTGTTGAAGGAGTAATCTATGCTCTATATGCCATTGCTTCATTAATACTTGTTTATTTAACAGCTAAGGTGTTTTTTAATTTTCAATTTAGAGGTTCCTGGATTAATTTTTTAGGAGCATATGCATTAGTAATGATATCAATGTTTAGCATTGGATTTATGGTAGGTGGAATAGCAAAAAATACTAAAACAGCAGGTGTAATTGCAGGTATTTTATATTTTCCTATGCTTATCTTCTCGGGAGCAACATTACCATATGAGGTTATGCCAGCAGCGCTTCAAAAGATGGCAGATATTTTTCCTTTAACCCAGGGGATAAAGTTTTTAAAAAGTGCATCACTTAACCTAAGCATAGATAATGCAGTAATACCAATTTATATTATTGGTGTTCTTCCGTTGGTTTGCAGCGGAATAGCTATTAAATTTTTTAAGTGGGAGTAAGTTTTGAAGGTTCCTATAAGAAATGAAGAAACAGGTTTCAAAACCTTACTTGTTAGCGAAGTTTTACCATTGGCTATAAGAAAAATTAAATAATAATATGAAAAAATACTTCCCGGATTTACTCTCAAATCGGGAAGTATTTTATGGTTATATATTACCATAAAATTGACAAAATGTCAAGTCTTGTACTGTGCTAGAGGTAGCAGTACAGTATATGTAGAGGTGATTATAGTGGATAAAAATATGGCTGTAGTATTTCAAGATATGCAAAAAAAACAAGCTGCAATTCAATTAAAAGCTTGCAATGAAATAACAATTAAGTATGGATTAGCTTTATCGGATGAAGATGTTAGTGAATTGGTTGAAAACCGTTTTAAGGCGTTAAAAGACACAGGAAGAATTGAGTTTTGTGAAGGAATTTTGAAAAAGATAGTGGAAGCCTTCTGTGATTCACCTTATATAATGCAGCAGAATTATAAAGATACATTAATGGAGCTTCAGGAATGCTTTTATTTTTTTAAAAATGAAGCGATGGATCAGATTTCTGACGATGAACTTATAGAGTTTATGAAAAGGCACTTTGATGGAAAATGTCAAGGATCCTTGGAGTATTTAAGTGGAACTACTTTAGAGGATCTTTGCAGAAATACAAGATATGGATATCAGGTTAATGATACAGATATATATGGACATGAATTTTAGGAGGCATAAAGATTAATATTCTTTATGTGCAGTATAAGGAATACAGGAGGGTCTATGCAAGAAAACAACAAGAGTTTATTGACTTTTTCAGATAATATTAAAATAGATAAAAATATAAATGAAGAAGAAAGAATGCTTATTGAGGTAAAAATATGGAGCTTCCTTGGCAAGCACATTGAAAGATATACCATGGGGGATAGCACATCAGTTCCAATAGAAACAGCTGAAGAGTTGCTTAACTCAATTTGTTTTTCATTGGAGTTAGAATTAAAAGGGTTAGTGAATGTAAGCAAAGTATTGATAGAAGAAGATATTAGCGAGTTATTAAAAGCCTCTTGGATAAAAATTGCTTCTTTGATGGAGGAAGGAAAGAAACTATTAGAAGCAGTTAGAAAAAGCTCGCCTAAAGTAGAAAACATATCCTATATGGATACACTAAATGAAATAGGTGAATTCTTTAATAAATATGATTATAGATTTTTCGCTCATAGCATAAGCTGCAGCATAGATTATCAGCTTTCTAACCCTATAGCAGAAAAACTACAGGGAATCGAATATATAAGGGAATACTTGAAAGCTCTGCTTATTGAAAATGAATTTTGCATTTGTTTTGATAAGGATAATATGAGAGGTATTTTAAATAGCTATTGCACTGACTATAAGGGATTACTCATTAATATTTTTGAACCGATGCTGACAAATGCTGTAGGACTAGAGATTTTAGGGGAGGATATATTTACATTAGCAATCTCCCCCCTGCAAAGAGAAACCTTATTAAGGGTTTTTAGAAACTTGTCTAAAACTGAAATTATGGCAAAATTAAGGAGCTCAGCAAAGAGAGTATGTGAGACTTTAGGAATAGCAGCTAATGAGAATATAGAATATATTCAAATGACAGTTGTAAACATCTATCCTAGAATTGAAGTAGGATTATCCACAGGAAATATTGATAATGTATTTCTATCCTTTAAATATGAAGAGGACTCAAAAGAAAGTGAATTTATAGATAACGCTGCTATGGATAATGAAAGGCTGCGTACTTTAATCAATGAAATAAATGATTGTAGATTTATTTCTGACAAGATAGCAATGGTAAAAGAAGAGATTCATAGCTTGAGTGATTTGGTGGAAGTGTTGAGCGTGTGTTTTTGGGAAGAGGAAGCATTAGATTTGTTTAAAACACTTTCAGAAGAGGAACTTTGTGTTCTTAAACAATTTTTAGATAGTAAAGGCGAAGCATATAGTTCAGATTCGCAATGGGAAATTAAATTTAGGGAGTATACAAAAATGCTGGATAAACAATAGTAAAACCTGCAGCCATAAGACCTTATTTAATGTTTAATCGTTAGCAGTACTAAAAATTGTGAAGATAATATTATTAAGTGCTAGTAATTGGAGTGCCCATGGATAAAATTCTGCGGCATATCTAATTACTAGTGTTTTTATTAATTCTATAATCATCGAAATATATTGACAACAAGTATTTTTGTAGCTATCATGTAATAAAGGGTATGGAAATGAATGGGGAAATATACTCTTTGTAAAAATGAAACTTAGAATTGGGGGAATTAAGATGACACTAATTGAACAGTTAAAGGAAGAATATTTAAAGGAGCTTCAAGCCTTAATAAGTACTTATAAAAAAGCTTCTGAAAGGCGCGCTGAAGAGGGCTCAAGCGATGAAGCAATTTTAGAAACTATAAAGTCCAATATAGGAGATATTTTCTTTAAGCTCTTTAATGTAAGCTACAGAAAAGCCTGCAAGCAGGAGGAGTCTGAGATAGTTGAACTGAGGAAGCTTGCTGAAACCTACTATGATTTCTTTAACAAAATACCAGAGCCTTGGCGAGAGAAGATGCTTAAAGATAAGGAACATAATATGATGCAAGAATACTACATTGAACAAATTAAGCTGGAAACAGCAGAACAGGTTAAAAAGCTATTTGAAAAACATTTCAATAGGCTTTGCAAGGAGGTTTAAATGGAGAAGGATAGCATTAAATTATTTAAATGTTTGTCAGATAAATCAAGATTATTAATAATAAATAACCTAAAAGAAAGTCCTATGTATGTAGAACTATTATCAGAAAGGTTAAAACTTTCCCCATCAACAATATCCTTTCACTTAAAGAAGCTGGAAGAAGTTAACCTAGTGTACTCTTCTAAAGAGCAATATTATGTAGTTTATCATTTAAATGAAGATATATTATCTCTTAGTTTGAATGATCTAATCAGTGTTGCAAAATCAGAAAAGGATGTACAAACCGAAAGAGAAGATAAGTACAAACAAAATGTGTTAGATGCCTTTTTCGAATATGGAAAGCTAAAGTCTATTCCAGTTCAGCAAAAGAAAAGAAAAATTGTATTGGAGAAGATTGCTGAGAGCTTTGAAGGCGGCAGGTCATATGCTGAAAGAGAAGTTAATATACTCATTGCGGATTTTCATGATGATTTTTGCACTATTAGAAGAGAAATGATTGGGTTTAATATATTGGAAAGACAAAATGGTATTTATAAGCTGATGGATAAGAAGCAGTGATAGGCACAATTAAAAAACCTAAAGCAACCCCTTTATGATATAATAACCTCAATCTCGCATAGTTTTTGAATAGTTGCCAAAGGCTCTGTGGACTATAATTAAAATAGTTTCAAGCGATAGATTTGCTTTGAAATAATTATAGTTCATAAATTATTGGAGGTTGATATTATGGGAAAAGATATAAGTACTTTTGAAATACACTTGCAATATGGTTATTACAGCTTTTTAGAGTCCGCTGAAAAAAACAGCGAAAATCTTCAGTGGCTGGTTGAAACACTTGAGGAAGAACTTTTGGACTTTGTAGATGCAAAGCCTGAAGAGTTTGAAACAGCTTATGGCTTGTTTATCGACTTTGTCAATAAGCTGGAGGAAGGCGGCTACTTCAGTGAGTACGATCTGGAGTACGATTTTGAAACCCTAATTGCTTGGGCAGGAAGCAAAAACATGCTGGATTCTTTTGAGAAGGTTACTCTTTTAAAAAATACACATGTCTTTACCCAAAGCATAAGGGACCTTGCTGTAGATTTCTACAACAACGAGCAAATGGAGGAAAGAGAGGTAGTAACGGAGGCTTCAAGGAAAATTCTTAGGACCTTTGAAAGCTACTTAAAGAAGCAGTTTGAGCTTCACTGCACTATTGTTCAAAGCTTTGAAAGCTATAAGGAAACCTATTATCTCAATAGAGAGCTAATAGCTGCCTATGACAATTATCTTCATGTAAGAATGAAGTATTTAATTGATGATGGGCTTAAAAATCATGGACTTAAGTCCAATGATGACATCATTTTTGAAGCTGTAGCTGACAAGAGTGTTCTTCAGCAGATGAAGGCTTTAAATAAGCAGAAGAAAAGCTGGAGGGGTGCTTCATTTTATTCTTCAGCCGACATAATGGGTAAAATCGGCGAGGATTATTACCAAAGCACCACAAGAAAAACTGCTGAAACTGCTCTTGAAGCCTACCTTAAGCTTAGGGATATAACCATAGATTTTATATGGGATAATACCATGGGCGAGGAAAAGGATTATGACTCAGCAGCTTCCATTTTTGCTGTGTTCCTTTTCGTATGTGAGGAATACCGCATAAAAAAGGACTATGATGAAGCTTATGAAAATCCTCTCACTACCGAGGATATACTAGAGTATGTTCAGGAGGAAAGCTTCCTTAAATACCTTAAGCTTGTGGAGGAAAAGGACTTTGACAGTGCTATTTTCCACTGTCCAGATTATCAAATCGGCTACTACTACAAGCTTTTTAATCTGCTTTGCAAGATGCCCTCTGCAGATGACCTGTATAGGATGACCTATGCTCAGACGGACACCATATACAGTTATCTTGAGCACCTTGATTATGAGCTTTACAGCAAGCTTGGTAGCTCTTTGGAAGGCTATTATCTGCCTAGCCTTGTTATCAACTCAAACTTTGAACTTGATTTTGATGTTTTCCTGAAAACCCTGGACACCACCAGAGAAAGAAATCAGGTGGAGAAGGAGCTTCGGGAAAAGGCTGATAGGCTAAACATGAAAAATAGGAGAATGGTGGAAGACTTTTCTCATATTTGGACCAATATCTTAAAGCCAAATGCAATTTACAAGGTTGCTGAGGCTTTAGCTAAGCATGATGAGTTAAGGGACTACTATGTAACTCTTATGCAGGTCTACAACGATGAAATCATGATGCAGAACGAATGTGAGATACTTAAGCTGTCTCATTCTGCAGAGCCAGAACAGCTTCAGGCTTACTTAAGAAAAGGCATATCAAAGTCAAGCTCTGCAAAAGGGCTGCCTTATTTTATTGACTATGCCTTTAAAAGAGTTCTGCTGAGAGTTTTCTTTGATAACTCAAGCAGATGCCAGTGGATTAAAAGCAGCTTTAAAACCTCTGGAATCGATACTGAGGAGCTTATGGCTTCCTTTGAAAACCAGGTGCTTCAAGGAAATGTTGAGGTTTTCCAGTGGTTTTCCTCAAAGGCCTTTAATATATCCTTTGATATAGATGAAAGCCTAAGCTCAATAACCATTGACCCAACCAGCGGTTGTGCTTCCTTTCTCATTGGAAGGTTTATGGAGCTCTTCTTCAATGCACTAACCTATGGCAAGAAGGAATCAAGTGCATATATAAAGCTGCTGCTGAAATCCGAGGTGGTGGAGGCTCTGGATTATGTATCCATCGAAGTTATAAACCCTATAGAGGATAAAAATATCTATACAGGCGGCAACCATAAAGGTCTTGAGGCCATGGAGGAATTCATGGGCATGCTTAATGGAAGCAAAAAGCTTAGGAATGTGCAGAGCAACATTTCTGAAAGTGTTTACTCCATCAAGCTTCTCATGAACAAAGGACTTATCTCAGATGAAGAGGAGGATATATAATGAAGTATCTCTGTGTGGATGATGACATAAGAGACAAGCAGCTTTACTGCGAAACCTATAACCTTGAGCCTGAAAGGGTGCTCTATGCAGACACCCTTAACAAGGCTCTGGATATTATAGATAATAATTTTGGAGAATTTGATGCTGCCATATTGGATATAAATATAGCAATTGAAAATGATGATTATTTAGATAAGCTTAAAGGCATAGTAACTCAGGAAAGGCTTAAAAATGGGAGCAGTACAGACGGCGGCTTTTATATATACCTTAAATTATTGGACAAGGGCTTTCCTAATAATAGAATAGCTTTTTTAAGCGCTTATATTAATGAAGATGACATAAAGGGCTATGCTGAGAGGATTAATGAGCTTCTTAAGCTTATGGCAAGCAGCGGTATGCTGAAGGAAACCGGTGCAGCACAAAGCTTTGCCGAAATTGAGCAGCAGGTATATCTAAGCCTTGCTTATCTTCGCACTGTTAATGCGCTGAAATATCCGATAAACAATGTAATAAAGCAGCTTAAGGCAGGTCTTTATAAGGATGCCTTTGAAGGCCTTCAGAGTATAAACAACAGCTCCTCTAATTCTTTAGAGGAAATATCTGCAGCAGCTGAAGCTACAAAGGAACAAAATAATATAGAAAAAAGCTTTAAGGCCTTTCACGAGGCAGGCATAAATATTCCTTCAGAAAGAAAATTCAGCAAGAGTGCAAATAAGTATTATGCAACCAGCGATAAAACAGAGGCTAAAGGGCTTGTTAAATGGCTCAAGAATTTAGATAAAAACAGCTATTATGCCCTTCGCTCCGGAATAATCGAGGGCTGTATTGAATACTTAAGCTATCTTAATAAGGCTAAGGCTATGCTTAAGCAAAAGCAGGAGGATTTTAATGCTCAGCTTGTGGAAGAATATAAACCCTATAGAAACAGTTATTCCTATGGTAAAAGCAAGCTGAGAGGTTTGATCTTTAATTATGAGAACGATATTAACAATACTATGGAAGGCATACTTCCTTTTTATAAAATTGTTGATGGAAAACATAATACAAAGCTTAGAAAAAGGTATAGTGTCGAAGCATATAACTATATAGAAGAAGAGATTTTCTCCAATGAAAAGAAGGAAATATATGATATAGAGTATTTTGAGGACATGCTTTATTGGCTAAAGGAGGCTTTGCCTTTAAGAGAGCCAGAGGAAAACGGAAGAAAGCAGCTTTACAGGCAGATTATTAAACAATTAAGTCATCCCTATGAAGCGGCCTTTGTGTCTCAACCAAAGATAAATAGATACGACAGAAAGAAGCTTTTGCAGTGCAGCATAGCTGCAGTTCTCAAGTGTGTTAGAAATTGGACAGCTCATTCCAGAATATCTGAATTTGATGAGAAGGATATGGCTTTTCTTTTTGTACTGTTTATGAGAAGTTATTTTGGAAAGAACCTTGATGCTGTTTCAGCTTGGGAAAAATCACTTGTAAAAATTTCAGCAGCAGAGGATAAAAGCCTTGCAGAGCTTGAAGCGGCAATTTCTAAGACAAAACCTGAAGGCATAGATGAGCTAATTACAAAATCTCTTAATAATATAATTAAGGAAAATAGGAAAAAGCTGTCTAGCCTCAATATGTATGAAGTTCTTACTGATATAGGAAAGAAAAACAACTGCTTCAGCGACTATCTATACAAAATGTTCTGGCACACTATGTATTTCCCATACTACGATATGGATAATATTATTCCCGTGGTAGGCTACAATCACGAGGAAAATACTATGCTAGACAGCGCTGGAAAGCAGGATATATTAACGCTTTTATATATTGCCAGCTTTAAAAAAGCCTTTAATTAAACACAAAACCTGAGGTGCGTTAGGACAAATAATATCCTAACGTACCTCAGGTTTTTATTTAAGGTTATGTTTAAGAAGAATATTGAAATTAAAAGTCAAGCTCATGACTGCCATCCACTTAAAAAATTCAAAATACTTTTTAGCCCATTTATTAGCCAGATACATCAAAATATTTTATATAGCACCAAATCTCTCGCAGAGGAAAAAGGTAACTTTTTATACTTATCCATAATTCCCCCTTTACAAGAACAAGTTAGTTTCACATAACTTTATAATGATTTCCTAACCTATGTATTGAGCTAGCTAATCATATGATAATATTCTGAACTAGCTCAATTACATATTATTCTCTAATTTCTGTTTAGCATAAATCGCAGCGCCAACCATTCCAGCAGAATCTCCTAAAAGTGCCGTTGTTAAGGTACACTTTTCATTGGGAATTTTAAGAGCACGACTATTTATAGTTTCTCTGGTCTTTTGTAAAATCCTTTCGCCAGCAGCTGCCATACCGCCCCCAATAATTATTATTTCAGGATTATATAAATTAATGACATTAACGAGCCCAAATCCGAGTATTTCTCCTGTTTCATGTAAGGTTTCAATTGCAACTGTATCACCTAAGTCATATGCTTCGGAGACCATTTTTGCAGTGATCTCTGATAAATTATTATGAACCCATTCACAAATAATACTGTAATGCCCACCTTCTATTTTTTCTTTTAGTGTACGTAACATCCCTAAGGCTGAAACATAACGACCTAAACAACCTGAACTTCCACATTTACAAGGACGCCCTTCACGGTACATGTTCATATGCCCGATTTCTCCTGCACTCCCTGTTGCTCCATATAAAACATGTCCATCCATAACAATCCCAGAACCAAGGCCAGTTCCTAATGTCAGTAAAACAACATTTTTACTTCCTTTCCCAGCCCCAAAATACCACTCGCCATACAAATTAACACGAACATCATTATCTATAAATACTGGCATATGTAATTTTTCCTCAAACCATTTTACTATAGGCACATTTTCCCAGTCCGAAAAATTTGGTGAAAACATTGACACACCTTCATTAATATCCAATAATCCTGGCACACCTATGCCCATACATGCAATATCTGTATTTGTTAATCCTGTATTATTTAACATTATAGTAACTAATTTATGAATTCTATTAAGTACATGTTCAGACCCTTTATCGGCTTCTGTTGAAAGCCTTTGCTCATACACTACGTTCAGGTCCTTATTAAATATACAACCTTTAATATTGGTTCCACCTAAATCTATTCCAATGTAATACTTAACCATAGTTCTCTCCTAACTATCATATCTTTATTGCATATTAATTTACAATTGCGCCATATTTAAATAAGGCGTAATAAAAATAATACTTATGCTATAATATCCCAAACATACATATCTATTTTCTCTGCATGCAAGTTTTGTATAATTTCATCGTCAGGAACATCATTTATAGTAATAAGCGTGGCCCCTAATTTTTCTATTGTTTTTCTTGATGCAGTATTATCATGCCCAGACCCTATAAACAAACGCTTAAATCCATGAGCCAATGCAACTTGCTTAATAAGTTTACATGCTTTCATGGCGTAATTATGCCCAAAATAATAAGGGGAAATACCATAACTAAGATGACCTCTTAAATATTGTCTCCGTGTATTGTCTACTACGAAATAAATTACGCCAATATCTTCATTATTGTTGATATGTATTATTGAAAACCCGTATCTTGGTAAAATTCCCTTTTCATAATCAGGCAAGTCCTGACTTTTCAAAACTAATTTAATTTCATCATCTTTTAAGTCATTAAGTTCTAAAAACTGAAACATACATACCTCCACTAAAATTTTTTATTACACCTTAATCTACAATTTTTGGAGCCTTTATTTTTCTTGTTTGTTTAGCTTTGCTTACTTCGGATATAATAATCTGTTTATCTGCTTCATTTACTGGAAGGATTTTAGTGCCTTCCATATAGTACTCGCAATATATTGATTTTACAGTATCTTCAGCTATAGAATAAAAAAAATTTGGATTGTTTCTTGCTATATAAAAAACTAAAGGAATTCCTAAAAGAATGATAAATATTAATCCTTTTTTCGTCATAACAAAGACTCCTTAATTCAGGAATAATTTACTACTGTGCTATAAAAGAATATGTTCATTAATGTTTTTTAAGTATACATATCTTATCTTGGAATTTGAGATCCAGATGAAAATGACGTAATTGCAAAACATGGAAATTACTGCAACTATTCTCATTTGTTGACCATTTTAAAAATATTTTACGCAGCTCAAAATCTCTCGCAGAGAAAAAAGTAAACTTTTTATATTTTTAAATTTTAAAAAAGTTAAATTGTTAACTTTTTCTGCTGCGAGAGAATAAGCTCATTGAATTGATTTGAACAGCTATAAATTACTGCTGCTTGGTGTTTTACTGTTTCATCCTTAAAGAAAAATGTGAAGCAACCAATTCAAGACAATATACACTCATTACTTAAAAGTTCTTGTATTATAGTAATGTCTTTAAATAATGGATTACTATATCAGGTCTATCTAAGTAAATCTCATGGTCACTATTTTCAGCAATTATTAATCTTCCTTCGTCTGAAAGTTTTGATAACTCACTTTGTAGTTTACACCACTCATCTTCGTATAAAATGGCTTCCTTCTCTGGAATACCATATTTCACCCATCCTCTTCTAGCTATCTTACTATCCCTTGATATTACTATAAGTGGAATATTAGGGAACTCAGTAATACTCTTAATTTGATTACTATCTATATCCCAACTTTGAAATTCTTCTGCAATAGTTTTATGAAGCGTGGAGTTCGTGAAAAATTCTTCTACAGATTTCATGTCTGCATCACTTAAACGATTTTCATAAGACGAAATTATATTTCTATTCTGATGCTTTAATTCTTCTTTTGATTTCTTTGAAGAATTAATATTACTCTCTATCATACTATCTATTGCAATTAGAGAGTTCATCACAGGTGTATCAAGCATGTACAGTTTTTTGAAATTGAAGGAAGTAGAGTCAATTAACATTATACCTTTTAACCTATGAGGATACATTTTTGCATAATGTTGTACACATAATCCTCCAAAAGAATGCCCAATTAATATAAATTTGTTTTTTATCTCTATCTTATCTAAAAGACAATTTAGCTCTTCAGCAATATTCTTTGTAGTTCGTGAGGTCTTGGGAACTTGGCTATTCCCATAGCCACATCTATGATATAAAACAATAGTAAAGTCTTCTTTTAGCTGTTGTACAATAGAATACCAATCATAGAATGAGCTGCCTATTCCTGTTTCTATTACAAGTACAGTTTTACCTTTACCAATAATCTTATATTCCAAATCTAATTCCTTCATAACTATCAGCCTTTCCCATTTAAGTTTCTTAATATATAAATAACTTTCGCTTTAATATACAATTGCATGTTAACATAATTATACCTAACATGGATAATTGTGTATATAAGAGCATCTTGATTTTCAACACTATTCTTTAGCATTGCCTTATTTAATAATCTTGTTTAGTAAAGATGTTAAGTTTAGTTGACAAAATTCCAATTCTACTTGGTAGAAAACAATTATTATTTTAAGTATACTGTAGCTACAGGTTAACCTAAAATAATTGAAAGGTTGGTGATATTATGTCATTAGGTGATAAATTACTAGATTTGCGTAAAAAAGCAGGGTTATCTCAGGAAGAGGTTGCGGACAAATTAGATGTATCCAGACAAACAGTGAGCAAGTGGGAAACTGACCAAACAGTTCCCGAATTAATTAAAGTGAAATTACTAAGTAAGCTTTATAATGTAAGTTATGACTATCTTATAAGCGGAAGTAATCTTAGCGGGGATATTACAAGCATCGAAATGATAGTTGATGAAATTGATTGGACTAGTGCATGGAGTAAAAAGTATCCAATTTTAGCCACTTATGAAGGTACACAAGGAATAGAAAGTTATGTTGAAAGGATATCTAAGCTCTATGATGACTGCAAAAAGGAGTTTGATTTTAATGACCAGGACACTGTTTTGGTTTTAAAAGATATTCTTTATAAAAAGTTTAAAGCGGAAAAAAATAAGTAAAATATTCTTGTGGTGCAAACTAAAAAAAGGGGTGGAATTGTCCACCCCTTTAACAATTTTTCTCTAACGCCTCTCTCACTCTGTTTATTATTTCAGTCCTAATATTATCTGGAGAAATTACTAATGCAGAGCTGCCCAGCGATAAAATATCTCTAACTAGCTCTCTTTCATCAAATTCATAATAAAATATCTTTATATAGTGCTTACCCTTTTGGCTGTCATAATAAGCTTCTTTATCATAGTAGGAGAATAAGGAAAAACATCTTTCTATGGCATTGTGTTTGTTCTCTATTTCCAAAGTAATAGGATTTTCAACCTTTTTCTTTAGAATTTTTTCCATGGCAGCTTCTCTGTACTTAGAATCTGCTGTTTCAAGAATTTCTACAGCCTTTAAGCCATCTATATTCATTTTTATTGGCCTGCTCCTATCAAAAGGCAAAAGGGACAATCTAAACTTATGATTTTTCGTGGAATATTCAATTCTAAAAGGGTAGCCCTTCAACTTTTCATAAAGCCTTCCGCTGTTTGAAACATAGGTATAGCTTATAAACCTATGCTCTTTTAAGGCTTTATATACTCTTTTAAAGTACTGTTTGTAAAGAGCCTGGGCTTCCTCTTTTATAAAATCCGGACTATCTATATTTCTATATTCAACAAAGTCTTTTTTCAAGGGGCTTTCAGTGTTTTGAAGCTTCAGCTTAAGCTTTTCTATAGTGGACTCCTTTAGAAAAAGTTCAAGTGCATCTTCTTCAGTCATAGCTTTAAGCCACTTTTTTTCCAAAGCTGAAGGCCTGATTGGAACTTTACTATTAATATGAGGCTTATAAACATTTCCTTCTTTTTTTATTAAAAAGAGGTTGTCTGCTTCATCTCTTGATTTATTTAAAAAAGAAGCCTCAAACTCAAAATCAGGTTCGTTAAAGCTTTGCTCCTGTAAAATTTCATTAATATTCTTTTCTGTAAGAGCTTCTGTATTAGCGCGGTTTATTATATTTTGTACAACGTAAAAATACCGGTTTTTAGTTTCATTAAACATCTCCATATTTAATCAATAGCTCCTTCCAGTTATCCACGAGCTTTTCATTAAGCTTATGCTTGTCACTTGCTTTTACCTTTATGTGTTCTCCAAAGGAACGAAGCCAAGGCAGCATTTCTTCAGGATCAGTAACCTCTATAGTAAATAAATATTTGTTCTGAGAGATTTTTTCAAGCTCTCCCCATTTTCCTTCTCTTTTAAGCCTGTCTAAAATATAGCCCTTGCTTTCTTCATCAAATAAAAATTCTACTTCAACCTTTGTAGTTATGTCCTCCTGAGCCTTGCTGCTAAAGGAAGCGCACCAGCACCTGTCATAGTGCTCAACTTGCACTTTCTCAACCTTCTCCTGAAGCTTTTCATCACTATAGGCTTTTAAATTTTTTATGCGGTCTATTCTGTAAAAAGACAATAAAGACTTGCTGCCTTCAACGCATAAAAGATATTGTCTTCCATACTGAAAATCTATAATAATTTTTAAGGGTTTTACTATTTTAGTATTGTATTCTTCAGTATTAGCTTTTTTATTCCTGTGCTTTTTAATATAGCTAAAGCAGGCTAGGCTTGAGCTTTCAATAAGCTCAAAAAGGTCCCATACTATCTCATCATCTATAATCCTTTGAAGATGATTATGCTTGTACATAAAAATATCCTCTGTAAAGGAAGAAAGGTTTCGTTCCTGCTTAATATAATTTTTCAAGGTATCCACAGCATAATATCCCGGCAAGGCTACGGAGGCTGTATTTGAAAAAAACTCTACAGCATATAAAAGGTCCTTAAGCTCCTCAGGCTCAAAGTCTTCAAAAAAGTCCTCTGACATTTTATAAAGCTTTTTGGTCTTGTGCTTTTCTGTCTCAAGTATTTCCTCTAAAACAAGCTTTTCAAGCTTTCTTCTAACTGTGTTTCTATCGAAGCCTTCATTATAATAAGGCAAATCCTTAGTTAAGGCATCCAGGTAAGCAACAACCTCATCTAAAGACATTGGTGAAGCATTTTCTATAAGCAGCTGCTGAAGATAAAAGTGCAGCATAATATCATTTCTGCTAAAGCTCTTTGATAGAAAAGAGTCTGACAGAAAATTTCTTGTACAGCTGTACATGTCATAGGATAAGCTTATGTATTTTTGGTGACCTCTGTTTTTCTCAGCTATATGCATTTTATTTATGTAGCTTAAAATACGCCTGCGCTCATTATCATATTTTCTGCCGCTGGCTTTATTTGAAGAGAAGTAATCCCTTGTATAGCAGCCATAAATATAAAAGTCTCTTAGGATTTCTCTTATAGTATCATAATGTTTTATAAAAGGATTGTACTGACTTTTACCCATATATTAACCTCGCATAGTTTTTGAAAAGACTGTATATAAGCGCCTTGATATAATAAAAAATGTAATCAGCAGCCCACTAAAGAGGCAGCAAAGATTACATAAAAACATTATAACAATAAAAAAAACTGAAAGGAAGTGTTGTGGATGAAATTCACAGACAGACTATCAAACGGTTTAAAGGGTGCAGCTCTTGGGGGAAGTGCCGGCGCTTCAGTTGTAGGAAGCGTATTCAGCGCAGTTTCAGCAGCCAGCGGTTCAGTTTTTGGTCCAGCTGGAACAATATTTGGTGCTGTAGTTGGTGAAGGCACCGGAGCTGCAGTGGGAGGTGCCTTTGGAGGCGTAGTTGGCTTCATAGGCGGATTCCTTGAGGCTGATTAAACCTTGGAATCCAAAAGAGTGAAAGGAGGTTTAAGTCCTAAATGGGCTTAAACGGGCGACTTGCGAGTGGAAACGAGTAAGCTAAGGTGCCCAGTGCCCGAGTGAAAGGAGGTTTAAGTCCTAAATGGACTTAAACGGGCGACTTGCGAGTGGAAACGAGTAAGCTAAGGTGCCCAGTGCCCGAGTGAAAGGAGGGATAACATGATCCTTGGAAAATGTATTTTCTGCCAGCACAAATTCCTCTGTTTAATACTGAGGTCTATAAAATGTCTAAAGTAATATAAAGCTGCAGTAAGCTTAAAAGGTTGCTGCAGTTTTTTACTATTCTGATTTGGTATTGCTTGTTTTTTAAATTTAATTAATTTCTGTCATAAGATTGTAAGAAGTTGCATTTAAAATACAAAGTATACAATAACTTTTGAGGTGATATAAAATGAGTATTTTAAAAACTGACAGCTTGATAAAGATATATGGACAAGAACCTAATATAGTAAAAGCATTAGATAAGGTTAGTATAGCAATTAATGAAGGAGAATTTGTTGCAATAGTAGGAAGCTCTGGCAGCGGGAAATCAACACTGTTAAATATGCTGGGAGGACTAGACAAACCAACCGATGGAGAAGTAACTATATCTAATAAAAGTATCAGCACTATGAAGGATGAAGAATTAACGATTTTTAGAAGAAGAAATATAGGCTTTATATTTCAAAACTATAATTTAGTTTCTATATTAAACGCTTATGAAAATATAGTTTTGCCAATAGAATTAGATGGGGTAAAAATAGATAAAGAATATGTAAATTCTATTGTTGATGCATTAGGGCTGAAGGAAAAACTAACAAATATGCCAGGTAATCTTTCAGGAGGACAGCAGCAAAGGGTTGCAATAGCAAGGGCATTGGCTACAAAGCCAGCTATAGTATTAGCTGACGAGCCTACAGGAAATTTAGACAGTAAAACAAGCATGGATGTAATAGGTTTATTGAAGATGACAAGTAAAAGATTTAATCAGACCATGGTTATGATTACCCATAATGAAGAAATTGCTCAGCTTGCAGATAGAATTATAAGGCTTGAGGACGGTAAGGTTGTAGTTAGAGGTGATGAGTAATGCAGTTTGAGAACAACAATAAAGAAGTTATAAAAAGAGTGACTAAAAGATCTCTAAAGAAAAATAAGATAAGAAATATATTTACTGTTATTGCAATAATACTCACAACTTTTATGATTTCATCTGTTTTTAGTATAGGCATAAGCTTTGTTAAGAACTATAAGACAATGAATTTAAGATTGCAAGGAAATACAGCAACAGCTGCTCTAGCAAATCCTACAGATAATCAAATTAAAGAGATAGAGTCTTTAAATTTGTTAGACAGTATAGGCTATGAAATAAATGTTGGAATGGTTGTTCTTGACAGCTTAGAAAAAAACAGAACAAACATACAAATTAAATATAGCAATAAGGATAACTTTCAAAAACAAATAACCCCATGTGTAAGCGATATTGAAGGAGCTTATCCTACAGAGGAAAATCAGATAATAGCCTCTAAAAAATCTTTGGAGTTTTTAGAAAAAAGTGCTGCTAAAATAGGGGATAAAATAGAAATTCCATGTAAAATTAACGGCAAGGTAATAAATAAAGAATTTGTGTTAAGCGGCACTTACACTACCTATGGTGTGATACAAGATACAGGCTACTTATTAGTTTCTGAAAAATTTGCAGAACAAAATAATTTAACCTTAAAAGACAACGGAATACTTCTTATGACTTTAAAACAAGAGCTCAAGAAAACTGCACCAGCTATATTAGATAAAAAGATTTCTCTTAATGGAAATCAAAAATTTTCTTATAGCTTTGATAGAACAGAAGATTTATCAAGTACAGCTTTAGCAACTACAGTTTTGATAGTGATAATAGCATTATTTATAGTTCTTAGCGGGTATCTTCTTATTTACAACATTATTTATATATCAGTTACTAAAGATATTAATTTCTATGGGCTGCTTAAAACTATAGGAACATCCCCAAAGCAGATTAAGAAGATAGTAAAAGGGCAAGTGTTTAGACTTTCCATTGCTGGAATACCAATAGGACTGATTTTAGGAGCTGTAGTGTCTTTTGTAATTGTGCCATTAGCAATGGGAACATTTTTTGATAATGCAACTGCAAGTGCTATGCCGGGCAAAGTTTCTTTTAATCCAGTAATCTTTATAGCAGCAGCATTATTTTCATTATTAACAGTTACCCTAAGCTGCAGGAAACCAGCAAAAATTGCAGGCAATATCTCACCTACAGAAGCTTTACGCTATACAGGAAGCAAGACCAAAAAGCAAAAGAAAAATAGAAATACAACTAATGGCGGAAAGCTGTATAAAATGGCTTGGTATAATGTATTTAGGGAAAAGAAGAGAGCTATAGTAGTGTTTCTGTCATTATTCATGGGGATTATGACATTTTTAACTGTTAATACCTTTCTTGGCAGTTTAAGCGCTGAAAACTATATAAAAAGATATGTAAAAAATGATTTCACAATACAAAATGTTAAGGCTGCCCAAGGAAAAATTGATGCTGATATTATAAATGAAATAAAAGCTATGAAAGGCATTGAACACATAAATATAGTAACCTCAAGCAAGCTAGAATTAAAGATGAATGAAGACATATTATTGCCAGCTTTAAAAGAGGGCTACAAAAGAGTAAATTCTTCTAAGGGCGGCTTAGAGCAATATTTAAAAAATATAAAAGAAAATCCAAGCTTATTAAATGCTTCAGTAGTAGGAATAGATGATAAGCTTATAGAAGGTTTTAATGAAGAAGCTAAAGAAAAAATAGATATAGAGGCCTTTAAAAGCGGTAGATTAATCTTATTAGATTCATGGTATTATGGTGAGGATTATAAGGATATAAATGGCCAGTTAACTATAAAAAATCCTAGAAAAAATACCTCTGCAGGCTTCAATGTTGATATAGTAAAGGATCAGAACAATGCATTTCCTTCAGGACTACCTGCTCCCTTAGGAATTCCAACAATTTATATGAGCAATTCAGCATTGAAAGAATTAGACAGCGATGCGGTAAATCATTTTCTATTCCTTAATGTAGATAATAAGTATGAGGAGCAAATTGAAAGTGAATTAAAGAATATTGCCAGCAATCGGGGATTATGGCTTGAATCAAGAAGTGATGAAACAGAAGCTTTTAATAAGACACAAATGGTAATGAATATACTTGGTGGTGGCATTTCAATTATTCTAATATTAATAGGAATATTAAATTTTATTAATGTTATGATAACAGGGGTAAATGTCAGATTAAGAGAGTTGGCTATAATGGAAAGCATCGGCATGACCAAGAAGCAGATTAAAAAGATGTTAACCTGTGAGGGGTTATATTATGCCGGAATAATAGCTATATTCATAGCAACTATAGGTATGGCAATAATTTATGCAATTGCAGAACTTACAAAGAAAATTGCGGATTATGCAGAATTTGTATTTCCAACAGTTACATTAACAATATTAATAGCCTTTGTTTTTGCAGTATGTTTAATTACTCCTGCAATTGTATTTAAGCAATCCTCAAAAAGTAGTGTAATAGAGAGAATTAGAGAAATAGAGAGCTAAAAAATTGCGGTAGATATTCTTTATCTACCGCTTTTGGTATAATATAGTAGGTGATTTGAAATGAAGAAAATACTAATAATAGAAGATGATAAGATACTTAATAAAGGTGTGTCCTTTGCATTAAAGAAAGAGGGCTATGACATACTTTCTGCTTATTCAAAAGCTGAAGGAAAGCAAATGATACTTAATGAAAAAATTGATTTTTTACTTATAGATATAAATTTACCTGATGGAAATGGCTTAGAGCTCTGCAAGGAAGTTAGGGATAAAGCAGGTTTTCCAATAGTGTTCTTTACAGCTAATGATACAGAAGAAGATATGGTTAAAGGCTTTGAAACTGGATGTGATGATTACATAGCCAAGCCTTTTTCAGTGGAGTTATTAAGACATAAAATTAATGCAATACTTAAAAGAAGCAATATGGTGAATAGAAATGTGTTTGAGTATAAAGCTTTGAAAATAGATTTTGATAGGATGCTGGTAGCAGTAGCTGAAAAAGAAATAAATTTAACCGCAACGGAATATAAGCTGTTGGAACTGCTTGCAAAAAACAAAGGAAAGGTGGTTACAAAAGAAATACTTTTAGAAAAGCTATGGGATAATAGCGGGAATTTCGTTGACGAAAATACTTTAAGTGTAAATATAAGAAGGCTTAGAAAGAAGATAGAAACGGATTCGAAAAATCCGCAATACATAGTAACAGTGTTTGGTATTGGATATACCTTTGGAGAGTAAGTATATGAGAATTAATTTTAAAAAGGCAAGCTTTATTTATAAAGCAGCTACAATATTGATGACTATCTGTTTAAATACTTATGTTTACTTTATAGAAGCAAACAATAAAGTAGCTATAATTTTGCTGTTTTTTTCTGCATTTATAGTTGGTGGAATGTTTTTTTATGAAAGACTCTATAAAAATTATATGGAAGAGATGTTTGTAGAGCTATCCGATATGCTAGCAGCTATTATAGATATGAGAGATGAGGAAGCATTTTCTACTGCGGAAGATACTTTGCTGTCTAAGCTGCAGCATCAAACTATTAAGCTGACCAACATATTAAAGGAAAAAAACAAACAAATAGAAACTGATAGAAATGAAATTAAATCCTTAATTTCCGATATAGCTCATCAGCTTAAAACACCTTTAACCAACTTAAAAATGTATGTAGAGCTTTTTCAAGATGAAAGCTTAAATGAAGAAGATAAAGAGGAATTTAATAAAATAATTATGCTTTCATTAAATCGATTAAGCTTTTTAATAGAAAGTATGATTAAAATGTCCAGGCTAGAGAGCGGGATAATTCAATTAAAACCGCAAATGAATAATCTAATTGATACTATATTGATAGCAATAAATCAAGTGCAGAAAAAAGCCAAGGCTAAAAATATGGAGATTGAGTTAAAGGAAATAGATAAAGTAAAAGTTACTCATGATAAAAATTGGTTGTCAGAAGCATTTTTTAATATCTTAGAAAATGCAGTGAAATATTCTGATACAAGTGAAGTTATAAGGATAACCGTGCAGCAATACGAAATGTTTGTTAGAGTTGATATTAAAGATAATGGTATCGGAATTAAAGCGGATGAAATGCCTAAAATTTTTTCGAGATTTTATAGAGGCAAAAACGTAGGCGAAATTGAAGGAATCGGAATAGGCTTATACTTAACAAGAGAAATAGTATCAAGGCATGGAGGCTATATTAAGGTTTATTCCAATAAGACTGGATCAACTTTTTCTGTATTTTTACCTGGTAAATAAATATAAACATTCACCTGATAATAATAAAAAATGGAAGAGTATAATTAAAACCTAATGAGTAAGCCAATGATATTAAAAGTGTCATTGGCTTATGTTATAGTTTGATATATAAATAGACTAAGGCTTTTATTATAGGTGATAATATTGCCACATTAAGTTTGAAAACAATTAGACTTTATCAAAACTAAGGACATACCTATAATAAAATTAAGGAGGCAAAATTATGAATGAAAGATGTAATCAGATTTTATTATCCATTATAAATAACGAAGATTATATCACTATAAGCCAACTAAGCAGCATGTTTAATGTGTCCCAAAGGACAATTAGATACGATTTAGATACTATAGATGAATTTTTAAGGGATAACAATTGTGAGTTATTGGTAAGAAAACAAAAATTAGGAGTAGGGTTTGTTAAGGATATAAATAAAAAAAATAAGATAGTAAAAATAATAGGAAACCAAGAATTATCTTTTTATGCTTTAGGTAAGGAAGAAAGAATTAACATAATGATTAGCCAAATACTTCAGTCTAGAGACTTTATAAAGATAGACAGCTTGGTTGAGAAAACTCAAACCAGCAGGGCAACAATATCTAATGACATAAAATATATAAAGAAATGGTTTAAGGAAAAAAATATTAAGCTAACTGCTGTGCCTAAAAAAGGCTTTATAGTTGAAGGCAAGGAGTACTTTATAAGAAAGGCCTTGCTAGAGGTTATAACTAACTCAATAGATATTGATACCTATGAAAGAAATCCTCAAAAGAGCCAAAATACTAGATTTAATTTCTCTCTTTATAAGGAAGTAGAAGAATTTTTTAAAGAAATTAATCTGGATTTAATAAAAACCTTTTTAGAAAATGCAGAAAAGGAATTAGAAATCGTCTTAACTGATGAAGCCTTTACCAATTTGTTTATAAATATTGCATATTCAATAAAGCGCATAAAAGAAGGCAAATCAATAGTAGAAACAAAAAATCATGACAGCATTATAGAAACAAAAGAATTTAAAGTTATAAAGAGATTAAGCAAAAAAATTGAAGATGAATATAAAATTAAAATCAATAATGAGGAAATTAAATTCATTGCTATTGAACTACTAGGAAGTAGCTTAACGAATTGTAATCAGAGAATAAGTGAAAATTGGGTGGAAATAAATTTAATTGTAAAAGATTTTATAGAAGCTATAAGCTTGCAGGAAGAAATAGATTTATTAAATGACAAGCAATTGTTTTTAGGAATAGTTAATCATTTAAGACCTGCAATCTATAGAATGAAAAATAATATTATTTTAGTAAATCCAATTTTGGAGGAAATAAAAAATAAGTATGCAAAGATATTTTTAGAGCTTAAAAAGTGTGTATATTTATTGGAGGAAGCTTTAGGCTGTAAATTTAATGAATCTGAATTAGGCTACTTAACAATACACTTTGCTGCAGCCTTAGAAAGAAATAAAACTATTAAATCCAGTAAAAAAAATGTAGTTATAGTTTGCTCTGAAGGCATTGGAACCTCGCAAATGATTGTATCGACTATTGTGAAAAGGTTTAAGGTTAATATAGTTGAGGTAACTACTAAAAGATATCTTCATAAGGTAATAGCTGAGAATAAGGTGGATTTAATAATATCAACTATTCAGTTAAATACAAAGATAAAAACAATAATAGTTAACCCTATTATTTCAAGCGATGACATAAAGCTTCTGAAGGAAGCTATTGAAGAAATAGAGGAAGAAGATAGAGAAATAAAAAGTTTTATTGAGACTATAAGAAAAAGCTGCACTATAAATGATGAGGAAAGGTTAATTTATGATTTAAGGAAATTATTGAATTATAAAGATGAAATAATGATAAAGGAGAGATATAAACCAATGTTAAAGGAAGTTATAACAGAAAATGAGATTTTAACAAATGTAGAAGCAAAGGATTGGAAAGAAGCAGTTAGGATAGGCGGGCAGTTATTATTTAAGGCAGGAAAAATTGAAGAAAGATATATAGAGGAAATGATACAAAATGTGGAAGAAAACGGGGCATATATTGTTATAGCACCTAAGATAGCCATGCCTCATGCAAGACCAGAAAAAGGAGCAAAGGATATAGGCTTAAGCCTCATAACCTTAAAAAACCCTATAAACTTTGGAAACCCTGTAAATGACCCAGTAAGCTTAGTTATTAGTTTATGTGCTGTTGATCATTCCTCTCACTTAATAGCTTTATCTGAACTTATGGATATTTTATCAAATGAGGAAAAGGTTAAGTATATATTAAGTGAGATGGATCCAAATAAAATTATAAAATTAATAAAAGAGGTGTAGATTATGATAAAAATTGTAACAGTGTGTGGAGCAGGGGTAGGAAGCAGTATGATGCTTAGAGTGTTTGCACAACAGATAATTGAAGCTGAGAATATTGAGGCTGAAATAGATGCTGCAGATATAGGCTCAGTAAATGCAAGTGAATATGATATTGTTATTACTACCTCGGATTTTGCCAATGTACTAAGAGAAAGTACAGCTAAGATAGTTAGAATTGACAACCTAATGGACAAAAACTATTTAAAAAGTGAATTATTAGCTGCAATTAAAGAATTATAATTTATGAGATAAGGGGGACTGGAAATGAAAGATTTTTTTATGTATCTAGCAACTAATGTTTTTAATGAAGCTGTGTTTCTAATTGGTGGAGTAACCCTTGTAGGGCTTATAGCTCAAAAGAAAAAACTAAGCTCTATTATATCAGCAATAATTAAAACTATGGTAGGCTTTACTCTTATTACAACAGGGGCCCAATCAATGGGGATATCCTTAACTCCAATGCAATCAATGCTTCAGCATATATTTGGACAATCCTCTGAAGTAATGGATGTTGGAGCTGCCATTGGAAGCAGTATGGGCTCAATAGGTGCCTCAGCTGCCTTGATTTTTGGCTTTGGGTTTATTTTAAATGTACTTATTGCAAGATTTACAAGGTTTAAATATATACATTTATCAGCACACGTATCATTTTTCTATGCAGGACTTATTTCTGCAATTCTTGGAACTATGACAAGCTTGTCAACTGTAATGATAGTAGTAATAGGCTCTATGCTTTTAGGAATATATATGACCTTTACTTGTGCCTATATGAACCCTTTAATGAAACATGTTAAAGGCGGCGAAGGCTTTACTATAGCTCATTCAAGCTCTATCGGCTGCTTAATATCAGCCGGGCTTGGAAAGCTTCTTGGCAATAAAGACAAGGACCTTGAAGAGCTGAAGCTTCCAAAGGGCTTTGAGTTCCTAAGGGAAATAACTATAGCCTTAACCGTGGTAATGACCTTGGTTTTTGCAATAGTAGCTTTAATAGCAGGACCAACCTTTGTAATGGAGAATGTAAGCAAGGGTAAAGATATAATTACTTTTTCAATATTAAATGGAATACAATTTGGTTTGTGGATAACTGTAATAATTACTGGAGTAAGAATGATGATGGCAGATATTGTACCAGCCTTCCATGGTATTTCAGATAAGCTGGTGCCAAACGCAAAACCTGGTCTGGATATACCATTATTATTCCCTAAGTACCCTACCTCAGTTATAGTTGGCTTTTTATCAAGCTTAATTGCAAGTTTAATTGGAATGACTATATTAGGTTTTATAAAATATCCTACTTTTGTGTTCCCAGCACTTATACCAACCTTTTTCACAGGAGCAATAACCGCTATATTCGGTAATGCAACAGGTGGAAGAAGAGGTGCTATTATTGGATCCTTTGTAAACGGACTTATATTAATTTTTGGTCAAGCATTTTTACTTCAATACGTTGGAGGCTTTCAGCCTGTAATGAGAGTACTCTGTGAAACTGACTATGCTTTCTTTGGTCCTCTATTTGGTTGGTTACTAGGTTTATTTTAAAGGAGGCATATTTTGAACAAAGTAAAAAAATTAATAACTGTATACCTGCTTGCTAATTTCCCTAATAAGGAAAAGTTTTATAAAGTATTAGAGGAAGTAAAAAAAGCTAAAGTAGATTATTTGGAATTAGGCATCCCCTGTGAAAATCCTTTTATGGATGGAGAAGTTATTGCAAATGCGCATAAGCTCGTAACTAAAAGAGGCTTTACAGAAGAGGATTTACAGGAAATATTGTTATATATTAAGAAGAACCTGCCAGAAGTTAAATTAATATTAATGACCTATAGCGATGGTATTGCAAATTATAATCTATATAATTATAAAGATTACTATGATGGCATATTATGCCCGGAGAACTTTATAAAGGACAATAAAGTAAATAGGATTCAGATATATAATGAACAATTGACAGAGGCTGAAATAGCTGAAAGGCTAAAATATAACAAGGTGTTTGCCTATGTTATGACCGGAGTTATGAAAACAGGAGCCAAAGGCGAAATTCCAAAAGCCTATTTAAAAACAATAGAAAAAATAAAAAGCCATAGCGACATATTAATTCAGGTTGGATTTGGAATAAGCACTCCAAGGGATGCAGCAATGATAGCAGAAAGCAAAGCAGATGGTGTTATTATAGGCTCTGAACTAATGAAACGAGTAGAAAATGATAGCTTAGAGGATATATTTGATTATCTAACTAGTATTAAGAGTGCAGTATAAATTAGAAATTGATTTAAGAGAGTCACCCAGGCAAATAGAATGTTTGGGTGGCTTTTGCTTGTGTGGAGCTAATTTCACCGCATAAGTTCCATTTTCTTGAAGATAATAAGAACAAGAAAATTCCATTTCAAGGAGCCTATATGACAATAGAAAAGTTTATATACCTTGCAATAGCTTTAATGTCAGCAGTATCAACTTTATACATTAAAAAGGAAGACATCAGAAAGGCGCTTATTTCGTTTTTAACCTTTCAAGCCTCCACCTGGTCTACCTCCATTACGCTTGTACAAACAGGAATAATTACTTATCCTGTAAGGGAGTTTACGAAGGCGACAAATGTAAATTTCATACCTCAGTTTATGTTTTTTCCTTGTATTTTCATGTGGTTTGTACTGCTTTTTCCAAAAGACCGAAGCTTTTTAATGAAAGTTATACACTACGTAATTTTTGTATCAATTATGGTATGGTTTATTTGTTTCGCTCATAAATATACCTTGATAAACCGTTACTTAAATACTTGTGATTTTAAAGTTGTTAGAAATGGCTACATAAGAAACTTTTTGCAGTATGGCTTATGTCATCTGTTAGTAACTTGGTTTTTGAAGAAAGAAAACAAACATAGGGTGGTATGAAAAATGCATTTAAGAGAAAAGTTTATAATAAGCAGCGTATGGGTTATAACCTTAATTTCAACATTTTTCATACCCAAGCAAAAGTATCGCGAGGCCTATTTTATTTTCATGTTTTCTCAGCTTCCTTCTTGGATTTTTGGTTTGGTGGTTGTAGAGGCAGGGCTTATTGCTTACCCTGTGAGAGAACTGTCCAGAGCTAATGCAACCAGCTTCAGCTTTGAGTTTTTAGTGCTGCCCTTTATGTGCATATTTTTTAATCTTTATTATCCTGTAAATAAAAATCTTTTTAGAAAGCTTTCATATTACATAACTATACTAGGACCCTTCACCTTGGCAGAATATTTCACAGAAAAGTACACAGACATAATAGAGTACCTTCACTGGGCTTGGTACACAACCTTTATTACTATGATTCTTTTTATTTACTTTGTGAGGGCGGCTTATAAATGGTATTTTAGGCTGGATAAGCCATTTCATATTTCGTAAAGGTGTAGCAGAAGTTATTGAGGAAATTAGAAATGATATAATAACAGTTATAAAACATGAAGAACTAGGGTTGGTGTTTTATAACTGTTATGGTAAGATAGGAGTGTTTGGCAGGGTTTTAAAACCAGTCAAATATTACTATAAAAAGTCAAAAGGAGAAGAGTAATGAAAAATAAAAAAATTGTACTTTTAATGCTTGCAGCATTATCAATATTTGCATTGTCAGCATGTACAAAAGGCAGTAAGGAAAATGAAGGTTCTACAAATAAAATAGTACAAAGTCAGCCTGAGAAGGCTAATCAAGATAAAGCTGATAATACAAGCAAAACAGATTCACAGGCATCAACAAAGGATGCCAAAGAAGATAAAAGTGCTCAGGAAGCTACAGCAGCAAAGCCTGTAAATAATGCAGCTAAAATAGAAGGAAAAAGAAAAGAATTTATAGGAAAGCTGGACAATATACAAAAGCAGCTGGATGCGCTACCAGTAAAGAAGGATTCTGACGCAGGAGTAACAAACGCTATGAGAAGCTATTACGGAAAGTCCTATGAAGAGTATGATAAAGCTCTAAATGAAATTTACGCTTTACTAAAGAAGCAGCTATCCCAGGAAACAATGAAAAAGCTGCAAGCTGAGCAGGTTAAATGGATTGCGCAGAAGGAAGCTGACGCAAAGAAGGCAGCAGAGAAGTATAAAGGCGGAACCTTTGAGTTTGTTGCAAACTATTCTTCCTTATACGAGTCAACTAAGAAAAGATGCTATGAGCTGGTTAACCAGTATATGACCGATTAATAATAAGCCATGGGGATTTTAATAGTTCCTGTGGCTTTTACTTTCGCTGAAGAAAAAGTTAACAATATAAATTATTGGTTTTGTGGGGATTTTGGATATGATTAAAATATATACATAAAATACAAAAATATTATTGTGAATTTGTGTAAAATATTATACAATATATCCAGAACATACAAGAAATATGTTGTTATTTGTAAGAAATTGTTAATAATCGACGAACAGTGTATAACCACACAGTAACGATGGTTATACAAAGAGAGGCGCTATGATGAATACGGCAGACAGAATATTTAAGGTTTCCTGGAGGTTATTTCTTGAAAGAGGATATGAAGCTACAAACATAAGAGATATATGTAAAGAAGTTGGAGTAGGACTTCCAACCTTATATTATCACTTTGAATCTAAAGAAAAGCTATTTTACGGTTTATATGATAACAGTTGGTTAGGTTATTTAAATAATTTTGAGAATAGAAAAGTATTTAATATGGATATTAGTGCTGATCTAAAATTATTTTTATTGTTTAAAGAAGATGTAGAATATCTATCAAATCATGAAGAAGATTTCAAATTTCAATTAAGATATATGATGTTTCCACCAATTGAATTAAAGGAAGAATTAGACAATAAAAGCTTGTATTATCATGGACAAAGAAAGTGTGTCATAAGGAAAGTATTTAAACAGGCTAGTGAGGAAAATATTATTAAGGAAGAGCTCCTTGATACCTGTTTAACAAGATATGAAATGTTTATATTTAATCAAATTACTAATCGAGCGTTTTATAAGAATCTTATGGCTGGTGAAACCTTGGAAAGCACATGGGAAACTTTTTTTAAATGTAAAATAGTTTCTTTAAATTAAATAACAGCCTTAGTATAACTAAACTTTATATAACATAAAATGACATATTTATGTGTTTTATAAAGTTTTTATTAATTTAGAACGAGTAAATAAAGTATAGTGAGGCAAAAAATCAATTATACCTTTATTAATAAGGTATATAACGAACGTTATATAAATGCCCATGGATTTTGACTAAGCAAAGGGAATTCTAATATTTGATATGCAGCTGAAAAGTAAGGTTAAATGAGATAACATTTTTTAAAAATGGGGGAAAAGTATGAAAAGCGGTGGGAATGAAAAATTTAAATCTCAGTACATATATGTGTTTTTAGTTTCATTTTTTTTAACAGGTATCCTAATGCTTGTTCAAATTCACAAATTAAAGGCAGACATAAATATAATTGGGAATAAAGCAATCCGAGATTTAGAAAAAGTTATAGAAACTAATAAAGCATCCTTAGACACACTAATGATTCACTTTTCAGATAAAAACATTACTATAGAAGGTTTTAATGCAGTTTCTAAGAAAATTATTGAAAGCAATCCAAACATATTTTTTCTACAGCATAAAGATAAATATACCTACACAGATATGGTATACCCCTTAGAAGGAAATGAAAAAACCTTAGGAAGATCACTTATTGATAGAGATGAAGTGAGCACTGCAGTAAGTTCAGCAATTAGAGAAAGAAAAGTTACGGTGAATGACCCCTATATCTTAAGAAATGTGGGTGAAGATGTTAATGGGGTAATAATTAGGAAACCCATATTTGAAGGAGACGATTTTCAAGGCTTTTTTGTAGCTGTAGTTAATCTTGATAAAACCATGCAGCAATATTTTTCAAAAAACGAATATGAAACATATAGCTTTAACCTTATGGATTCCAATGACAAAACTTTTTTCAGCAGTAGTAAAACTAAAAAATCAAAAATATCAACCATTATGGCAGCTAATATAGAAGATACTAACTGGAAAATTAGAATTTCTAATGAAAAAAGAGAAAACAGCATTTATGTTATTAGTTTTTTAGTATTGATTCTCCTAAATATAATATGGAATATTTTTATCGCAAAACAAGCAAGAGAAAACAAGAAGAACAACCTTATTGAAGAGCTAAATAAGGTAAAAATGCAGCTTTTGGAAAAGAATAATGAATACGAATTATTTATTGACGGTTCAAATGATATAGTATGGAAATTTGACTTGGAGAACAATAGTTTATTCTTATCTGATAAATGGCTGAAGCTAACCGGCTATAATTTAAATAGTGTCGATAAAATTGAGGAAGTTTTTAGTTCGATTTTAAAAAGCTCAGATTTAAACATTATAATGGAAGCTTTTGATAAATATGATAATCAGATAACCTCCAGCTTAAGCTGCGATTTCAAAATAATAACCAGCACCGGTGAACTTAAATGGTTTTATATTAGGGGAAAGGGCTTAAGAAACCCAGAGGGAAAAATAAGACGATTATTAGGCGTTATTACAGATATTACTGAGAGAAAGAAACACGAAGAGCAGATAGAGCTAATTGCCTATTACGATACCTTGACAGGCCTTCCAAACAAAAACTTATTTATTACAAAAACAAATATATACTTAAGCAGCTTAGATATTCTTAACAAGAGAGCAGCAATTATATTTATTGATTTAGATGATTTCAAAAAAGTAAATGATACTTGGGGTCATAATTACGGTGATATACTATTAAAGGCTTTTTCGCAGATATTAAAAGCAAGCTTTAGAGAAGAAGATGTTGTTGCAAGATTCGGCGGAGATGAATTTATAATATTTATGCCTGAATTGATTGATGAGTCGATAATTTTAGAAACTTGCAGCCGTGTGTTAAGCTCTCTTAATAATCCAATTGAAATTCTTGATAAAAAGGTAAATATAACTGCCAGCATGGGTATTGTTTTAATTCCTAATGATGGAGTGGATATAAACATTCTTATAAAAAATGCCGATACAGTCATGTATAAAGCTAAGGAGCTAGGAAAAAACAAGTTTTTATTCTTTGATAAGAATATTGCAAACGAGGTTTACAGGAGAACTGAAATTGAAAGAGAGCTAAGGACTGCTATTTCTAACAATGAGTTCGAACTGTATTACCAGCCGCAATATATTACGGAAACTTTAGAACTGAGGGGCTATGAAGCTCTTCTTAGGTGGAATAGTAAAGAAATTGGATCTGTTAGGCCGGATGAATTTATAAATATAGCTGAAAAAACTAATCAAATAGACTTAATAGGTAAATGGGTACTAATAAATGCTTGCCTTCAAAATTCTAAATGGATTAATAAAGGAATAAAGAATGTAGTTTGTGTTAACGTATCTCCTTTGCAGTTTCAAAACGATAATTTCATAGCTACAGTAAAGGAGGCATTGAATATATCAAAAATGTCCCCTGAATATTTGGAGCTTGAAATAACAGAAAGCACACTTATGGATTCTTACGAAAAGAATATAGAAACGTTAAATATATTGAAGGACATGGGAATACATATTGCTTTTGATGATTTTGGGACAGGCTACTCTTCAATAAGATATTTAAAAATGCTTCCATGCAACAACCTTAAGTTAGATAAAACTCTAATAGATGATATATGTACAAATAGCAACAGCAGAGCTATTGTTAATGGGATTATTAAGCTGGCAAGCGAGATAAACATGAAGGTTACTGTAGAAGGCATAGAAACAAAAGAACAACTGGAAGAATTGACTCTTATGGGCTGTGATTATTTGCAAGGCTATTATCTAGGCAAGCCTTCATGCATAAATGAACTAGAAAAGAGAGTTCTTAAGCTTTAAAACCGTAGTTTTAATTAAGCTTATTAAAAACATATATGGAGGAGGTAATTATATGAACAGGCAAGTAATAGAAGATATAACTAATAGACTAGCAAGCTTTAAAAATTTCTATGATTATCTTAGAATTGTAGATCCAATAAATAAGACAGCATGGCAAGTGGATAAGTTAGAAGGCAGCGAAGTTAAAAGCTTGTGCTATGGTCTATGGGAAAAAGACATGATGTGCAGTAATTGTGTTTCGGTAAGAGCTTTTAATGAAAATGATACCTTTGTAAAGCTAGAATATAAAGGTGGCAAGATATACCTTATTACTGCAAGTCCTTTTACTCTAAATGACAGGACCTATATTGTTGAACTTTTAAAGGATATTACAAAAAATAATTCACTAATTGATACTAAGGTTAGTGATATAGCAAAAACAAATAAAATATTAGATAAGCTAAATTGTCTGGTGATAACTGATGAACTAACAGGGCTATATAATAAGCGATATATAAATGAAAGGCTGCCTGCGGATATTCATTCAAGCTATACTCAGTCAGAACCTATTACTGTAATAATGGGGGACATTGACTTTTTTAAAAATATTAATGATAACTATGGGCATGTTGCTGGAGATAAAATATTAAAGGAACTGGGAACATTATTGATTTCCTCAGTTAGAAGCTCCACAGATTGGGTGGCTAGGTACGGTGGAGAAGAATTTCTAATAGCTTTAAACAATACCAGCATAGAGAAGGCAAGGGTAGCAGCAGAAAAAATAAGAACTATAGTGGAAAATTATGAATTTTGCCTAAATGGCAATAAAGTGAAATTGTCTGTGAGTTTAGGCGTGTGCTGCCTAAATGAAGAGGGAGAGGAAGTTTGCGCAGAGAGCTTAATAAATTGTGCTGATAAAAATCTCTATAAGGCAAAACGTACAGGAAGAAACAAGGTTGTCATTTCAAATTATTTCACGCAGAAAGACGATTAATCTATTAACGGTGGTGTAGCATGGACGAAATACAGGACAGATTGAAAAAATTAGATAAGCGTATTATCGAACTTAAGGAAATCCTTAATGAGATTAGTGTAACAACTGATGAAGAAGAAATTAAGCTTTTTATCAGTCAATATCTTGATAAACTAATAGTAGAGTATATGAAGACTGTTTTGAAAAAAATATAAAGACTAATCTGGAAAGATAAATTTACTTTCAGTGTGCTACTTCTCTCGCAGCAGAAAAAGTTAACAAGTTAACTTTTTAACAATTTAACTTTTTGCACTGCGAGGACTTGTAACATATCGAGAAGCAAAACACTATTAATTAATCCCATTGCCCAGGAAATCTTAATTTCTTAAGCTTTGGAAATTTCTTATTGTATTCTTCCACTTCTTCCTTTGGAAGCTTTGTAAAAACCTCAGACTCGTAGAATTTCCCTTCTATTCCTTTTATACTTCCTTCTGCTAATTCAATTCCCATAAACGCATCAAAATTTTTGCCATCAGGGGTTGTAATATTAAAATTGTCGCAGGTTTTAAAGCCTATTCGAGGATAGTAATCTGGTTCTCCATAAATCACAATACACTTGTAGCCGTTATCTAAAGCTTGCTTCATGGTTTCTTTAAGCAGCAGCTCGCCAACTCCACAGCCTTGCCACGCAGGCGCAACACAAAGAGGCCCAAAGGTTACAATTTCATGCGCATGTGTACCATCAACAACTCGTGCCTTTGAATACATTATACAGCCTATTACCTCTCCATCCTTAACTGCTATTCTGCTTAATTCCGGAAGGTAGTCCTTATCCTGGCGCAATTTATGAACAAGGTAATGCTCATCGCAGCCAAGATGGTGCTTGTTCCAAAATGCATGCTGAGTCATTAGCTCTACCTTGTACCAATCCTCTTTTGTTTCCATTCTGATTTCTACTTCTTCACGCTTTAATCTCTTTTTTTCTTTTGGAAACCAACCAAATTCCAGCCTTACTTCTTTTCTTTGCATATCATTGTTTTTGTAGCAGCAAGTATCCATACCAATCAGTGTAAAGCCTTCATGCTGATAAAAATCTACTGCATTAACATTACAAGATTGTGTTTCAAGTATAATGGCACGTCTGCGTTCTCTCCTTGCCTGTTCCTTTGCCATTTCAAGCAATGCATGTCCTATTCCTTGCTTTTGATATTTTTCTGCTACCCAAAGCTCTGTAATTCTTAAACGATTAGACCATAATTCCTGATCCGTTTCAATTGCAGCAGCCAATTCCTCATTAACTAGCACCCCCCAGGCATAAGCATTTTCTCTGTGCTCTTCATATAGCTTATCTGGAAAATCATATTCCTCTGGTGAATGGGTTACAGGCACGCTAAAAGCCTTCTTTTCTATGTCAATTGCAAAGCCTTTATCTGTTTTATTTACTATAACATCATAATATTTATCTGTTGTGTATCTTATTGGAATTATGGTTCCAGCCCATTTATCTTTTGGCAAATGTACAATTTCATACTCCATAGCTATTAACCTTCCTTCTAAATATAAACTAGTGGTTTGAAACAATAGCATCAATAAATTCCTTAAGAGAATGTCTTGTATGTCCATCCCTACCGACAGTGGTATCAGCACAAATAAGAGAATTTAAAATAGACTCTTCTATGCACTCAGCAGCTGCTTTAAAAACCTCATCTATTTTATTGTCGCTTAAAACCCTTATTTCACAGATATCCTTTTCTTCATAATGCTTGATTCTGTTGGCGGTGGTAAAAGCAATAGCAATATCTCCGCTGCCATTTCCAATAAAGGAGCCTGTCCTTGAAAGACCAATTACTGCACGTTTGCACACCCTCTTAAGCTGCCTTTCACTAAGGGGAGCGTCAGTAGCTATTATCATGATAATAGAACCCTTATCTTTTTCCTGGGAACTTTCTGAAAGCAAGGCTTTTATACTTTCGCCAGCTTTAACACCATCCAGCATGAAATTTTCCAAGGCTCCAAAGTTTGATAAAACAAGACTTCCAACAATATAGCCATTACCATCAAGGGTTACAACTCTTGAAGCCGTGCCTATGCCGCCTTTAAGTCCAAGACAAGACATGCCTGTTCCAGCACCAACAGAGCCTTCTTCAAAATCTGTTTCTGCGTTTTTAATTGCAGTTATTACATGAGACTTTTCCACTTTTCTTTTTCTGATATTGTTTAAATAACCATCGTTGCACTCGCAAACTATAGGGTTTATAGTTCCTGTGGTGTCACCAATGTCTTCATTTTTCTCCAGCATATAATCTAAAACCCCGTCAAAAGCAGTGCCAATGCTAAAGGTATTTGTTAAGACTATAGGGCTTTCAACAGTACCCAGTTCTTCTAATTGAATTAATCCCATAGATTTTCCAAAACCGTTTATCACATAGCAGGAAGCCATGACCTTTTCCCTAAAAAGGTTGCCTCCCTGTGGAAGCAGAGCAGTGACGCCGGTTTTGATTTCACCTTCATTAAGTGTAACATGACCAACTTTAACGCCTTTAATGTCCGTAATAGCATTTAGCTTGCCTGTCTTCATTCTGCCAATTGATATGCCATAATCTCTTATTCGTTTTTGTGCTTTCATAAAAACACCTGCCTAACTTGTTTGATATATATTATATCAAATTATAGGGTATATTTGGAGGGATAGCAATTTATATCAGTTCTAGTCAATGAATTCATTCTTGACCAAGTATTTGAAAAACTATGTTGATACTGTATAATGTAATTAGTGAAAAATTGTAAACCAGGATATATTAGACATAAATGCGAAAGGGGAGATTATAATGAAGCAAATAAGGGCAAATGTAATGTTTATGATTCTAGGAGTGATAGTTCTGCTGCTAGAAACCAATCTTTTGAAACTTGACGGAATATTAGGATGGGCATTGACGACAATAGGCGTACTGCTAATAGTTACAGGTTTACTGTATAGGTCTAAAAATCCAATTAAAGTGATAGTAGAGTTTTTTGCAAATTTACTTTAAAGGCTGCAGTGTGGAGGCACAATAAATTTATACCGAAATATTTATCTTTAATAAAGGAGTAGGTTATGTTTGGATTACTTAATCTTGGAAGTCTTTTGCTTGGTTTAATTGCTTGGATATGCCCTGTCATTAACCTTATAAAATATAAGAAGCATAATAATAGAAATTGGGTCAATCTCTCCTTCATTAGTATGAGTGCTTGTGCCATTTCAATATGCTTTCAGATTTTTTATAACTATCATTTGGTTAAAATTAGTGATTGGACCGCTCTTATAGATACAACAGGAGCTTTAGTATTTGTTGTATCAGTATTTCTAATTGTCAGCATTATTTTAAATTCAATTAATTTGCTTCTATATCGTAATAGAATAGCTAAATAAGTGATTAAACTTTAGCTTGAAAGTTTTATTTTCTAATTGTAAGATTTGCTTTTGCTAGGGGTTATGTACATTGCTGGAGGCTTAAAGGTTAGAAATAGGATTGTGATTATAGAAGAAAATCAATTGCAGAGTTGTAAGATAAAGGGGGAGTTTTTATGAAAACAGAATTGTGTATTATTGGGGCTGTACATCATGATACGAATATGTATTGTAGTGACGATATAGTAAACATGCTGAAGTCTATAAAACCTGATGTTATCTTATTAGAAATATACTCAAAATATATGGATGAGAATAATAATATTGCCTTGGACAGAGATGTATTAAATAATTGGCAGGAATTTAAAGCCGCTCTAGAGTATAAAAATATCAGCGGAAATGTTCAATTCAGACCTTTCGATTTAGAAGGTAGAAATGAGATTTATAAAGAAGTAGGATATTTAGATACTCAACGTGAAGTTGAAGCTGCAATGGAAAAGTTGTATAAAGAAAATAAATTTACTGATGAGTGTAAGTTTTATTATGAATTATGGATAAAGTTATTTGAAGCAAAACTGGCGATGGTAAAGGAAACACCACAAGTTGTAAACTCTAATCTGTCAATGCAGTTTGTGTCTATCGAACATTACTACTGGTTCAAATGTACAGAAAAAATAATTGAGCTTACACCAGAATTATCAGCTTATTCAAATTTTAAAAAATCTGTTTCTGATATATGGACTATTAGAAACAATGCTATGGTAAATAACATTTTAAAGTATATCAATGACTTTCCTGGGAAGAAGTTGGTTGTTCTAGTAGGTGCAGAGCATAAACTTGACTTGTATAATGACTTGGCTAAAAAACAAGAAGTGTATAATTATGTTTTAAAAGAATTTTGGGAGTATTAAAATAGAATGTGACTTATAGTATAGAATGACATAATGGATTAGGGTATAAGCCTCTTGTTTTGAGTCGCAAGGGTAATCTTTTATTCACTATTCTATCCAAGTGAATACCGGAAAAAGCCTAATCCTGTCATTCTTCGTACAAAAATAAACCCTTTCCACCGCTACTTTTTAGGATTTGGAGAGATTGATATGATGAAATCTACAGATGATCTTAAGATTTATTTTGTAACCATTCCCGCACACAAGTTTTTGCACATTAAAAACTATGAGAGTAATGGGTATTGGGATTTTTGGCAAAAACAAAGCCTTATTCCGGGACAGGACTGTGAAACAATTTGCGGCTTACTCGATAGTATCAAGGGCAAATTGGATGATGATGGTGGGAGCGAATCTAATAGCAGCAGCGGTCAGATTATGGCGTACATTAATGACCTGGACGGCAGACTCTGCGATTGGGGGATTCCACGTACAGAGTGTTATGGTGTACGTCTTCCTTTTGATTATAAAGGTGAAGTACCACAACAAATGCTTATGATTGATGTTCCCGAAGCCGAGTACATTGTTTTTGAACATGGGCCATTCAATTACGAGCAGGAAAACCGAAGTGTGGAGGAAAAGATTGAAAAGGCAATGATAACTTTTGATTTTGCAGGCACCGGTTACTGCTTTGATACTTTCCCCGGTAGAATAATTTACTTTTATCATGATCCAGCGCGGTTTTGGAAGTATATCAGACCAGTTCGAAAGTAGACAAAGTCGACTGCCTATCCACTATTGTTTCTAACGAGAAAACCAAACAGGAAATAACAAATTCCAATTTATATTATTGAGATTAAAAATTTTTAAATGATGTATAAAAAGACTATGGTTTAGAATTAATCTAATTACATAAACAACTATAGGTGAAAATACGGTATCACAAGTAATTATTAATTAACAAAGTATGTTATAATAAAAATGAAAATAATTTTTAAATGTTAGACAAATAGCAATTTGATAAGGGAAAAGGAGAATAGTTATGATTGAATACAGATTTGACACGCAATTATTAATTGAAGGGGAAAATCTTTCAGAAGATAATATAAACGAGTATATTACAAAAAACATTGAAGGTGATTGTTTACTTGCAGTTGGTGATGAAGAATTGATTAAAATTCATTATCACACAAATACTCCATGGAAAGTACTTGAGTATTGTGCTTCATTAGGCGATATTCATGATATTGTTGTAGAAAATATGGAACGACAATCCGCTGGTCTCCAAGGCTAAATAATAAATATAAATAAGAAAAGCTTAGAATATTTATTTTGTTTTAGGGCTATTGAATAAAATTTATTATATAAATTTAAGAGTCTAAAGCACTATTCTTTGCCGGATGGGTGATTTTTCTTTTTGCCATTAAGTTCTTATTCTTTTAAGAGAGGATGTAACAATTTATATTAGCCATAAGCACAGAAATTGAAATTATTGCCTTGTTATTAAAGACGTAAACGTAAAATAATTCATCACCTACAATAGTCAATAAATTAGTGAGATAATCATTCTATAGAAATTTATGGGGTACTTTTTAGAATGAAAAGGAGTCAATTAGTAGAAGAATACATATTAAGTGGCTTAACTTTAGTTGTATGGTATAAGGAAAAAAACATAAGCAAAAGTTCTATTTATGCTTATATAAAAAAATACTATAAATCCGGTGTGACGTCAGTAAGTGAACCCAAATGGGGTGAAATAACAATTCCTAAAATGAATGAATTATCAACAATTTTATTAAAGATAGGAACTATTGTAATTCATATAAAAAATGGATTCGATACAAAGACTCTATCAGAAATCTTAAGTGTAGTGATGAATTTATGCTAAACCTATTTAATTCCAACCAAACATATCTAGCTTGCGGATCAACGGATTTAAGAAAATCTATTGATGGACTATCAATAGACCAGCCTAAAGCACATAAAGAAGTTAGAGAAAGGTCATTGAGATTAAAGAATAAGCGGTTAATAACTTGTCAAGGTGACGAGATATTAACCGCTTGCTTATAAAACTGCTTCGCTATAGAATGGATAAAAGAAGGTCCACCACCCTAGGCTTTGAGATAAATTACTAACAATTAAGCCTTAATAACCTTTTCTTCTTTCTTAGAAAGGATTAAATATCCTATTGCAGAAAAGGCTGAAAGTATAGCAACTATTATATAAGACCAGAACCAACCGAAATTATCTGCAATTATTGGCATTAACCAGTTTGCTCCAAGGTTACCAATTAAATAAGCTGTTACTCCAACAAATCCAATTGCTGTACCAGCAACATTAAGTGGTACGAAGTCTATTGTCAATATATTTACTATAAGTTGAGGTCCATAAATCAAAGCACCTAGCACACCACAGATAACCAAGAAAGCAAAGTAATTTGGTGCACCACTTGATGTTAACCTTTCATATATTAAAATAAATGCACTCATAGAGAATAAGCCTATTGCTCCTATTTTTGCCATTTTATTAGGGAACTTAACTGCAAAATAAGCAAATAGTAAAGATCCTGGAATTGCTATCCATTCCAATATTGAAACAGCTAGCTGTGCTTGTGCATCTGGAATCATTGCAACTTCATGCAAATAGATTGGCATCCAATCTTCTATTGCAAATCTTACAAAATACAATGCTATATTAACTGCTGCAACTAAAAGTAATGCTTTAT
The DNA here is from genome assembly GCF_023656515.1 of Clostridium swellfunianum. Taxonomy (NCBI): domain Bacteria; kingdom Bacillati; phylum Bacillota; class Clostridia; order Eubacteriales; family Clostridiaceae; genus Clostridium; species Clostridium swellfunianum. Next base: position 3,693,727 of record NZ_JAMOFV010000006.1, read on the forward strand.
TGCAGAATACATATTTCCAAATTAATTGTCCATAAGATAAATTAACCTTTTCTTCTTCAGTTGCGATATTGGATTCACCCTTATCACCATACATTGTTCTAAGTGAATCTAACCCTTCATCTTCTGGGCTATCCCCACCATATTTCCAACAAAATAAAGAAACTAAAATAACAAAAATAGCTGGTACTAAAAATGCCAATAATACGTTTCCAGTTTTAGGTACAACTAACCCCATACTAGTCAATGATGCTATTATTAAAGGTAACAAAGCACCTCCAACATTTTGTGAAACATTCCATCCTGCTATAGCTCCACCTCTGGTTTTATTAGGAAAATAATTAGCTATCATATTTTGCGATGACGGTGCAAGTGCTCCTTGAACCACTCCACAAAGTACTAATAAAATTGCTAATGCTATGGCTGATGTATGATAAAAGCCTATAATTATACAAATAATTGCGCTTAAAAATAGACATCCAGCATATAGTTTTCTGAGATTAACCTTGTCCCCTAATGCTCCCATAAAAAATTTAGATAATCCATAAGATATTGTCAAACAAGAAAGTAAAGCTGATATATCTTGTTTAGTCCAGTTGTTTGTAACCATTATAACTTTAGACATTAGCTTAAAGTTATTTCTTACTAAATAAGCACAAATATAACCAATAAAGGCAACTACGAATACCATTCTTTGTCTCTTCAAAAACGTAGCAAATTTCTCAGGATTGCTTCTTTGATAAATGTCTTTTTGTTCCATTTTCTTTCCCCCCGCTTTTTAAAAGTTTATGTAAACCTTACCCATACAGCCTATTAGCTGTCTGTACTTACATTGTAGCTAAATACCGAAAGTTTTTATGTCGGTATTCTCCTTAATTTAAAGTAAGATTTTATTACTTCCTTTGTCAGATAAATTCCTATAAAAAGGTAAGAAAAAACACCCAAAATGGGTGTAATAGATAAAAATTTATTATGGCTTAGAAGCTATACTTTACTGTTTTGTATTTATTTAGTATTTTTATCCTCTGAAATAAACCCGTACTTCAATGCATAACTGACTATCTGGCTCTTTTTTGTGAAGTTCAACTTTTCCATTATCCGGGTCTTGTAGGTATCAATGGTTTTTATACTTAAATAAAGCTTATCACCTATTTCCTTAAGAGAATAGCCCCATGCCAAAAGCTTAAGTACTTCTCTTTCTCTTGAGCTTAGAAGGGTGTATGGATCATCTTCCTGCACTTCCTTCATTGGTTCTGTAATCAGCATATTCAAAAGGCTCATGGAGTCTTTAGGGCTTAGATAAATCATTCCCTTGTTCACTTCACTTATGGCAAGAAACAGCTCAGTATCAACAGAACCCTTCTGCACATATGCCACAGCACCTGCACGCATAACCTCCTTGATATAGTTTTCATCGTCATGCATGGTAAGCACAATTATCTTGGTTTTAAAACCACGGCTTTTTATCTCTTTTATACATTCTAACCCATCCATATTAGGCATAGATATGTCAAGAATGATAATATCAGGTCTTTTTTCCTGAAGGATCAAGAGAGCTTCTTCACCATCTGATGCCTCACCCACCACCTTGAAAGAGGGCTCTCTCTCCAAAAGCAGCTTGAGACCAGACCTAAGCAATACATGATCATCAGCAAGTACTATTGTAGTCTCTCTAATCATAAAACTTGTTCTCCCTTCCAGCAGGAACTATAGTGGGGATTGTTATTTTGATGGTAGTGCCAACCTTGTCAGATACCATATTGAAGGTGCCCCCGAAAAGCTCTGCCCGCTCCTGCATTCCGTATATGCCTATTCGATTTTCTTCTTTAGTCCTTCTTAAGGCTTCATTATTGATACCCTTGCCGTCATCTGAAACAACAAGAACAATGTGCTCTCCACTGTTTTCTAGGTTTATTCTTACGTTTCTTGCTCCTGAATGCTTAACAATATTTGTCAGACATTCTTGCATAATTCTATATAAAGCCAATACAATTTGGTTATCCATAGGATAATCGGAAACATTGTGTGTAAAATCTACTGCAATCCCGAAATGCTCCTGATATTTGGAAATATATTTTCCCATGGCTGCCACAAGTCCCAAATCATCTAAAACAGGGGGCCTCAATTCAACAGCAAGATTGCGAACCCCTCTTATGATATCTGCTACCACATCCCTGACTCCAAGTATCATTTCCCTTTTTTCACTGTCGGTCTCACTATCTGCAAGCAGCCGCATGGACACTATAAGGGACGTTAATGCCTGGCTTGTCTCATCATGAAGTTCCCTAGATATGCGCTTTCGTTCATTCTCCTGGACAGTAATCAGCTTATTCAGAAGCATATCCCTCATTCGCTCCTTTTCCTGTAAAGCCTCCACCAGTTTATCCCTGTCTTCGTTTATCTTTATAAGGCTTTCTGCCATAATATTAAAATCCGTAGCAAGCTCTCCTATTTCATCATTTGTGGTTACCTCTACCCGGCTGCTTAAGTTGCCGCAGGCAATCTCCCTTGAGGCCTTCACCAAGTCCTGGATTGGTTTTGTGAACATTGCCGTAAGTCTTGCCGTCATTATGGCCGCAACTGCACATACTAGTAGGGTAATGAGAATAATTGCTCTCAGCTTTTCCTTAATCAGGCTTCTTATATATTCCTCCATGATACCTGCCCTGGCAAAGCCGACCTTACCACCCTCTATAGGTACAATAATATCCAGCATCAACCCCTCATTAGTATTTATTTCTTCTATGTTGTAATTTGAAACATTAAGCCTTGAGTTTATGTTCAATAGTCCCTTAGGTATGCCATTTGTGAAGGTATGAGCCAAAAGACCTCCTTTATGGTCTGTAACTAAAACATATCTGATATCCTTATTACTATTTTTCATTTCATTTGCCACTTCATGAAGTGAAATAAGGTCGTTTACAAGTATATACCCTGCACACGAAGACGCTATTCGCTTTGTTATTTCAATACCCCGCTTTTCAAATTGTTCAGACATAGCTGTATTAAGAGAATTCCACATGAGACCCCCCACAAGTACGCTGAATAGCACAAGTATTAAAATGAATATCCTTATTATTTTATTATAGATGTTCAATTCTGCAAACCATTTCATTCTTCTGTTCCCATTTCATTTATTATACTTCGTTGATACTCATACAAATCTGGCTCCGGTTCAACATATCGGTCTACAAGCAGGTTTTCCAAGGCAGCCTGCACTTCAGTTTCCTTGTGCATGTTAAGAAAAATATCCCTTAGAGCTTTGATTTGATTTTCACCAAGACTCTTTCTTACCACCACAGGACCAGTACCGTTCTTTTCAGAAGTTGCCACTATTTTTACCATTTCCGTGAGACCATCCTTATTCTCCTTTGAGTAATTGTACACGTAGCTTCCAATAGCAGCACCGTCTATAACTTTATTTGCAACAGCCTGCAAGGCTTTTTCATGACTGTAGGTATAGGTATAATTTCTGAAGAAGTTTTCGGGCTTTTGGTTTATTTGTCTCAGCATTTGTGTAGGAGCAAGATAACCTGAAAAACTGAGAGGATCAGTAAAAGCAAAGGTTTTTCCCTTCAAATCCTCCAGTGTTTCGATATTGCTGTCCTTTGAAACGATAATATAGGAATAATAGTATGGAACTCCAAAACGAACCTGCATTACCAGGGGCTCTATTTTCTCTGAACCTTCATAGGAGTTATATGCTCCACTTGCAAAAAATGCAATGTCTGCACCTCCATTTGCAAGTAATGAGCTTATCTCTGCATAGCTTTCCCGCTGGATTAAAACATTCTCTCTTTTCAATTTTTGGCTGATATAATCGGTAATCACACGATAGGATTCAATCGTATTGCTCCTGGATATAATGGGGCATACTGCTATACGTAAAGGTCTTTCTCCTTCGTCAGTCTGCAAGCTTCTTATCTCAACACTGTCTGAAGAATCCTCTGCACTGAAATCTATATATGCTAAATTCTTAGAGCTAGTCCCCCACTGTGTAATCAGTAAAACCAGCACTGCCGCTAAGCATAGAATGATTTTCATGTTTCTTGTCACTATTAACACCTGCCTTACTACAGTTTCTATCTTGTTATTATAGCTTCAAATGATATTGCTAATTCTACATTATATCACATTTTACAGATTACTTATGTCAGATATTTTCTGAATCAAACTGCTTATGCCTCATTCTGCATTCTTTAAGGGAGATGAATTAATATTTTATCTTCAACTTACTTGTTCCATTGTTCATTGCGATATTACACATAAATGCTAAAATGCTGTAAAAAAACTTCAAGGAGTAATTGCCTATCGCTTGGGACCTTATGAAAAAGGAAAGTATACAAAGTTTAGATTTCAATATGTTAAGGAAAAAGACTTATATGTCTGTCCAGATTTAAGACCAATGTACTATAAAACAACAACAAGACAGGGGTATAAGAAATATGTAGCTAAAAAAGAAGAAAAGAAACAATAGAACGAAGCCTTGCTGATTCAAAAGAACTGCATGGACTTCGCTATTACCGCATGCGTGGTTTGTCCAAAGTAAGCGAACATTGCTTACTTACAGCAGCAGTTCAGAATATGAAAAAGATAGTCTCAGTGCTATCGCACTTTTTTTGTCTCTTTTCAAATTGAAGCCAATCCTTGTTTTATCATAAATTCCAATGTTTCATGCTACCGCATAATCCTAAAGGTAAAATTTTACCCCGCATAAATAAATCTATACGGGGTTTGTAAACACTCTGTAAATTAGTGATATAATCATCCTATAGAAATATAGGGGGTAATTTTTATGATGAAAAGAAGATCAAAGGAAGAATGGAGTCAATTAGTAGAAGAATAAGCGGTTAATAACTTGTCATGGTGACAAGTTATTAACCGCTTACTTAAAGACCTGATGAAGAGTTGTAAAAATAACTAACTTAGGTTAGTAATGGGAGTATTTTAAAATGGGTATTTGTTTAGAAAGTAAGATTTTATTTATTTTGTTATTACCAATTTGGATAGTAATAAGACTGATTGCATTTCGATTATGTAGGGCTAGAGGCAACTTTTCATTAAAAAGAGAAGTTGTTCTAAATGTATTTTTCATATACATACTTTGCTTAATAGGCGTTACTTTATTTCCATTGAGGATAAATTTTGATAGAGATTATATTTGGGTTTCAGTAAATGCAATACCATTTATGCGTACAATAAAAGATATAATAAATATAACAGATAATCCTAATATGTATAGCTTTATGATAAAATTTTGGATTAAAAACATAGGAGGTAATCTAATTCTCTTACTTCCTTTAGGTATACTAATACCAATATTATGGAGTAGGTTTAACAGTGCGGTTAAAACAGTTTTCGTTTCCTTTTGTTTATCTTTAAGTATTGAAGTCCTGCAACTTATTTCTTTTTATATTGGAAATGCTGGAAGAGCTTTCGACGTAGATGATATTTTACTTAATACTATCGGGGCATACATTGGATACATTATTTATAAAAGATTTATTGAAAGCAGTAGATCTAGCTTGAATAAATATTTACAAAAGGTATAAGTTGGCTATTTGTTTATAATTCGAAATAGTTGGTAATCTTCTTTGAGAATAAAATAGTAAATCATCAAGCATCAGTAATCTATACCTGTTCGAATCAATTCGATGAGCATATTATCTCTCAGAAGAAAAAGTTAACTTTTTAAAAATTTAAAAATATAAAAAGTTAACTTTTTCTCAGCAACAGATTTTGAGCTGCGTAAAGTATTTGGATGGAACCGGCTAACAGCTGTACTGAAAAAAATATTTGCTTCTCTACTGAACTGAAGCAAGGCTAATTAAAAGTCTTGTCTTTTTTTGTTTAACGGATAAGGATATATACAATTAATATGGATGAAAGTAAAAATACTTTAAAGGTGCCAGGGCCAAGGACGGTTATCAATTTCTTGTTCTTTTAACACAGGAAGTAACAATTTATACTAGCTCAAGTCGATGAGCTTATTCTCAATTAAGTATTTGAAAAACTATGTTGATACTATATAATGTAGTTAGTGAAAATTTGAAAAACAGGATATATTAGCCACAGGTGCAGAAAGGGCGATTAGAGTGAAAAATATAATGTCAAATGTAATACCTATAATTACAGAAGAAAATGAATTGCAGCCTTGTTATTAAAGGCATGATGCAGTATAGTCAAATATTGTGCAACAAAGATTATTAAAATGATGTAAAGGAGGCTAGACTGTGAAAATGACGTTTAAGCGATATCCAATCATTGCATATTTTTTAACAACAATGATTGCTAGTATCCTGCTGTTAATACCGCATCTTATATTTGGAGTGATTTTAACTCCTTCATTCTCTCTGACTCAATTTGGACCAGCATGTGGATTGCTTATTTGGTGCGGAATTACAAAAGAAAAATATATTTTGGAGGATATTCGTAGTCGCTTTAGAGTTAAAAAATTTATGAACTGGGTTATTTGCATGATTATTTACACATTTGTAATTATTTTTCTTTGCAGTTTTCTCCTTGCTCTATGGGGTGAGCCATTTATACCATGGCAAGGAATGGTTATTTTTTATATTGTTGAAGCAATTGCTATGCTTATTTGTTGTGCAGCTGAAGAAGTTGGATGGAGAGGGCTCTTACTTCCGCTTGTAGAAGAAAAATATCCTTTGTTTAAGAGTTCCATTATAGTTGGAGTATTATGGGGGGCTTGGCATCTAAACTTCACTGGAGGAATTTTCGGGTTTATTTTATATACAATAAGTATTGTATTTGTTTCCGCAATTATGACTTGGATTTTTAATAAAACTGATAAAAATATGACTTTGATGGTTCTTGAACATTTTTGTTTTAATTTATTCTCACATATTTTTCTTTGGAATCGATTTAACATAAAATTATTTGTAGTAGAAATTTTGTTGTTTGGGTTGACGACGGTATTGCTTTTGATAATAGATAAACCTACATTTGCTGAGAAAAAATGCATTAATATATAAATTTATGGGTGTATGGAATGTTAATATGCCCAAAAGGTGCCGGAAACGGTTATCAACTATATGAATAGCTTAGGCGTACTGAAAAATATTTACTACAATATTAGCTGATGCTAAGGCGTAAATTAAAGCTTTGGCGGCACTTTTTATTGTATAAGATATGCTCAGTTTAAAGGGATAAATCTTATCATTGGGAGTCATACTTTCACAGAACTCTTTGGAATTCAAAGATTAGCCTTGAAATTGAATGAGAATATAAAATAAGATATAATATTCATCTAGTATGAAATAGTAAAACACCAAGCAACAGTAGTTTATAGTCGTTCGAACCAACTCAAGGACATTATTCTCTCGCAGAGAAAAAGTTAACTTTTTCTCTGCGAGAGATTTTGAGCTTCGTAAAGTATTTGGATGGAACCGGCTAACAGCTGTACTGAAAAAAATATTTGCTTCTCTATTTAACTGCAGACAAGGCTAATTAAAAGCTGTGTCTGCTTTTTTATTTAAAAGATAAGGCTCTATCGAATTAATATGGCTCTAATAAAGGAGAGTTTAAATATAGTGCAGTACTAATGGGCAAGGAGGTACTATATGCAATGTAGCACCATATAATATAATAATTTAGTTATAATCTATTATCTGGAGGTTATGAAATAAATGGAGGGTGGCCAAATTAAAAATTGGTCAATACTTGGAATAGTACTAGGGATATGCATAATTTTAACAGCATGTTCTTTAAAGACAAGTGATAAGGATAATAGTAAACTTGTAAATTCAGAAAACAGATAGAAACCTATGATTACAAGTTAAATACCTTTCAAATTATCTATGATGATTACAAGAAAAATACACAAAAATTTGTGACTTCATATTTTAATAAAGATGATGATGACATGCTTGTATATAATGGGAAATTATATAAAGTTAAAGATTTAGTAGGTATGTCTTTAAAGGAATATAAAGAGCTTGGTGAAAAGGCACTTAACAAACCTGGTGGGTCAGCAGAGATTAAAAGCAGCTCCGTTAGTATATCTAATGCATACTATAGCAAAAAGGATCCATTTCAATTTAAATATGTTTTTGCAAAATGTATTATAGAGATTGGAAACGAAGAAATTACCACATATAAAAGATTTTCATTTTTAAAGCAAGACAATGAGTGGAAGGTTACTACCATAGATAAAATTACAGAAACAAAAAATTATAAGTATGATAAAACTAAATTATCTGGATATACAACTTATAATAACAAGCCAGTTAAATATGCTCATAGTATTATATATAATAAAAATTAAATTAGAATTTCAGGGAAGGGTGTGGCAAAACTATGTTAAGTAGTTTGCGACACCTAAATTTTTTGGTCAAATTATAATATTATTAAAGATAAAATTAAGTATTTACTTCAATAATATTAAAGGTTATAATTAATAATATTAAAGGAGGTTTTAGTATGTCAATAGAAGTAGTTCCTGAATGGATGGTCAATCTTGAAGACGAAGATATTTCATTTATGAAAAAATTTATAATGGCATCTGGATCTTTAAAAGAGATTGCAAAAGAATATGGTGTTACTTATCCCACTGTACGACTTAGACTTGATAAGCTGATTCAAAAAATCCAAATTACTGAAGATACTGCAAGTGAACCATATGTAGCCTTGATTAAGCGGCTTGCAATAAATGAAAAAATTGATTTTGATACTGCCAAAATTTTGATTAGTGAATATAAAAAATCAAGAAAGGACGAAAGTAAATGAATTATGCGTTGATTATCATCTTAACACTTTTGCTAATTTTAGTAGGGATCGTTTGGCTGCAAGTCTTTTTATCGAAGAAGAAAAATAAATGGCTTGGTTTAGTTACCCCTATGATTTGTATTATGTTTTCAATAATGTTTGTGCTTTCAATGTCCATGTATACAACAATTAAAACTAGTAGAACAGAAACTGTTGACAAGGTATTAATTAAAGAGGCACAAGTTGAAGATAATATAGCTAAACCAAGCGTTGGAAAAATGGTTGCTATGGCCACTCCAACATTCTTAGTAACAAATATACCTACCATTATTCTTTTAGCTATTTACTTTGCTTGTAGAGAAAAAATAAACAGAAACAATGAACTTGAAAAAATGAATGTTCAAGATTTAGAGTAACCTCCTGCTATAAGAGTAATATGAAGTTAATTTAATTCGTGGTATTCCTTCAGGATGTGAGACAAGGCTAACTAAAAGCCTTGTCTGTTTTTGTTTGCCAGATAAGGATTTATCAATTAATATGGACGAAAGTAAGTATGTGGAAAGTCGTGCTGATGATATATAATAAAATCAGTGAGAACTTGCGAAATAGAATGAGAATTTTAATGGGGGGATTTTAAAATGAAAAAATTATTACCTAGCATCTTACTTAGTTTTTTCTCATTTCCTTTAGGGTGCCTTCTGCGATATATGTACTTCTTAACATTGCCTTCTTACGGAGATGCTGGGATAGCTTTGTTGGCTATAGTTATCTCTTTAAATGTGATTTCAATTATTATGGCACTAAATACTATAATTAAAAGCTATACATAAACGTTTCTGACTTTCTTAGAAAACGAGCATGGGAAAATTAGTTTTCTCTGCTCGTTTATTCTGACTTTTATCCTCTGGCCCATCGTTGTGGATACCATTTTTGGAACCATGCTGTAAATCCGCCCATAAGCGCAGGCAGGACGGAATTGATTAGACCTATGTAGGGAGAAAATCTGGTGCCTAACAGAACATAAGTCCAAATGGGTGTAACAAGATATAGTGCGCCCCAAGAGGCGGTCAATATGCGATTTGTAGTTATAAAAAGTGGATTTTCAAAGGCTCTTTCCTCGCCGTAGCCCGCTGCACTGTAATGGGCAGTCAGTGGTATTTTGACAAATGCACCTATTGTCCACATCAAACCAAAGAGTAGATAGCTGCTGGAAATGATAAGCCTTATATCCGCACCCAATATAACCAACAATGAAAGCCCGGCTACAATGGGGATGCTAATTTGCTCATAAGCTACCGAACGGAATTTGATCCATAATAATGGAACGCATGCCGCCGTAGCAATTCCCAATGAAGCACCAACAATAGGATTTAGCGACATTGCTATCCAGATTACTGTCCACGGTAATAGAAGAAGCATCATGTTGGTTTTATGCTGAAGGGCTGCATCAGCCGCTTTTGGCGGAACGCACCCGCCAAACAGCTCATCCCATTTAAGCATCAGGCTAAAATCGCCAAGAACCTTATAAAGTCGTTGAAATAGCGCATCTTGCCCTGAGATTTCGCCGCGAGCGATGGAACGCCAGATTGAGTAAGGAGTTTCAATTTTTGTGGTATAGGGTTTGAAACTGTCGGCTAGAACTTTAGAGCCTTGCTTGGTCAGCAGTATTTGATAGGTCTTATCAAGGTCGCTATAATAAAACTCTAGCACACGTTCCTTACCGTCTGGTTTATATAAAGCTGCCATTTGCGTTGTAAAGCTAAGGCTATCGTCTGCCTGAATTGCCATATCCTCGCCTTTGGCAATTCCCCAAGAAGCATCCGCCATTTTTTCAAATACTTCACGCGGATATAAGGGCTCTGCAAGAAGTGCTTGTGTCTCGGGCTGAATTCTTCCGGCAGCATATTCTACACCCGCTCGGCGGACAATTTCCAGATAGGTGTCCGTGCCGCTTTTCAGCTCCGGTACGCGAAACAGTTCTCCCTGTCCGCAAAGGATTGACGTGTAATTGCCTTTTCCGTAAAAGCGATCAAACATGGGGATTACAGCATCATAGTTGCCTTTAGCAGTCCAAAAGCCGCAAGTAGAAATGACAATATGTTTTTGATGCTTCAAATCATAACGAGGTGGGTGCCCTCCGGTCTCAGCGTCTTTTGCCATAAATGGCAGTTCAAGTGGAAGCTGCCTATCTATGAGATTTTTAAGCCCTCCGGGGATGCCGAAATAATATAGGGGAAAGGACCAAACAATCACATCAGCAGCAATCATTTTAGCAAGAATTTCATTCATTTCATCATCTATGATGCACTTTCCAGGCGTTTTATTCCAACAGGAGAAGCATCCCAAACAGCTCTTCACGTCAGTCTTTGCCGCATCTATAATTTCTGTGTCCGACCATTGGGTTCCGTCCAAAAATGCATGTGTAAGCTGCATGGTATTACTGTATTCACTTTTAGGAGAACCGTTCAAAACTAAGACTTTCATCACTTTTCCTCCTCTAAGAGAGCTATTGCTTTATCCGCCCAAGCAAGCCCTGCATCGAAAAACAAATCTCCGTAAAGCACAGTAATTTCCCAATATTTTGCTTTCTTCTTATCGCTAATAACAGCTCCGTATTCGGAGATTGCTTCATAAGCGGTGCTCATTCCCTTAATTCTTTCAAGGCATTTTTCGCGGTAGGCACGAAGCAGTTCCAGTGCTTGTTCGGTACTTGTTTCTCCTGCGAAAAATACGCGCATCAGAAATGCGCTTCTAACGCTCATTGCATTGGCAATATCTGATTCTGGCAGGGACAGCCAGTTGGTAAGTTCCGCCTTTCCGCTGTCTGTAATGGTATATACTCTTTTGTTTGGCTTTTCGCTCTGGATAACTCGCTCACTGGTTAGCCAGCCGCACTGTTCCATAGCATCCAGTTCGCGATAAATCTGGCTGGTTTTTGCTTGCCAGAAAAATGAAAGAGAAGCCTTAAAGGCCTTATCAAGTTCATATCCTGTCATAGGGCCGTAGTTTAAAAGTCCTAGCAAACCATGTTTAAGTGACATTTTAACACCTCCATTTTGTATATATTCAACAAGTATAATATACAACGTGTTAAATACGGTGTCAAGCATAAGAGGAAATAATAATTTATACCTGTTGGATACAAAACTTCGGAGCTGCTGCTATTAGAATATAATAGGAGTAAGTTTTAATTATAAAAATATGTCAATAATCTAAGAGAGTACACCAATAAGGGAGTTAAATATGAGTGGCTTAAAATATGGTAAAACCTCGACAAGAAGAACGGTTGCCTATCTAAGCCTATTAGAAACAACACAACTACATTTAAAAAATCCGTTTGTAATTGCTGCTTGGTCGGTAGCTTTTCCTAGTATGGGACATTTACTGCTATCAAAGTAATTACGAGGGTCAGACAAAAATGATAAAGTATATTCTTTGGACACATAAGGCCATTGGGGTCAGAAAATTAGACGCAGTTAATAATTAATAAAAATATATTTTTATTAAGTTAGGTGGAGATGAACTTTTGATAATAGAATATATTATATATGCCCTTGAGTCTATTTTAGTAATATTTTTGCTATTTCGGTATATTCCCAAAGAAAAGATTCGTGAAGCACATGTAGCTTATTTGTTTAAGCTTGTAATAACATGGTCATTTGGATTAGTAGTTGTAGAGTATGGATTCATCAAATACCCTATCAGATTTTTTCCATATGCTACAAGAGCAACATTTCTATTTGAATTCTTTTTATATCCTGCTATTTGTGCTATATTTGTTGTTAATTATCCGGAAAAGAAAAGTGCTATTCAAAAATTAAAGTATTATTTTTATTACTGCACTACTTTGACAATTATCGAAGTAATTGAAGAAAGATATACCAATGTTATTGAATATATACGCTGGAATTGGTTTTTAACTTGGACTTTATTCTTTATTACTTTCTATATATCACATAAATATAGTAAATGGTTTTTTAGAAAGATAAAAATCCTATAAGACATAAAATTGTTGTTATTATTGAAAATAAGGAAACAATTTTAGCTTCATGCCATCCTGATAGTTCAAAAGAGTGATGGATGGGCGCCATTTTAAAAACTCTCTTGCCTGTAGTCTTATAGGAAATAACTTGAATAAGATCAGACAATGCTTCTAAAACATATATTCCTCCAACTATTGCAATGATAAATGGAGTTTTGAGGATTATAGCTATTGTTGCTACCATTCCACCAAGGGCTAAGGCGCCGGTATCTCCCATTATTATTTTGGCTGGAAAAGAGTTGAATCTCAAAAAGCCTAGTAATGCACCTGACATGCACCCGCAGAAGATTGACAAGGTATAATAACCAAGATTAAAAGCTACTAAAGCAAAGAACACCATTACCAGAAGGGTAACTGATGCAGCTAGACCGTCCAACCCATCCGTCAAGTTTACTGAATTGGTTGTGGCTGCATAAATAAATATAATAAATGGTATGTACAATAATCCAAGGTCTATCATTCTTCCGCCAAAGGGAAGGATAATTGTTGACCCGATTCTGGGATTGTAATATGCATAGATTGCAAAAGTTGTTGAAGCAAAAAGTAATAGCAGCATCTTCTGTTTTGAGGTTAATCCCTCATTCTTTTTATGTACCTTCTTTAAAAAGTCATCGAGAAAACCTATGAAACCGAAGACTATTAAGGAATAGAAAACAAACTGAATTTCCTTGTTATACTGCTTTATGAAAAATAACATTGCGATTATAGATGAGAGAATAAATACAATACCGCCAAAGGTAGGGGTTGAGGCTTTTTTATAATGGCTCTTAGGACCTTCCTCACGAATATTCTGCCCTAGCTTTAATCTTTTAAATAATGGAATAAGTATTGTCCCAATAATGGAAGACAATAAAAAACCTAATAAAATAGCATAAACAATTTTTCTCAATATGAACACCAGCCTTATTTTTGTTTAAATATTTTGGAAGCTTCATGATTATGGTAATATATTAACTGTAAGGACTCAATAAGTATGTATAAGTATCAAATTTAGTTGAAAAATATCAAATAATTAGTTGAATATTATTCAACTAACTTGAGCGTTATTATAGAAAAATACGAACTAACTCCAGAGAAACACAAGGGAGATGGGAGAATGAAAAGAGAGTTACATGAGCTTATAGAAATTGAGGAAAAGGTAAAAAATAAACTGGATTTTATCAAAAGCAGTTCAAATAGCGCACTTGAAGATGTTAATAAAGTAAAGGCTTTAAAAAACAGTATATATGAAAAAGTTTCTAAAACCTTTGTATATAACCTAAAGAGGCTTATCAAGCTTGAAGCAACTCAAAAGGATCTTGCTAAGAAAATAGGTGTATCAGAGGATTTGCTTTCTAAGTACAAATCAGGAGAGGCTTTTCCATCAATAGAAACTTTAATTTACATATGTGAGATATATGGTATAAGCATGGAAAAGCTTGTAGCATTGCCTTTAACAACAATAGATATTGAAAATATGGAAAACAGTCAGGATGTAGATATCAAGGTTTTTGAAGAAAAATACTATGCTTATTTCTTGGTGACTAATATAGCCAGGGGAGGAGCTATACATGAAGGTGTTGTTGAGATTATTAATAATTCTGTAGTATTTAAGATACTGGCTAATGGAGAGGTGATTAAATGCTTCTCTGGAGGATATAGCACTTCGGATAAGCTAATATTTTTTAATCTGCAGGGTCAAAGCAATGGTACTGCTTGTATAAGCATGATTAAACCAAATGTTAATAAAGATAGATATCTTGGAGGGTTAGCGATGCTTATGCTGCCTTCAGATGCAAACAGTAAGCCCTGTGTTCAAAAACTTTTATTAAGCAAAATTCCAATAGACAGAGAAGGGCATTACAGCTCTCTTAAGGAGCTTCTAAACTTTAATGCTTTGGGAGTGGGGCATGTTAAGATATCTCAATGGGAAGATGAGGTTGCATATAACTTTATAAGTAAACTTCTTTAAAAATGTAGATAAAAATAAACTAATCGGAATTGATGAAAGGCCAAAGAAGTATAATTATCAATGGCCTTATTTTCTTATTCCAGACCTATCAAATATGGTTCTTAAATGTATTTCAGTAAAGATAATACACCCTATAGCGATGATAGCCACACCCGATGATGATATTTTCATTGATAAAGCTAAGTTATTGCTATATAAATATCTAAGTAATATAGAGAAGGATGTAAAAACAATACTGCAAATCAACAGCGCCTTCCCAAAGAAACGATTACCTTCATTCCAGGTTTCTTTATTTTTCATTGCAAAGGGTGTTCTATATCCCAAGCTATTATTTATATGCTCTGGTGGATATTTCATTAACACCAATCCAAATAAGGCAAAAAGCAATCCAATGATACAACTTGTTAAAATACTCATATAATATCACCTCACTTAATGTATTATAATACAATTATACCATGATTTGGGAGCAATAGGAGGGATAAAACTATGGACAATTTAGTAGTTAGGCAGTGCAGCTTAAAGGATATAGAAAAAGTTAAATTTATAAGTGAAAAAACTTTTTATGAAACTTTTTCTAATGAGAATACGAAAGAAGATATGGACAACTATCTTAGAGACCATTTTTCATTTGAGAAGTTAGAGCATGAAATAAGAAATGATTATTCAAGATTTTATATAGTTGAAGAGAAGGAAGAAGTAGTAGCCTATATGAAGCTTAATTTTGACAAGGCGCAAACAGAGGCAGGACATTATAACTCATTAGAAGTTCAAAGAATTTATGTCCTAAAGGAATATAAGGGTAAACATATCGGTAAATTATTGATACAAAAGGCTATAGAAATTGGTCTTAGTAATAATATCAGTTACATTTGGCTAGGTGTATGGGAAAACAATATAAATGCAATAAAATTTTATGAGAAACTAGGATTTCAAAAATTTGATACACACATTTTCAAATTAGGTGATGATGAACAGACAGATAATTTAATGAAACTCACCTTGTAAAGTTGTTTCTATACGGTTAACCATTATACAAATAAAGTACTTCAAAAACATAATTTTTAAAGAAAAACGGAACACTAAGGATTAGATTACTAAAGGAAGGGATGAATTTTGTGGTTTCTAATTCTAATATTTCTGTTTACAGTGAAATAGGAAATCTTAAGTGTGTCCTTCTTCATAGCCCTGGAGAAGAGGTTGAGAATATAGTTCCGGATTATTTAAGAAGATTATTATTTGATGAAATTGTCTTTTTAAAACAGGCAAAAAGGGAGCATAATCAATTTGCAGATATTTTACGTAAGGAAGGTGTAGAAGTTCTTTATCTTACTGAGCTTATGGCAGATATTTTAGAAGACCCTAAGGTTAGAGCTGAATTTCTAAAAGAATTTATGGAGGAAGGAAAAGTTGTTACAGAGGGGCTTCAGGAAGCTATTTTGGAGCTGTTTAGCCAATGTTCACCACAGGAAATAATAAGAAAATGTATAGCTGGTATTAGAAAAGAGGAGCTTCATCATATTAAACCCAAGTCTCTTGGCGATATGGTTAAAAATCCATATCCTTTTTACCTGGATCCTATTCCTAATATGTATTTTCAAAGAGACCCTTTTGCATCTATTGGGTCGGGTATTTCTTTAAATGTTATGGCCAATGAGACACGAAATAGAGAAACTATATTTGCAAAATACATATTTGATAATCATCCTAGGTTCAAGGATGTGCCAAGGTGGTATAACAGAAACAAAACCCATCCAATTGAGGGCGGAGATATTTTAGTTCTTTCAGACAAGGTTTTAGCTATCGGAATAAGCGACAGAACAGAATCAATAGCAATTGAAAGATTAGCACATAAGCTGTTAAGCTCAGAGGAGACTTTTGAAACAGTTTTAGCTTTTGATATTCCTAAAACTAGAGCCTATATGCATTTAGACACAGTATTTACTATGGTGGATTATGATCAGTTTACTATATTTTCAGGCATCGAGGACCCTTTAGATGTATACAGTATCTATAGAGGAAAAAATGATGAAATAAAAATAAAGTATGAGCATGAGGATTTATCTAGCATATTGAAAAGACATCTAAACCTAACCGCAGTAAACCTAATAAAGTGCGGCAATGGCGATCGTATTGCAGCAAGCAGAGAACAATGGAATGACGGAAGTAATACACTTGCTGTAGCACCTGGCAAAGTAATTTGTTATAATCGAAATCATGTAACCAACGAAACCTTAAGGAAAAATAATATAGAAGTGTTAGAGTTTGAATCCTATGAATTATCTAGAGGTCGAGGCGGCCCAAGATGCATGAGCATGCCTTTAATTAGAGAAAAGATTTAGCAAATTGAATGGGGAGTTTGTATGAAGAATATTAAACTCAAAAACTTTGATGCTTTTCCGCTATATGTTTTATAGCATTAGGAATGCTGATTAGTAAGTGAGCTTATTCCCTCGCAGAAGAAAAAAAGTAACTTGTTAACTTTTTTAAAATTTAACTTTTCGTACTGCGAGGACTTTGGGGCGTTTTAAGAGATTAGTGTGCATCTAGATTATAGTCGCGCTGAGAAAAATATTTCTTCTATACTGAACTGCAGTCAAGGTTCAACTAAAACCTTGACTGCCTTTTTATTTAGAAGATAAGCTTACAATTAATGAATATGACTGTACGAAAATTTCAAGTAAGTACTTGGGAAAATATACTGTTGATGTATAATTAGATTAGTGAGAACTTGTAAAAAAAATATGATGTATGAAATATATAAAAGAACTCAATAAATAGTAAATTTGAAAGGGGATAGTGTGACCCTTATCCACTTTGGTAAACAATAGGAACTGGTGATATACTAAAAGCGAAAGGAATGATAATTAAAATGGATAAAATAAAACTAAGTAATGAAGTTAATATTCCAGTGATAGGATTTGGGGTATTTAAAGCAGAGCTCGGGGAACAGACAGAAAATGCTGTAAAGTGGGCCTTTGAAAGCGGATATAGACATATTGATACAGCTAAGATTTATGGAAATGAACAAAGTGTTGGAAATGCAATTCTAAACAGTGGTTTATCAAGAAAAGATATTTTTCTGACCACAAAATTATGGAATGATGATATACGAGCTGGAAATGTTAGAGAAGCATTTTATGAAAGCTTAGAAAAGCTGCAGACTGATTATGTGGATCTATACTTGATTCATTGGCCTGTAAATGGATATGCAGAAGCGTGGAAGGTTTTAGAGGAATTATATTTCGAGAAAAAAATAAAAGCAATTGGCGTAAGTAATTTTCATAAAAATCATTTGGAAGATTTAGATAAAGTAGCTACGATTAAACCAATGATTAATCAAATAGAATCCCATCCTATGTTTAATAATCAGGAGCTGATTGACTACTGTCAAAGTCAAAAAATAACGGTTCAAGCATGGAGCCCGTTGGGTGGCAATGGAACAAATATAATATCGAATGAATGCTTAAATGAGATTGGAAAAAAATACAATAAAAGTGCCGCACAAGTAATAATCCGTTGGCATTTACAAAGAAACGTTATTCCATTACCCAAGTCAGTAAATAAGGAGCGCATCAAATCTAATACAGAAGTATTTGATTTTAATCTAACTTATGAGGATATGATGAAAATTAATGAACTTAATCAATTTAAAAGAGTAGGACCAGATCCTGATTGTTTTAAGTTTTAGGGAAAAAATTTATTATTGAATGAAATAGTTGGTTATTTTATGAATTACAGGCAAGATTTAATTAAAAATCTTGCCTGTTTTTTATTTTTTAGTCCTTTTATTGACATTTAAAACACAAAGTGCTATCGTTAAATTGAACAGTGTTTAATAATAAAACAGTGTTCAATAAAGCGAGGGATAACAAAATGACTATGGAAAAAAGAAGAGAACGAGAAATAGAAGAAATGAGGGAATTTATTCTTTCAGCAGCTAGAGATATTATAGCCTTAGAGGGGTTTGAAAAATTATCAATTAGGAAGATAGCTAAAAAAATTGAATACTCTCCAGCTATTATTTATCATTATTTTAATGATAAGGAAGAAATATTAAACAACGTAATGCAAAGAGGCTATAAGAAAATAATATCAGCTGTATCTTCATCGGAGATGAAAAATGCTTCGCCTGAAGAAAGACTGGTAGAAATGACTAGAAATTATATAGAAGCGGCACTAAATATGCCTGATGAATTTATGGCAGCTCAGTTAAATAAATCAAAAGAAGCCTTAAAGCATACATCCTCTCTATTTAAAGGAGCTTCAAAAGAAAAGCCTGCATTAGCTGCACTATGCCAATGCTTGCAGGAGATATATAAAGATAAAGAGGTAGATGAAAATACAATTGAATTAACTGCTCAGATGATTGCAGTGGCAACCTTAGGTCTTATTATGAAGCTCACTATAGAAAGAGACCTACGTGAAGAACAAAGACAAAGGTTAATTGATTTTTATTCAAAAGATATAGTATTAAGAATAGCTAAGGATAATACAATTAAATAGGTAGAAGAGATAATTCGGAATCATTAAAAAATGTTTTAAATAATTAAAATGGGGGTAATTAAATGAATACTTTGATAGTTTATTCAAGCAAATATGGATGTACAGAGAAATGCGCAGGGCTTTTGGTTAAGGAGCTTAATGATAAAGTAGACATAAAAAATTTAAAGAATGCAGGGGATATTGATATTTCAAAATATGACAAGGTTATTGTTGGCGGATCAATTTATATTGGTAGAATACAAAAGGAAGTTACAGAATTTTGCTCAAAGAATTTAGATAAGTTAAAAGCAAAAGGAATTGGATTATTTATTTGTGGAATGCAGGAAAGTGAGGCAATCAATACTGAATTAAATCAGAACTTTCCGTCAGAGCTTTTAAATATTGCAGCAGCAAAGGGATATTTTGGTGGGGAATTTATACTTGATAAAATGAGCTTTATGGAAAAGCTGATAGTAAAAATGGTATCAAAGGTATCCTCTGATAAATCAAATATATTAAAGGATAATATTCATAAGTTTGCCCAGGAAATGAATGTCGTTTAATTAGGTGGAGGGGTTATAAATGAAATATAAAAAGCCAATTAGCTTGCTTATAGGGTTTATTATCATATTATCAGTGTTTGCATCGGTGGTTGGCATTTTCTCTAATGCTGGTTCGGGAGTTAAAGAAATTGAATCATTTAGAGGTGAAACAATTAAAATTTATGGAAAAGGTTTGTATAGGAATGATTCAGTAGCAGTAGCAGCGCAGGGTATAGCACAAGATATAGTAACAGTTGCGTTAGGTGTTCCCCTATTAATTGCATCACTTTATCTTGCAATAAAGGATTCTTTGAAAGGTAGGTTGCTGCTTACAGGAACATTAGGTTATTTCTTATACACCTATATTTCTTATGTTTTTTTATGGATGTACAACCCAATGTTTATAGTGTATGTAATGCTGATGTCAGCAAGTTTCTTTGCATTTACCTTATTAATGATGTCCTTTGATATAAAAAATTTAAGTTCAGCATTTAATAAAAAGCTGCCAGTAAAATTTCTGGGCGGCTTTCAAATATTCTTTGCTGCGGCATTATGGTTGCTTTGGATGGGTAAGTTAATACCTACAATAACAAAAGGAACTGTACCTGTAGGTTTAGAGCATTATACAACCCTTGTTGTCCAAGGCTTAGATTTGGGATTTATAGTACCTATAGCACTTTTATCCGGTGTGCTGTTAATTAAAAGGAAACCCTTTGGCTACCTTCTTTCTTCAGTAGTAATTATGAAAGGTTTTACTATGGGGGCAGCTCTGACAGCTATGATAATAAGCCAATACATTTCAGGTGTTTCAATGGGGATTGTAGAGATAATTATGTTCCCTACGTTTAGCTTGGTTATATTCTATTGCATGATTTTGCTGCTAAAAAATATTAATGGTAAAGGATGCGCCTAAGTAAAACAAATAATGGGGGATATTTATGAGTAAAAACAGAGACAAGAGTTTGCATTTAGTAACTCTATTAATTATTATTTTTAGCATTATAACATCATCCATGGGCCTTCTATATAAAACAGGAGGAAAAGCATATGACTTTGTGAACCAATATGGTGATACAGTAAAAATATATGGGGATGGATTATACGCACATGATTCGTATTTCATGGCACCTATCTTTCGTGGAACAGATTTTACAATTTTATTTTTTGCTATACCAATTTTAATTACTGCACTAGTATTGGATATAAAAAGAAAAGGGCTAAAGCATCGTATATTTTTAATCTCGATTATTTCTCTATTTACTTATTACTCTACGGGCATTGCATTCGGAGTAACTTACAATGTGTTACACTTGATATATATAGCGCTATTTTCCTCCAGCCTTTTTGGACTGATTATTGCAATCAGTACTATAGATAAAGAGCAAATTGAAAACAGCACGGGAGATAAGTTGCCATTTAAAGGCATATATGTATTTTTACTGCTAACGGGCATTTCACTTATTGTGGCATGGCTACCAGACATAATTAAGTCTTTAGCACTAGGACGATCTTTAGAACTAATTGAAATCTACACAACGCAAATAACCTATGTGTTAGATATGGGTATAATTGCTCCAACCGCTTTAATGTGCATATATGAGTTAAAGAAACGAAGCAAAATAGGGTATATTCTTCTAGCACTGCTGCTTACAGTATGTACTGTTGTTGGGATAATGCTTCCTATTCAAACAGTATTTCAGCTAAAAGCAGAAATCCCTCTTTCACTTGCAGCTGCTGTAACAAAGATAGCAACCTTTGTTGTTTTAGCATTCTTTGCACTATATTTTAATATAAAATTTTATAGAAATATAAAGAGTTCTTAGTAGAGGTATTATATATAAATCTGCTATCATGAAATGATGAGTAAATAAAAAAGATTTTTAAAACAACAGAAGAATATGTAAAAGAAGAAAGGTATTCATGAAATAATTCATGGTATAAGCATAAAGAAATAATATTCAAAAGTGTTTTAAACCGAGAGATAAATAATTTATAATCAATGAAGTTGATGAGAATTTTCTCTCACAGCAGCAGTCAAGTCGTAATTGAAGGCCTTGACTGCTTTTTTTATATAATTAATGAAATGAAATTAACGCATATGGCTAAAGTAAGTATATGGAAAATTATACTGTTGATGTATAATATATTTAATTAGGAATTGTAATCTAGGGCAATTATGTGTGTTATAAAAAGGGGGAGAAATAGTGTTTTTAATGGCTTTTACAAGAATATTCAAGTTGATGATTTGGTTAGCTCTAATTGGTCTACTTCCATATATAATTTACTTGTTAATTAAGGCATTAAGAATTTATATTAAAAAGAATTCTTAATGAACAAGACTCAGATAAGACCTATTGATAAAAATGTGCAATATAAAATTAAATAGTTGAAAAATGATTCAGATATTAATCAGAATTAGGAGGAGGATTATGGAGACGATTATGTCATTTGTGACACCTATATTGTTATGGATGGTGGCTCTAATAATTAATACGGGAAAAGCAAATTTCCTAATAGCAGGCTACAATACTGCTACACAGGAAGAAAAAGATAAAACAGATGAAAAAGCGCTATCTAAGTTTATGGGTAAGTTTCTTTTCGTGTTAGGCTTAATTCAATTAATTATCCCAGTTTCTAGACTCTTAGGCTTTGAAAACTTTAGAAGTATCCTGGTATGCGTAAATATATTATTTATTGTTACTATAATTTGTGGGGTAATTTATGCTAATACAAATAAGAGGTTTGAAAAGTAAATACTTGATTGAAGTGGAATGTAAGATAAGATAACTAAAGCTGCAGAGACGGATATCAATTTCCTAGCCTTTAGAAATGCAAACCGAATAGTTTATAAAACATCGTATTATTCAGATATGAATTTTACGGTGTTTTTTATCGTATTGCACAAATTCAAATATATATCATTGGAAAAATGGAAAGTGAACTTGACATATGCAAAAAATGGAGTTATATTATCTATGGAAAGTAAACTTTCCATAAGTTATAAAAAGGAGTAATATGGTTTGAAAAACAGATTAGAAGAGTTAAGAAAGATAAGAGGAATTAAGCAGGAAGAATTGGCAGAGGCTTTAGAAGTTTCAAGGCAGACAATAGGCTCACTTGAAAACGGAAGATACAACCCTTCAATTGTACTCGCTTTTAAAATTGCAAAATACTTTAACTTAGCCATAGAAGACATTTTTATTTACGAGGAGGAATAAGATGAAGAGATTAAATTACATACATATTGGAGTTACATTGACAGGGATGTTTATATTTTTAAATGTTTTTACAAGAGGCAAAGGAATTGTATGGTTTTGTGTTGGTGCCATATTGATGGTGGTTGGCTTATATAACTTAATTGTTAAAGCCAGAGAAGCAGTTGATCAAACGTACAAAAAAACAAATAGCATTGATAATAAAGATGAACGAACTATATTAATTAAAGTGAAAGCAAAGGCTTTAACCTATGATATTACTTTATTTGCAATTAATCTATGCATTTTATATTATCTTTTAAAGGATAAAAGCGGAATAGTTATTGCTTTAACTTGTATAGTAATTCTGCAACTAGTAACTTTTGAAATATCAAAAGTTCATTATAGTAAAATGTTATAATTTGGAGGGAAGCATTTATGATGAAAAAAGTATTGTGTTTAATTGTTTTAGCAATATTAAGCATCACAGTTTTATTAACTGGTTGCACTAAGAAGAATACTAATAATCTAATTATTACAAATAAGAGTTCAGAAATTATTAACAGCTTAGCTATTCAAAGAGGGAATCAAACAGATGTTATGGGAAGTAAATTAGAATCAAACCAAAAATGTTATTTTGATATGGGGGTACAGGATAACTATACCTTTGTAGTAGAGTTTGAGGACGCAAATAAACAGATTATTCGCAGCAAACAAATTACTGCTAGCTTCAATCATAATAGGAACGGAGCAAAAAATATTAATATTTCTAAAGATAATGATAAGGAATGGTCTATTACTCTTGAAAATTAGAATTTATCTCTATAGTGTTTATAAGGAGTGTAATATATATGAAAGAAATATTTGCTAAACCAGCAGCAGGTGCAATAATTGAAAAAACAGTTAATGATAGAAAATATATTTTAATTCAAGACAGGAACAAGGGTAATGAAACTGTTGAAACTGGAATGATTGAAATTCCAGCAGGGAAGGTAAGAGAGTATGAGAATATATTTGATGCTTTAAGGCGTGAGGTTTCAGAAGAAACTGGCTTAAAGGTAGTTGAAATAGAAGGAGAAGAAGAGAAAATAGTTTCATTTGACACCGGTTATGAAACAATTAGCTACATGCCCTTTTGTTCCACACAAAACTTATCAGGCGGGTATTCTATAATATTGCAGACATTTATTTGCCATGCAGAAGGTGAATTATTAAAGAAAACAAACGAGACAAGCAACATTCGATGGGCGTTATTGTCGGACCTAGAAGCCATGCTTATAGCAAAACCTGAAAAATTTTATCCTATGCACATTAATGCTCTTAGAAAGTATATTGCTAATAACCATACACAATGATGAAACCAGAGATTAACCTAATTACTATTTGGATAGGTGAAATAGATGGAAACATATCTGCAGGCAAAGCGTAATTGAAGGCTTTATCTGCTCTTTTTATATAACTAATAAGATGTAATTATCGCACGCAGCTAAAGTAAGCATATGGAAAATTATGCTGTTGATGTATAATGGTATTAGTGAAAAACTGTAATTAAATATGTAGGAAAGAGGATGAATATGAATGTAATCAATACACTCATTAATGAATTTATTGGTGTTACATCTAATGTTTTGTTGTTCTCAGTTATACCACTTGTTTGGTATATAATTAGAGAAAAATCATCAAAGGGATTTTTCTATTCAATAGGTATTTATAAGCCTCAGAAAATGAATCTTTTCGCGATGATTATTATTATTGCTGCAGTATACTTAGTAACATTATTAGCTAATGTTTTGGTAATTAAATTAGGGTATAGTGGAAGAAGTATTGTTAATACACATGAATTCACATTATTATCATTTTTCATATATCTTTTGCTCTATGGCTTGAAAACAGGTATAGCTGAAGAAGTTTTTTTTAGGGGATTTGTTGCAAAGAAACTTATTAAAAATCTTGGATTTTCAAAGGGAAATGTTGTTCAGGCTGTCGTGTTTGCTTTACCACATTTCGTAATACGAGGTTCAGCATCATTATTAGATATCATTGTACGAATTATAAATGCTTTTTTGTTAGGATACACATTTGGATATATTATGGATAGAAAAAGTAATGGAAGCATTATTCCAGTTATGATTTCTCATATACTTATCAATATGACATCAAGTTTAATATTGTCTATGATTCTATAGTATATCTATTAGGAATATAATACAATTATTGCTGATATTGGTTCAAATACAGGAAAAGTTAACAATTTAACTTTTTAAAATATAATTATACAAATTAATTTAGTCAAAACTACTTGTTTGTTACGCAGCGTCATATAGTACAATTTATGTAGAGGTGATTTATAATGCAAAATAAAGAGCTTATGACGGTGGGCGAACTTGCAAAAAAAATGGATACCACCGTTCGTACCTTGCAATACTACGACAAAGAAGGGGTGTTAAAACCATCTGCACAAAGTGAAGGTGGTAGGAGGCTTTATAGCAATAAAGATATGGTTAAGCTTCATCAGATTTTATCTATGAAGTTTTTGGGGTTTTCACTAGACGATATAAAAAACCGATTAATATCTCTTGATACCCCCCAAGAGGTGGCAAATCTTTTGAATGAACAGGCAAAAATCATTAAGAAAAAAATATCAAGTCTCACAGAGGCTCTATCGGCAATAGAAGCTTTGCAAGATGAAGTTAAACAAATGCATATTGTAGACTTTGAGAAATATGCTGATATTATCAAACTATTACAGATGAAAAATGAAAACTACTGGGTTATTAAATTGTTTGATGACAAACTCATGACACACATTAGAAAAAATTTTACAGAGGATTCCGGAAGAGCACTTTTTATGAAATGGGAAAGCTTGTGCCAGGAAACTGCACAGCTTAAAATTGAAGGTGAAACTCCAGAAAGCGATAGGGGGCAAGAAATTGCTAAAGAGTGGTGGAACATGATAATGGAGTTTACAGGTGGCGATATGAGTATGATTCCGGAGCTTAATAGGTTCAACGAAAACAAAAAAGACTGGAATAAACAGTACGGAGAGACACAGGCCGTGGCTGATGAGTTTATTGGTAAGGCATTGAATGTTTATTTTCAAAATCAAGGGATAGTAATTCCGAATATGGGGGTATCAGAGTGATGAATGTAGCTATTCAAATTGAAAATTTAGTAAAAAGCTACGGATCGAATACTGTCATCAAAGACATCTCTTTTGCTGTAAATCGTGGTGAAATTTTTGCCTTGCTTGGTACAAATGGAGCAGGAAAAACAACCACTCTTGAATGTATTGAAGGTATTCGAAAATATGAGGGTGGAAATATTACAATAAACGGAACAGTGGGGGTGCAGCTTCAATCCTCATCGCTTCCTGCAAATATTAAGGCAATAGAGGCATATAGATTGTTTTGCAAATGGAACAAGGCGCAAATAAATCTTGAACTGTTTAATATTTTTGAACTCCAACAATTAAAAGATAAACAATATAAAGAAATGTCTACAGGTCAAAAAAGGCGCTTGCATCTAGCGCTTGCACTCATAGGTAATCCTGACATCATATTCCTTGATGAACCTACTGCGGGACTAGATGTAGAGGGAAGGGTGTCCCTCCATTCACAAATAAGAAAATTAAAAGAACAAGGAAAAACCATTATTATGGCAAGCCACGATATGGCGGAGGTGGAAAGCCTTTGCGATAGAATTGCTATTCTCAAAGATGGTAAGATTGTTTTTATAGGCATAACAACCGAGCTAACCCGTGAAATGGGAAAGCAATGCAGAATTCTCATCAAGACTGAAAGACCACTGAAAAACGCTGACTGCGAACAAGGATATTGGGTATTTACTTCTGAAAATATAGGGGATACCTTGTATGAATTGCTTGAAACCTGCAAGCTAACACAAAATATAGTTCTTGACGTAAAAATTGAAAGAACTACGCTTGAACAGATATTTATGGACATAGCAAGGGAGGGAAAATCATGAGTGCATTTTTATATGGAGTGTTTCTACAGTGGAAACTTGACATGAGAAACAAAGGCGTATTGCTTACCTATTATGTAGTACCGCTTGTATTCTTTGCTTTTATGGGCGGAATTTTTTCATCAATTAACCCTGAAGCAAAGAATACGTTAATTCAATCTATGACGGTGTTCGGAGTAACCATGGGAGCAATTTTAGGAGCACCTACACCATTAGTAGAATTGTATGGTAGCGAAATAAAAAAAGCCTACAAGGTGGGGGGGATACCATTATGGGTAGCAGCAGTAAACAATTTTATCTCAGCTTTTATTCATCTTTACATTATGAGTCTTGTGATATTGCTTATAGCGCCACTTGCCTTTGATGCAAAAACCCCTGAAAATGTAGCTCTTTATTTTCTAGCTCTTGGAATATTTATTTTTGTTTGTTTGACAGTGGGGACGGGATTAGGGCTGCTTATCAAAAGCACATCAAAGCTTACAATGGTGTCACAGTTTATATTCCTACCCTCAATTATGCTGGCTGGAATCATGTTCCCTGTAAGTATGCTTCCAAAAGTACTTGCAACCTTAAGTAGAATTTTTCCTGCCACATGGGGATTTAAGCTTTTGACAAGTAAAGATTTTGATGTCAACATTTTAATACCGCTTGTCGTTATAATGTTTGTATCGATTTATATCAGCTATTATAAGTTATTAAGAATTAATCTAGAATAACTTAAATTAATGAGAAGATAATTTGCAAAAGTTTAGTAGAATTGAAAAACATGAGAACATACGCTCACAGAACAAATAAGCCAATGTACTGTCATGGCTCTGGTGAAATAACTCAAATTCCACCAGAGTCCCTCAAAGGATTTCAATAAAAAGCTATACAACCTGTTAGTTGTATGGCTTTGAAGACGTAATTTTAAATTATGCTACACTATATATTCTTACATCAGGGGCATCTTCTCAAAATGGAATGCGGTAATCTGAATAAATCTTTGCTGCAGCGGCTCTGTTTTTACTATTGATTTTAATAGTGATTTCAAGATAAGCTTTTACTCCCATAGTAAAATTCCTCCTTAAATAGTGTGTATTACTTATTGAACAATCAAAGTATATTAAAAAAACTATAGTAGTGAAAGATATAAGCAAATTTATGAGTAACTAATAAATTTCGTAGTAACTTGTAAATTGATAGCATAGGATTATAATTTATATATAAAAAGTCTTAGGGGGATGGCTGTAGTATTAGCAGCAACCTTGAAAAGTTTAATTTCAGATAACATAGTAAAACGGGAACAATATGATGAAATTCCACCTAAAGTAGAGTATTCACTAACGGATAAGGGTAAATTTGTTGTGCCTATTTTGCAAAGTATTTGTAGGTGGTCTGGAGCTTATCATAAAAATGAAAGTGAACATATAATGGCTCAATGTCAGAAATGTGACTATCACAATGAATAAAACAACATTCTAGAAATGCAAAGGAGTCATTATGGACATTATTAAGTTGATATTAATTTTTTCATGTATAGTTATAGTAATAAAGCTAAAAAAACCTTTGTATGCATCAATATTGGCGGGCATATTAGGTACAATTTTGTTATATGGGATAAACCCATTAGTAGCCATTAAACTTATGAAGAATGGGGCTTTTAGCTTAGGTACAACGAATCTTGTTTTAGCTTTTTACACAATTACCTTTTTGCAGAGAATGATGGAAAAAAGAGAGCATTTGCTGCTAGTGGAAAAATCCTTAAGTAATTTATTTAATAGCAGAAGAGTAAATGCAATGGTTGCACCATTTATAATTGGTTTATTACCATCTGCGGGTGCAGTGCTAATAGCTTCTCCAATCGTTGACAATGCTGGAGGAGATTATATAAGTAATGAAGAAAAGACTTTCATCACTAGTTACTTCAGACACATTTCTGAATCCTTTTTACCTACATACTCAACTATTTTACTAGCATTAAATCTTTCAGGCATAGATATGACAGCCTTTGTATTAGCAATGCTGCCTATGGTGGCTGTATTGTTTTGGCTAGGATATTTTATGCATGTTAAAAAGATTCCCAAAGATACTGGAATTAAAGAATCAACTGACAAACTTGAAGACGTAAAAAATTTAATAATTAGCCTATGGCCAATTGCGGTGATCATAGTAATTATCTTAGGGTTAAAAGTCCCTGTTCACTATGCAGTTTTTCCTATTATAATACTTTCATTTATGATAAACAAATTTAGTTTTGATGAGATAAAACCAATGTTTATATCAGCAATAGAAGGCAAATTAATATTAACTACTATTGTAATAATGATGTTTAAAGAAATTTTGACTTTTACAGGGGTTATTCAAAGATTACCTGAATACTTTTCAGCCTTGCCTATTCCACCAGTAATTATTTTTATGCTAATATTTTTCTTTGGTACATTGGTGGCGGGGGCTAAAGGCATGATCGCAATAGCACTGCCTTTAGCATATGCCACTATTCCAAGCGGCGGATTAGCCTTAATGATACTGATTATGTGTACAACCTATATTGCTATGCAAATTTCACCAACTCATATTTGTTTGGCAATAGTAGTAGAGCACTATGGCACTTCATTTATAGATTTGGTAAAAAAGACTATGCCTATAGTATTAATTTTTGTTGTAATCAGCTCTCTTTACAGTTACTTATTATTTTTACTGCTGTAAGTCCTCATAATGTCTTCAATCAGAAAAAGAGAATTGTCATTATAGTAAACATATGCAACGAGGCTTTTTCTCTCGCAGAAGAAAAAGTTAACAATTTAACTTTTTAAAAATATAAAAATTTAAAAAGTTAACTTTCTACTCTGCGAGGACTTTAGGTCTGCGTGCAAATTTTCAATGAATAAAACATGTTGGCACGGCGTAAATATTTAATTGATAAAAGCTTCAATATGAGAGAATACTACGATTGGCATAGAAAATATTTTGAGGTGAAAGTTATGGAAAACATTAAGTACGAAGTTGAAACAAAAAAATCCTTTGAAGAAGCGCTGGAAAGCGTTATAAAAAGCTTGGAGGAGCAGAAGTTTGGTGTGCTGTGGAAACTGAATTTTAAAGATAAATTAAAGGAAAAGGGTATAGAATTTGAAAATAACTTTATGATATTGGAGGTTTGCAACCCGCATAAGGCAAAGGAAGTGCTATCGAAGCATTTAGATGTAGGATATTTTTTACCCTGCAAGCTAGTAGTATATGAAGAAAAGGGAACGGTCAAAATAGGCATGATTAGTCCTGATAAGCTTATTGGGCTTTTAAATCATGAAGACCTAAGTGAAACTGCTAAGGAAGTTCAGAAGATAATGGTTGCTGCAATTAACAATGCTAAATAAATTATAGTATTAAAAACAATAGAAGCTTGGTTATTAAAACCAAGCTTTGTTTTATTTCAAAGGATACTTCCAAGACATTAGTCCTCTTTTTAAGTGATAAATATTAGTGAACTCATTTTTTGCTAGAGTATTAACTGCCGAGGGGCTTCTCCCACCTGATGCGCAGTGTACAAGTATAGGAGTAGATTTAAACTTGTTAAGCTCATTTATTCTAGTGGATAACTGCTGCAATGGAATATTCTTAGCTTTTGGTATGTGACCTGATTCAAACTCACCTTTTGTTCTCACGTCAAGTACAACTAAATTTTTATTTTCGTTTATCAATTTATAAGCTTCATCAGCCGATATGTTTTTTACATTCTTGTTATTAAACATAAAAAATCTCTTCCTAAAGAAATTAAACGCAAAGAAAGCAACTATTAGCCATAATAATGTATTTTGCAATGCAATCACTCCTATTTAAAATTTACATATTCAAATATTACGATACAATAATATCATAAAGCAATTCGAAAGTAAACCCTATATGGGTATCTTGTGCAACAGGAGTTGGGGACGATTATCAAATTCTTGTTTTTTCGGCGAAGAAATAAATAATTTGTGTTTACAAGAATGTATCCAGGAATATAGATAAAAATAATATTCAAGTAAGTATATGGAAAAGCGTTCAGTTAATGTATAATTTGATTAGTGATTAGAAAAAAGGGATTAGTTAGATTTTAAGGGGGAAACAATTTGCGAAAGATAAAAAAAGGAGATATAATTACTTTGCTTATAGCAGGTTTTATAGCTGCAGGCATAGATAAGGCTTTACATAAGTATATAGGATACAAATATAATTTTCTTTTAGATACTTTTGATATGAAAAAATTATTATTGGAACTATTAGTGGTATTTATATGTTCTTCATTTGTTTATATAGTAATGGTAGTCTGGTATAAATTTAAAAAATAGACAACCTTTTTATCAAGTTGTTATTTTCAGTACACTACATATTAGATTTAGTAAAATAAGGCGAGTTTAATAATAATAAGTTAATAGCTAGTTAGGAGAAAAAATCAGACCATATAAAAGTAGATTATTATATTCCAGCTAACTCTGTAAATAGTGTAAATTAGGTGGTGAGGAGCAGTATGAAGAAACTTATAATTAGAGAATGCTCAATAGAGGATTTGGAGGATATTTTATTATTACAACATCAATGGGTAAAAGAAGACATAACTCACGGACTTATTCCTGTTGAAAAAAGTTATATAGAAACTAAACTTGGCAAGTATTTTTTAGTTGCTGAATCAGATAGTAAAATCATAGGTTTTGTATACGGTTCAATTCACACAGCAGATAATATGGCTGTCATTGATAACGGACAGTTATATATAGAAGTAGAAGATATTTATGTGGCATCAGATTATAGGGGTACAGGACTAGGAAGCAGTTTATTGGATGAGATATTACATATTGCAAAGGGCAATGGGATTGATAGGTCCTTAATATATTCATCAACAAAAGATATGGAAGGCATTATAAGTTTTTATAAAAAGCATAATTACAAAACATGGTATATTCAAATGTTTAAATAAAACTGTGCTTTGAATTTCACTAATATGAATCAAAATAGGCAGCCAATCGAGGCTGTCTTTAAATTTGAACATTTTTCTTGAACAGAGCTGAAATTAGGTGGGAAATTTATGCATATATTTACTAAATATTTGAATATAGGATTCCATATGCTTTATAATGGAATAAATGAATCATTGTAAATTATTCTGAAGTATTAATCAATTATTGAATGATAATGGGAGGTGAATATATGTTCTGTCCAAAATGTAAGAGTGAGTATGAAGACGGATATTATATCTGTGCGGATTGTGGAACTGAATTAGTAGAAGAAGAAAAGCTACCAAGTAACAAAGAATTTGAATATGTAGAACTTACTACAGTCGCAGAAACTAATAATTTAGGATTAGTAGCATTAGCGAAATCTGTTTTAGATTCTGAGGGAATAAAATATTATGCAAACGATACACAGTTTTATATTGCAAGAGGTGCGCTTTTTGTACAAATCCAAGTGCCAATATCAGATGCAATAAAAGCAAAAGAATTATTAAAAGATATAGGACTATAAAATATATTAGTGCATAATGTCCTAATATTATTCATCAAATGAGAGGGGATATTTTTATGTATGAAAATAAGATTGTGAGAATCGAATTGAAATATGGAATTGTAGAAATGAAGCCCGAACAGGATTACCAAGAAGTTATAGAAAAATATACTAAAGATGGTTGGAGATTTGTCCAAGTGTTTGCACCTCCTATTGCTGGCAATGGTTATGCTACTTTTTATGATTTGATTTTTGAAAGGCAAACAAATGAATAATTACCTGTTTTGTAAAAGATTATGGCAAGTTTGAATTTGTTAATCCATTAGATTGTCTGCAAACTTATACTTTAAAAATACAAGTTAATTAAGAAAGCGAGGCACACCATGGTTAAAGTGAACTTTTGTGAATTAAATACTGTAGAAGACAATAAATTAGCATTCGCTGTTATAATGACAAAATTTAATGGACAGTGGCTTTATGTAAGGCATAAGGACAGAAATACTTGGGAAATTCCAGGTGGACATAGAGAAGAAAATGAGAATATTAATGATACTGCTTCAAGAGAATTATTCGAGGAAACAGGAGCTACAAAGTTTAAATTGACGCCAATATGCACCTATTCTGTAGAAAGAGATGAGACAGTTGATTACACTGAATCTTTTGGACAATTATTTTATTCGGAAGTAGAAGCAGTGGATAGTCTGCTTCATTTTGAAATAAGTGAAATTAAATTATTTGAGGAGATTCCAGATAATTTAACCTATCCTTTGATTCAACCATTTTTGTATAAGAAGGTTTTAGAGTTTTTAAAAGAGCTATAAGCTTTCGGCAAGGCGTAGTTGGAGGTTTTACCTCACAGTTAGTAAAAAGTGAGACACAATGATTGTTTATATATTAGGAGGCCGCTATGCAAGAGTATAAAACTAAAGAAGAATTGATTGAGGAAATTGAGAAAACCTCAAAGTTATTCATTGCAGAATTTGATGATATAACTGAATCTGATAAAGACAAATTGCTGGAAGGCGTAGATCGTACGCCAGCGCAGATGCTTGCATACCAGCTTGGGTGGCTTAATTTGATTATGAGTTGGGATAAAGATGAGCTTTCAGGCAAAGAAGTTATAACACCTGCTCCAAACTACAAGTGGAATAAGTTAGGTGGATTATACAATAGCTTCTATGAACAGTATGAAGCTTATACCTTATATGAACTGAAAAATTTGTATAAGGATTTAGTAAGTACATTCATTGAGTGGACAAACAACTTTTCAAAGGATGAGTTATACGGGCAGGGCATTAGGAGGTGGGCAGCGTCTACGCCATCTAAGTGGCCAATATGGAAATGGATTCATATAAATACAGTTGCTCCATTCAAATCATTTCGCACTAAAATAAGAAAATGGAAAAAATTAAATGCACAATAAAAATTCATATTAATATTCTTGCAGCTTAAAATTTAAGCACTATGGGGGTTAAATGAATGGTCAGCTTATTAGAAAAAGTTGTTTTAGGACATACAAAGCAGTGGATATTAGCAAGGGGCAGCAGCGAGCAGAATTCTATAATTTTATTTTTGCATGGTGGACCAGGACTGCCAATGATGCCTTTTCATCAACATTTTCAAAGGGATATAGAGGACAAGTATTTAGTTGTACATTGGGATCAGAGGGGAGCAGGCAAATCCTATTCAGAGGATATACCAGCTGACAGCATGAATTTATCACAGCTGTTATCAGACGCTCAGGAATTAGTTCATTTATTAAAAAAGAAGTATAAGAAAGATAAAATATACTTGGCAGGACATTCTTGGGGAACTATCCTTGGTATTAACCTGGTTCATAATCATCCTGAGGATTTTTATGGCTTTATTAGCATTGGGCAAGTTGTTGATTTCTCACAAGCATTAAATATATCCCATGCTTTTGCGCTGGGAAAAGCAAAACAGCAAGGCTGCGAGGAAGCAGTAAATGAGCTTATTGGAATTGGTGAGCCGCCATTTAATGTGGATGATACGAAGCTGTCTATAATTCTTAAGAATGTGGGAAGATTCGGTGGCAGGATGCATAACGAAATAAGTTTTCCTAGCATTGCAAAGAAGTGTGAGGAGTATACAGAAGAAGATATAGAAAATATACCAAAGGGCTTGGCTTTTTCAGATATACATCTTTGGAAGGAGGTAATTAATTCAAGAATGATGGACAACTATTTGGAGTTTGAGATACCTATATATTTTTTATGCGGCAAGTATGATTATATAACTCCAACTGTGTTAGTTGAGGAATACTGCAAAAAAATTAATGCACCAGTGAAAAAAGTGATTGTGTTAGAAAACTCTGCGCATTTTCCATATATTGAAGAACCAAAAGCCTTTTCAAAGGCGATAATAGATATTTTAGAGAGCCATAAGGATAATTTATGGTAAGTTTAAAAGGGAGGTTGATAAACCTCCCTTTTCTCATTTAAAGCTGCTGAAGCTTGTAAAGTACAGCATCTAATTCTTCTTTTGTTGTGTATCTTCCAAAACTAAATCTTACAGCTCCACGGGCAATTTCGAAGGGAATTCCCATAGCGTCAAGAACTGGTGATATTGAAACTGAACCAGAGTGGCATGCTGAGCCTGTTGAAAGTGCAGCATCTCCAAGCTTTTCTATTATTTCATAGCCGTTAAGTCCTAGAAAGCTTATGTTCAGCGTATTTGGAAGCTTAATAGCTGGGTGTCCGTTTAACTTAATCTTATCTCCAAATATTTCTGAAAGCTTGTTGTAGAAATATTGAGTAAGCTCTTCTATTGTGCTGCTATCAATGGCTTCTTTCGCAAGCTCACAGGCTTTTCCAAGGGCAACGTTTAAAACTATATTTTCAGTACCGGCTCTTCTTTCAGCTTGATGACCAGCTCCATGGATTAACGGCTCAATGTTAATGCCACTTCTCATGTATAAAGCACCTACTCCTTTTGGAGCATATAGCTTGTGTCCTGCAACAGTTAAAAAGTCCAAGTTCAGCTTGTTTACATCGATTGGAACCTTTCCAACAGACTGCGAGGCATCAGTATGAAAAAGTACATTATGTTCCCTGGTTATTCTTCCTATTTCTTCAATGGGCTGTATAGTGCCGGTTTCGTTGTTTGAATGCATTATAGTAATTAAAATTGTTTTACCAGTTATAGCATTTTCTACATCCCTCACACTAACCATGCCATATTCATCCACTGGCAAATATGTAACTTCATAACCATTGCTTTCTAGAAACCTGCAAGGAGCCAAAACAGCAGGATGCTCTATTTGAGAGGTTATGATATGGTTTCCTTTATTCTTATATGAGTAAGCTGTGCCTTTAATAACTGTATTGTTTGACTCGCTTCCACCGCTTGTAAATATTATTTCTTTAGGAGAACTGTTAAGAAGCAATGCTACCTGTTCTCTAGCTTTTTCTACAGCCTCTTTTGCCAATCTGCCTGCTTCATGATTGCTTGAGGGATTTCCAAACACTTGATATAAATAGGGCTGAACTGCATCAGCTACCCTTTTGTCTATAGGGGTTGTTGCGTTATAATCCATATAAATCATAATCTTACTTCTCCTCGGATTTACTTAAGTCCTTTTAGTAATATTTATAGCATTGTAAAATTTGGATGTCAATTTTTAATTAATTATAAGCTTCTTATTAGCCTTTTAGGTTTAATTTGTATTGATATATTATTTTCTTTTTGATAAGATATAGTTAGGTAGCCTAACTATATGGAGGTGTATTATGAAGGAAAATATTATTGCTTGTGAAGATGCTATAACAAGATTCTGTCGTTTGCAAATGAATATAAGAAGAGAGTTGCCTATAAGAGCAAGTGAGATGGGTGTTTTAATTTATGTTGAAAAAAGTGATAAAGAAGCCACTCCTCTGATGATAAGTAACTTCTTTGGGATAGCTAAACCTTCCGTTACAGATATGGTTAATTCATTAGTTAATAAGGATTACTTAGTTAAAATACCATCCATAGCTGATAAAAGAAGTTATACTCTTGGAGTTACACCAAAAGGAGAAGAGCTTTTAGAGACTACTTATAAAGAGTATTTTATAGGTATAGAGCTTCTCGAGGAAAAAATGGGGTATGAAGAATTTAAACTATTTACCCAACTGCTTCAAAAAGCAAATCAAATACTAAGTGAGGAGAGATAATGATGAAGGTATTAGTAACTGGAGCCACAGGCAACGTGGGAAGCTCAATAGTTAAGGAACTGCTGGCTAGGGGAGAGAATGTAGTCGCTGCAACTACAAATATTGAGAAAATCTACAAACTATTTGATAACAAGGTTGAACCTGTGTACTTTGATTTTACCGACAACAACACATTTAACAACGCACTTGAAGCTGTAGATAGGGTGTTTCTTATGAGACCACCTCATCTTGGAAAGCCTGAACATTTATACCCTTTCATTGATGCAATGAAGGCTCATGATATTAAATTAGTTTCATTCCTTTCTTTGATGGGGGTGGAAAATAATACAATACCGCCTCATCATAAAATTGAAAAATATATTGAAAAACTACATCTTCCTTATGCTCATGTTCGGCCTGGATTCTTTATGCAAAATTTATCAGGAATTCACTCAGTTGAAATAAGAGAAAAGCATGAGATTTTTGTACCTGCAGGAAAGAGTAAAACAAGTTTTATTGATGTAGCGGATATTGGGCTTGCAACAGCTATTTTGCTTCATGAACCTGAAAAATATAAAAATACTGCTCATACAATAACTGGTCTCGAAGCCTTAGACTATTTCCAAGTTGCAGATATATTAAGCAAAGCAGTAGGGAGAAAAATTACTTATACAAAGCCTGGATACTTAAAATATAGAAACTATTACATTAAAAAGAGAGGGCTTGATAAGACCTATGTGAATGTGACTATAGCGCTATATTTTATGACTAGAATGGGAACAGCAAAAGATATCACAAAAGATTTTTATGAGTTAACAGGTAGAAAGCCTCGCACATTTGAAGAGTTTGCAAAGGACAACATTAAATATTTTATTTAAATTATGGTAAAAAATCTTAAGGGTTTTTTACCTTTTTTGTTTAAAAAAACTTGTAAGTACATACTACTAATATAATTAGGAGGTGATCTTAATTGATTAATAATAAATACAATCTAAAAAACTATATAGAGCTTATGAAAAAAGAAATAGGTACTCAAAGTCTTCTTGTTATAAAGCATGTCCTTGCAGGCAAAGATCAGCCTGTGGATTTAGCTCTTGTATATGTAGATGGATTGGTAGATAAAAATATTATCGACAGAGATATTCTTCAGCCTCTTATGCTTCACATAGACGAGAACTTAAACGGCAAAGACAATCTAGCGGATTATCTTGCGAAAAGATATATAGCCATGAGTCAGACTACAGTTATGTCAAATATAGATGAAGCAATTATAAATGTAAAAAGAGGCAAATCTATTATATTTGTTAACAATCAGCTTAATTTTATGATAGTAGATACAAAGGGTGGCAGCTACAGAGCTATTGAAGAATCCAGTATAGAAACTGCTGCAAGAGCTCCTAAGGAAAGCTTTGTTGAAAATCTTGGAACAAATGTGAGCATGATAAGGCGCTCTATAAAAGATAAAAACTTATGTTTTCAAAGATATACCTTAGGCCAAAGAACCCAAACGGATGTATGTATTATTTATTTAAAAGATGTAGTGGATAACGATGTTTTAAATAGTGTAAAAGAGAGAATAAGTCTTATTAATATAGACAATGCTAATAGCTCTGGATTTATTGAGCAATTAATAGAAGATAACACCTATTCTGTATTTCCACAGCTATTTTCAACGGAGAGAGTAGATAAAGTTGTATCACGAATATTAGAAGGAAGAGTAGCTATAATAACTAGCGGCACACCTATAGTACTTACGGCACCTGCAACCTTTATGGAGTTCTTTCATTCAGTAGAGGACTATTACGACAGATTTGTAGCAGCTAATGCTTTCAGAGTAATTAGATTTCTAGCAATATTTATAGTTATTACCGCCACCCCGGCTTATTTAGTGCTTATCAAATATAATACAGAATTAATACCTATAAATTTTCTAATACCTATAATGCAGTCTAGAATGGATATAGCTCTTCCAGCTTTTCTTGAGATATTTTTAATGGAGCTTATAATAGAGTTCTTGCGAGAAGGCGGATTAAGACTGCCAAGCAAGATTGCCCAAACTCTAAGCGTAGTTGGTGGTATTATAGTTGGGGACATGGCTGTAAAATCAAGGTTTGTGAGTCCAACAACCTTATTTATAGTAGGAATTTCAGTTGTTGCTTCCTTTGTAACTCCAAACTATGAAATGTCTCTTTCGATACGATTCATAAGGTTCCCAATGTTAGTTCTTGCTGAAACACTTGGCATGCTTGGAATAGCTTTAGGATGGTTTTCTCTCATAATGCATTTGCTTTCCTTAGAAAGCTTCGGAGTTCCCTATTATTCCGTAAACAAGTATAAGGATTTACAGGATGGTGCCACAAGATCGCCTATTTGGAAAATGAAAGAAAGGCCTGGAGAAATTCCTCATAAAGACAACATAAGACAGAAAAGTATTAGAAAATATTTGTGGAGAAAAAGAAAATGAAAAAGATAGGAAAAGATGATATTACTTATCAGGAATTTACCTATATAATAGTTGGAGCTATTTTCGGAGTGGGTGTTTTATCTCTTCCCAATAGATTGGTTGAAATAGCAAGACAGGATGGATGGATTTCTGCTGCTATTGGAGGAGTTTATCCTGTATATATTGCGCTTTTAACTATTTATATATCAAAAAAGTTTCCAGAGGATAATATTTTATCTATAAGCAAAAAAATCTTTGGTAAATTTATTGGCTCAATTTTAAATCTTTTATTTTCTGCACAATTTTTTATTAACTTAATTGGCATTACCTCTGGAGCTATAAACTTATCAATAATATATATAGTTGGGTTTTTAAACGTATTGAAGGTTTCCATCGTTGTACTTATATTAGCTGTTTATGGAACCTACCTAGGTTTAAAAGTAGTTGGCAGAATAAGTGAGCTGATGTATTATCTAACGGCGGTTTTATTAATTATTCCTTTAATTGCATTAAAAGATGGTTCATTATTAAACATTTCTCCGGTTTTAGGCGCTGGAGTTAAAAATATTTTAAAAGCAAGTGTGGAAACCGGGTTTTCTTATTCTGGTGTAGAAATAATGCTGTTAATTTATCCTAATGTGAAAGATAAAAGCAATTTAAAGAGCGCAACATTAAAAAGTGTAATGGTAATAGTCTTTATATATACTTATATCACTTTTTTAACCACATATTTTGCAGGACCAGATTCAACTTTAAAATCTTATTTTTCTGTTATGCTTTTGAATGAAACTATAAATCTTCCTTTTTTAAATAGTTTCAGATTTGTCTTTATGTATATGTGGATAATGATTGTTTTTAAAACCATAATAAATAATTACTACAGCTTTACTTATACTATAAGCAACGCCATTGTAAAACTTAACATTAAAAAAATGTGCATAATACTATATCCTATTATTCTTGTTGTAGTAAATACCATTAGCAACGAGGCAACAAGAAGAAGCTTTATATCAAAGTCAATAAACTATACAGCAACCTTCAATATTGTATTTTTATCTTTAGTAGCTATAATAATTTTCTTTAAAAAAGGTGAAAAGAATGAAAGTATATAAGCTGTTTATTTCTATAGTACTTATAATATCTATTAGTTCATTTTTTCTTTCTGGAGTCAGAAGAGAATCTGTTGAAAAGCTAGCTATAAATTCGGCTATCGGCTATGATCTAGAAGAAAATGCACAAGGAATAAAAATACGTTCAGCAACTGCTAGTCGTTATATGGTAACGGAAAATGAAGTTGAGTCTATGAATGTAACAAGCAGAGGTAGAACTATTCCAGAATTAAGGGAAGAAAGACAAAGAAAACTGGATAAAAAGATTTTGCTTGGGTTGGAAAAGGTATATATCATAAGCGATGAATATGCTAGATATGGAATAAAAGATATTATGGACAGTTTTTTTAGAAATCCGGATGTTAAGGATTCTACCTTGCTTTGTATTTGTGAGGGTAAAGCAGAGGATATTATGAATACTAAGCTAGAAGGATATCCTTCAGCAGGAGACTATATCGAAGGTCTTATTAGGTATTCAAGAGAACTTAATTTTTTTCCTGACAACTATAAATTAATAGATGCTTATCTTAGATTAGATGCAGAAGGTCGTAACTTAGTTCTCCCGTATATTAAAGTTGAAGAAAACACAATAGTAATTTCAGGACTAGCACTTTTTAAGGAAGATAAGATGGTTGGACTATTGCCTATGGGAAGGACTAAGCAGCATAATGTACTGCGAGAAAACAATCTAATGGGTCTTATTACTATACAGGAAAACTCTGATAAGTATTTGGGTATTTACGGAAAAAGTAAAAGAAAGGTTAAGTGCTACAAGGAAAATGACAAATATAGGTTTGTAATAAACTTAAAAATTACTGGAGATATAATTACTAACGAATATGAGGCAATGCTAATTAATAAACCCGATAAAAAGAAAGAAGCTGAAGATAAGCTTAAAGCTAACCTGGAAAAGGAATTAAGAGCTTTTTTAGAGAACTTAAAGTCAGAATATAAAGTGGATACCTTAGAGCTTGGAAGAGTAGCAGCAGCCAAGTATGGAAGAAAGACAGGGGTAGACTGGAATGAAATTGTTTCAAACTCAGAAATAGATGTTAATGTTACTGTAAAAATAGCTAAGTTTGGAAGGGGAGATTACTAAAGAGATATCTTCTTTTTGAAATAATATATTTAAAAAAGAAAAAGGAAGATAATTCCCTTCCTCATCTTAATTATACCACATCTAGAAATTGATTAACAGACTGTTAATGAGCTGTTTTTTTCAGTATACTTAAGAAGAATTTTAAGCCCATTTATCCATTATAAGGGAGGCGGATGTATGAACATTAACGACTTTGAATGGAAAGTAGAAAATGAATGGCTGCAAAAGGTTCTTAAGGAAGCTCAAAGGCAGCTGGATGAAATGACTGATTATAGAGGAAAATTTAAGAAGGATGCCATTGAAACTCAAAGAGAGTTATGGCAGGAGATAGGTTCAGTTTCCGTAAACAATGGACTGGAGCAGATTGTTAGTTTCATGGGCTTCATTGACAGGATGAAGATGCAAAAGAGAAAGCACGAGATTAGCAAAAGGCTTCAGGAAAAGTATGAGAGAATAGTTCAGTCCCCTTATTTTGCAAGAATTGATTTTCTTGAAAAGGGAGAGGACAAAGCGGAAAAGTATTATATTGGTATTTCAAATCTTATAACTGAGGATTATGATTTTCTTGTATATGACTGGAGAGCGCCTGCTTCAAGCATGTTTTATGATTATGAAATCGGGAAAGCAGGCTATAAGTGTCCTGAAGGAATTATCGAGGGAGAGATAACCTTAAAGAGACAGTATAAAATCAGCAATGGAACCCTTGAGTATATGTTTGACAGCAATGTTAAGATAGATGATGAAATTCTTCAGGAAATACTAGGCAAAAGCACCGATAACAAGATGAAGGCAATAGTAACCACAATTCAAAGGGAACAAAACAAAGTAATCCGTAATGAAGAGTATAAAAATCTCATTGTTCAGGGACCGGCGGGAAGCGGAAAAACCTCAGTTGCGCTTCATAGAATAGCATTTCTTCTATATAAGCACCGTGAGAAAATAACGCCTCAAAATATAATAATATTTTCACCAAATGAAATTTTTAATGATTATATATCAAATGTACTTCCTCAGCTTGGAGAGGACAACATGTTTCAGACTACTTTCAAAGAGTATATGCATAAGGCTCTTGGCAATAGCTTTAAAAAGGAAGATTCTACTGACTTAATGGAATATATCCTAAACTCAAAGCAGGAGCATAATTATGAAAAGAGAATCAAAAATATTAAGTATAAGTCTTCACTTGAGTTCATAGAGGTTTTAAAGCAATACGCAGCCTATGTTGAAAAGAAGGGTAGAAGCTTTAAGGACATATTCTTTAAAGATAACCTTATAATATCATCTAAGGACCTTGAGGAGCTTTATTATAAGGATTATATAAGTCTTCCACTTAAGAAAAGGCTTGAGAAGCTTAAAGAAAGAATTTTGTTTCTTTTAAAGCCCTATGAAAAAGAACGTATGAATAAAATTTACGGGGAGCTTTGGGATACAGGTTCATATATTGACGAGCTAGAAGTCAAGGAAATGAGCATAGCTTCCGTACGAGAAGAAACTAAGGATATATATAGGGAAATCAACAGAATTACAGCTTTTAATTTAATGGATATTTATAAGAAGCTGTTTGAAAGCCTTGAACCTGAAATTAAAAGCTATACCTTGGAAACCTTGGAAGCTAGAAAGCTTAATTACGAAGATCAGCCGCCTCTTTTATATTTAAAGGGTATTTTTGGAGATCTTCCAAAAACTTCGGATATCAAGTATGTAATTATTGATGAGGCTCAGGATTATAGTCCTTTGCAATATGAAATTTTTTATCAGCTGTTTAATCATGCCAGCATTACAATGCTTGGAGATTTAAATCAGTCCATAAACCCTTTTATGAATGTAGGAGATTATAAAAATATTGAGCATATATTTCCACAAGACAATACTTGCATAATAAACCTTACCAAAAGCTACAGATCGACCTTGGAGATTACTGAGTTTGCAAGAAGAATTCTTAATAAAGAAATTACAGAGGAATATGTGGAAAGAAGAGGAGATAAACCAATTGTTCTTGGATTTTCAAGTGAAGAGTTTATCAAAGATAGAATTTTAAAGGATGTAGAGATGTACAAGGAAAAAGGCCATAATTCTATTGGGATTATAACAAGGACAATAAAGGAAGCAAATGAGGTAAATTGCTTTTTAAAAGATAAGGCTGAAGTTAAGGTTATAACCAAGGATGATGATGAATATATAAACGGTACTATTGTTATTCCGGCATATCTAGCCAAGGGCTTGGAGTTTGATGTAGTGCTCATCTATAATGCAGGAGACGAAAATTACAGCTGTGAGGAAGAAAGACTGCTGTTTTACACAGCTTGCACCAGAGCACTCCACAAGCTGTGCGTGTACTATAAAGGAAGACTTACACCTCTACTTAATGAGAGCAGCATAAAATAATTGCTGGATTTGATGAGGAAATAAAAGCAGCTAGCCATTTAAATGGTTAGCTGCTGCAAAAGTTCTGGGTAAAATTAGAGAATCTATATTCTAAGGTGTATAGCAGGGATTGAATGCATGTAATATTATAATGCAGCTTTCTCTGCTTCTTTTTTGTCTATAAGCAGGTTGTAAGTGAGACCCAATAGCACTAAAATACCGCCTGCAACCTTCCCAAAGGAAAGCTCCTTTAAAGTAAAGTAGTCAATAATAATACCAACAAATAATTGTCCTACAAAGATAAGAAGAGTTAGATAGAAAGAAGATATGCGTGGAGTTATATAGCTGGACAATACAATTACTATAACGCCTGCAGCACCCCCTAAAAAGGCCCAGAGTGGAATTGACTTCAAATCTAAAGCAGATATGCTTGAGAACTCACCGCCAAAGAGTAAAAATATAAAGGAAAAAAACAGTCCAACAATATAGTTGACCAAAGTTCCTTGAAAGTTTCCGATTTCTTTTGCCAAAATATAATTGATAATTCTT
This sequence comes from Clostridium swellfunianum, assembly GCF_023656515.1. NCBI lineage: Bacteria > Bacillati > Bacillota > Clostridia > Eubacteriales > Clostridiaceae > Clostridium > Clostridium swellfunianum. The sequence goes on from NZ_JAMOFV010000006.1 coordinate 3,737,818, forward strand.
GTAACTACAATAGAAACACCAGCAAGAATAGAAATCAATATAAAAAACATAAGGCAGCCCTCCTAAAAAACAGTCATTACGATTATACCTAAAGTTATAAATACCAAGCCAATATACTTTTTTCTTTCAAATTTGATAACCTTCATTCCAAATAACCCAAAATGGTCTACAAGCATGGAAGCAAAAGATTGACCAAGCAAGCCTAAAGCAAGAGTTAAAGACACGCCAAGTGCTTTGAAGCTTAAATTATTAAAAAGAACAGTAAAGATACCTATAGCACCAGCACTATATAAATAGATTGGCAGTTTAGCTTTAAATTTAATTTTTGATTTTGTAAATAATATTACAAGAATAATAGATACAAGTCCTATAATGTGAATGATAACTATTGAGACATAGTTGCCCACTGCACCTGATAAGGCTCCATTGAACAAAATCATAACGGCTATTATGGCACCTATAAATGATGAAACTAAGTTATTCATAGTATTTCCCCCCTTAACCTTAAATTTAATTTATCATGAAATAGTTGCAAAGAAGTATGACATATGTCATATTTGAAGAAGAAAAATTGATTTAATTTTAAAGAGGGTTAAATTAGCTTATGATAAAAATTTACGATAATAATTTGAAGAATAAATATATTATAGAAAATAATATTGACAATATTTTTAGCGAAAATTTGATGCCTTATATGGAATTGCTGCTTTTTAAAAAGAATGAATATATTTGCAGAGATGGGGAGCCTCTTGATTATTTCTTGTTTTTTGTAGAAGGAAAGGCAAAGGTTAATACTCCGCTTAGCAATGGTAAATCTCTACTGCTTTGTTTTTATGAGGATTTTAGAGTACTGGGAGATCTTGAAATTATAAATGGTAAAAGCGCTTCCAGCAATGTACAGGTTATAGAAGATGCTTACTGCATAGGCATACCCCTAGAGTATGTAAAAGCAAACCTCTTAAGTGATTCAAAGTTTCTTAGATACATATGTACTTCCCTTGGTGAAAAACTAGAAAGTATATCAAAAAATAGTTCTATAAATCTTCTTTATCCCCTTGAAAATAGATTAGCCAGCTACATATTAGCTGCTGGCGAAAGAATAGAAAGCCGTGGCTTAAAAAGAATAGAATTTAATGAAAATCTCACTGAAGTGTCAGAATTGTTAGGAACCAGCTACAGACATTTACTAAGAACACTGAACACTCTGTGCACAAGGGGAGTCATAATAAAGAAAAGCAGTTTCTATGAAGTTATGAATGAGGAAAGTTTAGTTAAGATGGCTGCTGATTTGTATCGATAAAATTGTAAGCTGGAGTAAATACTGAGGTATTTTAAATGTATAGTGAAAGGAAGCGTTTTCATGTTTAAAATTATGATAGTAGAAGATGATCCTAAAATGCGAGAAATAATTTTAGAAAATATTGTGAAGTGGGGCTATGAGGGATATTATTTACAGGAACTTGATAGGGTATTTGATGACTTTGTAAAGTATGAGCCGCATCTTGTTCTTATGGATATAAATTTACCCTCCTACGACGGATTCTATTGGTGCGGTAAGATAAGAGAAATATCAAAAGTTCCTGTTATATTTATATCCTCAAGAAATAGTAATATGGACATAATCATGGCTATAAACATGGGCGGTGATGATTTTATACAAAAGCCTTTTTCACTGGACGTCCTTATGGCAAAGATAAATGGACTTTTAAGAAGGACTTATAATTATACAAATGCTTTTTCAAATGTAATTGAACATAACGGGGTTGTACTTAACATTAAGGATTGCTCTGTAATATTGAAGGATAGAAAAGTGGAGCTTACTAAAAATGAGTTTAGAATTCTTTATACTCTTATGAAGGATAAGGGAGAAATAGTAAGCAGAGATAAGATTATGAGAGCATTATGGGAGGATGAGAGTTTCATAGATGACAATACGTTAACAGTAAATATTAACAGACTTAGAAAAAAGCTTGAGGATTTTGGACTTATCGATTATATTCAAACAAAGAAGGGCCAAGGGTATGTAATATTATGAAATTTACAAAATTTTTAGCAGATAGAAAGCTTTCAATACTTTGTTTTTCCTTGCTTATGGTATTTATATCAGCTGTAATCTATTTAGATACAGCATTTAAGGTTAGCTTGGCAAATGTATTATATATAAATTTAGTTTCAACCGCCTTTTTTATGTTTTATTTGATTGCTAAGTTTCTATATTATAAAAGTTATTTTAAAGCTCTAAATGATATTGTAGAAAATGAAAGCAACGAAATAATATATCGCATTCCAAAGGCTAAAAGCTATGAACAAGTTCTTTTTCATGAAACGCTTGCAGCTTTATTTAATGAACAAAACTCTAAATTGCAAAGGCTTCATGAGCAGAAAAAGGAATATGAAGAGTTCATTGCATCATGGGTACATCAAGTAAAGACTCCTATAGCAGTAGGAAGATTGCTGATTGAAAATAATTCAAGTTCTCAAAATAAGGATATCTTGTATAGCATAGAAGAAGAACTTGATAAAATAGAAAACTACATAGAACAGGCACTTTACTATTCTAAAATAAATGATTTCTCGAAAGACTATCTTATAAATGAGGTTGAACTGAACAGATTAGTAAAGGAAACAGTAAAAAAACAGGCAAAGACTTTTATCACAAAGAAAATAAGTATAGAAATTGAAAATACTGATTTAATGGTTACAACAGATAAAAAATGGCTTTTATTCATTCTAGAGCAAGTAGTGTCTAACTCATTAAAATACACTTCTATAGGAGGACAAATTAGATTCTATGGATTAAATGAAGATAAAGTCCAAAAGCTCGTAATAGAAGACAATGGCATAGGAGTTATGCCTGAAGATATTGGCAGGGTCTTTGACAAAGGCTTTACAGGGTATAATGGAAGAGAAAGTTATAGAGCAACGGGTATAGGTTTATATCTTTCGAAAAAACTAGCAAGAAAGCTTGGTCATGATATATCAATTGAATCAAGACATGGTGAATATACAAAAGTAACTATTATATTTCCTAAACATCTAGATTACTTCGAGGTTTCAAAATAGTAAAATTAGATATAAATAATTTTATTTTAAAAGTGGCACCGCCACTTTTTTTGTTTTGTGACAAAAATGTAAGTTATAACTATAGTTTTGTAAGCTAAGAAAATGGATTTGAAGAAATTAATTTTATACAATAAGACTATAAATTAAAACATAACATTAGGCAAAGCAATTGATAATTGTTGTGTACAGCATAAGGAATACAGGAGGTATAACAATTAATAATTGTTGTGTACAGCATAAGGAATACAGGAGGGAATATAATGAGGATATTTGAAATAATACTTGTTTTGGTAAACTTACTAACTATTTATCTTAGCTTTAAAAAGGTTTCAAAAGTAGTTAGGTTATGGGAGGTGGGAATAAATCTATTTCTAATTTTAATTCATGGTATATTGGAAGGTTTTAGATATCAGATGATTTTTTCCTATATATTTGTTGTTGGTTTTGTGATTTTTACCTTAATAAAAACAAAGTACAAGCCTTTTGATGCTAAAATGCCAAAAGGGCTTAAGGTAATAATAAGTAGCGTATCTATTATATTTCTTATAATAACATTGTTATTATCATATGCTCTTCCTGTATTCAAACTTCCTAAGCCAACAGGGAGCTATGATGTGGGTATTAATTACTTTCATTTAGTTGATGAAAATCGAAAGGATCCTTTCTTAGATAAATCAACTAAAAAGAGGGAACTGATGATTAAGGTCTATTATCCTGCAAAGAATGATGACTCAAAAGCATTTGACAGATACTTTCACAATTCATCTGAGCTTTTAAAGGCCTTTGCTGCAGGTTACCATATGCCTGACTTTCTATTTAGCCATCTAAAATTAGTAAATACAAATTCGAAAGAAGGCTTACAAATATCAGACAAAGAGCAAAGCTATCCGGTAGTCCTGTTTTCTCATGGAGCAGGAACAACGATGGAAGTTCAAACTTCACAGTGCGAGGATTTGGCTAGCCAAGGTTATATTGTAGCTGCTATAGACCATACCTATGTATCTTGGGCAATTCTCTTCCCAGATAGAGTTGTTACAGCTCAAGAGGCTACAACAAACTTTAATACAGCAGATCCGGCAGAGATAATTACTCAAATAATGGCTGATGATTCTAAATTTGTAATAGATAGCCTAACTAAAATAAATGAAGGGAAAATTAATTCTAATTTTAAGGGAAAGCTAAATGTTGATAAAATTGGTGCTATTGGTCACTCTGTTGGTGGCGCTGTAGCATATAACCTGGCGATTAATGATAAGAGAATTAAGGCTGCAGTTGATTTAGATGGGATTGTTTTTGTTACTCCTAAAGATGAGGCAGAAGATATGGTACCATTTTTAATGATTGCAAATGATAAATATCATATTCAAGGAATTCAGAATAGAGAACCATTAATAAAAAAATTTGAAGGCATGACGGAAGAGGAACAAAAAATAATGGTTTCAATGTATGGCAGTGAGGAGTCATACAAGGAAGCTTATACAAAAGCATCACAAAATATCATAGGACTTGCTAAAGTTCTTAAGTCTTCAGGCAATTTATTCACCGTAGAAGGTAGTGATCATATGAAGTTTACAGATATGGGGTTTCTCATAGATGTTAGACAGCTGCGAGAGCTGATGGGTATAGGTGGAAACACTGCTCCAGAAAGATGTCTTGAAATCACTAAATCAGTAACAACAGCTTTTTTAAATAATCACTTGAAAGGTAAAGAAAAGGACGCATTAGAATCTCAGGTTAATAGATATCCTGAGCTGAAAAAAGTTAATTTAAATTAAGTTGACCATACTTGTTTTGAATGGTAAGGTTTATTCTGTATAAAATTATAGGAGGATTTATAATGAATCAAGGGCAAGAAAGATTTTTAGGATATATTTTAGAAAGAGTACAGGAAGATAAGGTTGAAGAAGCGAAAGAGCTGCTTACAAACAACTTTAGAAAACAAGCAGAAGGTACGTTCACACAGAAGGATGCTTTACAATCCATGCCAAAATTAATTTCTTTATTAAAACCCGAAAATGTGAATGAAGTACAGGAAGTTATGAAACAATTTGCTCAAAATATGAACCGATAATAGATAGCAGGCTTAGGATTAATTAAGCCTGCTTTTTTGTAGGACTTTTTCCAAAATGTTATACAAATAAATTAAGAATTAGCTGCCTGATATATAAAATCACTATGTGACAAAAATGTAAGTTATGACTATAGTTTTGTAAGCTAATAAAATGGATTAGAAGAAATTAATTTTATACAATAATACTATAACTTGAAACACGAAAAACGGAGGGTTAATATATGAAAGATGTTTTAACAGCTAAGAATTTAAGAAAGGTTTACGGCTTACGAGGAAATGTATACACTGCACTTTATGATATAGATTTAAATATTAAAGAAGGTGAATTTGTAGGTATAATGGGACCTTCAGGTGCAGGAAAAACAACACTTTTAAATATAATTTCTACTATAGATAAGCCTAGCAGCGGTACAGTTACCATAGACAGTGAAGACATAGTGAAAATGGATGATGAGAAACTGTCTGTGTTCAGGAGAAATAAACTAGGTTTTATTTTTCAGGACTTTAATCTTTTAGATACCTTAACAGTAAAAGAAAACATAGTTCTACCATTATCTTTATCTAAAGTAGACTTAAATGAAATAAAACAAAGACTTAAAGAAGTTTCAGAAAGCCTAGGTATAGAAGACATTTTAAATAAGTACCCTTATGAAATCTCAGGAGGTCAAAAGCAGAGAACAGCAGCAGCGAGAGCTATTATTGGAAGGCCTGCTTTAATTCTTGCAGATGAGCCTACAGGAGCTTTGGATTCAAAGTCATCTACAGAGCTACTCCAAGCTCTAAGCAATTTAAATGAAAAAGACAGGGCTACTATCATGATGGTAACTCACGATGCTTTTGCAGCCAGCTACTGCAGAAGAATAATATTTATAAAGGATGGTCTATTGTTTACAGAGCTTGTTAGAGGAGGTTCCAGAAAGGAGTTCTTTCAAAGAATACTCGATGTGCTTAAGACACTAGGCGGTGGTTTAGCTGATATGTAATAAATTTATCAGAAAGGAGCTAAAAATATGGACTTATTTGATATTGCCTTTAGAAATATAAAAAGAAACTTTTATAACTATTTCTTATACTTTGCATCTATGGTATTTAGCATTATGATTTACTTTACCTTTACATCCATACAGTACAACACACAGGTTCATAAAGTGGTTGGAGCTTCAATTAATTTTTCTACTGTGTTTAGGGCAGCAGCCATAGTTATTGCTATCTTTGTTGCAATATTTATTTGGTATTCAAACTCTTTCTTTATAAAGAAAAGAAAAAAGGAAATCGCTCTTTATTCTCTACTTGGAATAAGAAAAAGGCAAATTGGAACAATGCTTATCTATGAAAATATATTTATGGGTATTGCAGCACTTTTAGCAGGTATTATTATGGGGAGTTTGCTGTCAAAACTGTTTATTATGCTGCTCATTAGACTTATGGGCTTTTCAGCAAATATAAGTTTTATGATACCTTCAAAAGCTATCGTAAATACTGTTGTTGTGTTTTTTATATTATTCTTAATAACTTCAATACATGGTTATAGACTTATATACAGGTTTAAACTTATAGAGCTTTTTAAAGCTGAGAGTCAAGGAGAGAAAGAACCTAAAACATCAGTATTTCGTTCATTATTATCTGTGTTATTTATTGGCGGTGGCTATTTCATATACACCAAGAGTTTATCAAGCTTTGGTATCTTTGCAATACTAATAACTTTAATACTAACTATTATAGGAACCTTTATGCTTTTTTCTTCATTAACCCTACTTGTCATAAAGCTTTCAAAGAAAAATGAAAGAACCTACTATAGAGGCATAAACATGATTGGAAGCTCTCAGCTTTTATACAGAATTAAGGGTAGTGCACGAACCTTAGCAACAATTGCCATATTAAGTGCTGCCACACTTACAGCTGTGGAAATATCCTCAAGTTTTTATTACGATCTTTCAGTGGATTTGCAGAAAAACTATGGTTTTACTTATGCCTACGCCAGTAACGATAAGTCTTTAGATGAAAAGGTGGAAAATTTAATTCTAAAGTATCCTAATAATAAAATTATAGCTTCTTTAGATATGAATTTTGCAAAAGTAAATGGGCAATGGCCGGATTTAGCCAAGGACGTTTCAAAAAATCAAACCTATGATGCTAGCTTTTATATAATATCAGAGAGCAACTATAATGAAATTGCAAATTTGAGAGGCTTAAAGGATAAGATTGAACTAAAAGACAGCAGTGAAGCAGCTGTATTCAGCCAGATTTTAAATTTGACCTGGAAGTATGATTATGTAGGAAGAACTATTAGAATAAGTGAAAATAATGAGAAGCAGCCTATGAAAATTACGACCTTTAAAAATTATGCGCTTTCTAATTCCGGCATGATGAGAAATGCAGTAGTTGTTAAGGATATGGTTTATAACAAATACACTACAAAAGACAATGCCTACAGAATAAGAGGTTATGTTACTGATAATAAAAAGGACAGCGAAGAACTCACTAATGAGTTAACAAGTTTATTATCACAGGAACTTCCGCAAAATGCTGAAGATTTTTTAAAGTTTACCTCATATTATTCGCAATATAAAGGAGGGCTTGTTTATTCAGGGCTTATAATCTTTATAAGTGCATTCTTAGGCCTTTTATTTCTTGCAGCCACCGGTAGCATAATATTCTTTAAGCAGCTGTCAGAGGCCAGTGATGATAAAAGCAGGTATAAAATTCTTAGAAATATAGGCGTAACAAATAAAGAAATTAAAAAGTCTATAAGTAAACAAATACTTGTAGTGTTCGCACTGCCATTAGTAATTGGAATAATGCATAGCCTTGTTGCGTCAACGCTTTTATCAAAGATAATGAGAATAAACCTGACACTGCCAATAATTTTAACTGTTGGGGCCTATACTGTTATATATATGATTTATTATTTCTTAACGGTAAATTCTTACTATAATATTGTCAACTCAGAGGGTTAATAAAAGTAACAACGAAAATGAAAGAAAGTATGTGTTTCTAATTTCATCAAAAATAAAAAATCTACTATATATATATGGTCCGGGTAACGATATCACAAGTAATGCAAGTTTTCATTATCCAATTTTCACAATAGCAAATAATTTCCTGATAAATGGATTTATTATTATATATTCGTGTCTTAAGAAATTTGTAAGAATTGATAGGGAAATCGTAAGAAATATGAGGACTGATTTTTAAAATTAATTTTATACAATTATGTGTATAAAATAATTTTAAGGGTGGGCATATTTAATGAAAAAAGTAAAATTGATTACAATAACTACAATAATACTTATTTTATCTATAGTAGTACTGAATAAAGCGTTAGAAGATAAAGGCAGGAATTTAGATACATCAAACAGAATATACACCTATATGAAACAAGAAAGAAATCAAAATATAGTACTTCGGGATGCAATTTCCTTAAATGATAACAAAACCTCAAATGCCTGCGTATACTTCGTATCAGAAGTTTTAAGGAAGAATAATATATCAATTCCAAAGGAAACAGCAAATACAGCACAGCTTATTTCTGTTTTAAAAGGTAAAGGGTGGAAGAAAGATAATGATTACAAAAAATTAAAGCCTGGAGATATAGTTTTTACAACGGATAGTTCAGGAAATAAAAATGGTGCTCCAAGTCATGCCTATGTGTTTATGAAATGGGTAAAGGAAGGCAGCTATGATTATGCCTATATATGTGATAACCAAGCAAAGGATTATAAAAATAAAACATATCATATTAGGAATATTAAAAATATAGATAATGTAAGTGGAATATCAAAAGATGCATTTAGTTTTTTTATGAAGGAATAATATGAAATATTTAGGCTAATTAGCTGTAGGATGCTATAATATTTAGCGAGGGGTGATAAAGGTGCTTAAATATAATGTTTTAGTAGTTGATGATGACGAAAGTATAAGAGAATCAATTGAAATATATTTAAAAAATGAAGGAATAAGAGTGATTGAAGCTTGTAATGGGGTAAAGGCTTTGGAAGCATTAAAACAAGATGAAATTCATCTTGTTTTAATGGATATTATGATGCCTGAAATGGATGGAATAAGAGCAACTTTTAAGATTAGAGAGAGCAGAAACATTCCTATTATAATGCTTTCAGCAAAATCGGAAGATACAGACAAGATACTTGGACTAAATGTAGGGGCGGATGATTACTTAACAAAACCATTTAACCCTCTAGAACTAGTAGCGAGGGTTAAAGCTCAACTGAGAAGATACACAAATTTTGGTTATTTTAAAGAGGAAGATGAGATACAGATAAGAGGTGTCATTTTAAATAGAAATACAAAAACCGTAATGGTAAATGGGGATGAAGTAAATTTAACTCCTATCGAATATAAAGTATTAGAACTTCTTATGGAAAACAAGGGTAAGGTGTTTTCTATAGCTGAAATCTATACAAGAGCGTGGAATGAACCTTTTTACAATGGTGAAAATACTGTATCTGTTCATATAAGAAGACTAAGAGAAAAAATTGAAATCAACCCAAGTGAACCTGAATATATCAAGGTGGTGTGGGGAATTGGATATAAATTTGAAAAATAGGTATGTATATTGGACAGTCTTTATTATAAGTATATATTTATTTGCAGTTGCAATACTTTCTAGTTTTGATTTCATAAAATATAGAGAATTTGCTGCGAAGAACTTCTATTATAAAAGTTATCATTTCACCTTAGAATTGTTGAATTATTTTGAGGGTGTAGAGATTTTAGTTAAGGATAATAAGGAGGCTTTACAGAGTAATTCATACTATGAGAGTATTAAAAATAAAGTGGATTCAAAGCAAACTTTAAGATACTATATGAAAGATAGGAACAGTGGAGAGATATATACTAACATTAATGAGACAAATGACATCGAAGATTATATAAATCAATATGCCATCCATGTAGAAAAGTTTCCTAAGGCTGATAAAAGTAAAGGCGAATTAGAAATTATTAACAAATGGTTTAAAGTAAATAACTATGAAGGTAGTTTAATTTTTATTAAAACAGCAAGTGGATATAGTAAAATGGAGAATGATTATATCTATTACAACTCTATAAGAGAAAGAGTTATACTAGAGGCAATTTTAGGAAGCATATCATTAGCAGCTGGAATATTTTTAGTTATATTTTTAAGGGTGAAATTAAGTTATAAGAGTACTTATATAAAAATAGAACGTAAATATCAAAAAATACCATTAGACTCAAGAATAGGTATGTTTTTTGTGGTTAGCGTTATTATGGAACTTTATTTGGATAAAGTGATTTTTTTTTATAAGCCTATTAGTATAAGACAGTTTTTAATACTTAACATAGTAGGGGTATATTCTTTATATCTTATAGTCAATATACACTCTGTACTAAGATTACTACGTGATAAAGAAGAGTTATCAAAACAGTTAAAGAGAAGTACAGTACACCAAGTTATATCTTTAACTCGAGGGGCTTTAAAAGTTAAGGGTACTATGAAAAGAGAGCTTTTAGTGTATGCTTCTACTATCTTATTTGGAGTATCCTTTTGCTTCATTTTGATAGGATTGGCTGATAGGAATAGTATAATTGTTGTTCTTTCGCTTATTTATATAATAGCCTATTTACTGATAGTACCTATAAATATATTAACAAGAGCAGCAGCCTTAAATAATATAATAAATGGAACAGACGCTATAGCCTCTGGAGATTTAGACTATTTCATAGAAGAAACTGGTGAACATGATTTTTTAAAGATATCTCAAAATATTAATAGCATGAAGGAAAGCTTTAAGAAATCTGTTGAAAGTCAGTTGAAAAGTGAAAGACTTAAAACTGAACTTATAACCAATGTATCACATGATCTTAAAACACCTTTGACTTCAATAATAAACTATGTAAGTCTATTAAAAAAGGATAATATACCTCAAGAACAGTATAAAAGGTATATTGATGTTTTAGATAAGAAAACTCAACGGTTAAAAATACTTATAGACGATCTTTTTGAAGCCTCTAAAGTTACTAGCGGTGCAATTGAGCTTAATATTGAAAAAATTGATATTGCATCTCTTTTAAGGCAGGCTCTAGGAGAGTTTGAAGATAAAATAAGCAAATCTTCTTTAGATTTTAGAGTAAATATTCCTGTAGAAGAAGTGAACTTAAATTTAGATGGAAAAAGAACATGGAGAGTATTTCAAAATTTAATAAGCAATGTATTAAAATACTCTTATTCTAACTCAAGGGTATATATTCATTTATTTGAACAAAGCAACAAGGTAGTAATAACGATAAAGAATATGTCTTCATATGAAATGGATTTTGATGTTAATGAAATTTTTGAAAGATTTAAGAGGGGAGAAAAGGCTAGAAATACTGAAGGTTCTGGGTTAGGGTTATCCATTGCAAAAAGTATAGTAGAATTGCAATGCGGTCAGATGAAAATTGACATTGACGGTGATTTATTTAAAGTGACAGTGGAGTTTAAAAAGAATACCTAAAGTAAAGAGATTAAATAATATAAAATGGCTAGTGAATCATATACAGATTTCACTAGCTCTTTTATTTATGCAGCCCTAAACTTAAAAGTATTTACAATTGTTTCTTCAATTTTGCTGCTGTATTTCATTATTACAAAGGAGCCTGTAATAATCAGTACCCAACCCCACCAGGTAAGAGAGATAGTTCCTGCTCCTACTAAGGCAGACCCCCAAATACCCCAGGGCCTTGTAAGAATCATAATGACAAAGAATTTTCTAAAAGAAATTTTGCTTAGCCCAGCTAAAAGACATAGAGCATCATCAGGGAAAAAAGGTAGAAAAAACATTACTATTAAAAGGCCAGTGCCTTTTTTTTCTATTAAGCTTCCGTATTTATCAGAAACTTTACTGCTTACAAGCTTATCTGTAATTGGTTTACCAAATTTCTTAGCAAGCATAAATGCAGCTGAAGAACCTGTCATGGTAGCTAAAAGGCTAATAGAAAATGCCTGCCACATGCCTAGTATGGCTGCACCTGCAGCAGCAGTTACATTGTTTGGAATAGGAGCCAAAATTGAAGCTGAAAACTGTATAATGAAAAAAACAATATAGGATTTTTTTCCAAACCCTTTGATGTAATTTTTAAAGGCTTCAGCAGAGGTAAAATAATTTAATACATCTCTTGAACTTAGGTAAACTATAGCTCCGATAACAGCAGTTATTATTAATGACCATAAACAAAACTTCAATTTGCTTTTATTATTATTCATAAATCCATCTCAACTCTCTTACGTATTTTACAATCTGATATTAATTATGAGGTGTAAAACTTAAGAAATAGGCTTGCAATTCTTTAAGAATATCTTAAATTTATCTGAGGATTATAAAAAAACAAAAAGAAGTCTGTTTCTTGGCACAGACTTCTTTTTGTTAAATTGAGCTTTGGGATGTGATTTTGAAAAAAACACTTTATATTAGTCAATTATAAGGGTAGATTGTTTAATAACTGACTACGTATATATTGTAATACATAATTGTGTAGCAATTATGAAGAAAATTATAATGTTTAAAGAATTTATCACCTCTCCTTAACTAATTTTAAGCATTTAAATTATAGCTGCTTAAGTTAATTATAATTGTGTATGTTGTGCATTTTGTGTATATATGAAATATGTTTGTGATGTTTAGTATATTATAGAGTTATGTAGATAATATGAAGATTAAGTGTGTAAGTTTTTACATGTCCTCGACTCTTTTATGCTTCATTTTCAAAAACATAAGTCTTCTTAATGGGCAGTCTGGATTTGTTTTTTAGCTTGTATAATGCAGCTATTAGAAAAACTGCTGATAGCAAACAGGAAAAGAAATCAGAAACTGCGCCGGTAAGCCAAACACCTTTAAGCTTATAAAAATACGGCAAAATAAAAAGTAGAGGAATTTGGAAAAGTAGCTGCTTTGCCAGACTCAAAAATATAGAAATTTTTGCACTACCGATAGCTTCAAAATACTCGATTTTTTGAAGGCTTGACAGTGGAAGCACGAGTAAGAACAGCCTCATTCCAAAGGCACCTGCCTTAACAAGCTCCTGACTCTTCCCAGCAAACAAGGAGAAAAGCTGTGTTTGAAACAGCATTAAAATTATAAAACCTATGGTGGTTATGTATGTACCGGAGAGCAGTGCTAGACCCACTGTTTTTTTCACTCTCTGATAATTCCCTGCTCCATAATTGTAGCCTAAAATTGGCTGCATGCCTTGATTAATTCCTATAACAGGGAGAAGTACAAGCATCATTAAGGCTTGTATTATTCCAAGGGACGCAACAGCATAGTTACCTCCGTAAGAATATAAGCTTTTGTTTAAGATCACCATTGTTGCACTGGAAACCAGCTGAGCTAAAAAGGAAGCCATGCCAATTGAAAGTATCTGAATTAAGATAGCTGTGTCAGGAAAAACAGCTTTAAAGCTCAACCTTAGTACACTGTTCTTACCTGCAAAATATAGTAAAAGCCATATGGATACAATGCCTTGTGAGCAAAGTGTTGCTAAGGCAGAACCTGCTATTCCAAGCTTTAGAATGAAGATAAAAGCAGGGTTTAAAATAAAATTCAAAAGAGCGCTAGAAAGCATGGTAAGCATAGAAAGCTTTGGATTACCCTCAGCCCTGCAGGCTCCTATAAGTATGTGAGCCAAGGTTTGAAAGGGTATTCCAAATAAAGATATGATGAAAAACTGCCTTGCCAGAGGCAATATTTCATCTTTCGCTCCAAATAGAGAAAGCAGCTGCTCCTTAAATAGAAGTCCAAGTAAAATCAAGAGTAAGGAAACTGCTACTGCAAGAAGCATAGCATTTCCAATAGCTTTTTCAGCCTGGGACTTATCATTTTGTCCAAGCTTTAGAGATATTGTTACTGAAGTACCAACTCCAATGAGTAGACTAAAGGCCATAACTGTAATAAGCATAGGGCGTACAACTGTGGCCGCAGAAATTCCCAGTATGCCAATAGCTTTACTTAAAAACAGCCTATCTATAAAATCATACAAGGCATTTGCCGTCATACCAATCACTGCTGGCACGGAGAATTTCAGCAGCAATTTCCCGCAGCTCTCCACCCCAAGCATCTTTGAATTATTCATATTTTCCCCCTCATATAATTGTTAAGCTTGCTAACTTCTTAGTCAGACTTTATAATTATTTTATTAGATGGAAGTTATTTGTATGACTTGACTATTAAAGAACTTGCATACATGTGACTATAAATGAGGGGAGTTTGAGAAATGGATTATAGAAAAAGGGTAACTAGTATAGCCAAATATCTCATATTAGCGGCGTGTCTAGTACTAGTAGTGAAATATTCTGAAGGGATTTTTGGAGAATTAAAAGGTGTTTTTAGCGCAGTATTACCGCTGATTTCAGGGCTTGCGGTGGCTTATGTTTTAAATATACTCATGAAGAAGCTGGAAAAGGTATACTTTCCAAAATCAAAAAATAAATTTGTAATAAAATCAAGAAGAGCTGTTTGCATTCTATTATCTTTATTATTGATTCTTGCCATAATAATAATAATAGCATTAATAGTTATTCCACAGTTAGTAAATGCAATTTCTGTAATTGCTTCAGGTATTCCAGGCACTTTGAATAATATTAAGAAATTCATAGAAGCTAGCAGTGATAAGTCTGAAATTATAGGTAAAGCCTTGGCTACTCTTCACATAGATATAGATGGAATTATTAAAAACGCAATATCATTTGCATCAGGTGTGCTTGGTGGCTTAATGAATTCAACCTTATTATTCGTTGCTTCGTTCACAAGCGGATTGCTGAACTTTATTATCATACTTACCTTTGCTATTTATGTTCTTGCTAATAAGGAAAAATTAGCTGCACAAATAAGAAAGGTAATGAAAGCCTTTTTAAAAGATAAAAGCATAGAAAAAGTAAATTATGTAGCTGATGTGACGAATACAGCATTTTCAAGCTTTATTGCTGGGCAATGTATAGAAGCCATTATTCTCGGTGGACTGTGTACTTTGGGAATGTTCATATTTAGATTTCCTTATGCGGCTACAGTTGGAGCTTTCATTAGTGCAACTTCACTTATTCCAATATTAGGTGCATATTTAGGTGCAGCTTTAGGGGCTTTTATGATTTTAACAATCAGCCCAATCAAAGCTTTACTGTTTTTACTATTTATAACTATACTGCAGCAATTAGAGAACAATCTCATTTACCCAAAGGTAGTTGGTTCAAGCATAGGACTGCCAGGAATTTGGGTGTTTGCGGCAATAACCATAGGTGGAGGATTAGGCGGAGTAATGGGGATGCTTTTAAGCGTACCTATTGCGGCAAGTATCTATAAGCTGCTTACCGACAAGGTAAACAGCAAGTTAGCATCTGGTGAAGAACCTTTGGAAGCTGAAGAAAACTTGGAGACAGAAGAAAAGCAATAACTGAATGAATATTTCACAAAAATAAAGTATAAAAAGTGGCTGTCTCAAAATATGCTAAACCATATTTTGAGACAGCCGTGTCTATAGTTAAATCAAATCCTCCAAACCATTAACTGTAGCCTGCTCATTCTCGTCAATAGGAATGATTATGCATTTTTGACCATCAATTATTTGAGATTTTATTTGTGGTATTTTTTCAGGTTTTACTTGAAGTATAACATCATAATTTGCAGCTCTTTTATCATCTTCGGAACTTGCAGCCTGAGTTTCTTCTAAGTCAGGTTCTAAGGCTTCTCCTGAAGTAGTATTATCCTCTAGATTCCTTTCTTCAGCAGCCTCTTGCTTAATTTCCTCAAGCCTATTTTGAAGTATTTCCACTTGCTTTTGCAGGTGTTCTTCCTTTTTTCTTTGGGCATTTGCTTTAAGTGCTTTTGAGTCAATTAAACTTTCTGCTAAAGGAAAATCATCACCAAAGTTCTCTACGTAGGATTCTTCAATCTTAACTGTAACTTCTTCGGGAACTCCGCTTTCAATTAAGAGATTTTGTACAACCTTCTTTGTTAAGGTTATGGGTTCACAATCTGTATCTTCATAAGTAGAATTGTATTCTTCTATCATAATATTTAAGCTTTCCTGTATCTCCATAAAAGTCTTATCTGCCATAGCTTCATCAGCGCCTAAGGAATCTTTAATAATTGACTCAAAGGTTTCCTTTTGTATAGCAGCAGTTTGTCTTGAATAACAGCCTAAAGCATTTTCCATTAATTCAGGGTGTGTATCCTTTGGATTTTTTGTGTAATACATAATAGAGTTTACATCTGTGCTGCGGTCTATAAAAGCAGGAAAAATAAATCCATTGGAAGGAGCTTCAACCACCCAATCTCTAATACGGGCTTTTATTTTATTTTCCTCTTCAAAGTATCTAAGGCCAGGCTCTGAAAGTGAAACAGGGCATATTGCACAAAGCACGTATTCATACACTTCTTCAGATTCATCTATCTTTGAATTATCAGTGGTTTTGGTAATAATATCATAGGCATCGTGAAAAACAACTATTAGAAAATTACCCGTAAAATTATAATTATCTATAATGGCTTTATAAAAACTGTCAAGAAGAGCATCATCCTTTAACTGGCTGCTTTTAAGCTGCATAAGGGAAATTTGACTCTCATTTATGAGCTCTTCATTAAGTGGAAAGTTAAGCTCTAGAATATTATTTCCAATAGTACCGGAAAGCACTTTTTTAGCTATTTCCAGGTATTTAAAGTATTCTTCCTCCTCTAAGTTCAGAAAGGTTTCTCTAAATTTAAGTATAATATGTTTCTCTCCATTAACATAGCAGCCGCACATTTTTGTGAAGGTGCAGTGATCTTTTTTTAAGCGTTTATTTAATTCAAGTATATCTTTTTTTCTCATATATAAATTCCTCTATCTAGTATTTTATTTTTGAAGGTATAGGTTATCTTTATTAAGTATAATATTTTTTTTGCTTTAATCAAAGGTTTACTCAAAATATTTAAAAGGTATAAAACCAAATTTAGTTCTATACCTTTTGTGTTATTAATTGCAGATGTTTTTTATGAATTAAGCAGTAAAGCTTTAAGCTCAGTAAAATTAGAAATTTCATAGGTAGGTTTTATTGGTGTTTCATTTCTTATTTTATTAGGGTTGTACCAACATGTATCTATACCAAAGTTAATTCCACCTTGTATATCAGACGTTAAGCTGTCTCCTACCATTAATACTTTACTTTTATCAGTATGATTAATATTCTTTAAAGCATGTTCAAAGATTTTCGGGCTTGGCTTTGATATTGATATTTCCTCAGATATTACTATATCGTCAATGTATTTTGATATAATAGATTTTTTAATTCTTCTATTTTGAACTAAGGAAAGGCCATTAGTTACTATAGAAAGCTTGCAATATTTACTTAAATTCTCTATAAGATCTATACAATCATCATATAGAAAAGATGCATCGGCTAAATATTATATATATGATTTTGCAAAGCTAGTTTCATCAAAACATAAATTTAGTCGTTTCGATAATCTTTTAAATCTTTCTACTTTTAATTTTTCTTGCGTAATAAGTCCGTTTTCAAATTCTTTCCATAGAATTGTGTTTATTTCTTGATAGATTTTCAAATGATAACTTTCATCATATTCTATGCTAAACTCAAGCATTGTGGTTTTAAAGGCTTCGCGCTCAGATTTTTTGAAATCGTATAATGTTTCATCTGCATCAAATAATATTACTTCATATTTCATAATATATCCTCCAACTTTTTTTGTGTTAAGCATAATACCTGCTAAAAAACGATTAATCCATTTACAAGTCTTTATAAATAAAATAATATATTTATAAATATTAGAACATGACATTAGTCATGTAGGAGGATAAATGAGAAAAATAACAGATAAAATACTTTTAGACCAGTATATTAATAAGTGCAATATAAAAAAGATATTTGATGATGAAGTATTAAAGTTTGTACAGCTTCATTTTTATGAAAAAGAAGAATTTATATTAGAATCAGGAGAACACCTTGAATATTACTATTTGCTTGTGGAGGGTAAAGTTAAAGTTTATTATCCTTTCGAAAATGGAAAGTCAATGCTTTTAAAATTCTATAAAGATTTTATTGCAATTGGAGATTTGGAACTTTTAAAGAATATTCCCCTACTTTGCGATGTTGATGCAGTAGAAGATACTTATCTGATAGCAATTCCTTCAGCAATACTTAGAGAAAAGTGTTTTAATAATGTAAAATTTTTGCATCATTTAGTAGATTCTTTGAGTGAAAAGCTTTATGGAACTATTAATAATAGCTCCTATAATTTTTGTATATCCACTTATCAATAGGTTGTCTAGCTATTTAGTTGAGCATTTAATAGATGAGGAGTGTATAATTTTGAATTCATCATATGTAGATATTGCGCAATTTTTAGGCACAACATATAGACATTTAAACAGAACACTTAAGGAAACGGAATCAAAGTCAATCATAAAATGCGATGATAAAAAAATCTATATATTAGATATAGATGAGCTGAGAGAATTGGCTAAAAATATTTATATTAAACCACTTTAAAATATTGCGATACACTAGGTTATAAGCGATAGAAAAATAATTTTAGTCTTCTTTTTGAACATAGTCAACAAATGACTCAAGATTTGCGGCATTAACTAACATGTTGCTACAAATTACGACTAATTTTTATTTTTTACCCCCCCTAAAATTTAATGCACCTACGTATAAATTCGTATGGTGTTAAAAAGAGGCATATAGGGAGGAAGTAAAGTGAAAAAACATAACGCATTAAAGATTGTAGCAGCATACGCAGTATTAAGTTTAATTTGGTTAGCGATATCCAATAAGGTATTAGGTTTTCTTTCTAATGATATGGAAGGAATATTGATTCTTGATCAGTACAGAGGATATTTTTATGTTGCGATGTCCATTACACTTCTATATTTTGCAATAAATGATATGGAAATAAAACACATAAATAAAATAACAACCTTGAAATCTAAAAATACAGTGCTAAAGCAAGAAATGGATAGTCTCAGGATGAAGCTTGATTTTAATGATCATGCAAATAGAAGACTGGAAGGATACGCCAATACTGATGAGCTTACAAGGGTTTACAACAGAAGAAAGGGCTTGGAGCTTATAAGGGAACAGATGAGTCAAGTATCAGCTCTTAAAAAATCAATGCTTATTGCATTCATAGACATTGATAATTTAAAAATGATAAATGATAAGTTTGGACATATTGAAGGCGATATACTTTTAACATCCTTAGCTAAGATACTAAAAGATTCTTTAGCTAGAAGAGATATAATTTGCAGATATGGAGGAGACGAATTCTTAGTTGTACTTCCAGGAGCCTGCATGAATGATATGCAAGGAATAAAAGCTCGATTGGAGGCTGCTATATCTAAGCATAATACACATAGTTCTAAAAGCTATGCCATAAATATAAGCATGGGTTTTTCAGAGTACAATATTAAAAACTGCAAGCATCTTGAAGAACTTATTCAGGAAGCCGATGATGAAATGTACATAAGCAAGAGAGCAAAAAAACTACACTATATTAGTAATTTTAGATAATAGTACAAGCTTGAATTAAAACAAGAGCAGGGTAAATCCCTGCTCTTGTTTTTTGTTGATGTTTATAGGTAAATGTTTAATTTACAAAATAGAAACATCTATAAGGTTGATACAAAATTAGGTTTATGGTACTATAACAATGAGCAAAATTGAAATTTTTAAAGAAAAACACATGTAGTAAACAATAAGTTGAATAAACGTCTATTAATGAAGTAATTTTAGCTTTTTTGATGAAATTTGAGACTTTTAATAAGCTTTTAAAAAATATAGGAAAGGAAGTGAAGTAGATATGAATATATTTACTCAAAAATTAAAGGAGGTTTTATCATCAGTACTTCCAATTACTATTATTGTGCTGATATTAAACTTTACCATTTCGCCGCTTGCTACTCCACTTATAATCAGATTTATTATTGGTACAGTAATGATTATTTTTGGGCTATCTATTTTTCTAATTGGAGTTGATATTGGTGTTACTCCACTTGGGAATCTTTTAGGTTCCAGTCTTACTAAATCAAATAAGTTATGGATAATATCTGTTGCAGGTATCATTCTTGGATTTTTCATTTCAATAGCAGAGCCAGGGCTGCTTGTGCTGGCTAAACAGGTTTCTTTAGTAACCTTAGGTGGAATATCAAGTATGAGCATTCTCATAGTGGTGTCTGTAGGTTTAGCAATAATGGTTGCCTTAGGCTTTATAAGGGTAGTTTATAATGTTCCTTTGTACAAAGTTTTAACCGTATTATATTTTCTAGTTTTTATTTTAGCTTTATTTACTTCATCAGAGTTTTTAGCAATAGCTTTTGATGCATCTGGCGCTACTACAGGTGTGCTAGCGGTACCTTTCATCCTTGCCCTCTCTATGGGTATATCTGCTTTAAAAAAAGATAGTAAGTCTTCTGAAAAAGATAGCTTTGGTTTGGTTTCTATAGCATCAGTTGGTGCTATAATGTCCGTAATGATTCTGAACTTATTTTCAAAAAACAGCAGCTTTTCTAACAGTCTTCGATTTGACCTTTCTCAATCAAATTCGATTATAGAACCTTTTATAAGTATAATTCCCAGCGTTGCAACTGAAAGTTTTATCGCTATTTCTCCGCTGCTTATAATTTTCTTGGTTTGCCAAAAGGCAGCATTTAAATTAGAAAAAAGGGCTTTTAAAAGGATTTTAAAAGGTTTTGTATATACCTTTGCAGGCCTTCTCATATTCTTGGTTGGAGTCAATGCTGGATTTATGGATGTTGGAAGCATTATTGGGTATAATCTTGCTTCTTTAGATAACAAATGGTATGTTATAGTCATTGGATTTGTTATTGGATTGGTGACTATATTAGCGGAACCTGCTGTCTATGTATTAACACATCAAATAGAAGATGTAACAAGCGGGTATGTTAAAAGAAAGGCAGTATTAATTCCGCTTTCTATTGGGGTTGGATTTGCAGTAGCACTATCGGTTATAAGAATTATTGTGCCAGAAATTCAACTGTGGCATTATCTTTTGCCAGGCTATATAATCTCAATTATAATGAGCTTTTTTGTTCCTAAACTCTTTGTTGGTATTGCTTTTGATGCAGGCGGGGTTGCTACAGGACCAATGACTGCAACCTTTATACTTGCTTTTACTCAGGGGATTGCAGAAAAGATAGAATGGGCTAGTGTTTTAAGAGATGGATTCGGAATGATTTCCATGGTAGCGCTTACCCCAATAATCACCTTGCAAATACTAGGGCTCATATTTAAAATAAAATCCAAAAAGGGAGGCATAGAACAAGATGCTAGGTAGTTCTTTAGGTAAAGAATTTGAATTGCTCTGTGTAATTGTAAATTTCGGACTTGGAAGCGATGTTTTAAAATATTCAAAACAACATGGAATAACGGGAGGTACTATTTTTTTAGGAAAAGGAACTATTAAAAATACCTTTCTGGAATTTTTAGATATAGCAGAGACTAGAAAAGAAGTTGTTCTAATGGCAGCAGAAGCAGATACATCTCATGCTGTCCTGGAGGAGCTTAATAAGAAGTATAAATTTAATAAACCGCATCACGGCATTGCTTTTACTACTTCTATTATGAGTATATTGGGAACTAAAAGATGCTCGTGCAAAGATGACAAAGAAAGCAGAGGTGGAGAAAGTAAAATGTATAATCTTGTTATGGCAATTGTAGATAGAGGCAGGGCTCAAGCTGTAATTGATGCTGCAACTAAGGCAGGTTCTAGAGGAGGAACTATAATCAACGGAAGAGGCTCTGGAGTCCATGAAACCAGCAAGCTATTTTCTATGGAAATAGAACCTGAAAAAGAGATTGTGCTGATAATATGTGAAAAGCAAATGACTGAAGCAATCTCTACTTCTATTAATGACCAGCTAAAAATGAACGAGCCAGGTAATGGAATCATTTTTGTTCAAGATATAAATAAAACCTATGGATTATACTAATGATAATTTAAACGCTTATTGACAGGACATTTTTATCGTGATAGTATGAACATGTAAAAATTGAATAAATCTTCAGGGCAGGGTGTAATTCCCTACCGGCGGTATAGCCCGCGAGCCGTAAGGCAGATTCGGTGAGACTCCGAGGCCGACAGTAAAGTCTGGATGGAAGAAGATGTGTAGTATATTCTTGATACATAAGTGTATGGTTTTTTAGCCATATTATTTATAATCAGGATATTTTGCGGATTTTAACGCCCTGGGAAATATTTCTCAGGGTTTTTTGTTTCATGTAGAAATTGATTGGAGTGATAGTATGGATATAAAGTACATGCAAAGAGCTCTTGAATTAGCTAAAAAAGGAGCAGGTTATACAAATCCTAACCCTCTAGTAGGTGCTGTCATAGTTAAAAACGGCAGGATAATTGGTGAAGGCTATCATAAGGTTTATGGAAGCCATCATGCTGAGGTAAATGCCTTTTTAAATGCTGCGGAGGATGTTAGAGATGCAACTATGTATGTAACTCTTGAGCCCTGCTCTCATTATGGCAAGACTCCACCCTGCGCAAAGGTAATTGTGGAAAAAGGAATAAAAAAGGTAGTTGTAGGCTTGAAGGATCCTAATCCCTTGGTAGCCGGACAAGGAATCAAGATTCTTGAAGATGCAGGAATAGAAGTAGTTACTGGAGTTCTTGAGGAAGAAGGAAGAAAGCTGAATGAAATTTTTCTAAAATACATAACAACAAAGCTTCCCTTCTGCATAATGAAAACTGCCATGACACTTGACGGCAAGATTGCTACTTATACAAATGCTTCAAAGTGGATTACAGGAGAGCTTTCCAGAAGGTATGTTCATGAACTAAGACATAGGGTGGCAGGAATAATGGTAGGCATAGGCACAGTGCTTATAGATGATCCATCACTAACAACCAGATTAGAGAATGAAGGTGGAAGTGATCCTATAAGAATAATTGTAGACAGCAGCGCAAGAATACCCCTTGAAGCAAAAGTATTAAACCTTAAATCTGAGAAAAAAACTATTATAGCCGTTACTGAAAAAGCTGATAATGACAAACTGAAAGCTCTTGAGGAAAAGGGAGCAGAGGTTATAAAGACACCTCTAAAAAACGGCAGGGTAGACTTAGCATTTTTAATGAAAGAACTTGGTCAAAGAAAAATTGACAGCATCCTTTTGGAAGGAGGCAGCGATTTAAATTATTCCGCTCTTGAAGAAGGGATTGTGGACAAGATAAATGCTTTTATAGCTCCCAAAATAATTGGTGGAAATACAGCTAAGACACCAGTAGGCGGTCAGGGCAAAGCAAGCATGCAAGAGGCAATAAACCTTAAGCATATAGATATTCTTCGGTTTGGAGAGGACATAATGGTAGAAGGATATATAGAGAAGGAGAGCTGATTTTTAATGTTTACAGGATTAGTAGAGGAAATAGGCAGAGTTGAGTCTGTTATCAAAGCTGCAAAATCAGCCAGGATAAATATAAAAGCTAAAAGGGTTTTGGAGGGTGTAAAGCTTGGAGATAGCATCTGCACTAACGGCGTGTGTCTAACAGTTACCTCCTTTGACACCGGCAGATTTAGCGTAGATGTAATGGCAGAGACCATGAGGCTAAGCAATTTACAGGGACTTTCACCTGGCGATGAGGTTAATCTTGAAAGAGCCTTAAGAGTAGGAGACAGACTAGGTGGACATATGCTAAGCGGGCATATCGATGGAATTGGTACTATTGAAGGTTATGAGCAGGAAGACAATGCAGTGTGGATTACTGTTTCAGCTTCTTCTGATATTTTAAAATATATTGTCCAAAAGGGATCTATTGCCATTGATGGAGTAAGCCTTACGGTGGCCTATGTAGATGATTCAGTATTTAAAGTTTCTATTATTCCGCATACTAAGGATATTACTACGCTGCTTCATAAGAAGGTTAATGATGAGGTAAATCTTGAGTGCGATATGATAGGGAAATATATTGAAAAATTCCTTGGAGTTAAAGAACAAGCACCTGTTAAAAAGGGTATAGATTATAACTTTTTAAGTGAAAATGGATTTGCATAAAAGTAAAAGGAGGATAAAAAATGTATTCATTCAATACAATTAATGAAGCTCTTGAAGATATAAAAGCAGGAAAGATTGTAGTGGTGGTAGACGACGAAGACAGAGAAAATGAAGGTGACCTTCTGATGGCCGCAGAAAAAGTAACTCCGGAAGCTATAAATTTTATGGCTAAGTATGGCAGAGGGCTTATCTGCATGCCTGTTGCAGGTGAAAGATTAAGGGAATTAAACATTCTTCCTATGGTGGCTGAAAATACAGATTCCCATAAAACAGCTTTTACTGTATCAATAGATGGAATTGAAACAACTACAGGTATATCAGCTTATGAAAGAGCTGCAACCATATCGAAGGTTCTTAATCAAAATTCAACATCACAAGACTTCAAAAGACCTGGTCATATATTTCCTCTGGAACCTAAGGAAGGTGGAGTTTTAAAGAGAGCAGGTCATACGGAAGCAGCAGTAGATTTGGCGAGAATGGCTGGTCTATATCCTGCAGGGGTAATATGCGAAATTATGAATGAAGATGGCACTATGGCGAGGGTTCCACACCTTATGGAGTATGTAAAGGAACATAATCTAAAAATAATTACAATTGCAGATCTTATTTCTTATAGAAGAGGAAATGAAACCTATGTAAAGAGAGTAACAGAAGCAAAGATGCCTACAAAATATGGTGAATTTAAGATGGTAGGCTATGAAAACACCTTAAATGGTGAACACCATGTTGCTTTGGTAAAAGGAGATGTTTCAGACGGTGAACCTGTGCTTATAAGAGTTCACTCTGAGTGTCTTACAGGTGATGCCTTTGGTTCCTTAAGATGTGACTGTGGTGAGCAGTTTGCAGCAGCCATGAAAAGAATAGAAGAAGAAGGACGAGGAATACTTCTTTATATGAGACAGGAGGGCAGAGGCATAGGGCTTATAAATAAGATAAAGGCTTATGCGTTACAGGATCAAGGAATGGATACAGTTGAAGCTAATCTAGCTTTAGGCTTCCCAGCAGACCTTAGAGACTATGGAATTGGAGCTCAGATACTTTCTGACCTTGGTGTAAAAAAGGTAAGGCTTATGACAAATAATCCAAAGAAAATTGCTGGACTTACAGGCTATGGTATAGAAATAGTTGATAGAGTGCCAATTCAAATGAATCACAATGAAAGAAATGAGTATTATTTAAAAACCAAGAAGCAGAAGCTTGGACATATGTTGAGCTTTAGTGAGAATAATAAAATAAAATTATAAATATAATCATGAGCCAAAGCAAAGGTATTAAAAGTCTAAATGCTTTTAACAAGTAGTTTGCCAGTGCAAGTGTGCACGACTTAACTACCCAGCGTTTTGAGTGAAGGGAGAAAGAAAAATGAAAATGTATGAAGGAAATTTAATAGCACAAGAATTAAAATTTGGAATCATAGTAGGCAGATTTAATGAATTTATAGGCGGCAAGCTTTTATCAGGTGCATTAGATGCCTTAAAGAGACATGGAGTAGAGGAAAGCGAGATTGAAATTGCATGGGTTCCAGGAGCTTTTGAAATACCTCTTGCAGCAAAGAAAATGGCTAAAACAAACAAGTATGATGCAGTTATTTGCCTTGGAGCTGTAATAAGAGGTTCAACACCACACTTTGAGTATGTATCTAGCGAGGTGTCAAAGGGGGTTGCCAATGTATCTCTAGAAACTGAGATACCGGTTATATTTGGAGTATTGACAACAGATACAATTGAGCAGGCTATAGAGAGAGCCGGTACAAAAGCAGGAAATAAGGGCTACGATGCAGCAGTTACAGCTATCGAAATGGCTAACCTGCTAAAGCAGTTCTAATACCAGAATGCTTTAAGGTTGATTTGACAAGCAATGTAATAGAGCTAAAAAATAATTTATAAGTTCATGTTAAAAAGCTGTAGGGTAAATTAATTTCTCTACAGCTTTTTTCTCTCGCAAAAGAAAAGTTAACAATTTAACTTTTTAACAATTTAAGAATTTAACAATTTTTAAATTTAACTTTTTTCTCTGCGAGTACTTTAGGTCTGTTTGAAATGCTTATTACACTGCTGTGCTAAGAGTAAGGATTAAATAAATTTATATTGTAAATTCAGAGTTGGTGACTAATTAGTGTTATGATAAAATAAAACCATGAATAAGTTAATTTTAATTGAAGGGCTTACAATATGTTGGGAGGCAAATAGATGAAAGTTGTTGATATGCATTGCGATACTATTAGCGTTATTTTAAATGAGCAAAGAAAGGGTAAAAATACTAATTTAAGAAGAAATAATCTAAATATAGATATTGAGAAGATGAAACAGGGTGATTATCTGCTTCAAAACTTTGCAATGTTTGTTGATTTTAAAAGAGCCAATAATCCATTGGAGCAATGTTTGAGTTTGATAGATTGTTTTTATGATGAACTAGAAAAAAATAAAGATTCAATTTCCTTAGCATTAAATTATGAGGATATTATAAAAAATCAGAAGGAAGGAAAAATCTCTGCAGTACTAACTATTGAAGAGGGTGGAGTTGTTTGTTCCTCTCTGGCATGTTTAAGAATGCTTTATAAGCTTGGGGTAAGATTGATAACCTTAACTTGGAATTATCCTAACTGCATTGGCTTTCCTAATTTTAATATGGACAACTGTGACATGCCTGATGCACACCTAGCAAATACAAAGGAGGGCTTAACCCCTTTTGGAATAGAACTAGTTCAAGAGATGGAAAGGCTAGGTATGATTATTGACGTTTCACATTTAAGCGATGCTGGCTTTTATGATGTGTTAAAATACACCACAAAACCATTTGTTGCTAGCCATTCAAATGTCAGAAGTATAGCAAATCATTGCAGAAATATGTCCGATGATATGATTTTAGAACTAGCTAAGCGTGGTGGAGTACTTGGTATAAATTTTGCAGGAGATTTTTTAGAAGAATGTGAGCCTGGCATGAAAATTCGTTCAACAATAAATAATATGGTTAAGCATATTCGTCATGTTGTGAACTTGGCTGGTATTGACTGCGTTGGCTTGGGCAGTGACTTTGATGGAATTTATCAAAACCTTGAGATAGACCATGCAGGTAAAATGCCTGAGCTTGAAAAAGCTTTAAGGGCTGCCGGCTTTAGTGAAGAGGACATTGAAAAGATTTTTTATAAGAATGTATTACGAGTATATAAAGAGATATTAAAATAAACTTTAGACTTTACTAGTGAAACACTAAAACTTTATTATCCGTTAAAGAGCAGTTAAGTAAGAATTTAAAAGAGCCTATCCTAATATAAAGGATAAGCTCTTTTCTGCTATAAAACCAATCTTCAAGGTAAAAGTATTTTATTAGATGCCTTCTTTATAATCTGAGTTATATATCTAGTACCATACCATCATATGCCACTATAAATCCTACGTCTTTAACTCGCTCTTCTAATTCATGGTGTAAAAGGCAGCCGTTATGAGAAAAATGAGTTATTACAAATTTAGTATTGTCGTCAGCACAGCCTACTTCTAACATCTTATTTCTGACAAGTATAGCTTCCTCGATTCCCATATGACTCTTACATCCTGGAGTTCCACCCATTGTACAATCCAGACTAACTACATCAAAGTAAAGGGTTTTTATATGATTCCAAGTTTCTTCTGTAATATCTCCTGTGTCATTTCCATAAAATAATCTTTTTCCTTCTTTGTCAGTTAAGCTATATACAAGGCAGTTTTCTCTTGGATCATGCTGTGCTTTAAGAGGAAGAATATCATAATCATGAGATTTAAATGCTTCAAATGCTTTGATTAAACTAAAGTCTATACAATCCTTGAGATTTGCAGAATCATCTTCTTCAACAAGCATTCTTTGATATAAAGCCTCACATTTTTCGTTTCCATATATGGTCATTTTATTTTTATCTCTGTCATAGGCATATGGAATTCCTCTTAGTATTAAATCCAGAGGATAAAGATGATCCATATGTGAATGAGTCATAAGCACCGTTTCTATCTTTGAAAAATCTAAATCAAAGGCCATTGCATGATAGAAAGAATCAGGCCCAAAATCAAAAACCAAATCATCGTTAATTAATACTTGGGATCTAGAACGATAATTTTTACCCTTTAGTTCACGTGCTCTTTGGCAGTTATTACAGCTGCAGAATAATGCTGGCCAGCCTTCAGCTGCAGCAGTTCCAAGAAATTGTATTCTCATAAAAATACCTCCTTTTAGTCGGAAACACGGAGTAATTTAAAACTCTCGCTCCCGCTGGAAAATTAATTAAATGCTTTAGCATATATTGTTATATTGTCTCCACACCTTGTAAGCTCTTCTTTAGAAATTAAGATACCGCTAATTCGATATGGGTTTATTATAGGAGAAGATGGTATTCCCTTTTTATTATTACATGCTTTTGTAGTACCGGCTTCGCTAATTCGGAATTCAAAATGCAGAGTTCGTCCAAAACATTGATAGGTGAATTTAAGTCCATCTAATTCAGCTGGTAATACAGGATCGATGATAAGACCTTCTTTATTAAAACGAATCCCCAGCACGTTGCTGACTAACTGTCTTATATATATTCCAGGACCGCTGGAATAAAGTCTCCAGCCTCCTTTTACTTTTATGTCACCAGTTTTTAGTAATCCAAAGTTCTTCTCATATTCATAGCGGTCGTTGTAAGCTCCATCAGAACTGCTAAAATATAGATTGCTTTGGCGGATATTAGCATTCTTAACACTATGTTGAATCAGTATTGGATTAATAGTGAAAAGAGAATTCCAGGCTTCTTTACCGTTACCTATCTTTGCCATTGCCTCGATATAACGGATATGGGCATGTGTATATTGCAGGCTTATCTCACGTCCAACATTTGCAGCTTGTTCTGCACGTCTAAATAGATGACTAACTCCTCCATCATAATGAGCAGGACAATCCATAAGGCGCACACCATCTGGGCACTTTAAGTTATTTTGAATAATTGCTGTATTTTTTCTTGCTTGATCTTCATCTACTAGTTCAGCAATAATACTTCGTGTCATCGGAAGCAGTCGATAGTGAATGCCTGTAGATTCATCATCAGGATGGAGCATATAACGATATTTATCATCACACTCTAAAAACCCAGCTATTACCTTGTCTTTTATTAAAGTGTCATGGAAAGATTTTTTCACTAAGGAAGCTAGTGAGGCAAACTCCTGTGATAACTCACTGTGAATATCTGCAAGTGCTTCGGAAAGAGAGTTAAAGGTTTGATAAGCTAGAGCAACAGTCCAAGAACTTACTAACTTTGTTTTAAGTTCTTCGTTTGCTGGTTGAAGCGTATCATCCCAGTCGCCGCCTGCGTAGGTTATTAGCCCAGTGTCTTTAATAAATCTAGTTTCTTTAATGTTTTCTAAGGCATAACATATATGCTGAAGTAATGTTTCCTTGCGCTGTGGAGCACCATCATAAGGAAGAAGCTCAAATAATATATCCTTATCACCGGATGCTAGGATGTAGTCTGAAACACTTTTTAACGGCCAGAAAATAATATCGCCATGACATTCTCCTGCGTTAATTGGGTATTTATCAAACATAAACCACTGAGGCCATTCTTTTGTATCAATATTCTGGTGAGAGAAAATAATTAACAGCATGCTTCTCATAATGGAGTAATTTTGAGTAGCTAGGAAAAACTCCATTGGACCTTGGCAGACATCACGTGTACCCCATGCAGCCCCTCCAGGCTGTTCTAAACCATGCGGCATTGAAAAATGAATCATAGCGTTATGCGTATACCACCAGATAGTCTCATTAAGTATTTGTATTCTCTCTTTACTATTTGTATTATCGATATCTAAGTTAAAGCTATTGATTAAATTTTGATAAAAATCGTAAGCTTTTTGCCTTTCTACCAGCAATGTGTAACTTGCATTATGTGGAATATCATTTTCTGTTAAGTAAGCCTTGATTATCAACTGAAAGCTGTCAGCTTCTAATAAGGAAATAGTTAAAAAAGTCTCATCAAAGGGTTTGCCCTCTTCAAAGAAGACACGGTCATCACATAAAGTGAAGTTCTGACCAGGAACAGTAAGATCATAATGTAGTCCTGGATAGTTTTCTGTGTCAAGTTCAAAACGGATGCCGTCTTGAATTTGTGTATAATTAATATCTTTTGTATGCTCATTATTACCCATGACTAACTGATTGGTTACAATGTAGTCATATTTTTTGTTATTTTTGCTGGAAACCTCTAATATCAAGTCGGATCTATCAACAGCAGTATAAGCATTTATTGTAAGAATATCATCTGGCAACTTATAATACCATTTTGAATAATTCATTCCCATTTCAAAAAGAGCAGGGAGTGTCAGCAGTCTATATTTTCCATCTATACGTAAGTAAATACGCTGACCGCTGTTTTTCATGATGTTTAAAAAACCTCTTGGGGTTGAAATCATTTTATGAAGATCAGTGTTGCCTATGACAACATGGCTGTTAAATACTCCATACATGTACTGAGTTGAAGATATAATGTGATTATCAACACTTTTTGTATTTGGAGGTGTAATAATAATTGTGCCATGAGGTCTTTCGGTTAAAATTTCTTTGCATTTTGTTACAACATGAGAGTGTTCCTTAGTGAAAAAAGAGAGTAAGCTATTTTCTTTTCTTTCTTCTAAAATTCTCTCTGGATATAAAGTGTTTATTTCATCTTCTGTAAAGGATGGAGATGAAAAAGGTATAGAAAATTCACTTTTGGTCTTTATTGTGCCTATTAATTTAGCTTCCTCAAAGTTCTTTTGTGCTTCTAAGTATGCTTCGTTGATTTGATTTTTAAATTCTAATTCCTTTACTGCTTCAGGATGATTTGGCAGAAAAAGTCCATAAAAGGATAACGAATACTCTCCATCTAGGTTGATTTTTTCTGTTTGTAATGCAGTATAAGCAAATTCATATTGAAGATTACAATCTAACAAATCGGAGGTTAAAATCTCAGGGACATTGGTTTCTTTATAGGATAATCCGAAAAATTGTAATCCATCAGTAGAGTAGTGAATAGCTTTAGCACCTATTACACCCTGTTGTATGTATGGATGACAATTGGAGTTTGGCATATTCTGTCTTGAACATATAACATACCCGTTATCACTTTCAAAGACAGAATGGCCAAGGTATTCAGATATATAAAGTTCATTAGTATAAACGCTGTTTTCTTCAGCGATACCAATATCCTGGCCGTATATTAAATCAACCTTCTTGTCTGAGCCTTCTAAAGTTATGTTCCAAAACCAAGAGTGATTCACCGGATGAAAAGTAACCTTATAGCTTATTTCTTCTACAATACCTTCGTAGATTAATGAATTTGAAGCTGCTGAAAGTGTACTTTTTGATCTAATTCCTAAAAGAGGATAGACTTTTATACAATCTCCATCATAAATTCGTAGATAAATATTATTTGCAGAACCATCTTTTACATTGCCTCGAAGTTGATTAACTAGAAATTTATCATAGGTAAATGTAAAGATATCGCCACTTTGAAGAAACCGATAGAGCATTTTATCCTGCCTAATATCTATGAAACAGTTCATTTTATTCATATTGCGTACAGTCCTTTCTACAAAATAAGTAATTTATTCTTTTGTGGAAACGTTTTTGCGATAATAAGGAAAATGGCATGAAAATGTTTTTAAAATCAATAAAAGTATATAAGAATTAGGTTTTTTTGTCAACCTGAATAGGTAAAATGTAATAATATTATAACAAATTTTATTATTTATACAAAAAACTGATTGACAAATGAGTTGATAACGAATACAATTTACTCATAAAGTTAATATTTGCAGCTAGTGGAAACATTTTCGCTAGCTTGTGGAAATGTTTCCACTGCACTAATGCAGTAATGAAAACATTTCCTTAAAAAGCATGATGCGAAAATTACAACAGATGTAAAGATGAATATTTAGAAGGGTGGGTTTAGCATATGGCAAAAACTGATGGGCATATAAAAAGTTTTATGCATGAATTAAAGCGAAAGAAAATTTTGTTTCTTATGATATCTCCGGTAATTATTTATTTCATTATTTTTTCTTACATACCAATGCCGGGAGCTTACATCGCTTTTGTTGACTACAACATTGGAAAGGGTATTTTTGGAAGCAGGTTTGTGGGGCTTAAAAATTTTGAGTTTTTGATTAAGACAGGTGATCTATGGAGGATTACCAAAAACACTTTGCTTTATAACTTTGCGTTTTTAGCGCTGACGAATATATCTCAAGTAGCTTTTGCAATTATGATTTCAGAAATTAGCAGTAGATGGTTTAAAAAGTTATCTCAGTCAATCATCTTATTGCCTCATTTTATTTCAATGGTCATTGTAGGTTTTTTTGCATATAACCTTTTTAATTTTAATCATGGTTTTATTAATACAATACTAACGAGTTTTGGACTAGCAAAACATGATTTTTATTCAGACCAGGGAATATGGAAATATATAATTGTTTTTTTCAAAATTTGGGCAAGCACAGGTTATGGCATGATTATTTATCTAGCTGCTATAACAGGTATTAGCAGTGAAATTTATGAAGCAGCAGAACTTGATGGGGCTACAGCTTGGCAAAAAATTCGTTGCATTATAATACCTTTATTAAAACCAACCTTTATTTTATTATTTTTATTTGGTCTTGGAGGCATATTAAAGGGTTCATTTGACCTTTTCTATAATCTGATTGGCAACAATTCTGTGCTATATAGGCAGACAGATATTATAGATACTTTTGTATTCAGAAGCTTAGTTGGTCAGTTTAATTTTTCACAGGGTGCAGCTGTTGGTTTCTATCAATCTGTTTTCGGTCTCATTCTTGTGTTAACTGTTAATGCTATTGTTAAAAGGATTGAGCCTGATAGTGCATTATTCTAAATAGAAAGGAAATATGAGTATGCAAAAAATAATGAATATGAAAAAGCCTATAGGAAAAGATGAGCTAATAATGAAAATTATCTTCTATATTGTTGTAACTATTTTTACTTTAATATGCTTAGTTCCTTTTGTGCTTATGATCTCCTCTTCATTTATGAATGAGAAGGAAATCTTAACAGAGGGTTATAAGTTGATTCCTAAAAAAATCAGTTTCAATGCATATGAATTCTTATTTCATAATTCAGCTAATTTAATTTCAGCTTACCGTGTAACAATAACAATTGCGGTACTAGGAACTGTTCTTGGACTATTTTTTATGTCAATGGCTGGTTACGTACTATGTAGAAATGATTTTAAATATAGAAACCATATTTCTTTCTTTATATATTTCACAACTTTATTTAGTGGAGGATTAATTCCATCCTATATTCTTATGGTAAATGGACTTGGCCTTAAAGATAACATTTGGGCTATGATTTTACCAGGAATAATGAGCCCGTGGTCCATATTCTTGATGAGAAATTTTATGAAAGCAATTCCAGATTCCCTATATGAATCTGCAGCAATTGATGGAGCAGGAGACTTTTATATCTATTGGAAGATATTTTTACCGCTTGCAAAACCTTCGCTTGCGACCATTGGATTGTTTTTAACTCTCGGATATTGGAATGAATGGTATAATGCCATGCTTTATATCCAATCAGCCTATAAATATCCATTACAATATTTCTTGCAAAGGATAGTTAGCCAAGCCAATGTACAATTGTTAGTGCAGCAGGGGCTTTCCATTAACACGGCAGAGTTGCCCTCTGAATCTATTAAGATGGCAACGGCAGTAGTAGCAATAGGGCCAATTATTCTTGTTTATCCCTTTGTGCAGAAATATTTTGTAAGTGGATTGACTATTGGTGCAGTTAAAGGTTAATAATTTGCTGTTAATACAGCTGATTATAAATAAATGTGAATTGCAGTATGAAAATCAAATAAAAAAGTTAATTTGCAATCACAAAAAAATATAAATTCAAGGGAGGATATCATGAAAACTAAAAAAATAATTGCGGCGTTATTGGGAGTGATGATGTGTGGAAGCCTTTTATCTGGTTGTGGCAGCAAACAGACAGGCTCTGACACCAAAATAGTGGATGGCAAAGTTGATACTTCAAAAGAAGTGAACCTTGTTATGTATTTGTATGGAGGTGAGGGTGTAGCAAATAAAGATATTTTAGCTGAATTAAACAAAAAGCTAAAAGCAAGCATTAATGCAACACTTTCAGTAAAATATATTGATTGGGGAGATGTAAATACCAAATATCCATTATTATGGACCTCAGGAGAACAATTTGATATGGCATATGTAGCTTCAGGAGCTGCTGTTCCATATTCTACTTTAGCAAAACAAGATGCACTTGTTGACATTACTAATATGATAGATACATATGCTCCAAAACTTAAAACAGAATTAAGCAGCAAATGGAACAATGTAAAAGTAAATGGCAAAGTATATGCAGTTCCAAATAATTATAGTGAATACACAGCATATGGTTTTGTAACAAGAAAAGATATTATGGATAAAAACAATATTAAAAAGATTTCCTCAGTTTCTGATATGGAAACATATATGGACGCTGCATTAAAGAATGGAATGGTTCCTTTAAACGGAAGTTCCAACTTAGCAATGGACCTTTATAGAATGCTTATTGGAACAACAGGTGATTGGATTGATGCTCCTGGTATTCCATCTTCAGAAATGTATTTAGCAGCAAGCAAGAAAGATCCGGGGAATGTATTCCATCCAGCATTTACAGATGAATTTGAAAACTTTGCAGTAAAAATGAATGACTGGGCAAAAAAAGGTTACTGGTCAAAAGATATTTTATCTTCTTCACAAGATGATAAAGACAACTTCTATAACGGCTTGTCAGCTTCTTATATTAGTCACCAGCCAGACTGGACTGGTAACTATGGTAATCAGTTAAAGAAGCTACCAGGAATTGATACTGAATTCTACGCTTTCCCAGAAGCTAATAGCAAATTCATTAAATCAACTGGAGTTGGAGCAGCAACAGGTATCAGCAAAAATTCAAAGAATCCTGAAAGAGCTTTAATGTTAATTGAGAAGTTAATGACAGATAAAGAATGCTATGATTTATTCCAATATGGTATCCAAGGCAAGCAATATGAGCTTAAAGATGGAAAAATTGCGCAGCCTGCAAACTTTGATGCTAAAAAAGATGGTGGTGGATTTGCTGGATGGGCATTCCGTATGGACAACCTTAACATTCCACAAAGCACTGAAGACCCTCGCAGATATACTTTAAATGATGCTTGGTCTAAAATAGCAATAGAAAGTCCATATATTGGATTTAGCTTTGATAGCACAAGTGTTTCTTCTCAATTATCAGCTATTGCAAATGTTGATTCACAGCTTGGTATTCAAATTCTTTTAGGTAAAACATCACAAGATCCTAAAAAAGCAGTTGCTGAATATAGAAAGCAATTAAAGGCTGCTGGTGTTGATGAAGTTATTAATGCTGTTAAATCACAATATAGTAAATTATCTGCAAAATAATTATTGTATGGTTAGTTGAATAAAAAGGTAGTTATAATAGAGAGTATCTAACATTCTTATATGATTAGGGCTCTCTCTGCCTGTTTAATAATAAATTAATGTAATATTCTATAGTTTTGAATTTGAAGAAATGGTAGAATGTGTTCAAGATGTAGATTTTTGTGTCATATGGAGGTACAAATTAGTTATGGGTGTAACGATTAAAGATGTAGCTAGATTATCAGGAGTTGGGATTGCTACAGTTTCTAGAGTATTAAATAATAGTGGTATTTCGAGTAATGAAACTAAGGAAAAGGTGATGGCTGCTGTACGAGAACTTAATTATGTACCGAACAATAATGCAAGAAGTCTGAGAATGGTACAGTCTAAAACAATCGCTCTATTAGTTAAAGGTATTACAAATCCATTTTTTCAAAAAATGATTCACACCATCGAACAAAAGGTATTCCTAAGAGGATATCATTTGGAAATTCGTAATGTAAATTATTCAGATCATGAGATGTCTATGGCTATTAAGGAAGTACAGGATAGAAACCTGAACGGCATAATTCTTATGGGTGGTAATTTTGAGTATACAAACGAAGATTTTAATAGGCTTGGCGTTCCATGTGTATTACTAACTGTTGCTGCAGGAAAAGATGTTGATGAAAGTCTGTATTCAAGTGTAATTGTTGATGATGAAGCCGAAAGCTATAAAGCAACTGAATATCTTATTAATTTAGGACACCGAAGAATTGGATGTATCTATAGTACAGTTGGTAATATTGTAACACCTAATCGCTTGCGTTTTGGAGGGTACAAAAAAGCTCTAGAAGCGAATGGAATCGCATTTGATCCTGTATTGATATCTTCCATCAATGTATCAGAATCTGGCTATGAATTTGGCTTTAATATGATGAAAAACCTGATAAGCCGTAATAAAGATATGACTGCAGTTGTAACAATGGCTGATACAATGGCAATTGGTGCGGCAAAAGCTGCTATATCTGCAGGACTTCGTGTTCCTGAAGATATGTCAATTATAGGATTTGATGGTATAGAGGTAGCAGAATACTACAACCCATCATTAGATACTATATGTCAGCCGGCAGAACAAATGTCGGTAGGTGCTATAGATGCATTGTTTGAAATGCTGCAAGGTGGTAAGACAAGTCATTTGGTATACGAGGCGTCATTGCTAAAAAGAGGTTCCTGTGCTAGTAGAAATAGAAGTTCTATAATATAACAACCTTATCAATGGAATAAGAAAGCAGATTAGAGGCGAGTTGTATGAAATATATAGATGATAGGGTAAAAGAGTATGAGTCTTATATGCCTGAGCTTACCAAAAAGAAAGATTTTGATGAGTTCTGGGATAGTACAATTTCATTGTCAAAGTCAGTTAAGTTAAATGCAAAACTGGAGGAACAGAAATATCCTTCTCCTTATATGAAGGTATATGATTTGACCTATGACGGTTATGATGGTACCAAGATAAAAGGATGGTTTTTGATTCCTACATTTACTAAAAGAGAAAAATTTCCTTGTTTAATACACTATCATGGTTTTACCGGTGGAAGAGGCGTTCCTCACGAGTATATGACCTGGCTAATGATGGGGATGGCAGTGATTGCAATAGATTGCAGACTACAAGGCGGGGATACTGGTAGCAATGCAGATTATGAAGGCGGGCTTTTTCAAAATGTAAATTCCCTTGGAATATTGGATAAAGAGAATTATTATTATAGAGCTGTTTATATGGATTGTATGCGGGCAATCGATTTTGCGGAATCCAACGAAAGAGTTGATTCTTCTAAGATTGTTTTGCATGGCGTAAGTCAAGGCGGAGCGCTTGTTATGGCAATGGCGGCGCTTGATAGAAGGCCTAAGCTTGCAATGGCGGATGTTCCAAGCAACAGCAATATTGAAGCAAGAATAGAAGGAGAGCATGGTTCTTTTGCTTGTCTTACAGATTATATTCGAAGATATCCAGAGCGCGCTGAGAAGGTGTATGATACCATAAGTTATTTTGACACCATGAATATGGCAGATAAAATACAATGTCCGGTGTTAGCATCGGTAGGTTTAAAAGATAACATTTGTCCTGCAAAACATTATTATGCAACCTATAATAGGATAACTGCATTAAAAGAAATTGCAGTATATCCATTTAACGGCCATGATGGTTGTGGTAATGTTCATATGCAGAAAAAACTTGAGTTTTTAAAGAGATATAAGATGATTGGTTAGATTCTAAAGGAGAAAATTAATGAATAGAGAAAAGCTTATAGAATTACTAGAAGACATGTCGCTGGAAGAAAAAATTGATCAACTCTTGCAAGTATGCAGCTATTATTATGAGAAAGAAGGAGTTCTAACTGGGCCTGATAATACAGCTGGTTTTTCTGAAGAAGAAATTCAAAATGCTGGATCAGTACTTGGTGGAGGTGGAGCAAAGCTTTTACGAAGAATTCAAGAAAATTATATGAAGAAGCAGCCTCATCACATTCCACTTCTTTTTATGGCAGATGTGATTAATGGTTATCGTACTATTTTCCCAATTCCTCTTGCTCAAGGTGCTACCTTTAACCCAGAAATAGTTGAGAAAGCAGCAGCCATTTCCGCAAAGGAATCAGCAGCCTCAGGACTTCACCTAACATTTTCGCCTATGGTGGATTTGGTTAGAGATGCGAGATGGGGAAGGGTTATGGAATCAACTGGAGAAGATACTTTTTTAAATAGCTGTCTTTCAAGAGCGATGGTAGAAGGCTATCAAGGAAAAGGTGAGCTTAAAGAAAAAGGCAGGATTGCCGCCTGCGTAAAACATTTTGCAGGTTATGGTGCTCCAATGGCAGGTAGAGATTACAATACTGTCGAGTTATCAGAAAGAACTTTAAGAGAAGATTATTTGCCAGCTTATAAGGCGGGTGTAGATGCTGGCTGTGCTACAGTCATGACTTCCTTCAATACTTTAGACCGTGTACCATCTACAGGCAATAAAAAGCTTATGCGAGATATTTTAAGAGGTGAGATGGGATTTGATGGTGTACTTATTTCAGATTGGGCAGCAATCGAAGAATTAATTCACCATGGAATGGCGGCAGACAAAAAGGAAGCTGCAGCACTTGCAATGGAAGCAGGCGTTGATATAGATATGATGACAACATGCTACTGCGGAAACTTGAAAAAATTAGTTGAAGAAAGAAAGATAGATGAAGCACTTATTAATGAAGCAGTTATGAGAATTCTCGAATTGAAAAATAAGTTAGGTCTATTTGAAAATCCATACAAAGATGCAAGTGAAGCAGATGAGGCAGAGATTATATTATGTAAGGAACATCGAGAGACGGCAAAAAATGCTGCTATCGAGTCAATGGTTTTATTGAAAAATGATAATATACTTCCGCTGCAAAAGGAAGGTCAAAGTATTGCAGTAATAGGACCTCATGCCCATAATAAATGGATATCCGGCGTATGGTCCATATTCGCCAAGATAGATGAAAATGTGACGGTTCAAGAGGGAATAAAGAACCTTGGAATAGATAATGTAACCTTTGCAAAAGGGTGTGGCTTTATTGATCCTGATAGTGGAATAGACACTTATCATAAGAATCAAAATATATTAGAGGATAATAAAGCTGCTGAGAAGCTGCTAGAGGAAGCGATAGAAAATGCAAAAAAAGCTGAAGTAGTAGTAATGCCTTTAGGTGAAATTGCCATTCAATCCGGAGAGGCTTCCAGTAGGGCAAGTATTGATATTCCTAAAGTTCAGATGGATTTGTTTGAAAAAATATACGAAGTAAACAAAAATATCGTTGTAGTACTATTTAACGGAAGACCGCTTACAATTAAGTCTATCAGCGAGAAAGCAAAAGCTGTTTTGGAAGTTTGGCTTCCGGGAACAGAAGGGGGAAATGCAATTGCGGAGGTTTTATTTGGTGATGCAAACCCTTCAGGCAAGCTTTCTATGAGTTTTCCTTATAGCGTTGGACAAGTTCCTGTGTATTATAGTGAATTTCATACAGGAAGACCCTATTCCGATGAGCAAAAAAATGTGAAATATCTTTCTAAGTATCTTGATATCCCTAATGCACCTTTATATCCTTTTGGTTATGGGCTTTCCTATACTAATTTCAATATATCAGAAGTTATATTGAATAAAAGGGAATTTAGTAAAGGAGAAAGTATTGAGGCTTCAATCCTTATTAAGAATACGGGCAAGGTTACTGGTAAAGAAGTAGTTCAAATGTATATTCAAGATAAAAAAGCAAGTGTAGCAAGACCGGTACGACAACTAAAAGGCTTCCAGAAAGTAGAGCTACAGCCTGGAGAAGAAAGAAAAGTGACATTTACAATAACTGAAGAAATGCTAAGATTCTATGATATTAATATGAACTTTACCAGTGAAAAGGGTGAGTTTGTTGTTTACGTTGGAAATGACAGCCGTACACAAAATAAACGGGAGTTTGTTTTAGTGTAAGACTCTTTTTATGATTTTGTTTTTATAATATATTTTGGCAAAAAAATAAAGGGGCTATGACCTAAAAGATTAGGTAAAATCTTTTAGGTCATAGCCCTCTATTTGTACTACCTTATTTTTATATTCTTATTTCTTTACAACTACCTTCATGT
Organism: Clostridium swellfunianum; assembly: GCF_023656515.1. Taxonomy (NCBI): domain Bacteria; kingdom Bacillati; phylum Bacillota; class Clostridia; order Eubacteriales; family Clostridiaceae; genus Clostridium; species Clostridium swellfunianum. The sequence goes on from NZ_JAMOFV010000006.1 coordinate 3,778,031, forward strand.
TATCCTTTAAATCAGTTTTGTCAATTTCTATAAACATAACCCATTTCCATGAACCATTAAATCCACTTTTCCCATCTACTTGTGCGGCTGCTGACTTTTTTAGATTTACAGTTATAGTGCTACTGCTTATATTTATGTTTTTAACACTATATACATTTACTGATGAAGAAGGGGAGGGAATTTGCAAATATAAAACAGCTTTTTCTTTATCTGGTGACTCCATTGGAATTTTTCTTGGTGTAAAGTATATGTCCTTAAATTTTTGGAAATCCTCATTAGTCATCATAAGAATAGTATCTTGCGGCACAGGTTTTGATATCTCATCGCCTTCACTAAAGCCAATTACTTGAGAATAAAATTCTTTGAACTGCACACTGTTATTTGCTGAACAGCCAATAACAGCTTGAGACATAATAATAACAAGACAGAGCAAGGCTATCAATTTTTTCATTTCAGTACCCCCATTTATTTTTCCTTCATATTAAATACGAGGATTGAATGTGAAGGATATCCTAGTATAAATAATATTATACAATATTTTGAAGCGCTTATAAATTATAATTGCTGGTGTTGATTTAATAATCTACATCTGTTATGGATAATAAGCTTTTTTTCTGCGAGTACTTTAGGTCTGCTTGAAATATTACAAGGCATATAGCCTATAGGGATGCATTTAGCAAAAATAATTACAAGTAAGCTGAAGCAAGCATATGGAAAAATATACTATTGATGTATAATGTAATTAGTGAGAACTTGGTAAATTGAGAGGAGAATTAAGCGTTGAAAAAATCAAGCAAGGTATCTAGAATAATGGACTCTGCTAAAGATTTAGACAGTGACTTTGAAGATATACTTGAATTATCAAAAGCGTGCAAGTTTACTAATTGCAGTCATACAACTGAATCAGAATGTGCGGTTAAGAAAGCCATTGCTGAAGGTATTCTTTCAATAGAACGCTTTAATGATTATTACGCCACAAAAAAAGAAGCAGAATATGTTTCTGTTAAAAAGAATAAAACTAAAGCTATTGATTACATGAAAAAGCTAAAGCTGTTTCGGTAGTTGTTAGGAACTTTCTTACTAATCAATTTACAATATATACAATGCCAAAAATCTAATACATTAATGATATACTAAAAATCCTTGAAGATTGGATGTTTTATGACATCATTAATGTAAGAACTTTATTGCGTTGTATAAAGATAAGTTTCAATATTTTTAAAAGTAGAAATATGAATTGATATATAGTAGTAATTTATGTGTAAGCGAGGTATGCAAATTGGATAAAAATTTTGAGATACATCTAAAAGAAAGATCGCTGGAAAGATTAAGCTCTATTTCTAAAAGCGATATTCATAGCCATGCTGGTCGAGGTGGAAAGGTGGATTATATTTCTTCCTGGGCAAAGGCAGAAATAACTCAGCCGCCAAGGAAATTTGAGTCTTTAAATCATATGCAGAGTTGGTACTCTGATAATATCAAGATTTATTGCCCTGGCTTACAAGGACATTTAAAGCGTTGGGAGGCAGCTTTTGCACAAGCCTCAAAGGATAATATCACTGTTTTGGCTTTAAGCTTTGCTGCTTCTGAAATAGACTTTGTTGGAGGGATGGAGTCTTTTATTAAGATACTGAAAGAGTATAACCAGCAATTTGCACCTAACACAACATTTTTGCCTGAGCTTACATTTGACAGAGCATGCGATACAGAAGATGAGTTTTCAAAGCTTGATGAAATACTTTCATACGATTTTTTTAAATCAGTAGATATTTGTTGTGATGAATTTGCTCAACCTATAAGAAACTTTAAAAAAATTTTTAGGAAGGCTAAAGAATATTCTCTTAGGTTAAAAGCTCATGTGGGAGAGTTCGGAAGTGCTGACGATGTAATGGAAGCTGTCGAAGAACTGGAACTTAATGAGGTTCATCATGGAATTGCTGCAGCAGAATCAAACTATATAATGAAATGGCTAGCTGACCATAAGATTCAATTAAACATTTGTCCAAGCAGTAACGTAATGCTTGGCATTGTAGAAAGCTATGCAGTTCATCCTATTCGAAAAATATACCATGCAGGAATCCCTGTTACTATAAACACGGATGACTTGTTGATTTTTAATCAAACTATATCGCAAGAATATCTTAATCTTTATACTGCTAATTTAATGACCGCTGAAGAGCTAAACAAAGTTAGAGAAATAGGATTAAAAGAGGCAAGCTACTATGTCGAATAGAAATAATATACAATAAACAAATAAAACATCCAGGAAATCCTTTGGAATTGGTCTTATAATTTTACCAAAGATGGATAGATGGAAAGGGAGTTAACTTATGGAAGTAAATAAAAAATCCAATCTTTATATGGAAGTGGATGAAGATATCTTGAGGTTAATGGTTAAAAAGCATTTTCCAACTCAAAGTTTTGAAAAATATGAGCTTTTAGCAGGTGGGCTTTTTAATACAACCTACAAGGTGACAATCGCAGGGAAGATTTATGTTTTTAGAATTGGTCCTGTTAATACTCACCTTCTTATGGACTTTGAGCATGGTATGATGCAGGCGGAAACCTACTTGTACGAATTACTTAAAGAAAAGGGGATTCCCTGCCAAGAGGTTATAGTATGTGATACATCGCGGAATGTTATTGATAGAGATTATATGATAACCCGTTTTATTGACGCGTTGCCACTTCACAACGAAAAAATACCGCAGGAAGATCGTCCAACTATTAGAATAAGGGTTGGGCATTATATGAGAATGATGCATGAAATAACGGGTAAGTATTTTGGGAGAGTATCACTGATTTTAGCGGGTAAGGGCCACGATACCTGGAAAGATTATATTTTTAACGAACTAAACAGGATTGAAAAGAGTTGTAAGCCATTTGGATTCTTATGTGAAAGTGAATGGGAAGATGTTTATGATTTATTCAATAAGTACAGTTATCTTTTTAATGAGATAACAACTCCATATCTTAACCATGGTGATTTGTGGGCAGGGAATCTCTTATGTGCAAAAGTTGACGGGAGTTATAAGCTAGTATCAATTATAGATGTTGATAGGGCAGTTTTCGGTGACATCGACTATGACTTTGCCAGCGGTTATATGATGAGTGAATGGTTTGTGCAGGGATATGGTCGTGAGTTAGACATGGGTGAGAATGCCCAATTAAGGCGAAAGCTATATACTGTTATATTTAACTTGATTGAAGTTTATGTTAGAGGTGCGCAATACAACGAACCAAAGTGTTGTGAGGAGAATAAATTAGCAGCAATAAAGACTGTAAAAGAGCTGATGGGATAAGAAGCGATTTCTTGTTGTTTTGTTAGTCTATAAGGTTGCATTTAAAATACTGCTCACTAAGCAAAAGCCACATTGGAGGTATTATATTAATGAAGAAAAAAGAAATATCCATAGCTTCAGCGATACTAATAATAGGTATATTATTTTTAATATTTGGTACGCCAAGCTACCAGTCTATAAGAATAAAAAGTGCGGACTTTATTGGTTTTAAAGATAAATTAAAAGAAATGGTAAGTAGAAATAATGAGGTAAATATAAAGGAACTGACAGATTTTGATTGGGATGAGGGTTATGTGTTTACTCCCTACTATCCTCCACAAGAAATTTATAACAGAGTAGGAACAGAGTGGACAACTACTAAAACCTATATAGGATATATTCTTTTTCATAATACGGAGAATCAAACTGTAAATGATGATGAGTATGTAATAGTCTTTAAAAAAGATAGCAAGGTTGTTTTAGCAGCAAACTATAGCCTAAATGAACTTCCTGTTATATTTAAACTTGATGATTATAAGTTTTTAAGAAATAATTCAAAGTTTACGGTAACAGCTGCAAAACAGTATGAGGAAGGTAAGATAAAAGAGTTGACTGTTAAATAAAAGGAGAAAGATAAAAAATGATTAAGGAGAGAATTAGCACAGCTTGTTTGAATGGTTTTCAAAGATATATTATTCTTGTTTCTGTTGATAAGTCTGATTTAACAAAATAGTAAGAAGTGATACTAAATATTCTTGGGGGGGTATTTTGAGTAACAAAAAATCCAAAGCAACATTGTCTAGTATTATAATAGTAACTATAAATATTTTATAATTTTCTTTTGCAACATTGTACGCGCTTTATTTAGAAAGATACTTGTTCTGTGTTTTGAGTTTTGGTATGAGCTTATCTTTTATAATTGGTTTTATACGTCTTTGTAAGAGGTTTAATACTAATAAACATAAAGCTTCTGGCAAATAACTGATTCACAATTCATATTTACAAGCGAGATTAATTTTGAAAGGATAATTAAAATGACATTTGATGAATTATATGAAATTGCTAAAAATACATTAAATCCAAGAAAAATTTCAGCAAAGTCCTATGCCGGTTCTGTTGCAGCAGCAATTTTGACTGAAAGTGGGAAAGTTTATACTGGTGTATGTATAGACACACCTTCCTCTATGGGATTTTGCGCAGAGCATGCTGCAATTGCGTCAATGATTACTGCTGGAGAAAACAGAATAGTTAAACTGGTTTCGGTTTATAAAGACGAAACAATAATACCACCTTGTGGAAGATGCAGAGAATTTATTTGTCAAATTCACGATGAAAATAATAATTGTGCTGTAATGATAGATAAAGACACAGTAGTTACTATTGGTAATTTATTGCCCTATCATAGGTAAAAACTAATAAAAAATATTCAATAAGAACGGAGCAAGAAATTGACAAGGCGTTCATGATGCTATAAGATGTTATATAAAGCCAGTATTTAGAGGCATTTATGTATTATCTACATAGACCACCTGTGTAATGTATGTTGTAGACTTTCCTTAACTTTTAGCGGGGAAGGTCTTTTTATTTATTGAAAGGATGAGGTTTTATAATGAGTAAAAGCTTACAATACGGTCCAGATCCAAGTACTATATATCCAAATGAAGCAATTAGAAGCGTTTGTTATATTAAAAATGTGATTACTCGTCCCAATATTATCGTTGGAGATTATACTTACTATAGTGATATAAATGGTGCTGAAAACTTTCAGGAACATGTTACCCACCACTATGAATTTATAGGAGATAAACTTATTATTGGCAAGTTTTGCGCTATTGCCCAAGGAGTAGAGTTTATAATGAACGGCGCAAATCACAGAATGAACTCTGTAACTACTTATCCATTTAATATTATGGGAAACGGTTGGGAAAAGGCAATGCCATCACTTGAAGATTTAGCTCTCAAGGGAGATACCGTTATTGGCAACGATGTTTGGATAGGACAGAATGTTACTATAATGCCCGGAATCCACATAGGTGATGGAGCAATTATTGCAGCAAATTCGGTAGTTACAAAGAATGTTCCACCATATCACATTGCAGGTGGAAATCCAATTAGAATCATAAAGAAACGATTTGAGGATGAATTTATTATTTACTTATTGGAATTGAAATGGTGGGATTGGTCAGCGGAAAAGATATTTTCCAACCTGGAGATTCTTTGCAGTTCTGATTTAGATAAAATTAAATCTATCGAGAAGTAAAAGAATCATGAGTATCCATGAACTTAATATTATAAATGGAATCTAAGGATTTACTTTAATCAACTGGAGGAATATTTATGGGAAAGATGAGACGTTATAGAGCTTACTTATCTATTTCTGCAAGTGGACCTTTGCTAGATGAGAAAACCAGATCGCTAGTAAACAGTATACATGCTGATATGAGGCCTCGTGCACTTGCAGATTTAGCGTATACTACTTCAGATGTAGATTATTTTGAAAAATACTGGGCTGCTGAGAATTATGATACTGCCCCTTATGAATTCCCACAACGGCTTAAGAATCCATCTATTAATGATTTTAAAAAAGCAATAGGGGAGATACGTACCTGGTTTTCCCAGTTCTACAACGATGAAAACTGGGATGGTGGTGGAATAACTATTACTTATGCTGGTCACGGACGCGAAGCAGATGGAGCCTTAGTATTAACTGATGGTGATATTGACTGGAAAATGCTATTAGACGAATTATTATCTATAGTCCAAGATAATAATGAGCATAGGCTGAGAGTAGATATTTTATTAGATTCCTGCTATTCAGGTGCCTTCCTAACTGAAATTCAGCATAAAATGCGTAGTAAGTATGAAGAAAAGTTATATCCATACTATTCAGCAGCGGCATGCATGTTTGATGAAGTTTCTAGAGAATATAAGTCCTTAGGCCATGGCTTATTTACCTATTGCTTTTCAATTAAAAGTGAAACACCGGGATCATTTTACGCAAAGGCAATTCAACCAGATAATACCTTTGGCCCATCACTTTCTTTGGTAGAAGGGCCTTATGGCTGTTCTTTTGTAACTCAAGCTACACAAAACCCAATTATAATAGATGGAGATTTGATGACTCTGTGCGGCGAATACATAGATTTATATAATGAAGGTCATTTAATTCCATTGCCTGAATTGCGCAGCAAAATGATGGAAGTTAGGGGGAATTTTAAATATTTATTTGGAGGCTTCAAATTTCCCAATGGAATGTTATACAAAAGTGGCGAATTAACAAATAAGGATATTAGAGAACAATTAGAAAAAATGAGAGAACTTTATGAGAATAAGATATAATTAATAAATAGGAATTAATGATGGGGGTGAATTTATTGAATACAAAAGCTACTTGTCCAAATTTAGAAACACCACGGTTGCTATTAAGAAAATTATCATTAGAAGATGCTGATGATTTATTTGTAGTTTTTTCTGATGAAGAAACTACAAATCATGTACCAAGAGAGAAACATGAAGATAAGATGGTAACAAGTAATCATCTAGAGAACTTGATTAAAAGAATGGACGAGGGAATATCCTTTGTGTGGTCAGTTGTTGATAAGACTGATAACAAAGTGATAGGAACTGTAAACTTGTATTTTAAAGAAGATAGAGCAGCCTCAATAGGTGCAGTTATTAACAGCGAATGTTGGGGAAAAGGTATTGCAACTGAAGCATTAAAAGAAATTGTTAGTTTTGGCTTTGATAATATGAAGCTAATACGAATTGAAGGAAAATGTGAATCAAATAATGCCGCCTCCGAAAAAATGTTAAAAAAATTAGGTATGAGCTATGAGGGAACTTTAAGAAAAGAAGTGATAATTAGAGGAATACCTAGAGATGCTAAAGTGTACTCAATATTAAACGAAGAATACAATGCTTTAGGAACAAATTAATAATGTAATTAAAAATTAGGCATCCTTAGAACTAGCTGTTACTCAGCTAGTTCTAAGGATGCCTAATCATATAAAATATTTCGCTAGGCATTACCCTATTACGCTAAATTATATGACTCTTAAAAAATCCGGTTATATTTATTATCATTTGTTTCTGTTCATTATCATTTTATACTACTTTCAATTGGTTTTCAAGTTGTTTTGTAATATTTAAGCTGTGATGTTATAATAATAATAATAAATAGTAATAAGTGAGAATGACTGACGAGGTGTCTGGATGTTTACTGAAGAGAGACTGGAACAAATTTTAAATATACTTAGTAAAAATGGTAGAGTTAAGGTAAAAGAGCTTAGTGAACTATTTAATGTTTCAGAAAGCATGATAAGAAAGGATTTAAAAAGGCTAGAAGAGGATGGTGTTCTTCAAAGGACCTATGGTGGAGCCATCTTAAATAGAAAGTTTTCCAAAAGCAGCCCTATTGATACTAGGATTAAAGCAAATTTAGACATCAAGGAAGTAATAGCAGAAAAAGCTTTTGAGCTTATAGTAGATGGAGATGTAGTTTTTTTAGAATGCTCAAGCATTAATTTTTATCTAGCAAAATTGATAGCAAATAGTAATAAAAAAATAACACTGATTACTAATATGTCAATAATACCTCCGCTATTTAATAATAATGAAACTATAAAACTAATATGTATAGGTGGAGTGTATGATAACAAGTCTGGAGGGGTTCTGGGCTCGGAGGCTATTAGTAGTATATCAAAATATACCTTTAATAAAGGTTTTGTGGGAAGTGCAGGTGTTAACTTAATTACAAATAGCGTACATACTGCATCCTTAGAAGATGGTAATGCTAAGGAACTTGTTGTATCCAACAGCAAGGAAGCGTTTTTGCTTGTGGAAAAAGAAAAGTTTGATATAGACAGCACCTATAGATTTGCACACTTAGAAGAGTTTAGTGCTGTAATAACCGATTCAAACCTTTCTGATGAGATTAGATATAAGCTGAAAAAGTTAAATGTTAAGTTAATATAGCCAAGATTGATAATATTTGAATATAAACTTTGTAAGAATCATTTTTTATTAATTAAAGGAGAATGTCTATGGAAGATCGAGATTTAACCTTTAAAACTGATAACGGGAAGTTTAATTATAGGGTTGGTGCAATTATTATAAGTGATAAAAAATTACTTATGGTGAAAAATGACAGTGCACCGTATTACTATTCAGTTGGCGGAAGAGTGAAATTAAATGAAACCTCTGAAGAAGCTGTAGTTCGTGAGACACTTGAAGAAACAGGCATAGAATTTGAAGTTGATAGATTAGCCTTTCTTCATGAACACTTTTTTCAAGAAGAAATAACTAAGGAATATTATCATGAAATTGCTCTTTTTTATTTAATGAGAGTGCCTTCCGATATGAAACTTCTCTGTGCAAGCTATGGTGAGCAAGGTGCGAAAGAACATTTACACTGGTTGCCTCTTGAGAATTTGGACAGCTATCACCTTTATCCTGAATTTTTTAAAATTAAATTATCAAGCAGCCTAGATGGGATTGAACATATTATTTCAAAAGTATAATTAAATGATTCCTTCCAATACATTAGAAGGAGTGGTTCACATAGAGCCAAGGTGAAATTCTTTAGTAAAAAAAGGCGCTGCCTCACCTATAGATTATTCTCTATTTTGAGGTAGCACCTTTTTTATTACATATAGTAGATTTATTTAAATACCTTAACACGCTCATCTAAAGGTTGAAATTGTTTTTCTCCAGGATCAGCTATAGGTTTTCCAAATGGCATTTGTGCAATTAGCTTCCAATTATTTGGTATATTCCATTCTTTCTTCACATCAGTTTCAATAAGTTCATTATAATGTTGTAATGAAGCTCCAAAACCTTCAATTTCTAATGCAGTCCAAATAACAAATTGGTGCATGCCGCTTGATTGCTGAGACCATACTGGGAAATTATCCTTATAAAGGGCAAATTGCTGTTGAAGAGATTCAACTACAGTATTATCCTCAAAGAATAATACTGTACCATATCCACTCTTGAACGAATTTATTTTTTCTTCAGTTGAACTAAATTGATCCGCAGGCACAATCTTTCTTAAAGCTTCTTTTGTAATATCCCATAATCTATCGTGATGATTTCCAAGTAGAAGAATTACTCTTGCACTTTGTGAGTTAAATGCTGATGGAGTATGTTTAACAGCATGGTCTATAACTTCTTTAATCCTATCGTCTGAAACCACTGCTTCCTTGCTAATTCCGTAAAATGAACGTCTGTCTGCTACAGCAGTTAAAAAATCTTTTGACATATAATCAATCCTCCAATAATGTATTAATATTTCATTTTTATTATTTGTAGGTAAATCTTAAAGTATCCTTTATGTGAAATAAATCTATAAATTTATAAATGTAACACTAATTGTATATAATGATTAAGGATACTTTAGTTATATGGTTACGTTTAGTAACCTTGTTTAATTAAATTATTACATATGGATTAGAATTAGTCAAGAGGGTTTTTAATAATTATTTTAAGTCTTTCATCTTAGCTGTGACTAATCCATAAATAAAGAATATGTAGAATTGGTAATTGTGTTTAATTAGAAGAGAGGTAAATCAATGAATAAAGTCAAATTTGCAATATTTAGTGACTTGCATTATGAACATATACATGATGGCTATGAAAGGCTCCAAAATTTCATAACTTATATAAAAAATTTAGATGTTGATTTTATCATTCAGCTAGGAGATTTTTGTATTCCCAAGGAAGAAAACAGATTTTTGCTTGGTATGCTTGATAGCTTAGGGAAGCCGCATTATCATACAATTGGTAATCATGACTCGGATTTACTACCAAGAGAAGATGTTATGAGATTTTTTAAAATTGACAGTAGCTACTATTCATTTACCAAGGAAAAGATAAAGTTTATTGTATTAGATACCTATTTTATAAAAACAGACAATGGATATGAAGCTTATTGTAAAAAGAAATATGATAAATCAAAAGATATATATCCGATTCTACCTGATTACGAATTCAAATGGCTGAATGACCAATTTAATGATGATAGTGAAGCATATATTATCTTTTCACATCATAGTTTTGAAAATGATTTTGCTAAAAGAGGCGTTTATAACAGGGCTGAAGTAAGGGATCTAATTAATAGTGTGAACTCTAAAGGCAAAAAAGTTCTTCTGTGTGTGAATGGGCATAATCACGGAGATTCTCTCAAAAAAATAGGACAAACGTACTACTTTGGACTTAATTCTATGTCGCATATATGGTTTGGTCCTCAATATGAACATTTCTGCTACTCAAATGATATTCACAAGAAATATCCTTTTCTAAAGGACTTAGTACTATATAAGGATGGATTATTCGCTATTGTTACTATTTCTGAAGATTATGGTATCGAAATTGAAGGAATGAATGGAGCTTATCAGAATATCTCGCCAAAAGATATAGGAATTGAAGGCACTTGGAATGGACGGTCTGTACTGCCTAGAGTATCTTCTTTAAAGGTGGAATAATGTATTTCTAAGCTAAGTAATTTCATAAACTTCTTTAAAAGCTGAACAAAGATAAGATGGTGAATTTTCAACATAACCATCCTTGCTACAGGCTGTGCAATGAAGGCTTCTACCATGAAGGAAATGGAAAAATATTAAGAGATATTTTTAAAAAAGGTTTAAGTTTAAAGTATTATCAATTGACAGCTATTACGGTTAGTGATATAGTTATTACAGTAACCGTAATATTATTGAAAGAGAAGGTGAAAGAGAATTGAGGGATAATGCAAAAAGTGGTGCTTTAACAGAAGTAACTTTTTTTATATTACTGTCTTTATATACACCTAAACATGGATATGGAATTATGCAATTTGTGGAAGAGAAAACTCAGGGCCGATTGGTCTTAGGAGCTGGTTCGCTTTATGGCGCAATCAATACATTGCAGGAACGAAATTGGATAACTCCTGTTGACGATGGAGATGGTAGAAAAAAAGAGTATATCATTACAAAGCTTGGAAAACAAATAGCACAAGGTGAAATAAACAGGTTAAAGGATTTAATCAATATAGCTGAAAAAATTTCAGGAGGGGAAGAATAATGGAAAAATATTACCGATTTTTTGGCGGATTCGTGGATACTCAGGAACATTGGTTAAACCAAATGGCATGTAAAGGGTATAGATTGAAAAAGACTGGAAAAGTGGTCTATGAATTTGAAGAATGTCAGCCCAATGAATACCAATATGCTGTTGAATTCGTTGCACATAAAAGCTATAAAAGTGCTAAAGAATATGGGGATTTTCTTGAAAGTTTCGGCTATAATATATTCTTCAAAAATATCAATTTAAATTTCTCAGTTGGCAAAATAAAATGGAGACCTTTTGGAAGTGGTATGGGGCAGATTTCTACTAATCCCGGAAGCTATAACAAAGAATTATTTATTGTTGAAAAGAGAAATGATGGCAAGAAGTTTAAACTGCATACTACTAATACTGATAAAGCTAACTATTTTAAACCATTAAGAAATGCATGGATGACATATACAATAATGCTTTTAATTTTTGCTGTGTGGCAGTATATAGACAAAGGACTAGTGACCTATGAGGTGATTATGTTTTTTATTTTAGGATTGTTATGCGCAGTACCAATGATAAAGTATCAAAAAAGAATTACTACCTTTTCTGCTCTCTCTAATATTGAGGAATAACTATTGGTGGAGATATGAAAATAACAAGAAGGACGATATAATCATTTCTAAGCAAGAGATTGGATTCTCTTGCTTTTATTTTTTTAGAGAAACTTTTAAAAAAGTTATTTTTAAAAGTGTTGTTTAGGTAATAAGGCTCTTATATTTTCTTATATGTATTTTCTCTCGCAGCTGAAAAAGTTAACAATTTAACGTTTTAAAAATTATAACAATTTAACTTTTTATTCTGCGAGGATTTTAGTTCTGCTTTAAATAATATAATGCTCTCTATTTATAAGCATTGTGTGAAAAATATTTATTGCATAGCTAAGCTAAGAGCAAGGCATAGACACAATGGTATTGAAAATTCAGAGTTGGTGTTCAATTATAAATGTGATAGAATTAAATTATAGTTTAGGAAAATTATGGTGAAGATGATTAATAGGAGGTATAAAATGAAAACAGAAAGTCGTCAATTAAGTCTGTCTATTTTTATTCCAGTACTGCTGCTTATAAATTTTGTTATTCTATTACTGCTTTGTTTTATAAAAGGTCAGCTGCAGGTTAGTGTATTTTTTAGTTATATGTACTACGCATCCTTTGTAAACATAGGGGCAGGTACAGCGTGCCTAATGGGCAGTATGCAAAGTAGACAAGATAATCTAGGTGTTAACTATAATGTTTACCCACGAAAAACAAGCGATGAAATGCTTTCAGAACAAAGAAATAACTGGAGTAAATCGCTTACTTTTACTATAGGTTTAGTGTCTGTCGGTACAGTTTTATTAATACTTTCAATATTATTTAGATGATGGAGTGTTTTGTTTGGAGAGTTCTTGCAAAGTGTACTAATTTGATATTAGGAATTGGTGCATCCTTGTGAATTATCATGAGCTTTAAACTGTAAATAATTAATAAGGTGGAGGATATTTTGAAAAAAGTTAGTTGCCTTTTAATATTGGCTGCGTTGTTAGTATTTATTTCTGGATGTACTATTAATGCATCAAAAGAGTCCTTGGTTAAGTCAAAATACAGTATAGATCAATTTAAATCCTTGTTTAGTGATTTTGCAAAAGAACATGATATTAAAGAAATCGATATAAATATAGAAGCCTTTCATGATATTACACCAGAAAATGTATTTAAAGAAACAAAAGCTCAAATATTCAAGAACGGAAAAAATAGCCAGTCATATCTGCTATACGAGGGAAAGCTATATAACCTAGGAAGAAGTTTTGGCGGTTATGGTATTGTCGATATTGTAACCTGTGACTTTGATAAGGACGGAAAAAAAGAACTAATTTATACGTATTCCTGGGGTTCTGGCATACACCGCTCCTGCATTGGTCATTTTGATCTTTTACAAAAAAGAGAAGTAGAGTTAGACATAAGTACAGGTCAGCCCTTAGACTTCATTAAGGAAGACTTAGCCTTTAATAAGGTTTTAGATACTAGTATTGAGGTATATACAGCTGTTGTAAAAACAGAGAATGGAGATTTTACAAAGATCCCTTTAGAAAAAGACAAGTTGTTTGGCACAATAAAAGCTATTAAAAACAAGCCTGTATTTGAAAAAGTAGAGAAGAAAAGTTGAGAAAGGAAAATATAATGCTTATACGTTTAGCTAAAATTGATGATGAAGAAAAAATATCAAGATTGATAGCACAGTTTAGAGTGGAATTAAAGCAATTAAAAGGAATTAAATCAACACCTAAAATAGACCAAGCAAAGGAAGAATTCAAAGAATATATTGAGGCAAAATATCCTGTTTTTGTGGCTGAAGATGATAATAATGAGCTGTTAGCTTACTTAGTTTGCAGAATTGATGGCAGCGTGGCTTGGGCAGAATCTCTCTTTGTGTCTGATAGTGCAAGGAGAAAAGGTATAGCTTCGAAATTATACAAAGAGGCAGAAAAAATAGCAAATGAATTGGGGGGAGATACGGTTTATAACTGGGTACATCCTAACAACGACAAAATGATAACATTTTTATCTAAAATGGGTTATGATGTTTTAAATCTGATTGAAATAAGAAAGCCTTGGAAGAATGAAACATTAACTCAAAAAATACGTGTGGGATATCACGAGTATAGATATTAAGTTTGGAAATGGAATACTTCTAATCGGAAATTAAGATGATACATCTATAAAGCATATAATCTAACAAAAGCATGGTGCATTTAATGAAAACTATTGAAATAATTGGATGCATGAATATTAAAATAGAAAATGAGGGTAAACAAAGTGAATACTTATTTTAAAATCAATCAATACTTAGATGAATATACAAGTTTATGGCCATTCAGCGGGGCTGTGTTAGTAATAAATAATGAACAAGTTGTGTTTAATAAAACCTATGGTATGGCTAGTATAGAGCATAGTGTTCCAATTACAACTAAAACTAAATTTAAGATTGCTTCTCTTACAAAGCAAATTACATGTATGGGAATAATGATTTTACAGGAAAGAGGGCTTCTAAAGGTAAACGATAGTATTAGAAAGTTTTTCCCTGACTATCCTGAGTTAAATGAAAGGATAACAATTCATAATTTAATGACGCATACATCTGGTCTTTTTAATGATTTTTCAGTTGTAGATCCATACCTTATGCTTGGAAAGCGGTTATTCACACATCAGGAAGTGTTTGACCTTTATAAAGATTTACCTCAGGAATTTGAACCAGGCGAAGGTTGGAGCTACTGCTATTTCGGATACTACTTACTGGGCGTTATAATTGAAAGAGTTTCTGGCAAGACATATGCTGAATTTTTAAAAGAAAATATCTTTGAACCTTTAGGAATGAATAACACTGGACTTGATGATTATATTGAAATATTGCCCAACAAAGCAAACGGATACTATGCAAGCGGTGAAAGACTTGTGTGCTGTGAGATAGACACGATGAGTGCTTTTTCAGCAGGGGCAATTTATTCCACTGTGGAAGACATGATTCTATGGGATCAGGCGTTATATAATAATAAACTTGTTTCTCAGAATACATTGAATGAAATCTTTACTCCGTTTAGGAATAATTACGGCTATGGCTGGTTTATAGATGAAGTTACTAATCGCAGAAGAGTTCGACATAGTGGCGGAGGTAATGGATTCAGCCACCAGTACCATAGATATATAGATGAAAGAGTTAGTATTTTAGTACTAAGTAATTATGGATTTTCTAACTCATTTGACATCAATGAGAATATAGCCAAGATAATTTTTAACGAGAAATATAGTAGTCCATCGAAACCAAGGAAATCTGAACTTGATATGAAGGTTTACGATACATATACCGGAGTATATCAGGAAGAGGGCTTCAAACTTGAAGTTAAACGAGATAATGAGCTTTTATATTTTGTACAAGAAAATAAGTGGGTAATGCCAATTTACCCTATATCCGCTGATAAATTTCACCACACATGGATAGACCGAGAATATGTTTTCGAAAAGGATGACAAAGGACAGCTCTGTTTTGATGGGCTTAAGAAAGTATACTAAATATTTGAAATAAGAGTGTAGTTCATGACGAATATGAAGTATGAAAATATACCGCAAGGCCTAATATGAACAGCTTATAGGAGTAAGAAATGAAAGAAATTTATATTGAAGAATCTGGAATTAAAGTAAGATTACATCATTGGGGGAATAAGGGAAATCCAATAATTATATGCTTTCATGGTTTAGGGAGTACAAGCCTGTCATTTATAGAAATAGGTGAGTTATTAAAAGATAAGTATCACATTATATCTGTAGATTTGCCAGGTCATGGGAAAACACCTGGATTTGAAAGAGAAGAAGACTATAGCATGCCCAGTATGGTTGAATGGGTTGATAAGGTTATATCAAAAATAACACCAGGCAGCTTCTATCTTTTAGCACATTCTTATGGGGCAGATATCGCACTCCACTATATATGTGCTTATCCGTCGAAAGTAATTAACACTATGCTGCTAGATGGAGGATATTACATAAAGAAAGATAAATATAAGTATAATGCTTCAAAAGGTGAAAACATAGATTCTTTACAAAAAGAGATAGATTATTATGTAAAGGACTTTGATGAATATTGTTTTGACACTTTACAAGAGCATATTGAAGCAGAGAAGAATAATTATCAAAGATGGTCTTCTCTATTAGAAGAGGCTTCAAAGGATTTGGTAATAATAGAAAAAGATAAATATAAGTATCATGCAAGTGGTTTTGCTGCTTCATGCGCTATAAAGTCAATGTATAATTACCCGCCTGATTCAGTTTATTATAAGCTGCCTAAATCTATTTATTTGCTGCAAAGTTCCTTGCCAAAGTCCATGACCGAGATTAGAGAGGCATTAGTTGAGAAATTTAAGGATAGTACGGGAGCAATAGTAAAAAGGATTGATGGGGCTGGACATTTACTACACTGGGATAAACCTTATGAAGTAGCTAATGAGATGCTATACTGGTTTCAATAAAAATTATTGAAGCGAGGGAGAATAGTTTATAACAAACCCAATAATTAAGAAGCAGGTGCAAAATGAAAGATATAAAATGTGTATTTTTCGATATTGGTTATACGTTAATTAATGAGGAGGATGTGTGGACGCAAAGATGCATAGAACAGGCTGAAACGAAAGAAGCAAAAATGCTGGGGCTTTCTCCTAAGCAAATATATGAGGAAATTGTTGAAGCCTCTGTCTCATATCAACCGCAATATAGAACAGTTGTAAAGAAGTTTGGTTTTTCATAAGCAGCTCCTTATCGACATGAGCTTGAAAAACTATATAATGAGGCTTATTTTATTTTGCAGTCCTTATCGCAAAAATATAAGCTTGGAATTATTGCAAATCAAACTGACGGACTTGAGGACAGGTTAATTTCCTGGGGAATTTTTAAATATTTTTCATATATAATTTCATCCTGGGATTATCAAATTATGAAACCCAATACTAAGCTCTTTCAGATAGCTATTGAGAAATCAGGCTGTAATGCTTCTGAAACAGTTATGGTTGGCGATCGATTAGATAACGACATATTCCCGGCTAAAGCCGTTGGAATGAAAACAATATGGATTAAGCAAGGTTTTGGCGGAATGCAGAGCCCAAAGACAGAGGAATATATTCCAGATGTGCAAATTGAAAACTTAAGTGAGTTGATAAATGTGCTATGATTAAAACATTTGATGAGCAATTTTTTTATGCCGAAATATACCTAGCCTGTGGAAAACCATGGTTTAATTTCCTCCAATCTATCAGTTTAAGTGAGAAATATTCGCACATAATAATAACACCCAAACAAATTAATTACATACAAAAAAGGAGGAAAAAATTATGGCAAACAGATCAAACAGAATATTAGTTCCACAAGCTAAGGAAGGTTTAAACAGATTTAAAATGGAAGCTTCAAGAGAAGTAGGAGTTAACTTAAAGGAAGGCTACAACGGTGATTTAACTTCAAGAGAAGCTGGTTCAATCGGCGGACAAATGGTTAAGAAAATGGTTGAAGCTTACGAAAAGAATCTATAATTTTTATTTAAGAGCTAGATTAAAAATCTAGCTCTTTATTTATTTACAGGTTCTTTACCTTTTGAAATAATAAATTCCTTTGCAAACTTGAGGAAAAGTTCCGTAGAAAGAGGTAGCTTTTCATCTTTTCGTTTTATGTAGTATATTTGACGCATTAGCTTTAATTCGTCAATTAGTTCAACCTTGCTTATAAGTCCTAATTTAAGTTCTTGTTTTACAGCGCTTTCGGACATTATTGATATTCCTAAATTGTCATAGATGCTTTGTTTTATTGCCTCGATACCTCCAACTGCACACAAATTCTTTGAGGCAAACTTAAAGCTTCCGACTTTTTCTAGATAAGGTACAAGTGAAGTATTAGGGTTTGATATCAAAAAAACCTCATCCTTTATTTCTCTCAAAAAGATTCTTTTTTTTGCCGCCCATGAATGCTCGTTATTTACAACCACGACAAGAGGGTCTTCAAGTATAGGCTCACATAATATCTCTTCAGTTTCAGAGAGATAGGGTTGAGAAACTATTCCAAGGGGGTAGCTTTTATTCCTCACACTGCTAATTACATCTTTAGTATATTGCACATGATTGACCACTGTAATAAAGGGGTATTTTTGCCTAAAGAGGAATAATATATTAGGCAGCATATAGGTCCCAGGAGTATTAGATGAAGTAATAGCGATTTCAGATTGCTCCATTAGCTTTGACTGAAGCAGGTGTTCTTTTGCATTTATAAAAGTATTCGATATTTGTTGAGCATAGGGTAGAAAAATGGAGCCATCCTTAGTTAATTCAGCTTTTTTTGATTTGCGGCTGAATAAGCTGCAGCCTAGATAATTTTCCAGACGCTGAATCCTCATAGAGACTGCAGCTTGGGTGCAGAACATTTCTTCTGAGGTTTTTGTGAAGCTATTGTTCTTTGCTATAAGTAAAAAGGTTTGAATGGTTTCTAAATCCACTTTTGTACCTCCTCTGTTGTATTTAAGTTAAAATGTTTATACGTTTTCACATAAATATTATTTATTACAGTATAAACCGTTTTATGGATAAAGTACATAATTAAATGCTATATCAACAGCTTTTTTACAGCACTTATAAATAAAATTTATGAATATGAGTTTTTATGATAATTATAAAAAATATTTATTATTGCCATAACTAAATGTGATTGGATAATATAATAATTTTCTATTATCATTAATGTATGAGGTTTTAAGTTCAACTATTAACTTATACATATTCAAAAAGTGTTAAAACCTTATATCAAATAGTTAACTTTTGATTGAATTTAAAATTTAATAAAGGGGAGATTTGGGTTATGGAAACAACCACAGTTAAAGTTAAAAAGGTAAAAAGTCCTTTTGAGCTAAAAATGCAGTTTTTTGGTTTACCACTGGCATTATTAATTTTCTCAACAATTTATACAATGCCAACTCCAGCTGGATTATCTTATGCAGGAAAGATGGCATTAGGAGTTTTTCTTACAGCTTTAATACTTTGGATTACTGAAAGCATACCTAACTATGCCGTATCACTATTTGTTATAGTAGCTTTGCCCTTAACAGGAGCCTGGGCCGAGGAACAGGCCATGGGAGTACTTGGTTACGATGTAATCTGGCTTACTTTTGCGGCATTTGTAATAGCTTCTGGAATGGAAAAAAGCGGACTTGCAAAGAGAATGGCCCTATATTTGATAACTAAGTTTGGAAAAGGTGTTAATAGTGTACTAGCACTTCTTATAATAATCAATTTCTTGATAGCATTTGTTGTGCCTTCAACCACAGCTAGAGCAGCCATGATGTTTCCAATAGTACTTATAGTGGTGGAGGCCTTTGAAGTAAATATTAACGATCCAAAGAATAGCCTTGGAAAATTGCTTGCGATACAAGGAATACAGGCTAACAATTTATCTACTGCTGCAATTGTTACAGCTACATCGTCACAGATTCTTGCCATTAGTTTTATAAAGGATCTTACTGGTCAAGAAGTTTCTTGGATGAAGTGGTTTATAGCATCTGCACCAATAACGGCTCTAACTCTAGTGGCAATGTTTTTTATAGGAAAGCTATTATTTAAATTGCCAAAATCAGAATCAAAAAAGCTTGATTTGACTAAGCTTAAGGATGAATATAATAAGCTTGGAAAAATGAGTATTACTGAGAAAAAAGCGCTTTTAATATTTGCTGTTACTCTAATTCTTTGGTGCATGGACAGTTTGCAGGTTAAGGTTTTTGGATTTCAGTTAAGCCTTGTAATGGTTGCTATAATGTCAGCAGGCCTTTTTTTCCTGCCGCATATAGGAATTCTAAAATGGAAGGAAGCAAAAATATCCTGGAATCTTTTAATATTCGCCTGTGGAGCTTATGCAGGAGGTGTAGCCCTTGATAATACAGGATTGGCAGCTTGGGGCTTAAATATTGTATTTAAAAAGATGGGAATACAAAACATGAGCTTTACCGTACTTTTCGCGGTGCTAATGTTTATAGCAAGCTTTAGCCACTTCCTCTTTACTTCAAAGACGGTAAGAACCATTATACTTATTCCAACTATAATTGGTATTGCTAATTCTACCGGATATAATCCAATTGCTTTAGCTCTTCCAGCGGCATTTTGTATAGCTGATACCATCACTTTACCGCCTCACAGCAAAGTTAATTTGATTTATTATGGTGCAGGATATTTCACAGTACTGGAACAAATGCTTTACGGTGTATTAGTTTTATTGGCTAAATGGGCAATCATGGTGGTGGCTTCATTTACATGGTTCAAAATTATAGGAATTGCATAGGAGGGACAAAGGTATGAAAAAAACGATTTTTTCCCTATTAGCTTTTGCTTTTTTATGTATGTTTTCTAGTACTGCTCACGCTGCAGACTTAGGAAAACTAGATAAGGTAGAAGATATACTTATACCAGATGGCAAAAATGCAGTAATTGTTCAAAAAATTACTGCTGTAACTAACGATAAGGGTGAAGTTGCTTTTCCGCTGTACAGTAAAAGTAAAATATCAAAGGTAGAAGCTTCAAAAGGCAATATAGCAGAGAAGCCAAAGACAGTGGAAAATGGAAATCAAAAATATAATCTTATAACATTTAATGAAAAGAAAGCCGAGGTTGCTTTTGAAGTAACTATGAATAAAGAGAGTATTTACGAAGGAAAAAAGGCTAAATTAGGAGATACGTTCCCAGATGGAGTACTAACTATAGAGAATAAAGTGGTAAATACTTCTCCAAATGATATAAAAGCTTATTCTGCTAAGTTAGCTGTTCCGAAGGGAAAGGAACTATTAAATATTGTTGATTTTGATGCAGGTAAAGCCTTTAGTATAACTGAGAAGGATGGATATGTGTTTGGCGGTTTTGACTTTGGAACTATTAGTGCCGGCAAAGAGACAAAGCTAGCTATCAACATTCTTAACCCTTTGAAAACACACGTAGCATTTGTCTGGGTAGCAGCGCTTATATTATCTGCAGCATTTATGATAAAGAACAAGCACTTGCTTAATAAGGCTTAAAAATGCAATTAAATTTAAACAGTAGGACGGTATAGACTATGAGGAAAAAACAAGGATTACTTATTATACTAGATGGATTAGGGGATCGTCCCAACCAAGAGTTAAATGGAATGACACCACTTGAGAGTGCAAAAACGCCGAACTTGGATTATCTTGCTTCAAGGGGTATGTGCGGCAATGTTTATCCGATTTCTCCAGGAATAAGAGTAGGTACTGATGTTGGTCATCTCCATATATTCGGTTATGACAGCAATGAGGTATACTCTGGAAGGGGCCCGCTGGAAGCAGCGAGCGCCGGAATGGAGCTAATGCCTGGAGATGTTGCTTTTAGAGGTAATTTTGCAACAATTGAGGAGGATTATACAGTTGTTGATAGACGTGCTGGCAGAATTAGAGAAGGAACAAATGAATTGGCAGCGGCTATAAGTGGGTTAATATTATCTGATGGCAC
The DNA here is from genome assembly GCF_023656515.1 of Clostridium swellfunianum. Taxonomy (NCBI): domain Bacteria; kingdom Bacillati; phylum Bacillota; class Clostridia; order Eubacteriales; family Clostridiaceae; genus Clostridium; species Clostridium swellfunianum. The sequence continues at coordinate 3,799,415 of NZ_JAMOFV010000006.1, forward strand.
TCAAGTGTTTGCAAAGGAGCTTACTGAGCACAGAGTAGCAATTATTTTAAGAAATAAGGACCTAAGCGATAAAATATCCTGCACTGATCCAGGTACGGCAGAAGAAGGAAAGAAGCTTGATATTCCACGACCACTAGAGAATACAAGCAGTGCGGAAAAAACAGCAAAAAACTTATGGGAGTTTACAATGCGCTCTTACAAAATTTTAAAGGAACATCCTGTAAATAAACAGCGCCATGCTCAAGGGCTTCAAATGGCTAATGCTATTATAACTAGAGGTGCAGGGCAGCAAAAGCATATACCATCAATTAAGCATATTTACAATATTAAAGCTGCATGTGTAGCAGGCGATTTAACTGTCGGAGGCATAGCAAAACTTGTAGGCATGGACTATTTCACCCATGAGAGCTTTACCGGAAGCTTTGATACTAATCTATTAGGAAAAGCTGAAATGGCTGTAGAACTTCTTAATGAAAAGAACTATGATTGGGTTGTGATGCATGTTAAAGCAACAGATTTAGCTGGTCATGATAACCTTCCAGCAGTAAAAAAAGAGATGATTGAAAAAGTGGATGGTGTAATTGGACATATATTAAGTAAAATTGATTTAAATGAATGCTATATTTCCTTTACAGCTGATCACTCTACACCTTGTGAGGCAAGAGATCATACTGGTGATGGAGTACCCACAATTATCGCTGGCGGGGATGTTAGAAAAGACAGCGTTACTTCTGCTGGCGAAGCTCAATTCATGGCCGGCAGCCTAAACAATCTTACTGCAAATGATATTTTTATGATGCAGATGGATTTATTAGGGTTTACTGAAAAAGTAGGTTCATAATAGTATAGTAAAAAACCTTGAGACGTATTTATCTCAAGGTTTTTCTGTTTATCATAAATGAATACCATGAAAGCACTAGTACATACTAATTTAGAGAAATTTATTCTTCAAAAGAAAGAGGCGATTATAATGGGAAATAAGTTGGTAGAAGGCTTATCAGCAATGAACACAACATCGTTACAAGTTGCTCCAGATATATTAGTAATGAATTTTACAATTGTTAGTGCTTGCTTGATTGGCACCGCTGACAACTATATTCTTGTAGATACTGGGCTTGAAAATTCAGCAAAGTTTATATTAGAGTGCATTGAGGATAAGTTTGGGAGAAACAGCAAACCAAAGGCAATCGTCCTTACACATGGACACTTTGATCATGTGGGGTCAGTTATAAAGCTATCTGAACTATGGAATGTTCCTGTATATATTCATCAACTAGAAATGCCTTATGTAACAGGAAAAAAGGATTATCCTGTTGGAGACCCTACAGTGGACCAAGGTTTGGTAGCAAAATTATCTCCAACTTTCCCACATAAAAGTATCGATATAACTGCTTATGCAGAAGCTCTGCCTGAGGATGGAAGTATACCTGGGATGCCTGAGTGGAATTGGATACATACTCCTGGGCACACAGAAGGGCACATTGCACTGTTTCGTGGAAAAGACCGCGTGCTTATTGCTGCAGATGCTTTTTCCACTACCAAGCAGGAATCTTTATTATCTGTAATGACACATAAAGAACAGATAAGTGGTCCGCCAAAGTATTTAACTACAGATTGGAAAGCTGCAGAGAATTCAGTAAGAATTCTTAGGAATTTAAAACCAAGCTTAGCAATTCCAAGCCATGGTGAACCTATGAAGGGTAAAGAACTGACAAGGCATTTAGATATGCTGGTTAATAATTTTCGTGAAATTGCTGTACCTGATAAAGGGGCATTTGTTAATAAGTAAGTTCTATACAAATTAATGTAGAATTATAGTTGTGATTGGAAAAAAATGTTGAAGTGTGGCATATTATGTTGTATAATCTTCAATGCTAATAGATTATACAGACTTAGGGGGAACAATATGCCATATATAAAAAACAAGTCAATAAAATTTAAAATTCTAGTTATTCCTATATTAGTAGTTTTAATAGCGATTTCTGTTATTACTGTAAGCGTTGTCACTATTACTAAGAATAAGATAACAAATCAGCTTAAAGAGGATGGATTGATGCTGGCAAATCAAGCAGCTGCACAAATAGAAATAAGTTCAGCAGCACTTGACATAATAAATGCTAATGTAGAAAGCAATATAAATAATTTAGGGAATTTTCTAAATAATAATGATATATTGATAAATAATCAATATTTAGAAAACATAGCTAAACAGTTTGAAGTTGATGAGATAAATATTGGAGACGAATCAGGAAAAATTATATACTCAAATTTGGCAAGCAGTATAGGAACTGTCTACGAGAAGGAACATAAAGCACAACAGGTTCTCAGCGGTGAAAAAATCGAGTTCATGGAAGATATAAGAAAGAGTGAAGAAACGGATGATTACTACAAATATGGTTATATAAAAAGAAGCAGCGGAGGAGTTATCCAAGTTGGAATCTTAGCAAATAAGGTTCAAAACTTTACTGATAAGGTAGGATATCAGAGCCTGGTTACTAATATTGATAAGGATGAAGATATTGTTTATGCTCTTTTCATCGATAAAAACCTTAAAGCTGCTGCTCATTCTTCCAAGGACAGAATAGGTATTACTCTAGATGATGATGGCAGCAAGACAGCAGTTAATGAAGGTAAACCTTATTCTTCAGTTTACTTTTATGAAAAAGACAATGTTAATGTTTATGATGTTATTGTTCCAGTAAAAAAAGGCAACGAAGTAATCGGAGCTATTGATATTGGTTTCTCACTAAGTAATATGGAACAAGCAGTGAGAGAGCTTATAAATACTACAGTAATAATTAGTATAGGCGCGTTTATTATAATTTCTTTTGTACTTGTTTTGATTTCAAATGGAGTTATAAAGCCAATTAAAAAATTAGCGGATTCTTCGAAGCAGGTGGCAAATGGAGAGTTATATCACGAAATAAACATTGAAAGTAAGGATGAGGTTGGAACCTTAGCCATAAGCTTTAGAGAAATGGTAAATAACCTAAAAGCTGTTATTAGCAGTATTCAAGGAAAGGCAGGACACACTGGTGAAATGTCTATGCAGCTTGCCAATGCCTCCAGTCAATTAAGTTCGGCGTCAAATGAAGTAACCTTTGCCATTCAGCAGGTAGCAGAAGGTGCTACTTCACAGGCAAATGAGCTTATGGAAATCACAGACTATATGTCAAGCTTGGCAGACCAAATTGACGGAATTCAGAGCAAGATGAATATTGTAAAGCTTAATGTAGATGGTGCAGAGGAAAAGGCAAGTGCCGGTAAAGGAAATGTTGATAATATACTGGCATCCTTCAAGCAGTTAAGCAGTGCTTTTAATGTAGTTAATGAAAAGGTAAATGTTCTTGCACAAAGTATTTCACAAATAGGAAACATTACTCAGGTTATAAACGGTATATCATCTCAAACAAATTTACTGGCTTTAAATGCTGCTATTGAAGCTGCTAGAGCAGGAGAGATGGGAAGAGGTTTTGCTGTAGTTGCTGATGAAGTTCGTAAACTTGCAGAGCAGTCAAGAATTTCTACTGAGCAAATAAGAGACCTTGTAGGTTCTATAACCACCGAAACCGGTGAAGTGATAAATACTTCTCAACAGGTAGAAAAGCTTCTAGGCAATCAGGTAATATCTGTAGAGTTGACAACTGATTCCTTTAGAGAAATACTTGAGGCAGTTACTAATATTACACCATTGATAGATGATACTTATAGTTATATAAAGAGTACTCTTGAATCTAAGAATATTGTAGTTGATAAAATTGCTGCTATCTCATCAGTTGCACAAGAGATGTCAGCTTCCTCAGAGGAAATTTCAGCTTCCTCAGAAGAAATGCTGGCTAGCTCTCAGGAAGTATCAGATTATGCAGCTCAATTAAATGAAATATCAGAATCACTAAACGAACAGGTTAATCAATTTAAGATAAAGTAAAAGGCTTAACATAATAAAAGCTCTATGGTTTTGAAGCAACCATGGAGCTTTTTATTTAAACAAAAGTTTTTCTCTTGCAGAAGAAGATAACAATTTAACAAGTTAACTTTTTGTGCTGCAAGGACTTTAACCCTGTGTAAGTTATTACAACAGAATTTACTTGACAGCACCACTGAGTTAAGAAAAGGTGCAATTAGAAGAAGATTTAAAATTCAGAGTTGGTGTTAAATTACAGCTGTGATAAAATAACATAATAAGAACTCAAGATGAATTCTTTAGAAAAAAATTACTATTTATTTTTTACTAAAAGGGGATAAAAGAATGTATAAAGAAATTTTAAAATTATTGAAATGCCCAAAATGTAATGGGGAGTTAAGTTTGACAGTTGAAAATGAAGAGGACTGTGAGGTAGTTGAAGGTAAATTAAGCTGCAAGGGTGGCCATGATTGGGTTATTAGGGAAGGCATAATTAATTTTGGTTCAGTAGAACAAGAACTTGCAAATAATTGGACAGAATCTTATGAGCAGTATAATGATGAGGACATGGAGAAAAAACTATCAGAAGTACCTCAGAACCAAATAATAATAGGTGACAAAGCTAAAAAATTTGTTATTGACAATATCAGCCATAAAAAAAGTGAATTTATACTAGACATAGCAACTGGTAGAGGAGCATTGTTTAGAGAAATGGTGAAACACTTAAAAGCTGAATCACAAATTATATGCGCGGATTTAAGTTTTATAGTGCTGAAATATGATAGAATAAGAGCTAAAAAAACTAACCCTGAAGCAAAGGTAAACTATATAGCCTGTGATGCAACCAACCTACCGTTTAAGGATAATACAGTTGATACTGCGGTATCCTTTTGTGGAATTCAGAATATGTTAAACATGGCTGCTGCTGGAATGAAAGAAGCCAATAGAGTGCTAAAAGCAGGACAATCATTGCTTGATAGTTATGTTGTTATTAATGAAGACTCTAAAGGGTTTAAAATGCTTAAGGAATTTTGCAAAGATAATAAAATTATTGGAGCAGAGGAATTCACTATAAAGACTGGAATACGAAAGGCCTATGCTCAAGCAAACTTTGATAACATAGATATTATAACTATTGGAGAATCTATTGGAGAAAAAAATGATCTTGATTTGCTTCCTTTTGAGGGAGAATGGTTTGCTATGGTTGTTGTTGAATGTATAAAATAAATATTGCCTAAGTGTTTAATAGTTAAGAACTCCATGGTTGATTATAAACCATGGAGCTTTTTTATATAATTTATACAATACTATTAGACTAAGAGCCTTGTATAAATACATAGATGAAATAGAAAAGATTTAAAATTCAGAGTTGGTGTTCAATTATAGCTGTGATAAAATAAACTATAGGTTAGGAAAAATATGGGGCATATTAGCGATTCAATTAAACAACAATGTTAGCATATTGATTCTAAAAAACATTATATTTTAAAGAAATAGCTGTTTTAATGGGGAAGGGGAGAAGTTTAAAATGAATAGTTACGGAATACAATATCTGAATAAATCATTGTGCACAAGCATAGAAAAGAATAGTTACCTTGAACATTCTAATGAAGAGGCTTATGAGATTAAAAAAGTTCTTAGTGAATTTCAAGAAGGATATACAAAGAGAGATTTAAGCAAGGTTGAAAATTTTGTTGAAGAACTCTTTATAGCGAGGGAGGACATATGTGTTCTTGGCACAGGAACTGGGGAGCTATTTTTAGGAACTGAACAAGTAAAAACTCTGATTAAAAATGATTGGGAGTTTTGGGGAGATGTTAGTTTAGATTTAGAGAATGTACATGTTGACAGTAAAAATGAAGTTGCTTGGTTTGCAACTACTGGCAATGTTAAATACTCCTTTCAAGATACTCCAGAAAGGTATGATAGTTATCTTAATTTCATTAAAGACAAAACTAAAGAAGCTGAGCTTACACCAAAGCAAAAAATCACCTTTATTAACTGGGTTTTAGCTTTAGCATATCATCAAAGATTTTATGAACAAAGGGAGTATTTGTGGCCACTGCGTGTAAGTGGAGTTCTTTTAAAAGATAATGGAAAATGGAAATTCTCTCACATGCAGTTTTCTATTCCTAAAGCAAATTTCCCAGATGAACGTTTTGAAAACTCTAAAGAATTTATAGAGAGCTATAACAGTCAGAATGCAATTGCAGACAAGCATTTGAATAATCAGATGGATATAGAGATAAAATCAATACTACAAGATTTAGAGACAAAGCTATTTGGTCAAAAGGATGTTTCAAAAGAGCTTATAAACAAATATTTCGCTGCTGATAATGTCCCTTATATTATTGAACCTGATAATCAATGGCGTACTGGGATAGAAGAGATAAAGGAATTTTTTGATTCAAGCAGCTGTAGTGCACTTGCTTTAGATTTGGAACACGCTATTGCATCAAGGCAAAGTGAAGTTACATGGGTTACCGTTAGCGGTATATTGAAAGTAAACTTAACAGAAGATAAACTTTTAAAGAGAGTTTTAGATGACCTTGATAGTTTATTTGAAGCAGAGGCTTCCTCTAAAGATAAATTATTTGCTGTACATAGAAGCATATCTTATGCGCTAAAAGAAAGTGCTTTAGGTGAACATTATACTTGTCCTATTAGGCTTACAGCGGTATTAACTAATGATATGGGAAAACCTGTGTTTCAAAACATACATTTCTCATTTCCTTTCTATTGGGTATTTGAAGGTAAGTTAGACAGTCTTTAAATACAAAATTATTCATGATTAACGAGGTATAAGCAATGATAAAGACAATTTATAAGTTAGAGGAAGCTATAGATTTTGCCTGGGAATTAAGTAAAAATGATTTGTTTGCCAGTTACCACAGAAAAAAATCAAAGGAAGAACTTAAAGAAGCTTTTGAAAAAGCTCTTAGTACAGATAAGGAGAACATAATAGCTTGCTACCGTGAAGCTGTATTATGTGGAGTTTGCATCTATTTTTGGAAGTGCGAAGAGAAGTATGCACAGACAATACAATTTTTGATAGGGGAAGATTATAATCAAACTGCTGAAGAATTTATTGATTATATAAGTAAGCAATTAACTGGTTATGAGTTGTTTATAGGTGTGCCTTTTACTAATAAAAATGCAAATCAATATTTTGAGAAAAAGAATGCTAAATGTATTGAATCTAGTATTGATACCAGATTGTATAATTTACAATTACAAACAAATGAAAAAAATGAACAGATAGAAGAAATCGCTATAAGTAATTTTGAAGAGTATGCTAAGTTTCATGACAAGCATGCCGTTCCTTTAGAAATGTATTATAATAGCAAAAATTTGCTAAAGGATATAGAGCGTTTTCGAATATTTGCCTTAAGGGAAAGCGAGGAGATTCATGCAAGCATTTTTGTTAAGACCAGTAAAAACATATCAGAAATTTTTGGCTTATTTATTGACAAAGAATATAAGGATAACGGTATTGAAGGCGATTTAGTTAATGAAGTATTGATGCGGTTATATAATGAATTTGGGACTGTAATGGAAGTTGTATATTTTATTGATGAAGAGTCTCAAGATGAATTAAATTCAGCTTTGAAAGCAGGTTTTCAGGTTCAAGATCAATACAGATGTTACAAATTAATGCTGTAGTCTGGAATATTTTAATGCAGCTATGAAAACAGTACATGCTACCTAAAAATGGGGGAATTATTTTGAATATATTTGAGACTAACAGGCTTATTATAAGATGCTGGGAACTAGAGGACTATAGGGATATGTACGAATTAAACTCCGATGAAAAAGTTAATCCTAGTGCTGGATGTTCGGTTATTAAAGATATTGAGAAAATAAAAGCTAATTTGAAATTGTTTATATCCAGAAATTTGTCCTTTGCTATCGTGCTAAAAGAAGAAAATAAAGTCATTGGTACCATTGGAATGGATGAAAATGCCCCTGATGAAGCACTTAAAGAATTAAAGCAGAGATACATCGGATATAGGTTAAATTCAAATTATTGGGGAAAAGGCTATGCTACTGAAGCAGTGCAATACTTCATTAGATATCTGTTTGAAAATCTTGATTTAGATTTAATATGGTCTAGCCACTTTGATTTTAATGAAAAATCTAAAAGAGTAATTGAAAAGTGTGGTTTTAAATATAAATTCAGCCGTAATAAAATTGTTCAGGCACTGGGTGATAAAACTGTAACAGAACTTTTTTATAGTCTAGATAAATCAGTTTATCTAAGTGAAAAGAGTATTTGAATAATCAGCATTTAAGCTAGTGGAGATAACTTTTAGATTAGTTTTGATATTGGAGGTGAAAACAATGAAAAATTTTATGATTGGCATGTATGGAAAATTTGATGAAATAAAATTTAAAAGAGATTATAGAGATGATTTTTATGGAATAGAAGCCTGTCTTTTTGAAGATGAAAAAGACATAGAGAAACTAATTAATGAAACTGATAGAAACGGAATTAAATTTGGCATACACTTTCCACTAAGGGCGGGAATATCTAATTTAAGAGATCCGCAGTTTTTATCATTGGATGAAGATATAAGAAGGAAGTCTTATAAACACATCGAAGAAGAGTTAGACTATCTTAAGTATAAGGGTGCTAAACCAGAATATATTTTGTTTCATTACCCTAAACCAGTTATTTTGAAAAATGATTTTAATATGACTAACTGGAGATTCGCAGATAAAAGTGAATATACATATGAAGCAGACTATCCCATTAAAGAGTTTGAGAAATACAGTGAAAATTTATTTGCGTGGTTATCAGAAAAAAGTATTGAGTATAATTTTATTCCTGTATTAGAGTTTGATGCATTAAATAGGTATGTTTGTGAAGAGGGGTTTCTTGAAACCTTATTAGAAAAATACAAAGCAGTTAAGTTATGTTTGGATACAGGAAGACTTCACTTACAAAGTAAAATAGATTCGGATTTTAATGAAAGAGATATTATTAATAGATTTGCAAGGTATACTGAAGTAGTGCATTTATGGAATGTTAAGGTTTCTGGCAACTTAGAAAATAGCCATTTTCCTGCGCTGCCAAGCTTAAAGTTGGAAGATGGTTGGGCACCTATTGAAAATTACTTAAGGGTTATTACAAAAGTAAATGAGAATGTAAAAATAATGTTTGAGCATAAATCGGATTTAATAAGTGATGAAGAATTAGATAATTGTTATTCTTGGATTAGCTCTATAATAGAAAACTAATCTTACTTAGCATATAAATAAAGTCATTATTTGAAAGGGGGATATACAAATGAAAACACATAATAATCATAGTTCTACGGACTTGAGGCTGACGTTTAACGAAGATGAGGCAAATTACGATAAATGGAGGCCATCCTATGTTCCTGAGTTGTTTGATGAAATTATCAAGTATTCAGATTTAGACAAATCAAAACGAGCTCTAGAGATAGGCATTGGAACAGGACTTGCCACCTTGCCGATTCTTCAAACGAACTGCAAGCTAACTGCAATTGAACTCGGTGATAGGTTAGCTGAATACTCAAAGAGAAAATTTGCTGCTTATAATAATTTTGAAGTAATCAACACTGCTTTTGAAGATTTTCATGCTGATAATAATTCCTTTGACTTAATTTATTCTGCAACAGCTTTTCATTGGATTCCAGAAGAAGTGGGCTATGCAAAAGTTTTTAAGCTTTTGAAAAGTGGTGGTGTCTTAGCTTTATTTTGGAATCACCCCTCTGTATATCACACTAATTATTCACTACATCTTGAAATTCAAAAGATTTATAAGAAATTAAAACCTTTTGATAAAGAACCTGTTGAATTTGAAAGTAGTAATTGTAAGAAAATAATAGATGTAATTAATAAGTATGGATTTAAAAACTGCCATTCAAAATTATTTTATAATACTCGAACTTTTACAGCAGATAGTTATATAGCCTTATTGAATACTTACTCTGACCACATAGCGCTGTCTATAGATATTAAAACTAAATTAGAGAATGGAGTTGCAGATGCAATAAATAGGTTCGGCGGCACACTGCAAATTTATGATACTATGGACTTGTATTTAGCTCAAAAACCATAATGTAATTTATTTGTATATTGTAATAGTGATTGTTATGTAATGATGAGGAGGTAATTTATGAATGACATAATTGTTTTAAATATAAAATTTAAATTTGGACATATAGAAGATGTTATTCATCCTGTTATCTTGAAGGACGAGGATGAAATGATACTGATTGATTGCGGATATATCGGATTTATGCCTTTAATTGAGGATGCTATTAAATCAGAAGGTTTGGATTGCAACCTGCTTACTAAAATTTTAATTACACATCACGACCATGATCATATGGGGGCTTTGGATGATTTTAAATTGAAATATCCTAATATAAAGGTTGTTGCCAGCGAACTTGAAGCTCCATTTATTTCAGGAGAAAAGAAGTCATTACGGCTAGAGCAAGCAGAGGCACTGCAAAATACTTTAAACGAAGAACAGAAACAATTTGGAGAGGCTTTTTGTGAAATCCTGAGAAAAGTTAAGCCTGCTAAAGTAGATATGATAGTACATGATGGCGAAATTCTAAATTGGTGTGGAGGCTGTGAAGTTATTTATACCCCAGGTCATACGCCAGGGCATATATCTTTATATTTAAAGAACAAAAAAACTATGATAACTGGTGATGCTGCTGCACTGGAAAACAATCAGCTAGTAATTGCAAATCCTCAGTTTACCTTAGACATTGACAGCGCAAATAAATCTATTTTAAAACTATTAAGCTATGATGCAGATACTGTTATTTGCTATCATGGCGGAATGTCTAGTAGACAATAAAACAAGGATTGTTTAGCAAAACAAATTCACAAATTTTTATATATGTGTAGGAGACCTCGAAATGGATGTAAAGCCTTGGAACAAGGATATAAAGCAATTAAGAGAAATAATCTTAAAACAAGATAAAATCGAAGAAAGTAAAACTTTAGCTTTAAGCTTGCATTCAATGGTTCATTCCTCTGAAATGTCAGGACTGTTGATAAAAACATTTGAGGATGAGTTATGGGAAGATTTAGATGAATATACATTTAGATCAGCAACAAATGAAAAAGGACGTACAATTGCTTACGGTTTATGGCACTCTACTAGAATAGAAGACATAACCATGAACATGTTAGTTTCAGGAGATGAGCAGGTATTTATTTTAGGAAACTGGAAAGAGAAGATAAACTCTACCATAGTTGATACGGGCAATGCAATGACAGGCGACGAAATACTGGAATTTAGCAAAAACATAAATATGCTTGAGCTGAAAAATTATAGAATAGCTGTAGGTAGAAAATCACAAGAAATAATAAGAAATCTTACAAACGGAGATATGAAACGAAAGTTTGAAAAACATAGATTACAGCATGTTATAAATGAAGGCGCTGTATTGGATGTTGAAGCTTCAAATTGGTTAATAGATTTCTGGGGAAGAAAAAGTGTATCGGGTATTATTTTAATGCCAGTAACGAGGCACCATGTAGTTCATTTAAATGAATCGTTTAGCGCAAAAAAGAAATTTAAACACAACAAGATACAGGACTAGTTTGTAAACAAAAAACAATGGTGGTGTTAGCACTTGGAGAAATGGATTAATATAAGGAAGTGAGTTAATGGAAATTGCATTTTTTCAGGCTAAGTGCAGCGAGTGTGGAACAGAGTTCAGCACTCCATTATTAAGCGATTTCTCCTATGGACAGTTTATTGCTAGAAGTGAAAACGGGTTATTTTTTGCATATTTGAATGCAATAGAAGAATTAGCTTTTAAGGAAATAAGCTGCATTTTCGATAAACTCTTAAAAGAATGTGGTTCTAGCTTGGATGAAAATACTTGCTTTCATTCTGTTGTGGGAAAGTGTTCAGATATGATTGAAGGTCAAGAGATGAGAATAGATATTGGCCCCATATGCCCATATTGCAAGTCGAGTAGTTGTCATTACGATAATCTAAAAATGGTGGGGAAAGAGAAATTGAAAATCTATCTTTTACCTCCTTTGTTGCTTTAAGTGATGAGGAAAAAAATTCACTCATAAGGGACTATATATGTGGTGAAAAGAAAAGTAATTAGCATTGAAGTTATTAGTCAAATGAGGTGATTTAATGTTTGAAACAGATAGATGTATATTAAGGTGCTTTGAAGAAAAAGATTTAGATGAATTCATGATTTATAGAAACGATGATCAATGGATGAAGTATCAAAGTTTTAAAAATTTAACAAAAGAGGAATATAGAAAAGCATTATTAGTTCCTTTAAATATAGAAAGAGGAATCCAGCTTGCTATTGTTAATAAAGGCACAGATAAGCTTTTAGGAGATATGTACCTTGTGAAAAAAGAAAAGACTGTTGCTATTGGGTATTCTATTAATCCAATTTATTCTAGACAAGGATATATAAGCGAAGTTTTAAAAGCATTATTACCAAAACTTAAAGCATGTTATCCTGATTGCACAATAATAGCTGGAGTTGAAAAAGAAAATATCCCATCTAAAAATCTGCTGCTTAAATTAGGGTTTATATATGATGGATGGATAGATGAGTGGCAGGAAGAAGTTTATATTTATTCAAACTGATTAAATTAAAGCGCCTAGTTGCAATAGCATATCCTAACAATGCTAAATCTCGTAAGGTTATTGAAAAGTTAGGATTTAAATATAGAGGGGAACAAGAGCATTTTGGCTCAAACTTTTCTTACTATGAATTAGAACAATTAGATAGGTGAACTAGAAAAAAGGAGATTGAATAATGATATTGACAGTTTTATTAATCATAATTTATATAGCATTTATAAGTTTGGGATTGCCAGACTCGCTGCTAGGTTCAGCTTGGCCGTCTATGTATCAGAGTATGGGAGTACCAATTTCTTATGCTGGGATTGTGTCCATGATTATAGCCGGAGGTACTATTGTATCAAGCTTGTTTAGTGATAAGGTTATTAGAAAATTTGGAACAGGCCTAGTTACCTCCATTAGTGTATTTATGACAGCAGGGGCACTATTGGGATTTTCATTAAGCGGTGAGTTCTATCATCTATGTCTTTTTGCAATCCCTTTAGGTCTTGGGGCAGGCTCAGTAGATGCAGCTCTTAATAATTTTGTAGCACTTAAGTATAAGGCAAAACATATGAGCTGGCTTCATTGTTTTTGGGGCATTGGTGCTATGACAGGCCCCATTATCATGTCCTATTATTTAGAACGAGGAGCTATCTTCCAATCAGGTTATCGTACCGTTGCAATTATTCAATTTACCTTGGTTATAATATTGCTTGTTACCTTGCCTCTTTGGAAAAAGGTATCATCATTTAATAGTTCTACTTCCAATAAGGATGAATCAGGCGGAAAAGAACAAGAGCAAAAGGTTTTGAGTAAAAGAGAACTTTTGAAGCTGCCAGGTGCAAAACAAGCTTTAATAGCCTTCTTCTGCTATTGTGCAATAGAAGCAACAATAGGTTTATGGGGAAGCAGCTATGTTGTTATGTCTCATGGAATTTCAGCAGAAACAGCAGCAAAGTGGGCATCTCTTTTCTATTTTGGCATTACTTTTGGCAGGTTTTTATCAGGATTTATTACAATTAAGCTAAGCAACAGACAAATGATATATTTGGGCGAGGTTTTAATAGGAACTGGAATAATTATGATGATGGTGCCTTTTGGACAGGTTACTTTGCTAATGGGCTTCGTAATGACAGGAATAGGCTGTGCACCAATTTATCCAAGCCTACTTCACGAAACCCCAGTAAATTTCGGAGCACAATATTCACAGTCAATCATGGGGGTACAAATGGCATGCGCATATGTAGGAAGCACATTTATGCCGCCACTATTTGGAGTTTTAGCTTCACGGATAGGCTATGCCCTTATGCCTTTCTATGCAGCCAGTATATTCCTGATTATGTTTATTATGATTATAGTGCTTAATAGAAGTGTAGATGATGAGAAAAACTCTTAAAATACATAAGGTGTCTGACCCCTTAGTAGGTAACTACAAGAGGGTTGGACACTTTTATTATAATTTAGTTCACAATTGTAATAAATACGAATAAAATATTATGATAAAATTTAATTTAAGTGATTGGAAGGGGAAGGGAATGAAAATTATTTACCGTTTATTATTTATCTTACATGCATTTGTTGGTGTAGGCGCTGTTGGCGGAGGAATGATGGCTATTTTGAATCCTCAGGGACCAGGAGGAATGCCGGCAGATGCTCTAAAAAATTCACCCTTTAATAATTATCTTATACCTGGCATTATTCTATTTTCAGTGATTGGGCTTGGAAATATTGCTAGTGCTTTGATAATTAAGTACAAAGCAAAGTTTCATGCCTATGTAAGCAGTGTTTTTGGTTGGGCTTTAGTTATTTGGATTATTGTTCAATGTATTATGCTTAATACGGTAGTGTATTTGCATGTAATATTTTTTATCATTGGATTAATTGAAGCTGCTTTGGCAATGATTATTTTGTTCAAACAGCGGATGTTTCCTGCAAATCTAGTTATTTATGTCTATAAAAAAATACGAAGAACAATGTAACTCATAGTTTGATAAATTAATTTTAAGGGGTCAATTTATGATTATTTGGATAAATGGAGCTTTCGGCTCAGGTAAAACACAAACGGCTTTTGAACTACAGAGGAGGACTGAAAATTCTTATGTTTATGACCCGGAGAACTTAGGTTTTTTCATTTCAAAGAATATGCCTTCAAGTATTAAAAATAAAGAGGACTTTCAGGATTATGAGGTTTGGAGAGAACTTAATTTTTCACTTATAAAGTATATTGAAGAGAAATATGAGGGTATCTTAATTATTCCGATGACTGTTGTTAATCCAAAGTATTTTAATGAAATAGTTGGTTATTTGCGAAACCAGGAAATTATCGTTAAACACTATACATTAATGGCTTCAAAAGCAACCTTGCTTAAAAGATTAAAAAGAAGAGGAGACCGTGATAACTCCTGGGGAGCACAACAAATAGATAGATGTTTGGAAAATTTGACAAGTGAAGTTTTTCAAACACATATAAATACTGAAAATATGTCTATTGATGAAGTGGTAGAAAAAGTTGCTGAGATGTCCAATATAAAGCTTCTTCCTGATGAAATGGGGAAATTTAAGAAAAACCTTTTTCGTATTAAAACTCAACTCAAGCATGTTAGATTATTTTCATGGAGATTATAAATTTATGAGAGAAATTACAGATGATATCAAGATAATGGAATATGACTCCGCCTACGCTGAGGAAACAGTAAGAATGTGGAGGCAAAGTAAGGAAGCAGCAATAGGACAAAAGGAAATACACTCTTTTGAAGATCATGTATTCTTCTTAAATAACATTTTAAGTAAAGATAACAAATTAAGTAAAGATAACAAAATATACCTTGCCGCTAATGCTGATAACAGTGTTGTTGGAATGATAGCCTTTAATGACACCGAGATAAATCAATTATATATTCATACTGATTATCAAGGAAAAGGCATTGGAAAACAGTTTTTGGAGCTTGCAAAAGCGAATTCAAATGGCATCTTAACATTGTATACTTTCGAGATTAATAAAAAAGCTCAACGATTTTATGAGAGAAATGGCTTTAAAATTATTGGCAGAGGCCATGAAAACGAAGAAAATCTTGATGATATAAAGTATGAATGGATAAGCAGCAAGAAATATGAGTAAAACTTGCGGAGGTTTTTTTAACTAACAGTTGAATTATTCTACTACGCTTCGTTTGAAGATATAGTGTTGTAATGATAAAGTTATATTAGTAGATAGCTTCTTTAACAAAATAGTTGCTGGCATTGTATCATGAAATGGAGGCATATATGAATATTGAAATTGGTAAAAAAATATATAAATTAAGAAAAAGCAAGGATATGACGCAGGAAAAGTTAGCGTCTGAGCTAGGGGTATCAGTAGCAGCAGTTTCAAAATGGGAAACTGGCAATTCATTGCCTGACATTTTAATGTTATGTTCCATTGCTGACTTTTTTAATGTGTCAACTGATGAATTACTTGGAAGGGATAAGAACAAAAAGAAAGTTATAATAGTGGACGACGTGGAGTTTATAAGAAACTCACTAAAAGCCATATTAGCTGGTAATGGGTGTGAAATTGTTGGTGAGGCAGCAGAAGGAAATGAACTTTTAGATATTCTAAAAAGGAAGAAGGCAGATCTGATATTTTTGGATATCAATATGCCTGGTATGAATGGCATGACAGCGCTTCAGAATGTTATGAAAGCTTATCCCAATGCTAAAGTAATAATGTGTTCAGCAGTAGCAGATAAAGAAGTCATTGATTCTGCAATAGAATTAGGCGCAGCAGCATATATTACAAAACCTTTTTTACCGGATAAAATTATAGAAAAGGTAAATATAATTTAAATGTAGAGCAATACAAACTCCATGGTTAACTATAAGCCATGGAGTTTGTAATTTTAAAATGGCATTTCTCTCGCAGGTAAAAATTTAACAATATAAAAATTTAAGAATATAACAATTTAACTTTTTACCCTGCGAGGACTTTATGCCTAGATGGACTTTTATAATACTCTTAACATAGAAGCACAGTCTGCTGCATCAAAGATAAGGAACAAATGAAAGAAAATTAAGAATTCAGAGTTGGTGATCAATTGTTATTGTGATAAGATAAAACTATCGTTATGGAAATTTATAACTTACTTACTATTTTAGGGGGAAGCTAGAGCTATGAATAGAAAATTAAACTTTTACTTTTTTGGGGATATTGGTGAGTATGATAGTTATAATCCAGAGTATGCATGCAATAAGCAATACGCACCAGAAGTACTTTATTTGATTGCAAATAATGAACCATTTGCTATATCCAAATTTGATATAGCAGAGATTTTAAATATTGAAGAGGAAGTTATCACAAATATTATAAATAATCTTGAATTGATAAATGCTATAGAAACTAAGGATAATACATATATGCTTAAATTCCCTGTTTTTTTAGAGGAAGATGTGAAAGATATAGAAAACTATATAAATGACATAGGCGAGGTAATTGGCAAAAAAATAATTGATATGAAAGAAATGCTTTATGCGGAAGCTTCAAAACTAAGATGCTCCAAATACCATAATTATGAGAGAGTACTATATCATATCATCTGCGATATAATCTTTGATGGTACTGCTTTTGAATTTTTTACCGAGAGAAATACCTTTTGTGCATCTAAGCTTCAGCCTGGAGTTAGGGATTATATTATTGTTGCCTACGAGGATAGTAAAGTAGTGGAAAAGCACAGCAATAAAATTTTATGCAGCAGCAATAACTTTAGAAGTTCTGGATTTACTTTTAATAGTTTTGGAGATTTAAATGGTTTAAGAAAAGATATGTTCAGATTTTTTAGGCTAACACAGAAAAGTATTGATAGTGCGAGTCCATTTGATAAAGCAAATGAGCTGTATAACAAGGCTTTAGATAAAATGAACAAAAATATTGCATATGAATGCGGTATTCTAATACAAAACATCATTAGTAGTAATACCCAATATAATGAATTGTCAGATAAGCAAAAGGATATTGCACAGTTCTTAAATGTATTAGAATACATCACAATAAACGATGAGGATAATACCATTTTGGTGAATGTTCCAGTATTTTATGATTTTGAATTGTCTACAATTGTAAAAGAGATATCAGATAGTATTCTTATAAATATTTTTTCTATAGTAAAGGAAGTCTTTGACAATTTTGAAGTTAATGCATCAACACTAACACCTATAAGACATAAGGTAGATATAAAAGAAACAGCAAATGAAGTTTGGCACCAAATTTTTGGAGCTGCCAACGAATATTTAGTCAAAGAAGGCTTTGTTGCAACCCCAATCAATGTTGATGGACAAGGCAGATATTTGAGAAGCGTTACGATTTCTGAGAACTAATAATAAAAAATATATTTTGGAAGGGAGCTTTATCATGGGAGAATTATCAAAACTACCTAACATAGGGAAAGAAATTGAAAGGCAGTTAAATGAGGCAGGCATATTTACTTATGAGGAATTAAAAAATATAGGTTCACAGCAGGCATGGCTGAAAATACAAGAAAATGATGCTTCTGCGTGTATTCATAGGTTGTTAGCTCTGGAGGGTGCTATTCACGGCGTGAATAAAACAGCGCTGCCACAGGAATGTAAATCAGAGCTAAAGAATTTTTACAATAGGAATAAAATCAAATAGTAATTTAGCTGATTTTAAAAGATGGGGTAGGTAATGGATGGGCGCTGTTAAACTAATAATACTAAAAGGTAATTCTGGAAGTGGTAAGACTAACACTGGCAAGGCTCTATAAAGCAAGTTTGGTAGTGGTATTAGGATTAGATAATCATTTTTCATAAACAAAGTATAGAGGGGGGCTTTTATGAAATTAGTGTTTATAATTGGAAATGCTGCAGTGGGTAAAATGACTGTTGGACAAGAACTCACAAAAATTACAGATTTGAGGCTGTTCCATAATCATATGACAATTGAACCTATATTAGAGGTTTTCGGATACTTTAATGGAAAAGCTATATCTCGTGTGAGAGAGATTATTTTTGAAGAATTTGCTGCTTCAGAAAATTACGGATTGATTTTTACATATATGTGGGCATTTGATCAGCAATCAGACTGGGATTATGTTGAGCATGTATGCAGCATTTTTAGAAAGTATAATGCGGATATATATTATGTAGAGCTTGTTGCGTCTCAAGAAACCAGATTTCAAAGGAATTCTACAGAGAATCGCCTAAAGAATAAAGCTTCTAAAAGAGATATTGAAAGATCGAATCAAAGAATTATGGATGATGACGCAAGATATCGCTGTGTCAGCAAGGATGGCGAAATTACTTTTGATAATTATATCAAAATTGATAATTCTAATCTTTCAGCAGAAGCTGTTGCGCAGATGATAAAGGAGCATTTTGTTTTGTAAAGGCTTTTATAAGTTGAGCTTTTGCATTATAGGTATTTAGGAATTTATAATTATAGAGGAAAACTGATGAATAAGGATAAATTAGCAGAAGGTATAAAAATTAAGATCATTGGCGATAGTATTGCTGCTGGTGCGGGTAGTTCCATGAGCTATAGAACCGAGGATATGATATTTGAAGAGGATGGGACAAAGTTTTTTAGAAGAGTTGCGCCTAACAGCTGGTGGGGATTATTGGAGAAATATTTACGGCAAAATTACAGTGCAGTTACTGTTGAAAATAAAGGATGTGGAGGGGCATTTTCCTATCAGATAAAAAAACACCTTGATGATTTGATTTCAAGGGAGGATAAATTAGTATTTCTTTTAATTGGATTGAATGACCGTAAACGCATTAATGGAATGGAAGAGCTAAAGAGTAATTGTGCAAGTATTGTTGATGAATTGATTAGTGACGGAAAAATAGTAGTTTTGTTAACCCCAAACCCATCCGTACATAGCAATGAGTATTACTCCAATAGAATTTACCATACAAATGAAGTTGTTGAAATTTTGCGTGATGTTGCAAAAAGCAAAAGTATTCCATTGGTTGATAATTATAAATATATAATGGAATATCTTGAAAGAAATAAATTAGTTATTGATGACATCATTTATGGCGATGGATGCGGAAACGATGGGCTGCATCCATCAGATTATGTTCAGAGATTGATGTTTCAGAATTTAATCGAGACTATGCAGATATGATTTTAAGTTTAAAGAATATAAGTAAAAGTAAACAAGATTATTATTTTCTAGATATAGCATTAGCCTTCATACGAGCTTTCAGCAAGTGTTATATTCAAGTACAGGATAAATCAGGCTAGGTGATTAATATCTGATACTTATCCTAGTGTGTCAATAGAAGGAATATCAAGAAAAGTTAAGGTAATAGAAGTCTAAAGGACCTAATGCAGTATTAAAGCGTTTATATGGAAATACTTATAGCGATAGCATGATATTATATTCCTTGTCGCCGACACAAAGCGACAAAGGATGATAAGTCCTGAGGCAGTTAATCCTATATGAGTAACAACAAAAACTGCTTTAAATTACCAGCAAGAAGATTGTTGACAAAGCAACTTGAAGCTGATAAGATATAAAAGCTGTCAGATGACGGCAAACAAATTGGTCTTTGAAAATTAAACAGAGAATATAAAGGTAAATGACCAGCAATTCTTTTGAAGTTGAAAAACTTCTAAAAATAAGTAAGCGATGAGCTTAAAAGATTCAAACTTTTAAATTGAGAGTTTGATCCTGGCTCAGGACGAACGCTGGCGGCGTGCCTAACACATGCAAGTCGAGCGGGGAACTTCGGTTCCCAGCGGCGGACGGGTGAGTAACACGTGGGTAACCTGCCTTGTAGAGGGGGATAGCCTTCCGAAAGGAAGATTAATACCGCATAACATACATGCTTCGCATGAAGAATGTATCAAAGGAGCAATCCGCTACAAGATGGACCCGCGGCGCATTAGCTAGTTGGTGAGGTAACGGCTCACCAAGGCGACGATGCGTAGCCGGCCTGAGAGGGTGAACGGCCACATTGGAACTGAGACACGGTCCAGACTCCTACGGGAGGCAGCAGTGGGGAATATTGCACAATGGGCGAAAGCCTGATGCAGCAACGCCGCGTGAGTGAAGAAGGCCTTCGGGTTGTAAAGCTCTGTCTTCTG